>NZ_CAHJXR010000012.1 GCF_903645355.1 Schaalia sp. Marseille-Q2122 | reverse complement strand
AGCTACGACAAGACCGCCCGCATCTGGGACACCACAACCGGCCAAACCATCCACACCCTCACCGGCCATACCAGCCCGGTGCGCTTTGGTGCCTACAGCCCCGACGGCACCACCATCCTCACCACCAGCTACGACTACACCGCCCGCATCTGGGACACCCACACCGGCCAAACACTCCACACCCTCACCGGCCACACCAACTGGGTGCTATCTGGCGTCTACAGCCCCGACGGCACCACCATCCTCACCACCAGCGACGACAACACCGCCCGCATCTGGGATGCCACAACCGGCCAGGCACTCCACACCCTCACCGGCCACACCAACTGGGTGCTATCTGGCGCCTACAGCCCCGACGGCACCACCCTCCTCACCATCAGCGAAGATGCCATCGTCCGCACCTGGGATACCACAACCGGCAAGCAAATCGGCACCCAGATCGAATTCCTGCCAGAAGGGGAGATGGTTGTCCGCGACGGTGCCACTCAGGAGATCCTGGGCGCCTCCGACGGCGCCTGGCGCTGGCTGGGCATCACCGTGGTAGAGGACGGCCGCATGGTGCGCCTGCCCGCCGAAATGGGCGGCATGCTGCCGCCCATTTCGGCACTCGGCCCCGCCTCCGACTCCCCCGCAAGAGCCTAAGCCGCACGCACACCACGCTGCACCACGATGCTGCACCAACCCCTAGAAACAGCACTGCCCCTCACCACGGAACATCCGCAGTGAGGGGCAGTACCACAAGCCCTCATCGAGGCTTCTCGCCTACTCAGGCGCCGACGATCTCCATAATGAGTTCACGCACGCGAGCAGCGTCAGCCTGACCACGGGTGGCCTTCATCACCGCGCCCACCAGGGCACCGGCGGCCTGCACCTTGCCAGCCTTGATCTTCTCGACAATGTCGGGGTTGGCATCAAGTGCTTCCTGAACGGCGGCAGTCAATGCGCCCTCATCAGAGACGACCTCAAGGCCACGGGCCTCAACGACGGCGGTGGGGTCGCCCTCGCCAGCCAGAACGCCCTCAAGAACCTCGCGGGCGAGCTTGTCGGTCAGGCGACCTGAATCCACCAAGGACTGCAGCTCAGCGATCTGCGCGGGAGTGACCGCCATGTCAGCCAGAGCAACCTCAGTTTCTTTGGCTCGGCGGGACAGCTCACCCATCCACCACTTACGTGCCGATGCTGGGCTCACGCCAGCGGCAACGGTGGCCTCGATCAGATCAAGGGCATCAGCGTTGACCACGTCGCGCATCTCCAGGTCAGAGAAGTCCCACTCGGCGCGCAGGCGGCGACGGCGCGCCACCGGCAGTTCAGGCAGGCCAGCGCGCAGTTCCTCCACCCACTCGCGCGAGGGAGCAACGGGAACAAGGTCAGGCTCGGGGAAGTAGCGGTAATCCTCAGCATCGGACTTTTCACGGCCCGGCGAGGTCGACCCGTCCTCCTCGTGGAAGTGGCGGGTCTCCTGGACAACGGTGCCCCCCTCAGCGAGGATGCCGGCCTGGCGCTGGATCTCAAAGCGCACGGCGCGCTCAATACCGCGGAAGGAGTTGACGTTCTTCGTCTCCGAACGCACGCCCAGAGGGGACTCGGGGGTGGGGCGCAAGGAGACGTTAATGTCGGCGCGGACATTGCCGCGTTCCATGCGAGCCTCGGACACGTCTAGGGCGCGGAAGATGTCACGCAGGGTCTGGACGTAGGCGCGAGCCACCTCGGGGGCGCGGTCTCCTGCTCCGGTGATGGGGCGGGTGACGATCTCCACGAGGGGCACGCCAGCGCGGTTGTAGTCCACCAGGGAGTAGTCGGCGCCGTGGATACGACCATCCGAACCACCCACGTGGTTGTTCTTACCGGCGTCTTCTTCCATGTGGGCGCGCTCAATCTCCACGCGGAAGAGCGTGCCATCCTCCAGCTCGACATCCACCCAGCCGTCATAGGCGATGGGCTCGTCGTACTGGGAGGTCTGGAAGGCCTTCGTCAGGTCCGGGTAGAAGTAGTTCTTACGCGCAAAACGGCAGTATTCTGCGATTGTGCAGTTCAGAGCCAGGCCAATGGTGATCGCGTACTCCACGGCCTTCCGGTTGACCACAGGCAGGGAGCCGGGCAGGCCCAAGGACACGGGAGTGACGTAGGTGTTCGGGTCGCCGCCAAAAGCGTTGGGGGCGGCGTCGAACATCTTGGTGGCGGTGCCTAGCTCAACGTGGACCTCAATACCAAGGACCGGGTCGAAGGTGGCAACAGCGTCTGCGTAGTCCATCAGGTCAGTCATCAGTTTTCCTCCCAGGTCTGAGCAGGGCACTGGCCAGCAATGTCGCCGCTGAGGTCTTCTACCAGCTGAGCAACCTCGTACATCTTCAGGTCGCCGCGAGCCGGGGCAATGATCTGGAAGCCGATGGGCAGGCCATCAGCCACAGCGTTAGGCACCGACATGGCGGGCACGCCAGCGAGGTTAGCCGGAATAGTGGCAATGTCGTTGAGGTACATCGCCATCGGGTCATCCATCTTCGAACCGAACTCGAAGGCCACCGTCGGAGCGGTGGGCGACACGAGGACGTCAACCTCTTCAAAGACGCGGTCAAAGTCGCGCTGGATGAGGGTGCGGACCTTCTGGGCCGAGCCGTAGTAGGCGTCGTAGTATCCGGCAGACAGAACGTGCGTACCAAGGATAATGCGGCGCTTAACCTCGTCGCCAAAGCCAGCCTCGCGGGTAGCAGCCATGACGCGCTCAGCGGTCACCGGGCCCTCAGTGGGCTCAACGCGGATGCCGTAACGCATACCGTCAAAGCGAGCCAGGTTCGAGGACACCTCGGCCGGCATAATGAGGTAGTAGGCCGAGAGGGCGTACTCGAAGGAGGGGCAGGAAACCTCAACGATCTCCGCCCCAGCCTCGCGCAGCTGGGCGACGGTAGCATCGAAGGCGGCCTGCACCTCAGCCTGGTAGCCCTCGCCGGTGAGCTCGCGAACCACACCCACGCGCAGACCCTTGACGGTGCCAGCCTCGTGGACGGCGTCAGTGGCGGCACGCAGAGCAGGAACCTCGTCGGTGAGGGAGGTCGAATCGAGGGGATCGTGCCCGCCAATCAGTTCAGTCAGCGCAGCGGCGTCAGCGACCGTGCGGGTCACGGGACCAATCTGATCGAGGGAAGAGGCCATAGCCACCAGGCCGTAGCGGGACACCGCACCGTAGGTGGGCTTAGCGCCCACGGTGCCGGTGACAGCGCCGGGCTGACGGATGGAGCCACCCGTATCCGACCCCAGGGCCAGGGGCACCATGAACGCCGAGACGGCAGCAGCCGAGCCGCCACCCGAACCGCCGGGAATACGGCCGGTATCCCACGGGTTGAGGGTCGGGCCGTAGGCGGAGTGCTCGGTGGAGGAACCCATCGCGAACTCATCCATATTGGTCTTACCCACGATGGGTAGGCCAGCAGCCTTAATGCGCTCCACAACGGTCGCATCGTAGGGGGGCTCCCAGCCTTCGAGAATCTTCGAAGCGCAGGTGGTGGGCATGCCGCGAGAGACCATATTGTCCTTCAGGGCGATAGGCACACCAGCCAAGGGGTGGAGCTCCTCACCGGCAGCGCGACGGCGATCGACCTCGGCGGCGGTTGCGAGGGCGCCCCCGCGATCCACGTAGAGGAAAGCGTTGACGCGGGGGTTGAGGGCATCAATGCGATCCAGGCAGGCGGAGGTCAGTTCCACGGAAGTGATCTCACCGGCGGCCAGCATAGCTGCCAGCTCAACGGCGGACTTACGCAGCATTTCCTTCATCAGTCTTCCTCCAAGATCTGGGGCACCAGGAACATCCCATCCTCATGAGCGGGAGCCTTAGCCATCACTTCGTCGCGGTCCAGGGTCTGGCCCACCACATCCTCACGCCACACATTCGTCAGCGGCAGAGGGTGGGAGGTTGCAGGCACATCCGGAGTGGCAACTTCAGAGACCTTCGCAACGGAGGTAGCGATAACGTCAAGTTCGCCGGCGATTCTTTCAATCTCCTCCGGCGTAAGGGCGATTCGGGCCAGACCGGCAACGCGGGCGACCTCGTCAGTACTGATGCGTGACATGGGGCCAAGTCTACCCACACTGGTGAGGCCCAAGCACATATCCTCTGGCGTTCCTTGCCACTTCCCGTCTTTTTCACCCGTCACCCTTTAGGCTTGTTCTATGCCTCGACGCTCCTGGACCTCGCTGAACGCCGACAATGGCTGGTCGCTGCTAAAGAAAGCAGGGGTGAGCATGGCCGTCGCCCAAGCTGCGGCCGTCGTCACCGTGCACGCCATTGACCGCATGCGTCGACGCCGCGTGCCCGGCGGCTTACGAGGCTTCCCCACCCTGCCGCCCTCGGACACGCGAGTACACAACAACGAGGTGCGCATCTACACCGAAGGCACCTCCCTGTATGCCGACATGTTGGAGGCCATTAATAACGCCACCGACACCATCTACTTTGAGTCCTTCATTTGGCGATCCGATGAAACAGGCCAGCGTTTCAAGTCTGCCCTCGTTGCCGCAGCGCGCAGGGGCGTGAAGGTCTACGCCATTTATGACGGCTTCGCCGTGCTCAACCAGGCGCCCAGTTTCTACCTCTTCCCCGCTCTGCCTACTTTGCATGTGCTGCGTTTCCCGGAGATTCGCTCGGGCATGTTCACGCTCAATATGCGCAAGACCGGGCGCGATCACCGCAAGATCCTCGTGGTGGATTCCTCGGTGGGATTCGTAGGCGGCTACAACATTGGCGACCCCTTCGGCTACGAGTGGCGTGACACGCATGTGCGCGTCATCGGCCCAGCCGTGTGGGAGTTGGAAAACGGTTTTGCGGATTTTTGGAACCACTTCAAGAACCGCCGCCAGCCCTCCCTTCCCGACCGAGGCGCGAAAGCCTGGAATTCGACGATTACCGCCGCATTCAACCTGCCCTACCGTCTGCTCTACCCCGTGCGCGGCCTCTACATTGACGCCATGGATCGGGCGACGAACCACATTATGATTACCTCGGCCTACTTCATTCCCGACCGGGAGATCCTCCAGGCTCTGGTCAACGCCGTGCGGCGAGGCGTGCGCGTCCAGGTGCTCATCCCCGAGTTTTCCAACCACATCATGGCCGACTGGGTGGCACGCCCCTACTACGGGGAACTGCTACGTGAAGGCGTGGAGATCTGGCTCTACCGTCACGCGATGGTCCACTCCAAGACAATGACCGTTGATGGCATGTGGTCAACGATTGGTACGGCGAACATTGACCGCCTGTCCATGCTCGGCAACTTCGAGGTCAATATGCAGTTCCATTCGCGTGAGCTTGCCGCTCAGATGGAAGCAATCTTTGCCAATGACCTCACCACCGCGCGCAAACTCACCATCGATGAGTGGGATGAGCGTTCAGTGATGACGCGCGTGCTGGAAAATCTCCTCCAGCCCTTCCGCGTCATCGTCTAAGTGCGTGTCGGCACCCGCGTGACATGCCCGAAGGACGAGGGCGACGCGCGCCCCTCCTTGGGTGTGTGGGTGGGCGCTCGTCCCCAAGGCTCCTGCGCCTTATTTGGCGAGCACGGCCTCTAGCCCCTGCTCAAGCAGGGTGTCAAAGGCATTCTCATCGACCACTGGAACGCCCAGGGCTTCGGCCTTGGCGAGCTTTGAACCCGCTCCTGGCCCGGCCACCAGCAGCGAGGTCTTCTTCGACACCGACCCCGCAGCCTTCGCCCCGCGCGCAATAATCGCAGCCTTGGCGCCCTCGCGGTCATAGCCGGGCATGGAGCCGGAGACAACAATAGTGAGCCCGGCCAGGGTTTGTTCAAGGGCTTCTTTTTCCTCATCAGCCATGCGCACGCCCGAGGCCGCCCAGCGGCGAACGATCTCCTGATGCCAGTCCACTCCGAACCAATCGTGAACGGATTGGGCAACGATCTGGCCCACCCCCTCGACCTCGGCGAGCTCTGCCACCGAGGCTTCACGGATAGCATCAAGAGAAACGAAGTAGTCCGCCAAAGCTTGAGCGGAAGTCGGGCCAACGTGGCGGATAGACAGGGCATTGAGGACCCGCCACAGGGGCTGAGTCTTGGCCTTGTTGAGCTCGTCAAGCATGGTGAGCATGTCTTTAGACGGGCGGGTTTCTTGGTTCTTCCGGAAACCACTCTCATCCTTCAGACGACGCCCTGTGGACCAGAAAGCCCGCACGAGGCGCCAGGACTCCTCCACCCCGTAATGCTCGCGCAGGGCTTGGGGGAAAGCAGCGCGTTTCCACACGTAGAGGTCGCGCACGTCCTCGGCCTGCAGGTCAAAAATATCGGCTTCCGAGGACAGCACCGGCGTCTGCGCCGAGGGCAGGAGGGCCTCAGCCAGGGCCGCCAGTTCACTGTGGTGGTGGCTGGCCAGGTCCTCGGCACTCAACTGTACGAGGGGTGGCAGGTCGTCGGTTTCCGTGGCAGCCAGCAGTACCGGTTCCCCGCCGACGAGGGCGGAGATCACCTCGGAACGATTGAGTTCAGGCTGAGTCAATGCCAGGGCTGCTTCTTCACCCAAGCCCTCAATGTCAAAGGCCGAACGGCCACCCAAGAAGGTGAGGCGCTGAGTGATCTGCGCCGGACAATGGGCCTGATTCGGGCAGCGCACATCCACATCCCCATCCTTCGCGGGCGCCAATTCCGCGCCGCAGGAGGGACAATGCGTCGGCATGACGAACTCCCGTTCGGAACCGTCGCGGAGTTTTTCCACCGGGCCGAGGATTTCAGGGATGACATCACCGGCTTTGCGCAGGATCACCATGTCGCCAATGAGCACGCCCTTACGCTTGACCTCGTCTTGATTGTGCAGGGTCGCTGAGGACACATGAGAACCCGCGACCAGGACCTTTTCCATCACCGCATAGGGGGTGACGCGGCCGGTTCTCCCGACCTGGGTACGAATGTCGAGCAGACGCGTGTGGACCTCCACCGGCGGGTACTTGTAGGCGGCCGCCCAGCGCGGGGCGCGCGAGGTCGTGCCCAGTGAGGCCTGGTACTGGCGCGAGTCAATCTTGAAGACCATGCCGTCGATCTCGTGGGAGAGCTCGTGACGGTGCGCGCCGTAATAGTCGATGACCTCGTCGATCTCAGCATGTGAGGAGATCAGGCGCGTGTAGGGCGAGGTCGGTAGCCCCCAGCCTGCCAGCAGCTCATACCAGGCGTGCTGGGAATCAGGGAGGATGGACGCCTCGGGGGCATCGGCGGCCGCCTCGTAGATGCCAATACCGTGACACACCATCGCCAGCGGTCGCTTCGCGGTCTCAGTCGAGTCCTTTTGGCGGAGCGAACCAGCAGCAGCATTACGGGCGTTGACGAAGGTTTTTTCGCCATTTTCTGCGCGGGCGGCGTTATACGCCTCAAAGTCGGCGGTCGGGAAGAACACCTCGCCGCGGACCTCGATACGACGCGGGATTGCCTGCCCGCTCAGGCGGTGGGGCACGTTGTTGATCGTCCGCACGTTGGCGGTGACGTCCTCACCGACGCGCCCATCGCCGCGCGTCGCGGCGCGCGTGAGCACGCCATCAACGTAGAGGATGGAGATAGCAAGCCCGTCAACCTTGACCTCAGCACAGACCTGCGGATTATCCACGCCCAGACCATTGCGACAACGGTCATACCATTGGTGGGTTTCAGCCACGCTGAACACGTCATCGAGGCTGAGCATGGGGATCTCGTGGGGGACC
>NZ_CAHJXR010000011.1 GCF_903645355.1 Schaalia sp. Marseille-Q2122 | reverse complement strand
AAGGTATTGGTCCGCGAACCACCCACCGTCTGCGTCGGGGAGGCGGGGGTGATGAGGGCGGGGAATTGCTCTTCAAGCTGCTTGAGGTCCTCAAAGAGGGCGTCGTAGGCGGCATCCGATTCGGAAAGCTCCACCTCGGCGCCATCCGAGGCCGCGAGCGCGTCGTAGTACTCGTGGCGTAGGCGCTCAATCTGCATGCTCAGTTCGGCGTGCTGACGGCGGGCTTCCTCAGGCAGCGGGGCCTGCTGGTGGGGGCTGTCGGCGGCAAGAGCATCAAAATCAAAAGCGTCAGCATGCATGGGATCCATTGTGTCACCTTGCGCGTGAACGCATGTCCCCGCCGGGTGGAGAGATCCCTCTCCGCCCCGCGGGGACGCTTCCACTGGAGTTATCCACAGCTTTGCTTGTGCGTTTCTTTTCCCGCGCTTGTGCGGCAAGACTGGAAGGGTGAACGCTTTTCCGGCTCCTGATAACGCTCAAGCTCCTCGCGATGCCCTGTCGGCCTCGTGGCATTTGGCGTGCGTGTACGGGCCAGATCGAGGTGCGGTCCTTGCCCTGCCCTCCCCCTCTTCCCACGCGCGTGTCACCTTCGGGCGGACCTGCCCGGCGGTCACCGACCCTCTGATCTCCCGGGAGCACCTGCTGCTTCGTCCCGAAAAAGAGGGGGTGCGCCTGCATGATCTGGGATCAGTCAATGGCAGTGCGCTCCGAGGCCGCTGGGGCCGCCGGGCTTTAGTGCCGCGTCGCCCTCGTCGTGCTAGAGGCGGGCACGCCCTTGAGGTGGGGGCGTCACGCTGGGAGCTACGAGGGCGTCCAAGGCTCTTTCCTCTGCCGAGCGCCCCAACTCCAGAAGGTTCGCGATCAGGTATGAGGGTCATGCCTTTCGTGGGAGCGTTCATGCTTCTTGCGTCCTTGATCCTTACGCTACGCCGCGTCCTGGGCTTTTGGGGGACCTCGTCTGAGGAGAGCTCGTGGCTATGGGTAGTTGTGCCAGGAAGTGTTGTAGTGGTGATGGTCCTTATTGCGAGCGCGCTCTGGTGGCGCAGGAGGCGTGGCACTCCGACGCGGGCGAATGAGCGCCTGTGGAAGGACCCGGCGGCAGTGCTCCTTACCCTGGCCCATAAGGAAGCGCATGCCTCGGGGCAGGTGCTTCCCC
The DNA here is from genome assembly GCF_903645355.1 of Schaalia sp. Marseille-Q2122. GTDB lineage: Bacteria > Actinomycetota > Actinomycetes > Actinomycetales > Actinomycetaceae > Pauljensenia. The sequence goes on along the minus strand of NZ_CAHJXR010000011.1, from coordinate 33,945 downwards.
ACACCTCGCTCCCTCACACTTCGTTGCCCCACACTCCCCTCTCGGGCGCGCTGATCTTGCCCCTACGAGTGCTGACGGGCGCCTCGGGCAAGGCGAGTCGCACCTCGGAGGCAGTGGCGCACTTCGGGCGTGGCAGCGGGAGCCTCGTTGTGGACCTGTGGAACGAGGCCACCGCCCCAACATCCTCCTCCCGAGGAACACAGTCGGCTCTTTCCTCGCACTATCCGGCGGTCCACGGCGCGGATCCGCTACCGTATGCCCTCTATCTCGCAGCTTTTGCGAGCCTCCCCTCGGGCGGATGCACCATCAGTGTCGACCCGGCCTGCGAGGATTTCTTTGCCTCCCGCCCATTCGCCAGCGCCGAAGCGACACCACACCCGCACCTTTTGATCTGCGGGAATGGCGCTCGAACTGTGCATCTTCTTGCTTCCGCCCACTGCCCCTTCTGCGCAGATCACCTGGCCCCAGATATTGCGCATATTGGCGTTGCCCGCGACCTAGATGACCTCGGCGCATGGTGGGACTACCCCCTGCCCGCTGCGGCCGCAGTGTCCTGGACGTGGATCGAGCAGTGTTTCCGCAGCGAAGCAGACACCCACGGGGCAGGACTCCTGCCCGACAGTGTGGAGGCGCACTCTCTAGGATTCCTTGAGCGCCCCGATGAGCCCAACCCCACGGGCAGCCTCTCCATCGGTCTTGGGCTAGGCGCTGCGGGGCCTGTGACAGTGGATATGGTTGCCCACGGCCCCCACGCGGTCATCGTCGGAACCACCGGATCGGGCAAGTCCGTTGCCCTGCTGACCTGGATTATTGGCTTGGCAGCGCGCTACTCCCCAGCCCAGCTGCGGATGGTCCTCATTGATTACAAAGGGGGTGCCACCTTTGCGGCCCTCGCGGGACTGCCCCATGTCGAGGCCACTCTGACCGACCTTCACCCCTCCCGCACCGAGCGCGCCCTCGTGGGTGTGCGCACCCTCCTGCGCCAACGCGAACACGACCTCGCCCAGGCCGGATTTAGTGACCTCGCCCAGTGGGAGGCTGCCGCCCTCGCTGGCGCCTACCCCCACCCTGCTCCACCGCGCGTCCTCCTGGCCTGCGATGAGTTCACGGCCCTGTCCGCCCAGCACCCCGAAGCCTTCCAGCTGCTCATGAGCATGGCCGCGCAGGGGCGCTCCTTGGGACTGCATATTCTGCTGGCTACACAGCGCCCCGATCAGGCCCTCACCCCTGGACTCCTGGCCAATATTGACCTGCGCCTTGCCCTGCGCTGCCGAGAGGAATCCGCCTCACAGCTGCTCATCCACAGTTCAGCTGCCGCGCAGCTACCCCGCATCCCCGGCAGGGCGATCCTCTCCGATCAGGGGGAGATCCAATGCGCGTGGATTCCTCACCCTGGTCGTGTCATTGACGGCCTTTCCGAGCACTGGCATCACTCCTGCACGCCCCTGTCCGCTGGGACGCCACCGCTGTGGGCCAAGGATCTCCCCGAGGACCTGCCCTGGAGCGAGGTTGCTCTTTCCTCCGCTGAGGAGGGTATCGGCATCGGCCTCGTTGACGGTATCGCGCAAGGCCTGCACTCTCCCCTGCGCTGGGTGGGCGGGCATATCCGCATCGAAGGCTCACGCCGCAATAGCGCCTCCATCGCCGCCGCTGTCAGGGCCCTGGCCAGCGCAATCGCCGCCGAGATGGGCAGGCCTCTCCACGTGTGCAGCGTCGACCCCTCCCTGTGGAGGGGCGCAGCTGACGCTGAGGCAGCGGGCTCTAGCCAGTCGTCCCGCACCCGCAATGCCCACGCTCGCCCCGCCAGCCTTCTGCCTGTGGAGGACGGCGTCAGCATCGCCCACCTCCTCCACGAGGCTGAGGCCCACGGCCCCAGCATCATCGCCATTGAAGACCAGCCCGCCCTCCTGCGCGCCCTTGAACGAGACATCGGCACCGCCGCCGCCCACAGCCTGTGGAATCAGATGCTCCACAGCGCCCACGGCCACGGCCACGGCCTCACCCTCGTCATCGGCCATCCTGAACAGCCCAGTCTCTGGGATCGCGAAAGCGGCGTCATGAGCTACCGCCTGCTCATCGCCCATCACGACCATGAACTCCAACGCATTGGCGCGACGCGCGCACACCCCACCGAGGCTCTCCCCGGGCGCGCCCTGCTCCTTAGTGCCCCCGAGGCTGCCACCGACCACCCCCTCAGCGTTGAGGGCCAATCCTGGCCCCAGGTGCAACTCCCCCTCAGCCTGTATCCCCTATTCCTCACGCACCGTGCGGCCGAGGAACACTCAGCCACCACCTCGACCCCAGCAACCGCGCACACCCCAACGCCCACTCACGCCCCCGCAGCCACGCACGCCCCCGCAGCCTGGCGCGTCCGCTCCCCCATGCGTAGCGAACTCGACGCCTCTGACGGCCACCACGGTCGGAGCGAGGGGGATTGCCCAACGGAAGAGGGGGCGAGCACCTCGCCAGAGAGATCAACACGGCCACCCAAGCCGCGAGCGCAACTGCTCATCGGAGCACCCCTCGAAACAATCAGCCTTCCTGCCGCCGAGGACATCACCCTCATTGGCGACGGCGCCAACGCCCACGCTGAAGCCCTTGGCCTCCTAAGGAATGAGGAGGAAGGACCCACAATCCTTCCTGTGCAGCAGTGGACGCAGCTGGCGGCTTCGACCTCGCCGGTCATTATCGCCTTAGCTCCACGAGAGGAGGTCAGCCGGGCGTTGGCGATGAAAGCAGGAGGGGCTCACCCCTGGATCGCGCGCCCGTGCCGAGACGCCCGCAGCGGCATCATCTGGCACCACGGAATACTCGAACGTTGCCTTCTTGTTGAAGATAAAATGCCACGATGAGGTGCGTTTCACCACCACCTGCCTAACGTGACGATTTACACACCGCTGACCTTCATTTTCCTTCTCATTGCTATTGCCTGGCCCGCTTGAATAGACAAGACTTGACGCTAGTTGTTTTTGCCTCTTACCGAGAATCTGTCCCATCGACAGAGACTTCATTGTGTGAACGGAGTACACCACCATGGACTGGCGGAGTGAAGCGGCCTGCCTGAGCGTCGACCCTGAACTCTTTTTCCCCATTGGGAATACCGGACCTGCCGTTGCACAGGCTGCTGAAGCGAAAGCCGTATGCAATACCTGCTCCGTCAAGGCAGTCTGCCTGCAATGGGCAATCGAGAACAACCAGGATTCAGGAGTCTGGGGTGGCATGAGCGAAGAAGAACGTCGCTCTCTCAAGCGCCGCACCGCTCGCGCCCGTCGCGCCTCCTGAAACAGGGTGAGCCCTTTTCACCTGTGGGCCTGCATCACGTGCATAACGCACGATGCAGGCCCACAGGTGTCTTTACGCGCCGTACCGCCGCAATGGCTCACGCATGCCCATCACGCACACGCAAGGTGACAATCGTGCCACCCTCAGGACGCAGATCCCACTCGATCGTGCCACGCAATTCACCGCGCACCATCTGATTGACAATCTGGGTACCCAAGCCCGACATCGGCGTGCCCGGCTCAAAACCCACGCCATTATCCGCAACAGTGATCACCAAAGAGCCGTTAATGCGTTCGGCGTCCACCCACACCGTGCCATCGCGATCCTTCAGACCATGCTCAATCGAATTCGCCACCAGCTCGTTCAGGATAGTCGCCAGAGCCTGCGCATGATCGGCGCCCAGGCTACCGAAACTCCCGGTGGTAATGACCTCCACCGCGTGATCCGTTGACGAGACCGCGCCCACCATGCGCAGGATCGACCGCAGGACCTCGTCAAAATTCACGCTCTCGTCAACGTTTTGCGACAGAGCCTCGTGCACGGTAGCGATAGCCTGCACACGGCGCTCAGCCTCAGCCAAAGCAACCTTGACGGCCTCCTGATCGGAGCGACGCGACTGGAGGCGCAGCAGCGCCGACACGCGCTGAAGATTGTTCTTCACGCGGTGGTGGATTTCCCGAATGGTCGCGTCCTTCGTAATGAGCTCTTGCTCATGGAGGCGCTTTTCTGACACGTCACGGGTCAAAATGACGGCCCCCACGCGATGCCCATCCTCAAGGAGTGGCAGGGCACGCATCGTAATGGACGAGGAATGAGCGGCAATCTCGGTGGTCCACGACGCCCTGCCCATAATGACCAGAGGCGTCCCCTCATCCACCGTCGGGGAGTCAATCATGACATCGGTGATCTCTTCAGCAAGGATCCTGCCCGTCATGGAATGGCGAATACCCAGACGGCGCATACACGACACCGCCGGGGGCGTGCGATGCAAAATGACGCCCTCACGGTCAATGACAATGACGCCGTCACTCACACGCGGAGCGCCACTGACAGCCGTCGCCGGAGTCGAATCATAGGGGTACTCGCCCCGGGCGATCATCGCGCACAGTTGATCGGAAGCACGCTGCCCCCACTGCTCAAAGCCGGTCGCCAAACGCGGCGAGGCAATATTCGTCTCCCGCGTAATGACCGCAATCACGCGACCACCTCGATAAACGGGCACGCACACCTCACTGACAGTGTACGTACCTGCCCAGCGGGCCGTCGCCGAGCGGATCACCTCGCCCGTCTCCATGGCCTCACGCAAGGCCGCCTCACGCGCGGAAGGAAGGTAGAGGCCAATAATGTCATCCACATGAACCGTCGAGGACGTACCCGGACGGCAGTGCGCGATCGCAATAAAACGCCCCTGGTCCGTCGGCACCCACAAAACAAGGTCAGCTGCCGCAAGGTCAGCAAGCACCTGCCAGTCGGCAAGAAGAAGGTGAAGCCAGTTAAGATCTTCTTCGGGCAGTGGTTTTGCCGTGGCACTCTCGACCAGTTGCTTCAGACTACGCATAGCCCCACTGTAGTAGGGCCTCGCCCGCAGTGAAGAATGTCCACCCACTTTCCCCGGAGTTCCCATGCGTTTCGAGCACACCATCACCTACCCCGCCCCCATCGCCGCCGTTGAGAAGATGCTCACCAACGTCGACTACACGCGCGGACGTTTCGCTGCCGCCCGAGTCAATGCGCAGGTCGAGGCTGACCGCGCCAACCCTCGCGCGATCGTGTCCCGCGTGCCCGTGGATGCCACGTTGCTTCCCGAGCCCGCAAACCGTTTCGTCCCTTCAGACACTGTTATTACCCTCACGGAAACATGGGAGATGGCCTCAGACCAGACCCTGTCCGGCGAGGGTGTGGGCGATTTCCCAGGACTGCCCATTCGCATGTCCTCTCAGTCGCTGTGCGTTGAAGACGATGGGGTCACGCGCCGCACAATCACGGGGGAATTGACGGTGTCGATCCCCTTCCTGGGTGGACGTATCGAGCAGAAGCTGGAAGAGCAGATGGCTCTTTTTGCCCGCAAGGAAGAAGAATTCGCCGAGCGCTGGCTGGAGCAAGCGGAGTAGGATTTTGCTCCACCTGCACCTTCAGGTGCTGAGTTTTCTGCCATCATCACAGACACTTTTGAGGAGTTCTTATGGCAATGCTGTACTTGGAACGTGTTGGCACCCGCCGCTATGTCGCTCGTAATGCTCGCGGCGCCGAGGTTGCCATCGGCTCTGGCGAAGGTGAATTCTCCCCCGGTGACCTGCTCAAGCTCGCCTTGGCTGGCTGCAACGCCATGTCCTCTGACGTGCGCATGCAAGGTGCCCTCGGTGAAGATTTCGCGCAGATCACCACCGTTGGCGGTGAATACAACGAGGACGCCGACCAGTTCGAGTCCTTCACCGTGGAGCTCATCCAGGACATGTCCTCCCTCAGTGAGGACGAAAAGGCTGCGCTGCTGCGCCGCGCAGAGGGCGCAATCAATCGCAACTGCACCATCGCCCACACCCTCGCGAAGGCCACCCCGTACACTCACGTCTTCACCTCTGAGCAGGTCGCAGAGTGAGGCTGGCTGCCTACTGAGACACTTCTGATCGAGGGGCGTGACCGTAGGGGTCGCGCCCCTCATCGTTGCTAGGCTGGGAGGGTACGGCTGCGCGTATGAGGATGCGCGCCGTGCGCGCACGTGCGCGAAGTAGAGGAGACCACTGTGACCGTCATTGACCGTCAATACGAGGACCTATTAGAACGCATCCTTCGCGAAGGAACCCCCAAGGGTGACCGCACGGGTACGGGCACGACCTCGCTCTTTGGCGCGCAGCTGCGCTACGACCTGTCGAAGGGTTTTCCGCTGATCACCACCAAGCGCGTCCATATGAAGTCCATCGTGGGTGAACTCCTGTGGTTCCTGCGAGGGGATTCCAATGTGCGGTGGCTGCAGGACAATGGCATCCGTATTTGGAATGAGTGGGCTGACGAGGACGGCAATCTGGGCCCGGTGTACGGAGTGCAGTGGCGATCATGGATGGATGCCAATGGGCACTCCATCGATCAGATTTCGCAGGTGCTCGAGACTTTGCGAACGAACCCGGATTCGCGCCGTATGCTGGTGTCAGCGTGGAATGTCGGCGCCCTGCCGCAGATGGCTCTGGAACCCTGCCATGCGTTCTTCCAGCTGCATGTAGCTGATGGGCGTTTGAGCCTGCAGTTGTATCAGCGCAGTGCCGACATGTTCTTGGGCGTGCCCTTTAATATTGCCTCCTACTCCCTGCTGACCCACATGTTTGCTCAGCAGGCTGGCCTGGAGGTCGGTGACTTTGTGTGGACGGGCGGGGATTGCCACATTTACTCCAACCATATGGAGCAGGTGCGCGAGCAGCTCTCACGCGATCCCTACCCCTTCCCCACCTTGGCGCTACGCAAGGCAGCGTCCATGTTTGACTACGATTTTGAAGATGTTGTGGTGGACGGTTACGAGCACCACCCCACGATTAAGGCTCCGGTGGCAGTGTGATTGTTGCAAGTATTTGGGCTCAGGACCGCACGGGAGTCTTGGGCACGGGCACGGATATGTGCTGGCATGTTCCGGCCGATTTCGCCCACTTTAAGAAGACGACGATGGGGGCGCCGATTATTATGGGCCGCGCCTCGTGGGAGGCTTTGGGTGGGGCACTGCCGGGCCGCCTGAATATTGTCATTACCCGCTCGCGTGACTATGTGGCCGAGGGCGCCGTGGTTGTCCATTCCCTGGGTGAGGCCTTGAGCGTGGCCACTCAGCGCGCTGCGGCTGATGGTGTGGACGTCGTCTGGGTGACAGGTGGCGGGGCCGTGTATGCCGAGGCCATGGAGATCGTTGATGAGCTGGTGGTGACGGACCTGGATGTGGATGTGACCGCTGGCCTGCCTGAGGATACGCCCCTCGTGCGCGCGCCCCGAATTGATCCCTCCGTGTGGCGTCCTGACCCCGAACGTTCAGACATGGAATGGCGTGAGGTGTCAGGCGATGCCCGCTGGAAGGTGACGACCTGGGTGCGAGGCTAAGACCCACACTTTGCCGTCCGCACTGCCATGTCGCCTATCGGAACGTCGTGGTCACGCTATTGCCTAGCTGGCGGCATCCTCTTCTGCGCTGCCATCACGGGCTAACCGGCCGACACTGGCCTCAGGCGCGCTCGGTGGACCCGTGAGTTCTTGAGCGCCGGGCGTTGCGGGCTCATCTACTAGTTCTGGGGCACCGAGCGCATTGGGCATCTGCTCGATCGGATCCAAAGCCTTCAGTAGCGTGCCCTCATCAAGGCTATTGAGTTTGCGGGCGGTGACGAGCACTCGGCTTTCCAGGGATCCAGCAAACTTATTCCACGAGGTGACGGAGCGTTCAATGGCTTTACGCATGTTTTCCGCGTGTGTGCCAAGCGTGGCCAGGCGCCCGTAGAGTTCGCGGGAAAGGTCAAAGAGATCTTTGGCTTCCTCGGTGATGAGTTGCTGCTGCCAGGCGTAGTTAATGGAGCGCATGACCGACCACAGGCTGACAGGCGAGACGAGGGCAACCTTCTTACTGAAGGCGTAGTTCAGCAGTTCAGGGTCGGTTTCGAGCGCCGCTCCGAGGAGGGCTTCGGAGGGGATGAAGGCAATGACGAAGTCGGGGCTGCTGGGCAGGGCACTCCAATAGGAACGCTTGGCTAAATCGTCAACGTGCCCGCGCAGGGCCTTGGCATGCTGCTCGAGAAGGCCTTCACGGTGGAGGTCTTGCGTGCGCGAGACCCCTGCGGCAATGCTCTGGGCTTCAATGTAGGCCTCGAAAGGAACCTTGGCGTCCAGAGGAATGATCTTCTCCCCCGGCAGGTGAATGAGCATATCCGGGCGGCCAGTGGTGTCCTCACCTCGCTGGGTGACTTGCACGTCGAAATCAACGCGCTCCACCATACCCGCCGCCTCGACGATATTGCGCAGCTGGGCTTCGCCCCAGGAGCCACGAATACGGCTATTGCGCAGGGCACCGTTGAGCGAGGAGGTGAGCGCGCGGAGCTTCTCGTCATTTTCTTGAGCGCGGGCCAACTGCTCACCAAGCGCCCCGTACTGCTGTTCACGCGCTTTTTCCATGTCGGCAAGTTTGACCGCCATCGCATCCAGGTGTTTGGTCACCGGGGCGAGTGCCTCGAGAATACGGTGTTCTTCTTCAGCATTGTCGAGGTCTTCAGCGCTGCGACGCTGGAGTTCTTCAGCATGGGCGGCGGCTTGCTCGCGCAAGCGCTGCTCGGAGGCATCCAGACGCTGGGCCCATTGTGTATTGTCCTTACGGCGCTCTTCAAGGTGACGCTGGGCATTATCGGCGAGCTGTTGTTCGAGGGCGGCTACCCGTCCCGCCCATTGCCCGGTAGAGCGTTGACTTTCCTCAAGGTGGTGCTGTTGGACGGCCTGCAGGTGGCGTTCAGCGTCTGCCAGGCGCGCCTGCCACTGGGCGTTTTCACGCTCGCGCTCCTGAGTGGTCAATGCCAGCGTCTGTTCCAGGACCTCCACGCGTCCTTGAGCGTCAAGTGGGGTGCGTGCGCGCGCGGCCAACCACCCCACAAGAGCGCCCACCGCAAGGGAGATCATGCCCAAAAGAAAATGCGTCCAATCCATGCTGTTCACGTTACGCCCGCCACCCCGTATTTGCGTGAAGCACCTGGTAGCGCTCCAATTGCGTTCTTTTCGTTAACCTCCCGTCCGCCGCAGATCCTGTGCAGCCCTCACGGTGGCCATGGGCGCGAAGCCTTCCCTCGCGTAGCTCAATCCCCTAAGCTCATCAGCGACGCATCACGAAAGGTCGGTGGAGCATGCGCATTGGCATTATTGGAGCAGGGATTGCCGGGCTGAGCGCCGCCATCGGGCTTGACCAGCGCGGACACGAGGTCACCGTCTTTGAACGCAGCTTCGCCCCCGCCACCACAGGCGCTGGCCTGACCCTCTTTGGGAACTCTTTCGAGGCCTTCGATTTCCTGGGGATCGGCGATGAGATTCGCGCAATCTCCACTGACTGCATGACCAGCATGACACTGGGGCAACGCCGCCCTGACGGGTCCTGGCTGACGAAAGCGCCTGCCGCCGCCTATACCTCCATGCGCACCGTTCACCGGCGCGACCTGCACGAACGCCTGACCGAACTGCTTGGCTCGGATCGCATCCGCTACGGCGTCGACGCGCGGGTCGCCGCCGACGGCTCGCCCTCTATCAACACCTCGGGAGAGACTGTCGAGGTGGACCTTGTGATCGTGGCCGATGGGATTCACAGCCGCAATCGCGCGCGGCTCGGCCTCGATCCCGGCCTGCATTACAGCGGCTACACGGCCTGGCGGGGAGTCACCCACCAGCCCGTTGACCTGCAGGGCTGCGCTGGCGAGGCCCTGGGACGCGGCCAGATCTTCGGGTGTATTCCCCTACCGCATGATGCCGTGTACTGGTTTGCTACGCTCACCACCCCGGCGGGTGGCCGAAACGAGGACGAGAAGGCTGCCCTCCTCTCCCTCTTCCAGGGCTGGCACTCTCCCGTGAGCGAGTGCATTGAGGCCACGCGAGCCGAGGACATTTTGCGCCACGATATTCACGACCTCGCCCGCCCACTGCGCCGGTACACGCGGGGAAGCACCGCCCTCATGGGCGATGCCGCCCACGCGATGACCCCGAACCTCGCCCAGGGCGCAGGGCAGGGTATTGAGGATGCGGCGACGTTGGTCCTGTGCCTTGGCGAGGCGGAGGGGACGGTGGAGGCCGCGCTTGCACGCTACTCGCAGCTTCGGACGCGGCGGGCGAATCCGATCATGCGTCGGTCAAGGACTGCCGGGCGCCTATTCCAAATGGGACACCCTGCTTTTGCTGCTGCACGTAACGGGTTGTTAAAAGCCTCGCCCGATCGTGCGCTGCTACAGGTAAGTAAGGCGCTGCATCATTGGCCCCAGCCTCGTTAAGAGCGCACTTTTGCCGAAGTTTTTCTTCACGCACGACACTGACAATCCCCTGCAGGAAATAGGTGCGGCTTTCTGGAGGCGTGTCCACGATACCTCAGCACGCATTTCTTTCAGCTTCTTGAGGATATAAGAAGATAAATTGCCGCAAACACAGCTCAGCAGAATTGGCGCCACCCTGATGACCCACTGACGTGCAGATACTTTCCACTCGGAAGCCATCCACACAGGCCAGACAGCTTGACTTGGGGGCACACGGGAATTCAACACCAAATAAGGGAAGAAACCCACACCTTTCTCCCCGCTGCATTCTGGGACGTATTTTCATCAAATCCTTCCACTGAATGGAAGAAAGCTATTACAGTGGCCACACAAGTACCTTCCCAGATGTACAAAGGAGTGCATGATATGAGTATCCCTATTACTCAAAGCTCTCAATCCACCGCGCCAGCCACAAAGGAAGAGCTCCCCGATAAGGTAACGCGACGACGCAGACTCATCGGCATCTTCCTCGGCATCGGCCTGGCAATCCTCGTCTTCTACTTCTTCCCCACCAGCGGCGTTGACCAGGTTAACGAGGCCGGACGCGCAGCCGCAGAAGCCGCCGGAAAAGAATACAAAGACGTCACCGACCTGGGTCTGCGTACCGTTGCAGCAGCAGCCGTCCTCTTAGGTATCTGGTGGATGACCGAAGCCATCCCCTTGGCAGCAACCGCCCTGCTCCCCCTCGTCATTTTCCCCGCAGCTCAGGTCGCCACCTTTAAGGAGACCGCCGCCCCCTACGCCTCGGATACGATCTACCTATTCATGGGCGGCTTCATGCTCGCCCTCGCTATGCAAAAGTGGAATCTCCACCGGCGCATTGCCCTCGGAGTCGTCCTGCTGGTGGGAACGAAGCCTCGCCAACTCATCCTCGGTTTCATGATCGCCACAGGATTCTTGTCCATGTGGGTGTCGAATACGGCAACCGCCGTCGTAATGCTTCCCATCGGCATGTCGGTCATGGCACTGGTTGCCGACCGGGTGGGAGGCATCGCCAAGGTCAAGAAGTTTGCAACCGCACTCATGCTGGGCATCGCCTACGCAGCCTCCATCGGCTCGGTCGCAACCATTATCGGCACCCCACCAAATGCCCTCCTTGTCGCCTATCTGGCCGAAAATCACGACATCAATATTGGCTTTGGACAATGGATGATCATGGGCGCTCCCCTGGCGATCAGCCTCATGGCCTTCGCATGGTGGCTCATGGTCTTTGTCCTCTACAAACCCGAGGTCACCGAGATCCCCGGCGGGCGCGAACTTATCTCCAACCAATGGAAAGAGCTCGGCGGACTTACTCGCGGCGAGGGCCTCGTCGGCATTATTTTCGTCCTCACCGCTGCAGCCTGGGTGTTCGTGCCCGTCATCTTGAAGTCCACTGGCGCTGAGCTCGTGATCTCTGACGCACTCATCGCCATGATTGCCGCGACCGCGCTCTTCCTTATTCCCGCTGACTCCAATGGGCGCCGACTGCTGGACTGGAAGAGTGCCAATAAGCTGCCCTGGGACGTGCTCTTACTCTTCGGTGGAGGTCTGTCGCTGTCGTCGATGTTTAGCAAGCTGGGCCTGTCGATCTGGATTGGCGAGCAGGTCAAGGGGCTGGGCATCTTGCCGGTGGTGGTGATCGTTGCGGCGGCGGCAACCTTGATCATCTTCCTCACTGAATTGACCTCGAATACCGCGACAGCGGCGGCTTTCTTGCCGATCATGGGCGGCGTTGCCGTAGGCATCGGCATTACGAATGAGAATCCAATGAATGTCATGCTGTTGGTCTTGCCCGTGGCCCTGTCAGCAACCTTTGCCTTCATGTTGCCTGTGGCGACGCCACCGAATGCTGTTGCCTACGGTTCGGGCTACATCGCCATGGGCGACATGGTGCGCACGGGCGTGTGGCTGAATTTGGCGGGCATTGTCCTGATCACGATCGCTGTGTTGACGATTGGCGTGCCGGTCTTTGGCATGAGCCTGTAGGCTCACGCTGCTCATCCTTGCTGGGGTGCTGCTTTTCTACGGAGAAGTTGCACCCCAGCTTCACCACTTTCCCACCTTTGAGTCAATGGAGGGACGTGACACAAATGTGCGCAAGCTTTGATCCTCCTTTCAGAAAGTAGGACTACCTCACAGCATGTTCCGATGGGAATTTAATTTAGCCTCGGCTTACCTCACTACATAATGTAGTTCTGGCTTTAATGTCAGTTGTCTTTCATGTCAAACATCCAAGGAGTTGTCAGTGAGGTCATCGATCCCAGACTCCCAACGACACGGAGCAAGAAGGGGAGTGATGCTGGTTTGGGTGACGGTGCGGCTTATGGCGTGTATGTCTCCATCTACACGGCCTCTGACTTCGCTATCGGTTCTGCTCCTCGAGGGCGCCCCGCTGTTTCCAAGTGGGTTCAGGCCCATGAGATCCGCGATGGTGCTTTCAGCACGGTCTTGACTGTTCCTCGTGGGCAGCTCAACCCGGCAGAGCATTACAACGTCACCACCTTCGCAGCTCACGGGCTGTCCATGACCGATCGATCTCTGGATGCGGCCCATGCGCTGACCTTCCTTGCGGGTAACACGGACCAAGGCTCTGGTGATCCCAACACCGAAAACCCCGGCGGCCAAACGCCCCCGGCAACAACAACCAAAACTCCGGAAACGAACCCGGCGAACAGCCCAAGCCGGGCGGTGACACGCCAGCACATTCCGGGCCTTCGCAGGATCCCGCTCCCGTTGCAGTGAACCCTGCCCTGTCGGTGCTTGTCGCTGACACGAAGATCGCTGTTGGACAGCACTTCTCCCTGTCGGGCAGTGGATTCAAGGCCGGAGAAACCGTCGATTTCTTCGCTTTCTCCACGCCGACCCTGGTGGGCACCGCAGTAGCCTCGGCAGACGGTAAGGTCTCCTTCACCTGGCTCGTGCCCGGTGACTTCGAAGTGGGTGCCCATCGTCTGGTGGCAGTTGGCCGAGTCTCAGGGCGCACCGACTTCGTTCCCTTCACGGTGAAGGCTGCCGATAAGGTGAACACTCCTTCAGAGAAGGTCCCGTCGAAGGAATCAACTGAGTAGAAGAAGAGTGCTCCCACTCTAACGGGCACTGCTACCACCGGCGGCAAGGCCTCTCCTGGCGGTGCGCTTGCAAAGACCGGCGTTGACGCTCACATCGTCATGATGTTGATGCTCGCCCTGCTTGCAGGCGGTATTGCCCTCCGTCACCGTCGCGTGACTCATCTTCGCTAACCTGTAGCGATCCCAACACTGTGGCCCGGCAGCAACCGCTGCCGGGCCACTTTGCGCAACGGGGCCTTTCCTTCCTCCCGCAAATCCCAGTTATGCAACAGTTGTTGTCTTGTGGGACGTGCATACACGTCACAAAAGGTCGCCAGCGTCACCCAATGCAACAAACGCTCCATAACTTGTAGCAGCAGATTTGCTCAGGTCACAGCGCGAATCGCTGGCACGCCTTCAAGGGGGTGCTGAAACGCGTCGACTTCTCCCACTGAGACTCACCGGCAATACCCCTCTTACGGCCAACGCGCCCTCCGTATTGCCTCGCCATTCCGTCGAGGCCCAGCACCAGCGTCTGACCAGGAATAGTAATCACGTATCTGGGGATCAGGTTCTTGACGGAGGAAAGCCCGTCCAAGGGCGCAGGTCACAGATGTGGGAGTGCATCGTCTTGTTCGACGCAGGAGCGGATACAGACCACCTGGACAAGAAATCCCTCCCGGCCCTTGCGTCTAGGAAGCTCGCAGAAGGAGTACTGCCGTTGGTCGCCTGAGCCTCAGGATGGCGGGTTGAAGCCGCCCACTATCTGCTCGTCCAAGTAACGCCAGAAGTCGACATCCAACTCAGGCTCAGAGTCACCCCACCACATGTCAGCCCGGCCCGGCTGCGGCCCATCAATGTCAAGGGCCAAATAACCGCCCGTCACATGGGAATAAAACGTGTACGCCCCTGAGAAGCGCTCATACCACGGCCCACTCGGATCATAATCACCCAAGCAATGCACTTGATCCAGGTCGATGAGCCCCAGACCGTGGGACATAAAATCGTAAAACCCGTCGTGCGTCTGCTCGTAGAAGGACTTCAACGGTTCAGGCACCTTGTCCCACACACCCCGGACCTGGCGAATTCCACCCACGACAACCTCATCAGGCCACGACGGCTGCAAAGGATTACCCCCACCGTAATACTGCGTCGAACCCGACATGGTGTCCACGGAGTAGACGACGCAATAGCGCCCATCGCTCACGGCCAGCTCCGCATCGGAACAATACTCCTCCAGGTAGGCAAGCGTCTGAGGCAGCACCTCGTCGACTGTTCGCCTCATGAGTGAGGTCATCACCTCCACTCGCTCAGCCGGTGCCAAAAGCGGCAAGCGCCGCCACTCATCAGGAATAGGCTCTGCGGAAGAGACTGCTCCCCTTACCGGTCGAATCGGACGACGACCGTAGGTATAGCGTCCAAGCAGCTCATACTTCGACGGCTCACGTCGACGCTTCAGCCACCCCAGCACTCTCATCACATCCCTTCAACGCAGAGTCAATCGCTGCCTACAGACGCGGCTTCATCAACGCTTCCATCCGCCACATCACCATATACTCGGCAGGCCCTATCGGAGTCTCGAAGGCAGCTAGAGCTTTACCTCGACAGTCGTGCAATTGAGCTCAGGCAATGTCTACTCGGAGGAGTTGCTGTGACGGCTCACTTCAACAAAGCACGATCACTCATGCACACGAGCAAGCTGTTACTCCCGAGTAAACAGTCTGGCCCCTGCCCGTACAGGCAAGTCTATCCAGAGAAACAGGGTGGCAGAATGCGATTTACAGGGTTCGGTTCACAGGGCGGGCAATAGGACAGCAGCCCGCGAGGGTTGAAAGAAAAAGCGCGACATGCTGAGCATGTCGCGCTTTTCATCTAGTAGCGGGGACAGGATTTGAACCTGCGACCTCCGGGTTATGAGCCCGGCGAGCTACCGAACTGCTCCACCCCGCGTCGGCTTGATTAACAATACTGACTTCCCTGCCGAGCTTCAACTTCTCAGACGGTGACATCGGTCATTGTTGCACACAGCACCGGTAAAAAGCGGTGCCCGCCAGGGAATCCCCTGGCGGGCACCGCCCGAGTTAATCTGGGAAAACCCTCAGGTCAGCCTCCAGATTGAGGGCTAGCACCTCCACCTGAGGCACCTGAACCGGCTCCGCCAGTTCCCACGCCACCGGCGCCAGACTGGGCCCCATCAGCACCACCTGCCGGAGCCTGAGCTACACCGGAGGTGTCCTGACCCAAAGCGTCCTGAGCAGCCAGGGCATCCTTGAGAGCCTTATCCAGCTTCTCCTGAGCAACACCATAGGCAGCCCAGTCGCCCTTCTGACGGGCGGCGTCAGCTTCCTTCATGGCATTTGCTGCGGTCACCAACGAACGGTTCAGGCGATCCTGAGCCGACAGCGGCGCGGCGCCCTCGTCAGCCCCATCACTGGGCGTCTCCCCGGCGATCGTCGCCGCCGAGTCACCACCAAAGGTCTGATCCAACGAGGCCTGCAGGGTCGGGGCGAAGCCCACCTGACCACCAAAGGAGGTCAGCACCGAACGCAACACCGGGTAAGAAGCACTACCTGTGCCCTGCACGTACACGGGCTGCACGTAGAGCAGGCCACCACCCACAGGCAAGGTCAGCAGATTACCGCGAATAACCGTCGAATCAGCCTGGTTGAGCAGGTTAAGCTGCGAAGCAATCTGCTCCTTGGAGTCGTAGAGGTTTTGCACCTGGCCGGGACCGGGCACGGTCGTTGAGGACGGCAGCGCAATCAAACGCAGCTTGCCGTAGCCCTCGCGGACCTTACCAGCCTCGCTCCCCGTTTCAGAATCGACGGCGAGGAAGCCGGCCATTGCCTCACGGCGAGACTCACCGCCGGGCACAAACACAGAGGTCAAAGAGAACTCAGCGCTTTCTTGCCCGGGCATCTGCATGGTCAGGTAGTAGGGCGGCTGCGCAGTGGACGGAGCTGCCTGACCTTCCTGCTTATTCAGCTGATTGACTGTCGAGGTTTCCTGCGCCAGACGCCAGCGGTCACCGCCGGTGTAGAACTCGGCTGCCTCGCGCACGTGGTAGGAGGTGAGCAGTTCACGCTGCACCTTGAACAGGTCCTCGGGGTAGCGCAGGTGGCTCATCAGGTCACCGGAGATATTCGAGATCGGTTCGACCATGTCGGGGTAGATCTTCATCCACGTCGACAGGATGGGGTCCTTCTCATCCCACTGGAAGAGGCGCACCGAACCGTCGTAGGCGTCCACGATGGCCTTGACCGAGTTGCGCATGTAGTTGACGGTGTTGACCTGCACGAAGTCACCCACTGCTGTTGAACGCGAGTCGGTGGTGGCCTGATCCAGGGCCTGATGCTGAGCGTAGGGGTAGTTGCTGGAGGTCGTGTAGGCATCCACCACCCACACTAGGCGCTTTGGTGTGGCCGGGTTGTCATCCGTATCCACCACAGCGGGGTAGGCGTCCTGCTCAAGGGTGAGGTAGGGCGCGACCTTAGAGACGCGCGTCAAGGGGTTGCGGTCGTAGAGGATCTGCGACTCGGAGTTCGTTTGAGAGGAGAAGAAAATGTCGGTCGAGCCAAATTTCACCGAGTACAGCAGCTTATTCCACAGGTTGCCCACGCTGGGGCCGCCATTGCCAGAGAAGGTGGTCGACACCTGCCCGCCGGGAGCATTGTCGTCGGGGTAGTCGAGTTCTTGAGGCTCAGCCCCTTCGGGCGCGCCGACGATGGAGTACAGGGGTGCTGAGGGCGAGAAGTAGATACGCGGCTCGTACTCGCCCATCTCCCCCACGGAGGGGATGGACTGCTCCCAGTAGGCGGGCAGGCCATCGCCGGTGACGGTATTGCCGTAGGCGGCGACCACGCCAAAGCCGTGGGTGTAGACCGTGTGCAGGTTCACCCAGGTGCGCTGTTCAGGGGACAGGCCGTTGAGGTCCAGTTCGCGCATGGCGATGACGGTATCGCGCCGCTCACCGTCAATGGTGTAGCGGTCAACCTTCATGCCCGAATTGAAGCTGTAGTAGGGGCGGGACTGCTGGAGTTGGCGCACCGTGGGGACGATGACCGCCGGGTCGAGGAGGCGGATTTGCGAGGTCGACTCCGAGTCCTCCCTCAGCTGACCGGGTCGGGCGTCCGTTCGGGCCGCGTAGGTCGTGTATTCGAGGTCATCGAGGCCAAAAGCCTTGAGCGTGGCGTCGATATTGCGCTGAATGTAGGGCGATTCGAGTTGACGCGCGTTCGGGGTGACGCGGAACTGTTGGATGAGGCCCGGGTAGAGGCCACCGATCACGAGGCTGGATACGACGGTGACGACCACGCCAACGGCGGGCAGACGCCAGGTGCCTTTAAAGGCGGCGACGATGAAGAGGACGGCCACCACCAGGGAGATGATCGCGAGGATGGAGTGCGCGGGGAGGGTGGCGTTAATGTCGGCGTACATGGCGCCATCAACGGGTTTTCCTTGCCTGGTGAGTAGCCCGTAGCGGCCCAGCCAGTATTGGGCGCCGATGAGGACGGAGATGAGTGCGGCGAGGACGCCCAGGTGCAGGCGTGCGGCCTTGGTGGCGTGGGGGCGTGGGATGGCGCCGATGTTGCCGTAAATGTAGTGGACGACCACGGCGGCGATGAGGGCGATGCCGAAGGCTCGCAGCAGGAAGGAGGCGAGGAGTTCAAGCATCGGCAGGATGAAGATGAAGAAGGAGATATCCCAGCCAAAGACCGGGTCAACCTCACCGAAAGGCGTGGCATTGACCGAGGTCAACACCGTTTGCCAGTGCGTTGCCAGGCCGGTGCCGTTGAGGAGGCCAAGCACTGCGGGCACACCCCAGAGGATGATGGGGCGCAGAGAGTCCAGGGCTTGCTGGTAGACGCGCAGGCTGGCGGAGACGTCCCCTCGGGAGGCTTGCTTGCGCGTGGCGTAGGCGAGCCTGATTGTCACTGCGGTGAGGGCAAAGACAATGAGGAAGCCCAGGACGAAGAGCCCTGCGATGGCGCCCCATCGGGTGAAGATAATGCGGGCCGCATTCATCTGCTGGAACCACAGGATTTCTGTCCAGACATTGGATGCGACGAGGACAATGCCAACGAAAACACCCAGCACCATAATGACAATGGATAGGGGGCCGAGGCCTCGCCGGTTGGTCGACGCGGGCGGTTTGGGCATCTTTGGCGTTGAATCGGGGCCAGGGAAGGCGCTCACAGCGTCATCCTCTCTTCCTTGAATATTCCTGTCCTCCATCTTAGTGCGCGTGGGCTTTTCTTCCCTGTTGAGCCCGGCGCTGGCTCCGGAGCGCGGGGACGGGTCGCCAGCGGGTGCCCGCTCATGTCACGATTAGGGCATGAGTGAGTCTGATTCTTCCTTGATGCCCACCGCCAGCCAGGTGGCCCTTGCCAATGTTGTTGTCGATATTGAGAAGGCTGCTTCACGCGCGGGTTGGGATCACGCGCCCTCGCTGTATGCGCTGGTGCCGACGGCGCAACTCATTGCGCAGCCGGATATTCCTGATGACATTGCGCGTTCTCTTCGCGAAGGCTGGGATGGTTCGGATGCACACCTGTCTGCCATCATTCAAGAGGATCTGCCCGAGGACGAGTTGGAGGAGATGTTGGGCCATTTGGCTTGGCCAGATCCGGTGGCTGGCGCCGCACTGACCGTTGAGCGCGTGATTGTTCCCCCCGAGGTCGAGGCCGAGGCGCCCGCTGATCCGGAGGAAGCCGTGGAGTTCATTTCCAACCATCCGGCGCGCACGGAGGTGCGCCTCGCAGTGGGCGTCCTGCGTTCAGGGGAGAGTTGGTGTGCGTTGCGCGCCCGCACTTTCGATGCCGACGACAAGGTGGGCCAGGGTTCGATGCTGGTACCCAATCTTGTCGAGGCCCTCGCCGCGTCCTTCGCCCCCGAAGAGGCCTAGTCTCGGCGGGCCTGGCGCCGCGAGTACATCCCTCGCTCAGACGCCCCTCGCGGGGACTCCCCTCCCTCGGGTTTCAGGCCGCGTTCTTGGCGTAGCAGGCGGGGAGGCTCTCTGTCTGTCCTTCAGCGATGGCATCAAGGGCTGCGCGAGCTTCCTTGAGGTCTTCGACGCGGACGACGTTAATGCCGGTGGGGGGTTCTGTCAGCTCATCGCAATTCGAGGCAGGGGCAAGGAACCACTCAACACCGGAGCGTTTGGCGCCCTCGATCTTTTGGGGCAGGCCGCCGATGGGCTGGACTCGCCCGTCGTAGCCAAGGGCGCCCGTGCCCGCAATGCGCGCCCCACCGGTCAGGTCACCGGGGGTGAGGCGGTCAATGATGCTGAGTGCGAACATCATGCCTGCGGAGGGGCCACCAACCTCCTCAAGATGAACCTGCACGTCCAAGGGCATTTGAATGTCGGTATTGAGGTAGATGCCAAGCTTGGAGCCATATCCATCGGGGCTCTCCCCTGAGACGATCTCTTCAGTGACGAGCTTGCCATCGCGACGCACAGTAACCTTCAGCGTGGTGTCTGGAGCTTGGGTTCCCATCAGTGCAAAGACACCTGAGGCCGTATCGATTGTGTGCTCGACGCCATCAGGGGTGGTGACGGACACGAGCTCGTCACCTTCTTTGACCTTACCCACAGCGTCCGTTTCAGGCACCACATCAATGATGGTCACCTTCGCAGGCACCGACCAGCCGAGTTCTTCCAGGGCTGCGACAGAGGCGGTTGAATGGGAGGAGGTCATCTGTGCCTGAGCGAATTCTTCGACCTCTTCAGCGGTGAGTTCGACGGGGTAGACGTCTGAGTAGTTATCGATCTGAGACACCCCGTCAAGCCAGTACCGTGCCAAGTCAAAGAAGGTGAGGTAGGTGCCGGGGCCACCAATTTCCGAGATGGTCACCATGTGCAGCTGGCCAGGGTTGGCGGGCTCGTCCTCGTCCAATGCGATGGCACTGCCGGTGGTGGGGTCTTGTCCGCTGATGGCGATAATCTCCGGCTCCCCATCGTGGTGCTTGAGGTCAAAGGTTGGCCCGGGAGAGGTCACGACGTAGGGGGCGGGCAGGGATCCCGCTGCAAGGATGAGCAGACCCACAAGGATGCCGCCAAGCATGGCCCACCAGCGGCCATAGTTTCGTTTTTCTCCTGGCCTGACCAGGGCTGGGCTGGGGGCAGAAGTGGCGACATAAGGAACTGAGGGACGCTCATCAAAGGAGTACGACATTCTTCCATTGTGAAGCTTTTGTTCTCCTCATGCACCTGAACGCCCAGCTTTGAGCGCGCATGTGATGGGGGTCAACCAGTAAAGTTCAGGGTATGAGCGATGCCTTCAACGAGGACGAGAATCCCGCCTTCCACGAGTTCTTGCGCAAGTTTCTTGGCGAGGACGCCGCCGACGAGGCCCTGCGCTCAATGCGCGCCCAGGGCATTGATCCTGCCGCCCTCGGGGCGAGCATGCCTGACGTCAATATTGACGCCATGCTCAGCCAATTCCGCCATCTCCTCAACACCTCCACCGGCCCGGTGAACTGGTCGATGGCGCACGACCTCGCCAAACAGGCGACCTACCAGGGTGGGGACCCGGTGGTGACGGCCGCCGAGGCTGCCCGCGCCCGCCAAGCGATGTCGATCGCTGACCTGTGGCTGGATGCGGTGACGGAGTTTTCCCCCGGCCAGGTTGAGCGGGCGACGTGGACGCGCTCGGGGTGGATTGACCACACGACTGACACGTGGAAGAGGATCTGTGAGCCGGTGGCGGCGAATGTGGCGCGCGCCCTCTCAGATGCTCTGGCTCAGCAATTTGGTGAGCTGGGTGGCATGGAGGATGCGCAGATGGCAGCCATGTTGCCCGGCGGTATTCCGGCTTTGCTTGGTCAGGCTGAAGAGATGATGCCTAAGCTTGCTTCCATGGTGTTTGCCACCCAGATGGGCCAGGCTCTCAGTGCCCTGGCGAAGGAGTGTTTCGGTTCAACCGACATTGGCTTGCCCCTGGGGCCTACGGGCACGACCGCCCTCGTCCCCCACAATGTGACGCTCTTCGCGGACGGGCTGGACGCCCCCTTTGAAGAGATCCTCCAATTCCTTGCCGTGCGCGAGTGCGCCCACCAGCGCCTTTTCGCCTCCGTGCCCTGGCTGGCCAGCGACCTGATCCACGCGGTGGAGTCCTACAGTGGAGAGATCGCTATCGACACCGACGCTATTGCCGAGGCCGCGCGCTCGATGAACCCTGGCGACTTGACCTCCATGGATTCGGCGATGGCCTCGGGCGTGTTTGCGCAGACCCACTCCGCCAAGCAGGCCGCCGCCTTGGAGCGTCTGGAAACCCTGTTGGCCCTGGTAGAGGGATGGGTGGAGACGGTGACGGCTCGCGCGTGCGCCCCCTACCTGCCGCACGCGGATCATCTGCGCGAGATGATGCGCCGCCGCCGCGCCTCGGGTGGCCCGGCAGAAGCGATGCTAGGCACATTGATTGGCTTGACACTACGTCCGAGGCATTCGCGTGGCGCGGCCACGCTCTTTGCCCTCGTGGAGGCGGAGAAGGGCCGGGAGGGCCGCGAGGAATTGTGGCGCCACCCGGATTTCATTCCTACCGCTCAGGATTTGGATGAGCCTGAGTCTTTCCTGTTGGTGCGCGAGGCCGCGCCCGACGAGGTCGACGCCCTTGATGCTGAGTTTGCGCAGCTACTGGAGGGTACGCTGGGCTGGGCGGAGGGGCTTTCTCCTGAGGATGATCCAGAAGCTGAGAGCCTGCGGGCTGCGGGCTTTGATGTGCCCGGTCGTAGCGGCGGGCATGGCGGCGGGGACGGCAGCGCTGAAGACGGTGGCACTGCAGACGGTGGCACTGCAGACGGTGGCACTGCAGACAGTGCCACGGCAGACAGTGGCGAGGCCGCGCACACCCCGCAACGAGCAGCCGACAACGCTGAGGAAGCCCCTGGTTCCGCAGCCGACGATACCGAGGGCCCCGATGAGGAGGACCCTGGGGATTCTGGCGATCCGGACGCCCACTAGCCTCTGAGTGTCCGGCACCCGTGAGGCCCTGACGCCCCTGATTCCGCGCAACGGCACAGAGTTATCCACAGATTTCCTCTTCCGTTTCGTTTTTCTCTCCCGACCGCATAGAAATGCTGAAGGACCACTTCGGGAGGGAACACTCATGCGTTTTCAACAAGGCACCGCAGTCATCCATCATGGGCCAGGGATTGTGCAGGTCGGCACCGATTGGGGCCGAGAACTCACCTTCACGAACCTCACCAGCGCCCAAGAACGATGGCTACTCGCCCTCGGGCAGGCCGCGCAAGCCTCGCCCTTCCTGTACTCACCACTGCTTGAGGCGCCAGCGGCCCCCGCAGGAAGCCTCGACCTGCAGATTGCCCTCCGTCAAGCGGGCTACTTCCCTTCCCTGCCCGTGCGCGGTCCACGCATTGTCTTTAGCGGACTGGAGGCACCGATCTGCGACGCCATCGACATGGGCCTGTCAACGAGTGCCCTATCAACGCTGAGCATTGACGACCCGCGTCCTTTTGGCCGGGACCTCATTCCCGCATTGGGATCTCAATGGCTGGGGCGTACACGCAGCGAAAGTGCCCGCGAGTATTTCACCGACCGTTACCCGCTACTGACCACAGCTTCTGCGGGTATCCGCGACCTGCTGATCGTTACCTGCACGCGCAGTCTTGACCACGCACTTTTTGGGCATCTGCTGGCCTCGGAGGAATGGCATCTGCCGGTCCTCCTGGGCGAACGCGGGGTCATTGTCGGCCCCTTGGTCGTCCCTGGGGTGAGTGCCTGTGCGCGTTGCTTGGATTTGCATATGAGTGGGCGTGATCCCGAGCGCGCTCGCGCTGCTTTAGCGGCTTCTCACAACGCCCTACCTCGGCTTCCCATCGCCGCCCAAGCCCGTTTGACCCTGGTGCTAGGCAGGTTCCTCAGCGATTTTTCCGAGCATTGGCGCCTTCACGGCCTCAGCTCACAGGCACCCCCGCCCTTGCAGGGGCAGTCGATTGCCATTCTTCCTGATGGCAGCTCAATCTCACACCGGCTGGAACCCCATCCTGATTGTGGATGCGTTGCTCTTAGTCTCGAATAATTCGCAGCACGTCACCGCCGAAGGATTCCAACTTTGTGTCCCCCACCCCGCGTACTATCCGCAGTTGTTTGAGGGTCTTGGGGTTGGCCGTGGCAATATCACGCAGGGTCTGGTCGGTGAAGATGGCAAAGGCTGGCAGGGACATGTCTCGTGCGCGCTCAAGGCGCCAGGCCTTGAGCGCAGTGAAGCGGGCAAGGGTAGCCTCGTCAGCGTTTTCTTCGAAGGCGACTTGGGCTTCTTTCTTCTGGAGGCGACCGGCGCTTTTCGGTGTCTGCGCCGACGTCCCCGAAGCCGCTGCTTCTTCAACCGGCCAGATCCCATCGAGGAGACGTGAGCGTTTACGCACGCTGCGGTGAGCGGACTGCGAGCGTTTCTTCGCCCAGGAAATGTGCAGGTGGTCGCGGGCGCGCGTCACCCCAACGTAGAGCAGGCGGCGTTCTTCTTCCCTCTCACGAGGGGTCGTGGCCATGGAGATCGGCAGCGTGCCCTCGGCCGCGCCGACGAGGAAGACTACGTCCCATTCCAGGCCCTTGGCGGCGTGCAGGGTTGAGAGTGTCACACCCTCCACTGCCGGAGCAGCCTGGGATTCAGCGCGTTCTTCCAGTTCAGCAAGGAAGTCGGGCAGGCTGGTTTCCGGCTGGTCTTTGGCTAGTTCAACGAGGGCATTGAGGTTATCCCAGCTCTCCCGCACCGCCCCACCGGCGGCCGGGGCCTCGCTCGTCCAACCCACCTCACGGAGCAGGTCAGTGACGAGGTCGGGCAGCGGAGCCTGGGGGTCCTCAGAGGAAGCGAGGGCGAGGGCCGCGCGCCGTAGGACAAGGAGGGCGCGGCGAATATCCTCGCGTTCGAAGAAACGCAGACCACCGTGGACGACATAGGAGATACCCGCCTGGCTCAGCTCGTGTTCAAAACTCTCCGATTGGCTGTTGATCCGGTAGAGGATGGCCATATTTGCCAGGGGGATTCCCTGGGCGGCGTAGGCGGCAATAGCGCGGGCGACGCCTTGGGCTTCAGCGGCGTCATCACCGTAGGACTCGAAGCGGACTCCTGAACCTGAGGGGCGCTGGGAGACGAGTCGGACCGCGCCCTTCAACGCGCCCGGCCGACTGCTATGACCAGGGGTGATGACCTGGTTGGCAACAGCCACGATCTGCGGGGTCGAACGGTAGTCGCGGTTGAGTTCAATGACGCGCGCGCCCGGATGGCGTTTGACGAAGCCCGTCAGGTGTTGGGGGCTTGCCCCGGCGAAGGTGTAGATGGTCTGGGCGACGTCGCCGACCACGCAGATATCGTGGCGGTCGCCTCGCCACAGGTCCAGCAGGTGCTGCTGGAGGGTGGAGACATCCTGGTACTCATCAACGACGAAGTGCCGGTATTGGGCGCGCACAGCCCGGGCAATATCCTCGCGCTGTTCGAGGATGCCCGCCATAATGAGCAGCACGTCCGCAAAGTCAATGACGCCGCGTTCATTCTTCGCATCCTCATAGGCTTCCATGAGGGTCGCCATCTGCGTGGCAGACAGGCCTGCGGGAACCTCACGGCCAAGGGTGCGCACACGGTCGGGGTAGCGGGAGGCATCCACCATCGCCACCTTCGCCCATTCGATCTCGGAGGCGAAGTCGCGCACGGCTTCCTTATCGTTGCGCAGGCCCGTGCGTGCGGCAGCAGCGGCGATGAGCGAGGCTTTGCGTTCGACAATATCAGGGGCGCGTCCGCCGATCGCGGAGGGCCAGAAGTATCGGAGCTGACGCAGTGCTGCGGAGTGGAAGGTGCGGGCTTGAGCTCCAGGAACCCCCAGGTCACGTAGGCGTAGGCGCATCTCTGCGGCCGCGCGAGTGGTGAAGGTGACGGCCAGGACATTGGCCGGGTCAAAAGCGTCGACAGCGACACCATGAGCAATGCGATAGGTGATGGCGCGAGTCTTGCCTGTACCCGCGCCTGCGAGCACCGCCAAAGGGCCGGTGACCTGCATGGCCACGCGGCGTTGGTCCTCGTCCAGGGCGTCGAGGAGTTCTTCTGGGTGCAATGCGCTCATGCTTCTATTGTCCACGCCGCCCCCGGATTTGGAGTAACGGCGACAAGGCCGTCTTTACTCATATCCCGGCAGTTCTCCACCAAACCAGTGCCTCAGCAGGCCGTGGGCGATCGTGGACGGTCCCGGCAAAATAACCTCCCCGCTTCGCACTGCCTCAATCAGCTCACTGCGGGAATAGAAGTTCGCCCACTCAATCTCCGTGCCATCGGGAACAGGGACAGCCACGCTCGCAGCACCGGCCATTTCCGAGTCGCTCCCTCGCCCCGCGCCTTCCTCCTCATCGCCCTCCCCGCCCTCATCCAGACGAGCGTGGTAGCCCAGCATCAGTGAACGAGGGAAGGGCCACGGCTGGGTTGCCACCGCCTCAACCTCGGCCACGCGCAAGCCCACCTCCTCCCACACCTCGCGGATGACCGTGCGCTCAGGCGCCTCACCAGCGTCGACAAAACCCGCCAACACCGACACCCGCCGATCCGACCACGCCCGGTTATGTGCCAGCAACACTCGGTCGTGGCGATCCACCACCGTCATAATGACCGCCGGATCCTGACGGGGATACTCCATATGCCCGCAGGCGGGGCAGCGCCTCACCCACCCGCTCGCCCAAGGCTCTGGACGCTGCCCGCACGCCGGACAAAAACGCATCTGTTCATGCCAGGCCGCGAGCGCGGTCGCCACGAGCGCCCGTTGAGTATCGTCATCAGAGAGCAGGTGGCCCACGGCACGTAGGCTCTCCCACCGGGTGAGGCGCTCGCCCTCGCCCGTCCCCTTCTCCACTTCCGTCTCCATGAGCGCCAGGTGAAGCACGCCGACCTCATCCACCCCGAGCAACGCCAGAGTCGCACCCGACTGCGCGCGCCGCTCAGCCTCGTCCAGCTGGCAGGTGGCCAAACGAACACCGCCCTCAACGACACTCAGCGTGTCGAGCTCATCGCCACGCACGTTGGCCTCGTCAAGCTGATCGACCGCCAGGAGCAGGCGCCCGCCCGACACCACGCACACCTCGATACGTTCGGGCGCAACCGCATCACGTAATGGCGTGGGAAGAATCTCAGCCAGGGGCTGCCCGTGAATGAAGGCGGCCAAAAGCGCAGGAAGGTCCAAGCTTTCACGCAGGGCAGAGAGCGGGTCAAGGTGGCCGCGAACGAGGGGCGCGTAAGAGTGCATACACCAACGCTAGCGCGTGGACTAACGTTGAGGCATGACTACCTCCGTTTCGCGCGCCGATGGGCGCACCCCCGATCAACTTCGTTCCATCGCTATGACCCGCGGCTGGTCGGGCACCGGCGAGGGCTCCGTCCTCGTCGAGTTCGGCAATACGCGCGTCCTGTGCGTGGCCTCGCTGACCGAGGGCGTGCCCCGCTGGCGTAAAGGCAGTGGAGAAGGCTGGGTGACCGCCGAATACTCCATGCTGCCGCGCTCAACCGAACAGCGTTCCTCCCGCGAATCCGTCAAAGGCAAGGTGGGGGGCCGCACCCAGGAGATCTCGCGCCTGATTGGCCGCTCCCTGCGCGCCTGCATTGATGTGGCTGCCCTGGGAGAGAACACCATCATCCTCGACTGTGACGTGCTGCGCGCCGACGGCGGCACCCGCACCGCAGCCATTACCGGCGCCTACGTCGCTTTGGCCGAGGCCGTGGAGTGGGGCCGCAAGGAGGGCCTGATCGTTCCCTCAGCCACCAAGCCGGTACTGCCCAACTCAGTCAGCGCCGTGTCCGTGGGCATTATTGACGGCGTCCCCATGCTGGACCTGCCCTATGTCGAGGACGTGCGCGCCGACACTGACATGAATGTCGTGCAGACCGGCACGGGTGCCTTTGTTGAGGTGCAGGGCACCGGCGAGCACAATACCTTCGACCGCGATGAGCTCAACGCCCTGCTGGACCTGGCGACCCTGGGTAATGCTGAGCTGGCCGAGATTCAACAGCGCGCGCTGAAGGCGCCCGCCGGTGAGCGTGTGACCGGGGGCCTGTGATGGCGCGCCTGGTTTTTGCTACGAATAACGCCCACAAGATTGAGGAGCTTGAAGCGATCCTTGCCCCCGCGTGGGAGGGTTTTGAGCCTGGCGTGGTGGCCCGCATGGCGGAGTATAACCTGCCTGACCCGGTTGAGGACGGGGTGTCTTTTGCGGAGAATTCCCTGCTGAAGGCGCGTGCCGTCTGCGCGGCGACGGGTCTGCCGGCCATTGCCGATGATTCTGGCTTGTCGGTGGATGTGCTCGGCGGGGCTCCCGGGATTTTCTCGGCCCGCTGGTGTGGGCGTCACGGGGATGATGCGGCCAACCTTGACCTGCTGCTGGCACAGTTAGCTGATGTGCCCGAGGCACACCGTGGCGCAGCTTTCGTGTCGGCCGCCGCTTTGGTGCTACCTGATGGGCGCGAGTTCGTCGAATACGGCACGGTGGAGGGCACGCTACTGCGTGAACGTCGTGGTGAGAATGGGTTCGGTTACGACCCGATCTTTGTTCCCGCTGGCTGTGAGGTGACGACGGCGGAAATGAGCCCGGAGCAAAAGAATGCGATCAGCCACCGCGGGATTGCTTTCCGCGCGTTGACTCCGCGCATTATTGAGGCCCTGTCTACCTATTGAGGTGCTGGCGGCGTAGGAAAACTCACCGTCACAGTTGTCCCCTGCTGCGAGCTGTCCAGGTGGATTGTCCCATCGTGGGCTTCCACAATGGCCTGCACGATCGACAGCCCCAAACCCGAAGAGCCTTGATTAAGGCGCGCTCGCGAGGCATCGCCGCGAATAAAGCGGTCAAAGACCTTTGCTTGCAGTTCGGGCGGGATTCCTGGCCCATTGTCGCTGACGCGTAGCAGTACCCGTTCTCCCACGCGGGCAACCTCGCAGATAATGCGCGTCCCCACGGGAGTGTGCACGCGCGCGTTGGACAGGAGGTTTGCCAGGACCTGGCGCAGGGCGGATTCCTCTCCCGTGATAGTGCACTGGTCGACAGCCTCAGCGTCAACAAGAATCTGCCACTCATTTCCGGGTTCGGCAGCGTGCGCATCCGAGATGGCGTCAATCGCCAGAGGAATCAGGTCCACCTCTTCACGCGCAACCTCACGCCCCGCATCAAGGCGTGCCAGGAGCAGGAGGTCCTCAATGAGCTCGGACATGCGCGCCGATTCCGCGCCGATACGTTCCAGCGCCCTGTCCTGGTCGATGGCGTGTTGGCCCATGAGCTGGGCATAACCGCGGATGGAGGCTATGGGGGTGCGTAATTCGTGGGAGGCATCGGCAATGAACTGGCGGAGCCTGGCTTCAGATTCGTCCCGGGCGGTGAATGCTTCTTCAACATTGTCCAATAGGGTGTTGAGCGCGTAGCCAACATCCCCCACTTCGCTACCGCGCGTGAGGCCTCGCGTATCAACGCGGGTGCGCATGTCCTCGTTATTGACGAGGACGCCGCCGCCAACCGTCCTCGCCACCGAGACGACCTCCCCCAGGGGGTGCAGTTCCTTCCTCACCCAATGGCGCACGCTGACAGTGGCGAGCAGGAGCGAGAGGAGAAGGATGGCAAGGGCCGTGCCTGCGCTGCCCATCATCACCCGCGTGATCTCGCCGGTTCCTTTCGCGCTCACATAGCGCACGCCTTCGGCCTCGTGAACAACAGCACGGAAGTGCCCAAGGGAGGGTAGCTCAATGTCTTGGGGGTGGGGAGAATGCGGCAAGGCTGCGAGGGCGTGCGTATCCTCAGCTTCGAGGGCAAAAACGTGGAAGCGTTGGACGAGGCGCGCCCGGGCGTGCCCTCCCTCGGCCACAAGATAGAGACTGCCTTCGGAGGGTTCGGGTTGTGGCGCCTCATAGGGAGCCGAGCCGCCTCGACGTTGCCACATGTTGGGTGGGTTTTCGTCAATGAGGCCATTGCCCGTGTCGGCCAGATCGGTCAGAAAACCCTCTGAGTCGCCCGCGTTTTCCACGAGGCGCTGGACGTCTTGGCGCAGGGAATCATCAAGCTGCCACATCATCCACGAGCGCGTCATCAGCAGCACAATCCCCACCGAACTCACCAGTGAAATGACGAGGACGAAGGCCATGTACGTGCCCGCCCGCGCGGCAAGGGAACGCGGAGCGCGGGGGCGAAAAAGGCGAGAGAAGAGCGACAGCAAGCGAGAGTCGTCAACGGGCACACCCGCCTGACCCCCTCCCTCGCCCTCGCGGGTCAACATGGTGGGCTCGCTCATGGCGCCTCCTGTGCGGGGCGGAGAATGTAGCCCGCGCCGCGCACCGTGTGAATCATCGGCGCCCTCCCCTTGTCGATCTTCTTACGCAGGTAGGAGACGTAGAGTTCGACGACGTTGCTTTGCCCGCCAAAGTCGTAGGACCACACGCGGTCAAGGATCTGCGACTTGGACAAGACCACATTGGGGTTTTCCATGAAGTAGCGCAGCACCTCAAACTCGGTATTGGTCAATGTGATGAGCTCACCGCCACGGCGCACCTCGTAGGAATTCTCATCCAGCGTCAAATCCCCCACCTGCAAGAGGGCATCCACAAGGGCTTCCGACATGCCACTACGGCGCAGTAGAGCGTCCACGCGGGCGGCGACCTCGTTGAGATCAAAAGGCTTGGTGACATAGTCGTCCGCACCTGCCCGAAGGCCGCTCACGCGATCCTCCACAGCGTCACGGGCGGTAAGGAAGAGGACGGGCAGTCGCGGCTGGGCTTTGCGCAGGCGGGCGAGGGTTTCAAAACCGTCCAGCCCCGGCATCTGAATGTCGAGGATGACCGCGTCAGGCTGATAGTCTCGCGCCCGATCGAGCGCCTCCCAGCCGTTGTTTGCCGTCGCCAACTCCCACCCGTGGTAGCGCAAAGCCTGGGCGAGCAGGTCAGACAGGGCTTTCTCGTCGTCAACAACGAGGATCCGCGCGGGGGAACCATCAGCGCGGACGTAGGTAGATGCGTTCGTCACCCTTCGATTCTGACAGGTTCAAGGGCGCCGCTCCACCCTCATAAGGCCACCTTAAGGCTTTCACAGCTGATTGATAACTTCACCCGGCTCAATAGATGCAACGCCGGAAAGGAGAACATCAATGACAACGTTTCTAAGCACCTACGCTCCGCTGATCGCCGTCGACCTCGTCGCAATCGCCGCCCTCGTCTTTGGCCTGTACTTCCCTCGCCACCGACGCGCCGACCTGGTCATCGCCTTCCTGGGAGTCAATATTGGTGTTCTCGCGGTGGCAATGACCCTGGCATCAAGCACTGTCAGCGCCGGCCTTGGCCTTGGCCTCTTCGGCGTCCTGTCAATCATTCGACTGCGCTCAACAGAGATCAGCCAACGCGAGGTCGCCTATTACTTTGCCTCTCTGGCCATCGGTTTACTGACCGGCATGAGTGCCTCAATCACCCCGCTTCTCCTGGTGGGAGTAGCCCTCATCATCGGGGCGCTGGGCGTGACTGATAGCGGCCTCTTTGGCCGCTATGGCACGCAGCAGGTGCAGCTTGACCGAGCAATCAGCGACGAGGCCACCTTGGAGAAAGTCCTCAGTGAGCGCCTAGGGGTGCGTGTCATCAGCACAAGCATTGTCCGCCTCGACTACGTCAACGATTCCACCCTGGTGGATGTGCGCTATCTGAGCCAGAAGGGAGCCTCAGTATGAATGCCGTAACAGAACTTCGCACTGCGCTTGAGGGCTTTGCCCCCATTGATCTTGAGGAACTCAACGCTCACGCATCCCTGCTCTCCCGCGTAGATCGTAAGTACGCGCTGCACGCCGACCAAGCTGGCGAGATCCTCGCCGAGCTGCAGGGGTACTCCGACCGGAATGATCCCGTGCGGGTCCTTGAGATTGCTCAGACGCGCGCTCACACCTACGCCTCGCATTACTTCGACACCCCAGAGCGTGATTCCTTCTTCACCGCAGCCCACCGGCATCGGCGTCGTTTCAAGGTGCGGATTCGCCACTACCGCGATTCAAACCTGGCCTTCGTCGAGGTCAAGACCCGCGGCGCGTGGGGGCGGACCGTGAAAGAACGCCTCCCCTACCCCGCTGAGCTGGCTCGCCTGGCCTACCTGAATCTTCCCGCGCTGGTGTGGGTGCATGAACAGCTGGAACGCGCCTCCTGCGAGGTGGATGTTTCCAGACTGCGGCCCAGCCTTGACGGGAGCTTCCAGCGCTCGACCCTGCTGCTGCCGGGAGCGCCTACGGAAGTTCTCACTGGGAGCGATGCTGCGAGGGAGGGAATCTGCTCCCGCAGGGGCACGCAGAGCCCCTTCCCGTCTCGAGCGACCATCGACACCTCGCTCGAGTGGGCACTCCCCGGACATGCGAGCAGGGAGGCGAAGGGAAGCTACCGCACTCCCTCGCTGGTCATTATCGAAACAAAATCACCCTCCGCCCCCAGCATTCTCGACCGACTGCTATGGGCACGAGGCATCCGCCCCACTCGCGTCTCCAAATACGCCACCGCCCTGTGCGTCATGCGCCCAGAGCTTCCGCAGAACCGCTGGCATCGCACGATCGTCCAGCACTTCCCACCCCCGTATCCGCCCCTCTCCCCCGAGGGCGCTAGCAACACCACCTCCCTCAACCTTCACGGTGGGGTTGCTTCGCCCAACGAGGCTCCCCTGCTCGGCCAGCCGACGGCCATCGCCTCGTAAAACACCCAATTTCTTTCACGAAAGGACACACCCATGTTCCCTCTGACCCGTTCTTCCTCGCGCGGTGCCTCCACCGCGGCCCTCATTGCCTTCACCGTGGGTGCGATGGCACTAGGGGCGTGCAGCTCCACCGCTGCCCCCTCACAGACCGCTGACGCTCAACCCGCATCCTCTGTCACCGCACACAACACCGTGGCAGGCGCAACCTCGCTCTACGATCCGCCGACCGCCGAACAGGCCCTCGCAGAAAACGCCATCCCAACCGTCCTTGACGCGCAAGACTGGGAAGCTCAAGCGAGCACGAGCATCACCTTCTCCGGAGCGACCGCCCAGGTCTCCACGCAGGCTGGCGGTCAGGCCAGCCAGGGCAGCGGCGCACAAAGCAGCGGTAGCACTCGAAATGGCGGCGACGCTCAAGGCGCCAGCACGGCAGCGTCCTCGCCCGTGACCATCACCGACGGTCTGACGACCATCACCAGCGCGGGGGTCTACCGCCTCTCAGGCTCCTACACGGGACAGGTCGTCGTTGAGGCACCTAGCGACGCCCTCGTTGTCCTCATCCTCGATAACCTCAGTATCGACACGACTGCCGGTAGCGCCATCGAGGTGCGCAGCGCAGCGAATGCTGTTCTGGTTCTGGAGGGCAATAGCCAGGTAGCCGACGCCTCCTCCTACGCGGACTCTTCTGCGGCGAATGCCGCCATCTACGCGGATACGAATCTGCTCATCACCGGTTCTGGTGGCCTCAGTGTCAAGGGCCGCAGTAATGACGCTATTGCCGCGACCGATGACCTCGTCATTTCCTCAGGCACCGTGCAGGTGCAAGCCGTTGATGATGGTCTGCGTGGCAAGGACTCTCTCACTATCACAGGCGGCACCGTGTCGGTGGTTGCCGGTGGCGATGGGCTCAAATCCGACGAGGACACCGACCCTGCCAAGGGCTTCATCCACATCTCGGATGGAGATGTAACGGTCGACGCCCAGGGCGATGCGCTCAGCGCCTACACCGATGTCATTGTCACTGGCGGCACCTTCGCCCTCAGTGCCGGCGGCGGCGCCCAGGCGAGCGTTGCCGACGGCGAGTCCGCGAAGGGCGTGAAGGCTGGCGTGTACGCCATTATCGAGGGCGGCACCTTCAGCATTGGCGCAGCCGAGGATGGGATCCATTCTGACGGGTCGGTGCGCCTCAGTGGTGGTGATGTTTCCATGGCGGTCGCTGATGATGGCGTGCACGCTGAGATTGCCCTGGTTGCTGACGGGGCAAGTGTCGATATTGCCTCGAGTGTTGAGGGGCTGGAGGGTGAGATTATTGCCCTGCAAGATGGGACGATCTCGGTGGTGTCCAGTGACGATGCGATCAATGGCTCGGCAAGCACAGGCACGGTCACCGTCGAGATCTCGGGTGGCACCATCACCCTGGATTCTGAGGGCGACTCTCTGGATGCCAATGGCGACCTGACGATCTCCGGCGGCACGGTGGTAGCCTGGGGCCCCTCGAATGATGACAATGGCGATGATCCGTACCAATGGCAAGTATCCGTACCGGTGGTGATGATCCGTACCAATGGCGAGCATCAGTACCAACGGCAAGCATTGCTACCAATGGCGTTGAGGTGTGCTCGGGGGATGCGGGTGTTGGAGCCCCTGTAGTGACACGCACAGAGGACGCCGCTGTTCCCAGACTGCGGGGGTGCTGGGAACAGCGGCATCTGTTGGTCAGGATCCAGCGGACGCACTCAGGACGATGTCGAGGAGACACCACCTTGAGTTGAGGCACTGCCACTGCGCGGGGCATTGCCAGGGGCGTCAGCTGGTGCTTCACCCGGCGCCCCGCCGAGCCCACCAGTCCCGCCGGGCCCACCAGTCCCGCCGGGCCCACCAGTCCCGCCGGGCCCACCAGTCCCGCCGAGCCCACCAGTCCCGCCGGGCACTCCAGACC
>NZ_CAHJXR010000010.1 GCF_903645355.1 Schaalia sp. Marseille-Q2122 | reverse complement strand
CTATTGGGGTGGGCGCACTCCAGGTTGGTGAGTGATCGGCGGGAGCAAGGGTCTGCCTGCCGTAGGCATCCTGTTGGATCTTTTGAGCGGCTGGGTTGGCCGGTGAGGGCTCGGTGATGATGATTCCGGCGATGCGGTCGGGCAGGGTCTGTCCGTGTTTCGCAAGCAGGTGGGTAAGGAGAGGGCCGATGGCGGTGAGGTGGAGGAGGGCCATGATCAGTGTGTGAACGCTTTGTGCACGCAGCCCGGGTGCTCCTCCGTGCTGAGCGTGGCGTGCTCGCGTGCGGGTGATGAGTGATCCGGGTGTGTGGCCTGTGGCGGCTCGCGTGAAGGTCATGACCACAGCCAGCTCGATCATGGTGGTGAGGGCAAGGAGCAGGGAGGGGCGGAGCAGGTAGGCGCTTATCGAGATGCCGCTGACGATGAGAGCATCGATGACGTAGGCGAGGGTTGCGCGTCCTGCGCGAGCAGGAGCGCAATCTTTCGGGAGAGCGGCAGGTGAGGGAGGGGTGTGGCTACGCATTATGAAGCTACCTGTCGGATGAAGTCGAATAGGCCAGAGGCAAGGGCGGAGGAGGGGAGCAGGAGCAGCAGGGACAGTGCTTGGAGGATGTCTGCTGTTCGGCCGATGAATGCCGAGTGGGGGCGTTGGGAGAGGCTCAGGGTTGTGGTGACGATGAGGAAGGCGGTGACCACAAGTGCGAGGACGGTGCCAGTGGGGGTGAATTCCCAATGTGCGTTGATGGTGATGATGAGGGCGATGAAACCTGCGATCGCGGGGATTCGCGGAAGAAGGTGGATGCCTCGGCCTTTGGCTGTGCGGGGCAGGAGAGAGAGGGAAACGGTAGCAGCAAGGAGGAGGGTCAGGGACGCCCAGCCCTGAAGGCTGGGGGTATCGAGGTTAATGCTGACGAGGGGAATGCAAATGAGGGCGAGGAGGCTCCAGGCTGCGGTGAGGGAGCGTGAGATCTCTTGACCTTCTCGGATGGTGCGCATGACGCGGGCTGCGGTGATTTTGGCTGGGGAGGGCGTGTGGGGCGCGCGGACGGAGGGGGCTACGGTCCGGACGAGGGGAAGATCGATCAGTTGGCTGTCGGGTACGCGAAGCGAGAATGCCGAGGTGCTGGCGATTCCCCAGATTGCGAATGCGAGGGCTAGTGGGGCTAGTGCCGTTAGTGGGATCGACAAGAAGGTCGATAGGAGTGTCAAAACCGCGCCCCCGGCCCACAGGAAAACAAAGGTGGCGGCGGTGTAGCTGCGAGAGCGTATCCACAGTGTGAGGGAGGTGAGGAACGCTCCGGTGGTGACGGTCATTGGGGCGAGGGCGTGGGCTTGTGGGGAGCTAGGCAAGAGTGCCAGCAGGGTGCTCCCCGCCAGAAGGGTGAGGAAGAGGTGGTCGCCTGCAGAGCGGTGGTGAACGCGGTAGATGAGCATGCTGCCCAGGATGAGAGTCGAGAGCGTCGCGATGAGAATGCGCAAGCCCAGGGATGGGGTGGGGAGCAAGCCTAGGAGAGGCAGAAGAACGCCGAGTGTATGGAGGGGGATGAGAAAGAAGGCGACGCTGGCGCGAGTGAGGGCGTGGTTGAACCAGGGGCTTTCGATACGTTCGCGTGCTTCGATTTCGGCTTGGCGACTTGCTGCAGTTCCTGTGACGGAAATGATGCTTCCGGAGGGAAGGTCGTGTCCGAGTGCAGCTGACAGTGATGCCTCTTGACCATTGGGTAGAGAGACAGCGTATTGGCCGTTGGAGGTATCGACTTCCAGCATCGCTAGTAGTCCTGCGACGGTGGTTCCGCGGGGGACGGAAAGGTCGTGCTGGTCACCGTTGTGGCGGATTGTCACGAACGTCATGGGACGGACCACTGTTTCACCTTTCGTAATCCCGTATCAATCGGACCTAAAAATGCTACCGCGTAGCGATAGGATGATTCAGACACTTTGCGCGTTTTCGTTGAATGCATAACGGAGAAACAACTATGACCATGCCGGTTGATCCTGAGACCACCGAGGGAGTACCGGATCTTCCTTCGGGGACGATCCCTCTTCAGCTCCCTCCTGATCAACCGGAAGCTGCTGGTGTGGGAAATGTGCTGCTGATGGTCGTTCCCATGTTGGGCTCGATGGGCGTCATGGTGTTTATGGCAATGTCGCAGTCCTCTAACCCGCGCTTAATGCTGATGGCTGGCGCGATGGTTGTTGCCATGCTCACGATGGTGGGCTTTAACGTGTATCGCCAGATTGGTGGGCACCGCCAGAAGGTGGCGAACTTGCGGCGCGAGTATTTGGCGTATTTGAGTCAGACTCGCGACACGGTGCGTACCGTGGCAAAGAAACAACGTGCTCATCATCGTTGGCATATGCCCGATCCTGCCTCGTTGGTGTTGGTTGCCCAGGAAGGATCGCGCTTGTGGGAACGCCAGGAGGGGTCTCCAACGACGATGAATGTGCGGATCGGGAACACTACCCAGGCGCTCGCGATGGAGCTTGAGGTTCCGGACTTGCCGCCTCTGGCGCGTCCAGATGTGGTGTGCCATTCAGCGATGAGCCGCTTTGTTGAGACGCACGCCAAGGTCGATGATCTTCCTTTTGGCACTCCTCTGGGGGGTTTTTCTCATGTTGAGCTGGTGGGGGATGTTGATGCTGCCCGTGCGCAGCTGCGAGCAATGTTGGTGCACTTGGCGGTGTTTGTGCCGCCTACGGCGTTGAAGATCGCTGTTCTGTGTTCGGATGCGGTGCGTCCTCAGTGGGAGTGGGTGAAGTGGCTTCCGCATGCCCGTTCTGATGAGGCCAAGGATGCCTTGGGTCCTTCGCGCATGATTGTGTCGAGCCAGGCGGATTTGGAGGATCTTCTGGGCGAAGACATTGTGAATCGTCCGCAGTTTATGCCGCGTTCGGAGGAGACGGAATGGCCGCATGTGGTGGTGGTCGTTGATGATATGCATCTTGTTTCGTCTTCTCGTCTCACCTCTTTCGAAGGTGCTCTCGGTGTGACGGTGATGAAGGTATTGAGTTCTTGGGGTCCGTTGACTTCTCAGACGACGATACGCATGATGCTTCACCGTGATGCTTCGGGTTATTCTACTGGTGCAATGGAAGTCATCCTCTTGGACCAGGACTCTTTCATGACGGTGCCCGATGCGATGAGTGTCGTCCAGGCGGAGTCAGTGGCACGTCGGATGACGCACTGGTCTTCTGAAGATGGGACCGAGGCGGCCGCTCCCATTGGCCGTTCGGATCCGAAGCGTTCGGTTGATCTCATGGAGCTGTTGGGGATTGGTGATATCCGCGATTTTGATCCGGAGACTCAGTGGAAACGGCGTGAGGGGCGGGATCGTTTACGTGTGCCATTTGCTGTGACTCCCGAGGGCGTGCCCGTGATTTTGGACATTAAGGAGGCTGCCCAGGAGGGTATGGGGCCTCACGGTGTCCTGGTGGGTGCGACCGGCTCGGGTAAGTCTGAGGTTTTACGTACATTGGTGTTGGCGATGGCGTTGACGCACTCACCGGAGCAGTTGAACTTCGTGCTGGTGGACTTCAAGGGCGGTGCTACCTTTGCGGGCATGGCGGATTTGCCGCATGTGTCGGCAATGATTTCGAATCTGGAGTCGGAGCTGTCTTTGGTGGATCGTATGCAGGATGCGATCCGCGGCGAGATGGTGCGCCGCCAGGAGCTTCTTCGTGCAGCTGGGAATTATGCCAATGTCACCGAATACGAGAAGGAGCGCCTAGCTGGCGAGCACAGTTATCCGGCGCTACCTGCATTGTTTATTGTGCTGGATGAGTTTTCAGAGTTGTTGACGGCTAAGCCGGAATTCTTGGATCTTTTCATTGCGGTGGGCCGTCTGGGTCGTTCAATGGGTATTCACCTGCTCTTGGCTTCCCAGCGCTTGGAGGACGGTCGTTTACGTGGCTTGGATTCCCACCTGTCGTACCGTTTGGGATTGAAGACCTTCAACGCTTCAGAATCAAAGCAGCTTCTGGGTGTATCGGATGCGGCTGCTTTGCCTTCGTATCCAGGCGTGGGGTATTTGAAGACGACCAGTGATCAGATGACGCGTTTCCGAGCTTCCTATGTTGCTGTGCCCCCGCCGCCTCGTCGTATGGATCCGTCGTTGATGAATCAGGCGGGTTCGGCTGCTGCAGCAATCCGAGTCCTTCCTTTTAGCTCTAATCCGGTGATTGCTTTGGAAGAGTCGGCGCCAGCCACTGGGCCCATCCAGATTAGTGTGCCGGGCGATGAGCGTTGGAAGGGTATGACTGAGATTGAAATCGCCGTGGAGCGCTTGCGAGGCAAGGGGGTGCCAGCGCATCAGGTCTGGCTGCCGCCTTTGGATAAGCCCGATACTTTGGATCAGTTGATGCCTGATTTAGGGCCGGTTCCGGGGCTGGGGTTGGTTTCTCCTCAATGGCGCGCGAAGGGTGGATTGCGCTTCCCCTTGGGCACCATCGATGTTCCTTTGGAGCAGCGTCGGGATGTGTTGGAGGTGGACCTGTCGGGTGCGGGTGGCCATGTTTGCGTTTTGGGTGGCCCTTTGTCGGGTAAGTCGACAACTCTGCGTTCGATGGTGTCGGCATTGTCGCTTGTCCATACTCCGCAAGAGGTTCATTTCTTTGTTCTGGATTTCGGTGGTGGTTCCTTCGCCTCGATGCGTCGGGCTCCTCATGTGTCAGCGGTGGTGACTCGAGATCAGCCCGCTATTGTTGAGCGCCTTTTGTCAGAGATCGAGGCGATTGTTGATGATCGTGAGCTGTTTTTCCGCGAGAACGGCATTGAGTCGATGCAGGCCTATCGTCGTGGGCGTGCTCGTGGGCAGTGGGATGACGGCTATGGCGATGTGTTCCTTGTGATTGATGGCTGGGCAACCTTCCGGGCCGAGTTTGAAGGTGTTGACCTGCGTATTTCGGCTCTTCTTCAGCGTGCCTTGTCTTTTGGTGTGCACCTGATGGTGGCGACTTCGCGCTGGAATGATATGCGTCAGCAGATCCAAGAGGTAATTGGCACTCGTCTGGAGTTGCGTTTGGGAACGCCCAGCGAGTCCCTTGTTTCGCGTGATGTGGCTGAGTTGGTTCCTGAAGGCCGCCCGTGCCGCGGTATCGCGATGTCTGGTCATCAGATCTTGGTGTGCCTGCCGCGTATTGATGGTGATCAGGATGCGCAGACTCTGGCTGATGGCGTGTCGGAAATGGTGGACCGTATTGAGGCGGCGCTCCCGGCAGGACATGGGCCGAAGCTGCGCCTGTTGCCGACGATGATTCCCGCTGAGGACGTGGATCGTTTGCGGGGAGCTGAGGGACCTGGTCTGGTTGTGGGTGTCGAGGAGTCGCGGCTTGAGGCTTTGCGCCTGAACGCGGAGGCGACCGCGATGATGTGTGTCTTTGGTGAAAGTCGTTCGGGTAAGACGAATATGGTGCGCACGCTGATTCGCCAGGTGGTGACGAAGTCGAGTAGTTCCGAGGCGCAGATTGTTGTCTTTGATCCTCGCCGTCGACTGCTTGACTTTGTGCCTGCGGATTACCTTGGGGCTTATGGCAACTTGCCTGAGACTTTGCCGGGTCTGGTGGCGACGATTTCAAATGCTTTGAAGAAGCGTTTGCCGACGGGGGACGTGACGACGGAGCAACTGCGTAATCGTTCTTGGTGGTCCGGGCCTGAGGTGTGGTTGTTTATTGATGATTATGACCTTATTCCGGGACAGTCAACGCCTGTTTTGGCTGATTTGAAGCCTTTCATTCAGCAGGCGCGCGATGTTGGTTTTAATTTTGTGCTGACTCGTCGATCAGGTGGGGCTTCTCGCGCCCTGTATGATCCGACGATTCAGACGATGATGGAATCTGGGGCAACAGTTGTCATGTTGTCTGTTGACCCGGATGAGGGCCTGTCCTTCGGACGTGTGAAGGGCACGAAGGCTGAGCCAGGTCGAGCTCAGGTGCTGACTCGAGATTCAGGAAGAGTTGTTGCCCAGATTTCCTGGGTGGATCCTCATGAGGGAGAAATAGGATGAAGATGATGCGTGTTGTGCGGCCGGCGTTCGTCGCTGTTGCGTGTGTGAGCCTTCCGTTGCTGGCGGGCTGTGCTGGCGATCCGGTTGCTTCCGCCACAAGCAAGATCGATGAGCTACCGCATATTGGCGATGGGCGAAAGATTGAGTACCACCGCATGCTTGAGGCTGATGAAGCGAAGGATGCTGAATCGACGCAGTTGATCTACCGCCGCGCGAAGGCTGAGAGCGATCTTGTGGGCCGTGAGCTTCGGTGGGGGGGTAAGTACGGCGAGGTTGATGGTAAGCCTGGTGTTGTGACCTTCAATGAGGATGGCACTGTGTCAGGTGATGAGGAGGTTCTGGAGTGGTTTGGCACACCGACCCATTGGCAAAAGGGTGTGTCAAAGTTCCGCATGTGCTGGAGTGCGGAATGCGAGTACTACTCGTCTTGGACGGTGATGCCATCAATGACCACTCAGGGCATTCAGTATGAGCTGTACCTTGAGGGTTTGGGGGAGAAGGACTATCCCATCACCTTGTCTTTTAAGTCGGGATATCCCGAGGGGGATGAGCCCTTGACGTATAAGTCGCCCGAGTACACGCCGAAGGTGTACTCCGATGAAGAGGATGCTCCGCAGTCCTAGCGTGCTTGTGGGCGGGGATCGTGTGGGTGCCGTGGAGGGGAGCAATGCTTGTTGTGAGGCGGGTTTTTGTGCGTGTGGTGGGTGTGTGTGGTCTTGTGGTGTGTGCTGCCTTGGTGGGGGCTGGGGTGGCGTGGGCTGATGAGGGTGTGATTACGGATCAGCCTTATGTGGAGTATTACGGGTTTAAGAATGCTCATGCGGTGGGGTTGGATGGTTCGGGTGTGACGATTGCGGTGTTGGATGGGTGGGTGGATCAGTCGGTGCCGGAGTTGGCGGGTGCTGATATTGAGTCGGTGGAGAAGTGTCCGGTGCAGAAGGCTTCGTATGACACTGTTCATGCCACGGCGATCGCTTCGATGCGGCTTTCGTCGGATTATGGGTGGGTGCCTCGGGCAAAGATTATGAGTTATCCGCTGAGTTATCAGGAGACGAAGGCGGATAAGTGCAGGTGGGAAACTTCGGATGCTATCCATGATGCCCTCTCTAAGGGCGTGGACATTATTACTATTCAAGTCACAAGTGATGAGGGGGGGAATCGAGAGGCGTCGCTGGCAGTAAGACGGGCTGCCGAAATGGGTGTACCGGTGGTGTGGGGTGCAGGGAATGGAGGTAACTCCCTTGAAACGACGGGGATGGTGACCAACGGTGCTGTTGCTGTGGGGGCTGAGACTCTTGATCAGAAGTCGGTGGAGTGGGGGACTTACGGTGATGGAATGACTGTTTCTGCTGTGGGTGAGGGTATTACTTTGCGTGATCCTGATGCTTCGGGTGTGTTGAGTCGTATTTCTGTGAATCAGCAGGGGACGTCTTTTTCTACTCCGATGGTGTCGGGTGCGTTGGCGTTGGGGGTGCAGAAGTGGCCGGGGGCGTCGGGGAATCAGTTGATTCGTGCGTTGATTGAGACGGCGATTCCGTGTTCTGCGGATGGGGGTTGGTCTGAGAAGTGTGGGTATGGCTTTATGGATGTGGGGGCTTTCTCGAAGCATCCGAATCCTGCAGCGTTGGAGGACTCGAATCCTCTGTTGGAGAAAGCTCAATATCACGTCAAGGGTGACCGAATAGCCTGGCAAGAATACCTGGATGGTATCTCGAACCATGGGTACTTGATGTATGACACGTCTTATGTCTATCGAGGGACCTTTATTCCGGTTGAAAACAAGCGTGCTGCTGATCGAGGGGAGTTTGGAAGTTCTCCGCGCTACATGAGGCGCGTGGCAGAGGCGGAGAAAGCTGCAGGCTTGACGCCGATAGCCAAATGAAATCCTTCCGAAGAGTCGAAGGAATCGGTAGGCTTAGGCTGTCGTGCTCATTTATAGTGAGGGGTCCCTAATGTCCGAAGAAGCGTTGTATAAACCTCAAGAAATTTGTGCCCTGGCCATTCAGGTGACTCATTCAGCAGAGCGTCCGGCGAAGCGGGCAGAGGAACTGGTGATGGATACGGCGAGCTATCAAGACGCTGGAAAATGGGGTGATGGGGATCTTTTCGTCACTCAAGCTTTTGGGGACTTATATGGGAGTCGCCTTTTAGAGCTTGAGGGGCAAATACATAATCTCGCTCGGAAGATAGTTGATTTTTCAGAGCATGTGAAGCAGGCTGCGGAGAAGGCGGTCATTTCGGATGAGATGGTTGCGGAGCAAATGTCGCTTACGGGACGTCTCCTCAACGCCGATGGCGCCGATTCTCTAACTGCGCCTCGAAGGAACGGCTGGGGAAGCTGAGAATAGGCAAATAGGTATGGATACAACAAGTTACGACCTCTTGCAAAAGGTTGCCCAACTCCGTTACCTCGATAGTGACAAAGAAGTACTGGAGTCTGGGCAGAAATCCCTCGCTGAATCGCGAAGCTCACTAGAGGAGATTTCTGCCAATCTTCCAAATGTGATGACTGGCGAAGCACTCAGTAGCGCACAGGCAACCCTTGCCACCCTGACCGAAGAGCTGGCGACGAAAGAACGCCTCATTGCGGCCTTTCTCGGACACCATGAAAGGGCTCGCGCAAGTATGCGCCGGGCAGCGGCTGCCTTTAACGAACTGCCTACCATCCTGGTTGACCATGGCACCGAGCAGATGGTTCGGGCAGAAGAGCGCCTGTTTATTAATGGTTCCTATGTCACCCCGCAGGCCTACCTCCAGGCCCTCCGTATCCAAGCAAATGCTGAACGTGAAGCCCAAGCTGCTGCTGCCCTAGCAACTATGAATGGAGAGGTGTCGCACTACCGAGACGCTCTTGCCAGTGAGGACGGCAGAGTTCGAAACCCCTCAGATGATGCTGATCCGCTAGACCTTTTCCAGGGAGGCAGTGGTGCGACTGCTGGGGCAGCTGTCGGTGCCATAGGGGCAGCCCTTGCCAGGAATCGTTTCAACGCAGGCCGCAAGCAAACAGGCTCGACCGTCGCCGCAGGCTCCACCGGAACCACAGGCGGAGCAGGAATTATCAACCGCCCAGGTGTCTATCGTCGCCCACCCGCCTCCGGGCCAGGCAGCCGCACGGAGCCCATTAACGATCCAAACGCGCTACGCCACCTCGACCTTTACAACACGCCCATTAACCCTCGCATGAGTGCTGACGGCCCCATTGGTGGCTACCTGCCCGCTCAAGTCACCGACGGCACTGACCCACGGTGGAGTTCAGAAGCCGCCCGAGCCGCCGCACACGCCTCACGGCCAACCCTTAGCGCAGGCATGCTCCTCAGCGGAGGAGCGGGCCTCACCGCAGGAGCCCTCGGCCGCGGAACAGCCGCGCATGAAACCCGAGCCATGGGAGCAGGCGGCATCCTGGGCGGAGCCGGAGTCGCTGGCTCACGTGCCGTCATGAGCGCAGGAAGCTCCTCAGCTGCCCTAGCCGGAGGCCTCCACAACAGCGGAGCCGCAGGCACCGCCAACGCAATGGGAGTGGCCGGACGCATGCCAATGGCAGGCAACCTAGCCGCAAGCGGACTTCCTTCAAGCGCCC
This sequence comes from Schaalia sp. Marseille-Q2122, assembly GCF_903645355.1. Classification (GTDB taxonomy): domain Bacteria; phylum Actinomycetota; class Actinomycetes; order Actinomycetales; family Actinomycetaceae; genus Pauljensenia. The sequence continues at coordinate 42,658 of NZ_CAHJXR010000010.1, read as the reverse complement.
TCACAGGAACGAGCAGCGCAGCAGGCGCCGGAACTGCCGCCATGAACGCCACAGCAGCCAATAGCCAGGCTACGAACAGCATGAACGGCCTCGCCCGAGCAGGTGCTCCCGGCGGCATGAACCCCGGCGTCGGCGTACCCGCTGGCACCCCAGGTACCCCCGGCATACCCGGCGCCTACGCCCCCGGTGCTGCTGGGACAGCAACCGACCGCAAGGATGAAAATAAGCGCGTCGGGTATCAGGTCATCCGCATCCGCGACGACGAACGTCGACCGATTAGACTCTCTGAAGGAGCCGGAGCAGGAAACTCTGCCGACATGAAGCCCATGAGCTTCAACGACACGGACGACTCCTGGGAGTAACACCACCAAAGAGAAAGCGAACGAGCAGTGCTACAAGTCGGCACCATCGCCCACCGCGGGCACGCACTGATTGCACTGAGCGGACCTGTCGGCGTGGCGCTTGTGGACGAGGAACTGTCCACAAGCGCCCACGCCGTCATCAACGGACAAGCACCAGCCGCTGAACTCCACAACGCTATCGCCCAACACCGCGGACGCGCCCTCTTCCTTGACTGCAGCACGCGGGCACCTCGTCTATCGACAACCGAAGGAATCACGCTCACCCTTCTTCCCTGGGGCGAACAAAGCATCGTCGAATGGAAAGGCACCCGCCTCCGCCACGCCGTTGACCCCTGCGACTGGGAAATCATCACCGCATCCGTCGAAGACGCCAACGGAACGTGGCTCCCCCTCACAAACGGCGCAGCCCGTGCCAGCTCCATCCAAATCGGTATCCGGCCACCCGCCCCCCTCCATGACCTCACCGACAGGCTTAGCGCAGAGGCAGCTTCCACCCCTGCCCAGGCAATGCCGAGCACGCCGACCCCGCAAGATGAGGAACCCTCCGCCACTGCTCCAGCCGACCTCGACATTGCTCTCCCCGAAGCCGCAGAAGAACCCCCACAGCCGATCGAACAGCCCCAACTTCCTCCCCTCGAAACACCCGAACCAACCCTGGACTTCAACCGAGAAACCCCCGCGTTCTCAGCGCCAACAACCCCCGCAGCAATGCACGCCATGATGCTCGGCGCAGCAAACGACGATGATTCAGACCTCGACGACAAGACCCTCACCATCACCCAACTAGCAGAACTACGCAGACAACGCGCCCAAAAAGCAGCCGAAGCCGCCCTGCCCGAACCTCCCCCCGAGCCGCTGGGCGTAGACGCCACAGCTGAAACGTCAACGCCCCCACCACTGACTGATACCCCCACAGAAGCACCGCAAACCCCGCCGGTCGCCGACATCCCAACGAAAGCACCGCAAGGCCCGGCAGTCACCATGCCGCCCAGCGGCCCCAATAGCCTCTACAATCAGATTTTTGGAATGGGACAGCAGGCCGCCGCGCCCACCGGACCCCACACGCAGGACATCGGCGGACAGTTCCCAACTCCACATTTGGAGAGCGCGCCCCAAACGCCTCCCAGAAGCACAACCCCAACAGTGTGGGCAAGGCCAGACTCGCAGCCAGCCACCCCGCCGAGCACACCCCAAATCTGGGGCAGTGCTGCAAGCTGGGCAGACGGGCAAACCTCGCCCGCCGCGTACGCCTCGCCAAATATGCAAACTCCGCCCGGTGCTGACACTCCGCCCGATCCTCGCATCGCACTCACGGCAAACGGCCCAATGCCCCCCACTGGACACGTGGCGCCCGGGTCTTCTCCCCACTCTGCCCCCGCAGGAGGGTCACCAGTCCCCACCACGGCGACGGCCTACCTGCTGCGCGGAGGCCTCAAGCCCATCGCGATTACTGAAGCGATCGTCATCGGACGCGATCCCGACTCCCGCGCGATCGGAGGAATCACCGAGGCTCAGGTGTATCCCGTGCCCAGCCCCACAGCAGAAGTCTCACGCTCGCATTGCGCCGTGTTCTACTCGCAAGGAGGGTGGATGCTACTCGACCTCAGCTCCCGCAATGGAACCTTTATCCAACGCGCTTCTGGCGTCCGCGAACACCTGACAAGTGGGCTGAGCACACCCATCATGAGCGGAGACATTATTGCCCTCGGAGACGGCGTAAACATCGAGTTCCGCATTCACTGAAGGCAGATTAGCGGTGATTGACAGCCCTGGATGCGGCCAAGATGGAATCAGACATCTCCTGCTGATCGGATGAAATATTAACGAATCAAACTGCCGTGGGGTGGGGTGTCTCCTTGTTACGATGAAGTGAGAAATCTACTTCAAGTTGTTGGGAGATCTCGGTGAGTGGTATTGAGTTCGATCGCGACGCTGTCGGTGTGAACGCAAAAGCCAATTGGACAGATAGTCGCAGCTTTGTTGAGATTGCCGCTGGTTTTGGTGCTACCGGGGTTGACGGCGTTGCCTACCCAATTCCTGGAGCTGATGGCACAGGAGCCGCAGCGCTCACTGGCGCGTTGAGGTACTACACCGACACGTTGCGGACCGTCTGCCTCGAGTTCTCTGATGCGTGCGCAGTACTTGGCTCCGGCCAAGAAGCAGCCATTTCGAATACCGATCAAACCGAAAAAGACATTATGGCACAGTTTTCCACTTTGGCTTCACGCCTGGAGGGTCGATTGTGAGCGCCGAATCCTTAATGCCACTGCCTATCAATAGCTCAACGGGCGCTGAGCATTTCACTGAGTCGATCGAGCGACTGGCAAGCCGCCTTTCCGGCACGCAGGTTGCATCGGCATCCTCCCACGCAGTGCCCAACTGGATTGGCGAAGCTGCTGACGCCTACACAGACGAGATTGTTAAACTACGCGGCTGTGTGGATCGCCTCATCAACGTGATTCCACCCGTGAAGAAGGCAGTGACAGCATGGGGTGAGTCCGTTCATCGCGCTGCGACGATCACAGTGCCCCAACTTCACGACGAGTACGACACCGCGACCAGCAGCTACCACAGCCAAAAGGACGAGTTGCGGGCAATGCGTGAAGAGATCGACTCCGGAATCTACTACGCGGAGCTGTCTGCAATCGAAGAACACTACAACTCACGCGTGTCAGATATCGTCAGCCGATACAAGCGCGCCATGAACGAACTCGACACCGAAGCCCATGACACTGCTGTCAAGATTCGCGCGGCCATTGACGCCTACATCTCCCCTGAGGTTGTCAAGAAGGGGCGTGACGCTATCGGCGCCTCACTATTCGATGGACTGCCGCTAGTTGACGGTCAAGCAGAGTGGGAGTATGCCCAGAAGGAAGCCATTGAAGCAGCAGCCCTTCTTGGGGACGGCACAGCGACACCTGAGAAGGTTCGAGAATTTCATGAAAAGTATGGGGATATGTGTAAGAGTTCATTCTTCACATATGCGTTGTTTCAAAATATACCACCTCACAAGCTTGTGGAATTCAGTGTGGGAATCGATACACTCCGAGGTAATGTTGTAAAGGATGGCAAAGTAGATCCTGATTTTGACAGGATGCTTGATCGCGTCATTGAAAATATGGGTACCCTGTTTGTGCTTTCGACCGGGGGAATGAACCTTGCAGACGGCGGGTATAGTCAGCGGAGCTTCGAACTCGTTAAGGTAGGTCTGACTGGTGATGACGGGGCAACAATTGAGCAAATGACACAGAGGAATATTGCCGATTGGAAAGCTGTCGGAGTCACTACATATGATGAAAATGGTAACCTCGTCAATGATGAAAATCTGAAAGGTAGTAACTACGTTCACTATGGTTACGAGTACATCGGCGCAATGCTTAATCATGCGGCGTTGAAGAATGAGAACCTTGCGCTAGGTGTCAACTTCTTTGACGGGAGGAATTCTCTTGCGCAAAGCCTTCTTCGTTGGGATCGTGATACGCTACTTAGTGTAAATGGTGAGAATTCTGGGTATGGCAATTGGTTTCCGAAGCCTTATGGCGGAGATTTTCGAATGCTTGATCCCGTTCAGGGCATGCTTAGGCTAATGGATCAACCCGCCGCTCTTAGCAATGGTGTAATCGACTTTAAGGGTGATGAAGCCCTTAGGGAACTCGTGAATGATCGTTACGACGCGGTTCAACAGTTTTTAGCCGGAGACACCGCGTTCTCTGTGGATCAGAAGAATGCTCTTGAGCGAGTCCCACCTCTGTTTGAAGGTCATTTTGGGCCGAATGAGCCTATGAACGTGACTCGCTATCTGACATCCTTCCGCGGGACAGATTCTTACAGAGCAATGCCCGACGGAGGTGATGCGCTCGGCCGAGTCCTGGCTCAGAGTGCTGCAATAGCAAAGATTCCCGATGGCGTAGAGCCGGGGAGCGAAGAGTATGTGCGCTGGCTTGAGCGACAACGGCGTTCAACACAGATTGCGGCGAGCTTCCTGCAAGGCTATCAGGATGGCCTTGATATTAAATGGAGCGCTTATGGTGGAGAAAACGCTTTTGGAATCGCTAATCGTAGTCTCCGTTCGTGGTCGGGAGAAATTCTTGCGCCTCACATCGATGATATTGCGGAAATGCTGAATGCTCCCGACGGGGACACTCCCGGTCTTATTGTTGATACTCTTCCTGATAAGGAAGGCGATTGGGATATTAAAGGCTCTCCTAGCTTTAAAAAGCGCCTACTTTCCTCAAGCGGGTTATTTATTGACCTTGCATTCGATCGGGCAGATGTAAACGATGCTGAAACGCCTGAAGACCCATCTGATGATTTCTATCAAAGGGGAAGGATGCCCGCGGTTGATCGCCTCTTGCTGGCCACACAGCAGGGGTATCGAGCGGAAATAGGTGAATTGCTCTCTCGAGGTGAGATTTCTTCCATGGGTCGTGCAAGCAGAGATTGGGGGGCGTTGGTTAAGCCTTTGACAGTGGCTCCCGAAGGGGCAACGGAAAAACAGATGGATGCAATAAACGATAACAATAGGCGTCTGCGCTCTTTCTTCGATGGAGCTCTGTCATTAGTTCCACTGGATAAAATTGTTCCGCCTCAAGCAAAGCCCTTTGTAGGTGTTGCTTTTAACTACGTAAAAGCTCCCACTTTAGATGCTCTGCTTCCAACAGACTTGAGTAATGAGGAGGGCATCGATGCGGCAGAGGGGCGGGCAAAGACCTCTGCGCAGCGCCTCTTCGTTGCCGCACTTAGCGACGATCCGCAGTTGATGGAGAAGAATCCAGAGCTTAAGGCGTCAATGATTGATCGTTTAAAAACGATCCAACAGCCTATTCCTCTGTGGCTTACTGAAGACAGTTATCCGATGCCCTCGGTTGAACAAATGACAGAGGGGGAGCGGCGAGTGTTTCGAGAGGCGATAGGTGACTACAGTAAATTTCAGGATCTATATGACCAAGTGCCTGGCCTATTCCTCATGCAAGCAGAGTAGGTAATCGTGAGTCGTTTGTTATCCCAGGGAAACGTCGCGGCGTTGCGTTCGTGGTTGCGTGTTGTGGTTGCCGGTGTTGTTGCGGTGGTGGTGTTGGCGGGTTGTGGGCCTGTTGGTGGGGTTGTGGCTGATGTGGGTGTTGGTGAGTCCTTGCGGGTTGGGGGTGAGGGTGACCGGTGGGTGCGTGCTGGGGAGCTGGCGGGTGAGGCTGCTGGTGTTGTCGGGCTTGGGAGTGTGTCTGCTCAGGATGTTCGTGGGTTTTATGAGCGTTTTGGGTCGGTGTTTGACTCTGTTGTGTTTGCTCGTGCTCTGGGTGAGCGTGTTGGGCCGGGTGTGCTTGTGGATTTTGCGGTGAAGGTGGGGGAGCGTCGGGGGTCTTTTGAGACTGTTGATGGTCGTGATGTTGCTGGTGAGGTTGTTGCTGTTCTTGGTGCTGTGGCGCTCTTGTCTGCAGGTGGTGTGATTGTTGGTCAGGATCAGGAGGGGTTGAGGGAGGTTTCCGCTTCGGAGATTGAGGGGCGTGTGGGTCAGTGGCGTGCTTTGGGTGGTGCGCGTGGTTTTGATGGTGTGGAGCAGATGTTTTCTGCTGCTGGGCAGCGGTATCCGATGTTGGTGGCGGGTCCGGAGTTTGTGTTGGGTGTTGTGCCTGCGGCGTTGGAGTGGGATTTTGGGCGTGTGAAGGCGGCTTGGGAGCCGGGGTGGGTGTCGGCTCGTAGGGGTGGTGATGTTGTTGGTGCGCTTTTGTCGGTGATGGATGAGCCTGGTCCTGTTGTGGGTGATGATGGGTGGGCTCGTGTTGATGCGGTGCAGGAGGTGTTGAGTGCTCAGACTCCTTTTGATGTGGATGTGAATGAGGAGTTGAAGTGGGTTCCACGAGTGTCGTTCTATGAGGAGGGGAAGGCCCCTGTTGGGCCGATGCCGGTGGCGCAGTATTTGGTGGGGCATCGTTTTGTGGAGGGCTTTAAGGTTGGTGCTGACGGGGGTGAGGGGCTGGGTCGTGTGTTGGCTCAGGCTGCCTCTGTTGGTCGTGTGCCAGATGGTGTTGTGGATGGTGATCCTGCTTTTGATGTATGGAAGGATCGTCAGAAGCGTTCAACGTTGCTCGCTGCTCAAACACTGTTGGGTTTCCAGGAGGGGCTGGAGGTTGAGGCGCCTCGTGTGAAGGGCCAGAATGCTTTTAGCGCGGCGAATGCGGGGTTGCGTTCGTGGATGGGCGAAATCCTCGCACCACACATGGGCAATATTGCAGAAGCTCTAGACCTTTCCCTTTTGTTTCCCGATGGGGAAAATCCTTTCTTCGACCTTATTTTCCCCGGTGGGAACTGGGAGCTCCTTCTCTCGGATGAGATGGCGGATCGTCTGAAAGGCCCGGAGGGTTTGTTTGTTGAGCTTAGGTTTGATCAGCCTGAGGTAGATGATGGGGGCACTTCGGAAGATCCTTCTGATGATGTGTATCCGCGTGGACGCATCCCCGCAAGCGAACGCCTGCTGCTCGCTTCCATTAAGGGGTATCACGAACGCCTTCTTAACCCCGATCCCGCCCAAATAGATGATAGCTGGATGGTTACGATCCATGAGTGGGCGCATGTGTTTGATGCTCTGTTGGGTGACGGAGCACCCTCGTTGGAAGATGCTGTGCCAGTGAGTGCGGCGTTGAATGAGCGTGTTGCTCAATTGCTTGCTGGGAATGTGCTGAATGCTCCTCTTGCCGTAGGCGCCCAACGTCACGAGCTTGATCGGATTCAGGCATCCCCATGGACACGCGAGGCCGTTCCAACGCTTCAGGCGATCTTCCCGCAGGAAGAAGAGATTGCGGATGCTGCTGAGGCGACCTGCCGGGACAACAGGATCAACTTCCTTGAAGGTGGTTTCATTACCGCCCTAGCGTTCGATCGGGAGCTGCTGGTCAATAATCCGATTCTTCTTGAGGACCTGAGAGCGAGCACTGTTGATGCGCAAAAGAATTGGGATGCTGTGCCATTTTGGAATGCGGATGGGAGCATCCCAGAAGCAACAATGTTGACTTCTGGGCAGCGCGCGTGGCTTTCAACGATAGTGTTCAAGGAAGCACCCTTCGATGCCCAGCATGACTGGATGAACAGGGCTTTGCGAAAGGTAGAAAGGGATAGAAAGATTCTTGATCCGCAGTAGTTTTTTGATGCGGATCCGTGTTTGAAAGTTGGAGTGTGGAGGTGTTTGTGGTGAGTGGTGTGGGTTCGTGGTTGCGTGTTGTGGTTGCCGGTGTTGTTGCGGTGGTGGTGTTGGCGGGTTGTGGGCCTGTTGGTGGGGTTGTGGCTGATGTGGGTGTTGGTGAGTCCTTGCGGGTTGGGGGTGAGGGTGACCGGTGGGTGCGTGCTGGGGAGCTGGCGGGTGAGGCTGCTGGTGTTGTCGGGCTTGGGAGTGTGTCTGCTCAGGATGTTCGTGGGTTTTATGAGCGTTTTGGGTCGGTGTTTGACTCTGTTGTGTTTGCTCGTGCTCTGGGTGAGCGTGTTGAGCCGGGTGTGCTTGTGGATTTTGCGGTGAAGGTGGGGGAGCGTCGGGGGTCTTTTGAGACTGTTGATGGTCGTGATGTTGCTGGTGAGGTTGTTGCTGGTCTTGGTGCTGTGGCGCTCTTGTCTGCAGGTGGTGTGATTGTTGGTCAGGATCAGGAGGGGTTGAGGGAGGTTTCCGCTTCGGAGATTGAGGGGCGTGTTGGTCAGTGGCGTTCTTTGGGTGGTGCGCGTGGTTTTGATGGTGTGGAGCAGATGTTTTCTGCTGCTGGGCAGCGGTATCCGATGTTGGTGGCGGGTCCGGAGTTTGTGTTGGGTGTTGTGCCTGCGGCGTTGGAGTGGGATTTTGGGCGTGTGAAGGCGGCTTGGGAGCCGGGGTGGGTGTCGGCTCGTAGGGGTGGTGATGTTGTTGGTGCGCTTTTGTCGGTGATGGATGAGCCTGGTCCTGTTGTGGGTGATGATGGGTGGGCTCGTGTTGATGCGGTGCAGGAGGTGTTGAGTGCTCAGACTCCTTTTGATGTGGATGTGAATGAGGAGTTGAAGTGGGTTCCACGAGTGTCGTTCTATGAGGAGGGGAAGGCCCCTGTTGGGCCGATGCCGGTGGCGCAGTATTTGGTGGGGCATCGTTTTGTGGAGGGCTTTAAGGTTGGTGCTGACGGGGGTGAGGGGCTGGGTCGTGTGTTGGCTCAGGCTGCCTCTGTTGGTCGTGTGCCAGATGGTGTTGTGGATGGTGATCCTGCTTTTGATGTATGGAAGGATCGTCAGAAGCGTTCAACGTTGCTCGCTGCTCAAACACTGTTGGGTTTCCAGGAGGGGCTGGAGGTTGAGGCGCCTCGTGTGAAGGGCCAGAATGCTTTTAGCGCGGCGAATGCGGGGTTGCGTTCGTGGATGGGCGAAATCCTCACTCCGCATATCGACGATCTCATGGAAATGTTGTCTGCTCCTGATTTTCTTGCGCCTTCCCCTGGCGCTGATATTCTCCCCGATCAGGCGGGAGATCAAGACATTAAGCTGTCGCCTCTTGTGGTGAGTCGTCTCACCAGCCCCGAGGGTTTGTTTGTTGATCTTAGGTTTGATCAGCCTGAGGTAGATGATGGGGGCACTCCGGAAGATCCTTCTGATGATGTGTATCCGCGTGGACGCATCCCCGCAAGCGAACGCCTGCTGCTCGCTTCCATTAAGGGGTATCACGAACAACTCATCAAGGAAGTCATTACGCCTTGGAATTTTGGGCGGGAGTCTGTGTTTTATCGTTGGGCGCTGATGGTTGATGTTGTGTTAAATGACGGGAAGCGGTCGTTAGAGGAAGCTGCTGGGGTGAGTGCTGAGTTGAATGAGAGTGTTGCACGGTTGCATGCTGGAAACTTAACAGCTGTCCCACTAGTCACTGGCGAGCAGCGCCAAATGCTTGATCAGATTGAGAGTGCACCGTGGACTCGGCAGTCTGTTCCTAGTCTCCACGCGGTGTTCTCCAGTCAAGGAAAAACGGTGGACAAGTCTGATATGCCTGCACAAGACAACAGGATTGCTCTTATGAGGCGAGGCTTCCTTGTAGCTCTCACGAGTGATCCCCAGTTTTTAGAGAAGAATCCAGATTTCCGTGAGCGTATGACTATCCATTTACGGGGAGCTGAGTTTAGCGATACGACCAGGGGCGCTGTAGGGGAAGAGATCAGTGTGCCTGCTTGGTTGGAAGATCCCAGTGTTCCTATGCCTAACTATGCGGAGATGACCGACAAGGAACGGTTAAGTTTCCGTTCGAGTATCGACGCGGACCGTAAGTTGGCGGACTATTACCAACTCACTGTTAAAGGTTCGCTGAGGTGGCCTCGGTGAAGCTTGTCAAGTAGTAGTAGTACCGGTTTTGTGTTGGAAGGTTTGGGTGTTTGTGGTGAGTGGTGTGGGTTCGTGGTTGCGTGTTGTGGCTGCCGGCGTTGTTGCGGTGGTGGTGTTGGCGGGTTGTGGGCCTGTTGGTGGGGTTGTGGCTGATGTGGGTGTTGGTGAGTCCTTGCGGGTTGGGGGTGAGGGTGACCGGTGGGTGCGTGCTGGGGAGCTGGCGGGTGAGGCTGCTGGTGTTGTTGGGCTTGGGAGTGTGTCTGTTCAGGATGTTCGTGGGTTTTATGAGCGTTTTGGGTCGGTGTTTGACTCTGTTGTGTTTGCTCGTGCTCTGGGTGAGCGTGTTGAGCCGGGTGTGCTTGTGGATTTTGCGGTGAAGGTGGGGGAGCGTCGGGGGTCTTTTGAGACTGTTGATGGTCGTGATGTTGCTGGTGAGGTTGTTGCTGGTCTTGGTGCTGTGGCGCTCTTGTCTGCAGGTGGTGTGATTGTTGGTCAGGATCAGGAGGGGTTGAGGGAGGTTTCCGCTTCGGAGATTGAGGGGCGTGTGGGTCAGTGGCGTGCTTTGGGTGGTGCGCGTGGTTTTGATGGTGTGGAGCAGATGTTTTCTGCTGCTGGGCAGCGGTATCCGATGTTGGTGGCGGGTCCGGAGTTTGTGTTGGGTGTTGTGCCTGCGGTGTTGGAGTGGGATGTTGAGCGCAGTAACATGCCTGAGTCGGGGTGGTTTGCGGCTAAGGAGAGTGACGATGTTGTTGGCGCCCTACTGTCAGTAATGGATGAGCCCGTGCCGGTTATGGATGAGATGGGGTGGGCTCGTGTTGATGCGGTGCAGGAGGTGTTGGCTGGCGATACGTCGTTTGATGTGGATATGAATGAGCGGCTTGCTCGGGTTCCTCGATTGTCGTTCTATGAGGAGGGGAAGGCTCCTGTTGGGCCGATGACGGTTGCGCGTTACCTGGTGGGGCATCGTTTTGTGGAGGGCTTTAAGGTTGGTGCTGACGGGGGTGAGGGGCTGGGTCGTGTGTTGGCTCAGGCTGCTTCTGTTGGTCGTGTTCCACAGGGCCTTTCCGAGGGTGATCCTGGGTTTGATGTGTGGCAGGAGCGTCAAAAGCGTTCGACGGTGATTGCTGGTAATGCCCTGTTGGGTTTCCAGGAGGGTCTGGAGGTTAAGGCGTCTCGTGTGAAGGGGCGGAATGCTTTTAGTGCGGCGAATGCGGGATTGCTGTCGTGGATGGGGGAGATCCTCGCACCACACGCAGACGACCTAGCAGCCTACCTCGGCAATCCGTGGGAATTTGACTTCGAAATAGGACTTGATGCGTCGGGAGAATGGGATATCAAGATCTCGCAGATGATGGCCGATCGTGTGAATGGTCCTGAGGGGATGTTTGTTGAGCTCAGGTTTGACCAACCTGACGTTGATGATGGTGGTACTCCACAAGATGCGTCAGATGATGTGTATCCGCGCGGGCGTATACCCGCAAGTGAGCGTCTGGTGTTGGCCTCTCTTGAGAGGTATCACGAGCAGCTTCTTCGGGAGGTTATTGAGCCCCAAGAATTTACGCGACAGTCTGTAGTTCATGCCTGGGTTCGGATGTTTGATGCTCTGTTGGGTGATGGGGATCCTGTGCAAAAGGATGCCATTGATGTCAGTGCTGGGCTGAATGAGCGTGTCGCTCAGTTGCGTGCCGGGGATGTCATGTATGCGCCTGTGCTGGAAGGGGAACGCCGACAGATGCTTGATCAGATTCAAGGCTCCCCATGGGCTCATGAGGCCATTCCGACGCTGCAGGCGATCTTCCCGCGGAAAGAAGATGTTGCTGATGCTGCTGGGCTGACCGGCTTGCAAAACAGGAGGGATCTCCTTGGAAAGGGTTTTATCGTTGCCCTCGCAACAGATCCTCAGTTCTTGCAGAAATATCCGTCTGTTCGCGAGGCTATGTCTGCCGATATCCTCGGAGATAATTACATTGAGAAGGACGAGAGCAATACGGGGGCCGCAGTTGTCCTTCCAGTATGGCTGGAAGACCCCAGCATTCCTATGCCGCGACTTGAAGAAATGACTGAGCGGGAAAAAATTGCTTTTATGGCATCTTTTACAACTGATGCACGCTTGTTAAATTTCTTTGCGCTAACGGATAAGGAGTCCCTGAACTAGAGGTAATGCGGTACAACCTATGCGAGGCTGCTCGTTTGAGAGAGACAGTCAAGGAGCTTGGTCCTTGACGTACCAGGTGCCCTGGTTTTTCTTTGAGTGATCTCTCTGCCAATGTGACGTGTTAGTGCATGGGCGCTGTGCGTTTGTGCTTAACAAAGAGGGAGGCCTATGGGACATCCCCCATTTCAGTAGCTACGCTTAGAAACGGTACGACACAGCCAGAAGGGGCACGCCAGTGCACGCAGACTCATCAGCGCAGCAGAACGGACACCCAGAATCACCGGGCCGCACAACCAAGCGACCCCTCCGCGCGTCGACCTCGATAAACGCGAGGGTCCTCATCGGCGCATCCCTAGGCGTCGTCGCCATCGCACTGTGGGCAATCCTGAACCCCACAAGCGCCCAAGAAGCCCTCGGCGTCACCGTCAACGGCATCGCCCGCTGGTTTGGCGGCTTCTACATTGCCCTTGCAACCGCCATCCTCATCTTCGTTATTGGCCTGGCCGCCTCACGCTTTGGCACCACCCGGCTAGGCTCGCAAAGCGCCCGCCCCGAATTCTCCACCTTCGCCTGGGCATCCATGCTCTTCGCTGCCGGCATCGGTACAGACATCATGTTCTTCGCCGTGGCAGAGCCCATCAACCACTACATGCTGCCCCCCACGGCTGAACCGGAAAGCGTGCAAGCGGCCCGTGAAGCCATCACCTGGACGCTCTTTCACTACGGCGTGACCGGGTGGGGCATGTACGCCCTCATGGGCATTGCCCTGGGCTACTTCGCCTACAACCGAAAAAAGCCACTGGCTGTGCGCTCCGCCCTCTACCCAGTGCTGGGCAAGAAAGCTGACGGGCTCGTCGGCGACATGGTAGATATCGCCGCCATAATGGGCACCATCTTCGGCGTCGCCGCCACACTCGGCATCGGCGTCGTCCAACTCAATGTCGGCCTCGAACTCATCTTCGGTATCGAACGAGGCATCGGCGCGCAAGTCGCCCTCGTCCTTCTAGCAATCGCGGTCTCCATCCTGTCGGCCGTCTCCGGCGTCAACAAAGGCATCCGTTTCCTCTCCCAACTCAACGTCGTCCTCGCAATCGGCCTGGCCGGATGGGTGCTGATCGCCGGAAAGAGCGACTTCCTGATCAGCGCGATCATTATGAACATTGGTGACTTCGTCGCCACCTTCCCCCTGCGCACCCTCGAAACCTTCGCCTACTCCGATATGACAGCCTGGATGAGCGCCTGGACCCTGTTCTTCTGGGCCTGGTGGATCGCGTGGGCCTCCTTCGTGGGCATGTTCCTGGCGCGCATTTCACGAGGCCGCACCCTGCGCGAGTTCGTTGTCGGCACCATGATCATTCCCTTCCTCTACGTCCTCATGTGGATCGGCGTTTTCGGTAACGCCGCCATTGATCTTGTGCGTAGCGGGGACGCGGACTTTGCAAAAATGACCCTCGAAGTACCTGAGCTGGGCTTGTACCACCTGCTGCAAAACTACCCCGGAGCGAGCGTCATCATTGTCCTGGCAACCCTCGTGGGCCTACTCTTCTACGTGACCTCAGCCGACTCGGGCGCCCTCGTCATGGCAAACCTGTCCTCCTACCTACCGACAGTCTCTGATGATGCCCCCCGCCGCGTGCGCACCTGGTGGGCGGTGCTCACCGGCATACTGACCATCGCAATGCTCACCGTCGACGGGATCCCCGCACTGCAAAACGCCACCATCGTCATGGGACTACCCTTCGCCTTCGTCATGGTGCTGGTCATGATCGGCCTGTACATGGCCCTGCGCGACGACGCCCAGAGGCGTTTCTCTGAGGAACGCTCCGCCCGCAATATCGTCACCGGCGCGGGCGCAGCTTCAGAGCAGGCGGGCGCCTCGTGGCAGCAGCGACTGACCTGGATCTTTAAGAACGTCACGGTGGAGGAAGCCGTCGACTACCTCGACCGGGTCGCCGAACCTGCCATGAACAACCTCGCCACACACTTCAACGGTCAGCTCAACGCGACGGTGGTACGCGGCCTGGACCCGGCGGTGACGGAACTGATGGACCTCACCCCAGATCGCAAGGTCTTTGACGCCCTCAGCCTCCTCATCCCCCTGGACGACGAGCCCTTCCTCTACCACATCATTGCCGTGGAGGGCCCCATGCCCGCCTGGGGTGGCCCCTTCACCTCAGCGGCGGAAACAACGATCCGTCTGGAGGTGCACCTTCCTGAAGGCGGCCAAGACTACGACGTCATGGGCTACTCGGCTGACGCCCTCATTCACGACATTCTTGACCACTTCGACCGCCACCAGGACTACCTGCGCCTGCGTGACCAGCAATTCGCTGCCCGCGTGGAGGGAATGGGCGCCCTGGAGGGCTTGCCACGCGCGTCAACGCTGGCACGAGGCACCCGCGAAAATCTGCGGGCAATCGCCGACCGTCTGGCGCGCACCGCAAAAAAGAAAAACCCCCGCAAGTAGAGCCCTACATTGGCGGGCCTCCGCGCCAGAGCATGTCTGCGCGGCACTCCTTACGAGGTAGATGAGGGACGCCGAGCCGGAAGCGCCTGTCGGCGCGAAGGCCGCTCGTAGCGGCAGAGTTTGGAGCCCGGGGCTTACCGACCCGGCGTCACTACAAGCATACGCGCGCGCAGACAGGGCGGCGACACATACGCCCCCTCCCACGAGGTCACCGCCCGCCACTTTTAGGCCAAAGTCGGCCGTTTTGTCGAAAGGAAGTGGGCTGACAATGAGAGAAGTGGCACTGCTGGCGCAAGGACGTAGCTCCCCTGATCATCCCTCTCGCGCCCAAGGTCCACTGACGCTCTGGAAAAATGTGGGACCATGTGCGTATGGATATGTCGCACCTGCCGAGTCGCCGTGACCTCCACGCGCGCCCCGACACCGCCCCCACTCCCGCGCCGCAGACGCAACCTCCCACCAGAGGCGCGCGCCTGGGAGGCATGAGTAAGTGGATCTCGGCAGCGACCGTTGTCCTCCTCTCCCTCGTCATCGCAATCCCCGTCGGCGTCGCCTCCCTCGTGTGGCCAACCGTTCTGGCCACCAGCCTCGGAGCCCTCGCCATCGCAGTGGGGTGGGGCAAACTCGTTGACATTCCCCTAGCCCTCCCCAGCCAAATCCTCGTCGGAGCCGCAGGGATGATCTCTGCCTGCGCGGTCGCCCTCGTCGGCGATCAATCCGTCGTGTTCTTCGTCGCCGGGCTTGCCCTCGTCCTCCTCATGGGCGTGGAAGTATGGATGGCGCCAACGCCCCGCAACCACGCTGGCGTCACCGAAAGCGAGGCCATGAGTGAAGAAGAGGTGATGGCCATGCGGCGTGCAATGTGGGTGCATTCGTCGACGACGGCCTCACTGACCGCTTCGGTCAGCGGCCTACTGGTCGCTATCGGCGGAGCTACCTGGGTGGCCTTGGCCTCTCAGGAGGGCTGGCGCCTACTCCTTCCCATTGCGGCAATCCTGGTAGCAGTCGTGGTCCTCGGCGATCAGGTGGGCAACACCTGGGGTGGACAATCCCTCGGGGCTTTCATCAGCGGCATCATTGGCGGCGTGGGGGGCGCGGCGATCCTCCTCGCTGGCGGGCAGGGCGTTCCCCTGGGGGACCTCATTTTGCCGTGGACAGCCAAAATGATTGGCGAATCCGGCGCGGTAGTCCTGCTGGGGATCCTGGCCGGTACCCTCGTCGCGCTGATCGTCATCGTCGTTGACGCGCTTATGGGGGAACATCATGGGCAACGAGGCGCCCGCGCCGCCGTCGGTCGCGGGGCCGTGAAGTTCTTGATTTCCGGCATTGTTATCTACACGATCATCCGTGTGGGCGGGGCATAATCCCCAGAAACAGGGTGGACACCTTAGGCTAAGAGCCATGATCGTTATTCCTGACAACCTTCCCGTTGAACTCGCCCCCGTCGCCTGGATGCTAGGCACCTGGCAAGGCTGGGGCATGCTCTGCCAGGAGGGCGAAGCCCCCGACCTGCCTGTCATCGAGGAAATCCGCGCCGAGATTTGCGGCACCCAGATGCGCCTGACCACCAGCATCTACGCCGCAACCACCGTCAATGGGGCTGAGATCGACCCCATGCTGGACTCCTTCCAAGGCCTTGCCGCGCTTGACGCAGGCGACCTGCTGCGTGAAGAAACCATGTACCTGCGCGTCCTTCCTGGCTCGGGTCAACTGCCCCCTCCTGGCGAGTACGAGCCCCGCGAACTCATGGGCTCTGCTGCGACCACCGACGGCCTGGCCGTCCTGTGGGCGGGCGTGAGCATGGGGCCGCGCGTACAGATGATCTCCGACGCGATCGCCCGCGACGCTCAGGCGCAGCCGATCGAACACCAGGGCCGCATGTATGGCCTCGTCGGCGGGGAAATGATGTGGACTCAGGAACACACCCTGGCCGACCAGGAGACCGCTGTTGATATCTCCGGCCGCCTCGCCCGCGTTGAAGACAGCGCCGAGGCCGCCTCGACAGAAAACGAGTGACCGATGAAGCCCTCCCCTTTTGCCTCCCTTCCCGGCGCAGTCCTGAGCAACCAGCTCACCCCGGAGATGGACCTGTCCACCTCGCTGAGTGTGCCACCCATCCCCCTGCACTACGGCGACCCCGCTGGGGAACAGTGGGCGCTGGAGGCGGGCGAGGGCCTCGTTGACCGCTCTGACCTGGGGATCGTCGCCGTCAGCGGCGTGGACCGCCAAACGTGGCTGACGTCGTTGGCCTCGCAAATCGTCACCGGCATGGGGCCGGGCGACTCTCGCGAACTGCTGATCCTCGACCCTCAAGGGCATGTCGAATATGCGGCAGCAGTCGTTGATGATGGTGCGACGACCTTCCTCATCGTCGAGGGGTCCGAGGCCGAGCCTCTTGCGCAGTGGCTGGACTCCATGCGTTTCGCCCTGCGTGTCGAGGTCGAGGTGCGCGCAGACCTGCGCGTTGTTGGGACCGTGACGCGCACCGGAAAGGAAGCGCCGCTTGTGGAAGGTGCGCTGGCCTGCTGGGATGACCCGTGGCCTGGGGTTGTCGAGGGCGGCACCGCCTACTTCCAGGGCGCCCACCCTGGCCGCCACCGCCGCGCACAATTGCATATGCTGCCCGAGGATGCCCTCGGCGCTGCCCTGGAGGCGTGGCTGGCTGTGCCCGGACAACGCACGGCTGGCCTGAACGCGTGGGAGGCTGTGCGTATTGCCTCATGGCGTCCCCGTCACGGTTTCGACACGGACGAACGCACGATCCCAGCGGAGGTGGACTGGCTACGCACCGCCGTTCACATCGCCAAGGGCTGCTACCGCGGGCAAGAATCCGTGGCGCGTGTGCTGAACTTGGGCCGACCGCCGCGCCGCCTCGTTGCCTTGCAACTTGATGGATCTCGAGGCGAGCTGCCCGCTGTTGGCACGGCGATCATGCGCGGAGCCCGCCAGGTGGGTGTCGTGACATCAGTTGCCCGCCACGCTGACGAGGGCCCCATCGCGCTGGCTCTGGTGGCGCGCAATGTTCCCGTTGACGAGGTCTTTGACCTTGAGGGCGTGGCGGCAGCTCAGGAAGTGATTGTGCCGGTGGACGGTAAGGCGGATGCCTCGCCAGAGGAGCGTCCAGGTGCGGGGCTGGCGCGTTCGGAACTGCGCCGCCCGGATATGCGTGGTTCGGCGTCGGGAGGCTTGTCGCCGCGCTGACCGGGGGACGGTCGGCATCGGACCATGCTGGTTCGGATGATGTTGGTGCAGGCCACGCATGATGGGTGAGCCTGCCGCACAGCTGTGAAGGACGAGTGAAAGGGGTGGCGCTATGCGCGCCGTTATTCAGCGGGCAACCCGCGGAGTCGTTCGCGTTGACGATGAAATCGTCGGTGCTATTGACCGGCCTGGTCTCGTGGTCCTTCTCGGCGTTGCGAAGGGGGACAGTGCCGAGCAGGTAAAAACCCTGGTTCGGAAGATCGCCGAACTGCGCATCCTCAACGACGAGGAGTCTGTCCTGGATGCGGGAGCACCCGTGCTAATGATCTCCCAATTCACTCTCTATGGGGACACCCGCAAGGGGCGGCGCCCCTCATGGTCGCATGCTGCCGCCGGCCCTGAGGCTGAGCCCTTGTTTGATGCCGTGGTGGAAGGCCTACGTGAGCGTGGCATCGAGGTGGCCACTGGGCGTTTCGGGGCGATGATGCAGGTGGAGCTTGTGAACGACGGGCCCTTTACTGTTCTTGTCGAGGCTTGAGCGCAACCCAAGTTGCACCACAGGTTGCCTGTGCTGACGTTGTTCGTCTTGAACTGCCCTTTAGTTCCCGGATTGGGCCGGGCTGCTGCTTTGGGGGGCTTGGTCGGATTGTTGGCTGGATTGGGCGCTTGATTGGAGTGAGTCGAAGAAGACGGTGTCCATGGGGAGGTGTTTTTCCCATTTGGAGGTGAAGTTGACGCATTGGTCTTGGGTGAGTGAGCCTGGGCGTACTCCGGAGACGGCGTCTGCGGTCAGGCGTGGTCCGATGGTGATGGCGACCCAGCCGCCGTTTTCGAGGTCGCTCCAGTAGATGCTTGTGAGGCCGTCTCCACTGTGAGTACTCACCTTGTCGAGGCCGAGGGGGATGAAGTGTTTGTCGCCGATGTGTCGGACACGTTCAACGGGCAGGGCTTTAGGAATGAGAGTGTTAGCACTGTATACGTCGAAGCGCTTTAATTCCACGCATGTCATGAGGCTGTTCTCACTTATATAGAGTTGTGCTCCGACTTCGTTGGCGAGTTCGTTCATGAACGCCCCGTATGCGGGTACGACTGTGTCAATGTATTCCTCAATGGGTTGGCGCTGCGCCAAAGGCAGATCGCCATCACCTGCAGCCTCGTAGTGTCCGCTGTTGCTTTGGAGTGTGCAGCTGGTTAATAAGGTTGTGGCGAGCAGCAGGCTGAGGGTGAGGGCTGTGAGGGAGCGTATGTTTGACACGGTTGCTCCTTGTTAGTTCCCGGATTGGCCGGTGCTCTGGGGGGCTTGGTCGGATTGTTGGCCGGATTGGGCGTTTGATTGGAGTGAGTCGAAGAAGACGGTGTCCATGGGGAGGTGTTTTTCCCATTTGGAGGTGAAGTTGACGCATTGGTCTTGGGTGAGTGAGCCGGGGCGTACTCCGGAGACGGCGTCGGCGGCCGTGTATACACCTATTGAGATGGCGACCCACCCACCGTTTTCTGGGTCGTGCCAGTAGATGTCGGTGCTTTCTTCATCCCCTGGGGATGTCACATGATCAAGGCCGAGGGGGATGAAGTGTTTATCGCCGATTTGCCTGACGCGTTCAACGGGCAGGGCTTTAGGGATGAATGTATTGGCAGTGTAGAGGGAGAATTCAGTGAGATCGTAGCAGTGCATGTTCGTGTGGTCTGAGATGTAGAGGTCTGTCCCGGCTTCGTTGGCGAGTTCGTTCATGAACGCCCCGTATGCGGGCACGACCGTGTCAATGTATTCCTCGATAGGCTGGCGCTGCTCAAGCGGTAGATCACCATCACCAAAAGACTCGTACTGTCCGCTGTTGCTTAGGAGTGTGCAGCTGGATAAAAAGGCTGTGGTGAGCAGCAGGCTGAGGGTGAGGGTTGTGAGGGAGCGTATGTTTGACACGGTTGGTCCTTGTTAGTTCCCGGATTGGGCCGGGCTGCTGCTTTGAGGCTCCTGGCCGGACTGGAGGGTGTTGTACACATCAATCGAGGGGAGTGGTTTCTCCCAGTCTGGAAGAAGAGGGTTGGCGCAGTACTCCCTGCTGAGACTACCGGGGCGTATTCCGGAGACAGCATCAGCGGCCATGCGTTGGCCGACAGAGATGACTACCCATCCGCCATTTTCAGGGTCATGCCAGAAAATGTCTGTGCTTTTCTCGTCTCCGGGGGTGGTGACGTGGTCAAGCCCGATAGGGAAGAAGTATTTGTCTCCAATTTCTCTGACGCGTTCAACGGGTAGGCCTTTGGGGAGAAAGGTATTGGCCGTGTAGAGGTCGAATCTTTCTGGTCTGTCGGCTCCTATGCAGTACAGGATCGAGTTCTCATAGACATAGAGTTGTTCGCCGACTTCGTTGGCGAGTTCGTTCATGAACGCCCCGTATGCGGGTACGACGGTGTCAATGTATTCCTCGATAGGCTGGCGTTTGCCAAGAGGCAACGCTCCGTCGCCGAAAGCTCGATCCATTCCATTACCTCCAAACACGCAGCCAGCTAATAAAGAAGCGGTAGCTAGCAAACTGATATAGATGCCCGCGTGACGGGGCATACTTCGCGAATTCATCGCTTTGTTCCTCCAATGACACGCCCCATATCACGAAGAGTTTCAGATCCTTCGGCAAGATAGATCTCTGTTCCATGCCGAGCGAAGAACCCCCAGCCATCAGGATCAGGTGCTACGTTCGACAGATGCTTGAAACCTGGCATATCCACTGGATTTCCCCCGAAATCATCAGGATGGAATCTTGAGCCCAGGCCTTGTACCCAGTCTTCGCTGTCAACTCCCGATACGTGCGGTTGGCAGGAATCCAGGTTATAGAGCTCTGTATCTCTAACGCCTGCTCCAGGGGAGGCAAAGAGAACGAGGTCATCAATCGTATTCGTCATCGCGTGATCAGCAGCGATGCCTGCGGTTGTGGATCCGTATGAGTGTCCCAGTACGGTGAGATGCGCTCCGGTCGTTCCACTGGCCACACGCGTGGTTTCAATCCCGGCGGTAAAGGAACTCAAGCGTTCGGCTCCAGCTTTCGCGGCATCGGTATCCAGCACCGTTTGCCACCCAGGATCGGCAAATTCAGCGGGGGCATCGTATCCAAGCCACGCGACCATTGCCACTGAATCTGAGCTTTGACCTTCGAGCATAAGTGCTCTGCCAGCAGAGTCTTTTAGTCGCTTTGAATCAGCAACATACTGCTCCAGTTTCGAGTCCACCCTGGTTCCCATACCTGGCACGAAGACCCCAACATGGTCAGCTTTATCGACATCGCCAATACCAACAGCCGCTCGGAGGCGTCCGCCGCTTGTATCAAGAGTGAGAAGGCTGAGAGTCTTCGCTTCAGGGGAACTAAACTGCCGTTTCACGGCTTTAAGATCATTCAATCGTCCTTCAGCTAAGGTGAAGCGCTCACGTGAAGGCGGGTCAAGCTTTGGTCGAGTGAAGGAAGTAATATCCCCACCCTCTTCTTTAATTCTCTTATTACGATACTCCCGCCGCGCGGCATCATACTCTGCTTTCGCAGCGTCGTATTCCTTCTGAGCGGCCTCCAGCTCCCGGTCAATACGCGCCCGATTCGCTTTATCCCTCCAGGAAAACTCCACACCGTCGAGATTGCCAATCGCCTCTGGATGATGATCGACCAGCCACTGCTTCTCAGTGTCACTCATAGACGACCACCACAGAGATACTTCCGTGCTCGACCAGCTCGGATCAGGCAAATCCGCTAACCCCTGCGAACGCGCATCAGCGCCCTCGCGCGCTGACGCCGAAGCATGAGAGCTAATACTCACACCACGTTCTACTGCGGCCAATCGGCGCGCAAAATCAGCATCCACCTGCCCAGCCAAAGCCAAAGTATCTGCCACCATCTGACGTAAATCCGCACCAGCCTGACGACGAAAGGCCATCTTCTCATGCAGAAAGTAATCCTCATCTGGTGAGCTTGACGATGAAACCAGTTCTTCCAGGCGCTCGTCAACGTGGCCCGTCACCGGATCAAGGTACACGCCGCTCACCTGCGCGAGCTGCTCGCAGTCCATCACCTTGGTCTGCACCTGCCATACCCCATCGCAAGCCTCAGCGCAGGCCATCATGAGTTCAGACGTGTCAGCCACCAGATTGGAGGTGCTGTCTATCAGCTGCTTGCTCGCCTTCCGGATCGCATCGGGTGCTTCGCCCTGAGAAATGAACCTGCGTCGGCCACCCTCAAGATCATCGCAGGCACCTTCCAATAGGCTGCGAACGCCTCGAACGTCATACGAGGCATGCTCAAGTGCACTCGGAGCCCATAACTTCACATCAGACCAGGTCAAGGACACCATTAACCTCCTAAACGCATTCGCAGCCTATCGGCATCAAAAAAAGCAGGAGACGCTGCGGGTGTTGACTGAACCGTGTCACCGCTTGCTAGATGATCAAGGTCGTGGCTCACTGCTGTATCGCTGTGACTGTAATTCGCTCGTGCCTGAAGGGCATGAGCTGAGAGGTCGCGACACTCTCTCTCCCGTAAATCAATGCGATGGGCAACAGCATCAAGGGCAGCCCTCCACGCGGAAAGGGAACGCGCTCCGGGCATCGTGGAGTGGATCGATGTCATATTGCCTTCAATGTCGAGGCGGGCAAGATCATCGCCAACACTGTCGATTGCGTCGGCGAAAGCCTCGAAATCGCCCTGCACAACGTGGATGAACTCAGCCACCGTGTCCCTTCCGTCAACAAGCAGAGGACTATTGAAAACTCATAATAATGAATGAAGGGCAATTACGCTGGACATTGGAAGAGAGGGATGCACTTGCCGAAGTGCCTATTTCGCTAATGACCTGCGCTGGACTAGGGCAGCGTCCAGTTCACGGGCTCAGCACCCATCTCTACTAACAGGGCATTGGCGCGACTAAAGGGCCGGGATCCGAAGAAGCCGCGGCTCGCCGACAGGGGTGAGGGGTGCGGCGAGGCGATGACCGGCGTTGACCCCAGGCGGGGGGCGAGGTTTTGCGCGTCGCGTCCCCATAGGATCGCCACCAGCGGGGTGCCTCGTGAAACGAGGGCGTCAATCGCGCAAGCGGTCACGTCCTCCCAGCCTCGTCCGCGATGCGAGCCGGCCTCGCCAGGTTGAACGGTCAGCACCCGGTTGAGCAGGCACACGCCCTCGCGCGCCCAAGGAGAGAGGTCGCCCGAGGTCGGGCGGGGAATCTGCAGGTCAGCGCTGAGCTCGGTGAAGATATTGACCAGCGAGCGCGGTGGCGCAACGCCGGGGGCGACGGAGAAGGAGAGTCCCATAGCGTGCCCAGGCGTGGGGTAGGGGTCCTGCCCGACGATCAGCACCTTGACCTGGTCGAGGGGGTAGGTGAAGGCGCGCAGGACGTCCGTTCCAGCCGGCAAGTAGCCGCGGCCGGCGGCTGTTTCTGCGCGCAACATGTTTCCCAGCTCGTGAATGCGCTCCTCTACGGGCGCCAGGGCTGCAGCCCATCCGGGGTCGATAATCTCAGTCAGAGGGCGGGGCGTCGTCGATGAAGTCACGTCTTTCAGTGTAGGGGCACCGGAGTGAGGG
The DNA here is from genome assembly GCF_903645355.1 of Schaalia sp. Marseille-Q2122. Lineage (GTDB taxonomy): Bacteria > Actinomycetota > Actinomycetes > Actinomycetales > Actinomycetaceae > Pauljensenia. The sequence continues at coordinate 19,612 of NZ_CAHJXR010000010.1, read as the reverse complement.
AGGGGAGTATGCAGGTGTTGGGGTGTGTTTTTTGACAACGCTCGGCAGTAAACATCGAGATTTCGCCAATGTGCCGCTAGTCTGTGAGTGTGAGTTCTCAGTACCCCAAGGATGAATTTGATCTTGCTGGCGAGGATATGCCGGTAGGAATGCACCGTCCCCAGCCGTCGCGCTGGAAGAACGTCATTCCTTTCCTGGTGATCCTGGTGGCTGTTCCCGTGCTCGGTTGGGGAGCAAGCCAACTATTGACCAGCTCCAGCACGGTCACCGCACAATCGGATGTGCCGACGGTTTCTGATCAGCTTCAGTCGCAACCCCAATCTGATGCGATGGTTGAGGCGCCTCAATCTGAGCCCGCCCCTGCACCAGCTCCTGAACCCGCACAGGATCAACCTCAGTCCGAACCCCAGTCTCAGGCTGCGCAGATCAACCACAATGTTGCGATCACGGTCCTCAATGGCACGGACACTCAAGGCTTGGCTGCAAGCAAGGCCGGCACCCTGAATGAGGCTGGCTTCCCTGGTACCACCGCAGCAAATGCTGACGGCTGGGAAAGCCAAGTGTCGACGGTCTACTACGAGAGCCCCCAGGTGGAGGCCACCGCCCATGAAATCGCCCGAATCCTGGGTATTGACGCGGTTGCTGTCAACACCACCGATCTGGGTAATGCTGACGTCGTTGTCCTGCTGCGATAACGTCTGAGCGCTTTAACTGTCTGATGCTGGGGGGCGCGTCCGAAAGGACGCACCCCCCGTTGTGTTTCGGCCACCTTTGTCAACCCTGGGTTCATGCCTCGCCCGCTGCTTGGATCGCGCCCGGACCGGTTGTACCGGCGAGCCTTGGTTGCACTTCGCGCGTCTGGTTGTACCGCTGTCGCCTGGTCGATCTGCGAAGCCCGGGCCCGGAGACTCTGGATCGACCCGGAGGCAGCGGTGGAGGTTGCGCTGACGTTAATGAGCGTTGAATCTGAAACCTGGATACCTACGCATTTAGGTGGGAGTAACCTGGCTATTTCCGGAAATTTAGGTAACAGTTTGAGGTAGCCGGTGAAAGATCTTCTCTTTTGGTGAGGTGGAGTATTACACTTGCCGCTATCGACAAATGGATCATGGGAGCCAACCCTCGCAACGAGTGGCGCAAAGAAAGAATTGAGACCAGACCATTGAGTTATCCTACTCCCAGCCCAAGAGGGCAGGATCAGGCAGTTAAGCAGGACGCACACGGGGAAGTGGGCGTGTATCTCGACGCTCTTGCTCGAAGTCGAGAGATTCGCACAGACAGACGTTCGAGAGGTGGTTATGCCTTCACTGAAAGTGTTTCTTACGGCATGCCTCCAGCTGTCAGGGAGAAGATCCAGCGCCCCCTGCGAGCCTTCAGAGGAAACTGAGCGCGCTTGCTCTCTGAAACGGCCTCCTACCGCTCAGGAGGTGGCGGATTATGCTGAAGGGGTATACCGCGCAGCCATTGGGCGAGAAACGTGGATTACACGGAAGATTTCTACGTATCAGATGGTGACTCGTCGGGCAGCGAGTCAAGAATTCTCTTTCGATCTTGATATTGCGGAGATTCGTTCCTACCAGCGTGGGCTTCGGGATCTGACTGGCCGACTTTGGCTTCCGTTAATGTATCTCTCGCGTAAGTATCTCATGAGTGTTGATCTTGAGGGCCCTTGGGAGCGTCAAGTGTCTCTCGCTTCCCATCGAGAATCCGCTTTTATATGTACCCTCGCCTTGATGGGATACATGAAGTGTAGTGGGGCTGATCTGAGCTTGCTTTCAGATCAGGACTATTCTTGCCTTTTCTCCTTCATCATTGCGTTCAGCGATAAGAAGACGATTGAGGAAGATGAGCGTCTAGCAAAGTGGCCAAAAGCTCTCTATCAGTCTATCGAGGATAATGCAGAAATCTCGTTTCCCTTTGCACCGAAGCGAATGGAGGATTGCTTCCAGGATTCAGGGTTCCGTGAATTTCTGCTTGAGCTGGGCTCTCGGCATCATGTGGCGATTTCAATCCCTGACGACCCGGGGGTTCTGCGTGCAATTATTAAACTTAAGGTAATGACCCGAGATGATTCGCAGATCTCGTCATTGCGCTGGGGCCTATTTCCTGTCGCTCGTTGGCGGCTTCTTGTTCCGGATGTCCTGGATGGCGAGAACCCTCACTTGCGGTTCAGGGTGCCAGAAGGTGCCTCTATTCTGGCGGCTGGACTAAAAATACCGTTGCGTACCCCTGACGGAGATTTGTGTACTCTTTCATCGGCTATAGATCAATGTCTTCCGGATTTGAGGGAGAGATCGCTGCCTGAGGCCGAGGTTCAGGATGAGTTCATGGCGGCGCTCGATGTGGAGTGTACCCCGGATCAAGTAAACCTTCGAGTAAATCATGGGAGGCTTGCCCACTTCTACAGTTTCCTAGAAAGTAGAGGTGCCGCTGTCGGAGACTCTCCTGAAGTGCTATTGGGAAATGGGTGGTTACTTGATCTTTACGTCGCTACGGCGCGCAGGATTTTTCTTGTGCCTGCATTGTTCGTTGCCGTCGTCGCATATTTTGTTGCGCGGATAACTTTGGAAGTCGCTCTCGTTTCCACCAGTGGAGGAGCTGGCGGCAATGTTGGAACCTTTCTTAGTCTCCTTGCGACATTTCCCGTACTCGTAGCGACAGTTTTCATCTATCGCATTGAAAGCGATTGGGTCACAGTTTCTCTTACCTTAACGCGCTTATTTCTTTTGGTGGGAACGCTTTCTCCGGTTCTTGCCCTGTTGCTGATTACGTCGAACCGGAGAGGTATCTTTGGAATCTCCTTGGAGGGCATGGTCTCTGGCGTGCTGGCATTGATGCTGTTGAGCGTGCTCTATTTTGCATGGGCGATTATCAATATCCAGTGGTGGAAGAAGCTGAAAGTGCCTGAAGAGGCTCACTGGCGAACGGGCTTGTTCGTTGCCGCGGTGCTCTATGCGGTCCTCTTTTTGGCGCTTCCCTCGATGTTGTCGTTAGACCCTGTTGACTACCCAGTCGTCTACTATGTTCGATACCTCCTTATTCGCGCTTAGTTTCGCACTTAAGGCTGTGATCTTTCCCCGGAAAATCAATGAAAGCCCCGCCTCGTCTTGCACTCGTAGGGGGTGAGTGCCAAACTTGGTGTTAGCACTCGCCATGGTCGAGTGAAAGACAATCCGGGATCCGATGAGGTTCTCCCTGCGCGTGACCAGAACGCGCATGGCGCAGAATCGTCCGTCGCGGGCATCGGCCCCCAATCCGCACCGCGGAAGGAACAACAGCCAAATGGCAAAGATCATTCACTTTGATGAGGAAGCGCGCCGCGGCATGGAGCGCGGCCTCAACCTCCTGGCCGACACCGTCAAGGTCACCCTGGGCCCCAAGGGCCGCAATGTCGTCCTCGACAAGAAGTGGGGCGCCCCCACCATCACCAAGGACGGCGTGTCCGTCGCTAAGGAAATCGACCTTGAAGATCCCTTCGAGCGTATCGGCGCCGAACTGGTGAAGGAAGTTGCCAAGAAGACCGACGACGTCGCAGGCGACGGCACCACCACCGCCACCGTCCTCGCCCAGGCCCTCGTGCGTGAAGGCCTGCGCAACGTTGCTGCCGGCTCCAACCCCATCGCCCTCAAGCGCGGCATCGACCAGGCCGTTGAGGTCATCGTCGCTCAGCTCCACAAGGATGCTCGCCCCGTCGAAACCACCGAGCAGATCGCCGCCACCGCCTCCATCTCCGCTAACGACCCCGCCATCGGCGCCCTGATCGCCCAGGCGTTCGAGAAGGTCGGCGCTGAAGGCGTCGTCACCGTTGAGGAAACCAACTCCTTCGAAACCACCCTGGAAACCACCGAGGGTATGCGCTTCGACAAGGGCTTCCTCTCGGCCTACTTCGTCACCGACAACGAGCGTCAGGAAGCCGTCCTCGAAGACGCTTACGTCCTGCTCATGGAGTCCAAGATCTCCAACGTCAAGGACCTCCTTCCCGTCCTTGAAAAGGTCATGCAGACCGGCAAGCCCCTCCTCATCATTGCTGAGGACATCGAGGGCGAAGCCCTGGCCACCCTCGTGGTCAACAAGATCCGCGGCACCTTCAAGTCCGTGGCCGTCAAGGCCCCCGGCTTTGGTGACCGTCGCAAGGCCATGCTGCAGGATATGGCGATCCTGACCGGCGGCCAGGTCATCTCCGAGACCGTTGGCCTGTCCCTGGAAGCTGCCGACCTTGACCTGCTGGGCCGTGCCCGCAAGGTCGTCGTCTCCAAGGACGAGACCACCATCGTTGAAGGCGCTGGCGACAAGGACATGCTCGAAGGCCGCATCCGCCAGATCAAGTCCGAGATCGAAAACACCGATTCGGACTACGACCGTGAGAAGCTCCAGGAACGCCTGGCTAAGCTCTCCGGCGGCGTTGCCGTCATCAAGTCCGGCGCTGCCACCGAGGTTGAGCTCAAGGAACGCAAGCACCGCATCGAAGATGCGATTCGTAACGCTCGCGCCGCCTCCGAAGAGGGTCTGGTCGCCGGCGGTGGCGTGGCCCTCATCCAGGCCGCCAACGTCGCGCTCGACTCCCTCGCTGTTGAAGGCGACGAGGCGACCGGCGTGAACATCGTTCGCGTGGCTGTTTCCGCTCCCCTCAAGCAGATCGCTGAGAACGCTGGCCTGGAAGGTGGCGTTGTCGCCGACCGCGTTGCCAACATGGAAGCCGGCCACGGCCTCAACGCCGCTACCGGCGAGTACGGCGACCTCATGGCTCAGGGCATCTCCGACCCGGTGAAGGTCACCCGTTCTGCACTGCAGAACGCTGCCTCCATCGCCGGCATGTTCCTCACCACCGAGGCCGTCGTTGCCGACAAGCCTGAGCCCCCCGCAGCAGGCGGCGGCGAAGGCGACATGGGCGGCATGTACTGATAGCCCCCTGAGTTCCCCGGAACTCACACGAAAAGCGCCCTACCGGGCCACGCCAATGGGTTGTTATGCGCGTATTCATAGCGTAGAAACACTCCAGGCGACCCGGTGGGGCGCTTTCCTGCGCCCAGCCTAAAGAACGGGCGGGCGATGACGCCTTAGCGGCCAGCAAACAACGCCGTGCTCTGGGCCTCTGCCTCGGCGTAGACGCTGGCAGCTGTGCCCAGCTGCGTGCCGATGGCCGTCAGCGCGCTTTCAACCTGGGCTTGGGTGGCCTGCCACTGGGTGACGCAGTCAGAGAAGCTGGCTGAGGCTGCGCCAGCCCACGTGCCCTGCAGGTTCACGAGGTCAGCCATGAGGGAGGCAACCTCGGCGCGAATAGTCTCACTGCTGGCTGCCACACGCGCAGCGGAGGAAGCAACAAGCTCAGAGTCAACGGTATAGGTGGCCATGGGAATTCCTTTCCTGAGCGCCCGATCCTTCTTGCCAGGCGGTTACTCCCAGGCTAGAAAAACAGCTGGCACACACCGAATGTGTGCCAGCTGCACTGTGGATAACCCATTTCGACCCTCAGGGCCTGTGGATAACTCGCAGGGAAGTTCTCAAACCCGCCGATCAGGGGACATTGAGTGCGTCAATCGCAGTCTCCAAAGACGAGGCATCGTCATCGTCGCCCGCCACCGGTGGAACGGCGTCCTCCTCGACGGGAGCCAAAACCGGGAGCACCCCTGTCGTTGTCGGCGTCTCTTCAGCGGCAGCGGCCTGGTTCTTCTTGAGCTGCTTACGTTTAATAATGACCGTTTCTGCAGGGGGAAGGCTGTCCTCGTCAGCTCTCGTCCCAGGGTCAACGGCAGGGGACTTCCTCACCGCGGGAACGACGGGAGCATCATCATCGTCCGTGTCGTCAAGATTGGCATCGGGGTTGAGGGCGCGAATGCGCTCCTCCAAGCGAAGAAGCTCAACCTCAAGATTTGCTCGGGCCGTATCCTCCCACTCCTGAGCGGCGGTGGTGTGGTAGACGGTCTCGCGAGCAAGCAGGCGGCGGATCGCATTTCGACGGGCAGTGAAGTAGGTCAGATCGTCAACAGCGTGGTATTCCTCGCGCAGATTCTCGCAGTACTTCTTAAAGTCACGCGGAGAGTCAGCCAGGCGAGCAAGATCAGCGTCAACAAGCACCTGAGCGTCAGTGTCGTCGCGTGCCGCCTCGTGGCGGGAAATAGTGAGGATGAGTTCGAGGACGCGGGTGATGACATCCTCGCTCACCCCCAGGCCCTCAAGGCGGCTGCGCGTCAGATCCGGGCAGTTCGAGGCAGTGGCAGAGGGGTCAAGTTCGTCGCGCGCCGTGCAGGGGGTGCGGTCGAGAATTGCTCCGTGATACCAGGCGGCCACACGCAAGATGTCAGGGTCGTGGACGCTAGCGGAGAGCTCGTCAATGTGGGCGAGCACGTTGATGAGGTGGCGAAAAGAATGCGCGGTGCGTTCAGGCGCTGACCAGCGTGCGACGAGGTCACGCGCCTCCGCCTCGCATTCGGCTCTCGACGCGGTTGCACCGATCTCTTGCAGTGCGTCCACAAAAGAACTGAAAAGCCACTGAGGTGCTTCTGCACCCATGAGACAACCACTCCTGATAGTCAGACCTTACCGAGCAATGCTAACGCCTGTGCGGTGTTTCCCACACTTCCGGTGGTGGTAATCACGTTAGTGCGTCGCCTTGTCGTTCTTCGATGATGACAGATCGTCGTCATCTTCGCGATCCAGAGGAAGAGCAATACGAACCGTCAAACCACCCCCATTCGTATGCGAAAGGGTGGCCGCACCGTGATGGGCGTGCATAATTCCCGACACGATGGACAGGCCAAGGCCCGATCCGCCCAGGGAGCGTGCGCGCGAGTCCTCCGCTCGGTAGAAACGCTGCCACACGCGCTCGTGATCCTTCGCGGCAATACCCGGACCGTGGTCGCGGAATTCAATAATGGCATCCCGGTCACGGACGCCCACTGCCAGCTCCACAGGTGAACCAGCGGGGGTGTAGCGGACGATATTACCAATAAGGTTGGTGAACACCTGTTGGATGCGATCGCGGTCGGCGGTGATGAGGAGCTTGCGGGGCAGCGGATGTTTGCCCAGGCCGCGCACCTGTACCTTCCGATCAGGATCAAGAGCCCTGAGGTCAAAGGCCGCGTGTTCGGCCATTTCCACCATATCCAATTCAGTGAAGTCCAGGGGGCGGCCTTCGTCGAGGCGAGCCAGGGTGAGTAGATCCTCGACGAGGTTGCCCATGCGCGTGGATTCGGATTGAATCCTGCCCATGACGTCAGCCGTACGATCCTCAGGCACGCCGCCCAGAGCGTAGAGCTCGCAGTAGCCGCGGATGGCAGCCAGGGGGGTGCGCAACTCATGGGAGGCATCGGAGACGAAACGGCGGATCTTGCGTTCGGAGGCTTGACGGGCCTCAAAGGACTGTTCGACCTGCGACAGCATGGTGTTGAGCGACTGTCCGAGGGAGCCGACCTCGGTGGTGGGCGGTTCGGGATCAATACGCTGCGTAAGGTCGCCGGCGGCGATCTTGCCCGCCGTTGACTCAATGTGGCGCAGGCCCGTGAGGGCGTGGCGCACGAGAAGACGCCCCAGGAAACCGCCGCTGGCGATGATGACCATGCCCACCAGAGTGAAGTAGGCCGAAGTTGTGCGCATGGTGTGCTGGACATTTGTCAGTGGCAATGCGATTGTTACCACGCCAACAAAGTGGTCTGTGCTGCGAATTTCCATGGGGATGGCCATGGCCCGCCACGTTGCCCCCGTTTTCGACGAGGACACTGTGACGGGCTGAGTGGCTGAAACTTGTGAGGCGGGGCGCCCATCAAGCTTAATGAGGTCCGGGATCTCCGGGTGACCAGCCTCTTTAATGGTGATAGGGAAGTAGGACTCACGGGGAGTTTGGTCGCCAACCTGCTTGTAGCGGATGTAGTAGGAGGTTGGTGAGTCGGATTCGCCCAGGGCGTCTTGAAGACTCTTGTCGTGGGTCCGATTGGCCAGCGCTTCAGCGGAGGAGATGAGTTGACTGTCAATCTGCTCAATGAGGTGCCGCTGCAAGAGACCCACCATGACTGTCCCCGAGACGGTCATACCAAAGGTCAGCAGGGTAACAATGAGCCCTACCAGGCGGAACACCAGGGGTTTGGCGTTCCACATATCGTGAAGCTGGTCGATCCAGCGCATGGCTTAACTGTCCTCGCGAAGGATGTAGCCCACTCCTCGTTTCGTTTGAATCAGGTCGCCGCTGGCGCCGTCAACGGCGAGCTTGCGACGTAGGTAGGAAATATAGGACTCGACGATGGCGGCCTCGCCGTCCCAGTCGTATTCCCACACGTGGTCAAGGATTTGCATCTTGGAGACGACGCGGCCCTCGTTAATCATGAGGTAGCGTAGGAGCTTGAACTCGGTGGGGGAGAGGTCGATGTCAACCCCGGCGCGGCGGACTTCGTGTGCGTCCTCGTCAAGAACGAGATCGCCGACGCGCAGGGTGCCGTCGTCGTTGGACGAGGCCATAGTGCGGCGGAGGATGGCGCGGATGCGGGCGACGACCTCTTCAAGTCCGAAGGGTTTGGTGACGTAGTCGTCGCCGCCGACGGTGAGGCCTTGGATCTTGTCGCGCATGTCGTCGCGAGCGGTGAGGAAGAGGACGGGGATGGTGATGCCAGCTTCGCGTAGGCGCCTGGTGACAGTGAAGCCATCCATGTCGGGGAGCATGACATCAAGGACGATGAGGTCGATGTTTTCCTCGGTGGCCGTGCGGTAGGCGCTGGCGCCATCTTCAGCGGAGAGGACGTCGAAACCGGCGAAACGGAGGGAGGAGGCGAGGAGATCGCGGATATTGGGTTCGTCGTCAACGACGAGTAGGCGCGCCTCGGCGGGGGTGCTTTCAGGTTCAGACATATGACAATCCTGCCCCACTTATCTGGATGTTTACTGGGAGTTATATGAATAAAATTGTGGTCGTATTTTTCGGCGTGGGACAATGAACCCCAGCGAAGAAAACCCCGCCCACAAAGGACGCCCCGATGCTCAACCCAACACTGCCTCAAGACGTTGAATTCCGCCCAATCTCCGAATCCCTCATCCCCGTGCGACGACTCGGCAGCCTCATCGGAAACCTCCCCTTCATCATCGCCACAGCCCTCCTGGGCTACTTCCTCCACTGGGCCTTCTACATCGGCACAGCCTTCTTCCTCGCCATCCTCATGTGGACCATGTGGCTCATCCCCCGCCAAGTCCGCAACATCAAATACGCCGAAAGCGACGACGAATTCATCATCCGCCGCGGCGTCATGTTCCGCTCCCTCACCGCCGTCCCCTACGGGCGCATCCAATACGTCGACGTCAACGAAGGCCCCATCGCCCGCCACTACGGCATCGCCTCCATCACCCTGCACACCGCATCAGCAGAAACCGCGGGCTCCCTCGACGGCCTACCCGCCGCCGAAGCGAACCGCCTACGCGACCTCCTCGCACAGCGCGGATCCGCCGAACTCGCCGGACTGTGAGGCACCCATGAAAGACACCTCCCCAACCACCTCCCGCGCCGTCGATACCGGAGTGCCCGCCGAACAATGGCGACGCCTCCACCCTGTCTCTCCAGCACTCAACGCCTGGAAAGCCCTAGCAGCCCTCGTTGCCTTCCTTGTTTATCAGAATTCGCAGGTCATCGCCGACCTCTACTCCCTGGGCGTTGCAGAATCATTCGGCCTCCTCACAGTCGTCATCATCGGAGGCGGATCCTTCCTGCTCGTCCTCGTCGCCATCGTCCTCTTCTCCTGGCTCTCATGGCGCAACACCACCTACGCGCTTACCCCGGATGCCCTCTGGTTCCGCAAAGGCATCATCTTCCGCAGCCAACGCCACGCACGCCTTGACCGCATCCAAGCTGTCGACGTCGTCCACCCCGTACTCGGCCGACTCTTCGGCCTCGGACAACTTCACGTCGAGGTCGCAGGCGGCGCGGATTCGAACTTCACCTTCGGCTACTCAGCGAGCCTCGCTACGCGCGAATCCCCTCGCAGCCGGACTCAGGCAGCCCAGCCCGTCAGCCACTGTTCCCAACGACGAGGCCACCGCCACCGACGGAAACGCCCACCCCGAGCCTTCCGCCGCGCCACACCCCACCCCGCCTTCGCCGAAGCGCCCGAACGCCCTCTACCAGGTCTCGGCGGGCACACTCATCGAATCCTCCTGCGCTCCACCGGCGTTCTCATCGGAGCGCTCCTCACCGTCGCCATGGTGATCGTCATCATCGGCCTCTTCCTCTGGAAACCCAACGTCGCCTTCGCCGCACTGCCCGGCCTACTCCCACTGGTACTGGGCCTCATCTCCTACCTGTGGAACCGCTTCGTCGGCGAATTTAACTTCACCGCAGCAGTATCAGCCGACGGCATCCGCATCCGCCGAGGCCTACTCGAAACCCGCTCCCAAACCATCCCCCCACGCAGAATCCACGCCGTCCACGTCGTCCAACCCCTGCTGTGGCGCTCACGCGACTGGTACCGCGTCCGCATCCTCCAAGCCGGGTACGTCACCGGAGCCGAATCCAACGGGTCCACCTCGCAAAACTCTGATGTGCTACTGCCCGTCGGCACCCGCCAAGAGGCAGAACTCGCCCTCTGGCTGGTCGTGCGCGACCTGGGAGTGGACGACCCCCTCGCCTTCATCCAAGAAGCCCTCCACGGCGTCAACGCCACAGACAACCGCTACTTCCACCCCAACCGCCCCGACACGCGCTGGCTGGACTGGGTGACCTGGAAGCGCAGAGCCGTCGCTCTCACGCAGACCGTCTTCGCAATCCGCGACGGCTGGTTCAACCGCCGAATGACCATCGCCCCCGTCGAACGCCTCCAATCCATGTCCATCCACGAGGGGCCCATTGAGCGCCGCTACAACCTGTGCTCCCTCCACATGGAAATCGTCCCCGGATCCGTCACGGCTCACGCCGAGCATGTTGATGGGGCGCTCGCGGCCGAACTCATGGCACAACTCCTCGAATTGTCGAGTCAGCGTCGCGCCTCAGAGCCGCCTGAAAAGTGGATGCAGCGTGTCACGACCGCTCTCGATGGGGAGAAGAGCGCCCCGGCCTCGCCAGATAGTGAAGGACACGCACCATGAACCAACCCGGTCGCCTTGGCGTCGGCATCATTGGCATGGGACACGTCGGCCCCGTCATCGGCTCCGCCCTGCGCGCCGCCGGTCACAGCATCGTGGGCGTCACCGCCTCATCTGAGGCCTCCCGCGAACGCGCCGACGCCATGCTGCCCGGTGTGCCCATCCTCGATGTGCAAACCCTTGTTGAACGCAGTGAACTGGTCATTATTGCCATTCCTGACGATGAGATCGGCCCCCTCGTTGAAGGACTTGCCGCACTGAAAGCCTGGCAGCCCGGTCAACTGGTGATTCACCTGTCCGGCGCGCATGGGGTCGGTCTGCTCGCCCCCGCCCAAGCCTGCGGCGCCATTACCCTGGCTATCCACCCGGCCATGACCTTCACCGGCACCTCCGTCGATGTGGCGCGCCTGGTGGGAACACCTTTTGCAGTGACCGCTGCCGGCCCCGTCCTGCCCATCGCTCAGGCCCTCGTGGTAGAGATGGGCGGAGAGCCCGTGGTGGTCTCCGAGCAGGCACGCACCCTCTACCACGCAGCACTGGCGCACGGAGCAAACTTCCTAGTCACACTGCTTGCCCAAGCTCAGGACCTCCTACGTGCCGCCGGGGTGGACAACCCCGGCGACTACCTGCGGCCCCTGTGCGAAGCGGCCCTTGACAGGGTCTTGCGTGATGGCAGCGCCGGATTGACAGGACCGATCATGCGCGGCGATGCGGGCACCATTCGATCCCATATGAAGGCTCTGATTGGGGAACCCTGCGGTACTGGTACTGGTACTGGTACTGGCTTGGGCGCTGGATCCGGGCAGGGGGATGGGAAGGCCAGCGACACGGCGGGGGTCGAAACCCTGGACTTCACCACCGCCCAAGTGGCACGGACCTACGCGCACATGACCCGCCAAACCGTGGACATGCTCGTGCGCAAAGGCAGCCTGTCCGAGCGGGCAGCTGCCGAAATCCTCCGCGCCTTGGACGACACTGAGGCTGATCACTAAGGCACGCCATCACCGACTACTCTCTGTCCATCTACCTATTTGCACAGAGCCGTAGTTCCTTGGGGTTCCCACGTGTGAGCTCAAACCTTGATCGGGTAGTTTCACCCCGATTTCCTGCCTGGACGCACACCTGGGTGCTGCACATCAGCCTAGGCCCCCGCCGTTCCAGTCTGACCTTCTCTGCCACCCGGCGCCCGCATGTGAGCCCAAGGCTTAAATGGCCTGCTTCAGGATCGTTTCTTGCCTGGGCGCACACGTGGGCGCCGGAGGCCTCCCCAGGCATGCCCCTACCCCAGCCGTGGGCGATCGCTCATTCTTTCCTGCGCACAGCTGCAGGTGAAAGGGGGAGAATAGACCCATGACTTCTGGCAACGCGAAGAATCATCACCACGCAGCAGCTCCCACCAACGCAAGCCCCTCAGCAGCAAGACAGCGCCCCCACGTAGTCCACAGCCGCGCCGACTACCTCAGCGCCCTGACAGAACTACCCGGCAGCGTCGGCCTCGTGATGACCATGGGTGCCCTCCACGACGGGCACCTCGAACTCGTCCGCCAAGCCCACACCCACGCCGACCACGTCGTCGTCACCATCTTCGTCAACCCCACCCAATTCGCCCCGGGCGAGGACTTCGACGCCTACCCCCGCACCCTCGAAGCCGACATCGCCGCCCTCACCACAGTCGGAGCCGACCTCGTCTGGGCACCCGCCCCAGAAGACGTCTACCCCGAAGCACCCCTCATCACCCTTGACCCCGGCCCGGTTGGCCACCACCTCGAAGGCGCATCGCGCCCCACCCACTTCGCCGGGGTCGCCCTCGTCGTCACGAAGGTACTCAACCTGACCCGCCCAAAGGTCGCACTCTTCGGCGAAAAAGACGCCCAACAGCTGGCCGTCATCCGCGCCTTCGTGCGTGACCTCGACATGCCAGTTGAAATCGTGGGCGTGCCAATCGTGCGCGACACTGACGGCGTGGCCCTCTCCAGCCGCAACCAATACCTCTCCCCTGAGGAGCGCACCCGCGCCCGCGCGCTCAACCGCGCACTGACGGTCGGTGCCGAGGCCGCAGCCGTCGGCGCCGCTCCCACCCTCGTCATCGCAGCCGCTCGCCAAGTACTGGATGCTGAAGGTGGCGTGGACATCGACTATGTTGAACTGGTGGACGACCACTCCTTCCAGCCCCTCAATGCTGGAAGCGCGCGCGGCAGAGTCCAAGCACGCCTGCTCATCGCCGCCCGGGTGGGCACAACCCGCCTGATCGACAATATGGCCATGACCGTGGAGGTCCGAGGATGACCATGAATACCTCGCAGGGCATGATGCAGCCCGAAATCATGCGCGAAATGGTGCACGGCAAGATTCACCGCGCCACCGTCACCAGCGCAGACCTGCACTACGTTGGGTCAGTCACCATTGATGCTGACCTGCTGGATGCCGCTGACATCGCTGAAGGGCAGCGCGTCGACATCGTCGACATCAACAATGGTTCGCGCCTGTCGACCTACACCATCGCTGGCAAGCGCGGCTCGGGTGTCCTACAAATCAACGGTGCCGCCGCCCACCTGGTCAACCCCGGTGACCTCGTCATCATCATCGCCTACTCTCACGTGCCCGAATCGCGCGTGCGCACCTGGAAACCTAGCGTTGTCTTCGTCGACGCTCAGAATCGCATTGTCGAAACGGGCGAGAACCCCGGCGAAGTACCCGAGGCTCACCCTGCTGCGCAGGCCCAGGGCCTGAAGTCCGCAGGCGTGTGAAGGGCCGAATCAGCCTGAGGCTGGGCGCTGATAGGACGTGCCCCTAGAGGTTGAGGGAGAGCTTGAGTCAACACGCTGGACTCCACACATCAAGCTCGTGTCGGGCTCAACGGACCTCGCTCCAGGCCAGTGTTATGAGGTCGCACACGCATCAGCCTCGCGGCCACTCTCAGGCCACCACTCCGCGAGGGCCTCGCGCATCTCCTCGTCAAAAGGAGCCTGCTCAACCAGGCTCTTTTGCCCGAGGAACACAAAACCGCGCCAACGGAACAACAACGCGCTCAGCAGCGTCACCAACCAATAAATGACAAACGAAGCCACCAACAGTGCTGTCGCATTCTCAGCGGGTGGCACAAAATCATCACTGCCCGCGTCCATCAACATACCGTTGAGCCACCCCGGCAGATCCGTGTACACCCACACCGCGAAGATCACCCACGGAATCGCGTAGGAAATCAACAGTGGCACCTGACAGCGCCAACTCCTCCACGTACGCACATGCCACGAAAAAGGCGCCTGAGCCACAGGGAAAAGAACGCTAATCAAGTTCCCCACCGCCATAAACAACACCATCGGGTAGAGCACACCCGGCACCGTCCGCAGCATCTCCGAATCGTGGTAGAGATACTCCGTCCACCCCGCCGTAATCACAAGCATCGGCAGGACAATCACCACGCACTGCACAGCATTCTTCCGCAAAAGAATCCGCAGGAAAGACTGCCCCTCCTTGAGGGCCTCCGTCGTACGAGGAACATCCAGGCCAAAAATATTCGTCGTCGTCACATCAGCCAGGATGAAGGTCGAAAAATACACGCAATAGAGCAACACCGTGTCGTAGTGCCCGCCCAGATTCGGCTGGCGAAACAGCAGATAAAACACAGCCAGAGCAAGGTTCACGGCGACGCTCTGAATCCACAGCATCGGCCAGGTGAAGGTCCACCGCAGCTCCTGCATGAAACGTGAACTCAGCGCGCGCGACCACAGGCTGTGAGGCTGCTCGCCGCCCGCTGCGCGTCGTGCGTTCTGATCGCCTTCCTTGCGAAGCCCATCTGCTTGGCGCTGCTTTGCCGACGAACGTGACGCAGACAATCCCATCACACCCCCAGTCAACCCTCTCTCCAACAGCAATCTCGCGCAGAGTACCGCGATAGAGCCATATGCCACCATCCTAAGCGCACCCGCACCCACCCACCGCAACCGTCCACACGAGGACTGATATTCCCTAAGGAGGCGCGGCGGGAGCCTCGTCAAACGAAGAAAACAGGCCCAAACGCAAGGCGCTAAGATGATAGACGTGACTGACGCAAAGATTGACACCCCCGAACTCCCCACTGACGTTGCCGACGACGCACCCGAGCAGGTGCGAGTTCGTGCGGAAAAGCGTCAGCGAATGCTTGATGCCGGCACCGAGGCCTACCCCGTGGTGCTGCCGATCTCCTCCACCATTGAAGAGGTGCGCGAAAAGTACGCCCACCTCGAGGCGGGCGATGAAACCACTGACGAGGTCGGCATCGCCGGGCGCGTCATGCTCGCCCGCAACGGCGGCAAACTCTGCTTCGCCACCCTCCAAGACGGTGCCGGGAACCGCATCCAGGTCATGCTCTCCGCCGCTGAAGTTGGCGTTGACTCCCTCGCACAGTACAAGGCCGACGTTGACCTGGGCGATCACCTCTTCGTTCACGGCCGCGTCATTTCCTCGCGCCGCGGCGAACTGTCGATTCTGGCCTGCCCCGGCACCGCCCCCGCAGGCCTCTTCACCCCCGGTATCAACGAGGGCGACCCCGTCCCCGCCTGGGCTGTTGCCGCGAAGTCTCTGCGCCCCCTGCCCAAGACCTACACCGCCGAAGACGGCACCGAAATGAGCCTGTCCGAGGACATGCGCGTGCGCCGCCGCTACCTCGACATGATCGTGCGCCCAGCCGCCCGCGACATGGTGCGCATGCGCGCCCAGGTGGTCAAGTCCCTGCGCGCCTACTTCGACGAGGCCGGCTTCATTGAAATCGAAACCCCCATGCTGCAGGTCCTGCACGGTGGCGCCGCCGCCCGCCCCTTCAGCACCCACATGAACGCCTACGACACCGAACTGTTCTTGCGTATCGCGCCCGAGCTCTTCCTCAAGCGCGCGGTCGTGGGCGGCGTCGATAAGGTCTTTGAAATCAACCGCAACTTCCGCAATGAAGGCGCTGACTCCTCGCACTCGCCCGAGTTCACCATGCTGGAAGCCTACGAAGCCTACGGCTCCTACGACACCATGGCCCGCCGCACGCGCGAATTTATCCAGCGCGCCGCCCGCGAAGCCCTGGGTAGCGAGGTCGTTACCCTGCCTGACGGCTCCACCTACGACCTGTCCGGTACGTGGAAGGAAATCTCCATGTACGAGGCAACCTCCGAAGCCATCGGCCGCCCCATCACCGCTCAGACTCCCCGCGAGGAGCTGGTGGAGATTCTCAAGCGAGACTTCGACGAGGAAGTGCCCGACCACTACGTCACCGGTAAGGTCGCTGAAACCCTCTTCGAAGCCGCCGTTGGCGATCAGCTGTGGGAGCCCACCTTCGTACGAGACTACCCCGAGGATTCGTCGCCATTGACCCGAGGGCACCGCTCTAAGCCGGGCGTGGTTGAAAAGTGGGACCTGTACGTGCGAGGCTTCGAGCTGGCCACCGCCTACTCTGAGCTGGTTGATCCGGTGATTCAGCGCCAGCGTTTCGAGGCTCAGGCCCTGGCTGCCGCCGATGGTGATCCCGAGGCCATGGTGCTGGACGAGGACTTCCTGCTGGCTATGGAGTACGGCATGCCGCCCGCCGGTGGCATGGGTATGGGCCTGGATCGCCTGCTCATGGCCCTGACCGGCCAGGGTATTCGCGAGACCATCACCTTCCCCCTGGTCAAGAAGCTGTAGGTTCAGTTTCTCGGTGTTGGTGAGGCGGTTCCGGTTTTCCGGGGCCGCCTCGTTCGCCCATGAGCCTGACACTACGCGTCGGCTCAACGCCCACCTAACCTGACGAGGCGCCCCTGCCTCACCTTGGCGAAAGCTGTCCTTTCGCTGCGGTGGGGTGGGGGCCTCTGCATGTGCGATAGCGGGTGTGGTTTTCTGCCCGGGCCTACCCCACCGCCGCCAGCACACCCTGCCGCTGGTGGAGGTTTGCCCGCCTAGCCTGACGAGGCGTCCCTGCCTTGTCCGCGCGGCTATGGGTGCGAGTTAGCGCTGTTGGTATGTCTGGAGGTGAGGTGGCCTGGGGTGGGTATGTCTGGGCGCTGTGGGTATGTCTGGGCGCTGTTGGTATGGGGTGTTCCTCGTACCGATGGCGATGATCCGTACCAATGGCGTTGGTCTGTACCGGTGGCTCTTAGGTGTGCCTGTGGGGGGTGGGTGTGTTAGGGGTGGGTTGCCTGGGGCTTTGTCTGGAGGTGAGGTGGCCTGGGGTGGTATGTCTGGGCGCTGTGGTATGTCTGGGCGCTGTTGGTATGGGGTGTGCCTCGTACCGGTGGTGACGATCCGTACCAATGGCGTTGGTCTGTACCGGTGGCTCTTAGGTGTGCCTGTGGGGTGTGGTTAGGGGGTGGGTTGCCTGGGGGCTTTGTCTGGAGGTGAGGTGGCCTGGGGTGGGTATGTCTGGGTGCTGTGGGTATGTCTGGGTGCTGTGGGTATGTCTGGGCGCTGTTGGTATGGGGTGTGCCTCGTACCGATGGCGATGATCTGTACCAATGGCACTTGAGGATACCTGTCGAAGCTATGAGCTGGAGGGAAACAGTGGGAGGTGCCTGGCAGTGAACGCTTAGCCTGCCTGCGCTTTGGCCGCCGCTGCTCTCACCGCTTCAATAGCCGCCTCAAGGGAAGGAAGAGGCCGACAGCCCAGAGCCGTCCACTCGCGGATCTGAGCGGGCTCACGCTGGGTGAGGTACAGGCCTCGGCGAATCAACACCGGCACGGACTTGCGGTTTTTCTTGATGTCGCGGATAAAGCGGAAGTAAGCATTGCGCCAGGGGTTGCGAGCAATGCAGATGGCGTCGGCTAACAGGCCGTGCTCTTTCAGGGCGGGAACGCAGTGAGCGGCGAAGATGCCTTCGGCAATGATGACCTTCTCGGAAGGATCGAGGCGTAGATGTCGAGTGCCCACGACGGAACTGGTGGGGATGTCGTAGTCGGGGGTGTCGGTCTGCCCGGTGGTGCACAGTTCAATGAGGGCGGTGATGGCGGCCTCCTGATTCCAGGAGCGCACATCATCCCAGTCGATGAGGTGCTCGTCGACCATGGGCATATTGGGAGCGTCATAGCTGCGGTAGAAGTCATCCAAACGCACAGAGCGTAGGCCCAAGCGGCGGGCGAGGGAGGACTTCCCTGAACCGGAAGGTCCCGTAATGATAATGACGCGCACCGGAGCCTTAGACATGATGATGAGGATACCGTCTTTCAGCCAAAACTTTCCCCCTCCCCGCACTGTGGGGCGCCACATGTGACACAGGTGTCGTGGCGCCCCACAGTCATGTGAGGGAAGGGGATGAGAGTCCTCTCAAGGAAGTCAGCGGCGAGAACGCACAGGCGCCGAGGCGCCAGCCGCCAGCGCCAGGCCCGACATGAGGAGCAGTAGGGCTACGTCCTCGCCGTTGTCACCGACGCCGGTCTGAGCGAGGCGAGGCTTGCGACGAATGGTCGACTGAGGGCTGCTCGCCGACGGAGCGTCGGATGGTGGAGTGGTGGCCGGTGGAGTGACAGCCGGAGGATTGACTGTGGGAGAGGTGCCAGGAGTGGGAGCACCGCCAGGCGTGTGCCCACCAGGCGTGTGCCCACCCCCTGGCGGGAGGGAGGCCTTGAGGACATTCAACTTCAGGATTGTCTGAGGCTTAGCGCTCCCGCGCTCCCTAAGGGTCAGGAAGTGAATCCCGGGGCTGAGGTCAGCAGGAATGGAGATGCTGGTGGAAACGCGGCCATGCGCATCAGCGCTGACCGTCCCCAGCAGGCGAGGCGTCGAGTAACTGTAAATGTCCACTGTCGACGAGGGCGTGAAGCCCTGCGCGTCAACGCTGAAAGGCAAGCCCTGCGTCACCACGTTCACTGGGACGCCGGGTGCGCCGAGCTCAGGATGTGCGTTGAGTAGTTCATCCGATGTTGCAAATGGTGGCTGGGGGTTGACCACATCAAAGATCTGCCTGAACTTCCAGTACAGCACGTGAGTGTGTGTCTCGATCAGGCCATCAGGCGACAGGTTCGTGCCGCTTTCGCTCCAGCCTTGGGAGATCCACTCCCCGCCAGGCACCGTGACCTTCGCCGGGGTGACTGTCGGGTAGACAACAGGCTGGCCCTCGTAATCCGGGTAGGTGGTGACAACTTCGGGTGGTAGGGGCTTATCGGTGCCGAGAGTTTCAACGCTGAAACGATGGGTGTGCGTGCGTTCCTTTGCCACCAGGGTGATGGTTGGGGCTTCGCTCACCGGGCCAGTTGGCGCTCCTTCGACGGATTGGAGTACGTACAGTGGGGTGTCAGCGCCGTTGACGGTGAAGGTGTCTCCAGGGCTGATCGGCAGTGTGAGAGTGGAGTTTTCCCGTACATGCGTGGGAAGAGGCGTTCCGCCGGTGGTGGGGGCTGTGACGGCGGTCGAGGTCCCAGGTGAGCGCAGCATGTACGACACGGTGTATGTCTCCCACTTGCGGTAGTCCCAGACGGCACTGTGCCTCTCGGTTTGGGTGAGGCCATCAACGGAGATCGTCGTTGATACTGAGCGCCACTCCATCAGAGTCCATACGCCCTCGCCGGAGGGGTCGGGGCTGGTGGCTCCTGCCGCTAGGGGGAAGGTGGCGGTGGCCTCGTGGGTGGG
>NZ_CAHJXR010000009.1 GCF_903645355.1 Schaalia sp. Marseille-Q2122 | reverse complement strand
ACCTACCGCCCCCGCCCCGTCACCCTCAACACCTGGGAAGCCGTCTACTTCAACCACGACGAGCAGACCATGATGGACCTCGCCCGACGCGCCGCCCACGTGGGGGTTGAACGCTTCGTCATTGACGATGGATGGTTCAAAGGCCGCCGAAATGACACACGGGCCCTTGGTGACTGGCAGGTTGACACCGAGGTTTGGCCGCGAGGACTCAACGCCATCGCAGAGCTTGTGCACTCCCTTGGCATGGAGTTCGGACTCTGGTTCGAGCCAGAAATGATCAGCCTTGACTCTGACATTGCCCGAGCCCATCCCGAATGGGTGCTTCGCCCCGAACCTTCACGTCTGCCTCTGCCCGGACGAGACCAGTACGTCATTGACCTCGCCAACCCTGAAGCCTGGGACTACCTCTACACAGAGATCAGCACCCTTGTTGAGGCGCTGGGAATCGACTACATCAAGTGGGATCACAACCGTTTCGTGACCGAAGCAATCTCTCCCTACACGGGTCGCCCGGCCGTACACGGCCAAACCCTTGCCCTCTACGCACTGCTTGACGCCCTACGGGAGCGATTCGACAATCTTGAGATTGAATCCTGCTCGTCGGGTGGAGGTCGAATTGACCTGGGCATCCTCAGTCGGACCGACCGAGTGTGGGCATCAGACTGCACCGATCCCTTGGAAAGAGTCGACATTCAACGACACACCTCCCTGCTGGTTCCACCGGAAATGATCGGCGCCCACATTGCCGAATCACCCTCGCATATGACCGGCCGCTTCACTCGACTGGCCACGCGCGCCTCGGTAGCCTTCAGCGGACACCTCGGCATCGAGTGGAACATCCTGACGATGAACGACGAACAGTTGGCACCCCTACGCCGCTGGATTGCCCTCTACACGCAGGCCCGACGCGAATGGTCAGCGCGAAATCCGCTGATCGTGGACGAGAATGGGCTGCCTGAAGGTAACCAGAATCTGGCGTGGGGAGCACGCGCCGTCCACGCTGACATCGCCGACCCTGCTGTGCGACTCGATGGAGTCGTTTCCCCGGATGAGCGCTGGTCGGTGTGGTGCTTCGCTGCCCTTGACACTTCCGAACACTACCCCTACGGCCTGATGCGCCTACCCGAGTTGGAGGCGGATGCTCTCTACAGAGTGCGTCCCTACGGTGGGCCTGAGCTCTATGAAAGCCTGCGCAATCCTTCATGCCGCTCTGACCTAGAGTGGTGGAACGAAGAAGGTGCCTGTGTACCCGGGGCGGTATTGACCGAGTGGGGAATCCGTCCCCCGCATATCCTGCCCGGCACAGCCGTACTTATTGAGGTCGAAAAGGTCAGCTAAAGGTAGTGGCGGATCCCGGGTGTGGCGGCGTAGTCGGCGCCCAGCTGTGACGCCAAGGGCGATAACTCCCCTCAGTCACCCTTCAACCCCTTGGGCGCACACGCGGGCGCCGGAAGGGGCGACGTGGGCGGTGGAGTGTTACGTGCAAGGGAAGAGGTGGCGCAGGCCAGATCAGGTAATTTGTGTCACAACTAGCGGCGCTGGCCAGAACGTGCGGTGTCTGCCAGAACGTGCGACATCTGGAGGGAAAGGCACCGCAGGCCTCAACAAGTGAGGTCTGGTGGAACAAGCAAGGTCTTCCGGAACTTATCGCGGCGGATCAGAGTCCTCTCCGAAAGCAGAATAAAACAGTAGCCCACCGGCTTCCTCAAGCCGGTGGGCTACACTGCAAGCGGCGGGCACCTCGCCAATCAACGTCACTTACACGCCCAAGAGCGGGGCGCCGCAGCCCAGGTCAGAGCATGCAGGACACGCAGCCAGCGACCTCGGTGCCCTCCAAAGCCATCTGGCGCAGACGCACGTAGTAGAGGGTCTTGATACCCTTCCTCCAGGCGTAAATGTAGGACTTGTTGAGGTCGCGGGTAGTCACCGTATCGGGGTAGAACAGGGTCAGCGACAGGCCCTGATCAACGTGCTGGGTGGCTACCGCATAAGTGTCGATAATGGCCTCGGGGCCAATCTCGTAGGCATCGCGGTAGAACTCAAGGTTCTCATTCGTCATGAAGGGCGCCGGGTAGTAAACGCGGCCAATCTTGCCTTCCTTACGGATCTCAATCTTGGACACGATCGGGTGAATCGACGAGGTTGAGTTATTGATGTAGCTAATCGAACCGGTTGGTGGGATTGCCTGCAGATTCTGGTTGTACATGCCGAACTCCGCCACATCCGCAGCCAGCTGACGCCAGTCATCCTGCGTGGGAATGTAGATCGTGGAGGCCGCCAACAGCTCGCGCACACGCTCGGTCTTAGGCGTCCAATCGCCTTTAATGTACTTCTCGAAGTACTCGCCAGAGGCGTACTTGGAGCGCTCAAAGCCCACGAAAGATTCGCCGCGCTCGCGGGCAATCATATTCGAGGCCTTGATCGCCGCGTAAGTAATGGCCAGGAAGTACATATTCGTGAAATCCAGGGCCTCTTCAGAGCCGTAGTGGATATGCTCACGCGCCAGGTAGCCATGCAGATTCATCTGACCCAGGCCAATGGCGTGACTCATAGCATTACCGCGGGCTACGGAAGGAACCGACTGGATATCCGACAGGTCCGAGACGGCAGTCAGGGCGCGGATGGCGCTTTCCACCGTGGCCTGGAAGTCGGGAGAATCCATAGTCTTAGCAATATTGAGCGACCCCAGGTTGCAGGAGATGTCCTTACCAATATGGGAGTAGGACAGGTCATCGTTGTAGGTCGAGGCCTCCGACACCTGCAGGATCTCCGAGCACAGGTTGGACATGGTGATACGGCCATCAATGGGGTTGGCGCGGTTGACCGTGTCCTCAAAGACGATGTAGGGGTAGCCGGACTCGAACTGGATCTCAGCCAGGGTTTGGAAGAAACGGCGAGCGTTGATCTTCTTCTTGTGAATACGCCCGTCATTGACCATCTCACGGTACTTCTCGGTCACGGAGATCTCTGTGAAAGGCACCCCGTAGACTCGCTCAATGTCGTAGGGGCTAAAGAGGTACATGTCCTCGTTATTACGAGCCAGCTCAAAGGTAATGTCAGGGATGACCACGCCCAGAGAGAGCGTCTTAATACGAATCTTCTCGTCAGCGTTCTCACGCTTCGTGTCGAGGAAAGCCATGATGTCGGGGTGGTGCGCGTGCAAGTAGACCGCACCAGCACCCTGGCGGGCACCAAGCTGATTCGCGTAGGAGAAGGAATCCTCCAGCAGCTTCATGACGGGAATGATGCCCGAAGACTGGTTCTGAATCTTCTTAATGGGGGCGCCGGCCTCGCGCAGGTTCGTCAGAGACAGGGCCACGCCGCCGCCGCGCTTGGACAACTGCAGGGAGGAGTTAATACCGCGCGCGATCGACTCCATATTGTCTTCAATGCGCAGCAGGAAGCAGGAAACCAGCTCGCCTCGTGCGGCCTTACCAGCGTTGAGGAAGGTGGGAGTGGCGGGCTGGAAACGGCCGCTGATCATCTCGTCAACGAGGTGCTGGGCGAGCTGCAGATCACCGCGCGCAAGATAGAGGGCGACCATGACGATGCGGTCCTCGAAACGCTCCAGGTAGCGCTTACCGTCGAAGGTCTTGAGCGTGTACGAGGTGTAGTACTTGAAGGCGCCCAGGAAGGTGGGGAAGCGGAACTTGTGGGCGTAAGCCTGCTTGTACAGGGCCTTGACGTCGGCGAAGTCGTACTGGTCAAGGACGTGGCCCTCGTAGTAGCCCTCGTCCACCAGGTACTTGAGCTTTTCTTCCAGGTCGTGGAAGAACACGGTGTTTTGGTTGACGTGCTGGAGGAAATACTGGCGAGCCGCCGCACGGTCGGCATCAAAGTTAATCAGCCCCTCCTCGGTGTAGAGGTTGAGCTGGGCGTTGAGAGCGTGGTAGTCCAGCTCAGGGCTGGGGGCTTCTTCCAGGCCGGTGTCGGTCAGATTCTCTGCCAAAATTCTTCCAGTCCATTCTGAACTCGGGAGACGTCCTCGGAGGTTCCGAGGAGCTCGAACTTGTACATGTGCGGCACCCCTAATTTTGCCGCGACAATGTCGCCAGCAAGGCAGTAGGCGGTGCCGAAGTTGGTATTTCCGGATGAAATCACACCCAGGCAGTGGCCTCGATTCGTGGGGTCGTTGAGGAACTTGATGACCTGCTTAGGGACGGCGCCCTTGTGGTTGCCGCCGCCGTATGTGGGCACGATCAGCACATAGTCGTAGTCGACGTTGAGGAAGGGGTCGGCGGCGCGCAGGGGGATTCTTTCGGCGGGGAAGCCCAACTTCTCAACAAAGCGGCGGGTATTGCCGGTTGCTGAAGAGAAGTAGACGAGCTTAACCATCCCGGGTCCTCCTGTGGAATCCTATCTGCGAGGGTTGTGCTTCATAGCAGATGCACGTATCCCGGCCACCCACAGGGTGACCGGGATAGGGGTCTCAGGCCTGGGCGACGCGCAATGCGGAGGATGCTTCAAAGGCGGCGGCAGCTGCCTTAATGCGGTCGGGGCGGTAGCCACTCCAGTGGTCGTCGCCTGCGATGACCACTGGAGCCTGCTGGTAGCCAAGCCCCTTGATGAACTCGAGGGCAGCCACGTCCTCGGAGACGTCAACGGAGGTGTAGGGCAGGCCCTGCTTGTCGAGGGCGCGGTAGGTCGCAGTGCACTGGACGCACATCGGCTTGGTGTAGACGGTGATCGTCATGAGATTCCTCCGGCCTTGGGGGTGAGAACTGCATACCTGCACGTAATCACACGTTTGTCATTTATAGCGGCTTGAGGCGCCGCATCTCGTGTACTAACACTACACCTTGTGTTGCTTTGGGTCGATCACCCCAAGATGTTGTGTTTCGACAAGATTGGCGTGTTTTGTGTGGATAGCTCTGTGGACGCTGAAAATGCAGTGATGAACAACATGTCCGCGCCGCCCAAGAGGGCACTCTGAGAGTCGTGTAGACACCCCGAATCTGCGTCGCTTTTGCCGCTGAGGGGCTGTGCACAGGGTGTGGAAAGTTACGGCCAGAAGAGTCCACAGCTGTGGATAACCCTTCAAGAAAAATCCCCAAAACTCCCACACGAGGCGGCGTGTCGCATCCCGATATGCGGATAGATGGGAGGGCGCCGCCTAGATATAGGGAGCGTCCAGCGTGCGGATGCTTCATTTGGCATGCGTGGCGGACACCCCTAGATATAGGGTCCAGTTGGAAGTGAGGGCTCAGAAGCGTCAGGCGAGGGGAGAATACTGTTCAAGCGCATTCGCGCTTCTGACATCAGTCCGCTCTGTCTTCCGCAGGCGCCCAGCTGTGAGCCCAAGAGGTATGTAGTGCTCAAGCGCTGCTTAATGCGCTTGAGCACACACGCGGGCGCCGGGGTCATCCACCCCCGGGGCATCACCAATGGCGCAGTGGGGATAGTCATGGACGCAGGTGGGCGCCGGGAGGTACAGCAACCCGGAGGAATCTCCGTCAGTGTGGACTCCCGGCAACCCCAAGCGCGTTGGCACCTCAATCAGTGCAGACCAGCACTCAGCACTCCACGACATTCACAGCAAGACCACCGGCCGAAGTCTCCTTGTACTTCGAGAGCATGTCAATACCCGTCTGACGCATCGTCTCGATCGCCACATCCAAGCTCACCGTATGGCGCCCATCGCCCCAGAGGGCCATACGCGCGGCATTAATCGCTTTCACGGCGGCGATAGCATTGCGTTCAATACACGGGATCTGCACTAAGCCAGCCACCGGATCACAGGTCAACCCCAAAGAATGCTCCATGGCAATCTCCGCAGCATTCTCCACCTGCTGAGGGGTCCCGCCCAAAGCTTGAGCCAACCCTGCTGCGGCCATTGCCGATGCTGAACCGACCTCGCCCTGGCAGCCGACCTCGGCCCCCGCGATCGACGCATTCGTTTTAATCAACGCACCAATCGCCGTTGCCGCCAGCACGAAATCATGGACGACGCGCCTCCGGGCCTGCGCGCATTCACGCAGGTCAGAGGGGTCAAGCTGGAAGGGCGCCATGGGAGATTCAGGCGAGGGTACGAACGCCGAGTCCGACGCACCGGCCTCGGGGCAATAGGACACCAGGTAGCCCAAGACCGCAGGAATCACCCCTGCAGCACCATTGGTCGGGGCGGTGACGATCCGGTGCCCGGCGGCGTTTTCTTCGTTGACGGCCAGAGCAAAAAGATTCACCCAGTCCATTGCTCGCATAGGGTCGTGGGCTGTCGCCGCCCATTGAAGGCTGCCAGAGGGCGCGCCTACGCGTGCGCGCTCGGCAAGCTTGCGAGCAAGGGTGCCCGCGCGCCTGGGCACATCCAGCCCTCCGGGGAGAATCCCACTCGTCCCAACCCCAGCGTCCACGCAATCAAACATGGTGTTGGCGATCTGATCCAGGTAGGCATCAAGCTCAACCTCAGACCGTAATGACAGTTCATTGGCGCGAACAAGCTGCGCCACAGACAGGCCGCTCGCATCGCATTGCGCGAGCAGGGCATCTGAGGACGCGAAAGGAAAGGGCGCGTCCTTTTGGGGGATCACCGCTTCGCTGGCGCTCGCCAGGGCCTCCACCTGCGGATTGTCGGTATCGTCGTTGACCTGGGCCATCACGAAACCACCACCCACCGAATAGTAGGTACGCACAAGGGCTGGGGCCTCGCCCGGCGAGCCTTCCACCCACGCTGAAATGGTCAAGGCATTGACGTGGTAGGGCAGCACCGTGCCTGGTAGGAAACGAATGTCGGTCGTGAGATCAAAAGGGACCGAGGCTGCGCCGGGAAGGGGAAGATGCCCGGAGCGGGCGACCCCTGGGAGCAGGGACTCTACCGTGTCAATGGACACTGATTCGGGGGAGAACCCTGCCAGACCCAGCAGCACGGCGCGATCCGTATTGTGGCCGCGGCCCGTTGCTCCGAGTGAGCCGAAAAGGTCGATGTGGAGACGAGAGGGCGTTGGCAGGGAGGCAAGCTCGGTGGTGAAGGCCAGTCCGGCGCGCATGGGCCCAACAGTGTGGGATGAGGAGGGGCCTATACCCACGCGGAACATGTCAAACACCGAGAGGGGACGCGGGGCGTCCGTGGCGTGAACTTCGCCGGAGAGTACGGCAGCTGCAACCGGTTGGGGTGTCGGGGTGAGCTCTTCGGTAGGAGCTGACGGGCGAAGATCCATAGGAATCATTGTGCCTGTTGAGGGGCGGTGGGGGCGAGTTGATGCGCAGGTGCCCAGGTGGCGCTGCGGTGAGCGCGCGTCTGCGAGGTGTGCGTCCAGGCCAGAAATGCCGGTGTGCGGGGACTCCGTGTCCTGAGCGCACACGCGGGGCCGCGACCAGGCCCGGTAGGCAGGCGGGCGCGGGCGATTGCCCCCGACTTGCTGAGGGTCTTGACGGACGGGCTGTGGCAGGCAGGCGGCAGGCGAAGGTTATCCACAGGCATGGGGGGTGAAAACGCGTTATCCACAGGCGGCCGCTGACTCATTCGTCGCTCGCGGGACAGCGCGCCAGACTGGAGGAATGAACACCTTTCGCACCACCGATCCTGCCGCCAGCATCGAAATGGCCGTTGCAAGCCTTATCGTGTCCCGGCGTGCCACCTCCAAGCGCACGGCAGCCCTCTTGCGCGAAGGGCGTATTATTCGAATCTTTCGCAATGTCTACGTCCACACCCGCTACCTTTATGGCCTTGGCAAATGGGAACTCTACGCGCGCGTCACCATCCTGCGGGCCTGCGCGGTTGCCCTTGCCTTGGGGGAGCGTAATGTTCTCAGCCACGACACTGCCCTGTTGATGGCGGGGGTGGAACTGACTGAGGCTCTGCCTGACATTCATGTCTCGCGTTCTGGCCGGTGGGGTGGCAAAGCCGCCACCCTCCCCGCCATCAATGTGCCCGGCGTGCCGCGCGTGCCAGCCGTGCGGCTGATCCGGCACGGCGCGCATATCCCCAATGAATGGGTGAGTAATGTCGAGGGTGTGCGCGTGGCCCTCAGTGAGTACGCCGCCGCGCAATGCGCCTGCATTTTGGGGCCAAAAGATGCGGTGGTGACGGTCAGTGGCGCATTGCGCCGTATGACGTCTTTTAACCGCTTCCGCATGACGGAAAGCCGCCGCCGTGAAACCTTCCTCCGGGCTGAGGTCGCAAGTATTCTTGAGGCCATGCCGCGCTGTCAGGGTAAGGCGCGCGCCCGCGTCGTCCTCGTCGCCGCTGATGCGGGCTGCGAATCCGTGCCCGAACGCGAACTACTGTGGGTGCTGAAGGCGGCTGGCCTGCGCGATGTTCGCACGCAGGGTGTGGTTCTTGACGGCGGTGACGTCTACTACGTGGACTTCCGTCTGGGGAATACGCGGATCGTCATTGAGTTCGACGGGAAAGACAAGTACGGCGAATTCCCCGACCAGATCCTGCGCTCCCTCACCGCCCGCGATCAGCGGCAAAAACGGCTCGAAGCTCACGGATTCATCGTCTTGCGTTTCGAGTACTTCGAGCTGGCCAACCCGCAGATCGTGATTGACGAGGTGATCCGCCGGGCGGGCTTGAAGAAAATGCCGCGTCCGCTGTGGGTGCTGGCGGCGTGAGGGAGTGCGCGAGGCGAGCTGGTGGTGCGGTAGCGTTAGGGTAGCGACTTGCGTCCCGCAAGCCACCAGTGAAGCTGAGCGAAAGGCCCTGCCGTCATGACAACTCCTTCTGAAAAACTCCGTGAGATGGGTGTTGAGCTGCCCGAGGTGGTTGCTCCTTTGGCAGCCTATGTGCCTGCTGTGATTGATCGAGGTGTTGTGCGCACCTCGGGCCAGCTTCCAATGGAGGCTGGCGAGCTGGCGTGTATTGGTGCGGTTGGCGAGGACGGCGCGGATCCTGAGGACGCGAAGGACGCTGCGCGGGTGTGTGCGCTGAATGCGCTCGCGGCTGCGGCTGCGGCTGCTGGCGGTGTTGACCGTTTGACGGGTGTGGTGAAGGTGGTGGGCTTTGTTGCCTCTCTGCCTGACTTCTATGGTCAGCCTGGTGTGATCAATGGTGCGTCTGAGTTTTTCGGCGAGGTGTTTGGTTCGGCCCATGCGCGCTCGGCTGTGGGTGTGGCCGCGTTGCCGCTGAATGCCTCGGTGGAGGTTGAGGTTGAGTTCGTCTTGAGGGAAGACTGACTCGGGCTTCTCGAGTGGCTCCTCTGCCGGGTGAGCGGCGTGGTGGGTGTCTTAGGCGTTTAGGTGTGAAGGTTTGTCCTCGTGGGTGTGCTCTGGCGCCTGCCTCGTTGGGCTCTCCACTTTCTTTGCGTGCTTGCCTTCGCGGTGGAGGGGTCTTTTCTTGGAATTCCCTGTAATTCTGTTGTGCCGCTGCGATAGTGTCACCTCCGAGGGATGCTTCCCTGAGGCTTGCGCGCGTGGATGTGGCAGCGTGCTGATAAGGAAGCTCGTAGGTGCAATATGAATGTGCCCACTTGCAGCGGTGAGTGGGGGCATGAGGTGACTACGATGCAAGCAACACTAAACTTGTTGTCAGGAAATATGTGGAGGAAATTATGAGTGACGTAACGCTGCCTGACGCAGCATCGGGCCCTGGTACCCAGGTATTTAAGTTGGTGGATGCTCGCGTGCAGCCTTCCTCTTCGGGTGGCTGTGGCTGCGGCGGTAAAGGTGGCTGCGGTGGGAAGAAGAAGACCGTTGACCCCGGTGAGCCTGCTGCCCACGGCGAACACCAGCACCGTCATCAACACCAACACGGACACGCTGGGGGCTGCGGCTGCGGTGGGCATGGGCGCCGCAGGCATCACGGAGCTAAGGCAGAATCTGGCGAGTCCGGGCACGTGGTAGTGCCCGGCGCCGATGCTGAGGAGTTGCGCGTCTACGAGCTTCCCCGCGTTGTCCGTAAGCAATTGCTGCTGCACGCAGTCGATGTCCTGCCGGTGGGGGAATCGCTGAATGTTGTGACCAATCACCAGCCGGATCCTTTGTTTGCTCACTTGCAGCAGTCCGAGTCGCATTACCGTGTCCAGACCCGCGAGTCTGGCCCGGAGAGGTGGAGCTACCTCGTCACTCGAGTGTCCTAGGGTGTGTGGCCTGAGGAGGTGCCTCTGAGACGTATCTTCTGAGGGCTGCTGGACTGAAGGGTGGGTGTTTCTGGCGTTGCCAGAAACACCCACCCTTATGCATGAAACCAGGATTGACCTGGGTTCTTTCCCTAAGTGGGAGGGTGCTTCGCTGAGGTTATGTGGTGCAACGCGGAGCCTATGAAGTGACGGCGCCGTGTCGGCGTTGTCAGGCGCGCTTGGGACGAGTCGCCACCATGTGTAGCCTCTAGCCACTGCGGCCTCCTCGACTCTCGCCCGCTCCGAGCTGTGCTCCCAGCGCGGAAACTACCCTCCGGATGCCGATCCGGGCCTTGGTGGCACACGAGGGCGCAAAGGGGGGCTGCGAAGGGAGGGGAGTGAGGCGCAGGAGGGGTGGCCTCCATCCGTGAGTGAGGCGCAGGTGTGCCAGCGCATCGCCGGTCGTGTTTCCAGCACTGGTCCCGGGGTGAGGTTAGTGTCAAGGTGGGCAGCTGGTGCCCAAAACAGCTCCATATCACCCTGTTCATGAGGGGGGGCTGGCACAAGCATGCCCGCGGTTGCAGCTCTGGAAAGGCGAGGTGTGGGCCGGCGCTGAGGTCGGCACAACTTGGGGCCGTGCAGTTCCACAGAACTGCACAGCCCCTAGTGTGTGGCGGCCCCTAGTGTGTGGCTCTCGCAGCGTCTGGCTGTCGCAATGCCTGGATATCACAATGCCACGGCATGACAGCATCTGAATCTCAGAGCAGTTAGACGCCAGTGCATCTAAGCGTCACTGCGCCTAAATGACACTGCAGCGGGACGCCACAACGCCAAGGCGCCACAACGCCAAGGCGTCACAACGCCTGAATTATGGCCTCCACAGAACCCTTCGCGTCCCCAAAGAGCATCGAGGTGTTCTCCTTGAAGAACAAGGGGTTCTGAACACCGGCATAACCGGTCGCCATCGAACGCTTAAAGACGATGACCTTCCCGGCCTCCCACACGGTCAGCACCGGCATGCCCGCGATCGGCGAGCCAGGCTCCTCAGCCGCAGGATTAACCGTGTCATTCGCGCCGATCACCAAGACCACGTCAACCTCAGGGAAGTCATCGTTGATCTCGTCCATTTCCAGCACAATGTCGTAGGGCACCTTCGCCTCAGCGAGCAGCACATTCATGTGACCAGGCAGGCGGCCAGCAACCGGGTGAATACCGAATTGCACCTCCACACCCTTCTCACGCAGCTTCTCCGTCAGGGTCGCCACCGGGTACTGCGCCTGAGCCACAGCCATGCCGTAGCCGGGAGTAATCACCACGCGGCGAGCGTCCGACAGCAGCGCGGCCACAGCGGCGGCGTCGACCTCGTCAATCGTCCCCTCTTCTTCGCCCTCGCCAGCAGCACTGGCCGAAGAATCCGAGCCGAATCCGCCCAGGATCACCGAAATGAAGGCGCGGTTCATGGCCTTACACATAATCCACGACAGGTACGCACCCGAGGAGCCCACGAGCGCACCAGTAATAATCAGCAGGTCGTTATTGAGCATGAAGCCCGCAGCGGCCGCAGCCCAGCCCGAATACGAGTTCAGCATGGACACAACCACGGGCATGTCGCCGCCACCAATCGCAGCCACCAGGTGCAGGCCCAGCAGCAGGGCAATCACCGTCATCGCCAGCAGGGCCGCCCAGGACAGCAGCGAACCCTCCTCAGTGAGCATGAAGACGACCATCAGCGCCAACGACACCAGGAGAGCCGCCAGATTCAGCCAGTTGCGCGCGGGCAACGTCAGGGGCTTGCCCGAGATCTTCGCCGACAGCTTCAGGTAGGCGACGATCGAACCGGTGAAGGTCACCGCGCCAATGAAGATGCCCAGGAAGATCTCACCCAGGTGGAAGGTGCCCAGCGCGTGCGCGGTCGCGTCGGGCGCGAGGTAGGAGTTGAAGCCCACCAGCACGGCGGCCAGACCCACGAAGGAGTGCAGCATGGCGATGAGCTCGGGCATGCCGGTCATCTCCACGCGCTTGGCCATAACGGTGCCGATCGCGCCACCAATGCCCATCGCCAAGGCGATCAGCAAGAAGGTGACCAGGACGCCCTGCCCAGGCTCCGACCCCAGCGCCAAGGCGATAGTGGCAACCAGGGCGATGAGCATACCCACCGCGCCGAAAGTATTGCCGCGCTTAGCGGTCTCGTGCTTGGACAGGCTCGCCAGGGCCAGGATGAACAGCAGGCCGGCCGCCAGGTAGGCCAGGGTGGTGGCGCGAGTGAGCAGGCCACCGTCGAAGAAAAGCATGTCTGTCATCGATCAGCCCTTCTGGAACATCGCGAGCATCCGGTGCGTGACCAGGAAGCCGCCGAAGATATTGATGGAGGAAACGACGATGGCGACAAAGCTCAGCGCCGACACGAAGAGGTTGCTCGAGCCGATCTGCAAGATCGCGCCCAGCAGGATAATGCCTGAGATCGCGTTCGTCACCGACATCAGCGGCGTGTGCAGCGAGTGCGTGACGCCCGTGATGACGTAGAAGCCGACGACCACGGCCAGCATCAGCACAATGTAGTTGCCAGCGGCCAGCGCGGGGGTCGACAGGACGAGGGCGGCGCCGACGAGGGCAGCAGCGAGCAGACCAAAGAAGGTGCGTCGTTTGGCGAGGGCGGCCTCCTCGGCTGCGCGGGCGGCAGCGGCGGCGTGCTCTTCGGGGCTGGGTTTGGCGGGAGTCGCTGCGGGTGCGGCTGAGACCTTGACGGGCGGTGGTGGCCAGAGGATTTCACCCGCCTGGGTGACGGTGATGCCTCGGACGATTTCGTCCTCGAGATCAACGACGAGCTCCCCATCCTTGCCGGGGGTCATGAGTTTGAGCAGGTTGACGACGTTTTGGCCGTAGAGCTGGGAGGATTGGCCGGGCAGGCGGCCCGCCAGGTCAGAGTGGCCAATGATTGTCACGCCGCCGGGGGTGACGATGGTTTCACCCGCGACGGTCAGGGCCGTGTTGCCTCCGTTGGCGGCCGCCATGTCGACGATGACGGAGCCGGGGCGCATGGCGTTGACGGCGTCCTCGTCTAGGAGGATCGGGGCCGTGCGGCCGGGGATATTAGCGGTGGTGATGACGATGTCGGACTCTGCGGCAACCTTCGCGTAGAGGGCACGGGCGGCCACTTCCTGGTCGGCGCTCATTTCCTTGGCGTAGCCGTCGGAGGAAACCTCTTGCTGGGTGGGGATGGCGACGAAGCGCGCGCCCATGGATTCGACCTGCTCGGCGACCTCGGGGCGGACGTCGGTGGCGGCGACCTCGGCGCCCATGGAGTTGGCGGTGCCAATCGCTGCCAGGCCCGCCACACCCGCGCCAATGACGTAGACCTTGGCGGGGGGCATCTTGCCAGCAGCGGTGACCTGACCGGTGAAGAGGCGGCCAAAGGCGGCGGCGGCTTCAACGACGGCGCGGTAGCCGGCAACATTGGCTTGGGAGGAGAGGACGTCCATGGCCTGAGCTCGGGAAATGCGCGGCACGGTGTCCATCGCCATGGCGGTCACGCCTGCGGCGCGTAGTTTTTCGAGGAGCTCGGGGTTGCGAGCGGGTGCCAGGCGGGTGATGAGCGTGGCGCCTGAACGCATGAGGGCCAGGTGCTCGTCTGTGGGGGCATCAAGGGCGATGACGAGGTCGGCACCCCAGGCGCCAGCTTCGTCGGTGAGTTCAGCGCCAGCGTCTGCGTAGGCCTGATCGGTCAGGTGAGCGTAGGCTCCAGCACCGGATTGCACGCGAACGTCATAGCCCAGGGAGATGAGTTTTTTGACCGTGTCAGGGGTGGCTCCAACCAGTGGTTGGTTGACCCCTTCCTTTGGCACTCCAATTAGCACGAGGACTCCTTTGTCGTGGAGGCAGGGCACCCAGGGGGCGCTTTCGATGTCACTACCTCTATCAAGTTTAGTTTGAGCCGACAAGGAAAGCCGAAATATGGGCGGGAGGCGGCGATTGGTGGGGGTTTCTGGCGTGGCGTGCTGACGGGGTGGGGCTGGGGTTTCGGCGTGGTGAGGGGCATGTTGGGGCGCTGCGTGTGTCGGGGGTGTGGGCAGGAGAGGGGCGGGCGAGTGTCTTCGGTGGCTTTTGCGCCCGGGTGTGCGTCAAGGGTGAATGGGGGCTGTGGGCGGCTGATTCCGGCTTGGGGTCACATGTGGGCGCGGGGTGGGTGCGACGCGTGGAAGAAAGTGCATAGATCTCGCGCATGTGAAGGCAACGTACCGTTGAGCTATGAACTTCTTTGACGTTGACAATGAGGCCCCCCAGGAGAATGTCGACACTGTCGAAGCAGACATTCTGATTGCCGCGACAGTTGAACAGGTCTGGGAGCTGGTCAGTGAGCCCGGTTGGTGGATTAACGACGGGGACCTGGGTGACCACGAGGTGACCCTCACGGAGGAGGGCTACTACGAGGTCAATGACCCT
Source organism: Schaalia sp. Marseille-Q2122 (assembly GCF_903645355.1). GTDB lineage: Bacteria > Actinomycetota > Actinomycetes > Actinomycetales > Actinomycetaceae > Pauljensenia. Next base: position 90,401 of record NZ_CAHJXR010000009.1, on the reverse strand, counting down.
GAAGCTGGCACCTGGCTGGTGGAAAAGGTCGATGAGGACCCCATGGATGTGGTGTCTTACCGCTGGTATCCCCTGGCGGGGGATGAGCTGCCTGAGGAAGCGACCCGCGTTGAGTTCTCCCTGTCTGAGGAAGACGGCATGGTTGCCCTCCATGTGGAAGAGATTGGTCTGTCGCAGGTTTCTGACGACGAGGCTGTCGCCCGCCAGGCATGGGAGGATGCGGCTGGTACCTGGGAGGATGCTTTCGCCCAGGCGAAGGCTTACCTCGAAGGCTGATTGCCTGTGAGTGCGTTGTGATGCCGTATGTGCGCGCCCTGTGAGGCGTGCCCTGTGATGTGCTTCCCTGGGGTGGAACCGTGAGGTTCCGCCCCAGGGTTTTTGCTGCTCTGATCGCAAGGAGGGGTAGGAGGCAACGGGGGGCTATACGACAAAAGGGGGTGCGGATTTTTTTGGGGATTTTCGTTGGTTTGGTGCAGGAATGTGTGTTGAAGTTGTTGCGCTCCTACTTGGAGGATGGACAAAAAGTGTGGCGTTATCTGCCGTTTGTTCGCATGATCCTGCGGGAAAGTCCGTGTTGGAGTTCCTGTGGTTTTTGAGGGAATGTTGAGGGCAATGAGGGGCAGGAGGAGCGTGGGCGTATCGTGAACACCCTGACATGTCGTCAGTTTTAAGGGACTCTGTACCTTCGGGCATGTGCTCAGGTGTGCCTGCTCTCGCACGGACCATGTGTGCATAGAGAAAAACCCTGCATGTATGCTTAAGGGCGTGCCACGGGAACCTGGGACCCCAGGTTGAGAGGAAGGCGGGCTCGCCTTCGACCGTAGAACCTGAACCGGATAATGCCGGCGTAGGAAGGCTCTTCTCCTCGTGCGCACCATTGTTGCGATTGACGAGAGGAAATCAACGATGGTCGAATCTAAGACCAACCTGTCATGGCGAGTCATTGACATCGTGACCGCTGCTGTTTTGTCCGTTGCTACCGGCCTGATCTTCCTGTTCTGGAACCAAGTAGGCTTCGCAGGCGTCGAATACCTCAATGCCATCATCCCCGGCGTTGGCGGCCTACTCTACGGCATCTGGTACCTGGGCGGCGTCCTGGGTGGCCTGGTGATTCGCAAGCCCGGCGCGGCGCTCTTCGTTGAAACCCTGGCGGCCGTGGTCTCCATGGCCCTGGGTTCCCAGTGGGGTGTGGAAACCGTGTACGCCGGCCTGGCACAGGGCCTGGGCGCTGAACTCATCTTTGTGATCTTCGCCTACCGCCGCTACACCCTCCTCGTCGCTATCCTGTCGGGCATCCTTGCTGCCGCAGGCGGCGCAATCTTGGAGTTCTTCCTCTACAACTACGCTAAGGAATTCGTCGTGCAGGTCACGGTTATTGCCACTAGCCTCGTTTCCGGTGCAATTCTCAGCGGCGTACTGGGATGGATCCTGGTACGCAGCCTTGCCCAGACCGGTGCCCTCGACCGCTTCGCAGCGGGTCGTGAGGTCCGCGAACGCGTCTGACACGACGCTTGCCTGCATAGGATTTTTCACCCTTCACCCGTGCGGGCAAGCCCCAGCGTCCTGGCGCCTACATGGCGCCAGGACGCGCCCTCTCCCAGGTGTGAGCTCACGCCCTTAATGGGCCTCAGGGCATGAAAATCCCCGTGAACTCACATGCGGAAACCCCACCCGAGGAAAGACACTGCCCATGGCCGCCCAGCCTCGCTCCCACGGCGCCTCTGAGGCCAAACATTCACGCGAAGAGAAGCTCACCGGCGCGGTAACCGCACAAGCACACGGACATGCGCTGAGCGCTGCTGTGCGCGGCGAAGGCGCAGACATCCTCACCTCCGCCGTGACCACCACAACCAGCACCGGCGCCCGCGCGGAAGATAAGGGCCTCAACATGCAAGAGCCCCCCCTTGGAGCGCGAGTGGAAGCACGAAATTGGGGGTGGCGACATGCGGGCCGACGCCAATGGGCGCTGCGCAATATCGACCTCACCATTACCCCCGGCGAGCGCGTCCTCCTTCTGGGGGCGTCGGGGGCTGGTAAGTCCACCCTGCTGGCGGGGATGGCGGGGGTCCTTGGCGGCTCTGATGAGGGTGAAGATGAAGGCACCCTCACCGTTGATGGTCGTGTCCCGGAACAGCAGCGTGGCCGCGTGGGCCTGGTCATGCAGGATCCTGAGGCGCAGGTGGTCCTTGCCCGAGTGGGCGATGACGTGGCCTTCGGCTGTGAAAATCTTGGCGTGGAGCGTGAAGAAATCTGGCGTCGCGTCACCTCTTCCCTTGAGGCTGTGGGGGCTGACGTCCCCCTCAACCACTCAACCTCTGCTCTCTCCGGCGGTCAGAAGCAACGCCTCGCCCTCGCTTCGATCCTCGCAATGAAACCCGGACTTGTCCTGCTGGACGAGCCCACCGCGAACCTCGATCCGGCGGGCGTGCGAGAGGTCCGCGAGGCCGCCCAGCGCGTGGTGGACGCCAGTGGCGCGACGGTGGTGGTTATTGAGCACCGTGTTGACGTGTGGGCCGACTTTGTTGATCGCGTGATCGTGATCCTTGAGGGGAGTATCGCTGCTGATGGCTCCCTTGACGAGGTTATCGCTGAACACGGTGAGCGCCTGCGTGCGGCGGGCATTTGGTTGCCTGGTGATGAGGAGATCGCCGCCGACGAGGCCCTTCTCGCTCCCTCCTCTGAGTCTCCTGAGTGGGCAGCGTCCCCTGACGTGGGCAGTGAGCCCCTGCTGAAGGTCCGTGACCTTGCCGTCGGTTATGAGGATGGCAAGCCCATCAGAACGGGCATTGACCTGGATATTCTTCCCCGCAAGTCGACGTGCATTATCGGTGGCAATGGCTTGGGAAAGAGCACGCTGGCATTGACCCTGGCGGGTCTGCTGCCTCAGTTGGAGGGGAGCATTGACGCTGCCTCCGAGCTGTGCCCTGAAGGTAAAAACACTGACCCGCACGAGTGGTCCTCCCGTGAACTCCTTGGTCGGATCTCCATGGTCTTCCAAGAGCCCGAATACCAGTTCCTTGAGCGCACAGTTCGCGCCGAACTGGAGATCGGCCCCCGCCTGGAGGGCCTCAGCGGCGCTGAGCTAGATGCCCTGGTTGACGAACACCTTGAAATCCTCGGCCTGCAAGCTGTTGCGCAGGCTAATCCCATGACGCTTTCAGGTGGTGAGAAGCGTCGCCTGTCGGTGGCGACTGCGCTGATTAGCGCCCCCAAGTTGCTCATCCTCGACGAGCCGACCTTCGGCCAGGACCGCTCGTCGTGGATTGAGCTTGTACGGCTGCTGCGTCACGCGGTGCAGCGCGGCACCACGCTGGTGTCCATTACCCACGATCTTGCATTCGTGCAGGCCATGGGCGATTGTGTCATCGATCTTGCCGCCGTCGGCGAGGTTGGCCGCGGCAAGCTTGAGCATTCGCGCCCGGGGAAGCTGAGTCTGCCTGACGAGGCCGACGCCCTCGCCTTGCCTGCGGAAGAGGCGGCGGCAAGGGCGGCCGAGCCCACGGAAAGGCCAGATCCCCGCGAGGCGCGGAAAGGGCCAGATCCCCGCGAGGCCCGGAAGGCGGCGGCGCCCTCGTCAAAGGGGGAAGGGCGCGTGGCGCCCCCGGGCCGCCGCGCTCCCCTGGATCGCGTGAACCCGGTGGTGCAGGCGCTGGGCGTGGCGGTGATGACCACGCCGCTGCTGGTGACCATTGATGTCGTTTCGGCGGGGGTTGCCGTGCTCCTGGAGCTGGCTCTGTTGCCTTTGGCGGGGTTGAGCCTGCGGACTTTCATGGTGCGCATGAGTCCGATCTTCATTGCCGCGCCTTTGGCGGCGCTGTCGATGCTGCTTTACGGGAAGGCGGGCGGCGAGATCTACTGGGCGTTTGGTCCAGCCGTGGTGTCGGAGCGTTCCGTCATGCTGGCAGCCAGTATTTTCCTGCGTGTCTTTGCTCTGGCGATGCCGGCGATTGTGATCTTCCCGCGCATTGATCCCACTGATATGGCTGATGGCCTGACGCAGTTGTTGAAGCTTCCCGCCCGCCCGGTGATTGCGTCATTGGCGGCGGCGCGGATGGCGGGTTTGATGACGGAGGACTGGCGTGGCTTGCAGCGGGCTCGTCGCGTGCGCGGCTCGGGGGATGGGAATCGTTTCCAGGCCTTTTTCCGGGGGGCGTTCTCGCTGTTGGTTTTTGCTTTGCGGCGTTCGGCGAAGCTGTCGTTGACGATGGAGGCGCGAGGTTTTGGCTCGAGGATGCAGCGTTCCTATGCGCGACTGTCGGTAGTGGGCCGGGCTGATGCGGTGATGATGGCGTTGTGTGTCATTGTGCCGGTGGTTGCCCTGGGTGCTGCAATGTGGGCGGGTACGTTCTTGTTCTTTGAACGCTGAGGGGCGCGTCTGCGTGGCAGCGTGATTATCAGCCGGGGCTTTCGCCTACAGTAGAGGTGGAGGCCCAGGTGGCGGCCGGTTGAAGGAGGCTGTGATGCTGGAATTGCGTGGCGCGCCGCCGGGTGAGCTGCCTGCAGGTCTTTTGTCGCGTGTGCGTGAGATGTATGAGGTCGGCGCTGGCGGTGTTTCTGCGGGCGCGGTGGCGTCGGCCGCTGGGTGCTTCGCTTCTGCCGGGGCCAATGCCGATGTCGATGCCGCTGCTTGCGCTGGTCCGGCCAGGCGGGGCGTGTGGCGGGCGCCGGTTGTCATTATTGACGGCAGGTCGGGTTCTGGGAAATCAACGTTGGCGGCGACTTTGGCCCGCCATCTGCGGATGGCGGGGGTCCGCAACTTGCAGGAAACCGGCCCTGACCAGTGGTATCCGGGGTGGTATGGATTGGCGCAGGGCACGCAGATGCTGGTTGAGCTGTTGAGTGGGACGCTTGCACTGAGGCCAGCAAGTATAAGCGGTGTCCCCCGAGATAACGGGACGCGTGGCTACCGTGTGTGGGATTGGGAGCATTCCCGGCCTGGACAGTACGTGCGACTTGATCGAGATCGGCCTTTACTGATTGAGGGCTCGGGCTCACTGTGCCCAGCTACTGCAATAGCTGCGGATCTGAGGATTTGGGTGGAGTGTGGGCCTGAGCTGCGGCGCCGTCGCGCGATTGAGCGCGACGGCGCGACCTACGAGCCGTGGTGGGATGTGTGGGCCGCTCAGGAGGATGAGCATATTCGCGTCAATCAGCCTCAGCGTCTGGCTGATGTCGTTGTGTACAGCATGTAGGGACAGGTGTTGACCGAGCGGGAGGCTCTTGAAAGGTGGCGCGTGGTGTCGGCTGCGCTCCGAGCTGTGCGCCCAAGGGTGTATCGAGTACTGATGGTGCCTGGAGCTGGGTGGGCGCACAGGTGGGTGCACAGGTGGGCGCTAGAGTGAGCCTGTGACTGACAGCCAACACACTCCCGATAGCGCCCATGCTGTGGACTCCAGCGACAATGAAACCCGTGGGCGGACGCTTGATCCTCGGCATGTTGCCAGCCTTGGGCGGACTTTGGGCCCTGCGCATGCGACGAAGGCTATGCAGGCAATGAACCTTGCAGACTCTGCGAACCCTGCGCTCAGTATGAAACCTACGCAGGCGGTGGGTGAGGGCCGATCGGTGGCGCGTGAGAATCCTTTCCACACACCCGCACCTTTCTACGGACGCGTGCGACCGGAGTACCCTCAGGAGGCGGTGGATGCTGTGTGCGGCTCTCATGTGGGGGGAAGGATTGCTGACATTGGGGCTGGGACGGGCAAACTCACCCGACTGCTGCTGGAGCGCGGCGCGCAGGTGGTGGCAGTGGAGCCGTCGGCAGCGATGCGCGAGCAGCTTGATGCGATCCTTGGCGGCGCTGAGGCCTTGCAGATTGTCGCGGCAAACGCTGAAGACACACGCCTACCCGCTCACAGTGTTGATGTTGCTGCTTACGCTCAGTCCTGGCATTGGATGGATCCAGAGGCTGCGGGGCGGGAAGCCGATCGCATCGTCCGCCCAGGTGGCCACATGGCTATTGTGTGGAATCAGATGAACGTGGAATTGCCTTGGGTGCATCGACTCACGCGCATTATGCGTTCGGGTGATGTGCATCGTCCGGATAAGCCGCCCCGACTGCCCGAGCCTTGGGGGGAGCCGGAGCTGACGATGCTCGCCTGGGAGGATCAGGTCACTCCTGAAGGGCTCCTTGAGTTGGGGACGACCCGCTCGTCCTATCTCAGACAGAATGAGGCTGGCCGGGCACGCATGCAAGACAACTTGCGCTGGTATCTCTATGAGCATCTGGAGTTTGTGCCTGGGCAGGAGATTGCCTTGCCTTATACGACTCAGGTGTGGGTGGCGCATAGGTGCTCCGAGCTGTGAGTCCAGACCAGATGTGGCCTTTGAGAGGGCGGATTATGCGCTGAGCGCACACCTGGGAGCCCGGAGCGGGAGCATGCAACGGATCCCAACACCGGCGATCCCCGCGTCGGCGATCCCAGCGCCTGGGGTTCCACGCCGGGGAGGGGCGCATTTGGGGTGTACATATTGGGCCGTACGCATGATGCTCTGGTCTTCGCCTTAACCGCAGCAATGCGCCTCAGGTGGAGTCCACATCAAGGCAAGGGCGATACCGCACAAAGGAGGGTGCCTGCCAGTATTTCTCCGGCAGGCACCCTCCTGAGTATGGAACAGGTGGTCACCGCAGATAAGCCAGCTGATTCGCTCGCCTTTCACTATTGAGGAACCGCGCGGTGCAATCACATCAGACCCGGTGGCCCCAGTGCGCCTCAGCACGGCGGCAGGGACAAGGACGCCAGCACGAAACCTCAGCTCAGGGCATCAACGCAGGACCGCTGCGGAGAACTTGGCGACGTCAGCAGCCGCAGTTACTTTCTGGCGGCAGCTTCCTTTGCCTGCTCTTCGATGGTGCGGATGACGAAATCAGCCGGGTAAGCACCTGAGATCGTCGCATCGTTGATCATCATGAAAGGCGTGCCTTGGATACCCAGTGAGAAGGCGTGCTCGGTCTCAGCCTTCACCTTCGCCTTGGTGTCTTCAGAGGTCATGTCTGCGCGGAACTTCTCCAGGTCGGGCACGCCTGCAGTCTTTGCCAGCTCGACAACGACATCCTCGGTGTACTCGGGGTGACCGCCCCCGGCAGCTGCCCACACAGCGTGACGGTATTCGGCGTGCTTCCCCTGGGCGGCGGCGGCCCAGCCGCCAGCAGCGGCAATGTCAGAGCCGTGCTGAGAGAAGATCACAAGATCGCGGTACTCGATGCGTAGAGTGCCATCGTCGATGAACTTTTGCAGCTCAGGTTCAACTTGGGTGGCAAAGCGGGTGCACATGGGGCAGGAGTAGTCCGAGAACTCCACCATGACAACGGGCGCTTCGTGCGAGCCTACGGCGCGGCCGTCATTTGCATCACGGCGAGGCTCTGCACGCAGAATCTTCAGGGCTTCAGGGTTGGGATTGGACGGGGCAAACTCGGGTAACTCTGGGGCTGCCTGGGTTTCCTGAGCAGCCGGAGGTGTCGATTGTGCTGCGCTATCAGCACCTTCTGGGGCGCCAGCGCTACGCAGGTAGAAGACGACAAGCAGCACGACCAGTGCCAAGGTGAGCAGAATCGTGGCTGCCTTCCACAGGGAGGCGTTGTTGGCGGTTGCGGCCTGTGCGGAGCGCTCTGCCTGGGTGGGAGGGAAGGCGGGCGCCTGGCCGGGGGTGGAGGCCGAGGCGTCGGGTGCGGAAGTGCGGCCCTCTTCGGGCGCGGACGATGGGGTTGTCATGACCTGAATGCTACACGCGGCTGAGTGAAGCCTGCCGTTTCAAATGGCGTTTTTTCGCGGATTGAGAGCCGCGTAACTCTCTGGCTGTCGGGTGCGTTCCCGGGTGTGAGTCCACGGCACTATTGACTTGTCTGCCGTCATTTAAGCCTTGAGCGCACATCTGGGAGCGCAGCAGTGTCTTCCAGAAGGTGACGTATCTGCTTCCCGGAATTCTTAGGACGATCCGCTAAGGGAGGCCCATTGGCGCTAGTGTGGACATTAGAACTTGTACCTGTTGAAGGGAAACGCGTGTTTTATACGGCTGCTCAAGATGCATCGTGGCTGACCACTGTCATTGGCTGGCTGCATGACCCGGAGTCCTTGCTTATCGCTATGGGCCCGTGGGTGTTGTGGGGCACCTTGCTCATTGTCCTCATTGAGTCCGGAATTCTTTTCCCGGTCCTGCCGGGCGATTCCCTACTGTTCACGGCGGGTCTTTTGCATTCGCAGCTGGGGTTGAACCTGTGGACCCTCATTATCTGGACCTTTGTGGCTGCCTTCGTTGGTGCTCAGGTGGGTTACTGGCTGGGCGCACGCTATGGCCGACGGCTCTTTAAGGATGATGCGCGCTTCTTGAAGACTGAGCACCTGGATAAGGCTGAGCATTACTTCACGAACTATGGTGGGCGTTCCCTGGTAATCGGTCGTTTCATTCCCTTCGTGCGTACTTTCGTGCCCTTGGCTGCGGGTATTGCCCGCTACCCCTACCCGAAGTTCCTCCTCTTTAACTCCCTGGGTGCTTTCCTGTGGGGTGTGGGTGTGACCTACGCCGGTGCTGCCCTGGGGGGTGTGCCTTTCGTGCACGATAACCTGTCGGTCATTCTTATCCTTATTGTGTTTGTCTCCCTCCTGCCGATGTTTGTCGAGGTTATCGCCCACCGCGTTCGTGCTCGCCGTGCAGCCCAGCAGGTTGTGGAGGATGCGCCCGTGCAGGCTCAAGTCCAGCGCAGCGAGGCTGTTTCTTCGGAGGAAACTCTCTAGAGAGGACTTCGTGTACGCAGATGGAAAAGCCCAGGAGCGTTGTGGGGTGGTACTGGCCGTGGGGCCACTCAGAGCGCACCGTAGTGATTGAGGAGTACTCATGCTGAGCGAATGGATTCCCCTCTTCCCGCTTCTTGTCCTCATGATGGTGGCGGCTATTCTTCCGGGCTATTTTTGGCTGCGTGCTTCGATCCGTTCTTCGCTTGTGGCGGCCGCTGCCGCTCCGGCGTTCACCTTTGGCGTGTTGACTGTGGCGAGCGTTGTTTTTGCTCGCCTGTCTGTGCCGTGGGCGTGGTGGAGTGTGGGTGTGCTTTTGCTGGTGGTGACGGCTGGGGGCATGTTGTTTTGGCGGAGCCGCTGGTACAACAATCCTGAGAGTCAGGAGCTCTTGGGGAGCGCTCAAGCGGCGCGTCCCCCGTTTGCGGGGGATTCTCCTGCGGCTCACGCGTATCGGATTTTGACGCCGAGGGCCCGCCGTCAGTGGTGGCTGCTGGTGGCTGCCGGGTGGTTGCTTGCTGCCTTGCCGATGCTTCTTGTCGCGGATCCGCATAATCCTGCGCAGCAGTGGGATGCGGTGTTCCATGTGACGGGCGTGTGGCATATGACCCAGAGCATGGAAGCTTCGCCGCTTTCTGCTCTTGCTCCACTGTATGGGGGTCAGACGGGGATCTATTACCCGATTGCGTGGCATATTTTTGTCACTCTTTTTGCGGCGCCGACGACGGTGATTGAGGCTGCGAATGTGTCGAGCCTGTTCCTCATGGCTGTGTGGGTGATGGGTGCTGGTGCGTTGACGGCGGTGGTGAGCACTTCGCGTGTGGCGGTGATGGCTGCGCCTCTGGTTGCTGGCACGATGCTGTCGATGCCTGCGGATGCTCTGACCATGTATAACCAGTGGCCGCATGCGACGGGTGTGGCGTTGCTGCCGGGTGTGGTGGCGGTGGCGATTGTGTGGGGTCGCCGCCTGGTGCGTTCCACGGAGTTGGGTTTGACGAGGGCGTTGCCGCATCTTCCTTTGGGGATGTCTCTTGTGGTGTCCTCGGTGGGTTTGGCGCACTCTCATGCCAGTAGTGTTTTCGGGGCGGCGTGGACGTTGCTGATTCCGACGGTTGCTGGTGCTGTGTCGGTGGTGCGCCGCTCCGTGCTGTGCCGTGATTGGGCTGCGCTGGGGGCTGCTGCTGTGGTTGCGATTGCTGCCGTGTGTGGTCCGTTGTTGGTGCTGATGACGGAGCAGCTGCAGGGCATGGGCCGTTACCCGCGTCGGGGTTTGGGCTGGGATTTTGCTGTCTCGCGGGCGTTGACGCCTTTCCCGCCTTTTGCTCAGACCATGGGTTTGTACCTGACTTTGGCTATTTTCTTGATTCTGACTGTCTTGGGGGCGTTACGTCTGTATCAGCGGACGCGAATCTGGGTGCAGGTCCGTGAGGATCTCCTCTGCCCGGCTCCCATCGTCGCGGCGGGGCAGGACAGTGTTGAGGATGTCGCCGGTAGCCCGCCTGCCGAAGGCGAGGCTCCTGAGGTCCCCCACGGTGCTGAGGCTTCTCCGGCCGCCCAGCCTGCGGCGTCGGCCTCGTCGATCTTGGTCCGGCCTGCTTTGGAGGGGCCTGTCTCCCCTGAGGAGTGGCGGCGCGAACGCGAATGGGAGCGTGACTCCTTGGGGCCGCGTCCGAGCCTGTGGCTGATTGGTGCTTTTGCTGTGTGGGCGGCGGCGACCTTCCTTGCCTATTCGCCGGAGGATGTGTTGCGCGTCTTCCTTCTGTCCCCGTGGTACATGGATCCGCGCCGCATTATGGCTGTTCAGAACATGGTGATGGTGCCGCTGGTGTCCATTGGTTTTGCGGGCATGGTGATGTGGGTGCGCCAGCATCGTCCGCAGGCGACTCGCGCGGAGGTGGAGTCTTCTTCTCAGTGGCGCATTGGTGTCTTGCTGGGGGCTTGGCTGCTGGCGTTGAGCTTGGGTGGCGCGTTGGATGCGCGTTTTGAGGCGACCAGCTACGTCTATGATCCTGTGAATCTGGGGAAGCCGGGCATGGTCACTCAGGGGGAGCTCGATATGATTCGTCGGATCCCGACGACTTTGCCTGAGGATGCGGTCGTGTTGGGGGATCCGATTGCGGGTGCGGCCTATGTGGAGACCATTGGGCAGCGCTTGGTTTTCTTCCCGCAGTTGACGACCTCGGAGGCTCCGGAGCCTTCCCGTGACCTGTTCCGAAAGCATTTCAACGAGATTCATACGAATCCGCAGGTGTGCGAGGCGGTGCGCCGCGAGGGGATCACCCACTTTTATGCGGACGCCGACGGGAAGTACTACAACTTTGATCGCTCTGAGCGGCATCCGGGCTTGTATAACGTCGATACCTCTGTGGGGTTCACCGTGGTGGACTCGGGTGATGATGCGGTGTTGTACGAGATTACGGCCTGCCGGTAGAGGGTGGTGCTGGCGCCGTCTGGTTGGCCTGAGGTCTGGGCGCTGCCGTGCTACGTCGACCTCGCTCTGCGTCGGCCTTGCACAGCCCCCGTGTCACGATGAGAACCAGGGATGCGCAACACCTGGCTCGTCGGTGACACTAAGAGCGTGAGTACGAACTTCCCTGGCCCGGCCCCCGCTCGCGACCACCTGCGCATTGCTTTCCTCGGTCCCTTCGGCACCTTCACTGAGCAGGCGGTGTGGCAGGTTGCGCCTTCGGGCGCTGAGCTGCTGCCGAAAACCTCGGCCCCTCAGGCCCTCGCCGCCGTGCGATCTGGCGAGGCCGACCGCGCGGTGGTGCCGATCGAGAACTCCATCGAGGGCGGTGTGAACGCTACTTTGGATGCGCTGTCCAATGGAGAGCCGCTGGTCATCGTCTCAGAGATGGTGGTCACCGTGACCTTCCAGTTGGCGGTGAGGCCTGGCACTCGGCCTGAGGATGTGGCGCGCGTGGGCACCCACCCGCACGCTTGGGCGCAGTGCAGGAATTGGGCGGAGGCTACGTTCCCCGGTGCGGTGCATGTGCCTGCGACCTCGACGGCTGCTGCGGCTGAGCTTTTGGCTGCGGGTGAGGCTCACTTTGATGCGGCCTTGTGTAATGCGACCTCTGTGGCGCGCTATGGGCTGGAGACCCTGTTTGCGGATGTGGCTGATAATCCGGGGGCTGTGACGCGTTTTGTCATGGTGGCCCGCCCGGGGAATTTGCCGCCTGCGACGGGTGCGGATAAGACGACTATTCAGGTGGCGTTGCCGGTGAACCAGTCGGGTGCGTTGCTGACGCTGCTGGAGCAGTTCAGCGTGCGTGGGGTGGACTTGTCGCGCATTGAGTCGCGCCCGTCGGGTGATGGCTTGGGGAACTACAACTTCTCGATCGATATCGTCGGGCACGTGTCTGAAGAGCGTGTGCAGGCCGCGTTGGTGGGTTTGCATCGCATTAGCCCTGAGGTGCGTTTCATGGGCTCCTATCCGCGTGTTGATGGCGTGCGGGCCGAGGTTCCCGCTGGCGCTCGGGATGAGGATTTCCGTGCGGCTCGGGAGTGGGTGGCGCAGATCCTGTCCTCGTGAGGGGCGTGTTTGGGTGCGCGCAGCTAAAGCCCGTTTGCGTCAGGGTGGCGACTTGCAGCTAGGGCCTATTGCAGCTGGTGCCTCGTGCGAGAGGGATCTATCGTTGTTAGGCCTCTTTGCGGCGGGCTGTGAGCGTTAGATTTCGGTGACGGAAATGTCGAGGGCTCCCACATCCATGCGGGTGCGGATGCTCCGAGCTGTGCCGATGGCGTCGCCGTCCACCTGCACGGGGCTGGCCTTGTCGACGGTCACGGCTGCGTCGCGCGCCTGAGTGAAGGCAATTTCGCCGGTGGAGGGCAGATTGAGGGAAGGCAGGCCAAGGCCCTGGTTAAAGATCTTCAGGCCAAGGTCAGCCCAGCCCACCAGGCCAGCGTGGGTGTCAACGGCGATGATGTCCATCATGCCGTCGTCGACGGTAGCTTTGGGTGCGAGGACCAGGTAGGGCAGTTCGCCGCAGTTGGCGAACATGATGGAGCGGACGTCAACTTCAACGTCGGTGGATTCACCGTCGGGACTGATGGTGGTTAGGTTGGCGTGGATCTTGTCGACGCTGAGGGCGCTCATGCCGGCGATGACGTAGGCGGCCCAGCCTATTTTCTTCTTGAGGTCAGAGTCGGTGGCGACCATGGTTTCACCGTCGAAGCCCATGCCGGAGATGACGACGTAGGCGTATTCATCCTCTGAGGGCAGGGGCGTGGGGGCGGTGGCCTGGGGTGGGCGTTCCACGCTGCGCGGGCGAGAGCGCCTTCGGCGGGCAGTTCGGAGGGTTCTTCGATGTCGCGAACGCTGAGCCAGCCCAGGTCAACAAGGCGGTGATCGGCACCGAGAGCGACCTTCACGGCGTTTTAGGTCATCAATGGGTAGGCCGAGGTTCCGGGCGAGCAGGTTACCTGTGCCTGCGGGAATGATCCCCATGCGCACTCCTGTGTGAGCCATACCGGCGGCGACGGCGCGGACGGTGCCGTCGCCGCCGGCGGCGATGACGACGGATGCGCCGGCAACGACGGCCTCAATGGCTTGACCGGTGCCGGGATCTTCAGGCGTGGTTTCGAGCCATTGCAGGTGCATGACACCGACGGCTGCGGCGGCTGATTCGACGTGGGCTTTGAAGGCGTGGACGTCTTCGTGTTTGGAGGGGTTCATGATGATCCACGGTCGCGGGCCGCGGAAATCGTCTCGGGGGACTTCTGGGGTGAGCAGGGCGTCATTGTGGGCTTCGGCGCGTTGGCGGCGCTGCTGGAAGTAGCGGGTGAGCAGGCCGATGACGATGATCATGGCAATGACGGTGACGATCGGGAGGGCGACAAGAATCCACGCTGCAATGGTCATGCCTTCAGCCTAGTCGCCTGGGTGTCTGTGCGCTGTGGGCGCCCGCGTGTGAGTTCAGGCCGGATAGGGGGTTGGGGAGGGTTTTTCTTGCCTGGGCTCACACCTGGGAGCAGGAGGTGAGGAGAGAGCGGGGGAGTTGGCAGAGCGGAGTAGACCTGCGGGTAAGAGAGACGGGATAAGGGGAGAGGAGGGGGAGGGTGGGGCGTGGGCGCCCGTGTGAGTTCAGGCCGGATAGGGGGTTGGGGAGGGGTTTTCTTGCCTGGGCTCACACCTTGGAGCAGGAGGTGAGGAGAGAGCGGGGATAAGCCACTGTCCGCGCCGGGGTCAAGGGGTGAAGAGAGGACGGGGATAAGCCACTGTCCGCGCCGGGGCCAAGGGGTGAGCTGAGCGCCCCGCCTGAACTACCATGGGAGTCATGATTGATGTGCGTGCCCTGCGTGAGAACCCTGAACCCGCCCGCGCCTCCCAGCGAGCCCGCGGCGCCGATGAAACCCTGGTCGATCAGATCATCGAAGCTGATGCCCAACGTCGAAGTGCCCTGCAGGAGTTCGAGCAACTGCGCGCCACACAAAAGGACGTCTCCAAGTCCGTGGGCAAGGCCTCCCCGGAGGAACGCCCCGCCGTCCTGGCCAAGGCCAAGGAGCTGGCCGAGCAGGTCAAGGCCGCTGAAGCTCGCTCTAATGAGGCTGGTGCCGAGGCTGACCGCCTGGCCCGTCTGCTGCCAAACCTCATACTTGATGGCGTGCCTACCGGCGGCGAGGAGGACTTCGTTGTCCTGCGCCACGAGGGCGGCGAGCCCCGTGATTTTGCTGCCGAGGGTTTTGAACCCAAGGATCACCTGGCTCTGGGTGAGGGCTTGGGCGCTATTGACGTCAAGCGGGGTGCGAAGGTTTCCGGCTCGCGCTTCTACTACCTGACTGGCGTGGGTGCCCGCCTGGAGCTGGCCTTCATGACCATGGCGATGGATCAGGCGGTCGCCGCTGGCTTCACACCCATGATGACCCCCACCTTGGTCACTCCCGCCGTCATGGGGGGCACGGGCTTCCTCAACGAGCACTCCGACGAGATCTACTACCTGCCTGCCGATGACCTCTACCTGACGGGCACTTCTGAAGTTGCTCTGGCTGGCTACCACGCTGATGAGATCCTTGACCTGTCGGGCGGCGCGAAGCGCTACCTGGGCTGGTCGACCTGCTACCGCCGTGAGGCTGGCTCGGCAGGGAAGGACACGCGAGGCATTATCCGCGTCCACCAGTTCAATAAGGTGGAGATGTTCTCCTTCTGCCGTCCTGAGGACGCTGAGGAAGAGCACGCGCGTTTCTTGGGCTGGGAAGAGGAGATGCTGCGCAAGGTTGAGCTGCCCTACCGCGTCATCGACACTGCTGCGGGCGACCTGGGCACCTCCGCTGCCCGCAAGTTTGACTGCGAGGCGTGGCTGCCCACCCAGGAGCGTTGGATGGAGGTCACCTCGACCTCGAATTGCACGACCTTCCAGGCCCGCCGCCTGGGCATCCGTGAGCGCCGCGAGGATGGCCAGATGTACCCCGTGGCCACCCTCAATGGCACCCTGGCCACTACGCGTTGGATCGTGGCTATTTTGGAGAACCACCAGCAGGCCGATGGGTCGGTGCGCGTGCCTGAGGCTCTGCGCCCCTACCTGGGTGGCCTGGAGGTTTTGACCCCGCTGGCCTAGCCCACTAGCTCCAGCCCACCGGCCTAGCCCGTCCTTGGGAGTGCCCGGCCCGTCCCGTCGGGTGTGCCCGCTGTGACCTGCGTGTGCCGATGTTGCAGCCTGTCGCTTGGGCGCGGTTCCTGTGGGTGGTACCTGGGGTGTGGACGCAGGATGACACTATTGACATGCTGTTTCCGTGTGCGACGCTGAAGATTCACAGTCGCACACGGAAACCGCACATTGTGAGAGGAATCGAGCGAGTATGAGCCTGTTGCTAACGCCCCTTAACTCTGGTGAGCGGCCGATTCCTTTTGATGAGCTTGTTGCCAAGGTGAAGGCTGAGTTGCCGGAGACGCTCCCGCGCGACCTCAACGAGATTCTTATTGCCTTGGATGTGGATGGCACGATCCTTTTGCCTGAGGGCGCTTCGGAACGCGTGCTGGAGGCCTTCCATGCGCTTAATGAGTCTGGCGCGACGGTGGTGATTGCGACTGGCCGTGGTACGGAGGGCGTGCGCCCGGTGTGGCGTCATCTTGAGGCTGATACTGGCTGGAGCGTGTGCTCGAATGGCGCGGTGGCCGCCCACTGGAGCCCGACTTTTGATGATGGTGTGGAGATTCTCCGCACGCATACCTTTAATCCTGCGCCTGTCATTGATCGCCTGTGCGAGGCGATGCCCGATATTTACTTGGGCGTTGAGGTGCATAAAGGTTTCCTCATTTCCCGAACCTTCCCCGGCCCGGTGTTTTTTGAGGACACCTGGGTGCGTGATCTGCAGGAATTGCGTCAGACGCTGACTCCTCGCTTGGTGGCGATGACTGAGGACATGGAGATCATGGAGTTCGAGGCCTCCATCCGGGAGATGGGGATTGGGGATATTGCCCAGTATGCGGTGGGGTGGACGACCTGGGTGGATATTGGCCCGAAGGGCTGCACGAAGGCGACGGGCTTGCAGGATTTGGCTGATGAGCTGGGTATTGCCTCTAACGCCACCATTGCGGTGGGCGATGGTATGAATGACATTGAGATGCTGACCTGGGCGGCTCATGGTGTGGCGATGGGGTCGGCGTTGCCGGAGGTGCGTCGCGCGGCGAATGCGGTGACGGGTTCGGTGGAGAACGAGGGCGCCGCCGCGGTGATGTGTGCGTTGATGGAGCGGGCGAGGGAGTAGTGCGTTGTGCCCGAGTGAGGGCGTGTGCGTGGTCGGGTGGGGGTTTGGGCTTTTCCCTCACGCTTTTGCCCATGTTTTGGGGCACAATTACTGTCAGAGCAGCCGGTTGTGGCCGCACCTTCACAAGAAAGATTGATGATGACTATCGAACAGCGTCGTTCACTTATTGAGTCCGGCCAGGCCGCCCTGGGTATCGAGTTTGGTTCCACCCGCATTAAGGCTGTCCTTATTGGTCCTGATCACGAGGTGCTCGCTTCGGGTGGGTTCGCGTGGGAGAACCAGTTGGTGGATGGCCGCTGGTCGTATGCGTTGGACCTTATTCACGAGGGGATGCGCGCCTGCTATGCCTCGCTGGTGGAGGATGTGCGCGCCCGCTATGACGTCACTCCCACGACTTACGCGGCCCTGGGTATTTCGGCGATGATGCACGGCTATCTGGCTTTTGATGCTGAGGGAACCCAGCTTGTGCCTTTCCGCACGTGGCGCAATACGTCGACGGCGCAGGCCTCGCAGGTGCTGAGCGAGCTCTTTGATTTCAATATTCCCCAGCGGTGGTCGGTGGCACACACTTACCAGGCGATCCTTGATAAAGAGGATCACGTCCCTGCCTTGGCGAAGGTCAATACTTTGGCGGGCTATGTGCATGAGCTGCTTTCGGGGGAGTTTGTGCTGGGTGTGGGTGATGCCTCGGGCATGTTCCCCATTGATTCTGACACCTGCGATTACGATCAGGTGCGCGTGGAGGCTTTCGACGCCCTTGTGGCGAGGGAGGGTATGGGCTGGGGTCTGCGCGATCTTTTCCCCCGCGTGCTCACTGCCGGGGCTGAGGCTGGTGCGCTGACTGCCGAGGGTGCTGCCCTGTTGGATCCGACGGGTGTTCTCCAGCCGGGTATTCCGATGTGCCCGCCTGAGGGCGATGCGGGTACGGGCATGGTGGCGACGAATGCGGTGGCTCCGCGCACGGGTAATGTGTCGGCGGGGACTTCGATCTTTGCGATGATCGTCCTGGAGCGCGCTCTGGAGCACGCCTACGTGGAGGTGGATCCGGTGACGACGCCGGATGGTTCGCAGGTGGCGATGGTGCATTCGAATAATGGCGCCTCGGAGTTGGATGCTTGGGTGGGTATGTTTGTGAGCTTTGCGAAGTTGGCGGGCATGGATATGGAGCCGGGCGAGGTTTATGAGCTGCTCTACCGTCATGCTTTGGAGGGCGAGGCTGATGGTGGTGGTCTGTTGGCCTACAACCTGCTCTCTGGTGAGCCTGTGGTTGGCTTGGAGGAGGCGCGTCCGCTGTTTGTCCGCACTGCGGAGTCGCGTTTTACCTTGGCGAATGCGATGCGCACGCAGTTGATGGCGGTGTTTGCGCCGGTGCGTGTGGGGATGGATATCCTCCTGGAGAAGGAGGGGGTGGCTGTTGATCGCCTTTTCGCTCATGGTGGCATTTTTAAGACTGCTGGTGTGGCGCAGAAGGTGTTGGCTGATTCTCTGGGTATTGCCATTGAGGTGGGGGAGACGGCTGGCGAGGGCGGTGCCTGGGGTATCGCTGTGTTGGCGCGTTACCGTGTGGCGGGGGCGGGCTTGAGCCTGCCGGAGTATTTGTCGCAGCGGGTGTTTGCTGGGGCGGATACTGTGGTGATTGCTCCTGATGCTGCGGATCAGGTGGCGTTTGAGCGTTATTTGGGCCGCTATGTGGAGGGTGTGGAGATTGTGCGGGCGGCTGCGGCGCACAGTTGATAGCGTGAGGGTGTCACGAAAACGACATTCAGTATAGACATAGTCATTAAATGGACTAAGTCCAGATTAATGGGGTAGGGTGGAGTCATGACGCTTGAAGAACGTCGCACGAGTATTAAAGAAGCAGGTCTGCGGGTCACCGCACCCCGCCTCGCCGTACTCGACGTTCTTCACGCTCACCCCCACGCCACAGCCGACATGGTTGTGACCGCCGTGGAGGAAAAACTCGGCTCCATCTCGAAGCAAGCCATCTACGACGCCCTCGCCGCATTCACGCAGGCAGGCCTCCTGCGTAGGCAGGTCGTCGAAGGTGGAGGCGCCCGCTACGAGATTGAACGAGGCGACAACCACCACCACCTGTGGTGCGAACGCTGCGGAAAATACGAAGACGTCGACTGCGCTCTTCAACAACCGCCCTGCCTCTACCCCGTAGACGACCACGGTTACACCATCCGGCTCGCCGACATCGTCTACCGGGGGGTATGCCCCGATTGCCAAAAGGCAATCGACCAGGAAAGCTAGCTTGCCAGCAGGAAGCGTGCCTGGACGGAGATCCGCACACCAGGTGTCGGTGCATCACACCGAGCCCTCGCACGCAACCACCAAGGAGGCGCGACCAACTCTCCCTCGCATAGCGTTGCATCACCCGCTTTCTGTGCGCACAGGAAGCAGAAGATGGCTCGTGCCGCCTCACTCGTCTGCCAGTGGGCGTGACCTACGGTCCACGCTACCGCTGCCCAGATCCCTCTCAATCGCCCTACCTGACTGCTGACATCTGATTCTTAAGGACCTGCCATGACCACCTTTGACCCCACCATGCCCTCCACCACCGAAAGCGGCGAACCCCGCCAATCCGACTCCTACTCCATGAGCGTCGGCGCTGACGGCCCCCTACTGCTCCACGACGTCAACCTCGTCCAAAAGCTTGCCCGCTTTGACCGCGAGCGCGTCCCCGAACGCTCCCCGCACGCCAAGGGTTCGGGCGCCTTCGGTGAATTCCGCGTCACCGGCGACGTGTCCGCCTACACCAAGGCAGGCCTCTTCCAGCCCGGCACCACCACCCCCGTCCTCACCCGCTTCTCCACCGTCGCAGGCGAGCTCGGCTCCCCCGACACCTGGCGTGACGTGCGCGGCTTCGCCGTGCGCTTCTACAGCCAGGAAGGCAACTTCGACATCGTCGGCAACAACACGCCGATCTTCTTCCTGCGCGACCCCATGAAGTTCCCCGACTTCATCCACTCCCAAAAGCGCCTACCCGACTCGGGCCTGCGCGACGCCAATATGCAGTGGGACTTCTGGACGCTTTCGCCAGAAAGCGCACACCAGGTCGCCTACCTCATGGGCGAGCGCGGCCTGCCCCGCACCTGGCGCCACATGAACGGCTACTCCTCCCACACCTACATGTGGGTCAATGCCGCGGGTGAAAAGTTCTGGGTGAAGTACCACTTCCTCACCAACCAGGGCGTGGAAAACATGACCGGCGCCGAGGCCGTCGAACTGGCCGGTAAGGACGCTGACTTCCACCGCCGCGACCTCTTCGAAGCCATCAAGGACGGCGACTTCCCCTCCTGGACCCTGCAGGTGCAGATCATGCCCTACGAGGACGCGAAGACCTACCGCTTCAACCCCTTCGACCTGACGAAGGTGTGGCCCCTGGCCGACTACCCCCGTATCGAGGTCGGCACCCTGACCCTGAACGAAAACCCCACCAATCACTTCGCGCAGATCGAGCAGGCCGCCTTCTCGCCGTCGAACACCGTGCCTGGCACCGGCGTGTCCCCCGACAAGATGCTGCTGGCACGCATCTTCTCCTACCCTGACGCGCAGCGTCACCGCGTGGGCACCAACTACAACCAGCTGCCCGTCAACGCCCCCATCTGCCCGGTCAACTCCTACGACAAGGAAGGCCACATGCAGTACCACCACTCCGGTGCTGCGCCGGTCTACGCCCCCAACTCCTATGGGCGCGCCTACCAGGCTGAGGAAATGGTCGTCGAGAATGGTTGGGAAGCAGATGGGGCGATGGTGCGCGCCGCCTACAGCCTGCACGCCGAGGACGACGACTTCGGCCAGGCGCACACCCTGGTGCGCAAGGTTTACACCGATGAACAGCGCGAACGCCTCATTGACACTGTGCTTGGTTCCCTTGAAGGCGTTGTGGAGCCGGTGCTGTCTCGCGTGTTCGAATACTGGCGCAATATTGACCAGGAAGTGGGCGACACCCTCGAAGCCCGCTACCGCGACACTCACTGAGCGGATAACCAGCACCCAGCATGAACGCCCAGATCCTCGGGGGTGCCTGCCCGCGACCTTTGCTGGGGACGAGCAGGGCAGGACACTCTCAGGACTGGGCTGAGAAGATCAGCTGAAAAGTCGGCGTGAAAAGCCAGCGTAAAAAGCTGAGTTGAAAAGCTGGCCCACGGCTGGGGTGAAAGCTGCTCAGATGAACAGGGGTGGGGGGGTTGCCATTGGCAACGCCCCCACCCCTGTCCCTGTCACACCCGTTCAGCAGGAGTTTTTCCTCTGAATCGGTTAGCGTTTTCCACAACCGCCACGCATTCTGGGAGCCCCCATGACTCTTCATGTCCCTACCGCAGCACCCCTGGCTGCCGCCCTCGCCTCAATCACGGCGCCACTGCCTGCGGGATACACGCCCTCGACCACCGCCGTCGCTGGCAGCGTCTGGCTTACCGCCCTTGTCGGGGTCATCCCTCTCCTACTGTTCTTCGTGCTCCTGGGCGTATTCAAAGTCAAAACCCACTGGTGCTCCCTGGCCTCCCTCGTCCTCGCCATCATCCTGGCCGTCTTCGCCTTCGGCATGCCCCTGCCCCTGACCCTCCTGTCGGCCACCCAAGGCATCGCACTCGGCCTCGTCCCCATCATCTACATCATCATCGCCGCCGTGTGGCTCTACAGCCTCACTGAAAAATCAGGACGCAGTAACGACCTGCGCGCCGTCTTCAACTCCATCGGCAAAGGTGACATGCGCGCCCAAGCCCTCATCGTCTCCTTCTCCTTCTGCGGCCTCATGGAAGGCCTCGCCGGCTTTGGCGCACCCGTGGCGATCACCGGCGCAATGCTCGTCGCCCTCGGCGTGCCCGCCATCAAAGCCGCCGTCCTCACCGTGGTCGGTAACGCCATCAACGTCGGTTTTGGCGCCATGGCTATCCCAATCACCACCGCCGGACGTCTCGGCGGCGAAAGCCCCCTCTACGTGGGCGCCCTCATGGGCCGCCTGAGCTGGATCCTCGCCGCTTTTATCCCCCTTATCCTCCTGGGCATCATGGACGGCGCTCGCGGCGTGAAACAGCTTTGGCCCCTCGCCCTCGTCGCAGGCGGCGCCACCGCCGCAGGCCACTTCTTCGTCCCAACCTTCTCTTACGAACTCACCGCCGTTACCGCATCCCTCCTGGGTCTGGCCGCCTCCGCCCTGTTCCTTCTCGTGTGGACCCCCACCACCCCCGAGGAAGAACGCAGCCACGTCGACACCGCCAACGCACCCAACGGCCAGCGCATCGCCTTGGCCCTCCTGCCCTACGTCCTTGTGGTCGTCGTCATTGGCCTGACCAAACTCTGGCGCATCGGCGTCGACGTTGATGCCGCGCTCAAAACCACCGACATCAAGATTCCCTGGCCGGGCCTGCATGGGGAACTCCTCACCCCATCGGGCGAGCCCTCCGGCTCAGCCGTCTACACCCTGCAAATCCTGTCCAACCCCGGCACCTGGATCTTCGTCACCGGCCTTATCGTCGCCGTGGTCTACGCCGCCTACGGCAAGCCCGGCAGCTTCGACATGCCGTTGTCGCGCTCCCTGGCCGCCCTGCCACAGACCATCTACAACCTGCGCCTGTCCCTGCTGACCATCGCCCTGGTCATGGGCCTGGCTTTCGTCATGAACTTCTCGGGCCAGACCACCGCCATCGGTGCCGCCCTCGCTGGGACCGGCGCGGCCTTCGCCTTCCTCTCGCCCCTGCTGGGGTGGACGGGCACGGCGGTTGCCGGATCGGCCACCAGCGCTGGCGCCCTCTTCGCGAACCTGCAGGCCACAGCTGCGGCGGGCGCCAACCTCGATCCCGGCGTGCTCCTAGCCGGTAACACCATCGGCGGTGGCCTGGGAAAGATCGTCTCCCCACAAAACCTCACCGTCGCCGCCACCGCCATTGGCGAGCCAGGCTCAGAAGCGGAGATCCTGCGCAAGGCCGCGCCCTTCTCGATCGCCCTCGTGCTGACGCTGTGCGCCCTGGTGTTCATGGCCTCCCAGGGCTGGTTTGGCGCCTACCTGCCTGAACCCGCTGCCTTCCCCAGTGGGGCGGGCGCCTGAGCGAGGCTATTTCGTACCGCTCATGTGACGTTAAGGCAGTTCAGCCTGCCCTGAATGACGTGCGCAAACACTGACTTTTTGGCGGAATTCCACAGCCTGATCATTTGTGCTGCCATCGTGGTCAAAGTGTTCTAGCGTCGGAGGCATCACGGACCCGGCCATGTCAGGCCCCCGGACGGCCACCCCTTCCGACGACCGCAAGGAGGAGCACATGCGTTTTGCGCTCTTTGCCACCTGCATCGGTGACTCCATGTTCCCGCAGGCTCCGCAGGCAACCGTCACCATCCTCGAACGTCTCGGCCACGAGGTCGTCTTCCCCGACAAACAAGTGTGCTGCGGGCAGATGCACGCCAACACCGGCTACTTCAAAGAAGCCGGATCCATCATCGCCAACCACGTGCGCACCTTCGCCCCCGTCCTCGACGGCGAATGGGACGGCATTGTCGTCCCCTCGGGCTCTTGCACCGGTGCCACCCGCCACGAACAGTCCATGGTCCTTGAGCACATCGGTGAGGATGAACTGGCCAAACAGGCCCGCCTCATCGCCAAGCACACCTACGACCTGTCCGAAGTACTCGTCGACGTCCTGGGCGTGACGGACGTAGGCGCCTACTTCCCCCACCGCGTCGTCTACCACCCCACCTGCCACTCCATGCGCGTGGCAAAGGTGGGGGATCGCCCCTACCAGCTCCTACGCGCCGTGCAGGGCGTCGACCTCGTTGACCTGCCCGACGCGGAAGTCTGCTGCGGTTTTGGCGGCACCTTCGCGATGAAGAACCACGAAACCTCCGCTGCGATGCTCGCCAATAAGATGACGAATGTGCTCTCCACCCAGGCCGAGGTCCTGTGCACCGGCGACTACTCCTGCCTCATGCACATTGGCGGCGGCCTGGCGCGCCTAAACTCCGGGGTGAGGATCATGCACCTAGCTGAAATCCTCGCCTCCACGCAGGATGAGCCCTTCGTCTCCAACGTCTCCTTCGCCCCCGACTCCCTCGCGGCAGGTGCATGATGCGTAACGTTTTCTTGGGGATGCCCCGCATTTTCTCCCGCGCCACCTCTTCCGATATGGCTGGCGAGGCCGACGCCCTCGCCCCTTCCGCCGTTAACACCGGCGGGTGGATCACCACCGTCACCCCTCCGGCTAACACCCTCCGCTGGGGGCATAGTTTCCCCGAGGGGGCGCATGCGACCCTGGCCAATACGCAGATGCGCCGAAACCTCGGTTACGCGACGCGCACCATCCGCGGCAAGCGCGCCCTGCGTGTGGAGGAAATGCCCGACTGGGAGGAGCTGCGCGACGCAGCGGCAGCCATCAAGCACGAGGTGATGAGCAACCTGCCTGAGCTCCTCGTCCAATTTGAAGAAAATGTCACCGCGCGTGGTGGCATCGTCCACTGGGCGCGCAACGCTGCCGAGGCCAATGCGATCATCCTCGACATCATTAAGTCCAAGGGAGTGACCGAGGTCGTCAAGGTCAAGTCCATGGCCACGCAGGAAACCAACCTCAACGAGTACCTCAAGGAACGCGGCGTCACCGCCCACGAAACCGACCTCGCCGAACTGATTGTGCAACTGGCCGACGACATGCCCAGCCACATCGTCGTTCCCGCCATCCACCGCAACCGTGCGGAGGTGCGCGGCATCTTCCTCGACAAGATGGAAGGCGCGCCCAAGGACCTCTCCACCGACCCCCAAGAGCTGACGAATGCGGCCCGCATGTACCTGCGCCGCAAGTTCTTGGAGGCCAAGGTCGCCGTGTCGGGCACGAATATGGGTATTGCAGAAACCGGCACCGTCTCGGTCTTTGAATCCGAAGGCAACGGTCGCATGTGCCTGACCCTGCCCGATACCCTCATCACCCTCATGGGTATCGAAAAGATCGTGCCCCGCTTCCGTGACGTGGAGGTCTTCAGTCAGCTCCTGCCGCGCTCGGCCACGGGCGAGCGTATGAACCCCTACACCTCCATGTGGACGGGCGTTCACCCCGGGGACGGGCCGCAGGAATTCCACCTCATCCTCTTGGATAACGGCCGCACGAAAACCCTCGCCGACGAGGTCGGACGTCAGGCTCTGCACTGCATCCGCTGCGGTGCATGCATGAATATCTGCCCCGTCTACCAGCAGACCGGCGGCCACGCCTACGGCTCGGTCTACCCCGGTCCCATCGGCGCGATCCTCACCCCGCAGCTCACCCAGGGCCTCTCCCACGACGATCCGGTACACACCCTGCCCTTCGCCTCCTCCCTATGCGGCGCCTGCGGCGAGGTCTGCCCCGTCAAGATCGACATTCCCGAAGTCCTCATCCACCTGCGTGCCCGAACGGTGGAAGAATCGGGCAAGGTCCTGCCCGACATGTGGGATGTCGGCATGAAGGCCTCGGCCGCCCCCATGTCCAACGCAGCAATGTGGAAGGTCGCCACCGCACCCCTGAAGGCCACGCGCCTGCTGGGCGGGAAGAAGCAGCGCATCGGCGCACTGCCTTTCCCGGCCTCCATGTGGACGGGTGTGCGCGACGTGCCCGTCGCCCCCAAGGAAACCTTTAGACAGTGGTGGGAGCGCACTCACCCGGCGCAGGAGGAGAAGTGATGGACGCCCGCACCGCCATTTTGGCTCGCCTCGTTGACGCACTCGACCGCAGCCAGCGTGAGCCCGCCCCGCCCGTTCCTCGCGACTACATCCAGGTCGGTGAGAATGCCCCCGGTAGCGCGCCCGTCGTCGATGCCATGGTCGAGAGCCTCGAAGACTATGGGGCGCGCGTGCGCCAAGAGAAGAACAAGGCCGGTATTGGGGACGCCATTGACGACCTCCTCGGTGAGGCGCGCAGCGTCGTCGTCCCCGAGGGCCTGCCCGCCTACTTCTTCGAGGCCGCCGCGCGCAACGGTCGTGACGTTCGCGTCGACACCCCGGAAAAGCCGCTGACCAAGGCCGAGCTGGATGCGACCGACGCGGTGCTCACCGCCTCGCGTCTGGGCATCGCCATCTCGGGCACCATCGTCCTCGATGGTGAGCCGGACCAGGGGCGCAGGGCGATCACCCTCGTGCCCGATAAGCACATTATCGTCGTGGAGCGTAAGAGCATTGTCACGACAGTGCCGGAGGCAGTGGCTGTGCTCAATGAGCACCCCACGCGGCCCCTCACCTGGATTGCCGGACCCTCTGCCACCAGCGACATTGAGCTGGTGCGCATTAATGGCGTGCACGGCCCTCGAAACCTGGGGGTTGTCATCGCCCACTGAGGTGTGCACTTCCGACACTGGCGGCGGCGGAGGCGGCGGTGACCACGACGGCCCCCGCCACCGCCCTCGTTAGTAGTGGGTGACGACGGTGGTCCCCATCTCTGCCCAGTTCCACAGCCACTGCGAATCAGAGACAGGGATATTGATGCAGCCATGGGAGGATTCATCGGTGCCGATACCGAACTCCTTGACCCACGGGGCGCCGTGCAGGGCGTAGGAACCATGCCAATAGGACACCCAGGGCACGTCACGCTCACAGTAGGGCCACTCTGCGGTGCAGCCCATGTCCTGCTTGTCGTATTTGAGGTAGACGTGGAATGTGCCCGTCACCGTCTCATGCCCGACGCCGCCGTGGTTAATGAGGATCGGCCCGTAGGCTACCTCGTGGCCCACATAGGCCGTCAACGTGGAATCGGTCAGATTCACATCCACCCACTTTTCGCCCGGACGCGGCCGGTGCGCAAAACGTTCAGGGCCGGAGGGCACAACGCGCGAATCAAAGTCGGCGGGGACCTCGTCGTAGGTGAGGGTGGCTTTCACGGCGGCGGAGTTTTGCACGGCCTCAAGGATCTGAGCGCGGACGGCGTTCTCATTCGTGACGCTCACGCCGGGTTTGGCCGGGCGAGCTAGGGCAATGAACTGGCCGGAGGCGTCGACATTATTGATGCCATTGATCGGCGTGCGATTCGCTGCCTTGACGACACCATCAATCCACTTATTGATTTCAGCGGTGTTGAGGCTGGCGCTCAGCGCTCCGTTATTTTCCTTGACCGTCACCCATTTGACCTTGTCAGCGGGGGAGGCGGTGATGGTCTCTTTCGGGGTGACCACTTCGACGGTGGCCGACACGAGTTCATTGGCGGCCTGGGCGGCCTGTTCGGCTTCCTCCGTGGTGATTCGGGGGTCCAGGTGGTCCTCGTGAACGTTAACGCTCGTTGAAGTCAGGCTCTGCGCGGCTGAGTGGATGGCCTCCCTCAGCTCAGCGTCACTGGCTCCACGGCCGGCGGTCGCCGGCGAGGAGATGAGGGAATTCCCGTCTGCCGAGACGATGACACTACCCTGTGTGGGGGCGGCCCCGGTGAGCTCATTGACCGTGTCCGTGAAGGTCGTGAAGGTTGCCGCATCGGTGGAGACGACAGCGGGTACTTGCGTGGGCATGAAGAGTGAAAAGAGTGCAGCGTTGACAGTTCCGCTACCTGCGAGTGCGGCATCGGCAGTGGCTTCAGCGTCAATGCGGGCGCCGGTCTGGCTCAGGGGAACGGTCGTGCTCTTTCCTGCGATGGTGATCGTCAGCTGGGCAGATGAGTAGGAGCTCTTGATGAGGTCGGTGATTTCTTCGCGGGTCATCCCAGCGACGGAATGGTGGCCCACATGGACGCCCGGAAGAGCGCGATCAGTGTGATCTGCTGAGAAGTCAACGATGCCCGCAGTAACCCCGGCAAGAAAGAGCGCTCCGGTGAGCGTCGCCCACCAGAGTGATGATTTCAGCGGGGGTTTATTTGCATGCTGCACGAGTTGATCCTCTGAGTCTTGGCCGAAGGATTCACGCGGAAGTAGGACCTAATCTAACCTAAAAGGGCAGGAAATGCTGGAGGGTATCCCTATCTGAGCAGCAAGAAAGCATCAAAATATCTGCATTATTTCGTCTATTTAACACGGCTTTCTCCCCCTGCCTGTCCCTGCCCGACCCCGCTCAACGCCCCCGCGCTCCCAGGTGTGCGCCCACGGTCATTGTGGCCCCTAGAGTCCCTCTAAAGGTGTGGACGCACACGCGGGCGCGCGTCGCACAAAAACACCCATGGCGAGTACCCTGTGTTCTATGGGTAAAGCAAGTCGCCGCAAGAAGGTCATCAACCCCGCGAATCGTCCCGCCTACCGCGCGCCGATTCCTTTCGTGGACCGCCCCTTTGAAGGGCTCTCCGCAGAGAAGGAACTGGTCGCCATGCGCGAGATCATTCCCTGTGCCACCATGACAGCTCGAACCAACGCCGATAACGGTGGCGTTGAGTTTGACCTCGTCACCCTCGTCCCGGACGGCAATCCCGCCATGGTCCGCGGCGATGGTCGCATCCTCGTGGGCCTCCAAACCCGGTCCAACTCCGGTGACCTCTCTCATGACGTTGCCGCCGCTATCCTCGCCGCCATTGAACTGAAGAACAACGGTGGAGAAGGCGTTGTCGAAATCGACGTTCGTGAGCCCTCCCCCCGCCTTCAAGACATCCTCGACCTGGACTCCTTTGGCTCCATGGAACTGCGTGAGAACTTCGCCTTCTGGCTCAACCCCGACGAAGAACTCACCCACGAAATGCGTCACGCCCTCGAGCAAAACACCGAGGAAGTCATCCCCACCGAGGCCGTCCCCGGCGTTGACGGCATGTTCTGGTGCGCGATGAACGCCAACTTCGTCCGCTACGTCACCGACGTCGACGAAAACCAGCTGTTCAAAGCCCTCGCTCGCCTGAAGGTCGCCGACGCCGCCAACCTGGGTGAAGGGAGCCGCTTCGTTGGCGCCTTCCGCGCCTGCGGCATCGCCATCCCCGTCTTTGAACTGCCCGAGGGCACCACCGCAGCCGACGTCGCCGACGCCGCTCAGGCTCTTGCGAAGGGCGTGGAGAAGGCCCTGGCCGTCACCGATCCCCTCACGCATGACGAGCGCCGCGCCTACCAGGGCCTCGTGTCCCGTCAGGTGACCATCCGCTAAGAGGAAGTCCAAGGATCATGTCCCCACACCCACACGGCCCACACAGCATAGGGCCACGCCGAGTGGCTGCCATTATTGCGGCGCACAACGTGGGACATGACATTGCGACAACCGTCCGTTCCTGCCGGGCCATCCCCGGCGTGGATCTTATCGTCGTCGTCGATGATGGTTCGGACGACGACACTGGCCATCAGGCTCGCCTCGCGGGCGCGGTCGTGGTTCGCCACTCCGTCCCGCGAGGCCGAGCCTCCGCCCGAGAAACCGGCGTGAAAGTAGCGGCCATGCGCGATCGCGCTGACGGCCCCCAACGCCTCCTCCTCTTCCTCTCGGCCGACGTCGGTGAATCAGCGGTGGAAGCCTCAACCCTCGTTGAAGCCGTGATGAGTGGTGAAGTGGACTGCGCGGTGGCCGCGCCCGTGGGCCTGGAAGCTGAGCGGCGTTCCCTTGCTGCGAACCTTGCTGCAGCGGCGATCCGGCGGGCCACCGGTTGGGAGTGCCGGGCGTCCCTGTCGGAAATGCGTTGTTTCACGCGTGAAGCGCTCAATACGGCTATGCCTTTTGCTAATGGCTATGGCCTAGAAGTGGGGATGACCATCGACATGCTGTCAGCGGGCATGTCAATTGTGGAACTGCCCTGCTCCTTCACCCACTCGGGTGCTGATGAGAGCCTGGGCTTCCTGAACCGCAAGCAGCGCTACGCTGATGTGTTGTGGACGATTGCGAATCGTCGCCTGCGTCGCGTGCACCTGCCGGTGTCGGTGCGCCGTCAAGCGGCCCGCCAGCAGGTTGAAGGTCAGCCCTATCCGCAGCCTGCCGCCGCACGGGATGCCGACCTTCTCTCTGGCGACGCTCAATGAACGCCCATCAGGCCGCCGGAGCTTCCCTAGAGGTCCGCGTGCGTGTGCGTGGCCTGTTGGCCGGCATCATCGCTCAAGCTGATGTGGAGATCTGCGCCAACGCACAGGGCGTGACGCGCGTGATTCTAGGCGATCGCCTACCGACTGTGCCGAAGGCGCCGACGATCCTCATTGACGCCCCGGATGTGAAGGTGCCCTCGGGGTGTTTCACTGCGGGGAGCACCAACGCCCGTGAGGGCCTCTCCGCGCAGCCGGATGAGGCGCGCGCATGGCACCACGCTCGTCAGGCCGCCGAGGAAATCGCCGACTATCTGCGCGGCGAACGTCAGCATTTCACCGTGCCCCTTTCCCCCGCGTCGACCTCGCCCTTCACCGCCAGCGTCCACGAGGCCATCGCCACCATCCCTTACGGGCAGCGGCGGACCTACGCGGACCTCGCTGCCGCCCTGGGGAATGCGGGTGCGACGCGCGCGGTGGGCACGGCCTGCGGGAAGAATCCCCTGCCGATCCTCGTCCCCTGCCACCGGGTGGTGCGCGCCGATGGGACGCTGGGCCGCTACACGGGTGGGGATGGGATCAAGGTTGCTCTGCTGGCCCTTGAAGGCGGCGACCATGGCGGTCAGAGCGCCGAGCGCACCCCGCGAGGCTGAGCGTTGCTCTCTAAGCGTCGGGGCGAATCCGGCGCAGCCGCAGGGAATTTCCAACCACGCACACCGAAGACATCGACATGGCGGCCGCCGCGATCATCGGATTGAGCAGCCCCATGACAGCCAAGGGCAGCATCGCAACGTTGTAGCCGAAGGCCCAGAAGAGATTCTCCTTAATAATCCGCAGGGTCTTCTTGGAGATGCGCACCGCCAGGGGCGCGGCGCTCACCCGCGAGGTGGTCAGGACAATATCAGCCACGTCCTGGGCCACATCCGTGCCCGACCCCATGGCCATGCCCAGGTCCGCTTGGGCGAGGGCAGCGGCATCATTAACACCGTCACCGACCATCGCCACCGTCGCACCCTGAGAGTGGAGCTCGCGCACCAGGTCGTGCTTGTCGGCGGGCGTGACCTGCGCGTGGACTCGCTCAATGCCCAGCTCGGAGGCGACGGCGCGGGCGGCGCGCTCATTGTCACCGGTGAGGAGCACGGGCGTGATCCCCAGGTCACGGACCTGCGCGATGGCCTGGCGGGCATCAGGTTTGAGGGCGTCCTTCACGGCAAAAGCCGCACTGACGCGCGCCTTCGCTTGCGTGAGGGAGTGGGGGTCCCAGGTGGGAGCTTGGGGCGCGGCCTGCATGGCGGCCTGGCGGGCGGGAGCCTCGCGCAGCCCAAGGATGGTCGCATGGAAGCCCGCGGCATCGACAACGTCAGCAATCGCCTGGGGATCCCACTCGCGATCCAGGGTGACGAGGGCGGACTCGGTGGCGAGGTTGACCGAGGCGGACACGCCCTCGAGTTTGGCGAGCTTCTTTTCCACACGACGCACGCAAGAAGCGCAGGTCATGCCCTCAACCTTGAGCTCGATCTGGGGGAAGGCAAGGGTCGGCAATTCGGGGGCCGACGGGGTGGCTGGTGCCTCTGGCGAGGCGAGGGCGGGGAGCAGATGTCTGCTTGCGTCCGTGTTAGGCACGGGAGTGTCAGGTAAGGGACTGTCAGGAAGCGGGGCACCAGATTGGGGCGCATCAGGGAGGAGAGCATCCGCGCCGGCTGTACCAGGTGCGACCGCGCTGGCCGGGACGCTCACCATCATGACGACGGTCGCACCGGCAGCCTCGTGCTCTGCCTGGAAGGTCGAGATCTCCGGGGAGATCTCCACGCCAAGGGCGCTCATCCACGACGGCTTGCCCAACACCACGCGCTCAGAGCCGATCACCGCCGACACCCCATTGCCAGCAAAAGCGGTGAAAGCCTCCACTGGCACAGGGGGAATATTCTTCTCCCCGGCAGCGGCCACAATCGCCGCACCCACAGGGTGCTCAGACAAGGCCTCAACGCTGGCGGCCTTCGCCCACAAGGAAGGCTCGGAGGCGCCCTCGAAGGCAGCATCTACCACGCCCATACGCCCATCGGTCAGGGTGCCCGTCTTATCAAAGATCATCGTGTCAACGCGGCGCGTGGACTCCAACACCTGCGCCGAACGCAGGACAATACCCAGCTGAGCGGCGCGGCCCGAACCCACCAGCAAAGCGGTGGGCGTCGCCAAGCCAAGCGCGCAGGGGCAGGCCACCACCAGCACCGCCACGGCCGCCGTCATCGCAGCCTGCGTGGAACCGCCCGCAATTAGCCAGCCCACGAAGGTCGCGGCCGACAGGGCAAGCACAGCTGGGACGAACACGCCAGACACGCGATCCGCCAGACGCTGCACCTGAGCCTTATCGGCCTGCGCGGAAGCAACCATCTGGCCAATATGAGCCAGAGCCGTATCCTCACCCACAGCCGTCGCGCGCAGGGTCAAAGACCCCCAGGTGTTCATCACGCCACCAATGACCTCATCACCCACTGTGACATCCACCGGCACGGACTCACCCGTCATCAGGGAAGAATCCACGGCTGAGGCTCCCTCAATGACCACGCCATCGGTGGGCACCTTCTCCCCCGGACGCACCAGCACCACGTCCCCCACCTGCAACTGCGCGGTGGGCACGCGGCGTTCCACGCGGGCGCCAGCCTCGTCGGTGGTGAGCAGGACAGCTTCCTTCGCGCTCATCTCCAGGAGGGAGCGCAGGGCGTCCCCGGCAGCCAGGCGTGTGCGGGCCTCAATGGTGCGGCCGATGAGTAAGAAGACGACGATCATGCACGCGCCTTCAAAGTAAATATCAGCGTGCCCATGGTTTGCGGCGGGGATGAAACTCATCTGCATCGTCATCCCAATATGGCCAGCACCGCCGAAGAACAGGGCCCACAGACTCCACAGGGTGGAGGCTGTGACACCCAGGCTGACCAGGGTATCCATCGTGGTCGACCCGTGCCGGGCGGTGCGTAGGGCTGCCTGGTGGAAGGGCCAGGCGCCCCAGGTGACGACGGGAAGGGAAAGCGCTGCCACCAGCCACTGCCAGCCGGGGAACTGCAGGGGCGGGAACATGGACAGCACCATGACCACGGCGGAGAGGGGCAGGGAAACGAGCAGACGAAGGCGGTACATGCGCCTTGCACTCCTAGGGGGTGAAGGGTGAAAAGAGTGGGTTTTAGAAGTCGCGGGTGATGGAGACCAGCTCAAAGCCCGCCTCGGTCACGGCGTCACGCAGGGCGTCATCGTCCACGCCGGTGTCGGTGACGACGGTGACGGTGGAGGTTCCGCCGCTTTGGAGGATGACCTCGGTATTGAGGACGCCCGGGACCTCGGCAAGTTCTTCGGTGACAGTTGCCACGCAATGTCCGCAGGTCAGTCCATTCACGCCAAGCACGACGGTGCGATCGATAGCCACAATGCCTCCTTCAATTAGGACAGGGTTTCATTGCGAAACTACCGCTGGGGGTGGTGACTGTCAACAGCAGGCCTGTGAGGCTGGTGACTCCTTCTCCCGCGTGTGCGTCCAGGCGATTAATGGGCCTTCAGGGTGAGAAAAACCCCCTGGGCGCACAGCTGGGAGCAGTGTGCTTTTGGAAGGGGACATTGTCGGTGGGGGAGTGTGCGTGCTCGCACCCCTGGTTGGTGCGGGGCTGGGCCTCTGCTGCCTGCTCTGGGCGTGCAAAGATGTGCATAATCGACAAAAATGGTGCAAATCGAGGAAGTCTGGTGGAGTCCCAGAACCCCAGCGTGCGACCTTGCACCGCCAGTGGCCCCGCACCGCCAGTGACACCACAGTCCTGAACACGGCCAAGGTAGCGGAAGAAAGGAGGCCAGCAATGAGCCGAGCCGCGCAGATTCTCGCCGGGATCACTTCCCGGCGTTCGGCTGCTCAGCGCCGATCAAACTACGCACCCCGTCGTGTCCCGCATTCCTTCCCCCCTGGCTACCTACGCCGCCGGCTCCTCCCCCTCGCCCCTCCTGCACTACTGGCAACCACACTCAGCGGCATCTCAGGCCTGCCCCTCATTCCCAAGGGGCGGCGTACCCCGATCCGGGGTGTCGCCGACAGGCTTGCCACAGATGTGTCCGAGCGAGCCCAGCGCCTCTACTTCGACGAGCCCGGCCTCGACACCCTGACGGTGCGCGCCATCGGCACCTGGGCGCAACGCCTCGCCAACATCGGCCGCCTCTACCTGCGCACCAGGATCGCGCTGGGGTGGGATGCCGACGGGCGAGCCGCCACCATGCTGCCCCTGGTCCCGCGCCGCGGCTACGACACCCTCATGGTGTCAATGCTCGTCATTGGGACAGCCTTGGGCTACTTCAAGGGAGGGCCGGTCCATATCGCCCGCTTCTACGATGACTCCCTCACCCCCGCCCGACTGCCTCTGCCTGATGGTCAGCCCATCCCCCAACCTCGCCGCCTGCATGCCCCGCGATCCCTGGGTGATATGTGCGCCGACATTGATGACCTGTACTGGGCTGAAGGTGCAGGTCAAACCCTGAAAATCACGCGCGTTGGTGAGGGGGAGAAGCGCCGGTGGCTGATCTCCATGCCCGGCACGGAAAGCGTCGACCCGATCTCGAACGCCAACCCCGCCGACACGGAGGCAAATATCCGCGAGGTCCTCAACCTCCCCTCCTCCATGCGTGGCGGGCTCCTCAAAGCCCTCCATGACGCCATGGCGCGCGACGGGATCGCCCCAGAGGATGTCGTCCGAGAACCGGTGATGATCTGCGGACACTCCCAGGGAGGCATGGTGGGGACAGCGCTGGCGACAGCGCCTCCGGAGACCCTGGGCATCAATGTCAAAGCCCTCCTCACCTTAGGAACGCCCAGTCGACGCCTACGCATCCGAGACGATGTCACGATGATTGCCGTGGCGCACGATCAAGACATCGTGCCCTCCATTGACGGCACCAGTGCGCGTGTGCCTGACCACCGTGTGAGCGTCGGGCG
The DNA here is from genome assembly GCF_903645355.1 of Schaalia sp. Marseille-Q2122. Lineage (GTDB taxonomy): Bacteria > Actinomycetota > Actinomycetes > Actinomycetales > Actinomycetaceae > Pauljensenia. Next base: position 56,153 of record NZ_CAHJXR010000009.1, on the reverse strand, counting down.
GCGCCTCGTCCGTCCTCGCAAGGGGCCGTTGTACTACGCGCACGCCTCGGTGACTTACACCGAAACGGTGCACCATATGGAACGCAAGGTTGCGATCGCTCCTTGGGGTCGATTGCCAGAAGCTGTGGCGCGCCTGCGTGAATTCCTCCCCTCCGAGGATGAGCCCACCCGCGTTTTCTTCTACGAAGTCTGGCAAGACGTTCTTGAACCAACCCACGAGCACACCTGGTGCACAGTGGTGTCGCTGGAAGATTCCCAGTGGCAACCGGTCGAACACCGGATAGAGTGGGAGCCATCTCCCCTGATGCCCCTCAACTACGAGGATCTCCGAAGGTGGTGGACACGCAATGACGCCGAAACAAACACCTAAGCCTGGCCGACGCAGATTCCTTGGGGCTGCCTTCCCTCGGGGAGTGCCGCGCATGTGGGAGCCGGGTTCAACGCCGGTGAATAAGCAGCTGGGCGCTCGCGGCGCAGGGGAGCGGCGCCTGCCCCAGATTGACAACCCTTTGCTGATCGCGGCCGTTGGCGTGGGCGCGATGGGTGTGGGGGCGGCGCTGCGGCGTTTACGTCCGGGTGGACGAGGCGGCCGCCCGGAGCGTTTCGCGCAGTGGGTGTACAAGAGTCTGGAGACCGTGAGCTTGGGCGATGCGGAGCTTGATGCGATTGTGCGCGATATGAAGGTGGATGTCCTGGAGGGGTTTGGGAAACTGCCCCTGGTCAGTGTGGATCTGTATGTGGATGATGAGTCGCCCTTGTGGACCTCGGTGCTGGGTCAGGACATGTTGGAGGTCGTGTCTGAGCACGTGTGGAATAACCCGGAGATCGCTCCAGTTGCTGTGCGAGGTCGCCTGCTGAGTGTGACTGATGGGCATCAGGTCGCCGATATGGAGGCCTTGGGTTTTGATGGGGAGATTGCGCGCCCGGCGGATCTTTTTGAGCGTTTTGGCCCGCCAGCGTCGGATCCTCAGTGGAGGTCATGAGGCCTTTTGGGGCCTTCTTGGGGGAGGAGGCTGCTTGGGCACTAGGGGCCTTGTCGGTGCGCCTGTGGTGGTGTGAGACAAACACGGTGTGTGCCGGGAAAACTGTGGGGTCTGTGTGGGGCGCGCGCCCCACACAGACCCCACAGTTTTAGCGTGATTCTTACACCCAGGTGGCCATCTCTTGGGCGAGGCCAATGTAGGTGTGGGGGGCGAGCTCGGCCAGTCGGGCTTCGATTTCGGCGGGTAGGCCGAGGTCGGCGATGAAGGCGCGCATGTCCTCGGCGGTGACTTCGGTGCCGCGGGTGAGTTCCTTGAGGCGTTCGTAGGGGTTGGCCATGCCGGTGGCGCCGGCGATGGCGGCGGCGCGCATGGCCTGCTGGATGGCCTCACCGAGGACTGCCCAGTTCGCGTCGAGGTCTTCGCGCATACGCTCAGCGTTCATATCTACGCCGTCTAGGCCGCGTACGAGGTTGTCCAGGGCTAGCATGGAGTGGCCCAGGGCCACGCCAATATTGCGTTGGGTGGTGGAGTCGGTGAGGTCGCGTTGCAGGCGCGAGGTGACGAGCGTGGCGGAGAGGGTATCAAGCAGGGCCGTGGAGATTTCGAGGTTGGCCTCAGCGTTCTCGAAGCGGATGGGGTTGACCTTGTGGGGCATGGTCGAGGAGCCGGTCGAGCCTTGGGCGGCGAGGTTTTGGTGGAAGTAGCCCATGGAGATGTAGGTCCAACAATCGGTGGCCAGGTTGTGGGCGATGCGGTTGAATCGCGCGACGTCAGCGTAGATTTCGGCTTGGAAGTCGTGGGATTCAATCTGCGTGGTCAGGGGGTTGCAGGTCAGTCCTAGGCCCTCAACGAAGGCGCGGGTGGTGGCGGGCCAGTCAACGCCGGGTACGGAGATGACGTGGGCGGCCCAGGTGCCGGTTGCACCATTGATCTTGCCTAGGTATTCGGCGTTTTCAATGCGGCGGATTTGGCGGGAGAGGCGGTGGGCGATGACGGCCATTTCCTTGCCCATGGTCAGGGGCGTGGCGGGCTGGCCGTGGGTGTGGGCGAGCATGGGGATGTTGGCGCCGGCATGGGCCATGGCGACGAGGCGCTCGTGGAGGGTGCGTGCGGCGGGCAGCCATACGAGTTCGATGGCGGCCTTGATGGTCAGCGCGTAGGCGAGGTTGTTGATGTCTTCGGAGGTGCAGAAGATGTGGATGACTTCCCGCAGGGCTGGTAGGCAGGTCTGTGCTCCGAGGGTGTCGGGGGCACGGTCAAGGTGCTCGCCGATGAGGTATTCGACGGCCTTCACATCGTGGCGGGTTTCGGCTTCAATTTCGGCCAGGCGTGCGATCTCGGTGGCGCCGAATTGGTGGGGGAGTGCGCGCAGGTAGTCACGTTCAGCATCGTCCAGGCTCGGGGCTCCTGGGAGGAGGCCATTGTCGAGGAGGTGGATGAACCACTCGACTTCCACGTGGACGCGGGCGCGGTTGAGGCCCGCTTCGGAGAGGAAGTTTGCCAGGGGAGCAGCTGCGGGGCGGTAGCGCCCGTCAAGGGGAGAAACAGGTTCTCCCTGTGCTGCGAGGTCGGTGTAGCCGTGCGATGTCGAGAACAGTTCCTGCCAAGTGCTCATGCCTCCATCATTCCAGAGGAGGGTGCCTGTGCGCCCGCCTGTAGTCGATTCTGGACGGGCTGTCTGCGGCCGACTGTGTCGGCGGGCTGATGCTTGGCGGGCTGATGGTTGGCAGGCTGACTGTCTCCGAGCTGGGCTGGGGTTGGCGGTGGGGATGGGGTTGGAGGTGGGGCTGGGGGATCAGGGGGATTTTTCTGTCGGGCGCCCGGGTGTGAGTCCGATATTTTCTGCCCTGTGCTGGCGCATTTCTTTCCTGGGCGCACACGCGGGAGCGCAAGGTTGTTGTCTATGGGGTCCGGGACACTGCGGTAGGAAAAGCAGGGGTGTTAGAGGAAGCGTTGGACGATTGCCATGGTTTCGGGGATGTAGGCCGATCCGAAGAGCTGGCAGTGGATCATGAGGATGTGGAGCTGGTGGAGGGCGATGCGTTCGCGCCAGCCTTCTTCCAGAGGGGAGACTTCGTTGTAGGCCTCCCATATGCGTTGGGTGTGGGGTGTTCCGAAGACGGCGAGTGCTGCCAGGTCTTCCTCGCCGTGGCCTCCCTGGGCGGCGGGGTCAATGAGGACAACACCGTCGGGCGTCCACATCACATTGCCGCTCCACAGATCCCCGTGTGTGCGTGAGGCGTGATGTCCGTTGGTGCGGACGAGGGAGGGTTGGGCGTGGTCGTAGGTGCCGGAGTCGAGTTTGTCGTAGAAGCGCTCAAGAAGGGCGCGCTGCTGGGGGGTGAAGGGGGCGGCTTCACTGTGGGGTGCCAGGCGGTAGCGGGCGTAGTAGCTCCCCCAGGAGCGTGTTGCTGCGGTGGGGTGTGCGAGCAGGCTGAGTGGGGCGTCGCCCATCCATCCATTTCCGTGGAATCCTTCTGGTGGGGCTCCCAGGTGTGGGGCGCCAGCTGCGTGAAGGTGGGCCAGTTGGTGGCCGAAGGTTTCTGCTGCTTGAGGGGTGGGGGAGGTTGTGCTCAGGCGAGGTTCTTCGAGCCAGTCCGTGCCGTGGTCAAGGATGGGGACGATGGGTACTGCCTGCGATCCGGCGGCGGCAAGCCAGCGTAGGCCCGCAACTTCGTAGGCGATGCGGCCTTGACGAGAATCGCGCTTACGGACAGTGGTCACGGTTTCTCCGGGTGCGGGCGTAGGTGGATGGAGATATTGTCCCCTGGCGCCCGGGTGTGAGGTCAAGCCTGGACGAGGAGGATGGGGGAGTTGAAGGGGCTGGGCGCACAGGCGGGTGCTCAGGGTTGGGGCAGGGGGTTTCGGGTGGGGTTGTGGGTTGATACGAGGTGTCATTCCGACAATCAACCTTAGGTTTTCCTGAAAACAAACTGGTGTTTACCTATAAGAAATCGCGGTTCTTGTTAATTGATTATTGTATGTCCACAGGAATTCTTGTTATTCACAGGGTTTATCCACAATGTGAGTGATATTTGAGAGATATCCACAGGCAAGCGCCGACCTTTTTGTCCTCCTCACCTCACCACCTAATGTCGTTCTAGGCGCCAACGCTGATCTCCCGACACAGTCGAAAGGCGCTCCTCAACAGCCTGGAGACACACCTTCCCCTTGTGGAGCAGAAAAGGAATTGCCGTGACCCCCGCTCACCTCACAGATATTGATGAACTACTCGCCTTACTTGCGAGCATTCATACGCGCCTGGCGGCCGTCGAAACAACACTTGCCACGTGTCCCTTCGGTTCCTGGAGCGGCCAAGCTGCCCGCGCAGCAAAAGAAGAACGGCACGAGATTGTCACCAAGATGAATACCCTCCACGAAATACTCAACGCTGCCGAAAACAACATTGAGGATTGTCGAACTGAACTCATTTTGAGTGCTGCCGCACTCTCCTAGGAGCCACCATGAGCACATCCGAATTTGATGCCCGCGTCGTCGTCACCTCCTCCACCACAGTGGCCGACATTCCCGCACTCATGGACGCCATCTCCATCCTGCGTCCTCTCACCGAGGAACTGGAAATATGCGGGAGCGACCTCAACACCCTCGCCGCAAGGGTGGGAGATCTCATCAACGAAGGCGAAGCAGACTTATTCTGGGCCTATTCCCGCAGCGAAACAGCGCGCTCGGCCCTGACGGCGATCACGCGCGAGCTTGACCTCTTCACTGAACACCTCGGTACCTGCGCCCTGAGCTACAGCGCGGCCGAAGGCGATGCGGCGGCCTTCGCCCAGCTGCGCGCCTGGCTCTATCCCTCACCCTTGAGTTACTTGGAGGTCCTCACCAGCGGAGGAACGTCCCTCTTTGGCCCCCTCGCGCGCCTTCCTCGGCGGGAGAATGATCCGTGGCGTCAATCGTGGCGCTCGGGCCGCGTGCGGGACATCTTTCCACCCTCCTTCGAGTTCGCCGCCGTGTCCACCGCCATCTACGGCGGGATTTTCGCGACCAACTCAGGCTCAGACCCAACCGATTCATGGGCGATGCAGTTTCACGTTGAGGACCTCTCGCGCTCCCTGATGCGGACAAGCTATTGGCTCCACCAGGACGAGGCTCCCGCCGGGCAACGCTGGGGAGCGCAGGCCACGCATGCGACACCAGAAGCTGCCGCAGTCGCAGGTGGAGCGCTCTTTGGGTGGGGGCGGCTGCTGTTTGGAAGTAAGAAAAGCATCCTCCTTGGACGCCCCCAAGAGGATCCCCATGCGGGGGCCACGCCCTCGCAGAAACGCGCCGCGCCGCGCACACTCCGCATCCCCCGAAGCCCTCAGGCGCGGATGTACAACCAGAGCCTCCTGCCTGGATCCCCGGGAATCTCGCAATTCTTCAACACCGGTCAGGGCTTAGGAGTTCTCCCAGAAGGAGCATTCCCAACGACCCCCTCAGGAAGTTCTTCATCCTGGGATGGCGGCAACATTGACCTCCGCTTGGGGCCGGAGGAATCACTCCCTCAGCACACCATCCGTACAGTAAATACTCCCCACGACCCCTCAGCACTCATTGAACGCATCGAGCAGCTGGCAGAAGGTCAAGACTACGGTGAGTTCGAAATCCTCAAGCATGAAACTCCGGGCCCCCACGGACCCCAGCGTTCGTGGAGCGTCGTCATTCGAGGCACCCAACATTGGACGGCAGAGGGGTCAAATATCCAAGACCTCCACACCAACCTCAACGGTGTTGCGGGTTTGGAATCGGACCAGACTCGGGCGATTAAGGCGGCCATGATGGACGTGGGGATTTCTCCGGATGAGCCTGTGGAGCTCGTGGGGCACTCCCAGGGAGGGATTATCGCAGCCCAACTCGCCAGCGACACCGAGGTCACCGAACGATACACGGTTGCTGCGGTCCTCACCGCCGGGGCTCCCACGGCAGGCTACGACCCCAATACCAGTGTCGGCATGCTGAGCCTGGAGAATACTCGCGACCAAGTCACCGCCCTTGACGGGAGGGAGAATGCAAACCGAGGAAATAACCTGACCGTCCACTTTGACGGCGACCTGCTTGACCATCGAACAGCAAGTGGGGACGAGGTATTCGCTCATGACATGTCCGTCTACAGCGAAGCCATCAAGCACTTCGAGAGCTCGCCTACGTCGGCTACCCAAGAGGTGAGTGAGTGGATGTCCAAACGCGAAGAAGCCTTGAGTTTGAGGCCTAACACCCACACGACCTCCCATGTGTACACCACGCGCCGGAGCCCATACTGAGGAGAGAAGACAGAGGGAGGCTACCTGGTGAGGGAATGGAAAACGCTCCTGTGTGAGCCGCGAAGGCGGCACACACAGGAGCGTCGAGGATGGATGCGCTATCCCTGGGTGAGCAAGGCTCTCACAGGAGCGCAGTTGAAGTGAGGGTCACTTCTTGTCGTCGGCGACACCAAGAACGCCAGCAGCCAGGCTGGAGACAATGGCGGTCACAAGAGCGCCAAAGAGTGCCGCCCAGAAGCCACTCACCTCGAAGGGGATACCGAGCTTGCCGGACAGCCAGCCGGTGAGCATGAACATCAAAGCGTTGGTAACCAGCGCGAAAAGGCCGAAGGTCAGAACATACAGGGGAGCAGCAAGAGTCTTCACTAGGGGGTGAACGATAGAGTTCACAGCAGTGAAAACCAGGGCAATAGCTGCCAGGGTCAACAGAGCAGAGAAGAAACCGCTCCCGGAACCGAAGGAGACACCGGGGACGAGCAGGGTTGCTACCCAGATGCCAATAATCGTTGCGGCCAGTTGCAGAAGAAATCGTTTCATGTCTTCTAGTATTCCCGCTACCTGCAGTTTCAGCATCCGCAGGAGCGGTTCTATGCCATAAGTCCCAATCTGTAATGGCGTATTTCCATCAATGGAATGGCCGTGAAAAACCCCCAGGAATGCGCTAAAAATACTCCATGACTAACGCGCCCTCACCTGCATCAGCCCAGGGAAAATCGCTTGCAGCCGCTGACCTCCCAACCGCTCCTGCGGCCCTGCGGATTCGCCCCGAGGTCGCAGCCCTCCCGCGTTACGTCCCCGGCCAGGCAATGCCCGGCGCCGTCAAACTCTCCTCCAATGAAAACCCCTACCCGCCAGCGCCCAGCGTCATTGACGAGGCCAGCGACGCGGTGAGCCTCGTCAATCGCTACCCCGACCTGACGGCAGCGCCCGTGCGCGCAGCCCTCAGCGCGCACCTCGGCATGAGCGCCGACCACATCTGTGTTGGCGCAGGATCTTCCGCCGTGCTCTTGGCGGCACTGACGACTATCAGCACCCCAGAAGCGGAAGTCATCTTCCCGTGGCGTTCCTTCGAGTCCTACCCCATTGCCGTTCCAGCAGCGGGTGCCACACCCCGCCCTGTCCCCCTCACCGCGCGCTGGGAGCACGACCTCCCCGCCATGCTCGCCGCAATCACCCCCGCAACTGCGGCGATCATCCTGTGCACCCCCAATAACCCCACGGGCACGGCGCTCACCCTCAAGCAGATCAGTGATTTCCTCCGCAAAGTACCCCCGCATATCCTCGTCCTCATTGACGAGGCCTACATCGAATTCAGCACCACCCCGGATGTCACCAGCGCACTGCCCCTCCTCTCCGAGCACCCCAATGCGCTGATTTTGCGCACCTTCTCCAAGGCCTACGGCCTGGCAGGTATGCGCGTCGGCTACGGTGTTGGGCACCCCGACCTTATCGGCGCCATCCAAGCTGTCTCCATCCCCTTCGGCGTCTCCGGCCCCGCCCAGGCCGCCGCCGTCGCCGTGCTCCAGAATACCGAGGGCATTGCCGCCGGAGTGCGGGCCATCACCGAGGAGCGCACCCGCATGAGCGAGGCTCTACGTGCGCTGGGCTGGGACGTCCCCGACAGTCAGGCGAATTTCCTCTGGCTCCCCCAGGCGCCCCGCGACCTTTTCCGGCACTGCCGCGAGGGCGAGGTGCTGGTCCGCCCCTTCCCTGAGGGCATCCGCGTGAGCATCGGGACACCGGAGGAAAATGACCGCGCCCTGGCGTTCATCGCATCCTACAGGCGGGCATAGCCCACCTTGCACGGGCGCGACCTGGGCAAGGAGGCAACGCTGGCCGCTCAGGAGGGCACACTTAGGCGGGCAGCAGGAGAAGCGCAGTCAGTAGCGCGGTCGCCACGAATTCACTGATGCCAATGATGGCCGGGCGAATGTCGGCGCCCCTGCGCTGCAGCATGGGCACAAGCAGGCAACGCGCCGTCAGCACCACCCACAGTGCGACCATCCACCAGGAGGCCAGCCCGTAGGCCGCGGCGCCCACTAGGGCAAGAGTGCTTAGCGCATGCCATGCGGTGGCTGCCCATACCCACCGGTGGTCATTCTTCCCGCGGATCAGGGAGCGCACATAGGGCACCGTGCCGACAAAGTAGGCTGCGAGAATCCCCGTCGTCACCCAGATGTGCAGCCGCGATGCGCTCAGGACATCGCCCATTCCCGGGGTGCCGACCCCCAGCCAATAGGCCAGGGGCAGCATGAGGGAGGAGGCGAGGATGGTGGAAATGCGCGCCGCAATGGAGCGTTCCTTACGGCGCCACGCTTCAATGAAGGCCACTGCGACGAGGGGGGCGAAGGCAGGAGTCCACGTCAGGAGCAGCGGGTACCACGCAATGAGGGAGAGCCCTAGAAGCGCTGAGGTCGCGCCCCAGGTTACGAGGGCTGGGGTGAGGCGCTTGCGGATCCGTGAGGAACGACGGCCTTTGAGGAATAGTGTGGCGGCATTAAAGAAGTGGAAGCCGGCAAACCATGCCAGGAGGAGGAGCAGGTGCGCCCATTGCCAGCCTGCGAGGGAGGCTCCCAGAAGAAGTGGGAGGAGGGCCATGGGCCAGGCGCCATGCTGGTCTTGAATCCACCCGTGCTGGGTGAGGGAGCGAAGGCGTGATGTGCGAGGTGAGGGGGACTTAGGCACGGCAATCCTTCAATCTTGGAGGCGGTGCTTATAGCCTATCGGCTTGAGGGAGGGACTTCGAGAGCTCCCGGGTGTGATCTCAGGGGCGTATGGCGACGTAGAGTCATGAAATGAGCCTGGGCGCACACGTGGGCGCCGCCGGGGGATAAAAAATTTGCCCCTGGCCGGAGCCAGAGGCAAATTTCCACGAGTCGGGGTGGCGGGATTTGAACCCACGACCTCTTCGTCCCGAACGAAGCGCGCTACCAAGCTGCGCCACACCCCGTGGAACGTGTCAAGCATACCGGCAAGACCACGCATCGACAAAACGCCTGAGGTGGCTTTCTGCTCACATACAGCTCACATGCTTCGGATGTGAATGAGGGCTGCCTCCGGTCGCGTGGCAATCCTGAAGGGCACGTAGGGGCTGGTCCCCAGGCCCGCTGACACGTGCAACGCAGAGACGGCGCCATCATGCTCCCAGTCGCTCATCCACTTGCCGTGGGAACGCGGCAGGTCACAGTTTGTCACCAGGGAGCGCACAAAAGGCAGGCCCAACTGTCCGCCATGCGTGTGCCCGGCAAGAATAAGGTCAGCTCCAGCGTCGGTCATGGCATCAAGCACGCGGCGGTAGGGTGCGTGGGTGAGGGCAAGACGCAGCACCGGCGAGGCTCCCTCCTGCTGCGACCACGCCGGGCAGGGTTCAGGCATGCGATCCCGGTGAATATGCGGGTCATCGACACCCAGGAGGGCCAGTGTCAACGGCCCTGTGGCCGTCAGTAGGGGGAGGGCATGGGATTCATTGGACAGATCAACCCAGCCTGCAGTGGTGAAGGCTGCGCGCAGCTCTTCCCAGGGCAGGTCTGGGACGGTGCGTTGACGACTTCGAGCGGTGCGTGGGTCTTTACGCAGGTAGCGTGTCCAGGTTTTGCGCTCGGGGGAGTAGTAGTCATTGGAGCCGAAAACGAAGGCGCCGGGAAGGTCAAAGAAGGGGGCGTGGGCGTCAATGGCTAGGGAGAGCCCATCGTGTCCACCCATGTTGTCACCGGTGGAGACGACGAAGTCGATGTCCTCTTCCTCTGCAATCTGTGCGAGGAAGTCGCGAATAAATCCCTGCCCGGCGAACATGTGCAAATCAGCGATATGCAAGACGCGCAGGTCTATATCGGTGCCGCTGGGGAGGAACAGGTCGTATCGGCGCAGGGTGGGCAAACGCCTTTCGACGTATCCCCACGCCAACGCTGATGCCCCGAGTAGGCCAAGCCCGGCTGCAACGCCGAGGGCACGGCGCGTGCCAGTGTGGGACAGGGGCATGGCTTAGCGTCCCGACTGGGCGCCGTTACCGGCAGTGTTTGGTGTGGGTGTGGGTGTGGGTGTGGGGCGCGGAGGTGTGGGGATGTTGCCGATGAAGACGTCGGGTAGGCCGATGACATCGTGGCCTTCGTGGGCGACGCTCATGTAGGGCGCCCAGATATTGTGGCCGACGAAGGTTTCACCGTAGATGGCGTCGTAGTAGTTCCCGTTGATGACAATGTCTTGGACGGGCTGTTGCGAGGCAGTGGCGCGACCCACCCATGCGGAGGTGGCGTACTGGGGAGTGAAGCCGGTGAGCCAGGTATTGGCGTTGTGGTTCGTGGTGCCTGACTTTGCGCCGAAGGGTCGTCCGCCTTCGAGGCGTGTGGCGTTGTAGTAGCGTGCGGTGGACTTGCCAAGAATGTTGGCGGCCTGGCGGGCGACGGTGGGGCTGATGACCTCTTTGCACTGAGGGGTGTATTCCTTGATGACGTTCTCGCTGCGGTCGGTCACGAGGGTCAGAGCTTGGGGGGTGCATAGTTGGCCGTCGTGGGCGATGGCGGCGAAAGCGTTTGCCATCGTCAGGGGTGAGGTTGAGGCTGAGCCGAGAATATTGGCGGGCAGGGCTTGGACGATTTCGCCGTTCGCGTCGGTGACGCCGAAGTCGGCTGCTGTTTGGAAGATCTGGCAGAAGTCCACGCGGGAGGCCATGTTGATGAAGGCTTGGTTGACCGACAAGCCGGTGGCGGAGATGGCGGTGAAGGTGCCGTTCTTTCCGGGGAGGTCTTCGACGTCGTAGGTGTCGGTGTAGATGGGTTCGCCCCCGCAGGAGAATTCTCCGTTGACGTAGATGCGGTTGGCGCGTCCGACGGAGGCGTAGGCGGAGTTGCCTTCCTTGAGCCACTGGAGGAGGGTGAAGAGCTTGAAGGTCGAGCCGACCTGGAAGACACCGTTTGCCGAGTAGTTCGACATGGTTTTGCCTTCGTCCACGCCGTATTCGGTGTTTTGCGCCATGGCCAAGACCCTGCCGGTGCCGGGTTCGACGGTGGTCATTGCGGTGTCGAGGCCGGATTCGTCGTGGACGGGGATGGCGTTAATGAGGGATTGGTAGGCGGCGCCGTTGAGGCGCGGGTTGAGGGTGGTGCGGATGGTCAGGCCGCCGGTCTTGAGGAGGCGCTCGCGTTTGGCGTAGCTGTCGCCGAAGGCGGGGTCGTCGAGGAATTGGCCGATGGCGAAGTCGCAGAAGTAGGCGTTGATGCCGGATGCGCCGAGGCAGCCTTGGGGGGTCTCGTTGGGTTTGAGCATGTCGGCGACGGGGGTGTTGAGCCCGTTTTGGTAGTCCTCTTCGGTGATGATGCCTTCGTTGCGCATGACCATGAGGACGGTGTTGCGTCGGGTTTCTGCCGCTTCGGGGTTGGTGAGCGGGTTGTAGTCGACGGGGGATTGGACGAGGCCGGCGAGGAGTGCTGCTTCGAGCCAGTTGAGTTCGGCGGCGCTGTGGCTGAAGTACAGCTGGGATGCGGCTTCGACGCCGTAGGTGATGGGGCCGAAGGGGGCGATATTGAGGTAGCCGGTGAGGATCTCATCCTTGGACATGGTCTTTTCCAGGGTGAGGGCGTATTTCACTTCGCGAAGTTTACGTTGCGTGGTTTGTTCCACTGCGGAGTAGGCGAGTTCAGCGTCGCCTTCGAGGTATCCGCGTTCTTGGATGGAGTTACGGACGAACTGCTGGGTGATTGTCGAAGCACCCTGCTTTCCGCCGTCGGAGAGGTTGTTGACGAGGGCGCGGGCCATACCTTCGGGGTCGACGCCGTGGTGCTCGTAGAAGCGCTTGTCCTCAATGGCGACGATTGCCTGCTTCATGACATCGGCGATCTTGTCGGAGGGGACGAGGATGCGTCGCTTGTCGAAGAAGCGGGCGATCACGCCGCCCTCGGCGTCTAAGAGGATGGATTCCTCGGCGGGGGCAACGACGCGGATTTCTGAGGGGAGTCCGTCAAAGACTGTGGGGACGGTCTTTGCGACGATGCCGACGGAGCCGACTGCGGGGATCATCATGCCAGCGACGAGGGTTCCCATCAGGCCGGACAGCGCGAAGAATGACCCGACAAGGGTCACGAGCTGTGTCGGGCGGACGTTGCGTGAGCGAGACTTCGACATACATCAAGAATACGCACCATTGGCGTTTTTGTGCCCCGCGGGTGAGAAGGGGAGTGAGGCGACAGACATTCTGAATATGAAATAGTGTCTCATTCGGGCATTTCCTCTAGCGTGATCTTGTCCAAATGTGGTTGTATTGAAATGGAGTTTGCCAAAGCAGACTGCTGGTGTGTAGTTTCTTGACAATAGTCAGGGACGACCAGAGATGGAGCGGAACGCATGACATATGTCGATCAAGACCAGAGCTGGGTCGCACATGCCCTGTGTGCTGAGCAAGAACCTGACAATCTCTTCGTTCAAGGCTCAACGCAACGACAAGTCCGAATGATGTGCATGCAGTGCCCGGTGCGTATCGAATGTCTGGCTGACGCATTGCAATCCGAAGCGAACTTCGGTGTCTGGGGCGGCCTCACTGAGCGCGAGCGCCGCGCGATCTTGCGTCACTACTCCGACGTCACGAATTGGCTGGAGTGGATTCGTACTTCGTCTGACCCGCTGGCTCAGGAAATCCGCACCGCTGAGGTCCCTCGGGTTCTCAGTCACGTTCGTTCAGCATCAGTGGTCCGTTAAGACCCGTTTTACGAGGCTTCCGCCCGCCTCCTCTGTCGTCATCCACCGTCGTGGACAGGCAGGGGGAGGCGGGTATTTTCATGAGATGTGGGTGGGAGCATCGTGCAGCACGGGTGCGCCCTGCCCTAAGCTGGTGCCATCCTGTGATCTGAAAGGGAACACACAATGACGAAATGGGAATACGCAACGATCCCGTTGCTCACGCATGCCACCAAGGCCATCCTCGACCAGTGGGGTGCTGACGGTTGGGAACTGGTTCAGGTTGTTCCGGGTCCGGCAGGTTCGGATAACCTCGTCGCCTACCTCAAGCGCCCGGTCGCCTGAGCATTGCTTGCAGCCTGAGCGCTGTGCTGGTGAAGGCCGGTCCTGTGGGGGCTGAGGCATTCAAAGCAAATGAAGCTGTGGGGAGCACTCCGATGGAGTGCTCCCCACAGCTTTTCCGTTTCAGGACGCGTGTCTTCCCAGAGGATTAGCGTGCGCGACGCGCCAGACGATCCACGTCGAGGAGCATCACGGCGCGGCCTTCAAGGCGGATCCATCCGCGGGACACAAAGTCGGCCAGAGACTTGTTGACGGTCTCACGTGAAGCGCCAACGAGCTGAGCAAGCTCTTCTTGCGTGAGGTCGTGGGGCACGTGAACACCCTTGTCAGTGGGATTACCGAAGCGGTCAGCCAGGTCCAGCAGTGCCTTGGCAACACGACCGGGAACGTCAGAGAAGACCAGGTCAGACAGGGACTCGTTGGTGCGGCGCAGGCGCTGAGCGAGCGCACGCAACATATGCTTGGCCAGCTGCGGGTTCGCGTCAAGGATCTCCATGAGATCCTCATGCTCGAGGTAGAGCAGGTTCGCGGGGGATACTGCGGTGGCGGTGGTCGAGCGGGGGCCCGGATCGAAAAGGGTCAGTTCGCCAATGATTTCGCCGGGGCCAAGGACTGCCAGAAGGGACTCGCGACCGTCATTCGAGGTGTGACCGAGCTTCACCTTGCCTTCGGTCACGATGTAGAGGCGGTCACCCAGGTCGCCCTCGTCGAAAAGGGTTTCGCCGCGGCGCAGGCTGGTGTGGCCCATCTTGGACTGCAGTGAAGCTTGCTGTTCATCATCAAGACCGTCAAAAAGCGGTACTTGATTGAGGTAGTTCCCGTCACCGAACATATCTCGGAACTCTCCATTTCATGTCTATTCAGGCGCGGATATGGCTATCTCGCTCATGGTTCAGTTCCATTGTGGCCCAGCTGTGACAGCGGGCACAAGTGGGAGGGGGTATTTCAGAGGAAATCCAACCGTTGAATGCCAAAATACTCTCCCCACCCACGCATCCCTGCACAGGTGTTCAGCATTCCTCCCTCCCGCGCCTCACCCAAACACCCTGTACAGCAAAAGCGTCCTAGGATGGCCACGTGATGGATACAGCCACCGCCCACCGCATCGTCGACATCCTGCGCGCCACCTACCCCGACGCGCGCACTAGCCTCGACCACACCTCCCCCTTCGAGCTCCTTGTCGCCACCGTCCTCTCCGCCCAAACCACCGACGCGCGGGTCAACACCATCACCCCCGAACTCTTCCGCCGCTGGCCAACCCCCGACGCCCTCGCCACCGCGCAGATTGACGAGGTCGAAGCCGTTGTCCGCCCCCTCGGCTTCCAAAAACGCCGCGCCACCCAAGCCGTCGCCGTCGCCCAACACCTCGTTGACCGCTACAACGGTGACGTTCCCCGAGGGGCCCGCGACCTTGAAAGCCTTCCGGGAGTTGGCCGTAAAACTGCCAATGTCATCCGGGGAAACTGTTTTGGTGAACCAGCCCTCACCGTCGACACGCACGTCGGACGCCTCTCCCGGCGCTTCGCCTGGAGCGCATCAGACAATCCCGCCACCGTCGAAAAAGACGTGTGCGCGCTCCTGCCGCATACCGACTGGACGCAACTGTCCCACGACATGATCTGGCACGGAAGGGCGGTGTGTACGGCGAAGGCGCCTCGCTGTGGGGAGTGTGTGCTGGTGGCGCTGTGTCCGGCGGTTGGGGTGGAGCGTTCGTAGTGTCGGCTGGAGTCTTTCGACGGTTTGGTCGACGAGGTGGGCCGCTTGTGCCTTCCGCTGCCGTCTGTCGGAGGACGGGTGGCGCCTCGTTCGCCCATGAGCCAGACGCTGCGCGTCGGCTCAACGCCCGCCTAGCCTGACGAGGCGCCACCCGCCCTCCTTGCTGAGAGGTCGCCGGGTCCACCTCGCCGACATTGTGGGTTTCGCTGGGCTCAATGCCCGCCTAGCCTGACGAGGCGCCACCCGCCCTCCTTGTGGAGGTGAAAACTGTCCCTCCGCTGGTGGGCAGCGGAGGGACAGGCAGCGGAGGGACAGCTGGTGTAGTGAGCTCAGGGAGCTACGCGCGTGGCGTCACTGGCGGGCGCGCTCCCGACGAGCAGCCTCCTTCGCCGCACGGCGACGACCCGACCATGTCAGATGAGCGCCCGTAGGATTCACGCGCTCCACCTCGGCGCGCAGCGCCTCCTCCGCGCGGCCCTTGCGGCGAACAGCATGAGAAACCACGCCAATCGCCCACAGCGCAAGACCCAGCAGCAGTAGGCGTCCCGAATACGCAGACACCTGCAGGTGATGCGCAAGATTGTGGCCCACCACGCCAAAACCGGACAAAGCATCGAAAGTGCCCTGAGTGAGGTTCATCATCGCCGCAGGAGCCACCAGCCACGGCAGGCCCAACACGGTCACCAGCAGGCCACTCACCCACGCGCCCAACGAAGAACGCACAGCCAAGACCGTCACAACAATCAGACCAAGAATGCCGATGGCGAACTCTGCCAGCGCCCACAACGACAGCTGACCGCTCATAATCGGAGCACCCTCCGCCAAGGTCATGCGTGCCCCCGCATCAGCAAGGAAATACCACGACAAGGGCACAAGAAGCAGGGTCAGCAGCAACGAAGCCACATGAGCGCCCACACGAGAGGGCACCACAGGAATCACCGTTGTCCCCTCAAAAATAGCGTCATCAAGCTTCTGCGGAGTATCCCCCGCAGGTAGCGGCGTCGCACTCTCCTGCAAAGCCTGATGCCACGAGGCCGTATTCTCCTCAGTCGACGCGGGCGCGGGTGCGAAAAGATCGCGGCGGAGCGCCGTTGTCGACAGCTCATCGAGGTCCTTCTCGCGCCCGGAGAGCACATCCAAAGGAATCTCACCCGAATGCGGGCCAGGCTGGTAGCTCTCCACACTCTCCGAGGAAGCCACAGGAATCGTCGTCGTATGAATCTCCGCTTCCTCCTCGGCCACCTCAGGCCCAGGGATAGCGACGGCCTCGTCCTCGCCGAAGGCGGGCGCCTCGTCACCAGCTGGTGCGGCCCCTACGCCCTCAGTCTCCTCAGTCAAAGCAGGTGAAGGGACAGAATCAGCAGCGGGCTCAAGGGAGGACTCACTGACCGGGTGGAAGAGGGAACGACGGCGGTGGATCTCCTGCCACGTTGAATCATCCCCGCGTTCTGCCCGCAAAACCGGGATTGGCGAGGCCACCGCAGGGGGTTCCTCATCCGCATGCGGTGCAGGAGCGCTCACAGAGGGGACAGCCTCCTCGAAGGGGGTGACGGTGGCGGGAGGAACTTCGGTGGCGCCGGGCTCGTCATTGCTGACGAGGGGGGCAGGGAAGCTGTCCTCACGGGCAGGTGCAGCCTCGCTCGCGGGTGCCTCGTCGGGGCTCGATGCCGCCTCAACGAGGGGTTCGGCAAGCTCCTCAGTTACCTGAGGCAGTGATGCGTTACTGGCCAGAGTATTCGGCGAATCCTCTTGAGGGACAAACGCCGGGCGAGTCAGATCCACGTCAGCCTCAAGTTCCACATCGGCACCAAAGGTAGCGCTCTGGCTGGGGTCTCCGAATGCAGGGACCTCCTCAGCAGGGACGGCGTCGGAGGCAGACTCACCCTCCATCACAGCGGGGCTTCCCGCACCGCCAAAGTCTGTTACCAAGTAGTCATGGGGTGCCTCTTCAGAGGCGGATGCGGTCACCTCGCCGACCTCAGGCTCGCTGTATTGAGGCACGATGCCGTGCTCGGCCTCGACAGGTCCTCCGGCATCGGTCAAGTTGGCTTCCTCGCCCTGTTCAAGCTCATCGGCTTCAATGGACACTGCCGTGCCCGCGCCGCCAAAGTCCGTTACCGAGTCGTCATGCGGGGCTTCGTCGTCTGCCTCTTGCCCCGGCGCGAACTCGGGCTCGACTGCAAGCTCGGGTTCGAGCGCACTCGCGGGCTCGACTGCAAGCTCAGGTTCGGGCGCAAGCGTGGCCTCAGCTGACACCAAGTCCACAGGCGGCACAGGGGCAACGCTCTCAGCGTCAGTGCCCGCGTCTGCTGCGGCGTCGGCGTCACCGGAAAACTCACTGGCAGCTTCGCCCGCGATTTCAGGGCCGCCCTCGCCCCGCCAAATGCGTCGGGGGAGGAGAGGAAGTCAGGCACGCGTTCGGCGGCCTCGTCCACGATCTGCGGGGAAGGCTCAGGGAGCGGCTCATCGAAGACGATGGTATCTTCAATCACCAAATCCGCCGACGGAACCTCTGAGTAGAAAGGATTCTCCGCCGCGTTCCCCACCGTCTCTTCCTCAGCGCTGGGGGTGAGCTGATCGTCGTGAGCGGTGAAATCATCGTTCGCCATTGTTGCCTCCATTCCAAGCAAACATAACGCCCTTCACTGCCCCGACAGCGGAGGCAGGGCGGGAGGGGATCAAATTGAATCAGATTGTTGGGCCTGTAGGGAAAGACGCAAAGTGCGTCGAAGATTGCGTCGCACCAGAAGCGGACCAACCGCCACCGCTGCAAGAGTCAAACCCAGTGCCATCACCACAGGGGTCGCCATCTGAAGGGCCGTCATCGGCGACAAACCAGGCGTCACCACCTGGCCCGTCAGCGACGCCCACACCGGCACAATAATGTAGGAGGGAATCACCATAAAGACCCAGATCGCGATCTGCGGGCCCAAAGATGACCAGCGCGTCATAACCGCCACTGCGCCCAAAAGAATAGCGGCGAGGATACCCGCATACGGCCGAGGCTCATGCCCCAACTGCATACCCGTCAAACCATGAGCTGCTACCCCGGAAGAATCCATGGGCGCCATGTAGATGTACAGGCTAATCGCCACAGCAATGGCAATAATCGTGCCGGTGAATACCCGCGAACGCTCCCGATAGTGGCGCCGAGAGGGCAGCAGGGAATCCCACAGCTGCTCCGCACTCAACTCCGAATGAGTGGCAGCGCGACGCACCAAGTACATGGCAATGGTCATCCCACCAAAAACAGCAGTCGTCGCATAGGGGAAGTAGTTCCAATGCAAAGCAGCCGTGACTTCCTCTGATCTCAGCGGAAGCACCACAGCCGCCGGGCTAATACCCTGCATGTGCAGCGCGCCAATGAACGCCGACCACGCTGTCAACGCGATCATCCCACCGGCAGATTCTTCGGAGTTAATCGCAATCAAACAGAACAGGACGGCCGCCAGGACAATACCCACCATGCCCGCTGACGCCGACAGGGGTTGCCCCACTGCCGTGGCAGCTAGGATCGACACGAGTGACAGGTTCATGAGGCTCAACCCCACAGGGGCGAATACCAGCGCGAAGGCCGC
The DNA here is from genome assembly GCF_903645355.1 of Schaalia sp. Marseille-Q2122. Taxonomy (GTDB): domain Bacteria; phylum Actinomycetota; class Actinomycetes; order Actinomycetales; family Actinomycetaceae; genus Pauljensenia. Next base: position 37,607 of record NZ_CAHJXR010000009.1, on the reverse strand, counting down.
GCTTCGTACATGCTGCACGCGCGTCGGTTGGGTCAACTGTGGATTCACCCTTCCAGTATCGCCTGTGAAGGGCCGCCGTGTCTGGGGGACGGAAAGAAAACGCTTGCCACGGGTGCTCGCAGCACGCCACCAACCTTGGCGGCGGCCACAGACGAGGGCGCCACTCGGTCGCGGGGTGCGCCAGGCCCGCCACCGCCCATAAGGTAAGAGGGTGCCAGAAAACAGCCTCCTTCCCCACGCCACTTTGCAGGCGGCCGCCGACCTTCCCGCCGTCTCACGCGCCCGCAGCGAGGCCGAACACGCCCTCAGTGAGCTGCGTTTCCACGAGGGACTGAGGCGCCAATGGGAGGCCGCACGCGCTGAGGCTGCCATCCGCGAGGCCACCGCCCTCGCCCTCCTAGAAGGCGCGCGCATCAGCGTCGATGACCTCCGCGAACTGTCCATGCGAGAAAGCCGCGACCTCCACCCAGAAGCGCTCGACCCCGTCCAATCCCTGGCGCTGGGCCTGTGGCGCGCTCAATGGAACCTTGCCAGCAGTTTCCCTCCCCTGAATGCGCGAGTACGCAGCGTGCGTCGGCCTCGTCCTGTGCCAGCGCTGATGGCGGCCCTGCACCGCGACATGTGCTCTGGACTCGTCGAAGCGGGCCTCGTCAACGCCCGCGAGGTCGCCCTGCCCGCCCACCCCGGTGAACTTGCAGCTGTCCGAGCCCTCCTCCAAGCGCCTCTGCCCGCGTGGGTGTGTGCCGCTGAGGTCAGCGCACGCCTGCGCGTCACGCCGGTGTTTTCTGTTGCGTCGGCCGCGTTGGGCGCGGCTCTTGCCCGGTGGGTCCTTGTGGAACGCGGCGTTGACCCCAGTGCGGTCGCCGTCATCACTGCCCTGCACGCCCTGGACGTCCCTGCCAGTGAGGGCGCGCTCGCGGCCTGGCGCTTGGCGCATCAGCCGGGAGCTGGTCAGGACGAGGTTATCGCCGGCCTTGGCCAGTGGTATGAGTTCTTCGCCCGCGCCGTCCTTGAGGGGGCGCGCATTGGGCAAGATGTTGCCCTGCATGTGCAGGCTGGGCGCCTCTAGGGTGTTTCGTGGCTCCTGAAGCGTTGGCCGAGTTGAGTGGGAGGGCGCCCTGAAGGGCTGGCGGAGCTAAAACGCTGGGAGCCCTGAGGGGGTTGGGTGCCCGAGGTCTGCGGGCCTCTTAGGCGTTGGCGCGAGCTCGCCGCGCCCGCATCAGGCGATAGGCTACTGTCAGCACCACGCCAGCGGCGATGGTGCCGGCCGCGATCGGCAAAGCAGCCTTCGAGGCCGACGGACGCACCCGCGCCGTGTGCTGGAAGGTAAGGATCTGCCAGCCTCGTTCTTCTGCGGCGTCGCGTAGACCACGATCAGGATTCACGGCCACGGGGTGGCCAACAGATTCGAGCAGGGGCAGGTCGGTGACGGAGTCGGAGTAGGCGAAACACTGGGACATATCCCAGCCCTGTTCGGCGGCAAGAGCCGCGCAGGCACGCGCCTTTTCCTCGGCATAGTTGAGGGAGGCGAGCTCTCCGGTGAAGGTGCCGTCCTCGTCGCGGATAGCCTCGGAGCCAATGACGAAGTCAGCGCCGAGAAGCTCCCCGATGGGGCGAACCATTTCCGATACGGAGGCTGAGGCAATGACCACCGGCTGGCCGGCCGCGCGGTGAATGGCAATCTGGTCAAGGGCCTCGACGAAGCACACCGGATCAATGTAGGAGGTCAGGGCGTCGCGCACGGTCGCTTCAAGAACGGCGCTATCCCAGCCGCGCGACATGGCGCCAAGCTGCTTGCCCATGCGTTCCATGGCGGCGTGGTCGGCGCCGCGCAGGAGGTAGGGCAGGTGCAAGAGGATACCCAGGGCTGCGCTGCGGCGCGTCATCAACCCCGAATCAACCAGGGGAGAGCGCAGGGCAACAGAAGAGGAGGTGTCCAAAATGGTCTTGTCCAGGTCAAAGAATGCGGCCGCGCGACTGGGGGTGTGCTGGCGGTTCGGCATGGGTACTAGGGACACGAAGAAACCTCTTCTATGCGACTGACCTGGCACGATCCCCTCTCGAAGGAGCGCGCCCAGGAGGTTATCCACAGGCGTTGTGGTGTGGAATTAGTTTTCCACAACCATGCCCCCTTTCAATAGCGATTAGCAAGTTTTCACGCTGAGCTAGAGAAATGACCGCCACGCTCATTTACGCTCACGCCCTTGACGCCGCCCAGGAAAGGCAACTCAACACTCGCCTGCGCGCCCTTGGTCGCCCCGACATGCGCCCCGCTCAGGAGGCCTCCCCACCGGGCATTCTTTTCTTGGGTACACCTCAGGCCGCCCCCTGGCGCCAGCGCGGTCATAGGGTCATCACCGTTGGTCCTGCCTGCGCCTACTCCTGTGACGAGGCCACCGCCCTCCTACCTCAGCTCATCGGCGGGCGCGTGCAGGAGGAGTTTTCTTTCGGCGACCTCATCGACCCCCTCTTGGTCGACCCAGCGGTGAGCGACGTCCTCGTCAATGGATGCCGCGTGTGGGTGGACCGAGGCTGCGGCCTGAAGGAGGGCGAGCGCCACTTCGAAAGCTGCCAAGAGGTCCGGCAACTGGCGGTGAGGATTGCCGCCTACTGCGGTAGACGCCTTGACGAGGCCAGTCCCATTGTGGATGCGGCGCTCCCCACCGGTATTCGCCTGCATGCCGTCCTCCCGCCGGTTGCTGGGGAGGGGCCCTTGATTTCCTTGCGTATTCCTCATGGGAGCGTCCTTGGTATTGGCGACATGTGTGTGGGTGGCAGTGCTGACCTGCTGAAACGCTGGATGCGCGCGGCCATCGACAGGCGGCTGAATTGTGTTATTTCAGGGGCGACGGGAAGTGGGAAAACGACCCTTTTGTCGGCGGTGCTCAGTGCGATTCCGGGCGATCAACGCCTGGTGTGTATTGAGGAAATCTCTGAGCTGCGTCCCGCTCACCCCCATGTTGTTCACCTGCAAGAACGCGCCCCGAATGTGCAGGGTGCCGGAGGGGTGAGCCTGTCGGAACTGGTGCGCGCAGCCGTGCGGATGAGGCCCGACAGGATCATTGTGGGGGAGTGTCGGGGCAGCGAGGTGCGTGACATGTTGGCGGCCCTCAACACGGGGCATGACGGGGGATGGGCGACGATTCACGCCAATAGTGTGGGGGATGTGCCTGCGCGCCTTGAGGCCTTGGGGGCTTTGGCAGGTTTGAGCGCTCAGGCAGTGGCGGCGCAGGCGCGGGCCGCCTTCGACCTGGTGATTCACATGGAACGCGGCCCTGATGGGCGTCGCCGTATTGCCGAGTTGGGAGTGATGGGCGAGGGCGAGGGGCCATTGCGATGTGAGATCGCTGTGCTCATTGACGAGGGAGGTCGAGCTCATCAAGGTCCTGCCTGGGAGCGCCTCGCAGCCGCGCTGAGGCTTGGTGGGCGGGATCTTGAGGGATGGGGCGTTGTGCAATGAAGGGAGGACGGTAATGAAGGTAATGGATGTGGGCTTCCTCGCCACGGAAATGGCCTCCCACCTGCGGGCAGGGGCGCCCTATGAGAGGGCGTGGCAGCAGAGCTTGCGGGCGGCCTGGGAGGAGGGCGCCACCGGAGGGGCGCACGGTCGCAGGGAAGGTGGGCGCGGGCAAGGTGGGCGCGGGCAAGGTGAGCGTGGGGGAGGTAGGCGCTGGCCAGGCAGGGGTGGGCAAGGCCGCCGAGAGCCAGGCCGTGAAGAGCAGTGCCGTGAAGAGCCGCGCTGTGACGAGGCAGGCTGCGTGGGGGATGGATGCCGATGCTCGCGCACAGAGCAGCCCTGGTGGCGACGTCTTTCTCACCCCCAGGGCGCGCGGCCAAAGGAGGAAGAGCTGGGGATTTCGCGGGACGTGGCCCGTGGCTGGGAGCTGCCTGAGGCTGTTGCCGCCTACGCCCGCCCCATGCCTCGTCCTCGCGGCCGAGAAGCGCTGGGTGCCCTGGGCGGAGGATGGCACGAGTGGCTGCGTTACATCCACGCCTGGGTGCAGTGGTGGTGGGCGCGTAGCCCAGCTGCTCAGCGCCAGCGTCGCGCCGTTGAATCCCTTGGCGTAGCCTGTGCCTTCAGCGGCGTGCTGGGGGCGCCACTGGCTGACATCCTCGCCAGAATTGGGCGCAGTATTGATAGCGATGAGGCTGATGAGGAGGCTCGTGATGTCGCTTCTGCCGGGCCAGCAGCGTCGGCTCATATCCTCAACGCCATGCCTCTGCTGGGGGTGGCGGCTGCTGGGATCTTAGGGGCCGAGCCTTTGGTCTTTTTCACCTCCGGGGTGCTGGGCGCCCTGGTGGGCGTGGTGGGTGTGGTGCTGATGCTTGCGGGGAATGTGGTGTCGGCCCGTATGGTGGCTCACGCGCGGGGCCGCCCACCTGAGGGGCTTGATCCGGCGCTGGCCTGCGATCTTGTGGCGGCGGGGTTGGAGGCGGGGGCAGCGATTCCGCGTGTTCTTCAGACCCTTGGCGAGGCCGGGGGTGTGGCGGAGTTTGATGGGGTGGCGCGTGCGTTGGTGCGGGGTGAGGCGTGGCATCGAGCCTGGCGGCAGGTGCCAGACGACTTTGCTCCCTTGGGTCAGGTGTTGCAGGCAGCCTGGGAGGATGGCGTCTCACCGGTGCCGGGCTGTGAGCGTGCTGCCCTGCGCCTGCGTCAGCGGCGAGCAACCCAGGCGCGCCGTCAGGCTGCGCGTCTGAATGTCCGCCTGGTTGTCCCCCTGGGGGTGTTCATGTTGCCGTCTTTTATTGCTCTGGGGGTGGTGCCACTGGTGGTGGCTCTGGTTCAGGGCTTTTCTTCCTGACCTGCTGTCATGCCCCAAGAGTGGGGAGAGCTGTGGATAGAGAACATGCGATCACGTCGCTTATCCACAGGTGCAGGGGCCGCAGGACGTTATCCACAGGCGCGTCTGTGTCCATTAGGGCAAGGCGGTGGCGTCGGCGAGGCTGGGGTGACAGCAAGATCTGCTGCGCCGCCGGATATAGCGTGTCGGCGGTCTCTATGTGAAGGAGAAAGCAATGAATGACCTCTACAGCACTGATGTCCTCTCGCCCGAGGAAGGCTCTACTACCGTTGAATACGCCATTGGCGCGGTCGCGGCGGCGGCTTTTGCTGGCCTACTTCTTGTCATCGTCCAATCGGATGCGGTGCGCGCTGCCCTGCAGGGAATCATCGAGCGGGCACTGTCGATTTAGCGCCCTGTCTTGACGGGCAGATAAGGGGAGTGCCATGGGAGTACAGCATCCAATGCGTGAGGCTGAGCGCGGTGTTGAGAGTGACTCTGGCTCTGTCAGCGTGGAGTTTGCGATGGGGCTGGTGGCTGTGATGAGCGTACTTGCCATGATTCTTGCGGGAATCGATGCAGGTCATGCGAAGGCGCAGGCATGCCAGCTGGCGAGGGAGGGCGCACGCCACGCCGCCCGCGAGGCTTCAGCGGGGGTGGACTCTCTCATGGCACTGCCTCTGCCTGCGGGATACGAGGCCGGGAGTGTAAGTATTTCTCAGGAGGGACGCTGGGTGAGGGTCAGGGCTCAGTGGCCACTGCGGACACCCGTTGCCTGGTTGGCTTCGCAGATGAGCTGCGAGGTGGTCACGCTTCGAGAGGAGGTGGGGCTGTGAGGGGGCACTCGTGTAACGAGGAGAATTCGGGTGATCCGTGGCGTCACTATCGGCGCTCCGAGGAGGGGTCCGGGACGATTGCCATCGTGGGCATTCTGGCGATACTTGTCATTATCGGGGGCGTGGTGGCTGCGGCGGGTATTGCCCACGCGAGCGCTGTGCGCGCGCAAGCCGTTGCTGACCTGGCCGCCCTTGCAGGGGCTGAGTGTCGGCAGAGTGGCCTTGTGTTCGCCGGGGCATCTGGTGATGGGTGCGACTGCGCGAGGCAGGTGGCGCAGGCTAATGAGGTGATTCTGGGAGCATGCTCCCAGGATGGTTTTGATGTGCGTGTCACCATTGACGCACCGTGGAGGTGGGGCGGTTGGGAGTTCACCGTCAGCGGTCGAGCACGGGCTGGACCAGCCTAAATACACAGGAAGTTCATGAGTTGCACTGAAGCTCTCATCAGGAAGAACAGCTAGTGTTCTTGATGAAGAACGACGCAAGGCCAAGGGGTCAGCCAAGTGACACCTTGACCGGAAGGGATAACATCGGGAGACCTCGCACTGTGTTGATGGGATGCGTTAATGGGCTGGCCACAAGGTCAGCCCATTAACGTGTGTGGCCGGTGGTGCGTGGTGCGCGTTCTTTCAATGCTGAGAGCCTTTAGTTGAGAAGGAAAAGGAAAGCTGGAAGTAGCCTGGGAAAAACTGACCGAAAAGCCGCTTTTTAGCCCTTCAAACCCGTAAATATACAGGCATTTTTCAGGCGCCGCTTAAGGTCCCATAAGGAAGAGCTTTTATTGTAGTTGGCAACAGACATGAGGTGACGGGTCAAACAGGAGACCCGTTATCGGAAAGGGACTGCATCGGGAAGAACTCGCACTGTGTTGATGGGATGCTTTGGGGGGCTGGCCAAGGGTCGGCCCCTTAAAGTTATTTACCGCCAGGTATCTCCGCCCCCATCCACATGGAAGCCACCCTCTTCCCTGACCTCCCCTGATGCTCCCGATGCTCCTACCGACCTCCGCCAAAACTGACAGACAGATAGATAGTCAGGCACTCAGCGCGGAGTTCGCTCCAGCAAATAGCGCAACACAGCGACGGCCCCCGCCTTCGACAAGGGCTCATTCCCATTGCCGCACTTCGGAGACTGCACGCAAGAGGGACACCCGTCCTCGCAGGGGCAGGACTCCACGGCCTCAAGCACCGCACCCACCCACTCACGCGCATGGTCGAAGCCATACTGGGAATGGCCAGCACCACCACGATAAGCGTCATGGACAAACACCGTCGGCAAGATCGTGTCCTCATGCTCAGCCGTCGACAAGCCACCTAAATCCCAGCGATCACAGGTGGCCAGCAAGGGCAGCAAAGCAATGGCCGCATGTTCAGCGGCATGCAAGGCCCCTGGCACATCAGCCTTCTTCACCCCAATTGCTCTGAGCGCAGTGGGCGTTATCGTGTACCACACGGATTTCGTCACCAGGGTGCGGGTCGGAAGGCTCAGTTCCTGATTCCGCAAAAACTCCAACCCCGGCAGGCGCAACAGGTCATAATCCGTCACGCGGCTCGCCACATCCACCGCGCCAAAATTCCACGTCACCGTATGATCTGGACTCGTCCAGCTCTCAAGAACCTCGCGGATCTGGACCGATACATGCTGCTTGGCGCGCGTCCGCAAACGGGTGGCAACCTCCTCAACCTCCGCCACACGCTGAGGCGAACCCGGCGCCACCGGCATCAACGACAGCACATGATAAGTCTTGCCCTGATGAACATAGATCGCATCAGGAAAAACCTGCGAATCCGCATCCCCATCAGGGACGCTACCAACAACCATGCCGGTGGCAGCCTCGACAATCTGCACATCCCCGCCGCCACCTCGTAAATCCGTCAAATCACAGGCACGCTCCGGACGGGTCACATCCCAACGCCACCCATCCCAGCGTTTCTTGAGATACCCCTGCGCCACCAAATCCCGCAAAAGTGCATCATCAGCCAAAGCAAAGCACTCAAAATCGCCCTCGTCGGCACTAAAAGGAAACTCGGCAGCCGCCGCACACACATGCGGAGCCAACACCCACGGATTCGACGGATCAATCACCGCCGCCTCCACCGGGGCGAGCACCTGCTCCGGATGATGCACCAAATAGGTATCTAAAGGATTATCAGAAGCCACCAGCACCGACACGCCCTCGGCACCCGCCCGGCCCGCGCGACCCACCTGCTGCCACAAGGAAGCGCGCGTCCCCGGCCAGCCCGCCGTCACCGTCGCATCTAAACCCGACACATCCAAGCCCAGTTCCAAAGCCGACGTCGTCGCCAACGCGCGCACCGCGCCCGAACGCAGAGCCGCCTCCAAGGCGCGCCGCTCCTCCGGAAGATAACCACCCCGATAAGCCCCCACACGAGCCGACAAATCACCACCCACCGTGGCATCCAAACGCTCACGCGCCTGCGCGGCCACAGCCTCGGCCCCCGCCCGCGAACGCACAAAGGTCAACACCCTACCCCCAGCAGCTACCAAATCGGCCGTGAGCAAGGCAGCCTCAGTAGCCGCACTCACACGCCGCGTGGGCGCCTCCAACACCGGAATCTCCCCGGCAAGTGCCGCAAGAAAAGAATCCATCGGAATAGCCGTCTCATCAACGACCTCACGCGCCTGCCACAGCGCCAAATGACGCACCCCCGCAGGAGAGGTATCCTCCATGACAGCGCGCACCCCGGCACGGCCAATCATCGCCTCACCCACACGCTCGGGATCACGCACCGTCGCCGAAAGCATAATGACTTGAGGGTCGGCACCCAGACGGCGAGCAGCCCGCAGCAAACGCCGCATCACCAGGGCAATATGCGAACCCGTCACGCCCCGCCAATGATGCAACTCGTCAATAATGACGTAGCGCAAGGACGACAAAAACCTCGTCCAACGCTGGTGACCCGGCAGCAGCACAAAATGCACAAAATCCGGATTCGTCAAGACAATATCGGCATTCGCCCGCGCCCACTCCTTCGCCTCACGCGGCGTATCCCCATCGGCGCAGGTCGCCCGGACCTCCAACTCACTCTCAGCCAATAGGCGATGCACAGCCGCCAACTGGTCAGCCGCCAAAGCCTTCGTCGGAGACAGATAGAGGCAGGTCGGACGGCGGTGAACCTGCGAAATGCGCGTCGTAAACGCGCTCTCGGCCAAATCCGACAGAATCGGCGTCCACGCCGCCAAAGACTTGCCCGACCCGGTCCCGGTCGCCAACACAACGTCGGCGCCCTCGCCAATCGCATCAAGAGTGAGCGCCTGATGCGCCCACGGCGCCTCCACACCGCGCCTCGCCCACGCGGCAACAACCCGCTCATCCACCCACTGCGGCCAGGGCACCACCACGCCCTCGCGTGAGGGAATCACATGAGTGTGGACATGCTGCCCATGCTGGCGGCCAATCCGCTCAACCAGGGCCAGCAGCGAAGCCGAATGAGACGAACTCATTCGGCAGAGGAATCCTCGTCCTCATCGCACACGCCCAAGCACTGCTCCACAGCCTCGCGAGCGTACTCAATGGCATTAATGCCCGTGGAAATACCCGCACCAAGATTGTCACGCAACTGGAGCACCGACAGGCCAGCGCGCGTATCGACGACGAAGTCCGCACACACCTGGACAGTGCCCGACTCGGTGGGCATCCAATAGACCGTCGGGAAATACTTCTCACGATTCCACCCATCCAGGATGGCGAACATGTGCGCGCTATACGACTCGGCGCACAGCGTCGTCTCCCACATGGAACGGATCGACAAGAAACGGCCCGAAGAATCAAAAGAAAAAAGCATCGGAACCTTGTCAAAGACGGCACCGGCAGCACGACCCTCGACAATAATGTCCACCTGATATCCCATATCCTGCAAGGTTGCGCACAGGCGCTCAAAATCCACAGGATAGGGCGTCACATCATCGTTGGGAACAGCGTAGAGGCTCATGCGTGGGCTCCCTCTCCATTATCTGACCAGGTCACCATCTCCGGATGAGCGGCCTCAAGATCATGGAAGAACGACAAGATCATCTCCATGGAGGTCTCGCAGAAAGCATCAAGTTGCGCTTCAGTCAGGCCACTGGTGGCCACCACATTGCACTCCGCAATCAACCCATAGCGCGTGCCATCCTCAAAAGGAGCAAGGTAAGCCTTCGGACCAGTGCGGGTCGTATTGCACTGAGCGACTTCCTCAGTGAGGGCGACAAACTGCGCGTCATCCTCGGCTAAGCCCCGCCAATGCGCACGCAGCTGAAGGATCTGCGGGTTGGAGGTATTCCACAAGAAGATGGCGTTCGATGTGGGAACCACCAACTCTGAATCGGCGTAGTCGCCGTAGTTCAGATCGCGGCCAGCGAGCATACTGCGGATCCGCTCCAAAGAGACGGTAGATGGAGAAGACACGGCAGACTCCTGGGGTCACTGGCGGGAATGAGGGGCAATGGGACCACTGTAATAGACGCGAAACATTCATGCGCGCCTACGCCCCCACATGTGATCTCACGCAATCTTTTCTTTCTTTTCCCCCGTCAACGGCCTGAGCGCACAGCTGGGAGCATCTCGCATCGCACCAATAGCCGGTAGGAAACCCCCAAGGGCGCTAGTGTGAAGATTCACGCGTGATTCAGGGCCCTGAAAGTGCCCCACCGCGCCAACGCCACTACGGTGGGAGGACACGGCGCTACGGTGGGAGGACACAGCGCTGCCCTCGGTGACAGGCCAGCGCGCCATGCGCGCACAGTGTCCCATCGTCACGCGCTGAGGTCGCATCCGCATCATGCGGCACCCGCACCAGGACAAACCAGGGAAGGAGGAAGAAATGCCCAGCAAAAAGAGCGCACCCAGCCCACCCCATCGCCCTCGCGCATCAAGCCCCCGCGCGATGTCTACCGCTGGCCCCGCATCCTCCACCTACCGCGCGCGCCTCAACCGCCGCCTCTACGGAGCCTTCGCAGCAGTGTTAGCCGCCGTCCTCCTGACCATCTTCTCCCTCTACAGCGAGATCGGCCAAGGCCTCGACACCCTCATGATGGAAAGCGTCATGGCGCGCGCCTCCGTTGTCGACCGCGTCGAGAAGATCGTCACCGGCGTTGTCTCACCAGCGGCGATGGTCCTCGTCAGCGTCGCGGTCACCCTCGTCGCCCTCGCCCGCCGCCGCCCCACCCTGGCAGGACGCGCGGTGGCCGTCGTCGTCATCGCTAACCTCCTCACCCAGATCCTCAAGGCTCTCCTCCACCGCCCCGACCTGGGAGTCACCACCGGCCTGGCCAACTCCCTGCCCTCCGGACACGTCACTGTCGCAGCCTCAGTGTCCCTTGCCCTCATCATGGTTGCCCCCGTGTGGATGCGCGCCCCCGCAGCCTGGCTCGGCTGGATGTGGACCGCGCTCATGGGGGTGACGGTCGTCGCCCAAGCATGGCATCGCCCCGCCGACGTCCTCGTCGCGCTGCTCATCGCCGGCGCCTGCGCCCTGAGCCTGGCGCCCATCGAATCGCGGGAACGCCACGTCCCCAGCGTTCACCGCGCCATGGGGATCGCCGTGGCAATCGCCCTCGTCATCGCCCTCCTGCTCTCGGTCATCGCCCTATGGGGTATTGACGTGCGCGCCATCGCCTCCCCCGGTTCCGGCTTCGGTTTCTCCGACTACCTCCACAGTGCACCCACCCGCGAGCGCCTCTTCGCCGTCGCGGGCATTTCGTGGATTGTCGCCATCAGTGGCCTGGTCATGCACGAGGTTGACCACCTCAGTGGGCGGGTGAGCGACTAGCGTAGGGGGTATGGACCTCACTGCCTCCTCCTACTGCGCGCTGAGCGCCACCAGCATTGCCCAGGGTGTCCGCAGCGGCGCCTTCACTGCCCGGGCCGTCGTCGAAGCCGCCATCGCGCGGATTCGTCAGGTCAACGGCCCGCTCAACGCCTTCACCGTCATCCGCCACAATGAGGCACTGGGCGAGGCCTCCGCTCTCGACGCCGCCCTCGCCAGCGGGGACCCGACCCGTATCCGTACTTTCGGCGCCGACGGCCCGCTGGCCGGAGTGCCTGTGGCCGTTAAAGAGGAGTACGACGTCGCCGGCCTACCCACCACCCTGGGAGGCTACGGGAACTCCAGCCCCGCCCAACGCGACAGTGAGGCCATCCGCCGCCTGCGCGCCGCCGGGGCCATCATTATTGGCAAGACCACCATGCCTGAGTTTGGCCAAATCCCGCTGACCAACTCCGCACGCTATGGTCTGACTCTCAACCCCTGGGATGAGACGCGCTCGCCGGGTGGCTCCTCAGGCGGGTCGGCGGTCGCCGTCGCCGCAGGAATGGTCCCCATCGCCCTGGGCGCCGACGGAGGAGGCTCAATCCGCGTGCCCGCCGCGTGTTGCGGCCTCGTTGGCCTTAAGCCTGCGCGCGGCCGAATCTCGCCCGCACCCCTGAGTGAACACTGGCATGGCCTCGTCACCCTGGGGGCGATCACCCGCACGGTGGCTGACACGGCGCTGGTCAACGATGTGCTCGCCGGTTCGTTGCCGTCGGATAGTTTCGTTGCGCCCCCGCTGCCCATGCCGTATGTCGAGGCCGCCGCCGACACCTCCCGCCGCTTCACCGTCGCCTGGAGCGCCCGGCCCGCCACCCCCGGCGTAGCGATGGTGCCCGAGGTGGAGCGGGCCCTACGCGCAACCGTTGCCCTGCTCAGCGACCTGGGCCATGAGGTGAAGGAAACCCGCCGCGCCTGGCCGAGCGCCGCCGACGCCTTTCTCACCCAATTCGCCTCCGGCATGGCCATTGAGGCCGACTCCGTTGAGCACCCCGAGAGGCTGGAAGGCCGCACCCGCGCCACCGCCGACATCGGGCGAAAGATCCCCCGATTCGTCGTTGACCGGGCACTTCGCCGCAATGAGGCCATCGCGCGCACCATCGACGCGCGCTTCCTCACCCACGCGGACGTGCTCCTCGTGCCGACCCTACCGGTCATGGCCCCTGCCGCTGACGCCCTCAGTGAAGCGAACGCCCTCACCTCTGCTAGTGGCAGTACACCCTTCGTCGCCAATACCGCGATCTTCAATGTTTCAGGGCATCCGGCCCTGTCCCTGCCTGCGCCGGTCAGTGCCTCCAGCCTGCCCATTGGTATGCAATTCGTCGTCAAGCCCGGCAGGGAGGATGTGCTGATGGTGCTCGCGGCCCAGGTGGAGCAACGGGTTGGCGGGTGGCCAGCGCCGAAGCTTGGGGAGTGAGCACTTCCACCCGCACGGGTGGCGCAATTCCCGGTATCCTTAACCGCTGAGCCAAAATATGCGGAAAGGTTGGCACATCATGGCAGGTGGAAACGGCGGCGGACGCCGCGGCGCAGTGCGCAAGGCAGGATCGAAGAAGGGTGCGCAGGTCGGTACCGGCGGCCACTCTCGCCGTCGCCTCGAAGGGAAGGGCCCCACGCCCAAGGCCGAGGACCGCACCTACCACCCCGCCCACAAGCGTAAGGTCGCCCGCGAACGCCTCGAAGAAAAGAAGGCGCAGATCGCTAAGGCTCGCGCAAAGTCCTCCATCCGCGTCGCACCCGGCCATGAGTTGATCGCCGGGCGTAACCCGGTGGCCGAGGCCGTGCGCGCTGGCGTGCCCGTCACCCGCGTGTTTGTGCTTGGCAATGTGCGTGATGATCGCGTGGAAGAGGTGGTCCGCAACGCCTCTGCCATGGGCGCCCCCGTCTACGAGGTCACCAAGCGTGACCTTGATGTGGCTACCGAGGATGCCGTCCATCAGGGCGTGGCCATTGAGGTCGCCGAGTACGAGTACGCCCACGTTGATGACCTTATTACTGACTCCCTCCAGCAGTTGGGTGTGCCTCTGCTGGTGGCCCTCGATCAGGTGACAGACCCTCATAACCTGGGTGCTGTTCTGCGCTCCTCGGGTGCTTTTGGCGCTGATGGTGTGATCATTCCTGAGCGTCGCAGCGCCGGTGTGAACACCACCGCGTGGAAGGTGTCGGCCGGTGCGGCTGCCCGCGTGCCTGTGGCTCGCGCGACCAACCTCGTGCGCGCCCTGGAGGCCTGCAAGAAGGCGGGCTTCTTCGTGGTGGGTCTTGATGGTGGTGGCGACGTGTCGGTGCGCGACCTGTCCCTGGCGAAGGAACCCTTGGTGATTGTCACCGGCGCGGAGGGCGCTGGCCTGTCGCGTCTTGTGCGTGAAGCCTGCGACCAGGTGGTGTCGATCCCGATTTCTTCAGCGGTGGAGTCTTTGAACGCCGCTGTTGCTACGGGTATTGCCCTGTATGAGGTGGCGTCGCTGCGTCAGGCCTGAGTGTTGAGCTCGGGTGTTAGGCCCGGGTGTTAGGCCCGGGTGTCGGGCCCGGGTTGGGCCCGGGTGTCGGGCCCGCGTTAGAGATGTGACTGTGGGGGAGATCGCCGATCTCCCCCACAGGGCTATCCACGTGCTATCTACAGTGTTATCTACGTGCTATCTGACGCCTGGTGTCACAGCAGGCTTGTGAGCCGGGCGCCTGTCTTACTTGCATCCCTGCGCGTTGAGCCATGTGAGAGCCGCTTCGGGGGCCTCGTTGAGGGCTGTGGGCTGTTCGGCGGGGATTGGGACCTCACCGTAGGGAATGCCATTGCGGTCCAGGGTCGTGCCAATGGTCAGGGCCATAGAGATCTTGTCGTAGATGGGGATGACGGTGTTGACGGAGGCGTAGCCTGCTGTTTCCCCGCCAAAGGTTCGGACTCTTTCGATGCCTCGGAAAGCCAGCAGGGTTTGTTCGCCGGAGCTTGCGGTTGTTGGGCTTTGAAGGATCGCGACCGGGACATTGAGCTTTCCGATGTAGGAAGTCAAGCTCGTGGGGGTCCCACCGCCGTTGACGGAACCGCCATCAATGCGCACAGGGTGTTGAGAGGAGTCAATGACGAAAGACGTTGATGTGCCATCGGGGAGGAGAGGGGAAACAGCGGCAAGCATGGGGCCCATGTCCCCACCATTATTGGAGCGTAGATCCAGGATGACGCCGCAGACCCCAGCCTGATAGAGGCCCTGAGCAGCGGTATCGGCATACGCTTGACCCTGCTCGGTAGTACCCAAGAATCCGGGCAGGGTGATGGTCGCGATGCCGCCGTTGAGGGAAGTCGTGGGTGCTTCGTAGACGGATTGGGCGTCGTCCAATTCCTCCTCTGTGAGGATGAAAGAGTGCTTGCCGCCAGCGACTTTAATAGCATCGTCAAGGACGGGAACGAGCCCATCCCAGGTTTCCACGCTATTGAGAGCCTCGGTGGCCTCGGCTTTTTTATGGGCCCAGTCCGGCTTGTCGGCATAGATACCCTGTTCCATGATCTCCAGCGCGTTGAGACCGGCCTTGTGAGGGGTGGGTGGAATGAGGTAGATCCCGACGAGTGGTCCCCACATGAGGACAGCAGCCACGGCGAGCGCCATGAGGGTAACAATGCTGGCACCAATACCGAGCACAACCTTTTTCGTCGTCGTCATGGCAGCTTCCTTGTTGGTAAACGTGGTCGTTCTTTATCCAATCAGGTGGGGGACAGCCCTGAAACCCTGAGTGCCCCTGATTGTGCCCTGAGCTGCGTAACTGCAGCTGGGGGTTGACTGGGGGTGTGCTTGAGGGGGGTGTGCTGTCAGGCTTGTTCTTGCCTCATCGCAGTTGCGTGACACTTGTTGTCTTTTGTGACCGCTATAGCCGTCACGTAATGCAACAAGTGCAACGTAACTGGGCGGTGGGGATGCGGGGGCATATTGGGGGGCGATGAGCGTGTGCGGCGAGCCTTTGCGACCGGAAGAAAAATAGATATCATATTGATATCGCGCTGGGGTGAGCCTAGCGCCTGAACTGAAAGAATGAGCGGTGAGTGCAATGTCTGCCGAATCAAACTCTCACGCCATGCCCTCCGTTGAGGACGCTCAACCTGTTGGACATGAGGGGATCCGTATCGATATCTCCGAAAAGCCAGCGCTCTCAGGTGGAAGTCCTCTGGCGCTCTTTGTCCTCCTGGGCTTGCTTGCGATTCTCGGCGGCTCCATTGCACTGTTTATTGCTCAAGTCATCCTCTTGGAAGCAGATCCCAGTGCCTCCCCAGTGCTGATGATCCTGTCGATCATCGCCTTCGTGCTGTCGCTGATCCTCTTCTCCAGCATCACGATCGTCCAGCCTGGTCAAACATCGGTTCGCCAGTTCTTCGGAAGCTACATTGGGACCATTCGCCGCACCGGCTTAGTACTTGTGCCGCCCCTGACGGGTGGTACCAAGGTATCCGTCAAGGTCCACAACTTCGAGACCAACGAACTGAAGGTCAATGACCTGGACGGTAACCCCATCAATATCGCAGCGATTATTGTCTGGCAGGTTGCCGACACCGCCCGTGCTGTGTATGCCGTCGAAGAATACGAGCAATTTGTCAAGACCCAATCCGAAGCAGCTCTGCGTCACGTTGCCACAACCCACCCCTATGATGAACCCGGACCAGGTGAAACCTCTCTTCGCGGAGGTACCGACATTGTCTCGCGCGAACTTGCCCACGAGGTAGCCGAACGCGTCGCTATGGCGGGGGTTGAAATCGTTGAGGTGCGCATCTCATCCTTGGCCTATGCTCCAGAGATCGCTCAGGCGATGCTCCAGCGTCAGCAAGCAGGTGCCATTATCTCTGCCCGTGAGCAGATCGTTGAAGGTGCTGTCACCATGGTTGAGCAGGCTCTGACGCGTTTAGAAAATGAAGACATCGTGCTGCTTGATGAGGAACGAAAGGCGCAAATGGTCTCCAATCTGCTTGTGGTGCTCTGCTCTGAGCAGCGCACCACTCCGGTGATTAATGCGGGATCGCTTTACTCCTGAGGTTGTTCGTGACTGACAATGGAGGTCTGGAGGAGGCGC
This sequence comes from Schaalia sp. Marseille-Q2122, assembly GCF_903645355.1. Taxonomy (GTDB): domain Bacteria; phylum Actinomycetota; class Actinomycetes; order Actinomycetales; family Actinomycetaceae; genus Pauljensenia. The sequence goes on along the minus strand of NZ_CAHJXR010000009.1, from coordinate 21,137 downwards.
TGACGAAGGCTGCCCTGCCCCTCGGGGAACACCCGGAGGGGCAGGACCCCTTGGTGAGGGAAGAGAGGCATTCGCCTAAGGTCATGCGCAAGCAGATCCTTCTGCGTCTCGATCCGGCCGTGCATGCTGCCCTCGCCAAATGGGCCGCTGATGACCTACGTTCGGTGAATGCTCAAATAGAGGTCTTACTTCGCCGAGCTCTCGCGGATGCTGGTCGCGCTCCGGATGCTGCACCCATGCGAGGGCGTGGGCGGCCGCGTCAAGAGAAAGTCGGCTAAGCACCCCATCTATGGTAGGTGGTAGTGGGTGTCCCTATCGCCCTGTCCGCCAACCATGATGATTCGCCCTGCGTGAAGGGCTCGTGAGAGTGCATAGCGAAGTTGGCCTTTGTTCAAAGGAACTCGCTGCTGGAGTTCTGCGAAGGATATCCCGTCCGTTCCGGTGAGTGCCTCTACCACGAGATACTCATTCTTCGACGAAGGGGCGTCGCTGTGAAGGCCACGGCTTGCGTGAGTTCCCCGATCCTCGTTGCCTTTCGAGGAATGGGACGGGCGCCAAAGAAGAACGGTAAACTTCACGCCGGTGTCGATGAAATGTGGTCGCGGGAGGGATGCTTGCTCGCATGCTCGGATAACTTCTCGAATTCCTCCACCCTCTCCTTCGATAATGGCCGCACCGTCGCGGGTGCGAAGTTTTTGAGCAATGGAATACAGGTGGCGATTGACGGCGGCTTGGGAGTGAGTGACACTCTCCAGCTCTCCAAGAGAAATACCGCGCAGGCCCCCTGGACTTTGAACCATCAAGCGGTCTGGGGTCAAACGAATTTGAATGCTCTTACCTGTATCGAGCGTGTTGGAACTCAGATCGCGGTGGACAAGTGCGTTGGCGACTATCTCGCGGACGGCTTGGAGAGGGATCTCCGGTACCTCCTGCATGTGCCCATCTGGTCTATAGCGACGGATAGAAGGAATATTGGTGGCACACCAATCCATGATGTGCTCAAGAAGGAATGGTAGTGGCCCAGTGAAGGTCTCAAGAGCGTGGGTTCGGCGTTCGCCCGTGTCGGTGGGGAGTTGAACAGCAGCCGTCACGTAAAGGCTTTGGAAAGCCTCTTGGGGGTAGTCGCCAAGGGCGTAGAGACCGGCAAGTGTGGGATGCTCCTGGGCAATAATGTGGGTGCGCGTGAGGATCTCTGTGGATGAGCGGTCGCTCAAACGTCTATCTCTTCGTCGGACGCCCTCGACATATTGCTCGACGAGTTCTGGGACCAGTTCCTGTGTGTCGACAGATCTGACGATGCGCAGGTCATGTTGTTGGGGATCATCAAGTGAACGTTTTGACGCTTCGATCATGCGAAGTTCATGTTCGTGGAGGATGTAGTCGCCATCGGCTTGTCGAAGATATGCGCGGCCCTGGTAGCGTGCGGGCCTATCGGTGGTGTCCAAGCCGATGATGTCAGCGATGACGATGTCCTTGTCGTCAATGCTGAGAAGGTGAGTGCGGATATGTGGGGCAGGTGAAATGGCATTTCGGGCGACGGAGACAAGTCCACCCGCTAATTCCGCTGGGTTGGAGACCCCGGTGACGGAAAAGTTCGTCCCTTCGTCAATGCCAAGAATGATCGTTCCGCCGTCAGGCATATTCGCGAAGGCACAAATGGTGGCACCAATGCTCTTGGGTAGGGCATCGCGGGAGCGCTTCACTTCCACCGTGGTGGAATCTCCACCATGCCTACGGAGCTCGGCGAGCAGGGCATTAATGGCGTTGATATCCCAATTCATACTATGAAAGTACAACTCATACTACGAAAGTGCAACTCACACTTTGAGTATTGGTCTGAGTGGCCATTAGGTGGGATGCAGCGGGAGGTATTCCCTATTTTCTGCTGAAATTGAGCCCGTCGAGGCGCTGTCTTGTGTGGCCAAAGTGCAACTCATACTGTGAAAGTGCGACTCATACTTTCACAAGAGATGTGGAGTTTGCTGAGGCGACTCGCATGACAGTAGAAGGTGCATGAAGCAACTTTGGCTCTGTGGGTGAGTTTCACGGACTTTCCGGCTAAACTCTTGTCGGTAGAACCACCGTTCTGCCCGCGATGAGCTGCGGCACGTGGCTCGCGTGGAAAATCCACTTGAGGAGAAAACATGCCAGCCGTGATCGTGCTCGGAACCCAGTGGGGCGACGAGGGCAAAGGCAAGGCCACTGACCAGCTCGGTCAGAACACCGACGTCGTCGTCAAGTTCAACGGCGGCAACAATGCTGGCCACACCGTCGTGGTCAATGGAGAAAAGTACGCACTCCACCTTCTTCCCGCAGGCATCCTGTCTGAAGGCGTCACCCCCGTCATCGGTAACGGTGTTGTCGTTGACTTGGAAGTCCTCTTCCAAGAACTCGAAGAGATGACCGCACGCGGCATTGACTGCTCGAAGCTGAAGATCTCCTCTAACGCCCACATTATTCCCAGCTATAACCGCGTCATGGACCGTTCGACGGAAAAGTCGCTGGGTGCCCGCCAGATCGGCACCACCGGCCGAGGGATCGGCCCCACCTACGCCGACAAGATGAACCGCATCGGCCTGCGCATCCAAGACCTCTTCGACCCTTCCATCCTCTCCCAGAAGGTCCACTCCGCCCTCGTCACGAAGAACCAGCTCCTGGAAGCTATGGGGGTCGACCCCATCGACCCCCAAGCTATCGTTGATGAGCTCCTCGCCTACGCTGACCGCGTCCGCCCCATGGTTGTCGACGCCTCCCTCGTTGTTAACGAGGCCCTGGACCGCGGCGAAACCGTTCTCTTTGAAGGCGGTCAGGCCACCATGCTTGACATCGACCACGGCACCTACCCCTTCGTCACCTCCTCCAACCCCACCGCCGGTGGCGCCCTGACGGGCACCGGCGTTGGCCCCACCCGCATTGACTCAGTGGTGGGCGTCGCCAAGGCGTACACCACGCGCGTGGGTGAAGGCCCCTTCCCCACGGAGCTTGATGACGAGGTCGGCGAGGCCTTGCGTCACAAGGGCGGTGAGTTCGGTGTGACCACTGGCCGCCCTCGTCGTACCGGCTGGTTTGACTCGGTGGTGGTACGCTACTCGACCCGCATTAATGGCCTGACCGACATCTGCCTGACCAAGCTTGACGTCCTCACCGGATACGAGACGATCCCGGTGTGTGTGGCCTATGAGGTTGACGGCGTGCGCATGGATGAGATGCCCATGGACCAGACGGGCTTCCACCACGCGAAGCCGATCTACGAGGAACTGCCCGGCTGGACTGAAGACATCACCAAGGCTCGCTGTTTCGAGGACCTTCCGGAACACGCTCAGGCCTACATCCTGCGCTTGGAGGAACTGTCCAAGTGTCGTATCTCCATCATTGGTGTGGGCCCGGGCCGTGAAGAAACGATTAATCGCTATTCGCTTCTCTGAAGTCTTCTTCTTGCATGTCGCTTGTCGGCAGGATGTAATGAGAGACACGAAACAGTTTGGCGAAACCTTAGTGTGAGCTGAGTCTTCGTGAAAGACTGACTGTGTTTATCGTTCCCCCTCGGGTTTTGGTGAATTGTTCGTGGCAGATTCAGTTAAGAGATGGCGGAGACGGTTCCCAGCCGTACTCTCCCTACTCCTCTCGGTAGTGCTCGTTGTCGGCGCCCTCATTTACGAGGGCGTCGCCACTGCTGAGGTTGACGTCGATGACGGCGGCATCTGGGTGACGAATCGTTCGCGTCATCTAGTTGGCCACCTGAACTATGAGTCGCGAACTCTGGATTCTGCGCTGCGCACTCAGAGCGCAGACTTTGATATCGCTCAATTCAAAGAGACAGTGACGTTTTCTGATGCGTCGCTATTTGCTGTTGCTCCTATCGAGGTAGCGAATGTTCGCTTAGGGGCAGCGACCTCTATGCCGCCCCAGTCTCAGGTTGCCCAGGGCGCGCAGCGCCTGGGGGTCCTTGATCCGAATGAGGGCAATGTCTGGGTGACCTCGGCAGTGACACCGTCTTCAGTTCCTTTTTCCGAGGAAACTGCACTGGCCACCGACATGGAAGCGGGGGTGCTCACCGCCTCACATAATGGTGCTGTGTTTGCCTTGTCTGCCCAGGGAAACATGGTCGGTATCTACCCAGATGGCGCCCTTGACCGGGTCGTGCGCATACCGGTTTCTGGCCTCTCTAAGACTGCGAAGCTGCAGCTGACCGCCGTCGGGGATCAGCCTGTTGGCTATGACTCGGTGACGAATACTCTTATCCTCCCGGATGGCTCCCTACGTGATCTCGGGAAGGAGTCTGTTGCTTCGGGCGGAGTGTTGCAAGAGCCTGGTCCAGACGCTGAGTCGGTCCTATTGGCAACAGACGCTGCCCTTGTTGAGATCCCGCTTAATGGTGATCCGGTGCTTTTCCACCCGGCTTCTGAAGCTTCGCGCTCAGGTGTCCCGGCGGCGCCGGTACGCCATATGGGGTGCGCCTATTCTGCGTGGGCCGGTTCAGGAGCGTATATTCGCGTCTGTGCCGACGCGGGATTGAGCCTCCAGATGGAGGTTGACTCACTCAAAACGGCGTCAGAGATTCAGTTCCGTACGAACCGCACTCGTATTGTCTTGAACGAGACGGGCACGGGATCTGTGTGGCTACCCGATAACAATATGGTGCTCATGGACGACTGGGATCAGATTGATTCTCAGCTCCGAAAGGAAGAGAACCTCGAAGACTCTCCTCAGATCACCGATGAAATTGCTGATCCTGAACGGCAAGAACAGAACACTCCTCCCGAGGCTGTTGATGACGAGTTCGGTGTTCGTCCGGGGCGGACCACCACTTTGCCCGTTCTGATGAACGACTCTGATGCCGATGGAGATGTCCTGACAGCACGTCCAGTCACACAACCCAGCCAGGGGGATATCGCGCGTACCCGCGGGGGTCGTGCTCTTCAGATATCGGGGTTGGACGAGGGCGCCGCCTCGACGACCTTCGTCTACGAGGCCTCTGACGGTCAGGCTGTTGATACGGCGACAGTTCGGGTTGACGTCCGCCCGTGGAGTATGAATGAGGGGCCCCGGCAGCTTCGGGATCCTGGTGTCAAACTTGGTGCCAGCGCACAGATTGAGTACAACCTCCTTGCTGACTGGATTGATCCCGATGGGGATGCAGTCTTTTTGCAGGATGTGTCTGGCAGTGAGAGCCTTGAAGTGCAGTTCCGCAAGGAAGGAACGGTGTCCATTCGTGACTTGGGTGCTCAGCCAGGGGCGCACACGCTTGTCGTGACGGTCTCGGATGGGCGCGAAAGTACAGCGGGCACTCTTACGGTTCATGTCCAGCAGCCGGGTAATCTTCCCCCAATCGTCAACGCTGATTTCTATGTCATCCCCGTTGGGGAAACTGCTGTGATTGAGCCTTTGGCGAATGATAATGACCCCAATGGCGACCGCCTCAAACTGGTGGCAGTCTCGGTTGCGCCAGCGGGAGCTGTCCTGACACCTGACCTTGAACTTGGTTCAGTGTCCTTTGTTGCTCGCGCTAAAGGGTCCTACCACTTCACTTACACGGTGACGGACGGCCCCTCGACTGCGCTTGGTGTGGTTCGCGTTGATGTCGTCGATGTGGATGCGAAGGCTGCGCCTGTGGCCGAAGATGATCTCGCTGTGCTCCCAGCGGGTGGTTTCGTTCATGTTGCTCCCCTGAGTAACGATTCCGATCCTTCGGGTGGCGTCCTCGTGGTTCAAAGGATCGAGGTTCCCGAGGGGGCGGGTCTGGAGGTGATCCTCATTGATCGTCACCTCTTGCGGATTTCAGCTCCCAGTGGTCTGGATAAGGCCGTCAGCGTGCCTTATGTTGTCTCAAATGGTGTGAGCACGGCATCGGCTCTGGTGACGGTTGTCCCCAGTGAAGCCCTCGATGATAAGCAGCCGCCACGTCTGCAGCCTGACCGTGCCAAGGTGCGCGTGGGTGACATTGCTTCCGTTCGCGTACTGGCAAATGACATGTCCCCGGCAGGTCTGGCAATGAGAGTGGACCCGGTCTTGGAGTTCACACCTGAACCCGAGGTGGGTACTCCCTTTGTCACGGGCAACCTCGTACGTCTTGCGGCGGGGGAGCGTCCGGGAGTGATGCACGTGTCGTACACCGTGCGCGACTCGGTGGGTAATCTTGCAACGTCAACGGTTCTTTTTGAAGTGCGTCCTCTTGAAGGGACCAATGCGGCACCGCAGCCAAAGGCGCTGACCGCCTGGGCGGTATCAGGGCAAACAGCTCGAATACCTGTTCCTTTGAATGGGATTGATCCCGATGGCGACTCCGTCACCCTTGTTGGCATTGAGCAATCTCCGACGAAGGGATCTGTCGCCCTCGGTGTCGACTGGCTTGAATATACTCCTGCCCCGAATACCACGGGAACGGATGTCTTCACCTATATTGTCGAAGACCGCTTGGGTAAGCAGTCATCGGCGCGTGTGCGTGTGGGTATTGCGGCTCCCGATGCCTACAACCAAAACCCGGCGGCGGTGCGTGACACTGTTCGAGCCCGCCCCAACCGAAGCCTCTATATTGCGGTCCTTGTGAACGATATTGACGCCGATGGTGACACAGTGGCTTTGATAGAAGGTTCGCTCGAGAGCAATACTTCCGAGATTTCTCCAGTCATTAATGGCTCAGTGGTTTCTTTGACCACCCCAGCAGCTGAGGGTAGCTACGTCATTTCCTACGGGATCACTGATGGCCGCGGCGGGCAGGCAACAGGCACGCTGACGGTGATCGTGTCTGAAGACGCTCCGTTACGCGGGCCGATTGCGCGCGATGACGTGGTGACCTTGGCGGAGATGCCGACTTCGGGTGGACCCGTGACGGTGAAGGTGTTGTCCAATGACGAGGATCCGGATGGCAATTCTCAGGCCTTGAAGATCAGTGCTCAGGCTGATGGTGTCACAGTGGATGGGAACGTTCTGCGGATTACCCCGTCGGAAAAGCGTCGGATGGTGGTCTACACCGTGACCGACGAGGATGGGCTGAGTGCTGTGGCGATCGTGTCCGTTCCCGGGGTGGAACGTACTCGTCCGTCTATCGACGAGTCGAAGTTCCCTATTGAAGTGCGTGCAGGTCAAGAAGTATCTCTGGATATCACGGATTACGTACAAGTGCGTGCTGGCCGCACTCCTCGCATCGTCAATCCTTCCTCTGCAAAGGGTGCTGCGGGTATTGAGCCGGAGATCACCGTTGAGAAGGAAAGGATTATTCGCCTTCGGGTGCGTGAGGACTTTGTTGGGAAGACCTCGGTATCGTTTGAGGCGCGCGATGGCGCTCACGATGATGAATCAGCTCTGTCCGCTGTGCTGATGATTCCCTTGAAGGTCATTGCTGCGGTGAATACGCCGCCAACCTTCACCCCGACCCCTATCCGCGTCTCTGCTGGCGGTGACCCTGTCCGGGTGGAATTGGCGCAGATGGTCAATGACCCTGATGGCCAGGATCCTGCGGGTTTCACCTATGCGCTTGGTGGGGTGCCTGACGGTGTGAGTGTCACTCTGAGTGGCAGTCAGCTTGCTGTGCAGGCCCGACTGGACCAACAGAAGGGGCCGGTGGGAATGATCACGGTCTCTGTTGACGATGGCTCTGGTGAGGTGCAGGCATTTATCCCCGTCTCAGTGGTCGCTTCAACGCGCCCATTGATTCAAACCTCAGATGCTCTTGTGAATGCAGCAAATGCTGGTGGTCGAGAGCTCATTGATCTGACACGGTACACGATTAACCCCTTCCCTGAGACCCCGCTGCGCATTGTCGGGGCCAGTGTCCAGCTCGGCGAAGGCACAGTAGACCCGCAAGGTACAACCCTTGCGATTACTCCTGCCGTAGGCTTCCACGGCCAGATGACGGTGCTGTATCGCCTGATGGATGCGACAGGGGATCCTGATCGCGCTGTTGAAGGTCGGGTTCGCCTCGTTGTTCGAGACCGCCCAGAAGCTCCGACGGGAGTATCCGCGCAGGTCATCGGTGCAGGTCGTGCTGTGGTGTCCTTCCAACCGGGCAGTGATAACGGTGCTGAGATTGAGGGCTTTACGATTACTGATCATTACAGTGGTCGCACCTACGAGTGCCGTGTCGCCTCATGCCCCCTGGAAGGGCTGGACAATGGTGTCGAGCACTCCTTCACTGTTGTGGCGCGTAATGCTGTGGGTGTATCGGACTCCTCGACCCGTTCCGCGCCCATCCTGGTGGATGCGCGTCCGGGGATGCCTAATCCTCCGACTGTCTCGCCTGGAGACGGGGAAGTGACGGTGACGTGGACGCCCCCTCAGAATGAAGGTTCGGCAATCCGCCATTACACGTTGTTCGTTGCGGGTGATCCCAGTAAGGAAATCCAAGTCGATGGGGCGCTGACATCGACCACCGTTAAGGGATTGAAGAACGGCGTGGGCTATTACTTCACCATTCAGGCGCATAATTCTGCTCCTGAGCCGTCCCCCATATCGGAAGCATCTTCGGCCGCCGTACCTTTTGGTCCGCCGGGAGCCCCGTTGAGTGTCCGTGCGCAGGCTGTTAATGCTCTTGACGCTTCAACGGTTGAGGTAGATATTTCTTGGGACTACCCGCCGCTCAATGGCCGTAAGGTTGATCGTGTTCGCATCGAGATCGAAGGAATGGGAACCCACGAGGAGAGCGTGACACCGGAGAAGAACTCCGTGCGTATGAAGGTCGCTGCGGCGAGTGATTACAGGGTTCGTGTTGCTTTGCGTAACGAGGAGAACCAGTGGTCGGGCGTAGCGGAGACTCGTTTCGATGCCTTTGGTCTGCCCTTGGCGCCTCCCCGACCGTCGGCTCGCGCAACGGGTAACTCTCGTGAAATTGAGTTGGTGGATGTCGCAAAGGCGCCAGGTAATGGCTTTAGTGCTGATGCGTTGACCATCGAATGGACGCCGAAAGACCAGGAATCCTGGACGCCGGTCACTCCGCGCATCCTCCTTCCTTCTAATGGCCGCCAGTGGATCTCGGTGCGTCAGCGTGCGGTTGGTATCGGCCAAAAGGTGGTCTTTAGTGAGGTTGTGACCATCGAGGTTCATCCGTATGCTCCGCCGGGTACGCCTGAACTCTCTGGCCGTCAGGAGGGGGCATCCTTGGTGTACTCCTGGAGTTTGAACTCTGATGGTATCGGTCAGGCGCTGCGCAGTGTTGAGCTCATCATTAATGGCAGTAGTTATGCGGTGGGTATCGATCAAAATCGTTATGTTCTGCCCGATGTTCAGCCCGGCGGCGAGTATCAGGCGAGCCTCACTGTCACGGCAGAGGACGGGCGGAAGGCTGACTCTGGTGTTGTGTCCATTCGGATTCCAGGCAGGATTGAGGGGCGTCTTCTTGAGTGCCCTGTCGAAGAAGGGCCACTTGAACCGGAGAATCCTACGCCGGATATCCCAGATCCAAATAACCCGGCTCCAGATCTTCCACCTCCTCCTCGCCCAGATTGCAAGCGTCTCGAACTTCAGGGGGTGTCATGGCATCCATCGATTCCATCCTTGACCTGCACGATCTGGCATGACGGCCGACATGTCGAGCGGGAGGTGTCAACAAGCCAGTGGACGCCCACTGACCTCACGTTGGTCAATGTTGATGAGAATGATCTGCCTCTGTGGATCTCCAAGTCGGTAGAGTGCCGCCCTCACTAAGAGAAGGAAGAAGAATGTCTCTTTCGGTTGAATCAGCGCAGGCGTTTTCGCAGACCTTCGCCGCCCTGGTGTCGAATGTGTCGATTGCGCTTCTTGATAAGACGCATGTGGTGCGTTTAGCTCTCACCACGATGTTCGCAGGCGGGCATCTCCTGCTTGAGGACGCTCCGGGCACGGGGAAGACGGCACTTGCTCGCGCGATTTCCGCAGCAATTAATGGCACGACCTCGCGTATTCAGTTCACTCCTGACATGCTGCCGTCCGATATTACGGGCGTGAATATGTTTGATCAGCAGACGCGGCAGTGGAGCTTTCACCGTGGTCCGATTTTTGCGGAGATCGTCCTTGCTGACGAAATCAACCGCGCCTCCCCGAAGACTCAGTCGGCCCTGTTGGAGGTCATGGAGGAAGGCCAGGTGACTGTTGACGGTACCACTCATCGCGCGCCGGCCCCCTTCATGGTTATTGCCACGCAGAATCCTGTTGAGCAGGCGGGTACTTATCCTCTGCCTGAGGCCCAGTTGGACCGTTTCTTGATGAAGACATCACTGGGATACCCCTCGCGTACGGCGATGGTCGAGATTCTTGGTGGTGCTGCGGCCCCCGATCGTTCCCGTTTGATCCAGCCGTCTTTGTCGACGCGCGATGTTTTTGCGATTGCGCAAGATGTCGCACTCAACCACGTTGATCGCGCTGTCCTCGATTATGTTGCCGCCCTGGCGGAGGCTACCCGTGATGATGAGAACGCTCAACTGGGGGTGTCTACCCGCGGCGCGATTGGTATGGTTCGTTGCGCGCGGGTGTGGGCTGCCGCGCAGGGGCGCGCCTTTGTCCTCCCTGATGACATTAAAGCCTTGGCTGGCCCAGTGTGGGAACACCGGATTGTGGTGGACCCCGATGCTTCCTTCTCGGGTGCAACGGCGGCGGGTATTGTGGCCCGTGCGCTCACGACTGTTCCGGCTCCTGCGGTAGGAGCTTGATCAACGGATGGCAATGTCGGGTGCTTTAGCGAGTATTCGGGTGCGTTTTTCCCGTGTGCGCGCGTTGAGATTCCCTGGGTTTGACTGGCTGCGCCGTTTCCTTGATCCCCTGACGCGCGTTGGTTGGGCCACAGTCGTGACGGCCGTGCTTGCAGGCGGGTGGGCGGGATACTCGGGGTGGATCGAGGCTGGCACCGTCGCTGTGGCCTGCGGCGTGAGTATCCTCATTGCTGTCATTGTGGTGATGGGAAGCAGGAGCCTTGAGGTGAGTCTCCGGATCCCGCAGGCTCGTACTGTCGTTGGCCGCAGTATCGTTGGCGAGATTGAGGTTCGCCCTGCGGGGCAGGGGCGCTCCCGATCAGCTGTCGTTGAGATGCCTGTGGGTGAGAGTATCGCCCAGTTTTTTGTCCCCTCCTTGGGATCGCAACGGCAGTGGAGCGAGGTGTTTGCGATTCCGGCGCGTCAACGTGGTGTGGTGGTCCTGGGTCCGGTTCGCACGGTGCGTGCAGACCCTCTTGGCTTGATTCGGAGGGTGAAGGAACTTGCTGATCCCATTGAGGTGATTGTGCACCCACAGACTGTGCGCGTGCCTTTTGATGCGACGGGTTTCCAAGCGGATATTGAAGGCGTTGTCACTGCGAAGCTTTCCTCTTCGGATGTGTCTTTTCATGCTTTGCGTGACTATATTCCCGGTGATGATCGGCGTAATGTCCATTGGCCGACGACGGCACGAACAGGGCGTTTGGTAGTTCGTCAATTTGAGGAAACGCGGCGTTCGCATCACTTGCTGCTCTTGGATAACCAGGCGCAGCACTGGACGGATGATGACTTTGAGCTGGCGGTGTCAGCTGCAGCTTCGATGGCGCTAGCTGGTGTGATGGCTGCGCGGAAGGTGTCTTTTGCTACGGGCACTGAGTGGGTGACAACAACGTCACCCACTCGCATGCTTGATAACCTTGCTCGTATTGAGCTCAGCCCCGGAAGGTTTTCTCTTCCCGAGCGGGTGAGCGGAGCGTTGGCTAAACGGCCCGGGGTCTCAGCGTTGACGATAGTCACGGCTGAGAGTGTGAGTGATGAGCAGATTGCTGCCGCGTTGAGCCGTGTTGCCCCCGACGTGGAATGTACCGTCATTAAGGTGGATCCGCAGGGTGTGCCTCGTCGGTCACGGATTCTGGGTGCGAGCGTAATGCACTGTCCTGAGCTGCAGGATCTTCCCCGTTTGATTGCTACGAGGAGCCGTGTATGAGCTCGCGTATTTCTTCGCTTCCCCCGACTCCTCCCAGTCGTCTGGCGCAGCGCCGCCAACCTTCAGCTCTACCCGCCTGGGTGTTCCTTGTGCTGATTCTTTTCTTCGCTCCTTTGGTTGTGCTCCATGAGCCGGTCTTTGGTGATGGGCGGGGTCTGATTGCAGCGGGCGCTGGCGTGTCGGTGGGGCTGTGCATTGCTCTGATTGCTTCGGTGTGGCGTTGGCGTCCTTTGTCGATCTTTGCTGCTGTCCTGACGGCTTATTTCCTTGTGGGTGGTCCTGCCGCTCTTCCGACAACAACGCTATTCGGTGTGCTTCCGTCCGCTCAGACCATTCAGGCTTTGGCGTTGGGGGTGGTGCGTTCATGGAAGGATCTGCTGACGGTTGAGCCTCCCGCCAGTCAGTATGTTGGGCCGGCTTTGGTGCCGTGGATGAGTGGCCTGGTGGCGGCGTGTTTGGCAGGGTATTTCACCGTTTATCGAGGGAAAGGCATCCTTGGTTCGGTGCCGATGATCCTGTTTGCGATGGTGGGTATCGGGTGGGGCCTCGCTGGGCAGTTCCCGTCACCGCTGCCGACGATCGTGTGGATCTGCGCCTTGCTGGCTTGGTGGGCTTTCCTGGGGCAGAAGGAACGAATCCGCACGGGTGAGGATATTGTGATCGGCCGCCGCGCTGTTGCCGCTGCGTCTGGTCAGACGGTGTCCGCGTTGACTGCGACGCGCTCCCATTCAGCTTCGGTGAATGTTGGCCGTCAGATGGTCACTGCCATGGTGTCAGTTGTGGTGGTGGCATTGGGAACGGGTTTGAGCCTGTCGACGTTGGGTTCGTGGACGCAGCGCGTTGTCTTGCGTGATGTTGTTGACCCGCCGTTGAAGGTCTATGAATTTCCATCTCCGCTGTCGGCATTTCGGCGCTTATCGACTGATCTGAAGGAAGAGACTCTCATTGAGGTTTCGGAGCTTCCTGACGGCGCGCGCCTGCGTATTGCAGCGCTTGAAGTGTATGACGGGACGACTTTTGGTATTGCTCCTGCAGAGTCGACGGGGAGAGCGGGGTATGTTCCTGCGGGCGTTGATTTACCTTTTGCGAGGATTCCTGAGGGCGCCCCGTCATTGGATCTTCAGGTGAAGACCTTCCACCTGTCTGGGCCGTGGCTACCGACGGTGGGGATGCCTCTTCGTCTTGAGTTCGGCGGGGATTCCAGTGAGGAGCAGCAGGACGGTTTGTACTTTGATCGGTGGGCGGATGCGGCATTGACCGCTAATTCTTCGCAGGAGCAGACCTATTGGTTGCGGGCGGCTATCCCGCCGGTGTGGTCCGATGGGCAGCTTTCAGGCGTGCCGTCAGTGCCGATTGTCGCACCGAAGGATCAGCAGGTTCCGCACGCGGTTGGTGACTTGGCGGCTAAGGTGACGCAGGCTGAGCGATCCTCTTTGGGGAAGGCGCGTGCGATTGAACGCTACTTGTCGAAGGAGGGTTTCTACTCGAATGAGGATCATGCGCAGTCTCGTCCGGGTCATCGCGCCGATCGTTTGTTGCGCATGTTAGAGGCCGAGCAGCTCATCGGGGACGATGAGCAGTATGCCGCCCTGATGGCGTTGATGCTGCATTCTTTGGGGATTAATGCGCGCGTGGTCATGGGCGCCTATCCGGATGCGTATGAGCCTGGCGCGCTGTCCTTGCGTGGGGCTGATATGCACGTCTGGGTTGAAGTGGAGTTTGAAGGCGTGGGGTGGGGGCGTTTTGACCCGACTCCGCCGAGGGATCAGGTTCCACAGACGGAGGTTCCCAAGCCTCGCTCTGTTCCTCGTCCGCAGGTGCTGCAGCCGCCAGAGCCTCCCGAAGAACCAGCAGAGTTGCCTCCCGGCACCTCGGATAGGGGGGCGAAGTCGGACTCTCGCGACGCCTACCCCATTCCGTGGGGGATGATTGCCGGCGTGAGTGGCATTTTGTTGCTTCTTGCGGCCCCATTTCTTGCCATTGTGGTGTGGAAGGCCATGCGTCGTCGCTCGCGGCGCCGTGGGGAGCCTCGACGGGTGATGTCGGGCTGTTGGGATGAGATCGTTGATCTGGCGGTTGATTCGGGTGCTCGAGTGGATCCTGCGTGGACTCGTCAGGAGACGGCGTGGACCTTAGCGAAGTCAGTGTGGGCTGTGTCAGCTGCTGGGCAGGGGAGCGCTGGGGCTGAGGGCACTCCCTGGGAGGGGGACCTTGATGGGCTTCCGCGAGTGGTCGAGATCGCGCAGGTTGTCGATTACGGTACTTTCTCGGGGGTTGCTGTTTCGGATGATCAGGCGGCGGCTCTGTGGGGCGAGGTCATTGGGGCGCGGGGAGCGCTGAACCGGAAGCAGTCCTGGGTGCAGCGTATGAAGCGCCGTTTGTCGTTGCGTTCCTTGAGGGAGCGCCGCCGCCAGAAGGGGAAAGCTCGTAGGAGGGTGAAACGATGACATCAATGAGTGGTGTCAAGAATGCAGGGCCGTCCATTCCGGGGTACTCCTGGGTGCGTTTGCTGGGATCGGGTGGTTTTGCTGATGTCCACCTGTATCGCCAAGAGATTCCTGCCCGCGATGTTGCTATCAAGATTCTGCGTGAGGAAGCGCTGGGGCAGCATTCTGTGCTTTTGACGAGGGAAGCGCACGCGATGGCTGCGCTGTCGGGTCACCCTGCGCTTGTCCCTCTTCATGAGTACACGACGACGGCATCGGGTGTGCCCTACCTGGTGATGGACTACTGTCCGGTGACGAACCTGGGACGTCAGGCAGCGCTTGAACCCTTGGGAGTCGCTCGAGTCCTGGACATTATGATCCGCATTAGTGGTGGCGTGGAGATGCTGCATCGTGCGGGATTCATCCATCGTGATATTAAGCCGGCCAATGTCATGATTGATGCCTATGGTCTGCCTCGCCTGGGGGATTTTGGAGTTGCTGCTCGAGTGGGCGAGGTTGCAACGGAGGAGTCTGATGGTTTCTCTTTGCTGTGGGCGGCGCCCGAGCAGCATATGGCCGGGTGTGTGGCGCATCCGGCGGTGGATGTGTGGGCGTTGGCGTCGACCACGTGGAGTTTGCTGGCTGGTCGGAGCCCCTTTGAGGATCCTTTCGGCGATAATTTGATGTTGGCTTTGTCTTCGCGGGTTCATGCCGGACAGATTCCGCGTTTAGGTCGGGCTGATGCTCCGCCCGAGCTTGAAGCAGTTTTGCGGGGATCATTGCGTGTGCGTCCTCAGGAGCGGCCACCGAGTGCTCTCGATTTTGGTCGGGGCCTTCAACGAATCCAGCAGCGTATGGGGTTGCCTGTAACGGCGATGGATATCCATGATGCGCCGATGGCTCAGCAGGAATTTGCGTCCGTTTCTTCAGGGCTTCCTCAAAGCGTTGATGCGGACCGCACTCGTGTGAGGGCTCATCGTATTGAGGAGCACTCTGAGCAGTTGCCTGCTGTGACACCCAAGGGGAGAGACAAGTCTGAGGATTCTCATGGCGCCCGTGTGCATCCGGTGGCGTTGCTGGCTATTGCCGTGTGCACCGTTTTGGCTACTGCCGGTTTGATTGTTGGGATGCTCACCCAATCAGGGAGTCTGCAGTTGAGCGCAGCTGAAGGGAAGGATCCTTTCGTGCCGAGCGCTCCTGACGAGATTGGACCGGTGGGAAATCCTCCCCGTGCTCCGCATAGCCTGTCGGCAAAGATTTTCGAGGACAGGATTTTGTGGACCTGGCAGCATGATGGCGAGCAGGATGAGGCGACGGCTGCTCCCTCTGAGGCGCAGAGCGGTGTTGTTCTGCCGCAAAGCGGGGCAACGGAAAATAGTGCGATACAGCGTTCGGAGGGTGTTTCAGCCTCGCGCGGATCGGAGCAGGGCCAGGCGGGTGTGGATACAGGAAGTGGGGAGGGTGTGCGTTTTCTCTATGAGGTGACGCGACCCGGTAGGGATCCTCTGGTGGGAACAACAGCCTTGAATGCTTTCGATTCTCCCGCTGTACCCGGCAAGAATTGCTTGGAACTTGTCGCGAAGGGGCAGGATGGCCGCCAATCTGATGCGGTAACAACCTGTATTGACGTTCCTGCAGCACCCTAGAAGAGGATCTCAGCGACTGGCGCCGTCCTGTGAGGCTGTCTTGGCTTTCATGGGGCGGCGTAGTTTATCCACCATGAGGGCTACGAGACCGGCGACGGCCGCGCTTCCAGCAAGGAGTAGCAGCAGAGGCTTCGGCAATGCCTCGGTTGTGGGTGCGGGAGGGGCTGCCAGCGGGACAAGTTTTTCCGTGTGCGCGTCGGCAAAGCGAGGGTTGGGCGGGCCCGCCATGGAGCCGTCGTTAATGAAGTTGATGGCGTCATGAGGGGCGACTATTCCCCAGCCGATGGCCTTGTCGCGCGATCCTAGCGATGGGCGTAGCGCGGTTGCGAGAAGGCGGTATTCCCAGTCGGCGGGGGATTCCTTGGGATGGGCAGAGGCGACGAGTGCGGCTGCGGCGGCGACGTAGCCGGTGGCGTAGGAGGTCGAGGGTGCTTCGCCAGCGAACACGCAGTCCCCCCAGCGAAGGAAAGCGGTGAGCACCTGGGCACCGGGGGCGGCGACCTCGACGTGAACGCCACTGGACACAGCGGCGCTGGGGTTGCCTGCGGCATCAACGGCGGTGACTGAGAGGACGGATGGGTAGGCTGCGGGGAAGCGTACTAGGTTGGCGTCCTCTTCGGGCGTGACATTCCCCGCTGAGGCAATAACGAGGGCGCCGGAGGTTGTTGCGTGCTCGACAGCTGCTCGCAGATCGGGTGCGTCGGATGGGGTGGACTGGGGGACGACGATGATTTTGGCTCCGCGGTCGGCGGCAATGCGGATACCCTCGGCTGTGCGTTGCGCTTCGGGGGCTTGTCCGGCGCGGATGGCCTCGTTACTCGTGTCCGCATAGACGCGGATGGGAAGGATTGTTGCTTGGGGTGCCATTCCAACGAGGCCGGAGCCGTCTACTGGGCGGGCGGCTATCTGCGCGGCGATGGCTGTGCCGTGTCCTGAGGTGTCGGTGCGGCCGTCACCGGCCTCCACTAGATCAACGCCAGGTACGACGGACTGGGTGAGATGGGCGTTGGCTGCATCGACACCCGAGTCCACGATGGCAACGAGGACATTGCCGTCGGCGAGCTTCCATGCTTCCTGAAAACCCAGTTGTGTGAGTGCTGCGGGGGGTTGGGGGACGTATTGGGTGATGCCGGGGGTGCAGGCTTGATTCTCAGCGCGGGCGGCTGGAGCTGCCGCTGAGAGGGTGAGGGCGCAGACGACGAGGCCGCTACAGGCAATGCCAGCTGCAATGCTGTTCGGGAAGCGGGTCATGTGCTGACTGTCTCCCAGGCAGCCTGGGGTAGGAGGTCGACGCCGGAGGGGACGAGGGCTGCCCAGGGGGCGGGGATCGTGAGAATGTCGGTGTCCTTCCAGCCGAGGCGCGCGATGGCCTCGCCGGGAGTGGATCCAAGTCCGTGGGACTTTCCGTCGTCGGTGATGACCATCGTCGCGCCGAGGGTGCCACCGGAGGAGGTGCGGATGAGGGCGCCACCACCACCGGGAACGCTCACTGCATTGAGGGGTGTGGGTAGGGAATCGTCGGCGTTCTGTCCTCCGTTGGCGTTAGTGATGGCCGAGCGCGTTTCCCAGGAGGTGAGGAAGGTGCCCGAGCCATCCTTACTGGTGAGGAGTGAAGCGCAGGGGGAGTGGTCGCTGGGGACGATGTTTTCTACCGAGGTGGGCCAGTCGGAGGGCGCGTAGGTGTCAGCGGCGACGGTGAGCGTGCTCAGCTCAGCAACGGTTGCTTTGAGGGAGTTGCCGACGAGTTCACCGGTTTTACTGATGCGGTGGAGGCGCTCTGCGGTATCTGAGAGAGGCGCGATGGTGGCATCTCCGGTGACGATGTAGCGTCTGGCTGCGTCTCCATCTTCTACCTCGATAATTGATCCGATGACGGCGCTACCTAACCGGGGGGGCATGCCTGTGACTGGGTGGCCGGCGTGGGCGATGTCGAAGGGAGAAAGGTCGGAACCCTGCTCGAAGAGGTTGAGCCAATCGGCGCTGACCTCTTGGGGTTTGAGGGCGTCAAGACCCAGGGCGATGAGCACGCCGGTGCGTGAGTCGGGGCTAATGAGGTGCCGGGTGCCGCTCGAGAGCAGGTAGTAGTCGTCTTTGTGTGCGACGAGGGCGTTTCCTTGTTCGGTGGGGCCTTCTGGGGCGATACCAACCCAGGTGTGTGTGCCGGTTGGGAGGGCGCAGGACAGCCAGAGGTGGGAGGCGAGGGCGGATGAGTCAGGAACGTCGTCGGGGACATCCGTGAGGCCAATGCTCGAACCGCGGGGGATGCCGGAAATGGTGCTGGCGGAAACCTCGGAAATCTTGAATTGTCCGGGTTCGGATAGGAGGCGTGCGGAGGTGACGTTGGTGACGGGGCGGAGGGTGCCGTTGATGCTGAAGTAGCGCGCTCCGGTGCCTTTAATGACTACGAGGGTAGAGTTTTCCCAGCCTTGCGGGAGAACGGGAGCGAAGCGTGAGGCGATGGCCGCTCCGCCGAGCATAATGAGGCAGATGATAAGACCTGCGATGAGCGGGCGGGAGGGGGCTGAGGGCGAGATTTCTTTGCCGCTGGGGATACCTGAGGAGAAGGCGGTGATGAGGCGGCGTCGGTTGAAACGTTGCGCTTCGAGGATTTCCTTATTGGATGGCATTAGATGAGCCCCCATACGGCCATGGTGAGCGGTGGGATACACAAGAGTGCGATGACGGATGCAGCATCAGCGACGCGGGTCAGGTGGGGGCGGGCGCGTACGGAGACGACATTGAGGCCGAGGACCAGGATCCCCACGACGACGGCTCCGGCGATGACGTAGGGCATGGATGCGGGAAGGTTGAGGGCCGCTAGGACGCCGGTGGTGGTGGTCACGAGCATTCCGGTGATGACGCCGAGGAGGACTTCAGTTTTGCCGTGGAGGCTGCGGGTGGAGAGCATGAGTGCGACGCCGATGGCTGTCGTGAGTGCGATTCCGGTAATGCTGGTGGCTACGAGGGGGAGGAGGATGAGGAGTGCGAGGGAGGATGCGCCTTTGAGGGAGAGGACGAGTATGCGTCCGTTTGCTACCTGGTTGCGGATGAGTGAGGTGTCGGGGGCCGCGCTCTGGGGTGGGTTGTCAACCCGGACGGGTATGTGTGCGAGGGCGATCCAGGGGGCGAGGAGGACCATGATGACGTTGATTGCCATGGTGAGGCCCGCTGCAGCTTGAGGGGGTATCCCAACGAATGCGGTGAGGAGCCCGACGAGGAGGAAAGAGAATCCCAGGAAAAGGGGGGCTGCGAGCACGGGTCGGGAGGGGCGCGATAGCACCAGGCATGTGGGGGCCGTGAGGGCGAGGGTTGCACCTGCTGCGGCGAGCGGGAGCTGATACCAGGCGCCGGGGGTGAGTGCGTGGGCTGTGCATGCGGCGAGGAAGGGGGCGCATAGTGCGAGGGAGATCGCGCCTTGCGGGGTTGTGGAGCGTCGTGCGACGAGGGCAGCGCTGAGGGTGACTAAGGCTGTTCCGGTGATCCCCGTGATTGCGGTGATGAGAGGGGGTGCGTCTTGGGTGAGGAGTAGGAGGGCGGCGACTGTGAAGATTGTTGCTGCTGAGTGGGCGGAGAGGTGGACGCTGTCGCCGGGTTGCCAGGCGGTTTGAGTGGTCGCGATGGTGTCGCCGACGGCTTCTACGAGGTCATCGTATCGACGTTCGGTGACGGCAGCGTCGGCGGGTTCGAGGGTGAGGACGGCTCCGGCTCCCACGCCTTGGGTGGGGAGGGAGAGGGAGGGTTGGAGGGTGCGTCCATTGCTTGTGATGACTCGGATGCCTTGGCTGGCAGCGTAGGTATCGAGGCGTCCGAGAGTCTGGAGCATTCCTGGGAGGAGTTCTGTCAGTGGAAGATCTGCGGGTACCGACATGTCCACTGTTTGCCCGCCGAAGGACACCGAGAGTGGGAAAAGCGCAGATGGGGCGCTAGTTGGTGTGGTTGACACTCGGGCGTCCTTTCGTGGATGGGGCGGAGCGCGTTGTTTTTATTATCTCGGATGCTGGTTGGAAATTAGCAATCTCGGTCACTAGTTTCTGTGAAATTCGAGACGAACCGTGGTGTGGGGCGATAGAGTGCATAGCGATACCGCTTTTTTAAGGGAAGCGGACACCAATGACACACATGGAGGTGGAAACGTGGCTGGACAAGTTTCAGCAGCAGAGGGTGCGCTACGCCGTGGCGCCGAGACGGTTGCGCGTACGCAGGCTGATCTCGAAAGAGAGCTCCGTCAGCTTGAAAGCCAGATTGCTGCTATTGGCGGTAACTGGACTGGTGCAGGCGCTGTTGCTTTCAACCGTCTGATGGCAACCTGGAATGAGAATTCTGCTCGCGTGGTGGCAGCTCTTCGTACCTTCGAAGAGAATCTGCAGTCCTCGCAGACCCGTCATGAAGTGACGGACGAGAGCCAGCAAGCACTATTCCAGAACCTGGCTAACCGCCTGGGCTGAGCGAACCTGAAAGGACTGATCCCACATGGATATGAAGGTTAATTTCGCTACTCTGGCAACGGCATCGGCTGATATGGCTGCGCGCGCCAATGGCATTCAGGCCCGCCTTGATGAGATGGATAGCGAGCTTCAGCAGCTTGTTGCCAATTGGGAAGGCGATGCTCAGACTGCCTACGTTGCAGCGAAGGCTGAATGGACTGAGGGCATGGTAGGTCTGCGTGAGGTGCTGAACACGATCTCTCGCATGGTTACCGACGCTCAGGAGAGCTACAACCAGATGGATCGCGCAAACGCCGCGATGTTCGGAGGCTGAGCCTGTCCCGATGGACTGGTGAAGTGAGGGCCGCCCCGCAGGGGCGGCCCTCACCGTTTTCTTGATGCGACACGATGACGGCGTGCGCGGAGCTTTAGGGGGCGGGGTCTGTGGGAGAGGTGATGTGGAAGAATCGTTCGCCGAGGTGCACGATGCAGCCAACGGTGGCTTCTTCTGGCGATCCTGGAGTGACGGAGATCTCTGTTCCGTCAGGTCTTTGGATGTAGGTGCCGTTTGCTGAACCGAGGTCGTCGATCCATAGGCCGGTGCGGGATCGAACGATTCGTAGGTGTGTGCGAGAGAGGGAGCGGGAGGGGTCGGGTACGCCAAGGAGCGAGTCGTGGGGGGATTGGGCTGTAGGGGAACGTCCAATGAGGAGGGTGTCGGTGATGCGAGCGTGTTCTCCTGAGTCGAAGACCACCCAGTACTCATGGTGCTGAGG
>NZ_CAHJXR010000008.1 GCF_903645355.1 Schaalia sp. Marseille-Q2122 | reverse complement strand
TGTCGAGGGCGCCGCCCCAACCCCCGAGCGCGCTTCCGCCCACTGGGTGTCGGGGGCAGGCCTGTCCGTGTTCTCTCAGACGCTGAGCGAAGGGGCGAAAAACCTTCAGGGGCCGCGGCCACTGACGCCCATCCAGTGGAGCATCGTTGCCTCGGGGGGAAAGTATGTCGCCGAAAGGCTCGCTACTGCCCCCCTCACGCGGGCCCCCGCTGCCGATGCTCCCGGAACTGATTCGGCAACATGGTTTGTCAATCTGGACAGTGGAGAGGTCACGCCCGGCCACGCTCTGATGACCGGCGAGGCTGAGCCTGCCCTCACTCGCCTGCTGAGCACCGCCCTCGCTCGCGCGCACACCCAGGACGATCCAGACAGTGAATCCGCAGGCCAGGGGGGTGCGCCAAGGGCCTCTTCCTCACAAAGCGCTCATCCCCCAACGCCCCGTCCAACGCCGAAGCCTGCCCCACCCTACGATGATCTCTTCTTTGCTCCCGACGGAGCGTTGATCGTCACTGTCCCCAGCATGGATCGCGCCTCTTTCACGACGATTCGCATCGGCCGCGAGGCCTCCGCTTCCCTGCTCAGTCCTGAGGGAGTGCGCATCCGCGATGCCATCACCAGCGGAGGACGCTTCCCCGGCTTCCATCCCTATCCGCATGCGCAGGCACCTCTTGCGGGGGATGCTGCCCGCTTCATTGGCATGGTGGCAACAGAGGACACCGACTGCTCTCAGGCGCGCTGCGTCGCCCTGACCTTTGATGATGGGCCTCATCCTCAGCTCACCCCGCAGTTGCTTGACCTTCTCTTCCGCGAGCGCGTCCACGTAACCTTCTTTGTCCAGGGTGATGCTGCCGTTGAGCAGCCGAACTTGGTGATGCGCGCCCTGCGTGAGGGTCACACGATTGGCACGCACACCTGGTCCCATCCTCGTTTGCCCTTCATATCGGCAGAAGAGGTACATCAGGAGGTCACGCGAACGAAGGATGTGGTCATTGGTGCGACGGGGCGTACTCCGATCTTGATGCGCCCTCCCTATGGTGAGTTTTCTTCCACGGTGCTGGAGGTCCTGCGCTCCACGGGGGATGCGGTGATCATGTGGAATGTGGACACGGAGGATTGGAAGAATAAGAGCGTTCCAGAGACGACGCGCCGCGCTGTCGAGGGCTCACGTCCAGGTTCGATTATTCTCATGCACGATGTGCACCCCACCAGCGTCCAGTCTGTGCCCGGCATTATTCGTGGGCTGCAGGATCGCGGTTTTTCCTTGGTGTCGGTGCCCACCCTCTTGGGTTCAGTGACGGCGGGCGACGTGTATTACGGCAGAGAATAATGACCTCACGTTCTGGCCAGCCTTCCCATCCCTCCCTTCCTTCTGGCCCCTCCATTGCCTCCCCTCACTCCCAGGCCCGCCCTCCCTCCCATCAGCGCGGACCATTGTCGACAGTGGAGATCGCGAATACGGGGATTATGGCGGGCCTGTCGGTGGCTCTTGGCGTACTCTCGGCTGTGTTCCCGGTGTTCCAATTGGCCTTCCAGGTGGCGGCGATCGTCCCGATTGCGATGGTGGCGACGACTTTTCGCCCTCGCGCGACTGTGGCGGTAGTGGCTGCGGCGATAGTCGTGTCGGGGGCCGTGGGCGGCGCGCTTACTGCCGCTCATGTCGCTCAGTCCTGCCTTGTGGGCGCCACGATCGGTGCTTTGCACCGGCGGGGCGTGGGGCGCGTGGGTGCCAGCGTTGCTGGTGTGGTGATTGGTGCTGGCGTGGGCGCCGTGACGGTGTCGCTGCTGTGGGTGTTTGACCAGTCGCGCACCCTTTTTCTGGAGGCAACCCGCACCGGCATGACGGGCTATCTCAAGCTTGTGGCCTATGTGCCCGGTGCGTCGGGTGTGAGCGCCGAGGCCACCCGCATGCTGGGGGTTTTCTTGAGCTACTGGTGGCTGTGGGTACCGCTGCTGGTTGTGGTGGGTACCTTCGTGGCGACCCTGCTGTCCTTTGTTCTCTTGGGCGCGATCTTGCGTCGTTTGCACTACGGTTCCCAGGTGGACCGCCTGGACGCCACTGCGGCCATCCCCGGCGCCCTCACTCCCTCTCCCTCTTCTTCTCCCTGCGTGCTGCCCTCCCCCGCTCCCCTGCCACTCCTTCTGGAGAATGTGTCCTTCTCCTACGAGGACGAGGCACGCGTCATCCTCCAGGACGTCACTCTTCGTTTCGAGGCCGGTGAGTTCGTCGTCATTGCGGGGGCGAATGGGTCGGGCAAGTCAACCTTGGCTTCTCTCATTGCCGGGGCGCAACCAAGTGGCGGTCGGATCTCCTCCCCCGGTCCGCGGGGCTTGGGGCAGGTGGGCGGTACGGCTTTCCTTACTCAGCGCAGCGAGGTCCAGGTCGTGGGTGACACCGTGTGGGAGGACATCCTCTGGGGTCTGGGTCCCGCACATGCTCAGCGGGCCACTTCCCCGGGCGGCGCCTCCCCTCGCTCCTCGCAGGGCACTGCCCTGCACGACGGCGGGCTGCACGATGACGGGCTGCATGCGCGAGCCCAGCGCTGCCTAGAACGCGTGGGCCTGGCGGATAAAGCCGACCTGCAGACCCGCAGACTCTCCGGTGGTGAGTTGCAACGCCTTGCCCTTGCGGGGGCGCTGATGCGTCAGCCTGCCCTTCTTATCTGTGATGAGACGACGGCAATGGTGGACCCCGCTGGCCGCGAGCGCCTGCTGAGCATTTTTGCTGAGGTCGCAGCCGAGGGCACCTGCGTGGTGTGCGTGACCCACGACCTGTCCGAGGCCGCCGCAGCCTCTCGCCTGATCCGCATGGAGGCCGGGCGAATTGTCTTTGATGGGGAGCCGGGGCGCGATCCTGAGTGCGAGCGCGCACTGCGCGAAGGGCGGGCCTCGTTCATTGCTCCACGGCGCGCCTCCGACCTCTACAGCACTGATGAGCTGCCTTCAGGAAAACCTGCGCCCTTGAGTGAGTCCGCCCCGCGTGGCCTGGACGCCTCCCCCAGGCCCCGCGTGGATGCCAACGGCCAGGTTGAGCACCTGTGGTTGTCGCGCGTGTGCCACCACTATGACGTCCTGACCCCCTGGGAAAAGCCCGTCCTCCACGAGATTGACTGCATAGTCTCTCCGGGCCAGTCTCTGCTCATTACGGGAGAGAACGGCTCAGGAAAGAGCACCCTGGCTCGTATTATGGCCGGGCTCATCACCCCCACCTGGGGGCGCTGCCTGCTGGCCAATCGGCCGATGTGGACGCGCGTGGGGGCGGTGGCGATTTCCCATCAATTTGCCCGACTGCAGCTCCTGCGCCCCACCGTCGGTGAGGACATTCTCGAGGCCGCTGGGGCGCACGACCTCTCCGGTGAAGAACGCTCCGCTTTCATTGAGCGAGCTCTCACAACCGTCGGTTTACCCCCTTCCTACGCTGATCGGGGGATTGACCAGCTCTCTGGCGGGCAGATGCGGCGCGTCGTCCTGGCGGGGCTTCTTGCCTCCGAGCCATCCGTCCTCATCCTTGATGAGCCTTTCGCTGGGCTTGACCGCCAGTCTCGCCAGCAACTTGTCTCTCTTTTGGCTGCTCAGCGTCAACGCGGCATGGCCCTCATCGTCATCTCCCACGACGTTGAAGGCCTCGCTGGGCTGTGTGAACGCCACCTCATCCTCGACCACGGACGCCTCATTGACCCTGGCACCCTCGCTCACCCTGGCACCGCCAACGCCACAACGAACAGCACCGCGAGGAACGACACCACCTGCCAGAGGGCCCACCCCCACCTGCCCTCCTCCCCCACAATGCCTCGCCCCTTCCCTGGGAAAGCGGCCTGACGCGCATGTGGTTGGGGACCAAGATCCTCTGCTGGGCGGCCCTATCCACCACCCTCCTATTCGTGCCGACATGGTTCTCCCTGGTCATGACCGCCACCGTCCTTGTAGGCGCAACGCTCGTCGCGCGGGTGCCTCGCCGCGCGATCCCTCGCTTCCCCCTGTGGTTCTGGGCGGGCATGATCGGCGGCATGATCGGCGCGTGGCTAGGAGATGGACTACTGATCTTTATGCGTGCCTTCACCCTCACCGTCGTCATTATGTGGGGGACAGCGATCATCTTGTGGACCTCCCCGACCTCGTCCTTCCCTCCCACAATCCGCACCCTTCTTTCACCACTGCGGTGGGTGGGTATGCCGGTCAAGGAGTGGGCGCATGTCATGGCGACAACCCTCAAGAGCGTTCCCCTCATGCGCGACCAGTCCCAAACGATTGGGGACACGCTGGCGCTGCGCCACTATGCGCTCCGTCACGGGCGTGGCGCCTCCGCGGGCGAGCCCAGCCTGTTCTCGCACCTGAACGACATCCTCACCGCCTCCCTGTCCGTCGCGGCACAGCGAGCAAATGACCTGGGACGTGCAATGACGATGCGCGGCGGTATTCCGCCCTTCCCGTCCTCCACGCCCACGCTGGGCCCCTGGGATGCGCTGGGGGTCGCGGCCACCCTCTGCGCCATTGGGGGCATTGTTGTCGGCGCAACATATTTCTCGTGAAATTTCGACAGTTAAGACAAATCACGCACCCATCTTTCTCATCGAGTGGCTAGACTGGCTGTGGCGGTACTGTCTGCACTGAGTCGTATGCCATCCCATCAGGTCGGTGCGTGACATGGAACCGTCCTTGATGGACCCTGCAAAAGTGGGGAGAGGAGAGTAAACGAGCATGAGCATCTTCGACCGTTTCGAAAATGCCGTCGAAAGGGGCGTCAACAGCGCCTTCTCCCGCGTGTTCCGGTCGGGCCTCAAGCCGGTAGACATTACGACAGCTATCCAGCGGGCCATGGATGACAACACCTCCGCCGTCTCCTCCAACCGCATCATCGCCCCCAACCACTTCACCGTCCACATCGCCCAAGGAGACGCCGACACCCTCGGAGCTGACCTGCCCGTCCTCTCTGAAGAATTCGCCGTCCAAGCCACCGAACACGCCGCCTTCCATGGCTACGCCCTCCTCGGACCAGTCGAGGTCCTCTTCGACATTTCCCCCGTGGAAGCAACCGGACAGCTCAGTATTGACACCGCCAATCGCCGCGGCTCCGTCGCCCCCGCCACCGCCGTCGCACCCTCTCCCGAGCACCCGATTATCGAAGTCGAAGGCGAACGCTGGCTCCTCAAGGAAGCCGTCACCATCCTGGGTCGAGGATCCGAATCTGACATTGTCGTCAACGACGCAGGCGTATCACGCCGACACCTTGAATTGCGCATCACCCCCACCGGCGTCATCGCCACAGACCTGGGATCCACCAACGGCTCCTTCGTCGAGGGCCACCGCATTGACGCCGCCACCCTCGTTGACGGCAACCAGATCACCATTGGCCGGACCACCATCATGTTCTGGACCCACCCTTCTGATGTGACGCCCGAGGTCAACTAATGACCAGCGATCTGGCCTTCAATATCTTTCGCCTGGGATACCTGCTCCTCCTGTGGCTGATGGTCTTCGGTGCCGTCGCCGTGCTCAAGCGCGACATCTTCGGCACTGTCGTCACCCCGCGTGGTAAAGGCCGCAAGAGCGCCGACCAGCGCCGCAAAGAATCCCGGCGAGGACGCACCACCACCCACAGCGCACCCCAATCCCTGCTCGTTACCGGCGGGCCCCTCGTGGGAATGATCCTGCCCCTGAGCAACTCCCCCATCACTATCGGCCGCTCGCCCTCGTCCTCCCTTGTCCTAGAGGACGAGTACGCCTCGAGCCGCCACGCCCGCCTCTCTCCTGGCGAAGGCGGATGGTGGATTGAAGACCTCGGCTCACGCAACGGCACCTTCGTTGACGATGAGCGCCTGACTGAACCTCGTCCTCTTGGGCCCGGGACCACCGTCCGAATCGGCCAAACAACCCTTGAATTGGTGCGGTGATCATGGCCTCCCCTAACGTTGAGTTCCGTTACGCTGCCCGGTCAGACATTGGCCTGAAGCGTTCCAGCAACCAAGACTCAGGCTATGCCGGACATAACCTCCTCGTCCTCGCCGACGGTATGGGGGGCGCAGCCGGCGGCGACATTGCCTCCTCCGTGGCCGTCGCCCACCTGGCTCCCCTCGGCCTTGAATCCCACTCGGCCGACACCCTCCTACCCCTCCTGCGCCAAGCCTTCCTTGACGCGCACGCTGAACTGCTGGACCGCTCCAAACGCGAACCTGAACTCACCGGCCTTGGCACAACCTGTATTGCGATCTTGCGCTCGGGTAATAAGCTCGCCATGGCCCATATTGGCGACTCGCGCGCCTACCTGTTGCGCAATGGGCAGCTCGCCCAGATCACCACCGACCACTCTTTCGTGCAATTCCTTGTCTCTCAAGGGGAAATCACCCCCGAGGAGGCGCTTGACCACCCGCAGCGCAACGCCGTCACGAAGGTCTTGGGATACAACGAGGTTGACGCCATCCCCGATGAGACGGTCCGTGAAGCCGTTGAAGGCGACCGTTGGCTCCTGTGCTCTGATGGCCTCTCCGGCCTCGTTTCGGATGAGACCATCGCCCAAACCCTGCGCGATTACGAGGACCCGGGCGAATGTTCCGACGCCCTCATTGACCTGGCCCTGCGTGCCGGCGGCACCGACAATGTCACCTGCATCGTCGCCGACGTCGTGCCCGCCCTCGGCGGCGGCGACACCACCCCCCAGATTGTTGGTGCAGCGGCCGTTGATCGCACAGCGCCCTCGCGGATGGGCCCCGGCGCAGCCGGACGGGCTGCCGCCCTTTCGACCCTACCCGACGCCACCACCTACTTTGACGAGGACGCCGACACGGAAGAACCTCAGCGAGCACGCTGGTGGACGCCCGTTATTTCCCTCATCGTGGCCGCCATCGTGCTAGGCAGCGGATGGCTGGGCTACACCTGGGCGCAAACCCAGTTCTACGTGCTGGGCTCCAATGGGAAGGTTGTCATCTACCAGGGCATTCCCCAATCCTTGGGATCCTGGGAACTGTCCACCCCTGTTGAGATCACCGAGATCTCCCTTGAATCCTTGCCGCAGGTCGAACGCGAACGCCTTGAGGAGCCGGTGATGCGCAGCTCCCGTGAGGAGATTGACCTCTATGTTGAGCAACTGCGTGAAGCCGCGCTGAAGCACGCTCAGCACACCTCGGCCACCACCTATCTCACGCCCAAGACCTCATCTCAGTCGGGGGCGACCGCCCCCGCTGACGCCAACCAGCAATCCGGCGCGACGCAGCCCGGCGCAGCGCAGTCAGGGGGTGCTCGTGGCAACGGTTAGTGTTGCGCCAGCGCGCCCTCGGCGTCTTGTCGAAATGCTGCTCATGCTCATTGCTGTGGCTCTGGGCGTGGGCGGGTATGCGCTGACCACCATTAACCGCACGGGCGAGGTGCCCACCAACCTCGGCCAACATATTGCCATCCTCGTGATCCTGGCTGTGGTCGCTGAAGTGGGCATGCACATCCTTGCCCCCTACGCCGACCCCGTCATCTTGCCTGTTTCTGTGGCGCTCACAGGCATTGGCTTGGCCATGATCTACCGCCTGGACATGTCCTATGAGCTCCTCGACCAGGACACGGTGGGCCTCAATCAGCTCATCTACGTGGGTATTGCGATCACCCTGGCGGCCGTGGCGCTCTTTTTTATCCGCGACCACCGCTCCCTGCGTCGCTTCACCTTCACCTTCGGCGTTGCCTCGCTTATCCTCCTGCTGCTGCCTGTCATCCCTGGCCTGGGTATTGAAACCTACGGCGCACGCGTATGGATTAAGCTCGGCCCCCTGTCAGCCCAGCCCGGTGAGATCGTCAAGATCACGCTGGCGATTTTCTTCGCTGGCTATCTGGTTGCCAACCGCGACAAACTCGCAATTGCCGGTCGGAAGATTTTCGGTTTGCAGCTGCCTCGCGGCCGCGATCTGGGGCCCATTATTGCCGTGTGGCTCATTGGCATTGGCATCCTCGTATTCCAGCGCGACCTGGGCACCTCCCTGCTGTTCTTTGGCCTGTTCGTAGCCATGCTCTATGTGGCGACCAACCGGGTATCGTGGCTGGTCATCGGTTTTACCATGTTCACCCCCGCTGTTTTCCTGGCAATCTCTCTTTTCCCCCACGTGTCTGCGCGTTTTGACGTGTGGCTCAACGCCATGGAACCCGAGGTGTATAACCGTGATCCGGGCGGCTCCCACCAGGTCGTTCAAGGAATCTTCGGGCAGGCCTCCGGCGGTCTGACAGGCACCGGCTGGGGCTCTGGATACCCGCAGCTGGTGCCCGTAGCGAACTCGGACTTCATCCTGTCCTCCCTGGCAGAGGAGCTGGGTTTGACGGGCCTTGCCGCCGTCCTCATGCTCTACCTCATCCTCATTGAACGAGGCCTACGCGCCGCAGTGGGTGTGCGCGACGGTTTCGGCAAGCTCCTGGCAACGGGGTTGAGTTTCTCCCTTGCCCTCCAGGTCTTTGTCGTCCTCGGCGGCCTCACCCGTGTCATTCCCCTGACCGGCCTGACCGCGCCCTTCCTCGCTGCGGGCGGTTCCTCCATGGTGTCCTCATGGCTGGCGATTGCCCTGCTGGTGCGCATCTCGGATGCGGCGCGTCGCCCCTCCCACAACTACACCCCCTGGGTGTCGGGTTCGCTTCTTCTGGGCGAGGGCCCCGGCGGCCGGAAAGCTCCTGAGGGGGCGAGCGCATGAACACGCAGATTCGCCGGATTTTCGTCGTCATCCTCGGACTCTTCGCCATCCTCGGTTTGGCAGTGTCGAATATCCAAGTCCTCCAGGCCCCCACACTCAACGCCGATTCACGAAACTCGCGCACCATCTTGCACTCAGCCTCCCTGGATCGCGGGCCCATTATTGTGGCCGGAACAGCAGTTGCCTCCTCACAGAAGGTGGAAGATTCCAAGCGCTACCAGCGTCGCTACAGTGAAGGCCCCCTGTATGCGCCGGTGACAGGCTACTTCTCCTCGGCTTTCACGACGGCAACCGGCCTTGAGTCGGTAGCCGAAAACGTCCTCGACGGCGAATCGCAGGCCCTCCTGGGCCAACGCTTGCGTAACCTTTTTGCTGGTGAAAGCCGTAAGGGCGGTGGCCTCGTCCTCACGATCGACCCCACACTCCAACGCCTCGCCGCCGAACAGCTGGGCGAACGCAAGGGCGCCGTCGTCGTCCTCAACGCCCAGACGGGCGCGATCCTCGCCCTATACTCCTCACCCTCCTACGACCCCAATGCCCTGGCCGTCTTTGACACCGCGCAGGCCGAGGCCGCCCACGAGGCCCTCGTTGAAGATCCCCGCTCACCCCTGACCAACCGCGCGATAGCCGGCAACCGCTACGCTCCAGGCTCCACCGCGAAGATCTTCACCACCATCGCCCTGCTGGAAAAGGGAGCATTCACCCCCGAGTCGCGGATCCTCTCCCCCGTGACCGTGAACCTGCCGGGCACCTCCACGCAGGTATCGAATATTGAATCCTCCGAATGTGGCGACGGAAACCCCACCCTGCAAGAGGCCTTCGCACGCTCATGCAATACGACCTTCGTCAATGCCAGCGAGCACGTCAGCGCCAAGGAACTGGCCGCCGTCGCCTCGCGCTTTGGTTTTGGCCGCGACCTCGATATTCCCCTGGAAGTGACGCCCTCCTACTTCCCCGACGAGATGGATGCCGCACAGACCGCGCTGGCCGCCATCGGCCAATACACGGTGCAGGCCACGCCTTTGCAGATGGCGATGGTCGCCCAAGGGATTGCCGCTAATGGCGTCGTGATGCGGCCCTTCCTCATCTCCGACATTGTGGATGCCGACCTGCAGGTTCGCTCAACAACGACGGCGAAGGAATACTCCAACCCCATCACCCCTGAGATCGCCGCCCAACTCAACGCAATGATGCGTGACGTCGTCCACCAGCCCTATGGCACGGCCAACGTCCTGGATATTCCAGGCCGATCAGTGGCAGCAAAGACGGGCACCGCTGAACTGGGTGACGGCTCGGGTTTCGCTAACGCTTGGGCCATTGGTTTTGCTCCCGCAGATAGTCCTCAGCTTGCTTTCGCTGTCCTCGTTGAAGGAGATGACACTGATCCCGTCCCACACGGCGGCACTTCAGCCGCTCCCATTGCCCGCGTTCTCCTGGAAGCGGGGTTGAAATGACAGCCACTTCTCGCAATAGCGCAGGCCGCATGATTGGCGGCCGCTACATGCTGCTGTCCCTCATTGCTAAGGGCGGTATGGGTGAAGTGTGGAAGGCCCGCGACCAGCTGTCGGGCCGCCTCGTGGCCGCGAAGGTGTTACGCCCCGAGCTATCGGGCGAGGAACTCCCCCTGTCGCGCCTTCGCCTGGAAGCAAAGAACACGCTGCGTATCGAGCATCCCAATATCGCTGCCGTCCTTGATTCCGGCGAGGATGAGGGCCGCGGCTGGCTGGTCATGGAACTCGTTGAGGGTCGCCCTTTGACGGACTACCTCAAGGGCGGGCAGCGCCTGAGTCCTGAGCATCTCATTCCTGTGCTCATCCAGATGGCGATGGCGTTGAGTGCTGCGGCAGCTGCCGGGGTAGTTCACCGCGATATTAAGCCCGCCAACGTGCTGATCCGTCCGACCGGCATGGTGAAGATTACCGACTTTGGTATTTCACGCACCGCCGATCAGGTAGACCTCACCGCTGCGGGCATGGTGATGGGCACCGCCCAGTATCTGCCGCCTGAGCAGGCCCTCGGCGAGGTCGCCACCACCTTGGGTGACCTGTACGCCCTGGGTGTCATCGCCTACGAGGCCGCCGCCGGGAAACGCCCCTTCACCGGGTCATCCCAGGTGGAGATTGCTTTCGCCCATGTGAACGAGACTGTGCCTCCGCTTCCATCCGATGTGCCCGCCCCCTTGGCGCAGGTCATTATGCACCTGCTGGAAAAGGAGCCCTCCAAGCGGCCGGCTTCTGGGCGCGCACTTGTGCGTGAGCTTGTGGGCGCCGCGCAGGCTCTGAGTATTCCGATTTCGCCCTGCCCGCTGCCTCAACCTGACGGTGCTGCCCAGGCGCCTGCTGCGCCTGCTCAGCCGGTGGTTGCCCCCATTGAGCACACGCCTGCGCGGACTCTGCCCGAAGAGATGCTGCGTCCTGTGGATCTTGAGGCTGCCTCCCTTGATGCCGTGGTCGGACCGGAACCTCAGCGCCCCTCCCGGCCGCAGCACGCCGCTGAGCCCCTTGCGGAGCCGGGTACTGAAGCCGTGGCCGACGATGAGACTGCGACTGGCGGCGAGTCCGCCACGGTCGAGCACGAGCCACATGCAGACACGAGCATGAGCGCCCAGCTTGCCCTGAAACTGCGCCACCGTGCCCATCAGCAGGGTGGCGAGGGTGCTCCTGAGCCGACACGGCCGCGATTTGCGCCCGTGCGCGAGGCTTCGCTGAGTGTCAGGCCCGAGGCTCCGGCTGCGGCCACGCCCGCTGTTCCCTCAGCTCCACCGGCGGCTCCTGCACCGTCCTCTCCAGCGGCTACCCCCGCGCCGCCCGCGCCCCCAAGCTTTGCGCCGACCCGGCCACGCGCGACGGCCTCGTCCCGCAACGAGGGGAACGCACGCGCAGAGCACGCGCCCTCCTTCCATCCCGTCCGAGCGGACTCCACCTCGGCACCCCAGCGTGTGTCGCGACGCTCGCTGCGTACTACCGCAACGCAGCGGCGCGCCCCCGTCCTGTGGCACAGCATCACTCCCGCATCCATTGAGGCCGCTTCGGTACCTACGCGACGCCCGATGCGGACACGCTACTCGCGCTCAATGACCGCGCCCCCCACACCACTGTGGCGCACTATTCTTCGGTGGCTCATCGCTGGGATGGTCTTCCTAGCACTAGTTGCCGTCGCTTTGGCAGTATTGTTCTCAAAGTTAGGATTCGCGTCGGCAGTTCTCGGCGCAGATTTCCATCCACTCCAGGAGGTCACAACATGGTCGACTCCATGGCCCACCACCTAGGTGGCCGATACGAGGTACGCTCCCTCATCGGTCGAGGCGGAATGGCCGAGGTCAACCTAGGCTTCGACACACGCCTCAACCGCATTGTCGCCATTAAGCGACTGCGGACCGACCTGGCACGCGATTCCGTGTTCCAGGCGCGCTTCCGCCGTGAAGCGCAGTCGGCGGCCTCCCTCAACCACCCCAATATTGTCGCCGTCTACGACACCAGTGAAGAGGACGTCATCACTCCCGATGGCTCCACCGTCTCGGTGCCCTACATCGTCATGGAGTACGTGGAGGGCCACACGGTGAAGGACCTCCTCTCTGATGGGACCGCCGTGCCCATTGACGAGGCAGTGGAGATCGCCTCGGGTGTCCTGTCTGCCCTGGCCTATGCGCACACGGCAAACCTCGTTCACCGCGACATCAAGCCGGGCAATATCATGCTCACCAATGATGGCAAGGTGAAGGTCATGGACTTCGGTATTGCCCGCGCCCTCACCGACTCCCAGGCCACCATGACCCAAACCAACGCTGTGGTCGGTACGGCCCAGTACCTCTCCCCCGAGCAGGCCCGTGGCGAGCAGGTCGACCCCCGTTCGGATTTGTACGCGGTGGGTGTGCTGCTCTTTGAGCTGCTCACCGGACAGCCTCCCTTCCGCGGCGACTCCGCTGTTTCGGTGGCCTACCAGCACGTTTCCTCCCTGCCTCCGGCGCCCTCCACCCTCGCTGCGGATGTGCCCGAGTCCCTTGACCGTGTCGTCATGAAGGCCATGGCGAAGGACCCAGCCGACCGTTACGAGTCTGCTGCGGTCATGCGCACCGATCTGACGCGCGCTATGCACGGCATGGACGTGGACGCTCCTGCCACCGAAGTGTGGGGGGCTCCTTCAGAAGTGACGGCCACCATTCCGATGCCCCCGCCCGTCTCCGCCATGCGCGCACGCCCCACAGAAACCACCACTGCGCCCTCCTTCGCTCAGGTGACTACTCCGGAAGCCCCTGAACGGAAGAAGCCTGTGGCCCTGTTGGTCTCCCTTGTGGTCCTCCTGGTCTTGGCCCTGGTCGGCGGTGGGTTCTTGCTCTTTGGAGGGGACACGCCCCAGTCGGATGAGACCTTGGTTGAGGTCCCCCGCAACCTGGTGAATATGACCCAGGATGAGGCTCGCCGCACCCTCGAACCCCTGGGGTTGAAGTTTGCCCTGGGTGGCGAGGAGAACTCCGACACCGTGGAGAAGGGCCGCATTATTCGCACCAGCCCCGAAGGCGGCCAGTCCGTCAAGCCGGGTGAGACGATCATTGCCACGATCTCCATGGGTCCGAATTCCGTTGTTATCCCGACGGACATTTTGGGCAAGTCCTTCGACGAAGCAAAGAAGATGCTGGAGGATCTGGGCCTCACCGCAGAGAAGGACACTGAAACTGTGCCTTCTGATGAGATTGAGAAGGACAAGGTCGCCAAGACCAACCCTTCACCCGGCCAGAAGGTCAAGGGGGGATCCCCGGTTAAGCTCACCCTGTCGTCTGGGCCTGATTCTGTGAACGTCCCCGACCTGTCGAATATGAACCAGGATCAAGCCCGTGACGCTCTGACGGCGAAGGGCTTGATTGTCGGTAATGTTGAGATCATTGACGGCCCCTACGCCAAGGGCCTCATCGTCAGCTCGGAGCCCGCCTTTGGTGAATCCGTCAAGAAGAACAGCACCATTAAGCTGATGATTGCCTCCGGCGACGTGGTAATTCCATCTGGCTTGGAGGGCAGGACCGAGGATGAGGTTGTGACTGCTCTGACAGAGTCCGGCCTGACTGTTGACGTCAACTACCAGCCCAATGAGGCAGCCAAGGATATCGTCTTCGCCACCTCACCCAAGGGTGGTCAAAAGGTTCCCTTCGGGCCATCTGGCCGCGTGACGATCTTCGTCTCCACGGGTCCGCAGCAGCAACAGCCCTCGAACCCGGGTGCTCCTGGTGTTCAGACTCCTCCCTCACCGGGAGCTAATGGGAACTAGCCTGTTCCTGCACCTGTGATCCCTGCGTCGGCTAACGTCGGCGCAGGGATTTCTTTTGCACTGGGATTCTTTTGCGCAGGGATTTCTTTTGCGTGAGGAGTCCTGCCCTGCGTTTTTCTGCACTGGCATGTCCCAACACCGCTTCTCAACCACCCGCCACAACACAACCCGCTTATCAGTGCCGCTCTATACGAGCCTCTACCGCACCAGATCCTGCTAGGCGCCCACGTGTGCGCCCAAAGCTACAACCGCCCCTTAAAGGCCCACAATCCGCCTGAACTCACACCTGGGAGCAAAGATCAGGGTGCCAGGGCCGGGTAGTAAGGCCGGGCCCAGGGCCGGGTAGCAAGACTGGATACCCAGGACCTCCCCTGCACAGACAAACAACTCCTAGTGCGCGGCCACAGCCACGCACTAGGAGTTGTTGAGTTGAAGAAGAATCACTGATCGGGCACAGCTCCCTGCAGGAGGCAGGAGGTGGCGATCAGACGGAGTTGTCAGCGAGGTTGAGGTAGCTTTGCACCCACGGGTACACGTGCTCAAATAGCAGGTAGAGCACACCGGAGAGAATCACCAGGGTCACAATGACCTTGAGCCACACCGGTCCGGGCAGGTGACGAAATAGCCATGCGTACATGTCAGAATCCTTGTCAGTCAGACGCTTGTCGAAGCTCAAGAGCCGGCGGGCGTATTGTAAGGCGCTGCCACAAGCTCAGCGGGAACACCCGTTGACTTAGGCGTCCAATACTCAAACTTCAGGTGGGCGATGTAACGCTCGTAGTTACTCCACTCAGGGTGGCAACTCGTCATCGTCATCCATCGTTCACTGGGGACCTGCCTGTAGGTGGGATCATCGATCACCGGAGCAATGACACGTTCATTGCCTTCTTCCTCGGCTCCAACGATCTGGGCGCGCTTCATGCTGTACACGTAGTAGGTGTCGGCAACCTCGACAATCACCTTGTCTCCGTCTTTGAGGCGGTCGATCCAGCGGAAGTTTTCACCCGAGGTGCGGCGGTGCCCGGCCACCGAGAAGTTTCCGATCTCGCCCGGTTGAGCGCTTTCGGCGTAGTGTCCGGCGTAACCCTTGTCGAGGCCGATCTGCTCGGTGGTTTCAGTCAGGGGGGTGCGCATCCAGTCCCATGTGGGGAAGTGGATGATGCCGTAGATTTCTCCCGGCGCAGGAGTGGGAATGGGCGGCGGGTCGTCGGTGCGACGCTCGCCCTCGTTGGTCGCCGCAGGAAGGTGCTTGGTGGCGAATTCGGCGATGCGCTCCTGACGGGGGCCTTCGACCTTGTAGCTGGTGTAGTACAGCTGCCACACGGCGAAGAGGGCAACGACGACTGCCGCCGTAATAAGTAGTTCACCGATGACGCCGATTGTGCCGTAAAACACTCGAGCTGCCGGACTTAGTGGCGGTCGGCGGCGCACATGTTCAGCCATGCTTCTCCATTACTTGTGCATATTTCACTGCTGCATCCGGGGCGGCTGCTGGCAGGTCGAGGTGGTCACTGGATTCAAGCTTCCACCCCAAGCCGTACAAGGCAACATAGGCCTTGTAGTTGATGATCTGCGGGTTCACATCCAGCGCCTCACGCAATGCCAGGGGATCCCCGATGGCGGAGATCCTGTAGGGCGGAGAGAAAGATGTGCCATCAATAAGGATGACATTACCAATACACCGCACTACCGTGCGCGACGTAATGCGCACGTCTTGGACGGTCATTGCTTCAGCACCCCCCGACCATAGGGCATTCATCACATCTTCAATATCCTGCTGGTGGATGACAAGATCATCGGCTTGGCATTTTCAGGTAGAGGTCCTGGCGGGGCATCGTTTAAGGTCACTGTCACACCCGGGCCGCTCACCGGCGCGTAGGTTACACCTCGGCGCTGGTTCAGGGTCTCTTCCAGTCCTCCGACCTCTTGTTCAAGGTGGCGTGACACCTGAGCTTGGACACCCGACATCTGGTCTTCCAAGCTGGCAACGATCGTTTGGCGTTGACGTACCAGTGATACTAAATCCCCATCATGGTCAGCATTATCGCGAGCATTTGAGGCTGAGAGCCCAAAGAGAAGCCCTGAGGCGATGGTGACGACAAGAACCGACGCACCCTTTTGCCAGCGGCGAGGGACAAGCACCCCTTGCAGAAAGTCAGAGAATCGCGGCCCGTGTGGTGATGCTGGAGGCGTTCCTCCTGCGCGGGGAGCGAAACTCGGCGGTGAGGAGGACGCATGGGACGTCTGCGTGGGCGCGTCATGCTGCGACTCGTGCTGTGTCATTCCCTCCTGTCTCAACACTCGTTGCCTTCCATTTCGTTAGTTTCATATCCGAGACTACGCTAGGACACTAGGTGTCGCTAGAAGGCGACGTAGTCCGGGCGCATGTCCGGAAGAAATTCACTTGTTATTGAGGAGTCGACGTGGCTGAGTCGAAGAAGCGCAAGAAGCACGGCAAGGTCGTTTCGGATGACCTGGAGATCCAATCGTGGACGGATGGTATTCCGCTGAGTCCTTCTTGGTGGGCTCCCCTGTTCTCCACCCTGTTGATCCTGGGCCTTGTCTGGCTGGTTGTGTACTACATCTCCGGCGGCCTCTACCCCATCCCCGGCGTGACCTGGTGGAACATGATCATTGGCCTGGGCATCATGATGGCAGGGTTCTTGATGACACTGAAGTGGCGATGAAGCTTCATCCACAGTCTGTGCCTTGACGAGCGCAGGCCATCTGAGGAGGGCTTTTCCTCGTCTAACACCGTGGGGCGCGATCCGGTTTCGGATCGCGCCCCACAGTATTTCCACAGTTCTTCCACAGTCCTTCCCCGAAGTTATCCACAGGGCTATCCACAGTTGGGGAAAACTACAGACGTGTGATTTCAGGCGTACCAGCTGATGAGCAAGGAATAGATTCCCGATTGGGCGGCAAGTAAAGCAACAGCCACCGCTCCCAACACTCCTGCCGCTTGAAGATTCTGCTTCTTCTCTGTCACACCCGGACGCGGTCGATCGGTCTGCACCAACAGCCACGCCACCACAACGCCCACCAGCAGGCCACCCACATGGCCCTGCCACGAAATACCCGGAACAAGGAAACCGTAGACGAGGTTAATCCCCAGGAGCACCAGAATAGAGCGCGTATCCGCACCCACCGCCTTCTGCAGCACAAAGATCGCGCCAAAGAGGCCAAAAACAGCGCCCGAAGCACCCACCGTCACCGTATTAAAGGACGTCGGCGAAACCAGCACCCACGCCAACACGAAGGTCGTACCCCCCAGAGCACTCAACACGTACAGGCCGATATAGCGCATTGCGCCCATCAGCGGCTCAAGA
This sequence comes from Schaalia sp. Marseille-Q2122, assembly GCF_903645355.1. Classification (GTDB taxonomy): domain Bacteria; phylum Actinomycetota; class Actinomycetes; order Actinomycetales; family Actinomycetaceae; genus Pauljensenia. The sequence goes on along the minus strand of NZ_CAHJXR010000008.1, from coordinate 151,370 downwards.
TACTGCCCCATCCAATACAAGGCCAACATGTTGAACGCCAGGTGCATCAAACCCGAATGCAAGAAAGCAGTGGTGAGGAAACGCCACGGCTCGAAGTAGGCCGACGGCGGATAGAACGCAAACCACTGATAGACCGGCAGCAACCACTCCGCCACATACAGCAACACGCACAAGCCAATCAGCGTTGACGTCACCGGAGAACCAAAAGAACGCGCCCGCATCCGCTTCGTCGGCGAGGTCGTGCAATCCACACAGATCGCACGCACCTCCGTTGGGATGGCACAGGCTACGCACATCGGACGATTGCATCGCTTGCAGTAATCAACGGAGCGCTCATGGGGGTGGCGCGGACAATTCGGCGCCGCCGCAGGATTAGAACGCTGGCCAAAGGTCGGGATCTCACTCACAGCACACCCGGCTTTCTCTCTCAAACTTCCCCACCCGCATTGCCTCGTCAAACAAGCAGAGGGTAACGAAAGGCGGGCACGCACTCACGGCACGCACCCGCCCTCGTCAATCAGATGGTCACTCAGAAATGGTCACCGAGTTAATGGTGACATCCTCAACGGGCTTGTCATTACGGCCGGTGGGCACGTTGACGATCGCGTCCACAACGCGCTTGGACTCCTCGTCAATGACGCGGCCGAAGATCGTGTGGTTGCCCAGCAGCCAGGGGGTGGGGGCAACGGTGATGAAGAACTGCGAGCCGTTGGTGCCCTTGCCCATGCGCTTACCGGCGTTAGCCATAGCCAGCAGGTAGGGCTCATTGAAGTTGAGCTCGGGGTGGATCTCATCGTTGAAGGTGTAACCGGGGCCGCCGGTGCCCTGGCCGAGGGGGCAACCACCCTGGATCATGAAGTTGGGGATCACACGGTGGAAGATGATGCCATCGTAGAAGGGAGCGGTGCTCTTTTCGCCGGTGGCGGGGTGAACCCACTCGCGGTTGCCCTGCGCGAGGTCAACGAAGTTCTTGACCGTGTTGGGGGCGTGGTTGGGGAACAGTTCTAGGCGGATGTCGCCTGCGGAGGTGTGAAGAATAGCTTCCATGTCTTAATCGTCGCAGAGTTAGGCGCTTTGTTCACCTCTTACGGGCACGAATTCCCGAACGATAGGCTGCACTTCACACTTAAACAAGGCAGAATAGGAAGGGAAAGTGCGCCAAGCACGCAGATAAAGCCATACACCAGGAGGGCATCATGGCGAAGACCCCCAATTTCGATGCGGACAAGATCAAGGCTGAAGCCGCTCAGCTTCGCGAAGCTGTTGCCGTCCACGCCGGACGCGCAGCCGTGAAGGCAACCGACCTTGCCAGCGCTGGCCTGGATTGGGCCGCACCCCGCGCGCAGCAGGCCCTGGAAAATGCCATTGACCGCGCCACCCCGCTGCTGAGCGAGGCCGCCGACCGCGCTCAGGCCGCCGCCGAGCGCGCCAAGCCCGTCATCGAGGACGCCCGCGAGCGCGTTATTGACGACTACCTGCCGCGTATTAACCGCGCCGCACACGACGCAACCGTTGCTGTTTCCTCTGATGGCGCCCTGCTTGACCGCGTTCGTAGCGCCCGCGATGCCACCGCTGTTGCTCTGACCACCCCCACGAAGAAGGCTCGTAAGCCTCGCCGTCTGCTGCGTGCTCTGGGCTGGACCGCTCTGGGTGCGGGCGTTGCTGGCGCAGGCTACGTCCTGTGGAAGCGCAGCCAGCCCATTGAGGATCCCTGGGCGGAGGAGTACTGGGCCGACCTCGAGTCCGAGGTGGACATCCAGGAGATGCTGCCTGAGTCCGTTGACGAGGTCGTTGACGCCGCTGCCGACAAGGTGGAAGAGGTCAAGGACGCTGCCGCGAAGAAGGCTGAGGAGCTCAAGGACGCCGCTGAGGATGCTGCTGAAGCCGCCGCCGACAAGGTGGACGAGGTCGTTGAGGACGTCAAGGACGCTGTTGACGGCAAGTGAGCCCATCGGGGCGCGATGAGGGCGCAAGGTTCTTGCCCGTAGCGCTCATCACGTGCTCATGTCAGGCGGGGGTGCTGGCCAGTGGCCAGCACCCCCGCCTTGTGCCCGGATTGTTTAGGCGTCCAGATCGAAGACAGCCCGCAGGACTTGAAGGACCCCGTGTTCAGCGTTCGAGGGGGCAACGTAGCGGCACACGGCGTGAATGTCAGGGTGAGCATTGGCCATGGCAAAAGAGTGCTCAGCTCGGGCGAGCATGCCCAGGTCATTGTGGAAGTCACCAAAGGCCATGGTGTGAGCGGGGCTAATGCCGAGGCGTTCTTGGAGGGCTTCAACTGCGTTGCCCTTGTCGACCTCAGGGTTCATGAGGTCACACCAGTGCTGGCCGGACACCACGTATTGGTGGGTGTTGGCGAATCCGGCCATGGAGAACTCCCCCGTGGGGGTGATATTCGTGAAGTCGAATTGGGCGAGCTTGAGGAGGGAGTCCTCATGCTCACCGCGTTCCATCTGGGCGAGGGTTTCATGCAGGTCATCAACGACCGTGGTGCGGTGGTAGAACTCGCGGGCGATGGTGAGGAAGGCTTCGTCGTCACGCTCGACGTAGGCGCTGCGTTTGCCGCAGACCACCAGGCCGGTGTTGACTTCAGGCTGGCGTTGCTGGCGCACATTGAGGACCACTTCTTGAGCGCTGGCGTAGTCCAGGCCCATCGAGAAGAGTTCTTCCCCGTCACGCATGGCGATGGAGCCATTTTCTGCGATGATGGTCAGCCCGTCGCTCACGCGGTCAAAGAGGTCACGCAGGGTCCAGTATTGGCGGCCTGAACAGGGAACGACATTGATCCCTCGGGCAAGGAGGGCCTCGATGACAGGCCAGGTTTCCTCAGGTAGTTCCCTGTTTTCGTCGAGAAGGGTGCCGTCCATGTCAATGGTGATGAGCTCGATGTCGCTGATGCTCAGCTCATCGAAGGGGGTGGGGGCTGGCAGTTCGGGGGCTCTAGAGGTCGCGGGTGTGTGCGCCTGTGCTGCGGGGTTGGTCTGTTCACTCACCCCTTGATTGTGCCCTAAATGCTCGCGGCAATGCACTCCCCTCCCGCTTGTTTCTGCCTCCCTGTCCCGGCCCCCTCGCTTATCTGATGCCTCGGATCCCACATGTGAGCCCACGGGGTTTTCATCGATCTTGGGGGCGTTTCTCGCTTCGACTCACACCTGGGCGCCGGACGGCCGCACTCCGCGGCCTTCGCGCCCCGATTGCTGCGGGGGCACGGAGGCTACCCGTGTCCATGAATGCTTCAATTCCCCCACTGTGGGCCTGGTCTTGATAGCGTCGAAGTGTGCATACTCCTGCTCCACGTGATGCTGCCGCCCCTCTGACCACCACAGGCGCTTCACCTGCGCTGTGGTCGCAGCGCGTGATCCGCAGCTTTGCGGCGGCCACGAATCTGCTGGTCTGCGGCCACTCCTTTGTCATTGCCGCGCCCTCGCATCTGCATGGCATCCCGCAGCTGGCTTCTCTGGAGCACACTCTTCGCGCTTTTGGCGCTCACCCGATGGTGAGTGCCCTCCCCTCCCCTGCTGTGCCCCAGCCCGCTGCCGCATCCACCTCTGTGGCTCACGCAGCGCCTGCCTCCGTGCCGTTCCCTCCCGCGCAGGCCGTGATTGTCGTTGCTGAAACGCCCGAAGAAGCACGCTCTCTGACGCTTAACCCCCTGGCTCATGTGATTGTTGAAGCCCCTCTCTCGGGCCCAATCAGCGTGACCACCGGGGAGGGCGCTGCCCTGCACTCGCCCTACGCGGCGCACACCGCCACTGCCGGCTCAGGAGAGGCACCCGCATGTGATCTCACCTATGGCCGCGAGCGCATCGCCTGGGCCAGGGCTCATATGCCCATCACCCGGGCGGCCGTCGCCCGCCTGGCACGCACTAGTCAACATGGGGGTCAACTTGGAGGCCACCTTGCGGGCCGCCGCATTGGCCTGGCCCTCGTCCTGGAGCCAAAAACCGCTGTCCTCGCCCTCGAACTTGCCGCTGCTGGCGCGCAGGTCAGCGTCTTTGGCCATGCGGATGAGACCCGCGAGGATATTGCGGCCGAGCTGCGCGCCCAGGGGCTGAAGGTCTTTGCTGATTCCACCGCCACCCCTTCGCAGGAAGAGGCCCTAGCCCGCGCCTTCCTCGCCGAAAACCTTGAGTTCCTTCTCGATGACGGCTCGCACTTGATCCGCATGGCCCACGATTCGCAGCGGGCCCCCAGCGCGCTTGATTCCCTCCTTGGTGCTGCGGAGGAAACCACCTCTGGCCTGCGTCCTTTGCGGGCTATGGAGGCCGCAGGAACCCTAAGAATTCCGGTGATGGCCTCCAATGACGCCCGCTCCAAGACCCTCTTCGATAACGCCTACGGCACAGGCCAGTCCTGCCTGCTCACCATCCTCGACCTCCTTGACCCCTCCTTCCAGGGCTACCCCCTGCCCGGTCAACACGTCGTGGTCGCCGGATATGGCGATGTGGGGAAGGGGTGCGCGCGCCTGGCTGCGGCCCTGGGGGCGCGCGTGAGCGTGGCCGAGGTTGACCCCGTGCGCGCCCTCCAAGCTCGCATGGATGGCTATGGCACGGGCACCCTCGTCGACCTGGCCGCCCGTGCTGACCTGTGCATGTCGGCCACAGGCGTTGCCGACACCATCAGCCGTGATGTCCTCAACGCCTTGCCTGATGGCGCGGTAGTGGCTGTGGCTGGGGGTGTTGACCAGGAGGTCGCCCTTGATGACGCCCTTGAGGCTGGGGCACAATGGCTGCCCGCCCCCGGCATGCGCGCCGTGGAGCGTTTGCGCCTGCCCTCTGGCCGGGAACTGCTCGTCACCGACCGGGGCGGCTGCGTGAACCACCGCCACCTGAATCGGACTGCGCCGTCATGCGCGCACTGACATCCTCGCGATGCAGCTCCGGTTGTTCCCAGCGCTCCAGCCGTACCTGCCTGCCCCGCCTGCACCCCGCCTACCTCCGCCGATAACGCGGTCGCCGCCGCAGCCCTGCAACACTGGCTTCCACTGCCCGTACCACCCGCCTCAGAGCCCGCCTGCCTCGCCCTCCACCCGCCCGCCCTCGTCTGTCCCCCCCCAGCTTTCGGAGACCACCCATGCCCCCGCCGCACCGCCGCACCTCGCCTTCACCGTCGAACGCCCCATGCACGTGGTCAGCCTCCTGCGTCATTCCCATCACCGCGCCCTCCATGCTGAATGGCGCGGTGGTGCGCGACGGGCGCATTGAGCACGTCGGCGACCGCGAGTGGCTGGTGGGCATGCTGCGAGACAATGGCGTGCCCTTCACCGAAACTCACGTGGACGGCGTGCTCATGCCCGGCCTGGTTAACGCCCACACGCACCTGCAATACACGGGCATGGCCGAGGTCGGCGCCCGCCAATACGCCAACTTCCCCGACTGGATGGTGGCCTTCGATGTCGTCTACGACGCTGGCCCGCAGGATTGGCGTGCCCACGCCGCGGAGGGCGCGCGCATGTCCTTGCGCTATGGCACGACCTGCGCCGCTGACGTGGTGACGGATGCGGAGGCCGCCTCGGCCCTGCATGATGCGGGCCTGCATGGCGTGGCCTACTGGGAGGTCATGGGCTGGGAGAACGCCGCCTGGCGCGAACGCGGCCTGACCACGGTGAACGCGCAGTTGGATGCGATGCCGACCTCGCCGGGCGTGGGCCTGAGCCCGCACGCCCCCTACTCCCTGGAGTCCGCTCCCCTGTTGGAGCTGCCCGACGTCGCCCGGCGGCGCGGTATGCGCCTGCACATCCACCTGGGTGAGTCACACGAGGAGGCCGAGTGGAGCGGCGGCCAACGCGGGGAGCTGGCTGAGCTGTGGAAGTCGAGTGCGGCGGGCTCCTACACGCAGATGCGTCAGGGGGGTGGCGGTTTTTCCTCCACGCAGTTCGTTGACCAACTCGGTGTGCTCGGCCCGGACTGCCATATTGCGCATGGCGTGTACATGACTGCTGATGACCGACGTCGCCTGCGGGCGCGCTCCACGGCGGTGGCTTTGTGCCCGCAGTCGAATCGGGTCATTGGCTTGGATGCGCCGCCGGTGGCCGCCTACCTGGAGGAGGGCAATATGCTCGCCGTCGGCACGGACTCGCTGTCCTCCTCGCCCTCCTTGGATGTGCTGGAGGATGTGGCACTGCTGTACGAGGTCGCGCGCGAGCAGGGCTACCGGCATGAGGACCTGGCCCGCCGCCTGCTGCACACGGCGACCCTGGGTGGCGCCCACGCACTGGGCTTGGCCACGGGCCACGAGCGCGTGGGCCAGTTGCAGGCGGGAGCGGTGGCAGACATGGTGTTCATTGATGTGCCTGTGACCAGCATTGTCGGCACGATCGAGGCCGTGGCTCGGCATGGTGCGGGCCGTCAGGTGGCGACCCTCATTTCGGGGCGGGTGCGGTGGGCGCGCCCGGATATTGTCGAACAGGTGGGCCCGGTGTCTGCTGACGGTCCTCACGTGGATGAGGGGGTTGCGCTGTGAGCACTCCCGCTGTTCCGACGCCCTCGTGGACGCCTTCTGACGAGGCCGCCGCCCTAGTTGCCTCCCTTGAATTGGCACCCCATCCGGAGGGTGGCTGGTTTCGGCGCACCTGGACGGCGCCCGCGCGGGTGATGACAGCCAATGGTGAGCGGGCGACGGCTTCGGGCATTCTCTTTGTGCTTGATGATGGTCAGGAGGCCGCCTGGCACAAGGTGATTTCTGATGAGCTGTGGCTGTGGCATGGGCCGGGTGCCTTGGAGATTCACCTGGGTGGCTGTGGGGATGCGCCGGTGGAGGATCCCGCACCGACTGTCCTGCAGGGGAATTGGGCACGCCCTGCTGGTGTGCCCGGGGTGGTGGGGGCTGCTGGCGAGCCTCGCGTCGTAGGTGCGGCTAGCGAACCTGGAACATTGGGGCCCGGGACGGCACGCGCGGCTGGCGCGCTTCGGACGGCCGGGGCTCCCACCTCTTTTGATGCCCCTCCCCTAGTCCAGTTCCTTGTCCCGGCTGGCACCTGGCAGCGCACTTTCGCCCGGGGTGGAGTGGCGGTGGCGACCTGTATTGTCTCGCCCGAGTTTAGTTTCGAGGATTGGCAGCTGGCGCAGCCAGGCAACTAATGCCACTTCGCGTGCGTGGAGTGTTCAGCACTTCATTGCCATGGCTCGTTGCACTCGCCAGAGGGATCATCCTGGCCTGGCATCATCCCTCCCTACCATCGACCAGCCGCCTCGGCTCCCAGGTGTGCGCCCAGACCAAAACCTGCCTGCACAGGGCACGAAAACCCCGTGGACTCACACGTGGGAGATACGCAGCGCGACCAGGGTCAGTATTGTTCAATGCTCACCCTGGCCACCCGTAGGACATCATGACCTCGGAGCAGCGCTTGCCCCATGGACTGTCATCGCCCGGGGCACACGGCGCACCTACTGCCCCAGCTTCAGTGCCCGACGCACCACCTTGCGCAGCTCATCGACCCATAGCACCAGTGAGCCCAGGGCAATGGCCACGCCCCAGTGCATCAGGTCCAGTGGCGCGGTTGAGAAGGCCGCCTGGAAGACCGGCACATGCACGACCACGACCTGCAGGAGGGCTCCCAGGGCGATCGAGCCCCACAGCCAGCGGTTAACAAACACGTGCGAGAAGGCCGAGACATTCTCTGAACGCGAGTTGAAGGTATTAAAGAGCTGGGCAAACACCAGGGTGGTGAAGGCTGCCGTGCGTGCGGTGTCCAGATCATCCGTGGAGTATGCGTTCTCGATCAACCCGCCGGGTAGGAAAAAGTCCAGGGTCATTAGCGTCGCCACCGCCATGACGGCCCCCACCAGCACAACCCCGGCCCACATGCCGCCATTCACCACGCGATCGGTGGTGCGTCGCGGCGACCTAGCCATGACATCCTCAACGCTGGGGTCAACCCCCATAGCCAGGGCGGGCCCGGAGTCGGTGACGAGGTTGATCCACAGGATCTGCGTGGCCACCAGCGGCAACACCACGCCGGTAGTCGAATGCTCACTCAGACCAATGACGCTGGCCAGCACGACGCCGCCAAAGACGGTGAGGACCTCGCCCATATTGGATGAGAGCAGGTAGCGCAGCACCTTGCGGATATTGTCGAAGATGCGTCGGCCCTCACGCACGGCTGCGACGATGGTGGCGAAATTGTCATCCACCAGCACCATCGTCGCCGCTTCCTTAGTGACCTGCGTGCCGGTAATGCCCATGGCCACGCCAATATCAGCCGCGCGCAGGGCGGGCGCGTCATTGACGCCATCGCCCGTCATCGCCACGGTCTGCCCCTGGGCTTTGAGGGCGCCCACGATGCGCATCTTGTGTTCAGGGGCGACGCGCGCGTACACATTCGACGAGGCCACCGTGGCCGCCAGGGTTTCGTCGTCCATGACGGTGAGTTCTCGGCCGGTGACGACCCGCCCACCCGCCTCGTGAATACCCAGGTCGGCGGCGATTCGCCCAGCGGTTGCGGGGTGGTCGCCGGTGATCATGAGGACGCGCACGCCCGCCCGGCGGGCCTCCGCAACGGCGTCAGCGGCTTCAGGTCGAGGCGGGTCGATAATGCCCACGACTCCCGCCATTGTCAGCTCACCCTCTAAATCAGCAAGGTCAGCCGGGTCTGGCGCCTGGGATTCCAAGGAAAGGTCAGTGTCCTCAGCGCCCCCATTCCACCCGTCCTGGGCGCGCATGGCGGCGCGCACGCGGGCGGCCTCGTCCTCGCCTAAAGGGCGGTAGGCGACGGCGAGGGTGCGCAGGGCTCGGCCTGACATGTCACTGACGTGTTCAAGGAAGGTGGCCCTCCACGCGTCGGTGAGCGCCTCTTCGTGGCCGTCGCGGCGCACGCGCACGCAGCGTTCGATGAGCACGTCGGGGGCGCCCTTGGCGACGAGCACCATGGAGTGGTCCTCGGCTTCGTAGATGACGCTCATGAGTTTACGTTCGGAGGTGAAGGGGAAGTCCCACACGCGACGTTTTCCCTGGTGGGGCAGAGGTTGGGCGCCGAGTTTACGCTCAGCGACAAGGAAAGCCCCCTCGGTGGGGTCGCCGATGACACTCCACACGCCCTCGTCCTGGTCGAGTTGAGCGTCGGAGGCCATCGCCCCGCCGGAGAGCACGTAGCGCACCTCTTCGGCCAGGGACTCGCTCAGCGGGGTGGCATCAGGTTGCCCATCGCGGTCAGCGTCGGGGGCGAGGCTGCCCTCGGGCGTGTAGCCCGAACCGGACACCAGGGTCACGCCCGAGGCGGTGGCGACCTCCTGGATCGTCATTTCTGATCGGGTGAGCGTCCCGGTTTTATCCGAGGCGATCACCGACGCCGACCCGAGGGTTTCCACGCTGGTGAGTTTCTTGACGACCGCCTTATGCAGGGCCATGCGCTGCACGCCCAGGGCGAGCACGACGGAGAGGATGGCGGGCAGGCCCTCGGGCACGGCGGCCACCGCCAAGGAGACACCCAGCAGCAGGGAGTCAATGATGGTGTGGATGCTCCGATCGGGGCTGAGCAGCAGTAATGTCGCCACCACTCCCACGGCGATGAGCACCACGAGGCCACCCAGGACCGTGGAGATTTGGTGGATTTCGCGTTGCAGCGGGGTGGGTTCTTCCTCGACCTCGTCAAGCATGAGGGCGATCTCGCCCATCTGCGTGCGAGCGCCGGTGGCGACGACGATGGCCTCGCCGCTGCCTTGGGCGATGGAGGTCCCGCAGTAGACCATACCGCTGCGGTCGGCCAGGTCCGTGTCGAGGGGCACCGCCGCGGTGTGCTTGGCGACGGCGTCGGCCTCGCCGGTGAGGGAGGATTCGATGGCGCGCAGGGCGGCGGCTTTGAGCAGGCGGGCGTCCGCGCCCACCTGGTCGCCTTCGGACAGGACGAGGATGTCACCGACGACGAGTTCGCTGGACGGGATGAGTGTGCGCGCGCCGTCGCGCAGCACTGTCGAGGTTGCCGCCGTCATGGCTGAGAGCGCGGCAACAGCGTCCGCCGCCTTGTTTTCTTGAATGAACCCCAGGACGGCGTTGAGGAAGATCACGAGGAAGATGACGATGCCGTCGACGGGCACGCCGCGGGCGCCCTCGATCACCCAGGCGATGACGGAGATGACGATGGCGCCGATCAGCAGGAATACCAGCGGGTCTTTGAATTGGTGGAGGAATCGCAGCCAGGCGGGGGGGCGGCTGGAGGGCAACTCGTTGGGGCCGTCGGCTTTCAGGCGCGCAGCGGCTTCGGTGCTGGCAAGGCCGCTTGCGGCGTCGGTGCTGAGTTCTGTTGCGAGTTCAGCTCCGCTGCGGGCGTGGGCTTCATTGGCGAGGTGTTCGCGCGCCGAAGCTTCGGGCGTTGAGGTTGCGGTGGCGGCCCGCGCCCGTGGGTGGGGCGGGGGTTCTGCCGTGGCACGCGGGGAAGCTGGTGTCTCCATTGAGTCAGCCTATTGCCCCTGGCGCTTCTTGGCCTGGGGAGTTGAGGTTGTGCATCCTTGTCGCGCGTGAAAGCCCACCTATCCCTGACCACCACGTGAGACTTATCTAAAAAATTACTGACAGGTGTATGGGGTGTGGGGGACAATATCCGCGTCACGCTTTGGAGGTATCCGTGAGTCCGCATCAACCCCTTCTTCACGCACGTTTTCGTCGAATGTCAGCATTTCTCGCGCTTAGTACCTGTTCTGCGCTCACTCTTGGCGGGTGTGCTCTTGTTCCGGTGGCATGGAATCCACGGTCAGCTGAATACCTGGATCTCAACATATCGATGACATCCCTGTGCGAAGAAGCACCTAGTGCGGAGGAAATCCAGACGATCTTGTCGCGCGCCTGGTACCACAACGCCTCCACACCTGTACCAAGCCAAGTCATGGATCACAAGACCGCTCTCGATACGGCGTGCGCCGAGGACATTCGAACACTCGATCATTGGCTCACGGATGAGGACTTAGCTGCTGCACGTGAAAGCCATCAGAAGATTTCAGACCACGTGGAGGCCATGAAGGCTAGTCGGGATGACGCCATGGCCTACTGGGAGTTTTCCTACGCAGTTCTTCAATTTGATTTCGCACTGTCGCGCCTTCTTCTTCTCCAGAGAGGTCTTGTTGGGCTCACTGAGCAGGACAATGCCTTCCTTGACACCGTTACGGAGATGAGGGATCGCCTCGAGGATGAAACGACCCTCTCTTCCGATGTGGGTGGGCGAGCGCTTCGAGACAAGACTGAGGAGATCCGCCAGCTCGTCGCCAGCATCAAAGACTATTTGATGACTCGTGATGGGGAGTATGGTCCCCCACTGGCCGCCGGACTCAATCCTTTGATCCCCGATCTCAACACCCCTCTCCACTCCACGATGTTCCCTCCCATGATTGCCGAGGAAATGCCGAAAGTCTCGATGACAACCGACGACCTCCTCAAGAATCCCCCTCCCCCAGTTCACGGCTACCCGTTCTCGAATCACTCCAGTGTTGGCGAGTCCCCGATAGTGCGCTTCATGTATCAGACCGACGGCGGCTCGCTTTCCTTCACTCAGATTGACGACCCTTGGGAACGCGTCATTCATCAAGGAGGCGCGTCCTATGGTGACCCCGAGTTCCCTCACTACACCGGCTACGGCAACGAGGTGTGCGCGAGCACTTCCCACGAAGCTAACGATTGTCTGCTTCAGGGCGCGGATGGCCGCTGGTGGGTAGCATCCGTCCCCCGGGGATTATCCCTGGCCAGCAGCCGAGGAATCCTCTCCTCATGGCTTAAAGCAATCGGTGATTAAGACCCAAACCACTACGGCAACGGGAAGATCGCAGCAGCCAACAGCACCCCACACTGACGCCCCCCAACGCCTCAGCGCAGTGCCCGCACAGCCTCGCCCAATCGGCGGGCATCCCGCAGGCGCGCCTCGTAGGTGGAGGCCACCACCACAAGGATCACGCCAGCGATGCTCAGCCACACCCACCAGGGGATGACAAGGTTAGGCAGGGCGGTGCGCACAGCAATGACGGCGTGAATGATCGCAGCGATACTGCCCGCCAACAGGGGTGCTTGCAGGCTCATGCGCGCGCCGATGACAATGACAGTCACGACAAGGATGGTGACCAGGCCGATACGCCACGCAGTTGGCGTGGCAACCTCTGCCGCCAGCGGCACGACGATGAGGGCGATCAGGGCCGGGCCGAAGGTCAGCCAGGAACGCCACCTCCTCTCACCACGGACGGCAACAAGGCCCGCGACCAGCAATGTAATGCCCAGGGGCACGGCAAAGAGTTCAATCTCGGCCCCCATACCCGACACGAGGCTCCCCATGAAGGAGTAGGCGCCCGCGAGCGCGGCAAGGATTCCGGCGATCAACGCGCGCAGGGATACGCTGCGGACCGTGTCCTCACCGAAGGGCCTGAGCAGGGAGGTGAGGACCGCGACGACTGTGAGTGCGGCCAGGACACTGAGGGCGCCATAGGCGAAGTGCTGGCCAACGCTCAGCGTGCGGAAGAGGCCTTCATTGCTGATCATCACCGCAGTGACTGCCGCAGCGACGCTGACGGCACCGCTATGGAGTGCGGGCATCAGATGCGCCTGCCAGGTGGAGTCCACGCGGATCGTCCACGACGTCACAGCCAGGGATGCCAGCGCCGTGAGAATGACAATGATGCCAAGGGCGTAGTCAACGCCACCAATCTGAGCGCCGAACACTCCTGAGGACCCTCCTGCGATCGTGCGCTTCGCGGAAAACCCTGCCAGAGCCACGACGGCTGCGAGGTGGGCGCTCACCTGGGCAAAGACGCGCACAGAGAGGGGCTCAAGCGGCGCGCCGCGACCGAGGGCACTACCCGCCATCCACAAGCTCAGGCCAACGCCGAGGGCACTCAAGATCACCGCATACCCGCTGGTCCACCAGAGTGCCGCAGTGGCCTCACTACCCAGCGGAACAATGACAAGGCTACTGACCGCAATGAGAGGCGCAAGGAAGGCGTAGATGCGCTGATCCCACAGGCTGTAGAGCTCACGCTCACGCCCGGCCTGCACCGCGTCGCCCTCGTGGGCCACCTTCCCGAAGAAACGCAGGGCCGCAGTGTTGAGCGCGGCCAGCCCTGCCGGAACTGCGGTCAGCAGTGGCTGCCAGTTCGCGGGCACTTCGGGGAAGATCAGCAGGGTCGCACCGTAGGCGAGGGCGAGGGCACCAGCGCGCAAGCCTCGGATGCTCGCTGCTGGCCACTGGGGTGGTGCGCCGTAGAGGATTGCCGTCCCAGCGAAGGCCGTGAAGAGTCCGGCCACACCCACGTCTGAGGCCCTCGTTCCGGTGACGATCAGGGAGATGACAGGCAGGGCCAGTGCCGCCAGGCCAGCGTACAGGGCGAGGGCGTGGCCGGGGCGTGTCCGCAGTCCAAAGACGCTCGCCGCTGACGCCAGGGCGAGGCCGGATCCGACGGCCAGCGGCCACCAATGCCAGTCACCAAGGAGTGGAAGATCACCCAGGGTGGCCCACAGGGCGGCGGGCAGGGCGCTGAGGCTCAGGCGCGCTAGGAGCGTCCAGGGTTGCTGCGCGCCATCCTGTGCGGCGCGGCGGCTGAGGAGGAACACTGCGCCTGCGGCGAGCAGCACCAGAAGGGCAATGAGGGTGTGTTCTATCTGGATGACGAGGAGGACCCTCCTCAAGCCAGCGTGTTCAGATCCCTCACCCTGGTGCAGGGCGTGCGTGCCGTTGAGAATCGTCAGGCTGCCGATGATGCTCGCGGCGATGGCGGCGCCAATAGGGGTGGACCACAGGTTAATGTGGGGCCGCTCGGCCTGGGTGTCCGCGAGGCGCAGGTGGACGAGGGTGCGCATAAGTGCGCCCAGGGCCGCGCCCGCACCCGCACCGAGGATGAGCAGACCTGCGAACAGGCCAGAGGGCGCTCCAAAGGCCATGAAGAATGCGACAGCTCCGGCAATGAGAATGTCGGCGAGGAGGGTGAGGTTGACGCCCCTGAGGGCGCTGTCATCGATGACGCTCCCACTGGGCGCTGCCGCTGCGGATGCTGCTGGCTGGCCGGGTGTCGATGCTGGCTGTTGGCTTGGCAGCTGGCTCACTGGCGAGTGCTCTGCCGGCTTTGGTGCAGGGAGTGCGGGAGCTGCGGTTGCCTCGCCAATCATGACCGCCTCACCATTCACGGCTGCCCTGCGGGCGGGAAGGCCCACAATGAGCGCAACGGCGAAGATCGTCAAGGGCAGAGAAATGCCGTCGGGCAGACTGTAGGCGCCCATGAGTTGCCCCAGGGATGCTGCTGCGCCCACGCCTGCGGCCAGGCCGGAGGCCCACATCGCGGGGAGGAAGCGTTCGGGGAGGCGCAGCAGGCTCACTCCGACACTCAGTGCTGCCGAGGCCAGGAGGGTCAGGATGATCAGCCACGGTCGGGCGTGGGTGGATGCGGTCAGAAGGGTGCTTGCCAGGAGAGTGGCGATGCTTCCGGAGGCGAGCAGGGCCAACACCCACTGTCCGCCGCGCGCGTGGGAGGCAGGGCGGGTGACAAAGCCCAGGGCGCTGGCGGCGAGGGCGAGCGTCAGGGGTGCGATGACGAGTAGCGGCCACGGGTCGTTCAGTGCCGTGTCGAGCAAAACAGGGCCGAGCAGAGCCGCGACGGCGGCGCCTGCCCAGGCGACGGGCGGGCCAGCTGTGGCCTGCCGGCCAAGGAGGCCACCCAGGGTGACGAGGGCGGCGACCACGGCAAGTAGGCCAACACCGTCATAGAGGGTGACGGTGCTGAACGCCAGGGTGAACAGGCCCAGCATCGTCGCGACCTGCAGGCCGGCGAGGACGAGGGCGCTGACGGCGCCTGAGCTGAGGTGATGCAGTGCGGCATCCGGGGTGGCCAGTGCGGCGTCGGGAATGGTCTGTGCGGGGGCGGGAATGGTCTGTGCGGGGGCGCGGCGGCGCGTTACGGCAGCCAGAACCAGCAGGATCGCAGCAGCGAGGAGGGCCGCTACGCCCAACACCGTGGGGGCTTCACCGAGGGCAATCCACGGGCTGTCCCAACGGTTCGATCCGCGCTGAGTGATGAGGTGACCCAGGGCTCCCAGCGCCGCGGCAATAAACCATGGCAGAGGCACGGCAAGGGCGTGGCTGCGCCCTCGTGACTGCGCGGATGCCACCGGGAGGAGCCCAAAGCCGATGCCTGCGGTGAGGGCGGCGACCGCGCTGGTCGCGGCAATGACTCCCGGATTGAGTCGCAGGTCCGCCTCGGCTGGCAGCAGGAGGAGAACGTTGTAGACGAGGGTGACGAGGGTTGCGCCGCCCGCGAAAAGACCGATGTCCACAGACCGCAGGCGCTTGCTCCACGCGAGGGGCGCGAGGGCGAGGATTGCGCCGACCAGCAGACCCCATGCTGGGACGTAGTCGCTTGGACCATCGTAGGAGTAGAGAAGGTGTACTTGGGTGGCGAATGCTCCCACGAGGGCGATGCTCGTGCCCAGGAGTGCGCTGGGGCGTTTGAGTGCGGCGGTTCCTGGGGTGAAGGGAGTGGGGAGGGCGGCTCGGGTGGCGCCAGGTTGGACTACAGTGCCAGGCTGAGCTGCGGGTGCGGTGGGCGTCATCAGGGCGGCAGTGGCGCCTTGTTGAGTGTGTGTAGGCAGTTCACCAGCATCTCCCCCGGCGTTGGTCAGCACCGCGCGGGCAACCCCCGCCACGAGGATGACTCCGCCGATAGCGGCCGCCCAGGTGCTACCCCATTCGTGAGTAAGGAGGGCGCCAAGCACGCTCAGGCTCATCAACAGATCAGCCTGGACGCGCACATTCACGCCCACGAAGGGCTTGCGCCAGATACCGCCAACCACCGCGGCAAAGAGGATGAGGACGGACAGGAGGATGCTCGCCACGGGCAGAGGCAGCGCCCACGCGGTGGTGACCAGGCCATATACTCCCACCCCGGCAACGAGGTTTGCCCGCTCAACCCTGGGGCGCGCCTCGGCCTCGCCGCGTCCGAAGAGGGCGTAGAGGCCCGCCGCGCACAATGCGCTGATGAGGGTGGCGATGCCGAAGGCGAGGAGCTCGGGGGATTCGACGGTGAGGGTGCTGGGGGCTGCGGTGAAGGCCCGCGTGATCATGACTTCTAGGACCTGCCACGCGGTTGTGCCCAGCAGGAGCGGCAGCCACAGAGTGGCCAGTGTGATGATGGCGGTCAAGCCGGCAGCGCGGGCGCGCGGGCGGATGACGGCATCTGCGATGACCAGGCCCAGGCCCGCTAGGGCGGCCAGGGCGGCGGGCGCCCAGCTCAGGGTGGGTTCAATGCGGTGGGCGGTGTAGGTGAGGGCCGACATCCACGCCCCGGCGGCGAGGATTGCCGCCGAGTAGCGCAGAGGGTTGAGGGCCGCCCACGTGTTGTGCCGCCCGAAGAGGAACATTTGGCCGATGAGGGCGGCGACAATGGCAAGTTGGCCGATGACGGTCCACGCCCACGGTTCGGGCACGCTGAACCAGGGGGTGATGGTGACGCTGAGTGCGCTGATGTGGCTGGCAGCGATGACGAGGCCTGCTTCGAGGGGGCGTGCTGGTGTGCGTGAGAGGAGCCCGGTGCCGGCGATGACTCCGGCGACGCCGAGGGGGATCAGGGCGGGTAGGTGTGCGGTGTCGCCAAAAATGCCCACAATCAGGCCGGTTGCGCCGGGAATGCACGCCAGGGCGGCCATGATGCGGGGCGCGCGCAGGTGGGAGATCCACCCCCAGGCGACGCATAGCAGGCTGATGATGCTCAGTGCGACACCCCAGTACAAGCTTTGGGGGGCGGCGCCCAGGCCGAAGAAGTTGAGGGCTTGGATGGCCCATGCGTCCAGGGTGAGTAGGATGCCGCCCAGGACGGCCACGCCTTCTGCGGTGGCAGTGAGTTTTCGCCACCGTAGTGCGCTGGCGATGCCCATGGTGGACAGGGTGATCGCGGCGGTGATGAGGGCCTTGGTGGTCAGGCTGAAGGTCACGAAGGCGACGGTGAGGAACACGGCGGCCGCGATGGCGAGGAAGGTGATGCCCACGGCGAGGATGAGCATGGGTGCGCTCAGTGAAGGACGAGGCCGGGGCGCCTGGGGGGTGGGGGGCGGGGCGGTGGGGCTGGTGGGGCTGGGTGGTGGCTGGGAGAGGTGGTGGGCGGGGTGGATGCGGGGCCTTGGCGGCTGGTGCCGGTGGCTGGCGGGGTGCGTGGGGGGCGGCGGGTGTCACCGTTGGAGCGGAGTGTGCCGACACCTGCGGCGTTTCGGCGGGTTGGGCGAAGGCAGCGGGAAGGGTGGGTGTTGGGATCTGTGGAGTGGCCTGCTGTGGTGCGGCTGGCGTCTGTGGCGTGTGGGCGGCTTGCGCCCTGGCGTGGGAGGCGCTCATTGCCTTGTCGAGCATGATGGAGCGCTGGTCGAGGAGGTCTGCGATCTGCAGGGAGCGCGAGTGCACAGCCCGCAGTTCTGGCACGCTCAGGTCGAGGCTGCACTCAGGGCAGTGTCGTTGCCCGTGGCCAATCAGGCTGTAGCAGTAGGGACACAGGTTGGTGCTGCGCAGGTCTTGCGCTGAGCGCGGGAAGCGCTGTGGCTGAGGCTCGTGCATACCGCTCATCGCTCAGGCTCCTTCATGGTGGACTCACTGTGGTCTCTCGCGGCAGTCCACGAAGGTGCCGCTACTTCTGAGCTTAGTTGCAATTTCTGAACAACGAGGGTTATCCACAGGCGGACATCGGACCTAACTCGTGCATCAAACCACAACCTTGCTTTTGCTAAGATCACCAATTGAGGCACCTTCCTGAAAGCTGCGACTGCTCTCACATTCCGGGCCGTATCAGACGTTTTAGTAATTCATTCTTGAGGATAGTAATGAGCAGCTTGGACGAAGTCTTCGTACGATACCAGTCCGGTTACGCCGCCTTTATTGATGAGACCTATCTGGTCGCCAGGGAACAAAAAGAAACAACCTTCTACTGCTGCACTCTATACATGCTTCCTGTGAGTAGTATTCAAACCGTTCAGGCAGAACTGCGGGAGATAGTGAGATCTGCTCCTCAACTTCAGCGAGGCAACAATCCTTACTACCACTCGACCGAGTTTTTCCAGCACCCTGATGGATGTGAAATCTTTGACAAGCTTTGTTCTTGGATCGGCAAGATTCCCAGGGAAGAGCACCTATTACTCACGGTGCAGAGCCCTATCACTGCTGAGGATGCAAACGGAGAACTGGCCCGAGCAAAGACTTTAATTTCGCTCATTGGACAGGCTCACAAGAAGGTGCCGAAGCTGCGTGTCGTCGTGTATGAACAACGTCATCACAAAACGTTACGAGATATAGACAAGCGAACGATTAAAGAAGCAGTCTCTAGTGGGAAGCTCTCCCGTAATCTCAACATTCACGCCGGTTCACCGAGTCGATTCAATTGCCTCTGGGTCCCCGATACCGCAGCCTATGCCCTTCGTCGTGAGCGGTCTCAAGCAGAGCCACGCTGGTTTGACAGAATGCGAGAGGTTGCGGAAGTCACAGAAGTATGAAACAGCCCCTGGGTGCCGCAGCAAATCCCCCAGGGGCCACAAGATCTGTTGAGCAAGTGTCTGCTGAAGAGAGTCTTGCTTGTTTCAGCTATGACTCTACAGACGAATCACCTCAGTGTCAATAGAAGACCTTTTGTACGGATTCGTTCTGAGCCGTCCTGGGTTTTGTTCCGGGGTGAAACCTGAAAGGATGGTTCACTCAGGCCGATTCCCACGTTATCCACAGATTTTCGGTTCGCCTTCGGAAACAGACCTCAGCGTTGTAGCGTGGCAACATGACTAGGTTTCATGCTTCACAAAAAACTGCGACGTTCTGCGCTCTCATCATGCTCAGTTCTGCGGCCCTCATCGCTGGCTGCGCCCAAGACGACCGGCCGATATCGGAAATCCCCTTCTTCAAGCCAGAACAATCCGGAAGCAGCACGCAATCGAGAAAGGCCACCTCCGCCGATATAGTCATGTCCGGCCACTACGAGGTCAGCCCTGAAGGCAAGCTCCTCCGACCCGAAAGTATCTACGAACTTACCCCTCCTGAACTCCCAGAAGTCGCTAAGGTCTACGACCAAAACGGAGCAGAAGCCTTCGCGGAATACTTTGTTGAGGTTCTGGACTACACCTGGCTCAGCGGCGATACCAGCCTACTGCGGTCTATCAGCGCCGAATCCTGCGGATGGTGCCTGGGGATGGCAGACCGGACCGACAAATATCGATCAAATGGGGGGTGGGTTGAGCATGTCAATAATCGCGTCCTTCACATTGAGCCCGCTATCGAGTCCCCCCTCCATCCAGGACTGTGGGACACGATCCTTCATGTTCAAGATAGTGACCACAATGTCTACGACGGTGTCACCCTCAAGAAATATGAAGGAGCAAAAGGACAATTCCATCTTCAGATGCGCCAGTTCGATGGCATGTGGAAGATCACAGGCGCTGAAGGGAGTAAGGAGAAATGAGTAAAGCACTCCGCTCAATTCTGCCAGTCGCACTCATGATTCACAGCGCATTCCTTCCTGGCCTGCTGCTCCAACATCCTCGCACCTCGTCAGAAGACACACCTTTCAGCGTGTTTTCTGAAGCGACAACAGATGGAAACACCGGAACTGTAGCGGTAGGCATTGAAAGAGGAGAATCCCGCGATGGAGCTTACTCTGCCCCTGATCTTGCTCCCGGTGAAGTTCAGGCCGAGCTTGGCCGACGCGCACTGCCCAAGAACGTCAATGTAGGCTGCACTGGCCAGATCCACGGCGGCATATGGGGCGGTGGCGACATCTGCCCCATTAACTTCCCCGACGAATCACCACCAGAAGAAATCCCACCCATCGACCTTCTCTACCACACCCTATCGCAAGCAAGAATCGAAGGCGCAGGACTACAAGTCCAACCTCACCTGCGCGCCTACGTTGGCGTCCCCACTCTGGTTCATGCCACCCAACCCACCCGCTCAGAAACACTCCACATCCTAGGCTACGACGTCACAGTGAGTTTTTCGGCAAGCTCCTACAAGTATGACTTCGGTGATGGCCTCCCTCCCCTGATCACCACCGACCCATCAGGCCCCTACCCCATTTCACGACTACGCCACACCTACCAGCAGCCCTTCCCCTCACAAACCGTCACCTTGGAAACCACATGGACAGCCACCATCACTCACCCTGTCACTGGGGAGGTTCTCACCGTCCCAGGTGCAATGATCACCCGGGAACGATCAGCACCTTTCGAGGTACGTAAGGCTCGAGGATACTTAACCGATACCGCCGAAGAACTCCAAGGCAGATAACGCCCCCAAGGAAGATACAGCACCACCCCCACCACCCTCGTCCTCCAGTCCTCAAATTTCCAAAGTTCCATCCTCCGGACGCTGCTGACAGGAAAACCGCGCAGATACTAGCGTTTAACGTGCCCTCGCGGCCCGACCAACCCGGTCATTCCGAACCACCCCGGTCACCTCGGCCCACCAGCCATAAAAGATCGGGAGCACTTCCGCCAGGGCTGACATCACCGCCGACCCACTCATGGAGGCCCCTCATGTCCGTGTCCCGCACGTTCCGCTCGCTCGTTGCTCTTGGAGCAGTCGCCACCCTCGCACTTGGCGCCTGCAGCGGCGGCTCTGCTGACACCGCCCCCTCTACCGAAGGCGCTGCCACCAGCAGCTCCACCGGCCTGGCTACCGTCACCGAAGGTAAGCTCACCATCGCCACCGGCGAACCCGCCTACGTCCCCTGGGTCCAAAATGACGACCCTGCCTCCGGCGAAGGCTTCGAAGCAGCCGTCGCCTACGCTGTCGCCGAAAAGCTCGGCTTCGCCAAGGAAGACGTGGTGTGGACCCGCACCACCTTCGACTCGGCCATCACCCCCGGCGCGAAGGACTGGGACTTCAACCTCCAGCAGTTCTCCATCACCGATGAGCGCCGCAACGCCGTGGACTTCTCCAGCCCCTACTACACGACCTCCCAGGCTGTCCTCACCGTGAAGGGCACCAACGCGGAAAAGGCCGCGTCCGTGGCTGACCTGAAGAACGTCCTCTTCGGCGTGCAGGCTGGCTCCACCAGCCAGCAGTTCCTCACCGAACACGTCACCACCGAGAAGGACCCCCAGATCTACAACAACAACGCTGACGTCGTCCAGGCCCTCAAGAGCGGCCAGGTTGACGCCATCGTCGTCGACCTGCCCACCGCCTTCTTCATCTCCGCCACCCAGCTGGACGACAAGGGTGTCATCGTCGGCCAGTTCGAAGGCACCAAGGATGGCGACAACTACGGCCTCGTCCTGCCCAAGGGCTCTGCGCTGACCGAACCCGTCACCAAGGCAGTGGATGAACTGCGCGAGGACGGCACCCTGGCCAAGCTTGAGGAGCAGTGGCTGTCCCTCGCTGTGGACATCCCCGTCCTGAAGTGACGCCGTCAATCTAAATACTCCCAAAGGACACTTGCGTGCGCTCAACCGTGCAGCCTGATCCTGAGGTTATGGCGACCGAGCTCGAGATCTCTGATATCGAGCTCGGTCGTCGCACCTATAGGCGTTCTAAGGCCCGACGTTCTTTCGCTCTTTCGGTCGTTTCCTTCCTCGTCTTCGCCGGCGCCATCTGGTGGGTGCTGGCGAACTCGCCGGGCTGGGCCCTGGTCCAACAGACCTTCTTCTCCCCCGAACACTTCGCCCGCTCCTTCCCGAAGGTCCTGGACGGCCTGTGGCTGAACTTGCGGATGCTCATTGTGGCCGCGATCGGTGTGGCCATCTTGTCGACCCTGCTGGCCGTAGCCCGCACCCTGGGTGGCCCGATCTTCTTCCCGATCCGTTTCCTCGCCGCTGCCTACACCGACATTTTCCGAGGCGTCCCCCTGCTCCTCGTGCTGTTCATCATCGGTTTTGGCGTGCCGGGCTTGAATCCCTCTCAGCGTATTCCCGTTGAGGTGCTGGGGACGATCGCCATTATCCTCACCTACTCGTCCTACGTGTCGGAGGTGTTGCGCGCGGGCCTGGAGTCCGTCCACCCCTCCCAGCGTGCGGCCGCCCGCTCCCTGGGCTTGAGCCACGGTCAGACCCTGCGCCACATTGTGGTTCCCCAGGCGGTGCGTAAGGTGACACCAGCACTGATGAATGACTTCATTGCCATGCAAAAGGACGTGGGCCTGATTTCCGTGCTGGGCGCGACGGATGCGATTCGCGCCGCCCAGATTTACACGGCGTCGACCTTTAACTACACCAGCTACATTGTTGCTGGCCTGCTGTTTATCATCCTGAGCTGGCCGCTGATCCGCTTCACCGACTGGTACACGGATCGCCTGCGCCGCCGCGAACAGATGGGAGGTGCCGTCTGATGAGCACGCCCACCACCCCCGTCCTCGACGTTCAACGTGTCGTCAAAAGTTTCGGTTCCAATATGGTTTTGCGTGGCCTGGATCTGTCCGTCCAGTCTCACGAGGTCGTCGTCCTGCTCGGCGCTTCGGGGTCCGGCAAGTCCACGCTGTTGCGCTGTGCGAACCTGCTGGAGCGGGTTGATGATGGTCAGATTTTCCTTTCGGGTGAGGACATTACTGACCCGCGTATAGATGCTGACGCTGTGCGCGCCCGCATTGGCGTGGTCTTTCAGCACTACAACCTCTTCCCGCACATGTCGGTACTGGATAATGTCACCCTGGCGTCGCGCATGGTTCATAAGCAGACCCGTGAAGAGGCCGAGGTGCGCGGCATGGAGCTGCTGACCCGCATTGGTTTGGATGCGAAGGCTCAGGAGTTCCCTGATCGCTTGTCGGGCGGTCAGCAGCAGCGTGTGGCCATCGCACGCGCCCTGGCCACCAACCCTGAGCTTTTGTTGCTTGATGAGATCACCGCTGCCCTTGACCCAATTCTGGTGGGCGAGGTGCTTGACCTGGTTCGTGAGGTCAAGGAGCAGGGTGGCACGATCTTGATGGCAACTCACGAGATCAGCTTCGCCCGATCGGCGGCTGATCGCGTGGTGTTCTTGCAGCATGGGCGCATTGTCGAGCAGGGGCCGCCTGAGCAGGTGATTGACGATCCGCTTGAGCCGGCCACGCGCGAGTTCCTGGCGCGTTTCTTGCACTGATTGCGTTTGTGGCACTGAGTGACGCTCCGCTTGGCCTGGCCTGGGCTGTCCTGGCCTGAGCTGGCCTGGCCGCCGCGTGTGCGCTCAGCGATCTGACGGATCATTGCCAAGCTTCCTGGCCCGCCACCCCTGTGACTGCAGGGGCGGCGGGCCTAGACTTTTCCCAGGAGCGAGTGTGTCGTACAGCGCCGGAGCATGAAGGAGGTCGGCCGTGCCTGATGATGTGCCTCCCCTGCTGGTGAGCGCCTGCCTGGCGGGAAAGCCCTGCCGTTATGACGGGCGCGCAAAGCCCGATGCTGCGATCATCGCCCTGGTTGAGCAGGGCGATGCCGTCCCCGTGTGTGCTGAGGTGATGGGTGGCCTGCCCACGCCTCGCCCGCCCGCTGAGATCACAGGTGGGAGCGGACGCGATGTCCTTGAAGGCACGGCTCGTGTGCTGACTGCTGCTGGCGCAGATGTCACTGCCGAGTTTCTTGCTGGAGCTCAGGAGGTCGCCCGCATTGCCCGTGAGCTCGGCGCACGTGAGGCGATCTTGCAAGATCGCAGCCCCTCGTGTGGCTGTACCCAGATCTACGATGGCACGCACACCGGGCAGCGGATCGCTGGCGAAGGGGTCCTCGCGGCCACTCTTGAAGACCTCGGCATTGAGGTCCGCCCGGCCGACGACTAAGAACCACTGATACTGGCACACCTGGTGAAACGCAGCGCGTCCCCATCTATGAAACCTTGGTGAAGCGCTCTGTGGTCAGCACTCGCTGTCTAGCGCACATCAGCTTCGCCACCTTCGGCTCCCGCATGTGCATCCAAGCGGATAACGGCAGTGAAACCGCCATTTTCTTCTCTGGATGCACATGTGGGATCTGGCTTTATGAAGATCCTCTTTCAGGCGTACTGATCTGCCTCCATTCCTTTCCCATTGCCCGTCCCATAATTTCGTAATACGATATTCGTATGAAGGAGACCATCCAGGGCACACCTGTCACTGAAGAGCAGATCACAACGTGGGTGGCTGAAGCGGAGGCTGGCTATGATGTCGAGCTCCTCCGTTCACGCCGCCGTGGGCGCCCTGGGCGAGGCAGTGCACCCAGCCAAGTCGTCACCATCCGCTTCACACCCGAAGAACTTGCCGAAGTTGATAGACGAGCTCAGGAACGTCACATTTCCCGGTCAGACTTCATCCGCAAGGCCGTCCTCGCGTGAGTATTTCTCTGCACGAGTCCGCTCGCAAACACCAGAAGGCTCACCGAATAACCGATGCAGATATCCTCTATGCAGCAGCCTGGCCTCAATGGGTTGGCCCTCTTGATGACGATCATCCGCAACGAGAATTACGACTCGGGTTTGACACACATGGACGATTATTAGAGCTGGTCGTTTTGATTTTCGATAGTGGCAACGAAATGATCATTCACGCTATGAAGGCACGTCCGCAATACCTCAGCCTTCTCCCATAGGTGCGCCCATCATCACTTCAGCACCGTAGTAGTCCCTCCAAAAAGCACAACCCATCGGCGCTCCCAGGTGTGCGTCCACGGCAGAAAACCTGCCTACGCTCCCCCATCAGGTTGTGGATGCACACCTGGGCGCCGGGGCGGCCCACAGCACCAGCCGCCCTAAGGATCACGTCTCTTGTCAGATCCGTCTCCGATCAGCAGCTATCGCTAGCTACTAGTCGGTGGCCACCAATCACTTCCCCACTCACGCCGTCTTCCTTTCGAAGAAGCGTCCACTTTCAGCGGCTGCGACAATCAACACGACCGAGACCACCAGGGTGACAGCCAGTACCGCCAGCGGCACAACCGGGTTGCTGACGGCCATGACCGGAGCCATGAATAGCACGCCCGCCAGCAGCGCACCACCAATGGTCACCACTGCGGGGATGGCCACCTCACGGCGGCGGCTGCGGTGCAGGAAGCTGGCTGTTGCACCCATGCGCTCAAGGGATTCAGCCTGTGCGGCGGTGTCGACGACGCGAATGGACTGCTGGATGGCGGTGGCAATCGCTGCCAAGACAACGGTCATGCCGAGGGTGAGGAAGAGGCCGGTGCGGATATCGATAAAGACGGTCTCAAGTTGGGCGGCCATCTCTGCGGGCATGGTCGTCACCTCCGGCGAGACAGCCCGCACCAATTCCATGGCCGGAATCATCAGGCCCACAATGAAGCCCACCAGACTCATCGCCCCAAAAGAGCGCCACACGGCCTTCGGGTCTTCGACGATGCGGCGCCCAGCCAGCAGCGTCTCAGGCCTGCGCGCCACGCGGGCAATAATCCGGCCAAGGATTTGCAGGGTCCACGGCCCCACGAGGTTGACCACGGCGATCGCTCCGGCGAAGAAGCCCATGAGAATGGTAAGCACCAGCGTTTCACCCAGATCCATGCGGGTGATGAGCTGACCTGGACCAAACCACAAGGCCAGCAGGACCAGCGCCACGACAATATTCACCCAGGACACCTTCGCGCGGTCCGTGCGACGCACGACACCCAAAGGCGTGATCATCACTTTGCGCATGGCGGTGATGGAGCTCAACGCCGTTAGTCCCAACATGATGGTCCCGCAGGCCAGAAGAGGGAGGACACCCATCCACATTTCCCCGATCGACAGGGGCACACCGTGGAAGGAGATGAGTTGCCACACGGGCAAGATGGCCGCATAGAGCACGCTGCCCACGGCGATGCCGACAGCCGCATGTGCCAAAGTATCCAGCATGGCGGCGCCTTGAGCGGGTGCAGGCGGCAGGCCCACCAGGCGCTGGACGGCCAGTGCCTGCGCCTTGCGGCTCACGCCCAGGCGCGCAGCAGCCGCACCCATCGACAGGGCGGGAATGACAACGAGGACGGCCGCGAAGACGGCCAGCGCGGTGTAGGGCTGATCCTCCATTACCGCGTTCATGGGGTTTGCTTCGCGCCCCATGAAGGCGTACACGCCGCCAATGACGCTGAGGAATACGGCGTGAGGCAGGGCCAGGGCAAGGATGGTCAGGATCGAGGTGGCCCGGTCCCGCGAGCGCAGGAGTGCTCGGGTGGCGACAAGGAGCTGGCTCATTGCTGGCCCCCTGCAAACATCGGTGCCTGCTGCACGCCTGCTGGCACCTGCTGAGCGCCAGCCGGACCCGCCTGCCCAGCCACCGCAGTGGCCTCGCCAGCCATCATGACCCGCCCGTCACGCACGCGCAGCTGCCCGGCGCACCAGCGGGCGACGCCCTCGTCGTGGGTGACGAGTACCAGGGTCGCACCCGAAGCGCGGCAGGCCTGGGTGAGGACGCTCATGACCTCATGGCCGGTGGCCTGGTCGAGGGCGCCGGTGGGTTCGTCAGCGAAGACGACCTGCGGGTTGGTGACGAGGGCGCGGGCGATGGCGACGCGCTGGGCCTGGCCGCCGGAGAGCTGGCCGGGCCGGTAGGGGCCGTGACCTTCCAGGCCCAAGGCGGCAAGCTGGGCGTTGGCGCGCGTAATCGCCTCCGACCGTGACACGCCCGCGAGCATGAGCGGCAGGGCGACGTTTTCCTCGTTGGAGAGCTCGGGCAGGAGCTGGCCGTCTTGGAAGACGAAGCCGAAGCGTTCCAGGCGCAGGGCGGACAGGTGGCGTTCTTTCATGCCTGCGATCTCGACGCCCTCAATGAGGATGGAGCCGGAGGTGGGGGCGAGGATGCCGGCCATGCAGTGCAGCAGGGTGGTCTTACCTGAGCCGGAGGGGCCCATGATCGCGGTTTGGCTGCCGCGCGGCAGGTGGACGGTGACGTCATTGAGGGCGGCGACGGTCACGCCTTCGCGGTGGTAGTGCTTGGTGAGGTTGCGGACCCACAGGCCTTCGTCGAGGCTGGGGGCGGGTGCAGCGGGGGCCGCTTGGGTGGTGGGCCCTGCGTGATTGACGAGGCCTGCCGCCTGCCGGGTGGGCGGTGGGTTGGGGAGTGGAGTAGAGGATTTCAGTCATGTGTCTATCTTGAAACTTGCGTGGTGGGCGGGCTAGGGGTTGGCACGATTAAGCCCCCACCATCCCTGAGTGTCCCGGATCTTGGGCCACGCTGCCCTTCGGGTGTCCTCCCCTAAGCGCAGGGGGCACAATAAGGGAAGGAAGGCTCTCATTCAGCCCGCACTGTTGTCACCGGCTTCATTGAAGAAGCCGGCTGAACTGCGCTTTCCTCCACGCGTGATGTCTTTGAGCATCATTGACGACGACCACCACCGAGGATGACCGTGACTGCCCTGATCTCGAACCCCACCATTGACCTGCTGCTGCGCCACCGCACCCACCGCGCGTTCACGGATGCTCCCGTTGACGAAGCCACCCTCGCCACTCTTTTTGAGGTTGCCCGCCGTGGGGCGACGACCTCGTATAACCAGCAGTTCACGATCATCCATGTTCAGGATGAGCAGTTGCGTCAGGAGATTGCGGCTGTCACCGGCCAGGCGCATGTGGCGGGCACGAAGGGTGAGCTGTTCATCTTCGTTATCGACCTGTACCGCAATACGCGTATTCGCCAGGCCGTGGATGCTGATCTTGTGCACGCATCGCGCATGAACGCCTACATGGCGGGTCATAATGATGCGGCGATTGGCGCACAGAATATGGTGATTGCCGCTGAGTCTTTGGGGTTGGGTACGGTGTATCTGGGGTCCATTAATGCTGATCCGCGGCGCATGATTGAGCTGCTGGGCTTGCCCGTCTTCACCTACCCGGCTTTTGGTCTGCTGGTGGGGCATCCGGCATCTGAGCCTGAGCGTAAGCCTCGTTTGCCGCTGTCGGTGACGGTGGCTGTGGATCGTTACCCCGTTATTGATGACCCTGCGGCTTTCGTTGATTCCTTGGCTGAATACGATGCTGAGGTGCAGGAATACTATGGGACGCGCGCGTCGAATACGCGTGAGGATTCCTTCACTCATCTCATCCAGACCCGTCAGGGCTTGGGGGCTGCGGAGCGCTCCCCTATGCGCGAGGTCTTTACCAAGCAGAAGTTGGGGCTGTACTAAAGACTCGAGATTCTATTGCTCGCACAGGGAGTCTTTCAGAGTTAACTACTCACCCTGCCGGCTATTGGTACGGGATGCTAGCCGCTTCTGGGCTGCGCGCATCGTAAGGACAAAGCGTAAGCCATTGAGGCGAATAAAGCCTTCCTTCGTGTAAAAACAAACCAGCTCTTCCTTGAGTGCATCGACAACTATAAGGAGACAGGCAGCACCTTGGGCAGTCTCCACGCATTTGTTGAGCGCGGCATCGATCAAATCGCTGCCGTGCCCCTTTCCGTGGTATTCATGATGAAGCCCAAGCTTGGCGATGAGTATGGCGGGCGCGAACCCGCGTTCATCAATGCCCCATCGTTTGCGTTGGGTGTTGCTGAGTTTCTCGTATGGGGCGGTGACGATACTCATTGCGAGTGAGAAAAAGCGCAGATTTTGCCTTGAGCGTCGAGGCAGAGCCATGTGCTTGTTCTCAACTGAGCACTTTGCTCACAAGCACTGTGTTGCAGCCAGTGGTCGATACTCTCTTCGTTGCTACTGAAATTCTCAAGTAGTTCTTTGTGTGATTCTTCCAAGCGCACCACAGATATCCACGGAGGAGCCTGCGTTTGAGGGTGCTCAGAGTGTGGCGTCGAGCTCATCGAGTGCCGCCCAGACATGTTCGTCAATGAAGAAGACCCTATCCAAACGTACGCGACTGTCTGCCTTGTCTGGTTCCCGGTAGTAGTCGCGGATAGCCTCGTCAGTGATCACACAGAAGCGTCCTGAAGGAACGTAGGCATCTGACCACGGCTTGTCTTGATGCGAGAGGCGACGTAGTTGCGACGCTGACTCTTCGCCATATTTGTCCCAAATTGCATCAAGGAACTGCCTGATCTCTTGAGGAATCTCAGCGCATCGCTGCTTCGCGCGGAAGGCGACAGCATCGTCCTTCACAACGATTGCTGCCCGGCCATATTCCTGGAAGTCGGAACGAATGGCATCCACAACAGGTCCATGCTCAAAAGCGTAGATTTTCGACGAAAACAGTCGGCGACCTGTCTCTGCAAGGTAGTTCGCCTGTGCGAAGTACATCAGTTTATGCAGTTTCATTTGCGTGACATCTGCATCATCGCGACATTCATCGCGGGCAATAAAATAATCAGCGATCAGTCGCGCATCCAGATCACTGAAAAAAAATAGGCTCCATTTCATCCTCCTTCCCTCATGCTCCGTGACCTCATCTTAAACTGAAGAACGCCTGTTCGACAGGACATATGCGCTCAACATCACGAGATTTGGAACTAGCATTGGGGGCATGACCTCCATGCCTTCTCAGACTTCGGTTTTTATTGAACGCATCGCGCACAATGCGGCGATCCTCCACCCGCACCCTCAGGAGAATGCCGCCGCAGTGTGTGATCTGCTGGCCTCTATGGAGTGGCCAGTGTCCCTTATTGGTCCGGAAAAGCCGGTGCGCGGCGGGGTTTTGCTCTTTGAGAAGGCCGCTTTTGACGATTCGATCATGGGCGTCGTCGCGGACGATTTGAATAACGAGGTCGATGCGGGTGTGGCCGCGTATGCTTATCAGCTTTCCGAAGCGGTTGATGAGGAGGGCGAGCCCACTCTCCTTTTCCAACGTGTGGGAATGAAGATTCCGGAGGAGGGCAATCGGGTGATCCTCACCCACACCTACCTTTTTGACGACACGGCGATCACCTGGCTTTTAGGAGCGTCGGAGGATCTGTTCCAGGCGTGTGTGGCGATTGAGCATAGCGGCGCCCACGTGCGGGTCCTGCCTGTTCATGCAGACCCGAACCGCCGTGAGCACCAGGCAGGCCGCGGTGTTGACTCCGTTCAGATCCGTCATCTCTCACCGATCCTTGACAGTGAAGAGGTCGGCGAGGTTGCTCGCGATGTGGTGGATGTGTTGACGCTGGCTGGGTTTAGTGGGCCGATTATTCTTACGGATCATCGCGAGGGTGGGGCGCCGGATTCGTCTCGCCTGAAGGCTGGCTACTAGGGCTGGCGGGCTCCTTTCGGGCCAGCACTTGGGTGACTTCCTTCGCGGGCACCGCGTTGAATTACTTCCTTTGTGGGCCTGCCATGGGGAGACGAGGGTGACATACATGTGACGAGGTTGCCCGGTCTAGGTTGGTCCGATCAGGATCGGTCCCGGTCTAGGTCGGTCCGATCCGGGGCAAACCTGGTGACGCTAGAGTGCTCCTACAGCCCAGTTTTGTGACACTTGTTGTCTGAGGGAGCATTTGCGACCTTAGGTGACAGCTATACCTGTCACGCAACGCAACAACTGTCACACAACTGCCTCAGGCAGCCGTGGGGCAACCCCTCAACCACCCCTTAGGCGGGTTCTTCCCGGCCGGTGAAGTTGGCAAAGCGCGCGAGGTGGCCTTGGAAGAGGGCCGGAATGGTCTTGGTTTGGCCATTACGGTGCTTGGCGACGATGATGTCAGCCTCGCCCGGACGGTCGTCCTCGTTGTAGTAGGAGGGGCGATGCAGCAGCATAATGATGTCGGCGTCTTGCTCAAGGGAGCCCGATTCTCGCAGGTCAGCCATCATGGGCTTGCGGTCGGTTCGTCCTTCTGGGCCACGGTTGAGCTGGGCAACAGCAATGACGGGCACCTCAATCTCCTTGGCCAGCAGTTTCAGCTGACGGGAGAACTCCGAGACTTCCTGCTGACGTGATTCGACGCGCTTACCTGAACTCATGAGCTGCAGGTAGTCGATGACAACCAGGGCAAGGTCGTGCTGTTGCTTGAGGCGGCGGCATTTGGCGCGAATCTCAGTGATGGCCATATTAGGGGAGTCGTCGATGAACAGGGGTGCATCGGAGATCTTGGACATGGTCATGGAGATGCGCTCCCAGTCGCGGCCTTCCATGGAGCCGTCACGCATCTTCGACAGCCACACGCCTGATTCGGCAGAAAGCATGCGCATGGCGATCTCGCTGCGCGACATTTCGAGGGAGAAGATGACTGAGGCCCGGTTGTGGTGGATGGAGGCGGAGCGGCAAAAGTCCAGGGCAAGGGTGGATTTACCCATGGCGGGGCGGGCGGCGATGATGATCATCTGCCCGGGGTGGAGGCCTTGGGTGAGTTTGTCGAGGTCGGTAAAGCCGGTGGGTACGCCGGTGAGTTTGCCTTTATTTGCCTCGATTTCTTCGAGTTCGTCGAGGATGGAGTCGGTAATTTCGCTCATGACGACGTAGTCGGTGGCGGCGCGGCGTTCGGAGACGGCGTAGATTTCAGCCTGGGCTTGGTCAACGATTTGGTCGACGTCTCCCCCGGCATCGGCGTAGCCGAGCTGGACGACGCGGGTGCCGGCGCTGACGAGGCGACGCAGGACGGAGCGTTCGCGGACGATGTGGGCGTAGTAGCCGGCGTTGGCGGCGGTGGGGACCGAGGCGATGAGGCTGTGGAGGTAGGCGGCGCCGCCGACTCGAGTGAGGTCGCCTCGGCGTTGGAGTTCGGCGGCGACGGTGATGGCGTCGACGGGTTCGTCGCGGCCTGATAGGTCGAGGATGATGTCGTGGATGGTTTCGTGGGCGGGCAGGTAGTAGTCGCTGCCGCGGATGACCTCGGTGACGTCGTGGATGGCTTCGGGGGAGAGCATCATGGAGCCCAGCACCGACATTTCTGCGTCGATGTCTTGGGGTGGAGTGCGGTCGAAATCCTGCTCCGATGACATGGTGTGGGGCTATCCCTTCATCCTTCATCCCCGTAGCTGATAGTGGGCTGTGGGGAGTGGGTTGCGCCTATAAGCATTAGGCACCTTAGCGTCATGATGACCCTCTGAGCGAACCCGGAATGTGGATGGGGTTGTGGATTGCGTGTGGACAATGGGGGCACTTGTCCACATCCTGTGGGTAGAGCTGTGGAAACTCTCAAAACCCGCTCAGGGAATTACACGAATGTCACTCGGCGGAATTGCGGGCGAGATCCTTTCTCGCTCATCCACAGCTCTATTCACAGGTTGTGGACAGCCCACCACGCATGTAATCGTCGTCACATTTGGGTTGCGGATGCTCTCTCAAGGTGAAGGCATTACACTTCCCTCACAACACCGGAAAAACCCTGAAATTCTCCCAAATACTCGCAGAAAAGCCCCATGACCTCGGCATCTTCACTTACGCGCCAGATCCTCTCTCTCGCCCTGCCCGCCCTCGGCGCTCTCATTGCCGAACCCCTCTTCATCCTCATCGACTCAGCCATGGTCGGGCACCTCGGCACCGCTGAGCTCGCCGGCCTGGGCCTGGCCTCCACCATCGTCCAAACCCTCGTGGGCCTCTTCGTCTTCCTCCTGTTTTCCACAACCACCCAAGCCGCTCGCGCCCTCGGCGAAGGAAACCTCACCCGCGCCCTCAATGCCGGAGTCAACGCCATCTGGCTCGCCCTTCTCTTGGGCCTAGCCTCCACCCTCATCCTCACCCTCGGCGCACACACCCTCATTGGCCTTTTCGGCCCCGACCCCACCGTCATCCCCCACGCCGTGGACTACCTGCGATACTCGGCCCCCGGCGTGGTCGGAATGTTCATCGTCATGGCACTGACCGGCGCGCTCCGAGGCCTGCACGATACGACCACCGCCCTGAAGGTTGCCTCCCTGGGGGCCCTGTTCAATACGGGTGCCAACGCCGCGTTCATCTACGGCCTGAGCTGGGGCGTGGCCGGTTCGGGGGCGGGCACCTCCCTCACCCAACTCCTCATGGCCGCCGCCCTCCTGCGCGCTTTCCTGCGCCGCTCGCGCGGGCACGAACTCACGCTTCGGCCTCGTTTTTCGGGGATTTTTGGCAGCGCCCGCGATGGCGTGCCCTACTTTGTGCGTACCCTGGCCCTGCGCCTGTCCTTGCTGGCCCTGCTCACGGCGGCCACTGGTCTGGGGGTGGCCACCCTCGCCGCCCACCAGGTGCTGTGGTCCCTGTGGTCTTTTGCCTCCTACGCCTTCGACGCCCTGGCGGCGGCAGCTCAAACCCTCTTCGCCACTGCTGCGGGCAAGGGGGATCGCTCGGCCTCGCGCCTCCTCCTGCGTCGCCTGAGCGCCTGGGGTGTGGGCGCCGGCCTCGTCCTGGGTGGCGTTTTTGCCCTCGCCTCCCCCCTGCTTCCCCTGTTTTTCTCCACTGACGAGGCCGTGCGCGCCGCCACCACTGCGGGCCTGCTCGTTGCCGCGGTGGGGATGCCGATTGCCAGCGCGGTCTTCCTCTTTGACGGGGTGATGATGGGGGCTGATCGGGCGCGCTTCTTGGCTGGGGTGCATGTGGGCCTCCTGGCCGGACATGTGCCGCTGCTCTGGATGATGAGCCCACGGCTGAGCCAATGGCCTGTGACCTGGGCACTTGCTGGCTTGTGGGCGGAGTGGGCGCTGCTGTTTATGGGGGCGCGCCTGGCGTGCTTGATGTGGGGATTACGCGATGAGTTCCACCGCCACCCCCAAACGCCCAGATGATTCTCAGAAAACTCTGTTTTTCTGCGCGTTTCTGGGCTATCGTAAGGGCATATTTCCCTCCAGGAAAGGAGTCTGCCATGTCCACCACACCCCCGCCTCCCGGCCAGATGCCCGGACCCGACCCCATGCCACCCTCGGGCCAAATGCCCTCTCCAGGCCAGATGCCCCAAGCTGGCATGATGCCCGCCCCCACCCCCATGCCGCTTCAGCCGACGAAGAAGGTCTTGTCAATGACGGCACTGGGATTGACGATCCTCGCGTCCTTGCTGATCCTTGGCAGCAGCTGGCTTGCCCTGCGTGGCATGACCCCTGAAGCTGTCAGTCAGATGGGCGTGACTGAGCTGATGGATGCCGCCGAAAGTGCTGACGCCATTCGCTTCGGCACACTGGGGATCGCCGGCCTCATTAACCTGGTAGCCCTCATTGTGGCCATCATCGCCATCGTCAAGGAACGCCCCAAGACCATGAGCATCATTGCCCTGGTGACAGTGTTGGTTCTTCCCGGTATTGCTACCTTCATTTCAGGCAGGATGATGCAGTCGGCACTGGAGACTCTGATGGCGGGTTTGAGCCTCTAATTCCCCTCGGGGCGTGCTCTATTGCACGCGTTCAATGATGAGCGCACACATGACATGTGACCCTACCCCCCACTAGGATAGGAAGTCGGACTATTCTGCGCCCGTCCCGGGTGAGAAGCGGTCCTTAGGACGAGGTTTCGGCCTCGTCTGACGCATGACCCTCCTGTCACGGAAAGACCGTGACCGCGAAGACCATAGGAGGTGGGTATTCACGTGCGTGCATATGAACTCATGGTGATCCTCGATCCCTCGATCGACGAGCGCACCGTCGCACCCTCGATGGACAAGTACCTGCAGCTGGTGACGGCTGAGGGCGGTTCCGTTGAGAACGTCGACATCTGGGGCAAGCGTCGTCTTGCCTACGACATCAACAAGCGTTCCGAAGGCATCTACGTTGTCATCAACATGACCACGACCCCTGCCGTCGCGCTGGAAATCACCCGCCAGATGGGCCTGTCTGAGGCCATTCTGCGCACCAAGCTCCTGCGCCCCGACGCTCACTGACGTCGTATCCGCATCACCACTTCACCTGTGAGTCCACTCAATCGATCCCACTGAGGAGCAGAAATGGCCGGAGAAACCGTCATTACGATCATCGGTAACCTCACCGCTGACCCGGAACTGCGTTTTACGCCCTCGGGCGCCGCAGTTGCTGACTTCACGGTGGCATCGACCCCCCGTACTTTCGACCGTCAATCCAACGAATGGAAGGACGGGGAGACCCTGTTCATGCGCTGCAGCGTGTGGCGTGAGGCTGCGGAAAACGTGGCCGAGTCGCTGCGTAAGGGTATGCGCGTGATCGTGCAGGGTCGTCTGACCCAGCGCTCCTACGAGACCCGCGAGGGCGAGCGTCGTACCGTCGTCGAACTTCAGGTTGACGAGGTCGGCCCTTCGCTGCGTCGCGCGAAAGCTCAAGTGACCCGCGTGCAAGCGCCGTCGGGCCAGGGAGGCTACAGCCAGGGAGGCGGCTACGGCCAGCCTCAGGGTCAGGGTGGATATGGCCAGTCCCAGGATGGTTACAGCCAGGGCGGCTACAACCAGGGTGGATACGGTGGCCAGGCGACCTACTCGGCTCCTGCTGGGGGCAGTGCAGGTGACCCGTGGCGTACCGATGGTGGTGCGGCCTCGTTCGGCGACGAACCGCCGTTCTGAGTCTCACGCTGAGGGATTCTCTCAGCAACGCTCACACAATGCTTGGGGCGGCCCGGCCGCCCAGATCACAAGGAGACCATCATGGCGAAGCCTCAACTTCGCAATAAGCCCATCAAGAAGAAGGCCAACCCCTTGAAGTCGGCCAAGATCGAAAAGATCGACTACAAGGACACCGCTCTGCTTCGTAAGTTCATCTCGGACCGCGGCAAGATCCGCGCTCGCCGCGTGACTGGCGTGTCCGTGCAGGAACAGCGTCGCATTGCTAAGGCCGTTAAGAACGCCCGCGAGATGGCTCTGCTGCCGTACTCGTCCTCTGGCCGCTGATCGAGGGGAAGGGAAGATTATTCATGGCTACTAAGCTCATCCTCACCCACGATGTCGAAAATCTCGGCGCTGCCGGCGATGTTGTCGAGGTCAAGGACGGTTACGCCCGTAACTACCTGGTTCCCCGTGGCCTGGCTACCGCCTGGTCCAAGGGCGCTCAGAAGCAGATTGACCAGATGGCTGCTGCTCGCCGCAAGCGCGAGATCGCTTCCATCGATGACGCTCGCGCCGTGCGCGACGTCCTCCAGGCTGCTGCTCCTGTGACGATCTCCGCCAAGGTTGGCGGCAACGGTCGCCTCTTCGGCGCCGTGTCCACCGCTGACATTGCTGAGGCTGTCAAGGCTGAACTCGGCCAGACCATCGACCGTCGCCGCGTGGTGATCGCTTCTCCGATCAAGACCACTGGCGATTACACCGTGGTCGTCAACCTCCACAACGAGGTGACCGCTAACCTCAAGGTTCGCGTTGTCGCTGCTAAGTGAAGACTGATGGGCGGCTGATTCGCTGAGCGGATCACTGCTTGAACACTGGGGGCCTGGCTCTTTGAGCCAGGCCCCCAGTGTTTTTCCAACCTCATGACAGCACCTTTGGCTCTGCCCTACTATCCCAGCCGTGTCCTCGCTGTCCCCCCTCGCTCGCCGCCCCTGCCTAAGCCACTTCCACCGCCCTCGGCAGCCGCCCCTTGCGCCCCTACACACAAAAGTGGGGTGCTTGCGGCCGTTACAGCCGACAAGCACCCCAGGTCTCACCCAAGGTTGGGTGATTTAGCCATTTGCTGGAGGCGATCCAGGCGAGGCGCCACCGTCTTGGCCACCCCCATTGCCGGGAGGATTTTGCCCTCCGTCATTGTCACCGTTACCGGGGGTGCTCCCCCCTCCGTTTCCAGGCGTATTCGGGTCAGAGGTGTCGTTGGGATCTTGAGGTGACGGCGTATTTTGCTCGTCTGATGTATTGTCGCCGCGCTCTTGCGTGGGTTCTTCTTCCTGCTCCTCAGGCATCGACTGAGGTGTTTCCTCAACGGCAGGTTGGACGGGTTCGTTGAGTCGAGGTCGCTGCTGGACTGACACCCGCCATGGGTAGTCGATATTGTCCATGCCTTCAGTGGCCTTTTTCATGTAGGCCAGCCACACATCGGCTGGCCAGTCGCCGCCGTGGAACTGATCCAGGCCGCCAATATTGGTCAGGGGCACAGGATTACCGTTCTCATCGGATTGGTACATGCTCACTGTGGTGACAAGCTGGGGGATCATACCGACGAATTGGGCGGATTTTTGTTCCTCGGAGGTCCCCGTCTTGCCTGCGACCTTACGGCCCAGGCTCGCTACGGTTTCGCCTGTGCCCCCGCGCTGCATGACGGCCTCGAGGGCGGGCATGATGCCCGACAGTTCAGTGGCGTTGAAGACCTGCTTGGGGTCGATGATGGTCTTGTAGACCACTTGGCCGTCACCGTTTTTCACTTCGCGCACAATGTGGGGCGTGATGCGGTACCCGCCCGATGCGATCGTGGCGTAAGCGCCGGTGATGTCGATATTGTGGGGGGCTGCAAAGCCCAGGACGTTGAGCAAGGTCCCGTCCAGGCCGAGGGTGTCTTCGGGGATGCCGGCGTCAATGGCGACCTTGAGGGTCTTGTCGGATCCGATCTTTTCGTTGAGTTCAACGAAGGCGGTATTGATTGAGTACTGCATGGCCTTGGTGAGGTTCACGCGGCCCCAGGAGTAGCCACCGTCGTTTTCGACGGTTTCAGCCAGGCCGTCGAAGCGGCGCGGGGATCGGCCATCGTAAAGGTCTTCAATGCTGCCGCCGTTGATTTGGTTGGCGAGCAGGGTGAAGGTTTTGAAGGTCGAGGCCGCCGCCGAGATGTCTTGGGTGACGGCGTTTTGCTGGCGGACCAGGTAGTCGTGTCCGGCGTATTCGGCGACGATCTCTCCGGTGTTGGGGTCTACGGAGGACAGGGCCAGGTGCATGGTCTCAGGATTCCAGCCTTCGACCTCGTTCATCGTGTTGGCGGCCGCAATGGCGGCATCGTTCTTCGCCTTGTCGATGGTGGAGATGATCGTCAGGCCGCCGTTTTCGATCTGTTCGTCGGTGAAGGCGCCGGTGGCCTTGAGTTCGGCTCGGACCTGTTCAAGCAGGTAGCCCTGCGGCCCAGCCCACTCGTCTGTGCGTTCGGCGTTGGGGTCGACGGTTTGGGGGAAGGTCGCGGCGTCGGCCTCGGCCTTGTTGATCCACCCGTCTTCGACCATGAGGTTCAGGACGCGCTCCCAGCGGGATTGGGCCTGCTCAGGGTCAACGGCGGGGTCCCACACGGAGGGTGCGGGGATGATGCCGGCCAGCATGGCTGACTCAGAGAGGGTAAGGTCCTTAGCGGCCTTGCCGTAGTAGGCTTTCGCGGCTGCTTCGATCCCGTAGGCGCCTCGCCCAAAGTAGATCGTGTTCATGTAGTTGCCGATGATTTCATCCTTGGTCTGCTGATTGTTGATCTTCAGCGCGAGGATGGCTTCTTTAGCTTTGCCAACGTAGCTGGTGGTATCCCCCATGTAGTAGCGCTCCACGTACTGCTGGGTCAGGGTGGAGCCACCCTGACGGCTTCCCGTCGTGATATTGGTGTAGAGGGCGCGTAGGATGCCGCGGATGTCGATACCGGAGTTGGTGTAGAAGGTCCGGTCTTCGGAGGCGACGATGGCGTGGGGTACGTAGTCGGGCAGGGTTGAGGCGTCAATGATGGTGCGGTTGACCTCAGAGAAGGTGCCCATGCGGGTGGTGCCGTCGTTGTAGTAGACGGTGGTGGTTTGGGCGAGGGCGACCTCGTCGGCGGCGGGGATGGTCAGGCGGTTGTAGAGGTAGCCGAAGACGCCCAGGCCGGCCAGGACGAGGAAGAGCATGGAGAAGGCGATGCCTTTACCGATGCGGCGTGCCCAGCGGCGTCCTTTGGAGAGGGGCTTTTTCTTGTCGGCGGGCGCGGTTGCGGAGCGTTTGGGTGAGCGTTTGCCGCTGGAGGCTTGGGGCCAGTCGTAGGCGGGTTTGGTTTCTTGGGCGCCGCGTTGGAGGACGGATCGGCGCTGTGGGGTTGTTGTCGACGAGGACGAGGCGCCCGCCTGGCGCTGCGTGGAAGCAGAGGTTGAGCGCGGCGTTGAGGCCGCAGCGGGTGTGGTTGAGCGCTGCGGGGCTGGCGTCGGTTCGGGTGTGCGTGCACTGCGGGCCCGGGTTGCTGCTTGGGCTTCGGCTGCGGCGGCGCGTTGGCGGGCGGCCTCGGCGCGGGAGGGCAGGTGGGAAGTGTCCATTGGCAGGTCCTGCGGGTTGCGTGCCATGGGTGCTCTTTTCGTTGACAACAGGGACTGCGGTGTTTTGGCGGAATGTCCGTCAGAAACACTGCTGCTTCTCCACCCTAGGGCCCTGACCTTAGCGAGCGCTAGATATGCAGGTCACTTTTGGCAAATCGTGGCCAAACCCGCACTATATTCGGCCTTCTTTGGGCCTTGGCGTGTTCCTGCGCTGGCGATGCTCAAGCGTTGACGCTCCTTGCGGAGTGCTTCCTTCGTTGCATCGGGGATGCGGCGGCTTTCGCAGGCCTTCGTGATGGCCATTTTTCGTGTCTGGTCGTCCATGCCTTCTTCGTCGGCCTTGGCGAAGAAGTAGGGTCCGGTGGCGTGGGGTTGTTTGGCGAGGGCGGTGGCGAAATACCAGGCGCAGGCCATGCGGGCGTAGTAGTCAGGATTGCTCACTGCCGCCACCCAGTTGAGGTGATCCTTTCGGAAATAGTCGTCGAGGTAGTACGACATGAGGAGCTGGACAGCGACCCTGACGGGGTAGACCTGGTTGCTAGTAAGCCATTGGCTGATTGATCCTTCGAGCTCCTCGTGGTGGGTAGCGGTCAGGCCTGGAGAAATAATGTCGGAGACCATCCAGTTGTCGATGACAGGAAAGAACTCCTCAAGGCGTCGGATGAGCTCGTCGAAGTCTTTCTCTTCGTTAAGAATGAGTGCGTGGAGCAGGTTTTCTTCCAGAGTCTCGTGCGGAAGCGAGATAAGAAAAGCCTCTACAAGCGCAGGTTCTTTCCTGCGCAGGTGTTTGGCGAGTGTGCGCAGGGCAGGGACGCGCACGCCAAGGATGTGTTCGCGTGGCACCGTGGGGGCGAGCTTGGCGGTGAAGTCAGCGTGCTTTTCTTCGGACAGTTCCACCAGACGCGTGCGGATAGTGTCTGTACTCCTGGTCATACTGGATCCTCCTCACCTGTCTGCGCCCAGGCGGCCACTGGGTGGTCACTGTGTGGTCACTGTGTGGCCACTACCCTACCGCGTGATGCGTTTCTTCACCGAGGGTGCTCCTGGCTTTCTTTTCTGGTGCCCCACTCCCCCGCTCCTCCCTGCTGAGCGCCGCGACTTCAGGGATAATGAAGGACAGGGTCTTTTTCGCAGTGAAGGGAGGGAGACACCATGAAATACCTGTTGTGGGCAGCCATCGCGTGCCTCGTGCTCGCCGCTGCAGCTGTCGTGTTTTTCTTTGTCAGTTCCGCCATGATGCCTGAGGGCAGTGGCGCCAATATTGGCGGTGGCCTGGCAATGCTAGCGGCCGGCCCGTTGGCGACGATTGGCGCCGTCTGCGCGGTCATCTACCTTGTTGCCCGTAAGCGTTAAGAGGCAACAGGCCAGATGGCAGCCATGCTGCGCGCACATGAAAACCGGGCCTGGACAATCGTCCAGGCCCGGTTGTTGGTGGAGCCAAGGGGACTCGAACCCCTAACCCCCTGCTTGCAAAGCAGGTGCGCTACCAATTGCGCCATGGCCCCATGCTGGGTGTCGCTTCCGATCAGGCCAGAGCCGGATCGTCAGTGACTGACCTCCACAATTCTGCATTGTCAGAGAGGTCTTGAGCAACTTGTCTCACCACGAGTCCGACTGCTACTGCAGCTCCGACGACCACAATTGCGGTGATCCACTTGTTCATTGTGCCTCCTCTGGCAAATGCCGAGATTGCGGAAGTGGGCCTAGGTGGGCTCGAACCACCGACCTCAGTCTTATCAGGACTGCGCTCTAACCTACTGAGCTATAGGCCCAACTGCATGCCCCCTTAACGGGTGCTCCACAATGGTAGACAAAACATGGGCCAAAGAGCAAAACGGCCCCGCGTGAAGTGGAACACTCTCAATGAGGGTGCCCACTCTCAGTGGGGCCGCTTGGCTCAATCCCGTGCGAAGATTCCGCTCTTACTCGTCCATGAGGGACACGCGCACACCACCGACCAGCGAGGCAATGACGTTGTAGAGCATCGCTGCCACGGTGGCAATGGCCGTCATGAGGACGACGTTGGCCACTGCCGCAATGGTCGTGTAGGACAGCAGGCGAGAGAAACGCACGTAGTCAAGCAAGACGGTGAAGCGTTCAGCGCCCAACTTGGTGAGGAACTCGTCGATAGAGGCAAAGACGTGCATGGCGTCGAGCATGGTCCACAAGATGGCGGTGGCAATCACCGAAACAATGCCCAGAGCCACGCTGAGGAGGAATGACACCTTCATGACGGTCCAGGGGTCAATGCGTGCGATCGCAAGATTGACCTGGCGGGGGCCGTCTTCAACGATGCCTCCAGGCGCGGTCTGTTCGCTCACTGGTCATCCTCCTCAACTGTGGATTCTCCCTCTGACGCTACATCCTTCGGGGCGGTTTCGTCAGCATTCGGAGCATTTTCCTCCGAGGTTCCTGCAGAACGCTCAGCGTCAGCGCCCTCGGGAGCCTCCGCTCCATTCCCATTCTCCCCATTCTCCCCAGGAAGTTCACGCTCAGGATTACGGGTAATGGCAATAATGCGGTCATCCCCATCGGGGCGAGCAAAGATCACACCCATGGTGTTTCGGCTGGTGGGGCGCACATCGGAGGCATTGACCTGGACGAGCTTACCCGAGGAGGTAATGACCATGACATCCTCTTCAGCATCCACCATCAACGCGCCCACGAGGCCGCCGCGCTCCTCAGAGAGCTTACCGACGCGCACACCCAGGATGCCGCGGCCCTTGACGGGGTATTCCTCCACGGGGGTGCGCTTGGCGTAGCCGCCCTCGGTGACGATGAGCAGGTCAGCGCCCTCGCGCACAACCTCCATGGTGAGCAGCTCATCGTCATCGCGGAAGCGCATACCCTTCACGCCAGAGGTCGAGCGGCCCATGGGGCGCAGTTGCTCATCGGTGGCGGCAAAGCGGGAGGCCTGACCCTCACGCGAGACCAGCAGCAGGTGATCATCAGCGTTGACCACGTGAGCCGAAACCAGCTCATCGGGGCGGCCGGCCTCGTCCTCGCGCAGGTTGATGGCAATAATGCCGCCGGTACGCGGGGAGTTGTAGTCGGCGAGCTTCGTCTTCTTCACCAGACCCGACTTCGTGGCGAGCACGAGGTATTCGGCCTGCTCGTAGTTCTCAATGGCGAGCACCTGGGCGATGGTTTCCTCGGGCTGGAAGGCCAGGAGGTTCGCTACGTGCTGGCCCTTGGCGTCGCGGCCGCCCTCGGGAATCTCGTAGGCCTTGGCGCGGTAGACGCGGCCAAGGTTGGTAAAGAAGAGCAGCCAGTGGTGGGTGGTGGTGACGAAGAAGTGCTCCACCACGTCATCGCCGCGCAGCTGCGTGCCGCGCACGCCCTTACCGCCGCGCTTTTGGGAACGGTAGTTGTCGGTGCGGGTGCGCTTGGCGAAACCATCGCGGGTAATGGTGACGACCACGTCCTCTTGGGGGATGAGGTCTTCCATCGACATTTCCCCGCCGAAAGGCAGGATCGTCGTCATGCGCTCATCGCCGTACTTGTCGACGATTTCAGCCAGTTCAATGCCGATAATGTCGCGCTGGCGTGCGGGGGTGGCCAGGATGTCCTCAAGGTCTTCGACGCGGGCGCGCAAAGCGGCGTGCTCATCGAGGATCTTTTGACGCTCAAGGGCGGCTAGGCGGCGCAGCTGCAGGGCCAGGATCGCATCAGCCTGGATGGCATCAATGCTCAGCAGCTCCATGAGGCCTTCGCGGGCGGCGTCGGCGGTGGGGGAGCGGCGGATGAGGGCGATGACCTCGTCCAAGGCGTCCAGGGCCTTGAGGTAGCCTTCCAGGATGTGCAGGCGTTCACGGGCCTTGGCCAGGCGGAAGGCGGTGCGGCGCTCAATGACCTGCATCTGGTGGGTGATCCAGTGGCGGATGAAGCCATCGAGGCTGAGCGTGCGGGGCACGCCGTCAACGAGGGCGAGCATATTCGCCGGGAAGGAGTCCTGCAGGGCGGTGCGCTTGTAGAGGTTGTTGAGGACAACCTTGGCCACAGCGTCACGCTTAAGCACGATGATGAGGCGCTGACCGTGACGGCCCGAGGTCTCATCGCGAATGTCAGCGATGCCTTGAATCTGGCCGTTCTTGACCAGTTCGGCAATCTTAGCCACGAGGTTATCGGGGTTGACCTGGTAGGGCAGTTCCTTCACGACCAGGCACTGGCGGCCGTGGATTTCCTCTACGTCCACAATGGCGCGCTGGACGATGGAGCCTCGTCCCGTCCGGTAGGCGTCCTCAATGCCCGATCGGCCCAAGATGGTGGCGCCGGTAGGGAAGTCGGGGCCCTTAATGCGGGCCATGAGGGCTTCGAGGAGTTCCTCGCGGGAAGCCTCGGGGTGCTCAAGTGCCCACTGCACACCCGAAGCAACCTCACGCAGGTTGTGCGGAGGGATACGGGTGGCCATACCAACGGCGATACCCTCAGAACCGTTGACCAGCAGGTTGGGGTAGCGCGAGGGCAAGACGGTGGGTTCTTGGTTGCGCCCATCGTAGTTGTCCTGGAAATCGACGGTGTTTTCGTCGATGTCGCGCACCATTTCCATGGCCAGGGGGGCCATCTTACATTCGGTGTAACGAGGCGCTGCCGGCCCGAGGTTACCGGGGGAACCAAAGTTACCCTGACCTGCAACGAGGGGGTAGCGCAGGGACCAGGGTTGGACCATGCGGGCCAGGGCGTCATACACCGAGGCGTCACCGTGGGGGTGGTATTGACCCAGCACGTCACCCACGACACGCATGCACTTGTAGAAGCCGGCGTTGGGGCGGTAGCCGCCGTCAAACATCGTGTAGAGGATGCGGCGGTGGACGGGCTTGAGGCCGTCGCGCACATCCGGCAGGGCGCGGCCCACGATAACGCTCATCGCGTAGTCGAGGTAGGAGCGCTGCATCTCCGAGCGCAGGTCGACAGGGTCGATGCGTCCGTGGGGGTCGTGACCGTCAGGCCCATCGCCCTGAGGATCAACGAGGTCGGTGCCGACGGCGAGGGTGACCTCGTCGTCGTTGGGGGTGTCGGCGCCCGGGGTCAGGTCTGTGGTGTTGTCACTCACGGGGTGTTCTCCTGTGTTCTACGGGCGGGGTCAGGCGTCAATGAAACGCACGTCGTGGGCATTACGTTGGATGAAGTGGCGGCGCGATTCGACGTCATCACCCATGAGGATGGAGAAGACTTCGTCGGCGGCGGCAGCCTCGCCCACCTCCACTTGCTTGAGGATGCGGGTGGAGGGATCCATGGTGGTCTCCCACAGTTCCTGGTCGTTCATCTCACCCAGACCCTTGTATCGCTGGATGCCGCCTTCCTTGGGCAGCTTGTAGCCGGCGGCCACACCCGCAGCGAGGCAGTCGTCGCGTTCCTTGTCGGAGAAGACGTACTCGTGAGGGTGGTTGGTCCACTTGAGGCGGTAGAGCGGGGGAGTGGCCAGGTAGACGTGGCCGAGCTCCACCAGCGGCGTCATGTAGCGGAAGAGGAAGGTCAGCAGCAGGGTGACGATGTGCTGGCCGTCCACGTCGGCGTCAGCCATGAGGACGATCTTGTGGTAGCGCAGCTTCTCCACGTCGAATTCTTCACCGATACCGGTGCCCAGGGCACCAATGAGGGCCTGAATGGTGTCGGAGTTGAGGGCGCGATCCAGGCGCGCCTTTTCCACGTTGAGGATCTTGCCGCGCAGGGGCAGGATCGCCTGGTGTTCGGGGTCGCGGCCCAGCACTGCCGAACCGCCAGCGGAGTCGCCCTCGACGA
This sequence comes from Schaalia sp. Marseille-Q2122, assembly GCF_903645355.1. Classification (GTDB taxonomy): domain Bacteria; phylum Actinomycetota; class Actinomycetes; order Actinomycetales; family Actinomycetaceae; genus Pauljensenia. The sequence continues at coordinate 106,909 of NZ_CAHJXR010000008.1, read as the reverse complement.
TGAAGATTTCGCACAGCGAGGCATCCCGGGAGGAGCAGTCACGCAGCTTGGTGGGCATGGACACTGAGTCCAGGGCGCTCTTGCGGCGCGTGGCTTCGCGGGCCTTGCGGGCGGCGACGCGGGCAAGCTGAGCCTGCTGGCCCTTGGCGACAATGGCCTTGGCGTCAGCGGGGTGGGCGTCGAGCCAGTCCAGGAGGTTTTGGTAGAGCTGCTGTTGAACGAAGGTGCGAGCCTCGGTGTTGCCCAGTTTGGTCTTGGTCTGACCCTCGAACTGGGGTTCGGTGAGCTTGACGGAGATGACGGCGGTGAGGCCCTCACGCACGTCGTCACCGGAGAGGTTATCATCGCGTTCCTTGATCAGGCCCTTGTCGCGCGCGTAGCGGTTAATGAGGGTGGTCAGTGCCGTGCGGAAGCCTTCTTCGTGGGTGCCGCCCTCGGTGGTGGAGATGGTGTTGGCGTAGGTGTGGATCGAGGAGGTGTAGGCGCTCGTCCACTGCATGGCGATCTCCAGGGACATGGTCCCTTCGGCATTTTCACACTCGAAATCGATGATTTCGTTATTGATAACGTCGATCTTCTTGGCCGAGTCGAGGTAAGCGACGTAGTCGCGCAGGCCGTGTTCGTACATGTACGACACTTCCAGGCGTTCGGGCTTGTCAGCGGCCTCTTCTTCCTCGCCGGCGATCTCATCGCCGTCGCCGAGGGCGGCCTCGAGAGCACCCTCGCGTTCATCAATGAGGGTGATGCGCAGGCCCTTGTTGAGGAAGGCCATCTGCTGGAAGCGGGCGCGCAGGGTTTCGAAGGAGAATTCAACGGTTTCGAAGATCTCCGGGTCGGGGTAGAAGGTCTGGGTGGTGCCCGTCTCTTCGGTTTCCTCACCCTTGACCAGCTCAGTGATGGGGGTGCCGCCGTTAGCGAAGGACATGCGCCAGACGTGGCCTTGGCGGCGAATCTCGGTGTCAACGCGGGTGGAAAGAGCGTTAACGACGGAGATACCCACGCCGTGCAGACCACCGGAGACCGCGTAGCCGCCGCCGCCGAACTTACCGCCGGCGTGGAGGATGGTCATGACGACCTCAACGGTGGGCTTACCTTCGGTGGGGTGGATGTCGACGGGAATGCCTCGGCCATTGTCGACGACGCGAATACCGCCATCGGCTTGGATCGTCACTTCGATGTGGTCGGCGTATCCGGCCAGGGCTTCGTCGACGGAGTTGTCGACGACTTCGTAGACCAGGTGGTGCAGGCCGCGTTCACCGGTGGAACCGATGTACATGCCGGGTCGCTTACGAACGGCCTCAAGTCCTTCAAGAACGGTGATGTCGGATGCGCCGTAGCTTTCAGACCCGTTGCTGGCCGTGGTATTTGCTGTCATATCAGCCACTCAATGGCTCCCCTCATCGGCCGGAAAGCATCCGGCCCGGTAACAGACCGTCAGGATTGGCGGTTCTGCCTGAATTCCAAGGGTTTCATTCTATCAAAAACACCGCTGCATCCGGTGAACCTTTTCCTCCCGCACAGCCCGCGAAAACCCCTGTTGAACTGCAAAAATACTAAGGGTGACTTGTCCCACCCCGCGTTTAGCCGTAGGTATCGCGCGGACCCCTGCCCGGCACCGAATACAAGCCCTTCTTCCACGAGGGCCGATGAGGCCCCCGAATAATGACCTGTTTGACCACGCCATGCCCGACTTCCTCCGCAATTCGGCGCTCAATATGGGGCAAGAGCAGGGTCATCTGATTGGCCCATGCCGTTGAATCACAGCGCACGATCAAACGATCATCCTCAAAGGTTTCCACCACGCAATGCTGGGCCACACTCGGGCCGACAATGGTCTGCCACTTGGCCATGACTGAGCCCAGTTTCGTGGGCTGATCCCAGCCTTCCGCACGCACCATGCGCCCCAGGACTGCGCCCAGCGAGGAGGAACGCCGGTAGTTGCGCCGTGAGGACGCCAGGCCCGGGTGGGCAATCCACGCAGCGGGGGAGCGGCGCTGATCGCCTTCAAGGAAGACGAGGTCTTCGGGGGTTGGCTCGCTCGCTCGACCCCCTCCTGCGCCCTCGGGGCCGGCCTCGCGCCGCGCGCCGACCTCGGCGGCAGTGGCCTCGTCAGCACTGAGATCATCAGCACTGGCCTCATCGGCGGCCTCAACCTCCGCGTCGGCGGGAAGGGCGAACTCCTCAGTGGCTCCGGCCGCGAAATGCCGCTGCCGCCTGCGCCAAGAGCGGCGCCGCAGCCCGGCCTCGGCGGCCTGCTCCTGGAAACGTTCGAGAACGTCGAGGACGACCTGGCTGCGTTCACCGCGGGTGGACAGGCTCGCCGGGTCGATATTTTCCTCCTCCGGCCTGGGGAATTCCGCTACGGGATCTTTCGGCCCGCAGCCTTCAGGCCAGTCGGCCCCAGCGGGGGAGTGGGGTGCGCTCTGGGCATCACTCATCGGTGGCCTCCCGAGTGACCACGGTGCCAGCCTCAGCATCGGCGCGCACATGCAGGACCGATCCGACCAGCGCATCAGGCACGTCCTCGGCAACCGCCGCAGTGACCAGCACCTGGTCAACCTCCGCGACAAGCCCCGCCAGACGGGTACGGCGGCGCGCGTCAAGCTCAGCGAAGACATCATCAAGGATGAGGATAGGCTGTTCGCCCTCGTCACTGAGGATCTCGAAGGAGGCCAAGCGCAGAGCAAGTGCCACCGACCAGGATTCCCCGTGGCTGGCGTAGCCGCGCACAGGCATACCGCCCAACTCCAGGTGCAGGTCGTCGCGGTGGGCACCGACGAGGTTCACGCCGCGTTCCATTTCCCGTTCGCGCACATGGGTCAGGGCAGCCAGGAGGCGCTCCGTATTGGCCGCAACATCCTCCAGGTCGGGGCGTTCCTCCACGCCCGCGCCATCGGCGGCGTTGGGCAAGAGGACCGAATCAATCGAGGCATCCAGGCGTAAGCTCAGCTGCTTGGGGGAGTCCGCCACCTTGTCGTAAGCCTCGTGGGCAGGGTCAGCCATTTCGCGCACGAGGGCGGCGCGCTCGGCGGTGATACGTGCAGAGAGGCGTGCGAAGTTTTCGTCCCAAATGTCGATGGTCGACAGGTCGGGGCTTTGACCGCGTCGCAGGCGGGACTGTGCCTGTTTCATCAGGGCTGCCCGCTGCTTAGCAACCTTGTCAAAATCGCTTTTGATCTGCACCATAAGGGGCTTTTTCTGGATGGTGAGGTCATCCATGAAACTGCGGCGCACGCCCGGTTCGCCGCGGATCAACGACAGGTCCTCAGGGGCGAACACCACGGTTTTCACCATACCGACAATGTCGCGTGGCCGGGCTTGCGTGCGGTTCAGGCGCGCGCGATTAGCCTTGCCGCGCACGATCTCAAGCTCAATGACGTGTTCGCGTTCGCCTTGGATGAGGCGCGCGCGCACCACGGCCCCGCCAATGGGCTCTTCCTCGGGGGAGGGGATACGCACGAGGGCGGCCTCGGCCGATACGCGGTGACTGGAGAAGGTCGACAGGTAGGCCAGGGCTTCAACAAGGTTGGTTTTCCCCTGCCCGTTGGGGCCGACCAGGACCGTCACACCGGGGTCAAATTCGACGACGGCATGTTTGTAGGAACGAAAGTCGTCAACGGCAAGGTGTGAAACGCGCACTCAAACCCCGTGCCTGACCCAGGAGTCGGCTACTACCTGTAGCCGCTCAGACGCCGAAGCGAATGGGCATGAGCAGGTACTGGAAGTTCGTGATCTCCCCGCCCTCTTCCTTTTCCTGGCCGGTCAGCACGGCAGGCTTGGTCGAGTGAACGAAACCGAAACGCACGTATTCAGCGTCAATGACCGACAGTCCTTCAATGAGGAACTGGGGGTTAAAGGCGGTGGCAATGTCCTCACCGCTGAGCTGTGCTTCGAGGACTTCCGAGGCCTGCGCGTTCTCGCCCTGGCCAGCCTCAAGGGTCACTTGGCCTTCAGAGAACGCAAGGCGCACGGAGGTCTTACGCTCAGCAACGAGGGAGACGCGCTTGACGGATTCAAGCAGGCTCTGACGGTGGCAGACCGCGATGATCGGGGTGGATTCAGGCAGGAGGCGACGCACCGCAGGGTAGTCGCCATCCATGAGGGTTGAGGTCGTGCGGCGCCCACCGGCTGCGAAGCCAATGAGGGAGGAGGTGCCCATCTTTGCTTCATGGCTGACGCCGAGTTCAACAGCGGCGCCGGAGGTCATGGACTTGGCGACGTCTTGGAGGATGCGTGCCTTGACGAGGGCCGCTTCGGAGTAGGTTTCCTCGGTGGGCTCCCAGGTCAGTTCGCGCACGGCCAGACGGTAGCGGTCGGTGGCCAGGAGGGTCATCTTCGTTCCCTCAATCTCCATGCGCACGCCCGTCAGGAGGGGCAGGGTGTCGTCGCGGGAGGCGGCAACGGAGACTTGGTTGACAGCTTGAGCGAGGACGGCGGCGTCAACGCGGCCACGTGCTTCGGGCTGGGCGGGCAGGAGGGGATATTCGTCCAGGGACATCACTGCCAGGGTGAAGTGGGAGGAGCCGCAGGTCAGGCTCACTTTTTGTCCGTCGAGTTCAACGCGCACGGGGCGGTTGGGGAAGGACTTGGAGATATCAGCCAAGAGGCGTCCAGAGACGAGGACTTCGCCGGGTTCTTCAACGGTGGCGGCAACCTCGGAGTTCGCGGAGACCTCGTAGTCGAAGGACGAGAGGGTCAAGACATCATTGGCTGCACTCATACGCACGCCGGCCAGGATCGGACTTGCAGGACGGTTGGGGACGGCGCGTGCCGTCCACGAAACAGCCTCAGAAAGTACGTCGCGTGCGACGGTGAACTTCATGGACGTCCCTCCACAGTGAATTACGGCAGTAGCTTCCTTAACTGTACCCGTATGCGTGTTGATTCGTGTAGTCACTCATTCTTGTGATACGGACACCGTCTGAATGACACGCACGGTCAGTATCGTCGCGCAGCGTCTGTTCCGAGCCCATCATCGAATGACAAGAATTTCTTGTAGTTCGTCATCATCATAGGGTCTGTGGATTCTGTGGAAAACATCAGTTTTCCCCGTATTATTGGCCTAATCGGCGGTGGATGCAGCTGTGGGTAAAACAGGGGATGAGGCAACGGGACTGTGAATGACACTCAGGGCTGTCATTCGTCATCCACATCGACTGCCGCATCGTCCACAGGCTGTTCGATCTTGTCCACGCGCTGCCCACAAGAGCTGTGAATACTGCTGCAACAGGGGCCGACGCGCGGCCCTCAGCGCTTTTCAGGCAGAGTTTCGAGCCGCCTGCTTAATGCGGTTCGTCAGCTCCGTCACGTGTGTGTAGGTCTCTTTCTTATTGGGCATCTGTTGCTGGATCTTCTTATGCGCGTGAATGACCGTCGTATGGTCGCGCCCACCGAAAGCCTCGCCAATCTTGGGCAGGGACAGATCCGTCAGGTCACGGCACAGATACATGGCAATCTGGCGCGCTTCAACCAGGGCGCGCGCACGCTCACTCGAACAGAGCTGTTCAACGGAGAAACCAAAGTAGTTTGCCGTCTGGGCCATGATGAGGTTGGCGGTGATCTCTGAATCATTGGGGTCAGAGATGACATGCTTGAGGACAACCGCCGCAAGGTCGGTGGTGATCTCCTGCTGGCTGATCTGGGCGTAGGCCGTCACGCGCAGCAGGGCACCCTCAAGTTCACGGACGTTGGCCGAAATGCGTGAGGCAATGTAGTCCAGAACATCAGGATTGACCACGAGGTCCTCAGCCTGAGCCTTCTTTTGCAAAATCGCGATACGGGTCTCAAGGTCAGGGGCTTGAATATCGGCCATCAACCCCATCGCAAAACGTGAACGCAGACGATCCTCAATACCTGAAAGCTTGGCAGGGGGCAGATCGGAGGTCATGACGATCTGCTTATTGAGGTTGTAGAGGGAGTTAAAGGTATGGAAGAACTCCTCCATCGTCTGCTCTTTACCGCCGATGAACTGAATATCATCAATAAGCAGCAGGTCAACCTGGCGGTAGCGACGCTGGAATTCTTCGATATGACCCTCACGAATGGAGTTAATGAAGTCATTGGTGAACTCTTCAGAGTTCACATAGCGCACCTTCAAATGCGGGTAGAGGGTGAGCGCATAGTGACCAATCGCGTGCAGCAGGTGGGTCTTGCCCAGACCGGAATCCCCATACATAAACAGGGGGTTGTAGTAGCCCTGGCCGGGGCTTTCAGCGACCTGGAAGGCCGTGGCGTGGGCGAAACGATTCGAGGGGCCCATGACGAAGGTGTCAAAGGTGTACTTGGGGTTGAGGTTGGTGGTGTTGCGATCAATGGTCAGGCTCGTGTACTCGCCGCTCTCAGGTCCGGGCAGCACCGCCGCAGAGGAGTCCTTGAGCGCGGGAGGAAGAGTGACGATGGGGACCTCCTCGGTTTCAGGCGAGGAGGCCAGGGCCGCGGCGTCGCCCTCGTAGATACCCTCACGCTGGGGGAGGGGAGAGGGCTGGGGCGAGGGCGTTTGCTGGGCATCCTCGGCGGCGTCAACGGGCGTATCGGGGATGGAGAGGGGATCAACGGTGAAGTGGATTCGGATCTCTCGGCCCATGAGTTCGCTGAGGATGGGGATAAGCGTGGACAGAGCGTGGGTTTCGATCCTGTTTTGCACGAAGGCGTCGGGCACAGCAATGAGAATGGTGCCTTCAATATTGGCCAGGGGGCGTGCGCGGCGCATGAGGCTAATGGTGGCTGGACCAACGGTATCGGCGAGAATCTCTAGGGCGTGGCCCCATGCTGCTGAGAGATTGTCAGAAACCACGATGAGCTCTCCTGCCGGTGTGATGAGGTAGTGAAGTTGGCCACGAATCGAGGCCTTGTGCAGTGTTTCAGCCGCACATGAATACTACCGTGTCCACAAGTTTTCCACAGGCTGGGGACAAAGGTGTGTGCACAGCACCAGTGAATCACAACAATGTAGTTACACAGGTGATCCGGGCCAGAGCGCCAAAAGATCGACATCGGCACATTTGCCCCAAGAAGTCCGCGTCGACAGATTGTGGACTGCACTATCCACACCGTCATCCACACATGTGGATAACTCGAGGCGTTCACACGCCGACGCCTTTCGTTGACCGAAACGCAAATGCCTTCTAGTCTTTTGGTTTGTCTGTGTTCCCCAGCGAACACATGTTGGCGCTCATCAGAGCATTCTGAAAAGAGGTCAACACATCTGACCGATGAACGAGGGAAGTCCCCTCGTTCCCCCCGAGGAGTACTGTCGTGACCAAGCGGACTTTCCAGCCCAACAACCGTCGTCGTTCCAAGACGCACGGCTTCCGTCTGCGCATGAGCACCCGCGCCGGCCGCGCCATCATCGCGAGCCGTCGTCGCAAGGGCCGCGCACGCCTGTCCGCCTGAGACTGGCGCCGCGAGGTGTTGCCCCGCGCGCACCGCATGGTTGACCCGGCAGATTTCCGGACAACCTCCCGACAGGGAGCGCGCGCCGGAACGCCGTTGGTTGTCGTGCACTGTCGAACCGACGAGGATCCCCACGGATGCCTCGTCGGTTTCGTCGTACCCAAGCGCGAAATCAAACGTGCCACCGGACGCAACCGCGTCAAACGTCAACTACGCCACCTCATGCGCGACCGCCTCCACCAACTGCCCGGCGGCACTCACCTCGTCATCCGCGCTCATGCGGCCGCCCTCGACGCCTCCCACGAGGATCTCGAGCAACACCTCGACAGCGCACTTGGACGCGCCCTACGAAAACTTCACACCCGTCAGGGCACGGCCACAGCGGCAGCGAGCGCGAACAAGGACACACCATGAACGCCCTCGCAACCCTGCGCCGCCTACTTCGCAGCGCGGCTATCGCGCCGGTAAGGCTCTACCAGCGTTTCATCTCCCCGATGATGCCACCCAGCTGCCGATACGCGCCGACCTGCTCCAACTACGCAGTCGAAGCCCTGAGCGTTCACGGCATCATTAAAGGGACTATCTTGTCCCTATGGCGTCTCTTGCGCTGCAACCCCTGGTCCTATGGGGGAGTGGATCACGTACCGCCACCTGGACGATGGACACCCGACCCGTGGGTCCCACCCGATGATTGGGTAGGACACCACAGCGGCGAATCCTACGTCCCGATGGGACTGGACGCGACCACCAATGAGGCCGACGACAGGCCCCACGACAACACACTTCCGGGCCTGACCGGATAGACCACGGAGAACACTCTCCGACCAAACTGAGGAGTCACGAATGTTTGATTTGATCCTTCACCCCTTTGCGGTGGCCATCACCTGGGTGTGGGTCATGATTCACCGCGGCCTGGTCGCCATCGGCATGGGCAGCGGCTCCGGTGTTGCCTGGGTGATCTCGATCATCCTGGTGACCATCGTCGTTCGCATCCTCATCATCCCCCTCTTCCTCAAGCAGATTAAGAGCTCTAGGGGCATGCAGGCCATCCAGCCTGAAATGAAGAAGATCCAGGAAAAGTACAAGGGCAAGACCGACCCGGTGTCCCGCCAGAAGATGGCTGAAGAAACCCAGGCCCTGTACAAGAAGCACGGCACCAGCCCCTTCGCTTCCTGCCTGCCCGTCTTGGTCCAGATGCCCATCCTCTTTGGTATGTACCAGGCCTTCATCGCCGTTAAGCTCATCGCCGATGGTGTCTACACCTACCGTGGTGAAGCAGCAGAAAGCCTGGGCCCCATCGACCAGACCCTCGCCAAGGAAATCGACGGTTCGACCGTCATGGGCGTGCAACTGTCCAACACTATTGGCTCCACCTCCGACATTGCCGGTATCGTCACTTTCATCGTGCTTATTGCCGCGATGGTTACCCTGCAGTTCCTGTCCATGCGCATGATGCTCGTGCGGAACATGCCACCGGTTGATGACCCCAACAACCCCATGGTGCGCTCCCAGAAGCTCATGATGTACATGATGCCGGCCATGTTCATCGTCACCGGCTTCGTCTTCCAAATGGGTCTGCTCGTCTACATGGTGACCGGTACCGTCTGGGCCCTGGCCCAGCAGCTGTGGACCCTGCACTACATGCCCACCCCCGGCTCCCCCGCCTACCTCGACCTGGTCGCCAAGCGGCAGATGCGTTACCAGTCCTGGGCGAAGGACTTCTTCGCCGACTATGACCGTGAACGCGCCTTGGCCCTGAGCGCTGAAGACCTCGCCGCACTCAACGCCCGCACCCGCCAGACCCTTGTCACCAAGGGCAAGGCCTCCAAGATTGCTTCGGACTTCCCCGCAGAGCTCTCCGACGGTGAGGTCATCACCATCTACCGCAACCTCTCTCACCAGGAATGGACCACCCTCCCTGATGAAATGTGGATGCGCGGCGTGAAGCGCCAGACTGAACGGAACCTTGAACGCCGCGCCCAGCAGAGCGAACGCCGCGAACAGCCTCGCCGCCAGAGCAAGGCCCAACGCAAGGCGGCTGCTGAAGCTCAAGCCGACGCCCACGAATCCACCAACGCAGCAGGCCTGTCCCCCGAGGAGCTTGAACGACGCCGTCAAGCCCGCCGCAAGGCCCGCCGCGATAGCAAAAAAGGCCGCTGAGCCCCCCAGAACCGATAACCCCTAAATGATGAGGAAATCCGATGACTGAGAGCGAAAAGGAACGCCTGGCTCACCTGGAAGAAGAAGGTGAAATCGCGGCCGATTACCTCGAAGAACTGCTCGATATCGCCGACTTTGATGGTGATATTGAAATCGACGTCGAAAACGGGCGCGCCAGCGTCGAGATCGTCGCCGACGACCCTGACGCCCTCGCCCGGCTTGTTGGCGAGGATGGTGAGGTCCTCGATGCCCTCCAGGAGCTTACCCGCCTGGCTGTCCAAACAGAGACGGGGGAACGTTCGCGTCTCATGCTTGACATCGCTGGCTTCCGCGCGAGCCGTAAGGCCGAACTGCAGGCCATCACCGAAGAGGCGATCTCCCGTCTGCGCGCTACCGGCGAAGTACAGCGCCTCGATGCCATGAACCCCTTCGAACGCAAGGTCTGCCACGACGTCGTCGCCGCAGCCGGCTTGGTCTCCGAATCTGAAGGCGTCGAGCCTCACCGCTTCGTCGTGATTCTTCCCGCCGACGCCGGAGCCCTCGATGAGGAGGACGAGGCCACCGACGAGACTGAGACCGACGAGTGACCTCCGTGGAGCGTTCGCTTGAGGATCACCCTGACCATGGCGGCCATGGCCACAGTGGTCATGGGCATGCCGGTCCCGGCCACAGTGGCCAAGGGCAGGGCGCGGGGCACGCTCATCATGGGCATGCCCTGAGTGAGGATTCTGGCTGCCAGGGTATCTGTGCGAACCCAACCTCCTACCCCGATGGCGCTCCTGAACTGCCTGATGGCGTCACCTTTGAGCAGCCAACCGAGGCTGTGCGTGAATTCTTCGGTCTTTCCTTTGGGCAGATGGAGGCCTTCGCGCACATGCTTGAGGAGGAGGGTGAGTTGCGTGGGCTCATTGGCCCTCGGGAGGTCCCACGGCTATGGTCACGCCACCTCGTCAACTCCGCAGCCGTGCTGGATTTCCTTCCTCGGCAGGCTCAGATTCTCGATGTGGGTTCGGGTGCCGGGTTCCCCGGCATCGTGGTGGCTATTGCGCGACCTGAGTTGGATGTTCACCTTGCTGAACCCATGCAGCGGCGTTGCGATTGGCTGGCCGATGTCGTCGATGAGCTTGGCCTGGACAATGTCACCATCCATCAGGCTCGCGCCGAGGAGTTGCGAGGCAAGGGGAAAGCCGATGTGGTGACCTCTCGTGCGGTGGCGAATATGACCAAGCTGGTCCGTATGACGTCTAAGCTCATTGCTCCTGGCGGTTCGCTGGTGGCCCTTAAGGGGCGTCGTGCGGCTCTTGAGGTTGAAGAGGCGGCAGCAGAGTTGAAGCGTCATCATTTGCGTGCTGAGGTCCACGAAGTCCCTTCAATCATGGAAGAGGATTCAACATTCGTTGTGGTGTGTCGCCGCGTGAAGTAGGCGCACCGCCCATGTGAGCAGAAGCGAGGCCGTCGCCTAGAGGTCGGCCTCGCTTCTGCTCTAAAGTGGTCAAGAGAATTGTTTCAACAAGGCAGGTAGAGATGAGCACTTCAACCGGAGGCACGCCTCTGTCCGCTCAGCTAGAGCGTAATTTGGCTGATCAGCGCATGTTAGACAAGGCTGTGTATCCCAGGCCGGCTGCGCCCGTGGTCATCACGGTTGCCAACCAAAAGGGTGGCGTCGGTAAGACAACCACCGTGGTGAATATTGCTGTTGCCCTAGCAAAAGGTGGCCTGAATGTAGTAGTGATCGATGCCGACGCCCAGGGCAATGCATCCTCCGCTTTGGGTGTTGCACACTCAGCCGGCACCTTGTCGACCTATGACGTCATTATTGGTCAGACCCCGCTCGTCGAAGCCCTCCAACGTTGCCCTGACAGTGAACGTTTGCTTGTGTGCCCAGCGACCATTGACCTTTCGGGGGCAGAGATTGAGATCGTCGATCTTGAGCGCCGCGAGTTCTTGCTCGCCGATGCCGTTTCTGCCTTTGTGGAGGAGCACCAGGAGGTTGACGTTGTCCTCATTGACTGTCCGCCCTCCCTGGGTTTGGTGACCCTCAATGCCCTGGTGGCTTGCGATCAGGTGATGATTCCAATCCAAACGGAGTACTACGCCCTCGAAGGCCTGACTCAGTTGTGGAAGACGATTGAACGCATTAGGGCTGCGCTGAACCCTCGTCTTTTTGTTTCCACGATGCTGTTGACGATGGTGGATCGCCGTACGAAGCTGTCTGAAGAGGTCGAAGCTGAAGTGCGGGAACACTTCCCGGAGCAAACCCTTGAGACGGTCATTCCACGATCTGTTCGCGTCTCGGAAGCCCCTTCCTACGGCCAGAGTGTGGTTTCCTACGATCCTCGTTCTGCTGGTGCTCTGGCCTATCGGAAGGCGGCGCTCGAGCTCAGTCAGCGGCTCGCACAGCACGCATCTCGCGACTGATCCTTTGTTCACCGTCCCTCGTGTCGGCGACCGTATGTCATAGCACCTCGGGCAGGAGCGCCTGGCGCTGTCTCTTGTGCACGGCGGGGGATATGACGTCATGACTGCGGGCGTCGGCACCCATCGCCCCGTTTCGCGCGTTAGACTAAGTACCTACCGAAAAGCGCGGGCGCTTGGCTGACTAAGTGACCTCGCAATGACTGTTACTGAATGCGCTTACCATCAGGTGCTGTGCGCATGGGGAAAGAGGACACGATATGGCCGATGCACGCCCGACGCAGCAAACTGGCTCCCAATCGTCGCGGCCCCGTCGCGGATTGGGTAATGGCCTTGGCTCCTTGATTCCCGATGCTCCACCGGCTCCGCGTGGTGAGAGCGCTCGCCCCTTAGATGTCCTCTTCCCAGAGTCCGCCTCCGCCTCGTCTTCGCGCACAAGGGGAGGTTCTGCCCGGGAGCTTCTTCAGCCCCGACGGTCAAGCCAAGGCCGTAAGAGTGTTTCACGTGAAACATCGGTAGATCCCGCGAAGTCACGTTCGGCTCGGGGGCAAAAGGTGAAGATTCAGGCCGAGGCAGGCGTTGGCGCTGAAGCAGCAGCGCGTGAAGCCGAGGCGCCGATTCAAGCCCAAGCAGTGCGCGGATCCATGCCGACCGAATCGGCGTCGAATGAATCAGGTGCGGCCACTGCCGGCAAGAGCGCACCTCAGATGGATGTTTCACGTGAAACGTCCTTGGCCGATGACGGACAGACATCTGCCCGCGTGACGACGAATGTTCTTGACGCCATTATGGGCACTCCTCAGAACGGTGTTTCACGTGAAACATCTGAGGATGAGCCTGAATTGATGGCCGTGCCTGGCGCCAGCTTTGGCGTGCTCCGAGTGGATGAGATCATTCCGAATTCCCGTCAGCCACGCGAAGTCTTCGATGAGGATGAACTTGCAGAGCTCGCGGCTTCCATCACCGAGGTCGGTGTGCTTCAACCAATTGTCGTTCGGCCCATTAAGGCCAGTGACGAGCCTACCGAGACGCTTCGGCAACTCCTTGAAGCAAAGCCTGATGCCCGATACGAACTCATTATGGGTGAACGTCGTCTGCGTGCATCGGAATTGGCCGGAAACTCAACCGTACCGGCGATCATTCGTGATACGGAAGACGATGATCTGCTTCGTGATGCACTGCTCGAAAACCTACATCGGGTGCAGCTCAATCCCTTGGAGGAGGCATCGGCCTATCAGCAGCTCATGGCTGACTTCGGCGCGACCCAAGAGGAGCTCGCCAAGCGCATTGCCCGATCACGGCCCCAGATTGCCAATACCCTCCGCCTGCTGAAGCTTCCCCCTGCTGTCCAACGCAAGCTCGCGGGCGGTTCCATCACAGCCGGCCATGCGCGTGCACTGCTCGGTCTCAACGAGGCAGCCGACATGGAGCGCTTGGCGGAACGGATTGTGGCAGAAGGCCTTTCCGTCCGTACGACGGAGGAACTCGTGCGTTTGGGTCTTCCGCGACACCCTGTGGCAACTCAGAAGCCGGGGGAGAAGACTCTGTCGCCGTTAGGGGAGAGGCTCGTCTCCACCTTGTCGGATGCCTACGACACACGCGTCACGATTTCTGAAGGACGTCGTAAAGGCAAGATTGTCATCGAGTTTGCCGGCGCGGATGACCTTGAACGTATTGCTGCATTGCTCGTAAGGGACGCCTAGGCACCGCGTATACAGTCTTCTGGGTGACTGCTCGCTGCTGGGACAGGGAGCCCACACGATCTCCACATGCCCCACAGATGGCTGCTCGGATGCGGAGCTGATTAGGATTAACCTCTTGCTCTGGTACGGTCATGAGCGAGCAGTATGTCAGTCACTATGAGCCTGCGGGTGGCAGGCGCATCAGCGCGTAGGCGCGTACCATAGCAGGATGCAGGACATGCAGGCATTATCAGCGCTGCGTGCCGCAGGACTGACGAGGCTCATTCGAGTGCCCAACGGGGTCGCGTCAGCCAAAGCGGAGCACCGTAGTATTTGCGATTGCGCTTAGGCCGGATGGGGGAGAGGTGCTGCCCCATTGAGCGGAACCGTTGAGCTAGGAGCTTCAACTGCGGGGCTCGACCTGGAATCTCCTGAACTGGGTGCATCAGTAGTAGATGGCAGCCTTCGAAGGCGACGTGCAAAGGTTGCTCCAACGACATTCCAGTGTTTCACGTGAAACAGCGTTGCCATCAGAGGCCTAGTTATCAGACAACAGACGAAAGCGGGAGCGAAATCGGGCCTTTAGACTCAGGTGAGCGCGGCTAAAAGCCCCCATTAGGTCGACCGTCACACCTCCTCACGGTGACAAGTATCTCCCTTATGTCCAGAACGCCCCTGACACCCACATAAACCGGCAGAATGGAAGTGCGCAGGCCGCTTCTTGTCGCCCCAAAGTCACCACCGACTCAGGCGGGGCAACAACAGCGACCAGAAAGGGGAAGGTTCCCATGACATTCTTTGCCGGCATTCAGACCGTGTACTTCGACGTCACCGGCGTCCTCGTCACCGAAAGACCCGACCCCCAAGAATTCTGCCGCCTCCTCTCCCTGGACTGCACCGACCCTGTCATTGTCTCCCTCGTCGACCACGCCATGTGGGCACACCGAGACCAACACGATGCCGGAGGCAGCGACGCCGCATTCTGGAATGCCGTCGCCGGAGACTGCGGCAACGCCGAACTCACCGACGCACAAATCCAAGCCCTCGTCGACGCTGACATCCGGCGCATGTACACCCCAAACGAAGAAGCACTCCGCTGCGTCGACCGCGCACTCGAAGCCGGATGCACCGTCGGGATCCTCGCCAACGCGCCCGCATGCGTCGCACAGGCGCTACGCGCAGCCCCCTGGGCGAAAGACCGCTTCAGTCACTTCATCTTCTCCGGCGAATGCGGCCAACGAAAGCCCCAATCCACCATCTACCGCCTTGCCGCACAAGCAGCAGAAACCGAACCCGAAGAAATCCTCTTCATTGACGACCGCGAAAAACACCTGCGCGGCGCACAATACTTCGGCATGAAGACCCTTCAATGGCCTTGTGAGGCTCAGGCTTAGTCCGTACAAGCCCGTCTCGCACTGCGCTGTTTCCTCCTTGACCGCGCCGCACTGGTGGGGGCGCGGACGACGGGGTGAGCCGCTTGTGCCCACTCGCCTTCGCTTCGCTTCGGCTCCTATGCCCAACCGCGCCGCAAGCGGCTCACCCCGCCCTCCGCTTGCTAGGTTGGGCGGGTTCCGTTGGTACTACGGACTTCACCCCGCCCTCCGCTTGCTTGGGTGTGCGGGTGTCCTTGGGTGGCGTTGTAAGCGCACACGGCTGGCCGCGTGTGCCTCGTAAGCATCATCCCCCTCCTGGTGCCTGTGGAGCGCCTGAAGGGGGATGAATGACAGTGGGGGAGCGACTCAGGGTTGAGGATCGCCTGAAGGTTCGGCGACGACCTCGTCAGTAGGGGACACGACCTCCTCGGGCAGAGGACGGCCCTGAGCGACGAAATGAACGATCTCCGAACACACGTCAGGGAAAGAGCCCGCCGCCTCCGCAGCCTGAGGAAGCAACGACGTATCCGTCATCCCCGGACAAACATTCGCATCAATGAACCAGCAGGTCCCATCCTCACTCACCACGAAATCAATGCGCGAAAGGTCCCGCAAGCCCAGAATCCGGTGAACATCCATCGCCGTCAACTGAACCTCAGCGATGAGCTCATCAGACAGGCGAGCCGGGACAAAATACTCCGTCTCATCTGTGGTGTAGCGAGCATCGTAGTCATAGTCGCCTGAATCCGTGGAAATCTCCACCGGAGGCAAAGCCACCAAACCATCACCCAAATCAAGGACCGATACGGCCACATCGCGGCCCTGAACAAACTCCTCGATCATAATGCGCTCACCATAGGCGAAGGCATCCACCATCGCCGCACGCAACTGCGCGAAATCCTCGGCCTTAGAAATACCCAAAGCCGAACCACCATCAGCGGGCTTAATCACCACAGGGAATTGAATCGCATTCTCCAAGGCGCCCAACACCTGGCTCGCGCCCAACTGGCGGAAGAACAACTGCGGCAGAGACATCCACCCCGGAGTATCAAAGCCCGAAGACGCCACCAAACCCTTCGCCGTGGGCTTATTCGACGCCATCATTGCCTGCACGGAACCCGTCCCCACAAAGGGAATACTCAACGTCTCCAGCAGGGCCTGAAGCGAGCCGTCCTCGCCCACCGAACCATGCACGAGCGGCCAAATCACGTCAGGCGCAAACTCCTCAATCGAACCCAGCAGCGCCGAATCAAGATCGCAGACGCGCACCTCGTGCCCCAACTGGGTCAAGGCATTCGCAACGCGGCGCCCCGAACGCAGGGACACCTCACGTTCGTGGGTGAGACCACCAGCGATGATGAGAACCTTAGGAATGTCAGCCATCGTCATCTCCAAAGTGTATATTCGCAGGTAAAAGCGGTTTTGGTTAGTTGTCGTGGTGGAAGCCGGCACCGAACATATCCACCAGCTCCTTCTCTGCCTTCACCACCGTCGACAAACGACGAACGCCCTCGCGGATATCCTCAGGCGTGGGATAACAGAAGGACAGACGCAGATGATTCGCACCGCGACCGTCATAGTAGAACGCCGTCCCCGACACATAAGCCACCTGAGCGCGCACAGCACGCGGCAACATCGACTTCGCATCAAGACCCTCCGGCAGCGTCACCCACGTGTAGAAGCCGCCCTGCGGCGTCGTCCACGTGCACTCCGGCAGATACTCCTCCAGAGCACCCAGAATCGCATCACAGCGTTCCTTGTACATCGAACGGAAAGACTTCACCTGGCTATACCAGTCATAATCCGTCAGATACTGCGCAATCGACATCTGCCCAATCATCGAAGGCGATAAAATCGCCGCCTCAGAAGCAAGAATGAGCTTGTCGCGGATCGCGTGAGGAGCGTAAGCCCAGCCAATACGGTAACCAGGAGCGAACATCTTCGAAAACGACCCCAGGTACACCACACCCTCAGGGCTGTAGGACTTCAACGCCGGCAGCGGATCAGCATCAAAACCCAAAAGCCCATAGGGGTTGTCCTCAAGAATGAGGATATTCTCGCGCCGACAAATCTCCGCGATCAGCGGGCGACGCTCAGCCGACAAGGTCACGCCAGCCGGATTGTGATAGTTCGGAATAGTGTAGAGCAGCTTAATGGTGCGGCCCTCGGCGCGAACGCGGGCAATGGTCTCCTCCAAAGCCTGAGGAATCATGCCATCAGCGTCCATATCAATATGAACCACATGAGCCTGCTGCGCGCGGAACACACCCAAAGCGCCCACATACGTCGGCGACTCAGCCAAAACCACGTCGCCCGGATCCACAAAAAGCTGCGTCATCAAATCCAAAGCCTGCTGCGAACCCGTCGTCACCACAACGTCATCAGGATCACCGCCAATAATGCCGTCATAGGTCATGACATGACAGATCTGCTCACGCAAAACAGCCCAACCCTGACCCGAGCCATACTGCATAGCCTGAGCGCCATGATTGGCAATCAAACTCTTCGCCGACTCAGCCAGCGCATCAAGAGGAAGATCCTTAAGGTTGGGCATGCCACCTGCCAAAGAGACAACCTCCGGGCGGGACACGACGGAGAAAAGCGCTCGGATCTCGGAGGCTCGCAGGTTATGCGCTCGTTCGGCGTAGGCGCCAAACCATGGATCGAGACGATTTCCTTGCGTGTCACCCGAAAGGCGATGCTCTCCGCTCACGGGACCTTCCTAACGTTCATACAGACGAAGCCTCGCGACACACGAGGCTAAACCAAGTGTGCCACTGTATGGCTCCGAAAGCGATCAGAGCCATACAGTGGCGTCATGACATCATCGGCCTTCCAGTGCGATAACACCCTGGAAGAGGGCCAGTGAGGGACTCTCAGCCCTGCTCAGCCAGCCACCGCTCCGCATCCAAGGCGGCTCGGCAGCCCGAACCGGCGGCAGTAATGGCCTGACGGTAGCTGTGATCAACCACGTCACCGCAGGCGAACACGCCAGCGAGGTTCGTGCGGGTGCTCGGCTCGTCCACCACGATGTAGCCCGCCTCATCGAGGGTCACCTGGTCGGCGACAACCTCGTTACGCGGCAGGTGACCAATGGCGACAAAGACGCCATCAACAGCGAGAGTCGACTCGGACGCGTCGACGGTCGAAGCCAAGCGCAACCCCTCCACGGTCGAATCGCCCAGAACCTCAGCGACGGTGGAATTCCACACGAACTCAATCTTGGGATCATTCATCGCGCGGTCCACCATGGCCTTCGAAGCGCGCAGCTGGTCGCGGCGGTGAACAACATAGACCTTGGAAGCAAAACGAGTGAGGAAGGTAGCTTCCTCCATCGCAGAGTCGCCGCCACCGATCACGGCCAGCACCTTATCGCGGAAGAAGAAACCATCGCAGGTGGCGCAGTAGGACACGCCGTGGCCGAGCAGACGCTCCTCGCCCTCAACGCCGAGCTTACGGTATGCAGAACCCGTGGCGATGATGACGGCGCGGGCGCGCAGGGTCTCCTCGTCAATAGTGACGGTCTTGATCTCGCCACTAAGGTCAACAGCGGAAGCGTCCTCAAAGCGAATATCAGCGCCGAAACGCTCTGCCTGGGCGCGCATATTCTCCATCAAGTCCGGGCCCATGACGCCCTCAGGGAAGCCGGGGAAGTTCTCCACCTCGGTGGTCGTCATCAGGGCGCCACCAGCGGTGATCGCACCGGCAACCACGACAGGAGCCAAGCCGGCGCGGGCGGTGTAAATCGCGGCGGTGTAGCCCGCCGGGCCAGAGCCCACGATCACAACGTCATGTACTGTTTCAGACATTACTTCTTCCTCTACTTCGTCGCGAAGGACTCTTACTTCGCAGTGATTTCGTAAATCCACGCCCAGTTGGCGCCATCAACCGAACGAGGCACCTGACGGAAAGTCAGCGTCACCGAATCGGTCTCCACAGGCGTCGGCAGGGAAATAGTGGTCGTGGGCTTCATATCGGTCGTGGCGAGGACCTCGCCGCGACGCGGACTTTCCGCATTGGGAGCCTTGAGAGAGATCTCGCCCCCCTCAGTGCCCTCAGGCATATGCAAGGTCAGCTCCGACAAGGTGGTCTTCTCCTTGAAACGCACAACCAGCGCCAGGGAAGTGTCATCACCAAAAGGTCGATCAAACTCACGAGAATGCCACTCGGTCTCCATATTGCCGTCGATCATATTGATCGCGCGATCCTCATAGTCCCCCTGATCGTCGCGCCACGACAGGACCGTCACAGAAGAAATCTGCGGACCCGCAGGAGCTGCCACAGGCGCTGGTGCGGCCCCAGACTGGGCCCCGGACTGAGCATCGGACTGAGCGGCCGACTGATCGGCAGAAGCCATCTCATCGGCGCGGCTAAAGGACGGCTGCTCCAAGGGAGCTGTGGCCGTCTGTACCGCCCACACGAAGGCAACAATCGTGAAGAGCACGAAGAAAATGACCGTCGGCTTGGTCGGATCGAAACGACCAGGTGACGCCTGCGCGGGCGCGCCGCCAGGGCGAGTAGAAGACCCGGCTGGCGCGGGGGACATTGCTACCTCCTCAAAACGCGGAACCACAGTGAGCGTGTCATCAAGACTATCCGCCTCGACCGCATCGGCCGCAATGCCCGCAGAAGGTGCCGCGTCAGCGGCTCGCGCCGAGGCCTTCGCCTTATCCACCGCACGACTAAACGCATCCTGCACAGCCGTAAGGGCCTTACGCGCATGCACGGCGGTAGCGACATACGCTGTCGCGGCTCCGGCGCTCACCGCAGCTGCGGCCGCAGCGGCCTTCTCCTTCGCGGCAGCAGTGCCTCCAGCCAGGGCTGCGGCGCCCGCACTACCCGCCGCGGTACCCGCTGCTGGACCAGCCGCTGCATCTGCTGCGGCCCCCTGCGTGGCAGGCTCCACGCCGACACCATCTGCGACGGGGCTTCCGGCGAGGGCGTCGCCCTCGTCAGCCGTGTCGCCGACGAGGGCGGGCACAGCGTCGGGGTAGATCGGGATACCCGCCGGTTGGGTCACCGGCTCATCATCGTCAGTGAGGGACTCTTCCAAAGCCGCACTAAAAGCACGCAAATCCTCCCTGAAATCCTCGCCAGCGACACGCATGCCATCAGCGGCATCCTCGGAGGCGGCGAAGGAATCAGTGAACGGGTCGGTACTGCCAGATGCCGACGGCATGTCGGAGACCTCGCTGGGCGTCAACTGCATCCAGTCGGGGAAGGAAAGGGGAGGAAGAGCCTGCCCGTCCGCCTCAGCTTCAGCAGGTGCGGGGAAAGCGCGCGGCGGAACAGCAGGAGGCGCGAAGGATTCAGGAACGCCATGGTGTTCCTGAGGTTCGTCGTGCTCATCACGGTTCATGAGATCTCCAGAGTCGCCGGTATCGGGGCGGTCGATGTCGTCAGAAGACACAGAATCCTTCTCCTGCCGACCAACTATAAAACGGGTCAGCCCAAGAGGCAGAGGAAGACGCTGCGCGATCAAGCCACCCACCCGCGCCGTCTCAGCCGGAGCGAGGAAACGCATGACAAGCCAAAACACAATCGTCGCAACGATTGACACCACAATAAGGCGCCCCATGGAAGCACCCACTCGGCCCAACACACTTTGCGCATCTGTGTGCCACCCCATGACAAACATTGCACCAAGGCCAGCCAGCAGGGCCGCCACAGACGCCACAAAAGAATAGCCATACGACAAAAGCAGCTGACGCTGATTGACATAGCGATTCCGGCGGGCCACCCACACAATGGCAATGAGACCCTGCACCACGCGGCATGCCGTCTCCGCAGCAGCCGCACCCACAACCCACCAGCGTGGACCCGTCGCAAAAAATACCGACCAGCCGACAATCACCTGAACGATCGTGGGCACAATACCCATCAAGAACACGGGCTTAGCGTCCTCGTAGGCGAAAAAGACACGCTGACTCATCAAAATCATGCCCGTCGAGGCCACACCCGGCATCAGCGCCAAAAGCACCCACGCGTAGCCCTCGACAACCGGTGGGCGCGTTGTCGGCGCCACCATCTGCATCATCGGAATGGCCCCGGCCATGAGGATCGCAGCAGCCAACAGCGTCAGGCTCGAAATCGCCTTCACGCCAAAGGAGTAATTCTCCGCCACCGTCCGATCATCATTTTGTGCCGCAGCATGACTCAAACGAGTAAACACCGCCGTCGCTAAGGACACCGCAATCAACGACTGCGGCACCATGAAGATCATGAACGCCGTCGCGTAGGCAGCATTCCCCACCACCACCTGCGCGGCATCAGCAACAGCGCTGGGATTCGGCTGGTAGCGGTGAGCCCACGCGTCAGCCTGAGCGGCAATATTCGACGTTGAGAGCACACCGACCTGGCTGACAGCCAAGGTCGCAAAGGTCCAGCCCGCCACCTTCGAGGCCGAACCAAAAGAAGTGCTGCGGAAATGGAAATCCGGGCGGAGCTTAATGCCCGCCGAACGCAAAGGAATGAGGAGAACCAAGGCCTGGGCGATCACGCCCAAGGTTGACGAGCCGGCCAAGACCCAAAACTGTGGGCCCGTGAAATCAGCGATCGGCAAAATGGTTGGCTCGACGCCCCACATGACCAGGAACACAGCCAAGCCAGCAATGCCAACAATATTATTGACCACCGGCGCCCACATGTAGGGGCCAAATACGCCCCGAGCGTTAAGCACCTCGCCCAGCAGGTTATACAGGCCGTAGAAGAAAATCTGCGGCAAGCACACCAGCGAAAAGGCAATCGCCAACGCGCGAATTTCCGCGTCATAGCCCGCTGCCGTAATGAGGATCAGCAGGGGAGAAAGCACCATCGCCACCAGCGTCACGGCAAAAAGAATGGTGCCCGCCAACGTGATCAGACGATTGACGTACACATCGCCCTGGGTGCGTTTCATTGCCCGCACAATCTGCGGCACGAGCACAGCATCAAACACGCCCGCAGCGAGGATATTAAACACCATATTGGGCAAGGTGTTGGCCGTCTGGAAAGAGGCCATGACACCACCAGCGACCGACCCCAACGCCGCGAGCAACATACTTGCGCGAATGAAACCCAGGATGCGTGAAACGAGAGTGCCTGAAGCCATCACAGCACTTGAACGCAGCAATGACGAGGAGCGTGGAGCCTGGGGGGCAGGAGCGTCAGATGCCGGTGAACTCATCCCTCATCCTTCGTCGGGAAAACACGATCGTCGTTAAGCGTATCGGGGGGCGCAGACAATGGGGAAGCGTCCGAAACAGGGATCACCTCGTCGGTGGGGGTGGAGCCTCCCGCGCCCGGAAGGCCTGTCGACGCCCGCATCCGTCGGCGAAGTGTTCTGATCAGACCGCCAACAAAAGCGATACCAACGACAGTGGCAACAGCCATTGTCGCCGCATCCTCCCACTCGGCGCGCAAGCGCACACTGACAGAATGACTGTTATCGAGCACAGTCCCGGTGACTGTTAACACCTTGTAAGTGACGTTGATATCGCCCGAGCCAATAGCTTTGACCGGCACCTCCACCGCGCGTGCGGAATGCGCCGGAATGGTGACCTCAGGGATTTCCACTACGCGCATACGGCGATCTGAAGGATCCAAATCAACGCGCACCCGCACTTCCCACGGCAGGGAATTCACCACCCGAACCGGGAAATTCACCGAGGTGGAAATGACATTGATCGGGGCGGAAGGCTCAGCATGAACAGCGTGAGAATACGCGGAGGTCTTCACGCGCAGCAGATCCGCCGCGACCTGACGTTGGCGAGGCTCGTAGGAGGCGCTCAAGGCCTCAAAAGTAAAACGCGTGAGTTCCTCACGCAAAGGCTGAGGATCACTCAATGCCGCCTCAGTGGCCTGGGCTCTTTCCAAGACCCCATCAAGGACAGAAATTGCCTGAAGGCTCGCCTCATCCACAGGCTTAGACTCAAGGGGAATCCGCGCAATGTCGGTCGCCGGGGAAGCCGCAATCTCACTCAAGGTCGTGGGAGCAACCCACCTGTGCTCCGTCAACGCGCGAAGGCGTGCCACAGCATCCTCGCTGAGTTGAGAACGACGAGGCATCACGGCCAAGAAGGACCGCTCACTTTGCGGGCGCTCGCGGGTAATAATCGCGCCCGCAGCAGCCAACAACTGATCGCGATCCAAATTATCGGCCACCGTCGATGGCCCCCAGCCCAGCAGATCCGACAGGTATGCCGGGCTGGTCAACACCGTCGCACCCGCCTCAGCTTCGCCGCTAATGAGCGTCTGCCCCGTCAGGGGATCAACCTCAACGCGGGGTGCGGGAAGGAAATCAATGTCCTCCGCCGTGGGGAGGGCCCCCGCAGGTGCCAGCGTCACCAACGACGAGGATTTCGCCAGGAACTCCAGGCCGAAACTATCCTCCGATGGCCAGCGCACATCCCGAAGGACCGTGGCTAAAGCTCCGTTTTCGTGCAGGTTCGTCGGAGCTTGGGAAGGAGCTGGCGCGCTCTGGGGCGCCTCGCCCTCGTTCTGAGCAGCGGACTGAACACTATCCCCACTTTGTGCACCATCGGCGCTGTTGCCAGCAGTCGAAGCTAAGAGGGCGGGGAAATCCTCCCGAGAACGATCGCACAGCTGGTGGATCCACTCACTCGACACCGCCATCGTCAGCCCAGGATCGGCGTCAAAAGGCAGCAGGGGGATGACCTCGTGAGTGCCGGTCAGCAGGCGCTCACGCACCACGCCACTCATCGCCTCATCACCCGTATCCACAGCCTCCGGGTCAACTGCCAAAGTCACTCCCGGTCGGCTTTGCAGCTGGCCCGCGATTGCGGGCGCATAGACGGCCAGGGGCGCATTCCTCACGGTCCACGGAACGACGACATTCACCCGTGAAGGCACAAAATCCTGACCCGCATCCCACACGATGAGGGAACGGTCATTGCTCTGCTCGTCCCCGGCGGTGGCCTCGACAGTCACTCCGCGAGGCCCCCACGCCCACTGCCCCTCCAAAGGCAAGGAGGCGCGATCCACCGTCACGGTAAAGGCTCGCGATTCGCCTGGCGCGAGGGAACCGGTCAAGGACTCGGAGGCAATGAGGGGCCCATTCCACAAAAGGCCGGTAAAGAAATGAGCCATCTGCTCCATCGACACCGGCGTCGTGGCCTGCATAAACACCTGAACAGTGGGTGCAGGGAGGGTTGAGCGCCCATGATTCGACACCGTCCCTGACACCACGAGGGTTGACTCATCCGTCAACACTCGGGGCGCGAAGTTATCAATCGACACGACGAGGTCACCCGACTGCTGGCTCCCCTCTTCAGCGAAGGTCAGAGGACGGGCAGAGGGGGAGCTGGCGTGCAGGGCGGTAGCAGAGGGTGCGGTAGATACGGGCGACAGCGCGGCATGGGCGGGCGCAGGAGTGTTGGGCGCGGCGTGGGCGGGCGCAGCGACGCCGGGAAGAGCGAGGGGCAGAAGGGCGGCAGTAACGAGGGCAGCACACAGACGGGACAACAGCAATTAGTCCCCCTGATACAGCAGATCCAGTGCGATACCGACGATACGTCGTTCATTAGGGTAGGCCAGCTGGCGCGTCATTTCCCGCAGAGGGATCCACGCGGCATCTTCTGCCTCTTGGTCAGGATCGCCTTCAACGGTGATGTGACCTGACAGGTAGTCCATGAGGTAGTGGTGAACCACCTTGTGGACGCGCCGGTCATGGCCTGAGAACCAGTAGTCAATGGTGGCAAGGTGGCTAATAATTCGCCCCTGAATGCCGGTCTCTTCAAAGACCTCACGCAGGGCAGCCTGCTCGGGCGTCTCACCGTGCTCAACGTGGCCCTTGGGGAGGCACCACTCAATGCGGCCTGCACGGTTGCGGCGGGCAATAATCGCCGCGTAGGGGATGCCCCCCTTGACATCAACGACGATGCCACCAGCGGAGGTTTCACCGACGATCGGCAAATGCGTGGCCTGCCCATGCAATGCCTTGGAGACATGACGACGCGGGGGTCGGGGGACCCCTGGGCGACGCTCTGTGGAATAGGCAGGCATGGTTCAACTTTAGGCGGCTTTGGCGTCAAACACCCATCTGCCCGAGCGTGGCGCTCATCGCGGAGTGCAGTCAAGGCGCTAAAACCTGCCAAAGCAGGAACACGCCCGTGGCGAAAGTCCCCTTTCTTCATGGTCTTTCCCGCAGCGTGCGCCCACATGTGCGCCCAAGGGATTTTCGGGCCCCAAAGCCCGCGAAGGGGGGTGAACTCACACCCGGGAGCCTGGGGGCACGGATCGGGGTGTGGGACGATAGAAGTCTGACGCCTGAAAGGACACACCGTGGATTCCACGTCGAGCGACATGCCCCCCACCACCGAGGTTCCCTCCGCGCCTCACGCCGCCCCTGGTAGCACACAGGGCAGCACCCGGGGCGCCACCCAGGGAGCTACGCATGGCAGCGCGCAGGCCACCAAGCAGGGCGCCTCGTTGGCCGCCATCCCAGGAAATGTGGATATGGCCACCCTCATGGCCAACGCCCAAGGTGCCTTCGCCCAACTCCCCGCAGGCGTGCTCGAACTCGGCCGCGTCTTTGAAGCCGCAGGCGAGGAGCTCGCCCTCGTTGGCGGCCCCGTCCGCGACGCCTTCCTGGGCGTGACCCCCCACGACTTTGACTTCGCCACCTCGGCCCGCCCGGACCGGACCGAGGAAATCCTCTCTTCCTGGGCCGACACCACCTGGGATGTGGGCCGCGACTTTGGCACCATCGGCGCGCGCAAGAAGGACCTCACCGTTGAGGTCACCACCTACCGCACGGATTCTTACGAGGTCGGCTCCCGCAAGCCTGAGGTCACCTACGGTGACACTCTGGAAGGGGACCTCACTCGCCGGGACTTCACCGTCAACGCCATGGCCATGCGTCTGCCGGGCATGGTCCTCGTTGACCCCCACAATGGTCTGGAGGACCTGCAGCAGGGGCGCCTGCGCACGCCCGTCACTGCCGAGCAGTCCTTCGACGATGATCCCTTACGCATTATGCGTGCCGCACGTTTTGCCGCCCAGCTGGGGATCGACGTGGACGAGGATGTCATGAATGCCATGGATGTCATGGCCCACCGCCTGGAGATCGTCTCGGCTGAGCGTATCCGCGCAGAGCTTGAACGCCTCATTATTTCGCCCTACCCGCGACGCGGCATTGAGCTCATGGTGCACACGGGCGTGGCCGACATTGTCCTACCGGAGCTGTCTGCCCTGCAGGATACGAAGGATGAGCACAAGCGCCACAAGGACGTTTACGAACACACCCTGACCGTCCTCGATCAGGCCATGGACCTGGAAACCGGGCCGGAGGGGCCCGTGCCCGGACCGGACTTTATCCTGCGTTTTGCCGCCCTCATGCACGATGTGGGCAAGCCGGCCACCCGCCGCTTCGAGGGGGGAGGCGTTGTGTCCTTCCACCACCACGAGATCGTGGGGGCGAAGATGACGCGCAAGCGCATGAAGGCCCTGCGTTTTGATAAGGCCACCACCGAGAAAGTGTGCCACTTAGTTGCCCTGCACCTGCGCTTCCACGGATACGGGGATGCGGCGTGGACGGACTCGGCCGTGCGCCGCTACGTCACCGACGCCGGTGAGATGCTTGAGCGCCTCCACCGCCTCACCCGCGCCGACTGCACCACCCGCAACCGCCGTAAGGCGCAGTTCCTGTCGGCCGCCTACGACGACCTGGAGTCCCGCATCCAGGCCCTGCGCGAGCAAGAAGAGCTCGACGCGATCCGCCCCGATCTTGATGGCGCTCAAATTATGGAAATCTTGGGGCTCACGCCGGGCCGCGAGGTCGGTGAGGCACGCCAGTTCCTCTTGAACCTGCGCCTTGAGAATGGTCCCATGGGTGAGGAGGCAGCGAAGGCTGCTCTGCTGGAATGGTGGGCGTCGCGCTAGGAGAGGTGGGGGTTTGGAACACAAGCAACCAAGCTGCGTAGTAGAAAGCTTTTCGCTAGCATCTAGATAGCCGGGGTTTTGATAGCCATCGAAAGCGAAAAGAGGGGACCATGGCTAAGACAGCGACGATCTTTGCACGAGTTGAGCCAGAGGTTAAGGAAAGCGCAGAGAACATTCTTGACCAACTGGGTGTTCCAATGTCGAATGCGGTTGATATGTTCCTTAGGCAGGTTATCCAGCATCAAGGACTTCCCTTTTCCTTAAACCTTGTACCGCAAGGAATTATCGATTTACGGCAAGCGTCTGAGGTGGCACTGCATGCCGAGATTCAGCGAGGTCTTGAAGATAGTGAGGCGGGTCGGGGTCTTCCTGCTGCCGAAGTCAGAGAGTCATTCAAGAATCGTAGCCAGGCATGACGTGGACCGTCGTCTATACCGAGCAAGCACACACGGACCTATGGTCCATCCACGACTACATCTCTTCAACTCTGTGTGCGCCGCGAGCAGCAAGCCGACTGATCGACCGAATCTTGGATGCAGTAGAGGCATTGGAGGAGTATCCCGAGAAGTTTCGTCTTCTTCACAACGGGTGTCATGATGCCCGTTATGAAATTCGGATCATGCCAGTTGGAAATTACGCAGTCCTATTCTTCGCCGATACGGACACGACTACCGTGAACGTCATCCGAATTGCCTATGGAGCTAGGGATATTCCGCAGCTTCTTAACGGTCTCTGAACATCCGAACCTGCCTCGTCAATCTGAGCAAACGCACGACGCGCGCCAATGAACGCGGCGAGCACGACAGGCACCTCTCCGCATAGGCTTAACCCAGAACATCCGCACGGATTAGTGAATGGAGAACACCCATGAGTTTCCCAACGCCCGCCACCGGCTCTGCTGACATTGGCGTGTACGGCCTGGGAGTGATGGGCGCCAACCTCGCCCGTAACCTCGCACGCAACGGCTACCGCACCGCCGTCTTCAACCGCACCCTGGCGCGCACTGAAAAACTCATGAGCAACCACGGCGACGGCTCTGAGGGCACCTTCATTCCCGCCGAAAGCGTCGAAGAGTTCGTTGCCTCCCTTGAGCAGCCTCGCGTGGCCATCATTATGGTGCAGGCTGGTGAGGCTACCGACGCCGCCATGATCCAGCTGGCCGACTACATGCAGCCCGGCGACATTATTGTCGACTGCGGCAACGCCCTCTTCTCTGACACGGTCCGCCGCGAATCCTGGGCGCGCGACCGCGGCCTGCACTTCGTGGGCGCCGGCGTTTCCGGCGGCGAGGAAGGCGCCCTGTGGGGCCCCTCGATCATGCCTGGCGGCACCGTGGAGTCCTACGACCGCCTGGGCCCCATGTTTGAAAAGATCTCCGCCCACGTGGGTGACGAACCCTGCTGCACCCATATTGGTGCTGATGGCGCTGGCCACTTCGTCAAGATGGTGCACAACGGCATCGAGTACGCCGACATGCAGGTCATCGCCGAGGCCTACGACCTGCTGCGCCGCGGCCTGGGCATCACCCCCGCTGAGGTGGCCGACATCTTCGCCCAGTGGAACGAGGGCGAACTCAACTCCTACCTCATGGAAATCAGCGTCGAGGTGCTGCGCCAGGTGGACGCCGAGACCGGCACGCCGCTGGTGGACCTCATTGTCGACGAGGCCTCCCAGAAGGGCACCGGCGCTTGGACGGTGCAGACCGCCCTGTCCCTGGGCGTGCCCGTGACCGGCATTGGTGAGGCCACCTTCGCCCGCGGTGCTTCCTCGTCGCGCCCGCAGCGCCTGGCCGCCCGCGCCCTTGAAGGTGGCGCAGCGCCCATCGTCATTGACGAGGCCGAGCGCGCAGCCTTCGTTGAGGACGTGCGCCTGGCCCTCTACGCCTCCAAGATCGTCGCCTACTCGCAGGGCTTTGACGAGATCAGCGCCGGCGCCGCCGCCTACAACTGGCAGATCGACAAGGGCGCGCTCGCTAAGATCTGGCGCGCTGGCTGCATTATTCGCGCCGTCTTCCTTGACGACATTACGAAGGCTTACGAGGCTGACCCCGAGCTGCCGTTGCTGCTGGCGGCCGAGCCTTTCGCCTCGCGTATTCAGGCGGCTGTGCCCTCGCTGCGTCGCGTGGTGGCGCTCGCGGCTGCTGGTGGCGTGCCGATCCCGGTGTTTGCCTCGTCCCTGTCCTACTTCGACATGATTCGCGCCGAGCGCCTGCCGGCTGCCCTCATCCAGGGCCAGCGCGACTTCTTCGGTTCGCACACCTACTTCCGTGTGGACCGCGAGGGCGTGTTCCACACCCTGTGGGCTGTGGAGGGCAGGCCCGAGGAGCAGTGGAGCTGATGCTCCCTTAACTCTGGCTTTTTAGAGGTCCCCCTGGCTGCTACGAGGTGGCGCTGCGTGCGCGGCTCACATGGCCAGGGGACTTTCCCCAGTTTGCGGTTTCTAGGGGTGGGATGGGGTGGGAGGGTTTGCCTATGCGTGTGAGGGCGGGGTCCTCGTGGAGATATTGGGTCAGATGCGGGCGTCCGTAGGGGTCCATGTAGGAGGTGAGGAGCTGTTCGGGCGTGTAGGCCATGAGGTGGGAGAGGATCACAAGTTGCGCGGCTCTGCGGGTGGATACTTGCATTTGCATGTCGAGGACCTTGCCATCGGGGGTGATGAGCTGGCCGATAAGATCATCATCGAGTTGGATGGACCATCCGGTCGCAATGTTTTCGTGATCGAGAGCCCCATCAATGGGAATTCTAAGGGGATGGAATCTTAGACGGTGGCGGGCTGAGCCTGCGACGTTGTAAATGAGCCAGCGTAGGGCGATATCGAAGTCAGGAGTGGAAAGCTCAGTGGAGCGTTTGTTGTTGCTTCCGCTTTCCCCGTAATGCCAGAGGCCGTTTTCTTCCCAAAAATGGAAGGCGAAGCGCTCGATGTCGCCGTCGAAGATAAGTTCGTTAGTGTCGTCCCGATAGGAAGGCATGGGTCCCCTGTGTCGGGTGAATTCCACGAGTTTCTGTAGGAGCGTCATCAAATGACCTTTCTTAGCACGCCGTCAATGATGAGTTTTTCAACTTTAACTTCGTCTCCATGGCTATTGAAGATCTGGAGTTGGACGGCTCCGCCCTGTCCTCCATGGTAGGGCGCCGTGATGCCTGATCGGATGGTGTAGTCGTCGGGAATGTTGTCTTCGATGAGTTGGTATGCGTAATAGGTCTTATGAAGAGACGATGGGTTAAGAGAACGTTCACCGAAACTCGCTGGACCGTCGGGGCCGATCAATCCGAGGAACCCACCATTAGGTTCACCGACACGGTCGAAATAGATAGCGCCCTCGGAAGGTAGGTCGTAGTGAGCTTTGAAGGCTGCGAGAAGGTCGTTTCGGCTACCTTCCTGATGTACGATGCCCTCTGCCAGTGAGCGAGCCTTGTCGCCTCCCCAGTCAATCACGGATTCTTTAAAGGCTCCACCCCATATGGTGTACTGCGTTGGCTCGTTGACTCCGGGGGCGAGTTTTGCTCCTTCAGGAATGCGCACTTCTACAGGCAGTTTCTCGCCATCTTCAGGCCATATCTTGTTTCGTCCGATGGTCTCATCCCACCATTGGTTATAGCTACGCAGATTCCCGTACTGATCTCTACCAAGGACTTCTCCCACATCTTCGACCAATGCCAACGTGCCTTGATCAAGGGCAGAAGCATCGCGAGGGGGCGGGACCGAGTTGTCTCCCACGATAGGGATTGTGCGTGCGAGGTGGTCTATTCCTGTGGGTGCTTGGGTGCGTTCGAGGCGTAGGGTTTCGTAGTGTTTGTCGCTGATGCCTGTGGGTCGTGTCAGAGCGGCGATTTCTTCTTCACTCTTGAGCGTTGGCAGGGTGGAAGGTTGGGTGGAGTGAGGGTCATACGTCGCTGTCGCCTCCGCATTATCGAGAGGCGTGTTCGTGGGGTGTGTTGAGTGGGTGGGGTTTTCGGTGGTGGTGGGGTGTTCGGGGTGCTCTGGGCCGTCGTTCTCGGCGAGGTGGTGAGTGTTGCTGGGCTCGGGCGCGGGGTCGCGATCGGGGTTGGCGGGGAGGTGATGATCGCGGGTGATGTCAGGGGGTGTGGTGGGCGCAGGAGCGTCAGTGTTGGTGTGGTGGTTGGGGTTGAGGCGTTGGAGGAGGCGGTCGTGGTCGATGTGTGAGTTGGTGGGGTTGTTTGTGGTGTGGGTGTGGGTGTTGAGGCGGCGTTCGAGGTCAGCGAAGGGATTTACCTCAGCCGGAGCTGGCGTTGGTGTTGGGGCTGGTGCGGGGTGGAGTCTGGGGTGGGGAGTGGGTGGGTGCTGTCAGGGAGGAGGCTGAGAGGGTGGGTGTGTGTGAGTCTGTGGGGTGGTGTGGTGGGTGATGAGGGGCGTGGTCTGTGGGCCTGCGGCGTATGCCAAGCTCATTGGAGGGAAGGTGGGTGTGGTGGTGAACACCTTTAACGAAGGCAGGAGGGTTGACATGGCGGCTGAGGGTATGCAGGATTTTGGCGCTTTTCAGGAAGGTGGCTCCGCCGAGGAGAGACAAGCCAATATTGGCGGTGTGTTTACCTAGGGCGCGGGGCGCATCGTCAGCGAGGCCCTCAATGTCAAGGGCAGTCCAGATGATGTTGCCAGCGGTGTCCAGGGGCGCGTTGATGAAGGCTTGCCCCAGGTCCCGCAGGTGGGTAAAGGGAGCCTTGAGAACTTTCCATGCGGCCTCCGGAGAGATTTTGCCGGTACCGGCTTGCCATGCGAGCGTGACGGGTGTGATGAGAGTGTGCAAGCCAGTTAGGGCGATGTCCATGCCGGCTTCGTATTGGCCGCGAGGGTAGGCGTTGAGTACGTCAAACCAGGAGCGTTGTTGGGGGGCGTTAGCGCAGGCGGCGTTGAGGGCGTTGACACACGCAGTAGAGGAAGATCTCAGATCGGCTATCGCAGCCTGCCAGTCGGCCTCGATCGCTGCTTCCATCCCCGCAAAGTCAGGTCCAATCAGATCAGAAAAACGGGGGCTCACACTCCACGCGTAAGGCTGATCGGTGATGCTGGCCTGGGGGTGTGCGCGATGCTGGGCGCGCATGCTTTGAACCTCGTCGTAACGCCGTTGGCACTCACTGGCGTGGTCTTGCGCGGTTTGGAGGGCCTGGGCATACGAGGTCAGGGATTGGGCGGCATCAATGAAGGCTTGACCCATCTCCTCCCACCGGTCAGGCTCAAGGGTGAAGCGCTCATGGAAAGCCTGCGCTGCGGGGCCCTCCCACAAGCCGGGCCCAAGGGTGCGCATCTGGTCTGCTACGGCACACACCTTCTGGCCGCGCTCACGCAACGTCGTGGCCCGGCTGGCAATAGCGCCGGGGTTGGCGTTAACGTGGAATACCCGCCCCGTCATGCCCCTACTCCTGGCTGGTGTGAGGGTGCGTACTTGGAGTGGGTGCGGGGCAACGGAACGCTGCTGCGTGGACCGCTTCAAGGGCGCGTTGGCCAGCCTCGGTGGCGGTCTGGTCAAACTCGATATACCTACCCGCAACGGCGCTGAGACGTTCACTGACCTGGGCAAGATCTTCAGTGAGGGCGTTCATGCCCAGCTCCCACCGGTCACGAAACACGCTGACTGCCCTCCACACGTCCTCGTCGGTGACCTCAAAACGAGCCGGGAGGAAATCCTCGACATCAAAACGCCATTGATCCCCCACCAGAGTGTCCAACTCTGAGGCCAGCGAGGCCAGTGAGGACGTCTCCACGCGAAAATCATTACCTACCACGCTACGCGCCCCTCAACAACCATTGCCACCGTGTGATCCTCACACTCACCGGCCTCCAGGTTGATCGCATCCACAGCCTGAATGATTGCGCCCAACGCCGTGCTGAGCCTCCTAGTTTGGGCGTGTAACTGCTCCCAGCGCTGCATCTGAGCTTGACGAGAGGCTGAATCCTGACTCCACCCCGCCAAAGCAACCCTTAAGGACTCATCCAAATCGGCGCTGGTCCCCACAAGCGTTCCGCGCATCTTACGTAGCGCCCCACTCATCTGGTTCAACGCCGCACACGAATGCACTAACTCTGCTGCATTCACTGCGCACCCACCTCACTGTCAGGCAGACTATTGAGAGCCTGAGTGAAAGCCTGCTCAACCTGACGATCCACCGCAGAAGCATTCACATCCACAGCGTCTAACGCCCCCGCGAAAGCCTCTAAATCCCCCACCAACTCGGCAAGCAACTCACCCCAGGCCATAATCGCCTCACCCACAACGGGCATCCCCGCATTACGCACACCAGCACCAGCGGATTCGACATCATCGACGCACGTCCCCCACGCCGCCTCAAGCTCAGCACGCGCTTGGCGCACCATATCCCCAGCACGCCCCTGAGCGCCAATAGTCAACGCCAGCTCAGAACCCAACAGAGCCACACCCCTTCTCCCCTTACGGGACCACAACTCCCCAAGTCTAAAATTCAAATTGAATCTGAGAAGGTCAAACGTGCGTGTGAGTCGCATCACTCTTTTGGCCAAAGTTCGAATACTCGGCTCAGAAAACCTGTACCAGAAAACGCGCCTCAGAAAACCCGCAGAGTCACCATACCGCTCGTTACTACGCCTGCGGGGTTTGCGGCCTGCACGCGTAGTTTGGCACCGTTGAAGGATTCGTCAATGATGCGCGTCCAGGTGGGGGCACTCTGGCCGGGCAGGTCCTCCCAGTCCACAGCCCCGCTGGGCAGCAACTGCCATTGCAGGGTGGGGTAGGGGTCGCCGCTGACCTCCACCGCGCAGCCCAGCACCGTGCCCGCACTGATGGTGACAATACGGTTCGCCCCATCGCCGGACATGGACAGGTTCTCACCCATGACAGCCTCCACCGTAATCGCCCCCACGCGCGGCGGAACACCGCGCTGGGCCTCACCAGAGCGCAGGGTGATGGTGGCGGGCTGCGTGGTGACGCTGCCATGCTCATTAGTGGCGACGAGGACGTAGCACGCGCTTGAGTGTGCGTGCTGTGCTCCGGCGCTCTCGGGCGCGCTGATCTCAGGTCCAGCGATCTCAAGGACCGAGGCCGTCGCGCCCGGGATCGCAACACCAGGAAGGCCCTCGCTATCCAGCGCGTCCACATCAACCCGATACCACTGGTAGCTGGGCGCAGGCCAGCCGCTCACAGCCGCAGCCAGGCGCACGCGCTCGCCCGCATAAGCCCCAACACTGGCGGGCTCGGCAGAAACGACCGGCACACTGGGGGAGGGGGAGTGTGCGAAACACTCCACCTCAATGCTCGCCACACGCAGGTCAAGGGCATCGGCGTAATAGAAGGGGTGGGCGTATTCGATCCGCAGGCGCGCCGCCGCGTGTGCTCCCACATGTGCGCCCACGTGTGTATCCAGGCGAATAGGGCCAGCAGCCAGCTCGGTACCACTCACGTCAATCGAGGTATCGCCCCAGGTCAGGCGGTACATGGTGGTGGGGGAGGGGGCGTCGCCCTCGTCGAAGAAAAAGCGTAGGCTCACATGTGGGAACCCAGTGTCCGACGCATTGAACACCACGGCATCGAAGGCGGCAAAGCCCCCGCCGTAGCCCTTCGCACTGCGGTGAGCCACGAGGTCGCAGCCCCGCAGCGTCGCCCACGCGCGGGACGAATCCTCCTCAGGGGCGGCAGCCAGGGGGACTGCCGTCGCAGGGAGCAGACGTAGCGGCCCATCCAACTCCAGTCGCACAACCGGCTGGATGTCATCAGGGCAGGGGCCCACGAGGGTCACCACGCACTCGTTGCCCTCGCGGCGCACAGGGAGGGCGCGGGCGGCCTCGTCAAAGACGGTGCTGTTGAGGCTCGCAGCGGAGGAGGAGTCAGCGGTGCCGGAAGTGCAGGCGGCATGAGTGTCCCCGCCGACCAAGCCGACAGTGCCGACCCCGCTGACAGCACGGACGGTGCTGACCCCACCGCGAGCACCCGCGCCCGCCGCGTCAACCTCGGCCCGCCACACCGCGTTGGCCACACCCGGCAGACGAATCTCCAGCCCCTCCTCCCACTGGGCCGGGAACAGGTAGAGCTCCGAGTCGGTGGCGGTCGCCCGCCAGGCACCAGAGGCGGCCTCAATCGGCAGCCAGGTCGGGCGGGCGCCTCGTAGCGCTCGCGGGTGACGCGCCATCCACGCGCCAATCCCCTCCAACACCTGCCGGTCGTAGGGGTCAATCGCCCCCGACCCCATCGGGCCAATATTGTAGGCAAACTGCCCGCCCCCAGAAAGAACCGTCACCAGGTCACCAATAGCGGCCCTGACCTGCGGAATGATCGTCTCAGGCGAACGGTCACACTTGTCCGTCGTGCAATAGGACCAGGCGGCCGGGAAGATCGAGCGCACCGACTCCCAGGGGCCGTATTGGAAGAAGTCGGGGATGTCATTATCGCCGCCGACCTCGAAATCGCCGCAGTCATTCCACACGCGCGAATTCATCACCGTCGTGCTCGGCTGGCAGCGGCGGACCGTGGCCGCCAGGCGTTCAGACTGATCGGGCGTCGGTCCGCCCATGTCGAACCAGAACTCGACAATCGGCCCGTAGTTGGTCAGCAGCTCTTCAATCTGGGCCACAATGAGGGGCATCATCGACTCAGGGATCGCGTTGAGGTTCGCGTAGGGCTCTGCCTCATGCTGGGTCCAGTCAATAATGGAAAAGTAGAAGGCCAACCCCAGGCCCTGAGCCGCACATTCACGCGCAAGCTCAGCCAGGGGGTCGCGGCCGAAGGCGCTCTGGGCGACGATATTGAAATCCGTTGTGGCCGTGTTCCACATGCAAAAACCATCGTGATGCTTCGTCGTGATCATCACGTAGGTCATGCCCGCCGCTTTCGCCGCAGCGCACAGGGCGGCCGCATCCCACTCCTCAGCATGCCATTCGCGGGCGGCCTGCAGGTATTCCTCGTCAGGAATCTGCATCCACGCCTTAATCTGCTCCGGATAGCCAATCCCCTGCGGGACACCCCGGTAGGAGCCCTCGTACAGGGAATACACCCCCCAGTGCACAAAGAGGCCAAACTGCAGGCGCTGCCAGGCGGCAATGCGCGCATCAGCATTCAGGGGGACGAGGCCATCCACGCCGCGCACAGGCAGGGCGGGAAGTGCCGGGGCGGTGGCAGGGCAGGGGGTAACGGTCGAGGCAGGAACATCATTGGCTGCGGACATGGCTGCCATTCTACGGGCGCACACCGCGTGCCAGAACGCTGTCCCACAGGTGGCTAAAAGAGTTTGGTCGCAGCTGGTGGTATAAAACAGGCCCAAAAAGGGGAAATTTTCACCACCAGGTGCGACCAAAGTTGGAGTTCTGAACCGTCCTGAGTTTTGTACCTCGGTCTTTCGAGGAGGATTGGATTATTCCCCAACAATATTTACAGGAGTACAAGGATCGGGCAGCGCGCCGGGTCGACTATCGTTTGATTGATGACCCGACGCTATCGGTCACGGCAGTTGTGTCTCAATCGTGCGCAAGCTTGGCGTTACGAAGGAAAGGCTGCCTAGAACGAGTGAGATCTCGAAGTTGGTGACGCTTCCTTGAGGAGTTCGTCGATCCGTCACAGTTTGCGCTTCTCCCAGCGAAGGTGAGCATGTTCTGCTGCGTCACCGATAGCGCTTGCTTCACCATCCTTTAAAGCGCCTGCGTCCTATTTCGTCCACTCCAGCACTGAATGCGGGGAAACAACAGAGTTGAAGCCGGTTGATTCAGCCGCCGCAAAGGACGAACAACCATGTACCTCCTAGTGATCGAACGCTGAACGAACAGCGCGCTCTTTGAACTCCCAAGAAACTCCTGTGCCACAAAAATAATCCATCCTTAAGCCAGAAAGGAGCGAAAGCAAGGACGGTTCCACCTGCTTCTGTGAGCAGTCCAAAAGTCTCGACAACTACCTGTGAAACCGCCTTAGGTTCCTGAGGTACACCAACAGCGAGCACTGAAAATCCCATGACAGCACAGCTTCAGGCGCAGCTTCTCCATACTTACGCGGACGCGGCATCAGAAGAGAAGAAGTCGAAAAGCCTCCCACCTGGATAAACAGAGCCTCACACAGTATTCACCAGAACTTAGCGCAAAATTATGTGTGTCCTTGAACTGATGTTCGCTAACGGGAACGTATGTTCATATTTTGTGAAGCACTTGAAAGCGGCAATTTTTGAACGTTATATTGACCTCAACTGGATACATTGCGATATGTATCAGATATGGGGCTCTTCCGATTTAAGGGTGTAGGTGGGGTTTGAAGCCGCCTGTTTCTAGTAGGCTGCGGATGATGTAGTTGGTCAGGTTGCGAAAGCCCAGAGCGGTGCCGCGTAGGTGTTCGAGGCGACCGTTGATGGCTTCGGTGGGACTGTTACTGGTCTTGGGGTGGTCGAAGTAGGCCAGGATGTCAGTGGCGCGTTTCTTTAGTGTTCGTCCCAGGGTTTTGATCTCTTTAAGGGCCTCGGGCACGTCTTTGCAGATCGCGGTGATGAGGTCTTGCATGAGTTGCTTGCCTTTGGCCCTGTCGGGATGGCGGTAGGCGGCCACCATTTTTTGGTACACGCCCCAGGTGACCTCAACTTGGGCATGGTCATCGTTGGCAAACAGCGTCTCTAGACGCTTGTGCTGGACAGGGGTGAGCAGGTCGATGCCGGTGTGTAGGGTGCGGCGGGCCTTATACAAGGGATCAGTTGATCGCCCACGGCGTGCGTGGAGTTCTTGTTGAACACGCCGCCGACACTGGTCAAGCGCATCTCCTGCTAGTTTGACGACATGGAAGGGATCTAGCACGGCCCTGGCCTGGGGTAATTCCTCACTCGCGGCAGTTTTGAACCCGGTGAAACCGTCCATGGCCAACACTTCAACGCCCCGACGCCAGGCTTGATCGCGTTCGCTTAGCCAATTCTTGAAAGCTTGTTTGGAACGCCCCTGGACCATGTCCAGCAGACGGGCCGGGCCAGTACCGTCCCTGACCGGGGTCAAATCGATGATGACAGTAACGTACTTGTCTCCTTTGCGTGTATGACGCCAGACATGCTCATCCACGCCAATAACTCTCACACCGTCAAACCGGGCCGGGTTATTGATCAAGACCTCCAGGCCCTCAGCCGCTACAGCGTCGTTAGCGGTATCCCAAGCCACCCCTAGCCCCTGGGCGAGGCTAGCTATGCTCAAGTGCTTGCACACAACCGCTTCCAACGCCCATCGCGCCGCCCGTCTGGACAGGAGTGCTTTGGGGGCTGCTGCTGACTCCATGTTCTGTCGCCACACATGCCCACACTCCCGACAGCGGTACCTACGCAGCCGTACCAACAAACTGGTAGGACGCCACCCAAAAGGCACATGCACAAGCCTTCGCGTCACACTGTCGCGTACTAGTCCTTGGCAGCCACACCTCCTGCACCAGTTATCCGGCTCTACCACGCGGCATTCGAGCACTGCTCGCTCAGGCTCAATACACTGGCCGGTAACAATGAGCCCAAGGCCGTCCAAACCAGCAAAAGTAGTCAAATCAGGCTCAATGAAGGTAGCGTTGGGCATGTTGAGGTCTTCCCGTTGGGTGCTGTGTTAACTCCCATCATCGGAAGACCTCAACGCCTATCCACACACCAACACCCCCGCACTAGCTCACACCCACCCACACCCTCATTTGGGAAGAGGCGAAATCATGAACACCGTGGCGGTCTTGGAAGCGCTCGATAATGGGGATGAGGGTGTGGGTTTCAGCCTTGTTCCCTTCAAAGGCTTCCACCTCCAGAGGGTTTCCCGCCCGGTCAACGAGTAGGCCAACAATGATTTGGGGGTCAACCCGGCGTTCTTTGGAGTACCCGATACGGCGAAACGCCCCATTGGCATCCCAGGATTCATCCTCACGTTCGGCCTCAAAATACAGGGTCGTCACGTCATAAAGCACAAGGGACAAATCCCCATGAGTGCTGGTGTGAGCAAAGCAGGCCTGAGCAAGCCGGTCCCGGTAGGAACGCTGAGCGCAGCGTTTCAGTGATGCCTGGTAGGAGTTGCGATGCATCGGCTCACGTCCTAGCTCCTCGAGCACGGGTCTGCTGTAGGTTTGGTTGACACTTGGCTTGCTTCACGTGTGTGGGGCAAGGGGAAGGATGTTGATTATGCCGAAGTTGTATTCTGATCAGTTCAAGGCTGACGCGGTCGCTCTGGTCGAATCAGGGATGAGCCGCCGGCAAGTATGCGCTGATCTGGGTGTCTCGCGGTCCTCGTTACAGAAATGGATCACTGACGCCCGCCTACAGGCTCACGGGATGAGCCCCTCGAGTGACCCGGAGGTCGCCAAGGAGATGAGCGCCGCTTTGAAGCGGATTCGTGAGCTAGAGATGGAAAACGAAGTCCTGCGCGCCGCAGCAGCCTACTTGAGCCAGGAGGCGATTCGCCCAAAAAGATCTTCCCGACCGTGGAAAAACTGATCGCTCAAGGAAAGGCAACCTTGACGATCGCGGCTCGGGTATTGAAATTCTCTCGCCAAGCTTTCTACAAATGGCTAGCCAGCCCTGTCTCAGACAGGCAAGCCCAAGACGAGGAAATCATTGCCAAGATTCGCCAGATCCACGCTGATGATCCAGAGTTCGGCTACCGGTTCATTGCTGATGAGCTTCACGGGCAAGGCGTGAAGATTTCCGAGCGGCGCGTATGGCGATTGTGCTCGAAGATCCAGGCGTTCTCTGTCATTGCTCGGCGAAAGCCGCGTGGGAGGAAGTCGGGTGCTCCGGTTCATGATGATTTGCTCCAACGCCACTTCCACGCTGATACACCAAACACGGCCTGGGTCACAGATATCACTGAGCACTGGACGAGGGAAGGGAAACTGTATCTATGCGCGATCAAGGACCTGTGTTCACGCACAATCGTTGGGTATGCGACTAGCGCGCGGATGAAATCACACCTCGCGGTGGCGGCACTTGAGGACGCAATGAGGAAGCGCGGTGAGCCCAAGGGCGTGATTGTTCACTCGGATCGAGGCTCGCAATTCCGATCCAGGAAGTTCGGTGCCGCGTTGAAAGCCTACGGGGCGAAAGGTTCGATGGGCAGAGTCGGAGCGTGTGGGGATAACGCCGCGATGGAATCTTTCTTCGCCCTCGTGCAAAAGAATGTCCTCGACCGCAAATCCTGGGCGACCCGGCGCGAGCTGTCAGCAGCGATCACCCACTGGATCGAACGGACTTATCACAGGAAGAGACGCCAGCGAGCGCTGGGGAAGTTGACACCCATCGAATACGAAACAATCATGGAACCAGCCGTATCAATCGCGGCCTGAAAACCAGAAGGAAAACTGTCAACCAAACCTACAGCAGTCCCCCATCTGCTTAAACGCTTCATCGTCCAGCACGTCAAAAGCAAGGTCAGCGTAAGCCTGTTCGAGGACCTTCCACAACACGCCCGCTTGCATGTGAGTGACCTGTAAAGGTTCAACCTTACTTTGCTCCAACGCCCCGAAATCGAAAGCCAGCTGATCAGGGTGGAGTTCCTCGCGTGCGGCCTGCATCAACACAGCCAACTCCGCCTCAGAATGTGCCGAACCGACGTGTTTGAGGACGACGTTCTTGCGTCCCTGCTTTTCCACAATCTGCACAGCAACAGCACCAGAAGCAGTTCTCACACGACGAATAAACGGGG
The DNA here is from genome assembly GCF_903645355.1 of Schaalia sp. Marseille-Q2122. Taxonomy (GTDB): domain Bacteria; phylum Actinomycetota; class Actinomycetes; order Actinomycetales; family Actinomycetaceae; genus Pauljensenia. The sequence goes on along the minus strand of NZ_CAHJXR010000008.1, from coordinate 66,408 downwards.
TCACGCCCCTATTCTAAAGGCCCCGTTAGTGACCCAAAACAGAAAACACAACCGCAGAAAACCAACGAAAAACAGGACCCAAGCAAGGAAAAACCGCACCACCTGTGCAAGTCAGGTCGAAGCGGGAAACCTCGTGCATGACGCCGCTGCGCCCGCTCGCATCGCTCCAGTGGGCGCGAAACTCCACCACACCGATGGGCGAGGGTTCACGCAACGAGGTTGCGGCGTCGCCCTCGTCCTTCGAGGTCACTGCCCGCACTTGCGCGCGCAGGACCTCCACCCCCCGCCAGCGAACTGACGGGTCGCACAGGGGAGGGCGAGGCCGAGTGCGGGGGTGCCAGGTGCGGAAAAGGTGGTCCTCGTCGCCAAAGACGAAGGCCGTGTAGCGCGAGCGCATGAGCGCTTCAGGCGTGGGGGCGGGTGCTCCCTCAAGGTAGGGCAGGCAGCACTGCGCAAGGACGCGGCCCGAAAGGCAGGGGCAGGGCTCTGTCGCCGCAGCTCCCGCGTTGGAAGATGAAAAGATCGCCATGCGTCGAGCTTACGCACAGGGAAAAGTAGCACGTACGGGTGTATCGGAAAATGCTGAAAAAGATACTGCGAGCGTTTTCGCGGCACTCTTTCCGGGGACTACAATCACGGTAGTGTTGCTGGCGGCGCGCTTCCTCCTCAACTGTCAAAAGACAGTGGCGGAAGGAAATGAGACGCGCTGCGAGGATCGCAGAGTTTGATGCCACGACGCACAGGAAGCAAATATGGATACTTGGCCCACCGACGATGATGGCCAGACACAAAGGGTGACACTGCTATGGGCTGGAGTGCCCGTTTCTCCTGTGTGCACGCCTTTTCAGGCCCACACGAATCGGAGGTGAGTGGTGTGTATTTCGCTGCCAATGCCACCACGGTTGGAGAGAACAGCCCATGTGGGGTGAGCATTGCTTCCGGTGTCTCAACGGATCAAGGTCTGGTTCGACGCGGTAATGAAGACTCCTATATTGCGCGCTTTCCGCTATTTGTTGTTGCAGACGGAATGGGCGGGCATCGTGCGGGTGAAGTTGCCTCTGCCAAGGTGATTGAGGAAATGAGCGCTCACACCCCTCACGGTGGTTTCGCAGATTCAAGTGAGGTGCTGGCCGCGCTCTACTACACCACTCGAAGTCTGTCTGAACTCGGACGGTCAGAGGGTGCACCCGGATCAACGATGACCGGAATTGTCTTCTCAACATATGCTGAACTGCCCTGCGTGCGGATCTTCAATATCGGGGACTCTCGGGTCTACCGGTATCGGAGCGGGGAGCTCACGCAGCTGACAGTCGATCACACGGAGTATCAGGAGTTCTGTGCGCTGGGATTTGTGGAATCGGCATTTCCTGAGGTCATGCCACGAAAGCATGTGCTGACAAAGGCGCTGGGTGCGGGTTTTGGTGCCAGCTTCGCCATTGATCAACTCACTCTTCCTGCTGTCACGGGTGACCGTTACCTTCTGTGCTCAGATGGTCTGCATGGTGAAGTCAGCGACGAGGTCATCGCGCACATCCTCGCAGGCGTGCAAGACCCCCAAGAGGCCACCCAGTGCCTCGTGAAATCGGCGATTGAGTCGGGCGGCAGAGACAATGTCACGGTGGTGGTGGTCGACGTGTGTGAAGCCTGGCCGTCGTGGAGTTCTGCCGAGGAAATGGTGATTGAGTCGGATCCAGGAATCGTTGACGGTGACACCCTGCCTGAAGATTGTGCCGCGAGGTTGCGCGCGCTTGCGCAGATGCACGAGGTTACCGGCATGTGACGTGCGGGCGTGCGAATACGGGGTTTGGCCGGGCAGTGGACATTGTTCGACTGCACCCGTTTTGCCTGTCAGGGGCCTTTTGAGGGGAGCTGGTGGCGGGGAAGTAGGGTGGTAGTAAATGACAGTACAAACTCTCTTTGTCAGTAGTCATGCACGGATGACCGTGGCGTTCTGGAAAACTTGCGTTGCGGTACTTTTTGGCGGAAGTTCGCCATTTTATCCGCTCTCCTGAAAATTGCCTGCGAATTCCATTGTCCTAACATAATCAGACCATGTAACATTCATGTGTTGGCACCCAACGGAGGGTGTAGTCGCCCAGTCTCGGTAGCGCTAACGAAGGCCAGCCGAGAAGGGCCACCGCGAACTACGGAGTTCGTTCCACATAAACACAGAATGACTTTCGTGACGATGACGTCAAACACGCACGAAGGGGTGACATCCTCAGGAGGATGATGACAGTGAAGACGTTCCACAAGGTTGCCGCCATCGCGTCCGCAACAGTAATGGTTCTTGGCGTTGCCGCCTGCTCAGGAGGAGGCGGACAAAGCGGAGCCGCCGACGGCGCCGACCACACCAAGGAAATGTTCACCTGGGTATCTACAGCGAATGACCGCGCCCAGTGGCAAGCCTTCGTTGACGCAGCAAAGGAAGCCGACCCGGAGTTCTCCCTCACCTTCGACGGCCCCGCCTTCAACGACTACTGGACCAAGGTCAAGACCCGCATGACCGACCCTGACGCACCCTGCATCCTCACCACCCAGGCTGCACGCGCTCAGGAACTCAAGGGCATCCTCGCCCCCCTCGATGACCTCATCAAGGCAAACAACGTCGATGTCTCCATGTACAACGACGCCATGATGAAGGGCATGACCGTCGACGGCAACATCGTCGCCCTACCCTACGACGCAGAACCCGACGTCCTCTTCTACAACAAGGCCATGTTCAAGGAAGCCGGACTCGAACTGCCCGGCCTGAACTACAGCACCGAACAGTTCCTCTCCGATGCAAAGGCCCTCACCAAGGACGGCAAGTACGGTGTCGCCATCAAGTCCGGCTTCATGGACAACGCCCCCGGCACCCTCGCCCACTCCTTCGGTGGCGTTGTCACCAAGGCCGACGGCACCCTCGGCATCACCGACAAGGAATTCGTTGACGGCGTCCAATTCGCCTTCGACCTCGTCAACGTCCACAAGGTCGCTGCCGCCCCCTCCGCCGCTGACGGCGACGACGTCGCCCAGGGCGCATTCAATGCACGCACCGCAGCCATGATCTTCGACGGCCCCTGGATGTACGGCGCCTTCGAAAAGGAACTCGGCGAAGACCTCGGCGTTGCCGTCATTCCCTCGCCCTCCGGTGACACCATCGGCGTCATCCAGGGCTCCGGCTTTGGCATCTCCCAGACCTGCCAGGACAAGGAAGGCGCCTTCAAGGTCCTCATGAAGCTCGTCACCCCCGAGGTCATCGGCGCCGTGGCAGAAACCCAGGGCACCGTTCCCTCCGTTGAATCCCAGGTTGAGCGCTGGGCAGCTAAGAAGCCAGCAGACAACGTGGCCGCCATCGAAGAACTCCTCAAGAAGGGCATCCCCTTCGTCTCCAACAACTCCTGGAACCAGGTGTCGACCTCCTTCGTGCAGTACAGCCCTGAAGGCTACCGCGGTACCCAGACCGCAGCCGACATGCTTGCTGCCATCGCAGGTAGCGCTCAGTAAGAGCGCCAGCAGCCACACGCTACTGAATAGCGAGGACCCAACGTGAGTGTTTCCACTGCCGCCCTCGAGGGCACCCGCAATGGAGACAGGAAGGGTGTCCGCAGGGACGATAAAGCCCCTGCGGACACCCGCACAGGGGATGGCCTCAAAGCCGCCATCTACCTTGGCCCGGGCATGCTCGGCTTCCTGTTCTTCATCGTCATCCCCCTGATCGCCTCCCTTGTTATCTCCTTCTTCTCGTGGTCACTCCACGGAGGAGCCGAATTCGTCGGCGTCGATAACTACACGAGGATGCTGAGCGGCGCTGACCCCGCCTTCTGGACGGTCATGCGCAACACCGTGGTCTTCGCCATCCTCTACACCATTCTTAACCTCGTCATCGCCATCGCCCTGTCCTACTGGCTCCAGGCCATCCCGGAACGCTGGTCGCGCCTCATGCGCGTCATCTTCTTCATCCCGGTGGTCACGCCCATGGCAGGAAACGCCCTCATCTGGCGTCTTCTCCTCAACGACAACGGCGTGGTCAACAATGCCCTGGGCACCCTCGGCATTGACCCGATTCCCTGGCTCAACCACCCCACCCTCGCCATGGGCTCACTGCTACTCATGTCCCTGTGGCAGGGCCTGGGCTACAACATCGTCGTCCTCACCGCAGGCCTGAACGGCCTGAACACCTCGGTACTGGAAGCGGCCAAGATTGACGGCACCAACAGCTGGAACCGCTTCTTCCTCGTCGTCTTCCCGATGATCTCTCCCACCGTCTTCTTCTGCACGGTCATGACCGTCATCGGCGCCTTCAAGGTCTTCGCCCAGCCCTACTTCCTCACTCTGGGCGGCCCGGGTGAATCCACGAACACCATGGTGCTGTACCTGTACCGCAACGGTTTCTCCTTCGATAAGCTCGGCTACGCCTCAGCAATGGCCTGGGTGCTCTTCGTTGTTGTCATGCTCATCACCGCCCTTCAATTCACACAGCAGAAGAGGTGGGTGAACTACGATGCCTAAGACTTCCAGCACCAGCCACCACAGCGTGACCCAGCGCAGCGTGCTCAACCGGACGATCTCCACCATCGGCATGACCGTTATCGGCGCGTTCTTCCTTTTCCCTTTCTTCTGGATGGTCGTGACCTCCCTCAAGCCCACCGTCGAGGTCTTCTCCACGGGAACCTCACTCATGGGCAGTGAGATCGCGTGGTCGAACTACCCCTCTGCCCTGCAATCCATGCCATTTGGGCGAATCATCCTCAACTCGCTGCTGGTTGCCACCGCGGGCTCCCTGCTGGTGATGACCGTGTCCCTGCTGTCGGCCTACGCCTTCTCGCGCCTACGCTTCCGCTTCCGTGATCACCTCTTCTTGCTTTTCCTGGGCACCCTCGTGCTGCCCCAAGAAGTCCTCGTGATCCCCCTCTACATCGGTATGCAAAAGGCTGGACTGGTCAACAGCTATTTCGCCCTGATCGTGCCCTTCGCCTTTGGCGCCTTTGGTGCGTTCCTTATTCGCCAGTTCCTGCTTTCCCTGCCCGGCGAATTCGAGGAAGCCGCCCGCATTGACGGCTGCGGTGACGTGCGCATTCTCTTCCACGTCCTCCTGCCCCTACTCAAGGCACCGATCCTGGTGGTCGGCGTGTTCGCCTTCATCGACTACTGGTCGACCTTCCTGTGGCCGCTGATCGTGGTGAATGACTCCCACCTGGCCACGATCCCCCTTGGTCTGCAGATGTTCTCCGGCGAACGCGGCACCGACTGGGGTCCGATGATGGCCGCAGTCACCATGGCGACTATCCCCTCGATCTTTATCGTCGTATTCTTGCAACGACAGCTGGAAAAGGGCGTCGCCCTGGGCGCATTCGGAGGCCGATGACAATGGAGTTCACCGCAACAACCTGGGAGGACCTCAAACGTCCCACCCCGCAATGGTTCACCGACACGCCACTGGGTATCTTCATCCACTGGGGCCCCTACTCGGTGCCCGCCTGGGCTGAGCCCTACGCTGAGCTCGGCGAGGAAGAAGACTGGGAGAAGTGGTTCACCCACAACGCCTACGCCGAGTGGTACTTCAACACCATCCGCATCCCCGGCTCCGAGGCCGCCAAGCGTCACTTCGACCTCTACGGCACCCTGTCCTACGAGGCCTTCCTCGACATGTGGGATCCGGTCAACTTCGACCCCGCCGCCTGGGCCGACCTCTTCAAACGAGCGGGCGCCGACTACGTCGTGCCCACCACCAAACACCACGACGGCGTGACCCTGTGGGATGCGCCCGAAACGGGGGATCGCAATACGGTCCGCCGCGGCCCGCGCCGCGACCTCGTCGCTGACATTGCCGAGGCCACCCGCGCCGCCGGGATGCGTTTTGGCGTGTACTACTCGGGTGGATTGGACTGGCACTACCGCCGTTTCCGCCCCATCATTCACCAAGATGACGTGATGGACCGTTGCCGCCCGAAGGATGCTGAGTACGCGCGCTACTGCTACGTGCATTCGGTGGACTTGATCGACCGCTACACGCCCGACGTGTTCTGGAATGACATTGAGTGGCCCGACGAGGGCAAACACTTCGAGGAGTACGGCCTGGGTCGTCTCTTTGAATACTTCTACGCTCGCTGCCCCGAAGGCGTGACGAATGACCGCTACGGCGGCGTTCACCACGACTTCCTCACCACCGAATACCAGCACATGTCGGAAAACGAGGGCGAGGAAACCTGGGAAAACTGCCGCGGTATTGGCCTGTCCTTTGGCTATAACCGCGCCGAAGGACCCGAGCATTACCTCAGTGCTGCTGCGGCCCTTAAGCACTTGGTGAATGTCGTGAGCAAGGGTGGGCGTCTGCTGCTTGATGTCGGCCCGCGCGCCGACGGCACGCTGCCACAAGAGCAGATCGACTGCCTGGAAGGCATGGCCTCGTGGATGGTTGCTGGTAAGGAGGAACTGGTTCGCGGACATGCCATGGAAGCGCCAGAAGCCGTGTGTGCCTTCACCGGCACGTCGGCGTGGGTGCGAGCGATCGGCCACGAGGATCACTGCGCGGTGTTCCTCGCTTCGGAGAGCGTGAGTGATGACTGCAAGGGCACTTTCCTGCTGTCCAACCTACCTGAAGGCTTTGACTGGTCAGCTGCGCGTGTCAAGGGCACTGTTGTTGGTGCTGACGTGGAGTGTGCCGACGGGTCAGTGACGGTGCACGGTGTCTTTGACACGCCCATCATTGTGGTGGCGCCGAAAGCCTAAAGGCGTCTATCCAGCAGCGCCCACGTGTGACGCCAGCGGAGAAAACGCCTGTTTGAGGCCGGATCTTGCCCTGGGTGCACACCTGGGCGCTAGGGTGACCTAAGTGCTACTTGAGGACTGTTATGTTCCAAGGGCTCTCGTACGGGATATGGCCCCGCATGCAATGATCTCTACACAAGCCTTAGCGCAATTGGGGAGCAATGATGAATGATCCAAAGTCCATCGTTCTTAATAATCTCGATATTCGTGTTGACGAGGTACCACCTCGAGGACTGCTGGCCACTTGGCGCAAGATGCGGCGACGCGTTGTCATTTCTGATGGGCAGTTCAGCCTGGGGTTTCACTATCAGGAGCTATTCAAACTCTGCGACGGGCCTATCCTCATTGAAGCCGACCGAGACTCCCAGCCGCCGGGCGATTACTTCTTGGTGTCACCTGAAGTGATTGTGGCTGACAGCGCGGTAGGTGAGGCGCTGCAGGGGATGGCTTTTGCAGAGGGTACCCTCTTGCTTCTCGAGGGCGAGCGTATTATCGCTGAGCTCTCTCCTGATGACTGCCAGCTTCTATGCTCCTGGTTGAAGGAGCAAGCGTAGGCGCGCAGCCTGGTTCACCGGCTGATCAAGCGCCAATGGACTCCCGCATGTGCGTTCACGCGGTACAGGCGCCGACGTGGGCTCAATTCCGCCTTGGGTGCACAGTTGGGCGCCGAGACTGAAGTGAGCTGTAGTGGCGGGGAGGGGCGTATGAGGAGATCCCGTCGCGCCCGCGTGATAGGGCGAGCGCACATAAAACCGTGCGGCCCGGAGACGAAGGGGTGGAGTCTCGGGCCGCACGGCGGGTGCCACTGTCCCTAAGGGGAGGAGACAGGGCCTTTAGGGTGCAGGCAAGATAATGTTGCGCACCAGGCTGTCCAGATCCGCGTCGGCCTGGAGGAACTGGCGCAGGGTCTTGCGGGTCAGGCCGTAGTTTTGGAAGTCCTCCACGGCCAGGCCATCTTCCTCGTAGGCTTCGAGGAATTCGGGGACTCGGCTGAGTTCCTTGAGGTAGTGTTCGCAGACGGGCTCGTCAATGCGGGCGACGGGCTCGTAGTCGGAGGCGTTAATAATGGCCTGCCACTTGAAGGGCGGGGAGACCACAACGTCGCCGCCTTGCAGTTCGGTCCAGTGCAAGACATTACGGAAGGCTGCGGCCAAGACGCGCGAGCGGTATCCACGTTCTTGGAAGATCTTGTAGGCCTTCTTGAAGGTGGCCACGCCCGCCCACTCCAAAGCGGAGGCATCAATGAAGATGCCCTTGCGTGCGACAGCTTCCTTCACCCAGTCATCAAGGCGTCCCACCATGAGCGTGACGACGGCGGTCTGCTCATCAATGGACAGACCCTCAGCTTCGCGGCGCTTGAGGCCACGTTCGATGGCTTCTGCGGAGGCGACGGCCTGGGCAACGGTGAAGGAGACGGTGACATTGATGGAGACACCGCGGTAGGTGGCTTCTTCAATGGCTTTGAGGCCGATCTCGGTGGCGGGAATCTTGACGATAATATTCTTCGCCATGTGGTGGAATTCTTCGGCCTGATCCGCGAGCTTGTCGGCGTTGCGGTAGTACCGCGGATCGGTTTGAACCGACAGGCGGCCATTGCGGCCCTTGTGCTCTTCGAAAGCGGGCTCAAGCAAGGCGGCGGCCTCGACGGACATGTCCTTGACGGCCTGCCAGCCGATTTCGGATTCGCTCCACGTGGGGTGGGCGTCGGCGATGGCTTGGATGCGGGGCGTCCAGGTGTCGAGGTGGGCGGAGATCGTGGTGAGTGCAATGACGGGGTTGCAGGTGGCGCCCACGCCGCCGAAGGAGATGGATTGACGCAATTCGTCCAGGTCAGAGGAATCATTCCATGTCACGGACGGGAATGAGCGGGCCGCAGTAAGAAGCGGTCCTGGCGCAAAGGTGCTCACGACAAACTCCTGATGGTTGATACCCGTCGTCCCCATTGGCGGCGGGTGCATACCATCAAGTGAATGACAAACTTGCCCCTATGTCAAGGCTTTGTTAGGACAAATTCGGAATTTGGAAGTTTCCCAGCAAGCTTTCACTCAGAAGTCAGATTCAGGTGGAAGGAGTAATGCTCCGGGTTGTACACGTGATTGCCATACTCCACGATCTTCCCCGAGGCGTCATAGGCCGTGCGACGCATCGTCAACACGGGCGAGGGGTGCGCAATCCCCAAATGCTCCGCCTCCTCCGGCTGAGAAAAACGCGCACCAATCGACTGCTGCGCCGAACTCGGATGAATCCCCAAAGAAGCAAAAGCCGCATAGAGGCCACCGGAGGTCAACTGGGTAATCGAGGGCGCAATCGACGCTGGCATCAAATTCGTCAGGATCGCCAAAGGACGCTGATCAATGCGACGGAGACGCACAATCGAGACAATCTCCTCACCCTCCTGGCATCCCAGGTGCTCCGCATCGCTGGCGCTGGCCAGGCGCACCTCGTAATTCAACACCTCCGTGCTCGGCTTAAAGCCGGCCTTCGTGAGGTCATCCTGCAGGGAGGTCAGGCTCAAAGGGCGCCGCACATGGGTGGGGGTCACGCGCGTGCCAATCCCGCGGCGGCGCGTCAACAATCCACGGCTGACGAGGTCTTGCAGGGCCCGCCGAGCCGTTGGACGTGAGACCTGCAGGCGGTTCGCCATAGAGACCTCGTCCTCAATGAGGCGGCCCGGAGCGAGCTCACCCGACTGGATAAGGTCCTCCAGAGGCTTGGCAATCTGGTCATAGAGGGGCACGGGGGAGTTGCGGTCAAGCTCAATTGTCAGTGCAAAAGGTGCAAGAGATTCACTCATGATGGGCCCCTGGGAGAACAAGCGGATCGCTCTATCGTAGCGCAAAGCACACAATTCAGACTATTTGTACTGACAAAACGAGGGGCGGGCGGTAATCTAGGACACAGTGCAAACGCCCCAATGTCGTGGAAGGAAACACCATGCCCACTCACCCGACGCACCTAGATGTGCTGGCCATCGGGCGAAGCGGCGTCGACATCTACCCACTACAGGCGGGCGTCGGCCTCGAAATGGTCGACAGCTTCGGAAAATTCCTCGGCGGATCTCCCACCAACGTCGCCGTCGCCGCAGCCCGGATGGGCAGACGCTCAGCCATTATTACCGCCGTCGGCGACGACCCCTTCGGCCGCTTCGTCCGCGCTGAAATGCGGCGCCTCGGCGTTTCAGACCGCTACGTCATGGTCATCGAAGGCATCACAACCCCCGTGACCTTCTGCGAAATCTTCCCACCCGATAACTTCCCCCTCTACTTCTACCGAGACCCCACCGCCCCCGACCTCCAACTCCAAGCCACCCACATCCCCCTCGAGGCCGTTCGCAGCGCCCGCGTGTTCTGGTTCTCCGCCTCCGGCCTGTGCGCCGAACCCGTCCGCAGCGCCCACCACGCCGCCCTCCAAGCGCGCGCCCTCTTCGACAGCAGCGAGATCGACAACCCCTACCTCTCAAGCCCCGAATGGACCATCCTCGACCTCGACTACCGCCCACGCTTCTGGCGCAGTGAAGACCACGCGCGCGAAGAAATCGACGCCGTCCTGCCCTACGTCAACGTCGCCATCGGCAACCTCCAAGAATGCGCTATCGCCGTGGGCTGCAACGAGGCCGAGCGCGCCGCCGACGCCCTCCTCGAACGCGGCGTCGAGATCGCCGTCATCAAACAAGGCCTCAAAGGCACCCTGGCCAAAACCCGCGAAGAACGCATCTTCGTGCCCGCCACCCGCGTCAACACCCTCAACGGCCTCGGCGCAGGCGACTCCTTCGGAGGATCCTTCTGCCACGCCCTCCTGCAAGGCTGGGACCTGGGCCGAGTCATCCACTTCGCCTCCACCGCAGGAGCCATCGTCGCCTCCCGCCTGGAATGCTCCACAGCCATGCCCACCGAATTCGAGGTCGACCACCTCATTAACGCCAACCCCGACGTTTTCCCCCGCGTCGAACGCCTCACGCCGAGCACGCCCCAACGCGCACGCCCGCCCAGCGCGACGTCCTCGTCCGCGCAGTGCACCCGAGCGCACCACCACTGCAACGAGGGCGCCCCCGCGCAACACACCTCAGCCAGCACCTCCAGCCACACCACCTGCACGGAAGGGGACCCCCATGACTGACAGCCGCTACGTTATTCGCGCCGGAGAACTTGCCGACGCGAACTTCGACCTCAACCTCACCCCCGAAAAAGCCGGATGGGACTGGTCAGCGCTGCGCATCCTCACCCTGCCCGCAGGTGGCAGTGTCGGCATCCCCGGTGGAGACATTGAATACCTCGTCCTGCCCCTCACCGGCGGCTGCGAAGTCGAAGTCAACACCGAACGCTTCACCCTGGACGGGCGCACCAGCCCCTTCACCGACATCACCGACTACCTCTACGTCCCCCGCGGCGCCGACGTCACCATCGTCTCCCACGAGGGCGGCCGCTTCGCCCTACCCGGCGCGAAAGCCACCGCTGACCTGCCCGTCCGCTACTGCCCACGCAGCGAGGTCGTCACCACCCTGCGCGGCGCCGGGCCCTCCTCCCGCCAGGTCAACAACTACGCCCTGGGCAACACCGTGGAAACCTCGCACCTGCTGGCCTGCGAGGTCCTCACCCCCGGCGGCAACTGGTCCTCCTACCCGCCCCACAAGCACGACGAGCACACCGAGCTCGAACGCATCCTCGAAGAGATCTACTACTACGAAATCCGCCCCGGCCACGATGAACGCGAAGGCTTCGCCCTCCAACGCATCTACCCCTCACCCGGACACGACATTGACGTGTGCACCGAGGTGCACTCGGGCGACATCGTCATCATGCCCTACGGCTACCACGGGCCCTCCGTCGCAGCGCCCGGCTACGACCTGTACTACCAACGTCATGGCCGGACCGCCGAAGACTCCGTGTGGCTCATGACCGACGACCCCCACCACACCTGGGTGCGCCAAACCTGGCAGACCCAAGAGGTCGACCCGCGTCTGCCCATGACCCCCATGAACCCCTAATATCCCTCCCACCCCACACCCACCACGGTCCAGCCCACTCTGGGGCAGCGGGGCCACGTCACCGCCCAAAGGAGGGCGCGGCGGCGGCCTCGCCAGACGGACTACCACCCACCCGCCCACCAGGAGCACCCATGACCTTCGTCAGCCTCGGCCAAGAAACCGTGCGCCTCACCGTCGCGCAAGCCACCATCCGATTCCTCATTAACCAATACTCCGAACGCGACGGCGTTGAACAGCGCCTCGTCACCGGCGCCTTCGGTATCTTTGGCCACGGCAACGTCGCCGGCATCGGCCAGGCCCTGCTGCAAAACGAGATCGACCCCGAGCCCGACGGTGGCTCCATGCCCTACATCATGCCCCGCAACGAGCAGGGCGAGGTGCATGCCGCCGCCGCCTACGCCAAGGCGCGCAATCGCCTGCAAACCATGATGTGCACGGCTTCGATCGGCCCCGGCTCGCTCAATATGGTCACCGGCGCTGCCCTGGCCACCACCAACCGCCTGCCCGTGCTCATCTTCCCCTCCGATCAGTTCGCCAACCGCATTCCTGACCCGGTGCTTCAGCAGGTCGAAAACCCCGTACTCTTCGACACCACCTGCAATGATGCTTTCCGCCCGGTGTCGGCCTTCTTCGACCGGATTAACCGCCCTGAACAGCTCCTGCCCTCCCTCATGCAAGCCATGCGTACCCTGACCGACCCGGCCGACACGGGCGCCGTCGTCATCGCCATGCCCCAGGACGTGCAGGCCGAGGCCTACGACTTCCCCGTTGAGATGTTCGCTAAGCGCGTGTGGCATGTGCGTCGCACCCCGGCCGAGCGGGCCGCCATTGAGCGTGCGGCGGAGATGATCCGTGCGTCGAAGCGGCCAATGGTCATTTCCGGTGGCGGCACGATTTACTCCGAGGCCTTCGAGGAGTTGCGGGCTTTCGCTTCTTCCACGGGAATTCCCGTGGCCGACACGCAGGCCGGCAAGGGTGCCATCAATTTCGACCACCCCTGCTCCATTGGCGGTGTGGGCTCCACCGGCGGCGATTCGGGCAACCACATTGCCGACAAGGCAGACCTGGTGATTGGCATTGGCACGCGCTACTCGGACTTCACCACCGCCTCCCACACCCAGTTCAAGGACCCCAATGTCCGCTTTATCAACATCAACGTCAAGGCCTTTGATGCGGTGAAGAATGGTGCGGAGATGGTGGTCGCCGACGCCCGCGAGGCGCTCGCGGCACTGACCGCCGCCCTGGAGGGCTACCACGTTGACGAGGCCTACGCCGCTGAAGTTGCCGAAGAAAAGGCCGCGTGGGAGAAGCGCGTCTACGAGGCCACCCACACCGGCCACGGCCCGATCCCCGCGCAGACCGACGTGTTTGGTGCCCTCAATGAACTGATGGGTGATAACGACGTGGTCATTAACGCCGCTGGCTCCATGCCCGGTGACCTGCAGGCCCTGTGGCAGGCGCGCACGCCCGTCCAGTACCACGTGGAGTACGCCTTCAGCTGCATGGGTTACGAGATTCCAGCGGCCTTGGGCGTGAAGCTGGCGCTGCCGGACTCGCAGGTGGTGTCCATTGTGGGGGACGGCACCTACCAGATGCTGCCCATGGAACTGGCCACCATCGCCCAAGAGGGAGTGAAGGTCATCTTCGTGCTCTTGCAGAACTACGGTTTTGCCTCCATTGGCGCCCTGTCGGAGTCGCGAGGCTCCCAGCGTTTTGGCACGCGCTACCGTGCGGGCGGCGCCGGAGCTGACCACACGGTGGATGGCCGCAAACTTGATGTGGATATTGCGGCCAACGCCCGCTCCTGGGGTATTGACGTGATCGAGGTCCACACCATTGAGGAGTTCAAGGAGGCCTACCGTCAGGCTGAAGCCTCCGACCGGGCCACGATGATTCATATTGAGACCGACCTATATGGCCCCAACCCTCCGGGCTCCTCCTGGTGGGATGTGCCGGTGTCGCAGGTGTCGCGTATTGAGTCCACGCAGAGCGCCTTCGAGGATTACGTGCGCGACCGTGCCCCGCAGAGGCATTACCTGTAAGAGGTGAGTGCCTGTAGAAGATGAGTTCCGGCGCAGGTGAATGCCTGTTGTCTGTGACTGGTGGCTGTGGCCCCGCCCGTTTGGGTGGGGCCACAGCTTTTGCCACTCTGTGTCTATACACCGCGTTGCAGTTTGCACACCGCATAGCCCCCAGAAAGTACAACGAGGCTCCCATAGTTGAGGAGGTGGTGCGTGCTGGCGGCGGCCCCGCCCGATTCCCTCGCTCTTCTGTGTACGGAGTGCGAGGAGAGTGGCGCCACTGTGTGAAACTGGCACCCTCCTTCGGGTTGTCATGTCCTCAGGAGATACTTGAGTCGTCAATTTTAGGTGTTTTCCCAGGTTGCGGTTGTTAGCTTGGAATATGCAAGATCTCCGTATTGTCGATGGTGACTTGGAATGGTTCTCGCAAAAGGTTGACAACGCCAGTGAAGAACTAGCGCAACTTAAAATGGCACAGATCGTTACAGATGTAGCAGCGGGAATGAGTGGAAGCCTTTCAGCTTCACGCGCTGCGGCAATGAACGATCTGTTGACCCAGAGCATGGATAAACTCATCGAAGAACTCAGCCAATTCAGCGCTAGCGTGCTCGAATCCTTAAGGAGAGCCCAGGCCACTGAGGAACAGATGGCATCAACATTCTCATCTGTTACCCATTCTGTATCGACAAGCGCAGTTACTGCGAAGGACGCAGAAATGTTTAGCCGCCTTGCTCAACGCTTAGGGGGTGCGTGATGGTGTTTGGATGGGCGGAGATCTCAACCTGGGAGCCGATGCGTATCGATGACGCCGCCACTACCTATCGGCGTGCCCTTGCGACGCTGGAAGATGCACAGCGTTCTCTTGAGAAGGCAGTGAATGGCATGCTTTCCCAAGGGGAGGCCGCTGACGCAATGCGTCAACAGCTGTCTGATCATATTCGCATTGTCGATGGATACGTCCGGGTAATTGAAGGCCTTATATCAGCAACCGTACGAGCCTCGGAAGGAGTGGCACAGGTACGCTCAGCGGTTGACGCTGCGCTTCGCCTTGCAGACCAGTCCGGTTTCGTCATCGGTGCTGACGGTTCCGTGTCAACCGGTACTTCACGGATGACATCCACGCTCGCATCGAGCGCACAATCCGTTGCGGAGGACATGAAAACGATTGAGCTTGTCCGTAACGCAGTTCAAACAGCAATGGACAAAGCGGAAGATGTTGACTCCACATATGCGACAGCCATGAGTGTTCAGGGTGAAGGACAGTGGGGCGCAGAAGATCTGCCACTGTGGGGTCTTGCGACTCTGGCGGGTCCTGCCGGGCTTCTTGGGTTGGGGGTAGCTGCAGGCACAGGTTGGCTCACCGACGAGCGTGGGGATCAGACACCATGGTGGCAAAGGAAGACACGACGCGGTGCCCGCGATGGCCGTAGAAATCAACACTCCGACGAGGGGAACGGAGCAGGCGAACCGAACAAGCCGGGTGGATTAGGCAAACCCGTTCCAGGGAAGAACGCGCCGATACCAAAGATCGCGCCCTGGCAATACCCTGGTGATTCGGAGAATGAAGGATCTGGTAAGCATGGTCAGAGATCACCGGGCTTTGGGGATTACTTCATGCATGAAATGGCCACGAGTGGGGCCGACATTATGGCCCCAATGTGGCCTGATGCTGCCAAGAACCTCTCTCATTACCTGGATAACACCGGCACGCCCGCAGATATCAATGTCGATCGAATGCTTGACGATCTCCCGCGTTTCAAGGCGGACAGTGACATGACGATCGACTCAACGAAGGCACAAGCTATTCAAGCGGCAAAAGACTCCGACATGACAGGGCCTGTGACATACCCGTTCACCACGGATTGGAAAAGTCACTACGCCAAAAAATCAGATGACCCGAATTGGTTTTTCGCTACGGGTGGTTTCCAGTACGCGACCGCTGGGACGGTAACGGTCTATCCTCCAGATGAAACCTCAAGTGAGTGGCGAAGTGAGGTTGACTATAAAGTGCATGTTGCTGACCGCTATAACTGGGATGGAAGTAAGTCCACTCAAATTGGACCGATTACCGTTGGCGACAAGCAGCTCCAAGAGTTCCACAAGGCAGGGATTGCAAAAGAGTTTGATCTTGTCGGTGAGTCGGAAGTGAAGAGCCGTTAAATGCCTCAGTATTTTGGCCGCAGCTACATCGGCCTTTTAGTTGGAGTGATGGTGCTCGGCGCCCTCTCCTCATGTTCGTTGAATGAAACAAGTGTGCGTGACAGTCAAGCGGAGGTTGGTATGTCTGTTGTTCACCAGGAGGGGGCTCCCTATCCTGCCGATGTGGAGTATATCGAGGAGATCCTCATGATTCCTCCGGGTACCACCTTGCCTGAGGGTGCTGAGGTGGTGAGCGTGAAGCCTGCGGAAATGTTTGCTGAGTCTTATCCGGGTGGTTGGGGCTACGCCATCGCTTTCATCGCCGATGAACAGGCGATACGCGACTATATTGACGAGCACACGAGTTTTTCATCAGCGGCAATTGATGCCTATCCCGATGCTAACGACTACGAGCTTGGGCTTGATGACATTGATATGACGGGCATTAAGCGCCCATGGGCCACTGGTTTTGATAACGCCGATCTTGTGCTTGAGCGTCCTCTGGGGCGTGGCTGGTTATTGATTCGGGGCGCTCCGCGTTGATGGATGTTTCTGCGGTTGTACACACCGCGTTGCAGTTTGCACACCGCATAGCCCCCAGAAAGTACAACGAGGCTCCCATAGTTGAGGAGGTGGCGGGTGCTGGCGGCGGCCCCGCCCGATTCCCTCGCTCGCTACCGCTCGCTCAGTCCATACGCCCGGGCCTACCCCGCCGCCGCCAGCACACCCCACCCGGCCTGCTGGTACACGCTCCAAGCAGCACGCATTCAGCTGGCATACCTTGAACACCCGCCGCCGCCAGCACACCCTGACAGGACGCTTTTGTGCCCCATCAGTACACCGGCCAATAGGTGCACATGTCAGAAAAGTATGCGTAGGCCAACTTCTCGGGCTCACAAGTGATGCTCTTGCCCGCATACGCGCCGGTCAGTTCCTCAAGGAGTGCGCGATAGTGGGAGGGGTCAATCGGGCGAGGGGAATCCGGCCGGTAGTAGGCCAGCGTGATGTGGGGTGTGAAAGCCCCCGATGGGACGCAGGAGTCAAACGCCGTCCGAGCTGCAAGGACGCGCTCGCAATCTTCATCTGTGGCGGGAACCAGTCCAATGACGGCACTGGTGTTCATCAGGTTGAACACAGCATTGACCGTCATGGAGACCGGGCCGCACAAGCGAGCCTGCTCAAGCAGGGCAGGCACCTGACGCGAGTCCCAAAAGAGCGTGTCGCTGATCGCGTTGAGCTGCGGGTGAGCGCGCAGGTCATGGAGAGTCAGGTGAAAGGACTCGCGAGGTAGAGGCTGTGCCAAGCCCTCACCTAACTCAGAGTGAAGCCGCTCGGCAAGCTCATCAATCCACTGCTTCGCCGCCTCATCCAGGTCGTAAATGATGGTGCTCCCATAGAAAGGACGAGGCGCACCGGTGGTGGCCTCGAACTTTTCGCGCGCCGAGTCGGACACAAAGAAGGGGGATTCCGGCGGTACGGAGTCGAACTCAAAACTGTTAACTCGAGCGATCAGGGCCTGGAGGGATTCATGCATAAACCCAGCCTACTTGCCCGTCACCCTGGCCCACCGGGCATCCCTCGTATACCGGGTATACCGGTGGCTTGTTGGTATTCCGGCGACGCACCCGCCACCGGAATACCAACAAGCCACCTATTTGGCGGGTGAAGGTAGGTAGAGGGTGTGGAAAGGTGCCTCCCGCCCCGCCCTCGTAAATGACGGAACAAATTCACCATATGTACTGACAAATGCCGTCTGGGAGGACTAGGATGGGAAACAATCGGCACACAGGCGTGCCCACCAGCGCACACCCCATGCCGCCGCAGCGAAACCCCACAAGGAGTTCACGACAATGACGACGATCGAACATTGGGTCAACGGTGAGTCCTACCACGGCACCCCCGTCGGCACCTTCCCCGTCGAAAACCCCGGCACCGGCGAAGTAGAAGGCCAACTGCTCCAAGCCTCCAAGGACGACCTCGACCACGTCGTCGCAGTCGCACGCGAAGCCCAAAAGAAGTGGGCAAAGGTCCCCCTCTCCAAGCGCGTCGCCATCATGTTCCGCATGCGCGAACTCGTCCTCGAACACCAAGACGAAATGGCCCGCCTCATCGTCGCCGAACACGGCAAGAACTACTCCGACGCCATCGGAGAAATCCAACGCGGCCGCGAAACCCTCGACTTCGCCACCGCCATCAACATCGCCCTCAAGGGCGAACACTCCTTCGACATCGCAGGCGGCGTGGACATCCACACCCTCCACCAGCCCGTCGGCGTCGTCGCAGGCATCTGCCCCTTCAACTTCCCCGCCATGGTGCCCATGTGGATGCACCCCGTCGCCATCGCCACCGGCAACGCCTTCATCCTCAAGCCCGCATCCCCCACGCCCTCGGCAGCCATCCTCACCGCCAAGCTCTACAAGGAAGCCGGCCTGCCTGACGGCGTCTTCAACGTCATCTCCGGCAACCGCGAACTCGTCGGCGACATCCTCACCCACCCCGGCATCGACGCCATCTCCTTCGTCGGATCCACCCCCGTCGCCCACATCATCCAAAACACCGGCGTCGCCCACGGCAAGCGCGTCCAAGCCCTCGGCGGAGCCAACAACCACGCCATCGTCCTACCCGACGCCGACCTCGACTTCGCCGCCGGACACATCAGCGCCGCAGCCTTCGGCGCAGCAGGCGAACGCTGCATGGCCCTCCCCGTCGTCGTCGCCGTCGGAGGCATCGGCCCCGACCTCGCCCAACGCGTCAAGGCACACGCCGAAAAAATCAAGGTCGGCTACGGCCTCGACGAAGGCGTCGACATGGGGCCCGTCATCGACGCAGCCGCAAAGAAACGCATCACCGGACTCATCGACGACGCTGAAGCACGCGGCGCCGACGTCGTCCTCGACGGACGCAGCCTCGTCGTCCCCGGCCACGAAAACGGCCACTTCCTCGGCCCCACCATCCTCGACGGCGTGCCCCTAGACGCCCCCGTCTACCACGAGGAAGTCTTCGGCCCGGTCCTCACCATCGTCCACGCCGACACCTACGAAGAGGCCATCGCCCTCGTCAACTCCTCCGAATTCGGCAACGGCGCAGCCATCTTCACCAACGACGGCGGCATGGCCCGCCGCTTCACCCTCGACGTCGAGGCCGGCATGGTCGGCGTAAACGTCCCCATCCCCACCCCCGTCGCCTACTATTCCTTCGGTGGATGGAAGGCCTCCCTCCTGGGTGACACCCACATCCACGGCCCCGAGGGCGTGCGCTTCTACACGCGCCTGAAGGCCATCACCTCGCGTTGGCCCTCCGAAAAGAGCTACGCAGCCACCATGTCCTTCCAGCGAGAAGAGTAAAGGAACCCCCATGAGCACCATTCGCGTAGGCTGCGCGCCCATCGCCTGGGTCAACGACGACATGCCCGAACTCGGCGGCGAAACCACCTACCAGCAGATCCTCTCCGAGGTCGCGCTCGCCGGGTACGAAGGTACCGAAATCGGTAACAAGTACCCCAAGGACCCCGCCGTCCTCAAACGCGAACTCGACCTACGAGGCATCCGCATCGCCGCCGCCTGGCACGGCTGCCTCCTGACCACCGAACCCTACGAGGACGAGGAACGGAAGTTCATCGACTTCTGCGACTACATGGTGGCCCTCGGAGCAGACTGCGTGAACATCTGCGAACAGGGACACTCCATCCAGGGCATGCGCGACAAGTCAGTCTTCGACGACAAACCCTACTTCAGCGACGAAGAATGGGAGCGCCTCGCTGAAGGCCTCAACCGCTTCGGCGACATTGCCAAGGAAAAGGGCCTGCGCCTGGCCTACCACCACCACATGGGCACCGGCGTGCAGACCACCGAGGAAATCGACCGCCTCATGTCGATGACCGACCCTGACAAGCTCCTTCTGCTGGTCGACAACGGACACCTACTGTTCTCAGGCGAAAGCACCGCAGACGTGATCGCCCGCTACCTGCCGCGCATCGGCCACGTGCACCTGAAGGACATCCGCCCCGAGATCGTCGAAAAAGCCCGCGCTGAAAAGCTCAGCTTCCTTGACGCGATCCTGGCTGGCGCCTTCACCGTGCCCGGCGACGGCCCCACGGACTTCGCAACGCTCATGCGTCCCGTGGTCGATTCGGACTACGACGGGTGGTTCCTTGTCGAAGCCGAACAGGATCCGGCCATCGCCAACCCCCTTGAATACGCCCTCATCGCGCGTAAGTACCTGCGCGACTCCCTGGGCGTCTAAGGAGGGCCGCAGCGATGAGCCACAACGCCCCTGTCGTGCCGGAGACCATGCGGGCAGCCGTCCTGTCCAGCATCGACAAGGGCCTGGAAATCCACAAGATTCGCACACCGCGCCCGCGTGCAGGCGAGGTCCTCGTAAAGGTCAGCGCCTGCGGGCTTTGCCACTCTGACCTCCACGTGATCGGTGGCGCCATCGCCTTCCCCCTTCCCGCCGTGCTCGGCCACGAGGTCGCAGGCCAAGTGGTCGAGCTCGGACCCGGAACCGAACACAGCGGGCTCCAGGTGGGGCAGCGCGTCGCAGGAGCATTCCTCATGCCCTGCGGTGACTGCCCCGCCTGCGCCGCCGGCCGCGATGACCTCTGCGGGCCGTTCTTCTCCATGAACCGCCTCAAAGGCACGCTCTACGACGGTGAAACCCGCCTGGCCGACCTCGATGGAAACCCCATCGCCATGTACTCCATGGGTGGTTTGGCTGAATACTGCGTCATCCCCGTCACCTCCGTGGCGCCCGTGCCCGACACGGTGGACCCGGTGGCCTCGGCCATCCTGGGATGCGCGGCGCTCACAGCCTACGGGGCGGTGCGCCGCAGCGCTGACCTGCGCGCCGGACAGTCTGTCGCCGTTGTTGCAACGGGCGGCGTGGGATCCAACGTCATCCAATTGGCGAGGGCGTTTGGCGCCAAGGACGTCATTGCTATTGACATTTCGGATGAAAAGCTTGATGCCGCTTTGGCATTGGGAGCCACCGCCGTCGTTAATTCCGCCACCGAGAATGCGCGCGAGCGAGCCTTTGAGATCACCGGCGGATTTGGCGTGGATATTGCCTTCGAGGTGCTGGGGCGGCCACAAACGTGGGAAACCGCCCTCAACGTGCTGCGAGACGGCGGACGCATGGTGCCTATCGGCCTCGGGGCCGGCGTTCAAACAGCGGGAGTGGAAATCAACCGCACCGTGCGCCGCTCGCAATCCATTGTGGGCTCCTACGGTGCGCTGACCCGTCAAGACCTGCCTGAGGTCATTCGGTTAGCGGAAGCCGGAATCATCCGCTACGAAGACATCGTCACCCGACAGGTCAGCCTTGACGAGGTTGCCGACACCTACGAAGCGTTGCGCCGTGGAGAAATCCAAGGCCGCGCCGTCGTGAAGATGTAGCGCAGGCTGCGAATGTAGCCGCGCGTTGCGTCTGTTGGGATCACGGAGATCCTTTCTTGTGGGAGTTGTGCCCGCTGCCTGGTTTCAGGCGGCGGGCACAACTGCGCGTGGAGGCGCGCTTCAGGTGGGCATGTAGAGAAGGTGCATACGCGCACGAATTGCGGGCGCACGTGGCGCTGGGCTGTGGGCGCACGTGGCGCTGGGCTGTCACAGGGGGCTCAGCCCAGAGCGCGGCAGAGGGGTATGCGAGAGGGTGCATAAAAGGGTGCCGCCCTACTTCCCCTCATTGAGGGACAAGCAGAGCGGCACCCAGCGGCGGCACAGCACACCATGTCACTGCGCCACAGCGCACTACCGTGCGGGTCGCCTCAGTCCAGACGCACAACCTTTCCTGTGCGCGCAGACTCTTCGGCGGCCTCGGCCAGACGCAAGGCGGCGGCACCGTCTTCAATATCAGGCGAGGGGCGACGACCTTCAGTAATAGCCGCAATGAACTCCGAAAGCTCAGCGGAGTAGGCGGCCTCGTAACGCTGGAGGAAGAAGTCCAGGTAGGGGTCCTCAGCGTTGGTGTGCTCAGCGGTGGAGTAGCGCACCGTCGTGGGGCGCACGTTCTCGGCAAAGAGCGCGCCCTTCGTGCCGAAAGCCTCCAGGCGTTGATCGTAGCCCGAGGCGCAGTGGCGCGAGTTCGTAATAGTGGCACTGTGGCCTTCAGCGTTGATAAGGGTAATGATGACGCCATCAAAGTCGCCAGTGTCAGCGAGCTCCGGGTCAAGGTTTTGGCCAACGGCAGACACGGCAACAATTTCGCCCAGGAAGTAGCGGGCCATGTCGAAGTCGTGGATCGTCATGTCCTTGAAGACGCCGCCAGAAACAGCGATGTACTCCTTGGGGGGAGCGGCGGGGTCACGCGAAATGATGGTGAGCTGCTCAAGGGTGCCCACGGCTCCAGCCTCGACCTGGTCGTGAATGTGACGGAAGGACGGGTCGAAGCGGCGGTTGAATCCGAGCATGACAACGGGGTCAAGGCCCTCAAGATCGGCGCGGAGGTTCTCAACGGCAGCGGTTTCCATGGCGACCGGCTTTTCGCACAGGGCGGGCTTGCCTGCGCGGGCGGCGGCCAGGATGTGAGGGACATGCAGGGGAGTGGGAGAGCAGATAATGACGGCGTCAACCTCATCGTCGGTGAAGACAGCATCAACGTCATCGCTGGCACGAGCGCCGTAGGCTGCGGCAACGGCCTGTGCGTTTTCGAGGAAGGGGTCAGCAACGAGGGCAAGCTGGGCATGGGGGTGGGCGGCGACGGAGCGTGCGTGGACCTGGCCGATTCGGCCGGCGCCAATAAGAGCAATACGAAGCATTCGACACTTCCTTGTGTGCGGAGGAATTACAGGTGCGCCCTCAATTCTAGGCGCAATGTCACAGGAATGTGAATACTTTGTTCGGACAAATGGGGGTGGTGGTGCAGCGTAGTCGGCACGCATGGTGCTTCGCTGACGACGATCACTACCTCAGACAGTTCCTGTATTCGCGGAGCCGTAGGGCTGGGCGCAATGCGCGCCAATGCCGGAGAGCTTTACCTTAAGCACTGTGCTCCTGCAGGCGACGCAACTTCCGCGCCTGCACAAACCAGTCCGTCGTCACCAACACCAGCGCACACCACACAATGCCGGTCGCCACCCAGCGGATAGGCTCCATCTGCTCGCGGAACACCCACACGCCCAACATGAACTGCAAAGACGGAGACAGATACTGGATCAACCCCAACACGCCCAAAGGCAAATGCTGAGATGACTTCGCAAAAAGCATCAAAGGGATCACGGTCAAGACACCGGCCCCTGCGAGCAGCGCGGCATGTGCCGCGATGCTCGCAGGGGTGGCGCCCTGGCCAGTCAACACATGGAACGATGTCATTCCAGTCGCCACAAGATACGCATAGAACAGCAGCAGGATCGGTGTCATGGCCGCCGTTTCGGCGGCCATACCCTCCAACGGCCCCACCTTCAACGCGACCTTCTTCTTCACCAGGGAATAAAAGGAAAAACTAAAAGCCAAAACCAAGGAAATCCACGGCAGGGAGCCCACACCAATGAGGAGCACAACAACAGCGAGCGCCCCCAGGCTCACCGCCGCCCACTGCAGGGGCCGGATACGCTCACCCAAGAAGATGACGCCCAAAGCAACCGTCACCAGTGGGTTAATGAAGTACCCCAGTGCCGCATCCACCGTCCGTCCGATCTGCACGGCGTAGACGTAGGTCGTCCAATTCGCAATGATCAGCAGCCCTGCAGCGGTCAGGCGCCACATAAGGTCGTAATTACGCAGCACGCTCATCAAGCCACCAACACGCCTCAAGAGCATAAGGGCGATAACGCAGGCAACAAGGCCCCACACTGCCCGGTGAACGATCACCTCAAGGGGATGGGCCGGGTCAAGCTCACGAAAATACAGGGGGAAGAACCCCCAGATCACATGGGCCAGGATGGCCAGGCCAAAAGCCTGGGAGGAAGCCTGAGACTGCGAAGGTGTCGACACACATGCCAGGATACGCGCCTTCGGACATCGCCAGAACTCTGTCCTTCCTGAGCTGCGGCGTGGGGCCGTCGCCCCGCGTGACGAGCCCCTGCGCCCACGTGTGAGCTCACAGCATTTTCCGCCCTAACGGCCCCGAAAAACGGCTGGGCTCACACCTGGGCGCGCCCAGAAAAAGAACGGTGGAGGTGTGGCATTGATCTGCTTGTTCCGATACGTGCCTGTCCTTCATGCTCCCACGTGTGAGCCCAGAGAACTATCCGCCCCCAACACCCCCAAAGCGCGCTGAGCGCACAGCTGAGTGCTCTCAGGGAAGACCGCCGGAGTCAGAGCAGTGAAGCACTCGGAACGGTTTCCACGTCCGCAAGGCACTGCGGCGTGGGGCCGTCGCCCGGCGTGACGAGCCCCCTGCGCCCACGTGTGAGCCCAGAGCAGTTTTCTACCCCCAACACCCCCAAAGCGCGCTGGGCTCACACCTGGGAACCCGCTACGAAACAGGTCGGCCACTCGGACTCTCCCGCCCCACCTCAGAACTTGCGACGAAAGACCTACAAAAGCCCAGAAATAAAGAGGCAAGCGAACAAGCTCACCTCAGGGAAGGTTTCAAAACTGTGAATTGTGCTCCCGGTTGTCGGGGAACTCGCCTATGATCGACATCGTTCTGACCACATCGCTCCGGCCAGCACTGTGAGGTGTCAACTCTATGGTTCCGCCTGCATCCCGTACACGAATCCGTGTCGCTGCACGCCCGTCCTCAAGCCCCAGCAAGGCAAAGAAGGGGGGAGCAAAGCCTGACGTCACCAAGATCCAATGGTTCGGCCGCATCGCCACCATTATCGTCCTCACGACCTTCCTCTTCGTGGAAGTCCCTGGCCTGGACGCAGCAGGCTCACGCATGCTCGGCATCTTCCTCGCAGCCATCCTTCTGTGGGTAACCGAAGCAATCCCCCTGGCCGCAACGGCCGTCCTCATCATCTTCCTGGAAGTCCTCCTCGTCTCTGACCAATCCCTCCTGGCGGTCAGCGAGGAAGCCCCCAAAGCCAGCGTCTTCTTCGGCGCACTCGCCAACCCGGTCATCATCCTCTTCCTCGGCGGCTTCATGCTTGCTGACGGCGCCTCCAAGTACCGCGTCGACCGAGCCCTCTCCGCCGTCCTCCTACGCCCCTTCCTCGGCAACCCACGCATGACCGTCATGGGCATCATGCTCATCACCGCCGTCATGAGTATGTTCATGTCGAACACGGCCACCACCGCCACTATGTTCGCCATCATGATGCCCGTCATCATCGCCCTCCCTGAAGGCAAAGCCCGCACCGGTATCGCCCTCTCCATCCCCGTTGCCGCCAACGTTGGCGGCATGGGCACCCCCGTTGGCACCCCGCCCAACGCCATCGCCCTCGGCGCCCTGCAAAGCGCAGGCATCCACATTTCCTTCGTCGAGTGGATGCTCGCCGCACTGCCCATGACCCTGCTGACCCTGCTCGTGTCGTGGCTGTTCATCTCCTGGCGCTACATCCCCGGCGACGCCAGCTTCGAGGTCGACACCTCCGCCAAGTTCGACAACTCCCGTAACGCCAAGATCTTCTACATCGTGGCCGGCCTGACCATCCTGCTATGGATGACCGAGTCCTTCCACGGCATCTCCTCCAACACCGTCGGCTTCCTCCCCGTCGTGGCCCTCATGGTGCTGGGCGTCATGAACGGTGACGACGTCAAGGCCCTCGACTGGCCCGTCCTGTGGCTCGTCGCCGGCGGTATCGCCCTGGGTAAGGGCGTGGGAGACACCGGCCTGGACAAGTTCCTCATCGGCTCCATCAGCTGGGAAGCGATCCCCGTCGCCCTCCTCGTCCTCGTCCTGGCGATCGTCGGCTGGGTTGTCTCCAACGTCATCTCCCACTCGGCCTCGGCCAACCTGCTCATCCCCATGGGTATCGGCCTGGCCACCACCATCGCCGCCTCCGAAGCCGAGGTCGCAATCGTCCTGGCCCTGGGCTGCTCGCTGGGCATGTGCCTACCGATCTCCACCCCGCCCAACGCTATCGCCTACGCCACCGGCACCACACCCACCCGCGAAATGGTCATCGTCGGCATGGTCGTCGGCGTCACCGGCGTGGCCCTGCTCGCCATCTTCGCACCGCTGACCTGGGGCCTGCTGGGGGTGGTGTGAGTGAAGCTCTCCCAGGTTCACGTCATCCTTGTGGGTGACGACTCGCGCGGCATTGTGTCGAGCATTGTCGCCGACTGGGAGCGCGCATTCCCCCAAATTGACCTTGTCTGCGTGGCCGACGGGGAGGAACTTACCCGGTGGAACTCCACGCTCCTGCCCGCCGACCACGTTGCCCTGGGCATGGTGTCCTCAGAGGTGCCTAACATCGACGAGGCTTTCACTGGGGTTGCTCACATGCCCCTCCTGCAAGACACACAGTGGATCCTCCTGACCGACCAGGATGAACACACCGACCTGGCAACCCTGACCAGCGCCGGTCACCTGGCGGCCGTCATGCGCGCCCCCTGCACCCTGGGGCTCTTCCTCGGCCAGGCCTACCAGGTGATGGTGGCCTACTTCCTTCAAGAAGGCCTCAGCCGCGAGAGCATTATTGAACTCATTGGCCCCGCGCCAAAACGCGCCGTCCAAGGCCCGCTACTCCAAGGCCTAGGCGCCGATGAGTACGACATGGTGCGTGAACTCCTTGAAGGTGTCGAAGAAGTCATTGGGCGTCGCCCACGCATCCGCATTCCTGCGGGTGTTGATCTCACCCGTCAGAACACCTCGATTGCCGCCGTGCACCTGGTGCTTGATGGTCAAGTGAGCCTGCGGCGTGAAACCGATCGCGGCGAACTCTTGCTCCACCACGCGACCTCGGGCCTGCTCATCGGCCTCGTGTCCCTCACGCGCAACGAGAAAGCGTTCTTCACCGCAACGACCACCACTCCCGCGCAGGTGGTGCGCCTGACTAACGAGCAGCTGCGTATGGTCATTGATGAAAAGCCTTCCGTTGCGGGCACGCTCGCCGTCCTGGCCATCCAATCCCTCACGCGGCGCCTCATCCGAGCTGAGGACCTCCACATGGAAAACGCGGTGCTCGCCGAGGACCTCGAAGAAGAACGCGCCCACCTGGCCGAAACCCTTGAGGACCTCAAGAACACGCGCGCTGAGCTCGTCGAACGCACGCGCTTTGCCATGCTTGGCGAGCTCTCCGCCGGCATCGCCCACGAACTCAACAACCCGGTGACCGCCCTCGTGCGCGCCGCCGAGCACCTCGGCGAAGACCTCGATGCCCTGCTGGAAACCACGCCCGCCATGGCCGCCGCCCACACCGCCATGCGCCGGGCCCGCACGCAAGCCGTGCGCTCCACCGCGCAAGAACGCGAACTCGTCCGCCAGATTTACGAGGTCGTCGGCGATCGCGCCCTCGCGCGGCGCCTCGTCCAAGCGGGGGTGGAAGACCCTGTGGAAGCCCGTAAACTCACCAAACGACGCGGCAAGGAACTGCCTGCTGTGGAGCTTGGCGCGCGGGCGGGATCCTCGCTGCGGTCGGTCCTGTCGGCCTCTGAGCGCGTCATTGAATTGACGGCCAGCCTCAAGGGTTACGCGCGGCCTGACAGTGAGGACCTTAAGGCCGTGGACGTGCGCGAGGGGCTTGATGACGTGCTGCGTCTGACGAACCACCGCCTGCGCGGCATTGAGGTGGAGCGCTACTACGAGGACGTGCCAGCCGTGCTGGCTCACCCGGCGAAGCTCCAGCAGGTGTGGACGAATCTGCTGGTCAACGCCGCTGAGGCGATCGATGACGAGCGTGAGGATGCTGCTGCGCGCGGAGAATCACCTGCACGCGGCGAGGATGAGCCGCTGATTCACGTTGCTGTGGAGTGTTTCCGCGATCAGGTGATGGTGACGATCACCGATAACGGTCCGGGTATTCCAGCATCCGTCCTGGAGCGCATTTATGAACCGCATTTCACGACGAAGGCGGGGCGTGTGCGCTACGGCCTGGGGATGGGGATGGCGATTTCGCGTTCCATCGTGGAGGACGTGGGCGGTTCGATTACTGTTGATTCAACGCCCGGCCGCACGCGAATGATTGTGGCCCTTCCTGCTCATGCGACCCTGCCCGCCACACCAACCACCCCTACTGAGTGAAGCTCACCCCTACAGAATGAAGGAGGCGCAGAAATGACACTGACGATTCTCTCCCTTGAGGATGAGGCTGAAGTCCGCGAGGCTCTTGAGCGTGACTTGGAAGGCTTCTGGGGCAAGATTCGCCTTGAGACAGCTGACACCGTTGACGATGCCTGGGCTGCTCTTGAGGAGATCTATGCCGATGGTGACGAGCTGGCAGTGGTGCTGTCGGACCATCGCCTGCCGGGTAAGACCGGCGTGGATTTCTTGGTGGAGCTGGCTTCGGATGAGCGTTTCGCGGATGTTCGCACGGTGCTGGTGACTGGTCAGGCTGATCAGGAGGATACGATCCGTGCTCTCAATGTGGCGGGCCTGGATCACTACATTGCCAAGCCCTGGCAGCCTGGGGATCTGGTGGCTGTTGTGCGTGATCAGTTGACCACCTATGTGTTGCGCGCGGGCGTGGATCCTTTGCCGTATCTGCCTGTGCTTGATGGTGTGCGCGTCATGGAGGCGCTGCGCTGAGCTTCATGCTTGGGCTGTGCGTGTGATTGTGTGCCTGAGCGGATAGCTGCTGCAGGTGGGCCCTGTGTGGTGGACTCTGGCGAGTCCACCACACAGGGCCTTTCTCTGTTGAGGCATTCGTTTGTAGGGTGGGCAGCCTTTCGTCTTTCTGGCTCCCGCGTGTGCGCCCACGGGGTTTTTGAGGTCCAGGTGGGTGGAAGCTGCTTGGGCTCACACCTGGGAGCGGGGTGAGCTGGGAGCAGAGATAGAGCCACTTCTTGGCTGTGGTGCCTCGTACTTCTGCACTGTTTGCTTTGGCGGTCCCGGCCTGAGGGTTTTAGCTGTGGGAAGCTGTGCGGAAGGCTGCTCTGCCGACGGCTTGAGAGCTTGCCATTAGGCACAGAGCAACCGTGCCAATGAGGATGACGGTTGCTGTCACGCCAAGGCCGGTGAAGACGGTGTATCCGCTGCCGCGCCCCAGCAGGGTTGCACCCAGGGCCAGGGTACCAATCGGGAAGGTGAGCGCCCACCAGCCGGGTGTGAAGGGCATACGGTGTTGGAATCCGCGCAGCGTGACCAGGGTGGCCCAAGCAATCAGTGGCGTGCCCACAATGAACATGGAGTAGCCGTAGAGATTCGCCATGTGGGCGAGGGCCTGGGCGAACTCGGGCGATGTCATGGGGGTGGCGGTGTGGGCGAGGGCTTGTGTGGCGGCGGTGGATTGCCCAACAAGTCCGAGCGGAATCCAGGAGGAGGCCGAGGCCACCAGTGGGACCGGAGCTGTGCGCCAGTGGCGTTGGTAGGCGTAGGCGAAGATGACCAGGCCCAGGGACAGGGCGAGGAAGAAGCAGCTGAGTGCCACCATAGGATGTAGGGAGCAAGGTGTGCGGGAACATGTTGCGCGAGCAGAGCCCCGGTGGTTGCCGACACCATTGGCCCCACAACGGCGAGGCCCCACACGGGAGTGGGGTCACCGAGGTTCGGGCCGACTAGGCGGGTTCCGAAGTAGAGGGCGGAGAGGATGCCGATGATGGTGCCGACGCTCCAGGTGACGGTGTCGATCTGCCAGGCGATCTCGCCGGTGCCTGGCCAGTGGGTGGGCAGTACGGTGGTGGTTGAGGATCCGGCTGAGAGGATCCCCATTGCAACGGTGCCCCAGAAGGGGATTTGCGTGGGGTGCGTGAGGGCTGCGCGCAGCACGCCGGGTTGGGTGAGGCAGCGCAGGATGAAGCTGAGGGTGAGTCCGATGAGTAGCACCCAGCAGATGATGAGCATGGTGGAGGCGAGGGCGGAGGCTCCGGGAATCACGTTGGCGTGCGTGTGCAGGAGGCCTGCGAGGATGCCGGTGCCCATGACGGCAGGAAACCATGCGGGCCCCGCTCCGGGAAGGGGTGGCGTGAGGGGGTGTGGACTCTCGCGAGGGGTTTGGCGAGGCGTTCGGGGAGGCCAGGAGGAGGGGAGCACATGGGCATGGTGTTGTTTTCCGCCACTGCCCTGCTTCAGGGGAAACGGGAGAGGGGTTAGGTGCTGTTTTGAGAGCTGATCCACCCGGGGGTGTATGCCGTCGTGAAGGTGGGGGTGATGATCGGGGTGTCCGCTATGTCTGGATGTGGGTATAAAAAAGGCGCAACACCTGAGGTGTTACGCGACCAGAGCGGGGGCGCGCTTCCTTGCGCGCCCCGGAATGTCATCAGTGTGCGCGGGCGGCGATGGGCTCGCGAAGGGTGAAGGTGGCTGCCAGGGCAATCACTGCTGCGGTGGCTGCGGTGGCGACGGCGGCCATGGAGCCTGCGTAGATGCCAGCGGAGACGGCCATGGTGGCGATCATGATGATGGTGACGGCCAGGGCGACGCGGTCAGCGGTGTGCTGCCAGGTGGCGCGGGCGATGGTGGAGTCGACAATGTGATTCATGCGAATGTTCCTTTCGGTTCGTGCTGGCGAAGCACGAACCGTGCTTCGCACGGCAGCGTGTCTATTGAAGTGCTGTCAGTTTCGTCAGATTTAAGAAACTTTGTTCAGCAACCTCTACTCTACTCTTACCAAGGGGTTAATGGTAGGCGAGGTGGGCAATGGCACAGCTGATAACGCCTGCAATGCTGCGGATTATGGCTGTGGATGGAGGGTCTAGGGGAGTGAAGGGCGAGGGCGATTGCGGGCGAAAAGGGGTGTTGAGCAGGGAATTGTCGTGCGAAGAGAAAGAACGCGCCAAGCAAGACTCCAACAAAAGTCACGGTGCGATCTCCCAGCGCGATCTGCCAGCGCGATCGTCTTGCGCTCCCAGGTGTGAGCTCAAGCAAGTTCCGCCCGCCTGGACCTCAGAAAGCCCTTGGGCGCACACGCGGGAACCAGGAAGCTGATAATGAACTCGCCCAGCCATTAAGAGATCACGACTCAGATGCTCTCGCTCCGGCAATCACGCTATGGTCCTCGAAATGAGGCCCCGAACTTAGGCCCCAGAACTCAACCCACTCAGCAACGACAGCCACACACGAAAACAGACGTGGGGGCGCTTCCAATGGAAGCGCCCCCACGTCTATGCTGTGCACGCCACCCCCACCCTCATTCACCGCGACGGCGTCAGGGGCGGAAGGAAAGCGGCGGTGGCCTCGTCAGAGGCGAACGATGCGAGAAGCCTGCAGACCCTTGGGACCCTCGGTCACCTCGAACTCCACCTTCTCGCCCTCATCGAGGGTGCGAAAACCAGTGGACTCGATCGCGGAGAAGTGAGCGAAGATATCAGCCGAACCGTCATCGGGAGTGATGAAGCCGAAGCCCTTATCAGCGTTGAACCATTTCACGACACCAGTAGCCATGAGAATTTCCTGTCTGTTGTTGCCCCCAGGGAAGAGGGCGGAAGTCTCCACCCCAGGATCGGAGAGGAGATAGTGACGCACTCTCCCTGCAACGACCGGAAAACCGCACGTACTGCAATGAAACTGAGAAACTACCCCTCCAACCTACAGGACACAACACAAAAATGTGGGGCTAATGGCTCACATTGAGACATCAACCCCACAATCTCCGGCGAACGCCAGAACACTACAATTCAGTCAGCGACCAAAACTGCCTCACCCGTCACCGCGTTGATCTGCACCTTCTGATCATCGTCAGCCATATTCGGAGGATCAATGTCGATCACCCAGGTCGGAACACCATTGAGCATCTCCAGATCAGCACTATCAAAAGTGCCCTGCAGCATCGTGAAAGCCTTGGTGATAGCCGCCTCAATCGGCACCGTCATGCCCTGGACGGACAAGACATCATCATCGTCCGTGTCAGGCTGAGTGCCCGTCACCTGACCATTAAGGACCTTGACCTCAACAGCCTTATTCGCCCCATCAGGAAGGATATCGACCTCCCACTCGCCATTGTCATCGATCCCGTCATCGAGGCCAACGACAGTGCCAGGCTGGGTGGCGAGCGCCGCCGCAATGGCGCCGACACCAGCATCAGGCAGTGCGCCCATCACAGCCTGCGTCGGAGCAGGAGTCTGAGTACCAGGAGTCGACTGAGGAGCAGCCTGATCATCCCCCTGAGGAGCAGGCTGAGCCGCCGACTGGGCAGGAGCAGCGGGAGCGGAAGAGTCCCCGGAAGGCGCGGAGGGCGCCGAGGTGCAGGCCGCCAGGGCCAGAGCAGCAATCGCAAAAGGAGCCATCAGGCGAAGTGAAGTATTCATGCCACCAGCATGGCAGGAAGACGCAGGTCACGGCAGAGTGAGAAGAGGATTCTCATCAGAGCCTTAGGAAACTCTTACGAAGCACACAGCACCCGCAGGCGCCTCAGACAACAAAAAACCGTTGGTATCCCAACGGTTTTTGATGGTGCGCGAGGGGGGAGTTGAACCCCCACTCCATCACTGGAACACGGACCTGAACCGTGCGCGTCTGCCTATTCCGCCACTCGCGCGTGCTGGATAACAATACCGAGCTTCGTCCATGAACGTCAAATTGGAGTGCGCCACACGCAAAGACACGGAAGAATAGCACTGACACACGCAGCCCCTCCCCCGCGCACCGCCCCCGGCCACCGCAAGGAGAGGCACAACAACGGCCTCGTACCGCGGAAAAGGACGCCATGCCTGAGCAGCTCCACTCAACGATCACCGACACCGCCCTCGTCCTCGAAGGTGGTGGAATGCGCGGCTCCTACACCGCAGCCCTCGTCAGCTTGCTCATCCGCGAAGGGATTTTCCTCGACCATGTGAGCGGAATCTCGGCAGGCTCTTCGCACACCGCAAACTACATGTCCCGCGACGCATGGCGCGCCAAAGCCGCCTTCGTTGACGTTGCAGACGACCCCAACTTCTGCGGCGCCTCACACTTCCTGCGCGGCCGCGGCTACTTCAACGCCGAATACATCTACCAGCACACCGGCCTGCCCAACGGCACCCTGCCCCTGGACCTCGAGACCTTCCACGCCAACCCCGCCACCCTGCGCATCGGCGTCTTCGACGCCACCGCCAACAAGCAACTCTGGCTCGGCAAGGACGACATGCCCACCTACACCGAGGTCGCGCGCGCCATCCGAGGCTCCTCCACCCTGCCCCTACTCATGCCGCCGCAGGTCGTTGACGGGCACGTGTGGGTTGATGGCGCGCTCGGACCCAACGGCGGCATCGCCCTGGATGCCGCCATGCGCGACGGCTACCGCAAGTACCTCATCGTCCTCACCCGCCCACGCGACTACGTCAAAGGCCCGCTGCGCCCCAGCGTCGGCGCCGCACTGCGCGCAACCTACCCCCGCCTGCCCTCCATTTACGAGGCTGTCGCTCAGCGCCCTTCGCGTTACAACGCCGTACGTCGCCACATTCAGGCCTTAGAAGATGCCGGGCGTGCCTACGTGTTCTACCCCCGTGAGATGAGCGTGTCAGGTACGGAAATGCGCCGCGACCGGCTGGAAGCTTCCTACGCTGCGGGTATGCGCCAGGCGGAGGAAGAACTGCCTGCGATTAAGGCATTCCTCGGGCTGTGACCCGGGGTTAGCGGCAGCAATCTAGCTGGCGCTGCCGGGGCTGGCTGGGCTGGTTGGGATGCTCGGGCGAAGCCAGTCGGTCTGACTGCGACAATTCTCTCGATCGCTTGTCTGCTCTTCCCCGTTCGCTTCACTTTCTACTCTCTTCTGCGCTTCGGCCGTTCTCCTCCCTTTCTAGCGCCCAGGTGTGAGCCCAAGGCGGAAATGGGGGTCTTGGAGGTGAGTTTGGCCTTGGGCGCACATGTGGGAGCGCGGGCGGTCGGGTGCGCGGGCGGTCGGGAATGAAGCTTGGTGGAGCCCCGCCCGGCAGGGAAGCTCCCGAGGGCATCTAAGACACCGCAAGGGTAGAAGGAGGATCCAGTGGCCGTTTCATGTCCCCGGTTCCCAGGTGTGAGTCCAAGGCGGAAATGGGGGTCTTGGAGGTGAGTTTGGCCTTGGGCGCACACGTGGGAGCGCGGGGCCGGGAACTCATCGCCGATGGAGAATTCCCGGACGATATCTGAGGAAGAGTCAGGGGCGGGGGTTGAAGCGCAGGTGAGCGTAGGTCCGTTCTATAGGCTCAGAATTGGGTGTGAGCTTTAAGGTGTGCTCAGGCCCGCGACCCGCAGCCCACGACGAGTATGGTGGATTCCTCTCACGCCCCGCGCAGGAAGTTCAACGCACGCACAGCCGTAGATATCGCGCGGTCGTAGGCCTCATTGCTCATGCCCGGCATCGGCGCCAGCGGCATGAGCCGCTGGCGGGCAATGGTCTGGACCTCCGTGTACTTCTCAATGCCCTCACGCCCATGCCGACGCCCCAGGCCAGAATCCTTCCACCCGCCCATAGGTGCGCCATGGGTCGCCCAGGTGGCGGCGTAGCCCTCATTAATGTTCACCGTGCCGACCTCCAGCCATTCGGCCACCAGCCACGGCAGGCGCCCACGCCCCCACACGCTGGCGTTCAATCCGTAGGTCGAGTCATTCGCCAGCTCAATGGCCTCCTCAACATCGGCCACCGGGTAGATCGCCACCACCGGTCCGAAGGTTTCTTCCGCATACATGGCCGCCGACGCGGGCACATCCATCAAAACCGTCGGCTCAAACACCGTCGGCCCCAGATCAGGCCGCGCGCGCCCACCCGCAAGCACCCGCGCCCCCTTGGCCACCGCATCATCAACATGGGCCTGCACCTTTACCAGGTGATCGGCGGAAATCAAGCCGCCGACATCTACACGCCAATCACCACCAACACCCAGGCGCAAGCCGCAGACCTTCCCCACAAAAGCCTCAACGAACTCGTCGACAATTGCCTCAGACACGTAAATGCGCTCGATACTGATACACAGTTGCCCGGCGTTAGAAAAACACGCCCGCACCGCACCCGAGGCGGCGGCCTCCACATTGGCGCCGGCGGTAACGATCATCGGATTCTTCCCGCCCAGCTCCGCCGAAAAACCAATCAGGCGCTCCCCACAGCGCGCGCCAATACGCCGCCCCGTCGCGGTCGAACCGGTGAACATCATGAAGTCGACCTCGTCAATGAGGGCATCCCCCACTGTCGCGCCCGGCCCGTTGAGCACCTGGAACACGCCCGCAGGCAGGCCAGCCTCCTCCAGCAGTGTGGCCACCATCAGGGCGCTCAGGGGTGTGGCCGAGTCGGGCTTGAGGATGACCGCATTACCCGCCAGGATCGCCGGAATCGCATCTGATGCCGCCAGGGTGAAGGGGTAGTTCCACGGCGCAATCACGCCAACCACGCCCTTGGGGTGGCGCACCTCTCGGGCCGAGGTGAGCACAGGAATAGCGCCCATGCGCCGACGAGGCCGCAGCGCTCGCGGAGCCACGCGCGCATAGTGAGCCGCCACCAGGGACACGTCAAGCACTTCCTCCAGCGCGTGGATGCGCGCTTTGGCCGTCTCGGCCTGCACGACGTCAAGCAGCGCGGCGCGCCGCCGCAAGACCATGCGCGAGAAGGCGCGGACAATCCGCACACGCTCATCCCACGAGGTCGCCGCCCACGCCCGTTGAGCCTGGCGAGCCGTCGCGGCGATGACCTCCAGGTCCTTAAGAGTGTGAGTGGGGACGACACCAAGGACGCTACCGTCAATGGGGGAGAGGAGCTCACGTGCTGGCCCGCTGCCAGTCAGCCGCTCGCACAGGTCCTGGTAGCGAGGGCGCGTCGTGACTGGAACACTGGCCTCAGCCTCACCCCGAGCGCCACGGCCAGCAGCAACATCGGCGTCGCCACCCGTAACGTCGCCACCGGCAACGCCGCTTCCCGCTGACTGACCACCGGCGCTGGCCTCGTCAAATACGCGCTGATCCCCCCGCATTCTGAGCTTTCTCACGCCTGACTCCTCCCCGTGAAATGATCCATCGACGAATACACGCCAAAAATCCGATCCGCCACGAAATCCCACGCCCGCGTCGGCAGCACACCCCGCACTGCCATCCCCAGCTTCACTGTCCACGGCTTGGAAACCACCGGAGTACCCCGCAACATGCCTCGCCATGCAGCATCGACTGCCACCTGTGGCGTCATCATCGGCGTCAGCAGGGGCGCGCGCACGCCCTTGAACATCCCGGTATCAATGTAGCTCGGGCAAAACGTCGTCACCCGAATATGACGGTGCTTCTCTCTTTCGAGCTCCAGGCGCAGCGACTCGCTCCACCCCAGCATCGCCCACTTCGAGGCCGCGTAGACGCTCATATGCGGATTGGCCAGCGTCCCCGCAGCTGAGGCGACATTCAGGATCCTCTTGGGCCGGGCGGCATCGGCGATCATGGCGGGCATAAACTCGCGTACAATCCACATCGGCCCCAGCGCATTGACCCGCATGGTGCGCTCAATATCGCGCTCCGGATCGTGCTCCCAAAAGGTCGTGCCACACACGATGCCGGCGTTATTGATGATGATGTCGGGCTCGCCCAGGAACTCGCGGGTGCGCGCGGCCGCGCTCAGAATGCTCTGCCGGTCGGACACATCCACCCCGACGGCCAATGCCTGCGTTCCCCGCGCGCTCAGTTGATTGGCGAGGTCGGAGGCGGTCGCCTCGTTGAGGTCCCACAGTGCGATCGCCGCAGCACCCTCGGCGGCGGCCCGCCTTGCGTAGAGCACACCCATGCCGCTGGCCGCACCCGTAATGAGCACGCGCGCGCCGCGAATCACGGAAGATCGCGTACCGCCTGGGCGGGTGGTGGCGGTCGAGGGCGAGGCAATTGCCGAGCGCGTGTCAGCCACCGACGAGGCCGAGGCGGCGTTCCCAGCAGGCGCAGCAGAGGAGGACATCCCCGGTGGTGGCGCTGACGATGATGACACGGGAGGCCCCTTTCCTAGCCATGGGCGAGCTGTCACCCATTGACAAGGCTCGCACAGTTCAGGCTAACGAAAGGGGCTGGTATGCGCCTGGGGCGCGTCACGTGGTGGACGCGCCCCAGGGCTGAGCAGTTACGGCAGGAAAGCGAAGCGGATCAGAAATCCCAGTCCTCGTCTTCGGTGTCCTCAATCTCGCCAATGACGTAGGACGAGCCCGAACCGGAGAAGAAGTCGTGGTTCTCGTCGGCATTGGGGGACAAGGCAGCCAGAATCGCCGGATTCACGTTCGTGTCATCAGCGGGGAACATCGCTTCGTAACCCAGGTTCATCAGCGCCTTATTCGCGTTGTAGCGCAGGAACTTCTTGACATCCTCGGTCAATCCCAGAGGATCGTAAAGATCCTCGGTGTACTGCTCCTCATTCTCGTACAGCTCAAAAAGCAGTGAGAAAGTGTAATCCTTGAGCTCATCCTGGCGGGCCTGCTCCGACTCGGCCACACCCAGCTGGTACTTGTAGCCAATGTAGTAGCCGTGAACGGCCTCGTCGCGAATAATCAGGCGAATCAGGTCAGCGGTGTTGGTGAGCTTAGCGTGGCTCGACCAGTACATAGGAGCGTAGAAACCCGAGTAAAACAGGAAAGACTCCAACATAGTGGAAGCCACCTTGCGCTTGAGCGGGTCATCACCCTCGTAGTAGGACTTAATGATCTCCGCCTTGCGCTGCAAAGACTCATTCTCCTCCGACCAGCGGAAAGCCTCGTTGATCTCCTCAGTGGACAGCAGGGTCGAGAAGATCGACGAATACGACTTGGCATGCACCGACTCCATGAAAGCAATATTGGTCAGCACAGCCTCCTCATGCGGGGTGCGCGCGTCAGGAATGAGGCTCACAGCACCGACAGTGCCCTGCAGAGTGTCAAGCAGGGTCAAGCCCGTGAAGACACGGTTGGTCATCTCCTGCTCGGCGGGGCGCAGCGTATTCCACGAGGCAATGTCATTCGACAGCGGAATCTTCTCAGGAAGCCAGAAGTTACCCGTCAGACGATCCCAGACCTCCAGGTCCTTCTCGTCCTCAATACGATTCCAGTTAATGGCCTCAAAAACCGGCTTCCTGCTCACGCCCGCACGCTCCTGAATCGACATAAAAAAGGGGGTTGATCGACAACCATCAGCCTACCCGCTCAGTCCGAGATTGAGGAGGGAGGCTCACGTGAGAACAAACATGCCCTGCGGGCGCGCGCCCGCAGGGCATGAGGACACCCGGTCGGGCAGGCGCTCAAGCCATCAACCTCTCACAGGCGCGCAGCGCGCCCAGCGCCTTCCCTATGAACGTGCCAAGGAACTTGCCAGATCTCAGGTACACATGCCACCTCAGGCAAGCGCAGCCACGAATCGGCACTCACTTCCCGCAAGAACAATCGCAGTTACCGCCACAACCGCCCTCGCCCTCCTGGACGTACTCATACTCCGCGCCCTCAATGTAACGGTCAAGCAGCACCGGCAGCACCCCCAAAAGAGCCAAAGGAACAGCCTGGCGCGTATGAGCCAGCGCCCTGCCCTCCGCCCGGCGGCGCTCCCCACGACGGAACAAGAAACGCTCCCCGAAAACTGCTGCGACGCCACCAACAGCCGCCATCGCCACGCCCGCACCAATAAAAGGCGCCACAGAGATACCGTTCTCGCGCGCCTCCTCGACGGCCTCCTTCACCTCGTCAGACACCTTACTGACCTCACGCGCCCCATGGTGAACCATCGCGCTGAGGATCCCCGCCTTCAGCAGCGTGCGCACCGCGCGGGACCGAACAACATCCGGCATCGCATACCAAACGAGGATGCCACCACCATTAATCACAGCATTGCTGAACTGCGGATACGCATCCAACCACTCCACGTAACGCTCAGCAAAGGGATGAGAACAGCCAGTAGGGCAAGACATAGGAACTCCTCAAATCGACTCACACACACAATAGTCCACAGGCATGTCGCAGGCGCGCGGACCTGCCCCACCGGCGCCCACAGCGCAAGGAAGTAGGGCGGCGGCCTCGTCAATCAGAACCCAACCGACGAGGCCACCGCGCGCCGCAGTTCACGCGCCCCAGCGTGCTTAGTCGGCCAGCAGGCCCAGCAAGTGATCGAGGACCTTCCCACCCGACGCGCGCAGGCCATCATGCTGGTACTCGCTGGTCACCCACGTCTGCGCCCCAATGAGCTCAGCGGTATCCATCGACAGGTCACGGGGCACAAACATGTCGTCGTAGTAAACCGCCGCAGCCACGGGCACCGTGTTGTTCGTCAGAACTTCGGGCAGATAAACGGGGGTCCACTCGCTGCGCTGAGCAAGAATCTCCGTCATGCCAGCAAGAGGCTTCAGCTGCGGATCCTCAGCGAAGAAGGCGCGCATCATATGCTCGCCCGTCAGGTAGTACGGCATCGACTCGTCAAGGGGGTCAGCATCCTTCGCGAACCCCTCTGCTTCCTCGGCCAGACGGTCGGCGCTCCAATTCGTCCGCGTGCCCGCAAGCTCGGGGGTAGCAGCGGCGTAGATCGACTCATGCATGTAGCCATACATCGGCGTCATCGCCACCTCCGCGCCCACCTGAGAGAGGAACTTCGTAGAGAGGCGACGCTCACCATTGACGTGCACCCACGGGCCCTCCAACATGAAATGCAGCAGATCAGTGCGGGTTTGAGTGCCCAAACCCATGCCAACCATGCGGAAACGCGTGGCCGAAAGGCGCTCGCCCGTCGGCAACACCTCCTCGGTGCCACGCAGGTGGGCCGCGATTTCACGGACAGTACGCTCATCCCCCGGGAACTGACGGAAATAGACCTTATTACGGGCGGCGGTCGCCGCGTAGGTACGCCGGTAAATGTCATCAACATGCACCAAACCCGGTAGGCCGCCGGTAATGAGCGATGCCTTCATGCCCTCGGGCGCCAGGGACAGGTAGGACATGGTGATGAAGCCGCCATAGGACTGGCCGCAGGTCGTCCACGGCTCGTCGCCGCACAGGTCGGCGCGGATCACCTCAGCATCACGGACAATCTGATCCTGACGGAAGAAAGCCGCATAATCGGCGCGAGCCTGGTCATCAGGGAAGGCGGCGAGAGTTTGAGCATCCAGGCGCGAGGACTGGCCCGTGCCGCGCTGATCCATGAGAACGACGCGGTAATCCTCCAGTGCGCGGCCAATCCAGCCGTCACGCCAATCGCCCTGGCGGGGGCCAGAGCCACCTGGGCCGCCCTGAAGGAACACCATGTAGGGCAGCTTCTCCCCGCCGGAGCGAATGATCTCGCGGGCGAAAATCTCAATCGTGGGGTTGTCGGCGCCCACGGGGCGCGTGTGGTCAAGGGGGACATCCCATCGGTGCTCGTGAACGGTGCAGGAGTGTTGGGTGTAGGTCAAAGTGCGCATGGATCAAGGGTAGTGCCTCGGCGTGATGGTGCCAGGGCATACGTGTTGGCGGCGCCCAGGTGTGAGCCCAAGGGGGAAACGCCTGTTCTGGAGGGGGTTTTGACCCTGGGCGCACACGTGGGAACTTGCTGCGTGAATCCGGGGTGCTTCGTGGCGATTCGGGGTGGAGAGGGGGTGGTGGTGAGTGGCGGGCGCCCAGGTGTGAGCCCAAGGGGGATCGGGCGCTTCGATGAGGTATTTCTGCCTGGGCGCACACGTGGGAACTCGACGAAGTCGAGTATCGAACCGGGTCGATGCCTGAGGGGACGGGAGCGAGTGTTACTGACGTGCGTGGTAAGGCGCGAAACTTACTCGATGCGTGGGGGGACGGTTGAACTACAGGGTGCGGGTCTAAGGAAAAGGGGGTCAGGAGAAAACCGGCAGGAGGAGCATGAAGCCCACCGTCCCTCCACCCACGCTCCACAGGGTGCGCCTGCCAGACAGCAAGTGAATAGCAATGGTTGCACCCGTGGCCACAAGCGCAGGAACCCACCGCATGGATGACGCCCCATCTACCTCACTCAAGCTGACGCCCTGCCCGGGCCAGGCAGCACCCACAAAGGTTGCTACCGCCAAAATGGCCAGTACCCCAGCTGGCATCCACCGAGCCAAGGCTTGAACAATGCAGGATTCGCGAAGAGGCTCAAGCGCGGCAAAAGGCAGAGCTCGCAAGGCAAAGTCGATAACAAAGACAATGGCGAGGACGGCAAGAATATACCCCAGGCTCATTGGGTCCTCCTCACAATAATCGCCACCATCAGAGCCAGCCCGAAGGCAGCCATCGCCACAAACAGGGGCGAATCAGGAGCAAGCCACAAGGCGCCCACGAAACACAAAGCCCCCAGGGCAGCGCTCGCTGCATCCCGGCGCGTGCGACAGGCATCCAACGCCAAGGTGATGAACAGGGCACACAGCGCGAAATCCATACCCACCAAATCAAACGGCAACACCTGCGCGATCACGACCCCCACCAGGCCACCCAGCACCCAGTAGCTCTGCAAAGCCGCCTGCAT
This sequence comes from Schaalia sp. Marseille-Q2122, assembly GCF_903645355.1. Classification (GTDB taxonomy): domain Bacteria; phylum Actinomycetota; class Actinomycetes; order Actinomycetales; family Actinomycetaceae; genus Pauljensenia. Next base: position 25,230 of record NZ_CAHJXR010000008.1, on the reverse strand, counting down.
CAGCAGCAACTCGCGCGAGCGCCACAAGGTGCCGCTCGCGGCAGTCAGGGCGTAGGCCTCGTCAGTAAGGGCATACATCGCGTAGGTCTTCCCTAAGCGCGATCGCACCGCATGCAGAGGGAAAGAGAAGGCGTAGAAGACGTGACGGAAGTTCACCAGCGTCGTTGTCACGGCAATGGTGCCAAGAGAAGCCCCGGCCGTCATCAGGCCAACAAGAATGAACTCGGCCGAACCCGCATACGCGGCAATCGACAGGGCGGGCGTCACCCACCAGGGTAGGCCAGCCTGGATCACGAGCAGCCCGAGTGCGACCCCAAGGGGGAAGAGGCCAAGGCCAGCGGGTGACGAGACGCGAATAGCTGAGCGCAGATCCGCAGCGAAGGAGGAAGCCATGGAGGTCAGCGATCCCCTGGAGACGAATCAGCTGCCCCAGCAGAGTGGGGAGCTGACGAGACGATCGTGGATTGATGGTGGAGCAGACGAGGGCCATCCTCGCCGGGAATCCACAGGCCGGTCTCCACAGAGCGGCCTGTGCCCCAGCTCAGCTCAAAGCGGGTGATCATAGTGGAGCCAGCGGTGCGTGTATGAATCCGGCTGACACTGAGATGAGGGGGGCAAGGCCCGTAGAAGGTGTCAGTGACCGAGCCATTGGGCCAGATGCGCTCGAAGCCGGGGGCGAGCCAGGGGGTGACCTCATCGGGGAGGGCGCTTGTCCAGGCGGTGATGATGGCCTTTTGGGCGGCGAGCACCTCGCTGCGGGTAAGGCATGGGAGCGCGCTGGGGCTGGAGGTAGCCGGGATGAGGGCGCCCGGCTGTGAGTCCAGGGCATCTGGAGCCTCAAAATCAGCAGAATCGTCTTGGATGCACACCCGGGCGCCCATATCGGCGGCGGAAGTGGTCGCGGTGGAAGTGGGGGGTGTTGACGGGGCCAGTGAGGAAGGGGTGGAAGTCGAAGACTCCTCGAACCCTGTCTGATCTGTCATGTGAGCACCGCAATTTGGGGAGGAGGCGTCATTTGGGGCGGAGGCGCCACTAAAACCCGGACCGCCCGACGCAACGCCGCCCTTCTGATGCGTCTCTGCCGCGCTGCGAGCCAAATCATCAGCACGTTCATTCATCGGGTGGCCGGTGTGTCCACGTACCCACTCGAAGGTCACTTGCCGCCCCGCAATGAGGCGGTCAATCTCTTGAATGACCTCAAGGTTGGCGATGGGTTTCTTATCGGTTTTGACCCAGCCCTTTTTCTTCCATCCGTGCATCCACTTGGTAATGACATTAATGGCGTACTGGGAATCAGCAAGGACATGTAACGGTTCGCCCGCGAGGCCTGCAGATTCCGTGGCCCGCAGAAGTTCAAGAACGGCAGTGAGTTCCCCCAGGTTATTGGTGCCATGATCCCAGCCGCCCGCATCCCAGCAGGTGGGGGATACGACCCACGCCCAACCGGCGGGGCCGGGATTTCCCAGAGCTGAACCGTCTACCGCTGCCCGAATTGTCATGAGTGACATGGTAACGGTCGAGCCTGGCGCCCGCGTGTGCGCCCAGCACACGCGGGCGTGCAGCCCGGACAAAGAATCCTTGGGCGCACACCTGGGAGCAGGCTCTTTCTCCGCCAGATCCTGCGTGCCCGAACGCCGCCTCGCAGGGCAACAGAAGGCAGGGGTCTTGCGTTGAACAAGCAGCACCGTCGAAACAGTGATGTACTAGACGGACGTTGATCCACAGACCGATGACCAGGAGAAGCTGTGCCAAAGTCTCGAATGAAGCTACTGGTGGTGGCTGTTGTTACTGCCGTCGCCCTGGGCGCGGGCTATGGCGTGTGGGAGTGGGGACGCGACAAGAATTACTGGGGGACGCCCGATGATGTGGCCGCACTCTGGGATCTTCCTATTGTCCGAACTGCTGAAGAGCTTCCCGGTGGTCTTGTTGATCGCGCGCAACGTCCCAATGGTGGCGTCATGAGTAAGCCTGAGCCTGCCTACATTGAGTTCAGTGTCTTTGTCGATGCTGCCGCGAATGCGTCGGATCCACTGAAAATGATGGCTGAGGACCAGGGCTGGAGCATTGAGGAAAACTGTGCGCAAAGTGTTGAGTGGTGTGCGCAAATGCGCGATCATCAGGGTTTTCAATTATTTATGACAGTCTCTGATGCTCCCGCGCAAGTGGTCGAAGGAAGCGGGCCGATCGGACATCTCAAGCGCGTGAGGATTTTCTACCTGTAGGCCCGCAAGTCAAGGTTTTCGTAGGAAAATACAGGCCATGCAGGATAGTGGTGGTGCTTCCCTATGTCATCATCAATACTGCACTTATGGTCAGAATTGCCTTCGCCTCCCGCCTTCTTGACCGTCATCAACCATGCCGCAGGCATCCTCCCCCACGCTCGCGATTCTTGAAAAATGACCTGATCAGAAAAGAAAAATCACTCACTTCTGAACCAGAGTCTTCAAATCCTTACAGCGTGTCAAAGGAGCATGAATTTGCCCTTTAGCATGGTGCGCATGTTCAAGACAACGACGAAGTTTCTGGCAGGGCTGGCAGCCGTCGCTACCGCGATGGGCACCTTCTCCCTCCCCGCACACGCCGACGACAGCGGCAAGTACCTGACAGTCACCCTCATCGGAGACTCCTACACCGCCGGCAATGGCGCAGGAGCCTACTACGGCCCAAAGGGTTCATATCGCTCCACCCGCAACTGGGGCCACACCTACGTCAACTGGCTCAACTCCCAAGGTGTGCATACCACCGTGCATAACCTGGCGGCATCAGGTGCAGTGACGAAGAATGTCCTTGAGAAGCAGATTCCAGCACTTGACCCAACCACGGATGTCGTCATGCTGACCATCGGCGGTAATGACATCAAGTTCGAAGAGATCGTGAAGGGCTGTTTCGCTAAGTATCTCTCGGGTTATGACGCGTGCAAAAAAGCGATGACGTTCGCTGAAACAACCTTCCCGGAAACACGCGAAAACATCGTGAAAGTTCTCAAAGCTGCCCAGGCTAAACTCGAGTCGGATGCGCAGATTATCCTCGTGGGCTACCCGCTACTCAGTATGGATAAGGACTGGAGTCTGAAGAAGAGGAAAGAGACTTTCCCTGCTGCCCAGAAGATTCGCGAGTTCGGCATGTTTGCTACGCAAGAGCAACAAAAGCTTGTTGATACGTGGAACGCCGATTCTGCCAACACGGTGAAGGTCACCTTTGTGCCGACAGAGATTCACTTTGCCGGTCATGAACCAGACCCGGATCAGGATACCCGCAATCCTCTTCGTTGGCTGAATGAGTTCCTTGAAGATGAAGGAAAGGCTGGGCATGACGGCACCGTTACCTCCAAGGAGCAGAGTATTCTCGGGTTGATCTTTGGTGGAGCTGACTACTCCTCCTGGTATCACCCCAATATCACCGGCCACGCGGAAATCGCCAACCTTCTCCAGCAGAAGATCGGCATTCCCAGCAACGTGCGTTCCGTGCGCAACCCCAAGCGCGATTCGGACATTGTCTTCGTCGTCGAAACCTCCACGGCCACCGCTGAAAAACTCGACCAGATCAAGAAGCAGATCCGCCGCGTCGTTGACGAGGCCACCCGCACCGCTACCGATGCCGGAAAGGAAGCACGCTTCTCCCTCGTGACCTTCCGCGATCTGCCCGTAGCGCCGCCTGCACCCGCACCCGGCGCGGAAACTACCCCCGGCGCGGAAGCAACCCCTGGTGCTGAAGGCACTCCTGGAGCAGATGTCACCCCCGGCGCTGTGACCCCCGAAGCAACGCCAGGTGCAACTCCAGCAGCCCCCGCAGAAGCAGAAGCGCCCGCAGCGAACGCAGCACCCGTTCCTCGCACGGTTGCCGGTTTCCGCTCGGTAAGCGCATTCCGCTCGGCAACTACCGCAGAAGACCGTGAAGAAGCAGCACAACCCGCCGAGGCAGAAGCAACCGTGACCTCCACCGAGGAAAGCGATGAGACTGACGACCTCGTAGGTACACCTCTTGTTGTGTCCGGCGATGCTGCAAGTGGCAACACCAACGACACTCCGGCTCCCGGTGCACCGGGGGCCACCGACACCGCCGCAGACGCCACCGTCACCAGCGATACCAACACTGCTGGCAATGCCGACAAGCCCGCTGAAAACGCGCAGCCTGCCCCAGCAGCACCCCTGGAAGAAGTCATGGTTCTCAGCGAGTTCACCGCCGACCGCGACGCCTTCCTCGCTCTGGTTGATGGCCTCGAAGCGAACGGCGAAGCTGGCGGTCCCGCCGTCTACAACGCCCTCAAAAAGGCTATCGCCATGCCCTTCACCGCAGGCGCACGCAAGCGAGTGCTCCTTCTCGGCGATGGCGAACTGGCCGACAATGACGCAAACAACGCCCTTGACTGGGCAGCGCTCGCTCAGGACGCATTCACCGCGAACACCGCAGAAATCCTCGTCCTCGACCCCGACAACGAAACCAGCCCCGCACTAACCAACCTGTCCCACACCACAGGCGGACACGTCACCGCCCTCGAAACCGTGCGCCCGCTCATCGTGGATCCGCCCACGGCACGCATCAGCAGCGTTGACGTGCTCGCTGTCGGTGAAGAGTTCGTCCTCGATGCCTCCGGCTCCTTCGCAGCCGAGGGAAGCCTCATGAAGTACGAATGGGATGTCGACGGGGATGGCGCCTACGACCTCACCTCCGAAGTTCCCGCAGGCGAGGCAGCAAACCCCCTGCAGGGACACCGCTACACAGCACCCTTCACCGGTAATGTGGCCGTGCGTGTCACCGACAAGTTCGGGCGCACCGCCGTCGGCACCGTCGAGGTGACCGTCACCAAGGATGGCGACCTCATTGACGACGCGCAGGACAACTGCCCTGCCGACCGCAACCCCGAACAGATCGACACCGACAAGGACGGCATCGGCGACGCATGTGACGACACTCCCCTGGGCGCCCCTGTCCTTCCCGTGCCGCCGACCACGGACCCCGCACCCGGCGGCAACACCCCCGGAGGTAACAACCCTGGAGGCAACACCCCCGGCGGCACCCAACCCGGGGACAACTCTGGCACTGCTCCCGCCCCCGGGAACAAGCCTCAGCCCGAAGGCAAGCCTCAGGCAGGCGTCGCCCCGAAGGGCTACACCAAGCAGGGCGCACTTGCCAATACCGGTGTAGATGCAGGCATGCTCGCTGGGGCCGGTGCGCTCATGGTGATCGGTGGCATCATGATGGTGCGCACCCGCCGCCGCTGAAATGCCGACTGGAGCCGGGCCTGGCTCGCCCCTGACTGGTATCGGGCTGACTGGCCCCTGACTGGTATCGGGCTGACTGGCCCCTGACTGGATCCAGCCTGACTGGATCCAAGTTGACGGTGCCAGGCCTGACCGGCCCCGGTCCCCGTCGCGGAAACTAGAGGCACTCCGCGCTGAGGAGGCGCAATAGCTTCTCGCTGACGGTGCAAGGCGTCCAGGTGGCGGGGCGTGAAATTCACTTTCACGCCCCGCCACCTTTTTATGTCCGGAGACTGATTTTCTTGTCCGGAGGCAGGCAGGAGTGCGGTGTCGCCAGATGTGCAGAGCAAAGAGCGGACGCTGCATGCGGAGGGCCGTCGACCTGTGGTCAACCCAAGCTGTTAGGTGTAGGCGGGGCTACCTGTGAACGCAGTGGGAGGGTTACAGCAGTGCGCTCCGCTTGCCCCTCTGACCCCCGTGAGTCCTCCTTGCCCTCTCGATCCTGACGCCTGTGGCTCCCACCTGTGACGCCACGACATGACACGCACCTTTACCGCGCTTCATCTCTTGGATGCACACCTGGGAGCCGCAGCAGACAAAAGAAGGGCGCGGCATCCCACACGGAACGCCGCGCCCTCTTTCCCTGGGAACACTTACGCGGTGACCCCCACCTGAGACATGACGAAGGCAAACTCCTCAGCGCGGGCCTCCCACCGGCCGTAACGGCCCGAACGACCACCATGCCCGGCGACCATCTCCGTACGCAGCACAATCGGGCGCTCCTCCTGATCCGAGGCGCTCACCTCACGCAAGCGCTGCACCCACTTGGCGGGTTCCACGTAGTACACGCGCGTGTCATTCAAGGATGTTGTGGCCATAATCGCCGGGTGCACCACGCCCTCGGCCACATTCTCATAGGGCGTGTAGGAGCGCATCAACGCATACACCTGCGCCGACTCAATGGGATTCCCCCATTCCTCCCACTCGCCCACAGTCAACGGCAGCGAGGCGTCCAGGATGGTCGTCAGCGCATCTACAAAAGGCACGCCCGCCAACACCGCGCGGAAGGTCTGCGGCGCCATATTCGTCACCGCACCCATCAATAGGCCACCGGCCGAACGGCCCTCAGCAATCAGACGATCCTCAGCCACCCAGCCCGAGGCCTGCAGCCACTGAGCAACATCAATGAAGTCCGTGAAGGTATTGACCTTCACCAGTTCCTTCCCGTCCTCGTACCAGGCGCGGCCCATTTCGCCGCCGCCTCGAATATGAGCAATCGCGTGCACCATGCCGCGCTGCAAGGCCGGTAGGCGCAGGATGTCGAACTCCGCGTCGAAGCTGATCTCGTAGGAGCCGTAGCCGTGAATCCACCCGGCATTCGTGCCGTCGGGCAGGGTGTCGCGGTGGCGGATCAGCGTGACCGGAATCTGCACCCGACTATCCCGCGAGGGCACCCACACGCGCTCCTCCACGAACTGTGCCGGATCCCATCCGGGCACCTCAAGCCGCTTGAGCACCCTGCGCTCAAAAGAGCCCACCTCAACGCGTTCGGCGGTGGGCGGCACGGTGACGCTCTGATGCTCAATGGTGAAGGAGGTGTCCTCAAAACGACCGCCACCTCCGGTAATGAGGGTGCGGACGGGGGATTCGACCTCAACGAAACGACCCTCATCCCACAGGCCCTCCAGGTCGCCGCCAGGCACAGGCTCCGCGCCCGCCCTGGTGGCGCGCTGGTGGCAGGCGACCTGGGTGAGCGACCCCGAACGCATGGTGACCAGCATGAAGGACGCGAAGGCTTCGACCTCGGCAATCCGTTCCCCCTCACGAGGCTCCCGCACGCTCACCCACGTTGAGGGCGGCGCAATCGGGGTGGCGGGGAGGGTGGTGTTGATGGCTGACGAGGCCACCGCTGCGCCCTCGCCAGCCATGCGCGCCGCGAGGTCGGCAGGGATGGGGGCGGCCGCCACGGAGCCTTCGCGGCTGGAGCGCGAGTGGACGATGAGCAGGTGGTCGCCTGCGGGCTCGCAGCCCACAAGGACGCCCTGCTCGCGGCCGGTCACCGGCACAGGGGCGGTGAGTGGCGCGTGAGCGGACCACAGCCAGGCTTCACCCGTTGTGGGGGAGGTCGAGTGGATCGCCACCCACCGGGGGTCGCGGGAGGGGGCAAACCACAGGTCGAAGGCCTCGTCGGGTTCGGAGAGCAGCAGGCGATCCTCGCTGGGGTCGGTGCCGACGCGGTGAACCCACAGTTCGCACTGGCGCCACGCCTCATCCAGGCGCGTGTAGATAAAGGCTGAGGAGTCAGCCGACCAGGCCAGGCCGTAGCCGGTGTCGGTCACCGTTTCATCGACGATGGTGCCGTCAGGGGTTTGGATGACCCAGGTCCAGCGTTCATCGCCCGAGAAGTCGCGGGCCCAGGCGATGAGCTGCCCATCAGGGCTGGGGGTGAGGGTGGCGAGACGGAAGAACTCCTGGCCTTTGGCGTAAGCGTTCTCGTCCACCAGCAGTTCCTCGCCGGGGTGAGGCTGGCCGGGGGTGAGGACGGGAGGCAGGTCTGCGTTGTCGCCGGAGGCCTCACACTGGGACATGTGAAGGCGATGGTGGGTGGCGTAGGACTGGCCCTCCTGAGTGCGGCGGTAGTACCAGTAGTCACCTTCGCGTAGGGGCACCGAAACATCGGTCTCTGTGGTGTAGGCCTTGAATTCGGCGACCAGGGAGCGCTGCAGGTCCAGGGTGGGGGCGCACACATGGTCGGTCCAGGCGTTTTCGGCATTGAGGTGGGCAATGACTTCAGGATTGTCTTTCTCTCGCAGCCAATCCCAAGGGTCGTCGAAGTAGTCGCCGTGAATGTCGCGCACGCGGGTTCCCAGGCGGCGCGCTGCAATGGGCGGGGTGGAAACAGTGGGGTCAATAGTCATGGGGAAAGTCTAGGCTCCCGCGTGTGCATCCAGGCGTGTGAACAGCTCTGAGGGCCCCAGATTGGCCTGGGCTCACACGCCGGAGCCGAGGGGCTGCAACTGCATACCGTGGGGGCTGAGGACTGAGCGTAGTGATGTCATGCCGCACATCGCCGCCTTGCAGGGCAGGGCGGCATGTGTGGATGTCTAGGCACTGTCCCGTTGAGGCAACCCGACCGGCACTCGATCCAAATCCGACAGCGCCACCACGTTTGGGTGAATGGCACAGGCCTGCGCAAGATGCGCATCCGTGTTGGGGTAACGCGTTGAAAAGTGGGTGAGGGCTAAGGTTTTTGCTTTGGCCGCAACTGCGACGCGGGCAGCCTGCTCTGCCGTGGAGTGGCCGTATTCCTCAGCCAGGGCAGCGCAGTCATTGGCGTAGGTTGCTTCCATCACCATCAGATCAACGTCGCGGGCAAGCAGCTCAGCGCCCCGGCATGGGCGAGTATCCATAATGAAAGCCATAGAGCGCCCCTTGCGTGGGCGGGAGACCTCTTCCAGGGTGGTGATCCGGCCGTCAACCTCAATACGGCCATCACGTTTCAGCTGGCCAACCAGAGGCCCGCGAATGCCGCGTTCGGCCAAGGCATGCCCGTCAAAGCTGATCCCCGGAGGTTCTTCCACGCGGTATCCAACCGCAGGAACCCGGTGATTCAAGGGTGCGGCAGAAAGGACAAACTGCGGGGTAGAGAGGATCACCTGTGGTTCCTCGGAGGGCTCAATCGGACGGTAGATGACTTCCGCCTGGTCGTAATAGATGCTCGCATGGTGCAAGCGCTCCACATATTCCTGGCTCTCAGCCGGGAAGGTCACCACCACCGGATGCGGCGGTTGTTCCAAAGAAATCCGCTGCAACACTCCCGGAAGGCCAAGGCAATGATCCCCATGCAGGTGAGTCAGGGCAATGACATGGACGCTGTGAACACCAAGCCCAGCGAAAGTGAGCTGACGTTGCGTGCCCTCGCCGCAATCGAAGAGGATCCCTTTCCCCTGCCAGGCCAGATGGTAACCGTTGTGGTTACGGGTTTTCGTAGGAAGGAAGCTGGAGGTACCAAGGGCAGTAAATTCAAAATTGCTCATCACCTGCTCACTCTCTTTACCCGTGTCACTGTCGCCGTGCCCGTGTCGTTGTGTCAGTGTCGCTGTGTCGGCGCCGCAGGTGGAAAGTCCTCGTTCTGAGACTCCAGCCGTACTGTCTGAGGTCTAATTCCCCGCAGCACAAGGAACATGCCTCACCTTGGTGCCACCCCGACGCTATCTCAATAGTTCCACATACTGCTGTCAAGAGGTCTCAACAGCGACATAGGACGTTCAGGACGCGGATGCCGCCCGTCCTGTCTTAAAGCCTCAACCTTCTTCAGATCCTCTGGAAACTCAAAAGGATGTACGAATACGCCACATGACTCAAGGAACGGAGTTGTAGCAAGCGAAGAATGAGGCCGGGCCAGAGAAGCGAAGGAAGGCCAAGGAAGCGAAGGAAGGCCAGACAAGCGAAGGAAGGCCAGGGAAGGGCAGAGCGAGGCCAAGACAGGACAGGGGAAGAACAGACGACCATGACCGAGACACGGTGAGGGGAGGAGAGGCACGCCTCTCCTCCCCTCACCTCACCCCCACCAAGGTCACTGATCAGCCAAGGCCACCACCGGCGACGTCCTCGCAGCCCGGCGCCCCGGCAACCATGCGGCCACCACAGCCGACAGCACCGACACCAGCACAACGCCCGCAAGCTGCAGCCACGGCACCTCAATCACGAGCGTCTCCACCTGCACCGGCAAGGCCAACATGCCAATCCAGCCGAAGAACACGCCAAGCACCAAGCCAATCAGCGTCGCCGTCACGGCAATAAACACCGCCTCCCACGCCAGCATGCGGCGCATCTGCCTGCGGCTCAAACCAAGAGCTCGCAGCAGGCCATTCTCGCGGGTGCGCTCGCGGACCGACAAGGACAGCGTGTTGGTCACGCCCACCAGGGACACCAGCACCGACACGCCCAGCAGCGCCACGACCATACCCAAGGCAATGTTGATCATGCGCGTGTACATCTGGCGCTCAAGAGCAGCGCCCTCAACCAGCAGCGTCTCATCCAAGGTGGCCAGGTCGCTTTGAACCTGAGTCGCGTCAGCGCCCTCAGCAAGCTTGACATGCACCCTGTCAACCACAGCATCAGGAGCCAGCTCCAGCAGAGACTTCTCGCTGATCACCGCCGCATAGGGAGTGGTCTCAGACAAGACAGCCGTGAACTCGCCACAGGACTGCAACTCATCACCGACACACACGGTCATCGCCGTCCCGGCATCCACACCGAAAGTATCCTGCAACAGCACCTTGTCATCATCCAGCAGAGTGATCGGCGAGTGCGACACAACATTCAGATCCGGCTGGCCAACAATCCCCAACCGCACAGCCCCAGCGCGCTGCGCCTCCGGCATGCTCGACTCAACAACCACTCCCATCGAGGCCAAGCCCTCAACGCTGGCCTCAACGCCCGCAATACCAGGCACAGCCGAACGCACAGAAGACGGCAGCTCACCCTCGCGAACCTGCACGGTCAAGTCCAACGGACGGCGGGCGTCAACCTCGCCATCCAAGGTCGCACGCAGGGAGGAGGCGCCCACCAGCATCGTCGACACCAGAGTCACGCCAATGACAATGGCGACGCCCGTCGCGGCGGTGCGGCCGGGGTTGCGCGTCGTGTTTTCGCGCGCCATCGTGCCCACAATCGAGCGGCCCATCAAGCCAAAGGAGCGGGTCAGGGCGGGCATCAGCGGGCTGATAAACACCAGGAAACCAACCAGGCCCACCACCGAAGCCCCCAGCAGGAGGCCAAAACGCGTGCTCTCGGAGTCGGCCAGGACACCCATGTACATGCCCGCGCCCGCGCCGACGGTCAGCAGGCCACCCAGGATGAACTTCACCCACGAGGCGCGCGAAGAAACGGCGGCGGCCTCGTCAATGGGGGACAGGGCAGCCATCGGTGAGATGCGCGCAACGCCGAGGGCGGGGCGCACGCCCACCAGCAGCGTCAGCAGCGTGCCGAGCGCCAGCGTGATCCCCACGTTGGCGGTGGAGATCATCCCGATCGCGTCCAGGAAGGACGAGGCTAAACCGGTCGCCCACAGGCCAACCGCCGTCAGTCCCGCGCCAACGAGGACAGCGACGAGCGAAGCAACGAGGCCAACCACCAGGGTTTCGGCGATGATAATGCGGCGAACTTGCGAGGAGCGGGCCCCCAAGGTGCGCAGGAGGGCGAGCTCACGTTTGCGCTGGTGGAGGACCACTTGGAAGGTCGTCGAGACGACAATGAGTGCGACGGCCATCGCGATCACCGGGAAGACCATAATGATCGCCTGGGTGGTAGCCGCGTCCAGTTTGGCGGAGTTGAGGGCTTCCTCGCGGGCGTGATCGCCGGTGCTGATATCCAAGGCGGGGTGCTCGGGCAGGGCCTTGTTGAGGGCAGCGACGAGGGCTTCTTGCTGTTCAGGGGTGGCAGCGCCCTCCTGTGCGTCCAGCGCCACAAGGTAGCCAAAGGGGCTTCCTTCGCCGACGACCGCACTGATTGCGGACTCAGTCGCATAGGAAGTAGGCATGGCCGACAGGGGGCTCGTCACGACGCCGGTGACGGTCACCTGCTGGTAGCGGTCAGAAGAGTACGCGGAGCGCACATCAACGGTGTCACCCACAGCAAGATTGAGAGTCTCGGCGAGCTGAGCATCGATCGCCACCTGACTGTTTGTTGTGGGTAGCTCCCCTTCACGCAGGGTAGGGCGGAAGAAGGGGTCAGGCAGGACAGCGGAGACCCGACGCTGGGAACGCTGGGAGTCCTTGTGGAACTCGTAGAAGTTGAAGCTCATAGGAGCGATCGCGCCGACGCCGGGAGTCTTTTCGATCTCAGGGCGAAGGTCACTCAAGACCAAGGGCTCATCGGATTCGATGGTGCGATCAACGCCCACCAGAGCCGCAGCGCCCTGATACTGGGCGGTGATCGACCGGCTCAGAACCGTGGTCAGGGCTGAGGTCAGCGACAGGGAAACCAACACGAAGGCCATAGAGATCGCCACAGCAATACCGGTGGCGACATAGCGGCGCGCGTGGCTGCGCACATTCGCCGCAATCAAGTCAGTGGTGGCACTCATCGGAGGGCCTCCGCAATGGATGCCTCAGAGGGGGCATCCAGGTCGGCAACGATCTGGCCGTCGCGGACAACGAGCACACGGTCGGCAATACTGGCCGAGGCCCCATCGTGAGTAACCATAATGACGCTTTGCCCGAGCTCATCAACGGATTGGCGCAGCAGGCTCAGGACTTCGCGGGAGGAGTGAGAGTCGAGGTTGCCGGTAGGTTCGTCGGCGACGATCACCGCAGGCTTGGACACGAGGGCGCGAGCGACAGCCACGCGCTGTTGCTGGCCGCCGGAGAGTTCGGAGGGGCGGTGGGTGAGGCGGTCACTCAGACCGAGGATGGAGACAATGCCGTTGAACCATTCCTCGTCAACCTTCCTGCCTGCCAGGCGCAGGGGCAGGGTGATGTTGTCGCGAGCGTTGAGGGTGGGGACCAGGTTGAAGCTTTGGAAGACGAAGCCAATGCGATCACGGCGCACAGTGGTGAGGGCGTCATCCTTGAGGGAGGTGATGACCTGGTTTTCGATGCTGACCGTACCTGAGGTCGGGTGGTCAAGGCCTGCGAGCATGTGGAGCATGGTGGACTTGCCTGAGCCTGAAGGGCCCATGATGGCGGTGAACTGGCCGCGGCCAAAGTCGACGTTGACGGAGTCCAGGGCGACAACGCGGGTGTCACCCTCACCGTAGATCTTGGTGAGGTCTCGCAGACTGACAATGCTGGGTGAACTATTCATATAACCATCATCAGTTGCGGGGGTGGTGGCGATCTATGGGGGGATGCCCTGATCGCTCCCCCAAATATGCCGGTGGCGCGATGGGGGACAGGAATTCTGAAGCTCAGGGCTTTGAGGGAGAGCCGGGGCGCGCCAGCACTTGGGCGGTGGGAGGGGCTGGTGTCGAGATGGGTGCCGATGCCGAGATGGGGCAGGCGGGGGATGGGCAGGCGGGGGATGGGCAGGCGCCCAGGTGTGCGCCCAGGCGAGATCTGGCATCGAGGACATCTATTCTGGCCTGGGATCACATGCGGGAGCGCGTGGGGTGGCTAGGGCTTCCCGTCGAAGGCGAAGACTTGCCTCTTGAAGACACAGTTGGGTGTGAGGACTAGGCGGGGCGAAGGCGCCCGCGCGCGGAGCGCGGGCGCCGAGGTGTGCGCCCAGCGGCAAAACAGGCGCCTGAACACAGGTTTTCGTCTGGGCGCACACCTGGGAGCGCATGAGCCTGCGCGCCACAAATGCGTGCTCTGTGGGATCATGCGATCTTCAGGACCCGATAACGGTTAATCGCCGCCGCCAAATCCACCGGCCGCGGGCGCACCAAAAACGCTGGGTAGGGGCGCGCACCAAACTTGATCACCGCATCCAAGCCTTCAGAATTCACGGTGCGTTCCAGTCGCACCAGCAGTTCTGCCAGGGGAGTGCGCGCGTCAGCGTATTCCTCGAGCAGGCCGCGCAGCATCCAGGCGATCGCCTCGGTTTGACCAGAATCAACGATCTGCTCAATGTCGGACACGTCGACAGTGGTCTTATCAATGATGATCGTGTCCAGGCCGGAGGCCTTCGTCTTAGGCTTGTCGCCGCCGCCACGCGAGCGCACGGGCACGCGCCCAGGCGAGGCTGGGAAGTCAGACAGGGCGGTGAGTTCCCGGGGGAGCTCGGTGCTGATGGAACGTGCACGCGCGGTGACATCCAGGCAGTGGTACTCATCCAACATGAGCACCGTGTCGGCCACATCCAGGTAGTCACCGGAGCCGCCCATGACCAGGATGGTGGACACGGCGCGCTCAGCAAAGAGCGCGCCAATTCGATCCACTAGCGGGGTGATGGGCTCCTTCTCGGCGGCAATGAGTGCGCGCATACGAGTATCGCGGATCAGTAGATTCGTCGCCGAGGTGTCCTCGTCTAGCAGTAGCAAGGGAGAGCCAGCCTCAACCGCCTCCATTATCGAAGCCGCCTGCGAGGTTGATCCTGAGGCATTCTCCGTACTGAAACGGGAAGTGTCCGCCCCTCCCGGCAGGTGGGAGATGAAGGCGGAGACATCCACGGCGGTGACCGCACGGCCGTCAGCGGCACGAATCTTCATGGCAGCCTCGGTGGTGGCAACCAGCTCGCGTCCATCCCCGGGAACGTGGGCGTAGACACCGCGTTGGATCGCATTGAGCAGCGTGGATTTACCGTGGTAGCCGCCACCGGCAATCACGGTCACGCCCGGAGGGATTGCCATACCGCGCACAGTCCCAGCGTGGGGTAGGGTGACGCTCGCGGTGAGGGACTCAGGACTCTCAAACGGTACAGCATCCGTGAGAGGCAGCTCAGACACTCCAGAGCGGCGGGCCAGCACAGCACCATCAGCCACGAAAGCCACCCACTGCTGTTCTGTCAGAGACTGAGAGAGTGCGCGGTAATCCTCATACGCGTGGACGTGAGCGGTCAAACCAGCCAGGTGATCGGCGGCTTCCTCAGACACGAAGTCGAGGGTATCCATGACGGTGTCAGGCAGGTCAACATCAAACAGGCGCCCAGCTTCACGCCCCATGATGGTGCGCCCGCGCGCCGGAAGCTGAAGCTGGAAGCGGATCTCCACATGCTGAGGGGTAACCGTGCAGGCGCTGCGTTCGAGAATCTCCTGGCCGGTGCGAGCAACCTGGAGTGCGCGTGAGGGGCAGTTGCGGGCGATAGCCTTCGAGAATGCGCGCACGAGGTAATCGGCGGTGGCCGTGCGTTGATCGGCGGTGCTCAAGGCATATTCTGGCAGGCCCATGGCCGAGGTCGATGCCGTTACGCGCAGTGCTGAAGGCGGGGCGTAAGGGTCGGCCTGGATGCGGTCAATGTGGAGAATGAAATCTCCGTAATCCCAGTCTCCGAGCAGGTCACCGTAGAAACCGTAGGGCCGAGAATCAATACGGATTGCCTCATTGATGAGGTCCTGGTCGCTGCCCGAGTGGCGTTGCTTCGGGCGAGAGGGGCGGCGGACATTACCGGAGGAGGCAGAGTGAGGGCGCGGAGTCATAGAACAAGCCTAGCTTGCCGGGCAAAGGGCTGGTTTTTCAGGGTGAGGGTTCCCGCATGTGCGTTCAACGCAAAAAGGGGCCTTGGAGAGGTGGAGGAGGTTTGGGCTCACAGCTGGGAGCCCCCTGGGCGAGAAGAGCCATGAACGCATCCCAGGAAAGCCGTGAGTGCAGCCCAGGAACGCCATGATCGCTGCCGTGAATCTGCCAGAGGAAACCCCGAAATCCGGGCGTCATCACGGCTGGGGCGCGGCGGTGTGCGACAAGTGGCCTCCCGCAAAGGGGACGGCCAGCTGAAAACACTGGGTGTTACAGGGCATGAGACTGTAAAGGATTTAAGGAATCAGGGTGATACGACAAGGGGGTGCGGCACACGCGCCGCACCCCCCGAGTTCAGAGCAGTGATCAGTCGGTCAGCTCTACACCGCGGGCATCGCGGTGCCACTGAGTACCAGGCTGCGAAGTGAGAATAAGAATGCCCTCAACGAGGCCCCAAATCCCCGAGACCCACATCAGTGTGCCGAAGGAGAGAATGGTCAAAAGCAGCTGAATGACTGCCTTCGTGGAGAAACCCAGGTAGAAGTTATGCGCACCAAAAGCGCCCAGGAAAATGCCGAGCAGGCCAGCGGCAATCTTCGACTTGGGAACAAGACCTGCGCCGTAGGGTTGCTGAGCGCCATAGCCATAGCTCTGCTGAGCATAAGTACCCTGCTGCGCGTAGCCACCGGCATATCCCTGCTGGTATCCGTAGCCCTGCTGTTGATCGTAGGGAGAAGCACTTGTGTAAGGCTGTGCGCCAGCATCATATGGCTGATCTGAGGGTTGTGCCTGCTGCTGGAATTGCGGCTGACCCACATTTGGGTCATTTTCAAATTGCGGGTTTGGGGTTGACATCATGACGTCCTTTAACGAAAAGCGGATGACACAAGGATATGCCGCCGTCCTCCCCATGTAACCGCCACTCAGGGAAGAATCAGGGGGTGCGGCACACGCGCCGCACCCCCTGATTGTGTCTTCACCCGGCGGTGATGAGGCCGCACAGTGAAGGTGCTTGGTCAGTTCGTAGGAATCTGTCCGCTCATCACGGCAGCCATGATTGCTCCGAAGAACAGGAACACGAGCACCAGAAGAACCAGGCCAACGACAGTGCCGATGATGCCAAGAATCTTGCCGATACGGGCACTGGAAACCACATCTGCGGGAATGCCCGCAGCTTCAGCCTTCTTCAGGATCGAGTTGCCCCAGATCCACGCTGGAATGGAACCAAACCAGCCAATAAGAACCAGGCCGAGTACGCCCAGAACAAGAACAATGGTGGAGTTCGAACGAAGGGTGTCGACCTCAAGGGCGGACGCGGCGTAGCTGGGTTGCTGGGGGTAACCCTGACCTTCAGGCATGTAGGGAGTAGACACGATGAAGCCTCATTTCTTGTGAGTCGAATGCAAGCAATAGTCTACTGATGTTAAAGGCCTTCGCACGAGGGAATTCTCGCCACACGAAATCCTTAATGCATGCCGCGACACCTTCAACCTCCATGCTGCGGCCACGTCCCCACCCTTAGGGCGTTGCAGCACTCGAGGGCGCCTGCGCAGATTCGCGAGCGACCAGCACACCGCGAATTTCCCTCAGGCGCGGCGCCAGCTCCTCGGACTTCTGGCGTCCCTCAACCCTGCTCACCATCAACTCCACTGCAGCGCGGCCCGCAGCCGCAAAATCTTGACGGTACGTCGTCAAACCCGGCTCCCAGATATCTGCCAAAGGATGGTCGTCAAAGCCGACGACGCTCACGCTCCCCGGCACCGGGCGCCCTGCCTCGCGAAGCCCTCTGATCAGCCCCATAGCAAGCTCGTCATTACCGGCAAACACAGCACTGACGTCCTCGCGGGCCGCCAATTCCCGACCCAGCAGGCGGGCGGCAGAGGGCTCCCACCCGCAGATCAGAGGCGGCGGCACCGCCAGGTCCCGCGCGTGAAGGGCCGCCTCCCAGCCGTCCGTGCGGCTTGTCCCTTCGGAGCGCACCGGCACCCCGATGTGGTGGACCGTAGCATGCCCAAGGGACAACAGGTATTCCGTCATCACCTGCCCGCCTTCGCGTTCGCACAGGGAGACCTGATCGCGTGCTTCCTCTGCAGCCCCACCGATGGTAACCGTTGGCAGGTCGGCCGACAGCATGTGGAGTGCCCGTTGGGCGGTGGCATCGTACTTGAGGACGATGACGCCGCTGGGGTTGAGGGCGACCACCGTGTCCACCACTTTTTGCACTTCAGCGGGGGAGGTCTGATCCAATTTAGAGATCATCACCGAATAGCCTCGGGCGCGCGCCTCATCTTCGATGCCCTGGATGGTCACGGCAGACCCCAGCAGGGTTGTGTTGGTTGAGAGCACGGCGATGGTTTGCATGGAGGAGCGTTTGAGTCCGCGTGCGACGAGGTTTGGTCGGTATCCGAGCAGTTCGATGGCACGCGCGATTTTTTCGGCGCTTTCGGGGCTGAGGTGGCTGGACCCGTTGAGGTAGCGGGACACGGTGGACACGGATACGCCTGCGCATGCGGCCACATCGGAGATGACCGGGGGGCGTTTCCCGCGGGATGGTGTCATCGGGGTCTCCTTGGGGTGTGCGGTGCCGGTATGGTGTTGGGGATTGGGGTGGTGGGACTGGCGAGGTCACCCGCAGGGCCGGGTTCGAGGTTCGGCGGGAGTGGTGGGGTAGTGGGATGAGCTGGGGAGCGCAGCTTCACCTCCTGCACGTGGCGCCAGCCCAGCTTCAACCCTCTAGCTTCGGTGCGAGCGTATCAGAGTTACCTTACTTCACTGCGCCGCCGGTAATACCTGAAATGATGCGGCGCTGACCGAGGATGAAGATCACCAGCAGCGGGATTGTCATCAAGATGATGTAGGCGAAGATCAGGTGCCAGTTGTTCAGGTACAGGCCGGCGCTGGCGACGTTGTACAGGTTCAGCGGCAGGGTGCTCATCTTGCCCGAGAGGATGAACAGCGCGTAGAACACGTCATTCCAGATGTAGAGCACAATGAGGATGGTGGCTGAGGCCAGAGTGGGGCGCAGCAGCGGGAAGATGATCGTGAAGAACACGGTCAGCGGCCGGGCTCCGTCGATGCGTGCCGACTCTTCGAGGGAGACGGGGATGGTGCGTACGAAGCCGGTGATGAAGAAGATGACGATGGACAGGTAGATGCCCACGTACACGCAGATCATGCCGATTGCGGTGCCCGCCAGTCCCATCATGCGTAGCAGCATCATGATGGTTACCACTGAGGGCGGCAGGATCAGGCCAGAGATCATCACCGAGTACAAGACGGCGACTTTACGTGAGGAGCGCCTGGCGAGAATCCACGAGGCCATCGCGCCAAACAGCAGTGCGATAAAGACCGAAGGCACGGTCACCAGGAGGCTTCCGATCAGGGCCTTCCACATTTTTCCTTCAACGATGACGGTGGAGAAGTTCTCCAGGAAATGCCATTCGGAGGGGAGGGTGAGGTCGGGGATGACGGCCTCGGCCTGGCTCTTGCCGGCGGTAATGACCGCCATCCACAGGGGGATACCCAGCAGGGTGACAATGACGAAAACGACGAGGATAGCGTGAAGAATCCGTGAGCTGAGGGAGCGTTGGCTGCCGACGATGCTGACAGTGGGGGCGGGGCGACGGCCTCGTCCTGCTGCGGAGCGAGAGGGCAGCGCTGAGCGAACGCGGGATACCAGGGTTGTTGGTGTGGACATCATAGGATCTTCTTCTCCCTGCGACGAAGCACGGTAATCAGGGGGATTGCCATGATCATGACCAGTAGGAACAGCACCAGGCTCATGGTGGTGGATTGGGCGTAGAGGCCCTTACCGAAGGTGCGCCAGATGAAGAGGTTGAGGATTTCCGTGGAGCCACCGGGGCCACCATTTGTGAGCGACTGGACGATGTCGAAGGAGTTCATGGAGCCCAGCAGGGCGGTGGCGATATTGAAGGTGAGGGCCGGGGCGAGGAGGGGGAACTTAATGCGCCAGAAGGTGGCGGTGCGGGAGGCCCCGTCCATGGCGGCGGCCTCGAGGATCTCGTGGTCAATGGTTTTCAGGCCCGCCAGGTAGGTGAGCATGGAGAAGCCCATCCATTTCCAGGCGTGGATCATGGCGATGATGACGAGGGTCCATGTGGTTGAGCCGAGCCATTGGAGGGCGACGTCGTAGCCGACGATATAGCTGAGGATCTGGTTGAATACGCCGTCGGTCTTGAGGACGGCTTGCCAGATGTAGCCAGCAGCCAGGGCCGACATGATGACCGGGATGAAGAAGAGGGTGCGGCCCAGGCGGTTGAGGGTGGTGTCTTCCTCGAAGAGGACGGCTAGGGCGAGGCCGAAGATGTTTTGGAAGACGGCGACGAGGATCGCGTAGGTGATGGTGATGCGAATGTCGGTCAGGAGGGCGCCGGAGGAGAAGAGCGAGTAGATGTTATCCAGGCCGTTGAATGCGATGGTTTTTTTGAATGCGGACCAGTCGGTGAAGGCGTAAATAAAGTTCATCACCGTGGGGACGAAGAAAAAGACCAGCAGCATGGCGGCGGCCGGGAGGAGGTAGTGCAGCGGGTAGTTTTGCGACTCCATCCTTAGGCGGCCGGCGTTCGTTGGTGTGACGCTCATACTCGCTCCTTTGTGGGTTGTGCGCAGGTTTGACGAGGCCGAGGTGTTTCCGCAGCTTTGCGGGGAGGGGGGTGGGCGTGAGCCCGGGTGCGTTGATGTGGTTCGGGCGGGTGGTGAATGTGGGTGGTTCACCACCCGCCCTCGTCCAACGGGTGTATCAGAAGCCTTCGGCGCCCTGGGCCTTGGCGAGTTCAGCGAATTGATCCTGGGTAGCCTTGGCTGCTTCCTCGGGGGTCATCGTGCCGTTGACCATATTGGCCAGGTTGAGGTACAGGTCAGGGTTGGCGATGGCCTGGGACTGCATGGAGCCTTCAGCGTTGGCCAGGGATGCTGCCGAGTCGAGCAGAGCCTGGGGTACGGAGTCGGGGGAGGGGACGGACTTGAGGACCGAGACGATGTTCTGGTCCTTGACGAACTCGGCGTAGCCGTCGGTCATCCAGAAGTGGAGGAACTGGCGGGCTGCGGCCTCGCGGGTAGCGTCACCGGTTGCGAATAGGACGATGCCGCCGGTCTGCTGGGGGATCGAGGTGCCGATATTGCCTTCCTTGGAGATCGGGAAGAAGCCGATGGTCTCGTCCAGGGCTTTCTTGTCATTATTGGCCAGGGCGGCAATGGGGCCGAAAGCGCCGTTGGCCTGGATGATCATGGCTGTCTTGCCTTCCCACAGGGCGCTGGTTTGATCATCGAAGGTGGCCGACCCGGCGTCAGCGTTGTACAGGCCCTTGTCGAACATGGACTTGTATTCCTTGATGGCCCCGAGGATGTCCTCGCCTTCGAAGGAATCCTTGCCGGTGTTGATGCGGTCCCACAGGCCGTCCTTGGCGGCTTCTGCGAGCTGAACGTTCACGGCCCACTGGGTGCCCCACTGGTCGCCAGCCATCTCAAAGAGGGGAGAGGCCACGCCGGGAACATTAGCAGCCTTGATCTTTTCGGCGGTGGCGATGAACTCCGCCCAGTTCTTCGGCAGTTCAGTGATGCCAGCAGCCTCGAAGACCTTCTTGTTGTAGTAGATGCCCTCCACGTCGGGGGAGGAGATGAGTGCTGCGTAGCGTTCGCCGTTGTAGCTGCCACCAGCATCGGCGATGCCGTCCGCGTAGTCATCCATCCACGGCATGTCTTTGAGGTTCTGGAGCTTGTCCTGAGCAACGAAGCCAGCAAGGGTGGAGGTGGCGGGCTGCCAGAACATGATGTCGGGGGTGTCGCCGGTGGCGATCTTGGTTTGGACGTTGGACTCGTAGTTGTCGGGGATGGTGTCGACCTTGACCTTGGCGCCGGTGGCGGCCTGGAAGGCTTCGACGACCTTGGCGGGGATCTTGTTGGAGGTCTGAGCGGCCCACAGGGTCAGTTCAACGCCGTCGAGCTTGTCGGTTGCGGCTGGCCAGTATTCGCCGCTGACGGTTGGTTCGGAGGAACTCCCTGTGTCTGTAGCCGAATCGTTGGCTGCCGGGTTGGTGCAGGCGCCCAGCATGAGGGCTGTTGCCACCATGAGGGCACCAGAGGTCGAGAGAATTCGTGAACGTGCCATGCCTTCCTCCTTGAAGGGTGTTGTGCTGCGCGGGTGCGCTGCCTGTGTGTCATTGGATGTCTCATGTGACGTCATTGTCGGATCGTGCGATTCGTCAACGGCTCCAAGTGAGATTGGAGTACAGGTTACTCATGGGAACGTTCCCACGTCAATCACAAACACGAAAATCGCTGAATTTCCGGGAAAATAAAAGGAGTACTTGCGGATGGTGGCAGGCGGCGTGGTATCCTTCCCAAGTCACCTCTAGAGTGGTGAAAGACGATGTTTCTCCTCACCACCCCACGGTATTTTGCACCCACAGTACTGTGCCCCCACAGCATTGTGCTCAGGGTATGCCGCTACAGCGGACACCTGGACAACGTTGTCCCACTGACAAAAGGAAAACCATGTTCACACTCAGGCGAGAATATGTGGCAGCATGTGCCGCTACGGCATTGATCATGCCCCTCCTTACTCCCGCCGCACACGCCGACGAGCCACAGCTCATCAACGTGCTTCTAGGGCGCACTCCAACCTCGAATGCCACCCTCACACACGAAAGCGCCGATCCAACCATCCCACGCGTCACCATCAAAGACCCGCACTTTGCCACAGACGGAGACACAGGATTCACCCCCAACAACAGCGGTGAAGACGCAAACGTCACCAAGATCCTCGCAGGCGCCGAAAGCGGCAACCCTGCCAATAACAACGGATTCGACACCTGGAATGACGTCTACCTGCAATACGATCTGGGAGAATCCCGCGAAATCGGACGCATCCTCCTTCACCACAACGGCTACCAAGCCGCAGGATCAACCTTTAAAAACGTCAAAGTTGAGGTAGCGGACACCCCCACATTCGACAACCCTACCGTCATCTCGGATACTGCTGACTTCGAGGAAACCCAGGCCACCCACCTGGCCCCCCAAACCATCCTTCCTCAAGGAGGGAAGGTCTCAGCCCGGTACGTCCGCATCTGGCAAAAGGGCCACTTCATCCGAAACTTCAACGGAAACTGGTCGGGGTACTCCAATGGTGTTGCCTTCCGAGAAATCGAAGTCATGGCAACCCCCAAGGACGGAGAAACACTGCCTCCCCGCGCGGAAAGCCGCAACATCGCCCTGGGGCACACCCCCTACGTCTACGGCCTCACCCCAACGAATATCTCAGCCATCAGCGATGGAAAAATCGACGACAACTACGCCGTCCATAACAGCCTCGGGGAACGGTGGCTGCAGTTTGAATACCGCAATTCCTACACCATCAAACGAGTGGTGCTCGCTCTAGAACCCGGACACTACGACAGCATCGCCGTTGACGTGCGCTCCGCAGGTTCTCAAAGAAACGGCCGCGAGATCTACCGCCAACGTAACATCCAGGTCGGCAACGACCCCATCGAAATCACTCTTGATGGTCAAAAGATCACCGGCCGCACGATTCGCTTCACCATCAATAAGAGCAACGGCGAACCCACCAAGTACAAAGAAGTGGAAATCTGGGCTGAAGGCCTCGACTTTAACGAAAGCGCACCCGAGTACACGCCCCCAACCAGCGCCTACGACACCCTCGTATGGCAAGACGAGTTCAACGGAGACGCAGTCGACGAAAGCAAGTGGAACATCATCGACAAGATGTGGAACCACGCCGCCATCTACAACCGCGACGCCGTTAGCATCCACAAAGACAATGACGGCTCCTACCTGTCCATCACCTCAACAAACTACCCCAGCACACAAGCGCTCATCGACGCTGTCGGCTGGGATCAGTACGATGCCGCCACGCCCCCACACAAAGTGACGTGGTCATCGGGACGCGTGGAATCCAAGAACAAATACTCCTTCCAATTTGGGCGCATGGCCGTCCGAGCAAAGGTCAATGACTCCAAGGGCATCTGGCCCGCCATCTGGATGCTCGCCCAAGACGAAACCGGACACGACGAGATTGACGTCCTCGAATACCTCGGACAAAACCCCTGGGGAGCCTGGACCACCAACCACTACGGCGTCCTTGGCGTCAGCAAGAGCGCACACGGCCAAGAAAACTTCTCCCCCGTCGCATGGAGCCAAGACTTCCACGTCTACGAAGTCGAATGGGACCCCCAAGCAATCACCTGGTACATCGACGGAAAGAAAGTCTTCACCTCAGAGCAGGGCAAGAACGTTGACGGTATGCATACCCGCCCCATGTTCCCCATCCTTGAAACCCAGGTGGGAGACGGCTGGGTTGGAGACGTCGACTACCGCAAACAAGAAACCAAGCAAAACAGCAGCTACCTCGTGGACTGGGTGCGCGTCTATCAGCGCGCCGACCAACCTCAGGTACGCTTCGATGACCTCGATCCAAAGGCCCCAACAAACAGCTACACCCTGCGTCCCACCGAACGCTCAGAAGGACTGCGATTCCTCAGCCGCGGCAGCGCCAACTACGAAAACAAGAACAACTTCTTCTACGGAGGCCAACCTCGATACGAAGACAGCCGACTTGCCGTAGCAGATAACGCTGAAGGCCCCCAATACCTCGTGTACGAAGTGCCGACCGCCAAGGACGTTCACCTGACGACCTACTACCAAACAATTCCCGGCAAAACCAGCCAGGTGAGCAACTCCTACGGCGGGTGGATTACCCGCGGTTATTCCATCCGAGACAACTTCCCCGGAATGATCGACTTCAGCCTGATGAGTTCTCCAGATGGCACCACATGGACACCCGCGCCGATGAAGGTCGTGGATAACTTCATCGACCCCCACCCCGGTTACGCCCGCACCACCTTTGACGCTTACGACCTGCCTGCAGACACCAAGTACATCAAGGTTGTGTTCCCCAGGATCCCGCGTGGCGCGCAGGCAGCATCGAAACCGGCAATTCCTGCCACCGACATCCAGTTGGCGAAGGTGACTGTCCTTCAGTGTGAGATCCCCGCTCCTCCGGCACCACCTCAGGACGATCAAAACACACCAAAGCCCGACAACCCCGGACAGGGTAAACCCAAGCCGGATAACCCCGGACAGAGTAAACCCAAGCCAGATAATCCCGGGCAAAACGGTTCCGGCCAGGACGGTTCTGGGAAGGATGGTTCCAAGCCCAACACTCCTTCGCCCAATAAGCCGGGGACCAACGGTCAAGGGCCATCGAATAACGCCAAACAGGGCGACCACTCCTCACAGGGACAGACCACGCCAGATTCGGCCCAGAAAACACCCCACAAGACGCCCCAGAAAATGGCGCCGGGCGCAGGGCAAGACCCAGCAAAGGCCTCGTCCACGAACGCCCCATCCCTGGCAAAAACCGGCAGTGATCTGACGATTCTTCTGACGGCAGCAGGTCTGCTCGCAGCAGTAGGCGCCTTCACACGACGAGTACACACCCACTAAACAAGTAGAGGCGAACATGCTCCCCTCCACCCTCCACCTCACGCACACGTCAGATGCGACCAGCGCTCGCCCCGCAACGAGCCTCGTCCTGTCCTGCCCAAGTGATGGTTTGCCGGTCATCAGCTACTGGGGACCAGCATTCCTCTCGTCCCTATTGGGCCGTCACGCTGGCACCCCTACGCGCGGCAACGCGGACACGGTGGAGGGGGGCACGCTGCCCTCGCCCGCGAAGAACTCACTCCTTCGCGCTCAAAAAGCCCAGATCCTTGGTGCAGGCGTGGAAGCGCCAGAACACCCGAGCCTGCTCCCCACCCAGGCTGAAGCCTGGACCGGCACGCCACTAATCAGCATCCAACGCGAAGGCCGGGAAATCTTCCCAGCGTTCCGCACCATCCGCATCGACCCCCACCCCCTGGGCGCCTCCACCTACC
>NZ_CAHJXR010000007.1 GCF_903645355.1 Schaalia sp. Marseille-Q2122 | reverse complement strand
GGCACACCTCACCATCACCAGCAGCGACGCTCGCCATTAGTACTGATGCTCGTCATTGGTACGGATCGTCGCCACCGGTACACGGCATACCCCATACCAATAGCGCTCAACCATACCCACAGCTCCCGTCCGCACCCACAGCCCCATCCGCACCCACAGCCAGGCAATGCAGGCAAGAAGCTCCCCAAGACCCCTGCCCCACAGGCACACCTCACCATCACCAGCAGCGACGCTCGCCATTAGTACTGATGCTCGTCATTGGTACGGATCATCGCCACCGGTACACGGCATACCCCATACCAATAGCGCTCATCCATACCCAAAGCTCCCATCCATACCCATCGCGCGGATAGGCAGGCCGAAGCTCTGTTAGCAATGATGGGATGGACAGTAAGAACCAGGAGGGCAAGCACTAGGGCAGGCAAGCTGGCCGCTTGCGCCGCAGCTGGACATAGGAGCAGAAACTAAGGCAAGCTGGCCGCTTGCGCCGCAGCTGGACATAGGAGCAGAAGTGAAGCGAAGGCGAGTGGGCACGAGTGGCCCACCATATCGGCCCGGCAACAGGGTGGACGGCCCAGGGTGTCTTCTCGTCAGGAGTCCTCACCTTGTCTGCCTGGCCCTCAGGGGGCTGCGGGTTTGTCGTGGAGAACTCCCCGTCTGACGGGCCTATCTGTTAAGCAGCGCGAACGTACACGCGCTTCATGGCAGAGAGGGTGCGTCCACGCACCTCACGTAGGCGCATGGCGAGGCGGTCGCGGACCTTCCAGGTCATGTGGAGGCCGATGAGGATGAAGATGGCGTTGGTGACCATGGAGGGCCATGCTTCGGTGACGAGGCAGGCGCCTGCGAGCATCGTGCATGCGGCGATATTGAGTGCCTGGTAGCGCAGGGAGTCGCCGGTCATCCGTCCGGTGGATACGCTCCAGTAGGCCAGGAGTGAGCATGCGACGCCCACCCAGCCCATCACTGTTAATACCTGTGCAAGAAGCCCTGTCATGGTGACTATGATGCGACCACTCGCAGTGCAGCACAATCGAATGAACCTGCACCTCTAATGAAGCTATACTTAAGTATCCATGTGCGTTCCCAAGGAGGCTTCCATGCTCATTGATCCCCGTCGCTTGCCTCTGCTCTTAAGCGTCCAGCGCGAAGGCGGCATTGTCGCAGCTGCGGATGTACTTCGCGTGTCCCCAAGCGCTGTGTCTCAGCAGATCCGCAAGATGGAAGAAGAGGTCGGCTTGGACCTTATCGAGCGCACGCCCAGTGGCGCAATTCTCACCCCCGCCGGCATGATCCTCGCTCAATCCGCTGAGCGCATTGAAACCGAACTCTCTGATGCCAGCCGCGCTCTGAGCCCAATGGCGGGTCATGTGACGGGTATCGTGGCATTTGGTTCCTTCCAAACGCTCATTATGTCCGTCCTCGTCCCCTTTTTAGGTGAGCTGTCCCGCTCTGCGCCGGGTATTGACCTGCACTTGAGCGAGGTGGAGGAAACCCCGGCGATGGCCGAGCTGCGCGCCGGACGCATTGACATTCTCGCTTTGGAGCGGGACGCAACGCCGGGGCCCGCGCCTCGCGGTTTCACGGATACCCTGCTTCTTGATGAGCCGTGGGTGTTGGCGACGCCTGCGCATGCCCCTGCGGTGAGTTCTGAGGATGATCTGGCTGCGCTGACATGGCTGCGCACCCCGGCGGGATCGGCGGGCGGGAAGGCGACGGCCCGCTTGACGGCGAGTATTGCGCACCCAGCGTGGTCGGTGCACACCTACTACAACTATGGTGCGGCCGTGTCGATGGTGGCTGCTGGCTTGGGGTCGACAGTGTTGCCTTCCCTGGCGCTGAGCGAGGCCATTCCCGAGCAGGTCCGCCTCACTCCCCTGCCGACCTTGGGTGTGCGTCGCATCCTCTTGCGCCACCGGACGCGCTCTTCGGGCCCTGATACGCCGACGGGGCAGGTCATTGAGCTGCTCAAGCGGTGGGTGAGTGAAAATCCGCAGTCGTGGGGGATTCAGCAGTTCAGCTGATTCTTCCCCCTTTCACGAGGCCACCGCCGATCCACCGTCGGTGGGAGGCGTGCGCTGCGCTTGGGCTGGGCAGGTGTGGGTGGGGCCTTTGAAGGGGGCAGGTTAGAGCGTGTAGACCTGATTCGATTGGGCAACATCAAGCGGCCCTGACCAGGTTTGGCGCACCTCGTTGACAACGACGGCAGGATCAGTCCAGGGCTGAATGTGGGTGACAACCAGCCGACCGACACCGGCTTCAGAGGCGAGGCGGCCGACCTTGACGCCATTCATGTGGATGCCTTCGACCTCGTCAGCCAGGGTGAAGCCCGCTTCTGACAGCAGCAGGTCCACGCCGCGAGCGCCCTCAATCATTGTCGGACACAGGTCGGTGTCGCCGGTGTAGAGCATGTTCACGGTTGAGGGTGCCTCGCCCTCCTGCAGCGCGTCCTCACCTTCGGCTTCGGCTGGGCCTTCAATGCGCACACCAAATGCGTCCACCGAGTGCCAGCCTTCCACGGGCGTTAGGCGTAGGGGGCCACATTCAAGGGGTTGGCCAGCCTCAAGGCTGTGGATGCGGAAGTCCAGGGCGTAGTCCTCTTCGGGAGGGCAGCCGTCGATCTGCCGGATGCGGTCGAGAAGATTGCAGGTCCCGGCGAGCAGCAGCGGCGCTTGGCCTCGTGCGGGCCCCCAGCGGCGGTGAACGTGCAAGGAGATGACGTCCCCCATGTGGTCGGCGTGGCAATGGGAGAAAACCACGGCATCCAGATCGGCGGGGTCAATGTGGTTCCAAAGGGCTCCGAAGGAACCCGGTCCCAGGTCGAGGGCGACGTTCCATGTGCGTTCAGCGCCCAGGGCGGGGTCGTATCCGCGGGCTTGGACGAGGTAGCAGGAGGCTGCTGAATGGGGGCCCGACATGGAGCCCGTACACCCTATGATGGTGAGTTTCATCAGCAGGTTCCTTCCACGCACACGCGTTCTGCTCGGCCGACCTCTGGCCCGAGGAATCGGCGGGCCAGATGAGAGAAGGATTCTTCTTCATCGGTGGTCAAGAATCGGTGCTCGACACCGGCCCCACCCTGGCGCGGCTCGTGGAGCATATTGCGGTCCATCAGCGTGTTGTAGGTGAGGTTCGCCGTGGTTTCTGACGAGGTCACCAGGGTCACGCCCTCTCCCATGACGCGGCCGATAATGCCGGTGAGCAGCGGGTAGTGGGTGCATCCCAGGACGAGGGTGTCGACTTCGGCTTCGCGCAGGGGTTCGAGGTATTCGCGGGCGACCTTTTCGAGTTCTTCGCCGTGGGTGATGCCCTGTTCGACGAAGGGGACGAAGCGCGGGCATGCTTGGGTGAAAACGGTCAGGTCAGGGACGGCGGCGAGGGCGTTGGCGTAGGCCTCGGAGCGGATGGTTGCCTCGGTGCCAATGACCCCGACGCGGCGGTTACGCGTGGTGGCCACGGCTGAGCGGGCGGCTGGGGTGATGACTTCGATGACGGGGATGCCGGCGTCGATCCAGTAGCGTTCGCGCGCGTCAGAGAGGGCGGCTGCGGTGGCTGTATTGCAGGCGATGACGAGGACTTTGACGCCGCGGGAGGCCAGTTCGTCCAGGCCTGCTAGGGTCATTTCACGCACCTGAGCGATGGGGCGTGGCCCGTAGGGGGCGTTTTTGGTGTCGCCGAGGTAGAGGATGTCTTCGTCGGGAAGCTTGTCGATAATGGCGCGCGCCACTGTCAGGCCTCCGAGGCCGGAGTCGAAAATACCGATGGGCGCGTTATCCATATATGGACAGTAGTTCTATTTCATGCCCGCTTGCATTGCCTGCAGGAGTGAATCCTGCCACCAGGTGACAAGTTCGTAGACAACGGACATCATGGTTTCGCGTGAATTATCGCCGCGTTGGGCGCGTTGGTGGACTCGTTCGGCGTCGTCTTCGGTGACGATGTGAAGTTCCTCCGCCAGGACGAGGCGCATGTCGTTGAGTGCGGAAAGCCACTCCCACACGGACTCGTGGTGGACGAAGATTTGTGTCGTTCCCGTCTGGGAGATTTCCTCGAGTTGGTCGAGGACGCAGCGGATGCGGTCGCTTTTCTCAGCGCGCAGATAGTCCTCAGTGAGGGCTCGTAGTTCCATGGCCGTGTCATTGTCTTCTGACATGTCCGGCAGGAGGCGGCTGAGGGTGGGCGAGTCGGGGCTTTCGCGGGTGAGTTCAGGTTCGGTGACGGCGACGACGATTTGGGACAGGGGCGCGGGCTCATCAAGGATGCCCAGCGTTTCGTTCATGAGTCGGCGTAGCAGGTGGTTGAGATCGGTGCTGATGCTGGTGGTGTATCCGCCGACGCTTCTGCGGAACTCCCCTAGCATTGCGCTGGTTCCAGCAGTGCTCGTAGTCCGTAGGCGTGAAGGGCCAGCACGTCCGCTTCCATTCGTTCCCGTAATCCCGTTGACACCACGGCGCGACCGTGGTCATGAACCTGCCACATCAGTTGATCGGCATATTCTGCACTGTATCCGAAATGTCGTTGAAAGACATGCGACACGTAGGTGGTGAGATTGACGGCGTCGTTGAGGACCACGGTCTGCCATGCAGCCATCTTTGACCGCGCCGGTGCGGTCTGCAGTGCGGGTTGTCCCAACGTCGAATGTGCCATGAGATAAGCCTAAACGTGAGAGTCACCTAAATGTAAGCGTTTTACACACCTTGGCGTCAAAAGTCAGGATAAATTGAGCGTATGCCCGCTTCTCATTCAACAGCTCTGCTGACAGATATGTACGAACTCACGATGCTCGATGCCGCCCTTCAGGCGGGCACCGCGTATCGTCACTCCGTGTTCGAGCTCTTCGGACGCCGCCTGCCTTCAACTCGTCGTTTCGGCGTGGTTGCGGGCACGGGCCGTATCCTGGAGGCCTTGGAACGTTTCCATTTTGAACCCGAGCAGATCGCTTGGCTTGCCGACAATACCGCGCTTTCAGAAGCCGCGCTCGAGTACCTCTCGACCTTCCGTTTCAGTGGCAATATTGACGGCTATGCCGAGGGCGAGTGCTACTTCCCGGGTTCTCCTCTGCTCACCGTTGAGGGTACTTTCGCCGAGTGCACCCTGCTGGAGACCCTGCTGCTGTCGGTGCTTAACCACGACTGCGCCATCGCATCAGCCGCCTCTCGTATGACGATCGCCGCCCACGGCCGCCCCTGCATGGATATGGGTGCTCGCCGCGCTCACGAGCGGGCAGCGGTGTCCGCCGCCAGAGCAGCCGTCATCGGCGGGTTTGCGGGTACCTCTAATCTGGAGGCCGGTAAGCGCTACGGTATTCCCACGATTGGTACCTCGGCCCACTCCTTCACGCTGCTGCATGATTCGGAGCGCGCGGCCTTCGACGCGCAGATCGCGCGCCTGGGTACGAAGACGACGCTGCTGGTGGACACCTACAACGTCACTGAGGGCGTCAATAACGCTGTCGAGGCTGCTCGCGCTGCTGGCGGTGAACTCGGCGCGGTTCGTTTGGATTCGGGTGACCTTGTTGCCCAGGCCTTCAAGGTGCGCGGCCAGTTGGATGCCCTGGGTGCAACCTCGACGAAGATCACGGTCACTAACGACCTTGATGAGTATGCGATTGCTGCACTGGGTGCCGCCCCGATTGATTCCTATGGCGTGGGGACGAAGCTTGTGACGGGTTCGGGTGTGCCGACGGCCGCCCTCGTGTACAAGCTGGTGGCCCGCGACGATGGTAATGGCGTGATGGTTCCCGTGGCTAAGCGCTCCGAATCCAAGGGCACCGTCGGTGGCCGTAAGAGCGCTGGCCGTCTGGTTGACGAGGATGGTTACGCCTCTGAGGAGGTCCTGGTTGCCGGGTCTGACGAGGCTGCCCGCCTGTCGGAGTTGGAGGCGCTGGGTGCCCGCCCGCTGCAGGTGCCTCTGGTTCGCAATGGCGTCATTGATCCCACCGCGTGGGGTCCGAGCGCTCTGAAGGAAGCTCAGGAGCGTCACGTGCGCTCCCGCAATGAGCTGCCCTACCAGGCGTGGCGTCTGTCCGAGGGTGAGACGGCGATTCCGACTCGCTACATTTCCTTGGACTGACGCGGGATCGTGTGGCGGGATTTCTTCCGTCACGCTGGTCATGTGTCGTAGAGACTGCGCCCCTCTTCAGGCCTTCATGGTGTGAAGAGGGGCGCAGCCTTTTGCGCCATGTGTCGGTGAAGCGACTGTCATTGGGTGTTAGCGTCGTCCAACGAACCATTCGCGCAGCAGGGCAATGCGTGCGGCGATCTGCTCGGTGCTGGCCTGGGCGACTTCGGGGCCACCGCAGCGCTGGCGCAGTTGAGAGTGGATGACGGCGTGGGTTTCCCCTGAGCGACGTGACCAGGATGAGACGAGGTTTTGTAGTTCCTTGCGTTTGGCGGCGCGCACGCGGTGGTCGGAGATTCCTGAGTTTTCATCGCGGAGTTTCGCGGCTGCGCGGGCACGCTTTTGGCTGGCGATCTGTTCTTCTTGACGGGCGCGCAGCAGGGTCGTCACCTGGTCGGGCTCCAGCAGGCCCGGTATGCCCAGGTATTCCTGTTCTTCCACGGAGCCGACCTCGGCCACTGATCCCCAGGCGGCGCCGTCGAAGAGCACGGCGTCGAACTCCGCGTCGGCGCCGAGGGCCTCGAAGGATCCCAGCAGGTCAGAGGAGGCTTTCTCCTGTCGGTTCGCCTGGGCGATGAGGGCATCCTCGGGGTTGCAGAGGTCGCCTTCCTCGTTGGCGTTCGTTGGCCGATCGAGGGCGTGGTCGCGTTCAACCTCCATAGCGCCGGCGAGGTCAAGCAGCGGCAGGACGGAGGGGATGAAGACGGTGGCGGTTTCTCCGCGGCGGCGTGCGCGCACGAAACGCCCGACGGCCTGGGCAAAGAACAGGGAGGTCGAGGTGTTGGTCGCGTACACGCCCACGGACAGGCGCGGCACGTCCACGCCCTCGGACACCATGCGTACGGCCACCATCCACCGGTCGTCATTCTCCCGGAAGGTGTCGATGCGTTCGGAGGCATCCTTATCGTCAGAGAGGACGACGGTGGCTGCCTTGCCGGTAATCATGCGCAGGTGGCGTGCGTAGGCGCGTGCCTGGGTTTGGTCGGAGGCAATGACGAGGCCACCGGCGTCGGGCACCTGGCGGCGCACCTCGGTCAGGCGCTGGTCGGCGGCCTGGAGGACGGCAGGGATCCACTCGCCCTTGGGGTCCAGGGCGGTGCGCCACGCCTGCTTCATCATGTCCTTAGTGAGGGGCTCACCTAGGCGCGCAGAGTATTGCTCGCCAGCGCTGGTGCGCCAGGACATGGTGCCCGAGTAGGACATGAAGAGGACGGGGCGCACGACGCCGTCACGCAGGGCGTCGCCGTAGCCGTAGGTGTAGTCGGCTTGTGAGCGGCGGATGCCTTCCTCGTCCTCGACGTAGCGCACGAAGGGGATGGGCGAGGTATCCGATCGGAAGGGTGTGCCCGTGAGGTTGAGTCTGCGGGTGGCGTCCTTGAAGGCTTCGGAGATGCCATCGCCCCAGGATAGGGAGTCACCCGCGTGGTGGATCTCGTCGAGGATGATGAGGGTGCGGTGGGCGCGCGTGCGCGCCGAGTGCACGGCGGGGTTGGAGGCTACCTGGGCGTAGGTGACGGCAACGCCGTCATAGTGGGAGCCTGCCATGCCTTGGGAGTTACTGAACGCGGGGTCAATGTGGATGCCCACCCTGGCCGCGGCGTCAGCCCACTGGCTTTTTAGGTGCTCGGTGGGGCAGACGACCGTCACCTTGTCGACTATGCCTGAACCCATGAGTTCAACGGCGATACGCAGAGCGAAGGTGGTTTTACCGGCGCCGGGGGTGGCGACGGCGAGGAAGTCCTTGGGGGATTTTTCGAGGTAGAGGTTCAGTGCAGCTGCCTGCCAGGCGCGCAGACTCCCCGCAGTGCCCCATCGGGCGCGCTCAGGAAAGGACGGAGAGAGGTTCTGAGCTGCTGAGGCGGAGACTCGTTGCGGGCCGCTGGTGGAACCAACAGGGCCGCGATTCACTGGTGGGAACCTCCCGAGCCTCCTGAACGACCATCAGAGAAGGGCCAATTCGGGCCAAAGTTATTCATCTCGTCGCGCAGGGCCTTGCACTTGGGGCACACCGGGTATTGGCTGGCGTCCCGGGTGGGAATCCACACCTTGCCGCACAGGGCGACGACAGGCTGGCCGGTCATCATGGAGGAGTCAGCTTTGTCTTTGCGGACGAAGTGTGCGAAACGGTCACCGTCACCCGGATCCTTCTCGCGCTCTACCTCAGTTCGTTCCAGCAGTGCGGTCGAGGACTGGGGGTTCGATGGCGCGTTCGGGCTTTCGGGGCCGCCGGGGGCCATGGGTTCATCCAGTGCTCGCATGTCCTCCATTGTAGGTGCGCAATCGCCCTCGCCCCACATGTGCGGGGCGAGGGCGACGCGGGAGTTCTCACACTCGGGTGTTCACGCGCTTGTGATCAGGGCGGGTGGAGGGATCAGAGGGATTCCTTTTCCCACACCTCACGGTAGAAGTCCTTGAGTTCGAGGAGGGAGGCTGCGGCCTCGTCAAGCAGGACGGTGGTGTTGTCGTGCATCTGAAGGATGGTGGCGGGCCAGCGTGCGGAGATGCCGCCTTCGATGAGTTCCTTGACGGCCTCGGCCTTGCCCGCGCCGGTGACGATCATGAGGTTTTCGCGAGCGTCCATGATGGTGCCCAGGCCCTGGGTCACGCAGTGGGTGGGGACGTCGTCGATGTTGCCGTCGAAGAAGCGGGCGTTGTCGCGGCGGGTCTGTTCGGTGAGGACACCCACGTGGGTGCGGGAGGTCAGGGAGCCGCCGGGTTCGTTGAAGCCGATGTGGCCGTCGGAACCAATGCCCAGGACCTGCAGGTCAATGCCGCCAGCGTCCTTAATGGCCTGATCGTAGGCGGCTGCGCCTGCGTGCAGGTCGTCGCACCAGCCGTCGGGGCCGTGAGCGGCGCCCTCTGCCATGTCAAGGTGGTCGACGAGGTTGCGGTGGATGAAGTTGGCGTAGCCCTCGTAGTGGCCCTTGGGCAGGCCCACGTACTCGTCGAGGTTGAAGGAGCGGACCTGAGCGAAGGAAATACGGCCAGCCTTGAAGCGTTCGATGAGTTCAGCGTAGAGCGGAAGCGGTGAGGAGCCGGTGGCCAGGCCGAGGACGAAGTCGGGCTTGCGGCGGTACAGGGCTTCAACGTGGTCAGCGGCGATACGTGCGATTTCTTGCTCGTTGGGAAGGATTGCGACCTTCATAACGTGTGCTCCTCATCCTTGTGGATTCTTGTCACTGTCTATGTGACAGGCTCTGGGTGTCCCAGGCTCTGGGTGCGACAGACGATGGGTGTGACAGACCGTGGGCGTGGCACACTCCCTGTGGACACTTTCACAGTGTAGTCACCACAACCAGTGTAGTCATCAGACAAATTTTTGGGAACCTACCCAGCCCAGAAAACATAAGAAAAGGGCGGGCGCCGAAGCGCCCGCCCTTTCGAGACTCCTCAGAGGCTCAAACTCACTTAGCAACAGCCTTCTTCAGGGTGGAGCCAGCGGAGATCTTCACGCCGAAGCCAGCGGGGATCTGGATTTCTTCGCCGGTGCGGGGGTTGCGGCCGGTGCGAGCTGCGCGCTCGACACGCTCCACGGAGAGCAGGCCGGTGACCTTGACAGCTTCACCCTTGGCGAGGGACTCGACGAGAACCTTCTGGAAAGCGGACAGGGCGGCGTCAGCCTGGACCTTGGTCAGGCCAGCGTCTTCGGCGATGGCGGCGACGAGCTCAGTGCGGTTGACAGACATTGGATACCTCTTCTGATTCGGTACAAGATTAGGAACCTCGTGCGAGGTCATAGGGAAACAGTACGGAATAACAGGCGGTTTTGTCAGGTTGAACCGGCGTTTCTTCCTGATTTCTCACGTTTTGCTGAGGTTTGGGGGTGGTTTTTCACCAAAACCACCCCCAAAATGCGACATTTTCAACAAACTGACCGTTGAGTCAGACACGCCGCAGGAAGCCTCCGCTCCCCCTCACAGCCCCTCAGCCAGACGGTAGTACACCTGGTTCCAACGCAGACGATCAGCGAAGCTTCGCGTCGTGGTGTCCTCGTCAATGACCACCAGTTCCATGCCGGCAATCGATGCGAAAGTCTCCCACTCAGCCACACCTACCTGAGTAGTCATCGCCGTATGGTGCGCCCCACCTGCCGTCAGCCAGGACTCAATAGAGGTCTCCATATTCGGTTCAGGCACCCACATGGCGCGGGCCACCGGCAACTTCGGCATGTCATGAGGCGGCTCAACCACCTTCACCACATTGGCCGTCAAACGGAAACGATCACGCATATCCGCCAACGCCACCACCATGCCCGGGCCAGCATCAGCGTTAAACACCATGCGCACAGGATCCTCACGATCCCCAATACCCAGGGGATGAATCTCAATGCGGACCTTCTGAGCGGTCAGACTCGGGCAGATCTCCAGCATGTGGGCGCCCAGAATCATCTCCTGACCAGGCACAAGGTTATAGGTGTAGTCCTCCATCAGGGAGGCACCGCCCGACAGCCCCTCGCCCATGACCTTCGCCACACGCACCAGCAGGGCCGTCTTCCAGTCGCCCTCAGCACCAAAACCATAGCCCTCAGCCATGAGACGCTGCACCGCCAAGCCCGGCAGCTGCTTCAGGCCACCCAGGTCCTCAAAGTTCGTCGTAAACGCGCTCGCCCCGCGTTCCTCCAAGAAGGAACGGATCGCAATCTCCTGGCGGGCAGCATAGCGCAGGGACTCGTGACGCTCGGCGCCCGCGCGCAACTCCTCAGCCACGTCGTAACGCTCCTCGTAGAGCGCAACGAGGGCATCAACGGCGGCCTCGTCAACCGCGTCAACGACCGCAACCAGATCATTGACCCCCCAAGTGTTGATCGACACGCCAAGACGCCGCTCAGCCTCAGTCTTATCCCCCTCGGTAACAGCCACATTGCGCATATTGTCGCCAAAACGCACAATGCGCATCTCCTGGGCCGCCGCCCAGCCCGCCGCAGCACGCATCCACGAGGCCACCCGCGCGGTGACCTGAGGGTGGGAGGCGTGGCCCACCACCGTGGTGCGCGAAACCCCCAGGCGGGTGAGGATGTAGGCGTACTCGCGGTCACCGTGAGCAGCCTGGTTGAGGTTCATGAAATCCATGTCGATGGAATCCCAGGGGATCTCAACATTGGCCTGGGTTGCCAGGTGCAGCAGGGGCTTGGAGAGGACCTCCATGCCGCGAATCCACATCTTTGCAGGGCTGAAGGTGTGCATCCACGCGATTACGCCGATCACCTGATCGTCGGTGGACGCATCCAGCATGGCCCTGCGGATCGCGTCCGAATCCTTCAAAACCGGCTTCCACACGACGGGCACGGGCAGGACACCCGAGTCATTGAGCAGGCGCACAACCTCCTGGGATTGCTCAGCGACTTGGAGCAGAGTCTCCTCGCCGTAAAGATCCTGACTGCCGGTGTAGAACCAGACCTCGCGGCCCTCGTAAAAGTTCTTCATGGGTAACTCCTGATTTCTTGTGTGCCTAAAAACTGAGCTAATGAGGGGCTGCGCACCTGCCCGCGCCCAGGCGGGAAGGTGCGGCGCGTGAAGCGAAGGATTACTGGCCGTAAACGTTCTGGTAACGGGCGTAGAGGCTCTCAATAGCCTCCTTCGGAATCGGAATCAGGTCACCACCCTGACGGGCAATATGCACCGTGCGGGCAACCTCTTCAACCATGACAGCGGCCTTCACCGCAGCACGCGCATCCTTCCCTATCGTGAAAGGCCCATGGTTTTGCATGAGCACAGCAGGGCTGGGGTGATCCTTGAGGGTGTCGACAATGCCCTTACCAATCGAATCATCACCGATCAGCGCGAAGGGGCCAACGGGAATATCACCACCGAACTCGTCACCCATCATCGTCAGGACGCAGGGGATGGCCTCGCCTCGCGCGGCCCAAGCGGTGGCGTAGGTCGAGTGCGTGTGCACCACTCCCCCAATATGAGGCATATGGCGGTAAACGTAGGCGTGAGCAGCAGTATCTGAGGACGGCTTGCCCGCGCCCTGAATCAGCTGCCCGTCGAGGTCGCACACCACCATCGCCTCGGCGCTGAGATCATCGTAAGAAACACCAGAGGGCTTGATGACCAACAGATCCTGGGAGCCGTCTTCGGCCTCGCCGCGAATACGCTGCGAGACATTCCCGGCGGTCCACACCACCAGCTCCCAGCGCGGCAACTCCGCATGCAAATCAGCAACATACTCGCGCACGCGCTGAACCTCAGCGGCAAACTCGGGGGTCCATGTGGCGGGATTACGATGGTCCATCATTTCGTCCTTGAAAGCGGTAGAGAGTGTTCCTCCCTAAGGATACCCGCCCTTAGCGCCCGACCACATGAGGAAGCAGAACGCTCAACCAAGGGAATGCGTGCGCGCCTTCCCACTTGAATCGCGCACGATCAGATCCACCGGAATCATACGCGCCCCAGCCTGCCCACTCTCCACACACTCCAGCGCTAAATCCACCAGCGCCTTACCTAAAGCCGCAAAATCCTGGCGGACAGTCGTCAAACTGGGCGTGAGGAAAGGGGAGGCCGGACTATCGTCCACACCGACCACACTGACGTCCTCAGGCACCCGCAAGCCACGCAAGTGCAGCGCATGCATCGCACCAAGAGCTAAATCATCGCTGGCCGCCATCACCGCCGTCGGCATCGCCTCTAAGGGCACGGCCATCACCGCATCAAAACCAGCCTGCGCCGCCCACGAGTTCGTCGGAATGACACGAGGAGTCAAGCCAGCGGCCTGCATCTCGGTCACGTAGCACTCCTCACGCTCCCGCGACTCGTACCAGCCATCCCTACCCGCCAGATGTGCAATATCCTCATGCCCAAGCGAACGCAAATGCGCAATCAACGCCCGAATCCCCGGAATATGATCCAAGGTCGCCGTAGCAGTGCCCAAGCGGCGCCCCATCTCCGGTGACATGACGGCAACGAGGGGCATCGGCGCGTCCAAATCATCCAGCCCCTCCAGGATTGACTCGAGCGGCTCAATGAGGATGATGGCCTCGACAGACAAACTCGTGAAGCGCCCAATAGCGTCACTGAGCGTCTCTGCGGTGAATTCCTCCAACGGAGACAAGACCGTGAGGAAACCCCGATGGTGGGCGGCAAGCTCAACGCCGAGCTGCATAGAGCTTGGACCAAAGTAGCTTTGAGCGGGGTTAATAATGCCCAGCAATCCCGAGCGTTGTGTGACAAGAGCACGCGCAGTCGAATTGGGACGGTAGCCCAAGGTTTTGATGGCTTCAAGGACACGTTCACGGGTTTCAGGGGCAACAACGCCCACTCCGTTAATGACGCGCGACACCGTTTGGTGCGAGACCTTGGCAAGCGCGGCGACATCGTGCATTCGGGCGCGACGATGCGCCGACTGAGGCGGTTTTTCCATGAGTTTTAGGCCCTCATTATCGACCGTTGATACGCCAAAGGCGCGGCGGCTGCAATACCGTGTATCGAACCGCCGCGCCTTGGGCAGACCGGCTTAAGTGTCCAGCCTTAAGCGAGGATCAGGCCAGGGAACCTGCGCGACGCTTGTTGTAGACGTCGAAGGCAACTGCAAGCAGAAGCACCGCGCCCTTAACGATCTGCTGGGTGGAGGTCGAAGCACCCATGAGCTGCATGCCATTGGACATGACAGCCATGATCAGACCACCAATCATTGCGCCAGCAATACGACCCACACCACCGGTGGTGGAGGCGCCGCCGATGAAGCAGGCAGCAATGGCGTCAAGCTCGAACATGTTGCCAGCGGAAGGCTGAGCACCATTCATACGAGCCGAGTAGACCACGCCAGCAATAGCGGCAAGGAAGCCCATGTTGACGTAGACCCAGAAGGAGACGCCACGGACGTTAATACCGGACAGGCGTGCGGCGGACTTGTTACCACCAATGGCGTAGACATTACGGCCAAAGACGGTGGACTGGCTGATGGTGCCGTAGATGAGGATGAGCAGCGCCAGCAGGATCAGCACGATGGGCAGACCGCGAGCCGATGCGAGCTGGAAGGCGAAGAGCATGACAACAACGGCAACAGCCACGATCTTGACGATGAAGATCCACAGGGCCTCGACAGCCTGGTTGTATTCAATGGAAGCCATGCGCTGACGCCACTGCTGGAAGGTGAAGCCAACCACTGCGATCGCGAAGATGACCAGCGTGAATACGTCGAATCCGGGACCACCCAAGAGACCATTCAGGAAGCCATTGGCGATGTTGAAGTATTCCTTGGGGAAGGGAGAGACCGACACGTTGCTCAGCACGTTGAAGGTCAGGCCACGGAAGAGGAGCATGCCGGCCAGGGTGACGATGAAGCCGGGGATACCCATGTAGGCAACCCAGAAGCCCTGGAAGGCGCCGATGGCGATGCCCAGGAGCAGGGCGGCAATCACGCCCATCCACCACGGGTAGCCCATCTTGACGACGAGCACCGCAGAGAGGGCGCCTGTCACTGCCACGATCGAGCCAACCGACAGGTCAATCTGGCCCAGGACAATGACAAAGAGCATGCCAATGGCCAGGATCAGAATGTAGGAGTACTGCAGGACGATGTTCGTCAGGTTAATGGGGCTGAGGAACGCGGGGTTGAGGGCCGCGAAGAGAATCACAATCGCAACGAAGGCGATGAAGATACCGCCCTGACGGATGTTTGCGCGAATGAGTTCTTTGAGAGTGATGTGATCGGTCACTGGTCGGACTCCCTTGTCGGCTCAATGGTCATAAGTTCCATGAGCTTTTCTTGAGTGGCTTCGGCAACGGGCATTTCGCCGGTAATGCGCCCGTACGCCAAGGTGTAGATACGGTCTGAGATACCCAGGATTTCCTCAAGTTCGGAGGAGATGACGATAACGGCCTTGCCCTGCTCCACCATCTTGTTAATGAGGGTGTAGATTTCGAACTTGGCGCCAACGTCAATACCACGGGTGGGCTCATCAAGGATGAGAACGTCTGCGTCGGTGTAGAGCCACTTCGAGAGCACAACCTTTTGCTGGTTGCCGCCCGACAGTGAACCCGCCTGCTGCAGGACCGACGAGGCGCGAATATTCATCGCATCCTTGTAGCCAACAGCGACAGCCAGCTCTTCGTGAGCGTTGACAAAGCCGCGACGAGAAAGCTTGAACAGGCCGGCGGTGGCGACGTTATGGCGGATATCGTCAATGAGGTTCAGACCGTAGGTCTTGCGGTCTTCCGTGGCGTAGGCAATGCCGTGTTCGACGGCCTCGGAGACGCTTCGCGCCTTGATTTCCTTGCCTTCCTTGTACAGGCGGCCGCTGATGTCACGACCCCAGGAATGACCGAAGATACTCATGGCGAGTTCGGTACGTCCAGCGCCCATCAGGCCCGCAATACCGACAACTTCGCCGTGGCGAACGTTGAAGGATGCGTCCTTAATGACGAGGCGCCCAGCTTGGGACGGGTGGTAGACAGTCCAGTCTTCAACGCGGAAGATTTCATCACCAATATGGGACTCACGTGTCGGGTAGCGCTGCGAGAGTTCGCGGCCAACCATGAGGGAGATGATCTTGTTCTGCGTCGAGGCGGGATCCTTCATGTCGATGGTCTCAATGGTTTGACCGTCGCGCAGGATCGTCGTGCGGTCAGCAATGGCCGCGATCTCATTGAGCTTGTGGGAGATGATGACGATGCTCACGCCCTGGTCGCGAAGACCTCGAACAATGTCGAGGAGGGCGGCCGAGTCATTATCGTTCAAAGCGGCGGTGGGCTCGTCGAGGATGAGGAGTTTGACATCCTTCGCCAGAGCCTTACCGATCTCAATGAGCTGCTGCTTGCCAACGCCGAGCTGGCCGACGGGGGTCTTCACGTTATCGTGCAGACCCACGGTTGCCAGAAGTTCTTGTGCGCGGTGGTTGACTGCGTTCCAGTCAATGAGGCCCGCGCGAGTGGGCTTTTCGGTGCCGAGGAAGAGGTTCTCTGCCACCGAAAGGTAGGGGATGAGGGCAAGCTCTTGGTGGATGATGCCGATACCCGCCGCTTCCGATTCCTTAATAGAGGAGAACCTTTGCTCCTCGCCATCGAAGATGATGCTGCCGCCGTACTGGCCGTGAGGATACACGCCCGACAGGACCTTCATCAGGGTGGATTTACCCGCACCGTTTTCACCGCACAGTGCGTGAATTTCTCCTCGACGGACCTCTAAGTTGACGTGCTTGAGCACCTGGACGCCGGAGAACGACTTATCAATGTCGCGCATCTCCAGAATATTGGACGTCATGTCACTTCCGTTCCGCTGGACTGATTGGACTGAAAAGGGTGGGTGCGCCCTTTATTTCGAGCGCACCCACCCTCACTGATTACTCAGCGAGGCCTGCGGCGACCTCTTCAGCGGTGTAGTAGCCCGAGCCGATGATGATGGGCTCGATGTCTTCCTTGTAGATGGTCTGAACATCCAGGAGGAAGGAGGGAACGACCTTGACGCCGTTATCGTAGGTCTTGTCGTCGTTGACCTCGGGTTCCTGGCCCTTACCGAGAGCCTCAACGGCCTTCACAGCCTGCTTGGCGAGGGTACGGGTGTCCTTGAAGATGGTGGACTGCTGCACACCGTCGTTGATGAGCTTGACGGAAGCGATTTCAGCGTCCTGGCCGGTCACGACGGGCAGGCCCTTGTCGAGGCCGGGGC
The DNA here is from genome assembly GCF_903645355.1 of Schaalia sp. Marseille-Q2122. Taxonomy (GTDB): domain Bacteria; phylum Actinomycetota; class Actinomycetes; order Actinomycetales; family Actinomycetaceae; genus Pauljensenia. Next base: position 215,497 of record NZ_CAHJXR010000007.1, on the reverse strand, counting down.
CGTAGCCAGCGCCCTGGAGGGCGGTGATGATGCCGCGGGAGATGCCATCGTAGGGGGAGAGAACGCCAGCGAGAGCCTCAGAGCCACCGCCGTAGTTGGAGGTGAGGATGTCTTCCATACGCTTCTGAGCGGCTTCCTGCGACCAGCGCAGGGTGGCGACCTGGTCGATGGTGGTCTGGCCGGACTTCACAACGAGAACACCCTTGTCGATGAAGGGCTTGAGGGTGTCGAATGCGCCGTTGTAGAAGAAGTGCGAGTTGTTGTCATCCAGGGAGCCAGCGAAGAGCTCAATGTTGAGCGGGCCCTTGGGGGCGTCAGCCTTTTCCTTGCCGTCCTTGTCCACGAGGCCCAGGCCCACGAGGAGGGCGTTAGCCTGTGCGACGCCGACCTTGTAGTTGTCGAAGGACACGTAGTGGCTGACGTTCTCGTTGTCGCGGATCAGGCGGTCGTAGGAAACGACGGGGATGCCTGCGGCGCCAGCGGCGTCGAGCTGAGAGGACAGTGCGGTGCCGTCGATGGCGGCGATGACGAGGACCTTGGCGCCAGAGGTGATCATCTGGTCAACCTGCTGGGTCTGGGTGGGGATGTCATCGTTGGCGAACTGGAGGTCGACCTCGAAGCCGGCCTCTTCCAGGCCCTTCTTGACTGCCTCGCCGTCAGCGATCCAGCGCTCGGAGGTCTGGGTGGGCATAGCCACGCCGACCTTGACGACCTCGCCGTCAGCTGCGGGTGCCGGTGCTGCGCCGGACTCTGCCGATGCGCCAGCGCCTGCGCCGCCGCCGGAGCAAGCGGTAAGGGTCAGTGCTGCTGCAGCGAAGACGGCTGCGAAGCCTGCTGCGCGCTTCCCGAAGGGGTGACGAATGTTCATTGATTTTCTCCTAGGTGATGGCCGACTGCTATGTCGGACTCACTACAGCTATGTAGCGAGGTGATCGCTCACAGAGACGATGTTAACGTTCACTCTCGGGTTAAACATAATTCGACAGATCACCTTTTGGTAACAAAACCACCTGCGCGAGCTTAGCTCCGCACATTTTCCCCACCTTTGTCCTAGTGCACGGCCGAGTGCGCTTGCCTCTACAGTGGTTCATACGGCGGCCCACGCGCGACGTCCTCGTAGCGAGGCCGACGCCTCCCCCACCGCCCTCGACGAAGGAGCATTCAATGGCGAAAGTTCTTCTGGCGGGCGAATCCTGGGTCAGCGACACTACCGATCACAAAGGATTCGACCCCTTCCCTCACACCCAAGTCCACATCGGCTGCACCGAGTTCCTCGCCGCCCTACGTGCAGGTGGACACGAAGTCACCCACCTGCGATCCCACGATGCAGGCAGCGACTTCCCCTTCAGCGTCGAAGAGCTCAACGCCTACGACGTGGTCATCCTGTCCGATATTGGCGCCAACACGCTGCTACTACCCCCGGAGGTATTCGAACAGGGCCTGCGCCGCCCCAACCGCCTGAAAGTCCTTCGCGACTGGGTCCACGCTGGTGGCGGCCTGATGATGGCTGGCGGCTACCTCAGCTTCCAGGGCTTTCGCGCCATGGCGAACTACGCAGGCACGCCCCTTGAAGAGGCTCTTCCCGTGACGATCGCACGCTGGGATGACCGTGTCGAAACGCCAGAAGGGGCCCACGGTCAGCTGAGCGACATTACTCATCCCATCACCGACGGCCTCGACAAACAATGGCCCTACCTGCTGGGATACCAAAAACTCACCCCCGATCCCGATGCCACTGTGCTCGCCACCATCGAGGGCGACCCCCTGCTGGCGGTGAAAGAGTACGGGAGTGGGCGTTCGGCTGCGTATGCCACCGACATTTCACCCCACTGGGCGCCGCGCGAGTTCATGGAGTGGCCCGGCTACCAGCAGCTTTTCTGCGCTCTGGTGAGCTGGCTGGCGCGAGAGTAGGCGCCGACGGGTTTTGGTCGCACCTGGTGGTAGAAAACGGGCCGTTTTTACCCTATTTTTCGCCACCAAGTGCGACCAAAATATTTAGCTCTTGCTGCGGCCCTTCGGGAGGGAGGCGAGGCCGTTCGCGAGCAACGCCAGGATCGAGTAGGCCACCCCATAGATCAACGCCGAATCATTGAAGAAGATGTACATTGGCGGCAGGAATACCACGAAAGGTGCCAGCAACCACAGCAGACTCAAGCCCTCGGCAAACCCATCCCAGACGGCCAAGGCAATCACGATCGCCGGGAAAAGAACAAATATGGTGGCGATCAACGCCGACGTGCTCTGATAGGGGTCAGGCGTCAGAAGCCTGATCACCAGCGGCACAGCGAAAAAGACCACCGCAAGCAGCGCAATACGCAACCACGTACTCTTTGTGTTCCACCTCATCAATCAATGGTGGCAGGTCTTGGCAGTCGGCGCTAGTGCAGCGCCTAGTCCAATAAGGTGACGGTCTGCTCGTCAGCGTCGAGGTGGACTTGCCCGCCGATGGGCAAGGTGAGCATCGGATGAGTATGGCAGCAGTCGTAATCGGCGAGGATCGGGAATGCACCTTCACCGTCAAGGACTTCAAGGAGGACATCGCTCGGGGCACGTCCCGTTCCGGCGTCATCAAAAAGCTCATGCTTACCCAGAATGAGCCCACCAAGTATGCCGAATACATTCGCGCATTTAAGTAGAGCGAAAAGCCTTTCAACCGTCGCAATATCCTTCATAGAGTCTTCAATGAGCAGGATGTCGCCCTTGCGGATCTGGGGCATATACGGGGTATTCCAGATGGCCGACATGGTGTTGAGGTTGCCGCCAATGAGACGCCCCTCAGCTGAGCCTGCGCGCAATGTGCGCAGTTGGTTTGGTTGACAGGTTTTAGCGCGGTCCTGCGTCAACCATGGGATTCTCTCCTCCGTCCACTCCTGCGGGTTGGGCAGCGTCAGAGGGCGCGGCGAGTCATCTCCGATAGCGTCCATCATGCGTTCAAAGGTCACATCCACCAGAGGTGGGAATTCTCCAAAGGAGGCGACCATGGCGGGCCCATAGTAGGTGATTACCCCAGTTTTCGCGTAGAGAGCCAAGAGAATTGCGGTCACATCGGACGCTCCGATCACCACCTTGGGGTCGTCCGCGAATGCCTCGTAATCCAAGTAAGGCAGTAGCGAATTCGAGTTCGTCCCACCGATGGAGGACATCATGCAACGAACCTCAGGATCGCGGATCAGGGTGTTGACTTCATCAACGCGTTCACGGATTGTGCCCGAACGATAGTGGTCGCTCTTTCCAGTGAGCGTCCCCTCAACGACAGTGAAGCCGCGTGAAACGAGGTAGTTGCGGCCCCGCTCATAGCGCACCGGCACTTCAGCGGTGATGGGGTATGAGGGCGAGAATACGGCGATCGTTTCGCCACTACGCAAGGTTGGTCGCATGGTGACTATCGTGGCAGATTCTCCAGAAGGAAGATGCGAACGCTGATCAGCGGGATCGTCGATATCAATGTTTTCTGCCGCCCCATGAGAACGAGACGAGTGTTTACTCGTCCAAGACGTTTAGCCACCAAGGTTCCCTTCGGGATTCCAAAGCATGAATTCTTGCAGACACGGAGCCCATGAATACAATGTATTCAGGAGATGATGAAGGAGTTAGCATGCCGACAATGACGATCCGCATGAACACAGACGACGCCGAACTCGTGCGAAAGTTTGCGGAATTTGAAGGAATGACGATCTCCGACTTTGCACGCTCGGCGATCCTGGAGAAAATCGAAGACTCCTATGATCTTGAGGAGCTTCGGCAAGCAATCGCTGAAGATCAGGGGGAGCGTTTCAGTATTGATGAGGTTCTTGAGGAGCTCGCCTAGTGTCTTCAAAACCTGTCGCATACCGGGTCGAGTTGACGGCGAAGGCACGCAAGCAGCTCAAGAAGATGGACCGCTTTGACGCAAGGATTCTAGCGACGTGGATCAGAGACAATCTTGAAGGATGCCTCGATCCTCACGCTTTAGGCAAAGGACTGACCGCCAACCACTCCGGAGAATGGCGATATCGCGTGGGCTCATATCGCATCCTCGCAGTCATTCATGACGATGTTGTCACCATCGAAGTATTTTCAATTGGGCGCCACGACACTATCTACCGATAGCTGGCCTCCAGACGAACGCAGCACTCAGCTAAGCTTCTCAGCCACCGCGTTCAACGCCTCAGCCAACAACTTCGGGCAAGAGACCATCGGCCAATGCCCCGATTCCAGATTCACGAGCTCCAGATTTGTGGTTTCTGCGAGTTCAGGAGCGCCCCCTCCCTCGATGACTTCCTGAGCTACTTCTGGAGAGAACTCTGGACACAGCACAGTCACCGGTATAGCGAATCGGGCAGGAGAGGAAAGAGTCACCATCCCCTTGCTGACGCCTTCTGGAACACCGACCATGCGGCTCTGCATGGCGTCCTTGTCACTGGCCGACAAATCTGCAGAATCTGGACCCTCAAAACTCTTCCACCCCGGGAATCTCATCCATCCGTCTTCCGGCTCGAAGAAGTCCGCGTATGTCGAAGCACTGGTTTCTGGGAATCCACCGATAAAGACCACGCCGGACACGCGATCCGGATCCGAGTCAGCGGCCATCCATGCCAACGTAGTCGCTGCAGAATGGCCAACCAGCAATGGGCGATCAGCGGCAGCAATCTCTCGCTTCACTGCGTCGAGCTGGTCGGCCAAAGTTGCCAGCTTATTACCGTCATCTTGCCCCGGTAGAGAAACTGGGATACCTCGATGCCCCTGCGCAGCCAGCTCCGCGATCACCGGATCCCACACATCAGCCGTGAGCCACAGGCCAGCAATCAACACGATGTCCATGTTCAGCACCCTCTCTTCCGAATCTATGACATTAAAACGGTGAGCATTCCGTTGCAGATCAGCCCTGACGAAGTCGCTCGATAAAACCCCCAATGTCATCGACCAGGCCAGGATGGGCTCCCGGTAGGGGCACTTCGGCCTCGACAGCTCCGGACAGGTCGGCGAGCATCGTCTCGACACGTGCAGCCGCGTCAGAGATGCCCCACCGCTCACCCTCAGCAACCAGATCGCCGCCTGTCACCGACGCATGCCGGTACACGCCATTCACTGCCAACGCCAGCTCCCCATCTGTAGGCAGGTGAGTCTGAGGCACCATGTCGTAGGCGGGAGCCAGTCGGCAGGTACCGTCCGGCGGATGAAGGACGGACACGTTTTTGGCATGCATATCAAGGTTGCCGACAGCCACTGCCACCACGACTTGTCCGAACAGAGCCTCCACCATCCGCATGCCGCCCGCACCTCTGAAAGCTCGCGCCAGGCGTTCGAGGGTAACTACGCCACCCTCACGCTGATACTTCTGCACCCCAGAAGCTCCTAGCACTTGGTTGCCATCCTCTTGGTGGACACGCCCTTGAGGGGCCAGGGGGTCACGATCATAGCGTTCGATCACCACGGCCGGAATCCCATCGAATTCCTCGACCCATGTGTCGTAACTGGTCAATCCAACTGCTCGCGCCAGTCGCGCACCGTATTCCTCGTCGTAAATGAGCGTCGGATATCGAGCATGAAGAGGCTTGAGAATATGGGTCGAAGGAGCTCCGTCGACCACCCGGCTCCACCCATTGCCATCCCTGCGAGCCAGGACAATCTTGTCCTGGACGCCAGCCAGCGAGGTTTTCCCACCGATTGGTTTGTTTCCCAGCGGTTCCTCCGATACTGCTGCCAGCATGCGAGCCACATCGCTTTGCTTCACAGGCTCATACCGAGGACTCTTGGGTTCGCCGGGTACCTGCGGATCCCAGATATGGAGAGCTCCTGCCACGTCGCGCCCATACTGGCGGAGCATAGCGATAACATCATGCTCTGGCACCCCGGCCGTCTGCGCCAGTCGCGTTCGCATCCGCCCTTCGGGCAACAGCTCAGCGAAGAAGTTGCGTCGAATGGGTGCTCGCGAACGAGTCGCTCGGACCTGCAGGGGCGCGGAGATCGACATCACCGTTGAGTCGAGGCCGAAATGAATCGCAGCAGCAGGATCAGGAATCAGATCGAAGGTGCGCCAGTCTCCACGCAGCACACCGAGCCGCTGACCGTAAAGCTCAACGACGAGGTCACCCATGATCGCCCTCCTCTTGAGTGGCACCTTCATCAGTGGGGACAGCGATAGTGGCCGTGAGTTCCATGCCGGTTGCCTGCATGGCCGCAAACAACCGGTCCATCATGATAGACGGCTTACCAGACTCCAGCTCCCAGATATACTTCTGAGTGGTGCCGATCTGTTTTGCCAGCTCGCGCTGGGTCAGCCCCGCCACCAAGCGCGCTTGCTGCAGCATTCGTCCGAGCGATTCCGGACCCGTCACCTTACCCTGGTACTGCATCGAACCCCCCACTTCGCTGTGTTGACCACGGGAGAATTGACTTCGATATTGAAGTCATCTTACTTGACTCCAATATTGACGTCAATGGAATTGGTGCTATTTCCTGTCGGGTTGGGTGTCATCTGCTTGGACGTGGTAAGGCCGGGGAGATCTAGGAAATCAAACCCCGATCCGACTGGAGCAACCCCTCTCAGCACGATCAACATGCTTCACATACCAGAGTTAACTTACAGGCCGAGCATCCCCACTTATCGGCTTAATACCGCTGTTCATCCAAAGCATTAACTCGCGAGGAACCCCGGATAGAGTAAACATACTCAACATAGAACATGCATGTATAGCATGTTGGGCAATGACAGCATTCCCACAGCGGCAGGACTCAGCGACCTCGTCCAGTATCACGTCATGCAGGCTCTAACACACACCTCGGCGACGGCGGCCACAACGTCACCCACTACGAGATCACTCATCTTGCCCAGAATCAGAGCCACCTGTCTGGGATAGAGAAGCTGTTCTTGAGGCTGTCATGCGCACGAAAACCCCGAGGTTCCAACGGAACCTCGGGGTTGTTTGTGGAGCCCAGGGCGCACGTGTCGAACTCATCCCCCTGCTCGATCACCTGCTTCTGGCAACCCTGCCAGCAGCGGCTTAGCCCTCGGCAAACAGCGTTTCGGCTCGTCCAGGAGGAGAACCATGAGGACCGGTGTAAACGTGCTCAAATCAAGCCAAAAGCGGTAGACTTAGGGACGCCCCGCATGGAGCCCACGCGGGGAGGCGCAGCCGCCGATCTCGCTTGAGCGAGATGAGGATCGGACGTGAGGGACCTTATCGGGGAGATGTACCCCGGAGATGCTAGGACGGGTCTCACCTGGCACACGTGGTGGGCAACGATGCCACCATGTGAGGTCCAAATGGCTACTGTTGCCAGTATTTCCCCGCCCGTTGTGTATTCGCTGAGGGATCTGTCTGACGCTGGATATGGCTCCGTTGACACGCTCCGCCGCGCGATTCGCGAAGGTCGTCTGGAGGCCGTCCGCGTCGGAGGTCGTTTGAAGGTCACCCCAGAGACACTCGACGCATATCTGCGTTCGTCTGCCGAGCGGTACACCCGTGATGGCGGTGCGCGATGAGTGCGTCAGACTTTCGGACCATCGCTTCACAGCTTGATGGAAGTTCCTGGACAGCCTCCGAGGAAGCCGTCAATGGGGTGCCTTGTGCCGTGCTAGTCCGGCATGTTGAGCGCCGTCCTGAAGCTCCTTCCGGCGACAACGCCGACGGTGAAAACCGCCCAACTCGTGACAACCTTCCCGAGAAGGTTGTCATTTCTTGCCCTCAAGAAGCCTCGTGTACCAAGCAAAACGACTTCCGGCCATATTGTTCTATGGGAGCGAAGTCGTGGCCGGGCCGGAAGGCCGCGCGCCACGACGGAGCGTTCGTGCGTGGAAACGCCTCGGCGCAGCCCGATTCACCTTCGTTGTCATGGTCGCCCTCGGTGGATTTGGTCGAAGCTGGCCTGGGTCCTCTCGATGAGGATGATCTCGATCTGGACGCGTTTACTGACGACGACGGGTCGGACGATGGAGTCCTAGCCGGTGCTCCGTTCGCCGCTGGCTCCTCTGGCGACGACGACGCCCCTGCCGTCGCGTTCGCCGACCTGCCGACCGTCCGGGCGATGGGCACGGGCCGGACCCGACCTGTGATCGGGTTCGATACCGAGTTCTGCTACGAGGTCAACGAGTCCGGCGAGACCGTCCGTCGGATCATCTCCTACCAGTTCGCCCTCATCGACCCATCTGACGACGCCTGGCGCTTCGACATTGTGCTGATGCCGCTCGTCCCTGAGCGTCTTCGCATCGAGGACTGCCTGGCCGTGGTCTCGCGCGAGTCGGGGCTGTGGGAGACGGTCGGCCTTCCCGACCCCCGAGGCGTGCCCCGTCGTGAGTTCTGGGCGACCGACGAGGAGGTCGCGGGCCAGCGTGCTGCCCGTGGTCACGCGACCTCCTACGGGGTCTCGATGGTGAAGCTGGCGAAGCGCGGCCTCATTCGCGTCGTCCTTGCCGGGCACTTCCTCAGGGCCGATCTCTCGGCGTTCGCCTGCCCTGGGCCTCGTGCTCGCTACGAGGACGTCATGCGTCGGGTGCGATCGGCGAGCGGTGGCCTCATCTCGATCAACCCGATCCGCATCGTCGCGAAGTCCGGTGCCAAGGGCTCCGGCGAGCGTTACCTCCCCTTCTCGATCATCATCCGCGACACCATGGGCCACGCCGCGCCGGGGATGAAGTCCCTGGACGTGCTCGGGCGAAACGTCGGCATCCCGAAGATCGACGTCGATCCGTCCTGGAAGGAGCGGATGGGCGACTTCGCCGACCAGCACCTGCTCAACTTCCTCGACTACTCCGCGAACGACGCCGTCATCGTCTTTGAATACCTGGGGGCGGTCTGGGGTGAGAACGTCGTCCCGCCGACCACGCTGAGTGGCGGTGGGGCCAGCGCCCTGAAGGACGCCGTGATGGGGTACTGGGGAATCGATCGTTCGGCCGACTTCATGGCCCGGTTCCAGGGCCTCATGAAGGTCAAGACCGGTCAAGAAGTTGAGTCCGACGGGCTCGGGTACTACACCGAGCTGGATCTCGCGCCCATCGACGGTGACGCCAATCAGGTGCACTCGGCGTGCTCGCGCGCGTTCCACGGCGGGTGGAACTCGTCGCTCGTCATCGGTCAGATCAACGCCCCGACCTTCGACCACGACATCCAGAGCGCGTATCCGTCGGCGATGGGGGTCATCGCCGACGTCGACTACGAACAGGGTGCCATCGAGCAGGTCCTCAAGGACCGTGAGCTCATGGTGGACGACTTTCCGATGGGCTTCGCGACACCGCTTGTCGCCTACGTCTCCTGGGAGTTCCCCGGAGGGACTCAGCCGTGTATCCCGGTCAAGGTCGAGAGCTCGGTTGTATACCCGATGAGCTCCGAAGGCATCATCAACACGCTGGGCGAGGTCCCTGAGACCTTCCGAGGGCGGGATGGTGCCTGGGCCATGGGGCCGGAGCTACTCCTGGCCGTCAAGCTCGGGGCGAAGGTCCGCGTGCAGATCGGGTACCGGCTCCGCGTGCTTGAGATCGACGGCTCGCCGTCGATGTCGCTGCGTCATGCCGTCCGTCAGATGGTGCGCGACCGTGGGATCGCCAAGCAGACGTTCGGCAAGAAGTCCCTTGAGGAACTCATCATCAAGGTCGTGACCAATTCCTGCTACGGGAAGCTCGTGCAGGACATCTCGCGCCGGACCGGGTGGAACGCCTGGGACCAGGAGTCCGAGGAGATCGGCGGGTCGTCCGTGACCTCGCCCTATCACGCCTCGATGATCACCTCGCTCGTGCGTGCTCTGCTGCTGGCGGTCGCCAACGAGGTCGAGGTGCTGTCGGTGACCACCGATGGCTTCATTTCCGAGGTCGGGGACATCGAGTCTCTCGACGCGTTCGGGCTTGCGGACGTGTTCCGCGACTCGCGTGAGGCTCTCACCGGCGACCGGTCCCTCTGGGAGGTCAAGCACCGGCAGGACGCCGTGCTGAACCTCACCACTCGTGGGAACGTCGCGCTCAACGACGGCGGCGTGCTCGCGAAGGCGGGGCTCAAGACTCCGTCGGGGATCGAGCGCGGGTCGCTCGAAGAGCGCCGCTGGTTCCACGATCTGACAGCGACGCGCGCGGGCAAGATCGACAACGCTCACACCGTGTTCCCGTCGCACCGTGAGCTGTCGGCTGCTGGTGAGAAGCGTCAGGACTTCATCCCTCACGACGTGAAGCCGAAGGTGTCCGTCGACTTCGACATGAAGCGGTGTCCCGTGTGGGACTCGATGCGTGCCGAGCTCGTTGAGATCGGCGGCGCGAGCTACGAGGTCGCGACGTTCCCGACGGTCCCGTGGAACACGGTTGGTGAGTACCTGAGCGCGAAGAACAAGGCCCGATACGCGGCGAACTACCGTCCGGGAACGGTCGGTGCGAACCGCCCCACGGGCGCGCTGCGCACTCTCGACGAGTGGAACCTGCTCCGAGCTCGGATCGAGTCCGGCGGACTCAAGGTGCGCTCCGACGGCGGGGTCCTTCTCCAACGGATCGTCGCCGCGCACCGCCTGGGCATGGCCACGGTCCCGATGCTCGACCTCAAGGTGCCCGTCGCCGAGAAGTGCGCGTGGTTGTCCTCTCTCGGGTTCGGTGAGTTCACCCGTGCCCAGTGGGACCACCTCACCAAGGCCGACCGTCTGTCGCGCGTCGGTCGATCGCTTCAGAGCTCGGTGTGGCTGGAGACCTTGGACGTGATCGAGAACCTGCCGCCCGCGTGGTGAGGACACAGACCCGGACACCATTGCGGCGTCGCCGTCGCGTCGCTGATGAACTCGGGCCCGTTGTCGCTGCGGAGCACACCCGGTGCACCGCGGACGGCGACGAGCTCTTCGAGGTGGGCGGTGAGCCGGTCGGCGGTGATCGACCGCTCCACGAGCCCGCCGATGCATTCGCGGGTGTGCTCGTCGACGATGGAGCAGATCTTGATCGGGCAGCCCCGCTCGTCGGCGTCGAACTGGAAGTCCACCGCCCATACGAGGTTCGGTGCGACTGCCGCCGGGGCGTCGACGGTCGAGGATCCGACACGCTTGCGGCGTCGCCGCTGCGGGACGCGGAGGCCTTCGGCTCGCCAGAGGCGTTGGATCTTCTTGTGGTTCACCGCCCAGCCCTCACCCCGGGCGTCGTGATACGCCCGCCGGTACCCGTAGCGGGGATGCTTCTTCGCCCACGCGCGCAGCCAGTCTCGCAACGCGCGATCAGGGTCGGCGACCGTGTCGCCCTTGAGCGGGCGACGGTACGCGGACCTGCTCAGCCCGGCCAGACGGCACGCCATCCGCTCGCTCACCTGCAGTGTCCTGATCAGGTGCGAGACGGCGGCGCGGCGCCTGCCCGGGCCTAGAAGTTTCCCTCGGCCAGCTCCTTGAGCGCGGCCTTCTCCAGCTCCGCTTCGGCCAGCAACCGCTTGAGCGTGGCGTTCTGCTTCTCCAGCTCCCTGAGACGCTTCGCGTCGTCGGCCTTCAGTCCGCCGTACTGGTTACGCCACCGGTAATACGTCTGCTCGGATATCCCAAGCTCCCGACACACCGCGGCGATGTCGCTGCCGTCGGCGAGCATCCTGTCGGCCTGCCCGAGCTTGCGGACGACCTGCTCCGGGGTGTGACGCTTCCTGCTGTTCGACATGATCTGACCAGTCTCCCTGCCCGCAACCACGGGCGACAGGACGACTCCCAGAACCACCGGACCTAAAAAACGGGGGCAGCCCAGGCCCTACACCACTCTAAGGGGCTCTACTGTCGGCGTTCTTCGTCGAAGGAACTCCGGCCAGCGGGTTTCCTCACGCGAAGAACTCCCCAGGGCAATGATTCGACCGAGGATTCTCCATCAAAGAACGCCCGCGTCGCCACCTCCTCAAGGCCAGAGGCCCGTCATCTATCTATTCATCCGCCGAATCATCGCGGCAAGGCGTAGGGAGCGGTGCTGCCTCGCTCGACCAACTCCGTGGGGATAACGATCCGTCGGCTCCCGTCGCGCGGCCCGCCCTCCAATTGTTCGACGATGAGGTCCACCATCGCCGAGCCGGCGCGATGGAAGTCTTGGCGGACGGTGGTCAGAGGAGGGAAGGCGTACTCCGCCAGTGGCAACCCGTCGAAGCCGACGACGGAGACGTCTTGGGGCACTCGTCGCCCGCTCTCGTGCATGGCGCGGATGAGGCCGAGGGCCACCTCATCGTTGGCGCAGAAGACGGCGCTTACCTCGGGGTCGCGCGCCAACTCGAGTCCCGCGCGGTACCCGTCGCCTGCTTCCCAGCCTCCGCTCACTGGCGGGGGAGCGGCGATGCCTTCTTCCTCCAGCCGTCTCGACCATGCCGCCATTCGGACCATGGCCGACTGTGAGTCATGCGGCCCGGTGACGTGGTGGACGGTGCGATGGCCAAGGGCTAGGAGGTGGCCCACCGCGTCGCGCACTCCCTGGATCTGGTCCGCTGAAGCGGAGGGGTAGTACCCGACGAGGGCCGAGTCCGAGGAGGCCACCGGCAAGCCCGCCGGAAGTCCAAGATGGGTGTGGGTGGCGCGGCCCGACTGCACGATGATGAGCCCGTCAATGGCCTGGTTCGAGAGTTGGTGCACCGCCTCATGTACGGCGTCGGTTTCGGGATGGGCCACCTGCACCAGGGTGACGGAATATCCCAGCCTGCTGGCGGCGTCGAGCACCCCGCTGGCGGTGTGCGACTCGCCGGTGCGCTGGATGGTCTGAGTCAGGACGCCGATGACGTTGAAGGAGCCGCTGCGCAGCGCGCGGGCGGCCCGGTTGGGCGCGTAGCCGAGCTGCTTCATCGCCCGTAGGACCTGATCGCGGGTGGCCGGGCGCACCTTGTCCGAGCCGCGGGACACCCGTGAGACGGTCTGCTCGGACACGCCGGCGAGCCGTGCGACGTCGGCGATTGACGGCGCCTCACGGCCGGTGCGTCCTGAACCCATGCCGCAACCCTAGCGCAGAGCGGTTCGCCTCGACGCGGCACGCGGCGTCGAGAGAGCGAGCGTACAACTATGGCGACGTCATCATAAGTGTGGATGCACGGTTTGCCTGCTCAAACATGCTTGACATTGACTTCTTGCAAGGACAAAATGGCGACGTAGCCATCAAAATCCCGTCCCCTCAAGACAGGAACGCCGACGATGCTCGTTCCCCGCTACTGGGAGGACCTCTCGGTCCTTCACCTCAACACCCTGCCGCCACGCTCCTACTACGTGCCGGACTCGGGCGCCCACCCTCGAGACGTGGTAGAGCGTGAGGCCTCGGACCGCTTCCAGCTCTTGAACGGCATCTGGCGCTTCTGCTACGTCGCAAGCGTCCACGACCTGACCGACGAGTTTTGGGCGGAGGGCTACGCGGCCACGGGATTCGAACCCATGCCGGTGCCCAGCGCCTGGCAGTACCAGGGCTACGACGTGCAGCAGTACACAAACATTCGCTATCCCATCCCGCTCGATCCTCCGCATGTTCCCCAGGACAACCCGGCCGGGGCTTACCTCACCGATTTCGACTACGTGCCATCGCCCGAGGCGCCCAACGTCACACTCACTTTCGAGGGTGTGGACTCCTGCTTCTACGTCTGGCTCAACGGCGCCTTCGTTGGCTACAGCCAGGTCTCCCACGCCACGAGCGAATTCGACGTCACGGATAAGGTCCGGGTGGGAGGCAACCGGCTGGCCGTCCTTGTCCTCAAGTGGTGCGACGGCACCTACCTGGAGGATCAGGACAAGTTCCGCACCAGCGGCATCTTCCGCGACGTGTTCCTCCTCAAGCGGCCCCCAGCCATCCTCTACGACTACGCCATCACCACCGAAACCGGGGATGCCGGTGCGTTGGTGCGCTTCCGAGGCGCCTTCCGGGGTGGGGAAGTCCCGGTCCGCCTAGCCCTCGCCGACGCGTCGGGGGCGCTGATCGCCACCGGTGACCTCGTTCCCGACGCGGACGGCGGGGCCTACTCTCATGCCGCCGTCCTAGAGGTGCCCCAACCGCACATGTGGACGGCGGAGGACCCATACCTCTACACCCTCACCATCGAATGCCCGCATGAGGTGATCCGGGAACGTGTGGGTGTGCGGGAGGTGAGTATCGATGGGGCCGTTCTTCTGCTCAACGGGGTACCATTCAAGATCCGCGGCGTCAACCGTCACGACTCGGATCCCGTGACTGGACCCGTGGTGGATCTCGAGCACATTCGCCGCGACCTGCGCATGATGAAGCGGTACAACATCAACGCCATCCGCTCGGCCCACTACCCAAACTGCCCGCAGTTCTACCAACTGTGCGACGAGTACGGCTTCTACGTCATGTCCGAGGCCGACAACGAGAGCCACGGTACCCAGTTGCGCTACCTCAAGGACGAGTCGTGGCCCAACGTCGTGGAGCAGTGGAACAAGCTCATCGCGGACAACCCGGACTGGACCGAGGCGACGCTGGACCGCGTGCGGCTCTGCGTCGAACGTGAGAAGAACCGGCCGTGCATCATCTCCTGGTCGGCGGGCAACGAATGCGCCTACGGCGTGACCTTCGAGACGACCTTGGCCTGGATCAAACGGGCCGATCCGACTCGGGTCACCCATTACGAGTCGGCCTACTATCGCTCGAGCGACCGACGCTACGACTACAGCGCCATCGACCTCTACAGCCGCATGTATCCCGGGCTTCACGAGGTGCGCGAGTACCTCGACTCGGGTCCGGACAAGCCGTTCATCCTCGTCGAGTATTGCCATGCCATGGGCAACGGCCCCGGCGACTTGGAAGATTATTGGAGCCTCATCGACGCCGACGAGCGGGTGTGTGGAGGCTTCGTCTGGGAATGGTGCGACCACGCCGTCCGGGACGGAGCCACGCCCGACGGGCGCCCCATCTATCTCTACGGTGGAGACCACGGCGAGGCCATTCACGACGCGAACTTCTGCGTCGACGGGCTGGTGACGCCGGAACGTATTCCTCACCCGGGCCTGCTCGAACTGGGCAACGTACTGCGGCCGGCGCGCGTCGTGGGCTACGACGCCGGGGTGCTGACGCTGCGCAATCAGCTCGATTTCACGGACCTTCGCGACTATGCCGACCTGTCATATTGCCTCAGCCTCGACGGCGAGGACGTGGCGGAGGGAACGCTGGAGCTGCCGGGCCCGGTGCCGCCGCATTCGACGGTGCGTCTGCCGCTGGAACTCGACATCCCCGCGCGCGGCCGCTGCTTCCTCACCGTGACCTACAGGCTCCGCCGGGCCCGGCCGCTGCTCGATGCGGGACATGTGCTCGGATTTGACGAGATCCAGATGCCGACGGCGGATCCGCGTCATGGCAGGGCCGCCGCTCTGCTCGACACGGCGCGCGTCGGCGATGTGCCCCGCATCGAAAACGAGGGGCCCCAGATCGTGGTGCGCGGCGAGGGGTTTACCTATCGCTTCGACACCCGCACCGGGTTGGTTGCAAGCATGGTCATTGGCGGCGTCGAACTCCTTGAGCGCACCGCCGAGGTCAACATCTGGCGGGCGCCGACCGACAACGACCGGTTCATCGAACTCGAGTGGCAGCGAGCCCGGTATCACCAGGCCAGCGCCCGCGCCTACTCCTGCGTCGCGAGGCGTATGGGGGACGTGGTCGTCGTTGAGGCGGTCATGGCGATGGTGGCGCCGTCGATTCAGCCTGTCATGTTCGTCGACGCGCGGTGGAGCGTCGACGGCGAAGGGACCCTGGATGTCGCCTTGACAGCGCGGCGAGACCCAGATTTTCCGCCGTTGCCCCGCTTCGGCCTGCGCCTGTTCCTCCCCGAGGACATGGATCGGGTGACGTACTTCGGCCTGGGTCCGGGGGAGAGCTACGTCGACAAGCGCCGCTCGTGCCGCCATGGCCTGTATACCCGCACGGTCGACGAGTTGTTCGTGAACTACATCCGTCCGCAAGAGAACGGCAGCCACGCGAGCTGCGACTATGTCCACGTGGCGGGGCCGAGGGCGGCCCTGTCGGTGGCCAGCGTCACGTCGTTTTCTTTCAACGCGTCGCGCTACACCCAGGAGGCGTTGACGATGATGCCCCACGACGTGGACCTCGTCCCATCCGGAAACATCATTGTGTGTCTTGACGCAGCCATGGCGGGCATTGGCTCCAACAGTTGCGGGCCTGAACTCTTGGAGCGGTACCGCGTCGACGCTTCCGAACTGACCCTGGCCATGAGGCTCGTGCCCTCCAACGTCGGCTGAGTGTCATGCGGCCTCTTCCAACTCCGCAAACGAGGTGACAATGAACGAGAAGAAGTACCTGCGGTGGTACAACAAGGTGGGTTACGGCTCCGGCGACGTGGGGGGTAATGTCGTCTACGCCCTGCTGTCGGCCTTCGTCATGATCTATCTCACCGACACCGTCGGCCTGAACGCCGGTATCGTCGGTACTCTGATGATGCTGTCGAAGTTCTTCGATGGTTTCTCCGATATCATCTTCGGCGCCATCTTGGACCGCACGCAGACGCGCATGGGCAAGGCTCGCCCCTGGATGCTGTGGGCGTTCTTCGGCTGCGCGGCCATGGTGATCGCCATCTTCGCGATCCCGCCGTCT
This sequence comes from Schaalia sp. Marseille-Q2122, assembly GCF_903645355.1. Taxonomy (GTDB): domain Bacteria; phylum Actinomycetota; class Actinomycetes; order Actinomycetales; family Actinomycetaceae; genus Pauljensenia. The sequence goes on along the minus strand of NZ_CAHJXR010000007.1, from coordinate 199,014 downwards.
ATGGGGGATACCGCGAAGTACGCGTGGTTCTTCATCGCCTACACGCTGCTCAACTCGGTGTTCTTTACGGCCAATAACATCGCCTATTCGGCCTTGACGGCGCTGATCACGAAGAACGCGGCAGAGCGGGTCCAGATGGGCTCCATCCGGTTCGTGTTCGCCTTCGGCACCAGTCTCATGATCCAGACCGTCACGGTGGAGGGCGTGAAGCTGTTGGGTGGCGGTGCGGAGGGCTGGAGGGCGCTGGCTATCTGTTACGCCCTGCTCGGGCTGGCGGTCAATACCGTATCCGTGCTGTCGGTGCGTGAGTTGTCTCCGCAGGAGCTCGCGGAGACCACCGACGAAGAGAAGGCCAGGGAAGCTGACAAGGTGCCGCTCGGCGAGTCGCTCAAGCTGCTGATGGCCAACAAGTACTACCTGATCATCCTGATCATCTTCATCATGACGCAGATGTTCACCGCCACCCTCAACATAGGCATCTACTTCATGACCTACATCCTGGGTGACGCCAATCTTCTTGGCAGCTTCGCGTGGGCCATCAACATCCCACTCATCGTCGGGCTTCTCTTCACCCCGCTGCTGGTGGCCCGCTTCGGCGGCATGTACAGGGTGAACCTGGTGGGCTATTGGATCGCGGTTCTGGGACGCCTGGGAGTCGTCGTCGGTGGTTACATGGGCAGCATCCCGCTGATGTTGTTCTTCTCCGGTGTCGCGTCCTTGGGCATGGCCCCTCTTCAGGGGACCCTGAACGCGTTGATCGCGGAGGCCTCAGAGAACACCTTTCTGCGGTTTGGCAAGCGCATCGACGGCCTCATGTTCTCGTGCACATCGTTGGGCGTGAAGGTAGGTAGCGGCCTAGGCACGGCCGTGGCGGGCTGGCTCCTCGCGGCGTCGGGATATGTCGCCAATGCGACCGAACAGGCCAGCGGCGTGATCTCCATGCTGTACTTCATGTACCTATGGGTGCCCGCTATCGCCAACGCCATCATCCTGGCCCTGCTGTGGAAGCTGGACGTGGGCAAGGCCAACGAGGCCTTGCGGGAGAGGAAGTCGCCAGCGGCGCCATAGATGGTCGGAGTCGTACCCGCGAAGCCCGCCAGCGCACGTCGTCCTGAGTAATCGCGGTCCGCCATCCGCTTGAGCCTGGGTGGGCTTGGTGAGACAGTTCGTATCTGCGTCAGGGTGCGTTAGCATGAGGACAAGTCAAGATATCGACCTTCGAGTGGGGGCCATTGATGACTGAGTCTGACCGGGCTGAGTACGATCGTGAGCGGATTGATGCAATCCTCAAGATGATGCGGGAGGATTGAACCGTCCTGGGTTTGGTTCCGGTGGTCAGCCTGAAAGGATTTGCCTCAGCCGAAGCGTTTGGCCCCAGAGTTCAAGTCGCGTGCTGTTCGTCTTGTCAGCGACCGTCTGGCATCGGAGCAGAGAGTCTGGCTTACCAGTGTTCTACGCGAGGAAGGGCGTCAATCTCGGGGTGGGGTATGAGACGATGCGCCGCTGGTATCGCGATCCCAGCCTGAGACAGGATCTTGAACATGCCCCATCAAGGAGTGCGAGGTGGCCCGCCTGCGGCGAGAAAACGCTCAGCTCCGCCAGGCCGGCGCGATCCTGAAGGCAGCCTCGGCTTTTTTCGCCAAAGAACTCGACCCCCGGTACCCGAAATGATCGCTTTCATCGACGCGGGCCGGGCCAGGTTCGGCGTTGAACGCATCTGCAAAGTTCTATCCGAACACCGCCAAGGCGGCTTCATCACGGGTGCGAGGGTATCGCAAGGCCAAGAACCGTACGCCCTGGCGGCGCTGCTTGCGAGATGCCGCTTTGATCCCCGTCATCGAGCGCATCCACCGAGAGAACACTTACGTGTACGGGGTGCGCTAGATGTGGCATGCGCTCAAACGCGAAGGCTAGGCCGTGGGGCGCGAACAATACCGAGCCTGGCTGTCGAGGGAGATTTGCCGGACTCAAGGAGGGCGTCGCGTCTGCCCCGGGTAGGTGACAATCTGGAGCGCTCCTGGGACCGATACACGCCCAGATCTGGTTGAACGCCACTTCGCACGCAGTGCCCCTAACCAGTTGTGGGTGGCCGACATTACGTGCGTTCGCACCCGCAGCGGGTTCGTTTACACCGCCTTCGTAACAGATGCCTTCAGCCGCAAGATCGCTGGCTGGGCAGTGAGTAACACACTCAATACCGAGGCTCTACCCCTGCAAGCCCTGGAACAAGCTATCGCTACTGCCAAAGGGCAGTGTCGAGGGATTGGTCCACCACAGCGATCACGGCAGCCAGTACGTCTGCATCGGCCTACCCATGAACGCCTGGTCGAAGCAGGAATGGATGCCCCTAACGGCACCGAAGGAGAATACTTGCGACAACGCACTAGCCAATCCCTCAACGGCTTATGCGCGAGCGAGTTGACCTAGCTTCCTAGCACGGGGCCGGACTGACCGAAGTCGAATGAGCAGGCCCTATGCTGGGTGAACTGGTGGAACAACACCCGCCTGCACAGCGAACTGGGCTATGCCACACCCCAAGAAACCGAAGACCGCTACTACCAACACCACACCCACCAAATGAGCACCGCCTAGGAACCAAACCCAGGACGGTTCACTCAACGCGCAGGGCGTGCGCACCACTCGCGGGTACCGCTTCACGCCGAAGAATCTGAACAAGATCCTGAAGAACCGCGCCTACATCGGCGAGTACTCCTATGGCGGCTATGTCATTGAGGACGGTATGCCTCGCCTCGTCGAGGACGACGTGTTTGAGGAGGTGCAACGCAGGTTCGCGATCAACAAGCGTCGCGGCGCGAAGACGAAGGCTGAGCTCGCGGCGCAAGGCGACGACGCTCCCGACTACTGGCTCACTGGCCACGCCTACTGCCTCACGTGCGGCGGGCCGATGGAAGGCGTCTCGGGCACCTCGAAGACCGGGCGGAAGTACCGCTACTACTACTGCCTCAATCAGAGGAAGAAGCAGTGCACGGCGAAGACGGTGCGCAAGGACGAGATCGAGGCACGCGTCGAGGAGATCGTGGAATCTTTCCTCGCCGAGCCCGATATGCTCGCCTCACTCGCTGTGGACCTCGCCGACCACTACAAGCAGACACACGGGCGCGGCGACGAGATCCTCAAGGCACTTGAAGCCCGTCGGACAGACGTGGAGGCCAAGCTCGCCAACTTCGTCAAGGCCATCTCCAAGGGCATTTTCAACGACACCACCGCCGAGGCCATGCGTTCCCTGGAAGAGCAAAAGCATGAACTTGACGCCGCCATCCAGGCTGAGCACGTCAAGGCGACCCTGTTCGAGGACGAGGCAAGCATTGGCGCGTTCTACCGGCGCTTCGCCCAGGCGACCATCGACACGCCCGAGACTCGCGAGCAGCTCTTCGAGTACTTCGTGGACAAGGTGTTCATCGGGCGAGACCAGATCGTCGTCGCCTCGTACTTCCACGACAGCACAGCAGCCATCGAGTTCGAGGACCTCGAAGAGGCGCTGACCAGCGGGCATAGAACGGGGGAAGTGCGAACCTACGCTCGAAAGCGAGAGTTCAACACTTCCCCCTCAGGTGGAGATGCGGGGAATCGAACCCCGGTCCGACGGCCGGCCCCGAAGTCTTCTCCGGGCGCAGTCTGCTGTTTTATTTCTCAGCCCCTGACGTCATGCAGACCTGCTGCCAGTAGGCTCAGTCGACTAAGTGTTGAAGCGTGCTCATCGACACGGCACGCGACCAGTGGCTCCCAGAACGACGCCAGACACCAGGCTGGGAGCACCACCTGGGCTGACGGACTAAGGGTTCACGCGGCGATATCAGGCGGCGAGAACGTAGTCGGTGCGATTCTGTTCGGCACCTATTGGTTCGAACGCATCGTTAACGAGTTGAGCGAACATCCTCGGCCCGCTTCCCTTCGATCGACGACCGTCGTCGAAACCGATCATCCCCTATTGAGTTTTCACTCATCCGGACCGCTTCGCTCACGCAAAACTGTCCGGATAAGAAGGGTACACCGCCAGCCCCACCCGCACAAGAGATAGGGGTCTCACCACGTTACCGCGCACTCACATCATGTGCCTCTGAGCCAGCGGCAATGAGCGCCTTAACAAACGTCACGGCGCACTCAATACGATCTTCACCGTCAACGTACTTCGTTTCATTATTCTCAACCCAATGCAGCGTGCACTCATCACGATCACAATCACAAGCCTTCGCCAGTCTGAGGAACAGATACCCCTCTCCCTCGGCCTGCTTCTCACCCTGAAAGCTCTTCAGAACCTCCATCACTGCACTGCTTCGCGGCGCATCACCAACCTCAACCAGCACTCCCCCATTAATACTGGCAATCCCTATCTTCGAGCGCTTGAGGCGCAAAAAGCGAGGCTCCCACCCGCCTTTACGCTCATAGGGACTCTCGTCGAGGTACTCCTCGTACCCGGCACTGTGCAGGCTCTCCGCAATCGCTTCCAAGTAGGGATCACGGTACCCAACTGTTTGATTGTCATGATCAAGCATCTTGAGCTCATAGCCCATGTGACCATGCGGAGTTCGATAGACTCCTGCGGCTCCGTCACGCATACAGTCATAGGCCAGCAAGTAGTACGGCCACCTGTAGCAGCCCTCCGCCCGACTCTTCTCGAGGTACTCCTCGACCCGTCTGCGCGCAACATCGTCGATACTCACTCCGGCGGCAACCTCGTCAAGCACCGATTCGAAGGCCGTCCGCGCCGCCGCCCTATCGGAGCGGTTGTCTTGAGTCAGAAGCCTTCTCCACCGACCATCACCTTTGAGCGGCGCGATCTGGAAGGCCTTTCCGTTGTCCCTGCGGGAGTAGTCGGCGGTGGCAAGCCACGCTTGAGCGAAGGCAGCACGCATTGTGTCGCTAGAAAAAACCTCATAGAACGCTCCGGCGCGTCTGGGCAGGTCCTCGCTCAAGCTGAACATGCGTAGCCCGCCGCGGAGCCATTCGTGATCCTCAAGGTCACACAGTGCGCCCTCACACGCTGGGTGGGCGGAGAGAAAGGCCTGCTTCTCGCGCTCTTCTTCGTGTTGGTGAGTGTTGAACGCGGTCCGCGCACTCGTTTGCAGTGCGCCCTCGCAGATCAAGCGCGTGGTTTCTTCAAGAAGCTTGCCGTACTTGTCCGCATGGAGTTCGTTCGTCAAGGCTTGGAGAAGGTTGCGAAGAGTGCGCATCCGGCGTCTCAGTTCGACGAGGCCGACGGCGCCGTCCTCCTGAGCAGGAACGGCAGGGTTTGCTGTCCTGTATTCGATGAGGGCTGAGAGCAAGAGCCGCAAGTCGATGTGCGGAGACTTGTCTCGAAGAAACTCCGCAAGTAGATCACCCTCGTTCTTCACGTTGCTCATGTCGAACAAAGCGACGGGAAGGGCTGAAGGTTGGCCATTCAGGCCTTCCTTTTCTGATGCGAGGTTCAGCTGGTGCCCTGCGCTCAGGGGAGAGCGGAAGATGGTACCACCCTGGCGCGGCTTGTCCTGGACACTCGCAACCCCGTCCTGTGGGAGGTTCCCCCTGTCTTCCCAGATTTCAAAGGCAGAGAAGAGCTCTTCAAAGGTGCGAGCCCGACCAGGACTATCCTCCTTGAAGAGGTCCTCGATAAGTGCGGATACGTCATCTGGAGGGCTGGCATTGAATCGCTTCCAATACGCATTGTTCAATACAAAGACGCAGTATTTCAGGAGCGCCTGGTCAAGGCTTTCCGCATCCCTTGCGTAATGCCAGAACATATTGCTCCAGGTGGTATCGATCCTGCGCGAGAACTCCTCGACTCTTTGAGCCTCCACTTCCTTGACGCGATGGAGCATGCCCAGCAGGTGGCCTTTGAAGTTCTCAAAGTCGGTGAGTGCTCGCCCGCGAGCATTCATGGTGATATAGAGGGTGTTAATGTCTTGAAGGTCGTCAACAATATGAAGGTGGAAAGTCACCGCCTTCGCCCCATCCCCTGTCAAGCGTTCCCACTGAGCCGTTGCTTCGTCAGTTTCGAGTGTTCTTCCCGGTGGGTCAAACTCTTCTTCGATGGCTTTAATCATGGTGAGCATCGAGGAAATAGTGGGGTCTTCGTCCCACCCATAGCGGAACCACGCTTGGTCGCGGATCCAGTCTGCTAATGCTGGCGTGTTCTGTGGCGGCAGGTTTTCGCTCCTGACAAGTTCTTGACAGAAGGCCCGCGAACTTGAACGGGTTTCGTAGGTGAAGTGCAGGCAGTTCTCATGCGAGAGATCTCTTGCTGCACGAACGCCAAGGAACCAGTGGAGCAGGAATAGTGTTGTGAGCCGTTGCTGGCCGTCCAGAGGGAGGAAAGTGCCGTCCTCTTCCATCGTGCCGTAAATGAAATCAAGGTCGAGGGCGTCCGCTGTCCTGGAGTCCATTCCGAAAGCTGGCGAATGAGGAGTGAGAGCCTCGCGCAGTGCGCGGAGAAATGAGGATCGAATAGCCTCAACGTTCCCCGAGGCATCCTCTCGCCCCTGGGCGTAGTCCCGCTGGAACAGGGGAATCTTGATGCGTGTGATACCTCGTTCAGCAAAAAGGCCTGCGTAGCTCGTTGCAGTCCCCGACACTGCGCGATGGGTGAGAAACTCACTATCCACTTACTCAGCCCCCGTCTATTCTTCCTTGAGGAAATCACGCAGGCTTTCCTCAATGGCAGCGAAATAGTCCGCACGATCAGTGTCACTCCAAAAGTATGACTGCGCTGCGGCCTCGTCACGCGTGTAGTACTTCAAAAACACATGACGCGTACACGGCGGAATGAAGGTCCCGTCACGGTCATGACGCAACACCTTGTAGCGTTTTACTCCGAAGACGCTGTTGCTCAATGCACTATTGACTTCCCTCGTCAGCAGCGCAAGATTATCGATGCTGTGGACAGTGTCTTCCCCAGCCAGGCCGAAAGCGCGGAGTCCCTCAAGAAGTGCCGACGACGCCTTATCGAAGTCTTCCTCAGTGATCTCAGTGTTCTCAAGAACAGCCTTCACTTCTTCGAAGGTTTCACCAAGGATAGTGTGATTGGCGGCAGCTCCACCGAGTCCTGCCGTTACCATTTCGAGAAGCCCCACATGGTCCTCAAGCCATGTTCGCCATGCGTTGTGACTGCTCAGCTCTTCCGAGTTCTGAGCATGGATGTGCTCAAGGCTCCACTTACCTGCCATATAGAGTTCGAAGGGAAAGCGCCCCCTTCCAGCTAGCGACTTCCGGGTCACTTCGATGTTCATCAGAAGCAGTGCGTCTTGAACCTTGGACTTTTCCCCGTAGTGAAGGTCTCTCAGTTTCGATGGTGTGAGGCCGAGTGTCTTGCGCACTTGTCCACGCACCCACTGACGAAAATCCGTTTTACTGCGGGCGCGGCCCTGTGTGAGGAGTAGCGTCCAGTCGGTTGGATTGGAGCAGAAGCGAAGGAAGCCAATCCAGTGGTAGAGCTCGGGATGGTTGTACCAGCCCATAAGTGTTGCGTGCAGGGACCTCACATCGTTCCAGAATTGACGCCAGTCGCCGCTGACTTGATGACGCAGACCTTCAAAAACTCTATGCCCCGCCGACGAAGGCCCCTTATCTGCTTTCAGGTCGACCAAAAGCTCGAAGATGCGGCTGATTCGAGTGGGAGTGGTCTCCGTGCCAGCAATGAATGCCCACTTCGCTGGATCTCGGAGTTCTTGTTCAAGAGCATCCCATTCGCTGGCAACCTGGTAGGCCAAGGCTTGGCCGCCTTCTTCTGCGGCGTCAATGGTGCTCAAAAGCAGGGATTTGAGTAGCTCGGCATCTGTCAGAGGAATCCGCCCGCTATTCAGCCGCCGGAACGCTGCAATAGGGTCTGCACCGTCGGATAGTTCGTACCAGATGATTCTCACCTGGTTCTCCAGGGCGTCGAAAACGTCTGGAGCTGCGCTGTTGTGGTCACTAAACCACCTTCGTATCGCGCAATAGGCCCCGATTACATGTTCTTCATCGATATTCGCCGCTTCCTGTGTGCACTCAGGATTATCGAGGATGCCTCGCAACGCCGTGCGAGTCTCGTAATCCAGGGTGAAACCGGGTTCTGCGTGTTTTCCGGTTTGGCCGGATTGGGTGAGGAACTTGAGGATAAGGAAAAGCGTTGTGAGACGTTGTTGCCCGTCAATGACCTCCCATAGGGGGTTCGGCTCCACCGTCAGGGGCGCACGCTCGATACCGCAGAGGAGGGATCGATTCGGCATGTCACTTTGTTGAGCATGACGAGCCTTGACGACGATGGGTTGAAGGTAGTAGACGGCTTCAGGTCCACGGTGTCGACGATGCTCAACAATGTCGTTGAGGAGCTGCGTGACCTCTAGTGAGGTCCATCTGTATCCGCGTTGGTAGGCAGGAATAAGGAACTCTCCTTGCAGTGCCCCCACAGGTATTGCGCCAACCCGGGACCCCATACGTGCCATGTGCAGCTTCCTTTGGATCCTTGTCTCTGTTTGACGTCCTCCCCGCACGGAAGGACTCACGCGAGACCCACAGAATACTCAGAAACATTTCAACACTATCAAAGGTACCCGCCTCCTCCCCCACACCCCACCCAAAACACCGCGAGTGGTCGCATACAAGCGACCACTCGCGGAAAAGCTCAGGCAGGGAGGCTTATGACACCCTCCCCCTCAGCCCGATCTAGAACTGCGCCCAGGCGGGGCCCTCACCGCCGCAGCGGCCCGAGCCACACACATTGCCCAGGATCTCAAGCTCATGCAGGCTCACGCCAGCAGGCACAACGAGCTCAACAACGCCACGTTCAGCCTGCTCATGGGCGGCGAGCTGCACCGGGGTTTGGGCGCCATTCAACGGGACCGTGCTCTCCTCACCCGCGGCAGCACCGTCAACGCCTCGCAAGGTCACGGTCCCCTCGCCAGAGGTCAAGAGGGTGACATGCGTCCCGTAGTAGGACACTCGCACAATCGCTCCATCGGCGGCGGCCTTCATCGAACGCGCATCGACCTCCCACGAACCCGACAGGGCGAAGGTGTCAACACTCTGCTCAGCAGGCAAAGCGTACTCTTGCGCTCCCGCACTCAAGGCGCCATCGACGAAGCCTCGTCCGCCCTCGCTACCCAACACAGTGTGCGTGGTGCGCGGCCCGGCCTCTTCCTCCTCCGAAGCAAACAAGGGTTCCGGCAGCGTCAAGGAAGGATCAGCCTCACGCAGGAGCGTGCGAATATGCGCCTCCAGCAGGCCCTTGCCACCATCACCGTACTTAAAGTAACGGTTCTGGCCCTTCGCATCCCCCAGGTACAAGGAGGGCCAGTAGTGGTTGTCGTAGGCCGTCCACACCGCCAGATTCGAGTCAACTGCGACGGGGAAGGTCAGGCCATACTCGCCAACCGCTGCCTCAACATTGCGCGTCTCCTTCTCGAAGGCGTACTCAGGCGAATGGACGCCCACCACGCTCAAGCCCAGCGGCCCGTAGACCTCGTGAAGCTGCTGGATGATGGGCAGCGTGCGCTGACAATTCACGCAGGAGTACGCCCAAAAATCGACGAGGACGGCGCGCGCGGGCGCCCCGGCACTGGTGACCATCGTGTCGGCGGGGGCAGAAGACGGCGTATTCAGCCACGCGACCGCACCCTCCAGGGGCTTCATAGGGCCGCACTCGCCGAGGGCTGGAGCACCATCCACGCAGGACTCGCCGGTGCCCTCCTCACCATGCAGCCAAGTATTCACCTGGGACTGCAAGGAGCCCGTCCAGTCAGGCAGGACGCGCTGAAGGACGGCGGGCACATTAAAGACCAAGCCCACAGCCAGGCCAAGCATCGTCACGCCAGCAATGCTACGGATCAGGCGCTGACGAGTGCGGAAGGCGGCAATACGTTCCGTCACGCGGCGGCCAGCCAGGGCGAAGAAGAGTAGCGGCAGGGCCGTGCCCACGGCAAAAGACAACGCCAGGGCCACGGTTTCAGCACCAATATTGCCGGTCGAACCAGCAACCGAAACGGCAGCCAGCACTGGGCCAGCGCAAGGCACGTAGGCGGCGCCCAGCACCAGGCCGAGCATGAAACCATTAGCGGGGCGCTTGCCCGAAGAGCCGCCAAAACGTTGGAAAGGCTTTTCCATCCACTCCATGACCTGCGGAATCAGCATGCCCACGCCAATCAGGGTCAGCAGCACAATGCCCGCCCAGCGGATGAAATCTTGAGGAAGCCCCAGCAGGGACAGCAGGGTCGAGCCCAGCAGCGTAAAGAAGGTGAAGCTGACAACCAGGCCAGCAACCACCAGGTAGGGACGCCAGCGGGACACCGGACGCACCGCAACTGCCTCGCCTGCGGGCGCCTGGCTACCAACCACGCCGGGCAGGCCCGTGATGGAGATCCCCTGCGAGCCCGATCCCTGCCCGGACGTCCCCAAAGAACCCGCCACCTGGAAGCGACTACTCTGAGCGCCACCAGAAAAGAAAATCACCGGCAAAACGGGCAGAATACACGGCGAAATACCCGTAATAAAGCCGCCCAAAAGACCAATCAACACAAGTGAGAACACAGACTAATCCTTAATACTGAGGTGCTAGCGCACGTCAGATGTGAACTGCTGGGGTTGCCGAAACGTCAGACCCATGCGGGACCACCGGCAGGGTTCGCCTCGCGTCCCCCGGAGCGTCCCCCTGCTCAACTCCGTCCGTCGCGGTTTCCGGCATCGCCTGCTCAGAGACCCGAAGCACCACCAGAGGCTTAGACGTCGGCTGAGCCGAACCCCCCGCGGGTTCGAGGGTAATAAAAACCTCCAGACCCGGCTCAGGCATCGCGTCAATGAAAGAGAACACCGCACCGCGATCGGGCGCGTAGGTTCCCGCAGGCATCACCACGCCATTCATGCGCTTCCACACCTGCAGAGTGTGGCCAACCGGCGCTTCCATCTGCGAAGGTAATGTCAGCGCGGTCATCTCCATGTCAGCAGACCAGGTCAGCGTCGCAACGTGCCCGTCAGCCATGGTGTGCTCAATGCGCGCCACGTCCTGCATCTGGTTGAGCTTGGCGTAGCTCATGGTCGAATCCATCGAGTCCATGGCGCTCCACCGCCCAATCCCCACGCCCGCAGCCAGCAGCGCGAAGGCCGCCGCCACGCGCACAACGCCGCTCAGGATGCGGCGTGCGGAGAAGGCTCGCCGCAAGGGGAGGATCTGGGCGTCGGCCTCGTCAATTGGGGCCGACGAGGCTCCCGCGCCGACAGTCGCGGGAAGGGGGTGCACCTGAGCGGTGGCGGGTGAGGGTGCCGACTGAGGCAGAGTTGAAAGCGCAGGCGCGCTGAGCTGTTCACCCATTGGCGCGGGCTGTTCCCCCATTGGCGCGGACTGTTCGCTTATCTGCACCTGCCCAGCGCCCTGCACCTGCCCAGCGCCCTCCACCTGAGGAGTGCGGGCGATGGCCTCGAGAATCTGGGCGCGCACATGCGCGGGAGGCTCAACGGGAGGCAGCGAGGCCCCGAGGAGGGCGCCGACCTCAGTGTCGTCGAAGGGGTCTACCTCGTGAGTCATTGTTCCACCCCCATCACAGTTCGTAGTTTCTTAATTCCATCACGGATTCGAGTCTTCGCGGTACCCACGGGCACGCCTTGATATTCAGCGATCTCCACGTGAGTCATGCCGGTAAAGTACGCCAACGCAACGGCGGTCTTATGGGGCTCACCAATGGCGGCCAAAGCCTCGTGAACCTCAGCGCCAGCAAGACGCTCCTCGACCTGCGCCAACGTGCTATCAATATCGGGCAGATAGTTCGTCCAAGAGTTTTCCCGCTCGCGCGCCCGCTGCGAAGAACGCACGCGGTCAATGGCGCGGCGACGGGCAATGGTAACCATCCACGCCCGGCCACTGCCCTTATCAGCATCAAATTGCGGGGCGCGCTGCCAGATCTCCAAAAAGACCTCTTGGAGCACCTCTTCGCTTTGAGCCCGGTCAACAAGGATCTGCACAATAAGGGCATACATTCGCCCCGACCACGCGTCGTAAAGGTAGGCGAAAGCCTCTTGATCCCCACGCGAGATCCGGCTGAGCATCTCAGCTTCGGTAATGGTCTGGGCACAATTCACACCTGTCATCGTAGAAGATGGTTTCTTCCTCCCCCACTCCAAAATGGCTTGGGGGAGGAAGATCACGCCCGGCGCGAGCGTATTCGAATACGTGGCCGATTCAACCCTCACCCGAAGGTGAAGGAATACAGCTGCACACCGGGCGAGACTGTAATGTCGATCGTTCCTTCCTGGGTCGTATCGGTGGCCACAAGTTCCAGGGCGTTGGGAACGCCACTGATCGTGTGGGTTCGGGTCTGGCCATTCAGCGTGGTCGTGATAGCCCCTTCCCCGGAAAGGACGAGGTTCACCTGTTTGCCGTGGTACTTGAGGCGCAGTTTCGCTTCACCGGCGGTGGGCGTAATGTGCTGAGCCTCAACGGTCCATGCTCCTTCGAGGGAGAAGGAGTCTGCGGGCTGGTTGGGTGGGAAACCGAAGGTGGCTGCCCCCTTGGCGAGGGGTCCGCCTGCGAAGTACTTGGCGCGCCCATAACCCAGGTAGGTTTCGGGGGTGCGGGAACCGCTGGTGGTGGGGTCGTCCGTGGTAAAGATCGGGTCGGGCAGTTCCACGGTGGGGTTGGCTTCGCGCAGCAGGGTGCGGATGTGGCGTTCGGTGGTGGCATCGCCGCCCTCGCCGTAGGAGAACTGGCGTAGGGTGCCCTTGGCGTCGCGCAGGTAGTGGGCGGGCCAGTAGTGGTTGTCAAAGTTGCGCCAGGTGACGAGGTCGGAGTCGACGGCGATCGGGTAGGTCAGGCCAAAGTCGGCGGTGGCCGCGCGAACATTGTCGACTTCGCGTTCGAAGGCGTATTCGGGCGAGTGCACGCCGATGATGGTCAGACCGGCGTCCTTGTATGTTTCGTGGAGTTTTTGGATGCTCGGGATGGAGCGCTGGCAGTTGATGCAGGAGTAGGCCCAGAAGTCGACGAGGACGACCTTGCCGTCGAGGTCGGCTGTGGTAAGTGCCTGTTCGTTGGGGGTGTTGAGCCATGCGACGGTGCCTTCAATGGCGGCGAAGGGGCCGCAGTCGCCGAGGGTTCCTGCGCCGTCAACGCAGCTGGTGCCGTCGGGCGCATCCGGGGTTGCGCTCGCGTCGGCTCCGGCGCCGCGGCGCTCGTTGCCGTGAAGAAGCTGGTTGGTGTGTTCATGGAGGCCTGCGGTCCAGTCCGGCAGTGCGCGCTGCACGACAGCGGGGATGTCGAAGACGAGGCCGAGGGAGAGGGCGATCATGGAGACACCGGCGATGGTGCGGATGAGGCGCTGGCGGGTTCGGAATGCGGAGATGCGTTCGACGACGCCTCGGCCTGCGAGGGCGAAGAAGAGCAGAGGGATGCCGGTTCCGATGGCGAAGGACAGGGCGAGGGCGACGGTGTCGGCGCCGATTTCTCCGGTGGTTCCGGCGACGGATACTGCGGCGAGGACGGGGCCCGCGCAGGGTACGTAGGCGGCACCTAGGACGATGCCGAGGAGGAAGCCATTGTCGGGGCGCTTTCCGCTGGAGCGGCCGAAGCGTTGGAAGGGGCGCTCAAGGACCTCCATGACCTGGGGGATGAGCATGCCGATGCCGATGACGGCCAGCAGGATGATGCCCGCCCAGCGAATAATGTCTTGGGGTAGGCCCAGTAGCGACAGCAGTGTGGAGCCCAGCAGGGTGAAGACGGTGAAGCTCAGGACTAGGCCGGCAACCACCAGGTAGGGGCGCCAGCGTGAGACGGCGGGGGCTGTTGCTTCAGCTGTGGCTGCGTTAGGTGTGACGGTGGCACCGATACTGTCGACTGCGTTGCCCGTGGTGTCTGTCGTGCTTGTGGTGCCTGTGGTGCCTGTGGTGCCTGTCCCGACTGTGTTGCCGAGGGTCTGACCGCCGAGTGTGCCTGCTGCGAGGCCCGGCCCGCCTATGCCGGGGATGGCGCTGCCGAAGCCAGATTTTGACTGGATGTTTCCTGCTGTGACGCGGCTACTCTGGGCGCCGCCAGAGAAGAAGATGACTGGGAGGACAGGCAATATGCAGGGTGAGATGCCCGTAATGAAGCCGCCGAGCAGTCCAATAAGGACGAGGGAGGTCATGGGGTTCCTTTCATTGATATTTGCCCCTAGTTCGGCGCCCTCCCCGGTGAAGTTTGCGCGGCTTCGAGAAAAACAGGGGTGACATAGCTCACTGGACGTGTGGCAATCCTTTTGCTGCTCTGCGGCGAATCTTCACATGTGAGCGCATCCGAGGCTGTGGATGCCCCGATCCCTTTACTGAAGGAGTTTTCATGAACATCCGTAAGATTGCCGCTGCTTCCGCCGTTGTTATTGCCACCATTGGTCTGGCCGCCTGCTCTTCCGAGGCTCCCGCAGACAAGATGATGTCTGAGGACGCCATGATGTCCGATTCCATGATGATGGACGACAAGATGTCGGATGAGACCATGAGCGACGGCATGATGATGGAAGATTCCATGATGTCGGACGGCCACATGCACGACGGAATGATGTCTGACTCCATGATGTCGGGTGGAAACTGAGGTTTTCCCTGCTTCCGTTTTCCTTGTGTCGCATTGATTTCCTCCTCTAGTGGTGGGGCGTTCCAGACGGAGCGCCCCACCACTATTGGTACGCCCCAACGCCTTTGGTACGGATCAGCGCCATTGGTACGCCCCAACGCCTTTGGTACACCCCAGCGCCATTGGTACGGATCAGCGCCATTGGTAGACGGCATGCCCCATACCAATTGCGCCCAGGCACACCCATAGTTCTCATCCATACCCATACCACCGGCCCAGCCCAAAGCCACTGGTACACCCCAGCACCATTGGTACGGATCATCGCCATTGGTACGAGGCATACCCCATACCAACAGCGCCCAGACATACCAATTACGCCCAGCCATACCCATCGCGAAGCAGGGCACAGACTGGGGCAGGCAAGGCTGACACCTGCAACGCAGCGGGGCATGGGAGCCGAAGCACAGCGAAGGCGATTGGGCATAACCACCCCCTAACGGCCACGCCCCCTTCGCCGCTGGTACGTTTCAGCGCCATTGGTAGACGGCATACCCCATACCAACAGCGCCAAACCATACCAATTACGCCCAGCCATACCCATCGCAAGGCAAGGCGGACACCAGGACAGAAAGTGCTGACGCTTGCAGCGAGGTTGGGCATAAGGGCCGAAACGAAGCGAAGGCGATTGGGCATAACCAACCCCTAACGGCCACACCCCATCACCATTGGTACGCCCCAGCTCCATTGGTACGGATCAGCACCTTTGGCAGATGGCATGCCCCAAACCAACAGCGCCAAACCATACCAATTACGCCCAGCCATACCCATCGCAAGGCAAGGCGGACACCAGGACAGAAAGTGCTGACGCTTGCAGCGAGGTTGGGCATAAGGGCCGAAACGAAGCGAAGGCGATTGGGCATAACCAACCCCTAACGGCCACACCCCATCACCATTGGTACACCCCAGCTCCATTGGTACGGATCAGCACCTTTGGCAGATGGCATGCCCCAAACCAACAGCGCCAAACCATACCAATTACGCCCAGCCATACCCATCGCAAGGCAAGGCGGACACCAGGACAGAAAGTGCTGACGCTTGCAGCGAGGTTGGGCATAAGGGCCGAAGCGAAGGCGAAAGGGCACGAGCGACCCCAGTGTCCACAACCCCCGTGTCCACAACCCCAGGCAGAACTACTGCCCAGGCAGGTAGAAACCTCTCCAAGATCCCCTGCCTGCGGCCACACCCCATCACCATTGGTACGCCCCAGCTCCATTGGTACGGATCAGCACCTTTGGTAGATGGCATGCCCCATACCAACAGCGCCAAACCATACCAATTGCGCCCAGGCATACCCATCGCAAGGCAAGGCTGACACTGGGGCAGGCAAGGCTGACACTCGCAACACAGCCGAGAACAGGAGCCGAAGCGAAGCGAAGGCGATTGGGCATAACCACCCCCTAACGGCCACACCCCCTCGCCGCTGGTACGGATCAGCACTATTGGTACGGTTCAGCACCAATGGTACGGATCATCGCCATTGGTAGACGGCATACCCCATACCAACAGCGCCAAACCATACCAATTACGCCCAGCCATACCCATCGCGAAGCAGGTCGGACACAGGGCCAGCCCTGAGCGCCGCCAACATACGCCGCCCCACCGACCTCAGTGAGGCAACCTAGCCCCGTGCACGCCGAGCATACGCCCGCATGGCGCGCTCTGCCTCACGCTTATCTTGGGCTTCCCGCAGAGCCTGACGCTTATCCCACTCCTGCTTACCTTTTGCCAGGGCAATCTCGACCTTGGCGCGTCCGCCAATGAAGTAGAGCTCCAGGGGCACGATGGTGTAGCCCTTGGCCGCCACTTTCTGTTCCAGGCGCAGGATCTGGTCCTTGTGTAGGAGGAGCTTTCGCTTGCGCGTGGGTGCGTGGTTGTTCCAGGAGCCCTGGGCGTACATGGGGATATTGGCGCCGTAGAGCCAGGCTTCGCCGTCCTTGACTTCAACCCAGGCGTCAACCAGGGAGGCGCGCCCCATGCGTAGCGCCTTCACTTCGGTACCGGAAAGGACGATACCGGCCTCCCACTTGTCCTCAATGAGGTAGTCGTGCAGTGCCTTCTTATTACGGGCAATGGTTCTGTGCGCGTCGGCTTCTGCTTTGCGTTTTTCTGCCTCGGTGGGCTTGGGTTTCTTCCACTCCTTGGGCATGGGTTCGCCTCCTTCCGGGTGACTTTCTACGCCTCCGCGTACTCGGGAGGCTCACGACACTAACTGCCCGATTCTCCTACAGGAAATCCATCGGGTCAACGTCAGCGCCATTTTGCATGAAGGACAAATGCAGGTGGCAGCCCGTGGAATACCCTGTGGTTCCCACCCAGCCGAGGACTGAGTCGAGGCCGACGGACTGGCCGGGATACACATTGGTGCCTTCCATATGAACGTAGGCACTCATCCACGATGACCCGTTCATCAGACCATGATTAACGTAAACGACATTGCCACCAGCTTCTTCAAAGGTCACCGCCGAGACAACCCCGGGGGCACTGGGATAGATGGGGGTGCCACAGTTGGCGGCAAAGTCAGTGCCGTTGTGGAATCGGCTGGTGCCAAGGACGGGGTGGTGGCGCCATCCGAAGGGCGAGGTCATGATGAGGGGGATGCGCAGGGGCGAGTAGAAGCCGCTGGCTCCGCCTGTTGGCGTGGAGTAGATACGCTGTTGAGCGCGGTTTTCTTCGTCGATTTTGGCGAGTTTGGCGCTCATGGCATCGTATTCGGCCTGCCACTTGTCGAGCTGCTTGGCGGCTTCTTGCTTTTTAGCTTCCCATTGCACTTGCTTGGCGTCGGCGTTCTTCTTGAGCTCGGTGAGCTCCTTGACTTTCGCTTCTGCCTGACGTTGGGAGGTTTCGGCTTCCTCTGCGGCGCTGCGGGCTTTACTTTCGAGGTCGCTGATGCGTTCGGTGATGGCCTGCTGGCGGGTGGCTTGGTTGCGTTGGCGTTCTTGGATATTGAGGGCCGAGGAGATCGCGGTGCTTTGTGAGCGTGCGAGTGCTTCTGCGGCGGCGGCGCGTTCAGCGATGCCTTGGCTGCCTTCGGCGCTCATGGCGAGCATGACGGGCGAGGGCGCTCCCCCGCGGTACATTTCGCGGGCGAGTTCCCCGATAGCTAGGCGCGCCTGGTCGTGGAGTTCTTCGGCTTCTGCGATTTCGGTGTCGATTCGGGTTTTTTCCGCTGTCGCGGTTTCGAGTTGGCCGAGGGCGGCCTGGTGGGTGCGGTTGGCCGCGTCGTAGCGATCTTGCGCCTGCGAGAGTTCGTTTTCTGCAACGGGGATCTGGGCACGCAGGGAGTCAAGTTCAAGGTAGACCTGAGCGAGGGTGGAGTCGATGCCTTCCATGTCGTGTTTGATTTCTTCGACGCGGTTGGCGGATTCTTCTTGGGCGCGTGCGACGGAGTCGCGGTCGTCCTCAGCCCATGCGGGCAAGATGGTCAGCGGCACGACGAGGCCAAGGGCGTAGAGCGCAGCAAGGAGGCTGCGGCGCCAGGAGCGGGTGGCTGCCGTGGAGCGCAGGGGGGCGAGGGCGGTGGCCTCGTCCTTAGTGGGGGGAGTAGTGGCGGTCATCGGTGCTGCTCCTTTCCGTCCTGCGTGCCTGCGGTGCTGGGGTAAGCGCGTGGGGACCTTAGATCTTGGTGTACTTCGCGAGGGAGAAGGCGGATGCGACGAGGGCGAGGAGCACCGCCGCAGCGATGAGGACCGGGGCCATGATCCACACTTCGGCCATGCCAATGAAGGTTGTCCATGGGAAGGCGGGGGCGATCCAGTCTGCGACGAGGAACTTCACTCCGGCGAAGAGGGCGCCCACTGCGAGGAGTGCGCCGGTGACTGCGGCGAGGGCGCCTTCGATCATGAAGGGCGCTTGGATGAATAGGCTGGAGGCGCCGACGAGTCGCATGATGGAGGTTTCGCGTTCGCGGCTCATGGCTGACAGGCGGATTGTTGTCGTGATGAGCAGGATCGCTGCGATGGTCATGACGCCGGCGAGGCCGAGGGAGAGGAGTTTGGCTTTGTCGATCACCTGGAAGAGGGGTTCGACGATTTGGCGTTGGTCTTTGACTTCGGAGACGCCAGATACGCCGGAGAACTCCTCGTTGATAATGGTGTATTGCTCGGGGTCGACCAGTTTGACGCGGAAGGAGAATTGCAGCATGTCTGCGGTGGTCCAGCGTCCGAAGGAGGATTCGCCGAAGAGTTTTTCGAAGTTGGCGTAGGCCTCTTCTTTGGACTCTTCGTAGATTTCCTTGACGTAGGGGGTCATTTCAGCGGAGTTCAGGCGCTCCCTGACGGCGGCAATCTGCTGCTCGGTGGCTTCCTGGTTGTTGCAGTCGGGGTTTTTGTCGTTGATGGCGCACATGTAGATCGAGACTTCGATCTTGTCGTACCACTCGGTTTTCATGCGGCCGACCTGCATTTGTGCCAGGCCTGCGACGCCTACGAAGAGCAGCGAGACGAAGGTGACGATAATGACGGCCACGGACATGGCGCGGTTGCGGGATAGGCCTTTGCCGACCTCAGCGAGGATGAAGCGCAATTTCATGGTCTGTCACCGTGCCGATCCGTAGACGCCGCGGGATTGGTCGCGGATGATGTGGCCGTCACCGAGTTCGATGACGCGTTTACGCAGCTGGTCGACGATGTCGGCGTCGTGGGTTGCCATGACGACGGTGGTGCCGGCGCGGTTGATGCGGTCAAGGAGACGCATGATGCCCAGGCTCGTGTCGGGGTCGAGGTTACCGGTGGGTTCGTCGGCGAGGAGGAGCTCGGGGCGGTTGACCATGGCGCGGGCGATGGCGACGCGTTGTTCTTCACCGCCGGAGAGTTCGTGTGGGAGGCGTTTTTCTTTGCCGGAGAGTCCGACGAGGTCGAGGACGTCGGGCACGGCTGCTTCGATGGCGTGGCGCGGTTTGCCGATGACTTGCATGGCGAGGGCGACGTTCTCGTAGACCGTTTTGGAGGGGAGGAGTCGGAAGTCTTGGAAAACGGTGCCGACTTTGCGGCGTAGTTTTGGCACTGACCAGCGTGAGAGGCGGCCGACATCTTGGCCGAGTACCCATACGTGTCCTGAGGTCGCGCTGATTTCACGCATGACGAGTTGGAGGAAGGTCGATTTACCGGAGCCGGATTTGCCGACGAGGAACACGAATTCTTCGCGTTCGATCTCCAGTGAAACATCGTCAAGGGCCGGGCGTGCACCTGGCTTGTAGACCTTGGTGACGTGGTCAAAGCGAATCATGAGAGCGTCTCTGATTGGGGACAGGGGTACAGTCAGACTATGTGTGCCCTTAGCAGATCTGCGCGAGCGACACGCCCACTTTGAAAGTCCACTTGTTGTGGTCCTGCTTCCTCAGGTGGCGCTCAGGGCATCTTCACGGCACACGCAGTTGAAGCGTGGCGTCCAGGGAACTCAAAGAGTATCTCCACTAGTCTCACCAGCTGACTGTGCTTCAGTGGTACCCGGCCCGAGGCCCGGGACGTGTACAAAGAGCGTCCAAGAGCAGCAAACCTACCTCAAGGACACCCAGGGAGGAACGCCCGTGCGACTCACCCGTTGTTTCATTGCCACACTCGCCGCGAGCACGATCATTGTCCTTCCTGCCGCGAGCTCCGCCCTCGCCGCCCCTGTCGGCCTCAGCCCAGCTCCTGCCGTATTTGCACCTCTCCCGCGGGCTTTGAGCGTTCACGAGGCACCCCACGCTGATACGATCTTGCGGCGCGTCAACCAGTTGCGCGCCAGCCTTGGTCTATCTCCTGTGATCCGCGTGGCGGAGCTTGACGCCATCGCGCAGAACTGGAGCGAACACATGGCCGCCATCGGAGTGCTCAATCACCGCCCTGGCTTCTCAGAGCTCTATCCGGGCGGCTGGACCGGCGCTTCTGAAAATGTCGCGATGCGTCAGAGTTGGGCTGAGGAGGACGCTGGCACGGAGCTGTACCTCCAGTGGGAAAACTCTCCTGGCCACTACACCAATATGACCAATCCGGACACGAATGTTATCGGTATCGGAGTCTCGTTCAATCCGGCGACGAATTCTTGGTATGCCACTCAGAACTTTGGCAACTACCCTGATGTCTCCCACCTGACAGTGTCGGGGCCTGCGCCAACTACTGCAGCCCCGGCCTCTCCTCCCCCACCCGAACAGGCGCAGGCACCCGCCTCAGAGCTTTCTCCCGACAATGCCTCCGACACGCAGCCTGCCCCCGTAGCAGCAGGCGGAGGTGACGACGCTGCCTCCCCTAACAGCCAGGAGGCGCGCGATGGACTTGACGGCTCAAATCGGACGCAAGCAGCCAAGCAGGATCGAGCTGATGCCGAGGGCGCCCGCTCTGCTGGCCCAACGAGTCCGCAGAAGGGCACGCAGTACATTCACCCTGTCCCCGACACTGATACCTCGGCCATGAAGTCTGCACCCACTCCTGATCGGACTCCTTCTGGCCTCTCAGCGACAGGGCTTCACATGTCGGCCGTGGGCGTGGCAGTCCTGTCAGTCACTGCCGGGGGTCTTCTGCTGATGCTTCGCCGCAGGCACGCCTGAAGAGGCACAAAAGCTCAACAACGCCTCGCCCTCGTCCTGGTTTTCAGGACGAGGGCGATAGCGTTGTATCAAGATCTCGCGTAATGCTGAGGATCAGGCTTGGGCAGCCTGGTTCTTCCTCCAGCGGATACCGGCATTAATGAAGCCGTCAATGTCGCCGTCAAAGACATTTTGCGGGTTACCGGATTCAAACTCGGTACGCAGGTCCTTGACCATCTGGTAGGGCTGGAGGACGTAGGAGCGCATCTGGTCACCCCAGGAGGCCTTCACATCGCCAGCCAGTTCCTTCTTCTTGGCCTGCTCTTCCTCGTGACGCAGGACCAGCAGTCGCGACTGGAGGACGCGCAAGGCGGCCGCACGGTTTTGGATCTGCGACTTTTCATCCTGCATGGACACAACGATGCCCGTCGGGATGTGGGTCATACGCACCGCCGAGTCGGTGGTGTTCACCGACTGGCCGCCAGGGCCCGAGGAGCGGAATACGTCAACCTTGAGTTCATGTTCGGGAATCTCAATATGGTCGGTGGACTCAATGAGAGGGATGACCTCAACGGCTGCGAAGGAAGTCTGGCGGCGGCCCTGGTTATCGAAGGGGCTGATACGCACGAGGCGGTGCGTGCCCGCCTCCACCGACAGGGTGCCGTAGGCGTAGGGGGCCTGGACCTCGAAGGTCGCTGACTTCAGGCCTGCTTCTTCAGCGTAGGAGGTGTCCATGACCTTCGTGGGGTAGCCGTGGCGTTCCGCCCATCGCAGGTACATGCGCAGGAGGATTTCGGCAAAGTCAGCCGCATCCACGCCGCCAGCGCCCGAACGGATGGTGATGACGGCGTTACGTTCGTCGTATTCCCCGTCCAGGAGGGTGCGGATTTCCAGGTCGGAGATGTCCTTCTTGAGTGTGGCGAGGTCGCCCTCGGCTTCCTCCAGGAGCAGCTCGGCTTCGTCGGGGTCTTCACCTGCCATTTCCACCATGGCTTCGAGGTCGTCAATACGCTCGGACATGGAGGTCACGCGGTCGAGTTCCGACTGGCGATGGCTCAGTTCGGAGGTCACTTCCTGCGCGCGGGCAGGATCATCCCACAGGTCGGGGGCTGCCGCTTTTTCGGACAGTTCCTCGATCTGTGCGCGGAGGTTGTCAGGCTGGACGACCGCGATGATGTTTTCCATCGTGGTGCGCAGTGCTTGGATCTCTTCAGAAAACTCAATGGCCACGTGGCAAGCCTAGTCGATTGACGCCGCCTCGTCGCCTCTCGCAGGGGCTTGGGGGCGAAAAGATGAGGAAGAAAACACCCACCGCCCGACGAGGACGCCGCCCGCACGTCCTCCCCGCACGCATGACGCACCCCCGCCCTCGTCCTTCACAGGCGAGGGCGGGGGCGAGGGCTAGGTACACTCACTCGGAACGCAGGGCCTCCACCGGGTCGGCCTTGGCGGCCTTACCGGCGGGAATAATGCCTGCAATGAGGGTCAGTACTACCGAAATCCCAATGAGCACCAGCGACGCCCCCGGGGGCAGCTGGGCAATACCGGACACGCCGAATTGGGACTCGACAATCGCATTGGCGGGGATGGTGAGCAGCAGTGTCACACCGATACCGATCATGCCAGCCAGCAAACCAACGAGGATGGTCTCGGCGTTAAAGACGCGGCGGATATCCCCTCGTGAAGCGCCGATGGAGCGCAGGATACCGATCTCTTTCTTGCGTTCCAGCACGGAAATGTAGGTGATGATGCCGATCATGATGGAGGACACCACCAGGGAGATCGCCACGAAGGCAATGAGCATCGTCGAGATCATGTTGACGATCTCGGTCACGCCCGACATGAGTGCACCCACGAAGTCGGTGTAGGTGATGACTTTCTTGTCCTGCCCCTGATCGCGCATGGAGGCGTTGTAGTCCTCGAGGATGGTCTTCACACTTTCCTTATCTTCGAAGCTCAGGGGGTAGATGTTGATGGTGTCAGGGTCGGTGAGGTCTCCGTAACCAAACTTCTTGAGATTCGTGTCGTAGGTATCGCGGCTCGAGGTCAGGATCGAGGTGAAGATTGTCGAGAGCTCTTCCGCGTTCGCTTTAAAGACGAAGGCTTCAGCCAGTTTCTTCTCGTCAATGGTGAAGGCATCGGCCATGGATGCATGGAAACTAGCGGCAGCGTTTTGAAGTTGGCTGACGATCTGCTCTTGGATGTGGGTCATGAGCGTGGTCATGGTCTGTGCCATGGCCTGCTGGATCTGCGTGCCGATCGCCTGCGAGATCGTGTTCATGAAGGCCTTCGCCAACTGCTCCCCCACGGTGGAAACAATGGTTTCCATCATTGCCTGACCGACGTGCTGGAGGGCGGGGTCCTCTCCTAAAGCCTTCGTGAGGTTGGCCAGGAGCTTTTCTTGGTTGATGATCTGCGGGTCAGTGAGGGCCTCACGCACCCGCGTAGACACGCTCTCTTGGCTGAAGAACTCAATGGCGAGGTCAGTGACACTCTTCCCTTCACCCGCGTGTTGTTGCAGGTAGAGAAGAAAATCCTGAGCAAGAGAGTTCAACAGAGGGGTGAGGCGCTGCCCCGCGTCGGGCGCGATGACACCGTCAGCGAAAGCGGCCTGCGCGATTTTGACGAGGTCCACCTTGGCCAGCTCTGGGAACTGCGCCGTCAACGCAGAGAAGTCAATCGCCGAAGGGTCAACGGCTGCGCCAATGTTGGACAGGTCAATCTGAGACATGTCGAGGGAGGAAAGATCTAGGTTGCCCATGTCCAGGCCACTAAGGTCCATACCGCTCAGGTCAAGGCCAGATAGGTCAAGGCCGCTCATATCCAACCCCGACAGCCTCGACGCCAGGGCATCTGCCCCGCCACCGAAGGCTTCTTGGATCTTGGCCTCATCAATGCTCAACAGCTTAGACATGTCAAAGCTCTTCAGAGGGTCTTCTTTACCTTCCTCATCGAAGGACTTTCCCGTCACCACATTGATATTGGGCCGCGCAAGCTGATCCTTCACAATGCCAGACTTTTCTGACATGCGGATCAGGTGCTCGGTGAGTTCAGGAGCGTAGTAGATACCGGGCACCAGAGCAGGCGCATCATCAGCTTCAAGGGCCTTCGCCACGCCCACGATCCGCAGTGTCTCACCCGCATTGACGAGGCGCGTCATGTGTTCCTTGTTTTTCGACTGGTCAGCCCAGACCTTCAAGGAGTCATCCCAGGTGTAGCGGTCCCCCGCGTTGACGAGCTTGTAGGTCACCTTCAAGAATTCGTCGTAGGAGTAGACACGCTCCTCCCTTCCACTTTGCGCGGAGGCTGAAGTAGGCGCATCCGCACCGCCCGTATCGGCTGACTGTGCCTTGTCGGCGGTGCTTGCCCCGCTGCGACGGCCTCGTAAATTGTGACGATCCAAGCTCTTGGTGATCTCAGAACGATCACGCAAGCCCATGTTGTACTCCAGGACGTCCACCAGCTCACCGCTGGCTGGCAGGACGAGGATCATTTCCTCTTTGGAGCGGGGCCAGTGGCCCTTGAGCAGGCCAATGCTTTCCTCGTAGATGCCCGGACTAGAGGGCAGTTGGCGGAAGGTGTCAGTTTGGGCGTTGGCGGCGAAGAACTCAGGGAGGGCTTCTTGCACGCCTCCCTGCTCAAGCAGGGTCGAGGGGTGGGCCTGCACCGGCTCATCCTTGACGTACTTCGCGTCCATGGGCAAGAACAGGTGTGGCGTCACCTTGTAGGTGTAGTCGATGCTTTGCACGTGGGAGGAAATATTGCCCCCATCTTGCAGAAGGAAGGTCCTCAGGGAGCGCAGGTCATTGCTGGTCACCTGGTCGAGGGTGTCGTCGAAGCGCGAGTCTGTGCGTACCGTCTTCGCCGACTGTCCCGCGTCGGCGTCGCCCTCGCTTTGTTGACCGTCGTCGGCGATGTGACTGCTGCGTTGCTCGAAGAAGACGCCGAAGTCGAAGCCGACTTTTTCAATGGACAACGGGTAGGTGGTGAGGAGTTCTTCCTCCCGGTCGGCAATGTACTCATTGACCCCATTGGCCAGGGCAAGGATCGCTGCAATACCGATAATGCCGATGGACCCAGCGAAGGCCGTCATCAGGGTGCGGCCCTTCTTCGTCATGAGGTTGGAGAAGGACAGGGCCAGGGCTGTGAAGAAGGACATGGAGGCACGGCGAATGTCCTTGGCGCTGCGCTGTTCGTGAGCGGCAGGGTCGAAGGGGTCAGAGTCGGCAATGACGCGCCCGTCAGCGAGTTCCACAATACGAGTGGCGTAGTGGTGGGCCAGCTCGGGGTTGTGGGTGACCATAATGACCAGGCGGTCTTTGGCGACCTCTTTGAGCAGGTCCATGACCTGCACGGAGGTCGCAGAGTCGAGGGCGCCTGTGGGTTCGTCAGCCAGGAGGATCTCGGGGTCGTTGACGAGGGCGCGCGCGATGGCGACGCGCTGCATCTGCCCGCCGGAAAGCTGGTTGGGTTTCTTGTGGATGTGATCGGCGAGGCCCACGTCGATGAGGGCTTGGCGTGCGCGTTCGCGCCTCTCCGATCGACTGACACCCGAGAGGGTCAGGGCAAGTTCCACGTTGGAGAGGACTGACTGGTGGGCGATGAGGTTGTAGGCCTGGAAGACGAAGCCGATGCGGTTATTGCGGTAGGTGTCCCAGTCGCGGTCTTTGTAGTCGCGGGTGGAGATGCCGTCAATGACGAGGTCGCCCGCGTCGAATTGGTCGAGGCCGCCGATGATGTTGAGCATGGTGGTTTTGCCCGACCCGGATTGGCCGAGGATCGCCACGAATTCGTTGTCTCGGAAGGACACCGAGACATCGTCGAGGGCGATCTGCACGAGGCTAGCGGTGGTGTAGGCCTTGCGGATGGAGCGGAGCTCAAGCATGAGGGGCTTTCTGTTGCGGGTGTGTGCGGCGCCCTTCGGTCTGAGAAACGTCGCGTCATATTAGTGTTGCTCATTCGCAGCGGCATCGCTATTGGGGATGTCCCTGATTTTCACCCTGTAGTGGCTGGGGTCAGGCAATATACGGATCCACGGGGAGGCCAATCCACGGGGAGGCCAATGCACAGGGCGGGGCGGAGGACATTGTCCTCCGCCCCGCCCTATAGCGTGAGTGGTGATCCGATCAGACGTGTCCCTCTGACAGAAGAGGGCGCCTATCGGATGAGACGCGCTCTCAGATCAGGCCCTGCGCGACCATCGCATCGGCGACTGTGATGTAGCCAGCCAGGTTAGCGCCCGCCACATAATTGGCGCCCTGACCGTACTCGTCAGCGGTGGCCAGACAGTTGGCGTGAATGTCGATCATGATCTGGTGCAGGCGCTGCTCAGTGGTCTCAAAAGTCCACGAGGTGCGGCCAGAGTTCTGCTGCATTTCCAGAGCAGAGGTAGCCACACCACCTGCGTTGGACGCCTTACCGGGAGCGTAAAGCACGCCAGCATCCTGAAGCAGATCAATTGCATCGGGGGTGGTGGGCATATTTGCGCCCTCGGCGACCAGCTGGACACCATTACGGATGAGGGTGGCAGCAGCCTCGGCAGGCAGTTCATTCTGCGTAGCGCAGGGAAGAGCCACGTCACAGGGGACATCCCAGATGGATCCGCCCTGGATGAAACGGACTGAGCCGCCACGCTCGGTGGCGTAGTCGGAGACGCGACCGCGCCGCTTTTCCTTAATGTCCTTGAGCAGGTCAAGGTCGATGCCAGCCTCGTCAACGACGTAGCCCGAGGAGTCCGAGCAGGCGATCACGGTCGCGCCAAACTGCTGGAGCTTTTCGATGGCGTAGATGGCGACATTGCCCGAACCGGACACGACGACCTTCTTACCGTCGAAGGAGTCACCCTTCGCCTTGAGCATTTCTTCCGCGAAGAACACCAGGCCGTAACCGGTGGCTTCGGTGCGCGCTTGAGAACCTCCCCAGCCCAGGCCCTTACCGGTGAGGACGCCGGCATCGAAGCGGTTCTTGATGCGCTTGTATTGGCCGAACATGTAGCCAATCTCGCGGCCACCCACACCGATGTCACCGGCGGGAACGTCCGTGTCGGGACCGATGTGACGCTGAAGCTCAGTCATGAAGGATTGGCAAAAACGCATGACCTCAGCGTCGCTGCGCCCCTTGGGATCGAAGTCGGCGCCGCCCTTGCCGCCACCGATGGGCAGGCCAGTCAGGGCGTTCTTGAAGATCTGCTCGAAACCGAGGAACTTCATGATGGAGATATTCACCGAGGGGTGGAAGCGGATACCACCCTTGTAGGGGCCCAGAGTGGAGTTGTATTCCACGCGGTAGGCGCGATTGACGTGAATTCGTCCAGCGTCATCCTGCCAGGGGACGCGGAAGATAATCTGGCGTTCAGGTTCAACAATGCGCTCAAGAATGGCCAGGTCGGTGTATTCGGGCTTAGCATCGCCCAGGGGCCCCAGGGTGAGGAGAACTTCGTACACTGCCTGCAAGAACTCAGGCTGAGCCGAGTTCTTATTGATGACAGATTGGAACTGGGGGCGCAGGGCTGGCGCCAAGCGCTCAATGTCAAGGTTTGCCATGTGTTGAATTCTCTCAGAGAAAACTTTGCCATCCCTAGACCGTTTCAACATGCGAGCACTACAAAGGTAGAGACTGACGGATCAATCACAGCAGCACAGACCACACCTAGGCCCTTCGCCCTGCCTTGCTTTGCCCTCCCCTACTGTGCCCTGCCCTTCCCTGCCCTAGACTGCCCTGCGACGCTAGCGCATCACAGCCGCACCTGACTCCTGCAGACGCGGAGCCAACAACTCATTAACAAACGGCGGCACCAAAGGCAGAGTCGCCACCGCCCTCACCTCCACCACCACATCCTTCACCGAACGGGTCACACTGACGACCTGCACGCCCTCGCCCACCCGGCAGGTCGAGGCCGACAAGTCCACTAAACGCTGCTGAGTGACCCCCAACGCCCACGCCGGATTCACCTCAAGATTCTGGCCCCCACTGGAATAAAACGGATGCGCATCCACATTGCCCGAAGCCGCGAGCGCCACAGCATCCGCGCAGGCCAGCAGACGCCTGTGCTGCAAATGAACAGCCGCAATATTCGCCGCCACCAGGCATGCGATGAGGACAATCATCACAAGCACCGCCATGAGGACACCGATGCGCCCCTCCTCAGCATCGGCCTCACCCTCGTCCTTCACACTAGGGGGACGAAGGAAGAATGCGCGCCCCTGCACAAACCAGACCACAGCCCAAGGGCGTCTACTCCAGACCATGCACACTCAGTCCTTCCACCGGCATCCCCACCTGCGCTACTACGGGAATAAAAGCCCGCGCCCCCACCCAGTCAGGCACAAGAGGCAGAGGCGTACGCGCCTCCACTGTCACCGTCACCACGCCACCAGTCGAACAATCTGCGGGCTGGCACACTGCATGAAACATTGGGGGCGCCAGGCCGAAATCACTAAAAGCCAGCTGCACCTGCCGCTCAGCCAACGCGTGAGCCTGCGGGTGTGCAGCCAGGATTCTCGCGCCATTGCGTGCGGCGGCCTCGGCAGCGTAGGTGGCGGCCTGCACCTGCCCCAAGGAAAGAATGATGTAGAAGACGGGAATAACGAAAAGGATCATCACGGCAATGAACTCAATGAGAGCCTCACCTGCTTCTCCGGCACGCCACTGCTCTGTCTCCGTCTCATCCTGCCCCCTGGCCTCCCGCAAGAACAGCTTCGCCTCTCTCAAACAGCGCATCAGGGGGCCTCCATGACGGCACTGCCCTGCACTTCCAGTAACGGGGGGCCGAGGGTGAAGAACACGGGCAGCGTGGTGCGCACCGTGACCACCGCAACAGCGCCCGCCGGATCCGGTCGGGTACTCAACACCACACTGCGCCCAGGATCGTGCCCCAGCAAGCTCTCAAGCAGAGCCTCCACGCGGTGCTGAGCTTCGGCAGAGTTTCCACCCAGCAGGGCAGCTCGACGCGCCCCCTCACCCGCAGCAGAAATCGTCGTATTGCGGGTGTGGACCAGGATCGCGCTTTGCAGGAGGATCATCACCACAAGAAGTACAAGGAATTGGACGAGGATGTGGGAGACAACCTCAGACCCTTCGTCTCGGGATGGGTCCTGACGCTGAGCTTCAGAGGGTCTAGCGGCCAGCAAAACGCTGCATCGCCTGTTCGAAGAGTTGAGTGAGTGCTTCATTGGCGACCGCCCAGATCGCGGCCACAAGGGCGGCCGTCATCAGGGTGATGAGCACCCAGCCGGGCACGTCGCCGCGTTCAGGGTCATCGCCCTCGCAAGGAGGGAGGATGAAACGCTTCAGGTGATTGTATGTTGAACGAAGGGTGGACATTTTTCTCCTCAGTGAAGGGTCGTGGACAAGCGAATACGGTCAAGGCCCAATTTTGAGGGCCGCCAAACCGGGATAGAGAGCGAAAAGAATAGTGATAGGAAGGATGAGGAAGACGACGGGAAAGAGCATGATGATCTCTCGTTTTCCGCCTTCTTCCATGAGCCGCTGGCGGTTGTGTTCGCGGATATCTTGCGCCTGATCGTGAAGGACCATCGCCAGCGGTGAGCCGCGCTCAATGGCGGTCACCATCGTCTGACACAGACGACTCAGGGAGGGCGAGTCATTGCGTTGCGCAAGCTGTGTCAGCGCATGCGAGGTCGGTTTCCCCAAGGTGAGCTCGGAGACGGTCCGAGAGATCTCCCCAGCTAGCTCGCTGGCGGCCACGCTTGATACCCGGGCCAGGGCACCGGGAATGGATTCGCCTGCTCCGACGGCCAGAGCCAGCAGGTCAGACATGTCAGGGACCTGGGAGTCAATGAGGCGTTGGCGGCGCTGGGCGCGCAGGGTCAGCAGTTGATCCCACAGAGCAGCCCCGGCGAGTGCGCCAATAGCAAGTGCGAGCACGACGCTGAGGAGGCCACTCAGACTCAGTCGTGCCACCAGGAGGGCGCTTGCGACGCCGAGGGTGCTCATCGACACGAGGGTGGCAATGACCTGCTGGAGTCGGAAGTGCGCCAGGGTGTGCGTCCCTCCCAGGAGTTCGAGGCGGCGCTCAACGGAAGTTGAGGTCGACCCGATAGCCTCAACCACCTGCGCCCAGCGGGATCGCAGCCAGCTGAGGGCGAGGTTCTCGCCTTGCCCTTCCGGGTGGCGGACGTGGTGCAGTCGCGATGCGAGGGTGACGCGGTGGCTGCGGATGGCGCTGGCGATGAGGACTACTCCCACTGCCCCGACAAGGACGACAAGGACGCTGGCGAGGCCGCCGGAGAAGGGAGAGTTCAGGAGAGGGACGGGGGCATCCTGCCCGTACTGACCAGACATCATCTCGCTGGCGTCCTGGCCGCTGTGCATCGGACGCGGGTCAATGGGTGGCAGTGGAACTGCGGACAGGGCGTGGGTCCCCGGCAGTGCCAGTACCCCAATGTCTGCTGAAGGTATCCACGCTGAGGGGTTCATCGCAGTGACCTTTGATCGGTGGACAGACGCCCAATCTTTCGCATTACCGCGTAGGCAACAGCGCACACCAGCGCCCCAAAACCGAGGACTCCCAGCCCTTCGGAGCTTGCGTAGGCAGCGGCCGCATGAGACTGTCCAGAGATCAACAGGAGCACCACCCATGGTGCGGCAACGCCCAGGCGGGCGGCATTGACCGTCCAGGATTGCCGAGCTTCCAGCTCGCCACGCACTCGCGCGTCCTCACGTAGCAGGGTTCCCAGATCACGCAGCAGGAGGGACAGGTCACTGCCGCCGACCTCGCGAGCCAGGCGGAGAGCCTCGACAATACGATCGGCCACCGGGTCAGCGCAGCGGTCTTTCACTCGCAACAAGGCTGGCTCGAATCGGCCTTCCGCACGGTAGTCGGTGGCGAAAGTGGTGAAAACCTCGCGCATGGATGGTGGCCCACTCTCCCCGAGTTCAATGAGGAGGTCGGGCAGTGAGGCTCCTGCGCGCACGCCTGACACGAGGGAATCAATGATTTCGGGCCACACTTCACGCATCTGGCGCGCCCGCTTATGGGCGCGGGTTGAGACGAAAGCATTGGGCAGTGGCGCTGTCACCACCGCCAGGATGAGGCTCACCGGCCCAACCCCCGTCCACGCGAAGGCAACGATGAACACCAGCAACGCCAAAACCAGGCTCAGCCCGAGCAAGCGCGGAACGTTCAGGCCCCGAATACCTGCCCGCTGAACATGGTCCTGCCAGTGCAAATACCACTGGGGCGGGCGCAGACGCAGGGCCGGGACCCCTGTCACTACTGACATGATGAGCACCATGCCCACGCCCACACCAATGCCGATAAGGACCCCTTCCATCTACTCACCTCCCAGGAGCGCGCCGAGCTCAAACCCGGCCTGCTGAAAACGGTCGTGCCATTCACTTCCGCCAGGGCCACGTCGCAGATCATGCCCATCCCAGTTCCACACCTCTGCTGCCTCAATGCGTTCGCCCTCGACGCGACCGGGGATGGAGAGGACCTCACGCAAGTAGCGCCGCCCGCTGCGGTCACGATGAACGTGCAGGACCAGGTCCACTGAACGAGCCACGGTGGGAATCACGAAGTGGGAGGTGACATTCTCGCCCGCCAGAAGGGGCAGCATGGAGAGTTTGACGAGGGCCTCGCGCGCGGAGTTGGCGTGAATGGTGCCCATGCCGGGTACACCCGCATTGAGGGCAAGGAGAAGGTCAAGGGCTTCAGCGCCACGCACCTCCCCGACGATGAGGACTTCAGGGCGCATACGCATGGTCTCGCGCACGAGGTCACGTAGGGTCACCTCGCCCCGGCCTTCCACATTGCCCGGACGGGTTTGGAGCGCCACACAATCACGGTTAGGCAGGTGGAGCTCAAAGACTTCCTCGCACGTGATGACCCGACGGCTCCGAGGAATAGCGCCAGTGAGGGCGCGCAGGAGCGTTGTCTTGCCCGCCTGCGTTGCGCCCGAGACGAGGATGGAGAGCCCCGCGCTCACCGCTGCAGCTAGGAAACGTCCCACCTGCGGGGGCACCATGCCTACGGCCACGAGGTCTTGAAGGCTTCGGGAGTTTTGGACGTGCTTGCGGATATTGACTGACCAGTGGCGCCCGGCGACCGGTGGGATGACGACGTGGAGGCGTTCACCGCCGCGCAGCATGGCATCAACGAAGGGTTGGGAGAGGTCCAGGCGACGGCCGGAATGGTGGAGCATGCGTTCAACGAGGTCGCGTACCTGCTGCTCACCCAGGATGAGGGGTGTCAATTCGGGGGAGCCGCCGCGGGCGACGAAGACACGGGTCGGCTCGTTGATCCAGATTTCCTCAATCTCCGGGTCGTCAAGGTAGGGCTGGAGTGGCCCCACGCCGACGACATCTGCCAGCATCTTGGCAATGAGTTCCTCACGATCGGAGCCGACGTAGAGGTCACCGGAGCGGTCGAGGGCATCTTGAATGATGCGGGTCACGACATCCCTGTGGGCGTAGGGGTCAATGGCGCGTGCCGTGACCTCGTCGCGGACCCACTGCAGCTGAGTGTCGTAGTCTTTCATCCACCCCTCCATGAAGGTTTATTTTTCAGCCTGCTAGGCAGACTAACGAGTTTTTTCGCGCTTTTTGCGTCATTGGGAAAATCTGTGGATAACTTTTGCGCTCCGCACCTTCAACTCACTCACCCCGGGCGTTTTCTCCGGCGCCAAAGCCCCTGATGCCGCTACCTTTGAAGGGTGAGCCGCGCAAAAACACCCCTTGAATTGGCCGCACTGGCCACCGCAGCCGTCCCCGGCCTCAACGTCGCAGGCCTGCGCCCACCCCAGTACAGTGACGAGCTGGTCTCCGTCACCGGCATCATTGACATCGCCGGGAACCGCTGGATGGTCACCTGCCCCCACGACACTGTCGGCGGCCTCGACATGGAATCCCAGGTCAGCGTCCTCTCACGTCTCTCCCAAGCTCAGGAAGCGGGCATGATCCCCTTCCGTGTCCCCCGCCCAGCCGGTTTTGCCCGCACCAGCGACGGCTCCCGCGTCATGGTCCACAATGACCTGGGCGGACGCTTCATGACCGACGAGGACTTCGCCGACCCCCACGTCCTGCCCGCATCCCTCGCTCGCGCTCTCGCCCACCTGCACAACCTGCCTACCGGGATCTACACGGGCGTGGACCTGCCCACCTACACGGCCGCCGAATGCCGCCAACGCCACCTCGCCCTGCTTGACGAGGCCGCCTCCCACACCGTCATCCCCGCTAACCTGTGGAACCGTTGGGAAGGAGCTCTCGAAGACGTTGCTATGTGGCGTTTTGCCACCGCCCCCATCCACGGGGACCTGCAGTGCACCTCGGTGTGCGTCCACGAGGGTGCGGTGAGCGCGCTCTCGGGTTTCTCCTCCGCTCACGTGGGTGATCCTGCCACTGATATTGCGTGGGTACTTGCCCAGGGCAGTGACGAGTTCATGCTGCGTTTCCGCGAGGCCTACGCCATGACCCGCAGCGCTGTGGACGTCCATCTGGAGACGCGCGCTCAGCTGATCTCCGAGCTTTCCCTAGTGCGCTGGCTCCTCCACGGCGTTCACGCTGAGGATGCGGAGATTGTGGAGCAGGCGCGTGAGATGATCCGTGAACTCTCCGAGGACCTCGAGGATGAGCCGCTGGTGGCCGCGCCCTTGTCCGTGGATACTCCCGCTGAGGAAGCCTACGCGGTATGGGGGCTCAACGGCCCCGCTGCGCACACTGCCCCCACGCCCTCGGCGCACAGCCGGGAGGATGCGGGCGCGGACGATGTTGCGGGCAAGGATGGTGAGGACGAGGATGGTCCTCCGACAGTCGCGGCCTCGCTGGGCGAACTCACCCAGGATGACGAGGACGAGGTCGAGACCATCGTCTTACCCACCCAGCAAGAACGCTAGCCCGGCCGCCGCGCCCCGCCGCGCCTGTGTGCGTTGCGGGTCCCGTAACTGCGCTCGTGGCAGGTCCATTGACTGCGCCTGCACCTATTTTCTGGGGGATCCCCTACCTCTCGTCCTCATCGGAAAGAACAAGGGCGAGGGCCTCGTCAAGAGGCCTACCTGCCCCTGACGCGCCGCTGGCCGACAGCATCTGAGTAATCTCCGCCAAAGTGAGGACACGATTGTGCTCCAGGAACACCAGCTGAGCGTCAACGCTGTCAACGGGTTGGCCGGAGTGCAGTGCCCACGCCTGCTGGTACAGACGCAACTGGTTGAGGAAGTATCGCAATTTCTCCGTATCTCGACTGGTCGGTACGCGGCCACTCTTCCAATCCACAACGATGCTGCGCCCATCAGGCGCCGCAAAGACCGCGTCAATACGCCCCTGGACCGTCACCCCCGCAATACCAACCGCGAAAGACTCTTCCACCGCCACCGGAACACCTGGCATATTCATCCCCATGAAATTCTCTTGCATGCGCGCTAAGCGCTCTGCATCCCGAGCGGAGAGCATCTCCACACCCTCAACGGGCTCCATCCAGAGCTCGCCGCTGTTTTGCCGCAATTGGCGTTCAGCCCAGGCGTGAATCAAGGTCCCCAGGGTCGCACTTGAGGAGGGCCGCACAGGCAGTGGCCGACGCAAGGACAAAGCAAAAGCGCGTTCATCCTCCAGCAGGGAGGACACAGCCGTTGCCCGCAGGCGTCCGAGCGTCACCGTGAAATTCTTTGGTTCGCGTCGGATCCGCTCCTCCTCAATCAACGCAATCGCGTCACGAATAAGGTCATGGGAGCTCATGGGAGCAAGAGCGTCAAGGACATCTCGATCTCCACGCATCTCCTGGGAACGGGCGAGCACCGCTTCGGCGGCGGCCTCAACCAGTGTCAGAGCCTCTCCCGCAGGCGGAGGAAACTCCACATGATCAGGGTTTTCTTCACCGGCAACTTCACGTTCCTGGCCGAGGGCCTCAACAATCTCGTCAGCCCGGCGGAAATCCTCCAGCAGTGCCTCCCATGCGCCCGCGGCGCGAGCGAAAGCCTCAGTCTCCAGGTAGCGAGGTTCTGCCGCGCACCCCAGTCGCCCGCGCGCCTGCTCGTCCCCCTCTACAGCCTGCGAGGCCAACAGATGGAGGGTGGCGAGGGCCTCGTGCAGGTAGATCGACGGGTAGCGGCCCTTGGCCAGCCCATCATGCCAGTCACCGCTCATCAACAGCGTAGAACGGGCTCGGGTGACGGCCACATAGGCCAGTCGGCGCTGCTCACGCTCCAGGTAGCGCCCGACCTCGGGCTCGTAGATACTCGTCAACCACTTGGGGAAGGTCTGCTTTACTTCCCGTCCTGTCTCGGGGTTCGTACTGGTGCCACCAATCCACCCCTCAGGGTCGTCGAAAGCGGGCAGTTCCGCGCGGTCGCCTCGCAGATCGTAGGGTAACTCCCCCACTGCGGTCTGCCAGCCCCTAGACCTCCAGATCCCCTCCGGCGCGGCCTCGTAGTGGTGTTCCTTGGCGACAAGGGGGCGCAGCGTGCTGGTGGAACCATGTCGCGGGAAGGCCCCATCCCCCATGCCCACCACGGCCACAATGTCCCACTCCAGGCCTTTGGAGGCGTGAACCGTCATAATCTGCACGGCCTGAGGGTCGGGCTCGCCCGCAGGCAGGGGCAGGCCGCGTTCCTCCGTCTCTGCCAGGGTCAGCCAGGTGAGGAAGCCTGGCAGGTCAGCACCATCCGTGTCGCGCTCGTAGGTGGCAGCAATATCCACGAAGGCATCAAGGGCGACGCGCCCCCGCGAATCCTGAGGATCAGCCAGGCATTCTTCAATGAGGCCCATGACGGAGATAGCACGTTCGACCTGCTCAACGACGCCGCGCGCCCCATAGGCGCGGATGGCGCGCAGGCGCCTACCCAACAGGCTGACCCTCTGGTGGGCGGCCTGCGTGAAGCGCGGTCCGCCCTGCCCAGGGCCAGACCTCTCGTCAAGACCAGCCCCCTCTTCAGGGCCAGCCCCCGCTGCGGGACCCCACCCCACTTCAGGAGGAGAATCCACCGCTTCAAGGAGGAAGGCCTGCGGGTGGTGGTCCTGCGGGTGGGAACGCGCCAGGTGCTGGGCCCATTCCCACAGGCAGAATAGGTCAGCACTACCTAAACGCAGGCCAGTTAGGAGGCGTAGCAACTGTGGGGTGGCCTCAATGTCGCTGGCAACTTCGAGCACCGCCCTCAAGTCCCTGACAATCGGCTGATTTAAAAGCCCGCCTGCCCCGATCACCTGCGTGGGAATATCCCGCTCCCTCAAGGCTTGTTCGTAGAGATCAAAGTCCTTGCGCCGGGCGCAGAGTACCGCAGCTGTGGGCGTCTTGCCCGAAGCCTTGCCTGCCCGGTAGCGCTGGGCAATTTCCTCAGCAATAGCTGCGGCTTGCTCCTCACGCGTTGGCGTGTAGTGGAAGCGCACCTCGCCTCGCCCTGCGCCAGGGCGTGCGGACAGAATCGGAGACTTTGCCTTGACGGAATGAGAACGCAGGGGCTCAGCCAAGGCATTGGCGACGGTGAGGATCTGGTGGTCATTGCGCCACGCCGTCGACAAAGTGAGGGTCTGCCCGGGGTCGTGACACTGCTCTGGGGCGCCACTCTGCCCCTCATCTAGGGGATCGAAGGCGTCCAGGAATCCTTCCAGCGAGGCGGCCGAGGCCCCGCGCCAACCGTAGATTGCCTGATTCGGGTCGCCCACGGCCGTCAATGCCAGGCTCTGACCGGCGCGCGTGCCAAAAAGTGCAGAAAACAGCGTCATCTGAATGACGGAGGTGTCCTGGAACTCATCAAGGAGCACCGCATCGAACTCAGAGCGGATTACCTCGACCACGTCGGGGCACTCCGTGACCAGGCGGGTTGCCACAGCGATCTGGTCCGCGTAGTCAATGACGCCCTCGCGTCGTTTGCGTTCTTGGAAGGCGGCGATGAGTTTGAGGTAGATACTGCGCCGCCCCAGGGCTTCAACAGCGGCCCTCGCTCCGGCGGCGATGTCCCCTTGAGGCTTCGCAGGCGCACCCATCTGCTCAATATGCTCGGCCAGCGCATCAAAAGAGTCCGACACGCTGTCAACGGTGTAGCCGTGCTCAGCAAGGTTTTGCGCCAAGCTCAGCGCGGTCGAGACCGTGCTAGCAATCGACACGCCGCTAGGTAGTTCCTCCCCCGTCCACTCGCGGACGATCTCAGACATCATCTGGACGGAGGCAGCCTCGCCCATGAGGCGCGTGTCCGTTGAAAAACCAATGCGCCACCCGTGCTCAAGGACGATCCGCTGAGCAAAAGCGTTATAGGTCGAACACTGAGGATCCCCCGCCTCTTCGAGTGCGGGAATAGTGCGGGCCAGTGTTGCCAGTCGAGCGCGCAGACGCTCGGAGAGTTCACCGGCCGCCTTGCGGGTGAAGGTCAGGCCAAGGATCCTCTCGGGATCAATACCCTGGTTGGCAACGAGCCAGAGCACGCGCATCGACATCGTCTCTGTCTTGCCCGCGCCAGCACCAGCAACGACGAGCGTGGGCCGCAGCGGTGCTTCAATGACAGCTTTTTGCTCGGGCGTGGGTGCTTTCGTGGGGTCAACGCAGCGTTGGATGACTTCGGCGGTAAAGGCTGGATCCCCCGCCCACACTGCGTCTTCGGTCATTGTCTGACTCTTTTCCTCAGTCATTAGTTCACCACCCGTTCTGCTCCGCCCTGGGCCGGGCAGCTTGCCACGAAGACGCAGCGTTCGCACTCGCTGGAGGTCACGCTGGCAAAGGTCGGCCCCCTCATGTGGGTGACAAGTTCTTGCAGATGCCGACGCTGGTCGGCGAGCTTCTCATCTGAGAAGGCCGCCTGCGTGCGAGCCCCTCGAATATGGCGAGGCACGGGTGGGCGCTTGCCGTCGGGAACGCGCAAGTATTGCAATTGTGCGCCCTCAACCGTGTATCCCAGGGCGTCCAGAGCTACCTGGTAGGTGGCGAGCTGGGGGTCCTCTTCGGCTTCCTGTGCGCTCTTTTCCCGACCGGTTTTAAAGTCCACCACGCGCACGCCGTGCTCGCCCGACTCGAGGCGGTCAATGGAGCCGCTAATGATGTAGTCGCCCATGTCGGCTCGCACCCGGAATTCCGTCTCCACCTGCTGACCGGCGGGCAGGTGGGCAAGGTAGGCGACCAGTCCTTCAATGAGTTCCTCCGCTTTTTCACGTTCAGCGCGTTCTTCGAAGGGCTCGAGTTCGCGCGCGAGGGTTGGCCAGGCCTCATTGAGGGCGGCCCGCAGGGTGTCGGCATCGCCCGCAGGGTGTGCCTCAGCGATGGCGTGAATGAGGGTGCCCAGGGATTGGGAGAAACCGCTGCGCGCATCTCCGCCGATCCGGCGGAAGAACCACTTGAGCGGGCATTTCTCCATGGTTTCCACAGAGGATGGGGACACGCGGATCGCTTCGGCACCAAAGAGTGGCGCATGTGAGGTCACGCCCCCTGCTCCACCCCAGTACACGGGGTCGGCGCCGGGGATGCCCTCACGTTGAAGTAGGGCGAGGGCGGTCAGTGCCGCTTCCTTTTCGTCACTGTTTTCCTCCTGCGCAGCCCAGTAGCGCAGTGCCCCCATGAGGCCATGAAAATCCAGGGGCGCCGCTGTTTTTTCAACGCGGTAGAGGGGGCGGCCATCCTCAGCTCGCTCAACCTTTCGGGTGCCTGTGTCCTCGGCGAGGGCGACCCGGTCGCAGAGTTCTGACGGAGCTGCTTCCTCGTTGAGGACGACCGCTACGTGGAGGAAACGTGAGGCTCGGGAGGCTGCGCAGGCGAATAGACGGTACTCATCGTCTTTGACCGCGCGGCGCCTGCTGCGCACGTGGGTGAGTTCCTCCCAGCTGAGTTCGTCTGCTCCCTGACGTATCCCGAGCATGAGGGTGCCCAGGGTGTCGGCGTGCAGCATGTGGTTGCGCAGGGCCGTGTTGGGCCAGAGTCCATCTTGGACGCCTGCAATGGCCACGACCTGCCATTGGCCGCCTGCGGCTTGCGCTGCGGAGAGGACTGGGACGCCCGCTGGCCGTTGGCCGGTGTCGACGATGGTGTCGACGGGGAGGAGCTGGTCAATGATGGCGGAGGCGAAGCTGGCGGCATCTCCGGCGGGGTTGCGCTGTTCCCACACGTCAGCGACGCGGAAGAGTGCGAGGATGGCGTCCAGTTGCGTGTCGTACCAGAAGCTTTCCGCAGTGTCTTTGACGGCTTCTTCTTGCCAGGTGTGGGCAACCCCGGCGGCTTCCCACAGGTCCCACAGGCCCTCGCGAGGGCGTTTGCGTGCGGCTTGAGCGCTCAAGCGCCACATGCGGGCGGCGCGGGTGAGGTTTTCACACAGCTGCGCGTAGCGGCTGAGGCGCTCGTAGCTGGTGACGTCTCGTTGCGCTTGCTCGGGATCGCGGTAGCGGGTGAGAAGGGCTGCGAGGTCGACTTCAGCGACACTGGCCGGAGCATCCTGCCCGGCAGTACCGGCGTTGAAGGCCCCCTCAGCGTTGAGAATCCTCCACAGTCGGCGCACATCGACAGGGTCGGCGCCAATCAGTGGAGAGGACACGAGTTCTTCCACGAGGCCACCGCTGTCCGTCCCCAGCTCTGCGGCGGCCGTCAACAGGCGCAGAAGAATACGCGTCACGGGTTCTGTGGTGAAAGAAAAAGCGCGCTCCTGATTCTCAATGGGCACGTGGGCGCGACGCAGCTGCCTGCGGATCTCGTCGGCGGCCGCAGCGGAGCGGACGATGACCACCTGTTCTCCCCAGGGAATGCCATCGTAAAGGTGGTGTGCGCGCAGGTGTCGTGCGAGCTGGGCACCCATTTGTGCGCGGGTTTCGGCAACGTGTATCCGCACCTCATCGCCCGTCGGCGGCTCGGCGGTGGCCTCGTCCTGCGAGGGGGCGGTTCCCACCAGTCGTCGCCCGATGGGGCCCTGCTGGGTGATGCCCTCGCACACGCGCTGCACAACCGCTCGCAGTTGCGGTGTCCCCCGGTAGACCTCTCCGAGCTCACGAATCTCGCAGCCCGTCGCGGCGGCAAGCACCATATCCGCGTTCGCATAGCCACCACGGTAGGAGGCCACCGCAATATCGGGGTCTGAAAACGCCAGCAGGCGCGCCCCGCGCGAGTGGACGGCCTCAATCAAGGCCAGCGTCGCGGGGGTGCAATCCTGCAGGTCATCCACGATCAACAGGTCAGGGACGGGCAGAGGCTCACTCACCTGACGCTCCGGGGCAGCCTCCTCCCAGCAGCGCACAAGGTCGGCCGCAACATGCTGGATCCGCGAGTGTGAGGCGCGCATCGTCCCACGCACCTCGGAATCAGCCTCGCCGCGCTGATCCAGAGCGCGACGTAGGCGGGCCCCGCCCAGCCACGCGGGCTGGGCGTAGCGCTGCCCCAACGCATCCAACTCTTCAGCGCTCACGGCATGCTCATCCGCGCGGCTCAGGAGGTTACGCACCTCCATGCGCATCATGCTCATCTCCAGCAGTTCAGGAGCAAACACGCCCTCCCACTCGGGCACGCCCTGCGCGAGAAGCTCAGCGATGGCGGCGTCCTCTTGCGCGCCCGTAATGAGCTCTAGGTCGCCCAGAGGGTCTGCCCGGCGCGTCCGCCACAGATTCACCACGTTGTAGGCAAAAGACGCTGGCGTGCGCACGGGGCGCACCACATGCGGCGCCACGGCCTGCAAGCGGGGGGCGAGTAGTTTTTCACGCACCCGATCGGGGACGAGGACCGCCACTCGTTCACCCGCCTCCAACGCCGCCTGCGCTGCAGCCAGAAGCGTCGTCGTCTTGCCTGAGCCCGGGGCACCGCGCACAATGAGGGACTCACGCGCACTCGCCTCGCACACGGCGCGCTGAGCCTGTCCCAAGGATGGCAGGCGGGTGGCCTCCGGTGACGGGGCGACAAGATCGACCTGGATTTCGCTCATGGCTCTATAGTTTCAGAGGCACCCCGGATTTGGGTCAACTAAACTAGCGGTAGTCGCTATTTTCTCTCATAAGGAGCCCCCATGAAGGTCACCATTGGTGTGCGAAATGTCGCCCGCGAACTCATCCTCGACCTGGATAGCACCGCAGACGACTTCGCCGCGCAGCTCACCGCAGCCCTCAACCAGGGCACCGTCCTTGACCTTACGGACGCTCAAGGCCAGCGCGTGCTCATCCCCGCAGACGCCATTGGTTTCACGCAGATCGGGTCTGAGGAACCACGCCGCGTCGGCTTCGCCCTCTAAACGACACGCGCTGCGGCTGCCTCGGCCTTACTCCGTCCGCTCACTAATGATGTAGCGCGGGCGCTCCTTGCTTTCCATGTAGATCTTCCCGACGTATTCGCCGATGATCCCCAGGGACAACAGCTGGAGGCCACCAAGGAATACCGAGGCAGCCGTGGTGGATGCCCATCCTGGCACCGTGGTCCCCCAGAAGAAGGTGCCAATAATCCACAGGATGAAGAAGAAACTCAGCAGGGACACGACAATCCCCGCAGCCGTAATCATGCGGATGGGTTTGACGCTCAAACTTGTCACACCGTCAACGGCAAGACCCAGCATCTTCGTCAACGGGTAGTGGCTTTCACCGGCCATGCGCTCATGGCGGGCGTAGTACACCGAGGTGCTCTTGAATCCCACTAGGGGGATGAGGCCACGCAAGAAGAGATTCACTTCCTTGAAGCTGGCAAATTCCTTGAGGACTCGAGAGGAAATCAGGCGGTAGTCGGCGTGGTTGAACACCACTTCCACGCCCATCGTCGCCAGAATCCGGTAGAAAGACTCAGCGGTAAAACGCTTGAAGAAAGAATCGGTCGCGCGGTCGTTCCTCACGCCGTACACCACTTCTGCGCCCTCAGCGTAGGCGGCAAGCATCTCATCCATGGTGTTGAGGTCGTCTTGCCCGTCACAGTCGACGCTGATTGTCACGTCGTAGTCGTGCATGGATTCGAGTAGGCCAGCTAAGACGGTGCTTTGATGTCCACGGTTGCGGCTTTGGCGCAGGCCTCGAATATGAGGGTTTCCGCAGGAGAATTCTTCGATGAGCGTCCAGGTGGCGTCCCGACTGCCGTCGTCAACGAAGACGAGCGCTGAGTCCCGGGCCGCCTTGCCAGCCTCAATCAGGGAGAGCAGTTTGTCCTCAAAGAGCGGTTTCGTGACAGGTAGGACCGCTTCCTCGTTGTAGCAAGGAATCACGATGGCGAGACGGGGAACACCAGACATAGTGGTCCTTTCACGTGGAGACATCGTCAAGCAGACTGAGCGCCCATCGTAGGTGATGGGCCGTAAACCAGCAGCGCCGCGTGGGAACACTGGTCCTTTTCGTGGTGCCTCAGGCGTGCTTAGGGCTGAAGGTGCAGCTGCTCCATACGCTCGCAATGGCGGGCACTGAGCATCTCAACGATACCTGGCTTGTCCAAAGGCTCTGCCAGCAGGTCAGGGTGCTTGTCGAGCAGGAGCAGGACAAGGCCGAAGACCTCGCCGGCAACGCGACGGGCCCATAGTGACAGACGCGCCTGCATTTGAGTGTCAACGGCGGTCAGTGGGGCAAGCGCGCCCCTCTCCCACTCGTTTTGGCCCAGATCCCAGCCGATCGCGCCGGAGAAGAGCTTGCGGCGCTTGGCGACTTCTTGCAGGAAATCGGCGAGGATACCGATAGTGACGTAGGTCTTGACCGTGCGTTCCCACCAGCTATCGGGGCGGGTGCGCGCATCGAGGTCATCGAAGAGGCCCTTGTACTGGCCAGCTGCTTCTTGAAGGTCAACGTCACGATGCACTGCCCACAGTTCCAATTGGCTGAAAACCACGTAGGCGCGGGCGGACATGTGCGCGTGTTCAATGTGGGCCGAGATCGTTGGCGCGCCGTCGCCGTCCTTTGCCAGGCGCGTCATTGCGGCCAAGGTTGCGTACGCAATCAGGCCCACGACATTGCGGGTGCCTGCATCAACGGGTTCATAGACCTTTTCCATGCCTCCAAGCCTAGCGCGCCACGGCCCAGACTCCCCAGAAACGCCCACTTTCTTCATTGCATGACCAGCTCCGCTGCACTATAGAGCGTGCCGCATAGCTCTGAGGTGTCACTTTTGAGCGCAAACTCACCGAGTTGTGTGCTGCGCTCGGGCCGTGCTGGCATCCTCACGCAGTAGACTGAAGGGGACCGACGGCTGACCGATCGTCTCGACTGTTTCATTCACGCGCGCGCTGCGCTGCGTCCCGCCAGACACTGCGGGTGGTATTCCACGATCGGCTGCTCCACACCACCGGATGCTTTCTTTTCCGGAGATAAGGCTCATCGTGATGACCGACACTACCTTTATAGATTCCCCTGCCCCTATGCCTAAGGACGAGGCCACCGCCGCCGATACTGTCGCTGCGAAGTCTGCTTCTGCGGGCCCCTCGTCAGGCGCTGCTTCTGCCACGCCCGCCGAAGCTGCAGCGCCCAACGAACCCGCCGCGCCCACCGCGCCCACCGAAACTGTGGAGTACTCCGCTGGTGTCGTGCGCCTGGGTGACATTGTCGCCCCCGCCCCTGAGGTGGAGGTGCCCGCCGACATTACCAACAGTGGCGAGGAAGACCTCAACCAGAAGACTTTCGCTGACTTTGGCGTGACCGACCCCATCGTTGACGCCCTCGAAGAACGCGGCATTGTCCACCCCTTCCCCATTCAGGCACTGACCCTGCCTGTGGCCCTTGACCGCCACGACATTATTGGTCAGGCGAAAACCGGTACGGGTAAGACCTTGGGCTTTGGTATTCCCGTCCTCGAAGACGTCATTGCCCCCGACGAGGAAGGCTATGAGGACCTCCTCAATCCCAATAAGCCTCAGGCGCTCATTATTTTGCCCACCCGTGAGCTCACAAAGCAGGTGGGTGACGATTTGCGTGCGGCCGCGAAATACCTGAACCTGCGTATTCTCGATGTCTACGGTGGCGTTGCGTTTGAGCCACAGATCGAGGCCTTGGAGCGCGGCGTCGATATTGTGGTGGGCACTCCTGGGCGTCTGATTGACCTGCTGCGCCGCGGTCACCTGCACTTGTCGGGTGCGGAAACCGTGGTTTTGGACGAGGCCGACGAGATGCTTGACCTGGGCTTCCTGCCCGACGTTGAGGTGTTGCTGTCGCGCACTCCCGCGAATCGCCACACCATGCTGTTCTCGGCCACCATGCCCGGCCCGGTCATTGCTCTGGCGCGTAAGTTTATGAAGCAGCCCACCCACATTCGCGCTCAGGATCCCACCGATCAGGGGGCGACGGTGAAGTCCGTTAAGCAGGTCATTTACCGTGTGCATGCGATGAATAAGGGTGAGGTTGTCTCTCGCATTCTGCAGGCGCGCGGGCGTGGGAAGACCGTGGTGTTCTGTCGGACGAAACGCACGGCTGCCCGCCTGGGTGAAGAACTGACTGCCAATGGTTTTGCTGTGGGCGCACTGCACGGCGACCTGGGTCAGGGCGCGCGCGAGCAGGCCCTGCGTGCCTTCCGTAAGGGCAAGGTGGATGTGCTGGTGGCAACCGATGTTGCTGCGCGTGGCATTGACGTTGACGATGTCACCCACGTTATTAACTACCAGTGCCCGGAGGATGAAAAGACCTACATTCACCGTATTGGCCGCACGGGCCGCGCGGGTAATTCGGGCACGGCTGTGACCTTCGTG
Organism: Schaalia sp. Marseille-Q2122; assembly: GCF_903645355.1. Taxonomy (GTDB): domain Bacteria; phylum Actinomycetota; class Actinomycetes; order Actinomycetales; family Actinomycetaceae; genus Pauljensenia. Next base: position 154,409 of record NZ_CAHJXR010000007.1, on the reverse strand, counting down.
GACTGGGATGATGTGCCTCGTTGGGGGTTGATCTCGAAGGCTTTGGGCTTGGGTGTGACCGATCCGCTGGAGACCTACCACACGTCGCCTCACTTGTTTACTGACCTGGATATTCCTTCTGATGTGACCTCTCGTTTGCCGCGCGCAAAGCGCACGCGAGAGGGGCTGGCGGCTGAGGTTCTTGAGGATCTGGGTGAGACCGGTACTCGTCATCGTTCCGCTGGGCGAGGGCGCAGCGCTGGAGGTCGTACCGCTGGTGGGCGCTCTGGTGGCAGCCGCACTGTTGGCCGTGGGGGCCGCTCGGGTGGTCGTGGCAGTGGTCGCGGGGCTGCTGGAGGAGGTTCTGCAGCACGAGGCGGGCGCGGCGCTGAGGGCGCTGGTGAGCGCGGTGACGCTGGCGCTGCTAAGCGCGCTGGCGGTGGACGTTCTGCGAGTGGACGTTCTGGGCACCGCACCGATGCTGAGCACCGGATCAGCTCGCGTCGCGGACGTGGGGCGAACGCGCAGACTATGGGCGATCAGCAGGGAGCTGCGCCTCAAGGCTCTGCTGGGAAGACTTCTGGCGCGAGTGGTGCGCCGCGTCGTCGTCGCCGCATCTCGAAGGTGCGCACAAGCGAGGACTGACGGCGCTATCTACTTAAACGTGAGGGCCGGGTGAACGCAAGCAGGGCGTTCACCCGGCCCCTTACCGTTATGGCAAAGATCCACTTGTATCCCGCGCTTGCGCCCGCCTTGTCTGCAGGCACAAGTGAAGTGGGTTGAACTCCGCTCTCTATTAGGTATTATGAAGCAACTCTCAACGATCGCTGCCTCGTAGTAGAGAGAAAACTTCCAATCAGACCTGCAGCGGCCCGGAGCATCGGAATGCTCCCCAACGAAAACCTTGAGTATCTCGGAGATGAGGACAATGAAGTCACGTGGACGCTCAACCGCATTTTTGCTCTGCTTCGCTCTTGTCTTGGCGTCCTGCAGCGCATCAGATGCAGGTAATGTTTCTTCCTCTGAAGAGGCGACGTCAGCTCCTCAATCGAGCAATCAGGGGCTCGAAGGGGCGACAAGCATCCCGCAGATCGTGCTATCTGATGCGCTTCCTCAGAAAAATCAAGATCGCTGGGTGTTGCCAACGGATGTTTACGACGGCCGGACACTCGGCAGTTACGTTGTCGACGCTAAAATTGTGGCGGAAGTTCACTGCATGCAGCAAAAAGGCTATGCAGACTTCCCGCTTCATATCAAGCTGTTCCAACCAGAAGATGAAGTTTATCCTTGGGGATCAAGCAAGAAAATATTTAATGAGGGCATTGCATCCCGTTTTGGCTATCGCTTGGATGGAACCAACTCCTACGTGGAGGGAGCGCCACCGCCTGACACCTACGCCTCGACCTTAGGTGGCGACGCGAAACAGCACTTAGCGCAGTGTCGTGATGATGCGATGCAAAGGATCACTCCCGATGAATATGAGGCACTGAAGAAAGAGATGCAGCGTGTTTCCTCCCTCAAGGAAATTCCTCAAACTGAAGAGGAAGCCCGTGCTCTCCTTGGTGAAGACCCCCGCTCGGATGCTGAAAGGCAACTGGGTCGTTTGACGTTGGATCTTCAACAGCCTGTTTTGCTTGACGCTGCACAAAAATGGCGTGAGTGCATGGCACCATTGGGGATTGCTGATCTTCCAGAGTTTCCGTGGGAGACAGCAAGCTACGATCTGCCCATTTCCCTCCAGGACCGATGGAATTGGGACACTGGCGGAACACCCTCACAGGAAGAAGTGCAGTACGCCGTACACGATGCGAATTGTCGGCGTTCCTCAGGCTGGTTTGACACCTTGTACGAGGAAGAATGGAAGCTGTGTGAAGAGTTTGTCACCGCACACCGCGCCGAACTTGCTCCGCTCCTCGAGCGGCAACGCCAGCACGTCAAAAACGCGACCGAGGTCTACCTCGAAAACGGCTACGGGCAGTAGCGCTCACCAGCACCCCGGCGAAAGCCTCGTTAACAAAAGTTAAGAAGAAGGGGGCTCCGCAAGCGGCCTGAAATCCTGCACACTAAAATCCTGAAAGCACGACAAAGGAAGGGCAGGCATTGAACAAGAACCATGCATACGCCCTCTCTGCCCTTGCCCTCTTCTGTGCGGATTTCTTGGTCATCCACGTTCTGCAAGGAAGATCTCTCAGCGCCTTAACGCCCAGTCTCCTTCTTCTCCTGTCTGCCATACTCCTCACCCGCTGGCCGCTGATCGGCGCACTCGGCATCTGCGCAGTGATCGGAGCCTCAGCCGCTACCGCCATCGGAAGTGGCATCCCCTTCAGCGGGCTGCTTGTCATACTCGCACTCGCTGAACTCATCGCCCAGAAACGCTACTGGCCCTACGCCGTCCTTGCCGTAGGAACAATCGCTTCCATTCACATTGGCGCATCCTGGCCAGTTCTACCCATTCAGCGCCTGACATCCCTAAGCATTCAGTCATGTCTGGGTGTCGGAATGGGGACATTCCTGTACACCAACAGGAAAAAGATCGAACAACTCGAAGAAGAAATCCACACCATTGCCGTATCCACACGCGCTGACATTGCCAGCTACATTCACGACTCCGTGATGACCGACCTCGCCGCAATCATCATGACAGCACGCGAACTCCACAACCTCCACCCCCACAGTGCTGACAGTCCACATGCAGATGACATGGCGCGCGGAATCGCCACCATTGAAGACAAAGCCGTACAAGCATCCATCTACCTGCGTCAGGTTTTCACCAACGCAGAAGGCGGGCAAACAAAGCAGAACCTCAGCCTTGGCGACGTCATCCGAGAGGGCCAAGAAATTCTCACCCGCGGCGATCACTCACTCACCATTGACCTGCCCAACCGCTCCTACCTCAACAAAGCCCTCGACCAGCGGGCGACAGAATTCCTGTGCACCTTCCTACGAGAAGGATTCATCAACTGCACCAAATACGCCCCCCACGGAAGCGACATCTCTCTCTGGGCTGAGACCACCCACCGCCACCTCGAAATCGCACTCGTGTCCCCCTGCGCACATCTGAGTGAAAGTGAAACAGAAACGGCGCTCAGTTCAGGACTGGGCATTGCAAGCCTCTACGAAAAAGGCCAAACCCTCGACCTTGATGTCCTCATCGGCCCGGCAAACGGAACCTGGTTCCACAGCGTGCGCATCCCCATTTTCCAGGCCAGCCCACAAGACAAGGAAGAACCGTGACACGCCCCGCGCCAACCCCCATGAAGGTCATGCTCGTCGAAGACAACGATGCCCTGCGTGAAGGTCTTGCCCGTCAGCTCCAGCGAGCCGGAAAGATCACCATTGTTGCCACCGCACACGACGGATACGAAGCGCTCGAACTCCTGCGAACGATCCCCACCGACCTCGTGCTGATGGACGTCGAAATGCCACACCTTGACGGTGTTGAGGCAACCCGTATCATTACTGAAGAGCACGCGAATATTCGCGTCGCCATGTACACGGCCTTCGAACGATCTGAACGCCTCAGTGCGGCATTGGCAGCCGGAGCCGCCGGATTCCTCACCAAAGACATGCCCATCAAGGACGTGATCGACGCACTTGAGCGTATCCGTGTCGGCGAGCATGTGTTGTCCCCCCAAGCAACGAATGCGGCCATCAGCACCCTCAAACTCATGGGCGACTACCACCGCTCCTCCACACACTGGAACGAACTCGTCGACGAACTCAGCATCGGACAGCGTGCCGTCTACGACGAACTCATCACCGGAGCAACAAACAAAGAAATTGCCAAGAAAATCGCCTACTCAGAAGGCACCGTGCGCGTGTACGTCACCCAGATCTTGGATCACTTCGGCTGCCAGTCCCGAACGGAAGTGGCTCTACGAGCAGCACGTGCAGGAATTGTTAACAAAACTCAATAGAGAAACATGCCTTCCCGCTCATAGGATAAAAAGAGCACGTCAGCAGATATTCAAGGAGGATTCATGCTGAAAGAGGCACGCAGGCAGGCACTATGGAGTGTCACTATCGGCGTGATCGTCCTCGCAGGCTGTACGGCCACCGAGGCTGAGGACACGCCACGAAAGCAGGAGCCTGTGGCTGAAAGCGCCGCCCAAAGCACCGCGGCAGAGGTGACTTTTGACCCCTCGCGTATGCCTATCTTCAGTGATGAACTTCCAGTGAAAGACCGCAAACAGTGGACGCTGCCAACAGACCCGTATTTCGACCATCGTGACTGGGAACTGGAAACTGCGGCTCAGGTTCTCATGCACGTTGAGTGCATGAACCAGCGGGGATTCACGGAAGAAAAAATGCACCTCGTTCCTTTCGCTCCGCGCTCCGAATCCTACGGACCGGGTGGGGAACGGCTCTTTAACGAGGAACTCGCCGGCAAGTACGGGTACCGCCTGGCCCCTGATCCCAGCCGAGTTCCAGGTGTGCCCTACCGTGATCCCCAGAGTGAATCCCACGAGCAGAGAATGGCTGACCATGAGTGCGATTTAATCGCGCGAGCCCGTTTCGATGGGATCAGCGTTGAGGAATGGAAGAAACGAAACTACGAAGCAGCGCCAGGCACCGACTCGGGCGATGCTTCCTTCCTGGGCAGTGAAGCAGACATGGCGCTGGAAGTACTCGAAGCCCAAGCGACTGTGGGGTCACAGCTCAACCGACTGCACGCCGACCGTCAAGCCCCTGCCATCGTTGCCGCAGCCGGGCGTTGGAATGAGTGCATGCAGCCCCTGGGCATCCCCGACCTTCCAGACCAGCCGTGGGATGTTACTTCTGTTCATGCACTGCCGGAAAGCCTCCAAAACCGCTGGGTTTCCTTCGACGACTCCAGCAGTCCAAATGCTGACGCAGCAAGTGCCGACGAGATTGCCGTCGCCGTCCACGACGCCCAGTGCCGCGAAAGCTCGAGCTGGAATGAGGAACTCTACGAGGCAGAATGGGCAATCCGTGAAGAGTTCGTGACGGCGCATCGCGAGGAGCTCCGTTCACAGTTTGACGGGAGGGCCGAAAAAGCAGCCCGAGCCCTCCAGATTCTTGCCGAGTACGGCTACAAATAGTCAGCTTCTACTGGCACGCCCCGCAATAAACACCCATCAATTACTCGGCACGCGAACGCCAGAAAACCGGCCCCGACTCTGAACCGGCCCCAACTCTGAAAAGGCACGCTTAAAAAGGCACGCTGCATGAGCAGTGCAAGCTCCACCTCAGAAGAGCCCTTACAGAAAAGAATGACATGACAGTACACACAGGCAAACGGATAAAACGCCGATTCATCATCGGCACTGTCATCGTCGCAGCGCTCGCACTCATCGGCGCAACCTGGGTTGCAGCCAGCCAATTTCAATCCAGCGCGCAGCGCGCCGCTGCCGCTGCTCCACCTGCCGCGCAGCCCGTCCTTGTTGCGATCGAGAAAACAGACCTGGTTGAGCGGACAACCATGAAAGCAAGCGCCAGGCGGTCAGGGGAACGAAAGTTCACCCTCCCCAAAGCTGGGGCAACATCTGTCATCACCTCGCAGGGAATCCAGCAGGGCCAAGAGCTCCGCTCAGGAACAGTCATCACATGGATCAACGATCGCCCCCTCATCGCGCTCTCCGGGGGTTTTCCTCTCTATCGTGATCTGGGCCCAGGCGATAGCGGCGAAGACGTCCGCATGATTCAAAAAGCCCTGCAAGGACTCGGCTACGACCTCCACCCAGACGGGCACTTTGGCGCGTGGACAGCCGCGTGCATTCAGGATCTCTATTCGGAAAACGGTGCAAAAGCACCCCAGCGAGAAAAGAAACCAGAACCCCCCACATCCGAGGTCGCGCCGGATAGTGCACAATCTACCTCCACCGCGCCCAGGCCCGCCGCCCCCACCAAGGTAGAGAAAGAAACGTACCTGCCCGCCAGCGAAATCCTCGTCATTCCCGGCCTGCCCGCGCACGTCAACGCTGTTCCCGGGCTGGGCACAACCCTTGGGGATGAAAACAGCATGCTTGTTTTAGCGTCCTCGACCATCACCGTCAGCAGTGAAGTGCCCGGACCTGTAGCGGCACGTTTGATGGAAGGACGTCCCGGAACCGCAGTGCTTGGACACGAAGAAATCAACGTCCGCATCAGCACAATCGCCGAGAAAAAAGAAGAAGGAGAAGGCGCCCAGATGCGTGAGAGCTCAGGGAGCTCAATCATTGAATTTACCCCCGAAAACGGCACTATCCCACTGGAATGGGCAGGACACAACGACATCCTCATCACCATTAACTTCACCGATCCCCTCCAGGGCGTCCTAGCTGTACCTCAACGGGCCATTGCCACTGATGCCGCCGGTCAGGCACATATCCTGCTTCAGCAGGCGGACTCTTTCATTCAAGTACCTATCCGCCAACTCGCCTGCGTCACAGGAATGTGCGCCATTGAATCCATGCACGCCGACAGGGCACTCAGCGAAGGCCTCAAGGTCAGAGTGGATCGCTGATGGCTACCCTGCGCCTCGAAAGGCTTGCAAAAACCTACACCGGTCCGGTCAATGTCACGGCCCTGAAAGACGCGACAGTAACCATTGAGCAGGGTGAATATGTTGTCATTGAAGGACCTTCCGGGTCGGGCAAATCCACCATGCTCAACCAGATCGCCCTTCTGGACACCCCAACAGGTGGCAGCTACTTCATTGACGGCACTGACACAACAACACTGACTGACGTACAACGAGCCCGCCTCCGTTCCTCCACTTTTTCCTTCATCTTCCAGTCTTTCCACCTGCTTGATGGGCGCAACGTCCTCGACAACGTGGCTCTTGGCACCCTCTACCGAGGCCTCCCCGCCAAACGCCGCAGAGAACTAGCAGAAAAAGCGTTGAGCTTTGTTGGGCTTGAACACAAAGCAGAACAAGACACCGCGACGCTCTCTGGCGGGGAACGCCAACGCGTCGCCATTGCCCGCGCCATCGCCTCCGGCGCGCCGATCCTCGTCGCCGACGAACCCACAGGCAACCTCGACCAAGCAAATGGCCAACAGGTGATGGACACCCTTGAAGCCCTCAACGCCCAAGGAATCACCATTATCCTCGTCACCCACGACCCCGCCGTAGCAGCCAGAGCACCCAGGCGTTTGCACGTCCTCGATGGGATTGTCAGCGAGACTCACCCCGCAGCTCAGCCTCGTCATCCTTCTACGGAGCGGGAACGTCCCTCCCCCACGCCCGAAGGGACAAGCTCCACCGTCCGCATTAAGGACGCCCTCAGCGACGCATGGAAGGGACTCTGGGCAAAACCCGCACGCAGCATCGCACTCATTGCCTCCGTAGCCCTCGGCGTCGGCCTGGCCCTGACCACCACAGGGCTCGCACAAACCGCCCAGTACCAGGTCTCAGACATCTTCGACGCCCAACGAAACCAACGCGTCGCCCTGCAAAGCTCAGCGGCGCACACCTCGCCAGGCGGACGGCAAGCCAGCAGCCACGACTCCCTCGAACGAGTGAAAAAACTGGCGGGCGTCGAAGACGCACTCATCACCGTGACCCACGGCCAACATCGCATCACCGCCACCCCTCTCAGTAGCGCGGGCGGCCAACAGGTCCCCTACGACCTTGTTGGCCTGGTCGACGGCTACATACCCTCCCAAATCGTCACAATTGAGACCGGAAACGGGCCAATCGGAGCGTTAGCACAAGACACACCACCCACTGATAGCGCCCAATCTGCCGCTGAGAAACGTATTCCCACGCTCTTAGAAGGAGAAGTGCTCCTCGGTGCGCAAGTCGCTCAAGAGATCAACCTCGGCCCCCTCCTCGCCTCGCCCGTAGTCTGGATCGACGGGCAACCCAAACGAGTCGTCGGCGTCTTAACGGATGCCGGCCTGCAACTTGCCCTCATGCGCTCAATCATCACCGCCGAAAACGAAGCGCAATCATTCTCCGCCGTGCGCTACTACAGCGCCGAAGTCAAAGTAGTACCCGGAGCAGCCCAACAAGTCGCTGAACAAGGCCCCGTCGCGTGGATCCCCGCATCCCCAGAAAGCGTCCGAGTAGACGCCCCACCTGACCCCACGACCCTGAGAGAAAACATCGAAAGCAACCTCCAAACCATGCTGCTGACCCTGACAGGGGTTGCCCTACTTGCCGCAGTGCTCTCCATGACAAATGCCATGACAGCAGCAGTCTTCCAACGAATCGGAGAGTTCGGCCTTCGACGAGCAATCGGCGGACGCAGGATTCACGTCACCGGTTTGGTCATGACTGAATCCCTTGTCATCGGCGTCCTGGGCGGCATCGTCGGAGTGTACGGCGCGGTCCTCGTCATCCTGGGGGTGACCCTCGCCCGCCAGTGGCAACCCGTCCTCGACCCCGTCATGGTGCCCTTGGGCATTCTCGGAGGGATCTTCGTGGGCTTACTCGGAGGTGTCGTTGCCACCCAGCGGGCCTCCCGGATTGAACCCTCCGATGCGCTGCGCTCTTGAAGCCACTCACCGACTTTTCCACACCGCGCTGCGCCCGCCTGTCTGCGGTCGGCCGTCTGCCTGCGCCCGCTGCGCCCCGCCCTCGCCCAACTTTTCCACACCGCGTTGCAGTTTCCACACCGCATAACCCCCAGAAACTACAACGCCCCTCCCATAGCTGGCCCTCTCACCCTCCGCCCCATCCCCCGCCCTTACTTGCCTGACAGCGGCAGTACGGACGCAGCTCTGCCTCGCAAAGGATCGGGGGTGTGAGTGTTGGGACAACGCCCAAGACTCACACCCCGCATGTTGATCCCTACAAGCGTTAGCGCACGTAGAGGTGCTTTTCCAGAGCTCGGATGGCCAAGAAAGCGGCAATGATGCCCAGCGGGATTGTCGCCAGAGGGCCACCCATGCCAACCAGGCTAGGCTCTCCGCCCGTCTGCACTGCCCTGATGAGGTCGGGCAGCATCATGGAGAATGCAACTCCCGTTGGCGCATCGCCCTCAATAGTGAGGCTCAGCGGGATGAAGAGCATCCCCACCACAGCGACGACCTGGTTGATGAGATAGGTCGCCGCCAAAGCAAGAACGGGGCCAACATAGCCGCGCGCGGTGTAGCGCCCGGAGAAACCAATGGTGATGGCGCCAAGGAGTTGAAGCGTGCCCGCCACTGAAGCCAACACAACCGTCAGGATCAGAGCCACCATGGCCCCCGATGACAGCACAGCGGACAACATCTGCCACGTCCCCTCCCACAACATCGAGTAGGTGTCGACCAGGCTGCCGCCCTGAGCAATGGTCTGAGCTGTGACCAACACAAGCGCGGCGAGCAGAGTGGGAATCGCTGAGAGCGCGACCGCCACCATGTAGTAGACAACCTTCGCAGTAAAAAGCATCCGCCCCGACACTGGAATGGAGTGTGTGAACGGCGCCTGCGAGCCGTGCATGGAACGCCAGTAGTGGACGGTCATGACAATGAGCGTGGCAATGCCAATACCGACAATGACGATATTGAGGAAGAACTGACCTAAATGGCTAATCACCGGCAGTCCCGTGGCCACCATAATGGCGCTCACCGCGCCCACCGCCGCCGACCACAGGAGGATCTGCAGGAGACTGCGCATCGTGAAACGGAACTCTTGAGCAAGTAGTGCGCCAAACATCAGGCGTACACCTCCTTAAAGATGGCTTCGAGGCTCTTGCCGTATTCTTCGCGCAGAGCGTCAGTTTCTTGGTTGAGAATGAGCTGGCCACGTTTAATGAACAGGGTCTGGTCAATGACGGGTTCAATGTCGTGGATAAGGTGGGTGGAGACCAGCATGAGTGCGTCCTCGCTGAAGTTGGTGAGGATGCCGCGCAGGATGCGTTCGCGCGAGGCTGGGTCGATGCCGGACAGTGGCTCGTCCAGCAGGTAGATCTGCGCTTGGCGGGCAATCGCCAGCAGGATCTGGAGTTTTTCTGCTGTGCCGAGTGAGAGTTCGCTGATGCGTTTGTGTTCGGGCAGGGCGAAGAAGTCGATCATCTCTTGGGCTTTTCTGCGATCGAAGTCGGCAAAGAAGCGCGCGTAGAGGTCAACGGCTTGGGTGACGGTCAGGTTGGTGGGGATTGCTGAGGTGTCTGGCAGGTAGGAGACGAGCTTCTTGGTTGCCGCGCCTGGCTGATGTCCGCTGATGCGGACGCTGCCCTGGTAGTCCATGAGCAGTCCGGCCAGGATTTTCAGCAGCGTGGTTTTGCCGGAGCCGTTTTCTCCCAGCAGGCCAACAATACGTCCGCCCTCGAGGCTGAGGCTGAAGTCGTCAAGGGCTTTGGTTCCTCGGAAGTCTTTTGTGAGATGGTCGATCTGGATGAGAGGAGTCATCGGGGGTCCTCCTTGTCCCAACGGGTGGTGATGAGGTCAGCGGCGAGTTCTGCGGTTATTCCCAGTCCTTTCATTGCGCTGACGTAGGTGTCGGTTGCCTCTTGAGCGAGTCCGATCCGCGCCTGATTGACGAGGTCGGCGTCGCTGGTGACGAAGCGCCCTGCAGTGCGTTCCGTTTGGGTGAGGTGTTCTCGGTCAAGCTCCCCCAATGCCTTTTGGATGGTGTTGGGGTTGACGCCGAGTTCAAGGGCAAGTTCGCGGACGCTGGGGAGTTTGCTACCGGGCCCCCATTCTCCAGAGACGATGCGTCGTCGAAATTCTTCGACGAGCTGGATCCACAGTGGTCGCGAGTCATTGAGATCCATAGGCACCTCCTATCGTTGTGGGTGTGTTGCCAACACCCATCTGTATTACTTGCCTAATACAGTGATACACCATGGGCATGGAGGTACGCAACCCCTAGCTCCGACTTTGCCATCCTCACCCTCACCGCCCCTCTCCCCCTCGCCCAACTTTTCCCCACCGCGTTGCAGTTTCCACACCGCATAACCCCCAAAAACTACAACGCCCCTCCCATGGCAGCGAGTGCCCTCCAAGGAACAGGGAATAATTAAGGGATGCGCTTATGGTCTCTTCACCCCTCGTATTTGGATCGTCAGGGCCTCACAGCTTGCTGGCGAGAGGCTCTGCTCGCCCAAGCCGTGATTGCCGGTCGAACCAAGGGCTACACGCGGCATCCCCAGCTGGAACGCTTCCAGGCCTGCGAGGATCCCCTCGAAGCGGTCGGAACCTTCCTTGCGGGCATCCAGCAGGAAGCAACTCGGCGAGGCTACCGCTTTGACGCTTCGCGCATTGACCGCCCTGGCACTACGCGCATTACCGTCACCGCAGGCCAGATATCTTTTGAGCGTGGGCACCTACTTGCTAAGCTCCGGCAGCGCACACCTGGAGCCGTCGCCGCCCTCGAAAAGGACGAGGTTCCCGCAATCCACCCCATGTTCGACATCATCCCCGGCGGCATTGCTCCCTGGGAGCGCCCCTAATCTCTCGTCCTCAGCCAGCGTCGTACACACCGCGTTGCAGTTTCCACACCGCATAACCCCCAGAAACTACAACGCCCCTCCCATATCGACGAGGGCGGCGCGGCCGGCAAGGCGGGTGAGGTGGGGCGCTTGCGGCACGGTTGGGCATAGGAGCCGAAGCGAAGCGTAGGCGAATAGACACAAGCGCCCCGCCTCATCGGCCGGGCTTCGAGCGCCTTGCAAAGCAAGGCGTGAGCGGGCGGGCCGGGCCACCGTCCTTGGTGCCTCGGCACCTCAAAACATAGGCACAGGCACCGCCCGCCCCAGCGCCCCTGAGCAATCAGTTATTCGCGATGAACTTGAAGATGGCGTTCATAATCATTTGCGTGGCGATAGCGGCCAGCAGCAGGCCAGAAATCTTGGTGAGGATCATGACGCCGCCCTTGCCGAGCAGGCGCGACAGTTCTAGCGAGAATCGCATGGTTGCCCAGATGACGAGGTGCATGAGCACCACGGCAATGAGCACAGCGATCCACCCGTCGGCATGATCGCTGGCTTGAGTCACCGACACCATGACGGCCACAATCGCGCCCGGCCCAGCTAGTAAAGGCGTGCCCAGAGGAACAAGGGCAACATTGACGTTGTTATCGCCCGTGTCTGGTTCTTCGGCGTCACCATGATCCATCAGCAGTTCCATAGCGACCAGGAAGAGCAAGATACCACCGGAGAGCTGCAGGGCCTCAATAGAGATTTGCAGGAAGGTCAAGATGTATTGGCCGAGCACGGCAAAGAGCACGATGACACCAAAAGAGGTCAGCGTGGCCTGGACGGCAGCTCGCCGCTGGTCTGCCTTGGAATACTTGCCGGTGAGGGCAAGGAAGACGGGCACGGTGCCAGGCGGGTCCATGATGACGAACAACGTGGTGAAAGTCGTCGCTAGGAGGGTCGTATCGACCCACGCATTCAGATTCACGGACGGATAACCTCCAGTCGGCCTTGTTCTTCTACCTGCGCGATCACCGCAGGGTCGGTGAGGTGTTCACCAAGGCGGTTTAGCTTGCCTGTGCCATGGTAGTCCGAAGATCCGAAAATCCTTAGCCCGCAGAGTGTGGCTATGCGCTCAACGTCGGCGCGCGCGGCCTCGTCGTGGTCGCGGTGGTCCCGTTCGATGCCGAACAGGCCCTCTTCGGACATGGCGATTATCACCTCTTCGGGGAGGAGCCGTTGGCGTTTAGCGGCGCGGGGGTGGGCGAGGACGGGCACTCCCCCAGCGTTTCGGATCATGCGGACGGCGTCGACGGGATCAACGGCGTCTTGATGAATGTAGTAGGGGCCACGGGGGTGTAGTGCCCACTCGAAAGCGGCATTACGGTGGGGGAAGGCTCCTGCGTTGACGAGGGCGTCGGCAATGTGAGGGCGTCCGACAGGGCCGCCGTTCGGAGCAAGCGCGCTCACGTCTTCCCAGGTGATGGGGTAGTCGGCGCTGAGGCGTTCCACCATGAGTCGGCCGCGGTTTTCACGCGTGGAACGCTGCGAATCGAAGGCCGCGTTGAGCTCCCGATCGGCAGGATCAAAAAGATACCCCAGCAGGTGAACAGTAATCCCCCCTGCAGAGCATGACATCTCCACCCCACGAAGCAGCGCAACACCGCTGGACTCGACCGCTGCGACTGCCTCGTCCCAGCCGATGGTGGTGTCATGATCGGTCAGTCCAATCATTCCCAGGCCAGCGCGCGCGGCACACTCCATGAGTTCGGCGGGAGTGTCGGTACCGTCCGAGTAGGACGAGTGGGTGTGAGGATCAATGCGCATACTCTGACACTAGAGCACGGCGGGCACGTCGTGCACCCCGCGACGTTGAGAGTATCCGCTATCTTCCTCGCTTCTCATCAGGTCAAGCCTGTGCACCTGGCTTTTGAATAGCCGACCTTCTACGGAACCTCCCTTAGAAACTCCATCAGAAGAAAAGTGGGATGATGGAACACATGATGACTGAACACAACGCTGACCACGAGACTGCACATGACGCTCAGGCGATGGAAGACCGCAATGACAACCGCTCCCACCGACCTGAAACCGATGCCTTCCGCGAGTTCATGGCCTCTCACTGGGGGCCTCGCTCCTCTGAAATGCCCGAGCGTTCGGCGGCCGCCGACTTCCTGCAGGCACGCGCGGATAAGGCGGGCAAGCCTTTTGTAGGAGAACGCTTGGTAATCCCTGCTGGCACCTACAAGGTGCGCAGCAATGACACGGATTACCGTTTCCGCGCTCATTCTGCTTTCGCTCATCTGACGGGTCTGGGAGGAGACAAGGAACCCGATGCTGTACTGGTTCTTGAACCCCTGACAGCGCCGGGTGAGGCCGTTGACGGTTCGACCCATGAAGCCGTTTTGTACATGATGCCGCGTGCGTCGCGTACCAGCCAGGAGTTCTACGCTGATTCCCGCTACGGCGAGTTCTGGGTAGGGGCGCGTCCCTCCCTTGAAGAGATGGAGGCTCTGACAGGTCTGCGTTGCGCGCATATTAATTCCCTGCGTGATGCGCTGGCGAAGGACGCTGGCCAGGTGCGCCTGCGCGTGGTCCCCCAGGTGGATGCGGCTGTGGAGGCGATGGTGAACGAGGTTCGCCAGCAAGCTGGTCTGCCCTCTGGTGGGGATGCCCGCGTTGAGGATGATGCTTTGGATGAGCGCCTGTCGGAGATTCGCCTGTGTAAGGATGCCTACGAGGTTGCTGAGCTGCAGCGTGCCGTTGATATCACCCGCGCTGGCTTTGATGACATTATCCGTATTCTTCCCCGTGCGATTGGTCATCGGCGAGGCGAACGCGTGGTTGAGGGCGCTTTTGGTGCCGTTGCACGTGAGGAGGGTAATGGCCTAGGGTATGACACGATTGCTGCCTCAGGCAATCACGCTAATACCCTGCACTGGATTGATAATGATGGTGAGGTTCGCCCCGGCGATCTGATCCTGGTGGATGCTGGTGTCGAGGTTGATTCCCTCTACACCGCTGACATTACCCGCACTCTGCCGGTCAATGGCTCATTCTCTGAGCCCCAGGCCCAGATCTACCAGGCTGTGCTGGATGCTTGCGAGGCTTCCCTTGCAGCAGCCAACAAGCCTGGCGCTCGTTTCCGTGATCTGCACCAGGCTGCGATGGAGGTCATCGCCGCGCGCCTGGAGGAATGGGGTCTGCTGCCGGTCAGTGCTGAGGAGTCCTTGTCGGCGAATGGCCAGCAGCATCGCCGCTGGATGCCTCATGGCACTAGCCACCACCTGGGCTTGGATGTGCATGACTGTGCGAAGGCTCGCCGCGAAATGTACCAGGACGCGTTGCTGGAGCCGGGGATGGCATTCACCATTGAGCCGGGCCTGTATTTCCGCGCTGATGACTTGGCTGTGCCCGAAGAGTACCGCGGCATTGGCGTGCGCATTGAAGATGACTGCATTGTCAATGAGGATGGCTCGGTGACGCGCATGTCGGAGGACATTCCTCGCACGATCGCCGACGTTGAGGAATGGATTGCGCACTTGCAACGCTAAAGGTTCTACTGAAGTCGAGGGCTTGCTGAACAGCGCCCAGGAACCTCCACTATTTCAGCAGTATCAGGGAAATGGCATCATACGAACAACAACGTGCACCTATCGGTGCAGCGGCACCCAGTTCACTTCACTGCCCTCGAGATCAACGACTCTTAAGGAGAAATGCTCGTTGGGTCTCAGGCTCGGGTTAGCCGGGTTACCTGCGCAGCGCACGCGAACATCGGACTTTGTTCCAACGAACACTCGATACGGACCACCCAAGTAGTTGGATGGGTTAGCTTCACGCCTGTTCCGGGCGTTGAAACACGAGATCACACGGTAACCAGGACGCCATGCCCCATCGTAAGTGAGAGTGAATGACAGACTATCACCCGGGTCCTGAGTTAGTATCATACGCCAAGAACCAGGCGTTTCATCATCGTCATCATCGTCGTCATCATCATCCGGTGGACCTGGATGAGCTGAGGCTTCGGCACAATTCGTTGCCGTCCTTTGGCTCTCGCTTTGGGTGACAACAACGCATGCACGAACGCTCTCCCCAGGATTCACTGCGTACGTTTGTTCGCCACTTGCATCGACATCTTTTTCGATCGGACCTTGTAGTGCGAAGAACGCCGATCGCCCATTGGGATCGCCACCACTCCAACGACACTGAACCTGCTTTTCGCCACCTTCGCAGGAGATCTGCGGGGCGATTGGAGGACCGTAAGGAGAGAACTCGTTTGATGAGCTGGTATCGGATACGACGGTGTTACCCTCACGAGTGCCAACTGCTCGCAGCATGACGGTGTAGCGTCCGCCGTTAACCCATGAGGGATGGCTCAAGAGTTCTTGGGTCAGCGGGTACCACCCCTCACCCCGACTCCACTCGTAGCTCAGGTCGGCGGGCCTCCACCCGTTTCCACCGGGGCTATTCGTCCACGTCACGCGGATCTCATTGTTTTCCCCGGTGGCCGTGGCATTGACTTGGCTCGGCGGAGGCGGCGTTCCCACCACCCAGGTTGTGACCGTTGTTGGTGCAGAGGTGTGGGTATCTGCTTGGTTTCGGTCGTTGGTTGCCGTCACCGTGACGGTCACTTGTTCCGTGGGGAAGGATGGCAGTTGGATTGTTGTTGCAGTCCCTTCTCCGGCTGAAACCTGCTTGCTGACCCCTCCGGCAGTCACAGTGTAGTACTCGATAGGACGGCCATTTATCTGTGCGGGTGCAGTCCAGCGGATGGTGAGAATAGGGGATGCTCCCTGCGGAGCATTCCCAAGGTCGTTGTAGTTCACCTGCAGGTCGGTCACCGGGCCGGGAGGACCAAAGGGGGTCGCAGGAGTACTTTCAGGAGACCACTTCGATACCCCCTGATCGTTAAGAGCACGCACTTTTGCGACGTACTGGGTGCCATTTTGCAAGCCGCTGATCGTGACGCTCTGCTCACTCATATCGCCAGGAACGGCGTGGACAGTTTGAACGCCGTGGGGAGACAGGTCCACTTCGTAGGAGCGAATGGGCGACCCCGCATTACGCGGCGGATTCCAACGCACAGTGACCTGCCCACCACCAGCAACGAGGCGAGGTGTACCAGGTGCCTCTGGAGTGGTGTCCACAGCGAGCGCGACAACCTCTGATGCGGGGGACTCCCCTACCTCGTTGTGCGCATTGACCGAGAAACGGTGTTCTGTTCCAGGCGTACGTTCCCGAACCAAGCAGCTGGTAGCCAGTCCGCATTCGGTGACGTCCCCCTGGGCGTGGTCGGTCACGGTGTAGTGCAGGATCGGTGTTCCACGCGATTCTGAAGCGCTCCAGCTGACTCGCGCCGCACTTGCTTCTGCGGCCTCTACCCGCACGTTGCTGGGAGCGGTGGGCACCCCGCGGACGTGAACGGTCAGGAGACCTTCGACTTCGCGCGCGGGATCGCGGCTTGCGTCGGCGAGGCGGTAGACGATTGTGAAGCTGCCACTGAAGCCAGCCTTGGGGCGGACGGTAATGGTCTCGCCGTTAACGGTGGCACTTCCGCCCTCGCTGACCTGCGGTTGCCCTACGATTCTGGCCGGCCCCTTCGCAGCAAGGGGGTTGATGAGGTAGTCGTTAATGTTGATGCTGCCCTCATTCCCCTCGTTGACGGTGAGGGTTGCGGGGGAGATCTGCATGAGGGGCAGGGAGCTTGGGCGTACCCGGATGGGGAATTGCCCACTGGCGCTTCCGCCCTTTCCGTCGTCGACGGTAATGACGAGCGCGCCTGCATCTCCCTGCGCTTGGTCGAGTTCTGCACTGACCGTCAACGCCGTGCCCGACAGGGCGGCACTGATTCCGGCGGGGACTTGTCCGAGGGAGAAGGTCATGGAGGCGGGGTCGTCATTGTCAGGATCGGTAACCATGGGGGCGAGGTCGACGGTTGTGCCGCCTTCGCCAGCACCTAGCTCAATGGCGGTGGGCCGAATGGTGGGTGGACGGTTTTGCCCGGCGCTCACGGTAATCGGCAGGTTGATGATGGCGGTTCGGCCTTCGGAGTCGTTGACGTCATCGCCATCGGTGACCTCGAAGGTGATGGAGGTTTGGCCGGAGAAGTCTGGCCGGGAGGTGAAGGTCAGGACGGTGGGTGATTTGACGAGGCGATCACCGTTTGCCCCGATGCCGACAGTGACTTTTTCCGCGCTGGTTAGTCGGACGCTGCGGCCCTCACGTGTGGAGACGTAGTCGTTGATGTCAATATCGACGGTCTTGCCCGCTTCCACGGTCACGGGGCGAACCTGGGTGTCAAGAATGGGACGGGCGACCTTCATTCCGGGGACGCGGACCAGTCCGGATGCGGAGAGTTGATCGCTATCAGTCAGTGTATAGATGAGGATCTGAGGCTCGGCTGCAAGGGTCACGTTGACGGTGCCGTCAGCGTTGGCTTTGAGGTTGGCGTCGGCACTGGTGACGGTGGTGTCGAGGATGTCGCCGTCAGGGTCTTCATCATTGGCTCGGACATCAATGCTGACGGTACCGTCGGTGGCGGCTTGGACTTGCTCGCGGGTGACGGCGTCATCACGCACGATGGGCGCAAGACGAGGGGCGTCCTCGCTGACGATCACTGTCAGGAGGCCCTCAGCGCGTCCTCCGGCTCCGTCGTGGATGCCGTAGGAGATGGTGTGGCGTGACTCGCTGTGGGGCGCGCTGAGGAGGATGCGCCCATTGCGGATGGAGGCTTGGGTGTCAGCCAGGGTGGGGCTGGTGAGGGAGTCGGGGACGAGGCTGACGGTGGCGCCTTCTGGGTCGGTATCGTTGCGAACGACGTCGACGGCGACTCGTGTTCCGGGCCTGACGCGCACGAGGTCAGGTACGGCGACGGGTTTGAGGTTTGTTGAGGGTCGCGCGGCGATGCCCACGTGGATGCGACCGGTGGCGCTCAGTCCCAGGCGATCTTCGACGATGTAGGTGAAGCTATCTGTTCCTGCGGTGTCGTCACCTGCGCGGTAGCGGAAGGAGGTTCCTTCGAGGGTGACAGTGCCCAGGCGTGGCGCTGTTCCCAGGCCAACGAGGGTGACGGAGTCTCCCTCGGGGTCGATCCCGTCGAGGGGGATATTGATGAGGACCTCGTTGCCTGCCAGGGTGCGAGCGATGATGTCTTGGGGTTTGGGTGCAGTGTTGTCGCCTTCGTCGGGTCCAATGACGGTGAGGTGGACGACGGAGGTTGCGGTTTTGCCGTAGCTGTCGGTGACTTTGTAGTAGATCTCGCCGTTGCCGGGGGTCTTGCCACCTCGAACGCGGATGAGGTTATTGGAGGTGAAGACCGTTGCGATCTCGGGCGCGATGGAGTGGTCGAGCGTGGGGGCGACGGTGAGTTTGAGTCCGCTTGGGGATCGGTCATTGTCGAGGACGGCGACGCTGGCTACGTCGCCGACTCGTACTGTGAGGCGATCGGGGGTGAGTTCGGGTCCCAACTGCGCGTTGTCGGCGTCGCTGGGGATGATGGTGACGGTTGCCCCCGCTGAGTTGACCCCGTTAGAGACGGTGTAGTTGAAGGTCTGGGGCGAGTGGAGACCTGCGGGTGCGGAGACTCGCACGATTTGGTGGTGAGTGAGGGCTACCATCAGCGAGGATGTCGCTGGCACGTCAAGCTGTTGGACGGTGAGGATTCCTCCGGCCGGGTCAGAGTCGTTGGCGAGGAGATCAATGAGGACGTGCCCTCCTGCGGGAAGGACACCGAAGTCGTCTTCGGCGGTAATCCGCAGGTCGGAGTTTCCGTCGATGACGTCGACGCGCACGATGCCGGCGGCGGTGCTGGGGCCGTCGCTGACGAGGTAGGTGAGGTAGTAGGTGCCGACCTCACGTCCTTCAACGGAGATGGTTCCTTCGAGGCCGTCCCAGTTCACTCCGATTCCTGCGGGTGGGGCGCTGACTTGGGCGATACGCAGGAGGTCTCCGTTGGCGTCGGTGTCGTTGTCGAGGACGCGTCCGACTGTGGTGTTGCCCTGTCGGACGATGAGGTGGTCAACATTGGCGACGGGTGGCGTGTTGTCGATGCCTGTGATGTCGACGATGATTTCGCCGCTTCCGGCTTCTCGTCCGTCGGAGACGCTGAGGCCGATGCTGGCGGTTCCCGGGCCGTGTCCGCTTTCGAGGATGTCGATGGTTCCGGTTTCGCGTTGGCGGACGTTGAGCCCTTCGGGTGCGGAGACTCGTTCGAGGTAGAAGGGGTCACCGTCGGGGTCATACCAGTTGGCGAGGCTATTGAAGACGGTGCTGCTCTTGAGGGCGACTCCGACGCGCGGCACGATGGCTTGGACGGGGGGCTTGTTTTCTTCGGGTTTGCGGACGATGAGGGTGACTTTGGCTTGTGCGACACCTCCGCGTCCGTCAGTGATGCGGTAGTCGAAGCTGAGGGTTCCACTGGTGCCGTCGTCGACGCGCACCTGGAGTGCTGCGCCGTAGCGGGCAATTGATACTTCTGCTCCGGCGGGTTGAGTGAGAGGTTCAGCAGTGAGGAAGTCTCCGTCAGGATCCGAATCGTTGAGGATGACGGGGAGAATATTAGTGCGGCCGTGGCGCACGCCGAATTCGTCGTCAACGGCGATGGGGGGCGTGTTTTCCTCGGTGCGTTCGGGGAGGATGGTTTCTTTGGTGTCGTCGACGGAGTCTTCTTCAGATTCGGTGTCGTTTTCGATCTGGGAGTGCACGTCATCCCAGTTTTCGATGAGGATCATATTGTGGTCGGGCAGCCACAGGGTTCCACTGCTGGTGTCGTTGAGGACGATGACGTCGCGGTTGACGCGGAATCGGGTGTTTTTTGCCCGTTGGAGGGTGTCGACGCTGAGAAGGGTGTCGTCGCTGTCGTCGACGCAGTCGCGGGTGAAGGTGCCTGCTCCCGTCCAGGCGCCGTAGGAGCATCCTTGGTGGAAGACGGGTTTGACGGGGCTGCCGGACACACTGTGTGCTGCCGATGTGCGGGGTTCTGCTCCGTCGAGGGGGACGCTGACGAGGGCGACGTCGGTGGCGAGGAGGACGCTGTCGGAGGCTGCGCTGGGTTCTTGGAGCGCGAAGGTGGTGCCTTGGAGGGTTTGGGTGGTGCCGTTGGGCAGGTAGAGGGTGTGGCTGCGGCGGTCGAAGAGGATGGCGTCGCTGCCCACGGAGGTGAGGGAGAGTTGTGCGTTGGTGGGCAGTTCGGGGAATTCGCGGGTGATTGCTTTATCGGCACCTGCCCCTGGGGGAAGGGAGATGAGTTGCTGTGCCTGCGCGGATGCGACGTGAATCGTACCGTCAACACCAACGCTCACCGTCGGTGAGGGCATGCCGGCGATGGCGGGGGCGACCTCGTCAGGCTCGAAGGGGGTGTGTTTGTGGAGGTTTTGGGGCCATACTCGTCCAGCTTGGGCGTCAATGACGGCGAGGGCGTTGGCTCCTGCTTGGACGTCCATTCCGGGGTAGGAGCTGGAGGAGGTGAGGGTGGCTGTGGCGACGTCAACTTCTGAGAGTGTGGAGTTTTCGATGTCGGCGAGGTGAAGCTCTTCGCCGTTTTGGTAGATATCGAAGGAACTGCTCTGCGTGCGGATAGCTGAGTCAAGTGCTTGGGCCCGGTAGTTGAGGTGGCCAACGAGGCCGAGGCGCGCGTTAGTTACCCAGACGCCCCCGTCGTTGAGGTCGACTTTAGCGCTGAATTGGCCGGGGTTAAGGAGCGCTGCGAAGACGACGCTCACTACCCCCACGACGGTGGTGAGGCTCGCCATCTTCTTGATGAGGGCTTCTTTCCTCATGGGTAGTCTCCCGACTGTTGTTTCCTGAAATGCCTTCTCAGCGCTTAATGCCTGAAATGACGCTACTCACTTCGAGCCTAGATCGTTACGCCCTGCTGTGCTATGGAAATGGAGAAGAGACCTTCGTCATTTTCAGTGTTCTTGGTCAACATTCCACATTCCTGAGAATCAAAGAGGTAATTTCCCAGACCTTTTTCAGGAGGATTGCAGCAATTAGTCATTTTCTCAGCAGAGATGCCCTGTTTGTTAGCATGTGTGACAAACAGGGCATCTCTGCAAGGAATTCTCGGGAGCTCTCAGCCTTTACCTTCAGGGGGAGGGTTCTCCATTTCTACGCTCTCCCTGTGAGCCCCCTCAGAATCATCCTGAGAATCCTGAACTAACTCACTCTCAGAATGGGCCGAAGCCGTGACGGAAGCCTCAGATAAACGCACTCCAAAACGAGGTTTCTCATCAGGACGCGAACCATACTCCGTGGGCCCCTCCTTCTCCTCACGCACGCGCTTAGGCGCTGGACGACGCTGATTACCCGGCGTCTTTTGCAAGAGCTCAAAGGCCTTCGCCACATCAGCGGCAGCCAACACCGCATAGCGCGAAGCAACCACCTGAGATTGAGAGGTAAAGTCCCGCTGCCCACCCGTCATCATGTACAGCAGCACCGACATCACGACGCCAGCCAAGGCACCACCCCCCATGCCTGCCAACACCCACAAGGAAGCGCTCGCACTAGAGGAAGCAAAGGACACCATCAGCCCCATAAAGCCACCCCACAGGGCGCCCGAAGACGCGCCCGAAAGGGCCACGCGCCCCGTCGTCAAACGTCCCGTCACGCGCTCCACCAAATGCAGATCCGTGCCCACAATGGTGATGGATTTGACATTAAAACCGCTGTCCGAGAGGTAATCAACCGCCGCCTGCGCCTCCAGGTAGGTGGCGTAGGAGGCAACTTCAGTGCCAGAGGGCATCATTGGGATGCGCGAACGGGGGTCGGCCCCAGCAGGGTGACGTTCAGACATTCTGCTCCTCAATCACAAGTTTTTGGGATAGTCCTGTATGCCGAACACACAGATTCATCGTATTCAGCCTAGGCTGTTCCTGTGAGTAATGCACCGATGAATGTAGGAACCAGCGGCCGCCGTGTCTTCATTGCCAGGCTGGCAGGCACAGGCGTCTTCGACCCTCTGGGCGAGAAAGTCGGCAAAATTCACGACGTTGTGGCGACCTTCCGCCCCGGTGCAGCCGCCAACGTCATTGGCTTCGTCGTTGAGGTTGGCCCGCGCCGCCGTGTCTTCTTGCCCCTCGGCCGCGTCACCGCCATCAAATCCGGAGCCGTCATCACCACGGGCCTGCTCAATATGCGCCGCTTCGAACAGCGTCCCCTGGAAACCCTCGTCCTCTCCCAGCTCTTCGACCGCGTCGTCACCTTAAACGACGGTTCAGGCGAGGCCACCGTCATCGACGTGGCAATGGAGCAGCGTCGCCCTCGTGATTGGATCCTGTCCAAACTGCACGTCCAACGCGTGCGCCTGTCCTCCCTCGGCTTCCAACGCAAGGGCGAATCCCTCACCGTCGACGTCAACGCCGTCTCCGGCCTCCTCAAGGTCGACATTACCCAGGGCGCAAGCACCCTCATCCTCCAAACTGAGGACATGAAGCCCGCCGACCTCGCAGACCTCATCCACGACCTGCCCGAGGACCGACAGCTCGCCGTCGCTAAAGCCCTGCCCGACGATCGCCTCGCCGACGTCCTCGAAGAACTTGGTGACGACGACCGCGTCTCCATCGTCTCTCGCCTGGACGCCACCCGCGCCGCCGACGTCCTCGACGTCATGCAGCCCGACGACGCTGCCGACCTCGTTGGTGAACTGCCCGCCGAACAGGCCCAATCCCTCCTGGCCCTCATGGAACCCGAAGAGGCCGAGGACGTGCGCCGCCTCCTCACCTACGAAAAATCCACCGCCGGCGCCCTCATGACCACCGAACCTGTCATCCTGGGCCCCGATGACACAGTCGCCCAAATGCTGGCCGCCGTTCGCCGTGAGGACCTACCTGCCTCTCTGGCCACCATCGCCTGCATCGTGCGCCCACCCATGGAAACCCCCACCGGCCGCTACCTGGGGATGGTCCACATTCAGCGCGCGCTGCGAGAACCTCCGCAGACGCTCCTGGGTACTATTGTTGATAGTGATATCGAGGCGGTGCCTCCCTCGGTTCACATTGCCACCGTCACGCGCCTGCTCGCCACCTACAACCTCACCGTCCTCCCCGTCACTGACGAGGACGGGCACCTCCTGGGGGCGGTCTCCGTTGACGACGTCCTCGACGAACTGCTGCCCGAGGACTGGCGCGACTACGATGACGAGGTCACCGACCGACTAATGGCAAGGAGCATTGATGGCTGACGCTCTTGATACCCCGATTGAACGCGCCAGCCGCTTCCGCCTCCCCCGAATCAACTTCGAGTCTGAGCGTCTGGGCCGCAGTGCTGAACGCATCGCGCGTTTTTCTGGCACCCCGCAATTCCTTGTCTACCTGTCAGCCTTCGTTGGTTTCTGGTTGGCGTGGAATACGCTGGCGCCCGCCCACCTGCAATTTGACCGCGCAGACCTGGGTTTCACCGCGCTGACCCTCATGCTCTCCCTCCAGGCCTCCTACGCTGCGCCGTTGATCCTCTTGGCGCAAAACCGCCAGGATGACCGCGACCGCGTGCAGGCCGAGCAGGACCGCCAGCGCGCTGAACGTAACCTCATGGACACCGAATACCTCACCCGTGAGATCGCCGGCCTTCGCCTCGCCCTCCAAGACGTCGCCACCCGTGACTTCGTCCGTTCCGAGCTGCGTGCCGTCCTCGAAGACCTCCGCGAGGAATTCGAGGAGGATCGCCGCGAGGAAGAAGAGCGCCGCGAAGAAGAGGAACGCCGCGAGGAAGAGCGCCGCACGGGTGAAGCCGGCGAGGCCGACAACAACCCGCGAGGCGACCTCAATCCCACCGCGTAGACTAGAGGCATGTCTGTCTCTGAAGAACTGGTGATGGCCGCCCTCGCGACCGTCAATGACCCTGAAATTCGTCGCCCGATTACCGACCTCAATATGGTCGATTCCGTTGCTATTGATGGCGCAACCGTGCGGGTGACAATCCTGTTGACCACCGCTGGATGCCCCCTGCGCAACACGATTATGGCCGAGGTTCAGGCCGCTGTCGGCGCCGTGGAGGGCGTCGAATCCGTCGTGATCGACATGGGCGTCATGACTGATGAGCAGAAGAAAGCCCTGCGAGAGAAGCTCAACGGCGGCCGCCCCGAGCGTGAGATTCCCTTCAATCAGCCTGGCTCCCTCACCCGCGTCATTGCCGTGACCTCCGGTAAGGGCGGCGTCGGCAAGTCCTCAATGACGGCCAACCTTGCCGCCGCCCTAGCAAAGCGCGGCCTGAAGGTAGGCGTCATGGACGCCGACATTTACGGCTTCTCCATTCCCCGCATGCTGGGTGTCACCACCGAACCCCAAGTCATTGACGGGATGATCATTCCCCCCGTGGGTGCAGGTGGCGTCAAGGTCGTTTCCATTGGGATGTTCGTCGCCGACGGCCAGGCTGTGATCTGGCGCGGCCCGATGCTGCACCGTGCGCTCCAGCAATTCCTTGCCGACGTGTTCTGGGGCGACCTGGATGTGCTACTCATTGACATGCCTCCGGGCACGGGCGACGTGGCAATCTCCATCGCCCAGCTGCTGCCTTCCTCTGAAATTCTTGTGGTCACCACCCCGCAGATTGCTGCCGCAGAGGTCGCCGAACGTGCGGGCTCAATCGCTACCCAGACTCAGCAGCGCGTCATTGGCGTTGTCGAAAACATGTCTTTCCTCCCCCAGCCTGACGGCTCCCGCCTGGAGATCTTCGGTGCTGGCGGCGGAGAATCCGTGTCGGCTCGCCTGACAGCCCAACTGGGCTACTCGGTGGACCTGCTCGGCCAGATTCCCCTCGATATTGCCCTGCGTGAAGGCGGCGACGTTGGCGCTCCCGTTGCCCTTGCTGAGGGACCCGCCGCTGAAGCCCTGCAAGCTCTCGCAGCCCGCCTGGGTGAGCACACCCGTGGCCTGGCTGGACGTCCCCTGGGGGTTTCTCCCATCAACAACTAAGTGATTCTCAGCCGCTAGGCTTAGTGGCAGGATCATTACCGGCACCGACATCCGTGGAGGATTCATGTCTGAGAAGGCACAGACCTGGCAATACGTCGAAGAGTACATTCCCGAAGGGGAGATCATTACTCAGGCGCGTGAAGCTGCGGTTGACCTCGGCGCTACCCCCGTCACCCCCGGCGTGGGCGCCACCTTGCGGATGCTCGCTGCTGTTGCTGGGGCGCGGGCCGTCCTCGAGATCGGCACCGGCGCGGGCGTTTCCGGCCTGTGGTTGCTTGACGGCATGGCGCAAGATGGCGTCTTGACCACCATCGACCACGAGCCAGAATTCCACAAGTATGCGCGTCGCGCCTTCCAGGCGGCAGGAGTGTCCTCGCAGCGAACTCGCCTGATTTCAGGGCGCGCCCTGGATGTACTGCCGCGCATGGCGGCAGGCGGCTACGACATGGTCGTTATCGACGCTGAGGTCTCCGAGGCGCCCGCCTATCTCGATCACGCTGTGCGCGTCCTGCGCCCCGGCGGGACCGTCATCGTCGTGCGAGCCCTGTGGCACGATCAGGTTGCCGACCCGGCCCGCCGCGATGCCGACACGGTGGTGATGCGCGAGATTGGCCGTTTCCTGGCCCAGTCTGAGGACTTCGTTCCCGCCCTACTGCCTGTCGGTGACGGCGTGGCCGTGGCGGTGCGCCGCTAAGAAGCGATTATCAGACGCTGAGCCTGGGCGAGCGTCAATCGACTCGAAAAACACACGGTGTGGGGGTCGAGTGCATGGCACTCGACCCCCACACCGCTGTTGAAGGAAAGGCCTATATGAGGGGCCCTTCAGCCACGATCAGGCCTGGACGCCCTGGTACTTGGCGTCACTGAAACCCAGGAGGATCATGAAGATAGGGCCGAGGAAGATCAGGCCAATAGCGAAGCCCACGCCCTTGCCGAAGGCGGCTGCGAGCTTGATCATCAGCCAGATGACGAAGAAGAAGTTGACCACGGGAATGAGGGCAAGCAGGAAGAGCCAGCCATTACCCAGGGCGATCTTCACCAGAATGTAGGCATTGTAGAAGGGAATGATGGCAGCCCAGCCGGGTTCACCGGCCTTCTCGAAAAGCTTCCACATGCCCACAATCGACAGGACCGTCGCGATGAGGGAACCAGCCAAGAATGGGACAGAGGTGTAGAGCGCGAGCAGGGCATTAGGATCTTGGGTTTCCATGGGGATCTCCTATCAGTTTGAGGGTGCCTGTTTGGCGCTATGCGACAAACATAGGGATGTCATTTGCGACTCTAGTAGTTGTGATTCCGCCATGGAACGCTTTTGACAGAAGTCGTTCACTCAGTGGACAAAATAGGGATTTCACCTTGTTTTCCGGCCTGAAATCTGCGTATATGCCCTCTAAGCAGCGCCGAAACAAGAGGTGGCCCCTCGCACCTGCGGGTGCGAGGGGCCACCTCGAAGATATTGAGGGAGTTCCTCAGACGGCTTCACCAAGTACCTTCGCCAGTTCCGTTGCTTCCTCCGGCGTCAGCTCAATGACCAGACGGCCACCGCCTTCGCTGGGAATGCGCATGACGATGCCGCGCCCTTCTTTCGTTGCTTCCAGGGGTCCGTCGCCAGTCCTCGGCTTCATTGCTGCCATGGTTTTCGGCTCCTCACTGTTTGTTCGCCTGCTGCATCGCCAGGATCGCTCTGCAGCTCACTGCGCGATCATCGCGCAGCACATAACAGCCCTATTTTACTCAATATTGGCCCAACTGCGCGGGGAATCAGGCACAGAATCTCAAGCAGATGCTGACATCTGCCCCGTTGCGATCCTCACGGCCTCAGCAGGATCATCGACAACCTGAACTAAATCAATATCTCCTGGAGAAATCATGCCCTGCTCACACAGACTTTCCTTGAGCCAATCCACCAGACCCGCCCAATACTCCGTGCCCACCAGAACGATTGGGAAGGACCGAATCTTGCGTGTCTGCACCAACGTCAACGCCTCAAACAATTCATCCAGCGTGCCAAAACCACCCGGCAGCACAATAAAACCACTGGAATATTTGACAAACATCGTCTTACGGGCAAAGAAATAGCGGAAGTTAATGCCGACATTCACCCACTGGTTCATCCCCTGCTCCTGAGGGAGCTCAATACCCAGACCCACCGAAATGCCACCAGCATCCCAAGCCCCCTTATTGGCAGCCTCCATCGCTCCAGGCCCGCCGCCGGTAATGACCGCGTAATCTGCCTCAACAAGGCGCTGAGCCACCTCGTAGCCGACCTGCCAATAGGGGTGATCCTCCTTCGTGCGCGCCGACCCAAAGACCGACACCGCCGGGCCAATCTCCGCGAGCGCACCGAAGCCTTCAACGAACTCAGACTGGATACGCAACACGCGCCAAGGGTCTTCATGCAGCCAGTCCGCTCCCTGCCCCTCACGAAGCAAACGCTCATCAGAGGTCTCCTTCGGGATCTGCGCTCCACGAAGGAGCACAGGGCCACGCTGGTAGGAACGGCGGCGTCCATTATTCTCTGCCATGAAAGTCATCCAATCTTCGTTAAGTGTCAGGCGCTACATTCACGATAGCGACCCTCAACGCCCACGTCTCAACGAAAGCTCAGCCAGTCTCCCCCGCCAACCACGCCCCCAACCCCTCAGCGCAACGGAGAATCTCAGCAACGGCGACAGCCTCGTCAATCGTGTGGGCGGCCAAGGGGTTACCCGGCCCATAGTTAATGGCGGGGACACCCAGCGCACCGAAACGCGCAACATCCGTCCACCCTTCCTTTGCATTAACCTCGACCTGCCCACTGGCCCGCGCGGCGGCGGCAAACTCGCGGGCAATGGGGGCGTCCATGCCAGGACGGGCTCCAGGGGAGAGGTCATCAACCTCAATGACGGCACCCGTGCCATCAAAGAAGGAGCGGACGAAAGCGAGGGCCTCCTCACCCGAGGTGGAGGGAGCGAAACGGTAGTTGACAACCATCCGAGCCTCCTCGGGGATCACATTAGCCGCTCCCCCACCACTGACCCCAACAACAGACAGCGACTCGCGATAGACCAGCCCGTCAACCTCAATCTCAGGATTCCCAAAAGCGGCGATTGCGCTGATGACAGGCGCCATCTTGTGGATCGCGTTGTCTCCCCTCCAGGCGCGCGCCGAGTGAGCGGCAACGCCCGGGAAGGTCGCAATCACCCGCAGCGTCCCATTGCAGCCGCCCTCAATATGCGCGCTAGTGGGCTCGCCAAGGATCGCGAAATCCCCATCGAGAAGCTCAGGAGCATCACGGCTGAGGCGCCCCAAACCGTTCAGGGCATCGGCAACCTCCTCATGATCGTAGAAGATCCACGTCACGTCGTGGCGGGGCGCGCTCAGGGCGTGAGCAAGATGCAGGGCAACTGCGACCCCAGCCTTCATGTCGACACTACCGCGGCCAATAATCGCCTCCTGTCCGTCGAGGACGCCGCGCCGGGATGGAACGTTGTCACTGATCGGTACCGTATCGAGGTGCCCGGCAATAATGACGCGCGTCGGTCGGCCACAATTCGTGCGGGCCACCACCGCATCCCCATTGCGTGTGACTTGCAGATGAGGGCAAGCGCGTAAGGAGGCTTCGACAGCGTCAGCGATGCGTGCCTCGTCGCCAGAGACGGAGGGAATATCGATGAGTTCGGCGGTGAGCTGCACAGGATCAGTGAGCGTCAACTGAGAGGGTGCCAGCACGGTGCCTCCTAC
Organism: Schaalia sp. Marseille-Q2122; assembly: GCF_903645355.1. Lineage (GTDB taxonomy): Bacteria > Actinomycetota > Actinomycetes > Actinomycetales > Actinomycetaceae > Pauljensenia. Next base: position 125,509 of record NZ_CAHJXR010000007.1, on the reverse strand, counting down.
AAGAGTCAACGAGAAGAATGCGGTGAAGAAAACAATGCTGCCTCTACCCTAAGTGGGCTCAGCGGTAGCGCGCAGGGGTGTTCACGTCTCCTGCACTGCCGCACCTCGCCCGGGGGCGCCCTCGTCCTGCACTCCCATTCGCTCAAGGACATGGCAGCGGGGAAGGCTCCCACCGTGTTCTCATTGGCGACTGATCTGCGTTAGCGTTAAGGAATGACTACTGACTCTCATTGCCACAGCGCCCGCGACCCCTTCGAACTCGCGCGCGAAGCCGCCGACGTCATCGCAACGCGTTCCGGCATCGACACCCACGACCTTGCCCTCGTCCTCGGCTCAGGCTGGGGAGGCGCAGCTGAACTCCTCGGCGAGACCGTCTCTGAGATCCCCGCCTCCGAAGTGCCCGGATTCCACGCCCCCGCCGTTGCCGGGCACGTGCCGGTCATGCGCTCGATCCGCATTGACGGCACCGACCGTCACGCCCTCGTCCTGGGCTCACGCACCCACTACTACGAGGGTAAGGGCGTGCGGGCGGTCGCCCACGGGATGCGCACAGCTGCCGCTGCGGGCGCCTCGCATGTCATCTTGACCAACGGCTGCGGCGGTCTGAACCCCGACTGGGCGCCCGGCCAGGTGGTCCTCATCCGCGACCACATTAACCTCACCGGCGCCTCCCCCTTGGAGGGCGCGACCTTCGTCGACCTCACCGACCTATACTCCCAGCGCCTGCGCGACCTCGCCCACGAGGTCGACCCCACGCTACCCGAAGGCGTGTACGTGCAATTCCCCGGCCCCCACTACGAAACCCCCGCCGAGGTGAAGATGGCGGGTATCCTGGGCGGCGACCTGGTGGGCATGTCCACCACCCTTGAGGCTATTGCTGCACGCCAGGTGGGCATGGAGATCCTGGGGCTGTCGCTGATGACGAACCTGGCCGCTGGCATTTCTCCGGTGGCTTTGTCGCATGAGGAAGTCATTGAGGCCGGGCAGGCCGCAGCCCCGCGTATTGCCCGCCTGCTGGCCGACATTGCCGCACGTATCCGCTGATTATTCTCAACCCGTTTAAAGGAGCACTTGTGTCTTTTGATGTTGACGTTGTGAAGGCCTGGATCGCCGACGATCCCGACGCCACCACCGCTGCTGAGGTTCAGGCTCTGCTGGATGCCGCCCTGGCGGGCGACGCCGCCGCCGAGGCTGACCTGGCCGATCGATTCTCGGGCGTGCTGGAGTTTGGCACCGCTGGCCTGCGCGGTCACCTGGGCGGTGGCCCCAACCGCATGAACCGCGCCGTGGTCATTAAGGCCGCCGCCGGTCTGATGGCGGTCCTGCGTGAGCGCGTGGGCGAGGGCTTTAGCGTGGTCATTGGCCATGACGCCCGCTACGGTTCGGAGCAATTCGCCCTCGACACGGCTGCTGTGGCTGTGGCCGCTGGCGGGCGCGCTTTGGTGATTCCCGACGCCCTGCCCACCCCGATCACCGCTTTCGCGCTAAACCACCTCAATGCCGATGCGGCCGTCATGGTGACCGCCTCCCACAATCCGCCCGAGGACAATGGCTACAAGGTGTACCTGGGTGGCCGCGTGGTGACCGACGCTGGCCGTGGAGCGCAGATTGTTCCGCCTTTCGACGCTGAGATTTTCGCTGCCATTCAGGCTGTGGAGTCTGTGGCTTCCGTACCGCGCGCCGAGTCGGGCTGGGAGCTTCTGGGCGCTGACCTGGTGGAGGACTACTACTCTCGCGTGGTGCCCCTCGTGCCCGGCGGCGAGAAGGACCTGCGCATCGTGCTGACCTCCATGCACGGCGTAGGCGGCGACACGATGGCCGAGGTGTTGCGCCGCGCTGGTTTCACCGACGTTCACCTCGTGGCTGAGCAGCACTCCCCCGATCCTGACTTCCCCACCGTCGCCTTCCCCAACCCTGAAGAGGCCGGCGCCCTCGACCTGTCGATGGCACTGGCGCGCTCGGTGGATGCCGATATTATCCTTGCCAATGACCCCGACGCCGACCGCTGCTCCGCCGCCGTACCTGACGCTTCCGTCGAGGGCGGCTGGCGTCAGCTCACCGGCGACGAGGTGGGCGCCCTCCTGGGTGAGCAGGCCGCCGCCCTCGCTGTCGAGGCTGGTGTGGAGGGCGCTGTCCTAGCCAACTCCATCGTGTCCTCCCGCCTGCTGGCCCGCATTGCCGCCGCTCACGGCCTCACCCACCGCAATACCCTGACCGGTTTCAAGTGGATCTCCCGCGTCGAAGGCCTGGTCTTTGGCTACGAGGAAGCCCTGGGCTACTGCGTGGACCCGCAGGGCGTGAAGGACAAGGACGGCATCTCTGCCTGCCTGCGCCTGGCCTACCTGGCTTCTCAACAGAAGGCTGCTGGCCGTTCCCTGCTCGATGCCCTAGATGACCTGGCCCTCGCTCACGGCCTGCACGCCACCTCGCCCGTCACCATCCGCGTTGAGGACCTCTCCCTCATTGCTCAAGGCATGGCGAACCTGCGCGCCAACGGTATCACCTCAATGGCGGGCTCACCCGTGGTGACCGTCGTTGACCTGGCAGAAGGCTCCGCAGACCTGCCTCCCACCGACGGCATGATGTTTGTGACCGAAGCTGGCGACCGCGTGATTGCCCGCCCCTCGGGCACCGAGCCGAAGCTCAAGTGCTACTGCGAGGTCATCGTGCCCGTTGTCGACGGCAATGTGGCTGCCGCCCGCGCCACCGCTGCTGAGCGCCTGGATGCGGTCAAGGCTGACGTCAAGGCTGCGCTGGGGATCTGAGGCACGATACTTGAACTATCTCCGGCCGTAGGCATTGACCTCTGCGAAGCATCCGTGCTGGTGGGGTGGAGAACCTGTAGGTTCTCCACCCCACCAGTGTTTTCTGCTCTGCACACCCACCGCGGGTTTTACTTGTACCCCAGTTCAGGTAAGAGCGCGGCAAAGAGAGGCTCGGCCTCCTCCAGGGGGAGTTCGGCATCGGCTTTGGCGAGCACGAAGTTGAGCAAGTGCGGTGCCCGGTAGTTCTTCAAGTCGACTTTAATCTCCTGCCAGTCCCGCCCAGTGTCCGGCTCTTGCGGAATAGGGAAAAACCCACTGAGCAGGAAACCATAGGGGCTGGAGGTGATGTGCAAGATGCGCGCGCCGTGATCGAAGTTGAGCTTCACATCCATAATGTCCTCGTGCCGGATCGTGACAGGTTGAAGGAGTGTTCGGACGGTAATGCAGTCTTCTCCATCAATGAGGAAACCCCAGTAGAAACGCGCCAGGATCTGCGCGCCCGCGCCCAAGGCGATCAGGACCAGAACACCGCGGGCAATATAGCCCGGAATATTGGCATCCTCCAAATAGATAAGGTGAGAGACCCCCGCAATGAAGAGAGCAGTCGCCATCACGAAAAAGCCAAGATACTTGATGATCGCTGAATGACGCTGCTTGGTGACGCCTTCAAGGTCACGCTCTGTGCGGGGCGTGTAACTTGTTTTCCCCAGGAGCCTCGCAATATTTCCGATGAGGAAATTCTTCACCAGCATCCCTCTTTCCCCTGCGCCCTCTTACCCATCTACTGTCCCTGCCTTCGTCTCAGCCGCTTTCCCTGTATTCTTCACAGCTGCGCGCGTCGTATTCTTCACAGCTGCGCGCTTCCGGAGCACGCCTGCACACCGGTCCTGTACCGTACCTTAATCAAAAGCGGGGTCGTGTCGGTACTGTAGGGACATGACGCAACCATCCGGCGACGCCCTCGTCAAACCTTCCTTCGCTGACGAGTTCTTTTCCGAGCGCGAAGTCCGCATCCCCGCAACCGATGCGGCATCCTTCTACGCCGCACTGGCCGACGGGCTCGATGCTGCGCCCCACTACAATCACACCTCCACGGGCAACCTCGCGGAATTCAAACGCGGACAGCCGCGCTTTTTGCGCCAACCCGAAGTGACCTTTTTCTTCCGAGGTCAGGCCAACGCCACTTTCGGATTGAATTCGTCTCTGTACCGAACAATTACCCCCTTATTACAGCCCGGAATGCAGCATCGAGAAATTGAAAAACTCCTGAACGCTGCAGAAAATCGCGTTCTTGACGCAGCACACGAACACGGCATCATCCGCGGTTTAACGGCCCTAGAACGATTAACAGTGCTGCAGCATCATGGGGCTCCGACGCGACTCATTGATGTCAGTTCAGATTGGCGCGTCGCCCTCTATTTCGCCATCGAAACCGACGACGCGACAGACGGGCGCCTCTTCGTCGTCACCGCCCAACACGGTAAATGGTTGAGATTCCCAAGGGCAGACGACGATGGTTTAGCGTGGCAGCAAGGCAAATTCGAGCAGTGGGACACCGAAGTCGTCCCCATTCTCCTGCCCTTCTCAGACGCCCGAATGGTCGCCCAGCGAGGCTTCTTCCTCGCGGGAGGACTGGTCACCAACGCCCATGGACACCGTCAATACCGGCGGTCTGGCGAGGGCGGCGCCACGCTCACCCAAGAGGAGATGCGCCAGGTCTCCACCCTGGCTGTCAAGTTCGCCGTCCCCCGTCACCGGCAGGATCTGGCAGCGACAGTCGCCGACTTCGTTGAGGCTGAAACTCTCGCACGTTCAAAGAAAGCGAAGTATGAGACTCGATGGTCATCCCGAGGCTTCACCGTGAGGATTCCCGCCGCCTGGAAGGGGACACTTCGCGCACTGCTCGCAAAAAATGGGCTGACACCCGACGCAATCTACCCGCCACTAGACGAGGTGCGGCGCCTGCTTCAACATGTGGCCCGCACCCCCTGAGCCTATGATGGCTGGTAATGCTTCAACGTCGAAGGGAAAGCAACACCATGGGGTCGTCAGGCAATAAGCGTGCTCTCGGCATGGTCATCCTCTTTCTTGCCGTATTTGGCGGCTCCGGCCTGGTGCTCGGCATCATTACCGGCCAGGTTTTCCTCGTCGTCCTCGGCACACTGGCTCTTCTAGGAGCACTCCTCGTGCAAAGCCGCGTAAGGACCGCCCTCAAGCACGACCTCGCCCAACTCGCACGCGAAGCCATCGGCCCCAACAACCCCCTCCCCACCGAGGAAGAACAGGCACAGATGGCCCAGCGCGCCCTCGAAGCAATCAGACGATCCGACCACGGTGAAGACTTCGTCGGCGCCTACCAGTACCTGTGCCGCGAATGGGCCAGGGAGAGGCGGTAGGAACCGTCAGCGCCGACGGACCATACCTGGCCGACCGACGTACCCAACGCGCGGCGTCCTCGTCAATCGGCAGGGAAAAATCACCACTTCGGCAGGTGATCCTTATCAGCTGGAAGGAACTCCACAGGCACGCCTGCAGCCATCACCTGCTCCACAGCCGCCCGCGCTTCAACGGAGATAAGGTCCATCGGATGGATCAACACCGTGTTCAGCGGATCGTAATCGCTCAGCCCCACAACAATGCCATTTGCGCGGACATCTGGCGTAAGGGAAAGGATCCTGCGCTCATTTGTTTCGGCGATCTGCGTGATGAATGCTTGAATCTCGTCGGAGGAAAAACGCGTCGGCACGATGCGGATCTCACTGCCAAGCTCTTTGGCGCGCGGCCCGAAGTCTTCCGGCAGCGCATCCAAACCACCCTTCACGTACACAACAAGCTTCTCCTCGCGGGGCGACAACGCCGTTCCGGCGCACACTGACGTCGGACAGCGCTCCCGGATATCGGCGGCCAATAGACGGCCCAGCTCAGACGATGGGACGCTCTGATCCAGGTCGAGGCCGAGTTCGATCATATTGTGCGGAGTATCGTGGAAAAGACAGGCCCGGTCTTCCTCTTCGGCAAAGAAACGCCCAGCCGCCCAACCTGCAGCCACAAGCAGGAGAGCCACCACTGCAGATGACAGGACAACCACAATGTTCCGTAGCATGAATGACCTCCTCACGCGCAATTCGGTCCTACTGACCGACTCTACTTGTGATTACAGACACATGCTCGCTGAGTAGGTTACGTTCCAGCCTCAGAATTTTAGAGGGTCCAAATAGAATGAACTATGCGATCCGAAGAACAGATCATTGACGACATCGTTGAGTTCACGGATGGGGCAGTAGCTCCACTTCAACTCTCCGGCCTTGACACCTGGCTGGGGGTATGGACCTATATGTTGAGCCTCCTCACCCAGCGTCGAATCGCCCTTCCCCTCGACCTCAAAGAAGACTTCATGCGAGTGATCGCCAGTCAGCTTGATGACTACTCAAACCGTGATGACGAGGAATGGGATCTTGAAAACGCTCGAGCCGATTACATCGAATACCTTTCAATCACCCCTCCGGTTGAGAACTTCTGCGCCGTCTGGAAGCCGAACACCGACGGCCTCTAAAAGGTACCTCCCTGCGTTCCCCTTAGAATTCCACGCCCTTCATCTCTAGCGATGCTGAAGCATCACTGAGATAGTTGACCTTCGTAATACTCTGAACTACGCCAGATAAAGGCTCCGGACCATCATTCTCCGGCTGAACAGGGTTCATCGGATCAGCGTGGGCGCAGGCGCACTCCGTGTAAGTGTCTACTACGAGGAGCCCGATCCTCAGCTCAGCTGCACTCCGCCCACCGCTTCACACACGCCACCCGAGCACAATCGCACGAATCGCTACCCCTCACCACGCTGGCGCCGACTCTCAGCCTGAGGATCCAAAGAGATCCTCCTTCCAGACCTAAGGGATGGGCTACATTCGACCGGTAGCAGTATCGGCTTATCCCTCAGGTAGCTGCGCGCATGCGAGGAAGAGTTCGAGCCTGCGTGCCACATAGGCGCCCCCTCGGGTAACCCCGCGTATACGGGAACGAGGAGTGGGCATCCCCATCAGGCGCGGCAAGAGACCGGGTAACCCCGCGTATGCGGGGACGGGGCGGCGATCCGTGCCAACAATGCTGAGCGGGAAAAGGTAACCCCGCGTATGCGGGGACGAGGCCCCCTCGGGGCTGAGCAAGCTCACCGCCATCGGGTAACCCCCGCATGTGCGGGGACGAGGGGGCTTACCTCGGAACATGATGCAGGAACGGGAAGTAACCCCCGCATGTGCGGGGACGAGGGGGGTGTGCAGGAAGTTCGGGACCTTATCGCCGGGTAACCCCCGCATGTGCGGGGACGAGCTGGGGGCCCATAGGCTTTCTTTTCTTCGTTGCGGGTAACCCCCGCATGTGCGGGGACGAGGCTTTCATGGATGGGCCTTGGGCGAGCCTCCACGGGTAACCCCCGCATGTGCGGGGACGAGGCCAGCGTCGGGCCGTGCCCCCCCCATCCTGCGCGGGTAACCCCCGCATGTGCGGGGACGAGAGGCCCAGGCGCTTGCCGTAGATGCGCTGGTTCGGGTAACCCCCACATGTGCGGGGACGAGAGGCCCAGGCGCTTGCCGTAGATGCGCTGGTTCGGGTAACCCCCACATGTGCGGGGACGAGCACTTCATCACCGACGGCGCGTGCAGGATGCGCGGGTAACCCCCGCATGTGCGGGGACGAGGAAGCGGCGGTAACCGTCGCCCCATTCCTCATCGGGTAACCCCCGCATGTGCGGGGACGAGGAGTGGAGAGCCTGATGGACTGGCAGTGTTTTCGGGTAACCCCCGCATGTGCGGGGACGAGATGTCGACCTCTATACGCAACTTGGCACACCACGGGTAACCCCCGCATGTGCGGGGACGAGCGGCAGCGCTAGCCCTAGAAATCATGGCTGATCGAGTAACCCCCGCATGTGCGGGGACGAGGCGGACATGATGCCCGAAGGCGCACAGCGGGACGGGTAACCCCCGCATGTGCGGGGACGAGCAGTGTTGGACGGGGATCAGGCCACGCCCGATCGGGTAAGCCCCGCATGTGCGGGGACGAGCGCGCGGGCGCGTTTGATTCGGATGTGTACGCCGGGTAACCCCCGCATGTGCGGGGACGAGTCGAGCGCCTCGATCACCGAACCTTCAGGCGCCGGGTAACCCCCGCATGTGCGGGGACGAGATGAGTTCGTCGATGAGGCGGGAGGCTGCCTTCGGGTAACCCCCCGCATGTGCGGGGACGAGTTGAATGCACGTTATTACCGCGTTCTGCACGCCGGGTAACCCCCGCATGTGCGGGGACGAGCGGGTAGCGGTCTGGGTGGCGATGAGGTCGACCGGGTAACCCCCGCATGTGCGGGGACGAGTACGGTGCGGAATTGCCACACGAGCGCGGGGTCGGGTAACCCCCGCATGTGCGGGGACGAGCGGCCTGGCGAAACGTGGGAGATGGCGGCCGCCGGGTAACCCCCGCATGTGCGGGGACGAGCGCTGGATAGTCTTGGTGCTCACTCCTGCTTGCGGGTAACCCCCGCATGTGCGGGGACGAGGCTGTTATTGGCGTGGTGGTGTTGGGATAGTCCGGGTAACCCCCGCATGTGCGGGGACGAGGAACCCACTGAAAGGAATTGACCAATGAAGGTCAGGGTAACCCCCGCATGTGCGGGGACGAGGTCTGCGTCAGATCACCGGCTCCCACTCTCTGCGGGTGACCCCCGCATGTGCGGGGACGAGCCGAGCTGGCTCTACGTCGGTATGCGTGCAAACGGGTAACCCCCGCATGTGCGGGGACGAGTCAATCAATCAGCACTGGCCCGCGCGATAGGGCGGGTAACCCCCGCATGTGCGGGGACTAGCAAGGCGCGAATGGAGCGCGCGCATGAGCGTCCGGGTAACCCCCGCATGTGCGGGGACGAGGCGAGGGAGCGTCCATGACCGTCAGCACCCACAAAGTAACCCCCGCATGTGCGGGGACGAGGCGAGTGCTGCCTTGTCGATGTCTTGCCCCCACGGGTAACCCCCGCATGTGCGGGGACGAGTCGGCGCGGCCAGCGTCTGCGCCGCCGCCAGGCGGGTATCCCCCGCATGTGCGGGGACGAGGCAGATGGGTAATCGCCAGGCTCGTGCTCAAGCGGGTAACCCCCGCATGTGCGGGGACGAGTAAAACCAACGCAGTGCATCCTCAGCAAACCGCGGGTAACCCCCGCATGTGCGGGGACGAGGCTACGTCCCTCGGGGGACGGCGGTTCCCGGCCGGGTAACCCCCGCATGTGCGGGGACGAGTCGGTCAAGTTCGGTGAAATTGCCGTTGACGTCGGGTAACCCCCGCATGTGCGGGGACGAGCGGGCTTAAGACCCGTGTAGCACACGTTGTCACGGGTAACCCCCGCATGTGCGGGGACGAGCTCGTACATTGGCCGCAACGATTTGCGCCCGGCGGGTAACCCCCGCATGTGCGGGGACGAGCCGAGGATGCCGTCAACGTCGAGGCCGTAGCCCGGGTAACCCCCGCATGTGCGGGGACGAGCCTCGATAGTCTCATGATGCGTTCAGGTGGTAAGGGTAACCCCCGCATGTGCGGGGACGAGATGAAACCGCAGAGACAGCGGCCGCCGCTTATTCCGTAACCCCCGCATGTGCGGGGACGAGATCAGGCCCTACCGGCCGTGTCAGATGCTTGCCGGGTAACCCCCGCATGTGCGGGGACGAGCATGTGGGCGGGAATGCCGAACATTCGACCGACGGGTAACCCCCGCATGTACGGGGACGAGAACGATGCGGATGCGGGACGGTGGGCGGGCGGGTACCCCCGCATGTGCGGGGACGAGGGCAAAGTGATCGCGTCCATGCCGACAATCCACGGGTAACCCCCGCATGTGCGGGGACGAGGACCCCTGGCAGCAGAACAACGGAGAACCCCCCGGGTAACCCCCGCATGTGCGGGGACGACTCTGCTCACCCTCTCGGGGAAGATGCACGGGTAACCCCCGCATGTGCGGGGACGAGTACTTCGGTGCAGCTCGGAAAAACACTCTCGAAGGGTAACCCCCGCATGTGCGGGGACGAGTGTTGGATCCTTTTGCAGGGTCAGGCACAACCCGGGTAACCCCTGCATGTGCGGGGACGAGACGTTTCGCGGCGGGGCCGGAGTGGTCGCGACCGGGTAACCCCCGCATGTGCGGGGACGAGTTGGCGGTGGCCGGGGAGGCGGTCAGTCACGGCGGGTAACCCCCGCATGTGCGGGGACGAGTTGTCGATGTCGTCGACGATGAAGTCGAAGGACGGGTAACCCCCGCATGTGCGGGGACGAGAAAAAGGACGGATTCTGCCTCATGGTGCAGCAAGGGTAACCCCCCGCATGTGCGGGGACGAGGGTGGCGTCGATTAGCGACGCGGGAGGCGGGTCGGGTAACCCCCGCATGTGCGGGGACGAGTTCAGAGCCGATGAACTCACTACTCTGGGGTTCGGGTAACCCCCGCATGTGCGGGGACGAGCACGATCGCCACCACAGCACGAAAAACACACTCGGGTAACCCCCGCATGTGCGGGGACGAGCCCGAGCAGCTCACTGCCCTGCAAAATGCGGGCGGGTAACCCCCGCATGTGCGGGGACGAGGGCGGTAATCTGCTTCCAACGCTTACGCGCATCGGGTAACCCCCGCATGTGCGGGGACGAGTCGCAGGTGGGGTTGGCGTATTCTCGCCATTGCGGGTAACCCCCGCATGTGCGGGGACGAGATTGAGGTAGTCCTCAACCAACTGCCAGTTGGCGGGTAACCCCCGCATGTGCGGGGACGAGGGACCGGGGGGACACGAAGACCCACCTTTCCCCGGGTAACCCCCGCATGTGCGGGGACGAGCCTGCGCAAACACGCAAAAGCCGGGGGCATACCGGGTAACCCCCGCATGTGCGGGGACGAGGTGGGTGCGCCGTCGGCGACCCTGATTCCCCGCGGGTAACCCCCGCATGTGCGGGGACGAGGCTCATCATGAGAGGGCCGATCATTTGAGGGCCGGGTAACCCCCGCATGTGCGGGGACGAGGGGCATGTGGGTGCTCGATTCTTTTAGCCATTCGGGTAACCCCCGCATGTGCGGGGACGAGTAGGGTCTTGAATTGCGTGGGGTGGAGGATGAAGGGTAACCCCCGCATGTGCGGGGACGAGGCCAAGCGCGGCGCCCGCATCGACTTCGTGGCCGGGTAACCCCCGCATGTGCGGGGACGAGTACACCCCCGAGCTGGTCATGATTGACGAGGCCGGGTAACCCCCGCATGTGCGGGGACGAGGCCTGTGTTAATGGGTAACGTTTCATGGTGGGGACGTAACCCCCGCATGTGCGGGGACGAGGCCCATTTCATCACGGGCTTTCATGATGGCGTCGGGTAACCCCCGCATGTGCGGGGACGAGTCTTGGGCGGACTTGTAGGACTCCATGCGGGTCGGGTAACCCCCGCATGTGCGGGGACGAGGGACACGGAGGGGACCAAGGAGCACTTGGTCACGGGTAACCCCCGCATGTGCGGGGACGAGGTGTTCGCGACCTGAGGCAGAGCCTGCACGACCGGGTAACCCCCGCATGTGCGGGGACGAGTGGAGGCCTAGGGTGTCAATGAGGGTGGCGACCGGGTAACCCCCGCATGTGCGGGGACGAGTTTGTAGTCGTTTTCGCCGGTTTTGCAGGTGACGGGTAACCCCCGCATGTGCGGGGACGAGCACTGCGTACCAATCAGCGCAGGGCGAGAACGCGGGTAACCCCCGCATGTGCGGGGACGAGCGGCCCGCCACAGAGACGGCCTATAGAGAAGCCGGGTAACCCCCGCATGTGCGGGGACGAGCTCGCTCCTGGCGCTAATCCAACCTCCGACTGCGGGTAACCCCCGCATGTGCGGGGACGAGCGCAGCATCGAGGATCGTCGAGATCATCCGTTCGGGTAACCCCCGCATGTGCGGGGACGAGGTGAACATCCCGTAAGGGGCATGAGATTACCGCGGGTAACCCCCGCATGTGCGGGGACGAGACCCTCACCCTCCTCATCGACGACTACGCCACCGGGTAACCCCCGCATGTGCGGGGACGAGGTGGCCCCACGCGTCGCATGACTGACGCCCTCCGGGTAACCCCCGCATGTGCGGGGACGAGCCGCGCAACGCACGATACGACTCCTCCAACACCGGGTAACCCCCGCATGTGCGGGGACGAGAACAAGGCTCACTCATCATCACATCAAACCTGCGGGTAACCCCCGCATGTGCGGGGACGAGTATTCCGTCGGTGAAGAGGAGGGGGTAGGCGGCGGGTAACCCCCGCATGTGCGGGGACGAGAGTGCCCGCGATTTTGCCAGCGCCACCGGCGACGGGTAACCCCCGCATGTGCGGGGACGAGACGATGTAGAGCCGCGTCTTGGACTCATATTCCGGGTAACCCCCGCATGTGCGGGGACGAGGACCCTTTTGAATGCGATGGTGGGGAGCCATTCGGGTAACCCCCGCATGTGCGGGGACGAGGAATTTTAGGCAGTCGGCTTGGAGGCCGAGTGCGGGTAACCCCCGCATGTGCGGGGACGAGTCAAGCTACCGCTGAAAGCGAAAACCAAGATCGGGTAACCCCCGCATGTGCGGGGACGAGCGCCGCAGTGGTAATCTCCAGATCCCAGAATTCGGGTAACCCCCGCATGTGCGGGGACGAGCTTTGGCGATGCCCTGCCTGAATGGGGCGAGCAGGGTAACCCCCGCATGTGCGGGGACGAGTTGCCGCCCAACGCGATGAATGGCGCCGCGACCGGGTAACCCCCGCATGTGCGGGGACGAGATTGCCAGCAATGTTGTCGGAGGCATTAAGAGCGGGTAACCCCCGCATGTGCGGGGACGAGCATTCGGGAGTCTCCCTGAACCTGATGGCGCACGGGTAACCCCCGCATGTGCGGGGACGAGCTTGGCGGCCTCTTCCACTTTCTGCCAAGCGTCGGGTAACCCCCGCATGTGCGGGGACGAGTGGCTGGTGGCCTTCCTCTGTTTGCGGCGACGCGGGTAACCCCCGCATGTGCGGGGACGAGTCGGATTTGGAGGTGGGCCCTTTGCCTTTCCTCGGGTAACCCCCGCATGTGCGGGGACGAGCTTAACCGTGTTTGTCAGTCGATGATCTGTGCAGGGTAACCCCCGCATGTGCGGGGACGAGGCCATACACCTTAATAATCACTTGCCGGCCTCCGGGTAACCCCCGCACGTGCGGGGACGAGAAAGAAGCCCTTACCGCCGAACAGGCCCTACACGGGTAACCCCCGCATGTGCGGGGACGAGTAGCAGCAGATCAGCGGGGGTGATTTGTAACGCGGGTAACCCCCGCATGTGCGGGGACGAGACCACCAACCGCACCGAACAAATGCGCGACTTCGGGTAACCCCCGCATGTGCGGGGACGAGACCACCAACCGCACCGAACAAATGCGCGACTTCGGGTAACCCCCGCATGTGCGGGGACGAGCGTGGAGGTCTCTCACGGTCTGCCTGGCCGCGCGGGTAACCCCCGCATGTGCGGGGACGAGCCACCCATAGCGGTGGGGGGGGTTTCCTACAACCAGGGTAACCCCCGCATGTGCGGGGACGAGCTGGCGTGACTGTTGGATTCGTTCCAGCGTTTCGGGTAACCCCCGCATGTGCGGGGACGAGGCCAGCGTCTGCGCCACCGATTGGCTTAATGACGGGTAACCCCCGCATGTGCGGGGACGAGGCCGTGTCTGCAGCGTCGATCGTCCTGCAAGCCGGGTAACCCCCGCATGTGCGGGGACGAGACAATGAACCACGTCCTCTTATACCAGGGCTTCGGGTAACCCCCGCATGTGCGGGGACGAGACAATGAACCACGTCCTCTTATACCAGGGCTTCGGGTAACCCCCGCATGTGCGGGGACGAGGCTCGTATGTTCGGGATCCCAGCCCACCTGGCCCGGGTAACCCCCGCATGTGCGGGGACGAGGGTGACGAGATAGAGAACCTCCGTCCGGTCCACGGGTAACCCCCGCATGTGCGGGGACGAGTTGACCAGGAGGGTGCGTCCCAGCAGCGGGACCGGGTAACCCCCGCATGTGCGGGGACGAGGTATGCGAGAGGGGTTGACGCAAGATGAAGCACGGGTAACCCCCGCATGTGCGGGGACGAGTGACGGTAAGTACTCCGCTGTGAATCCTGACTCGGGTAACCCCCGCATGTGCGGGGACGAGTGTAGCGCCATGAGCGCCCATAAAAATTCCTCCGGGTAACCCCCGCATGTGCGGGGACGAGCGCGTCTCAGCCTCCTCAGCCTCAGCCATAGCCGGGTAACCCCCGCATGTGCGGGGACGAGCGCTGAGTTCCGCACTGCGCTGGTTGACGGCGCGGGTAACCCCCGCATGTGCGGGGACGAGTCTGGGCTGAAGGGCAAGAAGGACATCGTGACCGGGTAACCCCCGCATGTGCGGGGACGAGGGTGTGAGACATGGAACGTTACCTCAATCCGTCGGGTAACCCCCGCATGTGCGGGGACGAGGATTTTCTCAATACGTTTCATGCCGCCACCGCCGGGTAACCCCCGCATGTGCGGGGACGAGGACAAATTCGGTTTCAAGGGTCTTTGCGCCAAAGGGTAACCCCCGCATGTGCGGGGACGAGTTATCGAGCGCTCCTACGCCAACGTTCTTGACCGGGTAACCCCCGCATGTGCAGGGACGAGGACGACGGAGGCGGGCCGCGCGAATGAGGCCGCGGGTAACCCCCGCATGTGCGGGGACGAGGCTAACGTTCGAGGTTTTGCTGCCCGTGCGGGCGGGTAACCCCCGCATGTGCGGGGACGAGGAGGCAGGCGACGAAGAAGGCGCGCGCTTCCCCGGGTAACCCCCGCATGTGCGGGGACGAGAGCGTCCTGGTGGATGAGGAAGGAAATGCCACCGGGTAACCCCCGCATGTGCGGGGACGAGATGCCTTCGGTGGTTTCCTCGAAGCTGATGGACGGGTAACCCCCGCATGTGCGGGGACGAGGACAAATTCGGTTTCAAGGGTCTTTGCGCCAAAGGGTAACCCCCGCATGTGCGGGGACGAGTTATCGAGCGCTCCTACGCCAACGTTCTTGACCGGGTAACCCCCGCATGTGCAGGGACGAGGACGACGGAGGCGGGCCGCGCGAATGAGGCCGCGGGTAACCCCCGCATGTGCGGGGACGAGACCGAAAATAGGGGTGACACCTTGCTTGAGCGCGGGTAACCCCCGCATGTGCGGGGACGAGGCATTCAGCGACTCAATCAGCGTCCACGAGGCCGGGTAACCCCCGCATGTGCGGGGACGAGGCACGGCAACCATTTGCCAGTACACCCTAAGTCGGGTAACCCCCGCATGTGCGGGGACGAGGAATATTACAATGGCTACTATTGATCTTGAGGCGGGTAACCCCCGCATGTGCGGGGACGAGGGTCTCTTCATGCGTGGTCAGGGTCGGCTCGCCGGGTAACCCCCGCATGTGCGGGGACGAGCCAGGACTCGACAGATGCCCCGGCTCTTACGCCGGGTAACCCCCGCATGTGCGGGGACGAGTAGGCCGGGAGAATCCAGCCCAGATCACGCAGCGGGTAACCCCCGCATGTGCGGGGACGAGAATGACTACCAACAAGCTGATTGATCTTGAAGCGGGTAACCCCCGCATGTGCGGGGACGAGTCGTTGGTTCTAGCCTATCAGGCTGAACCTTGCGGGTAACCCCCGCATGTGCGGGGACGAGGAATGAGGCCGTCGCCGTCAGCGTCGGTATAGCGGGTAACCCCCGCATGTGCGGGGACGAGGTTCTTGAAGCGTTCGAGTCGACGCCGCACCTCGGGTAACCCCCGCATGTGCGGGGACGAGGGCGTCGTTGAGGGTCGCCCTCAGCCCGGCACCGGGTAACCCCCGCATGTGCGGGGACGAGTCACCCACTGGCACGCGGCGGCGTACTCACGGCGGGTAACCCCCGCATGTGCGGGGACGAGTGCCTTGGCAAAGGCATGTTGCCGATATCGCCCGGGTAACCCCCGCATGTGCGGGGACGAGGTTCAGGGTGCCGATAGCGTTGACTGCGGTGCCGGGTAACCCCCGCATGTGCGGGGACGAGGTGCCGGATGGAGTCCCGCGCACGCGGCGGGCCGGGTAACCCCCGCATGTGCGGGGACGAGCTTTTGCCAGCGCCACCTGTGTAAGCCCAAGCCGGGTAACCCCCGCATGTGCGGGGACGAGACTGGCGTATCCGGACGGTGACCCGTCGGAGTCGGGTAACCCCCGCATGTGCGGGGACGAGCTGATCAGCTTGAGGTCGAGAAGCGTTGCTCACGGGTAACCCCCGCATGTGCGGGGACGAGCCAGTCGATCCAGTCAATCACTTCTCGGATGGCGGGTAACCCCCGCATGTGCGGGGACGAGTTCATGTTCCTACTCGGCGCCACCGCCTACGTCGGGTAACCCCCGCATGTGCGGGGACGAGTCTTGGAGGCGGAAGGGCGCGCCGGGGGATTCCGGGTAACCCCCGCATGTGCGGGGACGAGGGTTACGGTTACGGTTGTTTGACATGTCGGTCCGGGTAACCCCCGCATGTGCGGGGACGAGGAACTCAACACGGGCCTCATGAGCAGTCGCCCAGGGTAACCCCCGCATGTGCGGGGACGAGGCAGTCCGCCCAGCGCCGCTAGAGCCTCGGTCAGGGTAACCCCCGCATGTGCGGGGACGAGTTGACAGACGCGACCAAGCCACGGGAGACCCACGGGTAACCCCCGCATGTGCGGGGACGAGTTGATGCAAAGACCATTGCGAGAATGTTTGGCAGGGTAACCCCCGCATGTGCGGGGACGAGCTCGCTTGACCAGGCGTACATGTGGACGGTGACGGGTAACCCCCGCATGTGCGGGGACGAGACGGACCGGGAAGTGGGCTTGGAGGCTGAGCACGGGTAACCCCCGCATGTGCGGGGACGAGCTCACCGATAACGGTCGGCTCATCATTGACGGCGGGTAACCCCCGCATGTGCGGGGACGAGCGATCAGACCTATGAGCAGGGCGATCGCCCTTCGGGTAACCCCCGCATGTGCGGGGACGAGCTATCGGCGGTATCATCAAAGCCGCGCTAAACCGGGTAACCCCCGCATGTGCGGGGACGAGGCCGTGTACCCGCAACGACCAACCCAACAAGTCGGGTAACCCCCGCATGTGCGGGGACGAGTACGATGTCGACTACGTGCGCGAGGTCCAGACCGGGTAACCCCCGCATGTGCGGGGACGAGTGGTTCCATTCGCGGCCGAGCAATTCCGCGTTCGGGTAACCCCCGCATGTGCGGGGACGAGCTATCCGCGCCTGTACGCGGTGATTGGTAGGTCGGGTAACCCCCGCATGTGCGGGGACGAGTCGAGGGTCCAGTCGGTCTTACCGAGCAACCGCGGGTAACCCCCGCATGTGCGGGGACGAGACGCTCAACTCGCAGGCGACGCGGCGAGGCTTCGGGTAACCCCCGCATGTGCGGGGACGAGCAACACTCCAACATCGGTGTCATCCCCGCAGGCGGGTAACCCCCGCATGTGCGGGGACGAGAGCCCACACCTGCTCAGGAAGTTCCGGGTAGTCGGGTAACCCCCGCATGTGCGGGGACGAGGCCGACCGACGCAACCGCAAAGCTCAACGCGGCGGGTAACCCCCGCATGTGCGGGGACGAGACTAAAAAAGCCTAGAATTCCAACCTTCTCTCGCCAGGTTAGCAGCGAGTTTTGCCAACTTGGCTAAATGACACCCAATTTCTCATGAACTCGGGCGCCGCTCAATGCCAGTTCGAAAGTGCCGTCTTCGGCCCGCAATCGACCAAGCAGTGTCTCTCCGTGTGGTCGAATTACGGGATGTAGCAGATTCTTCGGACCTTTGGCCGCTGGTCTTTTCTCGCCGTCTGACCAGCTTGAGTCCGTCAAAGGTCACGGGTTCCCAGGCATCACCGCATGTCAGAAATTCCAAGCGTTGCTCATTACGCGCGGGGATAACCATAATTGCCCGGCCGTTGCGTATGTTCGCCTGAGTCAATTCCCAGACTTTCTCACGCACTCGTGCAGACAGATGCCCCACGTAAACCCCTGGCGCAATCTCAAGAAGCCAGCGGGTAAGTTCCCCTCGCAATCCGGGTGGAGCGGCTGAGGTTACTAAAACCAACACCGGGCTACCTCACTCTTCTGCGTAGTTTTTGCCACCCTCAATTGCTCCAGCACGTACGTCCCACAATGAGGCGACTTGAGTCTCTGAAGGATCATCATCAGACAGGTCTTCTCCTAGCAACGACTTCACATCCGCGACACATCTTTGGATGATTTTTTGTTCGAAGAGGAGATCCCGGATCCGGTGTCTAGCTGCAGCGGTAACCTCAGTGCCTGTATCTCTAACCACATCAAAAGCCGCAGGAATGGACGTATCCGCTTTGTATAGATCCGCAATGTCATACACAAATGAACGTTCGTGCCCCGCATGAATGAAACCTAAGCCTGGGGAACAGCCCAAAGAAACAATCACTGCGTGGACAATGCCATATAACGAGGCGTTAGCTGCTGAGAGTGCTTGATTAATCGGATCGGAATCGTCGAAATCAGTGGGGTTGTACTGTCGGCTTGCCCACCGAACGCTGGTTCGTTGCGCGTTCGCTCGATAGACATCCCTCATCCGAGCGCCCTCCCGGCCTCGGAGTTGCCTCATCGTCAGCCCCGTGACATCTTCGCCAGGAAAGCGCATTGCGTACATTTCACGAGCGACGCGTAAACGCTCCCGCTCATGAGAAACCAGTCTTGCTTGTGCAACAAGTAGACGCGTGGATTGAGCAAGAGAACGACCATGAGCGTAATAGCGCACACCGTTTTCCCCCACCCACACACAGCTCACCCCACACTCGGCCATAAGAGCGATGGCTTGATGACTGACGGTGCTCCCAGGCCCCAGAAGAAGAACCGACAGCGCCGCCGCTGGAACATGAACCACTCCTTCTTGATCACGCATCGTCAACGCGTTCGAGTCACGGTGCACGATGCAATGTTCAACATAAACGAAGGAAAGGCGATCGCGCACACGCGGTAGTGCATCACGTTCCAGCGGCAACGAAGTCGACATCTACACGCGGCCCCCAGTGAAGGGGACAAGGGTCAGTAAGCCACACCCATAAGCTTTCCCTCGTCCGATTCCATTCACGAGCGTTTCACGCAAACGATCAGCATCAGTGACCTGAAGAACCCCTTCGAAGGTCACCATCTGAAGGGTGACTCTCCGGCGCTCCTCCTCCCTGCCCTTGGTGAAAGTCCATGTTCGATTTCCCACCACGCTCAGCACGCGAGGAACTTCCTCATCGGCAAGCGTGATGTCACCGTCTAAGCCTTCGGAGTTGACACAGATTTCGAACCCAAGATTGGGCGCACGCTGGATAAGCCAATTCTCCTGTTGGGTTGTGGTGACATGAGCCTTCACCTTCCCTCTGGGCTCCTCGTGAGGAGCATTCCGCACCCTTTTGGGAACACTCCACACTGGGTTGGCAGAGAGGCGAAAGTGGAAGAACTGTCCATCCTGCAAAGAGTCCAGAAAACGGTCGTAAGACTTCGCCACTGCCGTTCGAGCATCAAGCCAACCTGCTTGCTCTTGAATGACAGTGAAATCTGGCTCAAGCTGAGAAGTCACATACAGAAAAACGCCATTCTCGCTATGGTCAACCCTCCAGAGGACTCGACCGTTTTCTGCTGACAGGGAGCGAGGAAAGCATGCCAGCACAGCTGCATGCATGGCCTGGGGGTTACCCAGTAGATGCTTGGCGCCTCGTCTATTTGGGTTGATTTCGCAACGACTCAAATACACTTACTTTCCCTCCATGACACTCATCGGATCATGCGTTGTCAGCTTCTCGGCACGCTCACGTAGAACCACCTGAGAACGTCCGACGTTTCGCCATGTGTACTCACGATGACGCTGATCGAAGGTAACTGGACAGTCCTGGACAACATCGGTCATCACGGTGGGGTCACCTTGAGACTCATCACTGAGATCGAAAACGAGATCAGCCGCGTACCCTGTTTTCTCGCAGCGCTTCCTGAACCAATCAGCAGCTTGCCAAGGCACCTCATCGCTCTTCAGCGCTGCAAGTGCCGAGAGTTCGACAATCTTCAGCACTAGGGGCGCACTCGGCGGACATGAGCGCCGACCAAGATAGAGCGGATGACGAGGCCGCCGCAGACTCTCAGCTATGCCTTCCACGACGTCACGCTCGCCCTCGATTGCAGCGACGAAAACAGCGTCAGAAAGGTAATACCGATACGTCAGTGGCATCGATTCCCCGCTCGCCTTGCGAGCAGTGTGGAAATCGCGCAGAAGGGTGCCAGGTTGGTCAACGCGAACTGCGAGTTTGAGATTGAGAAGATCTTCAATCGAATCGCTCCGTCGACGACCCTGAGCAGCCGCGATAAGCCCGATGATGCCTGACTTTGTCGGCTCCCGACGCGTTTGTCGCACGGTGAATCGCGAGGAATCACCCCATGATTGCATCGGTGCCGCAAGCCTCAGAATCAGGGTGCTCACGCTTGCTCACTTCTTGGCAAAGAGGCTTCAGCCACCGCCTTTGCAAGATCCTTAAGGGCAACCTTTTCACCCAGAGTCTCCAGGCAGGACGCTGCTTGATCAGCGACACAAACATACTGCTTATCTGGAGCGTCATACGCTGCGTAGAGAGCCTGCGCATAATCCACTAGGGCTTGCGCAGAGCCCTCAACATACCCATAGCCCGGGCCTGGACGCACCGGCTTTTCAAAAGCCGCTGCCAAGGAAATTGGCTGATCATCACGCAAAGCGACATAAACCCCAGAAGGCAAGGAGTGATTGGCGAAAGTATTTGCCTTGCCTGAGGGCATACTCATGACGAAAGCTCGCACGAAGGCCTCAATCGCAACACGCACGTCCTGCTCATCCTCGAGGTTCTCAAGGAGCTGTTTCACGTTAATGGTGGCATAACGGTAGAGGCAGGATGACACAAACTCAACGGTGCCGATCATTCCGGCGCCGGCATCCGCGCTATCATCAAGGCGTTTCTGGTCATCAACTGCCGTGAAGTAATCAAACTCGGTTTCCACTGCATGAGTCGAGATTGCATGAGCGACCTGGCAGGACGCATCAACGTTGAGCGAAGGGTCATCAGCCACCATTCGACCAAACAATGCAAGGTCGATTGAATTGCGCCCGTCAATGACACTCTGAGCTTCCTTCTTTGAAAGCTTCTCCCCACTCTGTTTCTTGTCGATAGCAAGCTGAGCTACCGCTTCAATCTGCGCATTAGAGAGGAAAAACAAGTACGTGACCTGCTTGTATTTTGCAGGATCCTCGTCCTTTTTCACCTTGGGAGTCTCGACTTTGATCCCTGCAACGCTGAACACACTTTCGGCCATGCTGGCCGCATCATCTGCAAGATCTGGCGCTAGCTCTTCAATCTTTTGCGCGACCAATTCCACCGCGCGCTTAGTCCGAACCCCCAGGTAAGCATGGTCGATTTCCTGGTCAAATCTCGTCCTCACCGCTCGCTTCCACGCTTGAGAGGAAACCCTATGGCGACGGACACCACCAAAAACTGCGCTCTTAGGGCTACCCGTATCGTCACGGTTCGGATTAGACGACGGAAGAGGTTGGATGACACTGATATCAATAAACATTAGCTAGGCTCCTTGAGTCTCTGCGGTTGGATTGCTGTCGTTGTCTTTGGGAAGAGGGCGGTACGCACGTGCCCAGCGGCGTCGCACGGCGTCTTGCCCTGTTGGAGTATGGAACTGATAAAGGTCACTGGTGAGTTCCGCGTAGTCGAACGCTATATTCGCTCCACGCAGCATCGAGATGAGGCTGGCGATATGCCGAACGAATTCCTGGAAAGAAACCGCTGTGGCCGCAGCATTAAGGCGAGACCGTACTCCCGCAGTCTCCTCTCCACCTACTGCATGTGCCAACTTGTATGTTGCCTGCGCGAAGGGAATTCCTTCTTTATGCATGCACTCACTTTTGCCCTGTTCGTGGCGGGCGTACAGACATAGGGCTGTATGGACGCTCTCTTCTGCTGCTGTTGGCGCGTCCCCCACGAAACTGGGTTGCAGGTCATCCGTGACACTGTCCAGTTCCCATAGCTCAGGTATCACACCTGGAGAGCTGTACACAGAGCGCCTCAACACCGCAAGTTTGCCTTTCGCAGTGGAACTGTTGGCAGCCTTTGCCTCGTGTAGCACGCGGATACGTCCCACCACAAGGTGCCCCAAACGCCGTGAACGTTGATTCGCGCTCAAAAGCGCTCCTTCTTTCCCTTCTTCAGCCATCTACCCTTTCCTCCTTAGCGCTAAAGGCTGATAACGCTGTGTTGGTCGCTCTTTCAAGGAAGAACAAAGCCGACCCCAAGCTCATCGTTTCAGTCCCGATAAACGCGCGTTGACTTGCTCCATCACTGAGCATCGTTTTACGTTCCCGTACTGTTTTTTCGAGTTCTTGACGCCACCGTGCACGCTGCTCATCAAGATCCTCGTTGAGGCCGAGCAACCACTGGCGGAATGAGCGATCCAGCATGAAATAGCACAGTTCTCGTTCGCGTGCCTCGGCAGTCTTAACGGTTTCGGGATCCACATGCTGAGCTGAGGCTCTGACAATATTCCCTGCGAAATGTGCCAAGGCCGTCACTACTTCATCGGTCACAGAAAGGACCTTCTTCACAAGGGCTCGATGCTCTCCCTGGTCTTCGGCAAACAGAACCCCCGGAAGCACGACCCGATCATCGTAGAGATGTCCATACGAGGCTGACTGGGCACCGTATTCAATACCGATCGCACGAACAGGGGTGTACTCCTCTAAAGAAACACTTCCCTCAAACACCAGTACGGAGTTCCACGCAAGAACCGCAGCAGGCAAGTACTGCGGGACGTCCGCTCCCCCCTTGCCTTTCACGGTGTCACTCATGCCAATGAGAAGAGCATTCAAGCCACGCCACAGAGCCCGGGACGGGTCGTGCATCTTGGGCATGTAGGTGTGGTAGCCCAGTTTCTTGGTCTGAGGGTCCGAATAACGCCACAGACTCATCGGCTCAATGAGGTTTCTGTTCTGGGGCGTGATCTTGTCTCCTTGAGATAGAAGCACACCGGTGACTTCGTTACCTTCTGGAATGAGACGGACTCTTCGGCTCTGCCATGTGTAGAGCTCGATAACGCCAGCTGGTTCAGGCTCCACCGTATCGGAGCCTCGCTGGCGCTCAGTGTCCGCCTCCCTCTCCCAGGGCGGCAGATCTTTGTGAGGGAACGGATACTCAAGCGGGATACCCAATTCAGCATAGGCATCGTGGGGAATGAGATTTCGCAGAAGAGTCTCAATGAAGCTCTTACCCTCAATAAACACAAAGCCAAGCTGACCAACCCAACCGGTACCAATCGGGTATCCCTTACCACCCTTCACGCGAGGATCACCCACAGCACCAGATTTAATGCCTGAGGTATCCCATGCATGAACATGCACCAGCCATTGGGCAGCCTCAGCAAAAGAAACCCGCGATTCGCCCTCGCGATCCCGCAGGGTCATAAACCTGTGCCCGTCGGGAACATCGGCAATCAGTTTGGCAATACTGTCATGGCTATCTTTGGCAGTGCGCAAATCAGCGACCTGCATGAAGGGGCGTTGTGGATGGAACAGCCAGAAGCTTTCCTGATGCGCCTCAAGATACTCAGTTACCCGGTCTACCAACGCATCTGGTTCTTCCCACGCTTCCTCCCAATCGTCACGGGAGAACAACTCCAGGTCCCCGTCTGGGAGGGGGCTTCGATACGCTGAATACGCGATTGCAAGAGAAAGTCGGAGCAGGGCCGCACTAATGGTTGCTACCTCAGCGCAGATCTCTTGAATTTCTTTTCCCTGCGAGAAAAGTTCTTCCAGCGAGACCTCTTCGATGCGGCCGTCCCTATATCTGACAGGGATCCACGGTTCGACGACTAGATTGAACTGCTTCTCAGTCACCCTCGACCTCCTCTAAGCCATATTCTGTAGAATATCTCAATTTCTTTCCTGCGAGAAGAATTTCTCCGTCAACTAAAGGAAGAATTAACTGTCCAGCAAGGAGCGGCTCGCGCTGCCAGGCTTCAGGATGGAACCACAGCTCACGTAGAACAGTCTCAATCACACTGTCGCGAGAACACGATGGAGGTAGGCGAACCATCGAGCGCATCAAGGTGTCGACAACTTCCTCTCGAGGAATCTCCTCCAAAGGCAGGTAGTCACCAGGGGCTGGTTCCACCCATTCCAATGTCCTCCAGATCGGAACTCCTTCGCTACCTTCATCAACGACCACTATGACCTCTAGGGAATCATCACCGTCACGGACACGTGCTCGCGCTTGAGTCTCACAGTTATCGTCACCAGAATTTGCGTCAAGCCATCCCATAAGCCCATGCCGTCCCTCATGAGGGGAGCGGAGTCGAAAAACGTTCGCTGCCTGCACCCGCTTATTCGTTTCTGCTTCATCCTTTTCGATAGCACGCTCCTCCGCTTCACGCCATTGAGACGAAAGAGCCCCCGTATGGTCATAGATTTGCGCCGTCATCGGTGCAATATCATCAGGGATACGCAGGAACGGTCTCGGAAGATTCCTCAGTAGCCACGCAGTACGCAGGAGCAGGGCAGAACTATAGATATATCCCTTCGTTGAAGCTGCTTCCTCGGGAGAGGCAGAGTTTATCTGGGGCACATCCAACACGAAACACTGAGCTTGCCTCATAGGCGAGGGCCTTTCCCTGCCCTCGTGACGGTGAACACGTCCTATACGCTGGAAGAGCAAATCGACCGGAGCTAAGTCAGTAATAATCGCGTCGAAGTCAATATCGAGGCTCTGTTCCACCACCTGCGTGGCCACAACGATCGCCTGCTGCGGCCGCTCAACCTCAGGACTCGGTTTCCCAAAACTTGCTAGTAGCCAGTCATCGTTGTCCAAGCGATCCTGAGCAACAAATCGCGCGTGAACCAGGTGAACATCATCACCGTACTCTTGCTTCAACAGCCTGTAGGTGCGCTGCGCTTCCTTCACAGTATTGCGCACAATGAGCAGACATCCGCCTTCTTGCAGGAGTCCACGAGTTGTCGGGAGGATGTCCTCACGAGAGATGTGGCGGATCTGCACTTCTCGTGAGGCGAATGCTTGTGCGCAAGTCTTAAAGGTTGCTTCACCTCCCGTGAAAGAGGACAGAAGAGGATAAAGAACGGGCGATCCAGTCTCGATTGAGGCCTTCGGTGGCGCAATTCTGGACTTTTCTGGAGCTTTAATACCCTCCTGGTAGGCATCCATAAGCTCTTGCCTCACACTCGGAGGAAGCGTGGCAGAAAGGGCCACAACCGGCACCCCATAGGAGGCACACCACGTCAGCGCCTGCTTGAGGTAGCGGCGCATGTAGACATCCGCAGCATGCACCTCATCAAGAACGACAACCTTCCGGCTCACACCCAGATGCCGCAGAGCCAAATACCTGGCCTTCAACGCCACCATGAGAAATTGGTCGATGGTTGCGACAACGACATCAGAAAGAATCGTCTTCTTCCCTGACATCCACGGGGAGCGCGTAGCACTGCCATCACTGGTGACGCGCTCGTGAGCATCTACATGCGAGCCTTCGTCATCAAATAGCAGCGGCCTGTAGCCATGTCCACCGCGGAAAGAAAGCTCAGCATACGAGGCGTTAAGAGCAGCCTTACCATGCATAAGAGCCATGCTTCCGCCGTGATGGGTTCCTTCTGCGTCCTCGCCTCGCTCAACCCATGTTTTCACGCGGTCAAACATTGCGTCAGTGGTGGCTTGAGTTGGTAGAACCATCATGATTCCAGAAGCCCCGCCACGTTGCGCCAGGATCTCCGCAGCTAGTAAACCGGCTTCCGTCTTACCTGCGCCCATGACATCTTCAATGATGAGGATCCCCGGGACATCCATCGTCCGAGCAGCCTCGATAGCCGCCTTCTGCAAAGGTCGCGCTGTAGCTAAGGCATCAAGCGCAAAGCGCCGCCGAAGAGCCTCGTCGGCATCGTCAGCTAAAGGCGTCGGCTGCCAGGTGGCGCTGATCCCAACCCCTGACCACCCAAGGTCCACGCGCCGCGAATGGGCCTCACTATCCTCAATGAGACTTCGCGGTGTGGGAGACGAGAGACTGAACAACGGGAAGTAGCGTTCATTTGATGCGATCCAGTCCGCCATAATGACCACGCCTTCGAGAAGAACGAGGGCGGACTGCGTCCACTTCACCTTCGCTAACAGCTCACCGAAGGCCCCAATACCAGAACGCTCCCACATCCAGTCGAGGAGTTCCCTCCGAACATCAACCCAGGCGCTGTCTCCGAGCACGAAACGTTCCCGCTGAACATTACTCAATTCCGCCAGTGAAGGTGGGACCCCATGATGTCCTCCAACAACGGAGGCAATCGACGAGGCCGCCCACGGTTTCCATGCGCGTGTTCCAAGGTATTCCTTCAGAACTACCGCACCGACGAGGCCGTGTTTCTTCGACCGGATGTCATCTCGTTCCACAACGCCATGTGTGAGCCCAGCAGCCTCCATGACAGCATCAAGATCAGGCACCTTCACCGAAAAGGTCGGTGCCGCCTTACCAATGTCATGAACACCAGCGGTAAAGCGAATAACGCTCAACGCCACGTCACGGGCTAGCGCAGGATCGTCAATACCTAGAGGTCTCTCGAAAGCACGCCATTGCTGGTCCGAAAACCATTCTCGCGCACAGCGTTCGGCCACCCCCATCGCGTCGGCAAGATGCAAGGCGAGCGGTAGCCACATTGCTGGACGCCCAAAGTCTCCGCGCGAGCTTTTCGCCCAGACGCTATGAGCTCGGTCTGAGAGCACCACGCTGTCCTCCTGGTTATGTCTTCACTGAACTTTTCGACACAACCATTGCAACACTCTCACCCCGTATTTGCGTGAACGACAGGCCTTATCCTCGCCCTCACCTCCAGAAATCCACGCCCTTCAGCTCCACAGGAGCACCGTCAGAGGTCACGCGCACGCCGGTCACTACACCGGCGGCGACGGCCTCGTCCAACGGGATGCGGATGGTGCCCAAGTGGTAGATGCCATTGCCGTCAGCGCTGGCGCGATTCGCCAGGACGGCCTCGCTGGAAGGAATCGTGTGGGTAAAACGCTGCCCGTCAGCCAGACTCAGCTCCACCGTCAACGACGCCGCGGGCTCATGCGAACCCGAGGGCGACACGTGCACACTCATGCCGCGAGCGCCCGCCACCTCCACAGTGGCTGAAGCGTCAGTGAGGTAGTTGACCTCGGTAATGCTCTGGACAACACCAGATTCGGGCTCTGGGCAGGCGTTCTCCGGCTGAATGGGGTTCATCGGGTCAGCGTGGACGCAGACCTTCGCCGATCCTTCTGACGCGCCCACAAACTCCGACGCATCGACGCTGGCCAGGGTCCCTGGCGTGTGGGCCAGCCAGCGGGCGGGCAGTCCCGCAACGGTGGCGGGCAGGGACTGATCGGCGCGCACGGGCAGCGAGGATGCCTCGCCTCGCAGCGTTGCGTTCAGCCAGTCGATAGCAGTCTCGAGCATGACCCGCTGATGCTCGGAGGCGTCGGGGCACGCCAGCACATCGCAACCAATCCGGTCGTCAGTGCCTGCCTGCGCGGCCGCGTCGTTGACGAACATGTGCCCCAGTCCGGGTAGCTGCACGACGGAGATCGGATGCTCGCGCGTTTCTGGCAGGTAGTGTCCGATCCACAGGTTTGCGGAGGGGCCCACGTCAGAATCCAGTTCGCCCACAACGGCCAGGTAGGGCACATCCGCGCTGGCTGGGCTGATGGATTCCAGTTCGAAGGTGTCGTAGGCGGGCCCGTAGGCGAAAACAGACTTCAGCACTTCCTCGCCAAACAGCTCTCGCGCGGAATCCACCATCATGCCCGAGCGCGAATGAGCAACCATTCCCACCGTCGAAGCATCAACCTGTGGCAGTGCCGTCACGCCCAGGACATCACGCGCTTTCCCAGCGTCTGTCACCATGTCGACGAGGCCACCCACGACCTCCTTCCACATAGCGTTCTGATCGTAGGGGGCGGTGGTGTCAGCGCCAATGAACACGCCACCCAGATCGGGGATGACCACCGCATACCCCTGGGCGGCGAGGGCCTCGCCCAAGTAGGTCATGCCACGATCGAAGCGATACTCCTCCACCCCGGACGCGCATGGGTAGGCGAAACTCCCGTCCGCACAGTTGGGCGCGCGCAGGTGGCTAATGACCACCAGTGGCGCTGGCGCATCGGAAGCCTTGGGCAGCACGATGACGCCGCGTTTGGGTGCGCTGTACTCCCCCGCTGTCGTGTTCCCGAGGTCGATGTCCACGATCGTTTCGTTTCCCGAGGCCGACGCCCGCACTGTCCTCTCCGCCAGCGTGCGGTCCGCCGGGGCATGGGGCCCGTCAGCAATTTCCATCATCTCCGGCTCGGACTGCGTAGCTTCTGCGGGTTCCCCTGCCGTATCAGCGCCCCCGGAGGTGCACGCGCCCAGCACGAGGGCGCAGGCGGCGCCCAGTGCTGCAATACCTCGCGCAGAGCGCCAAGAAGAGTGGGAAGAAGAGCGGGAAGAAAGAGATGCAACCATGGGAGCTCCTTGGCGGATTGTCAGCAGGTGAAGCAGCATCAACATTGCCACAGGCCAGGCTCTCCTTCCACATCAACCTGCCCGCACGAGTTATCCACAGTTTCTGCCTCCGCCTCGGAAACGACCGTTGAACGCGACAAACTGTTGTGAGAGGAAGGAGGGGATGATGAGTCACTTTCACAACGATCACCGTCACAGCGCTCGCCCCATTGATGCTGTAGCCCGGACACTCATCCGCACCGACCGCCACAACCGAAGCGGTTTCAGACGAGCCATCGACACCGGAGAGCTCATCAAAATCACCCAGGGCTGCTACCTGCCAGCCGCGCACCTCACCGAGATTCCAACGCTGTGGGAGCGCCAACGCGCTATCACCCTGGTCAGTCATGCTCGTCCCGAGTGTGAGTCCATTGCGGAAGGGGCACTGGTGTGGACTTTGCTCGCCTGCGGGTTACGGGAATGGGAGCAGCAGTTACCTCTGCTGAGTGCCGGGCGTCGCTACTATGCTGACTTTGCGTTCCCGCAGCATCGCATCATTGTCGAGGTTGAGGGCCTGGCAAAACTCAAAGATGCTCAAGGTTCTACCCAAGCTCGGCACCAAGCCCTGCTCAATCGCTCCTCTGACCTTGCCCGTCAGGGGTGGCAGGTTCTTCATCTCAGCGCAAAGGAAGTGCTGGAGTTTCCCTCCCAGACCACAGGCAAGCTCCACCGCTTCGCTCCTGCCCTCTTCCCGCCCCTCTCTGAGCCTCCCAGCTGGCTCCTCTGAGGCACAGCAGAAAAAATGGTCGCACCTGGTGGTAAAAATCAGGCCGAAAACAGCCCCATTTTTACTACCAGGTGCGACCAAAAATCACGAGGAGAGGAAATCAGTCCTCCAAGCCCTCCAGGATCGCACGCGAAGCCGACAGGCCAAGGCGGGAAGCGCCAGCCTCGATCATGGCCAGCGCAGTCTCGGCGTCGCGGATACCGCCGGAGGCCTTCACGCCCAGGCGATCGCCCACGGTCTGACGCATCAGGCGCACGGCGTGCACGGAGGCGCCGCCAGCCTTGTGGAAGCCCGTGGAGGTCTTGACATAGTCGGCGCCCGCACGCTCGGAAGCCTCGCAGGCGGCGACGATCTCTTCGTCAGTCAGGGCGGCGGATTCGATAATGACCTTGAGCAGCACGTCCGGGCAGGCTTCGCGCACGGCGCGAATGTCAGCCTCGACGCCCGCCCAGTCGCCCTGCTTAGCCAGGGCCAGGTTGATGACCATGTCGACCTCGTCCACGCCATCAGCCTGAGCTCGGGCAGCCTCGGCGGCCTTCACCTCGGACTTGTGAGCGCCGGAGGGGAAGCCACACACGCAGGCCACGGCCAGGCCCTCGGGGGCGGTGACGGGCAGGAGGTTGGGAGAGACGCACACAGAGAAGGTGCCCAGTTCGGCGCCCTCAGCGACCAGGGCCTCAACGTCGGCGGGCACAGCCTCAGGGGCGAGCAGGGTGTGGTCAATCATTGCGGCGACTTCAGCGCGCTTCATTGTTTCTCCATTCTCTTGGCGCTCCCCTCCAATGGGGTGCGCCGCTTTCATTTCTTCGGGTGCTCACCGCAGGCCAGCCTCTTAGGCGGCCTCGTCCACAATGGGCACGACGGCAAGCAGCGGTCTTTTCCAGTATCCCCAGTGCGGTAGGCGTTCCTTATCGCCCTGCCCCAGGGAATAGGCGGCGAGCTCTTCACGATCCAGACGGAAGACCTTACCGCTGGTGGGTTCAAAGATGGCGATCTGCCCTTCCGGGGCTTCTCCGGCGAGGACAGCCACGACGTGCCTCGGCGCCCACTCCACACCGACCTTCGCCACAGCCGACAGGACACCACCGAGCAGGCCGCCGCCGGTCACGTAAGCACCGCCACCGGTGTAGACGAAGGCGTCGTGACCAGCGTCGATAGCCTCATTGACGAGGTCGACGGCGCGCCTCCCCCAGGGCAGGATCCGGTAGCGCATGCCGGTGGAGCGTTTCGCTAGCGCTGCCAGCGCCCAGGGCGAGGTCCCCAAAGCCTGCGGCCAGGGCAAACCGGTGCGGGCTGCGACCTCGTGCATGTCTTGCTGGACGAGGAGCGCCTCCCCCGTGGTGGCCCCCAGGTAGGTGGCGAAGGGCGCGCCGGTGCGTGCAGCGTGGCGGGCGCTGACCACCGCGAGGGCGGCAATCCCGCAGGTCGTTGGGTCGGCCTGCGCGGGGTAGTGGTCGCGCTGGCCTGGACGCATGTCGCGGGGCTCGCGCGGCGTAATCGGTCGTGATCCTGGCATAAAGGTGGTGTTCCTACGTTGCCTCAGCTGGAGGCAATACGATCGAGGACAACCGATGCGGGCAGCTCGGGAGCCTGCGCACCCAACACCACTGCCCCTTCCAAGGAGGCAATCGCGCGCTCGAAACGCTCCGGGGTCTGGGTGTGCAGGCGGAAGATCGGCTGGCCAGCGCGAACGAAATCGCCGGGCTTAGCCAGGATTTCGATGCCGGCCTCGGCCTGCACCGGATCTTCCTTGCGCGCGCGGCCCGCACCCAAACGCCAAGACGACACGCCCACCGAGAGAGCATCCATGGACTGGATGTAGCCCTCCGCTTCGGCACGCACCTCTTCGGTATGTGCAGCCACGGGCAGGGGCGCGTCGGGGTCGCCGCCCTGCTCAGAGATCATGCGGCGCCAGCGGTCCATCGCACGCCCGTCCTTCAACGCGGCTTCCACGTCGGCGTCGGGCTTACCAGCGGCTGCGAGCATCTCACGGGCCAACGCCAGGGTCAGCTCCACAACGTCAGCGGGGCCACCACCAGCAAGGACCTCCAGGGACTCGCGCACCTCCAGGGCATTACCAACGGTCAAGCCCAGGGGGGTGTTCATGTCGGTGAGCAGGGCAACGGTGGTCACGCCAGCGTCGGTGCCCAGGTCAACCATGGTGCGGGCGAGCTCCTCGGCGCGCTCACGGTCCTTCATAAACGCACCCGAGCCGACCTTGACGTCCAGCACCAGCGAGCCAGTGCCCTCGGCGATCTTCTTGGACATGATCGACGAGGCGATCAGCGGCACGCACTCCACCGTGGAGGTAATGTCGCGCAGGGCGTAGAGCTTCTTATCGGCGGGAGCCAGGCCCGCGCCGGCAGCGCAGATGACGGCGCCTGCGCCCTCGCCCAGCATCTCCATAATCTTCTCGTTGGACAAGAATGCCTGCCATCCGGGGATGGATTCGAGCTTGTCGAGGGTGCCGCCGGTGTGGCCAAGGCCGCGGCCTGACAGTTGCGGGACAGCCACGTCGAAAGCGGCGACGAGGGGAGCCAGGGGCAGGGTGATCTTGTCGCCGACACCGCCGGTGGAGTGCTTGTCGGCGGTGGGGCGGGGCAGGGAGGAGAAGTCCATGCGTTCACCGGAGTTAATCATCGCCTGGGTCCAGCGGGCGATTTCGGCCCGGTCCATGCCGTTGAGGAAGATCGCCATATTGAGGGCGGCCATCTGCTCGTCTGCGACAACACCGCGCGTGTAGGCGTCGATCACCCAGTCAATTTGCTCATTGCTCAGGCGGTGCTTGTCGCGCTTGGTGGCGATAATTTCAACGGCGTCAAATGCTTCAGTGCTCAATTTCCTTTTCCTTCCCACCGCAGGTGAGGGGCCCTTTCACTCCCTTCCCTGCCACGTCGTTCAGCGTATGCGACGACCGGCTGGAAGGCGAGTGGGCGTGTGGGCCCCATCCTGCTCACATACTGTCCAGATCCGAAGGCCCAAAGGCTCCGGGCAGGACCTCGTTCATTGTCATCACGCCTTGGGGCATGGTCAGCACCAGGGAGGTGCCGCCATGCTCGAAAAGAATCTGGCGGCAGCGGCCGCAGGGGGAAATAATGTCCCCCTCGCCGTTAACGCACAGGAACGCCACGAGGCGACCCCCACCCCCATTGACGAGGTCGGAGATGAGTCCGCACTCGGCGCAGAGGGTGACGCCCAAGCCCGCGTTCTCCACATTGCAGCCGGTGACGATGCGCCCGTCATTGACGAGGGCGGCCGCGCCGACGTGGTACTTGGAGTAGGGGGCGTAGGCGCGTGCGGCGGCGGCGTTTGCTGCCTCACGCAAGCGGGCCCACAGGGCCTCGTCAATGACGAGGCCCTCGGTGCCAGCGCAGGTGCCAATGGTCGTGTCAGTCATATCAGGCTCCTTTCGGGCCATCTATCACGGGTAGGCCTTGCCTTCAGCGGCCGGGGCGCGAACCGCGCCAACGAAGCCTGCCACAGCCAGGATGGTCACCAGGTAGGGGGTCATCAGCAGGAACTGCGCCGGGATGGGCGAGCCCACGACCTGCATGACAGCACCCAGGTTGGTGGCAAAACCAAAGAGCAGGGCGGCAGCAAGGGCACCACGCGGGTTCCAGCGGCCCAGGATCATCGCAGCCAGGGCGATGAAGCCGTTACCGGCGGCCATGTCCTTACTGAAGGCCAGGCCCTGGCCGATGGTGAAGAAGGCACCACCCATGCCAGCCAGCGCACCGGCGAGGATGACGTTTTGCCAGCGGATGCGGTTGACCTTGATGCCGACGGTGTCAGCGGCCTTGGGGTGTTCGCCGCAGGCGCGGGTGCGCAGACCCCAGCGGGAGTTGAAGATCATGAACTGCAAGGCGATGACCACGATGAACATCAGGTAGATGTGCAGGGACTGGTTGAACAGGACCGGGCCAATGACGGGGATGTCCTTGAGGACGGGGATACCCCAGGTGGGCAGGGCCATGATCTGGTTGAGGCCGGGGTTGTTCTTCAGCAGGGTGGAGAACAAGAAGGCGGTTAGGCCCACGACCAGCATGTTCAGCACGACGCCGACGACAATATGGTCCGCGCGGTACTTAATGGTGAACAGGGCCAGCAGGACGGATACGAGGGCGCCGGCGATAGGCGCACCCACGAGGCCCATCCACACGCTGCCGCTGGCCGAGGCGAAGATGGTGGCCATGAAAGCGCCAAACAGCAGCTGGCCTTCAATGGCGATGTTAATAATGCCGGAGCGTTCGCAGACGATGCCCGACATGGAGCCAAACACCAGAGGCGTGGCGAACATGAGGCCACCGGCCAGGAGCGAGACGACGGGCAGCATGGAGGTGTCCTTGCCGGCCACCGTCCACAGCAGGAAGGTGACGACGAAGGCAATACCGACGATGCCAACCAGCCAGCCGGAGGCTTCCTGGCGGGCCATGGCCTTCTTCCACACGAGGCCGGTGCAGGCCAGGGCGATGACGCCCAGGACAAGGCCGGTGATTTGGGCGGGGATGGTGTAGTCGCCCATGTCGAACCAGCTGGTGGCGCCCGCGAAGGAGACGCGAGAGGACCCCGAAGCCAGGAGGGCCATGATGAAGGTCAGCACCGTCATAGTGGTGGTGACGATCGGGTCGCGCCACTGGACGGGGGTGGTGATGCCCTCAGCCTGGGCTGCGGGGGTTGTCAGTGTTGCGGTGCTCATGCGCCAGCTCCTTCCTTCTTCACGGCGGAGGCAGAGGATGCGTTCGCAGCCTTTTGGGCGCGGCGCAGGCGAATAGCCTCAGATGCTGCAATGAGCAACACAATGACAGCCTGGGTGATCTGACCGATGTCAACGGGAATATTTGAGGACTGCATAATGGCTGAACCAGCGTTCAGGCCACCAAAGAGCAGGCCCGCCAGCACCACGCCAAGGGGGCTGGACTTGCCCAGCAGGGCGACGGTAATGGCGTCGAAACCATAGGAGGCGGCCACGTCACCGGAGATGAACTTCTCCGTGCCCAGCACGGGGGCGGTGCCGGCCAGGCCAGCAAGAGCGCCCGAGAGGACGAGGGTGAGCATGAGGGTGCGGGGCACGTTAATACCGGCCGTGCGGGCCGCCGCCGGGTTGGCGCCCGCAGCGCGCAGCTCGAAGCCGAAGGTCGAGCGCTTGAGGATCCACCACACGAGGACGGCAGCCACGAGGGCCAGCAGGAAGCCTGCGTGCAGGCGGAAGCCGGAGCCCAGCAGCAGCGGCAGCTGCGCGGTTTCAGCGACCTTCTGGGACTTGCCGGGGTAGCCGCCCGGGCCGGTGAAGAGCTGCGTGGTGAGGATGTATTGCAGGAGGTAGACGGCCACGGAGTTGAGCATGATCGTCACGATCACCTCATTGGCTCCCAGCTTGGCCTTGAGGAAACCGGGGATGAAGCCCCAGATTGCGCCGCCCACGATGGCGCCGAGGATGGCGACCAGCAGGTGCAGGCCGTAGGGCAGATTCAGGTAGAAGCCAAGGAAGCCACCCAGAACCGCACCCATCATCAGCTGGCCCTGGACACCAATATTGAACAGGCCAGCGGTGAAGGACACGGCAATGGCCAGGCCCGCGATAATCAGCGGGGTGGCGCGCAGCATAGTGTCGGTAATGGGCTTGATCGCTGCGGTGGCGCTGCTTTGTGTCCAGTCGAAAACGGCACCGCGGAACAGCGAGGTGAAGAAGCCACCAAAAGCAGAGCCGAAAGCAGCGAAGAAGTCACTGGGGCGAGCGAAAAGGTAACCTACGGTGCGCTGCACTTCAGGGTCGAAGATGGCGACGATCAGCGCGCCAATGACCAGGGCGAGGGCGATGGCGCCTGCGATGGTCCCCACCGAGGGGTTCATGAAGCTGCGGAGAAAGCGGGTGACCCAGGAGGGGGCGTCCTTTTCGGGCGCCTTGTCGGCAAGGGTTGGCGCGGTGCTCACAGGTTTTCCTCCTTATCCGCGTGTGCGCGGGCTGCTTGTTCGCGTGCCTCGTCCTCGGGGACGCCGGCCATCATCAGGCCCAGGACGTCGCGGGGCGTGTCAGCGGGGACGGTGCCGATAATGCGGCCGCGGTACATGACGGCGATACGGTCGGCGAGGGCGACGACCTCGTCAAGTTCGGTGGAGACGACGACCACGGCCGTCCCCTTGTCGCGTTCGGCGACGATACGGGAGTGGACGAACTCGATGGAGCCAACGTCGAGGCCGCGGGTGGGCTGGGAGGCGACGAGGACCTTCAGGGGGCGGGAGAGTTCGCGGGCGAGGATCGCCTTTTGCTGATTGCCGCCCGACAGGGTCGAGATCGGGTCGTGAACGGAGGTGACGCGAACGTCGAATTCTTCGCGGAGGGCCTCCGCGTTGCGGTCCACTTCGCCTAGGTCGATGGAGACGCCGCCGGAGAAGGGAGCGTGGTAGTACTGGTCGAGGATCATGTTCTCCGCGATGGAGAAGCTGGTGATCATGCCGTCTTCGAAGCGGTCTTCGGGCACGTAGCCCAGGCCCTTTTCGAGGCGCTGGCGGATGGTGAGGGAGGCCAGGTCTGTTCCGGCGATCTCAATGTGGCCGCCGTTGGGCGCGTGGGAGCCGAGGGTGACCTCGCACAGTTCTGTCTGGCCGTTGCCTTGCACGCCGGCGACGCAGAGGATCTCTCCGGCGTGGACGTCAAGGTTGACGTGGTCGAGGGCGACGTGGCCGAGTTCGTCGAGCATGGACACGTCGCGGTAGCGCAGGACGGGTTCGCCGGGGGTGGCGGGGTCTTTGGCGACGCCGAGGTCGACGGCGCGGCCGACCATGAGGGAGGCGAGTTCCTTCTCGGTGGAGGTCGGGGAGGCTTCGCCGACGACCTTGCCGCGGCGGATGACGGTGATGTGGTCGGCGACGGCGCGGACCTCACGCAGCTTGTGGGTGATGAAGACGATCGAGGTGCCCGCAGCCTTGAGTTCGCGCATGATTTCGATGAGTTCATCGGTTTCTTGCGGGGTGAGCACGGCGGTGGGCTCGTCGAGGATGAGGACCTTCGCGTCGCGGGAGAGTGCCTTGATGATCTCGACACGCTGCTGGGCGCCGACGGGAAGGTCTTCGATGAGGGCGTCGGGGTCGATGTCGAAGCCGAAGCGTGCGGAGAGTTCGCGGACCTTTTCGCGGGCGGCATTGTGGTCGAGGATGCCGCCGACGCCTGCGGGTTCGTAGCCCAGGGCGACGGATTCGGCGACGGTGAAGACGGGGACCAGCATGAAGTGCTGGTGGACCATGCCGATGCCGGCGGCTACTGCGTCGCCAGGACCGCGGAAGGTTTGGGGTTTGCCGTCAATGAGGATGCGGCCGTCGTCGGGCTGGTACAGGCCGTAGAGGACGTTCATCAGCGTTGATTTACCGGCACCGTTTTCGCCGAGTAGGGCGTGGATTTGCCCTTCTTCAACGACGAGGTCGATATGGTCGTTGGCCACGAGTGGGCCGAAGACCTTTGTAATCCCCTCGAGTTCGAGTTTCACAGTAGCTCCTACAGATGTGTATTCAGAAGCAGTGACAGGCGTCTTCGCCTTTCAGGCAACACTACCCTGCTCAATGATCTACACAAGATACATGTCTTTTGACGTAAACGCACATAAGGGCTGGGGGTGCGGAGCCGCGCTCCGCACCCCCAGCCCTTCAGTGTTCAGTTTCTCGATTTGCCGATCACTTGGGGGTGTGAGCGGACTCCACCTTGATGGTGCCATCAACGATCTGAGCCTGGAGATCTTCGATCTCCTTCTTCAGCTCAGCGGAAACCTTGGAGTCGAAATCGTGGAAGGGAGCGATGCCCACGCCACCGTTGGCCAGGGTGCCAACGTAGGGAGCGGAATCCCACTTGCCTTCCTGAGCGAGCTTCACGGTGTCGAACACGGCGGCGCCGATCTGCTTCATGACGGAGGTGAGGATGACCTTGCCGGATTCGGGCTGGGTCAGGTAGCCGTCAGCGTCAACCCACACGACGGAAGCCTTGCCGGTTTCGGTAGCGGCAGCCAGGGTGCCAGCGCCAACGGGGCCAGCGACGGGCATGATGATGTCAGCGCCCTGCTCAATGAGCTGGGTGGAGAACTGCTTGCCCTTGGTGGTGTCTTCGAAGTCGCCGGTGGCCATGCCTTCCTGCTTGGCCTTGTCCCAGCCGAGCAGCTGGATGGTGCCGCCGTGGACCTCGTTGTACTTGGCGATGCCGTCGGAGAAGCCGTCGGCGAAGATCGCGGTGGAGGGCAGCTGCATGCCAAGGAAGGTGCCGACCTTGCCGGTGGTGGTCATGCCAGCGGCAGCGTAGCCAGCCAGGTAGGAGGCTTCAGCGGTGTTGAACAGCAGGGCCTTGGAGTTCTCGGGGGCGTCAGCGAAGCCGGAGTCCACGAGGGCGAACATGACATCCGGGTTGGCCTTGGCAGCCTCGTTCATGGCCTCAGCCATGAGGAAGCCAACGCCGAAGACCAGCTGGCAGCCGCCCTGGATCTGAGCGTCGATGTTCTGGGTGAAGTCAGCTGCGGAGTGGGACTCGGAGTAGGAAACCTCAACGCCGAGTTCAGCCTTAGCCTTCTCCAGGCCTTCCTTACCGGACTGGTTAAAGGACTTGTCCTCGAAACCGCCAGCGTCGGAGACCATGCAGGCCTTGAGGGTGCCGGTGGCTGCGGTGCCCGAAGCTGCGCCGTCTGCAGCGGGGGCGGAGGAAGCGGGTGCGTCGGGAGCTGCACCGCAGGCTGCGAGAGCCAGGGCGGCGGCAGCGGCAACTGCGCCAAACTTCAGGGAGTTCTTCACAGGGATTCTCCTTTGGTTCTGAAAAGAATCGCTGGGTTGCGGCCCCAGCACGTTTCACCATGCTAATCCGGGCTTCCGGGAAACGCCTATTTCGTTTCCTAATCGCAACACATCTGCGAAGAGAGAACTCTCACATCCCTGAATATCTGAAGGATTCTCTGGTGCCCTTCACAGCAAGCGGTGCCTCAGAGCAGGGAATCATAGCTGCGAAAGGGTGCGCACGCTCCCTGCCTTCAAGCCCGCGAACTCGCGAGGAGTGATCACAATCGGGGGCGTTACTGCTTCGCGGCGGAGTTATGGAGCAGTTGTTGCATTGCGTGACCGGTAAAGCCGTCACACAAGGTCGCAAGTGCTTCGCAAAGCAACAAGTGTCACACAACTCGTCCTTCCAGACTCCCAGGTCACGACCCCCCACCCAACAGCCCACAGCCCCACCCAACAGCCCCCACGCCACAACCCACAGCCCACAGCCCTTCACCTCTGGGCCTCAAAAAGCGACGGCAGCAAAATCGGGACAGTAAAAGACTGTGGGCCCCGCGTGTACGCTGGGCCCACAGGAGAGTCAGTGTCGGCAACGACCTCGTATATGGTACGTTCCCTCAGGGCTCACTTGTCGAGCTGGAAGTCGACATGCAGAAGTGCGCGGCTGACGGGGTGAACCTGAACGGACTTGATGAAGGCAGCAACCTTCTTGCCGTCAAGCTGCAGTTCCACCTTGGCGCCCTTGGTGGAGCGAGCTATGAGGAACAGGTCGTGGCCGGGAACGTCAAGGTGAAGGGTTTCTTCGCCTGCACCGTAGAGGACACCGGGGACGAAGCCAGCGCGGCGGGCGCGGCGGGCAGCGCCCTTGCCGAACTCGGTGCGGGTCTCAACAACGAGGACGTTTTCGCTCATGGGATATCTCCTTGAAATGATCGATGTTTTCAGCAACGGCGCGCAGCCAGGAGATGTCCGTAGACGCCCTGTCGATAACGGCGATAGCCATTAAAGCTACCGCCCTCGCCGGAGCAACTGTATGAGTGTAGCGTGTGGGGGCCGCCCAAAGCGACCCCCAACACTAGGGTTTAGGCCACTCCATCAAAGAGGGAGGCCACCGAACCGTCCTCGAATACTTCCTTGATCGCCGAAGCGAGCAGGGGAGCAATCGACAGGACCGTCAGGTTATCGAAACGCTTATCGTCGGTGATCGGCAAGGTGTCGGTGACGATCACCTCTGAGGCACCGCACTCAGAGAGGCGCTCAGCGGCAGGCGCGGAAAGAATACCGTGAGTAGCAGCGATAATGACCGACTCTGCGCCCTCGTTGTAGAGGACCTTCACGGCTTCGGCAATGGTGCCACCCGTGTCGATCATGTCGTCAACGAGCACGCACTGGCGGCCAGCGACATCGCCGACAACACGGTTTGCCACCGACACATTCGGACGGGTGATATCGCGGGTCTTGTGCACGAAGGCCAGGGGGCAGCCACCGAGCTTGCGCGACCACTTTTCTGCCACGCGAATACGACCAGCGTCAGGGGAAACCATGGTGACCTTATCGAGGTCAACGTGGTCACGCACGTAATCCACCAGCACGGGCATGGCCCACAGGTGGTCAACGGGGCCGTCAAAGAAACCCTGCTCCTGGGAGGCATGCAGGTCAACGCTCATGACGCGGTCGGCACCAGCGGTCTTGAACAGGTCAGCCACAAGGCGTGCCGAGATCGGTTCGCGGCCCTGATGCTTCTTATCCTGGCGGGCGTAGGGGTAGAAGGGAGCGACGGCGGTGATGCGCTTAGCGGAGGCGCGCTTAGCGGCATCGATCATCAGCAGTTGCTCCATGAGCCACTTGTTGATGGGGCCCGTGTGGGACTGGATGACGAAGACGTCAGCGCCACGCACGGATTCGTTGAAACGCACGTAGATTTCGGAGCTGGCGAAGTCGTAGGCCGTGGTGGGGCTGACGCCGCAGCCAAGTTCTTCACCTACCTGTCGGGCGAGTTCAGGGTGGGCCCGTCCGGACACCACAACGAGACGCTTTTCTCCGCTAGTCACCAAGCCGGTCATGCGGCGTTTCCTTCCCCTGTTGCAATCTCTTTGCTTCGCCCACTATCCACAGATCAATCGAGGATCGAGTGCGGTGTTCCAATGGTATCGGCTGGGAGGCTCACGTTTGAACCCCACAGGGACGGCAGAACGCTGCGCGCGCCGACCGTCACGTTGGTCAAAGTGGTGTGAGGGCCAAGCTCGCTGCCCCCCTCAATGTGCGTGTTTCCACGCAAGATTGTGCCCGGCCAGATCGTCGTGTCAGGGCCGATGGTGACATCCACATCAATCCACGTTGAGGTGGGGTCGACAATGCTCACGCCCTGGCGCATGTGGGCCAGGCAGATACGGCGGTTGAGTTCAGCACCAAGTTCTGCCAGCTGAGCGCGGTCGTTGCAGCCGCGCGCCTGCCATTCATCCTCAAGGACGAGGGCACCCGCGGTGCGTCCGGCGGGAGAGGCAGCAGCGACCACGTCGGTGAGGTAGACCTCACCCTGAGCGTTATTCGTGCCGACCCCTTGGAGCGTCTCGTAGAGGAATGCTGCATCGAAAGCGTAAATTCCTGCGTTGATTTCGCGGACAGCTGCCTGTTCGGGGGTGGCGTCACGCTGCTCAACGATGGCGACGACATTGCCCGCCTCATCGCGAATAATGCGCCCGTAACCGGTGGGGTCATCAACGATGGTGGAGACGAGGGAGACGGCATGCCCGGCCTCGGCGTGGGCGCGGACCAGTTCAGCGAGGGTGTCAGAGGAAAGCAGGGGAACGTCGCCCGAAGTGACGAGGACGGTGCCGCTCAGTTCCCCCGCACGCTCACGCAATTCCGCCAGGCCACACAGGACGGCTCGGCC
The DNA here is from genome assembly GCF_903645355.1 of Schaalia sp. Marseille-Q2122. GTDB lineage: Bacteria > Actinomycetota > Actinomycetes > Actinomycetales > Actinomycetaceae > Pauljensenia. The sequence goes on along the minus strand of NZ_CAHJXR010000007.1, from coordinate 84,697 downwards.
GGTGCCGGGGATCTCATCTTGGTCGGCGATGATCGCGTTGGGAAGGACGCGCAGGGCCTCGTTCATGACCTGTTCACGCTGGTGGCGCACGACGGCGACAACATATTCGGGGGTGAGGGCCTGGGCGGTTCGCAGGGCATGTCCGATCATGGACAGGCCAGCAAGGGGGTGAACGACTTTGGAGAGTTCAGACTTCATCCGCGTTCCCTGACCGGCAGCAAGCACGATCACGGCGGTAGGTCGAGATACGTCCTGTCGAGACATTGGGATCCTCCCCCAAGCATGTTATGACATGCGGAAACATCGACGTGTTCCCGACTAGCTCCGCCCCAAGGACTCGAACCTTGACTAAAGGCACCAAAAACCTCTGTGCTGCCAATTACACCAAGGCGGAAGGCACCCCCGATTGTGCCACATTTTGGGGGCCCGCGTCTCCCCGCTTTTCGCCAGGCGAGCACCCCAGCCCCTCCCCATTTGGCAACATTCCGCGAAACTTCGGCCTTTTGTCGGTCTTTGAGCGCTGAATTTGCTTTCCATCACAGCTGTTTCTCTCGACCTCAAGTATCTTGGTCATATGGCTACTTCCCCCGCGTATCACGCACCCAGCGGCGCCACCTCCTCCACGCCACGCGACGAGGTCGACGCCATCCTCGCCGCATGGGCCCTCGAACGCCCCGACGTCGACACCACCCCCATGCAGGTTCTCTCCCGCGTGAGCCGCCTCAGCCGCCACCTTGACCTCGAAAGACGTAAAGCCTTCGCCGCCCACAACCTCGAAACCTGGGAGTTCGACGTCCTCTCCTCCCTCCGCCGAGAAGGCGAACCCTACGCCCTCACGCCCGGCGCCCTCATGACCGAGCTCCTCGTCTCCTCAGGCACCATGACCAACCGCATTGACCGCCTCGAAAGCGCCGGCCTCGTCACCCGAACCCCCTCACCCAACGACCGACGCGCCGTCGTCGTCTCCCTCACCGACGAAGGAAAACGCCGCGTCGACGCCGCCCTCATCTCCCTCCTCGAATGCGAACGCGCCATCCTCGCACCCCTAAAAAACCCTGAAAAAGAACAGCTGGCAACACTGCTGCGCCCACTACTGCTAGCGTTTGAGCAGTAGGTTTACCCTCCGCGCGCCCCTCGCACGCACGACACGCGCCCCCAGGGAAACCTCATCACGCTCTGAAATTCCCTTCGATGGAAGGCATCCTTGTGGACGTTCCAGCACTGTCAATGCGCGGCCTCGTCAAGGTCTACGGCAATGTCATCGCCGTCGGCGACCTCTCACTCGACATCCCCGCCGGCTCCTTCTACGGCGTTGTCGGCCCCAACGGCGCAGGCAAAACCACCACCCTGACCATGGCCACAGGCCTGCTGCGCCCCGACCGCGGCACCTGCCTCGTCAACGGCATTGACGTGTGGGCAAACCCCGCCGAAGCCAAAGCAAAACTCGGCATCATGCCCGACGGTATGCGCCTCCTCGACAAACTCTCCGGCGGTGACTTCCTCACCCACGTCGCCATGCTGCGCGGCATCGACCGCGACACCGCCCGTGCACGCGCCGACGAACTCCTCCACGCCCTTGATCTCGCCGAAGCCGGCTACAAGCTGATCGCCGACTACTCCGCTGGCATGACCAAGAAAATCGCCCTCGCTGCCGCCCTCATTCACGGCCCCTCCGTCGTCGTCCTTGACGAACCCTTCGAAGCCGTCGACCCCGTCTCTGCCGGTAACATCCGCCAAATCCTGCAATCCTTCGTCGCAGGTGGCGGCACCGTCGTCCTCTCCAGCCACGTCATGGCCACCATCCAAAAACTCTGCACCCACGTTGCCGTCATCCACCGCGGACAAGTCCTCGTCGCCGGAACCACCGACGAGGTCGCCGCCGGAATGGACCTTGACGACCGCTTCGCACAGCTCGTCGGCGGTCAGCGCACCGAGGAAGGGCTCTCATGGTTGGGCAACTAATCCGCCTCAAACTCCAGCTGACGTGGAACACCATGAAACGTCAGACATGGGTGCTCGTCATGTCGATCATCGGCATCGCCTACTTCCTCATGATGTTCACAGGCATCGCCATCGGCAGCATCGTTTCCGCACTCTCTGGAGAAATCGCCACCGTCGGCGCCGTCACCGTCTTCGCTGGCGCCGCCCTCGTCCTCGGATGGATCATCATCCCCATCATCTTCTCCTCCCTCGACAACACCCTTGACCCACGACGCCTCGCCCCCTTCATTCCCCCCTCACCCCGCCTGGCCCTCGGCCTCGTCGGCGCAACCTGGGCGGGACTAGCAGGCCTGGGCACCACCATGCTCCTGCTCCTCGCCGTTGCCGTCTGGCTCGCTGGCGGGCAAGCACTCGCCGCCCTCGCCACGCTCATCTTCGGCCCCCTGGCGCTCTTCACTGCTTTCACCTGGGCGCGCGCCATCAGCACCTGGCTAGCGGTCCAAATCGAAGCAAGTTCACGCCTGAAAGACATGCTCACCGTCATCGGCGTCATCCTCTTCGTCGGCGCCTTCTCACCCCTGGGCATCTGGATTCAAAAAATCACCGAATCCTTCGACCCCGAGTGGATCCAACGCAGCGCAACAATCCTCAGCTGGACCCCCTTCGGCGCGGCCTGGGGCATCGCCCACTCCCTCTACATCGGACACTACCTCGCCGCCCTCGGCCAGCTCCTCATTGCCCTTGCCTTCGCCGCCCTCGGCTGGTGGGCATGGCTCAAAGCCCTCCCCTACGCCATGGCTCGCCTGGCGCGGCCCGTCTCAGCTGCCGCCGATTCCGCCATAGCCGCCGGACGTCACCTTGTCGACCCCACCCAGGACACAGCGGTCTCCTCGTCAACGGCCACTGCGGGAGAGCACCCCCAATTCCTGCGCGGCGCCAACATTTGGCAAAAACTGGGACTCAATACGCCCGCAGCCTCACTTGCTGCCCGCACCCTGCGCTACTGGATCGCTGACCCACGCCTGTCCACATCCATGGCCGCCATGCTCATCTTCCCGCTCATGGCAGTCCTCATGATGAACACGCCCGCCACCGGCCAAGGAATGGCCTACGTCTTCCTCGTCATGAACTCCACCATGATGGGCATGACCATCGGAAGCCTCCCCTCCTACGACTCCACAGCATTCTGGCTACTCGTCGCCTCCGGTATTCGCGGGCGCGACGAACGCCTCGGCCGACTCGCAGGCACACTGCCCCTGGCCTTGCCACTCCTCATCATTGGAACCGGCGTCGTCACCTACTTCGCTGGTTACAGCGCCACGGGCATCGCAACAGCAGTCGCCCTACAATTCGCGCTCTTTGCTGGCGCGACGACAGCGGCTTTCATCATTTCCGGCCGCTACGTCTATCCTGTCCAACCGCCCGGCTCCTCGCCTCTATCCTCGCGCGGCACCGGCAACATGATGTTGACCATGGGCGTCCAATTTGGCTCCATGTTCGCCTCCTTCGTCCTTGCGGCGCCCGCCTTGATCCTTGCGGCCGTTGCCTACATTGGCGGAGCTTTCTCGGTGCTGATTGCTGCGGGCTTTGCGCTTGTGTGGGGAGTGGTGCTGCTGGTGGCGGCCGTCATCATTGGCGGGAAGGTCTGGGACTCGTCGAATGTGGACGTGCTGCAGAGCATCCGCAGCTGGCCCGGGCACTGAGGGGTATCTTCTGCTCCTGGCCATCGAGGTGGGGTGCTTGTGCCCACTCGCACCCCACCCCAACGGTTTTACACACCGCGTTGCAGTTTCCACACCGCATAACCCCCAGAAACTACAACAGCCCTCCCATGCGCGGGGGCAGAAGCAGGGCAGTGCGAGGGCTGCCTGCTGCGGAACAGACGACAGAGTTGTGGGGCCTCACGCATCATGCGAGAGGCCCCACAACTGTATTTAGAGAACTACTCCCGGTGCTTGTGCTGATCTGGGATGATCAGCACAAGCTGTTCACGCTCAGCGAGCCTGGAAGGTCAGGCAGCCAGCGGTGCCTGCGGTGCCAGCGCCAACACTGATGGCAGAGGCGGTGCATTCAAGGTGGTCGTTGTGAGCGCAGTCGGACTGCTGGCAGGCGCCAACGAAGGTGCTGTGTGCCTGCTCGAGGCCGCCCTTAACGGACAGAGGAATGAAGGTAACGCAGGACTGTGCTGCGCCCATGGTGATTGCTGCTGCGCCGCAGGTCTTGGACTTGTTGTAGGAGCAAGAGTCAACTGCGCAGTCCTGGATGAGGGGGAGATCGAGAGCCATTTGGGGCCTCCTAGTCGATAGAGAGCGGATATATCGATATGTGATGAGCCCTTACGTACGGCGTTTCCTTATTCGGAACTCACCTCCGCTTCGGGATGCGATGACTTCAGTCTTCCCTTTGCGTAAATCACTGTCCACACATGCCACATTTGCGCAGGTCAGAGGCATATCAACATGTCGCACGCAGACGAATTTAATAACATCCCACCCTTGCTAATATCGAAACATTTTGAGCGCTTTCTGTTTCCTAATTCCAGTAGGTCAGACTCACCTTCCCCACAGAAATGCCCACCAGCTCCACTCCCAGCTCATCCCCTCCCCTCCCTCTTCTTGCAGGTCTAGCTATACTTCAACACAGGATTCACCATCGAATCTGACACCAATGGAGGTGGTCAGTGACTCTCAAACCGCGCCGTGCTCCCCGCAGCACCATCATCGTCGGCCTTGCCCTGACCATAATCCTGGGCGTCTTAGTCGCTTTGCGCGCCTTCGGCCTTCTCCCGCCAGGATTTCCCTTCAGCGGGGACACCTCGCACACTCCTCCCTCCGATCCAGCAGCCACAGACATCACGCCCGACACCCCTTCCCTCACAACACCAGGAATCAGTCAGATCCCGCACTCGCCCAACCGCCCAGAAACCGCGCCCGCCACCGTCGCCGAACAACGCCGTGCAGAAGCGCGCGAGTTCACCAGTCCAGGGGGCGCTGAAGCCTTCCGGAAACTCGTTGAGTTGTACAAGCAGCCCCACAGCGGCACCGTCACTCTGCGCGCTCAATCCCACCAGGGAGCCGCCCTCGTCAAACTACGATCCCCCTCCCTACCACAAACCGAACCCGGAGACTACGGCACCAAGCAATTCGCCATCCCCGGCGGCTACACCTGGGAAGAAACCATCACCATCACCACAGCGGGCCAAAGCGTCTGGGACATCGAAGTCACCCCCTTAGACAACGGTCTCAATGACCGTTTCTCCTGCGCAACCCTGCTCGAAGGCCACCCTGAAAGCCCTTACACGAGTGCCGAGGGCCCCTACGCTCAATGCAGCGTGACGGGCAAAACCCCCGAAGAACTGGGGCCGAACCTCGAGGAGGGCCGATCATGACAACGCATTCCTCCCGCTTTCGCCCTCTCGGCGCGCTATCCCTGATGTGCGCCCTCTGCCTCGGCGTCGCTGCCTGTACGCCGATTGATCCAGCCCCCATGCCACCATCGGACAGCCAGCGCGCCCAGCAATCCGGCGCCCAGCAATCCGGCGGGCAGTCCGGCGGGCAGTCGTTCCTTCCGCCCTCCGACGAGGCTCCCGCTCCCATCCCACAACCGGACAGCGCCTTCGCATGGCAGGCCCCGCTGGAGATCAACCCTGACGAAGGCCTCTACGTCACCAAAAACTTCACGAACCCCGACAAGTGGTTCGATCTGCAGACGACCCTGCAAGAAAACCCCTACAGAGGAATCCCGCCTTTCAACGACGCTCAGCTGTATCTTGATGCCGAACTCACCCTGCCACTCCCCACCACGAACAGTATTCAGGGTGAACGCTACGAGGTCGTTCCCGGCACCAATTGGTCGAGTGTGAAAGCCTCGCGCATCTACACCCACCAGGGGGCGGACAAGCCTCTTGCCCAACAGGCTCTCTTCACCGACGGCAACTGGGGAGCTTTTGGCACCTACTACCTACTGCAACGCACTGACCGCGACGGGGTACTCCTTGAACGCCCTGAGGTGACACCCATTATCGTCAAGGGCCATGCACTGCTGCCTCCTCCCCGCCTGAGCTACGTGGATGGGCGAGTGCTGCTCTCAACGGGTGACCTGGGCGTTGGCGCTGATGACCTTCGCATCGTGAAAGCCACCCGCGAATGGGACGTGGACAGCCAGCAGTTCAAACTCGCATACTTTGGTCTTCCTCCTGACCAGCTGAAATCCACGGGCGCCTTTTACGACATCACAGGCAACATCGAAGGTAGCCTGCACTCAACGAATTTCGTGCTGTCGCGTGCGCGCAATAACTTCGACATGTACGACGTCATCGCGCCCAGCCACCAGCGTGAGTATTTCGCTCATTCCGGGGCGTCGATCTTCATCCTTGCCCACATCAATGGGCGTTGGCAGGCGTCGGCGCCGACTCCTTTGACTCCACTGGCGGCGCGTGTGCCCGTCCGCATTGTTGGCGACCCCGCTCTACAGGGTGCGGCAGCCACCCGACAGTGGGAAAACCTCACTCTTGATACCCTTCCGAACACGGTGGGGGCCGTCGCCGCCGACGGTCAGGTGCGGCGTTTTGCAACCTCCTACACCGTGTCCTCCGTGGAAGAGGCCGGTGACGGGTCTGCCACCGCGATTCTCAAGCTGAGCCTGCGCAATTCTTCCCTCTGGCGCGAGGTCACTTTGAGCTTCGACGGTAACCTTCCTGCCTTGGAGGCCCTGCTGAAGGAACGCAATGAGCGTCCCATTGCTACCGAGGGCACGCCCCTGCACTTCCGCCGTCCCTTCAACCCGTCTACATGGGTGGCTGAGGCGCCCGCTCCCGTTGAGGTGCCCACCTACGTGTTTGGGACCACGCCGATGGCGCGCTATATCGCGGCTCATCTTATTGCTGGCTATAACCGTATGTCCCTCACGTCCTTCCCGGAGGCCGTCAGCTACGGCAAGGTGGAGAATGCCCTCATTGAGGCTGTCAGTCAAAACCCTGAGGTGCTCAATGTCGGCGGAGGCTACCCGTCCTTCACCTACGACACGAGCGATGGCATCTTGACCGTGGATATGCGGATGGTTCGGGCCACGACGCGCGAGGAGTATCTTGACTTGCAGTCGTCTGTGGTGGCCCGCGCACGCGAGATTGTCAGCAGCATTATTACTCCAGGAATGAGTGATGAGGATAAAGCGCGGGCGATTAACCAGTGGCTGATCGACAATGTCGAGTACGACCACCAGTGGTTGAATCGACGCCGCGCCGAGACTTTAGAGAACTACGGTCATGACTCGTGGCTCAATGACGATCGCGGGGTGGATCTACCTCAGCAGGCGATGGGCGCGCTCATCCACGGTCGAGCGATTTGCACCGGCTACGGTCACGGCTTCCTTCTCCTGGCGCGCCATGCCGGTGTGGAGAGCATCGTCGTCGACGGCAATGTCGGCATTGAACTGCACCAGTGGAATAAGGCCAAGATTAATGGCACATGGTTGCACTTTGACTCGACGTGGAATGACAACCCGTGGTCGGAGAATCCCTACGTGAATCTGACCGATGGGCAGATTGAGGATAACGGCACCCGCTACATCGAATGGGGTCGGACACTTCAAGAAAGTAACGCGGGTCAGTTCAAGAACGGCGATGGTTTTGTTCCGCCGCCGGGTGGTGGGGATCACTCCGGCGCTCGGGGCTAAGCGACGCGCGATGGCTTAGTCAAGCAGTTCAGCGGCCTCCAGCCAGGCGAGTTCGGCCTCGTCAATCTCTTCGTGGAGGGCGCTAAGTTCGGTCGAACACTGCGCCAACTCCGTCACCTGAGAGGGGTCCTGCGCAACGGCCACACTGAGCTGCGCAAGACGGTCCTCCAACGCTTGGGCCTGGTCGCGCAGTTTAGTCAGACGCCGCTCAATCCGGTCGGCCTCCTTCTTTGCGGCGCGCCTGGTGGCGGCGTCGATGGTGGGTTTGGTGGCGTCGTCCTCTGCCTGTTTGACGAGGCCATCGCCGTCCTGCCCCGCCGTTGTCAACGTCGTTGCGCTGGTGGCGGGGTCGGTAGTGGCAGAGGAGGTAGCCGCGGCTCCTGCAGCCCGCAGCGCGAGGTATTGTTCCACGCCGCCGGGCAGGGCGCGCACCTGCCCATCCCCCAGGAGGGCAACCTGGTGGTCGGTGACGCGTTCAAGCAGATAGCGGTCGTGACTGACGACGATGAGTGTCCCTGGGAAGGAGTCGAGCAGGTCTTCCATGGCGGCTAGGGTGTCGGTGTCAAGGTCGTTGGTGGGCTCATCCAGGAGCAGCACATTGGGTTCTGCCATGAGTAGGCGCATGAGCTGGAGGCGTCGCCGTTCACCACCGGAGAGCTCCGCCACGCGGGTCCAGGCGCGCTCTCGGGTGAAGCCCATGCGTTCGGTCATCTGCGAGGCGGTCACTTCTTTTCCGCCCACGACGACCATTTGCGCGACCTCGGCTACGGCCTCAACGACGCGCATGTCCCCCAACGCATCAAGCTCGTGGGTTTCCTGCGACAGGGTTGCCACCTGCACGGTCTTGCCGCGCTTGACGCGCCCACTGGTGGGTTCAAGATCGCCACGCAGGAGGTTCAAAATGGTGGTTTTACCTGCGCCGTTGACGCCGACAATACCCACGCGTTCAGCCGGGGCCAGACGCCAGGTGACGTCGGTGAGCACCCGCAGGGTCGAACCGTCGGGGCGAGTGAATTCGACGCTGACGTTTTCCAGGTCCAGCACGTCCTTACCCAGGCGCGCGGTCGCCATCTTCACCAGCTCCACCTGGTCGCGTGGGGGCGGCACATCGGCGATAAGAGCCTCGGCTGTCGCAATGTGGAACTTTGGCTTCGAGGTGCGTGCGGGGGCTCCTCGACGCAGCCAGGCGAGCTCCTTCTTGAGCAGGTTGGCGCGCTTTTTCGCGGCCACATCCGCCTGGCGCATACGCTCGGCACGGGCCAGGGTGTACGCGGCGTAGGATCCGTCGTAGATTTCCACGCGCCCCGGTATTTGTGGGCGTGAGCCGCCCGGATCAATGCCGGGCACGACTTCCCAGATGTGCTCGCACACGGTGTCAAGGAACCAGCGGTCGTGGGTGACGACCAGTAGCGCGCCTTGAGCGCCGGGGCGAGCAAAACGCGCATTGAGGTGGGCGGCCAGCCATGCCACGCCCTCGACATCCAGGTGGTTGGTGGGCTCATCCAGACAGACAATGTCCGATTCAGCGGCAAGCACGCGGGCGAGGGCAACGCGGCGGCGCTGGCCGCCAGAAAGCGTTCCCACCTGCGCGCTCAAGGCAATACCGTCCAGGAGCCCAGCGTGAATATCCCGGATGCGCCCGTCAGAAGCCCACTCGTATTCTTCCTTGCCGGGGTGGACGGCCTCGACGACGCTAAGTTCAGGGTCAAGGGTGTCCGCCTGATCGAGGACGACGACGCGCACCCCGTCGCGCACAGTCAGGGCACCCTCATCGGGGGCTTGAGTGCCCGCCACGAGGCGCAGCAGCGTGGACTTCCCGGCACCGTTAGGGCCCAGGATGCCCACCCGCGAACCGTCGTCGAGGCCGACGGTGACATCGGCAAGGAGGCGACGTGAGCCAGCGAGGGCGCCGAGGGCTTGGGTGCCAAGCAGGTGAGCCATGAGGGTCCTTCACAGTGTGGTGCGGGCGGGTCCCGAAGGGTGGAGCCGGAGAGGGGCCAAGGGAGGTGGAGGGAGGGCGAGCAGTGGGCACTAATTCGCGCGCGCGGCATCGATCCGCGCTCCAGGGGCAGGCCCGGAGACTACGAGCACTTCTCCGATCGTCCCATCGGCGTTCAGCGGGTGGGAGGCAAGTGTTTCGGCGAGGGCGTGGGCGTGGGCCTCGTCGCGGGCGAGGGCGGCGCAGGTCGGCCCAGAACCCGACAGGAGCGCGCCGAGGGCACCGGCCTCGCGGGCAGCCTCAAGCACCGTGTCCAGCTCCGGACGCAGGGTCCGCGCTGCGCTGTAGAGGTCATTCCCCAACGCGGTGGCGAGCTCGTCGGCGCTGCCACTGTAGGGCGCACATTCAGCCTCGCTGGGTTCACGCAGCTCACGCCAGGCGTGAAGCCCACTGCCGGTTGCCTTCGCCTCGCCCTCGTCAAGTGGCCCGCCCAGGGCATCAAGAGTGCGGAAGACTTCCGGGGTAGACAGGCCCTCAGTAGAGGTGATCATCACCCAGTGGTGCGGCGCAGACGGTTCCGGCAAGGAACGCAGGTGGTCACCTCGCCCGGTCCCCAGGGTGACACCACCACGCAGGCAGGCAGGCACGTCCGCCCCCAAAGTGCGACCGATGGCCTCCAACTGGTCCGCGTTCAGGCCAATGCCCCACAGCTCATTGCAGGCCACGAGGGCGGCTGCGGCATCTGCCGACCCGCCAGCCATACCGCCGGCGACAGGAATGTGCTTCTCCACCGTCATAGTCAACCCTGCGCTTGTCGACGCCCAGGGGCCCATCGCGGCCAGGGGCTGAAGGGCTTTGGCTGCGCGAACTGCCAGGTGGGCCTCCCCTGGCAGGGCATCAAGCTGCGCGCCGAGGGCCTGGTCAATACTGCCATCGGGACGGTAGACGATGGTGGTCACGCGGATACCGGGCGAGCGAGAGGTGCGCACAGTCACGTACTCGCGCAGGTCCAGGCACTCAAAGACAGTGACCAGCGGATGGTAGCCGTCCTCGGTGGGCGCCCCGCAGCGCAGCAGAAGGTTGACCTTTCCGGGGGCTGAAGCAGTGACCTCACGCATTGCCCGGCCCCGTCTTATCCCCCAAAGGGAAAGTGCCAGCGGCACGCATCGCCACCAGCTCACGGCCCAAAGCCACGAACTCCTCAATACCCAAGGTTTCGCCGCGAGTGCCAGGATCCACCCCGGCGGCCTCAAGCAGAGCGGTCGCCGCCTCAGAAGAACCTGCCCAATTCTTCATGGCCGCGCGCAGGGTCTTGCGACGCTGGCCGAAGGCCACATCGGTCACCTCGAAGGTCGCTAGGCGCAGAGCCTCGTCCCCACGAGGTTCAGGCGTGCGACGCAGGCGCACCAGGGCGGAGTCAACGTTGGGGACCGGCCAGAAAACCGAGCGTCCAATCGTTCCCGCCCGCTCGGCGTGCCCATACCAGGCGGCCTTCACGGAGGGAACACCATAAATGCGGGTGCCAGGGCCTGCTGCCAGGCGGTCGGCGACCTCGGCCTGCACCATGACGAGGACATCGGTCAGCGAGGGGACGCGCTCCAGCATGGTGAGCAGCACCGGGACGGCCACGTTATAGGGCAGGTTCGCCACGAGCTTCGTCGGAGCTGGCCAGTCTGGGTGGCCGAAATCCTCCTCGGCGCTGATCGTCATCGCGTCGCAGTTAATGACGGCGAAACGCTCAGCGGCTTCAGGCATGCGGGCGCGAATGGTTTCAGGCAGTGCTCGCGCCAGGGGCGGGTCGATTTCCACGGCGCGCACGCGGGCGCCCGTCTCCAGCAGCGCCAAGGTCAGGGAGCCCAAACCTGGGCCGACTTCGATAACCTCGTCCCCTTCTTCGACGCCGCCCGCTTTGACGATGCGGCGCACAGTGCCCGCATCGTGAACAAAGTTCTGCCCCAAGGTCTTAGTGGGGCGGATTCCCAGCGCCTCAGAAATCTGACGCACCTCAATGGGTCCCAGCAGGCCTGACTCGGAGGCGGTCACGCCCTCGGGGAGGGTCGGGTCGGAGTAACGCTGCGTGCGGCGCTCAGCGCCGCGTTCAGATGCGGCGCGGCGAGGGGCACGGGAGGGGCGGGTAGACATCACAGGGAAAGTCTAATCGACTGCGCGCACACGGCTGCAGAGGGGACTAGTACCATCCGACCGACTGAGAATGACCCCAGGCGCCGCAGGGGTCACCGTATCGGCCTTCGATGTAGCCCAAGCCCCAGCGGATCTGCGTGGCCGGATTGGTCTGCCAGTCCTCACCCGCGGAAGACATCTTCGAGCCCGGTAGCGCCTGGGGAATACCGTAGGCGCCGGAGGAGGGGTTCGCCGCGTAAGGATTCCATCTGGATTCCTTTTGCCACAGGGCAACGAGGCAGCGGAACTGGTCATCATTCCAGCCGCGCTCGGTCAGCTGCTGCTTGGCGATATTACGCGGGTCCTCACCGGTGTAGACCAAGGGGATGCCTGAGAGTTCACTGGAGACCCGGAGGGCGGTGATCTCTTCGGGAGTGGAGATGGACCCCAGTGCTGCACGGTAGCGGACCGAGGTCGTCCCATCGGGTTCAACGCCCTCTTCCAACTTGGCCTTGGGGTCAATACCAGCAGCCAGTAGGGCCTCAGGAGTGGCTTCCTTTGTGCCCTGGGAACGCACCTGGTCTTTGGGGGCGTTCAGGGCCTCTTCACTGAGCACGGCCCTGTGAACAACCGAGCCGTCAATGGTTTCCTGCCAGGCGGTCTGCCTCTTCGTGCCGGGCACGCCCTTCGTCGTCACGACGGATTCGCCTGCGAACATCTGCGCGTTGTCCTCGGTGCGTTCGGTGAAGTCAACAGGGGTGTCGACGGTGACGACACCTCGGGTGACAGTGGACACCTTGACGTTGAGGGCACCTGCCTGAGTAAACACCATCACGCGGTCCAGAGGATTGAGGGTGATGCCCGCCGAGGATAAGAGTGAGCGAATGTCGTCGCCGGGGCGCATGAAGATCGAGCGCTGCTGCCCCCGGTAGGTGACGGTGACGTTTTGAGGGCGGGAGGTCAACGCGGGCAGGGTGCCGCGCAGCGCTAAACGGCTGGCTGCGATAGTGGCGCCCTCACCATGGGGGTCGGCAGCAGCGAGGATATCGTCGAGGGAGGTCGCTGTCGTCCACACGGTCCGCTGTTCGCCGTTGATATTGACCCCAACAGACCGTGCTTGACGCACGACAATGGTGGTGCCGTCTTTGATGCTCTCACCCCTCGCGGGAGAGACGAGGTCATGGGGAGAGAGGTTCACCCCCGCGTCGGCGAGGGCTTCGTCAATGGTCGTTGCCCACGCGGAGTGCGGTCGGGAGACGCCGTCAACTTCGACGATGTAGTCAACGTGGGAGGCTGCCACGGATGCAATGGCGGTTGAGCAGACGAGGGTGCTTGCCGTCAGCGCAGCTGTCAGGACGTGGCGGCGGCCGGGCGCGAAGGACAGGAGGGTGTCACGCACCTGGGTGAGTGTGCGTGTGACATCAGAAAGCAATGATGCGCCCTTCCTGTAGCCTCGTTCTTCCTCTATAGATGCTAACTGCCCGCAGGCGTGGAGGGAAGGCGTTGGGGGGTGAAAAAGCTCGGAGGTGGCCAACCCCATGCAGGGTGGTCACCTCCGAGCCTCAGTAGCTGTCGGTGGCGCTGTGCCGTCATCCGAAGGACGAGGCCCTCGCCCGCGTCAGTAATGCGAGGAGGAACGCGCCGCTGCTGGGTGGCTCAGTACAGGCCCAAGCGTGCCGAGCACGCGGGCCACTGGCCCCAGCCTGAACGAGCCTGAAGGATCTGGGCACGCATGGTCTGCTCCGCTGCCGAAGCGTCCGAGGGCAGGCCTGAGCCGCCGACAGACTGCCAGGTCGGCAAACTGAACTGGTACATGCCGAAGTAGCCGTTCCCCGTATTGGTTGACGGGTTACCACCCGACTCGCAGGCCGCGAGGGCTGCCCACACGTCTCCGCCCACGGAGGAGGCAACGGGCTGAACGTCAGCTGCAGCGCCGGAGGAGGAGGCGACGACGGGGCGCTTGGTCCCGACGGCGATCACACGGGTCGCGGGCTCTTGACGTTCGGTGCTCACCACGGTTTCAACAGTGGTGCGGCCACCGATGGTTTCCTTGTAGGTCTTTGTCACGACCTTACCTTCAGCGCCTTCTTCGATGACGCGGGTTTCGCCCTGCTCCAGGGTGTCATCGTCGCGTTCTTCGACGGGCATCTCGATGGTTTCCACTGTTTCGGTGGTGCCGCGGGTGACGCGCACGACGCGCAGGGTGACGCCCTCGCCGGTGGTCACGAAGGACACGCGATCAATGGGGGATGTGGTGACGCCCGCCTTTTGCAGGAGGGTGGCGGCGGTGTCGGTCACGGTGGCCGTGACAGGTTTCTTGGTGCCGTCGGCCTCGATAGTGACGGTGCCTCCCTCGGTGAGGATGGGCAGGGGCGTGCGGGAGTTGGAGCGGTCGGCAGCGTAGGTCACGCCGGTCGAGCCGAATTGGCTGAGCAGGTCGGCCACGGAGGAGGCGGTGGACCACGCGACCTTCGTGGTGCCGTCAATATTGACGGTGTAGGGCGAGGCCGTGCGCACGACGATGGTCGAGCCGTCCTCAACATTTTCGTGGGTTCCAGGAGCAACCAGGTCGTGTTCACCCGGCTGGAATCCCGCAGCTCCAAGCGCGCCTTCGACTGTGGAGAAGAAGCCACTCACGGGCTTGGCCACACCGTCGACCTCTACGGTGACATTGCGGTGGGCGTTGGCGATGCCGATTCCGGTGACGCCCATGACGGCGACGGTCAGCGCGGATGCGGCGGTGATAACGGTACGGCGCGTGGATTGCGTATTCTTCACAAGACTCCAGACTTCGGCGTTCTCTGCACCGAGTCGGCCTGGATTCGCGGCTTCCCCGAGGGGGGTGCGCGAGGCGGAGTCGGAACAGACTTACCGTGCCACCGTAGTGGCCTTTTCTGGCGATGTCCTGTGAAGGTGGGTCATCTCACGACCAAAAAATAGCAATATTCAGCCATTTTTGGGGTGTGTTCGGGGTCTGTCAGAGGCTATTCTTACTATGATTGAGCGCCCCAGAAGTCAGGCTCATAGGTCTGGGGGTGATCCTCAGGTCGTTCGGGAACGAACTGCATGGGCTTCGTCGTGGAGCCGTCACTGGGAAGGCACGAGGACTGGTAGTGGAATCTCATTGACCCGTCTGAAGCGCCGAGCCCGACGAAGCCGCCCGTGAGGGGGTTAAACCAGGAGAGGGCGACGAGGCCGTCCTCACTTGAGTCAGTGATATCTGTAAAGCCAAGGGGAACAAGGATCTGCTCACCCAGCTGCAGGAGCTCTTCCTCGTCAAGGCTTGCCGTCACATACATTTGGCTGTGAAGAACCCATGCCCCTTCCTCATTACAGGCGCTGAGGCTTGAGTACCCATCATGCTGGATCACCGAGGACGTCCGGGAAGCGACTTCGTCGACGTAACGCAGAATCTGAGGTTCGATCGTCCGCTGGAACTCCTCGGTGCTCACTCGCTGAGAAATTGGCTGAGAACCGTCTGGGGTAAACAAAGAGTTATCCTTCCATAAAGAGCAAGAAGACAGGAGGGCGCCGACAGTCACGACCACACTCAGGGCTCGTGTCTTGAGCATAAACCCTTGTCTCATCTCACTTCTTTCCCGCGCTCACAAGCGCGATGTCGTCCAATGCCGCAGTCTTTTCTTTCAGGTATGAGGTGTGCATTTCAATCGGGTCTATGATGAACCCGTGGTCAGCGTCTGAAATGTCAGCATTCAGGTGTTTAATTCCGGGCAAATCCCGCGGGTCGGTTTTGAAGTAATCGTCATTGCCGAGACCTAAGAAAGGGTCCCCAGGAGTTGCCGACACGTACACATTTCCTTTAGGAACAGAATACTGCTCAAGGGAGGTCACTCCACTCCCTGGAGATCCAGCGAGGACTAACTTGTCAATGACCCCATCGGGTGTCATAGTCGCAGCAAATCCCGAAGTCGTCGATCCGTATGAATGGCCGAAAACTGTCATATGCGGATCTCCTGCGGGAGATTGTTTGCGGATAGAATCAATGCCGGTAAGGAAAGGGGAAAGTCTTTCAGCTCCCAAGTGAGCATCGCCAGCGACTGATGCTTTGATAATATCCTGCGGCGCGTCATAACCGAGCCAGGCGACCGTGGCGATATCCTTGCGCCTCATTCCTCCCAGGGCCGCCGTTCGGTTCCTCAGTCTTTCAGCGGAGTCCACGTTACCCTGCAAACTATCGTGCACATTCGTTGTCATTCCGGGCACGATCACGCAGATGTGGCTTGCTTTGTCCACGTCGCCTACACTTACCGCTGCTTTCAGCCTCTCACCACTGAAATCGAGGGTCAATAGCTGTCGAGGATCGCCAGAGTGACCCGGATAGAGCGCATCCTCGATACGGCGCAACTCTTCAAGCTGACGACGTAATCTCACCAATTCAGCGTCCCCGACAAAGTGAGACCACAAAGACCGGTTCTTCTCATGCTCATGCAACCGTTCTCGTGCTCGTTTAACCGCTTCTGCCAGCACGATACGGTTGGCTTTATCTCGAGATGCAGCGTCAACCCCGTCGAGGTTACCGATCTTTTCGGGATTCTCTTCGATCTGTCGCTGTTTTTCCGCATCACTTAGACCAGCCCACCACTGCGCAGTTGCCTGAGGATACAGCCCTACCCCGCGAGGAATCGTAGTGCCCCTCAACGGAAGCGCTCCTCCTACAGCAACCCCACTACCACCAGTACCTCGCGATGCCTGCTCCTGCTCGTTAGCATTAGCGGTTAGACGCTCGTTCGCTGCACGCAACTGCTGAGCTGCACGCCGTATCATCGGCTCCAGCGATGCAGACCAATCTGAGCGGAAGCCTTCCGCATTCGGCCCTCTCCACACGCTGGATCCGAGAATCTGATGAGACAGCGGGCGCGCGACGTCTGCTTCGAGCTGTTCAGCTTTGGCAAGCAGCATGCGCCCGAGTTCCCTCATCTGGTCAATATCAGCACCGTAGAGAGGCATGAGAGTCCTTTTCCATCAGCAACGACTTTCTATTTTCAAAACTATAGGAACCCGCCCGTTTCGCCAATGGGGAGCACTCCCCATCCCAGTCCGCACTCCTCGTTCCATCCCCCCCTCCGGCGCCTGCCGCAACCGTTTTTCATCCTTCATTTTTCTCAAAAGGGTGTTTCCAGCGCGCGCAGGGCACCTAAACGCGAAACAATAAGGCGAGGCCTCGCCTGAAACCGGGTCTTGCCCCACCCCACCCCACCCCTACATCAGGAGCATCCGCGTGTTTCTAGCCCTACGCGAGATCCGGCACTCCCCCACCCGCTTCATCCTCATCACCGTGGTGATCTTCCTCGTCAGCTACCTCGTGTATTTCCTGACGGGCCTGGCCTACGGGCTGGCCTCGTCTTACACCAGCTATTGACGAGTGGGACACCTCCTACGTCGTCGTCTCTGAGGACGCCAACCGCAACCTCGTTGCCTCACGCATTACAGAGACGACCGCGAAGGAAGTTGGCGACGTTCTGCCTAACAGCACGGCCCTGCTGGCCCGCCCCGTCGTCTACGAGGTCCCCGCAGCCGCCCGCGAGGACGAGGCCGACACCGGCAAACGCAGCGCTTTCCTCTTCGGTATTGACGAGGGCGAACCCGCGTCGGTGCCGGTGGTGGAGGGGCGTTACCCTCGTGAAACGGACGAAATCCTTCTTGACGAGGCCCTACGCGCCGAAGGTTACGCCGTGGGTGACACCTTGGAACTCATTGACTCCGAGACGACGTGGACGGTCAGTGGCTTCACCGACTCGCGTCGTTTCCAGGTGGCCCCCACCTTCTACATCCCACGAGATCACTTCACAGAGGCTTTCGCCTTCGCCCTCGCCAGCCGTAATGACACGGTGGTCGCCCAAGCGCTCTTAATCGACTACCAGCCGCCCGCTGGGGACCTTGAGGCCCTCAGCGATCTGAAACTTGAAGCCCTGAGCATTGATGAGCTCATTGAGGAGCTGCCCGGCTACCGCGCTCAGACGCTGACCTTCACGCTCATGATCGGCTCACTCATTGCGATCTTGTCCTTCGTTTTGGGCATTTTCATCTACGTGCTGACCCTTCAAAAGCGCATGATCTTCGGCATTATGAAGGCCCAAGGTATTCCAACCTCCTACATTCTGTCGGCGGGCACCATCCAGACTGTCCTGCTCACCATTGTGGGCGTGGGTAGCGGCGTTGGCCTGGCTTGGCTGACGGGCTATTTCCTGCAAGGCAAGGTGCCCTTCCAGGTTGACCTCACGCTCTTTGGCATTGTGACGGGCGCGTTCTTCCTCTTTACCCTGATCGGTGCGCTCTCCCCGATTCGCACGATTTCACGTATTGACCCGTTGGAGGCGATCGGCTGATGATTACCCTCACAGGTGTTTCTAAGGATTTCATCCAGGGCGATGAGACCATTCATGCCCTGCGGATGACCGATTTCGAGGCCCACCCTGGGGAACTCGTGGCAATTATTGGCCCGTCCGGGTCGGGCAAGTCCACCTTCCTCACGATCCTGGGTGGCCTGCAGACCCCCTCAACGGGCGAGGTCACGCTGGCGGGCGCCGACATTGGGCAGGCTAGCGAACGTGAGCGTTCTCAGGTGCGTTTTGAGCACCTCGGGTTCATCTTGCAGGCCTCCTCCCTGGTGCCCTTCCTCAAGGTTGGCGAGCAGTTGCTGCTGCATGACCGGGTGGCCAGACGCTCCTCTGACCTGGCACGCCGCGATGAGCTGCTAGAGTCCCTGGGCATTACGAAGCTGGCGAATAAGTACCCGGCGGACCTGTCGGGGGGCGAGCGTCAGCGCGTGGCGATTGCGACTGCGTTGATGCACGATCCGGAGATTATCCTGGCTGATGAGCCCACTGCTGCCCTCGATTCAGAGCGTGCTTTTGAGACGGTCAAGCTCTTGCGCGAGGTCACGCATGCGACGAAGAAGACGACGATTATGGTCACCCACGATCAGCGTCTATTGGAGTATTGCGACCGCGTGTATCGGATTGTTGATGGCGTGCTCAGCGAGGAGACGCCCCCCGGCGAGGCTGCCGATGCAGCCACGGCCACCGATGCAGCCAAGCCCTCTGAGGAATGAGCGAGGCCGCCCTCACCAGCTGCCGTATACCCGCTGGGAGTTCTCCATGAGCTGCGCGCACGCCTGCTCCTCGCTGCATTCCCACAGGTCAGCGATGGCGCGCACCGTGTGGGCCATGACGTAGGAGGCGTTGGGGCTGCCCCGGTGAGGCGCGGGGGTGAGGTAGGGCGCATCCGTTTCGACAAGTACCAACTCGCGAGGCATCCGCCGCAGCCCCTCACGCAGATCCTCATTCGTGGGGTAGGTGATGGGCCCAGCGAAGGAGGCGTACCAGCCGTGCTCGGCGAGGATGTCAGCCATGGGGCCATCGCCTGAATAGCAGTGGAAGACGATCGGGTAGTCGCTGGTGGCCGAGTCTTTGAGGACCCTGATGGTGTCCGCGTGAGCGTCACGGTCGTGAATCTGGAGGGGCAGGCCGTGGGCGCGCGCCATCTCCAGGTGGGCGCGGAAGGATTCGGCCTGAGCGGCCCTGCCGGGTTCGGCGGTGCGGTAGTAGTCCAGGCCGGTCTCCCCCACGGCCACCACGCAAGGATCTGTTAAGCGGGAGTCAACGGCGGCGAGGGCCTCGTCAAGCGGAATATGGTAGTCGCGCTGTTGGGGGGTCAGCCCGTCCGGCGAGGCGTCCGCGTGCCCGGCGTGCAGGGCAGCGTCGTTGGGGTGGAGGGCCAGGGCGACGCGCACTTGGGGGTAGCGGCGGGTGAGTTCGAGGCTGGGGTCGAATTCGGGGAGCTCGCAGGCGCTGGTAATGAGGTGAGTGACCTTTGCGTCGATCGCGCGGGCGATCTGATCGTCGAGGGAGAGGCGAACGCCGTCAGCTTTGGGAATCTGCAGCTCGTGGACGGGCAGGTGAGTGTGGTTGTCCATGACTGGCCCGGCCAGTGGCGCGGGGGCCCCGGGCCATACCCTTGAGCGCTTCTTTCCCATGAGTGTCCTTCTTCCTTCATTCCTTCTCATGCGCTTGGCTGTGGCCCGTACTCATGCGCTTGGCTGCGGCCCCACCAGCCTACGGTGACATTGCGCCTCTTGGCAGCCTTCGCCAACACTGTGCCTCATAGAAGCCTTCATCGGCAACTTGCCTCCTCAACGCTTTAGCGGTCTTTCAGGGAGAATGGAGGTATGGAGACTGCAACTGAGATACACCGTTCTGCAACGATGCGCCGCATTGTCATCTACTGCCTCTTTGCCTTCGGTATGGCGTGGGCACTGTGGTTTGGGGCGCTCTACCCGATGGTGTTCTCCTCCCCGACTGGTCCGGGTCCTTTGGGTGGCCTCGTCCTGGCGGCGGGCATGTTCGCCCCGGCTCTGGCCGTGCTTGCCACGCGCCTGATCACTGGCGAGGGGTGGGTGGGGGTGTGGATTCGGCCTCGAGAGTTCAAGCGCACGTGGAAGTATTACCTGCTGGCCTGGTTTGCTCCGCTGGCGGCGATTGTGGTCGGAGCTTTCTTATACTTTGCACTCTTCCCGCAGGAGTTTGACCCTTCGTCAGGCTTCTTTGTCGAGACTCAACGCCAGGCCCTGCGGGGCAGCGTGCCGCAAAGCGCTCTATCGGATGAGCAGCTGCGCGCTGCCGTCTGGGTGCAGTTGCCTCTCGTATTGCTCGCTCCCCTGTTGAATTTCCTTCCGTGTTTCGGTGAGGAATGGGGGTGGCGCGGTTACCTGCTGCCCAAGCTGCGCGAGCTTTTCTCCATGCCCGTCACCCTGCTGATCTCGGGCCTGGTCTGGGGATTGTGGCATGCGCCCATCATTGCTATAGGCCACAACTACGGCACCGATTACGCCACCTACCCCATTGGGGGCATCCTGGCCATGTGCGTGTTCACGACGCTGGTGGGCGCGTTCATGTCCTATGTGACGCTGCGATCGGGTTCGGTGATTCCGGCGGTCCTCGCTCACGGGATGCTCAATGGCTCCGCTGCTTTCGGGCTGTTGTTTTCCGCCTCCGCAGGTAACCCTTTCACCGGGCCTCTGCCCACGGGTGCAATTGGCGGGGCGGGTTTAATCCTTCTTGGCGTGGCTTCGTTCGTACTGCTCAGCCGCCTTTCTCCTGCAGATCCGGGGTCCGTGAATTAGCCTGTCCTTGGTGCTGTGCAAGGGGCCATTTTCGATGAGACGGTGCCCATGCCCGTTAGCTCTGCGGGCTGGATGCAGAAGCTGTGTTCCGTGCTTTGCCGAGTCCATCAATACCGGGCCTGATACACGGGCTAAAGCCGAATGGAGCGAGGCTGAGGTGACTGGCAGCTAGTCGTGGTCCGTGTCAGCACACCTTTTCTACGTCGATTGCCGCTGCGAAGTGTGACGGTGAGGGATTTAAAGCAATGATTGTCCCTCAATGACCGCATAAATGCGCGTTCCTGCCATTAACCTGAGTGATGGATGCGCTCCACCAGTAAGGAGCCCGTTCTCGCTGCCAGGACAATGGATAACTCAAACGGAACAGACTGGAGTGTGGTGTGATGCGGAATCTGAGGCGACTATGCGGCGTGATCGCTCTGACCCTGGCTTTAAGTGTCGTCAACGCGACCGGTGCCGTAGCTGACGATGGCATTATTACCGACCAGCCGTTCGCCGATTTTTACGGCCTCAAGAACGCTCACGCTAAAGGCATGGATGGTGCTGGGGTCACTATTGCCATGCTTGATGGCTGGGTTGACACCAGCGTGCCTGAGCTGGCCGGTGCCAGCATCGAATCTGTCGAAAAATGTCCCATCCAAAAGGGCCTTGACGACACAAGCCACGCAACCGCTGTCGCTTCCATCCTCCTTTCCAAAGACTACGGTTGGGCGCCGAAAGCCACACTCCTTAGCTACCCCATCGCAGACACAGAGACCAAGTCAGACACCTGCAGGTGGGAGATCTGGGATGCCATCCACGATGCTCTATCCAAAGACGTTGACATCATCACCATCCAGATCAGCAGTGACGAGGGCGCAGGGTTTAGCGATCGACTAGCCGTCCTGCGCGCGGCTCGTATGAATGTACCTGTAGTCTGGAGTTCTGGTAATACCGGAACTGAGACTGAAACATCAGGCATGGAGACAAATGGTGCTATCGCTGTGGGCTCCCACACCCTCGACGGGACCCCATCAGAGTGGGCCACCTACGGTCGAGGTCTCACCCTCACCGCCCTTGGCGAAGAGATCACCTTACGCGTCCCGGATGACAGTGGAGCACTCACCCGTATTACCTCCCACCAACGAGGCACATCCGTCTCCGCCCCTATGGTGGCAGGTGCCCTAGCTTTAGGCATGCAAAAATGGCCCAAGGCTACCGGCAACCAACTCACCCGAGCCCTCCTCGAAACCACCATCCCCTGCGAAGCGAAGTACCACTGGTCTGATAAATGCGGCTACGGCGCCATGAATGTCGGCGTCTTCGCCCAACACCCAGACCCCACCACACTCGAAGACACCAACCCCTTGCTCGACAAGCAGCGCTTCAACGTTGATCACGACCGTAAAATCCTGCGGGATTACGATGATGGGGTGTGGCGCTACGAAGACCTCTTCTACGACACCTCCTACACCTACCGCGGCAGCGACATCCCCCAAAAAGGCGAGCGCGTCAAAAGAGTCGGCCAATTCGGCTCCTCCCCCCGCTACATGAAACGCGTCCACCAAGCCGAACAAGCAGACGGACTGATAAGCACCTAAATCCCCCTGCCAAGCATTAACCTGAGTGATGGATGCGCTCCACCAGTAAGGAGCCCGTCCTCGCTGCCAGGACAATGGATAACTCAAACGGAAAAGACTGGAGTGTGGTGTGATGCGGAATCTGAGGCGACTATGCGGCGTGATCGCTCTGACCCTGGCTTTAAGTGTCGTCAACGCGACCGGTGCCGTAGCTGACGATGGCATTATTACCGACCAGCCGTTCGCCGATTTTTACGGCCTCAAGAACGCTCACGCTAAAGGCATGGATGGTGCTGGGGTCACTATTGCCATGCTTGATGGCTGGGTTGACACCAGCGTGCCTGAGCTGGCCGGTGCCAGCATCGAATCTGTCGAAAAATGTCCCATCCAAAAGGGCCTTGACGACACAAGCCACGCAACCGCTGTTGCTTCTGTCCTCCTTTCCAAAGACTACGGTTGGGCGCCGAAAGCCACACTCCTTAGCTATCCCATCGCCTATGCAGAAACAAAATCAGACACCTGCAGGTGGGAGATCTGGGATGCCATCCACGATGCTCTATCCAAAGACGTTGACATCATCACCATCCAAGTCACCGGCAGCGATCTTACTGACTCCAGCAACCGCCTGGCGGTTTTGCGCGCGGCTCGTTTGAATGTACCCGTGGTCTGGGGAGCGGGTAACAACGGCAACGCCCTCGAGACAACTGGTATGGAGACAAATGGTGCTATCGCTGTGGGTTCCCACACCCTTGACGGGACCCCCTCGGAGTGGGCAACCTACGGTCGAGGTCTCACCCTCACCGCCCTTGGCGAAGAGATCACCTTACGCGACCCTGATGACAGCGGAGCACTCACCCGCATCACACCACGCCAACGAGGCACGTCCTTTTCTGCCCCTATGGTGGCAGGTGCTTTAGCTTTAGGCATGCAAAAGTGGCCCAAGGCTACCGGCAACCAACTCACCCGAGCCCTCCTCGAAACCACCATCCCCTGCGAAGCGAAGTACCACTGGTCTGATAAATGCGGCTACGGCGCCATGAATGTTGGCGTCTTCGCCCAACACCCAGACCCCACCACACTCGAAGACACCAACCCCTTGCTCGACAAGCAGCGCTTCAACGTTGATCACGACCGTAAAATCCTGCGGGATTACGATGATGGGGTGTGGCGCTACGAAGACCTCTTCTACGACACCTCCTACACCTACCGCGGCAGCGACATCCCCCAAAAAGGCGAGCGCGTCAAAAGAGTCGGCCAATTCGGCTCCTCCCCCCGCTACATGAAACGCGTCCACCAAGCCGAACAAGCAGACGGACTGATAAGCACCTAAATCCCCCTGCCAAGCATTAACCTGAGTGATGGATGCGCTCCACCAGTAAGGAGCCCGTCCTCGCTGCCAGGACAATGGATAACTCAAACGGAAAAGACTGGAGTGTGGTGTGATGCGGAATCTGAGGCGACTATGCGGCGTGATCGCTCTGACCCTGGCTTTAAGTGTCGTCAACGCGACCGGTGCCATAGCTGACGATGGCATTATTACCGACCAGCCTTACGTTGAGGTCTACGGGTTCAAAAACGCTCACGCCAAGGGACTCAACGGCTCCGGGATCACTATTGCCATGCTTGATGGCTGGGTTGACACCAGCGTGCCTGAACTGGCCGGTGCCAGCATCGAATCTGTCGAAAAATGTCCCATCCAAAAAGGCCTTGACGACACAAGCCACGCAACCGCCGTTGCTTCTGTCCTCCTTTCCAAAGACTACGGTTGGGCGCCGAAAGCCACACTCCTTAGCTACCCCATCGCCTATGCAGAAACAAAATCAGACACCTGCAGGTGGGAGATCTGGGATGCCATCCACGACGCCCTATCCAAAGACGTTGACATCATCACCATCCAAGTCACCAGTGACGAGGGCGCAGGGTTTAGCGATCGACTAGCCGTCCTGCGCGCGGCTCGTTTGAATGTACCCGTGGTCTGGGGAGCGGGTAACAACGGCAACGCGCTCGAAACAACTGGTATGGAGACAAATGGTGCTATCGCTGTGGGCTCCCACACCCTCGACGGGACCCCATCAGAGTGGGCAACCCACGGCATAGGTCTCACCCTCACCGCCCTTGGCGAAGAGATCACCTTACGCGACCCTGATGACAGCGGAGCACTCACCCGCATCACACCCCACCAGCAAGGCACATCCTTTTCTGCCCCTATGGTGGCAGGTGCTTTAGCTTTAGGCATGCAAAAGTGGCCCAAGGCTACCGGTAACCAACTCACTCGAGCCCTCCTCGAAACCGCCCTGCCCTGCGAAGCGAAGTACCACTGGTCTGATAAATGCGGCTACGGCGCCATGAATGTTGGCGTCTTCGCTCAACACCCAGACCCCACCACACTCGAAGACACCAACCCCTTGCTCGACAAGCAGCGCTTCAACGTTGATCGCGACCGTAAATTCCTGCGGGATTACGATGATGGGGTGTGGCGCTACGAAGACCTCTTCTACGACACCTCCTACACCTACCGCGGCAGCGACATCCCCCAAAAAGGCGAGCGCGTCAAAAGAGTCGGTCAATTCGGCTCCTCCCCCCGCTACATGAAACGCATCCACGACGCAGAAGAAGCTGCGGGCTTCCTTTCAAATACTCACTGAAAATGGCCCGCCGATGACGCAGAGTCGATACTCTTAAAGACAGTGAGTATAGGCCGTTTTGGAAGGATGCTTCGTGACCGAACAGATCAGTTATCACTCCGATGAGGTGCGCCATATTGCCGCTGAGGTAGATGCTGCGATTGATGCTCATGCGAGTACGGCTAGAGACCGCGTGAAGGATGCCGCCCAAAGTCAAGGAGAAAGAAAATGGGGCACTGCCCTCCTAGGCGCACCAGCAAACTTCGGCGAGGTCTATTCCAGCAGGCTGCTGTTTGTGGAGGATTCACTACGACAGCTCTCTAAACGAGTGGAAGAGTTTTCCCTCAAGGTGCACGAAGCTGCAGCCCGCGCAGATACCACCGATGATGAGCTTGCTGAGCTCCTCCGAATCCAGGAACGTGACCTCACTCATTCTCCGGAACCTCGCACCATTAACCACGCGCAGAGCGCCCCTGGCGGTTTAGTCCAGTGGAGTTGAGAGAATAGCGCAGTCAGATGTTGGATACGACTAATTACGACAAACTCGGTTCCCTCAAGGATCTCAGCTACTCTGACCACGATGTCCTTGTCCTAAAGTCCGGGAAAGACTCTGTAGCTGCCCTACGCCAGAAACTGGAGGACGCCTCTGCCCAGATGGCCCATGCCATGGAGGGTGAGGCACTCATAGCCGCTCAACAAAGTCTCTCTACGCTCAATGAGGAACTCGCCCAACAAGAGCGTTTGATTGATGCCTTTATCGGACATCATGAACGCGCACGTGAGAGCATGCGCCGCGCTATTGCAGCATATGATGAGCTCCCCCGTCGCCTGGTGGACCGTACAACAGAACAGACCCTTTACGCGGAAGACAGAGTCTTCCTTGACGGGCAGTACGTGACACCGGAAGCCTATCTGGCGGCGCTGCGGGAACAAGCGAATCGTGAACGTGAGGCGGCCGCTGCCGCTGCCTTGAGCGCCATGGATGGCGAGATTTCCGACTACACGCAGGCTCTCAGGGACGAGACTGGAAATGTCCGAACGCACCCTAGCTCTAACACTCCTCCTGACGCCAGTTCCCTCGCCCCCGCCTCTGCACTAGGTGCAGCAGGCGCCGCAGGTCTAGCCGCATCACGTCGCGGTATCTTTGGCCCCATCATCCCCGAGCGGCGAAGTGGCACAGAACCACGTATCGGCACCCCTATCAATCCCAATGGCGTGTACCGCCGCCCACCGGCAACAGGACCTGGCAGCCGCAACGAACCGGTCAATGATCCTCAAGCCCTGCGCCACCTGGATCTATACCGGACCCCCATCAACCCTCGTATGAGTTCTGATGGCCCGATCGGCGGCTACCTGCCCGCCCATGTCACTGACGGCGCCGATCCTCGTTGGAGTTCTCAACACTCTCAGCCCCCTGCAGGTTCCTCCCGTGCTTCCATTAGTGCTGGAATGCTCCTTGGTGGCGGAGGAGCCGCAGCCTTGGGCCGTTCCACGCTGCTCGGCACTCAAGGGACAGCGCCCACACCCGGTTCTGGCGCCTCAGCCTATGGCACTGCTGGCTTTGGACCAGGCAGCTCCTCTGCAAGCGGCGTATCCACAGCTTCAGCCCTATCAGGCTTGCGAGCCCCCGGTACTTCCGCAGCGGGGGTTTCCCCTGCCTCTGGCGTTGCGGGGATGGCTCGCTCCGGCATTACGCCCGGTTTGACACCTGGGGTTGCCCCCGGCCTCGCAGGAACGAATGTTGGCGCGGCGGGTCCAGGTATGGGATCAGCTGCGGGGATGAACGCTCCCGGTGTTTCGAGTACTGCGGGAGCACCTGGAGCTCCCGGTGTGCCGGGTGCCTACGCGCCCGGTGCTGCGACGTCTTCCTCTTCTGATCGTCAGAGTGGAAAGAGCCGCGTGGGCTACCAGGTGGTCCGTGTACGTGATGATGAGCGCCGCCCTATCCGGCTTTCTGAAGGAGCGGGCGCTGGTGACTCGGCCTCCATGAAGCCCATGACCTTCAACGAACCTGACGACAGGTGGGAATGAGGACTGGCACGCTCTCCGATGCTCCTTCCAGCATGCCAGTACTGCTTTGGAAGGCGCTTGGAGTTGTCGAAGTGCTTTCGCTGTATCGTCCACAGTGAGCATCCTAGGCGAAGTCGAAGGCCCCTCTGCTATTGGTACGCCTCAGCGCCTTTGGTACGTGGCATGCCACGTACCAAAGGCGCTGACACATACCCGTGGCGACCAAACGCACCGACGCTACCCCAACACACCAACAACACAGCAAGAACACACCAACACACCAACAGCAGCGCCGCACACGACCTCTTCAATGACCCCACTAAGCCTGGGTGGCCCCCAACAAAAAACTGGGTGGCCCCCAACAAAAAGGCGGGATTAGCCTCAACAAAAGGCTGGGCACCCCTCCACAGGGGTGCCCAGCCTTCAGACCTTTACCAGGTAGGCATTGAGCGCCGCGCTCACTCCCACTCGATGGTGGCCGGCGGCTTCGAGGTCACATCCAAAACCACGCGGTTCACGTCGGGCACCGAGTTGGTAATGCGCGTCGAAATACGAGCCAGAACCTCGTAAGGCAGGCGCGTCCAGTCAGCCGTCATCGCATCCTCGGAAGACACCGGGCGCAGCACAATCGGATGGCCATAGGTGCGGCCATCGCCCTGCACACCCACCGAACGCACATCGGCCAGCAGCACCACGGGACACTGCCAGATCTCACCATCCAGGCCAGCGGCGGTCAGTTCCTCGCGAGCAATCAGATCAGCCGCACGCAAAATCTCCAGGTTATGGGCGGTGACCTCGCCAATCACGCGAATACCCAGGCCGGGGCCAGGGAAGGGCTGGCGGGCAACGATCTTCTCGGGAACGCCCAGCTCACGGCCGATGGTACGCACCTCGTCCTTGAAGAGGTCACGCAGGGGCTCAACGAGTTCGAACTGCAGGTCCTCAGGTAGGCCGCCCACATTGTGGTGGGACTTAATGTTGGCTGCGCCCTCGCCGCCACCAGACTCAACGACATCGGGGTAGAGCGTGCCCTGAACGAGGAACTTAATCTCCGCACCGGCGGCGCCGACCTCTTCAATGACGCGACGCTGGGCGGCCTCGAAGGAGCGAATGAATTCGCGGCCAATGATCTTACGCTTGGCTTCAGGTTCGGTCACGCCCGCCAGGGCGTCAAGGAAGCGCTGGGATTCGTCCACGGTGATGACGCGGATACCCATACCCTTGGCGTAGTCTTCCTCGACCTGTTCGCGCTCACCGGCGCGCAGCAGGCCGTGGTCAACGAAGATGCAGGTGAGCTGATCGCCAACGGCCTTGTGCACGAGGGCGGCTGCGACAGAGGAGTCCACGCCGCCCGACAGGCCGCAGATGACGTGAGCGTCACCGACCTGCTCGCGGATGCGTGCAACCTGCTCGTCAATGATGGAGCCCGGGGTCCAGGTTGGTTCAATGCCCGCGCCCTCGTAGAGGAAGTTCTTCAGGGCATCCTGGCCGTGCTCGGAGTGCATAACCTCGGGGTGCCATTGCAGGCCAAAGAGGCGGCGTTCGCGTGATTCGAAGGCGGCGACTGGGGTTTCTGAGGTTGAGGCGGTGACGGTGAAGCCTTCGGGGGCGGCCTGGACCGCATCCCCGTGGCTCATCCATACGGCCTGCTCAACGGGGGTGCCGGAGAAGAGGCAGGAGTCGCCTGCGACGGTGGCGGGAGTGTGGCCGTATTCGCGGGTACCGGTGCGGCCAACGGTTCCGCCGAGGGCGTGGGCCATGGTTTGGAAGCCGTAGCAGATTCCCAGGACGGGCACGCCCGCGTCGAAGATGCTGGCGTCGATGCTGGGGGCGCCGTCCTCGTACACCGAAGAGGGTCCGCCCGAGAGGATGATCGCTGCCGGATCCTTGGCGAGCATCTGCTCGACGGGCATGGTGTGCGGGACGATCTCGGAATAGACCGAGGCTTCGCGCACGCGGCGGGCGATCAATTGGGCGTACTGTGCGCCAAAGTCGACGACAAGGACAGGGCGATTCTGATTTCCAGTTGTGCTCACGGGTCTAATGCTACCTGTCTGCCTTGGGGGAAAGGAACGCCTGGAGGCCCTTTGGACCTCCAGGCGTTGCGGTTCTCACTGTCGCATAATGCTACCTTTGTCTCGGCAGCGCGCAGTGCCGATTAGTGTGTTGAACACTGACCAATGCTCACTTGTCGAGGGCGCGGTATCCAAGAAGCATCATGCCGGCGAACACTGCGATCTTGAGGGCGTCACCAATGAGGAAGGGCAGGACACCGACGCTCAGACCTTCAGCCAGGCTCATGCCAGTGAAGGGCACCAGCCACGCCAGGCCAGCGGCATAAACCAGAGTGGAGGCGAGGACGCCTGCGGCGAGCAGTGCCCACAGGGAGCGGCCGATGGCGCGTTGAGCAACCCATCCAATGAGCACTGCGGCCAGGATGTAGCCAAGGATGTAGCCCAGCGAGGGGATGGCCCAGCCCGCACGGCCCGCTGCGAAGATTGGCAGACCAGCCACACCCAGGGCTGCGTAGAGACCGGTAGAGGCAGCGGCGCGCCCCAGGCCCGATGTACCCGCGATGAGCATGACGGCCAGGGTCGCCAGGGAGACGGGCACGGGGGTGAAAGGTAGGGGAATCTGGACCTGTGCGGCGATGGCGAGCAGCGCGGTTCCTGCGAGCACGATGACGGCGTCGCGGACGCGGGTGCCTCCCACAAGGTCGGCGAGGACGCGGGCTTCACTGACACGGCGGGCGGAGGCGAGGGTAGCCGAGGTCGTGGAGGTGGGTGCAATAACGCTCAAAGGAAAACCTTTCTCGATGCCGGCACGCGCTGCGACTGCCCTGCGCTTACCCTGCGTTTGCCCCGCGTTTCCTCGTTTTGTGGGGGCGAGGGCGAAGCGAGAGCTAGGGGCCCTCAGCGTTGTTAGAACAGAACACCGCGCGTCGGCTGTTGTGTGGTGTCAGGCGAGCAACTGATGTCAACCACCCTTCCTGAACACCGTTCAGGTGAACAGTGTTCACTATACTGTTAACGATTCACTTCTTGCCCACAACGCCCTCTTTTGTCCATATCTTGAAACATGACTGCCTTCCAAACTTCCCCTCCCCTCGCCTCCCCTCCTCCTGCCCGTGCTTCCTCCACTTCTGCGCCCGCGGCGCCCTCGTCGCGTCCGCGCTATCGGCGTGAGGACATCATCCGCGCCGCCTGCACGCTTTTGAACGAGGGCGGCCTCGCTTCGCTGACCATGCGCCGCCTGGCCACACACCTGGACGTGCAGCCTTCGGCCCTGTACTGGCATTTCGCGGATAAGCAGACCCTGCTCGCCGCAATGTCTGCGCATATTCTGACCGGCGCCGCGATTGACACCTCTGCTCCGATTGGCGAGGCCACCACCCCGCTCCCTTGGGAGGTCCAGATTCGCCACACTGCGGCAGAGGTCCGCGAGTGTCTGATGAGCTACACCGACGGGGCAGAACTGGTGTCCTCTTCCTTGGCGTTGGGGCGCGTGGAGCTGCCCTTGCGCGCGCAATGTGCGGATTCCTTGCGAGCTGAGGGCGCATCGGAAACGGCGATTGACCTGATCACTTCAACGCTAGGGCATTACGTGGTGGGCGCGACCTTCCACGAGCAGCAGCGCCAGAGTATGGCCGCACTTGACGCTAGCGCAACGGATGCCGAGGCTCCTAAGAACACCGAGCGCGAGCAAACCCTTCAAGCGCAGGCCAATCAGGGGTTCACTCAAGGCGTTGAGCTCATTATTGCCGGTGCCGCAGTGCTCCTGAGCATGGGAGCGGGCAGCGGGGAATGAGGGACATATGATGCCACCATGCGCATCGGAGCGTACTGTTTCACCATAGTCTGTATCCGATTCACCCACCCCGAGTCCCTCAGCCTTGTTACAGTACGAAGTAGTTGACAGCACACAGGCAGGTGAGCGCATTGCAAGAAGTAGGTTTCGATCGAGATTCGATAGGAATCAGCATCAAGAAAGACTGGCACGACAGCGAGGTTTTTTCTTCGGCAGGTGCTTCCATGCCCTATCGTGAGGCAGCCGGAGCAGTTCCTGACATGCCGTGCGGCGATGGAGAGGGGACACGATCTCTACAGTCTCAGCTCCAGACCTTCTGCCGGGTGATGAGGCTTGTCCTCTTAGAGTATTCAGACGCGTGCGCACTCATGGGTTCGGGGCAAGAGAAAGCGATCTCCAACTTCGATCGCTCAGAGTACGAGGTATCTGACCAGTTCAGACTTCTTGCTGAAAGGCTCGGCTAATGACCCGTGGCATGAACGCGCTTCCCGCACCAGAAGACCGTCGCCCACAGCTGTACCGCATCGCAGGCGAGCTCCAGCGCATTTCTTACATCATTAATGGCACCCAGATATCGGTGGATACTGCGCGCACCCGGCGCCCAGAGTGGGTGGGTGAGGCAGCAGAGGCCTACGTGTCACAGTTACAGACGCTGGGGAGCAAGGTACGTGATCTGGCGCCTCGCTTAGGCAAAGCCGCGGAGAGCATTAATGAATGGGGCGACTTGCTGGGTTCGACGATTAACGTTTCACTTCCGGCCTTGTGGGACGACTGGGACGAAGCCAATCGCATATGCGAGCAGGCTATCGCAGACATCAACATCGATGAGATGAATGCCCAGAACAGCCCCACGTCCCCTCCCGCATCGCATTTTGGAGCACAACGGGAGCGTGCATATACACTCCGCGATGAGGAACTTGTGAGGATCCGCCAATCCTACGAGTCGAAGATCCGCTTCCTTGACGAGGCTGCGGGTGATGTTGCCCGCTTACTTCGGACCCTTCAGGACCAGATCGTCCCTGCGAAAGCCGCAGCCGAAAGCCGCGAGGCTATCGGAGCAGCCTTGTTTGATGACATTCCTCTGATTGACGGTCAGGCCCAGTGGGAGCATGCGTTGTCGTTAGCCGACGACATTTCCCAAGGGATACGGGACAAGGATCTGACGACCGAGGAACTCCTTGCGTTCCATGAGAAGTACGGCGAGCTTTTGAAGGACCCGTTCTATAGTCGCGCTGTTCTTGATCAGGTCAGTGCGGAGGACCTCTATCAATTCGCTATGCGCATTGCACCCGGCATGCCTGGCTCTATGATCCCCCACGAAAAGGAACGATCTGATCTTCTCGCCTCCGTTGGTACCATGTTGGCGCTCGCGACGGGCGGCGCAAACTATTCTGGCGACACCTCCCTCTCTCAAGAGAGCTTCGACCAGGTGAAGGCTGGTCTTATCGGCAAATCTGGTCGTTCCTACGATGAGATGCTTGCCCATGAGCTGCAGGAGATCCATGAGAGCGGCCGGAAGCTCATCAGCCCTCAAGGCAGTGACTATTTCGATGCACACACAGATATTGAGGGATACAACCTCTTTAGCCAGCTGACTGGTCACGCGGCAAATCGCAACCCCAACCTTACCTTGGGTGCCGCGTTCTACAGCGGACATGAGGGAACAGACGGCCAACACACTCCCTCCCTGGCAGAGGACATTCTTCTATGGGACCGTGAGAGCGGAGCAGGACTCAGCGCTGCGCGCAACGAGGGTCGAGCACCTTATGACCTTCTGCTCGGCACCAATAGCGCTCTACTAGACCCCATGCAGTCGATCTTCCTCCTGTCCGACACACCCGATTCTCTCGAAGGACTACCGGAGGATTCTCCTCAGAGGATTCAGGAACGTGACAGGCTCAATGCAATTGGTGATTTCCTATCGAAAGAGGCTCCTTTTACGGTCAAAGTGATCGAAGGTAACCAGAGCACTGACAAGACCGTTTCCTTTGCCCGCTATCTTGCAGGACACCGAAATCAGTCCTTCGAAGGCAGCTTTGGCTTCATGGATCGTGGACACGCATTCGGGAATATGATCGCGGACGTGACTGCCCCGGAAACACACCCCCATCTGAAGGAACCTCTACGAGGAGATTTCGACAACCCGAAGGACTTTGAGGAGGCAAAGGCCGCGTGGCAACGTTCCCGACACACAGGAAAAGTCAGCGCCACTGTAGCTTTGAACTTTATCGAGGGCTACCAGGATGGACTCAACCGAGACCATGGAGACGACGATAAATACCTAGGCCAAGATATCTACGGGTATTCCAATGCCGAACTGCGACCGTGGATGGGCAAGGTGCTCGCCTTCCGTGCCGAGGATCTTGCGATTGGAATGTCGGAAAGCACTAACGAAGAGGACAGTCACATAAGTGCCAGAACCGACGGCAACCCCTACAGAATCAAGGTAGGCTCTCTCCTCGCGAGCAGCATCAGTCGTCACAACGGGGTCATTGCAGATCTCGCCTTTGACGAAGCACGCGCGACCCTTTTTAACGATCCTCAATACAGGGTCTCCCACCCGAATGGACACCCACCAGCGCTCGATTATCTGCGTAAGGCCGCTATCCTTGGCCTCAATCAAGACTTGCATTCCACTATCAATTCTGCCGGTTCTGGTACGGACAATGCGCTCAGCCGATGGGGCAAGATCCTTGGATACACTCACCTTGAACCCATACATGCCGCAAAAGAGTTACGCGAGGTCTATGCAGAGAGAAATGAACGCCTGGCACAAGCCGGTGAATTCGCATTGGATCTTGTCACACTCAAAAGAGGAGATAACATTCCAGGCATCGACGAGATGAAGGAGTCCGTTGCGGGCCAATTTGCTGACGCAATCCAGCCCCCACAACCTGGCGTGAGCCTAACGGACCAGCGCAAAGAGACCGCATACGATTTCAGCAGAGATATTGATCTGCTGTACCGCCGAGCATTGACAACCATTGAAGAAATCCCGCCCTACCACGGAGAAACCTTCACAGAAGTTCCTCGAGAAATAGCTGGAGTGACCACCGTTTTCAAACCATACGATCAGATGTCCGATTCTGAAAAGGACATCTTTGACACGTATCTCTCAAACAACCCAGGGTTTGCCAGTCACTTGCAAGCAATCGATGCTCTTCGAGAGAGAGTGGAAACCGGATGGAAGAATGCTCATGACACGGACTAAACGCTTCCTCACCGCTCTCGCAGCATTGTCGCTAGCCTCGGCGCTTGCTGCGTGCAGCCCGCCTCCACCCGAAGGCATGCTCGCCGACTACCCTGAACTCCCCGCCGACTACACCGGCCCCACCTGCAGCGGAACACATACCGGCCCACCCACTGAAGGCGTCATCTTTGGTCCCTTCGAAAATCAAGACCCTATCCCCTACGAGGTCAAGTACAACCACTACACCGAGGTAGCGCACGATACGAAGGCAAACACTCACGGTCGAGCAAACCTCACTCGAGAAGCCCTTCTGGAAAGTCCCGTTTTTGCCGATGCAGTGTATGTGTATTACGGGGTGACACCTCTTGGCGATCCTGTAATCCCGGAATCTCCTGAGGATTTCCGACAACGGTATATTGAAATGGCTGGCGATCTCAACACCGTGGAAGTGACCAACGGCGGTGGAGAAGAAACAATCAGGTACGCTCTACCGCCTCGCTACATCGATGGCAACCTCGCCCTGGGCTACACCCTAATCACAAAGTACAGAGTGACCGGCAAACGGATCGAAAAATGGCGTGTCTGGCGATGCGACGGCCTCTGGACAATCACATTACATTCAGCTCGCCTTAAGCGCCCGGCAGACGGGAGTGTTCCACCATTTCTCGAAGAAGACAAGAAACTACTCGACACTATGAAATGGGTTCCAAAGACGCGCTTCGAAGACCCGCCGCCCCGGGACTACAGGTAGGCCTTTTAGTCCGTTAAGGGAATCTCGCAAGAAAACATTCCTTTCATAGGTCTTCGGCAGATTCTTAGCATTCGAGCCAATTAGATGGACAGTCATGATGCAAACTCAACGCTTCCTCACCGCCCTTGCAGCATTGTCGCTAGCGTCAGTGCTCGCCGCTTGCAGCCCCACTCCACCCGAAGGCATGCTCGCCGACTACCCTGAACTCCCCGCCGACTACACCGGCCCCACCTGCAGCGGAACACATACCGGCCCACCCACTGAAGGCGTCATCTTTGGTCCCTTCGAAAATCAAGACCCTATCCCCTACGAGGTCAAGTACAACCACTACACCGAGGTAGCGCACGATACGAATGTAAATACCCACAGCCGAGTCAACCTTACTCGGGTAGACCTTGTCGAAATCCCTGCTCTCACCGATGCGGTGTATGTACGTTACGGGGTTGCATCTCATAGGGATCATGGGATCCCCGAATCCCCCGAGGATTTCCGACAGAGGTATATTGAATTAGCTGGTGATCTTAACACCGCGAAAGTAAGTAGCGATGGCGAAGAAACAATCCGTTACGCTCTACCGCCTCGCTACATCGATGGCAACCTCGCCCTGGGCTACACCCTAATCACAAAGTACAGAGTGACCGGCAAACGGATCGAAAAATGGTTTGTCTGGCGATGCGACGGCCTCTGGACAATCACATTACATTCAGCTGAACTCAAACGGCCGGCAGACGGGAGTGTTCCACCATTTCTCGAAGAAGACAAGAAACTACTCGACACTATGAAATGGGTTCCAAAGACGCGCTTCGAAGACCCGCCGCCCCGGGACTACAGGTAGGCCTTTTAGTCCGTTAAGGGAATCTCGCAAGAAAACATTCCTTTCATAGGTCTTCGGCAGATTCTTAGCATTCGAGCCAATTAGATGGACAGTCATGATGCAAACTCAACGCTTCCTCACCGCCCTTGCAGCATTGTCGCTAGCCTCGGCGCTTGCTGCGTGCAGCCCTACACCCCCTGAGGGGATGCTTGCCACCTACCCCGAGCTCCCCGCCGACTACCACGGCCCCACCTGCACCGAGACGCACACAGGCCCACCCACCGAAGGCGTCCTCTTCGGACCCTTCGAAAACACTGACCCTATCCCCTACCAAGCTGAATACGACCAAAACACCCAGGTAACGCATAACACGAAAGTAAACGCTTACGGACATGCTACTGCCACCCGCCACCCATATATCTCCGACTTGTTGAGTGTCTATTACGGGTTTATCCCTCGGGGGGATCCTGTCATTCCAAGCTCTCCAAGCGAATTCCATGAGCTGTATACAAAACAAGCTGGGGACCTCAATGCTGTGCGTGAGCTAGACGGTGGAGAAGAAGAGAAAATCCGTTACGCGCTACCCCCTCGATACATTGACGGAAACCTTGCCCTAGGCTTCACTGAAATCACTAAACGTAGAGTTACCGGCGACCGGATTGAAAGGTGGCTTGTCTGGCGATGCGACGGCATCTGGACGGTCAGATTACGAACGCCTCCCCTTGAACGCCTACCCGACGGCAACGTTCCACCAATTCTCGACAGCAGCAAAAACCTACTCAACACCCTCAAATGGGTCCCCAAAACCCTCTTTGAACCCACACCAGAGGGCATCATCGTACTCTAGACAACGAAGCGCGGCCCCATCACCGCCAGTCCCTCCCCCAATAACGCTTGAACCGTCCTGGGTTTCGTTCCGGGGTGAAGCCTGAAAGGATGGTTCAAGAATTACAAAAAGTGATGCGAGCAACCTGAAGTAGGTTCCCAAAACACATTTTGAACCCACACCAGAGGGCATCACCATAAGCCGCTAGACAACGAACGCCGGTCCGCCCTGAGTTGGTGCCTGGGAGTGAGCGAAGGTGTCCCGTGGGGGTCGTAAAGTGGCTCTTCCCAATTGAGGGTGTGGGTGGGTGTGAGCTAGTGCGGGGGTGTTGGTGTGTGGATAGGCGTTGAGGTCTTCCGATGATGGGAGTTAACACAGCCTCCAACGGGAAGACCTCAACATGTCCAACGCTACCTTCATTGAGCCTGATTTGACTACTTTTGCTGGTTTGGACGGCCTTGGGCTCATTGTTACCGGCCAGTGTGTTGAGCCTGAGCGAGCAGTGCTCGAATGCCGCGTGGTAGAGCCGGAT
Organism: Schaalia sp. Marseille-Q2122; assembly: GCF_903645355.1. Lineage (GTDB taxonomy): Bacteria > Actinomycetota > Actinomycetes > Actinomycetales > Actinomycetaceae > Pauljensenia. Next base: position 47,768 of record NZ_CAHJXR010000007.1, on the reverse strand, counting down.
AACTGGTGCAGGAGGTGTGGCGGCCAAGGACTAGTACGCGACAGTGTGACGCGAAGGCTTGCGCATGTGCCTTTTGGGTGGCGTCCTACCAGTTTGTTGGTACGGCTGCGTAGGTACCGCTGTCGGGAGTGTGGGCATGTGTGGCGACAGAACATGGAGTCAGCAGCAGCCCCCAAAGCACTCCTGTCCAGACGGGCGGCGCGATGGGCGTTGGAAGCGGTTGTGTGCAAGCACTTGAGCATAGCTAGCCTCGCCCAGGGGCTAGGGGTGGCTTGGGATACCGCTAACGACGCTGTAGTGGCTGAGGGCCTGGAGGTCTTGATCAATAACCCGGCCCGGTTTGACGGTGTGAGAGTTATTGGCGTGGATGTGATGTGCTGTCAACTTTTTGGACAGTTTGTGTGGTTTTCCTTATTGCGGGTTTGGCCGCGAGGGTGTGTTGCTGGACGCGTCTGCGTTCCCATTCGCGCTCTGGGGGTAGGTAGTTGATAGCGGAGTGGAATCGGGTGGTGTTGTAGAAGGTGATCCACCGGGCGATTTCGTGGGTGGTGCCAAGTCCTCCGGGGTGGGCTTGTTGGTAGTAGAACTCGACTTTGAGGCTGGCAAAGAAGGATTCGGCTACCGCGTTGTCATAGCAGGTCGCGACGCGTCCTTTGGACTGGTAAACGAAGTTGTTTTCGCAGAACGTGTCGAATTCCTTGCTGGTGTATTGAGCGCCCCTGTCGGAGTGAAACACGCATCCAGGCAGGGCTCCATTACCCAGGGCCATCTCCAAAGCAGTGGTGACCAGGCTGGTGCGCATATGGTTGGCGGTATGCCAGCCCAGCACTTTGCGTGTGGCAAGATCAATAACCGTTGCCAGGTACAACCACCCGCTCGGGGTCTTCAGATACGTGATATCACCAACGAGAACTTCGCCTGGCTCATAGTGTGACGGGGCAAAGTCTTGCTCAACCAGGTCCAACACATACTCGTTGGGGTTTTCACTGCGGATGGTGGTTTTCTTATACGCCCTGGGTTGAATGGCGACCAGGTTGTTTCCCGCATGATCCGACTCACCAGTTTCACCGAGACGCTGTGACCGCGTCTGCGCATTTCAGCGGTAATACCGCGTGCCCCAGCCCGTGAACGTTGTTCAATGAAAATCTCTTTTACCTCATTGGCGAGTGCTGCGCGGCGTTGAGCATACGAATTCACGTGACCACGCGTGTTTTTCCAGTGGTAATACGATGAGCGACGCACGTGGAGCTTGCGGCACATCCAGGCGACCTTGAAATTGCCTTCTTCGCATCGATCAGGTCAAACTTCGCTAAGACTGGTGCGTGGCTGCAAAGAAGGCCCCGGCTTTTTTCAAGAATTCATTCTCCATTTTCAACTCTGCTAAAGCACGCCGATCAGCCTCCCAGGCCCGACGCTCAGACACATCCAACGCACGATCCTGCCCCGGATGAGCATCACGCCACAGGGCAACCCAATGACCAAGCGTTCCCTCATTCACATCCAAATCACGTGCCACCTGAGCAATCGGCTTACCAAGCTCAATCACCATCCGAACCGCATCATCTTTGAACTCCTGCGCATACCGCCGACGCCGAGACCGACCACCAGAAGCACTACTAGTCAAAGAACTCATCAAACAATCCTCTCAGATCACCTGTCCAAAAAGCAGTATGCACCTCACATACGGAAATCTGGGTTCGTAGTGAGAAGCGTCTTTTCGTTGATGATCACTATGTGACACCCGATGCCTACCTGACTGCACTGCGCGAGCAAGCCAATCGCGAACGCGAAGCTGCTGCTGCCGCTGCCCTGAAGACTATGAATGCCGAGGTCGCCGCTCATACTCAAAGCCTTAAGGATGAAACTGGCCGTTTTCGTGAGGAACCTGCCGGGAGCACTCATCCGGGCAGTGTTTCGGGCAGTGTTGCTGTGGGGGGTGTGGGTGCTGGTGGCGGGTGCTCGGGTTGGGGGGTGATCGTCGGGGCTTTTGGTGCTATAGCCCCTCAAGGAGGTTCAGGCGCGGGCTCTGGTGGTGTGGGGGTGTATCGGCGTCCGCCTGCTTTTGGGCCGGGGAGTCGTATGGAACCTATTAATGATCCTGATGCTTTGCGTCATCTTGATCTTTACAAGACTCCGTTGAATCCTAAGATGAGTTCTGATGGGCCTATTGGTGGGTATTTGCCTGCTCAGGTGACAGATGGTACTGATCCGCGGTGGAGTTCTGAGGCGGGTCGTTCTGCGTTGCCGTCGTCTCGCGCGTCTTTGAGTGCGGGCATTCTTGGTGGTGTTGGTGGCGTGGTTGCTGCTGGGAGTGCGCGCTCACTGGTGGGGCAGGGCCAGGGTGTTGATGTGGGGCATAGGAGTGGTGTGGGTGCTGGCCCTGTGTTTGGTGCGGGCAGGGCAGGTGGTGGGCTCTCAACTGCTACCAGTATGTCGAGTGTGTCCAGTTCGACCCCTTCTGTGGGTGTTGCTCGTTCTTTTGGTGTTCCTGGCGTGGGTGGTTTTGGTGCCCCTGTGGGTGGGTCTGGAACAATGAATGCCGCTGCTTCGACTAGTTCGGCTGGTTCGGCTGCTTCTACTGCTTCTTCTGGTGGTGTTGGTGGGTTGCGTCCTTTCGCCCCTTCTGGTGCGGGCACCCCGGGTGCTGCCACCACCGCCACTGCGGGTGTGCCTGGGGTTCCTGGCGCATATGGGCCTGGCGCAGCCGGGGTGTCTTCTGATCGTAAGGATGGGAAGAGTCGTGTTGGGTATCAGGTGGTGCGTGTGCGTGATGATGAGCGTCGACCGGTTAGGCTTTCAGAGGGCGCGGGCCCTGGGGATGTTGCGAGTATGAAGCCTCTTCGTTTTGATGATGACACGGATGATTCCTGGGAATAACCCCTCTTAGAGAAAGTAAAACAAGCAGTGCTCCAAGTCGGCTAAGGCATAGCGGATACGGTAACGCTTAATGTATGCGGTGCACCGCATACATTAAGCGTTAAGCCCTACGTTAAGCATTGAGCGATACGCAAAGTGCCAATATGGGACACAAAAGCCACACTTTCGCCAGGTCTTCATCCTGATATTCCCGTGCTTTGTCCCGCAGCCAGTGACCTAACTTATCCTCATCCCTCTCCGTGCAGAAATCGTCAATGTAGCTATCTCCATTCAAAGGGCACAATTCGTACCCGTGTGAATGAAGATAACGATTAACTGCCTCAACACTCATCGCAACTGGAGTGCCTCAATGAACGCACGATGAGGCTGAGCATCTAGCACAGGGGCTTCCACAATCGTGACCGCACGCTCTGGCATTTCGATGCCCTGTGGACCAAGGGGAGGGTGAAGAAGAAAATAAGTGACAAGAGTGTCGGCAGAAAGATCGGCGCGCTGGGAACCTTCTCGGCGGCTCTCTAGCAACAAGTGTAATCGCGTCATACGAATCTGCCGGGCGATATCACACACATTCCCTACGCCACGACCTACCAACGCCCGAAAAGCCTCCAAGATAGCGCGGCTGCCTAAGGCCTGTCACCTCGACAGCCGCGCCCCTGCAATGACGGCATCACTGTCGCCTACAGACTCCTATCGCCTCGTCCACTGCTCCCACAAATGCGCATAGGCCCCGCCCAGCGCCACGAGTTCATCGTGGCTACCCAACTCGATAATGCGCCCTTCTTCCATGACGGCCACGCGATCAGCGTCGTGAGCGGTGTGCAGGCGGTGAGCGATGGCCACCACCGTGCGCCCCGCCAGCAGGGAGGCCAGGGATTGCTCAAGGCTTCGCGCAGCCGAGGCATCCAGCAGGGAGGTTGCCTCGTCAAGAACCACCGTGTGGGGGTCCATGACGATAATGCGCGCCAGGGCGATCTGCTGGGCCTGCGCAGGGCTGAGTTCCACTCCCCCAGCGCCAACGGCGGTGTCGATGCCGGATTCCAAGCCCGCCACCCACTCGCTGGCACCGACGGCGGCAAGGGCGTCGGCGATGGCCTCGTCAGACACGGTGCGCCCGTGGGCGGCCAAGCGTAGGTTGTCGGCGATACTGCCGACGAACACGTGGTGTTCCTGGGTGACGAGGACGACGTGGGAGCGCAGTTCGTCCTCGGTCAGGTTGACGAGGGGCACGCCGTCAATGCTGACGCTGCCTGAGGAGGGCGGGTGGATGCCGGCGAGCATACGCCCGAAGGTGGACTTTCCTGCGCCCGATGGGCCCACGATGGCGAGGCGTTCGCCGGGGCGGAGCGTCAGCGAGACGTCGTGGAGGACGGGGTGGCCGTCACGGTAGGCGTAGGAAACGTTGCTGGCCTCAATTTCGGCCCGTTTCACGCGTGAAACGGTTGGGGTGCGGTCGGCAGGAACCTTCCCCACACCGAAGATACGCTGCAGGGCAACGATGGCGAATTGCAGCTCATCGAGCCAGAAGGTCGCCTCCCACACAGGGCCGCGCGCCTGATAGCCCAGCAGTGTCACCGTCGTGACCTGACCGGCGGTCAGCCACCCCAGCGACACCAGGTACACGCCCACGCCAATGACCACCAGCAAAGGCAAGAGGGTGCCACACACCAGGGCAATAAAGAGGATCATGCGGGTCCACGCTCCGTAGCGCTCCATCCGCCACACCTGCTTCACTACGGCATCCATGGAGGCCATGCGCACGCGCCCCAGCCGCAAAGCATCCACCGTTTCGCCGTGGTCAATGGTCTCGGCGACCATGCCCGATAAGGTTGCCTGCCCAGCCGCACAGGCACGATAGACGGGGATGGTGTGGCGGTAGTACCAGCGTGCCACCAGGGCGATAAAGGGCAGGCCCACCAGCATGAGCGGCGCCAGCACCCAGGAGGCGGCGAAAGCCGCTCCCACCGTCACCGTGAAGGTAATAACCATGGTGAGCATGGCAGAAATCCCGTTGCGGACAAGGTGCTGCACACTGCTCATGTCATGGGTGGTGCGAGCCAGCAGGTCACCCGAACCCGCATTCTCTACCGCCGACAGTGGCAGGCGGGTCAGTGAGTCCATAAGTTCAACGCGCATGGAGGAAAAGACTTCCTCGCCCAGGACCCGCGCCCTGTAGGAGGCCACCCAGTTCAACACACCAGCAACCATGACCATCGCGAAGGCAATGCCCAGCATGGTCAGTACCCAGCGGGCCTGCTGCCCTGCCTCAATACCATCAATGACCACGCCCAGGATCCACGGCAATGACACCGCAGCAAGCGAAGCCACGGTTTGGACGACGACTACCAGAGCCACCTGCCCGCGCCGCGCGCCCAGGTGAGTTCCCAGGCGCCGTAGGCTCTCACGCTTGCTTGCCAAGGGGAGTTTGATCATCAGTTGTCCGCCTTTCCCAGCATGGCATGCAATGAGTACGGCTCATTGGAGCTGGCCTGGGCCGAGGTGCCCAGCAGCTCCTCATATGTGCCGCGAGCGCGCTCGCCTCCGGCCTCGTCAATGACGATGACCTCGTCGCAGTGGGTGAGCAGCAGGGGCGAGTGGGTGACAATGAGCGTCGTGCGCCCGCCGCGTGCGGCCTGCAGGCTCTGGCCGACAAGGGCCTCCGTGTGGGCATCCAGGGCAGAGGTGGGCTCAACGAGGATGAGCACGGGGGCGTGCGTGGAGTAGGCGCGCGCCAGGGCCACGCGTTGGCGCTGACCACCAGAAATATTGCGGCCCTTTTCAGCGAGGTTGCCGTTGAGTCCGCCAGGCAGTGAGGTCAGGACGTCCTCGGCGTGAGCGCGGGCGATGGCCTCCAGGAGGCGCGGGTCGGCCTCGGAGGGCGTGTCGTAGATGGCGCCTTCTTCTGTGCGCGCCGCCGTGTCGAGGTCATTGCGCCACACCGTTTCGGTCACGCCTGCGGCTATTGTGAGGTCGGCCTGGGAGCCGCGCAGCGCCTCACGCAGGGTGCCGGCGAAGAGTTGGGGTGTGGCTTCACTGAGGACCACGCGTTTGCGGAGTTCATCGACGGGAAACTGCGCTGCAGGAGTGCCGTCGATCAGGAGTGGGCTGGGGTCTTCAACGCGGGCGAAGCTCCTAGCCAGGGCGGCGCCGACCTCTGGCGTGGGGCCGACGAGGGCGGTAATGCGCCCTGGGGTCAGGTCAACGGTGCCGACGCTCAGAGTCGCCCTCTCCCACGAGACCGGGGCGGCGGTAGTGGTGGCGTCGGCAGACTCGGCCTCGCCAGAAGGCGCGTTAGTAACGAGAGGTTCCACGGCGAAAACCTCGCCAATCCGGCGGGCACCCACGCGAGCGCGCGTCAGATTCTCCAACACCATTGCCGCCATCCACAGCGGGTGGCGCAGGTAGAGCGTGAACCCGTAGAAGGAGAGCAACTGCCCAACCGTGAGCTGTCCGTTCAACGTCAGCAGCGCGCCTTGGGCGACCACCAGGGTAATGAGCAGCATCGGTGCGGCAATACGAGCCGCATACAGCAGCGAGGAGGTTGCCGCAGCGCGGATTGCCGCATCACGCACACGCTGGGACTGCTCAGCATAGGCTGCGGCGTAGGATGCCTCGCCGCCGATACCCCGCAGAATACGCAGACCCTGCACGGCGTCAGTGGCGATCGTTGTGAGCTTGCCTTGCTCGTCTCGCAAGTCGCTTTGGCGTTTCTCCAACGGGCGGGAAATCCACGCGAGGAAAGCCAGAACAATGGGCAAACCAATGAGCACCGTCAAGCCCAACGGCACTGACGCGGTGAGCATCAGGTAAGAGACGATGCAGATCGAAATGGTGGCAGCGATAAACTCCGGGACAGTGGTGAAAAGGTCACCAATAGCGCCACTATCAGTACTGGCAGCAGTAACCACATCCCCAGAGGTCGTCGTGCGTTTAATCGCGCGTGACCTCTGGCTGATTCGACTGGCGAGGCTACGCTTACTCCCCCAATCCGCTCCCGCCCACATCCCGGTTTCTGCGAGCTGACCGAAACCATCACCCGCAGCCACAACGGTCAGGATAAGGACAAAAACGACGCTCGCCCACGCCAACTCACTCCCGATCCCGTGCGCCAGACCAATATCCAAGGCTCGGCCCATCGCCCAGGGCATAAGAGCCGATGACACCGACCCCAGCAGGAACAATGACAACGCAAAGACCGCTGCCCAACGGCGCTCCCGCAGCAGTGTGCGCAGCACACCGTTGCCCGTCGTTGGCAGGACGAGGGCGGAGCCGCGCGGGGAGCGCATGGGGGCAAGCCAGCGGGTCGGTGTGGGAGCGATGGGAGACAGCTCCGTGTCCAGGGCGCGCGCCTGACTATCGAGGTCGGCGGCAACCTCGGCACTCATGGTCGCGCGCGCGGCCTCCTTGGCGCGGCGAGCGCGCTCGCGGTTGAGGCGGCGCTCAGCACGCCTGTCTTTGCGTGACACGGCGCTTGCTGTATGGCCGGGGTTTGCGTGGCCTGGTTGCGCGTGGCCTGGGGTGGTCACAGAACATCCTTACGAATAGTGGGCAGCTCATCGGTTATCACCATCGCGCGCCTGACGCGGATGGTTCTTTCGCGTTCACACACCCCCGGCGCACACCGATGCCGGTGGGGAACGATCAATCGCGATCTTTCCGCCACCGGCACCAGTGGAATGTTTGGGTCAGCTCCAGAGAAGATGAGGCCCTGTGAGCTCAGTGTTGCCAGCGAAGTTTTGCCAGCTCAGTGCGCGAAGTGGCGTGTTCCAGTGAGGTACATCGTAATACCTGCAGCGTTCGCGGCCGCAATTGTTTCCTCATCGCGAACAGAGCCACCGGGCTGGACCACGGCCTTCACACCCGCATCAATGAGGACCTGCAGCCCATCAGCGAAGGGGAAGAAGGCATCCGACGCGGCAACAGCACCCTCAGTGCGGCGCTCGGGTGTGGGAGCAGTGACGGAGGCAGGCGCCCCCTGCGCGGGTAGCCCGTGCGCATTTGGGGTAGGCGTTGAGTTCGCGCCGGAGGCGCAAGAACTCATGGGCGAGCAGGGGGCGGCGGCCTCCGTGGACACAGACACAGGCCTCGCACCGCCAGGTTCGTTTACGTCGGCTGCAGCATCGCCTGTCGAGCGGCCGCCCAGAGTGTTGGCGCGCTCAACGGCCAGCTTGCAGGAATCGACGCGGTTGACCTGGCCCATGCCCACGCCAACAGATGCGCCATCCTTGCAGATAATGATGGCGTTGGAGCGCACAGCGCGAACCGAGCGCCACGCGAATTCCAGGTCGGCCAGGGTGGCCTCGTCAGCGGGCTGGCCAGCGGCGAGCGTCCAGTTTTCGGGGCTGTCACCAGCGGCATCAAGGTCGTCGCGTTCCTGGACGAGTAGGCCGCCGCTGATCTGCTTAAACTCCACCTCAATCTCAGCGCTCTCAGCGGTTGCGGCGGCGCGAAGGGGCGGGGTGACCTGCAGGACGCGCAGGTTCTTCTTGGTAGAAAGGACCTCCAGGGCGCCGTCCTCGTAGGCGGGGGCTAGGACGACCTCGGTGAAGATCGGGGCGATCTGCTCGGCCAATTCCACGCTGACAGGGCGGTTCACTGCGATCACGCCGCCGAAAGCAGAGACAGGATCGCAGGCGTGGGCCTTGCGGTGAGCTTCGGCCACGTCCTCGCCGACGGCCACGCCACAGGGGTTGGCGTGCTTGATGATGGCCACGCAGGGGCGCTCGTGGTCGTAGGCGGCGCGCAGGGCGGCATCGCCGTCGGTGTAGTTGTTGTAGCTCATGGCCTTGCCGTGGAGCTGGCGGGCGTTGGCAATGCCGGGCAGTGGGGCGACCTCGGCAGCGTCTCCGGCAGCGCCGCCCGTGCGCTCTTCGTCCTCGTCGAAGCGTGCCTGACGGTAGACGGCCGCATTCTGGTGGGGGTTCTCGCCGTAACGCAGCACGTCAGCCAGCTCGAAGGCTTCGCCCACAACGGTCGGCCAGGTGAACTCGTCATCCTCAGCATCGGCGGTGGCCTCGCCAGCAGGATCGGCGGTGGCGGCGCACCCGCACGCGCTACCGCAGCTGCCCTCGTCCTCGTCCTCCTCAAGGAGGTCCAGCGCGTCGGCAACAGCCGGGCCCATAAAGGCACTAAAGAGCGCGGTTTCGATCTCGCGGCGGCCCAGCTGTTCACCAAACCAGGTGGCCACCGCCATGTCGTACAGGGCCGTGTGGGTGAAGGCTTCGGCGGCGAGTTCGCGGCGCTCCTCCAGGCTGAAGCCTTCGCCTGCGGCGGCGCGGGCGACGTCCTCGTAGCGTTCGGGTGAGGTCACTACGGCCACGGAGGGGTGGTTCTTCGCGGCGGCGCGCACCATGGAGGGGCCGCCAATGTCGATCTGTTCGACGCAGGCGTCAAAGCTTGCGCCCGAGGCGACGGTTTCGGTGAAGGGGTAGAGGTTGCAGATGACCACGTCGAAGGCGGCGATATTCAGGTCGGCGATCTGCTGGCGGTGGTCGGCCTTGCGCTGGTCAGCCAGGATTCCGGCGTGCACGTGGGGGTGCAGGGTCTTGACGCGGCCCTCGAGCACCTCGGGGAAGCCGGTGACGTCGTCGACGGGGGTGACGGGGATGCCGGCCTCGGCGATGCGTGCGGCGGTTGAGCCGGTGGAGACGATTTCCACGCCAGCATCAGTCAGGGCGCGGGCGAGGTCAATGAGGCCAGTCTTGTCGTAGACGCTGATGAGGGCGCGACGCAGCGGGCGGTGGTCGATGGCGTCGAGATTGTCGAGGTGAACCGTGTGGGTGACGGGGGTGGACATGTTTCCTCCGGTAGGCGAGCGTATCCTCGCCCCGGCGCCCAGGCGGGCGACGCCCTTAGGGCCTGTCCCTGGCCGCTCCCCGGTGGTCCTCCACCCTCGCCAGTTGCGGCCACAGCCCACTTTAGCGCCTGGGTGCACACGCGGGAAGCGGGGTCCACGGTGTAGTCATGTGGGGGCTGGTGGCGGACGGCGGGGGTTGGCGTGTGTTTGACGAGGGTGCTGCGGGTGGCTTTTTGGGTGTGCGCACTGCGGTGCGCGAGGGCGCCAGGGGTGGAGAATCTCTATAGGCGGTAGTGGAGAACTCCTATAGTCAGGTGTGGAGAACTCCTATTCTCTCTAGTGGAGAACTCCTATAGCCATGCGTATACTTGAGCACATGAACGGCTATATTCCGCGCATTGTTGACGCTGAAATCCAACTCGCCCTCGAGAGTTCCGGGGCGATAGAGCTGCGTGGCGCTCGCGCTTGCGGCAAGACGGAAACCGCTCTGCAGTTTGCCACCTCTTCACTGCGCCTGGATATGAACGAGCCTCGCGCCTCTTTAGCGCAGCAGCAGCCAAGCACGGCGTTGGTGGGAGGGACCCCGCGCTTATTGGATGAGTGGCAACTGGTTCCTGGTCTGTGGAACGAGGTTCGCCGCGCGGTGGATGAGCGACGCACGTCTGGCCAGTTCATTTTGACGGGGTCGGCGACGCCCGAGGACGATCCTCTGCGTCATTCTGGAGCGGGACGCTTTGATCGCATCCTCATGCGCACCATGTCTTTGGTGGAGACGGGACACTCTTCTGGGTCAGTCTCTCTGTCAGGGCTATTTGACCTGAAGGATGGCCAGCAGATTCCTGTGACAGACTCCCCCCTTGAGTTCTCTGACGTTATTGACCGTCTTGTTGTGGGCGGATGGCCGGGCTGGTGGGATGCGTCGCCAGAGGTGGCAAGTCGCCGGATTCGTTCCTATCTGGCCGATATTACGGAACATGATTACCGCACATTGACGGGCGCCTCGCGTGATCCTCGGCGTTTTTCGGCCTACCTGCGTGCGGTTGCCACCATTACCGCTCAACCCGCTGCTTTCACGGCGTTGAATGCGCACATGGGCGACTATCTGGCAGCAACGGTTGGCCCGCAGGCAGCCTCGACCCTGCATGACCTGGCTGTGCGCATGTTCCTGGTGGAGGATCAACCTGCGTGGTCACCGAAACTGCGTTCCAAGACAACCGCAGGGCAAGCCCCGGTGCGCCACCTCACTGATCCGTCACTGGCGGCTTCACTGTTGGGGGCGACCCCAGATCGCTTGCTTGCCGAGCCCAATACCTTGGGTTTCCTATTCGAATCCCAAGTGACGCACGATGTGCGCATCTACGCCCAGGCGATGGGCGCGCGCGGCGTCTTCCACTTCCGCGACACGAAGGGCCGCGATGAAATCGACATCATTGTCGAGGACGAGGTCGGCCGTTGGATCGGCTTTGAGGTCAAACTCGGGGTGGATGCGGTCGATAAAGCCGCAGCGAATCTACTGCGCGTAGCGGCAAAGATTGAGCGCGCACCCTCGGCCCTTGCCGTCATTACTCCGACCGGCATTTCCTACACGCGCGCCGATGGCGTGCATGTGATTCCACTTGGGACGCTGGGGGTGTAAAGCACTCTCAACACTCCCCATTTTCTCCTGTTGGACTTTATGCTCACCAGCAGGAAGTTCTTCGACGAATAGGATCACGATGAAGTCGAATACGAAGACCTGGGACTCGCCCAACAAGTACTTGCACGCTAAGGATTTGAACACCTCACTCGGACCAAGGATGACGCCAATCAATGGTGTGCGATTAATGGTTCGAAGATGGGAGGCGTCTTCAGCGCATTCCTTCCCATCAACGATGCCATTGTGAGCACCGGATCAGAGGTCTTTGAGTACCTCATCACTGCTCATCAACATTCTGCTCAGGCAATGCAAAACACCATCGACAGCTACGCCAAAGCAGACAAGGAAGCATGGCCCAGATATGAGCACCCCCACCCCGTTCTCTGGCGCATCTTTCAATTTCGACGAAATGATCTCCCGGCTCGATACACTCAACCGCCAACTCGAAGCCGAGAAAAAGGCTGCCGAAACTGCGGACGATAAGCGCGTAGCCCGCGCCCGATCTGGTGAGCTAGGGCTGGAGTGGAAAAAGCTCCGAGAAAGAATCGATTCTGGCCAGACCTCCCTTGAACAGATTTTTTCGGGGGAAGACACCTCGCGTGAGGCGCAAGAAGTATGTCGCCTCGCTCAACGGAATCTAGCGGCGATGCGAGATGCCTGGCAGCAACAACAAAACGCTGGTCAGGATTCCCCTCTTGATGAGATGGAACGCGCTCGCTGCGGTGAGGGTGCAGACCCCCGCGCAGTGATCCCAACGATTTCCCTGACTACTGGAGGGAGTTTGGCCGATGAGTATCCTGCGAGTTGAGTCTCCTGTACTGACTTATGCCGCAGAAGACCTCCGTTCCGCTAGCTCCCGCATCGCTGAAACGGTCAATACCCTTGACCGAGACATGAGCATTCTCGCTGGAGCGTGGACGGGTGAAGGTGCTGACGCAGCAATGCGGCGGTGGCACTTAGAGAACGCGGATCTGATGCGGATTTCTACTGATGCTGAGCGTGCCGCGCGTGCGCTTGAGCAATGCCGTGAACTCTACGAACGTGCTGACGCCACGGTTGCAAGCATCTGGTCGCTCTAACACGATAAAAGCCTCACATGTCACGATTTCAGGTCATGCCCACACGCCGCTTTTTGGTCCCGCTAGGACCAACCGAGGCGGTTTCTTTTACCTACCGTTTTCTAAAGGCTCGCGGATACTCTTCTGATCCGTGGAATCTTGATTCTGCTCTGCTTGCCCACGGGGACGCTGCGAGGGGGTGGAAGGGGGTCGTCATGCGTGCGGGCGGCGATAAGGAGGAAATGGTCGCAGATTTCCTTATGGAGGTGCTGCCGCCGCTTTTTCTTGTGCCCAGCCTGAGAAACAAACATACACTTGTGCGAGTCGCTATTATCGCCCGCTCAACCAGCGATGCCCGCATAAGCGAACTATTCTGCTCTTTTGTCAGTGTTGCCTCCGATAGGGGCTGGGTCTCCCCCAAGCTTCAGGCTGTGGATGCATTTGACTCTCTTCCACAGGCTTTCGCTGCAGAAGGTTTGAGTGTCCAAGAAACCCTGGCATGCAGTGCTTTAGATCTGGACAAAGATCACCCCCTCCACCCCAAAAAAAATGGCCGCACTCAGGAAACTTATGCGTCGGGAGGCACGGCAGCGAAGGCGTTAGCTTGCGCGCGAATATACCGCGCCTCTTTCACGGCAGGTTTTTCAGGTCATGCATGTAACGCCCCCGGTTCTCAAAAGGCGTGTAACTGGGCCAATGTCGGTCCTCAAAAGACTCCGCCTCAAACAACGCCCGCACACGCTCCACAGCATCGGGCCCAGTAATGAACTCCGCCCATTCTGGTGTGCGAGATAGGCGTATGAGAGTCTCCCATGGCCGCAAACTAAACGACAACGGCGACACCAACAACCGAAAATCCCTCGCACGCACACCACCCCAACGACGCCACCAACACCCCCACCCACGACACACAGGACCACTCACCACCCGATACACCAACACCACATCACCACGCGCACTCTTCCTCGCACCCACCGCACGCACAATATCGGCCCAAGCAACCTCCCACACCACATCCCCCACACGCTGAGACACACCCTCCACCGACAACACCACATCACCAGGAAACACCCGCCGCCGCGACCGTAACCACAACAACACACCTGCCCACATAAGCATGAACACAACGCCGATCTGCCCCATGACATTGAGGACGAAAGAAACCGGCAGGCGAGAGTGTGGATGGGAGTCATCTGCCGAAGTCACCAGTACAAGGCCCCCAAGGATAAGTGCTCCTCCAAACCACCCAACAGCTGCAGAGAGATAGGTGTCAGGTAGAGTGCCCGCTCGTAAAAGCACACCCCGGTCAGCTACTTCAACATGGGGATGGCGCATGCAGTCGAGACGCGCCCTCGCGCCCAACAGAACTGAAACCCCTATTCCCCCGAGCCCACTCGCGATCACAGCCAATCCTGCGATTGTCTGCGGTAGTCCCTCCATCTCTTGTCCAGCCAAAGCCAGGGCAAGCACGATAGCGAAGGTAATTCCCAGAGCTGGATATGCGCCAGCTAAAACCCACCATATCCACGGTAGGTCACGAAAACGGCCTTGCACACCCGTCATCACTCTCGCAGCATTCCTCTCACGGCAGATTCTTCAGGTCATGCATGTAACGCCCCCGGTTCTCAAAAGGCGTGTAACTGGGCCAATGTCGGTCCTCAAAAGACTCCGCCTCAAACAACGCCCGCACACGCTCCACAGCATCGGGCCCAGTAATGAACTCCGCCCATTCTGGTGTGCGAGATAGGCGTATGAGAGTCTCCCATGGCCGCAAACTAAACGACAACGGCGATGCCAGCAGCCGAAAATCCCTCGCACGCACACCACCCCAACGACGCCACCAACACCCCCACCCACGACACACAGGACCACTCACGACACGCGCCACTAACAGCACATCACCACGCACAGTCTTTTTTGCCTCCGCCGCATGCACGATGTCGTTCCAAGCAACCTCCCACACCACATCCCCCACACGCTGAGAAACACCCTCCACCGACAACACCACATCACCAGGAAAGAGCCGACGCCGCGACCGCAACCACACCAACACACCCGCACGCACAAACATGAGGACTGCAATGCTTCCCATCGTCAATTGAAAAACGATGATCTCCCGGACAGATTCTTGCGGTGGAGAATAAGACAGCTGCACCACTTGAGCTCCAAGGAAGACAGCAGCCCCACTGCACCAGCCAACTATGGGCGACAAGCGGCTATCCGGCTTTACACCAGCCCTCAAAATGATGCTGTTGTTAGCTCGCTCCACCTTCGGTGCCCGCGCGCAGTCCATACGCGATTGAGCGGAGAGTAACGAGGCAAAACCCAAGCCAGAAGCGCCGATGGCAATAAGAAGTTGCCCCAGAACCATAATCCACAGGAAGGATCGAGCTTTGAGAATCTCCTGATAAGTAAAAGCTCCGGCAAAGAGCCATCCAATAGCCGCATATGCTCCGGCGAGAATCCACCACAGCCATGGAAGGTCACGAAAACGGCCTCGTGCCCCTCTCATTCCTCTCGGCCTTTCATTCACAGCTGCTTCTGGATGTCTTGCACGTACCAGTCGCGATTCTCAAAAGGCGTATAACTGGGCCACACCCGATCCTCAAAAGACTCCGCCTCAAACAACGCCCGCACACGCTCCACAGCATCCGGAGCCGTAATAAACTCCTCCCATTCCGGTGTACGAGACAGGCGCATAAGGGACTCCCATGGCCGCAAACTAAACGACAACGGCGATGCCATCAAGCGAAAATCCCTCGCACGCACACCACCCCAACGACGCCACCAACACCCCCACCCACGACACACAGGACCACTCACCACACGCGACACTAACAGCACATCACCGCGCACAGTCTTTTTTGCCTCCGCTGAATGCACAATGTTGTGCCAAGCCGCCTCCCATACCGTATCCCCCACACGCTGAGAAACATCCTCCACCGACAACACCACATCCCCAGGAAACACACGACGCCGCGACCGCAACCACAACAGCACAACTCCACGGCTGAGACAAACGACGAAAACAGTCACGAAAATTACGTACGAAAGAACCTCAGCCCTCCGGGGAACAGGTGTGGGGTCACCTGCACTAAAAAGGAGAGCTAAGAGAAAAAGAAGGGCAAGGCTAAATGACCCGACGGCTGGCGATAGGTAGGAGTCAGGATAGATGCCTGCCCTGAGAACCACACCACCATCCACCCTTTCAACAGCAGGAAAACGGTGGCAATCTAAGCGCTCCCGAGCAGCCAACAGCGCAGAAAAACCAATCCCTGTCGCACCTACAGCAACAAGGATCAAACCTAATCCCACAAGCTCAAGGTGCGCACTGCCTCTCAGATACGTTTGGTAGAAAGCTGCCACACCGAGGACCCATCCTGTACCTGCATACAAAGCTGCCACACCCCACCACAGCCATGGAAGGTCACGAAAACGGCCTTGTACCCCTGTTGTCACTATCGCAGTGTTCCTCTCATGGCAGCTTCTTCAGGTCATGCATGTACCGGCCACGATTCTCAAAAGGCGTATAACTGGGCCACACCCGATCCTCAAAAGACTCCGCCTCAAACAACGCCCGCACACGCTCCACAGCATCCGGAGCAGTAATAAACTCCTCCCACCCAGGCGAAAACGCCAACGCCACCAACGCATCCCACGGCGACACACTAAACGACAACGGCGACACCAACAACCGAAAATCCCTCGCACGCACACCACCCCAACGACGCCACCAACACCCCCACCCACAACACACAGGACCACTCACCACCCGATACACCAACACCACATCACCACGCGCGCTCTTCCTCGCACCCACCGCACGCACAATATCCGCCCAAGCAACCTCCCACACCACATCCCCCACACGCTGAGACACACCCTCCACCGACAACACCACATCACCAGGAAACACCCGCCGCCGCGACCGTAACCACAACAACACACCTGCACGCATAAACATGATCGATGCAGCTAAAACAAAGAAAGCAAAACCGAACACATAAACTAGCGTGTTCACACGCTGGTCTGGCAGCTCTGAAAGCGAGGCAATGAACATACCCACGAATGTGAGACCGCCGCTACTCCAACCAACTATGGGAGAAAGGAAAGTGTCCGGTTGATTTTCAGCATGTAGCTGTACTCCATCGGTGCTGTTTTGAACATGCGGGTAATGCACATAATCTAGGCGCCCGCGAGCACCAAACAATGAAGCTACCCCGAGCCCTATCAGTCCTGCTGCAACTAGTGATAATCCGAGCGCCATAACCGGGAGTAAAACAGACTCACGCTGGAGAGCAATCCGAAAGATCGCAATGGCAAACCAAACTCCGAGGATCATGTAAAAGATAGCGATAAACCACCATATCCATGGCAGGTCACGGAACCTGCAGCTAACACCACGATTAGGTGTACCCATACTCCCTCTTCTCTTGATTGAACAGCGTCAGTTCTCAAAGAAGCTATCGACGGCATTATCAGTACAGGTATAAACCACGATTCCTACCCCAATCCCAACAAGTGCACCAACAACTGTTCCCAGACCCGGCACTACGGAGCCGAAAGCCGCTCCCATTGCAGCGGATGCGCCAGCCGACGCAATCGCAGAGGCTCCAACACTCACTGCCCCAGCGATCGCATTTGAAACACCCGCCTGAACAAGAGTTTCACCGTTCTGATAATCCTCATAGCCTGCGAGAAACATCCCTCCAACGGCTAGACCACCCCCGGCTACCTTAAACGCAGTCGGCGTCACTTTAAACGCGCCAGTCTCGGACCGAAGGACCTGGGCTTGAAAATGTGCCGCATCGACATCGTTGAGGACTTGATTGGCAAGCTTCCCTCCGCCAAAAGCCACAGGATCAGCAAGCACCCTTCCTTTGAGAGCCTTCGCTCCATCATCAAGGGCGGACGCATATTCCTGGCCCCACTTTGTTCCTCGATATGTCGAGTACCCCACCACCGAAGCCATCGACATCGATGTCCCTATATCAAAGGCCTGAACCCAGTCCCCCAAAGTCTTTGGCACCAAGCTCTCTAGTGCCGCGCGCTCGCAATACTCCTCGCTGCGCAACTGCTCCATCCGGTAGGATAGATCTTCATAAATCGCTTGACGCCGTAGATATTGGTCGTCATCTGGACCGTTCGGCTCCGGTGGATAAATTGTGTCACCAACGACTGTCAATCCAGTATCTCTGGCTTCTTGACGTATCTGCTCCGCTGATTTCTGTACCCGGTCGAGGCACGTCCCGTAGTCATACAACATGTCGATGACAGGAGATATTTCCCTGAGGATTTCTCCACACGCCCGGCTCTTATCCTTCGCCCACTGTGAAGCAGCCTGAGCGGTCTCCCCTGCCCAATCGTCCTCAATCCTTCGACATGCAAATCGCAGGTCGCTCTCCGAGTTTTCGAACGACGGGATCACCCTATGTCGGAGCCATTGCTCAAGCGCAAAAAAGACCTCAGGGCGCCCTTCAAAATCCGCGTGAATGCTCACAGCGCACGCTCCTGATTAACAATCGCTTCACACACCTGACGTTCAACATCGGAAAATCCTTCAGCGGCTCTTTGAAGGTTCTCCCCGTATCGCCCGATTCCTTCCGCCGCTGCCAAAAGGACGCTATCGACCTCTTCAATAAAAGCAGACAGCACCGTTGTCAGAGCACCCGCATCTCGAACTTCAGGTTTGAAGTGGCGTGCCGTCCTCATCTCAACAACAGTAGCGTCCATCTGGCGCGACACTACATCGCTGACATCTGAGCTAAAGCGCAACTCCTGAGCTGTCATCGCCGCTCCTCTGGAATGACAATGTCCTTCACAATCATGTCAAACCCATCGACCTGCTGAGCCTCTTCCAACATTGCCCAGTCCATCAGAACCCAAGGCGTCTGCTCCCCAGCCATATCAATCAGCCGATCAAGCGCCGTGTAGACAAGCAACGCGCGCCTACCATCAGGCATTTCACGCAAGGCAAGGTGTGCTTCATTGCGTTCATCAAGCACACAAGGGACATAAACCACAGGCGGAAGAATCTCCCAACGATTCTCCGAAGGGGACGGTACATTCACCGAGCTAGCAAAGTCAGACATGCCTTGATCCTAGGTGACCCTAACTCACTCCCGCTGCTATTTGCCCGTGCTTCGCCGCGACTTAGTTTTCCACCCCGTACCGCACGCGGCGTCCGTTGATGGTCCAGCCTTCGCGGATCATGCGGCCCACGGCCTCGACCAGTTGCTTCTGCTCGGCGATCTTGATGCGTGCCAGCAGAGAGTCCGCGTCGTCCTCGTCCTCAACGGGCACGGCCACCTGAGCGACAATCGCGCCCGTATCCAGGCCGGGGTCGACGATGAACAGGGTCGCACCCGCCAGCTTCACGCCCGCTTCAATGGCATCAGCGGGCCCGCGCACGCCAGGGAAGGAAGGCAGCAGGGAGTTATGGGTGTTGACAATACGCCCCTCGAAGCGCTCCAAAACCGCAGTCCCCAACAGCTTGAGGTATCCGGCGCAGACCACCAAGTCTGGCTCGTACTCAGCCATGAGTGCAGCCAGCTCGCGGTCCCACTGCGCACGGTCCCACTGCGCACGATCCCCTTGGGCACCTTCCGCGCCACGCTTGAAAGGGTGGCAGAAGGTGGGGATATCCTGCTCGGCAGCCCACTCCAGGCCTGCGCACTCCCGGTCCGCGCCGACGGCCACGACCCTGCCGCCCCAGTAGGCGGCGCGGCTAGCCTCGACGACGGCCTTCATATTCGACCCCTCCCCCGCACGAGGACGAGGATGCGGGCGGGAGCCAGAGGTGCTTGCGTGTGCTTAGTCATCGGCGGGGTCCTCAATGCGGGGGATGCGGGTGGTGGGGATGGTGTCGGCCTCCGTCGCTGGGCGAGGCCGACGCGTGGTGGCGTACAGCGAGCCGGTGTCGACAGAGCCGGTGTCGGCCGCTTCTATTGAAGGGTTCTGGGCAGAACCGCGAGCGTCTACATCAGAAGCGGCCTCGTTTATGGCCGGATCATCCGTAACGTCCTCCGCTAAGGCGATTACCTCAGACAGTGGAGCCGTCGTCTCGGTGGTCACAGCATCCGTTTCAGTCGTTTGCGAGGTCGCAGCGTCACCCTCAGACGACTCGGAAACTTCGACCAACTCTGGCTGCACAGAATCAGCACCCTCGGCAACTGAGAATACCTCGGTGGGAATATCGTCAGGGTCGAGATCTTCAGTCCTGGACGCTCTCGCCTCCAGACCAGTGCTTCCTTCAGCCATGCCAGAGGAGGCACCTTCGCCGGGGCCAGCTTCAGCCACGCCCTCGTGAGCAGCCCGACCCGCACGGATCTTCTGACCCAAACTACTTCCAGCCAGTGCCTCGTGAGCGTCCGCGCGACACCCCTGCATCCATGCACGAGTGATGGGATGTGAAAGCACCACGATCAGCGCAACCGCGCCCAGGATTTCCCCCAGCAACGCAGGCAGCGTCCACTCCAGACGCGGGCCGATCCCCACCATGCGTCCCTGTCCCAAGGTCAGGATCGACAGCCACATCCACGCAGCCATGAACAGGGCGAACACTCCCGCAGCGACGCCCAACGCATAGGCCTGCTCACGTAGGGAAGGCAGGCGGCCTCGCCAGGCAAAAAGTACCCCCACCAGGGCACCCAACACCAGCGGCACACACACCACCCATGCGCCCACGGGAGAGGAAGGCAGCACGCCAAGGAAAGGCACCGGCGGGATCGGCGCGGTCGGAGCTGACGTCAGCGAATGGACAGTGTCGGGCCCCAGGACGACGCCTGGCCCCGCTCCCCAGGCCGCCACCCATGCGCCTGCCGTCGGCACAAAGAGCGCCTGCGCGATAGCCAGCATCACCGTGTCTACCGTAGTTGCCGGATGCAGCAAGTCAGCAATGGCAACGACGTTCTCCCAGCGCACGAATACCAGGCTCATCAGCGCAATCAAGCTGGCCACCCCAACGATGCCCGTCATGGCCGCCCCCTGACGCAGGCCGATGCGCAGCCATTCGGGAATCTGCATCATTCGGGGAGGTTCAGGTGGCGCGGTGTCGGCTTCACGAGCCAGCGTGCAGGCTTTACGGTAGGCGGCGCGGGTCTGCCCCAGGGCCGCCCACGCGGTTGCCAGCGTAGCGCAGCAGAAAGCGCCAATCATTGTCGCTGGCCACGAGTGATGCGTCGTATTGCTCCCCACCAGCAGGGCGGTTGTGCCCATGTATGCGGGCACGGCAAACCACAATGCGGAGGCCGGGAAGTGGCGTCCCGTGAACAGCAGCAGACGCAGGATGACCACAGCTAGCAGAGTCATCAGCAGTGGCACCGCACGGTAGGTGACTTCGTTGACAGTGAGCGGGCTCCCCAGGCTCATCGCCCACAGGTCAGACCCCACCGCCATCGCGTCATCCCACGAAATTTTTCCCATCCACGGGTTACCAGAAACCCCCAGGTAGGTGACGAGCACCAGCGTGGTCGACAGCGCCCACCCCAGCAGTGCTCCTTCAACGCCTGCCAAGAGTGACCGCCCCCAGCCGTCGGGAATACGGATGCGCAGGGTTTTACGTTCGCTGCGCGCAGCGCGCGGGCGTTGTTCGTCTGACGAGGCCACCGGCGGCGTGGCGCTTTGTCGGCCAGGTGCGGCCTCGCTGTCGGTTGGGGTGGCGCCTGCCTGAGCTCGACTGCCCACACCGTGAGTGGGCGTGCTGATACCTCGGACGGGTGTCACCATATGGCGTGAGGCTTCAGCCGAGGTGCTGGCAGAGGCGTCCATGCTTCGGGCATCCGATCGCGCGCTCGCAGTAACGCTGTCACCGGGCATGGCTGAGCCACGCGAAGATTGACCATTCAGGGCTTCGCCGCGTGAGGGGGTGCTGGGGGTGGGTGTTTCACTCATCGTCTCCATCGTCGCCTACATCCTGCGCCCCTGCTGGGTGCAGCGCCGAGGATGGGTGAATTGTGGGCCTCCCCAATGGGTCTCAATGCTCACATCGCCTCTGCGTTCTATGTACCAGGAGTACGTCCATGGCCCTTCGTTGCTTGATGTCCTCCTGGTCGCTCACATGCAGCCGTGCGCGGCAAGGCATGAGCGGCCAGGAGCTTCGCGTGTAACGAGCCCCGCATGCAATGCGGATCCCCTTGAACCAAAAGGCAGTTACAGGACAGAAGGCGTCCACACACGGAAGTTCCCTGGGTACGCAGCTCGCGCAGCGGATTTTGATTACTGTCCTTCATATGCGGCAAGCACTTCAAGGGCCGCCTTCGCCTGAGCGCGTTGCTCTTCCACGATGGGGGCCAGTTCGTCGCGGTGGGTGTTGACGAATTCTTCCCGCACGGCCCATTCAGCCTCGTAAAGGGCGTCAAACCAGCCAGAGGAACGTCGACAAGCAGCATCATGCGTTGCCACGGCGATTTCGTCAGCTGAGGGTTGCCCACTCGTCTCCCATTGCCAGCGTATCTGCAAAGATTCAGGCATTCTGCGTGATGCGTTGCGCCACGGGCGTTCTGGAAGGTCTGGGATTCCCAGGGGAGCCATACATTCTCGCCACCTTGCCGCAGCATCAAGAAGTTGGGGCAAAGTGGGGTCGCTGCCCAGACGGTTGAGTTTGGACCCGATGCTCTGTTGTGCTTTCTCGGCTGCTGCCTGTATTTCTGCCTCTGTTTCGGGCAGTCCCTCGGCTTTCTCTTTCTCAATCTGTGCAACTTCATGTGGGCGCACACGGCGGGCGGCCTCCATCGTGCAACGCTTCCATGTCTGATCAAACTCCGGCGGCATCGTGGCTGGGTCGGGCAGAGTGACGCCTTCAACGTAGTCGCCATTACCATCCATACGATAACCGTATTTCGCGGCGATCTCTTCGGTGAAGATATTGTTCGATGCTCCCCAGGGCATTACCGCGTCCTCGGGTTGGAAAAGCTTGATATGTAGCGGGTAGTCGGGGTAGCCCGATTCGCGCATGCACTGCACGGTGCCGACAATCTCCGCGTCAGATGCTAACTTTCCCAGGACGCGTCCCGTGTAGATGTCGGTGGGCATCACCCAGCGTTGCTGGTCTTTTTCAGGGATTTCCTCCGAAAAAATGGGCATCCGAGAGGCAAGGTCCACGCTTATTTTTTCTGACGAGGCCACCGTAGCGCCGTTCTGTGCGCTGAGATGCACGCTTGAAGGGGCAGATGATTGCCCTCTTCCAGCAACACTGGAATCAGATGGGTTGGCGCTACATGCTCCGATCATCAGAGCGAGCGCAGCCCCGGCAATGAAGGTGCGCCGTGTATGGCCGAGAGTGGAGCGTATGCGCGTCATGGTGTCTCCTTCGACAGAATGTGGCTTCCTGCCACCGTGAGTGCTTTCTTCTCACCATGCTAGGAAGGGGCGCACTACCACCTCTATTGATTTTTGTTAATGCGCTGCCTTACTTGTATCCATAGGAGGCGAGCACTTCAACAGCGCGCTTCGCGTTGTCGCGGTGGCGTTCCAGCAGGGGTGCAAGTTCGTCCTTATGCGCGGTCATGAACTCTTCGTGAAGGCTCCAGGTCTGCTCGTACAGGGTGTCGAACCACCCTGATGATCGTCTGCAGGCGGCATCATGGCGAGCAACGGCGATCTCATCGGCGGAGGCGTCGCCATCTGTTTCCCAATTCCACCTGTCACGCAATGAATCAGGCATCCGTTGGGAGACATTTGGCCATGGCCGCTCGGGCAGGTCAACGATCTTCAGGGGCGCCATACATTCGCGCCAACGTTGGGCAGCTTGTGTGAGCTCGGGGCTCGTCAGATCAACACGAAGGCGATCCAGTTGCGTCTCAATGTCTCGAAACTCGGGCGTGAAGAATGTCCGCCACTGTTCCAGGGGCGACTCGTGCAACTGGGCTAACGGCGAATCTTTGGCTAAAAGATTTTCATACTCTTCCACAGTGGTGCCCGCTAAACGCGCTGACACTTTCAGCGTGCAGGCCCGCTCATCGTCGGCAAAGCCGTCTGGCATGTTCGACCAGTCCGGCAATTCGACACTGTCGATCCGGCCAGGATCGGGAGCCAAACGGTAACCGTATGTGGCGGCGATTTCTTCAGTAAAACGATGCCCGATGCCTCCTGCCGTCTCTGTTTCCGGTGGCGGGGCGAATGGGGTGACGTGGATGGGGTAGTCGCTGTATCCGGCCTTTCGCAGGCAGTGGGCGCGCGCAACGATGTGGGCATCGCTTGTTAATCTGCTGATCTGCCCACCATAGTAGGCGTCGGTTGGCAGGGTCCATCGTTTTTGATCTTTAGCGGGTGTAGCGTCGCTGATTGCGGGAACGCGGCTTTTCGCTTCCTCTGCTCCCTCCAAGGGGGTCGATGCGGCTGATTCAGGTGCGCGGGTGACCTCGTTTATCGCATCTGGCCCTTCTGTGACGAGGCCACTACAGCCGCTTAGTCCGAGCGCCACCGTAATGGCCAGCGTTGCGGGGAAGGCATGCTGTTTTCCCACACTGCAGGTTACCCCGCACCTAGCTTTCCGAGTGCCCGATTCTGCGGTGCCCTCGCGCAGTGGGCCGCCTTCCTTCTGATGTGTCGTTGCAACCACTCTCACCGACTGTACTATCCCTACTCTTCAGTGTTCGCCGTCAGTGCACGCGCGCCTGAGCCCGCGCCGCATTCAATGCCACTTCAGTTCGAGAGCGGCACCCCAGGGCATCAAGAATCTGCGTGACATACACTCGCACCGTGCCCTCCGAATAGGCCACGCATTCGGCAATCTCACGGTTTGATGCTCCTGTGATGAGCACCTCGTACACCTCACGCTGGCCAGTGTTTAGCGATTCAACGAGGCTGAACCAGCGCTCACTTTCTTGACGCTGCTCCCCAAGGTGTCGTAAGGCTTCAAGGGCACTTTCCGTTGCGCGTGCTGAAAGAAGACGTTCACCAGCATGGATACGCAGCAGGCCATTGATCACTTCCTCCGGCGGCATGTCCTTGGTTAAGAAGGCCACTGCGCCTGCGGCCATTGCCGCACTCAAGCGTTCCTGCCGCTCAAAAGCGGTGTACATGACAACCTTTACTCTCGGGTGACGGCGAGAAAGACGCTGGGCCGTCTCCACCCCATCCATGATGGGCATTTCAACGTCAAGGAGCACAATATCGACGCTATGCACTTGTAGGAGATCAAGGACCTGCCTCCCATGTGCCGCTGTTGCCACGATGCTGACCCGCCCGTCTGCGCCAAGCAGACGGGCAAGGCGTTCGCGCAGCTCGGGCTCGTCCTCGGCAAGAAGGACTTTCAGCGGCCACGGCGCTTGGGTCGTGTCAGTCACGAGCTTCCTCCCGGGTTTCTGAGGAGAGCGCTTCGGTCTCCTCATGTGAAGGTTCACGTGTGGGCAACTGTATGGACAGCATCCATTTGTCTGCCACCTGCCCAACCATCACTTCTCCGTTGAGAAACTGCGCCCTACGACGTAGGTTCTCAATCCCTCGCCCCGAGGTCAGTGCGGCATCGACCTCGTTCATCGACAACGCAGTGTATGCCGAAACGATGGCAACCTCGACTTGTTCATCAGTGATTTCGCCCCACACGCGTACTGTGGCCCCGTGAGGAGTGTACTTCGCGCAATTGACCAGCCCCTCCCGAATGAAGAGGACAAGGAAGTCGTAGGCGACAGCCCCTAAGGCTTCTCGCAAGTCAGGTTCTTCTGGCAAGTCCACGCGGAGGCTCCGGCGTTCTTGACGCAGGATCACTTGTGCTTCCCGCAGGATTTCAGCCAAAGATTGTGCGGGCACCTCTCCGTCAGGTTGGAGGATATCAGCAAAACCTCGCAAGTATTTCACGGATCGTTCGGCTGAGCCTTCAATAAGGGCGCACTCTTGGCCGAAGGCACCAGAAGAATCCTGAGCTCTGATGGTGCGGGCAGCAACCAGTATCTTGCTCAGGTCTGTCATCACCGTGTCATGCAAGGACATGGCAACATCCATACGGGTGCGCTGAGTGGCCAGTTGTAATGCATGTTCAAGGCCATGAATCCGCGCCTGGTTGAAGTACATCGAGAGTCCAAAGGGGAGCGCGATTGCCGTTTGGAGAATGACAGTCACAACACCGGTCAGTATGTTTCCCTGCGTACGTGTCACCACGCCGATGATAAGCGCAAGAGCCGCGATCCCCGCAGCGAGTGCCCACTGTCGGCGTGAAATCAAATCAGCGGCAGCAACCACGATCAGGAAAGAGGTGAAGCCGACGCTACCGAAGGGGGGCAAAAAGACGGGCCAGATCAGGCACAGAGCAGCCGTGGTGAGGGCTGCAGGAGTGGGATAACGGGCGATGAGAACTGTTGAGAGGACGATGGCGGCCATGAGAAGCAGACCATGCATCGGCGGAGAAGATATGAAGGTCCAGGCCACAGCGTCCACACAGACAAGGGCTAGGCTAATCGCAAGGTAGGCATGAGCTTTACTCACGTCCCCTCCCCCTATGTTGCTGCCTACAGGTCGGCTCCATTGTCTGCGATGAGGGCATCCTTTTCCATTAACAAAAGTCAATAAGGACCGATCGTTGCTCGATGTCCTCTTGGTCGCTCACATGCAGCCGTGTGCGGGGAGGCATGAGTGACTAAGAGCTTCGCGCACAAGGAGCCCCGCATTCAATTCGGATCCCCTTGAACCAAAAGCCGGTTGCAGGACAAAATGCGTCCACACACGGAAGTTCCCTGGGTGCGTGACCCTCTTGGCCACGCACCCAGGGAACTAATCTCGTTTATCACGGACGAGGTTCTGCAGGAGAGTGTGAGCGCGACTGCCGGCCTACGCCCCTTTCAGGTTGGGGTGATGTGTCCCCTCAGCCCTGCAGAATCTCCCTGGCCAGCAAGGCGGTCTGCGACGGAGTACGTCCCACCTTCACGCCCACAGCTTCCAGAGCTTCAGCCTTAGCCGCAGCCGTGCCGACTGAGCCGGACACAATCGCACCGGCATGGCCCATGGTCTTGCCTTCAGGAGCGGTAAAGCCCGCCACGTAGGCCACCACCGGCTTGGTCATGTTTTCGCTGATCCACGCGGCGGCACGTTCCTCGGCGTCACCGCCGATCTCACCGATCATGACGACCAGGTCGGTGTCGGGGTCCTTCTCGAAGGCCTCCAGAGCATCAATGTGGGTGGTGCCGACAACCGGGTCACCGCCAATACCGATACAGGTAGTGAAGCCTAGGTCGCGCAGCTCGTACATGAGCTGGTAGGTCAGCGTGCCCGACTTCGATACCAGGCCAATGCGGCCGGGGCCGGTAATGTCGGCGGGAGTGATGCCAACATTGGACTGTCCGGGGCTGATAATGCCGGGGCAATTGGGCCCAATTAGGCGTACGCCAGCTTCCAGAGCGCGGGCCACGAATTCAACGGAGTCGGCCACGGGTACGCCCTCGGTAATGACAACAACGGTTTCCATGCCCGCATCGATGGCTTCGAGGACGGCTGCTTTGGTGAAGGCTGGGGGTACGAAGACGACGGACACATTTGCGTCGGTTTCGGCGCGGGCCTCAGCGACGGTGCCGTAGACGGGAACCTCAACCTCGCCGCCTGTGACGGTGTCGGCTGCAGGGCCGTAGCCTTCAACGGTGAAGGTGACGCTGGTGCCCGCTTTACGAGGGTTAACGCCGCCAACAACTTTCGTCCCGGCGCTGAGCATGCGGGTGGTGTGCTTCATGCCTTCGCCGCCGGTCATGCCCTGAACGATGACGCGCGAGTCGGCGTGGAGGAAGATCGACATTGTTTCTCCTAGTCCTTAGTCGTTCCGGGTCACTTTGCTGCGGCTTTTTCGGCGGCGGCAAGTTCGGCTGCACGGCGGGCGGCACCGTCCATGGTGGGATCCAGGTGGACCAGCGGGTGAGCAGCCTCTTCCAAGATGGCGCGGCCTTCTGTGACCTTGTTGCCGTCCAGGCGAACCACTAGCGGCTTAGTTGCTGCATCGCCCAGCAGTTCAAGGGCGCCAAGGATACCCTTGGCAACCTCGTCGCAAGCGGTGATGCCGCCAAAAACGTTGACGAAGACGGAACGAACCTGCTCATCACCGAGGATGACATCCAGGCCCTTGGCCATGACGGCTGCGGAAGCACCACCACCAATGTCGAGGAAGTTAGCGGGGCGCACGCCCAGGTCTTCACCGGCCATAGCGACAACGTCCAGGGTGGACATAACCAGGCCGGCACCATTGCCGATAATGCCGACCTCACCTTCCAGGCGCACGTAGTTCAGGCCTTCGGCCTTGGCCATGGCTTCGCGGGGATCCTCAGCGGTGATGTCTGCCAGCTCAACATGCTCAGGGTGACGGAAGGTTGCATTATCATCCAGGCTGACCTTGCCGTCCAGGGCGATAATCTCGCCATCCGGGGTGGAAACCAGGGGGTTGACCTCAACCAGGGTGGCATCCTCACGGGCGTATACGTCCCAGAGTTTGACGAGGATTGGAGCGATAGCGTGTTGTTCTTCGGGGGTGAAGCGTGCGGCGCTGAGGATGTCGCGGGCAACCTCGTCGGTGATACCAACTCCCGCTTGAAGCGGGACCTTCGCCAGAGCTTCGGGGCGTTCCACGGCGAGGGCCTCAATCTCCATGCCGCCTTCGCGTGAGCACATGGCTAGGTGGCGTCGGTTGGAGCGGTCTAGGAGGATGGAGAAGTAGTATTCGGCGGCAATATCTGCAGCCGAGGCAATCAGGACTTTGCGGACGATGTGGCCCTTAATGTCCATGCCCAGGATTTGCGAGGCTTTCTCTTCTGCTTCTTCAACCGAAGTGGCGAGCTTGACACCACCCGCTTTGCCGCGGCCACCGGTCTTGACTTGGGCCTTGACGACCAGCAGCGAGGCACCGCCATCGAAGAGAGTGCGCGCAGCATCGCGGGCTTCTTCAGTGCTGGTGATGACGATGCCAGGCAGGACGGGTACGTCGTGGGCAGCGAACATGTTTCGCGCTTGGTACTCGTAGAGGTCCATACTTTTCCTTCTACTTGTTTGTTCTGGCACTACCAGGGGTGCGCGGCAGTGCGCTGAGACTCAGCGTTGAGACGTCGCGTCCAGATTACCCCCTTTTAGGCCTTCAGTCCCAAATTTGGACAATTTTACTGTGCCTTTGCCCGATGAGGGGAGGGGCGTTGCATACTGCAGGTTTGGGCCTTGCCTGCCAGGCCTCCCCCTTATGTACGACTTGGCACACTATGCACAGCCTGCCCCCTTATGTACGGCTTAGTGCACTGTGTACGGCTTAGTGCACTGTGTACGCGGCGCACCACGTACATAAAGCTCTAAGTCGTACACCACACAACAGCAGGAACGCCCTCAAGCCCCATTCATCACAGTCGTTGCCTAGGCCCTACTGTATTCAGAGCTTTTCGAGGGGCGCCATGCGCACGAGCAGTCGTTTCTCGGTGCCGCCGAAGGAGATTCTCGCGACAGTACGCGCATCCGATCCTTCAATGCCCACAACTGTTCCAGTTCCCAAGGTAGCGTGGGAAACGCGATCGCCTACCTTCAGTGTGAGCACGGGTTTATCTGACGAGGTTCCCGCCACCCCACTCTGACCCGCAGCGCCGTTTACCCCAGTTGACTGGCCCATACGCACGGTTGTGCCCAAGCGGTGAGGAACGAAAGGCTTTGAGGATGAGCCTGAGCTCCGGCCAGAACCAATCACAGGGCCGTCATCGTCCCACTCTCCCCTGCGTCCGCTGGAGCCATAACTGCCGGAAGTGTCACCACCACCAGAGCGGTAACCAGAGCCGCCATAGCCAGAGCCAGTCCCCCATTCGCCACTTCGAATACGCTGCATGGATGAGGCAGCTCTGCGCACATGCACGACTTCTTCGGGAATGTCATCAAGGAATCGCGAGGGCGGCATTTCTTGAGGTGTCCCCCAGGCTGATCGCACAGCCGCACGCGTCAGGTAGAGGCGTTCACGAGCTCGGGTAATCGCTACATAGGCGAGTCGTCGCTCCTCGGCAAGCTCCGCCACTTCACCAAGGGATCGCTGGTGGGGGAACGTGCCATCTTCCATGCCGGTCACGAACACGATCGGGAACTCCAAGCCCTTGGCCGTGTGGACGGTCATGAGTGTGACCTGTCCTGAACGCCCGTCCTCGGAAGGAAGCTGGTCAGAGTCGGCCACCAGAGAGATACGCTCAAGGAAATCAACGAGGTGTCCGTGCGGTTGTGGGTTCTCGGCATCCAGTACGCCTCGCGCACCCGGCGCACCCTGTACAGCCTGTTCGGTCTGGGCGCTCTGTTCAGCTTGCTTACTCCGTTCAGCTTGCGCCGCCACAAGGCTGGCGTTGAAGTCCTCGGCAACAGAGTGCAATTCAGCAAGGTTTTCCACCCTCGAGGCGTCCTGCGGATCCTCCGACCTGCGCAGTTGCTCCAAATACCCCGTGCGGTCCAGGACTTCTTCGAGAATGTCGCCAACGCTCATGCCCGCCTGGTCGCAGCGCCGCAAAGCATCCAGCAGCCCCCAGAATCCGGCAATGGCCTTGAGAGCTCGAGCGCTCACTCCAGCGGGCCCCGGCCTTTCCACTCCCCTATCCGCAGTGGGGGATGTGGTCTCGCGGGTCTCAGCAGCCTCAACAATCGTCGGCTCGGGTTCCATCAACGGAACTTCACCCGCCAGCGAATCAGCGGGTTCGGGGGCGTTCGTCGCGGTTAGGTCGGGCGTTGAGGCCGCGCCGGAGGCGCCAGGCCTCATGGGCGAGACGAGCGCCCCCGCATCCGCACCGCTACCGGCGCTCACCTCGTCCTCCGGCGACCGTCCGCTTACAAGGCGGGCGCTCTCGGATGTGTTCGCCAGAGCGCCGGGCACTTCCAGCCCTTCGGCCTCGCCAGCCGGGCGACCTGCCTGCTCCCACACGTCAGCGATGGCCTGCCCGAAGGAGATGCCGTACTGGTCCGCGTAAGCAACCAATAATTCCTCAGCCTTGGCACCAATACCGCGCCGAGGCGTATTTAGAACGCGCCGCAGCGCAACGGTGTCATCGGGGTTGGCAATGGCTTGCAGGTAGGCCAGGGCGTCTTTGATTTCTTTGCGTTCGTAGAATCGGGTGCCGCCCACAACCCTGTAGGGGATGCCTTGACGGACGAAGAGTTCTTCAATGGAGCGTGATTGAGCGTTGGTGCGGTAGAAAACGGCAATGTCGCCCCAGTTGGTGCCCTCGTCATTCAGGCGGTCGATTTCGGCAACCACAAAACGGGCTTCGTCGCGGTCCGAGTCGGCGGCATCAAGGGTAATGAGCGAGCCCGCTCCCGAGTCGGTCCACAGGTTTTTGGGTCGGCGGCCTTCATTACGTGAGATGACGGCGTTAGCGGCGGTGAGGATGTTTTGCGTTGAGCGATAGTTTTGCTCAAGCATGATGGTACGTGCGCCGGGGAAGTCGCGTTCGAACTCTTCGATATTACGGATGGTGGCACCACGGAAGGCGTAGATGGACTGGTCAGAGTCACCTACGACGGTCAGCTCAGCAGGCGGAACGTGATCCTCACCGTCTCCAACGAGTTCGCGGACCAGCACATACTGAGCATGGTTAGTGTCCTGATACTCGTCAACCAGGATGTGGCGGAAACGCCGGTGGTAGTGCTCAGCGACAGCCGGATTGTCGCGCAGCAGGGCGACGGTGCGCATGATGAGGTCGTCGAAATCAAGCGCATTGGCTTGGCGGAGGCGCTTGTCGTAATCACTGTATGCGGCTGAGACGATGCGTGAGATCGGGTCGTTCGGCGCGGTTTCTGCGTAGTGCTGCGGGCTGATGAGCTCGTTTTTCAGGTCAGAGATGCGTGCGGCAACGAGCTTTGGCGTGTAGCGCTTAATGTCGACGTCATGGGATTTGAGCACCATCTGCAGCAGGCGTTGGGAGTCTTGGGAGTCGTAGATGGTGAAGGTGGAGCTCAACCCTGCGGCCCGGTATTCCTTGCGGAGAATGCGCACGCAGGCAGAGTGGAAGGTTGAGACCATCATGCGTTTCGCCTCTGGCCCGACGAGGTCGGCAACGCGTTCACGCATTTCGGCGGCGGCTTTGTTGGTGAAGGTGATGGCGAGGATTTGCCCGGCTCGGGCGCGGCCGGTGGCCAAAAGGTAGGCGATACGGTGGGTCAGGACACGAGTTTTTCCTGACCCCGCGCCGGCCATGATCAGCAGGGGCTCGCCCTCGTGGACGACGGCGTCATGTTGCTGCTGATTGAGGCCTTTGAGCAGTTCACTGGTGTCGATAGCGGGCGGCTGATTTCCCCAATTGGCGAGGCCACCGCCCCCGTAGTAGGCCGCAGTGTTGCCTTCAACGCCGCCGGGATAGGCAACGCTCGGCCACGCATTATTGTCGTCGGGCGCGTCATCCGCGGGCACGTACTCGGAGGGTACATATTCGGCGGGTACATAGTCGGCGGGGGCGTCGTCCTCGTAGGCAGGAGCATCTGCCGGGACGTAGCCTTTAGGGAGGACTCCACCCGGCATGCCCGAGGCCGAGGAGATCGCTGTGCCCAGATGTTCTGCGCCCAAAGTGCCTGTGCCCAGGGGGTCCCCGCCCCGAGTGCCCACGCCTGACGCACCATCGGGGGCGAGGCCGTAGGCGCTTTCATCCAAGGTGCGCACGGGAGCGCCGCCCTTGCCTCCAGCAGAAGCAGGTGTAGTGGTGGCAGACGGAGCAGAGGCAGGGGTGCCCATGTCGAAGAGGCCTTGGTCGAAGGAGTCAAGATCCGGCAGGCCTAGGTCAGGCAGTCCCAAGTCAGGCAATCCAGTGAAGTCAGTACTCATGGTGTCCCCCACTTTAGGCCAGCAACCCCGCATTTGCGTGATCGCCCACGGCAATAAATGTCAGGCATAGGGGGTTGTGTGTGGGGAGTCTTCGATTCCCGACACGCAACCCCCTAGAGGTTAGAGGCAAGTTTGTTGCCTTGTAGTCGCTAGCAGATTCCCTTAGCGTTCCAAGTGCTCGTCTTGGAGTTGCATCCTCTTTGTCGAGTCGTAGTGCTCGTCAACAAAGGCCTCAAACTCAGCGACCACCTCTCTGCCCTCCCCCAGTCGACGAAGGGTCACCTCAAGGTTTTTACGACAGCCGAGCTCAAGTGTCTTGTCCCTACGCAGCTCCTCCTTGCGCGGCTTGTGAGCGTGCCCATTAATGTCAAGCACCGTGCGTTTCTCTTGATAAAAATCGAGCACAACTTTGTCTGAGTAACGCTTATGAGACATGAGGATATTTGCTTGAGCCCATTCCCGGGGAACAAGAAGGAGTTCTTTGCCTCCTGCAACAGGGAGAACAACTTCCTTCTCTTCCCAATCCCGACTGTCCGGGTTCCAGACTTGCTTCACCACTCGCTTAGTCTCCCGAGCGAGCTGAGGATAGAGCAACATCATCTCATTGGTGAAATCGACGAGAGCGTCAAAAATAATCCGCGTGGTGATGTCGGAAGTGATGTCATCAGCCACCCCTTCAATGAAGAGAGGGAGGTGCTCTAGGCGTTTCATGATTGCGAGTTCAAAGTAGGCATCACTATTCGCTCGCAGTTCACCCAAGATCTTTAGCCCCGTGTCTGTGGCACCACCACGCCCATAGCTTCCCTCAGTAGAGAGGCCCATGCGTGTCTCCCATGGCTCACGGAAACTGCCGAGCAACTCCTCTGCGCGCGGGCTTTCGAGCTTTGACTCCCTCAGTTCGGCGAAAAATGTATCGAGACATGTGACGGCTAAGCTACCTTGCTTCACATGTCCAGCAAACATCCTCACTGCGCACGGATCAACGAACAACTTAGAGTCGTTCTTCACGTCGACATTCACGAAAGGCACCTGACTTGAGATGCCATAATAATCTGTCAGTTTCAAAGAAGATCTCCTAACGCTCATCGACCAAAGGACGAGGGAGGTTCTTTACCTCCAAGGACTCGTGTAGACTGACAGTTCACATCTCGGCCAGTTCTTTGGTCGCATCGGCTTGGCCTCCGGCAAGAGGCCAAGCCGGTTTTTTGTATCCGATAGCCGTTTTCTATCGAGTACACGAATACCATAGCACACAATTTCTAAGTTGCTATGTCTAAGCAATAATTGCCTCCTCATTTCTAGTCACTCACACAGACAGCACCCCGCCAATAGGGCCTAACGCGACACCCATCCCGACCTACAAGATGCACAGCCGCCTCTCCATATCAGATAATCAACGGGTTCCCTGTACCAGACAGGGATGACCCGTTGCTCTGTCTCAGACGGGAACCCTCCCCGCATATGCGGGGATTGCAGTCGGGGCTGCTTCACCATTGTGAGGCAGCCCCGACTCGCACCTAAAGGAACTGCGCCATGCCCCCTCCCCTCTCAACTTTGCAGTACGCACCCCGCATTTGCGTGATCGCCCAGCGTGGAGCCCTTCATTACACAGCCCATACCCTTAACGCGCCACGATCTACACCACACCCCCTCAGCCCGCATCCCCACCACCCAACACCCCCCAACAGGAAACCTCGTACCAAAAAGCGGTACCATTAGGGTGAAAGCTCAGCCGAATGACCCAGCCCGATGAATAGGAGTTCCGATGTCGATCAGCGCAAGCGAAGCGCGTCGCACGCTCTTTCCATTGATTGAGCAGGTGAACAACGACTGCGAAGCTGTCGAAATTGTCTCTCGCGCAGGCAACGCAGTCCTCATGTCAGCCGATGAGTATGCCGCATGGAAAGAAACCGCTTACCTGTTTCGCTCTCCAGAGAACGCACGACGCCTCCTTGACGCTTACCAACGCGCAACGGCGGGCATGACCGAGGTTCATGAACTCGACCGCGAGGACTGACATGCGCCTCGTCTGGGATCAGGCTGGGTGGGAGGATTACGTCTTTTGGCAGCAGGCTGACCGCAGAATCCTCAAACGCATTAACACCCTTATCGATGCATGCTTGCGCGATCCTTTCGAAGGCATCGGCAAACCTGAACCTCTGAAGTACGGTGCTTCCGGTGCATGGTCACGACGAATCACCGACGAACATCGCCTGGTCTACCTCGTCATTGACGGCGACCTCATTATTCTCCAGGCGCGCTACCACTACTAACGGCTCGTCAGCTCAAAGCCCTCGCCCCACAGCACCGCAGCCCGCAGCCCCACAGTCGATACGGTTCGAGGGCGCCCTCTGGCAGCAAGCAGTGCACCGCCAAGAAGCCCCCTCGAACCCGCCGAAGAAACCCTTTCAGCTCTTCTTGTACAGGCTCTTCGTCTGATACACGGGTTCAGAGGTGACTTGCACACCGAGGTTACGGAAGATGCCCTCGTCCACGGATCCCAGGATGGTGGAGGTGTGGACGTCGCAATGACGCAGGGTTCCGAGCTGAGCTAGGGCGGCGCGAGCGTTGGGATCGTGGTTGGCTGAGACTGCCAGGGCGATGAGCACCTCGTCGGTGTGCAGGCGCGGGTTGCGGCTGCCGAGGTGGCCGGTTTTGAGGGCTTGGATGGGCTCGATGGATTCAGGTGAGAGCAGGAGGATCTCACGATCCAGGTCGGCCAGCATCTTGAGGGCATTGAGCAGCATCGCCGAGCACGCGCCCAGCAGGGGCGAGGTCTTGCCGGTGACGATACGCCCGTCGGGCAGTTCGATGGCGGCTGCGGGGGCGCCGGTCATTTCGGCGACGGTGAGGGTCGGCTCAACGACGGGCCGGTCGGTCTTTTTCACGCCCAGGCTCCCCATGAGCAGGGCGATGCGCGCGGATTGCTCGGGGTCGAGTTCCTTGCGGCGTTCCTCGACGAGGGCCTTGTAGTAGCGGCGGATGACTTCCTGTTTGGAGGCTTCGCGGCAGGCCTCGTCGTCGCTGATGCACATGCCGGCCATATTGACGCCCATGTCGGTGGGTGACTTGTAGGGGGATTCTCCCAGGATCGTCTCGAAGAGGCGTGAGAGGACGGGGAAGATTTCGACGTCGCGGTTGTAGTTGACGGTCTGCACCCCGTAGGCGGCCAGGTGGTAGGGGTCGATCATATTGACGTCGTCGAGGTCGGCGGTGGCGGCCTCGTAGGCGATATTGACGGGATGATCGAGGGGGAGGTTCCAGATGGGGAAGGTCTCGAACTTTGCGTAGCCTGATTGTAGGCCGCGCTTGTGGTCGTGGTAGAGCTGGGACAGGCAGGTCGCCATCTTGCCTGAGCCGGGTCCGGGGGCGGTGATGACAACGAGGTCGCGGCTGGTGTCGATGTAGTCGTTCTTGCCGTAGCCTTCGTCGGAGACGATGCGGGCGACGTCGTGGGGGTAGCCGGGGATGGGGTAGTGGCAGTAGACGCGCATGCCGAGTTTTTCGAGTTTGGCTTTGAAGGCGTATGCGGCGTGGTTGTCGTCTGTGAGTTGGGTGATGACGATGGAGCCGACGTAGAGGCCGTAGCTGCGGAAGGCGTCGATGTGGCGGAGAACGTCGTCTTCATAAGGAATGCCAAGGTCTGCGCGCACTTTCTGGCGGGCAAAATCCTTGGCACTGACGACGACGACGATTTCGACTTCTTCGGCGAGGTGGCCGAGCATGACGATCTTGTTGTCGGGGGTGAATCCGGGGAGGACTCTTGAGGCATGCATGTCGTCAACGAGTTTCCCACCGAACTCCAGGTAGAGCTTCCCACCGAATTGACGGCGCCTTTCGGCGATATGTTCGGATTGGAGCTGGATGTACTTTTCACGGTCGAAACCGATTTGATGCATGTCTCCTCCTGAAATGATCAACCCGCTTAGTTTACTCCTCAGCTGAGTGCCCTTGACTCTTCCTTGATGGATGTCTGCTCACACTCTGACATGCTCTGCAGGACGAGGCTACCGCCCGCGCTTCCTTGCGCTGTCGGCTGCCCTCTCGCGCGGGCCGGGTGGGACGCGGTGTGGGCCGGGAAGGCCGACAGGTAAGCGTTAGGGAGGAGGAAAGCAGAACGGGACGCCGGGAGGCGGCTAGTAGCCGCCTCCCGCTCCCGCTCCGCCTCAGATGATGTGTCGTTGCGCGGCCCATCGGCTGAGCTCGTGGCGGTTGGAGAGCTGTAGTTTGCGCAGCACCGCAGACACGTGGGTTTCCACGGTTTTAATGGAGATGAACAGTTCGGAGGCGACTTCCTTGTAGGTGTAGCCGCGGGCGATGAGGCGCATGACCTCTTGTTCACGCTGGGACAGCAGGTCAAGCTCGTCGTCTTGGATGGCGACACTGCCTGTTCCGAAGGCGTCGAGGACGAAGCCGGCCAGGCGGGGGCTGAAGGCGGCGTCCCCTGCGGCGACGCGTTGGATGGCTTCGACGAGTTCAGCGGTGGAGATGGATTTGGTGACGTAGCCGCGAGCGCCTGCGCGAATCACGGAGACGACGTCTTCTGGGGCGTCGGAGACGGATAGGGCAAGGAAACGGACGCCCTCAACACCGGCGCAGTTGTGGGCGACTTCTGCGCCGCCTCCGCCTCGTCCGCCGGGCAGGTGGACGTCAAGGAGGGCCACATCGGGGCGTAGTTCGGTGCAGATGGCAATGGCGCTGTCGACGTCGGCGGCTTCGGCGAGGATGTCGAGGTCGGCGCCGGAGGCTTCGAGTTCGGCGCGCACGCCCGCGCGAACCATGGGGTGATCGTCAATGACTACGAGTCGAATGGTCATGCTGTCATCCTACTTGCGGGTTCGTGGTTTTCGGGACGGAGAGGTGAATTTCGGTGCCGGGGTCGAGGGCGCGGATGATGGCGCTGCCGCCTGCGCGTTCGACGCGGCCGATGATGGAGCCGCGCACGCCGTGGCGGTCGGCGGGGATGGCTTCGATGTTGAAGCCTGTGCCGCGGTCTTTGATGAAGACTTCCACGCGATCGCGTCCGACTTCGAGGTAGACGGAGACGGGTGGGGTGCCGTGGCGGACGGCGTTGGTGACGGCTTCGCCTGCGGCTGCGACGAGGGCGAGTTCGGCGGGGCCGGGTTCGACGTCGCCGACGCATACGACGTCAACGGCGACTCCGTAGGTGGCTTCTGTGCTTTCGACCTGTTCGCGCAGGGCTTGGGCGGTGGAGGTGGCGGCCTCGTTCTTGCCGGTGTATAGCCATGCGCGTAGTTCGCGTTCTTGGCCGAGGGCGAGGGCGCGGACTTGCTGGGGGTTGTCGGCGTGGGAGCGGATAAGGGTGAGGGTTTGGAGGACGGAGTCGTGCAGGTGGGCGGCGATGTCGGCGCGTTCAGCGTCGCGGACTTGGCGTTTTTGCGCGTTGGAGAGTTCGGCGCTGGTGCGCACCCACAGGGGGATGAGGGTCAGGACGATGACGAGGACGATGCCCGCGCCGTAGACTCCGCCTTTGAGGAGGTCGAGGGTGGGTGGGCCGCCTGCAACGAGGATGGTGACGCCGATGATGACGAGGATGATGCCGACGATGACCATGAGCCAAAAGCGCAGGGTTCGCCAGTGGCGGAGGTTGTTGCTTTGGCTCCACACCATGCCGATGCCGACGAAGATGGGGACGGGGCCGACGATCCAGTACAGCTCGAGGTGGGTGGAGTTGAGGAAGAGGATGAGGAGGACTGAGAAGATCAGGAAGGCTGCGCCGACCATGAGGAGCTGGTTGCGTGCGGTGACTTTCTTTTTGCTGTCACCGATTTGTTCCAGGCCGCTGGCGAGGCGTTCGGTGCTGGTGAGGGAGGCGTGGTCTCCGTCTTTGGGGATGAGGACGGAGATGAGGAAGTAGATGAGGAGTCCGGCGCCGAAGAAGCCGGTGATGATGAAGATCCAGCGGATGAGGGTGACGGAAACACCCAGGTGGACGCTCAGGCCCGAGCAGACACCGGCCAGCCAGGGGGTGGGCATTTGGACGGATTGTCCGGTTGCGCGCACGAGGGGCGGGCGAGCAGTGTTGGCGGGAGGGGGGTTCCACTGCCAGGCAGGAGTTTCTTCATTCACCCCACTATCTTCACATTCTTTCGCTTCTCGCCCCCACCCTGAGGTGGAGAGTTCAGGGTTTCTTCAGGGCAGTCCCTCATAGATAATTGGGCGGGGATTAGGCACAGTGGAGTACATGAGCACGCATTCCCCTTTCGAGGGCCCTCAGTCTCCGATGGAGGATCCTCAGATGTTTTCGCAGTACGGCGCTGCGCAGCAGGATCAGGCTTCCTCTGGCCCTCAGGCTACCTTCACGCCGAATGCGGGTGGCTATCAGTCTGCTGGCAGCTATCCGCCTCCGCGTCCGGCCGGAAGTGGTTTCTTTGATTCCCTTCGTTCCAGCGGGTATTACCGTTCAGAACCGCGGGTTCTGGGAGGTGTCTGTGCTGGTATAGCAGCTCGCTTTGGCTGGGACAGGACGCTTGTCCGTGTTATCACTGTCGTCTTGGCGCTGTTCGCTCCGATCCTGTGTGCGGCTTATGGTGTGGCGTGGGCATTCTTGCCTGAGCATCGTGATGGCCGTATTCATTTCCAGTCTCTGCTTCAGGGCCGTTTTGATATTGCCCACCTTGGGGCTTTGCTCATGGTCCTCATCGGTGTAGGCAATATTGGCCCATGGTTCACGGTCTTTGGTGTGACGGGCATTGGGGTCATGGTCGGCCTCTCAATCCTTGCTATCGCCATCATTGCCATTATTGGCGTTACTTCCGTGAATACCTCTCCCTTTGGGCGGTCCTTCCCTTCGCAGGGAGCCACCGCATTCTCCCCTACTGGAATGGAGAACCCTATGCCTACTCCTCCTCAGAGCGGCACCCCTTCAGCTCAGCCGGGTGCTGATTGGCGTTCCCAGGGCGGCCCTGTCTCTGGTGCTTCCACTCCCGGAGCTTCTTGGGAGGCATCCTCGACCCAAGCTTTTGCCGCTCCCCCATCCCCGGGGCAGCCTTTTGCCTCCCACTCATCGCCCATGCAGGCGCCTCCGTCGCAGGCGTCTTTTGTGGGCGGGCCGCAGACGCCTCACTCCGGCGCTCCAGGTAGCCACAGTGGCCCTGGCACCCCTGGAGGGCCTGCAGCATTCCAGCCCTACGCCAGCCCAGCTCCAGGCGCGACTGTGCCCCCGCAGCAGCCTCGTCCGTCAGGCCCTGCCTTCTCTGCCCCCGGCCCTCAACCCGGCCACACTCCTCCTCCCTTTGGAGCTGGCGCGCAGGCCTCTCCCCACAGGCCCCCCCCGGCGTATATGGCTCCGCCGATGAATTGGCGTCCCGGGCCGATGCTCAAGCCTCGAGTGCTGCCCGCTTGGCTGAATCTGGCGACCACTGGCCTGATTGTGCTCGTCATTGCGGCGACGCTTTTCATCCTCCATCAGATGTCGTATGGCCCCTACCACTACAACGATTATGCGCAGGTTCTGCTCATCGGTGGCGGCTCGTGTCTGGTGATTGTGGGCCTGGTGATTGCGATCGCGTCGATGCGTGATCGCAGTGCAGGGTGGATGGTTGCCTTGTCGATCATCGGGACGCTGATGGCGATTCCGACGATTATGGTGGGTGTCGCGGGCGTGAACTACGCTGAAAATAATGAGTCGTGGAGTTTCCCTGACTCCGCTCCCGTGGCCTACTACGACTGGTCGGCGGGTTCCCTTGACGAGGTCGTCAACGGTGAGCTTCATCTTGAGGATATGCCCACCGATCAACGCCCCACGATTGAAATTCAGGACGTTGTCGGCGAGCTGATTCTTTTTGTCCGTAAGGATCAGCCGGTCGAGATTCAGATTGTTGACATGTTCGGCACTCTGTCGGCTGACTATGTCGAACCGGGCGAGCAGTGGGTGCCCACTCACCTGGGTTTGTCGCAGGATACGAGCTTCCGTTCCATTACGGATAAGACGGTGCCCGTGCCGACTGTGCGGATCCACAATATGCTCGGATCACTACGTGTGATTGAGGTCGACATGGAAGAAGCGGACTTCGCGCCCGATGCTGCTGAGAATGTCGATCCGGTTACTCCCTCAACACTAAATCCCCAGTCGGCCCTTCCCGCGCAGACTGAGCAGGCTCAATCCGCTGATCGTCCCCAGTCCGCTACTACTCCGGCCTCCGGCCAGTGAGGTGAGAACAATGAGTGTTGAGAACACGCAACGCGATGATGAAACCACTGTCCTGCCTGTAGCAGACGAAGAGGAAACCGTGCTGCTGCCCGCCGCCGGTGTCGAGGATGTGGACGCCTCCGCTGAGGACGCGCCCGCGATTGTCACTGACGAGGTTGACGCCCCAGCTGAGGATGGTGTGGACGTGACCGAGGAGGGGGCTGCGGCTGCGGCGGAGGCTGCGGCACCGAGTGGCGCTGTGCCAGATGATGCCCCACCCGCAACTGGAGTTAATGCTGACGCTGGTGCTGCTTCTGGCTCTGGCTCTGGCTCTGGCTCCGCATCGACAATCCCCCAGTCTCCTCTTCCCGGAGCTGGTACCGCGTCGGTTCAGGAGGCTCCTGCCGGAGGCGTGCGCGTCGCGCAGCTCGTGTGGGCGGGCCTGGTCATTGTGCTGGGTGTCTTCATGATCGCTATTTCCTTCCTCCGTTTTGTGTCGATCCCGCTGCTCCTGATCTCACTGATTGCAGCCCTTGGCATTGCCCTGATGGCAGCCGCCGTCGTGACGTCAGTGAAGAAGGGGTAGCACTCTTCGAAGAGCCGCTCTGATGCGTGAGGGCACTGTTCTTTGCTTCCCCTCACAAATAGGTGCCTTGTTGACATAAAGGTGGCGCACCCGCCATCGGTATGACGACAAGGCACCTTTTTGCTGTCTCAGCTCCACCCAGCCACGGCCCATAGCCCAACCACGGCCCATAGCCCGGCTACAATCCGGCGACAACCCACGGAGACATCCAATACACGAGGCCGCCGCGCTCCCCTGATCATCAGGAGGGCGCGGCGGCCTCGTTATCAGTCGATCATTCTCCGCCTGCGCGGGCAAGCTCCTCTTCGACGATCGACTCATCAAGCTTGACGAAGACCGGCGTGGGCTTGCCGATCACGCGGCCCACCTCGATCTCACGGCGGCCCCACGCAGGGTAGCCCTCGTAGTCGCCGGTGAGGATCGGGTAGCAACGCGGCGAACCGTCCTCGTTGGTGACATCCAGGTCCTCGACCTCTTCGATACGCGGCATGGGCGCAACCTTGCCGTCACCCCCGAGCACCATGTCCACGTCGTTGGCAGCGTGGGGCAGGAAGGGGCTGAGCATGAGGTTGAGGTCATTGACAGCCTGCGCCAGGGTCCACAGCACGGTAGCCAGACGCGGACGCTCCTCCTCGCTCTTGAGCTTGAAGGGCTCGGTGTCGGTGACGTACTTATTGGCCTCGCCCACCAAGCGCATGGCCGCACCCAGGGCGGCCTTCTGGCGGTGGGTGGCGATCAGCTCGCCGACCTCGTCAAAGCCAGCGGCAATGGCGTCCAGGAGCGCACGGTCAATATCCTCCAGCTCAGCGGGGGCGGGCACCTCGCCAAACTTCTTGTGGATCATCGAGGCCGTGCGGTTGACCAGATTGCCCCAGCCCGCCACCAGTTCAGAGTTCGTGCGGCGCAAGAACTCTGCCCACGTGAAGTCAGCATCCGAGGTCTCAGGGCCAGCGGCGCAAATAAAGTAGCGCAGGGCATCGGCCTGGTAGCGGGCGAGCATGTCACGCACGTAGATGACAATGCCGCGCGAGGAGGCAAACTTCTTGCCTTCCATCGTGAGGAACTCCGAGGAGACGACCTCGGTGGGCAGGTTAAGGGTGCCAAAAGCGCCGGGCTGGCCGCCCTTGTCGCCTGCACCGTTGTAGCCGAGCATCTCGGCCGGCCAGATCTGGGAGTGGAAGACGATATTGTCCTTGCCCATGAAGTAGTAGGACAGGGCCTCAGGGTCATTCCACCACTGACGCCACGCCTCAGGGTCGCCGCTGCGGCGCGCCCACTCAATGGAGGCCGACAGGTAGCCCACGACGGCGTCAAACCACACGTAGAGGCGCTTGGAGGGCTGATCCTCCCAGCCGGGAACGGGGATACCCCAGTCAATGTCGCGGGTCATGGCGCGAGGGCGAATATCCTCCAGGAAGTTCTTGGAGAACTTAATGACATTGGGGCGCCAGGTGCCTGACCTGTCGCGGTCATCGAGCCACTCGGTGAGGGCTCCTGCCAGAGCAGGCAGATCCAGGAAGTAGTGGTCGGTCTCAATGAACTGCGGGGTTTCGCCGTTGATCCGCGAGACAGGGTTAATGAGGTCAGTGGGGTCGAGCTGGTTGCCGCAGTTGTCGCATTGGTCGCCGCGAGCGCCGCCGTCACCGCAGATGGGGCAGGTGCCCTCGATGTAGCGGTCGGGCAGGGTGCGCCCCGTCGAAGGTGAGATCGCGCCGTGCGTGGTTTCGACGAGCATGTAGCCGTTATCGCGGACGACCTCGAACATGGCCTGCACGACGGCGTAGTGGTTGCCGGTGGTGGTGCGGGTGAAGAGGTCGTAGGACAGGCCCAGCTGCTGGAGGTCCTCAACGATGAGGCGGTTATTGCGGTCGGCCAGTTCTCGGGCGCTAATACCGGCGGCGTCGGCGGCCACCAGAATCGGGGTGCCGTGCTCGTCCGTTCCGGACACCATGAGCACCTCGTGGCCCGCCA
The DNA here is from genome assembly GCF_903645355.1 of Schaalia sp. Marseille-Q2122. Taxonomy (GTDB): domain Bacteria; phylum Actinomycetota; class Actinomycetes; order Actinomycetales; family Actinomycetaceae; genus Pauljensenia. The sequence continues at coordinate 4,966 of NZ_CAHJXR010000007.1, read as the reverse complement.
TTCGCATGTAGCGGGAGAAAACATCCGAGGGGACGCCGAATCCGGCGACGTGTCCAATATGGCGGGGCCCGTTTGCGTAGGGCCATGCAACGGCAGAAAGAATACGACTCATAGTGTCCTAGCGTAGTCCCGTTAGGGTGCCAAAAGCGAAGCGCGCAGTATCAAAGTCGCCGACGCCACGACGCAGGGGACGTGCTTTCGTTAGGCTTGGTTCCAGCGACTTCATACGTGCGTAGTTTTGGAGGTCCTATGTCGCGCGCTTTGATCCTGGTTGATGTCCAGCCGACCTTCTGCGAGGGCGGTGCTCTGCCCGTCGAGGGCGGAAACGCTGTGGCCCAGCGTATTGCGGATTTTGTTGAGGCCCATCGCAGTGAGTATGCCCTGGTGGTCACCACACAGGACTGGCATATCAACCCTGGCGGGCATTTCTCCACCACCCCTGATTTTGTCGACACATGGCCGCCCCACGGCATCGCCGACACCGAGGAAGCCGCCTTGCACCCCGCGCTGTCGAAGATTGCTATTGACGTGTCGGTGAAGAAGGGCCAGTTCGAGGCCGCCTACTCTGGCTTTGAGGGCGTAACTGACGAGGGCGAGCACCTCGCTGACGTTCTGCGTGACAAGGGCATTACCGCAGTTGACGTGGTGGGACTGGCCGAATCGCACTGCGTGTGCGAGACCGCCTTGGACGCTGTGGGCTATGGCTTCCCGGCGCGCGTCCTCATGGATCTGACCGAGCCGGTCACCGAGGAGCTCGGCGCCCTGGCTCGCGCCCGCATGGCTGAGGCTGGCGTGGAGCTCACTGTTTCGCCCGATGCTGAGGACTATGGAAGCATCGAGGATACGGTGGCGGATACCAACTAGACCTGGCACGAACTCTGAGCCGAGGGGGGTGCTGGTTCCGAAAGGAACCAGCACCCCCCTCGTTGCTTGGCAGTGACTTTTCCAGACTCTGTTCCAAGCCGCTCCCACCCTCACGGGTGTTTCCCGGCCTGGCGGCATGCCGCTTCCTTCGCCTCGGCCTCCTGTAGCCCGAGCCTCTCACGCTATTTCTGTGGCCCGAGCCTTTCGAGCGCGGCTTTAAAGAGCTCGTTCTTGCGCAGTCCGGTGGCTTGAGCGACCTGCCCCGCAGCGTCCTTCAGACGCGCGCCTTCATTGGCCAGGGCCAGCACGGCCTCCACGTAGTCGGCAGCGTCTCCTCCGCTCCTTGCCCCTTCGACGACGATGGTGATCTCCCCCAGGACTTCACCACTGCTGCGCTCAAGGAGGTCACTGAGGGTGCCTCGCCAAATATCCTCGTAGGTTTTCGTCAGTTCCCGGCACACGACCGCCTGGCGGGCGCCACCAAGCACGCTCACCATTCTGCTGAGCGTCTCATGCAGGCGTTTGGGGGACTCAAAGAAGATCAGGGTATGCGGCATAGCGGCAATACCCTCAAGGTAGCGCAGCGCCTCCCCCTCTTTACGGGGCAGGAAACCCTCAAAGGCGAAACGATCCGAAGGCAAGCCAGACACAGCCAGGGCGGTTACCGGGGCGCTCGGACCAGGCAGGGCCGACACCGGAATCCCTCGTTCAACAGCGCGCTTGACCAGGCGGTATCCGGGGTCCGACACAGTGGGCATACCCGCATCGGACACCAGCACCACGCGCTGGCCTTCCTCCACGCGGTCCAGCAGGGCATCGGCCTTGTCCCCCTCATTGTGGTCATGCAGGGCGATCACCTTCCCTTGTAGAGTGATCTCCAGGCGGGCTGCCAGGGCTTTGGCGCGACGCGTGTCCTCGGCGGCCACAATGTCAGCCTGACGAAAGACCGTCACGAAGCGTGACGAGGCATCGCCGACGTCCCCGATGGGTGTTGCTGCCAGGTAAAGGACGCCAGCTGGCTGTGCGTACTCCTCAGCCACGGCATCCTCCTTCCATGTCAGCGTCTGCCTCACCTACGCACGCTTTGCCAGGGGATGCCTCACCCGCATCTGCCTCGCCAGTCAGGAGGGCCACCAGGGCCGCAGGCGTGTCAACCATCGCAACCACCCCATCGAGTTCGCCCTCCTCGGCGTAGCCCCACTCGACACCAATCACCGGGATACCAACCGCTCGGCCCCCAATGACATCCCACTTACGGTCACCCACCAACACCGGACGCGACACATCAGCCCCACCTTCCGCAAGGCGCGCGAGAGCCTCTTCAATGACGGTCTCCTTCGTCGAAGAAGGATCGGGGGTAGCGCCCGCCACCACGGCGAACACCTCGTCCAACCCCAAGAAGGAGATCTGTTCGCGCGCCATCGCGGCCTGCTTCGAGGTCGCCGTGGCCATGGGAATCCCCGCAGCGTGGAGAGCCTCCAGCATCTCGCGAACGCCGGGGAACATCGGCGGGTCAAGGAAAAACCCGTGGTAGAAGCTCCGGTAATGGGCAACAGCCTCAGCGGATTCCTCAGGGCTGAGGCCGTAGTGGGCGAAGGTCTCCCACAGGGGAGGGCCGACAAAGGCCATGAGTTCTTCGGCGCTACGTTCCTCCAGTCCCATACACGCCATGGCGTGCTGGATTCCACGGATCACTGCATCGGCAGAATCAACAAGGGTTCCATCCACGTCAAAAAGAACCACGCTATACGGACCAGACATGAGGCCTCTTTCATGACAACGACGCCACGCGTGCGAGTATCACGCTGACGCAACGATTATGGCAGAGCATAGAACACTATGGGATAGCCATCTTCGTAGGAGTAGAACATCAGCAACAAAGGATCGTCGTCCTCCACGAGGAAAACGACCCGTCCTTCAAGGATGCCCTCGCTATTGGGTTTTGCTTCCCATCGGAAGTCTTCCCCCTCCTTGAGGCTCACAGGCCAGAAGGCGTAGTCATCGTCCCTCATCAGCACGGGTTCGAGGGAAACAGCCTTGTCCTTGGGGTTCTCGAAACGGATATCGACGAGCACATATTCGTATCCCGGAGGGGCAGGGTAGAAAGCTGCCCGCGCAGCATTGTCGCCACGTTGAATATCAGTGACGGTCAGGGCCACGTCCTTGACGCTAATACGCTCACCGACGTGAAGAGGCGTCTCCCGCGAGCCCGATTGCTGCGCAGGCAGTTTATCCCTGTACTCCATCATGGACTCTGCGAAGTAGGGTTCTTGCGGCCTCGCGTAGGGACTGGGGACAGTCGTGTCCTCAGTATTCAGATCGGCATTCAGCTCGATATCACTATCACCATCGCCCGTGACCTCCTCCAGCATCGGTACCGCATCGCGCCAGGGTTCATCGGCCGTGAAATACTCCACCAACCGTGGAACGAAGGACAGGACAAAAACAATAATGACAATGGCGATGCCGAGGGTGTTTTTCGCTTTACGCACAGGCTGCGGTCGCCCGCCAGCGGTGGCGGTCCGAGGCACTCGCCCAGCAGGTGTGGGAGTGATCCCTGTGGGGACGGTGGTCGCGCTGGTGCGCGCTTCTGGCAGGCGTGCCATGCCACTTGGGTGGGCCCCTGCCGTCAACGAGGGCGTCTGCTGTGCCTGCACTCGGCTCCTCCCCCGGCGTTGGGGTGAGGGAGGCGGCCCGGACAACTGGACCGGCGCCTGCGTCTGGGGTTCGGACTGGGCGTTGTGTTGGACGGTGCCGCTGTCGACGATCTGGCTGCCCTTACGGGATGTGCGGCCCTCGGCGCTGTTCCGTGTGTGAGGAGTCGAAGCAGGCGTTGCCGTCTGGGGCTTTGCTTGGAGTGTGAATGTGCCGGGACGAGCAGGGCGCGCACCTAAGCCAGCGCCTGGGGAACGGCGTCCCAGAAGAGCTGCGGCAGTATTCTTCTGAGCGGCGTAGGGTGTCCGCGGATAGGGCGAATGGAGGGGCACCATGCTCACCCTGCGTGCGGGGCGCTGCCCTTGTCCCAGGTCATGAGGCTGTTCAGGCATCCTGTCCTACCTTCCGATCACGCCGCACCCAGTTTTCTTGTGGGGCTTGTTTATCTTCACCCATTGTGTCACGTTCATGATGGTCTCAGCGCACCGATCATCAGGTTATTCTCCGTGAGCGTCAGTCTAAAGATCCTTACACGCAAGGGTTAGAGGAGCGCACGGGTGCTGTCGGTGGCTGCGCGGACTAAGGATCCTCACGCGCTTGGGTTGAAGTGCGTCCGGTGACGGCGCCACACACGCTGTGTCTGCGCGCTCGGTGTCGCTAAAGGGGCGTTGTCTGTGGTGGGCTGTCAGGGAATGTGAGAGGCCACGCTCGGCGCCATCTACCCTTCGTCTTGCAAACCACGGTGGAGAAAAGGACAGTGAAGGAAAAGTGTAGGAGGAAAGCGCAAAGAAGTGCCTTGGAACCTGCGTTATGCGGGGGTTCCAAGGCACATCTTCAGTGTGTCTCTCGTGCGCGCGAATCAGATTTCGCCGAGCTTATCGTCAGCGGCGTCGCGAACAGCATCGATCTTGTCATCGAAACGGCCGCCGGTGACCTTCTTCGCAGCATCGGCAACGGCGTCGAGTGCAGCGTCAGTCTTAGCTTCGTCCTTCAGTACGGAGTCGAGCAGTCCGCTACCGCTTTCCTTGGCACCTGCAACTGCTGCAGCTGCCTGGTCCTTCACATCTTCTGCGGCCTTCTTGAGGTCATCGAGGTTCATTGGAGCTCCTTGCTCAGTCTTTTGATTACCTCTTCTACCCTACGTGGTAGTAGGACTTTACGCGCGGCGGATGCTTCGCCATCTCATTCATTGATGACGCACTCGTCGCAACATCTCTGCGCGAGAGGCGAGGATAGAGCACACAGGTTGTGAGCGCCTGGCTCGTTGTGGGTGTGTGTTTGAGCCCCGTTACTGGTGTGGTAACGGGGCTCAGACCTGTTTGGTTGTGTTGCGGCGGTGTCCTACTCTCCCACACCCCCTCGGGTGCAGTACCATCGGCGCTGTGGGGCTTAGCTTCCGGGTTCGGGATGGGTCCGGGCGTTTCCCCCACGCTATTGCCGCCGCAAA
>NZ_CAHJXR010000006.1 GCF_903645355.1 Schaalia sp. Marseille-Q2122 | reverse complement strand
CGACAATCACATGGGGGAGGTCGAGGGGGTCGCGCGCCGGCAGGGCGGGGATGACGCGGGCGTCTTCGCTGAGGCGGCCGGAAGGCGGCCCGTCCTCCGAGGGCGTCGGCCCCGCTTGCGCCGCCGGCACCTGGGAAGGGAGGGCAGCGCTCAAGGCCACGACACAGCATGCGCCTACAACGAGGCGCCGCAGCGCGGGGGTGAGGGTCAGTGAGGCCGACACGCGACTGGGGGCGGGGCGAAGGGTCAGATCCTCACGGCCGTGCCATTGGCGACGGCGGCAAGCATGCCATTGTCGGTGCCCAGGGTGAAGTAGTCGACGCGCACGCCTACCACAGCATTAGCTCCCATCGCTTCGGCGCGCTGGCACATTTCGTTAATGGCTGTCTGGTAGGCCTGCTGCAATTCGCCCTCGTATGCGGTGGAGCGACCGCCGATCATATTGCGAAAACCGGCGGCAATGTCCTTGAACATATTGACGCCCATGATGGTTTCGCCCGTGACCATGCCAACGTATTGCTGGATGGGGTGGCCTTCGATGGTGGGCGTGGTGACGGCGAACATGGGCTCTCCTTATGCGTGAGACAGTATCTGGGCACGCTGTGCGGCCCTGAGGACACTGCTAATGATTGTTGAGTCCATTGTGGCACCGCTGCCTGCGTAAGAGCGAGGACATCACCCCTGAAAACTCCCTGAAAAGGGGGAAAGAACGGGTGAAGAGCTTCAGAGAATGTAGCAGGCAGGATCGTCTACGAGGTCTTGGAGCACGCGATGAGCGGCACCCGTGACTGCGAGGTTCGCGGAATCTTCAAGGATTTCGATCTGAGGGTGAGTCCATGCCGATTGGAGGATGCGCATGGACATGATTTCCTGGGTGGTTTCGAGAATATGCGGGGCAATGTCGGCGAGATTCCCGCCCAGGATCACCAGGGGAATATCGGTGATATTCACGGCGGCCGACAGCGCGCGTCCCAGAGCGATGGCTCCCTGATGGAGAGCCGCTTGGGCGGTCTCGTTACCGGCCTCGGCCTCGGCGCAGACAGCAAGGGGAGGTGTCGTTTCGGGCAGCCCGGCGTGGCGGGCAAGGGCGCAGCGGCCGAGGAAGGATTCGAGGCAGCCGGTGGCGCCGCACTTGCAGGTGGGGCCGGAAGGGTCGACGCAGACATGACCAATTTCGCCCGCCCACCCGTTGGCGCCGCTGAAGGGCGCGTGGTGGAGGACGAGGCCGGCGCCCACGCCCACTTCACCTGAGACGAACATGAAGGAGGCGGGTCCGCCGGGTACGCCTGGGCGCGGGTGGGCGATGGCGTAGGCGGCGAGGTCGGCCTCGTTGGTTACGGTGCGGGGGTGGAGGTTGGTGATGGGGGCGAGGAGTTCGTTGAGGGGGAGGTTCTCCCATTGGAGGTTGGGGGCTTTGGCGACCATTTCGGCGGAGATAATGCCGGGGAGGGCCAGGGCTGAGCCGATGAAGGTCAGGGGGGTGGAGGCGTATTGGTCGAGGAGGTCTTGGCCGAGGGTGTTGAGTGCGGCCATGGTGGTGGCGGGGTCGCCGAGGACGGGGTTGTCGCAGGAAGTGAAGGCGAGAATCTCTCCCGAAAGGTCAATAAGTTGGGCTTTGAGGGTGGAGACGTTGACTTCCAGGCCCAGGGCGCAGTAGCGGCCAGATTGGGGTTGGAGGCGGATGGCGGGGCGGCCTCGGGAGGGTTCGCTGGAGGGTGCGAGTTCTTCAACGAGGCCGGCGCTGATGAGTTCGTCGACGAGGCGGGAGATCGTGGCGCGGGTGGTGCCGGTGTAATTGGCGATGGAGGCCCGGGAGATGGTTCCTGGGTTGGAGAGGATCTGACGCAGGACGAGGGAAAGATTCTTTGCGCGGAGGCTGTGTGCGGTGACGCCGGAGGCAGCCGGTGACGGAGTGCCCGGCTGGAGACATGGAGTCAGTGGCGTGGAGGCCAGGGAATGAAGGCGCATGGCTTGACTGTAGCGCACACATCCAGTATGTTTTTTAACACAACAAAATAAGTGGCCGATGCCGCATTTTCCTCCGCGCGAGTGAAGATGTGCAGCGCGGCAGACGCCTCCACACAAAAGCGTTCAAAATACTGAGCAAAAGACAGAAATTGTGCGGATTATGTGAAATCTCCATAAGCTGAGATCAGCAAAGGTGCTGAACAAAAATGCACAGCATCAAGAAAACTATGCAAAAATTTCCAACCCTGTATGTGCTCCACTACCACACCATGAGAGGCAAAGAACAATGACTACCCCACATAACAAGAAGTTCTCCTTCGGCCTTTGGACCGTCGGATGGACCGCAGCTGACCCCTTCGGCGCAGCAACCCGCCCCGCCCTCGACCCCTGGGAATACGCCGAAAAACTCGCCGAACTCGGCGCCTGGGGCATCACCTTCCACGACAATGACGTCTTCGACTTCAACGCCTCCGACGCCGAACGCGCCGACCGCATCGCACGCCTCAAAGCCGCAGCCGACAACGCCGGCCTCGTCATCGAAATGGTCACCACCAACACCTTCAGCCACCCCATCTTCAAAGACGGCGGCCTCACCAACAACGACCGCTCCATCCGCCGCTTCGGACTGCGCAAACTCCTGCGCAACGTTGACCTAGCCGCCGAGCTTGGCGCCACCACCTTCGTCATGTGGGGCGGGCGTGAAGGCGCAGAATACGACTCCTCCAAGGACCTCGGCGCAGCCATGGAACGCTACAAGGAAGGCCTTGACACCGTCGCCGCCTACATCAAGCACCAAGGCTACGACCTGCGCATCGGCCTCGAACCCAAGCCCAACGAACCCCGCGGCGACATCTTCCTACCCACCATCGGCCACGCCCTCGGCCTCATCGCAGAACTCGACAACGGCGACATCGTCGGCCTCAACCCCGAAGTCGGCCACGAACAAATGGCCAACCTCAACTTCACCCACGGCATCGCCCAAGCCCTCCACGCCGACAAGCTCTTCCACATCGACCTCAACGGCCAATCCGGCGTCAAATACGACCAGGACAAGGCCTTCGGCCACGGCGACCTCGCCAGCGCCTTCTTCACCGTCGACCTCCTCGAAAACGGCTTCCCCAACGGCGGCAATAGCTACGACGGCGCCCTGCACTTCGACTACAAGCCCGGCCGCACCGAAGGCATGGAAGGCGTGTGGGAATCAGCCCGCGCGAACATCGAAATGTACCTCATGCTCGCCGAAAAGGCCGCCGCCTTCCGCGCCGACCCGCGCACCCAAGAACTCATGGCCAAGGCCTCCATCCCCGAACTCGGCCAATCCACCCTGGCAGAAGGCGAAAGCTTCGAAGACTTCCTCGCCGACCGCTCGGCCTTTGAAGACTTCGACGCCGAAGCAGCCGGAGCACGCGAATACCACTTCGTTGAGCTCTACCAGCACGCCATGCGCCACCTCATCGGCTAAGGGACAATACGAGGGTGGCCTCACCATCGCACCGGTGCACCAACACCCGGCCACGAGGCCACCCTCGCCCTTTCCTCACAGGACCCACAACGGGCCCCATGCCTCGCCGAACGCCCTCGTCAATCACGGAAAGGAGACGCAAGGATGCGTCCCTATGTTGCAGGTGTCGACACCTCCACCCAGTCCTGCAAGGTCATCATCTGGGATCCCGCCACCGGCCAGATCGTGCGGGAAGGCAAAGCCTCACACCCCGACGGCACCGAAATCCACCCCGACCACTGGTGGACAGCCTTCGAGCAGGCGCTTGAGGCCGCTGGTGGGCTCGATGATGTGCACGCCCTGTCAGTCGGCGGGCAGCAGCACGGCATGGTGTGCCTCGATGCTGACGGGCAGGTCATCCGCCCAGCCCTGCTGTGGAATGACACGCGCTCAGCCCAAGCCGCCGTTGACCTCATTGAAGAATATGGGGGTGAAACGGGCGGAAATGCTGATGGTGTCCAGCGCGGCAATGACAGTGAGGGCCTAGATGCCGCCTGCTGTACCGGGGGTACCCAGGAGAGTGGGGTTGGCCAGCGCGCTACTGAGCTGGCGACCGCCCATGAGGTGGGCAAACGCTGGTGGGTGGAGGCCACTGGCTCCGTTCCCGTCGCCTCCTTCACCGTCACGAAACTACGCTGGCTGGCCGACAATGAGCCTGAAAACGCCGCGCGCATCGCCGCGATCTGCCTGCCTCACGACTGGTTGACCTGGAAAATCTCAGGCTCCACGGACCTGGCTGACCTGCGCACGGACCGCTCGGACGCCTCCGGCACTGGCTACGTCGCGGCCGATGGGTCCACCTACCGCTACGACATCCTCGCCCGCGCCCTGCACATCGACGAGGACGCCGCCCGGCGCATTATCCTGCCGCGCATCTGCGAGCCGTGGGAGGTGGCCGGACGAGGCGACGCCACCCGCGGTTGGGGTGAGATTCTGTTGGGCCCGGGCTGTGGTGATAACGCTGGCGCGGCCCTGGGTGTGGACCTGCGTCCTGGCCAGGCGCTTTTGTCCCTGGGGACCTCTGGTGTGATCTCTGCTGTTGCGGCCCAACCTGTTGCCGATCCGGAAGGCCTCGTCGCTGGCTTCTCAGACGCTTCCGGCCATTGGCTGCCTCTGGCCTGCACCCTCAATGCCTCGCGCATTATCGACGCCATGTGCAAGGTGACGGGCCTGGACTATGACGCTTTCGACGAGGCGGCCCTGTCTGTGCCCGACGCGCGCGGCCTGGTGCTCGTCCCCTACTTTGAAGGCGAACGCACCCCGAACCTGCCACACGCTACCGCAACACTTTCAGGCATGACCCTGGCCAACTCCGCCCCCGAATACGTCGCCCGCGCGACCGTTGAAGGCTTGTTGGGACTGATGCGTTTTGCTCTGGATGCCGTGCGTAACCTGGGCGCTCCCATTGACGAGGTCGTCATGGTCGGCGGTGGCGCTCGTTCGCGCGCTGTTCAGGCCCTGGCTGATGGCGTGCTCGGTGCGCGGGTGCGCGTGGCACCCTCGGCAGAGTATGTGGCCCTGGGCGCTGCGCGCCAGGCTGCTGAGGTGGCGCGCCGGGCGGGGTGAGGTACGGGCATGCCTTGTCTTGCCTGGCCTGGCCTGCACTGCTTAGGCCGTTGGGCGGTGTGCGCGGTGCGTGCTGGCGGTGGCCCCGCCCGATTCCCTCGCTCGCTACCGCTCGCTCAGTCCATACGCCCGGGCCTGCCCCGCCGCCGCCAACACACCCCGGATGTCCGTCGGCACTGGCATGCTCCGCCTACCCTGCCGCCGCCAGCACGCCCCGCACACTCGCTGTCACAGGCATTCTCCGCTTAACCGGTGGCTTGTTGTTATTCCGGTGGCGGGTGCGGCACAGGTATGACAACAAGGCACCGGTAAGCTGCGGAATCTGCGACAAGCCACCGGTTTAGGGCAGGCGTGCGTTGTTCTGGCACGCGGAAGCTGCGACAAGGCACCGGTTTAACGTAGGCGCCCGCGCAAATTAGGCGTTTGGAGAGGCCGAGCGTCTGTGCAAGGCTTTGCGGATGAATTGAACAATGCCAATGACGATGTGGGTGAGGGCGAATACGAGGCACCCTACGACGAGGATAGATATTGCGATGAAGGTTATTCTCTCGCCAAACAATCCGGTTCCCTGAAGCGTAACAATGAGGGAACCGGTGAAGAGAAAAAGTGGTGGGGTGAGGAAGAGGGCGTAGATGATGTGTTGTTGGGGTTGGGTGTTGGGGTCTTTGAAGTAGCGGTAGTGGGGGCTGAGCCTGGCGGGGTCTTGTTGGAGGTACCAGTATTTCCAGGCGTTACCAAAGATGTAGAAGGCGTAGCAGAGGAGGAAGGCTGGGATGGTGTTGAGGGGGTAGTGTCGGATGCTTATTGCGGCGACGATCAGGGGCAGGACAACGAGGGCGCGGACGCGGACGGCGTGGTTGCGGTGTGCTCCTGCGATGAAGGTTCCTGAGGCGAATAGGGTCTGGGCGGCGAGGAAGGCGTAGCTGGTGTTGGGGATGATGGCAGGTAATGCTAGTGCCGTTGCTAGGGCGCCGAAACCTGTCGTGAGGGCGCGGGGTGTGGGACGGTTGATGGGGGTGTCGAAGCACCCTTGAAAGATTTTCCACATAGGTTTATTCCCTCCCCAGCTACTGACGTGCAGCCAGCGATGGGTGTGAGACAGCTCCAAAGGAGCACGCGGCACTCATGCAGGACGAGCTTTTGACGAGGCCGCGCGTCTGCGCAAAAGCCTGCGGATGAGTTGAACAATCCCGATAACTACCTCGAGTGCTGAGAGTAGGAGGAGAAGGATGATGATGATTGTGGCAATGCGTCCGGATGTTTCACGAGTCGCAAGATGGAGTCCTTGAATGATGAGTCCGAGAATTCCTCCAATGAGGAATGTTGATGGTGCAAGGAGAACTCCGCGTATGATGTGCCGTTGAGGTTGGGTGTTGGGGTCTTTGAAGTAGCGGTAGTGGGGGCTGAGTCTGGCGGGGTCTTGTTGGAGGTACCAGTATTTCCAGGCGTTGCCGAAGGTGAAGAAAGCGTGGACCAGGAGGAAGCCCGCGGGGATAGCTTGGGGAGCTAAGCGGCCAACTACACCGGTGATGACCGCAGTGACGACGATCGGCATGGCAATGCGGATGCGGCTGGTGCGGTGGGCGCCTGCGAGGAAGACTCCCGAGGAGATAAAGGCTTGTAATGCGATGAAGAAGGGCTCCACGTTGGGCACGATTGCGGGCCATAGGACCGCGACACCTACTGCGGCTACAGCAGTGAGGAGATGTTGAGGTTCGGGACGCTTGATCTGATGATCGTAAGTCCACCCGAAACGGTACTTCTCCATGCCGTTCTCCTTTTCGATTTAGTGATCGCCAAAGTAAATAGTCGGGGCTGTGAAGTAGATCCGGGGTCGTGGGCCGCTGATGTCAAGATAAAAGCGGGAAAGCCCAATAGGGCGAACACAGGATCTTGGCTGACGTGATAGATCGGGATTACTTCTCACGGGATTAAATGACTTGCTCTCAGAAGTGTCGACAGTGGGTTCTGTGCGAGGACCGCTTAGATGAGGATTGAGGCTATACCCACCAGGGGCATCTTGGCTAATTTTGGCGGCGGAAGGAAGATCGAGATCCAGTGCCCGCGTGCCGTTTAATGCTCCCTGGACAGTTGCGCGGAAAGCTGCAACGTCCCAGTTTGCGGGTTGACCGCCGCCATAATGGTCGACTGCATTCGAGAGAAATACTTCACTGACTGCTGCACTACCTTCTACAACGGGGTCGACGAAGCGGCTGCTAACGTTCAGGCTTCTACTAATCTTGCCCCCCAGGACAGGAGTAAGAGCACCAATAGCCATTGTTCCTCCTGTTTTACTTGCCGTAAGGAAACTATCCTGGGGGTTCTCAATAAGATCGTGGATGGCATAAGGAGTCTCGCTTGCAGCATTCCCGACTGCGCCGGCGATAGGGGTGCCGAAGCGCACCCCCTGGAGACTTTTCAATGCTAGATGTCCAAACAATCCACCAAATAGGCCACTTGCAGCCCCGAGAGTTGCATCAAATCCTATTTGCCACCAATCGAGCGTGTTTGTAGTCCATTTCTGGATGACGAGGGAAGTGCCACCCGCAGCAAGGCCACTACCAGCAATCATGAGAGCTAGTCCCGCAGCAGTACCGGGACCAGGGAAAACTTGAAGAGCAATGCCGGCGATAATCGCAGCCCCACCAACAAGGTATTCCCAGTTATTGGCAATCCAGCGCATCGTGCTTGAACCGATATCAAGCCCGTAATAATCGTTGTACGCATTCAACTGCGCGTCCGTCACCGGCCGCAGGCCCAGGGGGTCAACGGCATTGAGGGGGTTGTTGGCCGCGTAGTTGTAGGGGTTGGCTTCCCAACTGCTTCCCGCAAGGGGTGGTAGCGGGTCGCGTGAGAGGAAATGACTGGTAGCAGGATCGTAGGGGCGTGCCCCCATCCACTCCAGTCCGGCAACGACAGGCGTGCCAGTGCTACTGATCTGCAGGCCCATTACACCCGAAAGCTCTCCCAGGGCAGGTGCCGTCCACGGATTAGCCGGGTCATGCCAGCGGCTGGTGCGCCACGAAGTACCCCCAGAACACCCCGCCTGCCCCTCCGCCTGAGGCTCCACCTGAGAGCTCCCACTGCGGATTCCCCCGCCTGGCATGTGCATGAGAGGAACACCATTCACGTTAGTCAAAGACGGGTAGAGGCTGGCACTATCCCAGGTTAAATCCACATCATTAACAGAGTTGAGTTCTCCTAGCCCATCAACCCACAGGCGATGGGTCACAGGTGATCCGCCCGCACGGTGCGTGGTGATTTCGGCAAGCCAATTACGCGCATCCCAGGCGTAGTGCACGCGCTCGCCGCTCGCACTTTCTGCGCTGACGCGGCGGCCTTTTTGATCGTAAGTGTAGACGGTTGAGTCTTCACCAGAAGTCATGCGGGTCAACTGGGAGGCCTGGTCGTACTCGAAAACCGTCTCAACGCCATCACAGACACTCCGAATAAGCCGCCCAGCCTGGTCATACTCCCACTGATTGACCGTGCCAGTACTACTCCTGACCTCACACAACTGATGAGCGTCGTCGTAGGCATAGGCGTAGGTGATGCCAGCATCCTCAACCGCGCTCACGCGGCCCCACATGTCGTAAGAAACCCGCGCGGACCCGCCCGCAGCGTCAGCCTCGTCCTGCCAGTGAGCGGCCAGCCAACCACCCTCGTACAGCCAGTGGCGACTCCCCTCAGAGGAGTTGGCGCGCAGCAAGCGCCCGGCCTCGTCGTAGGCGAAATCGACCCGCCCAAGGGTTGGGTGCTCCATGCATGCCAACCGTCCGGCCTCGTCATAGGTGTAGGTCGTGCGTGCCCCATCGGGGTTAATAAACGCACTGCGGCGGCCATCACGGTCATACTCCCACCGCGCAACCCTCACCTGCCCGGCACGCTCACGTGTGCGTGACACCAGACGCCCCGCATGATCGAACGCAAGCTCATGCGTCGTTGCACGCCCATCCGGGTGAGTATGGTCAAGCAGGCGCACCGTGCGCGTCACCAGGTCACGTTCCATGCGAGTCAGCAGCTTCCCATTCGCATACGTGGCCACGCGCTCACCCGCAGCGTTGTACTCAAAAGAGAGCTCCACCCCGTCTGGCCCCATCTGAGTCACGAGGCGACCAGCCGCATCATAGGAGGCGCGGGTAACATTCCCCAAAGGATCAGTCAACGCCACAAGACGCCCAGCCACATCATACTCACGCCGACTAACCCCACCAGCAGGATCAATCACCACCCGCAAACGACCCATTACGTCATACTCATAGCGAGTCGTGCCACCCACCCCATTCACTGCCCGAACGAGCTGACCGGCTTGGTCGTAGGAGAAGCGTCGTACACCCGTCAGCGGCTCGCGTGAGAACACCACCCGGCCACACAGGTCGTAACGGTACTGACTGCGCCCCACCCCCGGAATCGACGCCTCCACGAGGCGCCCCACAGGATCGTAGGAGAAGCAGCTTTCCTCACCCGTCGGCGAGATCCTCTTGGCCACCCGCGAACAGACATCGTACTCAAACCTGGTCGTACCAGCAGCATCATGCACGCCCTGAACGCGCCCACACGCGTCGTAGGTGTAGCGCACGCTCACGCCCTCAGGGCTGATGCGCTCAACGACGCGCCCCGCCAGGTCACGCCGGAACAGTGTCAACCCGCCGTCCGCGTCAAGGAACTCCACAGGGTTTCCGCCCAGATCATAGGTGACGATGCCCTCGTCTCCTGCCGGGCCGCTCCACCGCGTCGGCCGACCGTACTGATCGAACTCCACACCATAATCGGGCATCTTCTGATCAGCGGAATTAGCAGGACCGGCCACATCGGAGTCGGCTGTCACGCCAGAGGCCCTTACCGCATTGGCTGGCGAGGGCGCAGGGGCGTGCACCCAACGCTGAGACACCCCCGTCGGATCAGTGGCGCGCACAAGATTACCCATCTCATCCCACTCGTGACGCCACAAGCCGCCATCAGGAGTGCGCAGCTCACGCAGGCGCGAAAGAGCATCATGAACGAAGGAATACTCCGCACCATCAGGCAACAGCAAGGACTCGACATTACCGCAGGCATCAAAGACGCGGCGCGTCGTGCGGCCCAGAGGATCAGTCACCGACACGGGCTGACCGTGCTCTCCGTAGGTGGCAGACGTGCGCGCCCCATACGGATCCACCGTCGCCACAAGACGCGACCCCTCAAACTCATAGGACCAGCGGGCGCCATCAGGATGCTCCACCGCCACACAATGCCCGCGCTCGTCGTACTCCAAACGCGTCACCGCCCCGTCAGGAGCAACCGCCTGGCATACGCGGCCAGCCTCGTCACGCACAAAACGAGCGCAAACCCCCTGGTCATTCGTCACCGACACCAGGTCACCGAAAACGTCATACCCCAAAGAGACGCTCACGCCCGTAGGGTCAACAATCCGACACAGCAGCCCCTGATCCCACGTCAACGAGGTCTGCCCGCCCATAGGATCAACGATCACACTCGGGTGGCGCTGCGTATCGCTGTCATAGAGGTAACTCACCTGCCCGCCGCTGCCCGTGACCATAGTGCTCAAACGGTCATGCTCATCCCACGCGAAAGTGAACTCCCCGCCCGTGGGCAAAACGGTGCGAGTGCGTCGGCCTCGTTGGTCGTACACGTGGACGGTGACCTGCCCATCACGGTCCGTTGCAGCAACGAGGTTCCCACAGTTGTCGTAGCTCATCGACTGACGATTACCATCGGCGTCGATGACGCCAACCAGGCGACCCTGAGCGTTGGAAATCCACGCGTTCGCGCGGGCACCACTCTGGTCGGCGACCTCCGTGACGCCACCAGGAAGATAGGAAAAACGCACTTCGCGGCCAAAGTCAGTCACCTGAGAGACCACCCTGCCCGCCTCGTCGTACGTGTTGGTCACCTCACGCACGCCATCAACAGAGAAGACCTGCTCAATGAGCCCCTGAACGCCCAGAATATAGCGGCGCTCACCCAACTGGGAACTCACCCCAATCAGGCGAGAATCATCGTCGTAGTGGTAGTTCAGTTCGCGGCCATCGCTACCTTGCACCTTGACACACAGGCCATTGGTGTACTCGCAGGTGATGCTCCGCCCACGCTCATGAACTAAAGCTTGAATCATCCCATCCTCGCGGCGCTGGGCGCACACAAATGTACCCTCGCCGACACCAGAACCTAACCATGCACCCCTGTAGTCGTAGAACCAGCATGACCCCTGATTATCGGAAACGACGAAGCACTCATCGTCATGCGCGGGAATAAAACCTCGTACAAAATCGGGCACATGGTTGACCGGAATACGATCACACCAATAATGATCCTGGACGGCACGCTCAAAACCCCGGCCAAAACGAGGAAACAAAATGTGGCGGCCATCATCGCGCACCCAGCGGACCTGCTCGTCCTCAAGACATAACTGCTGGTCAAGGACCGAGGTCCAATGCGGTCCAAAGACGCCACCACTATCCCCCACAGAGTTATACATGCGCGTGAAAGCCAAACTCACGCAGCCCCCTGTGAAGACGAGATCCACCTCCGGCTCAATGAAACTACCCGATGCCGCATTCACCGGGTCAAGGACATAGCCTGTCGCCGGATCAATGCCGGCCAACGTGGGGGCAGTGATATCCAAAGGAGTGCGAGCAAGTGCAACCCCCTGCGCTTCCAAAGCGGCAAGGAGGGCAACATCCGACAGAGAAACAGGGAAATCGCCGCCTCCGCCGGCCTCTTCGAATGCTTGAGCGACCACGTTGAGCCATTGGGCATCTGCACGGTTGTATTCCAACCAGCGGCGAAGATTTTGGGTAAGGTCCCCGATATCAACCGACCCATACTGGCAGCGCGACGGGTACTCATGAAGATCAGCGATCAAGGCATCAACGCCGCTGATACGATCACATGCCGCGTGAATCATTGTCGCGGCGGTACGCAAACGCGCAGGGTAAGCCGACGATATCCCCATTCGCGCAATCGTTCCCATCCGTGAGTGGTCACGGGCGTGAAGCACCATCAAATGCTGGCCCGGTTTCTCAGGAAGGATCTCGGCGGGGAAGGGCGGAACAGTTGTGCCGGCGAACCAATCCCAGATGGATGACCACCAATCATCGTGCTCAGCCATGTAGTTCCGAATATGGGCGCGGCGCTTGTTTTCCTTGATGACCTCGTGGATCAGGTAATCAATCCGGTCTGCCACAATCCCTAGCACAAAGGACAGGTTCATCCCGTCAATGCGAGCGTGGTGCATATTGTCAGAGAAGACCTGCGAGAAAGCGCCCTCGAAACCATCGCTGGCAGTGCCTTCAGCACCAGCGCGAGAGACCTCATAATCGTCAATTTTTTGCGCCATCCACCGTAGATTGCACACCAGCTCGGAAGCAAAACCAAGATCATAAACAACATCGGTTTGGTACTCACCAAAGTAAGACACAGAGGATACCTTCTCTAAGGACGCAACAATGAAAACACCTTATACCGGGGGCTGCAGCAATTCGTGAAAATGAAATGCGAATTGTTCCTCAAAGCTTCGGGGACTGGGTTGGGGTGCTTGTGGCCATACGTTTCTGTTGACTGGCATTGCGCATACCGGTGGCTGTGGGGTGTGCTGGCGGTGGCCCCGCCCGATTCCCTCGCTCGCTCAGTCCATACGCCCGGGCCTACCCTGCCGCCGCCAGCACACCCCGCGTACTCGCTGACACAGGCATTCTCCGCTTAACCGGTGGCTTGTTGTTATTCCGGTGGCGGGTGCGGCACAGGTATGACAACAAGGCACCGGTATGCTGCGGAAGCTGCGACGAGCCACCGGTTTAGGGGCTGGTATGCACTGTTATGGCGCATGGAGCTGCGACAAGGCACCGGTATGCTGCGGAAGCTGCGACGAGCCACCGGTTTAGGGCAGGACTTTGCGCAGGGTGTCGCCCTCGTAGAAGATGGGGGGCAGGACAAGTGTCTGGGGCTCAGCCTCGGCGGGGCGCTCCAGCTGAAGCATCATCAACTCCACGGCGCTGCGCACCAGATCAGGGGTGCGCATATCGAAATGCGCAGGTGAAAACGCTGAGTGCGCATGCTCGGCATCCCAGGAACTGGCCACCAGTGACACCTCACGGCCGAGCCTATGCCCACAGTCATTGAGGGCATTACTCCAGTCGTCGGCAGACACTAGAGGGCCAAGAATCACGCCCTCATCAGGTAATTCGCCCAAAGAGTGAGCGGTCTGAAAAGCGCTGGGATAGGACGCTGAACAGCCAATGACCGACAGGGGCACATTTTGCGCATTAGCTTCACTCACCGCACCAGCCCGGAATCGCTCCAAGAAGTTCAGGCGTGAGAGGGTGGGATGATCTGGCATCACCAGGGTCAGATGCTCATGCCGGGCCTTGACCAGGACCCGCACAGCCTGCCGTCCGGCCTCGACATAATCAGCGTCCACGGCGTACACGCCCTTGCTGGGGCCGGGCAAGCCGACAAAGACCGTGGGGATCTGGGACTGAGCCACCAACTCCACGCGCGGATCTGCGTCAAGAACCTCCATGAGCAGCAGGGCGTCACACAAGGCGGTGTCAATGACGCGACGCAGCCCGCTGACGCCCTCGTCAGTCGTGACCAGCAGGATGTCGTAAGCGTATCGGCGAACCTCGGAAGTGAAGGCGACGAGGAAACGGTGTTGGGCGGCGGCGTCAGCGCCACTGCGGTAGGGGACAACGAGGCCAATGACGTTGGTGCGATTGGACTTCAATGCGCGCGCTCCGGAGTGGGGCTGGTAGCCCAGCTCTGCCATGGCGGCCATGACTTTTCGTTCGGTGTCGGGGGCAACGCTGCGCCGCCCGCTCATCACATAGGACACGGTGGTTTGCGAGACGCCAGCGAGCCTGGCGACGTCACGGCTGGTGGCCTTCTTTACCATCGTTGAGAGTCCTTCGGAGTCGTGTTGCTTCATCCTAACCAGGCAGGGCTGATTCCCACACGTTCTATGCAACTTGAGATGGAGGTCGCGTGACTTGTGGGCTTTCGTCCCGAGGTGGCCGATGCCCGGGGGCGCTCCGTTATCAAACTGTTGCCAGAAACGGTGCCAAGCGGTTGCGGGCGCCACAATAGCGTTTTAGCCTCTATAGCAAGTCACTGAACTGCCCCAGACCAATCAACGGTGATTGTCCTACGGGCAGGCCGCATACGTATGCGCGCCCAATGGGGGGTACGCAGAGAGGGCTATTGTGATCACCGTAGAAACCATTGTCGACGGCCTCGAAGCACACTACGAACACGAAGTGCTGCGCATTCAAGCCTGGGGCCCCAACGCCCTGCGCGTGCGCATCACCCGCGCCGGCCACACCGCCCTCGACCACGGAGCGCTCAGCGTCCCACCCACCCCAACAGACCCGGCCACCGGCAGATCCACCCCGCCGCCCTCGCCCAGCATCACCATCCACGAGGACGGCGTCGGCGCCACCCTCAGCCACGGACGCATTGGCGCCACCCTCACCACCGACATTGGTGCAGGCATCCCCCGCCTCCACCTCACCATCACCCGCGACGGCGAAACCCTCCTAGAGGAGCAACCCGAACACTTCCTCTGGCCCGGAGCCCACGGCTTCTACCCCACAGGCGGCATGACCCAAACCCACCAGGTCTTCGCCTCCACGCCTGATGAGCGCTTCTACGGCCTGGGGCAGTCCACCCATGGATTCCTCAACCACAAGGGACTAGTCATTGACCTCGTCCAACGCAATGGCGTGGTCTCCATCCCCTTCGTCCTGTCCAACCGCGGCTACGGCTTCCTATGGAACAACCCCGCCGTCGGCCGCGTCGAATTCGCCAGCCACCAAACCCGCTGGATCAGTGACGACAGCCAGGCTATCGACTACTGGGTGTGCCTGGGCGACACCCCCGCCGACATCCTCGACGCCTACACCGCAGCAACCGGGCGCGCACCCGTCCTACCCGAATGGGCCAGCGGATTCTGGCAGTCCAAACTCCGCTACACCTCCCAAGAAGAACTCCTTGACGTCGCCCGCGAATACCAGCGCCGCAGCCTACCCCTGTCCGTCATCGTCTCGGACTTCTTCCACTGGACCGCCATGGGCGACTACCGCTTCGACCCAGCAGAATTCCCCGACCCGGCCGCCATGGTCAAAGAACTCGCCGCCATGGGAACAAAACTCATGGTGTCCGTGTGGCCAACCATCGCGAAAACCTCGCAAAACTACGAGGAAATGCGCCAAAAGGGCTACCTTATCGCCACCGATCAAGGCCTGGAATTCCACCAGCAAATCCAAGACAAAGGCATGAGCTGCGCCATGCCCAACGCCTTCTACGACGCCACCAACCCCGAGGCTCGCCGCTACCTGTGGGACAAGCTCAAGGCCGGCTACCACGACCTCGGTATTGACGTGTTCTGGCTCGACGCCGACGAACCCGAAGTTGTCCCCTGCCAGCCCGCCAACCTGCGCTTCTACGCGGGCAAAGGCGCCGAAGTCTTCAACGCCTACCCGCGCGACCACGCGAAAGGCGTCGCGGAAGGCCTCGCCGCAGCAGGCACGCCCCACACGGTGCTCCTGTCGCGCTCAGCGTGGGCGGGCCAAGCCCAATACGGCACGGCCGTCTGGTCGGGCGACATTGCCCCCACCTGGCAGGCTCTCAAGGAACAAATCCCCGCAGGCTTGAGCATCGGCATTGCTGGCATCCCCTGGTGGACCTCCGATATTGGCGGTTTCCACGGCGGGGACCCCACCGACCCCGCCTACCAGGAACTCTTCATCCGCTGGTTCCAATACGGCACCTTCTGCCCCCTCTTCCGCCTGCACGGACACCGCGAGCCGCGCGAAGCCGTTGGTTCGGTCAACACCGGCGGCCCCAACGAAGTGTGGTCCTACGGTGAGGTGGCCTACGAGGTCGCCGCCGCCCACATCCACCTGCGCGAAAAGTTGCGCCCCTACATTCAGGGCCTCATGGAGGAAGCGGCCCGCAGTGGCCTGCCACCCATGCGCCCCCTCTTCATTGACTTCCCTCAAGACCAGGCCTGCTGGGCGGACCGCGAACAATTCATGTTCGGCCCCAACCTGCTGGTCTGCCCTGTGACAGCCCCCGGCGTCACAAGCCTTGAGGTCTACCTCCCCGCAGGAAGGCGCTGGCGCGACATTGCGACGGGCACCACCTACGAGGGCGGCCAAAGCGTTGAAGTTCCAGCGCCGCTGGAACGCATTCCGCTCTTCCTCCGTGAAGGCGCGGACATTCCCCTATAAGCCGCGCTTCACGCGACAACCATCCACCATCCATCCACGTGATCGATCAAAGGAGACCAGATCATGACCCTTACTCAACGTTCCCGCCGCAGCCTCGTCGTTGCGGCCTCACTGACCATGGCCCTGGGCCTGGCCGCCTGCGGCTCCGGCGCAGGCACCGCACCCTCAGGCGATAGTGCCACCAGCGGAGCCCCCGCAGCCGAGGCTCCCGCCGAAGGCACCGTCGTCGAAGTGTGGGACTACCTCGGCCAAGGCGTGTCCGACACGGCAATGGTCGCAGCCGTCAAGGCCTTTGAGGAAGCCAACCCCGGCATTACGATCAAGCGCACCTCCTTCGCCTACGGTGACCTGGCCAAGTCCATTGTTCAGGCTGGCGTTGGCGGTTCCGTGCCCGACGTCGCCATCGTGGACGTTGTCGACAACCAGAACTTTGCTGCCCTTGGCCTGCTCAAGGACCTGAGCGACACGGATGGTTCCCGCGCCAGCGAATTCCACCCCGGCCCCTGGACCTCCACCCAGATGGATGGCAAGACCTACGGCCTGCCTCTGAACTCCAATAACCTCGCCCTCTACTACAACAAGGCACTGCTGGATGCTGCGGGCCAGCAGGTCCCCACCACCTGGGAAGAACTCAAGGCCGTCGCCAAGGCCACCACCAGCGGCGACGTCACAGGCCTGGCAATCTCAGCCGTGAAGAACGAGCAGGGCACCTTCCAATTCCTGCCCTTCGTGTGGCAGACCGGCGGCGACCTCGACAATTACGCCACCTCCGGCGCTGAGGCCCTCGGCTTCCTCAAGGGCATGATCGACGAAGGCTCCATGTCCAGCGCAGTCGCCAACTACAGCCAGGAGGACGCCCGCACCCAGTTCACCGCCGGTAAGGTCGCCATGATGTTCAACGGCCCCTGGGAACTGCAAAACCTCGAAGGCGTCGACTTTGAATGGAGCGTCGCACCCCTGCCCACAGGCAAGGCGGCAGGCACCGGCCTCGGTGGTGAGAACGCTGTCGTCTTCAATGATGCCAAGGCTGGTGACGCCGGCCTGACATTCATCCAATTCCTCACCGGCCCCGAGGGAGCAAAGATCTACTGCGACGAATCCGGCCAACTCTCCGCCCGCCCCGACCTCGCAGGACAGCTCAAACTTTCCTCTGACCCCAAGCTCCAAGTCTTCGAAAAGCAGCTGGCCGATGCGCGTGCCCGCGCCTACGGCAAGGACTACCCGAAGGTCTCTGAGGTCATCCAGATCTCCCTCCAGGAAGCCCTGACCGGTGCGAAGACCCCCGAGGCTGCCGCAAAGGATGCCGCTGACGCCCTCGCTCCTCTTCTGGAGGGCATGAAGTGACCACCCTCCGTGGAGCGAACACCCGCTCGCCAGGAAAAACGCAGATACGTGCTCGGCGGCTCGGCCTCGTCCTTGCCCTGCCCGCACTCCTCTACATCGCGGTCTTCCTCGTGGCACCCCTGTTCTACAACCTGTGGATCAGCGTCTCCGACGCCAACGGTGCCAACCTCATCAGCGGAGAGTTCGCTCCACGGGGCTTCGACAACTACCGCGACGTCCTCGCCGACGCCGACTTCCGCAACGGCCTGTGGCTCAGCGCCGTCTTCACCCTCTCCTGCCTCGTCCTCCAATTCATCATCGGCTACGCCCTAGCCCTCTTCTTCCGCCGCCCCTTCCCCGGCAACGGCACCGTGCGCGCGCTACTGCTCGTGGGGTGGATTCTGCCGCCAGTGGTCACCGGCACCATCTTCAAATGGATGTTCGACTCCGACTACGGTGTCTTCAACTACCTGCTCATGCAGATGGGCCTCATTGATACCCCCATCCTGTGGCTCACCGGCGCTACCAGCGCCATGGTTGCCGTCGTCGTGGCCAACCTATGGGTGGGCATCCCCTTCAATATGCTCCTGCTGCTGTCTGGCCTGCACACCATCGACGATTCCCTCTACGAAGCTGCCGAGGTTGACGGCGCAGGAAAATGGCGCTGCTTCACCTCCATTACTGAACCCCTCATGCGCCCCGTTGTCATCTCTGTCCTGCTGCTGGGCGTCATTAACACCTACAAGGTCTTTGACCTGATCTTCACAATGACCAAGGGTGGCCCGGTCACCGCCACCACCACCTTGCCGGTCTACACCTACGTGGAAACCTTCACCCTTTTCGAATTCGGGAAGGGGGCGGCAGCCTCGACACTGACCCTGCTCCTGCCCCTTGTCCTGTCAGTGTTTTACGTGCGTAGCCTTCGGGAGGAGGAGCGATGAGCATCCGCCCCGCTGTGGTTGGCCTCCCCCGACCCCGCGCCGAACAGCGCCGTCGGCGTGCGGCGTGGATTCGTAGTGGTGTTGCGTGCCTGATTGCTGCGGTCTACCTCTTCCCCGTGTATTGGATGGTGACGACCTCGTTTAAGGACAAGGCCGCTACTTTTGCGCAGCCGCCTCAGATCGTTCCCCGCTCTTTGACGTTCACGTCCTACGAGGCGGCCTTCACTGGGAACTACGGGATTTGGCTGGCTCTGGGGAACTCCTTCATTATTGCCACCGGTGCGCTGGTACTGACCCTGCTTGTCGCCGTGCCCGCAGCTTACGCGGTCGCGCGTATGCGCAGTGTCATCACTACCTCCATGATGGTGCTGCTGACCGTGGTGCAGCTCCTGCCCGCGATTGCGATCTCCATCCCCATGTTCATCCTCTTCCGCCAGGTCAACCTGACAAACACCCACCTGTCGATCATCCTGGCGGACGTGTCCGTGACCCTGCCCTTTGCTGTCATCTTGCTGCGGCCTTATTTCAAGCAGTTCCCCTACGAGGTTGAAGAGGCGGCGCGCCTTGACGGGCTTGGGCCGATCGGGATTATTACCAAGGTCGTGATCCCCACGATCCGGCCGGGCATTGTGATGATTGGGTCTTTTGCTTTCCTCATGGCCTGGGGTGAGTTTACGTTTGCGTTGACGCTGTCGCCTGAGCAAAGTGTCCAACCGCTGACCGTGGCTTTGAATCGTTTGATTGGTCAGTATGGGACGAACTGGAATGACTTGATGGCGGTGGCCACCATTATTGCCCTGCCGGTGCTGGCAATCTTCATTGCGTTGCAGCGTTACATTGTTGCAGGCTTGGCTGGCGGGGCGACGAAGGGGTAGGGCTGGCATCGGCAAGAGTGTAAGTAGTTTCTTGATTTCGGAGCGGGAGAGGGATGCAAAGGGTACTCTCGAAGAGTGAGTGATCTTCATATCGTTGCGGGTGATTTTGAATATTTTTCTGACCGGGTGGCAGTGGCCGGTGATGATTTGAGTCGCCTGGATGTGGATACTGCTGCTGGTGACATTGCTGCGGGAATGCCTGGGAGTGTGTCGGCAGCGCAGGCCGCTGATGTCAGTGAATGGCTGGGGCAGGGAGTGGATGCTTTGGTGAGCGAGCTTGGGCGTTTTAGTGCGGATGTGCTGGACGCGTTGTGGCGGGCTCGGGCAGCGGAGGAAGAGGTGGCATCAACCTTTACTGCCGTGTTGGGTGTAGGGGTGTCTAGTGCGTTTGAAGACCTTGCGCGCCGTCTGGGAGGTCAGTGATGGCGCTGGTGTGGGCGGATGTGTCGCGGTGGGAGTCGGCACGTATTGATGATGCCGTGGGTGTGTATCGGCGCGCTCATGCGACTGTCGTGGGGGTGAAGCAGGATTTAGAGCGCGCTGTGAATGGGTTTGTCTCCCAGGGTGAGGGCGCTGAGGCGGTGCGTGAGAAGCTGCGGGAGCGCATCGGTGCTGTTGATGAGTTTGCGCAGGTGTTGGAGGCGTTGATCTCGGCGTCTGTGCGCACGTCTGGCGAGGTTGCTGGCGTGCGTTCGTTGGTGTTGGCGGCGATTCGTTTGGCTGATTCTTACGGCTTGGTTATTGGCGCTGATGGGACTGTGGGGGTTGGTGCGTCGTGGGTGGCGCCGTGGTCGTATTCGGAGGTTGAGGCGGCCGAACTTCAGGCGGTGCAGGTGAGTGAGGTTGAGGAGGCTATTGCGAAGGCTGTGAGTGAGGCTGAGGAGGTGGATGCAGATTTTCTGAAGGCTCTGGGGATTGGAAAGGGCTTCGGTGCTGGTGGGCAGTGGGGATGGTATGCGTCATCTGTGGTGGGTGTGACGGCACCGCATATGTTGCCGTTGTTTGGTATGGCATGGGCTGGGGGGCTGCTTGAGGATCAGCGGGGAGATCAGTCGTGGTGGTGGTCGCGTTCGTCGCGTCGAGGCGCTCGTTGGGGGCGAGGTGGGGGTGAGTCGACGGATTCAGCTCAGTCGGGTACAGGGAATAAACCGGGCGGTTTGGGCAAGCCTGTACAGGGAACGAGTGCCCCGATCCCTAAGATCTCGCCTTGGCAGTATCAGGGAGATAGTGCTGTGGAAGGGTCAGGAAAACACGGTCAGCGTGCTCCGGGATTTGGTGATTATGCCGTGCATGAGGCAGCAACCAGCGCTGCTGATGTGATGGCTCCGGTGTGGCCGGATGCGTCGAAGAACCTATTGCACTTCCTAGGGAACACAGGTGCGCCACTGGATATTAACGTGGACAGGATGCTTGAGGATCTACCTGAGTTCCAGGAGGTTGTTGATGAGGTAAAACATCACAGTGTTCGACAGGCGCTTGACGCCGCAAAGCAGATGGAAACCGCTACTCCTGTAACGTATCCGTTTACGACTGATTGGGATGTGCATTATGCAAAGAAACGTGATGATGCGAATTGGTTTTATGCGACGGGTGGCTACAGTTATGCGCTTGCTGGAACAGTAACCGTGTATCCCCCAGATGAGACCTCCTCTGAATGGAGGCATGAAGTGGCCTACCAGGTACATGTGGCTGATCGGTATAACTGGGATGGGTCGAAGCAGACGCAGATTGGGCCCTTGACGGTTACTGATGCTCAGCTTGCTGAGCTTCACCGGGCAGGGATTGCCCGAGAGTTTGATCTTGTCGGGCAGTCCGGTGTGAGGAGGGTGAAGTGAAGATGCGGTTATGTAGTCGGTGGTGTCGGGTGCTCATGCTTGGGGTGGCGGGGTTAAGTGTGCTCACCTCTTGTGCTCTTGTTGAGCCCGGTGTGAATGAAAGTGAGTCGGGAATGTCTTCTGAGGTGGGTATGAGTGTGGTTCATCAGGAGGGTGCGCCTTTTCCTGCGGATGTGGAGTATTTGGAGGATATTTTGGCGATTCCTCCGGGGAATAGTCTGCCTGCGGGTGCTGAGGTGGTCGGCGTTGGGCCTGCGGTGAAGTTTGCGGAGTATTACGAGGGGGGCTGGGGGTATGTTATTGCTTTCACCGCAGAGGAGCAGGCGATACGTGATTACGTTGATGAGCATACGAGCTTTTCATCGTCTGCAATTGATGATTACATCGTGGCTTCGGGTCCTGGGGATGGGTTGAATGATGTGGAGTTGGAGTCGATTTCTCGGCCGTGGCGGATCGGGTTTGGGAATGCCAAGCTGGTGTTGGAGCGTCCGTTGGGTCGTGGCTGGTTGTTGATTCGGGGGGCCCCGCGTTGATGGGTGCTGGTGTGGTGAGTCTGGTGCGGAAGGACACGAGGGTGGTAATACTGGGACGCCGTTTGGTACCTGTGTTTGTTCTGGCAGTTGCTTCTCTTCTGGTGGCGTCGTGTGCCGTGACTGTCCCGCCCTCCTCCTCTGATCATGCTGAGTCAGGGGAGTCTTCTGACGGAGCGATGTCCGCGGTTCATCAGGAGGGTGCGCCTTTTCCTGCGGATGTGGAGTATTTGGAGGATATTTTGGCGATTCCTCCGGGGAATACCTTGCCCGCGGGTGCTGAGGTGGTCAGTGTTGAGCCTGCGGTGAAGTTTGCGGAGTATTACGAGGGGGGCTGGGGGTATGTTATTGCTTTTACCGCCGATGAGCAGGCAATACGCGACTATGTTGATGAGAACGTAAGTGTGGGGTCAAGCGCTATTGATAAGTATCCTGTGGCGTCGGGTCCTGGGGATGGGTTGAATGATGTGGAGTTGGAATCGATTTCTCGGCCGTGGCGGATCGGGTTTGGGAATGCCAAGTTGGTGTTGGAGCGTCCGTTGGGTCGTGGCTGGTTGTTGATTCGGGGGGCCCCGCGTTAAAAACCAAGATCAGTGCTGCCCCACAAAATCATTCCGGATGAATCCGGCTTCTATCCTGGAATGCGTGACGTTATGCCTCACCGGCGTGTGTTAGGCCGATGCGGCAGATCCGGACGGCGGCCCCGTCTTATGCTCACCGCGTTGTCATGTGCACACCGGGTAACCCCCAGAAACGACAACAAGCCTCCCATTCGTGGGGCGGTGGGGCAGCTTGAAGTGTCGGCAACTGGGGGCACGGCAGTGCGCCTCCCTTATCCAGCCTGTTCTTTCAGCGCCCAGGCAAAAGCTGGCCGCAGCGGCAGTGTGCCGACGATCATGGCCTGCAGAGCGTGGTAAATGTCGGGCTTGCCCGTCCATGTGCAGGGCGCAGGTTCGTTCCGTTCATTGAGCTCTTCATGCCAGCATCCCGACGGGTCGATGAGGTATCGCTGCGCGTAGTCCCAGTAGTCGGCGATATCGTGCCAGTAGGACTCATCAGCGCTGGTGTGAGCCAAGGCAGCGGCTGCGCCAATAGCCTCGCACAGCACCCAGTGCATGCGCTGGCGCACCACCGGCGTCCCGGCAAAGTCAATGGTGTAGACAAAGCCTGGCGCGCCATCCCTGCCCCAGCCCTCCGCCAGCGACTTGCGGTACAGGTAGGCGGGCAGGACATCAAAGGATGCGGGGTAGTCCACGCCGTGGGCCTGACATTCGGCAGCCACCGTCAGAATCAACCGCGACCACTCCAGCCAGTGCCCAATCGTTGAACCAAAGGGCCTGAAAGCATCGGCGGGAATGTCTTCGTTGTAGGAGAGCATGGGCCGCCACTGCTCGTCGAAATGCTCGGGCAGGCGGTGCTCGTTGGCCTCGATAAAGCCGACCACTCGCGAGCTAATCCGCAGGGCTTGCTTCAATCGCCGCTGGTCTCCATTGGCGGCGAAGGCCGCCAGCAGCGCCTCCACGGAGTGCATATTCGCATTCACCCCACGGTAAGAATCCACCTCCATCGTTTCAGGATCACGGGCGTCAACGACCATGCCCGCTGCCTCATCCCACCACAGCGCATCGAAGGTTTCCAGCGCGCGGGTGAGGAGTGTGTTGGCCTCGTCAATCCCGGCGGCGAGGGCGGAGGAGGCCGCGAGGATGACGAAGGAATGATCGTAGGAGACGCGCATCTGTGAATCGGGCGTCCCGTCAGCGTCAACGGAGGACACCCAGCTGCGCGTGGCCGCGTCGTAGAGGGGGCCGTTGAGGAGGGTGTCAACGCCGTGGCGCACGTAGGGCAGGCAGTCGGCGAAGCCCAGCAGGTGGCCGAGGGCGAAGGCGTGGGTCATGCGTCCGGTGATCCACAGGCGCGTGCCGTAGGAGGGGTCGATGTGGCCCTCATCGTCAAGCCAGCCGAATCCGTAGGATGTGCGGCCGTGGCGCGCGAAATCAATGAGGGCGCGGCTTTCGGTGAGGAAGGCGCTGCGGAGGGTGGGAGGGATCGTCATTTGTCATCTCCATTCAGTGAGCTGCGGGTGGGGGTGTGGCCGCGCGTCTTTGCGTGGCGTGGTGGTCATCATTGACGAGGTCGCCGCCCTCTGCCAGCGTGATGCGGGCGAGGGCGAGGGCGAGGGCGGGGGGCGGGGGGGTGTTTAGTTATCGGGTGTGATGACGGTGACCTCGTGTTCGCGCAGGGCGGCGAGCAGGGGCGCGGGCGGCAGGGTGTCGGTGACGAGGTAGTCGGCCAGGCTGAGCGGGCCGATGGTGGCGAAGAGGCGGCTGGTGAATTTGGAGGAGTCTGCGAGGATTGCGACCTTGCGGGATTGCTGGGCCATTTGCGCGATCATCATGGCTTCGGCGAGGTTTGTCGTGGAAAAACCGCCTTCGGCGTCAACGGCTCCGACGCCGAGGAGGGCGAGGTCGGCCTGGACAGCGACCTGGCCTGCGCCGTTTGGGGCGGAGAAGGAGACGGGGCCGATGGCGACTCGGCCGGAAAGGCGGACGTGGCCGCCGATCATGTAGACGTCGCGGCAGCTGTCGGGGTTGATGGATGTGGGGATGACCAGGGAGTTTGTGGCGATGATGAGTTCGCGTCGGTCGGCGAGGTGGGGGGCCAGTGCGAGGGTGG
Source organism: Schaalia sp. Marseille-Q2122 (assembly GCF_903645355.1). Classification (GTDB taxonomy): domain Bacteria; phylum Actinomycetota; class Actinomycetes; order Actinomycetales; family Actinomycetaceae; genus Pauljensenia. The sequence continues at coordinate 247,146 of NZ_CAHJXR010000006.1, read as the reverse complement.
TGGTGCCTCCGTTGATGAGGAGGACGGTTCCGTCGTCGACGAGGCCGGCGGCGAGGCGTGCGATGGTGTCTTTCTCGTGGGGGCGCAGGCGGGTGCGGTCGTCGAGTTGGGTGTCGTGCCAGGGGATGGCGGAGGTGGACATGGCTCCGCCGTGAGTGCGGATGAGGACGCCTTCGGCGTCGAGTTGGTCGAGGTCGCGGCGGATGGTGTCGACGGAGACGCCGAAGCGTCGCGCGAGGTCGGCCACCGTCACCTGGCCGACTTCGGCGATGTAGGTGGCGATGTGGCTTTTTCGTCCGGCGGGGAGTCGAGGCTGTGCGTCTTCCACGACAGTAGGATAACGCAGAAAAACGCATCTATCTGCATGGTGTTATCGCTTTGTAACCTCATTCCGGTTGCAGGGGGCAATAAGCGGCCATAGGCTCACACTACGGCCTCAAAAAACAGCGAATAGCTGCACAAAATTGCACATCAATGACGATGGAAGAAGGCAGTTCTCATGAAGAGACGACTCGTCGCGCTCGCCGCGACCCTTGGAATGTCAGCAATGGTGCTGACAGCATGTGGATCCTTAACCCCTCAAAGCGGCGCAGCAGAATCCGGCGCGCCCGTCGAACCCGCAGCAGAGGGTACCGTCACCCTCGAGTTCGCCCAATGGTGGGAACCTGAACTCCCCGACGGCTCCTTCCGCGCCCTCATGGACGAATTTGAAGCCGCAAACCCCGGCATCAAGGTCGAACTCCTCTCTGGCCCCTACGCCTCCACGAAGGAACAACTCGTTGCCGGCGCCGCCGCAGGCACCATGCCCGACGTCGTCGGCCTCGATGGCGCATGGGTGAGCGACTTCGTCAAACAGGGCGCCATCACCGACCTCACCGCCCTCATGGGCGAGGCAGGCTACGACGACGCCCAACTCGCCAGCCAAATCAAGGTCGCTGACGCCACCTATATGATCCCCGTGGTCAACTTCGTCTACCCCATGTTCGTCAACCGCGACCTCCTCGATAAAGCCGGTGTCGCGGGGGTGCCCTCAACGCGCACAGAGTTCGCCGATGCGGCAAAGAAGGTGAGCGAGGCCGTCCCCGACGCCTCAGGCTGGGTCATGCCCCTCTCCCTCGAAGCGCCCAACGGCATCCAAAACGACGTCATGGCGTGGGTGTGGGCCTCGGGTGGCTCCATGCTCACCCCCGACGGCAAACCCAATGTCAATAACGAGGACGTCAAGAGCGCCGTCGAATTCATCAAGGGACTGTGGGATAACAAGGTCATCGCCAACGGTGCCTTCACCATGAAGGAACAAGACAAGGTCGAGGACTTCACCAACGGCCGTGTCGGCATGATGATCGACTCCCTGGCCCACATTAACCTCATCCGTGAAGCCAGCCCCGACCTGAAGTTCGAAATCGCAGCCATCCCCGCCAAGGACGGCTACAGCGGCGAACGCGGCATGCCCTACGCCTCGTGGGGTATTGGCGTATCAAACTCCAGCGAGCACAAGGTTGAAGCGTGGAAACTCGTTGAGTTCCTCATGTCCAAGGACGTCAACGCGCGCCTATCCGACAGCGCCCACGCCTTCCCAGGCCACGTTGATGCTGAGCCCGCCTTCGTCAAGGATGACGAGTTCTTCAAGGCGGCCTTCGATATCTGGAACGCTGGACGCCCCGCTAATGAGTTCACCGGCCTGCCCGTCGCTGAAAAGCTCATGCGCAGCTTCGATGAAGAATTCCAGCGCTACCTCAGTGGTGACATCACCGTCGACGAAATGCTCACGACGGTGCAAACCACCTGGGAGGGCGAGTTTTAAGCCCCCTTCCCTGGGGCGAGGATGAGGGCAGCGGTACCCTCGTCCTCGCCCCGAAGGGGAGACTAAAAGGAGTCACTGTGCCTGGACGCTCGACTCAGCCTCGAGGAGATTCCCCGCGCCCCCAGCGTTGGAGGATGCTCGTTCCCTACCTGTACCTCCTGCCCACCATCACCCTCATGCTGGTGCTCCTTGCCGTGCCCATCGTGATGGTCATTCACTACTCCTTGCAGGATGCGGTCATTACCAACCCCAACCCCGTCTTTGTTGGCATCAGCAATTACGCCGAAATCCTTGGCCACCCGAAGTTCTACACGGCCCTGAAAAACACCGCTTTCTTCACCCTGGTCAGCGTCGTCGCCCACATGATTATCGGCCTGGCGTTTGCACTCCTGCTCAACTCTGACAAAGTCTCAGCCATTACGCGCACAATCTTTCGCACGCTATTTGTCCTCCCCTGGCTGCTGACGGTGGCAATCATTGCGATCCTGTGGCGGCTCCTCCTCAACCCCAATGGCGTGGTCAACTACATCCTCAACGCCATCGGCCTTATCAGTGGCCAGCAAGAATGGCTGGCCGACCCGGACATGGCCCTCACCGTCGTAACAGCCATCAATATCTGGGCGGGCTACCCCTTCTTTATGATCAGCCTCCTGGCTGGCCTGCAGGGTATCTCCCCTGACCTTTACGAGGCCGCCGAGGTTGATGGCGCAGGGCCGGTGCGACGCTTCACCAGCATCACGATCCCCCAGCTGCTGCCGGTGTTGACCTCCATGGCGCTGCTCGACATTATCTGGACCTCCCAACAATTCGCCCTCATCTGGATGACAACGGGCGGCGGTCCCCTGGATCGGACAGAAATGCTGGCCACCTACACCTACAAGCTCGCCTTCTCCGACTACGACTTCGCGGCAGCCTCGGCGGCGGCAGTGCTCATCTTCATCATGTCGATGCTGCTGGCCGCCCTGTACGTCAAGAGCCAGAAACTGAGGGATTGAGATGAACCTGTCCAAACGCGCCCGCCACCTGCTGGCTAAGGCTGGGGTCCTCATCGGCCTGACTTGCGGGGCGCTCTTTGCGGCCTCACCCATCGTGTGGATGTTCGTCTCCTCCCTGAAGAAGAACTCCGAAATCTTCGCCACCCCGCCGCGCCTGCTGACGGAAAACTCCAGTTTCGACGCCTACCTCGCGATCTTCAACGACCCGCAAAAGGTCCGCTTCTTCATCAACAGTTACGCGGTGGCGCTGTCAGTGACGCTCCTGACGCTGCTGGTCGCCATCCTCGCGGCCTTCGCCTTTAGCCGCTTCACTTTCCCGGGCAAACGCATCCTCAACGTCATCATTATTTCCGTCCAATCCGTCCCACCCATCACACTGCTCATCCCCTTCTTCGGGCTGATGGTCGCCCTCAAGCTCTACAACACCTACCAGGGTCTGATCCTCACCTACATGGTGTTCACCCTGCCCTACGCGATCATCATGCTGACCGGCTACTTCAACACCCTGCCGCGCGAGCTCGACGAGGCCGCCAAGGTTGACGGCGCAACCTCTTTCGGTGCCCTGTGGCGGGTGCTGGTGCCGATCTCCATTCCCGGCATCGTGTCGGTAGGGATCTACACCTTCATGATCGCGTGGAACGAATACCTCTTCGCGTTGACGCTGACGCGAACCAATGACATGCGCACTGTTCCCATTGGTATTCAACTGCTGATGGGACAACACTCCTACGACTGGAACCAGATGATGGCGATGTCCGTGTTGGGCTCCATCCCCATTCTCGTGCTCTTCATCTTCTTCCAGAGGTACTTCATCGGCGGCATGTCTGCTGGATCGGTGAAGAGCTAAACAACACAACAGGAAGGAACTCCCATGCTCGTAACGGGCGACGCCATTCTCCAGGTGGCACATCAGCACTCTTTTGCCGTCCCGGCATTCAATATTTCCAGCTACTCCATGCTTAACGCAGTAGTGGAAACCTGTGAGGAGCTCAAATCTGCCCACATTATCGCTATCCACCCCGACGAACTGCGCCACATTGGTGTGGACATGCTGCCCGCCATCATCCAAAAAGCGCACCGCTCGTCGGTGCCCACCGCCATTCACCTTGACCACGGGGCAAGCTATGAGCAGGTGCTTGTGGCGATCCAAAACGGCTTCACCTCGGTGATGATCGACAAGTCCTTGGAAACTTGGGAGGTCAACGTCGAACAGACCCGCCGTGTTGTCGAAGCCGCCCACGCCGTTGGACTGTCGGTAGAAGCAGAGCTGGGCACGATTGGCGCCACCGACTCCTACGGGGAGGCCGGAACGAATGACATCGTCTACACCGACCCTGAGGATGCGTTGCGGTTTGTCGAGGCGACCGGCGTGGATTCCCTCGCTGTGGCGATCGGGACGCGCCACGGCCTGTATCCTTCCGACCTGCAGCCTGAACTCAAGCTGGACCTGCTGGATCGTATTAAGGCCGCAGTGGATATTCCACTTGTCCTGCATGGGGGGTCGAATAATCCTGATGATGAGATCCGTCAGGCGGTGCAGCGTGGCATTAATAAGGTCAATATTTCTTCTGACATTAAGGCCGCCTACTTTACGCGCATGCGTGAAGTGCTGAGCGACTTGGGGGTGCGTGAGCCTAATGTCATTGAGCCGCCCTGCGAGGACGCCCTGCGTGTCTGCGCTGCCCAGAAGATTGAGCTTTTCGGGTCGGCGGACACGCTGCGTTTCTTCTAGGGCTGGGCTGCTATCGGAGTGACTGTAAGGGAGTAGGGCGATGAGGTCGGGAGTGGTCCTCGGACTTGGCGGGAACGTCGATTTCGAGGTGGTGTGGGATGCGGAGAGCCTTGATGCCCTGACGCGCGGCTTCGACATTTACGCGGGCGAATGTGAGGCCACGCCCCGCATTGTTGAGGATGAACGAGGGATGCTCGTCGCCCTCCTTCATGCGATCCGCCACCAGAAGGGGATGGAGGTGCGGGTGGTGGACCCGCAGGCCTTGCGCAGTTTCGCCGAGCGTTTCACCTACACCATGACCTTGGGTGGGACGAGCGTGCGTGCTGCGGTGTGCTTGGATCGCCTGGGGGTGGGGTCCCTTGTCCATCTGGTGTCGACGTGCGAGGAATTGCGTTCCCTCCTGCCTGAGAGGGTGTCCTCCGTGTCGAGCGCCCGCGAGGATAGCTTGGACCCGCATGTCATCGTCCAGTATCCGGCGGCACCGACGCTGCATTTCGCTGATGGAAGCCCCGTGTGGGAGGCGCCTGAGAAGGGCGAGGGCGGGCACGCGCTGGCAGCGGGCGAGGGCCGACCCAACCGGGTCATCTTCGTCAATGACCCCGCCAATGAGCGCATGAAAATCTCCCCTGATCTGGGTGAAGCGATTTCCACAGCGAAGGTGGTCGTCATTTCGGGGTTGAACGCCATGACTTCGGAGGAGCTCCTTGCCCGACGTCTCGACACGGTTGAGCGCATGCTCGCCCAGGCGCCCTCGGAGCAGCAGGGCCGTGACTGTATGCTGCCCCCGCCGGGTTTTGCCGGGCGGCCCGTGATCTATGAGGAAGCCGGGTTCCATCATGAGCATCTGCGTCAGCAGGTCCTGGCCAGTGCGCGCCGGTGGGCCACCATTCACTCGATGAACGAGGACGAAGCCCAGCACTACCTCGGCCGCAAGGCCAATATGACCGAAGCGGAGGACCTCGTCAGTCTGATGAAGTCCCTGCGGGTGCTGTCGGGTGTGCGCAATGTCGTGGTCCACACTGCTGACTATGCGGCGGTGATTGGCGAGGATGCTCCGGCGGTAGCGAAGGCCGCAGCGCTGGGCTGTCAGATGGCGTCGACCCGCTTCGCACACGGGGATGGCTTCACGGCCGAGGATTTCCACGCGATGGCTGCGGTGCCTTATTCCCCGGTTGGGCTGTATCTGACGGCCTCACCGGCGGTGCGCAAGGCGGGTGTCCTCATTGCTCCTTCGCATGCGGTGAAGATTGCTGACCCCACGACGATTGGTCTGGGGGATGCTTTCGTGGGCGGCATGGTGTTGTCGCTGTCCCACGAAAGGGGATAGGCCCGTTTGTATGCGGTGTCGGGCCTAGGAAGGGGGTGACCCCGTGGCGAATCCTCCACGGGGCCACTTGCATTTGTTCAGGTCAGGAGAATTGTTCTAGGTGTCTTTCATTTGCAGCCGATGGCAAATTGGTGGCACTCGGGTTCGGAACTGCAGTCTTTCCACTGAGGTGAGACAAAGTCTCGCTCAAGGGTGACAGGAACGTTGAGGGATTGCAGATCAAGGATCTCTTGTTGAATTTCTGGTGAAAGAGCTTTCCAGGGATTTGCTGCGTCTACCGAATCCATGAAGGGGATTTGCCAACAATGCATGGGAATAAGTCGAATGCCAAGGTGAATCGCACCGTCAGTGAAGCGCGCGTAGGAGATATCAGCGGCGCCGGTCCCTACCTTCTGCTCAAGAGCTTGCACTCGTTCGGCGATCTCTTGCTCTGAGAGGGCAGGCTTGGGAAGGATCGGAAGATCAGTCTCGTAAATGTTAATGGCGTAGGCGGCAGTTCCTTGGGGAATACCAAAGAGTCCGCCGGAAAGCGGCTCTTCCGATTTAAGGGTGTAGGTGGGGTTTGAAGCCGCCTGTTTCTAGCAGGCTGCGGATGATGTAGTTGGTCAGGTTGCGAAAGCCCAGAGCGGTGCCGCGTAGGTGTTCGAGGCGACCGTTGATGGCTTCGGTGGGACTGTTACTGGTCTTGGGGTGGTCGAAGTAGGCCAGGATGTCAGTGGCGCGTTTCTTTAGTGTTCGTCCCAGGGTTTTGATCTCTTTAAGGACCTCGGGCACGTCTTTGCAGATCGCGGTGATGAGGTCTTGCATGAGTTGCTTGCCTTTGGCCCTGTCGGGATGGCGGTAGGCGGCCACCATTTTTTTGTGGTACACACCCCAGGTCACCTCAACTTGGGCATGGTCATCGTTGGCAAACAGCGTCTCTAGACGCTTGTGCTGGACAGGGGTGAGCAGGTCGATGCCGGTGTGTAGGGTGCGGCGGGCCTTATACAAGGGATCAGTTGATCGCCCACGGCGTGCGTGGAGTTCTTGTTGAACACGCCGCCGACACTGGTCAAGCGCATCTCCTGCTAGTTTGACGACATGGAAGGGATCTAGCACGGCCCTGGCCTGGGGTAATTCCTCACTCGCGGCAGTTTTGAACCCGGTGAAACCGTCCATGGCCACCACTTCAACGCCCCGACGCCAGGCTTGATCGCGTTCGCTTAGCCAATTCTTGAAAGCTTGTTTGGAACGCCCCTGGACCATGTCCAGCAGCCGGGCCGGGCCAGTACCGTCCCTGACCGGGGTCAAATCGATGATGACAGTAACGTACTTGTCTCCTTTGCGTGTATGACGCCAGACATGCTCATCCACGCCAATAACTCTCACACCGTCAAACCGGGCCGGGTTATTGATCAAGACCTCCAGGCCCTCAGCCACTACAGCGTCGTTAGCGGTATCCCAAGCCACCCCTAGCCCCTGGGCGAGGCTAGCTATGCTCAAGTGCTTGCACACAACCGCTTCCAACGCCCATCGCGCCGCCCGTCTGGACAGGAGTGCTTTGGGGGCTGCTGCTGACTCCATGTTCTGTCGCCACACATGCCCACACTCCCGACAGCGGTACCTACGCAGCCGTACCAACAAACTGGTAGGACGCCACCCAAAAGGCACATGCACAAGCCTTCGCGTCACGCTGTCGCGTACTAGTCCTTGGCAGCCACACCTCCTGCACCAGTTATCCGGCTCTACCACGCGGCATTCGAGCACTGCTCGCTCAGGCTCAATACACTGGCCGGTAACAATGAGCCCAAGGCCGTCCAAACCAGCAAAAGTAGTCAAATCAGGCTCAATGAAGGTAGCGTTGGACATGTTGAGGTCTTCCCGTTGGGTGCTGTGTTAACTCCCATCATCGGAAGACCTCAACGCCTATCCACACACCAACACCCCCGCACTAGCTCACACCCACCCACACCCTCATTTGGGAAGAGCCCCATAACCTGCACAGCAATGCCACCACAAGCAGCTCTCACGCGGGCGAACAAGACGGGGCCATACCCCTGATTCCGTCCATCCCATTAGTGACCCACTACCACACAACAAACCGCAGAAATTCAACAAAAAAGGACGCGACACGCGAAAAGTGCACACACGTGAGCGAGTTGGGAGAATGCTCAGATGCCTACCTTCTTTCTTTTAGAGTGTTGTAATTATGTCTGACTGGCGTGGTCTTGTGAATCTCGCGTATTGGGTGTTTTCTGGATGCGAGGACGGCTCAAATGTTTAGTTTTCATGATTTGATTGAGGTGAAGTTCCTATAAATAGGAGGGTGCTCCCGTGGAGAATCCTCCATGGGAGCAGCCCTATCAAGCCAAGGAGCAGGGCCCTGGTTTGACTTTGAGAGTTTGGCTCTGACGTGAGCAGATAGTGCTCTACTCGGTGTGATCTACTCTGCGTCGGCGAATACCTCCTGCTCCTGCGGGGCAAGTCGGGCAATGCCAATGCCGGTGGCCGCCCAGATGAGTGCGAAACCAATGGCGATCCAGTTCGATACCGCCCATGGCAGGTAGCTGAGTGTGGCGACCCCCAGGGTGCCCGCCATGTAGGCGCCAGCGGAGGTCCATGGCAGGATCGGCTCGATGACGGTCACGGAGTCTTCAATGGTGCGCGACAGGTTCTTGGGGTGGAGGCCTCGTTGAATGTAGGCCGAGCGCAGCATCTCACCGGGAATAAGGATCGACACCTGACCGTTCGAGGTAATACCAATGGTGGCCAGGCCGGTAATAATCGTGGCGCCAATGAGGGCGAAAGTGGATTTCACGCCCGCCAACAGTCGCGAGATCAGCACATCCAAAGAGCCCGACACGGAGATCACGCCCGCGAAGGTGATAGCGCAAAAACAGATCAGCAGGACACTCATCATGGAGTTCATGCCGCCGCGGTTGAGCAGGCGCGTGACATCCTCAATGACAGTGTCGGCGTTGAAACCGCTGGCGGTCACCATCTCCACATTGAAGCCATTAACAGTTGACACAACAGTGTCCTTAAAGGAAATGCCCTGAACAACCATCGCATTAAACATGGCCACCGCAATGGAGATGAGCATGACAGGAATGGTGGGCTTACGCATCATGGCGCCGCCTAGAACGATCACCACCGGTAGGAGCAGCAGAAGAATATTCCAGGTGAAGGCAGCATCCAAGGTGGCAAGAATCGTGTTGACCTTCTCTGGCACAGTGCCGCCGGTCGAGTTCAAGCCAAAGATGAGGTAGACGACGGCGGAGGTAAGGAAAGCCGGAAGGGTGGTCCACAGCATGTGGCGGATGTGGTCGAAGAGGTTCACGCCTGTAGCAACCGCCGCGATATTGGTCGTATCCGACAGGGGAGAGAGCTTATCGCCAAAGTAGGCGCCCGCCACGACCGCGCCAGCAACCATCGCGAGGTTAGCGTTCATGCCCACGGCAACACCCATGAACGCCACGCCGATCGTGCCCGCCGACCCCCACGATGTGCCCGTACACAGGGACACGATCGAGGTCACCACCAAGGCAATAAGAGCCAAGTAGGCGGGGTTAATGATCTTCAGGCCGTAGTAGATGAGCATGGGGATCGTGCCGCCAGCCATCCATGAGCCAATGAGGGCGCCCACCGTAATGAGGATGAGGATAGCGGGCATGGTTTTGGCGATCTTCTGCGCAACCGAGCCAATGATCTCATCCCAGGTGTAGCCCAGCCTCCAGGCGACAATACCGGCGACGATGGCACTTGCGACGAGCAGAGGCTCAACGGGGAGTTCGGCCAGGATGTAGCCAAAACCCAATAGGGCGATGAGGGTAATGACGGGGATGGCAGCAACCGCGACGCTGGGGGTGCGGTGCTCGCGGGTTGTTTCAGCAGGTAGGGGTGTGGACATGAGGCACTCCGTTGTGATCATGCAGGGTGTTCAGTGGATGAAGAAAAGGTGGGGGTAATGGGTGAGGTGGCGTGGGTGTTGAGGCAGTAGCAGAACCGTTCCAGTGCGTCTTCAAGATCTGCAGGGGGCAGGGCGACGTTGACGCGGAAGTAGCTGCCGTACTCGGAACCGAAGTCGATGCCGGGACTGACGGCCACACGAGCCTCGTCCATCGCCGCAGTGAGGGTGTCGGCGTGGGGCAGGTAGGCCGCAGCATCCACCCACACGAGGTAGGTGCCGTCAGGGTCGGTGATGTGGGCGGCAGGCAGGAGGGTGTGTAGCAGGTCAACGGCGAGGGCGAGGTTTGCGTCGATACGTTGCCGGAGGGTATCCACCCACTTGTCCCCGTCAGTCCAGGCTGCGATGGTGGCGGGGATGGCGAAATAGTTCGGGTTGTGGAGTCCGGCGGCACGTTTGGCTTCTTCCAGCGCTTGCCCGAGGGCGGGTGGGGCAAAAATGGCTGCACTTTCCAGCCCCGCAGTATTGAAGGTTTTACCGGGAGAGGCGCAGTGGATGAGTAGTTCGCGCTCCCATAGCTCGGGGCTGACGAGGGCGAGGGGCGTGTAGGAGGTGCGCTCAGTGCGGGTGAAGTCAGCGTGGATGTCATCGCTGAATACGAGCACGTCATGCGTGAGGGCAAGGGTGGCGACGGCGTGGAGTTCGTCGCGGGTCCATACTCGTCCGGTGGGGTTGTGCGGGTTGCACCACAGGAGCACATCGGCACCCGTCATTGCCGCGTTGAGTAGATCGTCATTGATGCGGTGGGTGAGGAAGGCAGTGTTGGGGGCGGGTGGGAGATGAGGGGAACCTCGCGGATGTGTACTCCCAGACGGCGGGCGACCTCAAGGAGTGGCCCGTAGGCGGGGGTGAGGGTGACAAGGACGGGCCGCTCGCCATTCTTCGGTGCGATCACGCGATCCAAGAGGGCGCTGAGGCATTGGACGATGCGGGGAAAGAAGTGCGTCTCGTCTGGGTGAGGTTCCCACTGGTGGCGGACGCGCTGCCAGCGACAGGCTGCCTGAGCGAAGTCGGTGAAAACCTCGGTGTAGCCGTAGACGCCGTGGGCGGCGGCCCGCGTGATGGCATGAATGACGGTGGGTGCACTGTAGAACTCCATGTCAGCCACACTCAGGCTGATGGCGTCGCTGCCAAGAGGCGAGGCGAGGAGGTCCCACTTGGCGCTGTGAGTGCCCCACCTGTGGGGGCGGGCAGTGAAGGATTGTTGGGCGTCGGAGGGCGCGCCGGGATAGGGGCGGTACACGGAATCATCCATGCGAGGTCATCCTTGTTCATGCGTCGGCGTTGACGGCAGTGTCTTGGAAAGCGCTCGGATTTGTTATACAAAGAAACTTACTCGGGGGGAAGAAGGGCGTCAAGTAAAACCAAGGCTTCGTCGCTGAAGTGAGGGGGTGGCAGAAGGGAGCTAATAGAGGAAATGCGCGAAGTTGATCACCGTATTGACGTACTGTTCATGCGGATTGTGAAGTCGGATGAGTTTGCGAGCCACATCAATCGGTCCTGCCTCTTGCGCATCTGGAGAGAATGGAGAGAAGAAGGGGACTCCTGATTGGTGGAATTCTATGAGTTCAGAACAGATATCCGAACGAGATGCCAGCTTCTGCACCGTGATCTGAATGGATTCAAGGTCGGTCAATGGGGTAATTGAGGGCACCTGCGTGACACCGAAGGTCATTGGAGTCTTCGGATGAATAATGCGGCCGAATAGACGTTCTCCAGATCTCACCCACCGAGGCCGTTCAAGAGCCTCAGTCGTCATAATCGCATGAGTGATAAAAGGCGGAACATTCTGGTTCTGCGAGAGCTCCCGGGCATACTCCCACAACTCGGCGCCGATATCCTTCTTCGCAAGTGCAATCTGCTGCTCGTTGCTCAACGCCTTAGTTGCAAACCCCTTCTGAAAAGCAGTTGCAAGGACTGCGACGAGTAGGGCTGTCCATGCCGCTGTCGTGAACTCCTGTGGTGGGGGTACAAGGAAAGAAAGGGAGGGATGAAGGAAGTAGGCAGCCAAAGCGACGCCAATGGTCAAGAGGCTGTTAAGTACATACACAGGGAGCAAGATGCGGCGCCGAGTGTCTCGATACTTCAAGGCAGTGTAGGCAGCCAGGGCATCGGTGGTAACGATGAAGCTCAAGCAGCCCGACAGCGCACTCGCAATAGTTGATGCGCCCAGATTTGCGGTGGTGACGTTGGCTGCAAGGAAGGCTGCAAACAAGGGAAGCGTTCGGAAGAGAGCGTAGCGGGGGAACGTTGTGCGTTGGAAACGCTCGAACAAGCTCCGCGTGTACACATAAGACTCCGGCCAATGGGTATCAACCGCGCGATAGATGTACTTCGCGGCAAGACCGCCAGCAATGCCAAGGGCAATTCCGATGCCATAGGGACCCATGTTCCAACCTCGCCTTTGAATGCGGAAATGATCTGATCGAGCGGTTCCATTCTCGCTGATATTCTGCCCTTTACGATAGGCACTAGACTCGTGACAATGTGCCGTCTTCCCATCCCCATCACGCACTCACCGGAGGCATCCCATGACTGATGGACAGGCCCAGGGATTTGCTGTCTACCGCCAGCTTCTCAGGATGCCTCACGCTGCCCGCGTGACTGTGGGTGGTGTCATCGCCCAAGCCCCCGGTCCACTGGTGGGGATGGGGGTGCTGCTGGCGGTGCGCGCCCAATACGATTCCTTCACTATTGCGGGCACAGCATCAGCCGCCTCAGCGGTCTGCTTCGCCCTGACCAGCCCAATCGTTGGTCGCCTGATTGACCGCTACGGCCAGAGGCGCGTGGGAGTGCCCCTCATTGGCGTGTGGTGTGCGGCGATTATCCACCTGTGTGTGGCCCTGTGGTTCCAGGCGCCCGTGTGGGTGATTGTCTTCGCGTCGGCCACCGCCGGTTTGGCCGTGCCTTTCGGGTCGATGATGCGTGCCCGCTGGAATCTTGCGCTGAGGGACGAACCCGCACGCATGAACTCCGCTTTGTCGATGATCTCGGTCGCTGAAGAACTCATGTGGACGGTCGGCACGCCCCTCGCCACGGTCATTTCCACACTCTATTCCCCCTTCCTCAGTATCGGATTGGGGGCACTGTGCCTCATGAGCGGCGGGTGGGCAGTACTGGGCACACGCGCCTACGAACCCGTGCCCAATCTGGAAGCTGCGGCAATCTCCATGTCGGAAAACGAGGGCGTGCAGCGTGCCCCAGACCCCGCCCAATCAAAAGCCGGTGCAGGGACTCAAACTGGCACGGCGGCCTCGTCTGTTGGAAGGAAGGAGACACTCCTTTCCCCCGCGGTGGTGGCACTGCTGGTCATCCTCATTGGCTACGGAGCCTTCCAATCCACCATCGGCCTATCCGTCATCGCATTTTCTGAAGAGCTCAACCAAAAGACCTGGTCGGGCGCGGTGCTCGCCTGTTTTTCAGCCGGAGCAATGTTTGGCGCCCTCTTCTACGGGGCGCGCACCTGGCAATCGGCCCTCTGGAAACGCTTCTACGGGTTTCTTATCCTCTTGGCCTGCGGATGTTCGGCGCTGCTTCTGGCAACCTCTATGTCAATGGCGGCCGTCCTCATGCTGCTCGCCGGTGCTGCTCACGCGCCAACAGTGGTCAATATCAACCAACTGCTGATGCGCATTGCACCAGCCTCGCGCCTGACTGAAGGCATGGCACTCATGGGAGCAATGTGGGTGATTGGGCAGTCCGTCTCCAATGTTGTCACCGGGCAAATGATTGACAATTTCGGCTCTCAGGGTGGTTTTACCACCACCATCGCTTTCGCTGTCCTCGCCATGCTGATTGCCCTTGTAGCGTTACGTTCGATTCGGGCCGCTATTCAACCGGCACACGCTCCTCACGCTCCGTGATGCCCGATGTGGGTTTGGCCATGAAAACCAGGGTGAAAAATGCCTCTGACCTGCCGAAATAAGGTTTTTTAGAAGAGGGATTGTCTCGCATAGTGTGCAGAAAAACTGCATACGGCTGACGATCCTAAGCTAGGGGCGTTTAATACGACAGGTACAAAAACCTCAACCTTTTCAGCGAAAGAAGACCAGCCATGAGCGACACCCCAACTGCAGTAGGCCACACCGCCGACGCAGAGGAAAAGGGGCTGAAGCGTCGCCTCGGCACCCGCCACCTCAATATGATCGCCATCGGTGGAGCCATCGGCACAGGCCTCCTCGTCGCCACCGGCGGCTCCATCAGCGCAGCGGGCCCCGGCGGCGCCCTCGTCGCCTACGGCGCCATTGGCGTCATGGTCTTCCTGCTCATGCAATCCCTGGGCGAAATGTCCACCTGGCTCCCCACCGCAGGATCCTTCGAAACCTGGGCCACCCGCTGGGTGTCACCCTCCTTTGGTTTCGCCACCGGCTGGAACTACTGGTTCAACTGGGCCATCACCCTGGCCGCCGAACTCGTCGCCGTCGCCCTCGTCATGCGCTACTGGCTGCCCGACGTGCCCTCCTGGGTATGGTCGGCTATCTTCCTCACCATCCTCTTCGTCGCCAACGCCTTCACCGTGCGAGGTTTTGGTGAAAGTGAGTTCGCCTTCGCCCTGGTCAAGGTCGTTGCCGTCGTCGTATTCCTGGCCGTCGGCGTCCTCATGATTTTCGGCATCATCGCAGGCCCCGCCCCCGGCTTCGCCAACTGGACAGCGGGGGAAGGCCCCTTCGTGAACGGCTTCTTTGGCACCTTCTCCATCATGATGATCGCCGGATTCTCCTTCCAAGGCACCGAATTACTGGCCGTCGCAGCCGGTGAAGCCGACAAGCCCGAGGTCACCATCCCTCGCGCCGTACGCACCGTTTTCTTCCGCATCACCCTGTTCTACATCGGTGCGATCATCGTGATCGGCTTCCTCCTGCCCTACACCGACCCCCACCTGTTGGCCTCAGAGATTGAGGACGTTGCCGTCTCTCCCTTCACCCTCATCTTTGAAAAGGCGGGCATCCTGGGTGCAGCCTCGGTCATGAACGCCGTTATCCTGACCGCTATCCTGTCGGCAGGAAACTCGGGCCTGTACGCCTCTTCGCGCATGCTCTACGCCATGGCCCTTTCCGGCAAGGCTCCCAAGATTTTCGCCCGCGTCAACAAGCGAGGCGTCCCCATGCCCGCCGTCATCGCCACCACCGCCGTGGGAGCTTTTGCCTTCCTTACCTCCCTGATTGGGGATGGAGCTGCCTACATTTGGCTCATCACCGTCTCGGGTCTGGCAGGCTTTATCGTGTGGGCGGGTATTGCCTGGAGCCACTACCGCTTCCGCAAGGCCTTCATCCTGCAGGGCCATGACGTGTCCGAACTCCCCTTTAAGTCAAAGTTCTTCCCCCTGGGCCCCATCGTTGCCTTCCTGATGGTGGTCGTTGTCATTGCTGGCCAGAATCTTGACATTTACGCGGGCATCCTTGATTGGCAGACCGTGTTGTCGACCTACATTGGCCTCTTTGCCTTCCTGGCCCTGTGGGCGGGACACAAGATCGTCACGAAGGCTCCCGCCGTGGACCTGGCAACGGCTGACCTGTCACGTACCGACGCCTGAGGTTATGGGCTTTAGAGGAGCTTGTTCTGCTTGAGCCCTCCCTGTCTTACTGTTGCAGCAGGTCTGGCTTGGGGAGACTGTGGGCTGGGTGAAGTGGGTGGGCTTGACTGGGCTGTCTGGGGTTTTATTTCGAGGAACCAGCGCTACTTTTGTGACAGTTGTTGCACGGCGTGACGGTTGTTGCGTTATGGAGCAGCTATAACGGTCACGCAATGCAACAACTGTCACGTAACTGGCGGTGTGGCTCGGGCGGGGGCCGCAAGGGCCGGTGCGGAGGCATGGACAGGCCAACTTTGAAGGACATGAAGCCCGTAGAATCAGCATTATGACTGAACGCATGAATGTCGAGTCCTTTAACCTCGATCACCGCTTTGTCCGCGCCCCCTACGTCCGCGTTGCTGATCGCAAGATCCTGCCTGGCGGCGATATCCTCGTCAAGTACGATGTGCGCTTCACCCAGCCCAACGTTGACCACCTCGAGATGGACGCCGTCCACTCCATCGAGCATCTCACCGCTGAGCTTATGCGCAACCACACCGATAAGCTCATTGACTTTGGCCCTATGGGCTGCCAGACCGGCTTTTACGCCATGCTTCTCGGTGTGGAAACTGAGGAGTTCCTGCCCCTGCTGGAGGCTGCTTTCCGTGACGTGCTTGCTGCGACCGAAGTGCCGGCGGCGAATGAGATCCAGTGCGGCTGGGGCGCCAACCACTCCCTTGAGGCTGCGAAGGCCGCTGTCGCTGCCTTCCTCGACAAGCGTGACGAGTGGGAAGACGTGATGGACGAGGCTGCCGCCCAAGAAGCAGCCGACTCCCTGCCCACCGCGCCCTCAGGTGGCTGCGGCTGCAACTGCCAGCACTGAAACCACTGCCTGCGCACCACGGTGCGCAGGCACGCCGCTGTTGACGTTCCTCTGTCGCGCAGATCCTTGCTGTCGCGCTCGCGCCATGTGAATGCCTGACATTCGGGTATTTCACGTCCATGCGGCCACACATGGCACACTCCCCTTCGCCTCCTGCCCCCTCACCAATGGAGTTCCTATGCTCACTCTTCCCGCCCTGCCTGAGCGCACCGCCGTCGACGCCGTCATTCAATGCGCAATGGACATGGAGGCTGCCCCCTTCATGGAGGCACTCACCCCTGTTGGTGGCGCCTCTGAGGTGCAGATTCTTCGCGTTGGCGATGAGGACCTACACCAGCAGACCTTCGCCCTGGGCACCCTCGCCGGAAAGAGTGTCCTTGTCGTGACCTCCGGTATTGGCCTGGTTAATGCGGCGAATGCTACCTCGCGCGCGCTCAGCCTGGTTGACCCTGAACTGTTTATTGCTGCAGGAACCATCGGTGGCCTGCATGTGGACATCAACGTCGGAGAGATCACCGGTGGCACTACCGCGATCTACAACGATGCTGATGTCACTGTTTTCGGCTACGAAATGGGTCAGATCCCCAGGATGCCCGTTGATTACCGCACGCACCCCACCACCATTGCTAAGCTTGACCACCTGCGTGAGGTCAGCCCTCATCCGGTGATGATTGGCCGTATTGTGTCGGGTGACTCCTTCGCTTCTGAGCAGGTTGTTCCTGGTATCCGCCAGCGCTTCCCCGATGCGATTGGCACCGATATGGAGACGGTTGCCTCGGCCCAGGTGTGTTATGGCATGGGTGTGGATTGGGTGTGCCTGCGCGCCGTGTCTGACTTGTGTGGTGCGGGTTCTGATGAGGCCTTCCACATGAATGGCGAGGATGCCGCCCGCCACTCCTACGATGCGGTTGTGGCTTTCTTGGGGATCTAAGAGGCGCTGTGCTGCGTGAGTGAAGCCCCCGAGCCGTGAGGCTCGGGGGCTTTGCTTTAGCCGGATTGGCTGTTGGGGTGTGTGGTGCCGGTGGCGTCTGTGTGGGTGGTGGTGATGAGGTCGGCGTAGTAGATCATGCGGCCGAGGGGGTTGCCGTGGGGGTCCCAGTCGGAGCAGACGACCATGGCGAACATGGGGGCGTTGGCGGTGTCGTAGACGATGGTGGAGTTGGGGTCGTAGTCCTCGACCATGATGTGGAGGGTGTCGCGGTAGGTGTAGCAGGCGTTGTGTCCGGCGGAGTCTTCGACTTTGATGATGTCTCCGGTGGTCCATAGGCCGTTGTTGAGTTCGTTTCCGAGGGCGGTGCCGGTGTGGTAGGTGTGGCTGGTGAGGACGGCTTTGCCCTGGTGGGAGCCGAGTTTGGGGCCTTCGTTGTACCAGCCGACGGTGTAGGGCTCGGAGATGGGTGGTGCGCCTGCGGCGTCGGTGGCGTCGCGGCTGAGGGACATGATGGGTAGTTCGCGGTTGTGGCGGAGGAGGATGAGGCGTGTGGGGTCGTGGATTTCTTGGGGGGTGAGGTCGCAGTTGGCGGCTGTGGCTGCGGCGAGGATGTCGGCCTGTGTGGGGGGTTGGTGTGTGTTGTGTTGTTTGTCGAGGGTGTTGCCGGGGGTGGGTGTGGTGGTGAAGGGGGTGTGGGATTGGGGGAGGGCGTGAAACTCTGCTGGCTGACGAAAAAGAAATATATAAGTGAATATAGAGATAATGAGGAGTAGGAGGATGAGGGAGGTGGTTGAAATATCCTCTTTAGAGATTTGCCAGCTTTTCATGTGAAATCAACAAACCCTTATTGTTTCCTGAGCGTATCCTGAGATTTTGGTGGCGGTAGAAAATGCTGCCCAAGAATTTCCGCGTCGCACATCAGAGCTATTTCTATCATGCCGACAGGGTGCTTGTCTGGGATTTCAAGAAAGAAGCGCAGGAAGCAGTGCGAAGAGACTTGGCGCGATCTGTGCGTCTTGTTTGTGCTGATATCGCGCCAAAAGTATGCGGATCTCGAGTGATGCCGCACCGGTGGAGTACCTCACAAAAGTGGCGCGAAAAAAGGGGAGAAAATATTCTGCTCAAACTCTAGAAAAAACTTCCTCGGTAGATTAGCATCGGCGTGTAGCCGTGAATTCTATTCAACCCAATAAGGTCTGCGATGATGCCGAAGAAGCTTTCCGCACTAGGTGCAACCCTGGCACTGATCCTTGCCGCCATTATTCTTCCGGCACACGCCGATGACCCAGCCGAATTCCTTGAAGTCACCCTCACAGCTCCCACAGGCGTGCCAGTCACTGCCGAGCTCACCAGTAGCACCAGGCACGTCCTCGCCAAAGCCGCCGGGGAGGACACCCTCGTGCAAGAACTCCCGCGCGATAACTACACCCTGACGGCCTCCCCGCTGGTGTGGGAAGGCAAACGCTACGAACCCTCCACTCTTCCACCATCAAGCATCACCACTGACCTTGAACGCCTCGAAGTGACCTGGGTGCTGGCCTCAGGCGTCCAAGACCTCGCCGTACACAACGCAAGCGATACCGAGGTTGGCTTCACCTGGACGGGTGGCGAAGGCCTCGACCTTCAACTGCGGCGTACCCTCGGTGAAAACGCGCCCACAACGCCCAGCGAGGGCGAGGCCGTGCCCACCGGAAGCAGCGGCGCACAGGACGCGGGACTCACCCCCGGCACCACCTACGCCTACACCCTCTTCCAAGACGGCTCCCCCGCCTACTCCCTCGTTCTAGGCACCTCCGACGAGGAGGCAGAGCTCTCCACCTCCTTCGTCCGCGAATACTCCGCCACCTTCCTCGACGCCACACCACCCGGGCAAGGGCGCAACGGAAACCTCGTCCTTGAATGGCCCGCCGACACGCCCCTTCCTCTCCTTGGCAGCGGTGTTGTCGTACCCGTCTCCGATGACCTTCCCGGCGGATATGTCGGCACCGCGCGCAGCATTAGCCACGACGGCACCCACGTGGAACTCGCGCCGGGAGGTTTTTCTGATGTGCTGGCCTTCATGAATATGGAGTCAAAGAACTACCCGCCAGAAAAGGATGACTCCATCCCCGGCCCACCACCAGGCCCCAAGGATCCCGCAGACGATAACGACAAGCCCCACAACCAACCTGGGGCCTCACGCCCTCAACCCGGAGCGGAAAGACCAGAGCCCCCGCCCTCTCGACAGGCGCCCGACCGCCCACAAGGGAAGCCCACTAAACTGCCCAATACGGGCGGAAATGCGCTCAAGTCTTGCTTCCAGGTGGGCAGTGAACACAGCATTCACATCAAGGGGCACGAATTCAAGGCCGACGCCTTCTTCAGGCACAAGTTCGACAAGTACCTGTGGAACTTTCCCACCGAACTCCAGCTTGAAACCTACGTCGCGCTAACCGCGCAGGTCACCCTTGACGCTGCCGTGAAAGCCTCTGGGAGCTGCTCCCTTCCGGGCTTTGACAAGATTGCCCTCATGTTCCATCCCGGCGGCGTGCCCACCATGCTGCTCATTGAACCCATCGCCGAGGCCCGCTTTGAAGGAAATTTCGTCGCTGAAAATCTGCGGATCGGCGCCACCTTGGGCTTTAGGAACTACACCACCATCGGCGTGGGCGGCTCCCGTACAGAGACCACCAGGATTGGCGAGGGGAAGGTTCCCGAACCCAGGTATTCAGATAGCGGCTCCCTCGCCCTGCGGATCGGCGGCAGCCTCACCTTCGGTCCGGGCGTGGGCAACCAACACGTCGGCGCCGTTGCAGGACTGTCAGGGGAATTGACCGTCTTGCGTGCCGATGCGACCTTTACACGCACGGAGCATGCCGGTGCTGTCACGCATTGCGCCAGCATTGGAGCATCGGGCGAGGCAGCCCTCAAGCTCAGCGCAAAGGCATGGGCTCCTTTCGTTGGATACGAAGCGGCATGGGAAATCTGGAAGGGTTCCATGTTCTATGGTCAACCGTGGACCTTCCCCCAGGGGTGCGATCAAGCGAAGGTTGCTGAGGACGTCCTCGGTGATGGTGTGACGAAGGAAGAGGAAACAACCACCGGTTCGTCTGGCCAGCGCGGCCGTGTTGAGGGCTTCGTGCCCGGTCAGAAAACCTGGGTGCTGAGCACCGGGTATATTCACGATGCTGTCGGACAGCCCGACTATCATGCCAGCAGCAGTCTGGAGATGCCCGGTGATGAGGAGCTGTCCGCGTTAGTGGGGGCACCCACCCATGATGCAGTCAGCTACACCTTGAAGCTCATTCCCACAGGCGCCAAACTTTTCGTGCGCTATGTCTTTGCCAGTGAGGAATACCCCGAGTATGTCGGATCGGAATATAACGACATTATGCGCATCACGGTGAACGGCCACAGCTGTGCGCATGTGCCCGGTACGGACATTCCCGTGTCCGTCAATACCATCAATGATCAGTCGAACCCGCAGTACTTTGTGGATAATCGTGGGGGCCGCAGCGGCTATGGCACCACGATGGATGGGATTACGGTGCCGCTGACCTGTTCGGTTCCCGTGACCCCCGGCCAAGAGGCCACAGTGGTCATCAAGCTTGCTGATACCAGCGATGACGCCTACGACTCCGCTGTGGCACTGCTTGACCGGGGCATCTGGTCCGAGTAGGACGGGCGCTGGCACCGGTGAGAGGGTAGCGATGCCGTGGTATGACGTGATCGACCTTGTCGCCATCGGCGCTGCGTTGGCCGTTGCTGCTTGGTGGGTGCAGTGGCGCTACTGTCGCAGGGATGCGCTGCGGGCGGCATGGGCTCACGCGCGAGGGTGGACTTACCACGGTGAGGTTGACGAGGGTATCGTGCGGGGGTGGGCTTTTTGCCCGTCGTGGACAATCCCCGAGGGTGTCATAGGTGGGTGACCTCGGGCAGCTACGAGGGTGCCGCCTTCTGTCTGGGCGTATTTGAATGCGATGGGACTGATGGGGGAATGTCATCGGCACGTCACTATCCGTGGGTGTGGGTGGATTGTCCAGGGGCCTGGGACTACCTCGTTGTGAAGATTCCTCGAGATCAGAGTGATCTGCGGTGGCGCGCAGTGTTGAACCGGGGGGGCGGTGGCGGCGATCTTCCTGCCGATCTCTCAGGCGCTATCGGGAGCGCCCGGGTTCACCTTTTTTGTTGCTTCGGGGCGTTTGGGTCTTGTGGCGACGCAGGCTGTGCAGGATCGATCGGGTGTTTATGCTCGGGCCCTTGATTGCTTCGCGGCACGTTGGGGCATTGGGTGTCTGGATAAGGCGTGCGCCTATAGCGACTATGAGCAACTCATGGGTGAGAAGCTGGCTCTGCTTGCTCATGTGCGCTCCTTGCTAGCGTCTGCCTACGCCTATCGAGGGCGTCTGGGGTGAGGCGGCTTGGGTGAGGGTGTCTGCCTCATGTGGAAGTGGTGAGGAGTAGACAGGGGTCTGACGCTGAGCTCCTTTAGGTGTTCAGAAAATGAATAGTTTAGGAACCTGGAAGCTTCTATGCCCCAGCCCAAGTTGTTCATGGTCTGAATAACCTGTTGGGGTACAGCTGTTCAGGACTCGTTGATCTTTCATTGGGCGTCGATGGCTGTGTGTGTGACCCGGGAGTGAGGTGGGGAAACGCTCTGGTCAATATTATGCACCGTGGAATTGTGGGTGCAGCTAAAAAAGTGCTCTGAATAAGATTAGGGGAATAGGGTCTGTGGAAATGAAGAGATATGCTGCATGTGGGTATTCATTGGCTTGCATTTCTGAGAATAGTCTATGTGTATTTTGTGGGACAGCTGAGTGTTTCCTTGGTGTCTTTAGAGGGTGTTTGGTGATCGTCGCTTGTGTGGGAAAGTGCCGGAATCTAGCGGAATTGTAGGGTTGGGTGAAGTGGTTGCTTAGCTGGGAGAATGCGGCTAATTTGCCTTAGTTAGAAACTATTCTCGCCTGAGTGAGAGTGAGAAAATAATGGCAGCGGAAATGCTGCGAGAAATACTTTTCGCAGCTAGGATCGGATGCATCGGCATTTTTCGATGTCGATATCTGAATGGAGGTGAAGAAAATGGCCATCAAGAAGATGATCTCCATTTTTGGCAGCTCAGCCCTGTTGCTCACGGCATTTGCAGTGCCGGTGTACGCGGCGCCCGCTTCCCACAAAATGGATACCGCCATGCACGCCAAAGTCGGCGTGACAGTACAGGCCGCACATCACGATCCCGGATCAGTAACGCCGGGCCCACACCCAGGCCCACACCCGGGCCCGCAACCTAGCCCAAATCCTGGCCCATGTCCCCCTCACGGTCACGACCCAAACGGTGGACTCTTTGGCCGCGGATTAACCAAGAAGTGCGAACGAGTGGTTGGCGACGCCAGCCAATGGGGCAGCGTCAACGGCCTGCTCCGCCACAAGAGGGCATGGGTGCTCAGCACAGGCTATGCCTCTGATGTTGTTGGGCGCACCCAGTACAAGGCCAGCAGCTGGCTGGGAGGAGCAGGCGACCACCAGCTGACCTCCCTCGCGGGAGTGCGCACCTACGACGCGGTCACCTACCGCGCCACCGTTGTCCCTCGCGGCTCAACCATTAAAGTCCGCTACTTCTTCGCCAGCGAAGAGTACCCCTTCTATGCGCGTTCACGGTTCAATGACGTCATGAATGTGACCGTCAACGGACAGCGCTGCACCTGCCTCCCCAACGGGGCTGCTGTCAGCGTCGCAAACCTCAGCCGCTTCCGCTTCCCCCGCTTGTTCGGGCCAAACCTCGCGCGCCGCACGGGAGTGTACACCGCCCTCAATGGCATCAGCATTCCCCTGACCTGCACTGCTCGAGTCACCCCAGGAGTGCCAGCCCAACTGGCCATCTCCATCGCCGACGCCGGTGATGGAGGCCGCGACTCAGCAGTCATCATGCCTGAAAGGGCCATCTGGTCAGACTGAGCTTCAGGCCACAGGAAGCGAGACAAGGACGTCTCTAAATTCCTGGCACAGGCTCTCTTCTGACAACACACTGGGGCCGCTGGTGGCGCAACGAAGATGTTGCACCACCAGCGGCCCCAGTACTGTGACAGGCACGGGTTCCTCGCACTCGCAGAGTGCGAGGAACCCGCAAGCTCAGTCAGTCAGTGCCTTGCGACGACGAACAGCCATCGCCGCAGCTCCATCGCCAGCAGTGAGAGCCAGCAGGCCAAGGAGCGACACAGCGCCGTCACAGCAAGTGACGAGCTCTTACCCTTACCGGTGCTCTTCTTGTCCTGACCGCTCTTCGAATCACCTGCAGGCTTCTTTCCGTCACCCTTGTCATCACCCTTGGAGGAGTCGGCATCCGTGCCAGCAGCGAGGAGGGTTACGGCCAGCTTGCCACCTTGCCACTGGTCAGACCCTTAGCCTGGATGTGATGCAGACCTGCAGGAGCATTCTCAGGCAGGGTGATCCTGGCAGATACCTTGCCGCTTGCATCAGCCAAAACATCACCAAGGTGGATCGGATCGGAGTGCAGGGTCAGAGACACTGTTTCCCCGGCGGTAAAACCGGAGGCCTCAATGGCAATCGCGTCACCGGGGCGCAGAGGTCCATCGGTCACAACCTTGACGGAAGGCTCAGTGCCACCAGGCGCA
The DNA here is from genome assembly GCF_903645355.1 of Schaalia sp. Marseille-Q2122. Classification (GTDB taxonomy): domain Bacteria; phylum Actinomycetota; class Actinomycetes; order Actinomycetales; family Actinomycetaceae; genus Pauljensenia. The sequence goes on along the minus strand of NZ_CAHJXR010000006.1, from coordinate 223,405 downwards.
GGAGTCTGATTGCCTGGGTCGGTACCGGGGTTCGTGCCAGGACCCGTGCCGGGGTCAGTGGTACCTGCAGCGCGAACGACGACCTCGGAAGAACGTGCTGTGACTGCCTCAGCACCTTCAAGGGTGCCGGTCACGGCGACGCTGATCTTCTTCCCCACCAGCGCCTCGGTCAGAGGCAGTTCGGCGGCGGTGGCCTCGGCGATGGGCTCACCATCAGCCTTCCACTGGAAGCTCAGAGCAACGCCCTCGGGCTGCCAGGTGCCAGCAAGAGCAACCAGGGTCTGGCCACCACCGGTTCGCCCGTCACGCTGACCTCACCAGCGGTGATGGTCACTGCCGGGGTATTGGCGCGGAAGCGAGCAACCAGGTCAGTAGTGGCGTAGACCTTCAAGCTCAATGCGGCTTCGGTGCTGATGATGTCCTCAGAACCGGCGTAGCTCCAGCCAAGGAAGGTGTGACCCTCAGCGGGGGCCGCAGTAATGACTGCGCTCTCGCCCGTGCGGTAGGTACCCGGGGTGCGATCAACACTCACCGAACCCATCGCGGCGTCAGCAGAAGATGCTGCGACCGTGAACTCCTTGGCGACGAGCTTGAGGGTGCTTGCGCCAGCAACATTGATCTCGCCAGTGGAGGCTGCGGGAACCCGGGTTCCCATCTCGTCACTGGTGTAGCGCTTCTCGTCCTCAACCCACACCTCGAAGGTGACATTTGCTTCGTCGGGCTTGGCATTCGTCTCGTAGTCAATACCCACAGATGCGTTAAAGGTCGTGAAGCCCTTACCCGCGATGTTGTAGATGATCGTCGAGTCTGCGTGGGTACCCAGGCCCTTGGTGTAGGTCTGGGCTTCGCTACCGTTCCACACGCTCAGAGGACGACGGTCGGTGCTGAGGTCACGCTGGACCACGCGCCTGTCACCCGAGGTGGCGCTCTCCCGCTCAAGGTCAGAAAGGAAGACCTGGCTGACGGCGGTCACAGCAAGGGTGTACACCTTCGAGGTCTCACCATCGGGAGCGGTGACAGTCACCTTGACGGTGTTCTCACCTTCGCTAAGACCAACCTCGCTGCTGAGGGCACCCTTCGCCTGGGCAACCAGAGTGTCGCCAACATGGACGGACACGGTGGCATTCTTTTCTTCAGCGCGAGCATTCACCGTGAGGCTGGAGGCGGTCGCCAAAACCGTGTAGTCCGTGGTGTCGCGGGCGAACTCGGGGGAGATATCCACTGCGCCAAGATCCAAAGCCTCCAACAGAGCGTTGTCAGCCTTCGGGACCTTCACGACGACCTCGTAGCGCTGAGGAGCAGCACTGGTCTCCGTGGCCACCAGGATATTGATGACATTGCGGCCGGGAACCAGAGTGACCGAACCATCGGCACTGACGCGACCCTTGTGGACGATAGTGACCGTCGAACGAGGTGATGCGCTGCGAGCCTCGACCGGCACGCTCACTGCTTCGGGGTGATCAATGGCGTAGCTGGTCACGCCCTCTTGTAGCTCGATGGTCTTTCCAGCGACGGAGAGGGAGGCGAGGGCTGCGTTGGAGTCACCGGAACGCATGATGACAAAACGGTAGGCGTTCTTCGTCACCTGGTCCGAGGCGGTCACGGTCGCTTCGATGACATTGCGACCAGGAGCAAGCCTCAGCGTCGACGAGGGTTCAATCGTCGCTCCGTTGTACGTGACCGTCATCTGTGCGCGGGTATCGCGTGCGGCCAGGGCCAGGGACACCGATTCGGTTTCCACAGGGGCGGTCATGAGGTAATGGAGCGTTCCTTCGTTGAAGGTGAAGGGGCTATTGAGGCCGGTGATCGTTGCCTGAGCCAGGGCAGCGTCGGCGTTGGACGCAGGGTCGTTAGCCGAGCCGACCGGCGGGATTGGCGTCTCCGGCGGCATCGGGCTGTCACCCTGAACCGTGATGGTGAGCGAGGGGCCGGGGAAGGTGCGCTGACCAACCGTCACCCAGGTACGCACATGGGCGATGCCGGGAGCCTTAGCGGTGACGGTGCCATTGTTCTCGACGGTTAACACGTCGGGGTTGGAACTGGTGAAGCTCACCTGAGTGGCAGCTTCAGTGCGGTTGTCAGTGTTGTAGGCAATGTTGTCCGCAGCGAAGTTCACGTGGTCTTCGGCCATGCCGCTTTCAATGCGGCTGCCGAGGTTGAGGCCAACATCGTAGCTATTGCCCTCAAGGCGAACGTTGTTGCTGCCGACAAACTTGAAGAGCCTGCCTGCGGTCTCATCGGCCAGGCGCGCCTGAGCATCCAGGGTCAGAGTGTCATTGACTGCCATGGTCGCGGGAGTGTCAGCAAGAGTGACAACCGCCTTGCGATCTTCGCGAATGATGCGGTTGTTGGTGAAGTTAATGCCGTCGACACTCTTGGCGTCCAGAACGAAGTGTCCCTTAATGTCGTGGCCACGACGTGCAGGTGCGTGGTTCTGGATGTAGAAGGTATTCCCCGTGATGGTGTGGTTGGTGTGAACAGCACTGTCAGGGCTTGCGAACCTATTGGTCGGCTCCACAAAGATCGCCTGATTGTTGCTGCGCTGGAAGACGTTATTGCGGATCGTCACATTTCGTCGTGCGACCAGACTCGTACCACTTATTCGCATCATTGGAGATGAAAATACCAGCCATGCCCATGCCATCAAAGAGGCTGTCCTCAATGACGACCTCACCGCGAGTGGTCATGAGGATACCGCGGGTGGGGGTCTCCTTGAAGATGTTCTTGTGGATGTGCACATTCGGCGTGTAGGTGATGTTCTCGACGACCGCGCGGTTCGGGAGCACAGCGGCGGGGACATCAGGGCAGAGGACAAGCTCAATATCCGTCAAGCTATCGGTGCCAGTGAGTTCTTCAGCGAGAACTCCACCTTGTCGCCCGGATAGAAGCTGGGGAAGCCAGCAGTTTCACGGTGCTTGTATTGCACGCGGACCTTACGGCCCTCCTTGTGAATGACCTGCAAGAAGGTTCCATGAACGTTGATGGGGTCATCGTGAGGGTTGGAGAAGGTCGAGTTGGAAATGTCGATGAGACCCTTAGTGTCCGACATCTGAATGAAGTCAGCAAAGCCTGCCGTTGAACGGCCAGACGATGCGGGGACCTCGAAGTCCACATCATCCATGGTGATGTTCTCGCTGTGCTGGCCCACCATGCCAAAGCCGTGGAGGAAGTGCACATCAAGATTACGCAGGACCAGGTCCTTGCTCTGCCAGAAGAAGGTACCCGGATGATCGCGATCGGTGTCGCGCATCTGGAAAGACATGCCGGGGACGAGATCCGAGCGGTCGCGCCCGGACGCAAGACGTACTTCAGGCGGCGATTACCCTCGTCAGTCACCGACGTTGCGCGGGACAGAGGGTTCATGTGTGCCCGAGTGTCCCCGCGACGGGTAATGCCCGTCACCGTGTTGTAACGCTGGGTGTAGGTGGGAACGCCCCGCATCGTCCAATAGGGCCGCTTCGTGTAGGGGCTAACATCGCTCAGCCAGGTCACGGTGTTATTGGCAACCGTGTAGTTGTAGGCCTCGGGAACGTAGACCGTCACTTCGTTACCGTTAACGCTCTCGATGGTGACATCAACAACGGTTGGAACCTGGAAGTCGACCGTAAAGTTCTCAAAGGTGACGTTCGTGGAGTCAATCGCCGCGAAGGTCGTCATCTTTCCGTGGAACATGAAGGTCGAACCACCACCGTCAATGGTGATGTTCTTGGCGCCCTCAACGAGCAGGCCAATCTTCATGTTCTTGTAGTCCTGGTTGGTGCCCACAGTGTTAGACACATACAGGGTGCGCTCCTATGACATCTCGGGGAAGATGTCGTAGCGGCCTTGCGGGAAACGCACAATAGCGCTGCCGCCATTTGCCGTGTGGGCTTTCGCTTCGGCGATTGCTGCGCGAATAGCGGTAGCTGCGTCCTCACCCGTATTCGGATGAATTCCGTGAGCGCTAACGTCAACAACCAGGGGATCGCCCTCGGCAGCAAAAGCAGCCTGAGGGCTCACTACACCGGCAAAAACCAAAGCAGCGGTCATGGACAACGCCAAAGCGCCACGACCAGCCTTGCCAGAGTGGGTCATCAAACGGGCCTGTGTGGGCACCGTCTGACGCGAATGGCGTCTGCGGTCCTCTTATCCACCTGGGATGTGGCGAACAAGGATGCGCGATCTCATCATCGAGGCCCTCCTTGTAGGGGCATCATTGCCACTTTCCATCCTAGAGGAAAAATAAGACCATTTTGGCCGATCGAAGCACTTTTTATGACCATTTAATAAGACTTGCTGGTTGGGGGCAATATCGACATATGTCGCACAGCAACACGCTGAAACCACCAGCGCCCACCCCAACCATCAGCGCGCAAGCCAGTGCCGCATAATATGAGCATGACCTTCCGCGTTCTCATGGTATGCACCGGCAATATCTGCCGCTCCACAATGGCCCATCAAGTCCTCCAACAGGCCCTCACCGACCTCCGCCGTAACGGCGAAAACCTCGACGTCATCGTCGACTCAGCCGGAGTCTCCAACGAAGAACAAGGCAACCCCATCGACCGTCGCGCAGCCCGCGTCCTGCGCGACGCCGGATACACCGTCCACCCTCACGCCGCCCGCCAAATCCGCCCCCACGAACTCGGCACCTGGGACCTCATCCTCGCCATGACCGGCCACCACCGCTCCAACCTCGTCCGCCTCGCCGACATGGCAGGCGTCGAACGCGCAGAAAACGGTGAACTCGGCGACTACTCCACCGTCGACATCCGCATGTTCCGCTCCTTCGACCCCCACTCCAGCGCAGGAGACATCGACGTGCCCGACCCCTGGTACGGCGGACACCAAGACTTCCTCGACACCCTCGACGTCGTCGAACGCACAACCCCGCAGATCATCAACCACATCCGCCACGCCCTCGCCCACTGAACGGCCTCCACGCCACCCGCATACCCTCGCACATGAGCCACCGCCAGCCCCAACAACACCGTCCCCACGGTCCCACAGCGCACCGCCAACCCGGCCGCCGCCCCACCAGCCCAGCACGCTCACGGCAGGCACGGCGCCGCCCTCGTCAAACCACACCCGCACGAGGCTGCGTCGTATTCTTCAGCGTCATCGTCGCCGGACTATTCCTCGTCTGGCTCTTCGTCACCATCATGCTGGCAGTCCTGGGCTCACGCCCTATCGCAGACAACGACACCCCAACACCAGAACACCACACGGCGCCCCGCACCCCACCCCTGAGCTACGCCGGATTCGACCCCGGCACCATCATCTCCGACGCCGACTTCTACAACACCGCGGCCATGAGCCGCGACGACATCGCCACCTTCGTCACCACATGGAACGCAGGCTGCACGCCCGGCCCATCAGGAGATACCCCCTGCCTGGCTGACTGGCGCGCCGAAGCAGCTGTCTCATTCCCAGAAGACGACTTCTGCTGGGCCATGAACCTTCCCCAAGGCGCCAACGCCGCCGACCTCATCCACGCCGCCGCCCAAGCCTGCGAAATCAACCCCCAAGTCCTGCTCGTCATCCTCCAAAAAGAACAAGGACTCATCACCGCCTCAGGCGCAAGCCTCGCCCCCTACCGCTACGCATCCGCCATGGGCTACTCCTGCCCCGACGGCGCCGAATGCAACACCGACTACGCCGGACTCATCAAACAGGTCTACTACGCCGCCCGCCAATTCCAGATGTACCGCATCATCCCCGACCACTACACCTTCCATGCGGGCGAAACCGCAGCCGTGTCCTACCACCCCTCCGGCCAATGCGGCGCCGCGCCGGTCGCCATCACCAACCAAGCCACCGCCAACCTCTACAACTACACGCCCTACCAACCCAACGAGGCGGCTCTTGCCGGATACGGCGACGAATGCTCAGCGTGGGGCAACCTCAACTTCTACGCCTACTGGCACGCCTGGTTCGCGCAGAAATAGCCGCGGATATGAGTATTCCCCTGACATAGGCAGTCAGGGGAATACGAGGCGGTGGTGAATCAGCTACATCAGCCAGTGATGACAGGCAGAGTCGACCAGGGGAAATTAATCCACTTATCGGTCACGCGCCACACGTAATCAGGGCGAATAATCGAGCGCGGCTTCTCGTAGATGACCGCGCTACGAGCTTCCACGCGGACCGTGGTCTCCCCATCAAGAGACAAGCCATGCTCTGCAATGAGATCCATGACCATCTTCAAGGTCTTGCCCGAGTCAGCCACGTCATCAACCACAAGCACGCGCTTACCATCCATCGCCGACACATCCATCAGAGGTGGAAGCAGCATCGGTTCATCCAGCGTCTCACCCACGCCGGTGTAGAACTCAACATTCATCGTGCCGATAGCCTTCACCCCCATCGCGTAGGAAATCGCACCGGCGGGAAGCAAGCCGCCGCGAGCGATCGCAATGATGAGATCAGGGATCCATCCCGACTCCACAATGCTGGCAGTAAGCTCACGCGACGCATCACCAAAACCCTGCCAGGTTAAGGTCTCCCGGTCAGGTTGCTGGTCAGCAGGCAGGCCATCGGGGGAGGTTGCGCCGTCATCAAATGCAGTGGTCACGAGTGCTCCTGAAAGGGTCACGATCGGGTAGGTGCTTCTATCGTAGTGCTGTCTGCAGGATGCTCCCAGTCCCCACGTCCCACATCCACCCCCGATCCCAGGTGTGAGCCCACGGCCAAAAAGTCTCGGTGGAAGCAAGAAAGGGGCGTGGACTCACATGCCGGAGCCGAGGGCGTGAGGTTGGGGTGTGTGAAATGAGCTGCGGGAAGTAGACAGACGCGCAACAGAGAAAAAGCGAAAGGGTGGGGGAGTGACTCATGTGAGTCACTCCCCCACCCTGAGGTGATTAGGCAATCACACTCGTGGGATCACTTCACACCCTTACGCGACATGCGCTTGGTTGCGAGGGCTCCTGCACCTGCAAGAGCGAAGAGTGCGAAGATGCCAACCACAGGAGCGGCACCGGTGGAAGCCAGGCCACCCTGCTTCGCAGAAGCAGTGGGAACCTTCTTCGACGTGGGCTTACCGTCCTTCTTGGGGGTTTCACCCTTCTTCTGGGGATCGTCCGTAGGCTTATCCTTCGGCGTGTCGGTTCCGGGCTGGGTCGTGCCAGGAGCCGGAGTGTCGGCCTTTGCTACCTTGAACGCAGCGTAAGCCAAGAGCTTGCCCTTTTCGTCACGAGCAAATACCTGGTGATCTCCAGCAGGGAAATCCGCTGGGATACGCCACTTCACAGTAGCGACGCCCGAAGAATCTACGACCGCTGTGCCTGCCAAAACAGGATCGGAGTGAATCCACAACTTCACCGTCTCGCCGGTCTTTGCAGGAGCCTGAAGCGTGAGCTCTGTGCCAGCCGCTACGGGGCCACTTACAGGAGCGTCGCCAACCTTCAAGGAGACTGCGGGCACCTTGGTGATGTCCTCATTGTCGCTAGGCTGGCCGGAGTTGCCGCCATCGCCGGGCTGCTCGCCGCCGGAGTTGCCGCCGTTTCCACCAGGCTGGCCTTGGTCGCCGGGTTGGCCTTGGTCGCCGGGTTGACCCTGGTTCTCGGAGTCATTGCCGCCGGGTTGGCCTTGGTCGCCGGGCTGACCCTGGTTCTCAGAGTCATTGCCGCCGGGTTGGCCTTGGTTCTCGGAGTCATTGCCGCCGGGTTGGCCTTGGTTCTCGGAGTCATTGCCGCCGGGTTGGCCTTGGTCGCCGGGTTGGCCTTGGTCGCCGGGCTGACCCTGGTTCTCAGAGTCATTGCCGCCAGGGGTGCTGTTATCGCCAGGCTCAGCAGGGGGCGTAGCTGCCTTTTCCAGACGCCAGTTGGCCTTCGAGTGGCCCAGATCCTCCAACACACCCTCGAAGGTGGTCTGCTTGGAGTTCGACAGAGCCAGAACAGGATCGGCACCTTCACCGTAGAAACCAACGGTGACAGGGGATTCCTCGGTGCCATAGCCCCACATGACAAGCTGACCGCTCAGCGTGGTTCCACGCTTGAACAGCACCTTCGTGCCAGGCTTGAAGGTCATCTGCTTGAGCTGATCCAGGTGGCCGATTGGGCGATCAAGAGTACCCGGGCCAGATACCGGCGCGGAAGTGTCAACGTAGTAGGTGTCGTAGTCGGGCGCTGCCATACCCGCACCGTGGACGTGAACCTCAGAGAGGAACACGGGTCCACGAGCCTTGACAACGTTCACGCGCACGGCGTCGGCCTCGTAAGCCCGATCAAAGGTGACGATACGACGAGCACCAATGGTCGAGGCAGTAGCGGCCTGAGTCCACTGCCCACCGTTGCGGACCTCCACGTTGAAGGCCTCAACCTGTTGGCCGTGGGCGCGGGTCTGTTCGGAGATCATGACTGCATCCACAGAGTGAACGCCGTCAAGCTCCACAGTCCAGGTACCTGTCTCGGAAGCGTTGGGGTTACCGGGGCCGGTATCCAAGGATCCGTCGGTGAGCAGTTTCGTCTCTTCAACGAGATTTTCGCCCTCTGAAGCGCCCGGGTAGGACACGCTACCGGGACGGCCTAGTGCGATATTTGCGGTGTAGGCGGCGTGACGCCACTGGGTCCATTCCTGAATCAAAGCGACATCGCGGTCGTCAAACTTACCCTCGCGCGTTGGCGGCACATTGAAGAGCAGCACAGAGTTGCGGCCGTAAGACTCACGGAAAATCTTCTGCAGCTCGCTCATGGGCTTAATGCGCTGGTTGCGGTGATGGAACCAGCCGTGACGGATTGAAACGTCAGCCTCAGCCGGATACCAGGTCAGCTTGGAGACGCGACCGGAGAGTACCTGGCTGACGACGCTTTCCAATGAGCCGAGGTTTGCGCTGGTAGCGCCCACAACCGAGTAGTTGCCGGTGGGGTTGTCCTTCACAGCCTGCGGGCTCCACTCGGCCTCGCGAGCCAGACCCGATTCGTTACCCACCCAACGCACGTCAGGGCCAGCGACGGCAATCAGCGCGTGAGGCTGGAGCTTGCGGATCAGATCGAAGTAGGCCGTGTGATCGAAAACCTCGGTGCGAGCGGTGTTACCACCTGCTCCATCGAACCAGACTTCGTCGATGGAGCCATACTCGGTGAGGAGCTCGTAGAGGGTATTGAGGAAGAGCGACCCGTAATCCGAGGCTTCGTAGGTGAAGGGGCCGGGGAACTCGGTGCCGATCTTTCCTTCGCGGCTATCGCCAGCGACGAGGGTCGGGATGGAACGTTCCTGCTTGGGGCGGGCGTTTCCGTAGATGCCGCGACGTTCCTGGTGGGAGTCAGCGGGGGAGACGTAGAAGCCGACCTTCAGGCCGTACTTGCGGGACGAGTCGACGAAGCGGCGAACGACGTCGCCCTTGCCGCCCTCGAAGTTCAAGGACTTCTGAACGCCGAACTCGTTGTAACGCGAGGGGTAGAGCGTGAAGCCATCGTGGTGCTTGATGGTCAGGATTGCGTAACGGAATCCTGCATCGGCCAGGGTCTTTGCCCACTGGTCAGTGTCGAGGTTCGTCGGGTTGAAATCCATGGGGTTCTCATCACCGTAACCCCATTCGCGCCCATCACTACCCCAGTAGGTGTTGATGCCATAGTGGATGAAGGCGGTCAGGCCAGCATCGAGGAAATCTGCTTGCTGAGCTGTGGGGCGCAGGGCAGAGAGCTTCGCGCGGATTGAGGCGGCGCAGTCTTCTCGCGTGACGGTGATGGTGTTGGCCGGAGCGGGCTTGTCGAACTCGCAGGTGCCGTCAAGAATGTCACCAATTCCCTTGGGGACCTCAACAATCCACCCAGAATCGGGTGCGGCAAGGCGGATGTGCTTGAGGGTACCCTTGAGGCCGCGTCCCTGACCAGCAGGGTGAACCTCGGTGGCGAAGCCAAACACGTTGCTCTTATTGGGGCTCATGCGAGAGACCGCACGAACGTTGATGGGGGTTGCTTCCTTGTCGTTGATCCACACGCGCATGGTGGTGTTAGCGGTCGTTGATGGAAGGTACTCGACGCGCACCAGGGTGGGGCGGGTCAAAAGTGGGGCGGCAATAGAGTTCTGGTGGGTTGACCAGCGTGATCCGTTGTTGGATGAGAATCCGTACTGGATGGAATCACCGGTGTAACGTACGTACAGGTTGCCGCCAGCGGAGAAAATTGTGGCAAGGTCAGGCTGGTCAGCTTCTGGCGTGAAGAGAATCTCGGCGCGGAAGCCTCGAATCATGTCCTGGCTGCCTGGGTCGGCGAGGTTGAACTGGGGCTGTGAGGCCGTGAGGGTGACGCCGGTACGGTTGCCGGGCAGTGAGAGGCCACCAAAATCGAGCTTGGTTTCGGTACCTGCTACGCGCGCCAGCACGCCTTCCTTCTTTTCTCCGGTGGCTGCGGTGTATTCGTTACCTGAGGAGAAGTCGCCGCCGAAGGTGACATCCACAGCGTCACGAACCGTGCCGGGTTCTTGCTCGTCCTCATCGTCACCATCGCCTGTCGAGGGCGGTTCGGGCGCTGGTGGGTTACCGGGTGTGCCGTCCTCAGATGGGCGGGTCAGTGCCCAGTCGTCGTTGTCAGCGAGGATGCGCACATGCTGGATGGAACCCTTGAACCCTCGTCGGGGGGAGTCCCCGCCGGGGTTGACCTCGCGCCCGAATCCGTAGAGTGCCTTAGCGGCACCGGCGAGGCGAGACTTCTTGTCGGAGGAAACGATCTCGCCGTCTGTTCCGTTGATGCTGACCTTCATTGTGGTCGTGTCACCAGGGAGGTATTCGACTCGGAGTAGGTGCGCTTTTCCTGCTTCGGGCAGATCAATGCTGCCCTTGTGGTCACTCCATGGGCGTGAGGCGCCGGGAGTGTTGGCGGAGTATCCGTAGTAGATCTTTCCCTGTTCATAACGGACGAACAGGTTGCCGCCCGCAGAGAACAGGGTTGCAAAGTTGGGCTGATCTGCTTGGGGGGTGAAGATCATTTCTGCGCGGATCTTCTTGTTGGCGTCGTCTCCTTCAGAGGCGAAGGGGGAGGCCTCATTGCTGGTGTATTGAATACCTGTGGTGGTGCCAGCAAGGGTTACTGCACCGTTGGCAATAGTTTCTGTGCCGGCGAGGCGCTGAAGTGAACCGGTAACTACTTCACCGTCTGCCTTTGTGTAGGAGTTGTTGTCGCCGAAAGATCCGGCGAAACCAACGTTTAAGGGGGCGGTGTCAGGGGTGTCGGCCGCAGCGGGGGGTGCGGTGAGCAAAACGAGCGTGAGGGCACCTGTGGCGATGCTGGCAATGCTGCGTCGCAGCCAGCCTCCCCGTGGTGGTGCACCCTTATGACGATAGAGTGACATGCACGCCTCCTTGCGTGTGGTCAGTGAAAAGGGACATGAAGGATCATAAGGAATTGAATCCCGACCATGTGTTCAAGACCGATGATCGTCTGAACAAAGCCTTGAAAAACCGAGGAAGATCTCTAAAGCTATGATGAATATCACAAAAATAGGATCGTTAGCCTTAACGAAAGGTGTCACTAGAGCTTGAGCTATGTCAAGGCGTGTGGCATGCGTGGCGCAATTGCCCCTATGGGTGACAAGTGTCAACCGGCCCGTAGATTAGATATGTTATAATTCTCGATTACGTTTGAGGTGGGCAAGCTCCCCGGCATACCGGCCACCAGGAACAGTGGGCACCCCATTATGGGACCACTCCAACACCAGATCGCCATTAAACATACGGTCACAACTCCCACACGACACCACCCGCCTCGGCGCAGAAAACAACCGCTTCTGCATCCCGCAGCGAGTGCACGACCCTACCCACGGCGCCTCAACAGAAGGTAGCTCCCGAGGTAAACGCACCGAATCCGGTGCCCCCAACTCCTCAGCCTTCGCCCTCCATACCCGATCATGATGATGCCCCTCCCCTACCAGCGCATGGGCGATCTCGTGCAAAATCACGCCACGGACGGTGGCCTCGTCATACAGATCCGTCAACTGCGCCGACAAAGAAATCGTGCGCGACGAATAATGACACGCCCCCGCCCGACGCCGAGCCCGATCAAAACGAAACCCCCAATCAGACACGCCATGCTCAGCCATCAAACGGAGAGCAAGCTGCCGCGCCGCCTCACGATTCACGCGCCCGCCTCCACCAGCAGGGAACGCACACGCTTAGCCGACACCTTCTGCGGAGTGCCCAAGGTCTGAGCAAAAAGAGAGACACGAAGCTCTTGAATCATCCACTCAGCCTGCACAAGATGAGCATTGCACGCCGGATTGAAGGGGCGCGTCTGGGCAGCATCACGCGCATCCTGCAGGGCATCCTCAAGGGCATGAACAGTATCCATTGCCTCAAGATCACGATTCAGGGCGCCCGATGAGGACGCTGCCTTCGTCAAACGTACAGCACCCGCCCGAAGATAGCGAGCCAGATGCGGCAGGGCAAAAGCAGGGGTAGCTGAGAGAAAACCATCATGCACCAGGTGAGTCACTGTCGCTTGCACGTCGGCTGTCACCTCATGAAGGGAAGAGGTAGCCTCATACTGCTTCAACGCTCCTTGAACCTCTGACAAAGCCTCCATTGCCCGCACCACGTCACCCAGAAAGTCATACACCCTGTCCTCATGCAGGTCACGAGCCAGGACTCCCAGAGCATCAAAGGCAGCAGCGTCACGAATGGAGCTAGGATCCTTCGCGGGGGCAAGCTCGTCTACCAATGACAAGGCGGAGGCAAGTTGAGCATCAGCAACGAGCGCAGCCGTATCCGCATAAGGGGAAGCAGCGAGCATAAGCGCCTGCCGACCCGTCCACCGCGTCGTGATCCGCGCCGTCGCCAAACGCAAACGCACAGCGAGAAGTCGGGCCAAGCCCTCACGGTGGAGGTGATCAGCCTGGCCAGGATTAGCCATGACACGCACGCCTGCTGCGGGGGCAGCAGGCGTGCCCTGGGGCACCAGGCAGGGATAGCCCCGCAGCAGCATGCCCCCAACACCATGCGAGTCCACGCTGCGGGGAAGATGTGTGGTGGGGAAAGCAGTGAGGCCATCAACATGCAGGTCGGATGCTCCCTGTCCTAGAGCCGAGGCAGTCGCTGTAGTTTGATCCTTCCCGGCGCCCGCATGTGTGCCCAAGGAGGAAACACCACCTTCGGAGGCATTTTCTGCGCTGGCATCACAGGTGGGAGCCGATGCGTGTGCACGAGGGTGCGTGGGGGAGAGAACAGCTGGCTCCTGACCCGTGCCGTGGCCTTTACCGGGGCCATTCTTCTGGCCCCGGCGCGTGCCGGTGGCGCCACGTCGTTGAGCCTCTTCCCAGGCCTCGGCAACAGCGCCGCGCACAGCGCGCCGCACCGCAGCATCAGCCTGATTGGCCAAGGTCTTTTGTAGATACGGCAGAGACGTACCCGCGCCCAACTCTTTACCGGAGCGGTCAACCACCACGAAAGTCATCTGCAGGTGGGACGGCAAACTATCACGGACATGAGCCAAATCTTCAGCCGACAAATCAACGCCGCGAATCGTGCGCACACCATCAGCAAAAAGCGTGGCAAAAGGCGAACGCTGGGCAGGGGGGATCTCATCAAGGGACAAGCTCGGAGGCGCTAAGAAACTGGAGTGCGCGCTGGATGCAGCTTGAGTGTGCGAAACAGGCGTCACGGTAGAACCTGTTTGAGTGCCTGCCATAGCAGTCGCAGCGCTTGCGCCCGCGTGTGCACCCAGGGCATCAGAAGCGCCTGAAAGGGGCCGTTCCTGGTCTGGGCTCACACCTGGGAGCACAGAGGAAGAATTACCCGAATCCTTCGGGTGAGGCTGCACCTGTGCCTGTGCGTCTGAGTGTGCTTGGGCCCGTGCTTGCGCGGATGACGTCTGAGCCTGCCCCTGTGAGGCTCGCGTATGACCGGTGCGAGCACCCCAGGCAGCCAGGCGATCCATCGCCGCCGACAGGGACATCGGATCCACGTCAGCAGCCTGAGGCGCATTGCTGCGTGCTCGTTTGGCCTGTGCTGAGTTACCTTGTGCAGACTTGCCCTGCGCAGACTTACCTTGTGCAGCTTTACCCTGTGCAGGTGTGCCCTGTCCTGAATTGCGCTGATCGGAATTGCTCCGGTCTGGATCAGCCTGGGCAGCTTCGCCCTGCCCAACTGTCTTCTGCGCACCAGGCTGCGCGCCCGCATGTGCATCCACACCCGAAGCAACAGCGCCAGAACCCAGAACAGCCGTGGAGTCACATGTGGGAGCCGAAGAAGCAGCGCCAGCGAATTCTTGACGAATCCACGCCGCCACCTTCGCCCCTACCTCCGGTGCAGGAGCCAGCAAGCGCCGCTTCGCCTTTGGCAGCGCCCGAATCGACTCAGTGACCAGCTCTTCAAACAGGCCCGGCACCAGCCAATCCGTTCCCGCCTCCGAGACACGCTCCAACACTTCAATAGGAATCGTCATCGTGACACCATCACGGGACGACCCCGGATTGAACTGATACGACAACGGCAAAGACATGTCCCCACACTCCCAAGAGTCAGGGAAATCCCCCTCCGCATCACCCGTCCCACGCGGCAAAAGCAATGCCATCGTGTAGGTGAGCAGGTCCGGGGTGGAACGTCTCTGCTGCTTCCACCACTTATCGAAATGCCTGGCCGACACACAATCATCAGGAATCAGGTCGTCAAAGAAAGCAACGCGCGCCTCCTCATCAGCCACAAGCCCATGCGTACGCGAACGCCGCTCCACCTCCCGCGCCTGCTCCAGCAGACGCTCATTCTCCTTCTGGAAACGATGAACCTCACGCCACTCGCCGCGCACCAAGCCGTGACGAATAAGCATCTCGCGGGCCAACTCCCGGGCGTTCACCCCCGACGAGGCCAACGCCGTCACATTTTCCGGCCCGTGCGTAGCGGTGGTGCCAGAAGCACTCAAACCAACGCCACCAGAACCATCACCCGCCGTGCCAGCATCACCCGACAGCCCGGCTGAATCCGCCACCGCAGCAGCCCCGCCATCAGAGGCGGCACCCTCAGGCCCGCCACCCCCAGCCGCAGCCTCCGCAAGGCGGTCAATCCCACGAATCCGCACGTCAAAACTCGGCTCAGCCGCACGCAAACCCTGCGCAATACCCGCCAAAGTCCCCGGCCTGGCCACAGAGGAACGCCGTGCGCCGCCCTCGCCAAACACCGTATCCACCCGCCCCAGCAGCACCGGGCGATCCGCCACCAGCGTCATGCCATAGAGCAGCACCTTCTCTTTGACCATGGCCGCGCCCTTCGAGGTCGACCAATACGGCTCAGAGTAGACGCGCTTGAGCAGCGGCCCAGCGACAGGCTCAATCCAATCAGGATTAATCCGCGCCACCGTGCGGGCAAAGAGGCGAGAAGTCTCCACCAGCTCAGCCGTCATCACCCACGAAGGATGCGCGTGCGCCAGTCCCGAACCCGGCCAGATCGTGAAATGCGTGCCGCGCGCGCCCTCGTAGTCGCGCTTGACCTCATCCCACGAGCCCAGGTTCGACAGCAAGCCCACCAGCAGGGAACGGTGAATCTGATCGGCATCCACCGACGAGGTCGACGCCGTGTACGCCACCACCGCGCGCGCCGCCGCGTCCGCAATGCCGCCCGCCATTGCCGCGTGGGCGACATCCTCGCCGGACGGCATACCGATGGGGTGAATATCCAGGTCAAGAGGGCGAGCAAGCTGACGCAACTGGTTGACAATATCGCGCCACTCACGCCACCTCAGGTGATGGAGGAACTCCGCCTGGCACATGCGACGGAAAGCCGACCCCGACAGGTCGCGCGACTGCACATTGAGGTATCGCCACAGGTTGAGGTAGGTGATGAAGTCCGAGTTCGGGTCTGTGAAGCGCGCGTGCGCGGTGTCGGCCGCCTGCTGGTGATCCAGGGGGCGCTCGCGGACGTCCTGCAAAGACAGGGCGGCAACAATGACCAGCACCTCGGAGGCGCAGCCATTCGCGTCAGCCTCCAGGAGGATACGGCCCAGACGCGGGTCGATGGGGAGGCGCGCGAGGTCACGGCCAATACGTGTCAGGCGGGTGCCGCCCGCACTGGGTGTGGCTCCGGCGCCGCTGGCTCTGTCGGAGGCAGCAGCATTGTCACCACCAGTGCTCCCGCCGACGTGACCAGTAGTGTCACCGTGACCGCCCTCGCCCCCAGCTTGGCTCGCACGCTTCCCGCGCGCCCGGCCGTCGGCTCCGGCCTCGTCATATTCGAGCGCGCCAATCTCCACCAGGAGCTGCACGCCATCGCGCACCGCCCGCGAATCCGGGGCGTCAAGGAAGGGAAAATCCGCCACCGACCCCAAGCCCAGGGCCGCCATCTGTAAGATGACGCTGGCCAGGGAGGTACGCAGGATCTCAGGCTCGGTGAAGGCGGGGCGGGCCTCGTAATCGCGCTGAGAATACAGGCGAATAGCAACACCATCACTGACGCGGCCGCAGCGGCCTGCGCGCTGGTTGGCGCTGGCCTGGCTGACGGGCTCAATGGGCAGGCGCTGGACCTTCGTGCGGTTCGAGTAGCGGCTGATACGCGCCAGGCCAGGGTCAATGACGTAGCGGATGCCGGGCACAGTCAGGGAGGTTTCAGCGACATTCGTTGCCAGCACAATGCGGCGCAGGGAATGCGGCTCGAAGATGCGCTGCTGCTCGGCGGCGGTCAGGCGCGCGTACAAGGGCAGGACCTCGATGGAATCTGGCAGAAGTTGACGTCGTTGGGCGCCGCTGTCGGTGACGGCTCGCGGCCCCAGGTGATCCACGAGGGCGTGCTGCACGTCGCGGATGTCGCGCTCACCGGGCAGGAAGACGAGGATGTCGCCCTCGCCCTCAGCGCACAGCTCATCGACGGCGGCGCAGATCGCCGCCTCCTGGTCAATGTCTTCGCCCGCCCCGTAGCCCAGGGTGGGTAGGTCGTCATCGGGGTCTTCGAGGACGAGCTGTTGGAAGTGGACGCTGTCGCCGTGCGGGGTGGGCGCGTGCTCGGCCTCAATATGTTTGCCGAGGTCGACGCCGATTTCTTCGCGCGCGTTGGAGCGTTGGCTGGCGCTTTCGGAAGTCCACTGGCTGGGCAGGTCAGCGCTGAGCGGACGGTAACGGATCTCCACTGGGTAGGTGCGGCCCGACACCTCAATGACGGGTGCGGGAGCAGTGAGCGTGCCGCGTCCTGGCTGACAGTGCCTGCCTGCAGCATCCTCCCACCGGCCAAAATGGGCGGCAAAACGCGCCGAGTCGATGGTGGCCGAGGTAATGATGACCTTCAGATCTGGGCGCAGGGGAAGCAGGCGCGCCAGATAGCCCAGGATGAAGTCAATATTGAGGGAGCGCTCGTGGGCCTCGTCAATAATGAGGGTGTCGTAGCGGCGCAGCATCGGGTCGGACTGGATTTCAGCCAGGAGGATGCCGTCGGTCATGAGCTTGACCAGGGTGGTGGGGCCGACCTGGTCGGTGAAACGCACCTGATAGCCCACAACCTGGCCCGCCTCCTTGCCGACCTGCTGGCCCATTTCCTGGGCGATACGCGTGGCGACGGCGTGTGCAGCCAAGCGGCGCGGCTGGGTGTGGCCAATCATGCCCTGAACGCCGCGGCCCAACTGCAGGCAGATTTTGGGTAGCTGCGTGGTCTTACCCGAGCCGGTTTCACCAGCAACAATGACCACCTGGTGTTCACGGATCGCCTGGGCGATCTCATCCCGGCGGGCACTGACTGGTAGGTCGGGGAAGGAGATGACGGGAATGGCTGCAGCGCGGGCGGCAAGCTCATTGGCGGTGAAGGGTGTGAAGGGGGCTGCGACCTCGTCAATTGGGCGACGCTGTCGCCGCGGGCGGGCACCGGCGCGGCCGCGCGTGGGAACACTCGCCTGACCGTCGGCGCGGCGGGAGGAGCGCCCCTTGCGTGGGGGATTCCGGCGGCCGTTGCGGTTCGGGCGCGGCGAGCGAGGCGAGGAGGAAGCAGATTCTGACACGCCTCAAGTGTACGAAAGGCCTGCCTGGTGCCTCTCAGCGGGTGGTGTGAGGTGTGCGGACGGAAGGGGCTTCGTGGCACGCCTTTTGTGAAGGGCAATGCCTGCCTGGAGGATGTGCTGTCTGAAGGGTGTTTCCCCTCAGGAGCGGTGCCGGGTGGGGCGGTTTGGCTGAGTGGAAAGTATCTGGAGTACAACGTGTTCGGCTCGTCGGCTCCCAGGTGTGAGTCCAGAACAAAACAGCCGATATAGACCCGGAAAAGGCCGTGGACGCACATGCGGGAGCGGAGAGAGACGTGCCTCCAGCACGTGGCGTATTTTCTGCGCTCTTCTACTTATTCAGTTACCGCATCGTCGCTGACGTTGGCAGATGTGGCACGGCGGTGGGTGGCTGTGGTGGCGGGGGTTGGGTGTGAGAGCATGTGAATGGTCTTCCCTGAGTTATTCGGCGCCATCGTCATCGTTGTGCTCACTTGATTGAGTGCTATCCGTTGCGGGAGTATCGATCCAGCCGTCACATTCAAGAGGTGCTCCGTTGAAGTTTGCGAGGAGGCCACGCTCTCGAATTCCGCACATGCTGGCGGCACTGATGCCCGGGTGGGAAGTAAAGAATCGTTGAGCACGTGCCGTGGCCTCGTCATCGAGTCCGGGATCAGTGCCATTGAGGTAGTCGAACTCTAGGCGTGTGAGATGAGCGTAGGAATCTGCGTCTTCTGGTTTTTCGGCATCCGGTGGGGTGTCGGCGTATGAGTGGATGTGGAGGGTGGTGGGTGTGGGGTTCCAGTGGTCGTCGACGTTGCGCCAGTTGGTGGTGTTGCCTTCGATGGTTTTGAGGAGTTGGTCGAAGGGGTAGTTTGTGGGGGGTTCCCATCCGTTGTGGGGGTGGATGATGATTTTCCACCATTTGCCGATGGTGAAGGTTTCTTCGAGGTGGCCTAGCGTGTCGGGGAAGTCGGAGCGTTTGGCGACAAATGTGGAAGGGAAGGCCGGCAGGTCGCCGTGGTCGAGGGTGACGCTGGTGCAGTTGGCGGTGACGTGTTGGATGCCGGGGGCTGCGGCGTATTGGTCGATATGGGCAAACATTTCGCGGCCGTGGCATGGGGTGTTGGTGGGGGGAACAGCGTATTCGTGGAATGAGAGTGTGAAGGGGGTGGTTTTGATGCCCCAGGTGATGTCGATGCTGATTCCTTCGTGTAGTCCTCCTGCGAGGGAACCTGCGGGAATGGCTGTGATGCTGTGGAGGAGGTTGTTTGCTTGTGCGGCGGTTGTTTCGGCGTGGAGTTCGGCGGTGACGATGGTGGTGTTGTGGTCGGTGTCTTCGGGTATTCCGTTGCAGGGGGTGACTTCGTGGGTGACGATGAGGGGGTTCTTCGCTAGCAGGCTCTCGATGTTTTGGTAGCGTTCTTCGCAGCCGGCCCCGTATTTGGGGCCGATGTCGGGGTAGCTATCACACCCGGACAACAAGGCTCCTAGGGAGAGGGCAGTGACGCCTGCGAGTGCGGTGATCGCACGTCGGTGGGCGGGTTTTGTGGTCTGTGGTTTCTGTGTAGTCATTGTGGTTGTGTGGGAGTGTGTTTAGAGGAGGCCGAATTCTTGTGATGGCCAGTAGTAGCAGTAGTAGGGGACGCCGGAGCCGTGGAATAGTCCGCGCTCAGAGACACCGCAGATTCTTGCGTCTTTGATTCCGGGGTGGGTATTGAGGA
Organism: Schaalia sp. Marseille-Q2122; assembly: GCF_903645355.1. Taxonomy (GTDB): domain Bacteria; phylum Actinomycetota; class Actinomycetes; order Actinomycetales; family Actinomycetaceae; genus Pauljensenia. Next base: position 203,826 of record NZ_CAHJXR010000006.1, on the reverse strand, counting down.
AGTTGCCGATTCTTTGTGCGGCTTCTTGGTCGAGTCCGGGGTCAGTGCCGTTGAGGGTGTCTATGGTGATGCTCGATAAGGAGGGGTCGAGGTTCTTGGTCTCTTCCGTTGCGTGTTCTTCTTCCTCGTCCATTCCTGGAATGTCGGCGTAGGAGCGCACGTTAAAGGTGGTGGGTGTGGGGTTCCAGTGGTCGTCGACGTTGCGCCAGTTGGTGGTGTTGCCTTCGATGGTTTTGAGGAGTTGGTCGAAGGGGTAGTTTGTGGGGACTTCCCATCCGTTGTGGGGGTGGATGATGATTTTCCACCATTTGCCGATGGTGAAGGTTTCTTCGAGGTGGCCTAGTGTGTCGGGGAAGTCGGAGCGTTTGGCGACAAATGTGGAAGGGAAGGCCGGCAGGTCGCCGTGGTCGAGGGTGACGCCGGTGCAGTTGGCGGTGACGTGTTGGATGCCGGGGGCTGCGGCGTATTGGTCGATATGGGCAAACATTTCGCGGCCGTGGCATGGGGTGTTGGTGGGGGGAACAGCGTATTCGTGGAATGAGAGTGTGAAGGGGGTGGTTTTGATGCCCCAGGTGATGTCGATGCTGATTCCTTCGTGTAGTCCTCCTGCGAGGGAACCTGCGGGAATGGCTGTGATGCTGTCGAGGAGGTTGTTTGCTTGTGCGGCGGTTGTTTCGGCGTGGAGTTCGGCGGTGACGATGGTGGTGTTGTGGTCGGTGTCTTCGGGTATTCCGTTGCAGGGGGTGACTTCGTGGGTGACGATGAGGGGGTTCTTAGCTAGCAGGCTCTCGATGTTTTGGTAGCGTTCTTCGCAGCCGGCCCCGTATTTCGGCCAGACAACGGGCTGACGTAAATCCTCACACCCGGACAACACAGGACTAGCGAATAGCAAAAGTAAGCATAGGAACATAGCGGGGATAGAGATTCTCGCTTCAGTGAAACTACGCATCTTCAGCAACTACTTTCCTAGCTTCCACTTTGGGGAGGGAGAGGCTCTCCCCAACTGGTTGTGACGAAGCGATCAGCGTATTCGCCCCAGGAGATGATAAAAACCCCGTCCTTAGGCTCGCCTGTTTCATTGTTGTGGCCCCAAGGGTTACGCAAGGTCAGGTTCTCCTCGTCCGCGCTAATCACCGTGTAAACGTGAGCAGTGGAGATTTGCTTCCCGTCATGTGGTTTGAGTTCACCAGAGAGTTGAGTTTGCGTGGTGACTGCTTGGCCATTGTTTACCGCATTGATGATCTCCTGCTTTGAAAGAGGGGCATATTCGCGGTTTTCCATATCGCCAACATTCTCGCTGGCTACGCTCACAGAAGATAACCCTGTGATTGCTTCGTATGCGTCAGCGTGAAAGCCACCTTTGATGCCTCTTTGTATATAAGACAAGCGGGTGCCTCCGGGATGGATCTGGCCATAAGCAGTTTCGTAGAGCGATCCGATCGAGGGAACGTAAGTGACGTGTTTACCCATTACATGTCTCTCACCCACTCCATGCGTATATACATCGCGGACAAGCACCTTACGGGTAGTGACCTCGCCGGTCAGGAAGTGGCGGTCATAAAGGGTGACGAAGAAGCCGTCAATCTTCCCGTTCCTGCCGTAGTGGGGTTCGATCTGCTTGCGCACAAATGCCCGCCCCTCGGGGGAGTTCAACACTCCAGCCAAAGTAGCCAGCATGTAGCAATCGCCAATCTCACCTTGGTCGACTTTTGACATGTCCAAGGATTCCAAATCCTTCATAATCCGGCGCACATCGGCTTCAGTCAGAGGCTTTCGATCCCCATGGTTCAGTCCGTTTTCTCCCCAGCTGTCGGGCTCATTATGCAGCGCTTCCCACAAGATCGCCGCTTGAGTCTGTCCGCACTCATCCAGGCGATCAAGAAGTGCGCGAGCCTGGGCGCGCAGCCCCTCCAGTTTGCGCTCGTATGCCCTGTAAGCGGCGTCGTACTCGCGTGCTGACACAGAGTTGAGGCGGGAGAAAGCTTCTTGAGCCTCCTCTTCCAAGAGTGCAATGTCACGGTGAGTGTCTTCCAAGCACTCCAGGTAGCGCCCGATAGCCTCCACCCCATCAATGAAGCCACTCTCCGTGCTATCTACTTGCGCCTGAGCTTTGAGATGGGAGGTGCGGAAGGCTTTCTGCGCCCGGCCTTTCCACTCGGGTGCGAGGCGTGGAATGGATGCGAAACGTTCACATGTGTCCTGCAAATGGCGACGCAACTTGTCGAGATCATATTGGAGAGTGAACAGGGCAGCAGGAGCTCCAGGAGCTTCGGTGAGAAGAGACAGACTCAACGCATACTCCAATCCCAAAGACCGCCCAGGAGCATGGTTCGGTCACGCACATCCAAGTCGCACTCTTGAGCGTTGAGGGCAGTTTTTTCTGCGGCAGTGGCAGTGTCTTCGCACCAGTCTCGCAGCTGGATGAGTCTGTGGTCATAAGCGTCAATGAAATGTCGATACGCGTGGGCCATCTGCTCATGCCCCCACGAGTAAGAGTCAACACCAACTGTGTAGTGGAGGCTGCGAATGCTATCTGCTACGTCAAGGCAACGCGTTTTCACAGCAAACAACTCATCAGGAATAATCACCAGATCGTGATTAGCCATCGACACCTCCTCGTGAAGAAAAGCTGCAAATCTAAAGGGATGCTATCAGGTAGACCAATCAAACGAAGGGCATTTGAAAGCACAACCTCCCGAAGTTCAAGATCCTAGGAAGCATTGCCGTCAAAGAGGCGAGGAAGAGTCAGGTTGATGATGTTCCAGAAGGTCGACGCCCAGGTGTGAGTCCAGAGCCGAAACAGAGGATATGCACCCTGAATTCGCCTTGGGTGCACACGCGGGAGTGCAGAGGGTATGAGACTGGAGCGCGGACGGAGTGAAACTGGAGCTTGGGGGGAAGGAGGAAGGTGCGCGATGCGGCGCGAAAGGCGCGTGAGGGACGGTGACGAAATGCGGTGAGCATAGGCGACAATGGACATGGCTTCAGCCCGCCCGCCAGAGAAAGGCATTGCAGATGCGCGCAGTGTTTAGTGGACTCACCACCGTGGATGTCATCCACCGCCTAGACCACGTGCCTGACCCCACGCTGAAGGTCACCTCCACCGACTTCACCCTGGCGGCCGGGGGCCCGGCGACGAATGCGGCCGTCGCCTATGCCGCCCTGGATGCGATTATGCGTGAACTCGAATTGGGCGAGGGTACCCAGCCGATTCTCCTCACTGCCCTGGGGTCGGATGCCAGCTCTAACCTCTTACTCGCAGACCTTCAGGCAGCAGGCGTGCACACACTTGACGCCACCGACTGTGAGGCCGCCGCCTCTGACCCCAAGCATTCTGAGCCTGCGACCTCCTCTATTATTGAGCACCCCGAGGGGCGCATGGTGGCCTCAACGAATGCCCGGGTCGGCGTTGATGTGGGGACCGCTCGTATGCTCCTCAACGAGGCCACCGCCCTCCCCGCTGCAGCAGAACCCGCTGATGCGCAGTATGTCAGTGATACTCGCGTCGGTGGCATCGCTGTTGTTCTCATTGATGGGCATAACCCCGCGCTCGCAGACCTTGCCCTGCGTCTGGGTACTGCCTCGTACGCTCAGCCGGAACACGCGGACGAGGACCCTTTCGCTGCGCTTGAAGATAAGCCTGCCCACTTGCGCATCCTTGATGGTGGCTCGTGGAAGCCGTGGCTGACGCCGCTGCTGGGTTTCGTTGACGTGGCCGTCCTGTCGGCTGACTTCCTCCCGCCCCTCGTTCCCGCAGGCGACGCGGACGCGATCGCCGCCTTCCTGCGCGGTTTTGGTATTACGCGCACGATCCGCACCAACGGCCCCGCCCCTGTCCAGTGGTGGTGGGATGGGGAAAGCGGCGAGGTACCCGTCCCCCGCGTCAACGCCATTTCCACGATGGGTGCTGGCGATATCTTCCACGGAGCCTTCGCCTGGGCTCTCGCCCAATATCGCAATGACGAGGCCACCCCCGCCACCGCCTTCCGCGAGGCTCCCGCCACCCCAGTTGCCTGCATTGAGTTTGCTTCCCGGGTTGCGGCCCTGTCGACCACGCATTTTGGCACGCGAAGCTGGCGTGAGGACCCTGCCCTGCGTGACCTGGTGAACGCGGTGCTCTCGAGGTGAGTTACTCCTAGCTTTGTGTGCGCAGAGAATCCGGTAGGTGGTAGCGGGTGCCTCTGCGCTGACCGCTGACCTCGGCCAGGTTTCGCTTGACGAGTTCCTGGAGGTCATTTCGCGCTTGTGTGGAGTCAACGGCGAAACGTTTGCGGTATGTGGCGTTTGAGAACGAGGTGCCGCGACGCATGTCCAGAAGGGCTTCCTTTTGATGCCGGTTGAGGAGGTCAGCGCCGATAGTGCTGAGCCACAGCAGGTCTTCCGTGGGGTGAGCTGCAGATCGAGGAAATTTCACGGTGAAGCGGACGGAATTGTCGAAAAAGTAGGGGGGTTGCAGTCCTGCTTTGCGCAGAGAGTTGCGCATTGTGCGTATGCCGCTCCCAATAGCTTCGATAATTCTGCCGTGTGGCCCGTGAACATAGCGGCAGATGGTGTAGAGGTGTTCGTTAACTGCGGATTTTCCATCGCCGGTACCGAGCTGATCGCGGGTGAGTCCCCATAAGCCGCCGGGGTTGGTCAGAATGAGGCCAGCGTCAGAAATCTTGAGTTCAACTGCGCGCCCGAGTGCTGCGTCTGAGAGGTCACGGTGGACGAGGGCGTTGGCGATGGCTTCTCGAACTGCGTCGGGAGGGAATGTGTAGGAGTTGCCTCCATGAGCTTCGTTGCCGACGACGTCTACGGTTATTGCCGTGGTGGTGTTATCGGCAACCCATCGGGTGGCGTCGGCGAGAATACGAGGTAGGGGGCCTGTAAAGTCGCGTCGGTTGAGGGCTCTCGTGTCGTCTTGCCCCGCCCGTGGCACAACATATGCGGTGAGCATGAGGGTTGGGAAGAAACGCTGGGGATAACGGCCTAGGGCGTAGAGGCCGCCGCGAGTGAGCTCACCATGAGGAGTTGTGACATTGAGATTGAGGAGGATGTCTGAATCGGAGGCTGTGGCCAAGGCAGAAGAGTCACTACGAACGTTAGTAAGAAAACCGTTAAGTAGTTCAGTGTCGAGGTCGTCAACGCTCGTGCCGGGAACGGGTAGTCCATCCTCGCGAGGACGAACGTGCCGACGGATAAGCTGCTGCTCTTCCTGGGGAGACATTGTGTAGTCACCGTCAAACTGGCGGATGTAGGCTTTGTCAGTTTCCTTCCAGCGGCAAGGTTTGTCATTGGCCGCTGCTTCTTTGACATTGACGGCGACGACGGTGATTTCGTCGACGGGAATGGCGATGGGATCGACCTGGATAGGGGAGGAGAAGCCTTTGCGGGCTTGGTCGGTGATCCTTTGGATGTAACCTCTTGGGTTAGCGACGCCGATGAGGGGGTTATCGGCAGAGTCATCGACTCCAAGCAGGATGGTGCCGCCGCCCGAGAGGTTTGCGAAGGCGCTTAATGTCGGGCCAAGAGCCTTGCGGGAGTACATGCTCATGGTCTTGGCTTCGACAGTTGAGTAGTCGCTCTCATGAAGTCTCATGAGAGCGAGAGCTTCCTGCAAGTCTTCAAGTGTGCGGATCATGATGACCATTTTACGCCAGAAAGTGGCAGTTATGTTCGTCAGAACCCGAGTTATGACATAACTTCGACATAAAACGGTCAGTTATGACAGAAAAAGGCCAGTTATGAGATAAAAACGCTGAGTTATCTCATAACTGGCCCTAAGCGCCTACACCCAGCCAGACGAACAGGCAGATAAGCAGCCAGCCAGATGAGGCCAGCCACAGCCCCTAGCGCACGACGGGCACCTGCAGCTTCGCCCATGCCAGAGCAGTGTCGATCAGCGTGCGCGGAGCCTCCTCATCACTCAAGGACTCATCCCGGACGACCTCGACGCGCGACCCGGCGGGCAGAAGGGGGAAACTTTCTTGCGTGACCTCGACAAGGCCCATGTCCTCATCGTCCGCGTCGTGCAGGACCAGCACGGGGTGCTCAAGGTTGCCCAGAAGCTCAGATGTGTCCGTCAGTGACAGGTCAGCCAGGGTCTGCTTGGAGATAGTGAAGTGCGTGCGCGGCCCGGGCGAATCATCGGGGATGGTGGTGGCGCCGCGGGTTTCAAGCTCGTCAAGCTGCTGGTCGGAGAAGATTGCCTCCCAGTCAAAGGACATGGGCTGCAGGGCGGCCCCGCACAGGATGTGCGTGCGCGCAGCGGGCAGGTGGGCGGCCAGGGCCGCGTGGGCACCAAAGGAGTGGGCGTGAATCACTTGGCGGGTGAAGCCCCGGTCGGTCAGCCACCCGGAGGCCGCTTTAATGTCCTCCACCTGGCTGGCTAGGACAATGACATCATCGCTGGACAGGCCGTGTCCGGAGTAGTCGAATTCGAGGGTGGCGTACCCGGCTGCGCGGTAGGCGGCGGCGAGTTTGCGGAAGTGGCCGATGGAGCGTCGGTCGGCCAGAACAGAGTGGGAGAAGAGCACGGCAGCGTCGCCAGTGTCGACGGGATTGATGAAGGTCGCTGACAGCTCAACGCCGCGAGGAGTCAGGATCATGATTTCGCTCATGGCTCCAACCTATCGGTCAAAGCCCGTGCTGGCACGGGGAAGTCCCACTGTGCGGGAATTTGTGCCAAGCCTGCGCCTAGAAGGTTGCCCCAAATGCCAAGCCCAGCAGGTAGGTAACGGCGGCTGCGCCATACCCGATGGCGAGCTGGCGGAAGGCCCTGGGTGCGGGCGACTGACCCGCCAAAATGCCGACGACACCGCCGGTGAAGAGCAGTGCGACACCCACCAGGCCGGTGGCCACGCCAATAGCCCACCAGCCGTTTAGCCCCGCAATGTAGGGCAGGAGGGGCACGGCCGCGCCGCCCGCAAAAAACAGGAAGGACGAGGCTGCCGCCCGCCACGGCGTGCCGATTTCCTCGCCCGCGCCGGCGGCCTCGCTGGGCAGGCCCTCACCGAGGGCGGCGCGAACGGCGATGGAGGAGGATTCCCCGGTGGCGGGGGTACGCACCTGGGCGAAGATCTGGGCGGCATGCGCGGCGGCCTCTTCGGCGCCTTCCCCGCGGGCGCGGAAAACAAGTTCGAGTTCGTTGGCGTTGACGTCAAGGGCGGGCACGGAGCGGTGCGCCTCAGGATCGGGCACGGAGGCGTCGAGGAGTTCTTGCTGGCTTTTGACGCTCACCCACTCGCCCGCAGCCATCGACAGGGCGCCAGCGAGGAGCCCAGCCAGACCGGTGAAGAGAACGACAGCGGTGGATACGCCCGAAGCGGCGATACCCAGGACGAGGGCAAGGTTGGAGACGAGCCCGTCGTTGGCGCCAAAGACGGCGGCGCGGAAAGTACCAGCGAGGGACTGACGTGAGCGTGCAGTCAGGCCTCGCACGACCTCGCCGTGGATGTGCTCGTCGGCAGCCATTTGGGCGGTCGCGTCATCATCGGAGTCGTAGCGGTTGCGCTGCTCGGAGCGTTGAGCCATCGCGAGAATGAAGATCGTGCCGAAGCGTTGGGCCAGGGCCGCGCCGAGGCGGCCCGACAGGGAGGGCTTGGGGGCGGGCAGGGCGTGATCTCCCAGGAGCGCCAGCCAGTGTTCTTCGTGACGAGATTCAGCTTCCGCTAACGCTAAGAGGACGGCGCGTTCTTCACCAGTTCGGCGGCGCGCTAGGGACCGGTAGGTGTCGGCTTCCATACGCTCTTCAGCGAGGTGTCGGCGCCAGCGTCGGATCTGCGCGGGAGTGGGGTTGTCAACGGTGTGCGAACAGGGGGTGTTCGCCTCCGGAGCGAAAGGTGCGTTCACTTGCCTACAGCGGGGTCGTGGGGATCAGTGGAAGGACGGGCGGCGGGGGCCTCGTCAATGACCTCAACGGTGATGGTCGAATCGACTGCGCTGCGCGGGGTGGCGGGAGCGCCAAAGAGGCGTTCCTTCACGGCGTCGGCAACCTTATCGGTCACGGCCTCGCCTTGCGCGCGCACAATGTCGGACACCTTCTGACCTGCGGCGTCGAGGGGGCGAGCGACCAGGGGGGTGCGGCGCAGGCGGTGGCTGGCTTCGCGGATGCGCTCGTATTGCTCGCGGCCGGCGCGGGTGCCAAGGACGTAGCCGATACTTAAACCGACGAGTACGCCAAACTTCATGCCCATGCCAGCCTCCTGGGGATTATGGTGCTTAGTGAGACCTTATTACCCTAGCGCGATCGGTGGACTCGCGCAGCCAGCGGTGGCGATCTTCACCGCCGGAACTGTCCGAAGTTGGCCGAGCGAGTGCGCGCCCGCGCGGTGATGACGGACAATATGGAGCGTGATGCGCGATCTCTTCGATGGAGCTAACGAGATGTTGCCCGACCTGTTCCGGGCAATTGACCTGCTGGGGGTGCTGCTCAACGGTATCCTCGGTGGACGCCTTGCACGCGCGAAACACTTTGATGCCGTGGGTTTTGCGGTGCTGGCAATCATGTCGGCGCTGGCTGGCGGCATGGTGCGCGACACCCTGCTGCAGGCGGGACCTCCGGTGGCCCTCACTGACCCTTTCTACCTGGCGACGGCCCTGGTGGGCGCCGGTATTGCCATGCTGTGGAAGCTGGAATCGCGCCCCTGGAGGATCGCGCTGGTGATCGCTGACGGGGCCGTGCTGGGCTGCTGGGCGGCGACGGGCGCGCAAAAGACGCTGGCCGCCGGTTTTGGCGTGATTCCGGCGATTATGTTGGGCATTATTACGGCCGTGGGTGGCGGCATGATCCGCGACATTGCGGCTGGGTCAGTGCCGCAGGTGTTTGGCGGTAATAACTTGTATGCCACGCCGGCGCTGGTGTCGGCCTCGATTATGGTGATCTTCTATCACTTTGAGGTGGCGACTTTGGGCATGCTGGTGGCCACTATCGTGGGCACGGCTTTCACGGGCCTGTCACACTGGAAGCGGTGGCAGCTTCCCCAGCATGATGACTGGACGTTGACGCTGACCTCCTCTCAGATCCGCCGCCTGCTTTCACGAGGTGTCCCGCCGCAATGACCCCTTCCTCCTCGCCGTCTTCGCCTGCGCCGAAGCCGGGGCCCCCGAAGCCCCGTCCTGCGCAACCTCGCCCGCCGCAGTCGGGTTCGCCGCAGTCGGGGTCGCGCGCCCCTAAGCCCAGCCCGCCTTCGTCTGGCGCGCAGCCGCAGGGCGTGGGTTCTGCTGATTCACGAGGCTCCCGCCCCGCTTCCGCAGGGCGAAAGAAGTCTCCTTTTGGCCCGTGGTCGCGGATTGTTGCTTCCCTTGTTGCCGCTGTCTTTGGCGGATGGTTGGTGTTGCCGGGAGTTGGGCCGGATGTCTTTGACCTGGGTGGGACTACGGGCGGGAGTGGTGCGAACTCGGGAAGGGATGCTGGTAGTCACGCGAATCCGGGGAAGGACGCGGGTGCGGCGCCCTCGTCAGATGGGGCGGCAGGTGGTGGCAACGGGGCGATGACGCCCCTGGAAGCTCAAGCCCGCCGCCAACTGGCTGAACTTGAGGTGCGGCCCAAGGCCTATGTCGAAGGCTACGACCGCTCTGAATTCGGCCCGGCCTGGGAGGACGTCGACGGCAATGGCTGCGATACCCGCAATGACGTGCTCGCCCGCGACCTAGAGGATATCCGCTACCGGAAGGGCTCTCGCTGCGTCATCCAGACGGGCACTTTGCATGACCCCTATGTGGGGGTGACGATGCCTTTCCAGCGGGGGGATGCGACCTCGCCACTGGTGCAGATTGATCACGTGGTGGCCTTGGGGGATGCGTGGCGGGCGGGAGCCTGGGAGTGGACCCCGGGTGAACGCAAGCGTTTTGCCAACGACCCCGAGAATCTGCTGGCCGTGGAAGGGCAGGCTAATCAGGATAAGGAAGCTTCCCGCGCTGATCAGTGGATGCCGCCCAATCAGGAGTATCACTGCGAGTATGTGGCCCGCCAGATTGCGGTGAAGCACGCCTGGGGGCTGAGCGTTATTGAGCGTGAGCGCCAGGCCATGCTGGATGCTTTGGATACGTGTCCGTGACAGTGTGCTGCGTCCCAGAGTCTGCGCCCAGAGTCTGCGCCCAGAGTCTGCGCCCGGTCCTTTGCGCTCCTGCCTCGCTTTTTACACACTGCGTTGTAGTTTGCACACCGCATAGCCCCCAGAAACTGCAACGCGGTGAGGAAAAGTGTGGGTAAGTGGTGGGATGCGCCTACAACCAGCCATTCGCCGTGGCCTGCGCGGCAGCCTCGGCCCGCGTGCGCGCACCCGTCTTCGTCATCGCCGCCGAAATATGGTTACGCACGGTGCCTTGACTCAAGCCCACAGCCTGCGCAATATCAGCGACCGTACCGCCGCGGGCAACCTCGCGCAGAATCTCCACCTCACGGTCGGTTAAGGGCGAGGCCCCCGCCGTCAACGCCTCCACCGCAAGCGACGCATCGACCTGGCGTAGTCCCGCGTGGACGCGGCGGATCGCCTCGGCCAGCTCTTCGGAAGGGGCATCTTTCACGAGGAAACCGCTGGCCCCAGCGTTCAGGGCGCGCTGCACATAACCGGGTCGGCCAAAGGTTGTGAGCACAAGGATGCGCACGCCGGGGAAGCGGGCACGGACGGCCTCGGTGGTGGTGATGCCATCCATGACGGGCATCTCAATGTCGGTCAGGAGCACGTCAACGCCAGGTGATGATTCGTGTGCCGAGGGCACCTGCGCGCTCCCGCGTGTGAGCTCAGCGAGCAAAGCGATGGCCTCGGCCCCATTTGCTGCTTGGCCGCACACCTCGATGTCGTCTTCCAAACTGAGCAAAGACGCCAACGCTCCGCGCACCATCGCCTGATCGTCAACAACAACAACGCGAATAGGGGCGGTCATGGGGTTGCCTCCAGTTGCTCAGGTGCCGCAGATGAAGAAGGTGGCGAGGGCGGTGCGGGTGGTGAAGCCAGCGGGGGAGAAAGCACCGAGGGAGCGGAGTCAGTCACCGGAGGCACCGCGGCTGATCCGGCTTGCGCGGATGAGGGCGGCTCAGACTTTATCGGCAGCCCATGAGGAGTGGACGTGGTCAGCAGGGGCGTGGCTGCCTCGTCAAGCTTCAAGTTCAGCACCCACCAATTCGCCTCCCGCCCCCAGGACAGCCTGCCGTACTCCCGGGTGCGCTCGGCCAACGCATCCAATCCTGATCCCGCTCCCCGAGTCTTACGCGAATAGGCCTCGCTGTAGCCGTTATTGCGTAGCTCAACGCCATTATGGCCAATGGTGAGCACGGCGCGGCTGGCCTTGGAGTGGACCACAATATTCGTGGTGCCTTCTCGAATGACGCGGGCAATCAGGGTTGAGGAGATGCCCACAGGCGGTGTGCCCTCCCGATGGATTTGCAGATCAACGCCGCTGGCGGCCAGGAGGGTGGTAGCTGAGGCAATCTCTTCATCCAGATTGAGCTGGCGATTATCCGTCACCACTGCACGCACTTCCGCTAAAGCCGAGCGCGACAGTTCTAAAAGCTCGCTGACCTGCGTGTGAGCTTCCTGCGGGCGATCCTTTTCCAGCAGTCGTTTGACTAGGTCAGCTTTGATAGTCATGCCGGTCAGGGTGTGGCCCAAGATGTCGTGAAGGTCGGCGCTAATACGGTCGCGCTCGCGCTCGCGGGCCAAGGCCAAAAGCTGGGTGTTGCGGGCTTCTTGGCGCATACCGGCATCCATGGTGAAACGCGATAGGACGGTGGTAAAGGCTGATCCAAGAAAAGCGAAAGGGAGGAACCAGCCGCTTTCAAAGGCCAGATGTTCGCCCAGCGCAATAACGAACAGTCCGGCTATGCCAGGTGCGACAAGACGGCGAGGTGCTTGGAGTGCCCACGCCGCTGCGGGAAACCCCAGCATCTGACTGCCTCCAGAGCTCCCTATGGCGTAGACCAGCAATGCCCCTAAAAACTGCAGGCCAAGAAGAAGGGCGTGAGTCACCCAAAAAACCCGAGGCACAGGGCCAGGATGAGGGGAAACAGGGTTGGTGATCCAGGTTGCTAGGTAGCTAGCAATGAAGGCAACGGTGGTCGTCGCCAGAGCCAGACCGAGGGGCCGATGAAGTCCATATTGATAGGCCCCGTAAAAGGGAAAAATGGTGAACAAGAGGAAAGGGGTCGCCCATAGGAGGGAAAAGGCTCTTGAGTTCATGTTGAGCCCAAACACGCGGTCGTCTGTGTGTGTGCTGTTCACGCTGCCCCCTGTTTTGCGGTGAGTGACGGTATTGGCGCTGGGATGTGCGAGGTGTGCGCCTGCGGGCGGAAAAAGATTCCGTCCGCAGGCGCTGTGTTTAAGGTCGACGCAATCTGCCGCATCGGAAGTACCTTGACTCTATCGGCCTGCCCCCGCTGGAACAGGCTCGCACCCTAGCGTGCCGTGTCTCGCCGCTGCCCCCACACGGCAATGGCCACGAAGAACAGCATCCACGCCACCAGGGAGATAATCCACCAGGCTTTAATCTCGGCACCGTAGATGGGAGACATGACCAGTTGAAGAGGCCCATAAAGCGGCGCGTAAGGCGCGATCGTTTGGAAGAAACTCCCCATCTGATCCAATGGTAAGAACATGCCAGACAGGAAAGCACCAATAAGAATCACCATCGATGAGGCAGAAAAGGCCCCATCGGTGCGCACAGCAAAACCGGCAGCTAAGCCAATGGCGCTAGCCATAGTGGAGGCGACAACAATGAGTGCGCCCGTCATGAGCCACACCAGGGGTTCCATACGCGAACCGGTGGCGTAGCCGATGCTGTAGGTGATGAGAATGGTGACGGCGCTCAGGAAGAACGCCGCCGTCAAACGGGCAACGATCTGGGCAACTGTTGAGAGTGGGGTCAGGGCAAAGAGGCGCGAGACACCGTTAGAGCGTTCCAGGGACACATTGGCTCCCAGGGACGATGAGGTGAGCATGACACCGTAGAGCGCCATCGATGCCAGGATTGAGGAGGCCACATTGCCGTGCCCCACCCAGGTGTCTGAGTAGTCCTTCCCCACACCGAACATCAGGTAGATGACGATGGGAAGGGCCAAGCTAAAACCCAGGTTGTAGGGGTTCGTCAGTACCTTATACAGACTCATCCAGGTGAGGCGCCCAAAGCCTCGCCACGGTGAGGCAGGCGCAGGGGCAACGAAGGGTGCTAGTTCAGTTTTTCCGTTTGACGAGGCCGTTGCTGCGTGCAGTGGGGTGGTCATCGTCAGAGTCCTTTCGTAGCAGTCGAGGGGGAGGCAGTGTCGGCCTGGCCGTTGGTAATGGTGGCGTAGGCGTCCTCCAGGCTGGAGGGCACAATCTCCAGACCGTGTGCGCCGGGCACGCTCAGCAGGTAGCGGGCGGCATCATCAAGATCAGCGCCTTGGATGGTGAGGCGCTCCCCCTCCCAGCCCAGCTGCCAGTCGGCGCTTCCAGGCAGAGCCCGCAACGCGGCTTCGACCTCGTCAATCGGGCCAGCGGTGCCAGAGGATGCCAACTGGTCGAAGGCGATACTCAGGGTCGAGTAGGCGGCCAGGCGCTGAATATCAGCGGTGGCGGCGTCAGCAACCACGCGCCCACCGGCCATAATGATCGTGCGTTCAGCGAAGTCCTGGGCTTCAGCTAGGTAGTGGGTGGCGAAGATAATTGTGCGGCCTTGCAAAGCTTGGGCGCGCATGAGATCCCAGAATGAGCGGCGCGCCATGGCATCCATGCCGGCGGTGGGCTCATCCAAAATGAGGAGCTGCGGATCAGGAAGAAGAGCCAGGGCCAGGCGCACACGCTGCTTCTCGCCGCCCGAGAGCTTCACGATGGGCTTGTCTGCATGCTCAACGAGGTTCGTCTCCTCCAAGATCTGCGCAACAGGCAAAGCTTGCGGGTGAGTGGCAGCAAAGAGGGTGAGCATCTGGGTGACGGTGTAATCCTCCAAAAGCGCCCCGGTTTGATGGACGACGCCAACCAAAGAGCGGCGAATCGCCTCGCGTGGTTCCATATCAAACAGGGTGGCGTTGCCCTCATTGGGAGCCTGCAGACCCAGGGCAATATCAAGCAGGGTAGTCTTTCCGGCGCCATTAGCGCCCAGAAGGGCCACGATCTGACCACGTGGAATTGTCAAGGAAACATTGTCGACGGCGGTGAGTGCTTTAAAACGTTTCGTCACGCCGTGAACTGCAAGTGCATCTGTCATACCCATAAGTGTGGGCGCTGCGGGGAGCGTGAAACAGTGTGAGAGGTGAGGGGTTATGGCATGACAGATGTCACGCTTCCAGCACGGGGAAATCTTTCGCTGACGGACTCGGCTAAACTGGATTCTCGCAAGACAGGGGAGCTACCAGCACAGACTGGAAGCTGAGAGTGCGCACGCAGACCCTAGAACCTGACTCGGCTAATACCGACGGAGGAAGTCGCATCTCCGGTGACCACCGCGCCACCGCACCCCTCCAGCACCGATATGTGGAGGACACCCTCATGACCATCAAGCGCCCCGTAGCGGCACTTGCTCTTTTCACCGCCACCGCCATGCTTACCCTGACCGCATGCTCTGGCCAGACCGCCCAGTCCGCCGATGCCGCCGCCGAATCTGCAGCTTCCGGCGCTGTTGCCGCCGACGCAGCCGAGAGCCTCGTCGTGCTCTCCCACGATTCCTTCGATTTCCCCGAGGAACTGCTGAACCAGTTCGAGAAGGACACTGGCGTGAAGGTCACCATCCAGGCAGTTGGGGACGGCGGCACCCTCGCCAATCAGCTGGTCCTATCCAAGGACGCCCCCCTGGGCGATGTCGTCTACGGCGTGGACAACACCGTCTCTTACCGCCTCGCTGGCCAGGGCGTGATCGAGGACGCCGGCGTGGCCTCCCCGCAGGCTGAACTGAACTTCGCTGGTGAGCCGGGCCTCGTGCCTATCGACCACGGAGACGTGTGCGTCAACCTTGATAAGAAGTGGTTCGCCGACAAGGGCCTGACCCCTCCGGCCACCTTCGAAGACCTGGCCAAGCCCGAATACAAGGACACCTTGGTGGCCATGAACCCCGCCACCTCCACCCCCGGCATGGCCTTCATGCTGGCCACCATCAACCACTTTGGCGAGGACGGCTGGACCAACTACTGGACGTCCCTGAAGAACAACGGCCTGAAAGTCACCGAAGGCTGGTCGGACGCCTTCAGCGTTGACTACTCTGCCGGTGAAGGCGCAGGCCCCTACCCCATGATGGTGTCCTACGGTTCCTCCCCCGCCTACTCCATCACCGAGGACGGCACCGACACCACCACCGCATCCCTGCCAGCGACCTGCTACCGCCAGGTTGAGTACGCGGGCGTCCTGGCTGGTTCGGACAAGGTCGAGGCTGCCAAGAAGTTCGTGGAGTTCATGCTCACCCCCGAGGTGCAAGAGGCCATCTCCGAGGTGACCTACATGCACCCGACCGTTAAGGAAGCCAATGCTCCCGAAGACCTCGTGAAGTTCGGCTCCCTGTCTGATACTCCTGTTATCGTCCCTGCCGATAAGATCGCGCAGATGGCTGAGGAGTGGCTCAAGACCTGGCAAGCCACGGTCATCGGCTGAGCTGAGTAACTGATATGCACTCGGGACGAGGTGCGCGCCGCTGGACCACCCTGCTGTGGTGGTCCCCGGCCGTCCTCGTCCCGAGCGTTTTTCTTCTCCTCTTTTTCGCCTGGCCCGCTGCAACGCTGGTCGCCCGCGGCTTCACCAACGAGGCCGGCGCCCTTGACCTTTCGGCCTTCCACGAGGTTTTCGCCCGCCCACGCACCTGGCGCATTATTGGCCTGACCCTGGGCATGGCAGCCGTGGCAACAGCACTGTCGGTGCTGCTGGGGGTGCCCGGCGCGCATGTGCTTTACCGTTGCCGCTTCCCTGGGCGCGCCGTGGTGCGCGGCATTGTTGCCGTGCCTTTCGTGCTCCCTACAGTTGTGGTGGGTGTGGCCTTCCGCAGCCTGCTGGCGCGCAGCGGCTGGCTGGGATTCCTCGGCCTGGATGGCACGATCACAGCCGTCATTGCGGCCATGGTCTTCTTTAACTATTCGCTGGTGGTACGCAGCGTCGGCCCCGTGTGGTCCCGCCTTGACCCCCGCATGGCTGAGGCCGCCCGCGCCCTGGGAGCCACACCCCTGCGTGCCTTCCTGACCGTCACCCTGCCTGCCATTACCCCCGCAATCGTGTCGGCCGCGTCGGTGGTGTTCCTCTTTTGCGCGACAGCCTTTGGCATTGTCTTGATCCTGGGTGGCGTGGAGTTGGCCACGATCGAGTCTGAAATCTACCTGCTGACCACCGCTTTCCTGGATCTGCGTTCGGCCGCCGTCTTGTCCATCGTGCAGCTGCTGGTCATCACCGGCGCCCTGTGGATGGCGGGCGTGGCCCGCCGTCGAGGCGAACGCGCGTTGAAGCTCCGTTCGGATGCGGTGGAGCATCCCGTGGGACGCCTGGATCTGCCAGCTTTGGCGGTGACGGTATCGGTGGTGTGCGGCGCGATTCTGCTGCCACTGGTGGCCCTCCTTGCCCGGTCTTTCCAACGCAAGGGGCAGTTCACCGTCCAGAATTGGTGGGATCTGGCGAATGCGAACCTGTCTCGGGCAGTGAGGGTGAGCGCGCTTGAGGCGGCGTGGAACTCGCTGGTGATCGCGGCTCAGGCGGCGGCCATCGCCCTCGTCCTGGGGGTACTGGTGGCGTTAGTGGTGACGCGCAAGCCTCGCGCCAAGGGGGCCCAACGTGCCCTGGCCCTGCTGGATGCGGCTTTCATGCTGCCCCTGGGGGTGTCGGCTGTGACGGTGGGTTTTGGTTTCCTCATTACTTTGAATCGGCCGCCGCTGGATTTGCGTTCCTCAGCGTTGCTGATTCCGATCGCGCAGGCGGTGGTGGCAATCCCCCTGGTCGTGCGCCTGGTTGCCCCCGTGTTGCGTGCCATTGACCCGCGTCAGCGTGAGGCTGCGGCCGCCCTGGGCGCGCACCCGCTGCGCGTGTTGCTCACTGTGGATGGCGCGCACCTGGTCAGGGCGGGCGCGGTGGCCGTTGGTTTTGCTTTCGCCACCTCTTTGGGTGAGTTCGGGGCGACATCCTTCCTGGCCAGGCCGGAGGCTCCGACCCTGCCGGTCATGATTTATCGTTTGATTTCGCGCCCGGGCGCCCCCGAGCAGGGGGTGGCGGTTGCGGCCTCGGTTCTTCTGGCGGTGATTGCCGCTACGGTGATGGTTCTTGTTGAGCGAGGCCGCCCGTCAACTGCAGGGGAGTTTTCATGACGACTGCGCCAGATTTACGCCTGCAGGGCGTCACGGTCCGCTACGGGAGCACCATCGCTGTTGATGGCGTGGACCTGCAGATCCGCGCCGGGGAGATCGTTGCCCTGCTGGGGCCCTCCGGTTCAGGCAAGTCCTCCCTGTTGCGCGCGGTGGCTGGGCTTGAGCCCGTGGCTGCGGGCGGCCTGCTGTGGCGAGGCCAATCCATTGTTGATATTCCAACGCATCGGCGTGGCTTTGGCCTGATGTTCCAGGATGGCCAGCTCTTCCCTCACCGGGATGTGGCGGGCAATGTCGCCTACGGTATTCGCGCCCTTCCGCGCGCTGAGCGCGCCCAGCGCGTGCGGGAAGTGTTGGATGTGGTGGGCATGGGGGAGTATGCCTCCCGTTCGGTGTCCTCCCTGTCGGGAGGGCAGGCGCAGCGCGTGGCGCTCGCTCGGTCTTTGGCTCCACGCCCGGAACTGCTGCTCTTGGATGAGCCGCTCTCGGCCTTGGATCGGTCCTTGCGTGAGCGCCTGTCCAGTGAGATTCGCCAGATTTTGCGCGAGTGCGGCGCGAGCTGCATCTACGTCACCCACGATCAGGACGAGGCTTTCGCCGTGGCTGACCGTATTGGCGTCATGATCGATGGGCGTCTGGCTGCGTTGGCCGCGCCGCAGGAGTTGTGGGCGGCGCCGGGGCGGCGCGATGTGGCTGACTTTTTGGGATTTGGCCCGTTTATTCCGGTGGGCGAGGGGCGTTGGCGTGCGCTGGCGCCCGCTTCGGTGCGGGTGCGTCGCGTCATTGACGAGGGCGGGGCCGGCGCGCTGACCTCGGAGGTGGAGCTGGAGGAGATGACGGCGGCTGCTGGGCAGGCGGGCGCGATTCTTCACCCGGTGGGTGTCATTGTGGATGCGCGTGGCGGGCGTGGGCATAGCCTGGTGGAGGTGCGCATGGGGGATAAGACCCTGAAGGCGAGGGCGTTGCCGAATCTGGGTGCCGCTTCGGATCTGGTGGGGGCGTTGGTGGAGCTCGAAGTGGATCTGTCGAGCTGCCCTGTTGTTGTGTGAGCTGGGCTGATAGGCGGGTAGCTGAAAGCAAGGAAATCCTTGCAATACTGGGCTTTTCTGACGGTGAGTTCGGATATATCGAGGGATGTCCCACAAAGCGTGACGATATGAGGCGAAGTGAATTAACTAAGGCTAGCCTTTCCTATTGCAATCATTGAGTACTGAGAGATCTGAAATACCTGCTTGGGTGGGTAGCCAGATACTCACCCCGCAGAAAGTGGCCCCATGACCTCGCTTCGCACCCGCCTCGCCGCCCTCGCGGCCGTCGCCACCCTCGCCCTGACCGCCTGCGCAGGCGGCACCAGCCAATCCGGCGCCACCGCAACCGACACCAACGCCTCTGGCGCTACCGAGTCTGCAGCCTCAGGCAACGTCATCACCCACGCCTACGGCACCACTGAAATCCCTGAAAAGGTCGAGCGTATCGCCACCATCGCCTGGGGCAACCACGAGGTTCCCCTCGCCCTGGGTGTCATGCCCGTCGGCATGGCCAAGCAGAGCTGGGGCGTCACCGACGATTCAGGCATGCACCCCTGGACTGCTGATGCTGTCAAGGCCATTGGTGGTGAAGCCCCCGTTCTTTTCGACGAGACCGACGGCATTAACTTCGAAGCCATCGAAGCCACCAACCCCGACATCATCCTCGCCACCTACTCGGGCATCACCAAGGAAGAGTACGAAACCCTCTCCAAGATCGCCCCCACCATCGCCTACCCCACCACCGCGTGGGGCACCCCCTGGCGTGACCTCATCACCATCAACGCCGCCGCCATCAACAAGAAGGACGAGGGCGACACACTCGTCGCCGACACCGAGGCAAAGATCGCCGAGGCAGCCGCCAAGTACCCCCAGCTCGCCGGTAAGTCGGCCGCATTCTTCTACGGCTCCACCGAAGACCTCTCCAAGGTCGGCTTCTACGGCACCCGCGACCCCCGCACCGCATTCCTCTCTGACCTTGGTATGAAGGTTCCCGCCTCCGTCGCGGCCGCTACCGAAACCACTGAGGACTTCCACATTCAAGTCTCCGCCGAAAACGCCGACACCCTCTCTGACGTGGACGTCATCGTCATGTACGGCTCTGACGCTGACCTGGCCAAGTACCAGGCCGACCCCCTCCTGGGCACTATCCCCGCCTTCAAGAACGGATCGGTCGTTTTCGTGGGTAACGGTGAAACCGCATTCTCCGCAGCCGTTGGCATCAGCCCGCTGTCCATCCCCTGGGTCGTTGAGGAATACACCCAGAAGATCGCCGCAGCAGCAGACAAGGTCAAGTGAACGCTACTAACCACTGAACGCCTGTGAAGATCCAGCGTCTTTTCGTAGCGGTCCTGGTTGCCCTCGCGGTGACCGGGGCCGCTGCGGCGTGCTCCGTCGCCTTCGGCGCCCGCATCGTCACCCTGCCTGAAATCCTTGACGGACTCCGCGCCGCCGGCGTACCACTCCCAGGCACTACCGATGCTTCCGCCGATGCCGCACACAGTGTTGCCGCACTGGCCGTTGCCGAACGCCTCCCCCGCACCGCTATTGCCCTTGCCGTTGGGGCCGCCCTTGGTGTTTCAGGAACGCTCATGCAGGCCGTCACCCGCAACCCCATTGCCGACCCCGGCATTCTCGGCATCAACCACGGCGCAGCCCTGGGCGTGATCCTCGGCATGACCCTGTGGCACACCTCCGACCTGCGCATCACCCTATGGCTGGCCCTAGCGGGCGCATTCACCACCGCCTTCTTCGTCTACCTCATTGGATCCTTAGGACCAGGCGGAACCACCCCCATTAAGCTCGCCCTTGCTGGCGTTGCCACCACAGCACTGCTATCTTCCCTGGTCACCGCTATTCGCCTTCCCCAGGACCAGGCACTAGATGAGTTCCGCTACTGGCACACAGGGTCTTTAGGGCGTGGCAGTTGGGACACCCTCGGCACTGTTGCCCCACTACTCGGCGTCGCACTCCTGGTAGGAATCCTCTGTGCGCGAGCCCTCAACTCCCTCGCTCTGGGAGACGAGGCCGCCACCGCCCTCGGCGTCAATGTGGCACGCACCCGCATTATTGCCGTCTCCGCTGGCGTGGCGCTCTGCGCTGCAGCAACAGCCGTGGCCGGCCCGATTAGTTTTGTCGGCCTCATGGTGCCCCACACGCTGCGCGCCCTGTGGGGCCAGGACATGCGCCTCATCCTGCCCCTGAGTGCTTTCGGAGGCGCCGCCCTCCTGACTTTTGCCGATGTTGCGGGGCGCATTATCGGACGCCCCAACGAGGTTGCCGTCGGCATCATCACCGCCTTCATTGGCGCCCCCATCCTTATTGCCATTGTCCGAGCAACCAAGGTGCGTGACTTATGAGCGCCCCCTCCTTCCCTCCAGGCGCGCCCGCTTCTCAGGTAACGGGCGGCGCGCACGCCCTCGCCGCTGACATTCGCGTAGAACGAGGCCGACGCTCCCGCCGTCACTCTCTTGTCACCATCAGCCTGGCCATCCTGGCCTTTGCTCTGTTCTGGATGACCCTCGCCTACGGTGAAAAAATCTTCACCCCCGTTGAAATAGTGGGCGTTATTGTTGGTAACGACGTGCCTGGCGCAAGCTTTGCGGTCGGGGAAATCCGCCTCCCTAAAGCGCTGCTTGGCATGCTGGTCGGCATGGCAATGGGGATGGCCGGACACGCCTCCCAAACTATGCTCCGTAATCAACTGGCCAGCCCTGACATTATCGGCATCACCTCGGGAGCCAGCGCGTCGGCTGTATTCGCCATCCTCGTGCTGGACTGGTCGGGCATGCGCGTCACCGTGCTTGCCCTTATTGCAGGTATCACCACCGCTCTGCTCATTTATCTACTGGCAACCCCCGGTATCCTCGGGGCACTCTGGGCCTACATGCGGGCCGCAGCAAGTGGCCAGCCGCGCCCGCAACTTACCCTGGGGACCGGCAGCGCCCAAGGTGGACGCCTGATCCTCATTGGTATTGGCGTGTCGGCCATGTTCACCTCACTCATCTCCTACCTGCAACTTGAAGCGAAGATCTACGACGTCAACGACGCCCTCCGTTGGCTTTCCGGCTCGCTTTCGGCCGCGCAATGGGGCCATGTTCCCTTCATGACGGGTGCGCTCATCATCTTTGGAAGCATCCTCCTGTGGCGCAGCCGTGACTTGTCCCTGCTCGCTCACGGTAACGAGGCCGCTACCGCCCTCGGCGTTCCCGTCAACGCTGCGAGCGTGAGCATTATCCTCGCCCTTGTGGGCCTGGCTTCCGCATCGGCCGCGGCCACCGGCCCCATTGCCTTCCTGTCCTTCCTGGCGGGGCCCATCACTGTGCGCCTTCTTGGCCCTGTTGACCGCTCGGCACTGATCCCTGCAGCGCTTATGGGGGCCTGCCTGGTCTTGGGGGCTGACCTTGTTGGACAGCATCTGGCTCCTGTGCGACTTCCCGTTGGTGTTGTCACGTCTTTGATTGGCGCACCCTACCTTCTGACGCAACTTATCCGCATCAATCGACAGGGGACCAGCGCATGAGCGCACTTGCCCAGCATCCCAGCCATGTCAGCGCTCAGCGCCTTGGCCACCCTCATGACCGTGCTCAATCGCGCGCACTCTCCACGCGCGACCTGACCTCTGGATACCGCAATGTCCCGGTTGTGCGCAGCGTCAATGTGGATATTCCTCCAGGGAAAATCACCGTCATTGTTGGCGCCAACGCCTGCGGAAAATCCACGCTTCTCAAAACAATGGCCCGCATTATCCCCACCATCTCTGGGGCGACTGTCCTTGATGGTCATGCGATTACTGCCATCCCCACCAAAGAACTTGCCCGTCAGCTTGGTATGCTCCCCCAGCACCCCTTAGCGCCTGAAGGGATCACGGTGGCCGACCTCGTTGGCCGCGGCCGCCACCCCCACCAGCGCCTCTTCCGCGCGTGGAGCGGCGAGGACGCCCAGATTGTCGCCGAATCCCTGGAGGCCACCGGCATCGCCGACCTGGCGACACGCAGTATCGACGAGCTCTCCGGTGGGCAACGCCAGCGCGTGTGGATTGCGATGGCCCTGGCACAGCGCACCGATGTGCTGCTTCTTGACGAGCCCACCACCTTCTTGGACCTCACCCACCAGGTGGAGGTGCTGGATCTACTCACTGATGTGAACCGCGAGCGTGGCACCACCGTGGTCATGGTCCTGCATGACATTAATCTGGCAGCCCGCTACGCCGACCACATTATTGCCATGAAAAAGGGCCAGGTTGAGGCCGAGGGCGCCCCGCGCGAGGTCGTCACCGCGCAGATGGTGCAGTCGGTGCTGGGCTTGCGCGCGCAGGTCATTGCCGATCCCGTGTCGGGCACGCCGCTGATCGTGCCGATTGGACGCCACCATGCGGCCGGAGGTGAAGCGCAGTTCGCGCTCAAGGGCGTGCCACAGGAAGGTTTCGGCAATGACTGAGTCCACCAGCTACGCCCTCGACGCCTGCCCGCCCGCTGACCTGCCACCCTTCCGGCTTTTCCGCATGACGGTGAGTGCCATTGAGGACCTCACCCCGTCGATTCGTCGTTTCACCTTCCGCGGTGAGGATGTTGAACACTTCGGTGATCCTGGTCTGGATCAGCGCATTAAGGTCATTTTGCCCGCTGGCGGAGAGGCTGTGGGAAGCGCGACTCGCACCTTGCCCTCTGCTTCGCGTCTTGGGCCAGATTCACGTTGTGCAACTGCCACTCACCAAGAGACTGCCTCCACTTTCACCACCGCATCTACTTCTCCTCCCAATGGTGGCGGCGCGCAGATGCTTGATCTCAACGCGACGGCGTGGGCGTGGGCCTCGTCCCTGTGGGACACCCCCGACTGGTACGGAACCTGGCGAGCAATGGATCCGAGCACGCGGCCTGTCATCCGCACCTACACCACACGAGCCGTGCGTTACGAGCGGGGCGAGGTTGATGTCGATATGGTTGTCCACCCTCCGCTGCGCGTGGCACATGGCGAGCCTGCTTATGAGGGCGAACATGTGAAGGCCGCTGACGAGGAAGCGGAAGAGCGTGGGTTGGGACCTGCCGCGCGGTGGATTCGCAACGCGCGCGTGGGGGACGAGGCCATGATCCTGGGTCGCAACCGCTACTTTGTGGGGGACTGCGGTGGGCAAGATTTCATCGCTCCAGCCCTCACGGAGGCTTTCCTTATTGGTGGGGACGAGACGGCTGCTCCCGCAATTGCGCGCATGATGGAAGAGCTGCCGGCGAGCGCTAGGGGTGTTGCTGTGGTGGAGTTGCCCTCGGATGCGGATTGTTCGTATCTGCCCACCCATCCCGGCATTGAGGTTCGTGTATTTGGCCGGGGTGATCGCCCTCATGGTGAGCGTCTGGTGGCCGAGGTGATGCGGGCGGCCGCCGAGCTATCCCCGCCGGGTGTAGCCCACGAGGTGGAAGAGATCGACATTGATCACGACATTTTGTGGGAGGTGCCTCGCCATGCGAAGGGCGGGGCCGCGCTCAAACGCGCTTCTTTATACACCTGGCTAGCTGGCGAGGCCGGAGCCGTGAAGACCTTGCGTCGTCATCTTGTGGCTGAGCGGGGGATGGATCGGCGTTCAGTAGCTTTTATGGGGTATTGGAGGCTGGGCCGGGCTGAGTGCTGAGTACTGAATGCTGGGTACTGGGTACTGGGTACTGGGTGCTGAGCACTGACTGCCTTCAGCGCGCGGGTATCGTCGCGTGTGCTCCGATATGTACTCCGCAAGTACATGTCCCGCCGATATGTACCTTTTTGCCCTCAAAAAGTACATATCCGGCGAACGTGTACCTTTTCGGGCCGAAAAAGTACATATCGGACTAGACTGTTGCCATGTGGACAACGCCAGATGTTCCTCGCCAAGACCTCCCTCCACTTCCTCCGAGTGAGGAAGTGGAGACTCCGGCTGTCCTCAAAGCAGTCATTGCTGCAAGTCGTGAGCTATCTGCCCTCAAGGTCGCTTGTTCGCGCCTGCCTGATCCGGCAATCCTTATTAACACCATTCCCTTGCTGGAAGCTCAGGCTTCAAGCGAAATCGAAAACATTGTTACGACCAATGACGAGCTTTTTCGCGCTGTCCATAACGCCTCCGATCAGCCAATTACTCCTGCGGTCAAGGAAGCATTGCGCTACCGGCAGGCGATTCGGATTGCTTCAGATTTACTTGCCGAGCGTCCGCTAGGCGTGCCGACCGCCCTTGAGGTCTGCACCCAGATTCGAGGGATCCAGGCGCGTATTCGGGATCACGCCGGAACCTTTATTGGTAACCCTCAAACGAAGGAGCGGATCTACACCCCGCCTGAGGGGCGCGAGGTCATCACAAGGCATCTTGGTCTCTGGGAGGACTTCCTTCATCGTGATCATGGCATCGATCCGCTGGTGGTCATGGCCTTACAGCACTATCAATTCGAAGCTATCCATCCTTTTAGTGATGGCAATGGACGAACTGGTCGTGTTCTGAACATGCTCACCCTGATGGATAAGGAGCTGCTCAGGGATCCGGTGCTCTATCTTTCGGGTTACATCGTCCGCCATAAGCAGGATTACTACAGTCTCTTGCGCGGCGTTACTGAGCGGGATGAGTGGGAGCCGTGGATTCTGTTCATGGTCTCAGCTTGCGAGGTCACTGCCAAGTGGACCCTGGAGCTTATCGAGACTATTACTGCTATGCAGACGGAGGTGGAAGGGCGTATTCGCACTCTTGTGCCCAGGGCGCCCGCAGCAGATCTTGCTCGCCTGCTGTTCACCCAGCCCTATGTTCGGATAGAGAACATTACGGAAGCAGGGTACGCGCAGCGTCAAGCGGCATCGCGCTGGCTGTCCGACCTTGTGCGTGCAGGAATTCTTGGGGAAGAGAAGATTGGGCGCGGCAAGATTTTCATCAATAACGCCCTCCTCGACACTCTTTTTGAGACCCCTCTGGCGTAGTGGGGCGTAGGAGTGCGGAGGTGCCGCGTCCTGATGTCCTGCTCGTGCGGGGGCACGATATGTACTCCGCAGGTACATGTCCCGCTGATATGTACCTTTTTGCTCTCAAAAAGTACATATCCTGCGAACGTGTACCTTTTCGGGTCGAAAAAGTACATAAGCGGGTGGGTGGTTTTAAGCAGACGTGGCGTTGCCAAGCTTCGGCTCCTGGCCTTGATCTGAGGCCTCAACCTGTGCCCAGGCAGGGACTCCAGGCGCAGAGCCCAGGCATGGTATCTCGGCAGCAAAAGGCATCCGCATCCTTTCCCTGCCACTGCCTGAGCCTGCCTATCCATCCACGTCAGGAGCAAGGTGGATGTGGCGCCACCGGCCCTGGTCGCCCTCGCCAAGCTGATCCCATTTGTCGATGAGCCACTGGTCATGGGTGGCAAGAATGAGCGTTCCTTCCCAGCTCAGCAAAGACTTTTCCAGGGCCTCAATGGTGTCCAGATCCAGATAATTCGTTGGCTCGTCAAGCAGTAACATGCTGGGCCGTTGAGCCAGTGCAAGGGCAAACTGAACACGTCGTTTATTGCCATCGGAGAGCTGAGCGAAAGGTATCGTCCACAGGCGAGGGTGAAGGAAACCCTTCCCGAGTTCGCCAATGCCCTCCCTCCACACATCACAGGGCATTCCGGCCTCGCCCTCGTCGGGTAGTTCCTGTGGAACAAATACGCACCCTTCAGCGTTGACACTCCCCGACGCTTCCTGCGGGGCTGTCCCTGTATGAATCCAACGCAACAAGGTTGATTTTCCAGCGCCGTTGGGGCCGGTTAGCATCAAATGTTGGCCGCATCCAAGCTCAAAGCTGGTTGGAGCTAAGCGTCCGGGAAGCGAAGCATTGCGCACTGAACACACGATGCCTGCGGGGATAGTGCGCGGCGTAGGAAGGGTGATGGACAAACTTTCGTAGCGAGGCCGACGTACCTCGCTTTCTCTGAGTTGTTCGAGGCGCTGCGAGTCGTCACGGATGCGGCGAGTGGACACGGTCTGTGCGCGGTCCGCGTAAAATTTTTTCGACACGCGTGTCTCGCTGCGTGGTGTGAAGTGACGGTGGCCAACCACCTCAGAAGATGCGCGGTGCTGTGTGAGATCATGTTTTTCCCGTTGCTGCTGCGCGTGTATCTGAACATGGCGTGCACGTGCGGCCGACTTTTCCCGCAAGTAATCGGAGTACCTGCCCGCGCATCGGTAGATTCCGTTGGCCTTCTCGCGCCCGGTGGCGGAGGCAATCGCATCCCACGGGACGGTATCAAGGTCGAGGATGCCTGTTGCGACACGTTCAATGAAATCTCGGTCGTGGCTGGCAAAAAGAACCGCACCCCTCCATTCCGTCATGGTGTGGATGAGGAAATCGCGGGCATCGGCATCGAGGTGATTGGTCGGCTCATCCAGGACGAGTGCGGCTTGGCCGCCCAGCAGAAGAGCTGCGAGTTTGAGACGTTCGTGCTGCCCGGGCGACAGTGAGCTGAGCGGGCGATCTTGAGCGATGCTACCCAGGCCAAGGCTGTGCAGCGTCTGGTCGATACGGCGTTCAAGCTCCCAGCCATTTGCAGCAGTAATCTCGTTGAGGAGCGTGTCGAATCGCTGCATCAGCGCTGGCTGTGAGGATGACGCAAGGTCATGAGAGACTGCGTCGAACTCTTCCCGAAGGGTCATAATGTGCTGGCAAGCTGAAGCAAGCGTCTCCCCTACAGTTGCTGGTGCGTCGCCCCCGCTGGCGAGGGTGGGCGCGTCGACAGTGCCGTGCAGAGGCGAGAGTCTGCCGAGGGCGAGGTTCAGGAGAGTAGTTTTCCCTGAGCCGTTGGGGCCAACAACGCAGAGGCGTTCCCCAGCTTGGCAGGTAAAGGACACATTGGTGAGGACGTCGATCGTGGGGTAGGCGAAGCTCACCTGAGAAAAGGATATGACTGACACACTGCACTCCCAGAAGTGGAAAACGGAAAGGGCGATGGCGTGTCATGTGAACATGTGGCGAGCCTAGCAGTACCAATAGCGGCAAGTAAAGGTTTGTTTGGTGCTGCTCAGGAGGGGTTTTCTACTGTTTTTGCCTCTGCTTCGCGTGTGCGGCGTTCTTCCTTCGCGCGGTGGTGTGCGGCGACGGTTCGTTTCGACATCCGCACTTCTTCTGTGGCTAAGGAGAAATCGTGAAAATCCGTTGACTATGGGTGCCTTTGTTCGAGGGCTTTTACAGCTTCGTCAGCAAAACGGTCGTAATCGCTGACGTAGTTATGGTCTTGTTGCTCCCGGAAAGCTGCATATTGTGCGAGAGCATGTTGATCCGATCGAACTATCCGGAAATTCCGGATAGTTCGATCCGAAGGTAGCTCGCCAGAGTCGTAGATGTTCAGCAGGTGCTCATTAATGGTCCTGACGTCAACGTCGAAGAGCTCTGCCAAAGCCTTTTGCGTCAACCATATGGTGCCGTCTTCGTAACGTACTTCAATGCTGGAATCCGCATCGGTTGTGAAGATGAGGAAATGCTGCGAAGAGTGACGGACTGACGGCATGTTGGTCATGGGTGCTCCCGAATGGCTCGAAACTCTACATGTGCTCGGTGTCCGTCGTAACGCAGGACATCTTCCATTGTCGCCTTTTGAAGAGCTAACGCATAAGGAACGGAGCCCTTGTGGATAACTATGGTGAGCTATGTGTTGCCATGGTCTCGCGGGCGCGACGTTCCTCCTTTGCGCGGTGGTGGGCGGCGACTTCCTCGGGGGTCATCGGGCCCTGCGAGGTGCCTGCGGCGCCGTCCTCGCGCTGCCACTGCACAGCCAGAGAATCCTTGGAACCAAAACGCGCCAGGTGAATACCGACAACCTGTTCAATGCGGGCAAGATCGTCAGCGGCGGGGGAGTTGGGCAGCGAAATCTCCATAACGAGGGTGCCGTCCTGGGCCTTTAGCGCACAGGAGGCGGCCAGTTCGCCCTTGCGAATGAAATTGAGGAAACCTTCTTCGCTGTCAGCGTCCCAGTCGGCCTCAAGTTTACGACCCATATGGGCGACGAGCTGTTTGGCGTAGCGTGCGGGCCGCTCGGTGCTCACGCGAGCAACGGATTCGAGGTGCAGGGGCGCGGCTGCTGAGACGGTCACAGAGGTCATAAGGTAATCCTTACCTAAGTGCCCTGAATGTTCGAGGCAGATCCCGCTGTGTGGCTGTGAGATCGCGCTCGAAGGTAGGTGCATGCCGGGTGGGGAGGTGGTGAAAGGAGGGTTAGCTGCCGATCTAATGGCAACTATCCTGGCCATAACTGGGTGAAATGGCTAGGATAATAGCCATAGGGGGTTTCGATGTCTGGGTTCCATATTGATCGTGAACTTGTCGCATTTGGTGAGCATGTGCGCGCCTGGCGAATGGTGCTCGGCCTTACCGCTCAGCAGGTGTGTGAGCGGGCGGATATCTCTCGGCAGACTCTTCGCAAGATCGAAAACGGGGAGCTCTCGGTGAGCTTTTCCAACGTGGCCCAGGTCCTTCGTGCACTCGGGCAGCTCAACGCTGTTGTGGACAGCGTTGATCCATTGAACTCAGAAATCGGCAGGCTTCGCGCAGGGGCAATACGTAAGAGGAGGGCGCGATGACTGAGATCGCCATCTATTCAGATGACGTTCATCATGGCGAGCGTCTCGTCGGTCGCGCCTTCTTCACTCGTGACAGGCGTAAGGTATCGACGACCTTCGTCTACGAGGCCTCCTATCTTTCCCACGGTGGGATGAATATCGACCCCTCATTGCAACTCGTCGCTGGAGCACAATACTTCGACGGGCTACTACCAGCCTTCAGCGATAGTGCCCCGGATCGTTGGGGACGGAACCTCCTCGATAAAGCCGAACGTATTGCCGCGCGTGAAGAGGGTCGCTCTCCTCGTCAACTGGACGATGTCGATTACCTGCTGGGAGTCAGTGACAATACCCGTCAGGGTGCCTTGCGCTTCTATGTTTCCGGAGCAGGGTATGTGGGGCAGCCATCTACCGTGCCCAAACTCGTCTCCCTTCCTGCGCTTTTGCGCGCTAGCGAGGCGATAATTGATGATCTGGATCCTTCGCAGGCCGTGAAAGCCCTCCTTGATACAGGAACAACCGGATTGGGGGGAGCTCGACCAAAGGCGTCGGTGCTTCTTGAGGACGGCGCACTCGCTATAGCAAAGTTTCCCCATTCTGCGGATCAATGGGACGTGATGGCATGGGAAGCAGTTGCGCTGGAGATTCTTAAGGATGCGGGGGTCCAAACCCCATCGAAAAAGCTCGTGTCGGTAGGTGGCAAGGGGGTACTGCTTCTCCGTCGATTTGACCGAGATCGTGCCGCGCGTCGACGAGGCTACATCAGCGCACTGACAGCGCTCAGTGCCAAAGACGGCGAACAACATGATTACCTTGAAATTGCGCAGGCTGTCCGGGCAATCTCCACCCAACCGCGCTCTGACTTGCATGAGCTCTTTGACAGGGTCGTTGTTGGTATCGTCCTTGGAAACACGGACGATCATCTGCGCAACCATGGCTTTATAGCGGATAAGAGTGGTTGGCGTTTGAGTCCCGCGTTCGATGTGAATCCCAATCCTGAGCTCTACAAAGCCCGTGCGACCTCGATTTTTGGTGCAGAAACTTTGGCAGACGAGGCGGAGGTGCTGATGGACTTTGCTGCGGAGTGCAGCCTCAGTGTGGAGCGAGCAAAAGAGAGAATCCAAAAAGTGGCTGAAGCAGCTTCACAATGGCGCCAGATCGCAGCATTGACGGGAATCGGTCAGCGAGAAATCACGATGATGGAGGAATCTCTTTCTCAGCGTCTGAACGCCGTGCGGACCCTTCTCCACTAGAGCAGGTTGAATCATCCTCGATCGCAGACTTGTTGTCATGCTGTGGTTCAGGCATAGCTGCGATGAGAACGTTGCTATCAATAAGGAACATCATCGAACTCCTAGATGCTCAGCAAATTTGTCGAAGGTCTTTAGCTGCCGCGTGCTTAGGAGCTCGAAAGCTTCACGAAATGGTGTTCGTCCCTCGTAAGTGTCGCTGATAAGTGCGGTGGCGAAGGATTGTCCTACACGAAGGGTTTCAGTGTTATAGAGATTGCGCCGACGATCCCGCTAATCATGACAAGGATGCCCTGGTCCTCAAGCTTCTCAACAAGGTGCTTGCGGACCGCTACGGGATTGGAAAAGTGCCTTCTGTTATCCACCGCGAAATCAAGGCTTAGCCTGACAAAAGCGGCGACGGAATCAATGGGCTGATTGATCGTGGCTGATCCCACCGCGGCGACGGGCTCAGACTCATTCTCGTAGGCGTAGGCGCGATACGACTCTTGCCGCCGTTGGGCCAGGTAAATAGTGTCAAGGAGATTTGCAGAAGGATTCTGGGAGGTAAGAGATGGCAAGGTTCGGAAGTCGGGAATCGGAGTCTCTTCCACGGGAGGTGTATCAAGGAAGAGGGCGGCGAACGGCGCGTGAGTTGCTCGCGCAGAATCTTCAAGTTTTCTGAGGGTGGGGTTGCGGGTGCCTTCAATCCACAGGTCGAGGGTGTTCACCCGAGTTGTACTCACTGCATCCCAGCCTCCCCCTCGCTCAACTGCCCATTTCAATAACTCCGGTTTGACTGCCACGCGTGTCGGCACTTCGTCACCTTTTTGGCTCTTTTCGTGCTGTTTCAACACCGCAAGGCTCACCCCGTATGTACGGTCGCCACACAAGCTCCTCGTACTCATGACCTCATCCATGGACTTGCCACTCGTACCTTGTTGCTCTTCCCCGGGGGCGGACGCCTCATTGTGACTCGTCCAGCGGCGTTATAGGATTCGATGAATCCGTAACGATCAATGGCAAGAATAGAGCGGAGAAGCCCTATGTTCACCGATCCTGCCCCGAATGACTCGCAAAACACGCTCCCCGTATCCTCCGGAAGCGGTGCGCAATCTCCCGGTATCTTCGCCACCTTTGCTTCACAGAGTCTGCCGGTGCGCGTTCTCATCATCCTCCTTGGAAGCATTGTCACCGTCGGTGCGCTTGCCGGGGCGGGCTATGGGTTGGGGCGGATCATGGCCATCTCCGGAGGGGACGCTCCACACTCTGTTGCGAACCTTGCCCAGTCTCAACCCGACGCTGCACAGAGCCGCTCCTCCGATGCGGACACAGCGGCCTCGGCCTCGTCAATCGCAGTTCCGCAGATGAACCCCACCGAAATCGCGCAAGGAAACTACCGTTCGGTGGCCGGCCAATGGGTCAACACTGTTGGACACGTCATGACTGTCGAGGAAGACTCCTTTACCTTTCTTCACGAGGGCGCACCGAACTTCCAAGTGGTTGGGCTGGAAATCCCCGGTGGGAAGCCTCATCACAGCTTCGCCCCCGCCATTGTCACCACTCACCCGGGGGACGTCGTACAGCTGCAGTGGGTGGATGAGCAAAACGGCTTCCCCTTCGAAAATGGTGCACTCTTCTTCCCTGAGGGAAGCGAAGTCGAATACTGGAAGCAGACCGCCGTCTCTGACGTGTCCCGAGAACGCATTCTTGCAGTTGGTGCTGGGTACGCGAGTGGCCGCGATCTTCCCAAGGACCTTACTCCCTTTATCTTCTACCGTGTTCCCACAGGCAAAAACTCTGCTGATGTGGCTGACGAGCTTGCGCAATGGAGAGACCAGTTCGCTTCAGGTCAGGCGGCGAGCTGCGCTGCGCCTGTGCATGGTGCCTACGCCTGCGCAGGAGGAGTCGCGCCAGAGGGTGCGATCGAACTACCATCCGCAGGTGTCACTGGGGTGGGAGCCCTGGTGCGTACACCGTCAGGCAATATTCGCTGCGGAATCTCAGGGCGCCAGCACCCGAACGGCTACGGGTACCTGCGCTGCTACGTGAAGTCTTGGGCCGAGGAGGGCCGCTTTACTCCAGAGAGTAATGGTGGGCCCGATGGTGGAATCCCCCATGTTGCATTCGATAGCGAAGTGCCCGTCTACAAGCAGCTCGGTACTGCGCCCGGAGAGTACATGTTCGAAGGCGACAACGATGTGACCACCGAGATGGCCTACGGCCATATCTACACCTATGGGCCCTTCGCCTGCGCCTCAGAAGAAACAGGTCTAACCTGCTGGAATGTCGAGACTGGGCATGGTGCTTTCATGAATAAGCGCGAGTTCTTGACCTTCTAAGAGGGGTCTTGTGTTGCCATTCTGTCTGAAAGAAGAAGGCTAGCGCGGCTGCATTCGACACGAGGCTTCCGACGATTACGTGACACTTGTTGCATGGCGTAGCAGTTGTTGCTTTTTGTGGCGGCTGCATCCGTCACAAAAAGCAACAACTGTCACGTAACTGGTATGTCGCCTGGGCAATATGAGCGATAAGGCTCATCGCCCGCCCACGGCCCGCGCAACCCCTAAAACGCCAACCCCTAGAACGCCAAGCCCTTCGGCGCTGGCCCCAGGTCCCAATACCGGGCGTTAGGCACCTCGAAGCCATTGGCTTTATAGGCCTCATAGTCGAAGTTTTCGCAGTCCTCGAAGCCAATCAGGTGATACTCGTAGAAGCCATCCCAATCCTCATAGCCCGAACCCAAGGAAGACTCCAAGAAAGCGTCGGCCATGGCCATCGCCAGGGGTGGGGCGGTGAAGAATGCGCCCATAGCCAGCAGGTTTGCGCCATTAGCCGCAGCAGCGCGGCGAGCAGAAGGCAGCGACTCAGCCACAGCGGCATGCACATGCGGCACCTTCGAGGCCGCAATGTGAATACCCATGCCGGTGCCGCAGAATGCGAGCGCGCGGTCAAATTCGCCTTCGGCAATCTGTGCGCCGACCAGGAAACCTACTCGGTGGTACATCGGACATTCTTCCAGAACTGGCGTCATGTCGGTGACAGTCCAGCCTCGTTCTTCAAGGTGGGCTTTGACGGCTTCCTTCAGGGGGAACCCGGCGAAGTCGGCTCCCACAACAACATGCTTATCAGCAGCAGTCTTCTTTGCCTGCATCATGATTCAGCCTTTCGAGTCAGGAGGCGTGACAGCACTGCCCCGCCCTTGAATTCATCCATGGTGATGATGGCCAACAGCACGCCGCCCCAGATCAGCGGGCGGTAGAAGTTGGAGATGTCGGGGAACATATTCAGGCCCGACGCCAGGATCTGCAGCGTCAAAATAGCCAGAATGACGCCGGTAATGCGCCCCTTACCGCCGTTGGGGTTCACGCCGCCAAGCACCACGATCAAGATGGTCAGCAGGGTGTAGGGTTCGGCGTTACCGGCCTTAGCGGAGTTATAGGTGGCGAGCATAATGACGCCCGCAATACCGGCCAGCATTCCCGACAGGATGTAGGTGCGCATCAGCAGTGACGTCACCTTCATGCCGGAAAAGCGCGCTGCGGTTTCATTCGTGCCGAGCATGAGGATCTTCGTGCCAAACCCGGTGAAAGTCAGCAGCGAGCCAATCACGGCCACGCACACCAGGAACACGACCAACTGGATGGGGATGACGCCCAAGAGCTTGCCGGTGATCACGTCACTGAAGGGCTTGAAGCCGGGCACGCCCTTACCCTCGGAAATCACGATGGCGATGCCGCCAAAAAGTTCAAGGGTGCCCAGGGTAGCCAGGATGGGCGGGATCTTCACGCGCGAGATGAGGAAACCATTGAAGGCGCCGCAGGCGCCGCCAACGATCACCGCCATGAGCACGGCCAAAAGGACAGAAAGCACGTAGTTCGTGCCGGTGGCTTCCGCAGGTAGGGCGGCCTTGAGCATGTAGGCGGTGATAATGCCCGTCAGGTTCGCCACCGACACCATGGACAGGTCAATGCCGGCGGTGAACATGGTGATCATGACGCCAAGGGCCATAATGCCAAACTCGGGGAATTGCACGGCCATGCCCGTCCAGGTGCGCAGGCCGAAGAATTGGCTGGGTTTGACGATGGCGAAGAAGGCCAGCAGGGCTACCAGCACGATAATCATGCGGGTCAGGTAGGGGTCGCGGGCTAGGCGGTCGCGTACTCCCAGGCGAGAGGGTGCGGGTGCAGCAGTCATGTGAGTACCCCTTCCTTATGCGGACTTCAGTTGTCGGCCGCGCGAGCGGGAGATCTGAACAGCGGACACGCCGGTGCCGATGATGACCAGCAGACCCAGGGCGAAACGCTGCCAGAAGGTGGAAATCCCCATGAGGATCATGGAGTTTTGGACGATGACGATGAGCATGGTGCCCAGCATCGCGCCCGTGAGCGACCCGGTGCCGCCGGTGATGGCGGTGCCGCCCAGGACGACGGCCGCGATGACCATCATTTCCATGCCCAGCAGGTTCGTGGGGTGCATCTGGCCCATGGCGCTGGTGCGCACGATGCCTGCGAGGGCGGCGATCACGCCGACGAGGACGTAGAGCAGGAACAGTGTGCGCTGGACGTTAAAGCCTGCGCGTTCTGCCGCCGCGCGGTCACCGCCAATAGCGAAGATGCCGCGTCCGAACATGGTGTAGCGGGTGATGAAGAAGGCCACCGCCAGTACTGCGACGAGTAGCAGGAAACTGGTGGGCATTGGCGAGGTCAACCCCGAGGTTGGGTTCGTGGCGACGAAGAGGTTGGATGCGCCGAAGGCTTTCATTGAGGGGGGAATGTTCGGGATCTGCACGGAGGCGAGCGCTCCCTGCATGATTCCGTTAAAGACCGAGGCTGTACCGAGGGTGATGATCAGTGTCGGCACAGTCAGACGCGAGGTGAACAGGCCGTTGAAAGCGCCCAGCACCGCGCCTAGGGCCATGGCCATGAGGAAGGGAATGATGACGGGCCCTTCGAAACCTTGATCGACAAGGAAACGGGTGGTGGCGTAGACGGCGAGGGAGGCCAACGCCGGGAAGGAGACGTCAATGCCGCCTGAGACGAGCACCAGGTGGGTGCCGATGGCGAAAAGGCCGGGCACCACCATCGCATTGGCAATATCGACGAGGTTGTTGCTGGTGAAGAACTGGCCCGAACGTGCCTGAATGACGAGGGCGACGGCCAGGATCACGAGGGCGACGTAGAACTCGTTGGAGCGCAGTAGGCGTGAGCGGAGCTTATTCATGTCACTTCACTCCTTCAAGGTCGGCGTCGGCGGAGATCATGTCGGAAAGTTCCTTCTCGGAGGTGGTGGCGGGGTTGGCCTCGCCAGATAGGCGCCCGGCCTTCATGATGAGGAGGCGGTTGCAGTTGTCGAGGACCTCGGCAAGGTCGTCAGAGATGATGATGACGGCCATGCCTTGGGCGGCCAGCTCGCGGATGATGCTGTGGATTGTGTGTTTGGAGCCGATGTCCACGCCCACGGTCGGGCCGTTGAGGATGAGGACGTCAGGCTTTTGCGCCAACCATTTGGCGAGGACGACTTTCTGTTGGTTGCCGCCCGAGAGGGTGTTGACCGCGTTGGCGGGGTCCTTAGTGGCTACGCCAATGTCGGCCACCCAGCGGTGTTGTTCTGCCCGTAGGCCGTCGCGATCGAGGACGCCCATGGCGCCCGCGAAGTCATCCATGATGGACACGGTGATATTGGAGCCGATAGAGCGCTCAAGGAAGAGGCCTTCGGTGAGGCGGTCTTCGGGAACGTAGGCAACGCCGGCTTTCATGGCGTCACCAACGTTGCGGAAGCGGACGTCCTCGCCCTTCAGGGTCAGCGTGCCCGAGTCGATGCTGTAGGCGCCAAAGAGGGCCATGGCCAACTCTGTGCGGCCCGAACCCAGCAGGCCCGTGATACCGAGGATCTCTCCGCCGTGCAGATCAAAGGAGACGTCGCTGAATGCGCCCTCGAGGCTGATGTTTCGTGCTGAGAGGACGGGTGCGGGGCTGAGTTCGCCGGGGATGAAGCGCGTGTCCTCGAAGTCGCGGCCTGTCATGTAGCGGGCGAAGGATCGGCGGTCGAGCTCGTGCTTATCGCAGGTGATGATGTGTTCGCCGCTTCGGATGATGGTGAAGCGGTCGGCGATTTCGAAGACCTCTTCAAGTTTGTGGGAGACGAAGAGGATGGCCATGCCGCGAGATTGCAGTTCGAGGACGATCTTGAACAGGGCTGACACTTCGCGTTTGGTCAGGGCTGTGGTGGGCTCGTCCATGATGAGCAGTTTGGCGTCACTGACGAGGGCGCGGCAGATGGCGACGAGTTGCTTGTCGGCAACGGAGAGGTCGCCAACGCGGGTGTCGAGGTCGATGCCGATACCGATGGTGGCTAGGGCTCTTGTGGCGATGTCGCGGAAGCGTTTCCAGTTGGCGATTTTCCGTCCGGCGGCGACCTCGCTATTGAGGGCGAGGTTTTCCATGACCGTGAGGTTGGGGAAGACGGAGAAGTCCTGGTAGATGACTTGCACGCCGGCGTCAATGGCTTCCAGGGGGGTCATTTTTTCGAAGCTGCGTCCGGCGATGGTGATGGTGCCCGAGTCGGGGGCGTGCACGCCGGAGATGACTTTAATGAGGGTGGATTTGCCGGAGCCGTTTTCGCCGGCGAGGCAGTGGATTTCGCCGGGGGCAATGTCAAGGTTGATGTCTTTAAGGGCGTGGACGCCTTTGAAAGACTTGCTGATGTGGGATACCGAGATCAATGGCGCTGGTGCCTGCGTGGGGGAGGTGTCAGTGCTGGTGACCTGTTGTTCGGTGGGGTGCTGTTCGGTCATGGGGCCGCTCTTTCCAACAGTAACCGTGGTGCCCGCGTCATTGCGGGCCGGATCGTGAGGGGTGAGTTGTGGGCCGGGTGAGGCGCGCTCACCCGGCCCAGAAGCTCAGAGGGGGTCAGAAGCCGAAGCTGTCAACGTTGTCCTTGTTAATGGTGATCCAGCCATTGCCTTCGAGGACCTTGGTGGAGCCTTCGGCGAACTTCATGTTCTCGTAGCCGGGGACGCCCAGGTTGATGCCGTCCTTGATCTCTTCGCCGTTGAGGATCTTATTGGCGAGGGAGGCCATGGCGTAGCCTGCGTCGGCGGGATCCCACAGGGTGAGGGCCGAGACGAGGTCCTTCTTGAGGATTTCAGCGTTGGCTGCGGGCATGCCGGTGCCTGCGGTGAAGACCTTGCCGGTCAGGCCGAGTTCTTCGATGGCGCGTGCGACGCCGGGTGCGTCGAAGGAGGAGGTGCCCATGATGCCCTTGAGTTCGGGGTAGGTCTTGAGCAGTTCCTTTGCGGCCTGGTAGGCGCTTTCGCCGTCGTCGTTGGATTCAACGCGGGGGTTGGCTTCTAGGAGGGTCATCTTGGGGTAGGTCTTCTTGGCGTGTTCGACGCCGCCGTCTGCCCATTCGTTGTGGGAGGCGTTGGTGACGTGGCCGACCATGGTGGTGTAGACGCCTTCCTCGCCCATGGCCTTGGCGAGGTTGTCCATGATGAAGGCGCCGTAGGCGGAGTTGTTGAAGGCCTCGATGTCGTACATGGTGTTTTCTTGCGAGGCGCCCTCGTGGGTGACGACGACGATGCCTGCGTCCATGGCTTCCTTGAGGACGGGTTCGAGGACACCGGGGTCAACGGGGACGACGCCGATGGCGGAGACGCCCTGGGAGATGAGGTCTTGGATGACCTGGGCCTGCTGGGTGGCGTCGGTTTCGGCGGGGCCCTTCTGGTAGGCGTTGACGCCGGTTTCTTCGGCGAACTTCTTGACGCCGACTTCCATGCGGACGAACCAGGGGTTGGTGGCGTCCTTGGGGACGATGACGATGGAGTGGTCGCCGCCGCTGGCTGCGGGTGCTGCGCCTCCCGCGTCGGAGCTGGGGGTGTCGGTGGTGCCGCCGGTGGTGCAGGCGGTGAGGGTCAGGCCCAGGGCTGCGGCTGCGACGAGGGCGTTGCGTGAGAACTTAGTGAGCTTCATGTTCTTTTCCTGTGATCTATCGACATTGACAGAAAATCCTGGCCGTCTGTGGCCGGGTGTGAGAGCGAGAGGCTCTGCGCCTGTGGAGGCGGGGTGCCTACGCGCTGCGGTGCGTGGAGGCTTGGCATGAGAATACCGGCTTCAATCCTCAAAAGTGTCGGATAACCTACACAAAAATTAAAGCGTGCAAATTTTGCATAGGGGAAAGGGGTGAGTATTCCCTGAAATCTCGCCGATGTGCCTATTTTTTCGTTGGAAACCCGCCTGCAATCGTTATCATTCCGAGATGATTTTGCCGCCACGTGTTAAGTGAAAACTTAATATATTGGCGGCCGAAGGAATGGATTTCCGTCGAAAATAGTGTCCAACAGGTCAGGATTTCTCGCGTTCAGCCCGCCACTTTTCAAACTCCGCAGCCGTCGCATACGAGGTCTGCGTCCCATGGCCCGTCACCGAATGAGCCGCATACGCATTCGCCGTCCGCAACGACTCCTCAATGCTGCGCCCATCGGTCACGCAATGAGCAAAGCAGCCAATAAAGGCATCTCCCGCGCCCACAGTGTCCACAGCATCCACACTCAACTGCGGCACGTGCAACTCCTCGCCATGCGAACCCAGCCACAGCACGCCGCGCTCACCCATGGTGACGATGACATTGCCACATCCTGAAGCCAGCAGGGTGCGGGCGGCCTCGCGAATCTCATCAAGGTTGCTTACCGGCATGTCGGTGAGCAGAGCAAGCTCGGTTTCATTGGGCATGAAGTATTCACAGCGGGCCACCCACTCCACTTCGAGTTCTTTCGTTGCGGGGGCGGGATTCAGCAGTACGGGCACGTTCAGTCGATTGCCCAGGGCAATAGCTGCGCGAACAGTGTCGAGGTGAATCTCTAATTGCAGAACAATCAGTTCGCAGCGGGCAATATCCTCTGCGGCGGCTTCAAGATCGTCGGGGGTGAGGGCGTTGTTTGCGCCCTTGACGATAATCACAGAATTGCGAGCCTCGGGATCAACAAAGATAGGAGCCACGCCGGAGGCGCCGGGCACCTGCTTGACGTAGCGGGTGTCAATGCCGTTATCGCGATAGTTCTGCATGGTGGAGTTGGCAAAGAGGTCATCTCCTACGCAGGTCACCATGAGGATTGAGGAGCCCAGGCGGGCGGCGGCAACCGCCTGGTTGGATCCTTTTCCACCAAAGCCGAGGCGGAAGTCGGGGGCCTCAATGGTTTCGCCTTCTTCGGGCATGCGGGTGATGTAGGTGATGAGGTCAATGTTGTTTGAGCCGATGACTGCGATGTCCACGGTCGGTCTCCTTGTAGCGTTTCGATTCATGCTCCGCGCACTCCGGTGTGCGCGTCATGGTGTGACAAGGACAGTACTACAGGGAAGGGGGTGCGCGCTTTACGTTGGGCCTGCGGACCGGGGAAGAGGAGGGCTGCGAGAAGTGTTGTGTGTGGGCAGTCCCTTGGTTGAGTGCGAGGTTGGGCGGCAGGAATTGTGGCCGAATGAGGGGTGGTGGGCAGGTGCGTGTTGACGGGGAATCGCTCGCTATTTTCGGAGGTGCGGTACTCGTACTCGTGTCCTCTGCTTCAACCGATGTTCTCTGTTTGCGCCGGGGCTTTCTTGTTGCACTGGTAGCGCCGGGTTGCACTGGTAGCGCCGGGCCCGGCGCAACGCGATCGACCAGGCGCAGTCAGTGCAACCAGGAGTAACTGGTGCAGGCGGCGCCCGAAGCAACTGGGAGTAACTGGTGCAGGTTGCGCCCGAAGCGACTGGGAGTAACTGGTGCAGGTGGCGCCCGAAGCAACTGGGAGTAAATGGTGCAGGTTGCGCCCGAAGTAGACAGGCGCCACCCCGTGCAACCACAGGCGCCTAGTGCTGTGAGGGGATTGTGCTGTGCTTGGGCGCCTGCCTGGTGGTGTGGCTGGGTGTCCTGCTGGGGAGAGTGGTTGGGGGTGTTATCTGCCTTTGAGTTCTTCGGCGGTGTCGGTCAGGTAGCCCTTGGCTTTGCGGACTTCGAAAGGTTGGGAGGTTTCGCGGGTGGTGAGGGCGTTGTTGAGGGTGATGATCTGCCCGGTGGTGGGGTGGGTGATGTGGGCGCTCCAGATGGTTTCTAGGGTGATGGTTTGGGTGGGGAAGGGCTGGTGGTAGATGTGGCGTAGGCGGCTGATGGGGAAGGGGCCTGATGGGTCGGTGGTCACCAGTGGGGCTGAGCCGTCGTTGAAGGTGTAGGTGTAGGAGGAGGCGGTGAAGGTGATGTGGATGGGGTGGCTGAGGAGTTCCACGGTTGTTTCGCGTGTGGGGTGGGTGGCGTGGACGAGGGTGGGGACGCCGACGTAGGCGCGGATGTGGGGTTGGACTTTCAGGCCTGCGCCTTCGATTTTTGTCAGGGCGAGGGCCCGGTAGGCGAGTTCTCCTGCGGGGAGGGTGTTGATGGTTTCTTCAGCTGGTGGGGTCTCGGGGTAGCAGGCAAGGGGGGTGCGAGGGATGTTGGCGAAGAAGCCATCGCAGGATTGGGCGGGCGTGGCCTGAGGATCAACACCCCACCCCTGCCATAACTGTCCAGGCACAGGAGGCTCAACAGGCGCAGGAGTAATCACATCCTCTAAGAGTGTGGCGAGGGTGTCGGGGGCTGCGACATCGGCTTGAAAAGTGAAGTCGTTAGTCTCGGGTGGGGGGTTAGTGAGGTCAGTTGTTAAAGGAAGCGAAGTGCTGAAACTCAGCGCAATAAGACAAGACGCTGAAGTGATGATCATTCCTGTGGCCTTCCTAAAGCTGCATACACCTTCCAGTTAGTGCCATCGTGACCTACTCGGACTGCGAAGCGGGTCCGTTGATGAGGGATCTCTTCTATTGAAGTTCCGTTGTAGGAGATGCTCGGGTTTTGATTAAGTTCCATGACAACATCCCAATGGCCGGGCTCTTCTGGTGTAGGTACGGCTTCGGCTGTGTGAGTGATAGCAACGCTCACCCCACTTCCCCAGCCGCCCGCTTCGCTTCGCCGATCGGATGCGTCGGCAATGTGAGCGCACCAGGCGCATTCGGGGCCGGAAATGCTGCGAAGGAGTTCGGTGTTGCCGGTTTGCCAGGTGTATTCGACGACGTGGATGAAGTATTGGGCGAAGGCTTTGGCGCCGTTCTTGTCGGGGGCTTGAGCAAGGTCGGATGGGGTGGGGGCCTCGTAGGTCTTATCTGCGTCAGGATTGATGAGTTTGCCGTCGGCACCCACCTCGAAGCCTGCTGACATGGCGGTGTCGGTTTTGCGGGTGGGAGTTGATTGGCTGAAGTCCCATCCTGGGTAGGCCTCGGACATGCTCATGACTTCGGGTTCG
The DNA here is from genome assembly GCF_903645355.1 of Schaalia sp. Marseille-Q2122. Lineage (GTDB taxonomy): Bacteria > Actinomycetota > Actinomycetes > Actinomycetales > Actinomycetaceae > Pauljensenia. The sequence continues at coordinate 162,525 of NZ_CAHJXR010000006.1, read as the reverse complement.
GGGGTGCAAGAACTCAAGGAGAGGGAGGCGGTTAGGAGGGCTGTGGCGAGTGTGAGAGTTTTCTTTGATGAGTTCAACCAGTTCATGTGTGTCACGCTACAGCCTTGCCTGGTGGTTGTGGTGGCGATTGGGAAAACTGTGGATAACTCGCGCCATTGTCCATGTGTATCCCAGGTGTTTCTCATGGTTCTTTCAGCGGGCGGTGGCTGTGGGGCGAGAGCGCGGTGGAGCTGTGGGCGGTGCCTGTATGTGGGGCTGCGGGTCTGGACCTCGTCGGGTGGATGAGGTGGCGGGCGTGTGTCTGCTGCGTGCGAAGGCTAGGGGTGTCACTGGTGTTGTCTTGTTGCACTGCTGGCGCTGGGTTGCACTGGTAGCGCCGGGCCCGGCGCAACACGATCGACCAGGCGCAACCAGTGCAACCAGGAGTAACTGGTGCAGGCGAGGCGCGCTGCAACCAAGAGTGTGCGGAGCGACCAAGAGTGTGCAGTACAACCAAGAGCGTGCAGTGCAACCAGGAGTAACTGGTGCAGGCGGCGCCCGAAGCAGAAAGGCGCCACCCAGTGCAACCACAGGCACTCTAGTGCCGTAAGGGGATTGGGCTGCGAGTGGGGATGGGGTGGGAATGCTGGGTGTATTGAGCGGTGGCGCTGTGGGCGGTGCCTGTATGTGGGGCAAGCCAGGGTGTCATGCGGAATAGGGCTACGACTGGGTGCAGGTCTGGCATAGCAAAACCGCGCGGTCCCGAGTGTGGGATCGCGCGGTTTCACATGGCGGAGCTGGCGGGATTTGAACCCGCGAGGGGCGAACACCCCAACCTCCTTAGCAGGGAGGCGCACTAGGCCACTATGCGACAGCTCCAGTGACGACCACTTTAGCGGGCTGGGCGCATGAAGAGGAAATCCGTGGGATTGCCTCATGCATTCAGTCGCAAAATAGTCGCTTGGCGGAGGGCGAGGGATTCGAACCCCCGGTGCCATTGCTGACACAGTGGTTTTCAAGACCACCACCTTCGGCCGCTCGGTCAGCCCTCCAGCGGGATTAAGTGTACCTTACTGGCGTGCGATCGTTTCCCACAGGGCAAAATCTGGTTGAAGGTCACAACCTGTGAGGGGATGTGTGCGCCATGATGTGGCGCGAATCCGGCGAAGCGCCGAATATTAGTGTGTATCCACACTGTTCGCAGGGTATTTTGTACCCTGTGAGCACTGCTTTTGATCCATGTGGTCAAAATGTTCAAGTGGTGTGACCAGTGGCCGACGCCTTCGGGCACGGTCTTTTTCTCTGCAAACACGGTCAATCATGTCCAACGGAGGTCACATGCGACGCCCCGGCAGTCCCTTCCCCCCATTGAGTCGAACAGTACGCGGTTATGCAGCCTGTGGCGCAGTCCTCGCGCTCAGCCTGTCTTCTGTGCCAGCGTGGGCCACTGACGCACCTGATGATGCTGATACTGCATCAGTACCCGCTTCTTCCGCTCCCGCACAATCAGGAAACGACGGGCAAGAGGGCACTAAAGAGTCCGATACTGCCCCTGCAAGCGGGGAGGGCTCTACTGAAACCCCGCAAACAGAAACAGCTACGGCAGGGGAAAACGCCAACTCGGCCCCTGCATCCGGTGACTCATCTTCCGAGGATGCCACCGACGTTGCCCCGCTTCCTGTGAATGCTGCCGCAATCACGCCGATTCCAGCTATCCAGACGCCAGGTGAAGCTGACGATTCAGCGCTGATCAATACGAGCGTCACCACGACCGGTGTTGTGACAGCCGCATTCCCCGCTGGCGAAGGCGGGCTGACCCCCACCATTGAGGGCTTCTACATCCAGACCCCGGGAACCGGAGGCGCATGGGACCCTGCCCGCGCGGCCTCGGACGCCATCTTCGTTTACGTTGGCAAGAAGAAGATGGAAATCCCCCAGGTCGGCCAGTGCGTGACGGTGAAAGGTAAGGTTGCCGAGTACGTCAGGCTCCCCAAGAAGAACGGGAAGCCGCAGAAGGTTCTTCCTACCCACCAGAGCCTCACTCAGCTTATTTCTCCGAAGGTCACCGTCGAGTCTGCCTGCGACCCCGTCACGCCCACTCCGCTGACGGGAGTGCCCACAGAGGCCCAGAAGGAAGCTCTTGAGGGCATGCTTGTCGCACCCCAGGGCACATGGACCATCACCGATAACTACAAGGTTCATCAAGAGGGCACGCTGACCCTCCCCCCCGGCACGGAGCCGCTCAAGCAGGCCACCGACGTCGTTGCCCCCGGCGATGAGGCCCGCCAGTACGAGGCCGAAAACGCCGCAAAGACGATCGTCCTCGATGACGGCACGACGACCTACCTGCAGAGCAAGAAGGCCCAAGAGGCTGCCTACGCCTACCTGTCGAACGAGGTTCCCGCCCGCGTCGGCTACCACGTTCAGTTCACAAAGCCCGTTCTGTTGGATTCGCGCGATAACGGTTTCGCTTTCCAGCCAACTCAGATGGTTGCCGGCCATCCCGACCGTTCGCCCGTCACCATCAGTGGTGAGCGTCCCGCAGTACCCGTCGTTGAGGGTGCTGTGAAGGTGGCGACCTTCAATGTGCTCAACTACTTCATTCACTTGGGCGAGGATGAGAAGGGATGCAAGGCGCACGAGGACCGCGAAGGCAACGGCCTGACCGCGAAGGAATGCACGGTTCGCGGCGCGTACTCGAAGGCTGCTTTTAAAAACCAGCAGACCAAGATTGTTCAGGCCATTAGCGCTCTCAAGGCTGATGTTGTCGCCCTTGAAGAAATCGAAAACGGTGCCAAGCTGGGTGCCGACCGCGACGGCGCTCTGAAAGCCCTGGTTGCCGCTCTCAACGAGGCCGCAGGTGCCGAGGTGTGGGCGCCGGTTCTGAGCCCCGCTACTGTCCCCGCTCATGAAGACTTCATCCGCGTGGCGTTCATTTACAAGAAGGCTGCCGTCAGCCCGGTGGGCGAGTCGAAGATTCTCGATCACGATATCTTCACCAATCTTGCCCGCCAACCTCTAGCCCAGGAGTTTGCTCCTGTCGTCACCGACGCACAAGAGGGCACGAACTTCGTGGTGATCGTCAACCACTTCAAGTCCAAGGGCAGTGTGTCCAATGTTCCCGGCATGAACAATAAGGACGCCGGTGACGGCCAGGGAAACAACAATCCCCTGCGTGTCGAACAGGCCAAGGCCCTTGCTGCCTTCGCTGAACAATTTGCCAGCAAGCCGACCCTGCTGGTGGGCGATTTCAACTCCTACTCCAAGGAAGATCCCATCCGTGTCCTGACCGAGGCCGGATGGGTGCACAAGTCGGGTGAGACCTCAGCCTCCTACGTCTACGGTGGTCGTGTGGGCTCCTTGGATCACGTTCTGGCTAATGCTGCCGCTGACAAGCTGGTGGCGGGCGTGGCCTCGTGGGCGTTGAATGCGCAAGAGGCGGTGGCGCTCGAATACTCGCGTGCGAATACGAACGCGCATCTGACATTCGAGGCCGACAACCCCTACCGTTCCTCCGATCACAACCCTGAGATTGTGGGATTGAATGTTGTGAAGGACAAGCAGGTTCAGCCGCAACCGCAACCCCAACCTCAGCCGCAACCCCAGCCTCAGCCGCAACCCCAGCCTCAGCCTCAGCCGGACCAGTCCCAGAAGGATAAGAATCCTTCTGTCACGCCCGGTACTGACGCAGGCAAGAAGTCTGACGCAGGGGCGAAGGCCTCAGGCAAGCCAGGGAAGAAGGGTAGCAATGGCAAACTCGCAGCAACCGGTGCCACCGGTGTGAGCATTGCCCTCGCTGCGGCTGCTCTGACTGCTGCGGCGGGTGTGAGCCTCGTCCTGCGTCGACGCGCCTGAAGCGCCACGTTCTGACGCTTACGCTCACTGCAGCCCCTGCTTTCCTCGCCCATGTGGCGCAGGAGTGCAGGGGCTGCAGCTATAGGAGGAAAGTAAGCGGAACGCTGCCGGTCACTCTGAGCGTTCAGTGAGATGCAGAACACGGGGTGGGCGTGCCACACTTAACCTATGCATGAAAGAGCTGGAACCCGCGCCCTGCCCGAAGACCTCATTGACGTCAACGCCGTCGTCAACGCCTATTACGAACGTGAGCCTGACCCGACCAATCCCGACCAGCGCGTCGTCTTTGGCACTTCCGGTCACCGCGGCTCATCCTTGGACTCGGCATTCAATGAGGCCCACATTGTGGCCACCACGAAAGCCATCGTCGAATACCGCGCCTCCCAAGGCATTGACGGCCCCCTGTTTATCGGCCGTGACACCCATGCCCTCTCTGAACCGGCATGGCGTTCCGCTATTGAAGTCCTCACCGCCGCCGGCGTGCAGGTGAAGGTCGCTGCCCGCGCCTACACCCCCCCCCCCGCCGTATCGGTGGCGATCCTGTGCGCGAATGGCGCTCCCCATAATCTACGCACCGAGGGCCCAGGCTTGGCTGACGGTATTGTCGTCACCCCCTCTCACAACCCTCCCCGTGACGGTGGTTTCAAGTACAACCCGCCTCATGGTGGCCCCGCTGATTCGGACGCCACCAGTTGGATTGCTGCTCGTGCTAATGAAATCCTCGAATCGGGCTGGCGCGAGGTGCCTCGCACGATTGGCGCCGACCTACTCTCTCACCCCTGTGTGGAGAACTACGACTTCCTGTCGAACTACGTTGATCAGCTTGCCGATGTCATTGACATTGATGCGATTCGCGAGGCCGGAGTGCGTATCGGCGCTGATCCTCTGGGTGGCGCTGCCGTTGACTACTGGGCGGCAATTGCCGAACGTTACGACCTGGATCTGACGGTCGTGAACCCCACTGTCGATCCCGCATGGCCCTTTATGACCCTCGACTGGGATGGCAAGATCCGCATGGACTGCTCCTCGCCCTACGCGATGGCCTCCCTGCGTCAGATTATGACCCCCGACGAGGACGGCAACACGCCTTACGACATTGCCACCGGTAATGATGCTGACTCTGATCGTCACGGTATTGTCACCGCTGATGGTCTGATGAACCCCAACCACTACCTGGCTGTGGCCATCGAGTACCTCTTCACTCACCGCCCGAATTGGCCGGCCACCGCTGCTGTGGGCAAGACCCTGGTGTCGTCGGCATTGATTGACCGCGTGGTGGAGTCCATGGGCCGCGAGCTGGTAGAGGTTCCCGTGGGCTTTAAGTATTTTGTGCCGGGTCTGCTGTCGGGCACTGTCGGTTTTGGCGGCGAGGAATCCGCTGGCGCATCCTTCCTGCGTAAGGATGGCAGCGTGTGGTCTACCGATAAGGACGGCATTATCCTGGCCCTCCTGGCTGCGGAGATCACTGCGGTGACGGGCAAGACCCCCTCCCAGCTGCACCAGGAGCAGGTGGAGCGTTTCGGGGCGTCGGTCTACGCCCGTATTGATGCTGCCGCCAACCGTGAGGAAAAGGCGAAGCTGGCGGCCCTGTCCCCTGAGGACGTGACGGCAACCGAGCTTGCTGGCGATCCCATTACCGCGAAGCTTGTGCGCGCTCCGGGCAATGATGCGGCCATTGGCGGCCTGAAGGTCACCACTGAAACAGCATGGTTTGCTGCTCGCCCCTCAGGCACGGAGGATGTCTACAAGATCTATGCCGAATCCTTCCAAGGCCCTGAACATCTGGCTGAGGTGCAAGAGGCTGCGAAGAAACTTGTGGCTGACGCGCTGAGCTGAGTGTCGGTTCCTGCGCGAACTCTGCGCTGACTGACGGTTCTTGCGGGAACCGTGCGCTGTGCACCAGCCCCCGCCGCTGAAAAGCGGCGGGGGCTGGTGCTTTCCCTCGGCGGGGGCCAGTGTGTTCCCTCGGCGGGGGCCAGTGTGTTCCCGCGTACGCCGCGCGGACTGTTCTGTCATAAAGGTGGTGGGACCTGCGCGAAGTGTCTATCTTTGGACTTGTGAAAATTCTGCGGCCTGAGCCCCTTCCCTTCCCGCGTCTGCTCTTTTTGGTCCTTGCCTTTATGAGCGTGATGGCCGGGCTGAATGCCGCATTAGTACGTGCAGGCGCTCTGGCCCCTGTCCCCAATCCTGATCTTGGTAGCATCCACGGCGCCCTCATGATCTATGGCTTCCTTGGCACAGCGATTGGGCTTGAGCGTGCGGTGTCTCTTCAGGCGGATCAACGCCGTGTGTGGCCCTATGTTGCGCCCCTGCTGGCAGGTCTTGGGGGGCTCAGTGCCATTGCCTTGGCTGTATCCCCTGGCCTGGCCGCAACCCTCACCTCGTCCCTCACAGGCGCTGGCCTCACCACCCGCATTATTCCCGGCTCACTGTGGCTGGCATCCATGCTGGTCCTGCTAGCGATCTACCTGTACATTGCGCTGCGCCGTCAGCCCTCAATGAGCGCCCTCATCCAGATTCTGAGCGCTTTTGTCGGGGCCTCCGGTATTGCCTTGTGGATGCGTGGCTATGAGGTCTCGGCGATCGTCCCCTGGTGGCTGATGTTTCTGGTGCTCACGATCGTGTCTGAACGTCTTGAACTGGCCCGCATTACCTTCGCGGGAGCAGGAGTGGAGTTCCGGGTTCTTCTGGAATCCGCTGCCCTCGTTGCTGCCCTGGCGCTGTCACTCCTTGCCCCCACGGTGGGGATGGTGCTTGTGGGCGTGGCCCTAGCGGCGCTGGTGGTTGATGTTGCTTGGCATGATGTGGCTCGTCGCTTGGTGGGTTCTGCAGGTATCCCCGGTTTTGCGGCGACCTGCATGCTTGGCGGCTACCTGTGGGCGCTGCTGTCTGCTGGCCTGTGGGTCTTTACGGGCGCGACCTCGGGTTACGCCTATGACATTGCTGTTCATGCGCTGACGATTGGTTTCACCCTGTCGATGATTGTTGCTCACGCGCCGGTGATTATCCCTGCTGTCATTCGCCGTGAGGTCCCCTACCACCGTTTGATGTGGGTGGCGTGGGCGTTGATCCAGGTTGCCCTTCTTGCGCGCGTCACGGGTGGCGGTCGCAGTGTGGAAGCACTGTGGCGTTTCGGGGCGGCTTTGGGGGTCGTGGCTTTCCTTGTGTTTGTCGTGGTGACGGCGACATTGACGATTCGTCAGGCGCGGCGTCGTACCCGCCAGTGGCGCCAGTATGAAGCGGCTGGCGCGGGGGAGGCAGGCACATGAGCATCCCCATCAGTCTTGGCCCCCCGCCTCAGGGGTCCCACGGGAGTTCCTCGGATTCACCCGCTCCGCTGCCCGGCGCGGGTTTGGCTCGCCCGCGTGCGCGCCGCGACGTGGTGAGCCCTGTGTGGATCGCGGTGTCTGTGGTTGCTGCCGTCATGACCCTGGTGTTCCGCCAGTACATGCCCCAGCCCCTGTGGACGATGGTTCATGTCATCACCTTGGGAGTCTTGACGAACGCGATCCTGCATTGGACGTGGTTCTTTGCCAAGGCTCTGCTGCGTTTGACTCCTGAGCATCGGGGGCCGTCAAGGGATACGGTGATCCGCCTGCTGGCCGTCAATGCGGCGTTCATTGCGCTGGTGGCGGGCATGTGGTCGGGTTCGATGGCGCTCATTTTGGGTGGGACGCTGACCTATGCGCTGATGATTGCCTGGCATGGCGTGGCCCTGGCTTTCGCTGCCCGCACCCTGCTGGCAAGCCGGTTTGCGGTGGTGATCCGCTATTACATTGCGGCGGCGGCGTTCTTCGTGTTGGCGGCGTTTTTCGCGGCTTTGGTGGCGACGACGATGTTCGTTGTGGAGCTGCCCGCGTGGTTTGTCGAGGCTCGCGACGCGCTGACGATCGCGCATATGAGTGCTGCCGTTTTTGGCTGGGTTGGGTTGACGATCGCGGGGACGTTGGTGACCTTGTGGCCGACGATGCTGCGCACGCGGATGGCGCCTCAGGCGGTGGAGTTGGCGATGCAGGCTCTGCCTGTGTGGAGTGTGGGGACGCTGGTGTGTGTCGCGGGTGCGCTTATTCCTGATGGGCGTGTGGCTGCCCGCGTCGTGGGTGTGGGGGCCGCTGTCATTGCTGTGGCTGGGGCCGCTGGTGTGGGCGTCGGCGTGTGGCGGAGCCTACGTCCGGGGGCCGCGTCGGGTTCTGCGGCGGGATCTGCATCTGGATCTGCGTCGCTACCGTCACGCTCAGCTGCCCGACCTTCGGCACCCTCGGCGCCGACGCTTCGGGAGTATCCGGCTTTAGGGGCGGCCTTGGCTCTCCTGTGGCTGGTCGCAGGGGTGGCGGCCTTTGCGCTGGTGGCATTGCAGGCGCAGGATCTGATGGCGATGCGCGCGCAGAGTTTGACGTGGCTGCCACTCATTGGCGCCGGCGGCCTCGTCCAGTTGATGCTCGCAGCGCTGAGCTACCTCACTCCCGTGGCGACGGGTGGCGGACCGCGTGCGTTGAAGATCGGTGTGCGCGCGGTGAATTCTCACGCTACGCTGCGCCTCGCTGTGCGTCACTTGGCGTTGATTGTGCTTGCCGTTCAGGCGATTGACGAGGTTCTCGCCGCCGGTTCCTTCGGCCCGGTAGCTTCCGTGTGGGTTGTGGATCCTCTTGTTCAGGCGCGCGTCACCACGGCCTTGTGGATCGTTGTAGTGATGTCGGTAGCCATTGACCTGGCAAATCTTGGCCGAGCACTTATTCTTCAACGACGAGAGGCGCGGTCGTTTGAGACTGGGCGTCCCCTGAGGTCACAGAAGGCTGCGACGTCACCAACCCCAGCGCCAGAAACCCCAGCACCAGAAATCTCAGTGCCGGTAAGCCCAGCGCCACCAGCCCCGACATCAACGACGACGACGCCGTCGACAACGAAGCCCTCGTCGACACGATCATCCGTACCGCCGCCCTCATCCTCGTCCCTCTCACCCTCTTCTCTTCCTCTTTCCGCCCCGCCGCCGACCCAGGAGACCCCGATGAGCGCTGACACCGCCCCCGACACTCAGCTTTCCCGCGCCAGCGCCCTCGTGATGGCCCTGGTCAGCGTGGTTGCGGTGGTCCTGGCTATTATCCTCACCGGCCCTGTTCCCTCCGCCCCCACCGCTTCCGGCACAACACCAGGGGGCCACGCGCAGGCAGGCGCTGGCGCCGGGGCGGCCTCGCAAGCCGTGACTCCCACAGGCGAAACCACCCACGTGGAAGTCTCGATCCAGGGTATGGCTTTCGTCCCCGCCCAGGTCGAGGTGCCAGCCGGGAATGCCCTGCACATCACGGTGCGCAACGAGGGCGACCAGCGCCACGATCTTGTTTTTGCCAATGGAGCGACCACCGGCCAGATTTCCCCAGGGGCAAGCGTTGAACTCACCCTTGACCCTCTGGGCGCGGACCTCCAAGGATGGTGTTCTCTCCCCGGCCACCGGGCGGCAGGCATGACCTTCGATGTGATCGTCACGGGGGCAGCGGCTACTGGCTCCTCTTCACAAACTCCGCCATCGGCTGACACTCACGCACACGGGCATGCGCACGGGGCGGTGGCCTCGTCAGCGGGCGTGCCCACCATGCACGAACTCCTTGAGTACAACAAAACCATCACCCCCTACCCGGCTGCTCTCGCGCCCGCGCCCGCCGCGAAAACCCACCACATTACCTTGCGCGCTTCCGAACACATGGAGCTGCTCGCCCCCGGTGTTGAGCGCGCCGTGTGGAGCTTCAACGGCATCACCCCCGGCCCTCTCCTACGTGGCAAGGTGGGCGATACTTTCCACATCACCCTCATTAATGACGGCACGATGGGTCACTCCATTGACTTCCACGCTGGGGATATCGCCCCCGACCAGGTGATGCGCACGATCGAGCCGGGCGAAAGCCTTGAGTACGTCTTTGAAGCTAAGCGGGCGGGCATCTGGATGTACCACTGCTCCACCGCCCCCATGTCGCTTCACATTGCTACCGGCATGCACGGTGCGGTCATTATCGACCCCACCGACCTGGATCCCGTGGACCGCGAATATGCCCTCGTCGCCAGCGAACTTTATCTCGGCGGCGAGGGCGGCGTCGCCAACGCAGAAAAACTCGCTGCGCTCGCCCCGGACCTGGCGACCTTCAATGGCCGCCCCTTCCAGTACACGGCCCACCCCCTAGAGGCCAAGGTGGGGGAGACCGTGCGCATCTGGGTGCTGAATGCCGGCCCGAATATCACCACCGCTTTCCATATCGTCGGCACGCAATTCGACACCGTGTGGGCCGAGGGAGACTACCTTATTCGAGGACGAGGCGCGGGCGGCGGAGGGTCGCAGGTGTTACCACTCGTTGCGGCTGAGGGCGGTTTCGTTGAGTTCACGCCGACGGAGCCGGGGACCTACACCTTCGTTAACCACGTGATGAGCGTGGCAGAAAAGGGCGCCCACGGGGTGTTGAAGGTGAGCGAGTAAAAGCGCAGCCGAAGGTGACCGATTCCGCCAATTTACGCCTATAAGTGGGCATTGAAGGCGAGTACGATAGACCTTCGTGCTCGCAAACTACGCAGAAGTCCTCACACTCCCCGGCGCGTGGCGTTTCTCGCTGGCCGGAGCGATTCTGCGTATGCCCATGTCGATGGTGGGTATCTCTATGATCCTCACCGTCAAAGCCGCCTACGGGAACTACACGCTGGCGGGTCTGGTTGTTGCCGTCAGCATTGTGGGAACCTCCGTGTGCGCCCCCATCCTTGCCCGCATGGTCGACCGTTACGGTCAACGCACGGTCATGCTGCCCTCCCTGGTGGTGTGCGCCGTGTCCTTGGCCGTGTTTTCGGCGGCGAGCATGTGGTCAGCGCCCGTGTGGGTGGTGTTCGTGGCTTCCGCAGTGGCGGGTGCAACCTGGGGAGCGCCCGGCGCCCTCGTGCGTTCCCGCTGGTCAACAGTGGTGGAAGAGCCGCGCCAACTGACCGCCGCCTACGCCCTTGAGGCAGCCGTTGACGAATTCGTGTTCGTGGTCGGCCCGATTGTGGCGACCACGGTGGCTACCGCCCTGCACCCGGCAACGGGCCTGATCCTGTCGATCTTCTTCATCGCCGTCGGCTCCTTGGGGTTCTTTTCGCAGATGGAAACCGAACCGCCTGTGGTGCAGGTTGACCGCGCGCAGCGGGCAGGGACGGTCATCACCCACCCTGTGGTCATTGGCCTTGCCCTGACCTACGTGGGGGCGGGAGCCATGTTTGGCGCGACGGATGTCGCCGTCGTTGCTTTCACGGAAGAGCATATGCAGCCCGCGTTGGCTGGGGTGCTGCTGGGGATTTTTGCCTTTGGCTCTCTGGTGGCCGCGTTGATTTATGGGGCGCGCACCTGGCGTCAGCCCCTGTGGAAGCTCTTCAGCGTGGGGATCGTGGCCTTGGCTTTGGGGACGTCCAGCTTCTTGCTGGCCACGAATGTGTGGGTGCTTGGCCTGGCGATGCTCATCACTGGCCTGACGATTGCGCCGACCATGACCAATGTCAACATGATTATTGCCAAGGTTGTGCCTTCGGGGCAGCTCACTGAGGGGTTGACCTGGATGAGTACCGCGATGAATATTGGCGTGTCGCTGGGGTCAATGCTGTCGGGGCGTTCGGTGGATGTCACCGGTGCTGAGGGTGGATTCTGGGTGGTCATGGCTTTCGCTTGGGTGATGGTGCTGCTCATGGTGGTGGGCCTGCCGAGCTTGCGTCGCCATACGGAGCGGGCGGAGAGGCCTCGCCATTTACCGGAGGTTTCGTCGGGGGAGGATGCTGTCGGGGGCGCTGGTGAGATTACTGGCGGGGGCCTTTATGAGGCTCAAGCGGTGCCCGGGTGTGTGGATCTGAGGCACAATTAAGGGGATGCCTGTCACCTGTGACGGCCTGTGAGTGAAGAAATGCGGAAGGGAACGACGTGGCTCGATTGGAGTTTTTAATCGATGACGTCTCCCCTTCCTTCCTTCTGACCTCGGTTAATGCGATGGGTGAGCGTTTCAATACCTCCCTTGCCCGCATCCTTCAGCGCCTTGGTTATGATCCGGGCATTGTCGGTTTTGGCGGTTATGCTTCGCGTGGGCGGGTCCGCGTGTTGGGCCGCGTCATTATGGCTCGCACTCACGATCAGCGCAGTTGGCTGAGTGCGCGTCGCGGCTGGCGGCAGTTTTTTGACGCTCAGGTGCCGCGCGAGCCGGTGGTGGTGACTGTCGGTGGCGCGCGCGTGGTGACGGTTGCGGATCGGGGTGGCTACGTTGACCTCGTTTGTGAAGGGCATGGTTTGACGCCCGGTTGGCATACGGCGTGGATTCAACCCCTGTCGCGGGTGCAGGTGCGTGAGTGCCCTGCGTTGGCCTCTCTTCCTTTCGCGGTGTCTGCCGTTTCTGCTGACGAGGCCACCGCCGCTGGGGCCTCGTCGGCCGCTGAGCCTCCCGCGTGGGTGGAGATTGACGGCGTGCGTATTGATGCGGGGCGCGCGGTGCCGGTGGCGGTGCGCGTTGTGGGTGATGGTGAACGCTGCGGGGTTGTATCGGATATTGATGACACGGTGATCGTGTCGATGGTGCCCAGGCCTTTCGTGGCGGCCCGCCATGCGTTGGTGGATCGGGTGGCCGCCCGCGAGGCGGTGCCGGGCATGGCACAGTTGTTGACCTACTTGACCGAGCGTGCGGCTGAGCGTGCCCAGGAGCCCGTTGAGGGCGTGCCCGCGCCGACGGTGTATGTGTCGACGGGCGCGTGGAATGTGGTGCCGACGGTGCGTGAGTTCATGGGCCGGGTGCAGTTTCCTCGCGGCGCGTATTTGATGACGGATTTTGGGCCGTCAAATACGGGGTGGTTCCGTTCTGGTCGGGAGCATAAGCGTCGGTCTTTGCGGCGTTTAGCTGAGGATTTTCCCCATATGCGGTGGCTGTTGGTGGGGGATGATGGGCAGCGTGACCCGGAGATTTATGCCGAGTTCGCCCGCGAGTTCCCGGAGCATGTGGCGGGTATCGCCCTTCGTTCTCTGTCTAGCCGTGAGCAGTTCCTTGCTCATGGGACCTTGTCGTCACTGTTCCCTGATGCCCTGCGTGATGTGCCTGAGGGGATTCCGGTGTGGTTTGGTGAGGACGGTTTTAAGCTGCTGGAGCAGGTGCAGGCTGCGGAGTAGTTGCGTGCGCGGGCGCATTCGCGGTGGTGTCTTTTGAATGACTCAGAGACTCTCGCGCTACTCTAACACTGTTACAGTAGCGTGAGAGTAGCTGTGATAGCTCCACACTTTTCTGCAGTATCTCGCGGTTTTAGGGCTGTTCCTACTGTAACGCCCAAGTGTTACAGCTCGTTAGAGTAGAGGCGATAGCAGCGATCTAGCTACGACTCTCAGTACCAGAAATTAACCACACGGCTCGCGGATCGGTGGGACTCTTTCCCACCCTCTCGACGATGCCGTGATCCCGCAAAGCGTTGAGACTACGAAGCGCGGTCGGGCGCGCGATCCCCAAGCGATCAGTAATATCCCCTGTCCCAAGGGCACCCGCGTGACGCAAGAGCATGACAATCTCACCAGCTTGCGGTGGGAGTTGACGAAGAAGATCCTCTGAAAGGCGTGCGCTGGCGTCCATAACGACGCGCACACCCCCAGCGTTCTGACGGAAATGCGGGTCGTTGAGGCCAGCGTGACGCATGTCGTAGACCATGCGCCGGATGCCCTCACCAAGCTCCTGGGTGATATTGAAATCCGCAAGAACGCGCGCAATGCGAGGGTTGCGAGCATAGCGGACGATGTCGAGCGGACTATCAACGTTCTGCGGGTTAATAAGCCCGGGGAAACGCCCCGGGCTAGAGACCTCAATACGGTGAGGGAAGATGGAGACGCGAATGTGATCCCCGGCGGCGGAGTAGGAGCGGTGGGTCACGGCGTTGACCACGGCCTCTTGCCACACGCTCTGCGGAATTGACGGCACGCTCGGCCCGAAGGTGCCGTCGGCGTTGAGCACTTGACGGCGGGGCATCCATTGATCGATGAGGGCCAAGGCCTTGCGGAGTTGGTAGACCAGGGGGCCTTCAATGCGTATATCGCCATTAGCAGCGAGGTTTTGCCTTTCCCCATATCCAGGGTCGTCCTCCAGGTAGCGCAGCACGCGAATATGAGCCTGTGGGAAGAGGGCTTCAGGGTGCTGTCCAAAGAGGAGCGCGCCAGCGATAGTCAGTGCACCATCTCGGGTGATGAGTCCTCGTGTTCGCAGGAGGCCCTCAGCATCGTGATGGGAGCCGATTCGCGCGCGAAACTCTTCGAGGAGCTCTGGGTTAAGATCCGCAATGTCGAGGTCGACGCGCTCGGCCTCGTAAGCTTGGGGAGAGCGTTCGTAGAACAGTTCCTCCCACTGGCTTTGGGTGAGTTTGATAGTGGAATCCCCGGCGCGAAGGAAACCCTTCCCATCTGAGGTTTTATGGGCGGAGTTGCTCGGTGGAATGGTGAAAATCAGAAGGGTGGAGCTTTCGCCGTCCTCAGTGAGGACAGGAAGTTCGTGAATCTCAGTGAAAAGCGGTGGTGCGATCCTGTTGAGAGGGACTTGACGCAGGGCGTTGATCTTGTCGGTGCTGTGAGTGGACTTTTCGATGCGGCGCTCGCGGATGCCGATCACCAGGGTGCCACCTTCGGCGTTGGCCATGCCAACGATTGCTTTGGCAACAGCTTTGGGGTCAACGGCGAAGGCTTTGCGCTCGAACCATTGGTTTTCCTGCGCGGCGCAGAGTGCTGGGCCGCGTTCTTCCAGAGGAAGCGACAGTATCTGCGGAATCTCATCACGAGCCATAGCTCTACTGTAACACCGTTACAGTAGCGTGAGAGTAGTCGTGACAGCCTCCCGCTTTTCCTTAGTATTTCGCGGTTTGAGGGCTGTTCCTACTGTAACGCTCAAGTGTTACAGCTCGTTAGAGTAGACCTGACAGAGCCCGCATCGCCCCTGTCGCCTCCAATGCTGAGCCACTAGGCTGGAGCTATGACAGTGCTCAAAGATCGCGCGCTTGCTTGCCTCTCCGCTGTGGCCCTGGGCGATGCCCTGGGAATGCCCACGCAATCCCTCTCCCCCGATGTCATTGTCCAGACTTACGGGCCGGTCATGGGTCTACTAGCGGGCGCTGATATTCAGCCCTACGCGCCGGGCATGCCTGCCGGGTCGGTCACGGATGACACCGAGCAAGCCCTCATCGTCGCCGACCTGCTGATTGGCGGGGGCGGGCATATCAGCCCGGAGGCTCTCGCCCATTCCCTGCTCGCATGGGAGAGCCAAATGATTGAGCGCGGCTCCCATGACCTGCTGGGCCCTTCCACAAAAGCCGCCCTCGAACAGGTGCGCGCCGGGGCCGACCCACGCACGACGGGGACTTCGGGCACCACCAATGGTGCGGCCATGCGCGTCGCCCCCGTCGGTATCGCCTGGGATACGAGCGACACCGATGCCCTCCTTGACGCGGTCTACGAGTCCTGCCTCGTCACGCACAACACTCGCCAAGGCTTCGAGGGGGCGGCGATCGTCGCCCTCGCCGTGAGTGCCCTCCTTGACGGTCAGACGTTGCCCGACGCCCTGTACTGGGCGGTTGACGAGGTCGACGCCGCCCAGTCCATTAACCCACGCGGCGAGTGGGCCGAGGGCGCCTCGGTCCTTACCCGCGCACGCTGGGCACTGAGTTTGGTGATGGCGGCACGTAACTCCTCAATGCAGGAGGTGCAGGTCATTATGAGCGCCTTGCGTGATCTGATCGGCACCTCGGTGGCGACAGCTGAGGCCGTACCCTGTGCGCTGGCCCTGGCATCTTTCTATGCCGACCGCCCGCTTGATGGCTTGCTTGCGGCCGCGAATCTGGGCGGCGACACGGACACGATCGCCGCCATTGCGGGCGCCCTTCTGGGTGCAGCCAATGGCAGTGCCGCTTTGCCAGCGGACATGCTCGCCACAATTGCCGCCGTGAATGACCTTGATATTGAGGGCATTGTGGAGGGTTTGCTGGCGGTGCGTGAAGCCCACGGCCTGCCTGCGACCCTTGAGGCAGGAGTCGAGGAGGGGGGAGCTAGTCCGCAGGGGCGCTTCCACTACACGGGTCAGGTCATTGTTGACCTCACCATGACGGTGGATCACCTGCCTGAAAAGGGTGGTGACCTCTTTGCGACCTCTCATCAGATGTGTGTGGGTGGCGGTTTTAATGTCCTCTACGCCGCCCGCCAGATGGGCGCCGAGGTTATCCATCACGGTGCCCTCGGTGAGGGGCCGATGGCCGATGCCGCCCGCGCTGCCCTCGCCAGGCAGAAGGTCACTCACGCGGGGCCGAGCGTGTCGGGCATGGATACGGGCTACTGTGTGGCGCTCACGGAGCCGGATGCTGAGCGGAGTTTCGTGTCCACCGTTGGTGCGGAGGCGGCGGTGCCTGAGGGCGCCTGGGATGACATCACCTTCAGGGCTGGCGACGTGCTCCACCTGTGCGGATACTCCCTGTATCACCCGCGCACTCGCGTTGAGGTGGAGCGCCTCGTGCGCCGTCTTGGTGCATCGGAAGTCCGGCCGCGCGCCATCGTTTTTGATGTGGGTCCCATGATTGGCGAGGCTCCCGCCGACACCCTTGCGCTCATTGGGAGCGTGCGCCCATTGTGGTCAGTCAATGAGCGTGAGGCGCTCATTCTTGGCCACCGTCTTGTCGACGAGTGTTGGCAGACCCCCGGTGATCGTCGCGTCTTGCCGGAGGTTGCGGCCGCTGTTGAGAAGGCCGCTGCCGTTGGGGCGAGTGGGGAGTGGGACCGTGGGGGGCTGGCCTCGTTCCTGAGTCGCGCCTTGGGTGCGCCTGTCCTTCTTCGTGCGGGCAAACGAGGGGCGTGGTGGGCGCGAGAGGACGAGGCACTGGCAGTTCCAACGCCTGTCGTGGAGCCAGTGGATTCCAATGGTGCCGGTGATGCTCACGCGGGTGCGTTATGTGCGGCGCTGGCGATGGGGGAGAGCTGGGAGAGTGCGTTAGTGCTGGCGAATTGTGCCGGTGGATTGTCCACGCAGTTCTATGGTCCGGCCACCTGTCCTGCGCGTGAGGATGTGGAGGAGTGTGCGCGGGTAGTGATGGGGCGCTGAGGTGTTGCGAATGGGGTGGGCGGCATAAAGGCAGGTCACTGCCCGGACGGTGGAATGATCTGTGGTTCCCGTTACATAATTATGCGCGAGATTCAAGGAAGTGTGCGAAGCAAATATGCTCTGACCTGGGGTGTTACCCTTTCGTAACCCATTGTAATCAGACCGTGATGAACGCATCGTGAAACAAAAAGACGCATATTTTTACGAACTGCATAGACTTCAACACGTATCTGGCGAATATGCCCAGACGTTTTAGTCCCCAGCATTCAGAAGGAGTTCCACATGAGCTTCAAGAAGTCTTGGCTGGCAGTCCCTGCAGTTCTCGCCCTCACGCTCACCGCGTGCTCGGGTGGCGCAGGCTCTGCTGATCAGTCCGGCGCCTCCGCTGCTCCCGCAGGCGATGTCGTTGCCGGCGATCCCATCCGCACCAACGGCTCCGAGCCCCAGCACCCGCTTCTTCCGGGTCTGACCTCCGAGACCGGTGGCGGCAAGGTCCTCGACGCTACCGGCGCTGGCCTCGTCTACTACGACGCAAAGGGCGAGACCCACAACGAACTCGCCGAGTCCATCGAGTCCTCCGACAACGTGAACTGGACCATCAAGGTCAAGGAGGGCAAGAAGTTCTCCGACGGCACCGAAATCAAGGCCAAGAACTTCGTTGAGGCTTGGGTTCTCATCGGCGCTCAGAAGCAGGACCAGGTCTTCTTCTTCGAGCCCGTCAAGGGCTACGACGACGCGGGTGAAAACCACGACCTCACCCAGGGCATCAAGCTCGTCGACGACTACACCTTCACCGTCGAGCTCAAGCAGCCCGAGGCCGACTTCCCCGCACGCCTGGGCTACTCCACCTTCCAGCCCCTGGCCGATGCCTCCCTGGCTGACCTTGATGCAGCTGGCGAGAACCCCATCGCTTCGGGCCCCTACATGCTCGCTGAAGGCGGCTGGGAGCACAACGTTGCTATCAAGCTCGTTCCCAACCCCCACTACGACGGCGACCGTGTTGCAAAGAACGCTGGCCTGACCATCCAGATCTACAACGACATGGATGCCGCCTACAACGACCTCCAGGGCGGTAACCTCGACGTCCTCGACGCCATCCCCACCTCCGCATTCGACACCTTCCAGAGCGAATTCGAAGGCCGCTCCGTCATCCAGGGCGCAGCCGTCTTCCAGTCCTTCGCTATCCCCCAGAAGGGTCACTTCGCAGGTGAAGAAGGCAAGCTCCGTCGCCAGGCCATCTCCATGGCGATCAACCGCGATGAGCTCGTGAAGGCCCTGTTCAACGACACCCGTAAGCCCGCCAAGGACTTCACCTCCCCCGTCGTCGCAGGCTACAACGACGCCATCCCCGGCAATGAGGTCCTCTCCTTCAACCCCGAAAAGGCTAAGGAACTGTGGGCACAGGCTGACGCCATGACCCCCTTCTCCGGCAAGTTCGAAATCGCCTTCAACGGCGACGGTGGCCACAAGGACTGGGTTGACGCTGTCACCAACATGCTCCGCAACAACCTCGGTATCGAAGCTGAAGGCAAGTCCTACCCCGACTTCAAGTCCTTCCGTAACGACATCAAGGAACGCCGCATCGAGACCGCATTCCGCACCGGCTGGCAGGGCGACTACCCCTCGAAGTTCAACTTCCTCGGCCCGCTCTACGCCACCAACGCTTCCTCCAACGACACCGACTACTCGAACGAAGAGTTCGACAACCTGCTGACCAAGGCCGCTGGCTCTGCTTCCCTCGACGAAGCCAACAAGATCCTCGACGAGGCTCAGCAGATCCTGCTCAAGGACCTCCCCGTGATCCCCACCTGGTACGGTGGCGCATCGGCAGCATGGTCTGAGTCGGTCGACAACGTTGTGATCAACTGGAAGTCGGTTCCCGAGTACCACAACATCACTCGTAAGTGATCGCACGGCGACCTCGGGTCGCCCAACGGCTAAGGCCGCATAACTGAACGGTATGGCGGGCGGGTTTACCGCCCGCCATACCGCGCTCTTGAGATGAGTCGCTATGTTTGGCGACTCATTAACTAGCAATTTACTGGTCGTTTGCATAAAATCAGGTCTGGAGTGCCCTTTCACGGCACCTCAGACCATGAGTGGATATCCATCCACACCAGACATGAGGATCATGTCCTGCCGAAATGTGCAGCCCCAACAGGCACAACATTCTGCTGATCGGGGGTACTTTGTGCCCTTCCAGCACGCGCAGGACGTCATCCAGTAAGGAACTCACCCATGCCCCGATACATCGGACGGCGGCTCCTGCAGACCATCCCGGTCTTCTTTGGGGCAACCTTCCTGATCTTCGCCCTGGTGTACCTGATGCCCGGTGACCCCGTGGCAGCACTGGGCGGTGACCGCGGTCTTGACCCGGCAGTTCAGGAACGTATTCGCGCTGAATTTAATCTCGATAAGCCTCTGTACATGCAGTACCTGCTGTACCTCAAGGGCGTTTTCACTCTTGACTTCGGCAAGACCTTCTCCGGCCGCCAGGTTATTGACGTGATGGCTCAGGCTTTCCCCGTCACCATCAAGCTCGCCGTCATGGCCCTCATTTTTGAAGCCATCGGTGGTGTGGTTCTCGGTGTGATTGCGGGTATGCGCCGCGGTGGCAAGTTCGACGCAACCGTTCTGGTCATGTCTCTCATCATCATCTCCGTGCCCTCCTTCGTCACCGGCTTCGTCCTCCAGTACGTCCTCGGTGTGAAGCTGGCGCTCTTCCCCGTCACAGTCGGTGGCAATACCAGCGTCTACGCGCTGATGATGCCCGCCTTCGTGCTCGGCTCCCTGTCCCTGGCCTATGTGCTGCGTCTGACCCGTCAGTCCGTCTCTGAAACCAAGAGCGCCGACTTCGTCCGTACCGCACGCGCCAAGGGTCTGACCAACCGCCAGGTGCGCAACCGTCACATCCTGCGTAACTCGATGATCCCCGTCGCCACCTTCCTCGGCGCTGACCTCGGTGCGCTCATGGGTGGCGCCATCATTACCGAAGGCATCTTCAACATTCCCGGTGTTGGCGGCACCTTGTGGCTGGCCATCACCAAGGGTGAGCCCGCAACCGTCGTGTCCATCACCACCGTCCTGGTGATCGTCTACATCATTGCGAACCTCATCGTTGACCTTCTGTACGCCGTACTTGACCCGAGGATCCGCTATGAGTGATTACATCCCCTCCGCAAACATCACGCGCACCCGCGCGGGTCAGGCGCACTACGTCTCCGACATCGACGAAACAGGCCTCGGCGCCGTTGACGCCGTCAAGGATGAATCCGCCCCCTCGTCAATGTGGGGCGAAGCCTGGAAGCAGCTGCGTCAGCGCCCCATGTTCTGGGTCTCCGCTGCCATCATCTTGCTGGTTGTCCTCGTAGCGGCCTTCCCGGGCCTCTTCACCAGCCAAGACCCCCGCGTCTGTGACCTCTCGCTGAAGCACGCTGGCCCCACCACCGGCCACATCCTCGGCTTTGACCGTCAGGGCTGCGACATCTACTCGCGCATCATCTACGGCGCACGCGCCTCCGTCCTCGTCGGCGTGCTCACCACCATCACTGTCACCCTGATCGGCTCCCTGCTGGGCGCCCTCGCGGGCTTCCTCGGTGGCTGGCTGGACGCCGTCCTATCCCGTCTTATCGACGTCTTCTTCGCCATCCCCTTCCTGCTGGCAGCCATCGTGTTCATGCAGCTCACCGCAGAGCGTTCCGTCTGGACCGTTATTATCGTGCTCTCCGTCTTCGGCTGGACATCCATCGCCCGTATCGCGCGCGGCACCGTCATGTCCGTCAAGAACGAGGAGTACGTCACCGCAGCACGCGCAACCGGTGCCTCCCGCTGGCGCATCCTCATGTCCCACATCATCCCCAACTCGATGGCACCCATCATCGTCTACGCAACCGTCGCCCTGGGCGGCTTCATCGTGGCCGAAGCATCGCTGTCCTTCATGGGTATCGGTCTGCCTCCGAGCGTTGTCTCCTGGGGTAATGACATCTCCGCCGCGAAGGCATCGCTGCGTACCGACCCGCAGGTGCTCTTCTACCCTGCGATCGCACTGGGTATGACCGTCTTGTCCTTCATCATGATGGGCGACGTCGTACGTGAGGCTCTCGATCCGAAGGCGCGTAAGAAGTGAGCGAAGAAATGAACACTGAAGTACACGCAGACGACCAGACCCCTCTGCTGCGCATCACCGACCTGGAAGTCACCTTCACGACCTCCACCGGCACCGTCCCCGCCGTCCGCGGCGCTAACCTGACCATCTACCCCGGTCAAACCGTCGCAATCGTCGGTGAATCCGGCTCCGGTAAGTCCACCACTGCCGCCGCCGTCATCGGCCTACTGCCCGGCACCGGTAAGGTCACCGCTGGCACCATCGAATTCGACGGTAGGGATATCACCAACCTCAGCGACGATGAGTGGGTCGAACTGCGTGGCTCCGGTATCGGCCTGGTCCCCCAGGACCCGATGACCAACCTCAACCCCGTGCTGCGCATCGGCCGCCAGGTGCAAGAAGCCCTGGAAGCCAACAAGGCACACGTCATTGAGGCCGCCAGACAGCGCCCCGGCAAATCCCGAGCCATCCAGGGCGACAAGATTAACATGCCAGTGCGCGTCAATGAGCTTCTCGAAGAGGCCGGCCTTCCCGAGGCCGGACGCCGCGCCAAGCAATACCCCCACGAATTCTCGGGCGGTATGCGTCAGCGCTCCCTCATCGCCATGGGCATGGCGGCACGCCCCAAGCTGCTGATCGCCGACGAGCCGACCTCGGCCCTCGACGTCACCGTCCAGCGTCGCATCCTTGACCACCTGGCTCAGCTGACCCAGGATCTGGGCACCGCCGTTCTCTTCATCACCCACGACCTGGGTCTGGCAGCAGAACGCGCCGAGCAGCTTGTCGTCATGCACCGCGGTCGTATTGTCGAGTCCGGCCCGGCTCTGGAGATCCTTCAGCGCCCGCAGCACCCCTACACCAAGCGTCTGGTGTCGGCGGCGCCCTCGCTGGCCTCGGCTCGTATCGAGTCTGCCCACGCGCGCGGCATCGAAATCACCGACGAAGAGCTCACCGGCTCCGGTGCGGGTGCGACCTCGACCGAGGAAATCATCCGCGTCGAAAACCTCACCAAGATCTTCGATATT
Organism: Schaalia sp. Marseille-Q2122; assembly: GCF_903645355.1. Taxonomy (GTDB): domain Bacteria; phylum Actinomycetota; class Actinomycetes; order Actinomycetales; family Actinomycetaceae; genus Pauljensenia. The sequence continues at coordinate 140,476 of NZ_CAHJXR010000006.1, read as the reverse complement.
CGCGGTCAAAAGGGCGAGGCCTCCAAGCTCAAGGCCGTTGACGACGTCTCCTTTACCCTGCGTAAGGGCACGACCCTGGCGGTTGTGGGTGAGTCCGGTTCGGGCAAGTCGACCGTGGCGAATATGATCCTCAACCTGCTGGATCCGACCTCGGGCAAGGTCTACTTCAAGGGCCGCGACTGCTCAACCTTCTCTGATCGGGAGCTTTTCGAGCTGCGTCGCCACCTGCAGGTCGTGTTCCAGAACCCTTACGGTTCCCTCGACCCGATGTACTCCATCTTCCGTGTCATTGAAGAGCCCCTGCGCGTTCATGGCATTGGATCGAAGAGGGAGCGCATCGATCGCGTGTCCGAGCTGCTGGACCTTGTGGCCCTGCCGCGTTCGGTGATGCGCCGCTACCCCAATGAACTCTCCGGCGGTCAGCGTCAGCGCGTGGCTATCGCTCGTGCCCTCGCCCTCAACCCTGAGGTCGTCGTGCTTGACGAGGCCGTGTCCGCTCTGGACGTACTCGTGCAGAACCAGATCCTGTACTTGCTCAATGACCTTCAGGCTCAGCTGGGCCTGTCTTACCTCTTCATCACCCACGACCTGGCTGTCGTCCGCCAGATCGCCGATGACGTGGTCGTCATGGAGCACGGCAAGCTCGTTGAGCAGGCTCCCTCGGATGTCCTCTTTGGTAGCCCCGTTCAGGATTACACGCGCGAACTCATCGAGGCCGTTCCGGGTCGATCGATCCAGCTCAACCTCTGACCGCGGCGCACCGCCCCGGCTGAAGGTCTTGACCTCTATGAGGAGGACTGCCGGGGTGGGGCACTGACTGGCTGTACAAGAGTGGCCACACGCACTGCGTGTGGCCACTCTTGTATGCGGTCAGTTGCTGACTTTTTGGGCTGCCCAGATAGGGAGGGAACCAGGACGCTGAGGCGGGTAGAGGCGCGTGGTGGACTCACGGACAATGAGTTCACCCTTGAAGGTCGTGCGCGTGTAGCTATTGGGCTGGTTATTCAGCAGGATCTGCACCGCTGTGCGGGCGATCTGCATGAGGGGCTGACGGATGGTGGTCAGGCTCGGCGTTGATAGAGCAGCGAATTGAATATCATCAAAGCCAGTTACCAACACGTCATCGGGGACCCGGATGCCGCGCTTGCGTAGCTCGGCAATGACCCCGAGGGCCAGCAGGTCGTTGAGGCAGACAATGGCATCGGGAAGGGGCCCTTGGGCGCGAAGAGCTCGGGCCGCTTCGATACCGCCTTCAACGGACTGGCAGCCTTCGATAATGCGGTTCTCAGGGAGGTCCATTCCCAGGCGCGTTGCGGCTTGTAGGGCCTCGTGGACGCGTGCCATGGAGGAGAGGTTAGCGCCGGTATTTGTCACCAGCGCGAGGGTGTGGACGCCCTGAGCCTGCAGGTGATCCATGATCATGCCGATGCTCGCGCGGTCATCCACGCCGACGCTGGCAATACCGATATTGGGGCACGGGCGGTCAAGCTGGACGATGGGGAGGGAACGAGAAGCGTGCTCAATGGCGGGGGCGCTGGAGATCTCGTGGCAGGGGACGATGATGAGGCCATCAACGGAACCGGAGGAGAAGGTACGAATGTGCTGGTCCTCAACGGTGTGGGAGTCGCGGGAGTTCGACAGGTGCAGTGCCATATGCTCGTCAGCGAGGCAGCTTTCAACATGGGCGACGAGTTCCATAAAGAATGGATTCATAATGGAAGGCACGACCATTCCAATGGATGCCGTTGAGGACATTCGTAATGATCGGGCAATGGGATTCACTCGATATCCGAGGCGCTGTGCGACCATGCGCACGCGTTCTCGTGTCGCGGGGCTAATTAAATGAGAGTCGAATCCAAGCGCGCGTGACGCTGTCGAAGCAGAAACGCCTGCTTCTTCAGCGACGTCAGCGAGACGCACGCGCTTGCGAGTCATGGTGATTTCTCCCAGGGTGTCGAGAACTCATGGCATGGGGCACCCTGGCTAGCCCGGTAACGCGTATAGGCCGATGAACCGTGGTTTCCCTTACCGGGAGAGTGTAACTGTATTTTTTGGCCTCAACGCGAGATTTGGCACCGATGTGACAAGGACTTTATGAAAAAGCTGCTGAGAGTCAGGATTTCTGCAGGTAAAAACGATGTGGCCGCGAAAGTTTTCCTCTTTCGCGGCCACATCGTTACCTGGGGATCACACTTAATCCAGTTGGTCGAATTTCCGAATCCATGCCGTACGAATTGGATTAGCGTCGGCGACAAGCATATTGAAACGCTCATCAGCAATATCCAACACCTCGCCCAAAGCGACGCGCGCTTCACGGGCGGGGGAGGAATCAACGCGCCTCCACGCCTGGTAGACCAACTGTTCGTGGCCGGTCAGGTTGGTGACGCACATGATGAGAGGACGACCAAACTTTTGACGGTAGGCCTGAGCGACAGCCTCCAAGGCGTTACGTTGCTCATCGGTCATATCACCAGCAGCGAGGGAAGCGACATCAAGGTTCGCCTGCGGATCATCACTACCGTGCATGACAAGCTCAGCGATATCAACGTAGTTGCCGATAAGGCTTTCCTGCATGCTGGGGGAGGCCGCAAAAACGGCCTCGTGGAAGGCCTGACGCAGGTCGGCAGTGGAGGCAAAGGGGCGATGCTGCCACGCGTTCTCTACCGGCCAGGTGTCACCGGCGAACATGCCACCGAAAGTGTTGACGAAGTCCTCACGGGACATGTTGTTGATCTGCTCAAGGTCAACGGGCTGGCCGTCAAGGACGGCGACGTCCTCGCCCTTCTGGCGGCCAATGTGGAAGAACACGATATTCAACACGATGGCGATAGTGGCACCCATGGTCACGCCTGAGCCAAAGAAGACCTGCGCCCACGAGGGCACCATCGAGCCCAACTCGGGACGCAGGGTGACCAGCAGCGCCAGGCCGATGGAGGTCGACACGATGGCAGCATTGCGATTGTCGTGCAGGTCGACCTTACTCAAGGTCTGAATTCCCACGACGGCGACAGAGGCGAACATCGCTAGGGAGGCGCCGCCGAGGACCGGCCCGGGGATGGAGGCCACGATGGCGCCAGCCTTGGGAAGCAGGCCCAGGATGATCATGATGGCGCCAGCCATGGTGATCACCCAGCGGGACTTCACGCCAGAGAGGCGCACGAGGCCGACGTTCTGCGCAAAGCAGGTGTAGGGGAAGGAGTTGAGTACGCCGCCCAGTGTGGTCGACAGGCCATCGGCGCGCAGGGCATTGGCGATGTGCTGGGGCTTGATGCGTCGGCCGACGATCTCACCGGTGGCGAAGACGTCACCGGTGGTTTCCACTGCGGTGATGGCCATGACAATGACCATCGAGAGGATGGCGGTGGCGGAGAAGGCAGGCCAGCCGAAGAAGAAGGGGGTGGTCAGGCCGAAGACGGCGGCCTCGTTGACCCCGCCGAAGGAGGCATCCCCCAGCGTCCATGCGACGAAGGTGCCAATCACCAGGCCTGCGAGGACGGAGATCGTCGCCATGAAGCCCTTGAAGATGCGTTGGATGAGGACGATCAGGGCCAGGGTTCCTAGAGCGTAGGCCAGGCCCTTGAGGGTGCCTGCGGCGGCGGCCTCGGCGTTGGCGGCATCGCTACCCCAGCGGACGATGTCCATGGCGGAGACGGCGAGCAGGGTCGTGCCCATGATGGTCAGGAGGGTGCCGGTGACGACGGGCGGGAAGAAGCGTAGGAGTTTGGCGAAGTAGGGGGCTGCGAAGAAGGTCAGCAGGCCGGCGACGATGATGGCGCCGTACATGGTGGCCAAGCCTTCTACGCCTCCGCCTGCGGACAGGCCAATAGCGATGAGGGGAGAGACTGCGGTGAAGGTGACGCCTTGGAGGAGCGGGAGGCGCACGCCGATCTTGGGGCCAAGGCCCGCCGATTGGATGATGGAGGCGATGCCGCAGGTGAAGAGGTCGGCGTTGATGAGGTGGATGGTGGTTTGTTCATCGAGGCCGAGGCCGGAGGCAATGACGAGGGGGACGACGACGGCGCCAGCGTAGAAGGCGAGGACGTGTTGGATGCCCAGGACGGTGAGTTTGCCGACGGGAGGTACCGCGTCGACAGGGTCTTTAACAGTGGGGGAGGAGGGGTTGTGGTGCGTGCTTTGGCGGGTCGCGAAAGCCATACGTCTCTCCAAAAGTGAAAGAAGGGAAGGGTTCTTCTCTATCTTCCTCCTTTGGGCTGGCCAGGAATAGGGGTGCTCACCCTGTAAAACGGCACTGTTCATCAGCTGGTATGTCACGTTTTGGTTACGTTTTCCCAAATAACAAAATGTGGGCCATCTCCTACATATGATGAAAAGCGAGCCGCATCACTGCAACGGACGCGCTCGTTATCAATGGCGCTAACAAGCACCGTCCCGCCCGGCCCTGCACGCACCATGCAGGGCCGGGGCTCCCCCAAAGCTCTTCCGTCACCTGTTGACGCACATGGCGCCCCTCTTCGTGGCTAGTTCGCTCCGCCCAACGAGGCCGTCGCCCTCGTCACCCACGCTCGCCACCCGCCCTCGTCCTGCCCCTCCGTTCTGCGCCCTCGTTCTTGAGGGCATACCCTCCACAGTGTCTGCAGGTCACGCATGCGATACAGTCGACACCAGGTTTCACCCCGCAAAGACTCACCGATGACCTTTGCTTCACCACCCACACTGCAAGGGGACCCCATGGAACACTCACTCAACCTCGGCACGCCCGTCGCCCCCCAGCAGGTCGACCACCCATGGCTGGCCGCCCCAGACCGTTACGAGGCTGCGGGCGCCCACTACCGCCGCTGCGGCCGCTCCGGCCTCGACCTGCCCGTCCTCAGCCTCGGCCTCTGGCAGCACTTCGGGGGCGACACCCCCATGAACCGTCAGCGCGACATTCTGCGCACCGCCTTCGACCTGGGCATCACCCAATTCGACCTCGCCAATAACTACGGCGTGCCCTACGGGTCAGCGGAAACGAACTTCGGCATCCACTTCGCCCACGACTTCCGGCCCTACCGCGACGAACTCGTCATCACCACCAAGGCGGGCTACGACATGTGGCCGGGCCCCTACGGCCAAGGTGGCGGCGGACGTAAGTACGTCCTCAACTCCCTTGACCAATCCCTCACCCGCATGGGCCTCGACTACGTGGACATCTTCTACAGCCACCGCTTCGACCCCACCACCCCGGTCGAAGAAACGATCCTCTCCCTCGACCAGGCCGTGCGGTCAGGTAAGGCACTGTACGCGGGCATCTCCTCCTACGACGTGGAGCAAACCCGTGAGGCGGTGCGCATCGCCCGGGAAATCCGCCTCCCCCTCGTCGTCCACCAACCCGTGTACAACATGCTCAACCGCGGCATTGAAAACGGCCTGACGGACGTGTGTGAGGAACTCGGCCTCGGCATGGCGGTGTTCTCACCCCTGGCGCAGGGGCTGCTCACCAATAAGTACCTGGGCGAGGACCGCATCCCCGAGGGCTCGCGCATGCGACAGCAACGCTTCCTTACCCCCGACGTCCTCACCGAGGATCGCCTCACCCACCTGCGTGCTTTGGCGGATTTGGCTGCTCAGCGTGGGCAATCACTGGCTCAGATGGCCCTGGCCTGGCTGCTGCGAGATCCGCGCATCACCACCGTATTGGTGGGCGCCTCCTCTGTTGAGCAGATCCGCGACTCTGTTGGTGCGATCGGCACCTGGAACTTCAGTGACGAGGAGCTGCGCATCATTGATGAACATTCTCGGGCGGCCAGCCTCGTTTAGGGGGCGGTGTCGTCTAGCGGGCGGTGTTGCCTGATGGTGAGTGTTGTCTAGTGGCCAGTGCTGTCTAATAGTCAGTGTCGTCTAGTGGCCAGCCTTGACGTGCAGGTAGCAGAGCCTGGCGAGTGGCAGTGCCTGAAGGTCTGAACTGCTGGCGGTCGGATTCGCAAGATTCTATCGAAGCGGCTCCGACCGGCCTAAGTGTGACCCATCGCCTAGTCGACGGATTTGTGTCGAGGGTGGAACGTGCCTTAGAGTATTTCTCAGCCAAACGGCACTGCGCTCGTAGCTCAATGGATAGAGCATCTGACTACGGATCAGAAGGTTGGGGGTTCGAGTCCCTTCGAGCGCGCAGCGGCCCCCGTCGGTGTGATCCACTGGCGGGGGTTCAGCGTATCTGTTGCCATCTCTTGACGATACCCGCCCGTGTGGCGATCGTCGAATCATGCCAACGCTCCGCCCAGCAGGCGCGAGGAAGATCATGCGAACAACGGCCGTTCGTCAATCTCAAAGGAGGCCCCGATGGATCTGTGGGGAAAACTTTTAGGTTTCGACCCGCCCGAAGTCACCATCCTCGAAGGCGAACGCTGGATCAACCTCCCCATCTCCCCCAAAGTTGAACGCGCCCTAGCTAAGCGGGCTGCCAAGGAACAGTGGGATGTGGAAGCTGGAGCGGAGTTCCACGCACTGTGTGTGGCCCGTAAGGCGGGAATTGCATCGCTGGGCGATGACGCCCTGGACATTGATGTGTGCGGGGTGACGGTCCTGACCCTTCAGGGCGAGGACGCTGCTGCAACCCTGGCTCGCATGCGAGCAGGTAAATCTGGCGTTGTGGCCGCCCCTGCTCGTGCCCGCAGGACTGATGCCGACTCGTGGCAGGTTGAGGTCAGTGTTCTCTGAGTTCTGACGGGCTGCTGGGCTTGGCCGGAGCTGCTGTGTGTCGGGCTGTGTGTGGGCATTGGTGTGCCTGGGCTTTGTCGGTGTGGCGCGGCATTGGTGTGTCTAGGCGCTATCGGTGTGTTTGGGCGTCATTGGTGGGTGGTGTGCCTTGTGCCTGAGGCGCCGGGGCGTACCAATAGCATGGGGGTGTGTCTGGGCTTTGTTGGTGTGTGGGGGCATTGGTGTGTCTGGGCGCTATCGGTGTGTTTGAGCGTCATTGGTGGGTGGTGTGCCTTGTACCCGAGGCGCCGGGGCGTACCAATAGCACGGGGGTGTGTCTGGGCTTTGTTGGTGTGTGGGGGCATTGGTGTGCCTGGGCTTTGTCGGTGTGGCGCGGCATTGGTGTATCTGGGCGCTATCGGTGTGTTTGGGCGTCATTGGTCGGTGGTGTGCCTTGTGCCCGAGGCGCCGGGGCGTACCGATAGCACTGGGGGTGCCCGAGGCGCTGTACCGTACCGATAGCACTGGGGTGTGTCTGGGCTTTGTTGGTGTGTGGGGGCATTGGTGTGTCTGGGCGCTATCGGTGTGTTTGAGCGTCATTGGTGGGTGGTGTGCCTTGTACCCGAGGCGCTGGACTGTACCGATAGCACTGGGGTGTACCCGAGGCGCCGGGGCGTACCAATAGCACCGAAGCCTACCAATAGCGCCGAGCGCACTCACACCCTAGCTTCATACCCCCGCCTCAAGCTTGAGGTGGATGTACCACCCAAGGACTGGTGTCCATTCCGCGCAGAGCATCCAACGGCAGAGCCTCACGCAGATCGCCTGCGCAGCGCACGCCCTCAACTCCGAGGGAACGCCCAATCCATTCCAGCACATCGGCCGTCGACCATCCCAGCGCATGCAAATCCGGTAGGGTCACTGCCCCATCACGTTTGGCCAGGCGAGCGCCCGTCGGCGACAGGGCCAGGGGCACATGCACGTAGGTTGGCTCACTCACCTCCAATAGTGAAGCCAAAGCGGCCTGCGCAGGTGCCTGCGAGAGCAGGTCATCCCCGCGGGTCACCTGGTCAACACCTTGGAAGGCATCATCAACGACGACGGCCAGATTGTAGGCGGGTACCCCGTCATTACGACGCACCACGAAGTGATCGACCGGGCCTGTCCAGCGGCCATGCAGCTCATCACTGACCGTCCAGGACGAGGCTGGCGCCCTAAGTCGTAGGGCCGGGATCCTTCCCTCTGCGGCAAGGGCTGCGCGCCGAGCTGTGCGCTCAGCTTCGCTTAGGTGCAGGCAGGTACCCGGATAGTGGCCTGGGGGCACATGCGGGGCGGATGCGGCTTCACGAATTTCCTTACGGGAACAGAAGCATTCGAAGATATGCCCGCCTTCACGGAGGCGATCAATGGCGGCTTCGTGGGCGTCAGTGCGGGTGGTCTGAATGAGGACCTCCTCATCCCATTCCAGGCCAATCTCCGCCAGATCTTCCAGCTGGCGTTCGGTGGATCCGGCGCGCACACGGTCAATATCCTCCACGCGCAGCAGGAAACGTCGCCCGCTTTGGCGTGCCCACAGCCAAGCGAGCAGGGCAGTGCGGAAGTTTCCCACATGCAGGTCGCCCGTGGGGGAGGGGGCAAAGCGGCCAGCGCCGATAGACACGGGAGCTTGCAGGGAAGAGTGCTCAGCAGACAGAGACGTCACTGGTCCATCTGCTCAAGGACGGAGTTGAGGCGCTCGACCTTGCCGGTCATTTCACCGGTGAAACCGGGGCGCAGGTCAGCCTTGAGCACCAGGGACACGCGGGGGGATACCTCGGCCACGGCGTCGCAGGCAGCTTTGATGACGGGCATGACCTCGTCCCATTCGCCCTCAATGGTGGTGAACATTGAGGAGGTTTCATTGGGCAGGCCCGACTTGCGGACGATGTCAACGGCGCGGGCGACTGCCTCGGTGACGGAGCCGTCCTCGTGGGGCGTGGTCATGGGGGCAACAGAGAATGCAAACAACATGCCTCCAGCCTAGTGGTGGGCGCGGCGCATTGGTGGAAGGCGTGCGCGCAGTAGCATAATCCCGCGTGTGCGCCCGCCAGCTGGGCGCCAGCAGCCCTAGGAACTAGCGACCTTGCGGAACCAGCGACCCTGGGGAACCAGCGACCCTGGGGAACCAGTAACCCTGGGGAACCAGTAACCCTGCGTACCAGTTAATCCTGTGGCGCGGCCTCCCGGTGAAAGCCCCCAGTGAAAGGACAGGCATGGAGATTGTGCGTCAGGCTATTGCTCGCCGCCTACTATGGCCAGCGTTGATTGTGGGCGCATTCCTGGGCGTGGGGGTGCGTCTCATCCTTGATGTTGCCTTCGGCGCGGCTCTTCGTGGTGGGCTTGTGGCACCCAGCTTGGTGTCCACTGCCGTTGCTAACGTCCTGGGCACGCTGATTCTGTTTGGACTCACACTTCGGCGCCACCGGGCGCGGGCAAGTGGCCTGCCCGGTATGGGTGAGCACGCTTGGCTCCTGTGGGCGACCGGCTTTTGCGGCTCCCTCACGACCTACTCCGCCCTCGCCCTCGCGGCCACTCATGTGAGCGCGGGATTCGCGCTGCCGCCCTCGTGGTTGGACGAGGCCACCGCCCCGCTTCCTTTGGTGATTGCGGTGGCCGCCGGGATGGGGGTCATGGGGGCGAGCTTTCGTTGGCAGCTCAATGGGTGGATTACCGTGCGTCTTACCAGCTGGCAGAGGAGGATCGCGCTCGCGGCCGAGGGCGGTAGTGAGGCCGAGGGCGGTAGTGAGGCCGAGGGCGGTAGTGAGGCCGAGGTCGGTAGTGAGGAGGGGCGGCGGAGCGAGGAGGCAAGCCGAGTCTGGGAGGCCATGGCAAACTACAGGGCGGCCTTTGTGCCTGTCCTGGGCATTGCTGTGATTAACGTATTGGGCAGTGGACTGGCCGGTTTTGCTGCGGGGAGCAGCCATGTGTGTCTGGCGCAGGGTGGTGATCCTGGCCTGCTTGCCCTGGCGTGGGTTCTTCTGGGGTCAGGCGTTTTAGGGGCATTCACCACCTTTTCGACGGCAGTGGTGGATGCGTGGATCCTGGGGAGGAGGACCTCGCCTATGCTCGCAGGCCTTGTATTTGCTGGAGTTTGGCTGTTGGCGTGGGCTGCCTGCTACGCAGGCTGGAAGATTGCTGGGATTTCAGCATGTGGAGCAATGTAACGAACAATTTGGGGTGCCTTTCCAGCGGGCATATGCTGGAGGTCGCTCATTGACTTGTCAGATGAGCGCGGCTGTGAGCTGAAGATAGACAGAAATCGGACGAGCGCAGACACTCACGCGCGGGGAAGGGTTGTCACCATGATCGACTTGATTGGGGTCCGTAAGGTGTACCCCGTCAAGGGCGCCAGCGATGTCGTTGCCCTCGACGATGTGAATCTGCACGTCGAACGTGGCTCCATTCACGGCATCGTTGGACAATCCGGCGCAGGCAAGTCCACGCTGATCCGCTGCCTTACCGCACTGGAAAAGCCCACCGCTGGCTCCATCATTGTTGACGGCACTGACCTGGCCACACTGCGTGGCCGCGAGCTGCGCGAAGCGCGCCGCAGTATCGGTATGGTCTTCCAGGCCGCTCACCTGCTCGATGGGCGCACTGCTGCGGCCAACATTGGCTACCCCCTGCGTCTGGCAGGGGTGAAGAAGCCTGAGATTGACGCCCGCGTTGAAGAACTCCTTGAGCTTGTGGGCCTGGCTGGACGCGGTAATTCCTATCCTTCGCAGCTCTCTGGCGGTCAGCGTCAGCGTGTGGGTATCGCCCGTGCTTTGGCGGACCATCCGCAGGTGCTGCTCTGTGATGAGCCGACTTCTGCCTTGGACTCGGAGTCCACGCGCCAGATTCTTGAGTTGCTGCGCCAGGTCCGTGATGTCGCTGGCGTGACCGTTGTTATTATCACTCACGAGATGGGTGTCGTCCGTGAAATCTGCGACTCGGTGACCCTGCTGGGTGCTGGCCAGGTCTTGCAGTCGGGCACGGTTGACGCCGTCCTCAATGATGTGTCCTCCCCTCTTGCTCGCGAGCTGGTGCCCGCTCCTTCCGTTGATGATGCGATCATTCCTGAGGATCGCACACTCCTGGATGTCATTTTCACCTCAAGCCCCGGTATTCCTACGGGCGCAACGGTGCTCAACCTGACGGCGTCGATGGGTGCGGATGTGACCGCTGGCCGTTTTGAGTCCATTGGTGCGACCCAGGTGGGTCGCCTGGCGTTGTCGGTGCCCGCCTATCACGCTGAACAGATTGTCACCCAGCTGCGTGAGCAGAATATTTACGCGGAAGTGAGGATCGCATGAGCACCGTCGCCTCCACCCTGTCTGCCCTCTCGCCCGTACTTGCGGGGGCGGGAGCCTCGTTGAACGAGGCCGCCGCGGCTGCCGCGCTGCTGCCCGCAGGTGCCAATGACCCCACCTGGGGGGACAACCCGGCTCTGACCAGCCAGTTTGTGCCCGCGATCATCGACACCATGCTGATGACGGGCTTTTCGACCCTGTTCACGGTGATCTTCGGCCTGCCGTTGGGGTTACTGCTCGTGCAGACCTCCAAGACGGGACTGACCCCCAATCGCCTGGTCAATCAGGTGGTGGGCGGCACCGTGAATATTGTCCGCTCGTTGCCCTTCATTATCGGCATCGTCGCCCTCTTCCCCCTGACCAAGCTCATTGTGGGCACGCGTCTGGGGTGGCAGGCGACGGTGGTGCCGTTGGTGATCCTCGCGATCCCCTTCTTCGCGCGCCTGGTGGAGTCCAATATTTTGAGCGTTGACGCTGGCAAGATCGAGGCCGCGCAGATGATGGGCGCCTCTCACCGGCAGATCCGCTGGGGTGTGCAGGTGCGCGAGGCCCTGCCCGCCCTCGTCCAGTCGATCACCGTCTTGGCGATCACCATGGTTGGCTATTCGGCGATGGCTGGCGTCATTGGTGGGGGCGGCCTGGGCCAGTTGGCCATTAACTACGGCTACACGCGTAACCAGCATGACGTGCTGATTGTGTCCGTCGTGACCATCGTTATCATCGTTCAGGTGATTCAGGTGATTGGCGACATGGTGAGCCGGCTGGTGGACCACCGCTGAGCACACCACCAGTCGGAGTTTGTGAGACGGTCCGTTTACATTCTTTCACCCCCTGAGATCGTTCTGCGCAGCACTGACCAATAGGCGAGGCTAAATGTCAACAGAGTCCTTCATGGGCTGCCTCGCTCCCCTGGGGATGCTCGGCTTCCCCACGACTGAGAATTGAGAAAACAATGCGTTCCTTCCGTGTACTTGCTGCCACTTCTGTTGTTGCAGCCCTTGCCCTGTCGGCTTGCTCGGGCTCGACCGATTCCGCCGCTTCGGGCGCTGCTTCGGGTGATGTCCTGACCCTCAATGTGGGCGCCTCCCCTGTGCCGCACGCGAAGATCCTCCAGTTCATTGATGAGAAGCTGGCTCCTGCCGCCGGCCTGGATCTGGAGATCGTGGAGTACAACGATTACATCCTGCCCAACGTTGCCCTCAACGATGGTGACCTGGATGCGAACTTTTACCAGACCATCCCCTACCTGGAGGATCAGGCTGCCGAGTACGGCTACGAGTTCACCCCTGGCGCTGGCGTCCACCTTGAGCCCCTCGCCGTGTACTCCGCATCCCTCAAGAGCCTGGCTGACCTGCCTGATGGTGGCACGATTGGCATTATTTCTGACGTGACCAACCAGGCTCGCGCCCTCAAGTTGCTCGCTGGCGAAGGCCTCGTGGAACTGCCTGCGTCGGGCGATATCAACATCCACACCGTCAAGCCTCTGAAGAACTTCACCTTCACCGAGGTTGAGGGCGCTCAGCTGGTGCGCGCCCTGTCGGACGTGGATGCCGCTGTCATCAACGGTAACTTCGCTCAGGAAGGTGGCCTGTCCCCGGAAAAGGACGGCCTGGCTGTTGAGTCTTCCGAGAACAACCCTGCTTCGAACCTGCTGGTGTGGAAGAGTGACATCTCCGGTGAGAAGGCTGAGGGCGTGAAGAAGCTTGAAGAGCTGCTCCACACTGACGAGGTTCGCCAGTTCATCCAGGACAACTGGAGCGATGGTTCGGTGATCCCCTCCTTCTGAGGGTGATTCCCCGACATCTGGGGCTGCGTGAGGCGGCCCTCGTGTAAGACTGTGGCGGCTGCCGCGGGTATGTGCCTGCGGCAGCCGCTGTGTTTGTGCTGTTTTGGCGCTGCGGGTGTATGTGTGGAAGGCGTGGCGTGGCAAGGGGTATGCGGACATGGTGGGTGGAAGTGGGCCGGATGTGTCAGGATGTCCTCATGTCTGTCAAACTTCGTCAACCTGTGTCGCAGTACCTCAGTCAGGCTGTGCAGGGCTTGCGCATGTGGAGCGCTCGCCGGTGGGGGATTGCCGTGATCTTGAGTGTGGTCATTGGTGTGGCCCTGGGGATTGTCACGGTCCTGATTCCCAACCCTGTGTTCCACCGGGATATTCCTCCGACGGTGTGGAGCTATCCGGTGTGGGTGGTGACGGCTGTGCTGTCGGGCATGCTGATGGCGACCTACGTCAAGGAGGCCTTGCCTGAGGTGGCACCGAGTGTCTCTGTTGAGGAGGAGGCGTCTGTTTCTGTTGATTCGAAGGACGAGGCCACCGAGCATTCCTCCGTGTTGGGGATGATCGGCACCTTTGGCGCGTGGTTCGCCATTGGCTGCCCGGTGTGCAATAAGTTGGCGTTGCTGGCCTTGGGCTATAGCGGTGCGATTACCTACTTTGCGCCTGTGCAGCCGTGGCTTGCGGGAGCGTCGGTGGCGTTGCTGCTTGTTGGTCTGGTGGTGCGTCTGTCCGGTGAGGTTGCCTGCCCGATGCCTGCGCGCGTGAGGTAGTGCGTCTGGTCGTGAGGCTGTCTAAGGTTTTGCCCCCGCTACCGTGAGGTAGCGGGGGCAGCGCGTTTGAGCAGGTTTTGGCGATTTGAGGATCAGTCCACGCAGCCGTAGAGGCGGTCGCCTGCGTCGCCCAGGCCGGGCACAATGTAGGCCTTTTCGTTGAGCTTTTCGTCAACGGCGGCAACGACGATGGAGACGTCCACGCGGTCGCCGATGGCCTTTTCTACCTCGGCCAGGCCTTCGGGCGAGGCGATGAGGCAGATGGCGGTGACGTCGGAGGCGCCGAGGTCAAGCAGGTAGTTGATGGCGGCGATGAGGGTGTGGCCGGTTGCCAGCATGGGGTCAATGACGAAGCATTGGCGGCCGGAGAGGTCTTCAGGCAGGCGGTTGGCGTAGGTTTCGATGAGGAGGGTTTCCTCGTCGCGCTTCATGCCGAGGAAGCCGACTTCAGCGGTGGGCAGGAGGCGGGTCATGCCTTCGAGCATGCCCAGGCCTGCGCGCAGGACGGGGACGACGATGGGGCGGGGTTCGGCGATCTTCTTGCCGACGGTGGGGGCCACCGGGGTGTTGATGGCGATGTCGGTGGTGGTGACGTGGCGGGTTGCCTCGTAGGCCAGGAGGGTGACGAGTTCGTCGACGAGTTGTCGGAAGGTGGCCGAGGGGGTGTCGCGGTCGCGGAGGACGGTGAGCTTGTGGTTAATGAGCGGGTGATCTGCAATATGGAGGCGCATGGGGCTAGATTAGCGCGCCGATGGCTCTTTGGGCAGCGTTCACGCGCGGGAAAACACGAAGTTGTCTTGCGGGGGCGAATCCTAGCTTCTGTGGCGGTTCGCGGTACGCTTACGGAGTGGTGAAAATGGACAACTTGCGTGAAGCCATGAGTCGCGCGCTTTTCTTAGCGAATCGCGCCCGGGCAGGCGATGATGTGCCTGTTGGTGCCGTGGTGCTTGATTCGATGGGGCGAATCATTGGCGAGGGTTGGAATTGCCGCGAGTCGGATCATGATCCGGCAGGCCATGCTGAGATTGTGGCCTTGCGTGATGCGGGTCGTCGCTTGAAGCGGTGGAATCTGGTGGGCTGCACGCTGGTGGTGACCCTTGAGCCGTGCACGATGTGTGCGGGTGCTGCGGTGCAGTCTCGGGTTGATCGTGTGGTGTTTGGTGCGTGGGATCCGAAGGCGGGTGCTGCGGGTTCTTTGCGTGATGTGTTGCGTGATTCTCGCTTGAATCACACGGTTGAGGTGATTCCGGGGGTTTTGGCTCAGGAAGCTTCGGTGCAGTTGAAGGCTTTCTTTGATGTGCGCCGCTCGAATTCGGGTGCTCCCTTGGTGGAGGGTGTGAGTTATGAGAAGGTTGAGCAGGAGCTTGCGCAGGCCCGTGAGCCTGAGGTGGCGCCCGTTGAGGGGCCGCGTTTGACCGTTCCGCCGATTGGGCAGGCGCCGCGTTATGGTTCTTTGCCTGACGAGGCTTTCGTCGTTATTTCGGGGGCGGATGAGGAGCGGTTGGAGGTGCGTGCGGAGCCTATTGCTCCTGTGGTTGAGTCTGTTGTTCCTGCTGTGGAGGCGGATGCTGTGGTTCATGGCCGGGTTCTTCCCGGCATTACCGTGCGTCGTCGTGGTGGGGTCTCTTTGCGCTGAGGCATGATTCTTTTGTTACGGAATGTCATTTAGTTGCAAAGGTGACATATTCCACGTCAGGAAAATAATGAGTTATTTTCCTGACTTTGAAATTCATACCGGCGGTCATTTTTTCCCGGAGCGCTATAGTCCCGAACTGGACAAGACTTGGAATTCTGCGAGATGTGCGGATGCGTCCGATATGGAGTCGGAAACCAATCTCCTCACCAAATCTGAATCCTAAGTTACTTCTTGTGCCTGAGAATGTGATACCGCACTTTCTCCCCCTGCCCCAGTCAATTTCCACCCTATCTTTCTCCTGCTCAGGCACATAGGCTGGAACTATCTACTCGTGCCAGAGGTGTCCCTTTTATAGGGGCTTCGGTGCCGATCACTGCAACGTCCCGACCTGATGGTCAGGACAGTGTGCGGACTGTTGGAAGGAAAAATATGTCTTTGAGACTACTGAGCAAGCCTATTGCTGCATTCTCAGCAGTGGCGCTCGGCCTCGGCATGCTAGTCGGAGCCTCCGGCTTCACAGCGAGCCATGCGGCCGACAACACCGACATCACCATCTTGAATCCGAAGATTCAGGCTTCAGACCGCGATCTCAATGTCGACCCCACTGACCCTGCCTTAAAGGTCGGCAATGTCGCCCGTCTCTCCTTCGACTGGGACGCCAGCAATGCTGATCCCCGATCGGGGCAGTCCTTCACCGTCGGCTTCGGAGACAACTTCCTCGGCGCACCGACCTCGGTATCAAAGATCGATACCCTGGACCTCACACTGCCCACAGGAGAGGTCGTCGGCAGCTGCCAGCTGACCCGGCCAAACTTTGTGTGTAGCTTCAATGCCAAACTTGACGAGCTGCGCGCCAAGGGCGGTATCGAGGTGAAAGGCACCGCCAAGATCCTGGTGACCGCCATTCGTGAAAATGATGATTCCTTCGTCAACATGAATCTCAACGGCACCCAGACCCGCGTGGCTCTGCCCCGCGGTGAAGCGCTTGTCCGCCCCGGAATGACCCCCTACCGTTCCATTCCACTGTCCAAGAGCCTGGTTCCCACCGTGCTCGACCAGCCCAATCTGGGGTACACAATTTCCTTCACCATTGAAGGCCTCAACGCTGCGCGCGTCCAGCGCGGTTTGGCGCCACTCGCAGGTGACGGAGTAACCCCGCAAACCATCGTCCTCGAAGACACACTTGGTCCGGGTCAGGTGCTTGGTCCGAACATCACCTTGAATCGTATGGTTGTCGGTACGCGCGTCGACGAGCCCACCGGAGCAATCCTTCCCAGCTGGGTTCCTTTCCAACTGGCATCCATCCTCAGGGGCACTGTCGCAGACGGCTTCGCGGTGAGCGCTGACCCTCAGGCTTTCCGAGGACAGACCGCCGTCAATATCACCCTCACCGGCCCCTTCAAGACCGGCGTCGTCTACACCGTCGTTCCCTCCGTTCACGCCAACACCTCCCCCAAGGGCGTGATCTACGGCTACACCTACAGCAACGCTGTCACTGAACGCGACACCGGCATGGGCGCCCGCGCAGAGCGCCCGCTCAACGCTGCCGCCCAGGTGACAATCACCATGAGGCAGGGATGGGCGACCGCCACCCTCGCTAAGGAAGTATTAGGTACCGGCCTTGGCCACATCACTGAGCCGGCAGCCCCCTACGCGTTCGACGTCGCCTTCACCCTTCCCGGTGGTGGCGTCGCCTCCGACTTCGACCAGGCCTACCGCGCGCGCGTCCAGGACGATCAAGCAAGCTTCGAAGCAGGTCTTGTCCAGGAATGGCCAGGCGTCACCTTCACGCCCGACAAGAGGGGCGGCACCGGCCCGATGAACATCATCGCAGGTGGAACCCCCGTTGCCCTCGCCGCTCTGCCCGCGGGCACGAGCATCACTATTACCGAAAAGGACCGCGCCCTGACTCCCGGAGCGCAGTGGCTCGATCCTGTTTTCGTCGTCGATGGTGTGAGCTCTGCACCTTCGGCAACGAAGTCGCACACTCTTGTCCTCGCAGACCAGCAGGTTGCCAAGGTCCGCGTGAAGAACACCGTTGAGAAGCAAAAGGGTCGCCTGTCGATCCGTAAAACCACCGGTGGTGATGGCGGTAAGGGCGCGACCCACGCTTACTCTTTCGAATACTCCTGTACTGATGGCACCACTGGTACCGCGCAGGGCATCCTGGGTGACGGCGCCGACCACCCCGTCAACGGGAAGAACGGGCAGCCGCTCGAACTGCCTGTGGGAACGAAGTGTACTGTCGCTGAAGACGTCACCAAGGCTCAAATTGACGGACTCTCCCTTGAGAATCCTCCGGCCATCGCCAAGGTCGTCATTCAGGACGGCCAGGCGGCCGTTGCCGAGTTCGATAACGTCTATGTTCCCGGTGTGACCTTCTCCGTCACGAAGAAGGTTGTTGGTACCGACTCCGGCGACAAGAAGTTCAATCTCTCCTACGTCTGCTCCAAGGACGGTAAGGAAATCGCAGGCGCCTTCGCAGCCGTCACGGCTGACGGAACCGTCGAGTCCGGCCTCGTGCCCGCAGGCTCGACCTGCCGCGTGACCGAGGACGTCGCCGCCGCCGCGATCCCAGGCTTTAATCATGCCTTCACTGCCCCCAACAATGGTGCCCTCGAGGTGACCGTCGGCGGTGCCAACACCATTGAGGTGACGAACACCTACACCCCGCGCTACGGTTCGATCACGATCACCAAGCAGGTCAACGGCCTTGATGGCACCGCTGAGGCTGACCGTTCCTTCGAGATCAACGTCTCCTGCCCGAGCCTGCCCCAACCGAAGGTTGTCAACCTCAAGAACGGGGAGTCGGCGACGGTCAACGAACTGCTTGAAGGCGAACGTTGCAAGATCGCCGAAGTGAACGCTGACGTCGACAAGATGAACCGCGATACGGTGATCACCCCTGCTTTCGTCACGATCAAGCACAACGATGGAAGCGACGAGTCCATCGCTCAGGTCACCGTGACCAACACCTACAGCCCCAAGCCCGGTTCGCTGAAGGTCACTAAGAAGCTCAACGTTCCCGATGGCACGGCCTTCGCTCAAGAGAAGTTCCCCATCAATGTCAGCTGCAACTCGACTCCTGCTATCACCAAGACCTTCACTCTTGGCCATGATGAGCATGAGACGATCACCGGTATCCCCGCAGGAACCGTCTGCTCCGTGACCGAAACTGCCCCCGATAAGGTCGGCTACGACAAGCAGGTCGTTCTACCTGCAGATGTGACCATCAAGGCCGATGAAGAATCGGCTGCTGTCGTGACGAACACCTACACTGAGAAGCCCGGCTCCCTGGTGATCACCAAGAAGCTCACTGATCCCAATGGTGCTATCGCCGCTGGGACGACCTTCCCAATCGCCTACGACTGCGGTGCAGGGAAGGCCGATACAGTCAACCTCGCCGCTGATGGAACCCACACCGTTGCCAACATCCCCGCAGGTCGCACCTGCACCGTGACCGAGGTCGCCCCCAGGGTTGACGGCTTTACGGAGAGCGTCCAGATTGACGGCTCGCCCGTTCAGATCACTCGTGATGCTACCGCCAACGTCACCGTGACTAACAGTTACGTGCGCGACCTGGGTTCCCTGGTGATCACTAAGAAGGTCGAGGTTGAAGACGGTGCTCCCTTCGTAGGACGCTCCTTCGACATCACCTACACCTGTGGTGATCCTGCCAACCCGGTCAAGGCTGGCACGGTTAGCCTCGCCAACGGAGAATCGGCCACGATCGCCGATATCCCCTCCGGCGTTGAGTGCTCGGTCGATGAAAGCACTGTCGGCGCCTACCAGAAGGGCTACGCGAACGTCGTCTCGATCGATGATCCCACAGTGGTCATGAAGAAGGACACTGAAGCAACCGTGACGGTCACCAACCGTTACACCCCACTGACCGGTTCCTTCGTGATCGCCAAGTCGCTTGCCGGTGACGGCGCCGGGAAGGCTCAGGGGAAGAACTTCACCTTCACCTACGAGTGCACCGACCTCTACGGAGCCTCCCAGGGGAAGAAGTCCGTTGAGATCGCTGCAGGTGAAAACGCCTCTATTGACGCTCGTCCCGGCTCCTGTGTGATTTCTGAAGAGGCCGCACCTATCGAGCACACTCAGCATGGGCTTGCCTTCGCGGTCAACGGCGTGGATCGCGGCGCTGGCCCCATCACCATCGACATCCCCGAAGATGGTGATCCGGTGGGTGTCAACGCTGTCAACACCTACACGCTTGACCGCGGCACCTTCACCATCGCCAAGACTGCGACCGGCGTCCAGGATGAGCTCAAGGACAAGGACTTCCTCTTCCACTACAGCTGCACCGGTAACGTCAAGGGACAGGTGATGGTTAAGGCTGATGGTGTTGCTGTACAGGCTGGCGACCCCATGCCTGTGGGCACCGAATGCACCTTCACCGAAAACGTCGACAGTGCTCAGATCCCCGGATTCACTCTGGCGGCTCCTGACGCACAAACGGCCACGATTGGTGCAGCGGATGACGTAGTGGCATTGAACTTCGTCAACGCCTACACCCAAAAGCCCCAGGACAAGCCCGACGACACCAAGCCTGGTCAGCCGGGCACGGATCAGCCCCAGACCGGTAAGGACCAGTCGAAGGATTCCACCTCCGGCACAGGCAAGGACACTCCGAAGGCTCAGGCTCCCACCAAGAAGGCCTATGGCAAGCTTGCCTCCACGGGTTCGACTGCAATGACTGTGGTTGGTATCGCTGCTGTGGCTCTGATTCTCGGTGGCGCTATCACCTGGATCGTGCGGCGCCGTCGATGAGTCTGGCTATCGCTAGATAGAGCGCTCAATGTGAGGCGGGCGAGGGGTTACCCTCGCCCGCCTCTCTATGTCGTGTATGCGTCGCTCTGAGGGGTGGTGTCTGTGGAGTGAGGGAAAGTGCCTGATAGAGCCAGGGGCACCACGTGGCCCTCCCCCTTAGCGGCCTCTGAGGGTACGAGCCCTCCCTCAGGCCGTTCCAGGGCGTGATCGTCGCCGTGGCGGGGCTAGATCTCCTTGGCGATACAGCTTCCGTCTTTCTTGACGATGAACAGGTGCTTTTCCCGGGAGAACTCGACGATGTACACGTCGTCAAGCTCGAGGCCTTCCTCAGCAAGCTCACCCATTAGCCATGCCTCGTCGCGTTCAATGGCTTCCAGGTAGTTGTGAAGAATCTGCCCATGGCGCACCAGCAGGGTGTTGATCACGCCCTCGCCCTTCTTAATGACGGTCAGGGAGCCGTCGGGCTCGACTTGAGCGAAGGCAATGTCCTCAAGGGAGTAGATGCCACGGGCGCGCAGCTGAGAGATGAAGGTGATGATGTCGAAGGCATTGCCTCCTTCCTCTGTGCCCACTTGGAAGACGCCGTTGACGATAATGGGCAAAGGGTCGGAGGTGACGGCCTGGCGGACGCTGAGGAAACGCATGGTGATGAAGTTCAGCAGGGAGATCATGCCGATGGCGATAAGCAGGACGAGGACGAAACGGTGGAAGGGGATTTCGCTGTTGTAGATGATGCCGCTGATAATGCCGCCGAGCACGAAGTTGCCAATGTAATCAATGGGGGTGACCGGCCCGCTTTGAAGCTTATTCGTCAGCTGAGGTAGGTGGCAATGATGAGGAAACCGGTGGTGAACTTCAGAAGGGAGTATAGGTAGAACATGAGGTCGATGGACATGTGGTGCTTTCCCTTCCCTGATGGACTCGTGTGGCGGTGGGGCGACGCCTGCGTGAGTTACTCACCTTAACGCTACTGCGGGCTAGCGGGCGAGGGGGAGGCAGGGCTAGGTGTCAGCGAGGGGCTTCAAGCTGGGCATACGAAAAACCCGGAATCCTTGGGATTCCGGGCCTCAGTGGTGGCTCCGACCGGCGTCGATCCGGTGACCTTTCGATTTTCAGTCGAACGCTCTACCAACTGAGCTACAGAGCCAGGACCTGATCAACCGATCTGGTCGGCGACCCCGACGGGACTCGAACCCGCGACCTCCGCCGTGACAGGGCGGCGCGCTAACCGACTGCGCTACGGGGCCTTGCGATAAGTACAAGACCTATTCACTTGTTTTCCACGTTCAACACGAGGAGTACCCCCAACGGGATTCGAACCCGTGTCGCCGCCGTGAAAGGGCGGTGTCCTAGGCCTCTAGACGATGGGGGCCTTGCGACCCTCTGGGCTAGCCGCCCTGAGGACGAAGTAAATAATATCCATGCGAGTACCCCTCTTGGCAAATCCATTCGCGGTGAGGCCCATCACAGGCGCGGAAAGTGGCGATATTTCGGCTTTTCGCGCAAAGCGCGATCCCCGTAGGCTGAAGCCATGCAGCACACAGTGACGACACCCCTGCTGACCCCCGCACGCCCACGCCCGAGGTCCCCGCCCCGGAGCTCCCATCCCCGATGCTCCCTCGACCCCGAGGCCGTCACGGGCGGTGATCTGGGCGCGCGGATCCTTGAAGTCACCCAACACATCGTGCTGCCCCTTGCTGGCGCGGGCATCGGCTTGGTGGTGGCGGTCATCGCCGCAACGATCCTGAGGATGCTCGTCCGCAAGTCCCGCATCCTCACCGCCCTCGTCAAACGAACCAGCGGACCGGGCTACTGGATGTTCATCACCTGGGGCGCCTACCTGGGGCAATTCTTTGCTGTGTGGGGTGAGGACCTGACCACCTACCCCAACGGGGCGATCATCGAGATCGCCCTGCACGCGCTGCTGATCCTCGGGATCCTGGCGACAACCTGGGTTGTGCGCGCCTCCTTGTGGATCCTCGAGGACGCCGCCCGCATCCGCCAAGAGGCAGACGGGGGAGGCTCGCGCCGCTTTGAAACCCAAGCGCAAGTCCTGCGCCGCCTCGGCCAACTCATCGTCCTCATTCTGGGCCTGTGCTTCGTCGCTTTCACCTTCCCGGGTGCGCGTCAGGGGATGGCGACAGTACTGGCCTCGGCGGGCATTATTTCTGTCGTTGCGGGCCTGGCCGCCCAATCCACGCTGGGCAACGTCTTCGCTGGCATCCAGCTGGCCTTCACCGATGCCATTCGCGTGGGTGACGTCGTCGTTGCCGGACCGAAGAACGAGTCAGGTGCGATTGAGGAAATCACCCTGTCCTACGTGGTGGTGCGCATTTGGGATGAGCGCCGACTGGTGATTCCCTCCTCCTTCTTCACGACGACAACCTTTGAAAACTGGACGCGGCGCGCCGCCAAGCAGTTGGGCACGGTGGAGCTGCGCCTGGATTGGGCCGCGCCCATGGCCCTCATCCGTGCGAAGGTTGAGGAGATCATTACCGCCACGGACCTGTGGGATGGGCGCAGCTGGGCGGTGCAGATGACGGATTCGGATAAGGATTCTGTCGTGGTGCGTGTCCTCCTGTCGGCGGAGAACTCAGGCCGCCTGTGGGATTTGCGCTGTCACGTGCGTGAAAGCCTTATCCAGTGGATCGTTGAGGAAGAGCCATGGGTGCGCCCCACGACCCGCTACCAGCGCTACGAGGCCGTTCGCGTCGAGCATGATCCCTCTCACGAGGTCGTCGCCCGCCTGGCAGCTGAGCTGTCCGGTATCGCCGCCGATACGACGGCCGCGCCCGCCTCCACTCCTCGCGTGCCGCAGGCGGTGCAGGAGGATGCTGATGACGCGGTCCATGCCGCGCGTCTGACGGCAGCCCGCCAGAAGGCGAAGAAGGCGCGGCGGCGCGCCTTCGCTCAGCGCCAGCGCGACTTGGCGCAGGGGCGTCAGGAACCGGCTGCGGTGGCCTCGTCGGAGGAGAAAACGCAGATCCTGTCCATGTCGCAGGTGGGAGAGATCCTCGCTGCGATTCGCGGCCAGAAGAATGGCGCAACTGAGGGGGCGACTGCGGCTGCGAAGGCGGACACTGATGGGCGAGGCTCGCGCCTGTACTCGGGGTCGCCGGACGCGGAGGAACGCTCCCAGATCTTCGCCGGCCCCGGCCAGGAGGCCATTGAGGAGCGTGAGGCCGCCGTCCGTGCGCGCCACAAGCGTGAGGCGGAAGAAGGTCGCAAGGCTCACAGTTCGGGCGCATCCGCACTCGGTTCCAGTAACCGTGACGAACATTCTGGTGAGGCCGACGCCTTGACGTGACAGGTGTATATTCGCCTGTTAACGCTGTGAAGAAAGATGAGAGTGAAAGGATGTTGACGATGACCACGGATGCTACCTCGGGCGTTCCTCAGCCTGCTGGGTCTGCTCGCCGCACGGAGATTGAGTGGCGGCGCGTCTTGACCCCCATGGAGTATCACGTCTTGCGTGAGGCGGGCACGGAACGTCCTTTCACCGGCGAATTGCTCGACGAGAAACGCGAGGGTATCTACCGTTGCCGCGCCTGCGGCGCTGAGCTTTTCCGGTCGGACACGAAGTTTGATTCCCACTGCGGGTGGCCAAGCTTTTACGATCCGCAAGATGCCGCGGTTGTCACCCGTGAGGATCGCTCTCACGGTATGGTGCGCACCGAGGTTTTGTGTGCTGCGTGTGATTCTCATCTGGGTCATGTGTTCGAGGATGCTCCCGATCAGCCGACGGGGTTGCGTTACTGCATGAACTCTGTGTCTTTGTCTTTCGATGCCGCCGAGTGACTCGCGGGGCGCCTCTGGTGTCCTGGTTGACCGTGTTCCGCCGCAGGTGTTCATTGTTGGATCGGCGCTCATTCAATACATTGGCGCGGCCATTGCGGTGGGCTTGTTTGCGGTGATGAGCCCGTCGGAGGTGGCGTGGTGGAGGATCCTTATTGCCGCCGCCATGCTGCTGGCGTGGCGCCGCCCGTGGCGTGATCGCTTGACCCGCGCTGACCTGCTGCGTTCGGGGGTTTTTGGCCTGGCGATGACGGCGATGAATATGACCTTCTACCAGGCCATTGAGTACCTGCCGCTGGGTACGGCCGTGTCTTTAGAGTTCATCGGCCCCGTCTCTGTTGCCGTTTTACGAGGCCGGGGCTGGGCGCCTCGTATCGCTGCCCTCTTTGCCTTGGGTGGGGTGGTGTCTATTGGCGGCATCGGCATTGATCTGAGTGATCCCAATGTGGTGATTGGCGTGGCGTGGATTATGTCGGCGGCTGCGATGTGGGCGCTGTACATCATGCTGGGGCAGCACATTGCTTCGCAGCGCTCGGGGATTACCAACTTGGCGCTGGGGTCGAGTGTTGGTGCGCTAGTGACTGCTCCTCTCTTCGCGTCGTCTATCAGCGTGGTTGGGGCCGATTGGCGTGTGTTTGTGGCTCTTCTGGGGGTGGGTGTGCTGTCCACGGTGTTGCCCTACTCCCTGGAGGCTGTAGCAATGTCGAGGGTGAGTGCGTCGACCTTCGCCCTCTTCACGGCTCTGTTGCCTGCGACGTCGGCCTTGGTTGGCGCGTTGATGCTACGCCAGATTCCCGGTGTGGGTGAATTGTTGGGGCTGGTGTTGATCTCGGTGGCGGTGGCCATTACCTCGCGCACGTCTCGCCCCTAGTGCTGGGTGCGTGAGGGGGCGTTGACCTGGGGTGGTTGCGTGTCCATGTGTGAGGGCCCAGGCATGCGGAGGCATGCCTGGGCCCTGTTCTGTCATTGTTGTGCCTCGGTACGGTTCTCATGCCGTACGTGTGAGGGGGAGAGAACTCCTGGTGGAGTGCGTGAGGGTTTAGTTGGGGGTGTCCTCCTTCCTGTCGGGGGTGTGCTCGGTAAGGCTCGTGGGTGAAGCTTGGGTGGTTTGCGTGGCGGGCGAGGTTTGCGTGGCGGGCGTTGCCTCTGGTGCGGGCGTTGCTTCAGTGAAAGGCGCGGCGGCAGGAGAGGCTGGTGCCTGGCTCTGGCCTGAGCGAGCGCGGATCAGTTCAGCACGGATGCGCGCATAGTCCTCGGGGGGGACGCGGCCATTGACGAGGTTTTCATCCAGGCGCGTCAGGAGATCTTTCGCGGGAGGTGTGGGGAGGTAGCGTTTGGCTACCCACCAGGACACTGCGATGACCAGGGCAATCAGTCCGGCAATGACGAGGCCTTCGACCAGGTTAAAGAGGATGCGGAGGCTGGCGTCGGGGCCGCCCACTCGCGTGGCGATCTGGGATGTTGCACCGGGCAGAATGCTGGACATCTGCGAGGGCAGGGCAGAGATGCTGGGGACGAGGGAGGAGGGAGACATAACAGTCCTTCACAGGGTCGGGGATCGGTGAGTCCGATCAACTGCCTCTACTGTCGCAATGCGGGTTATCACACTGATTTGAGGAACTTAAGAATGCGCTGTGAAAGCTCAGGGCCGACCATGGTGGGGAGGCGCGAGGGCATGTCGGTGCGACACAGTGCGGAGCCGAGTTGTGTGACTGTTGTTGTCTTGTGTGACGGGTATGGGCGTCTCAAAAGGTCGCAAGTGTCGCGCTATGCAACAAATGTCACCTTACTGGCGCTGTGCCCGGGCGAAATTGCTGAGTGTTGGGCAGGGTCTATGCCAGGTGGGTGGAATCGGAGGTCGTTGGCTGGGACCTGTGACTGCCGGGTGCTATCTGGGCCCGGTGGTAGGACCTGTGCCCGGCGGGCGGGATCTGTGCCTGGCGGATAGACTGATCCCCCGGCCAACTCACGCCAGCCGGGGGATCGGCTTTCCCATCAGGGAAAATGTAGGCCCACGGGGACTCGAACCCCGAACCCACGGATTAAAAGTCCGCTGCTCTACCATTGAGCTATAGGCCCACTGTCACGGTCCGCGATCACCGCGTGACCCGAACACGTTACCTACAGAGTGTAGGCAGACTTTCCCATTCTACAAAACGAAGGACACTGCAATGGCCGAACGCCCTTTCCAGCCTCGACGCCCCGCGATGCTTGATCCGCAGGCTGCGGACGCCATTGTGGGCGATACCGATCCAGCACTTGCCTCCGAACTTGCGCACACCTCCGCCTGGGCACTCCTTGGGGTGGGGGATGAGGAATTTGATGCGGCGGTGGAGCGTCTGCGCGCCTCCATTGCTGACGAGGGCGTCGATGCGGTTGCGCACATGTGGTCGCGCAGCCCGGAGTTCACCCTTCCTGGCGCCATGTGGCGCATCTTTTTGCTCAGCGAGTGGGTGCGGCGTGATCATGCCCTCGTGGAGGAGCGCTTCGCGCAGGGCGTGAGCGCACTGCGTCGCCAAGAGGAGCAGCGTCGCCAAGAGGAGTGTCGCCAAGAGCAGCAGCGCAGCCAGGATGGCCAGGCCAGCCAGAAGGCTTCAGGAAATCCTGACGGCCATTCTCGCTGGCCGGAGGCTCTGAGCGTCGAGGCCGTGGACGCGCGCTGTCTGGCGTTGCTGCACGGGCAGGCAAGCGATGATGACCTTGAGGGCATTTGCCTCCAGGCTGCTGCGCTCATGCGGGTGTTGGCTGCTGGTGAGAATGCGCAGTGGATTGAGGATCCCTCCGACCCGCTGGCGCATCCGGTGACGACCCGCGCGAGGGCTTTGCTGCGCACAGCGGAGGAGCTAGAGGATGCGGCATCTCGAGCTCGCGTGGGGAAGCTGGACTAGGGCCGCCACGGCTTTCCTGTTCTGCGCTAGTCTGGGAGAACTCATCGACAGAATGAGTAGGGCTCGGGCTGCATTGCGATGGTGGATGCGCGGGCGAAGGTTTTTCGAAGGGGATGGCGATGTCTGACGCTGTGGTTGTTCCTGAAGCTGCTGATGAGGCGGGCATGGAGACTGTGCCTGAGTTCGCCCAAGATTCGCAAGATGCGCTGGACGAGGCTGACGCTCAAGACGTCCCGTTGAACGAGGCCGCCGCGCTGGCCCCCCTCGCGGGTGAACCGCAGGATGACCAGCAGGAAGACCAACAGGACAGCTCAGAGGCCACCCCAGCGGAAGCTCCGGCCCAGAGCCCAGCCGAAGACCTAGCGCAGAGCCCAGCGGAGGTCGAGCAGGTCATGTCCGCACCTTCCCCCGCCACGGACGCCGCCCTCGCCGACGAGCTCAATACTGACAATGTGGCCAGCCCCCGCGCGCAGGACTTCTTTGTCCCCGCTGATGCCGCGCAACTGGTTGGCTGCGAGCATGAGGACGCCGAATACGACCTCGACTGGGAAGAGGACGGCTTCACCCTGCCTGACCTGTCCTTGCGTATGGACATGAGTCAGCCGATGGGTGCCGAACACCCTCTGCCGAAGGGACGTTTCGCTGACCGTGAGATTTCCTGGATGGCCTTCAACCAGCGCGTCCTTGAACAAAGCGAAGACGTGGAACTGCCCCTGCTGGAGCGCGCCTGGTTTAGCGCGATCTTCTCGTCCAATCTGGATGAGTTCTTCATGGTGCGTGTGGCTGGCCTCAAGCGTCGCCTCGCTGCGGGGATCGCGAAGATGTCGGCCTCGGGTTTGGAACCCACGCAGGTCCTGGACGCGATCCGCACGCGCACCCGCGAATTGACGACCCGTCAGGCTGAGCACTTCCGAGATGTCATTGTTCCCGCCCTCGCTGAAGAGGGGATCCACCTGCGTTCCTGGCAGGATCTGTCTTCTGACCAGCAAGAACGTATGACCACCTTCTTCCGGCGCCAGCTCTTCCCGGTCCTCACCCCGCTCGCGGTCGACCCCTCCCACCCGTTCCCCTACATTTCAGGCCTCTCAATTAACCTGGCCGTCCTCGTGCGCAACCCGTTGACGGGTAAGCTGCACTTTGCGCGCGTGAAGGTGCCGCGTTCCTTGCCTCGTGTCATCAACGTGGACACTGCAGGGCGTGACGGCAGCGCAGAGCACTTTATTCGCCGCCCTGAAGGCGCCACCTTCATCACGGTCGAGGACCTGGTCAAGGCCCATTTGGATCATCTTTTCCCGGGTGTGGAAATCGTCGAAGCCCACGCCTTCCGGGTCACCCGCAACTCCGATGTGGAGGTGGAAGAAGACGACGCTGAAAACCTCCTGACGGCAATGGAAGAGGAGCTCGCGCGGCGTCGATTCGGCGCGGTGGTGCGCCTGGAGGTGGCCGAGACGACCTCGAAGGTCATCCTTGATTTCCTTATGGAAAAGCTGGAGATCACCGCAGCGGATGTCTTCACCCTGCCCGCCCCCCTAGACCTCACCCTGTGCAATACCCTGCACGACCTGGAGGTCAGCCACCTCAAGTACCCCAAGTATGTGCCGGTGACATCGGCGGGCTTGGCGGCTGTGGAGTCGGCCCGCCCGGCAGATATCTTTGCCTCGATCCGGCAGCGTGACGTGCTCTTGCACCACCCCTATGATTCCTTCGCGACCTCGGTGCAGTCCTTCATCACCCAGGCGGCCCGCGACCCGCAGGTGCTGGCCATTAAGCAGACCCTGTATCGCACCTCGGGGGATTCGCCGATTGTGTCGGCCCTCATTGAGGCGGCGCGCGCGGGTAAGCAGGTGGTCGCCATTGTCGAGATTAAAGCCCGCTTTGATGAAGAGGCCAACATTTCCTGGGCGCGCAAGCTTGAGCGCGCGGGCGTTCACGTCGTCTACGGCATGGTCGGCCTCAAGACTCACTGCAAGCTCTCCCTCGTGGTGCGCCAAGAGGGCGATCGTCTGCGCCGCTACTGCCATATCGGCACCGGCAACTACCACCCCAAGACCGCTCGCGGCTACGAGGACCTGGGGCTACTCACCGATGATCTTGACGTCGCCCAGGATATGACCCGCCTGTTTAACCAACTGTCGGGTTATGCGCCTCGTTCCACCTTCCATCGTCTGCTGGTGGCCCCGATGTCGATCCGCGATGGGCTCATTGAACGTATTCACGGCCAGATTGCCCGCAAGCAGGAGGGCAAGGATGCGTGGATTGGCATTAAGGTCAATGCCGTTGTCGATGAGGCCGTCATTGACGCTCTCTACCGGGCGTCCCAGGCGGGGGTGCGCGTCGATGTGCTGGTGCGCGGCATTTGCGCGATCCGAGCCGGGGTGCAGGGACTGTCGGAGAACATTAAGGTCCGTTCGGTTCTGGGCCGCTATCTGGAGCATTCGCGGATCTACGCCTTTGGCCCTGAGGGGGAAGAGGAAGTGTGGATCGGGTCGGCTGACCTGATGCATCGCAATCTTGACCGTCGGGTGGAGGCGCTCGTGCGGCTGACGGAACCTGAGCACACGGCCCGTTTGGCTGCGCTGATCCGCCGTGGGGTGGCCCCGCAGACGGCCTCGTGGAACCTGCGGAAGAATGGCACGTGGAAGCGTCGCATCCGCGCGAAGGACGGGGCGCGTTTGGAGGATATGCAGTCCGTCCTGATGGACGAGGCGTCCGCGCGCGTCGTGGGCCGTTCAGCTACCTGAGTGGGGGAGTGGTCGCGCCTGAGCCTCTTGAGGTTTGAAGGAAAGCCGCTCATCTCACCTTTTTGGGGAAAACCGCGTGGGTGTGCGCTCTGTGGGTGATAGCCGAGGGTCCATCACCGTGACGGAGGGCGCAAGGCGCTGTGAACACGGCTACTCTTATAGGCGTGTCTCGTTTTCGCCCGCGTCCGATCCCCTCGCACTTGGTGCGCTCGGCTGGTGCTGTCGTGTGGCGGTTCAGGGATCCTTCCCGCCGGGCTCAGCTGGGGGAAATCATTCGTGATGAGGATATTGAGATCCTCATTGTTCACCGCCCTCGTTACAACGACTGGTCGTGGCCGAAGGGTAAGAGTGAGGTCGGCGAACCTATTGTTTCTGCCGCGGTGCGTGAGGTGGAGGAAGAAACTGGCGAACTGATTCGCCTGGGCATGCCTCTGACTGTGCAGCGCTACCGTCTGGGCAGCGGCCAGATTAAAGAGGTGCGCTACTGGGTGGGTCATGTGGCTGAGGATTCTCCTGCGGCGCGCGTGCGTCCCCCGGTGGAGCGGGCGCCTCGTCGGGAGATTGATCAGGCCCGCTGGGTGTCTCCGTCAAAGGCTGACCGTTTGCTTACTCGGCGGGGGGATCGCCGTCTGCTGACGGAGGTGTTGGCCCATGCTCATGCGGGCACGCTGGTGACGATGCCGCTGGTGGTGCTGCGCCATGCGAAGGCTGTGTCGCGCTCCTCGTGGCAGGGCAGTGAGGCTGGGCGCGTGCTGACGCGCACGGGCGTGCGTCAGAGTATGGCGGCGGTGGATATGCTGTCTGCTTTTGGTGTGGCGCGCTTGGTGTCCTCGGAGTGGACGCGCTGCGTTCAGACTCTTCTTCCCTATGCGAGCCTGGCTGATCTGCCTGTTGATGCCCGCGCGGAGTTGACCGAGGATGCCGCGAAGGAGCGCCTTGAGGGCGTGGCGCAGGCGGTGGTGGGCGTGCTCGCTGACCTGTCGGAGCCGACGGTGCTGTGCGCTCATCGTCCGACCTTGCCAGCGATATTCTCGGTCCTTCAGGGGCGCTCAAATGCGCAGGTGCAACTGGCTTTCCCGCAGGAGTCCCCGTGGTTGGGAACGGCAGAGGCGGTAGTGGCGCATGTGGCGCAGATGCCCGAGGGCGTTGAGCGTGGGGGAGAGCGTGTGGTTCTTGCTGTGGAGCGCCACGGTGCTTCGCGCTAAGTGACGCCAGCTGTCGGCCTAAAAGTGGCTGTCTTTCACACTGGATGTCAGTGGAGTGTCATCTGAGACGACGGCCAGGCACACGATGGAGCGATCGCCCGCTTTCCATGAGGCCGGCGTTGGTAGTAGCCACATGGCGTCAAGATGGGAGTCGTGAGCGTCCACCCCTACGTAGCGCGTGAAGTGCGCGTGGCATTGGGTGAAGGCGAGTTCTTCGAGGGTACTTTCTGGTGGAAGAGCCTCTTCGCGGATTTCTTCGACGCCAACGATCTCCGCGTCGTGATCGGCAGAGCAGGAGAGGACGTCAATGGTGGCGGCGCTGGCCTCAGTGGGAAGGTTGACGCACTGGCCTTCCTTGAGGTGCAAGATGAGGGATTGGGAGCAGGAGGAAAGGAGGAGGGCGGCGGCGGCTGCCAGGGCGTAACGCACAGAAGCGGGTGGGATGCCCTTCCTGCGTTGGGTGACGCTCATGGTGATTGGCCCTTCGTGTGGTGACAACGTCTTTAGAGTATTCCCCGCCTGGATGAATAGCGAATGGGAGTGGGCTGAACATAGTGGTGGGGCTGGCCTCGTGAACTGTTGTCCACGGGGCCAGCCCCGGTCACGCGCGGTACTTAGACGCCCAGGATCGCGTGTGTTGCCCAGAAACATAGGGCCGCGACGAGGGCGGCTGCGGGCAGGGTGAGGAACCATGCCACGACGATATTGCCTGCAACTCCCCAGCGCACTGCCGAGAAGCGGCGCGTGGCGCCCACACCCAGGATTGCTGAGGTGATCGTGTGGGTGGTGGAGATGGGGGCGTGCAGGGCGAAGGCTGACACGTAGAGGACGGTTGCGGCCACGCCCTCGGCGACGAATCCGCGGGCGGGGTCAAGGTCGATGATCTTACGGCCGAGGGTGCGCATGATGCGCCAGCCGCCCGCGTAGGTGCCTGCCGAGATGGCGATGGCGGCGGCGAGCTTAACCCACAGGGGGATGGTCATTTCGCCGGTGACGGGGTCAAGGATGTTGTGGTGTTCCCCGTAGCCGCCCGCCAGGAGGGCCATGACGATGACGCCCATGGTCTTTTGTGCGTCCTGCAGGCCATGTCCCAGTGCCATTGCGGCTGCGGAGATGGTTTGCAGGACTCGGAAGTGACGCATGGTTCGGTGGTAGGGCAGGTTGGCGAGCATCCTCAGGACCAACTTCATGAGGAAGTAGCCGAGGAAGAAGCCAATGAGGGGCGAGCCGAACATCGGGATGATGACGTGGGTGAAGATCCCCCACCACTCGATTTGGGTAGCCGAGGCCAGGCCCGCACCCACCAGGCCGCCGATGAGGGCGTGGGAGGATGACGAAGGCAGGCCGAACCACCAGGTGATGAGGTTCCAGACGACAGCGCCGATGAGAGCTGCGAGCACAATAATCAGGCCTTCACGCTGCATGCCAATGTCAGGGGAGGCTGAGTAGTGTTGAATGTCGATGATGCCTTTACCGATGGTTTTGGCGACGTCGGTGCCCAGGAGTGCGCCGATCACGTTCATAATCGCGGCCATAATGAGGGCCACGCGGGGGGTGAGGGCGCGGGTGGAGACCGATGTTGCGATGGCGTTGGCAGCATCGTGGAAGCCGTTGGTGTAGTCGAAGGCCAGCGCGATGACGATGACCGTGACTACCAGGACCAGGTTGAGGTCCACGGTCTCAGGACTCCTTCACTGCGATGGTTTCGATGCCGTTGGCGAGGTCTTCGAAGCGGTCCGAGCAGCGCTCAAGGACTTCGATGACGTCCTTGACCTTAATGATGGTCACGGGGTCAAGGCCGGAGTCGAAGAGGGTGGTGAGGGTGATGCGGTAGGCGCGGTCGCCCTCGTTTTCGAGGCGGTTAATCTCGATCCAGTAGTCACGCAGGTCCAGGGGGGACTTCAACTTGGGCATGGATTCAGCGGTCTGTACGGCGCAACGTGTGAGGACGTCGACCTGTGCGGCGAGGAGGCTGTTGATCTCCTCGGGGAGGTCGTGGATGCCGTAGAGGACGATGAGGTCGCCGGCCTCGTCCATGAGGTCCATGCAGTCATCCAGGCGGGCTGCCAGGAAGCCGAGGTCTTCACGGTCGAAGGGGGTGACGAAGGACTGGTTGAGCTTACGGACGACGAGGTGGTTGATCTCGTCGCCTTCGTGTTCAACGTCGTGGAGTTGGTCGCGAAGGGCGACGCGCTCTTCGGGTGATGCTCCGAGTAGGGCAGCGAGGATCTCGGCGCCGGTGACGAGTTTTGTTGCCTGGGTGGTGAAGAGGTCAAAGAATGACGGACCCTCGGGCTTGCGAAGTCCCACGGTTCCTCCTGAATTGGTCAGGGAATATCAACAAATCCAGATTAGGCCAGATCGTCCCGAAGTGCGATAACCCGAAGGGGCAGAATTCAGCCATTTTCTCCGATTGTGACACTGCACACGGTGTTCACGGGACCTACCGCCCCTGCAAAATCGGGATCAGTCAGGGATGATTGAACATGTAGATCAGGGACGGATCCGCGTCCCGGAATTACCGATAGCCTCAGGAGGCAAAATGTCCGTGACTGAACAGGACGTGCGCGCAGCAGCGCCCGCGAACACCCCCGAAGACGTGCTGGCATGGGTTGCTGAAGTTGCAGCTCTGACCACCCCCGACGCCATTGAGTTCTCCGACGGCACCCAGGAAGAGTGGGATCGCCTCACCTCCCTCATGGTTGAGACCGGTGTGTTCACCCGCCTGAACGAAGAGAAGCGCCCCAACTCTTTCCTTGCTCGTTCGCTTCCTTCCGATGTTGCTCGCGTGGAGTCCCGTACCTTCATCTGCTCCGAGAAGGAAGAAGATGCAGGCCCCACCAACCACTGGGCAGATCCGGTGGAAATGAAGGCCACCCTTAAGGAAAAGTTCACCGGCTGCATGAAGGGTCGTACCATGTACGTCATTCCCTTCTCCATGGGCCCCCTGGGTGGTCCGATCTCGCAGCTGGGTATCGAGATCTCCGACTCCCCCTACGTGGTGTGCAACATGCGCATCATGACCCGTATGGGTAAGGAAGCCATGGACCTCATTGCTGAGGGCAAGCCGTGGGTTCCCGCCGTCCACTCCGTTGGCGTGCCCCTCGAAGACGGTCAGGAAGACACCACCTGGCCCTGCAACGACGAGAAGTACATCACCCACTTCCCCGAGACCAACGAGATCTGGTCCTTCGGTTCGGGCTACGGCGGCAACGCCCTGCTCGGTAAGAAGTGCTTCGCCCTGCGTATCGCCTCGACCATGGCTAAGCGCGATGGCTGGATGGCTGAGCACATGCTCATCCTCCGTCTGACCCGCGAGTCCGACGGCCGCCAGTTCCACATCACCGCTGCCTTCCCCTCGGCTTGTGGCAAGACCAACCTGGCCATGCTTGAGCCCACCATCCCCGGCTACAAGGTCGAGACCGTTGGTGACGACATCGCCTGGATGCGTCCTGGCCCCGATGGCCGCCTCTACGCCATCAACCCCGAAGCTGGCTTCTTCGGTGTTGCCCCCGGCACCTCCTACTCCACCAACCCGATGGCTATGGAGACCATGAAGGCCAACTCCATCTTCACCAACGTCGCTCTGACCGACGATGGTGACGTGTGGTGGGAAGGCATCGATGGCGAGGTCCCCGCTCATCTCATTGACTGGCATGGCAACGACTGGACCCCCGAGTCCGGCGAGAAGGCTGCTCACCCGAACAGCCGCTTCACTGTTCCCGCCTCGCAGTGCCCCATCATCTGCTCTGACTGGGAAGCTCCCGAGGGCGTGGCCGTTGATGCCATCCTCTTCGGTGGCCGCCGCGCTTCCAACGTGCCGCTGGTTGCTGAGCAGTACGAGCCCGCTCACGGTGTCTTCATTGGTGCTTCCGTGGCCTCCGAGGTCACCGCTGCTGCCACCGACGTCAAGGCTGGCGCCCTGCGTCACGACCCCTTCGCCATGCTGCCCTTCTGCGGCTACAACATGGCCGACTACTGGGGCCACTGGCTGGACATGCAGGCCAAGCTGGGCGACAAGTTCCCCAAGGCCTACCAGGTCAACTGGTTCCGTAAGGACGATGAGGGTAACTGGCTGTGGCCGGGCTACGGCGACAACAGCCGCGTTCTGGACTGGATTGTTCGCCGCGTCGCTGGTGAGGTTGAGGCCATCGACGGCGTGACCGGCCGCTACCCCAAGTTCGAGGACTTCAACCTCGACGGCCTTGATGTCACCGAGGAATCCTGGGCCAAGCTCTTCCATATCTGCCCCGACGCATGGGCTGCAGAGATGGATGACACCGAAGAGTACTTCAAGACCTTCGGCGACAAGGTGCCTGCTCCGATCCTCGAGCAGCTGGCCAAGTTCCGTGAGCGTATTGCCGCTGCACGCGACTGATGATGAGCTCATCACTGAGCTGCTGAGCGGTCATATTCAGCGCTGGTGATTGTTCGCACACTGAAGGCCCCCGCCTCAATATGAGGCGGGGGCCTTCAGTGTTCTTTGGCGGAATCTGGGAGAAAACTGATAGTCGCTGACCAGGTCTTATATAAAATTCAAGCCGAATTAAGAGGGTTTATGGGGCTTTCTCCCAGCGAATTCCCATTTTCTATTGCGGCCTTTCATATTCCTCAATACACTGGATCTGATGAACGAGGAAAGTTGACCGAAATAACCCAATTTCGGTGCAAATTTCAACTCAATTCTGTCACTGATCTGACCCGGGAGAGTTTATGAAACCTGTTGGAATGCGGTCCTTGAGGGGGCCCTTGGCGATCCTCATCGCCTTTGTACTCGTGGTGAGCGGAGTGTTCTTTGCCTCGCCACACTTCGCGGCACGTGCAGAAGCCCCGCCGACGAACCACACGAACCGCGCAGACATCGTCGTTTCTGACTTTGTCATGAAGCGTTGGGGCGGCGGCAGTGATAAGACTGGCGTTGCCGGCCCCGTCTACCTCAACGAGTCCGCATTGATCACCTGGAAGTGGAGCCTCGACGACACCGCTCCTCGTCCCCAACCAGGCGACTCCCTCCGTGTCGGTGTGCCCGTTCAACTCAATATCAACGAGACGAACAAGTTCGACTTCATGTGGGGCGATCAGAAGATCGGTACCTGTTACCCCGAACGCAAGGCCATCACCTGTATCTTTGAAAATCAGATCGACTTCACCGGTAGGACCGGTGTGGGAGGCAGCGGCTACTTCGCCGCCGCAGTTGTCGATAAGACCGGCACGACCATTAACTTCGATGGTAATGGCGTCCCCCGCGAGGCCACCATGCCTGAAGGGCAGGCCGTAGAGGGGCGCCGCCCCAAGCAGTGGGTCGATCAGCCCCTGCACAAGAGCCATGACGGTGTCCCCTCTGACGCCCGCTTCCTGCGCTGGTACGTGGTCTTCAGTGGCCGCTCCCTGAAGGCTGCTGCGGAGAAGAAGGGTCAGGCGCTGCCTAACCCCATCGTCATTAAGGACACGCTGGAAGGTCCTCAGACCTTCACCGACATCACCGAGCTCTACATCATCCAGACCAAGGAGAACCCCGAGCTTCCCTGGACCACCCTCGTTGGTCGTCCCGACGCTACCGGCGGAGACTCCACTCCTTCGGTCCCCGGTCGATTCCCCGATGACTTTGAGCTGGGAAGCTTCAAGATTGACACCGACATCTCCCCTGATCGTAAGACCGCAACCTACCGGATTACGAAGCTCTCGGGCGAATGGCAAGACGATGTCAACTACAAGTTCCTCTACATCACCAAGCACGACGGCAAGGTCGTCGACGGCGTCGTACTGAAGAACAACGTTGAACTCTCCGATGGCCAAAACGAGCCTTTCTTCCGCCAGGTGAAGTCGGCAGGTTACACCGCATCTGCAGGCGCAACCGCTGTCATGCAGGACAACTACGGCTCCTTCCGCGTCTCCAAGACCCTGGGCGGACCCAAGCGTGACGCCGTCCTCGCCGACCCCGCACGCAAGGCGATGCTCAACGTCCACTGGACTCTGCCCGTGGGAAGGCAAGCCACCGACTACCCCGGCTGGACCGCTCCTGAAAACCCCGTGAAGATGCCTCTGGCATTCGACGCGGTCAACCCCTACCCCAACGGCGGCGATATGCCCTTCCCCGTTGGCACCACCATTCGCCTCGTCGAAGATGCAGCGGGAACGAACCCTGCTCTGCCCAGCGACGTCGTCTGGGGCGAACCCCTCTTCACTGTCGGTGATCAAAAGGGTAAGAACGAAATCTCCTTCGTGATCGAATCGCAGAAGGTCACCACCGTCCAGCTGGAAAACACTGCCAAGCTGACGCCGTCGGTATCCGTGGGTAACTACGTCTGGTTCGATGAGAATAAGAACGGCAAGCAGGACGACACTGAAAG
This sequence comes from Schaalia sp. Marseille-Q2122, assembly GCF_903645355.1. Classification (GTDB taxonomy): domain Bacteria; phylum Actinomycetota; class Actinomycetes; order Actinomycetales; family Actinomycetaceae; genus Pauljensenia. Next base: position 103,574 of record NZ_CAHJXR010000006.1, on the reverse strand, counting down.
TGGCCTTGCTGGCGCTGTTCTCAAGCTCACCTACGATGACGACACCCCGGTGACCAATGTTGAAGGTCAGCCGGTCACTGATCTGACCACCAAGGCTGATGGCCGCTACGTCTTCGATAAGCTGCCCCCGCTGACCGGTGCTCACGCAGGCAAGAAGTACAAGGTCACGATGGTGACTCCCCCTCCGGGCGGATACATTCCGACCGAGGCTGACACCGCGGGCGTGACGGTTGACTTGAACTCCAGCACCGACTGGGTGCTCTCGCAAGGTCCGCTTGAAGAAGACCTCGCCTCCGACATGACGCTGGACTTTGGTTTCATTAAGCCTGCTGTGTCTGTTGGTAACTTCGTGTGGTTCGATGCTGATAAGGATGGCCTTCAGGGTGATGGTGAGCCTGGTATTGAGGGTGTGACTCTGACGATTTCTCGTTCGGATGACGCTACTGTCAACGGTGCTGACGGCCAGCCTCTGGCTGTTTTGACGACGGTGACTAATCCTCAGGGTGAGTATTCCTTTACTGGTCTTGAGGCGTTGCCTGCTGGTACTCACTATGTTGTGAGTGTGACTGCTCCGGCTGGTTACCAGGCGACGAAGGATAAGCAGGGTGCCGATACTGAGAAGGATTCTGAGGCTGGGGCTGGTAAGGCTGAGTCCAAGGATCTGACCACCGATGGCGCCTCTGATATGAGCTTGGACTTTGGTTTCATTAAGCCTGCTGTGTCTGTGGGTAACTTTGTCTGGTTTGACTCCGATAAGGATGGCCTTCAGGGTGATGGTGAGCCTGGTATTGAGGGCGTGACCCTGACGATTTCTCGTTCGGATGGTGCTGCTGTCAATGGTGCTGATGGTCAGCCTTTGGCTGCTTTGACGACGAAGACCAATGAGCAGGGCTTGTATTCCTTTGAGAATCTGCAGGCGTTGCCTGCTGGTACTCACTATGTTGTGAGTGTGACTGCTCCGGCTGGTTACCAGGCGACGAAGGATAAGCAGGGTGCCGATACTGAGAAGGATTCTGAGGCTGGGGCTGGTAAGGCTGAGTCTGCGGATCTGACCACCGATGGCGCCTCTGATATGAGCTTGGACTTTGGTTTCATTAAGCCTGCTGTGTCTGTGGGTAACTTTGTCTGGTTTGACTCTGATAAGGATGGCCTTCAGGGTGATGGTGAGCCTGGTATTGAGGGCGTGACTCTGACGATTTCTCGTTCGGATGGTGCTGCTGTCAATGGTGCTGATGGTCAGCCTCTGGCTGCTTTGACGACGAAGACTAATGAGCAGGGCTTGTATTCCTTTGAGAATCTGCAGGCGTTGCCTGCTGGTACTCACTACGTTGTCAAGGTCACCGATCTGCCTCGCGGATGGGTTGCCACCAGTGAGGCTGGTGATGATGATCCTGCTAAGGATTCTGATGCGAAGGCTGGTAAGGCTGAGTCTGCGGATCTGACCACCGATGGCGCGTCCGATATGACCCTTGACTTTGGGTATGTTCGTGCCGCTGTCTCTGTTGGTGACTTTGTGTGGTTTGATTCCAACAAGAATGGTCTCCAGGATGATGGTGAGCCCGGTATTGAAGGGGCAACCTTGACTATTAGCCGCACTGATGGCAAGCCGGTTGTGCATGTTGATGATGTGGATAAGGCTGATGCTGTGCCGGTCGCTGCGATTGTGACCAAGGCTGATGGTGCTTACCTGTTCGAAAACCTGCCGGTGTTGCCTGCTGGTGTGAAGTATGTGGTTTCGGTTCAGGTTCCTGCCAAGTACACTCCCACCGTTGAAGCTGGTGATGATGATCCTGCTAAGGATTCTGATGCGCAGGCTGGGAAGGCTACCGCTCAGGAGCTGACTGTGGATGGCGCGTCGGATCGGACGTTGGATTTTGGTTTCGTCAATGCGCGGGTCTCTGTTGGTGACTTTGTGTGGTTTGATTCCAATAAGGATGGTAAGCAGGATGCTGGTGAGCCTGGTTTGGCTGGTGTTGAGCTGACTATCTTTGGGCCTGATGGTCAGAAGGTTGCTGTTGATGCCGATGGCAAGCCCTACAACGCGGTGTTGACCACTAAGGGTGATGGTAAGTACCTGTTCGAAAACCTCCCCGTTCTTGCGGATGCGGAGCGTTATTCGGTTGAGGTGACGCGTTTCCCCTACGATATGACGCCGACTATTGCGCAGGCTCCGGGTACTGATCCGACGAATGACTCGGCGACGGGTAGTGATCAGACGATTAAGCCGTTGGTGGCTGATGGGCGTGTGGATGACACGTTGGACTTTGGTTTTGTCAAGGCGACGGTGTCTGTTGGTGATTTCGTGTGGTTTGACTCCAATAAGGATGGCAAGCAGGACGCGGATGAGCCTGGTGTTGAAGGTATCGAGCTGACGCTGACTGGCCCTGATGGTAAGCCTGTGGTGGATGTGGATGGTAATCCTGTGGGGGTTGCTACCACTGATAAGGATGGCAAGTACACGTTTGGGAATCTGCCTGTTCTTCAGCCTGGTCAGAGCTACACGGTGAGCATTGCTTATCCTGCTCAGTACACGCATACTGTGGCTCAGGCTGAGGGGACTACTAGGGATAATGATTCTTCGACGGGGTCGGAGTCTTCTGGTGATCTTCTTGAGGATGGCGATCAGGATCTGAGTCTTGACTTTGGTCTTGTGTACGCGACTGTGTCTGTTGGTGATTTCGTGTGGTTTGATTCCAATGGCAATGGTCGTCAGGATGCTGGTGAGCCTGGTATTGCTGGTGTTGAGCTGACCTTGACTGGTCCTGATGGTAAGTCTGTGACTGATGTTGACGGTAAGGTCGTGCCGGTGGTGACAACTGACAAGGACGGTAAGTATGTCTTTGAGAAGTTGCCTGTGCTCAAGGATGGTCAGAAGTACACGGTGTCTGTGAAGGTTCCGTCGGGCTATGTGGCGACTAAGCCCAATGCCACTGGGGATGTGTCGAATGATTCGTCGTCGGGTTCGGTTTCTTCGGTGAGCTTGGTCAAGCATGGTGATCAGGACATGACCTTGGACTTTGGTTTTGTCAAGGTCAAGGATCCTGTGCCTGGCAAGGTCGCTAAGACTGGTGCTGATGCGGCAGTGGCTGGCGGTATCGCGGTGTTGATCGTGGCTGCTGGTGCTGCTGGTGTGTGGGCACGCCGACGCATGACCCGATAAACGAGGCACACGAGAATCCCCACAGGGGATACCTCACCTGAAGCTGCGGCCTGGTTTCTGTGGATACAGAAACCAGGCCGCAGTCGTCGGGATACAGTTAGATCTATGACAGCCAACAGCCCGCAGTCCTACACGCCTGGAAGCATCTACACCTTCCATGGACACGACTGGATGCTGAGCAAAGGCGCCATCGAAGACGGAATCAACCTGAGCGCCACCCCACTGCTCGTACAACTATGTACCGACTACAGCATCTGGGATGAAGCCGCCCAGGACAGCGGCATCTTCGAATACCTCCTCTCCTGCGTGATCTTCCACTTCACACAGTGGAAAAAGGAACGGGTCCGCGCCCACCCCACGGCCAAAAACCTCAGCATCTGGGTTGAGGCCCTACCGCGCCCCAGCGCCATCATGCTCGGCGCCACCACCCTCAACGACCTCGAAGCAGCCCTAGGCTTCCTCTCCGACTTCTTCCACAATCCCCAGCCCGCCACCGGGCCAAGCCCCGACGCGAACTTCTACTCCGGTATCGCATGGCACAACGACGCTGTCCTGCGCACCGGACTGACCAGCATCGCCGTCCGCCCCCTCGACATTGAACACGCCCCTGACGAACGCGACCGCAAGATGCGCGCCCTCGCCCAGGAAATCTCGCCCCACAACGGCGACCGCACCCACCTCTTCATCACCAACGCTCCAGAACTCATCGGCCGCATCTTCACCACCCCTCCCAGGCACATGACAGAAGAGGCCTTCCTCCGCAGCGTTGAACAGCGCCCACCCGCCTACGAAGACGCAGGCTGCCTCGAAACCGACGACCCCCGCCCTCTCCTGTCCATGTCGGCCACCATCAGCCCCGAAGCCTTTATCGCCTACGGCATTATCTCGGGCTTCCTCAACGCCATGATCGAAAAAATCGCGGGCTCACGGGCGCAGGTGCGCACCAGCCAAGGCCTGCGGAATCGTCAGATCATCGTCAGCTACGGCCTCGAAGGCGACTGGCTCGACATTGACGCCCACGAACTCGTCTGCGCACTGCTGGGCACAGACAACGAGGTTGACTCACGCGGTATTGACGCTGAACTGAGCGACAGTCGCATTGAAGAAATCATCGAAGTGAACGGCCTCCATGAATACTGGGAGGGGCAACTCTGGCTCCACCACATCGCATACTCCCAGATCCGCACCGAGGACGTGCGCGAGGCCCTCCGCGAATTCCTCAGCCACCTGCACATTCCCGCAAGCATCGCCACGGGAAACCTCGTCAATGACTTCCCACCCCTCACCCCCATGCGCGGATGGCTCGTCTCCTACGGGGGCGGGCAGGGCGCAGTCAATCCCCCGCCCATTGACGCCGAGGACCTCCAACGCGACTTCCTTGAACCCGCAGGGGAGCACTTCTGGACGGGCCTGCTCTTCCACGACGTTGACAGCGTCCAAAGCGCACCCCACCGACTCACCATTGGCCCTGAAGAAATCGTCGCCGAATGGTTCTCCGAACACACCCCGAATTCTGCCCTCATCCGGCGTCAAGCCCTCGCATGGGAGGAACTCATGGTGTGGGCCAGTGTCGGTGAAGGCCTGGTCCTGATTGACAGTGCCGGCCGATTCTTTGACCTGCTGCCCGGCCTGTTCCCCGACGCTGAACGCATCTGGGAACTCCTCGCCGCCAAACGTGAGCAGTGCCGGGAAGCCGGAGCGATGATCACCCGCGGACGCTGGGAAAAAATGCGCGGCCACATGCGTCGCCTCCTGCAGGCAAAAAACTACGGTGAAAGCACGGGCGCCATGATTCCCGCGCCCTGGGGTGGGGGCCGCGTCGCCCAGGTAGCGCTCAATAGCGACCATATGCGGGAAAACTCTGCGCCTCGGAGCAATAATCTCAGCCGCACCGCCGGAAAGAACGCCGCAGCGTCGCAGGGGGGTGGGCGCAAACTCGGCCTCAAGGATTGGCTGCCGATTCTTCTTCTGGCGTATTTAGCGCTGTGGCTGGGGTGGAGGATTTCGTCTCAGCTGAGCGGCACGACTGGCGGGTGGGGATTGTCTGTCAAGGACGAGGTCATCGCCGCTTTCGCCCACTTCGATACGTGGCGTTGTGGCTTCGGCTGGGGGAGTTGAGGCAGGGATTCTTTGCGGGAGGCTGCCCAGTACGTGGGCAGGGCCGACGCGAAGGGTGCGGCCGGGCTACGCTGGCAGCGTGAAGGTCCTGCTTGTGGGAAATGGCGGGCGTGAACACGCCCTTGCCCGTGCAATGGTTCGTACCTCCGATGATGTTGAACTGCTTGTCCAAGCAGGCAACCCCGGCCTTGATGAGCTGGGTGTACCTCATCGCTTCAACCCCCTTGACCCTGTGGCCGTGTGTGCCCTTGCCGCCGACGAGGCTGTTGACCTCGTCGTCGTTGGCCCCGAGGCCCCCCTGGTCGCTGGCGTCGCCGATGCCGTAACTGACGCGGGCATCCCCTGCTTTGGCCCGACACAGGCCGCCGCTCAGCTTGAAGCCTCTAAGTCCTTCGCCAAGGACGTCATGGAAGCCGCCGCAGTGGCGACGGCCCGCGCCTTCACCTGCACCACCCTGGAGCAGGTCGACGCCGCCCTTGATGAGCTGGGCGCACCCCATGTCGTCAAGGATGACGCGCTGGCTGCCGGTAAGGGCGTCGTCGTCACCGAGGACCGCCAGGCGGCTCGTGACCACGCGGCCGCCTGCCTGGCCCGCCCCGACGGGGCCGTGGTCATTGAGGACTACCTTGACGGCCCTGAAGTCTCGCTCTTTTGCCTGTCGGATGGCGCGAATGTTGTGCCCCTCGTGCCCGCCCAGGACTTCAAGCGCCTGCTGGATGCGAATGAGGGCCCCAATACTGGCGGTATGGGCGCCTACACGCCCCTGCCCTGGCTGCCCGAGGGCGTCGTTGAGCATGTCGTTGACACCGTCGCCCTGCCGACGGTGGCCGAAATGGCCCGCCGCGGCACGCCCTTCGTTGGCCTGCTCTACTGTGGCCTGGCGCTGACCTCGCGAGGCGTGCGCGTCGTGGAATTCAATGCCCGCTTCGGCGACCCCGAAACCCAGGCCGTCCTCGAACGCCTCGACAGCCCGCTCGTGGACCTGCTCTACGGCGCGGCGACCGGCACGCTTGACGAGGTTCCCGCCCCCCGCTGGTCCGCTGATGCCGCCGTCTGCGTGGTCATGGCCTCGGCAGGCTACCCCGGTACCCTGCGCACCGGCGAAACGATCACCGGCATTGAAGACGCCGAAGCACTTGAGGGTGTGCACGTCATCCACGCGGGCACGACGCTCATTCCCGCCCAGCCCGACCCTAAGGGCGCGGGTAACTGCTGCGGCGTTGAACCCGAGGACACCCTGGTCAATTCCGGTGGGCGCGTGCTCAATGTCGTGGGGCGGGGTTCCACCGTCGAGGTCGCCCGCGAGGCCGCCTACGCGGCAGTGGCGCGCATCCGCTTCAGCGGCGAACAGCATCGCAGCGACATTGCCACCTGGCCGGGCGACATCCTCGCGGATCACTGGCGACCCTGACACCACCATAGGAGGCGCACGACAATGACCGAGCACATGACTATTCCCGGATGGGTGCACCTCTCATCAGGCAAGGTGCGTGACATCTACGCCCCCGAGCTGGACCCTCACGCTGCCAGCGGTCCCTCCGAACTGCTGATGGTTACCTCCGACCGCATCAGCGCCTACGACGTCATCATGCCCACCCCTATCCCCGATAAGGGCAAGGTCCTCAACCAGCTGGCCATCTGGTGGATGCGGCAGATGGAAGACATCGTCCCCAACCACCTGGCTCCCGGCGCCCTTGATGTGCCCGCCGAGGCTGCGGGCCGCGCGGTCGTGTGCCGCAGCCTGAATATGATCCCCATTGAGTGCGTGGTGCGCGGCTACCTGACGGGCTCTGGCCTGGTCGAATACCGCCAGAGCGGCACCGTGTGTGGCCTGCCCCTGCCCGAGGGCCTCACCGAAGCCTCCCGCTTGGCTGAGCCGATCTTCACACCCGCCGCCAAGGCAGAGCTGGGCGATCACGACGAGAACATCAGCTTTGAACGCGCTGCGGAGATGGTCGGGCCTGAGCTTGCCGAACGCCTGCGGGACCTCTCCATCGCCGTCTACTCGCGCGCCCGCGACATCGCCGCTGAGCGGGGCCTGATCCTGGCCGACACGAAATTTGAGTTCGGCCTCGACCCTGACTCGGGGGAGGTTGTCCTCGCCGACGAAATCCTCACCCCGGATTCCTCACGCTTCTGGCCGGCCGACCAGTGGGTCGAAGGCCAGGTCATACCCAGCTTCGATAAGCAGTATCTGCGCGATTGGCTGACCTCCCCCGCATCCGGGTGGGACCGCAACGCTGAGGACGCTGCGGCGCCCTCGCTGCCCGACGAGGTCGTTGCCGCTACCCGCGAACGCTACATCGAAGCCTTCCGCCGCCTGACCGGCGAGGAACCACAACTGTGACCGGACACCAGCCGGGAACATTTTCGGGGGCGGCCAACCGGCCGCACTCACCGAGAGAGGGGAGCGTGGACACCCCTCAGCTCACGCAAGGAGGACGCCGTGGGGCGAATCATTGTTGAAGTGATGCCGAAGCCGGAAATCCTGGACCCCCAGGGGAAGGCTGTCGGCTCGGCGCTGCCGAGGCTGGGAATTACCAGCTTCACCTCGGTACGTCAGGGCAAGTGCTTCCACCTGACGGTGGATGGACCTGTCACCGACGAGCTGCTCGCTGACGCGCGCCGCGCGGCCGAGGAAGTGCTGTCGAACCCGATTATTGAAGACGTCGTGCGCGTCGAAGAACTCACCGATGCTGCTGGGGGTGCGCTGTGACGCGAGTTGGCGTCGTCACCTTCCCCGGCACCCTTGATGACCGGGACGCTGCGCGCGCCGTGCGCCTGGCAGGATGCGAACCCGTTGCCCTGTGGCACAAGGACGCTGACCTGCGTGAGGTTGACGCCGTGGTTCTGCCCGGCGGATTCTCCTACGGTGACTACCTGCGTTGCGGCGCTATTGCCGCTGTCGCCCCCGTGATGGGCTCCGTCGTGGAGGCTGCTGGAAAGGGTATGCCGGTGCTGGGCATCTGCAATGGCTTCCAGATCCTGTGCGAGGCGCACCTGTTGGAGGGCGCGCTCATCCGTAACGATCACCAGAAGTTCCTCTGCCGTGACCAGAAGCTGCGTGTGGAGAACGCCTCGACTGCGTGGACGGCCTCCTTCCAGGTGGGTGATGAGATCACCGTGCCCTTGAAGAATGGCGAGGGATGCTTCCAGGCTGCTCCCCAGACGATTGAGCGTCTGGAAGGCGAGGGCCGCGTGGTCTTCCGCTACGTTGATTTCAACCCCAATGGTTCGGCTAACGACATTGCCGGCATTACGAATGCTGCGGGCAATGTGGTGGGCCTGATGCCTCACCCTGAGCACGCTGTCGAGACCGGTTTTGGTCCTCTGGCTGCGGGCGCGCAGGGTATGCAGGGGCATGGTGGCGTGGAAGGCCTGGGGATTTTCACCTCCCTTCTGCGCGACATGGTGAGCTAGTCCGAAACGTCGTGAAACGTGTGGCTTCTGAGCTGCACACGCACCGCCATCCACAGAACTATCCACAAGTGAATAGGCCAATCCCCAAGGGTTTCCACATCCCTGTGGACAGAATCTGTGGATAACCGATTCTTCCGTTCTCCCGCCTGTACTTTTGGCGCAGCACAACACCGATGGAGCCACACATGACCGCCGAGGTCGCCCCCAACGCTGACTACCCTCGCGAACTCCCCGACACCACCGCCGACGCCGCAGCAACTCCCACCAAGGAGATGCCCTGGGCTGAACTGGGCCTCAAAGCCGACGAGTACGAGAGCATCTGCGAGATCCTGGGCCGACGCCCCACCAACGCAGAACTCGCCATGTACTCGGTGATGTGGTCCGAGCACTGCTCCTACAAGTCCTCCAAGAAGCACCTCATCGAACAATTCGGCAAGCGCACCACCGACGAAATGCGCTCACGCCTGCTCGTCGGCATGGGTCAAAACGCCGGCGTGGTCGACATCGGCCAGGGCTGGGCCGTGACCTTCAAGGTCGAATCCCACAACCACCCCTCCTTCGTTGAGCCCTACCAGGGCGCAGCAACGGGCGTGGGCGGCATCGTCCGCGACATTATCTCCATGGGCGCACGCCCCGTCGCCGTCATGGACCAGCTGCGTTTCGGCGACGTCAACCACCCCGACACCGCGCGCGTCGTCCACGGCGTTGTCTCGGGCGTGGGCGGCTACGGCAACTGCCTGGGCCTGCCCAATATCGGCGGCGAAACCGAATTCGACTCCTCCTACCAGGGCAATCCCCTCGTCAACGCCCTGTGCGTGGGCACCCTACGCCATGAGGACATCCACCTGGCCAACGCCACCGGCGAGGGCAACCTCGTGGTTCTTTTTGGCGCGCGCACCGGCGGCGACGGCATTGGCGGCGCCTCCATCCTCGCCTCGGAAACCTTCGAGGACGGCATGCCCGCCAAGCGCCCCTCCGTGCAGGTGGGCGACCCCTTCATGGAAAAGGTCCTCATCGAATGCTGCCTGGAGCTCTTCGCCGCGGGCGTCGTCCAGGGCATCCAGGACCTCGGCGCCGCCGGTATTTCCTGCGCGACCTCTGAGCTCGCCTCTAACGGCGACTCGGGCATGCACGTTGACCTCGAAAATGTGCTGCTGCGTGACCCGACGCTGACCGCAGGCGAAATCCTCATGTCCGAATCCCAAGAGCGCATGATGGCCATCGTCACCCCCGAGGACCGTGACGCCTTCTTCGCCATTATCGACAAGTGGGACGTCGAGGCCTCCGTCATCGGCCACCTGACCGGCGATGGGCGCCTGACCATCGACCACTACGGCCATCGTATCGTCGACGTTGACCCCAAGACCGTCGCCCACGACGGCCCGGTCTACGACCGCCCCTACGCCCGGCCCGCATGGCAGGATGCCCTCAACGCTGACTCCGCTGAGCGGCTGCCTCGTCCTGCGACGCCCGAGGAACTACGCGAGACCATGACCACCGTCCTCACCGACGTCAACCAGGCCTCCAAGGCGTGGATCACCGACCAATACGACCGTTACGTGCAGGGCAATACCGCCCTGGCCCAGCCTGACGACGCGGGCGTGGTGCGCGTGGATGAGGACACAAACCTGGGCGTGGCGATCTCCACCGACGCCAACGGCTGGTACACCAAGCTTGACCCCTACCGTGGCGCGCAGCAGGCCCTGGCCGAGGCCTACCGGAACGTGGCCGTCGTCGGCGCAGCCCCCGTGGCCATCACCGACTGCCTGAACTTCGGTAACCCCGAAGACACCGACGCCATGTGGCAGCTCGTGCAGGCCATGACCGGTCTGGCTGACGGCTGTATTGAGTTGGGTGTGCCCGTCACCGGCGGTAACGTCTCCCTCTACAACTCTTCGGGCACCGTCAAGGGCCAGCCCGATTCCTCCATTAATCCCACGCCCGTTGTCGGCATGCTGGGCATTATGGAGGACGTGCGCCGCGCGAATCCTTCGGGCTTTACCGAAGAGGGACTGGCCGTGGTCCTGCTGGGTGAGAGCCGCGAGGAACTCGACGGTTCGGCGTGGGCTCGCATTGTCCACAAGCACCTGGGTGGTATGCCTCCGCTGGTGAATTTCAATGCCGAGGTCTCCCTGGGTAATGTCGTGCGCGCACTGTCCGCCACCGACGGCCCCGATGGCCGCCCGCTGGTGCGCGCCGCACACGACCTCTCCAATGGCGGCCTGCTGCAGGCTCTGGTGGATGCTTCGCTGCGTTTCGGTATTGGCGGCAGCTTCGATCTGAGTGCTTCCGTGCAGGGTGCGCAGTTGGATGACTTCACGCTGCTCTTCACCGAGACTCAGGCGCGTGCGCTGGTGGTCGTGCCCGAGGGTGCGTTGCCCGCTGTCTACGCCGCCGCCGAGGCCGAGGGCGTCCCGGCAGTGCGTATCGGCACTACCGGTGGCGACATGCTGGCCATCGTTGGCGCCGACCTGCTGTCGGACATGGGCAATGGCGCTGGCTGGATTGTGGGCCTGGATGAGCTGCGCGAGCAGTCTGAGGCTGCGCTACGTGAGCGTTTCTGAGCGAGCGTGGGTGGTTCTGGGCGCGTGAGACCGCGTCGCCAATAGGCGTGACTGAGTGAGCGGCTGTGCCGCTTGAGTGCATCTGGTTGAGGAGGCCCCAAGGAGTGATCCTTTGGGCCTCCTCTCTTTGATGGGGGCAAGAGAGAAGGGGAGTGCGCCTGTAGAACTCCTAGTTACGTGACAGTTGTTGCGCTGCGGAGCAGTTGTAACTTTTTGGGACAGCTATAAGTGTCACATTATGCAACAAGTGTCACGTAACTTGCTTGGTCGAGATAAAACCAGCGCAGGGAGGTGGGCACACCTCATGGTCAGCATTGAAACCTGCTGCCAGCAACTCCGTGAGCGCGAAAAACCAGTGCCAGCATCCCTGATGGGGAGAGGTCATCGTCTGGGCACAACTCCACTACCCCACACCGACAACAATGAACTAGTCACCGCCTAGGAACAAAACCCAGGACAGTTCATTCAGTCCAATGCGACACATCCTGTCTTATAACCCGAGAGAGGGGGAGCCTGCTTGAGTTAGGGTCGTTTTCGGAAAAGTATTCCCGATATTAGTCTATCTTGATAGTATTGTGGCATGCTGCTGTCATTTAGCGTTTCCGGTTTCCGATCCTTCGCAGAAGAAGCGACCCTTGATCTCACGCGGCGTTCCTTCAAGACGAATGTCCCCCGCGAAGGGCAGACCTGGGCGGATTGTGTAGAGCCAATTGCGGCAATCTACGGCCCGAACGCCTCGGGTAAAACAACGCTGATCCAGGCCATGGACAGCCTGGCGCGTGCGCTGAGTTCGCCTGAGCAATCCACGACCTTGCTGTACCAGCCCTGCGCTGCGATCGAGGAGCCGGAGCGACGCACCTCATATGACGTGGATTTTGTCGCTGAGGAAGTCCGCTACCGCTATCGAGTGGAAGTGCGTCAATGGGGCGTGAGTTTCGAAGGCCTGTATGCCTACCCTCGAGGGACTGCCCGGACTCTCTTCGAGCGCACCCAGGAGAGTGAGGGTGCGGAAATGTCCTTCACTAAAGGGCCAAGTCTGAAAGGGCCGAGCTCTGAGGTGCTGAAACTAACGACGTCCAGGGTTCTTTTCCTTGCCCTGGCGTTTCGCTATGAGCACAGCATGCTCGCACCTGTGGCATCGGCTCTTGCGAGCGGCGCGGGTGTTCGCCAGGTGTCATTCCGTGAAGCAGCAGATGTTGAGCTGCTTCTGCCTCTTTTTGAGGAGATGGTTAAAGCTCCAGAAAAACAGAGGGATCTCGTCACTGCTGTCCTTAAGGCGGGTGACCTTGGTATTGAGAAGATTGACGTCCGACGTGCCATGGATATTGGGAAAGCAAGCCCGGACCTCAAATCCACTGACGGACTGTGGCGCAGCTTTGTAAGCACGGCGCCGTTTGTAGCGGCAGCCGTGGCGAATTATGCTCAAGCCCTCTCTGCGCCGCGCGAGAAAGTATTCTTCACCCACTGCGGCAAAGATGGTCAATCCTTCGAGCTCCCTCTCAGTGCGGAAAGCTCGGGCACCCTCACATGGCTCACCATCGTGTGGCATGCGCTCACCACGCTGCGCTCAGGTGGCGTGCTCCTCGTCGATGAGCTTGATGCCAGCCTGCACCCTGGCCTCGTGCGTTACATTGTGGAGCTCTTCGCCAGTGAGCGCACGAATCTCAAGAGTGCCCAGCTCATCTTCACCACTCACGATGTCACGCTGCTGGGCAATGCGCCCGCACGCCTACTGGCACCCCAGAATGTGTGGTTCGTGGAGAAGGATGATGCGGGGCTCTCAGAACTCTTCTCCCTGGCAGACTTCGACAATCGCGTCGGTAACAATAGCGAGCGCCGTTATATGGCTGGCCAATTTGGAGCGGTGCCTGATGTCGACGATGCCCTTCTGTATGACTTCCTCACTCAGCCTCTTGGGGGGTGAGAACGGTGGCACGCCTGCGGCAGAAACGTCCGCTTCGTCCGGCGATCCTTTTTGTCACCAATGGTGAACGAACGGAATATTCCTATCTGAAACGCCTCAAAAGTGAAGCGAAGGGTTCTCGCCTCTCCATTACGGTGCAGTTTCTTCCTGGCGAAGCCTCAACCCTCTTGCGCAAGCTCGATGCCAATGATCTCAGTGGCTATACCGAGATCTGGATTGTCGTTGATGAGGACGCTCGTGATCTGTTGCCACTAATTCGTGGATGTGAAAAACGGACCAGGAAGAATCAGCTCTGGGTGCCCGTGATCTCTCGCCCATGCTTCGAGGTCTGGTTGATCGCCCACTATGAGCGAGTGAAGACCTATCACTCTCAGGCAGATGCACAGAGACATCTTGGACAGATCACGGGACGAAAGCCCACAGAGAAGTCGCTACCAGCAGACTTCCCCTTCGAAAATATGCATCATGCCTGTGTGCAGTGTGAACTCCCTTCTGCTGATGCACACGAGCGAGGGCAAATGCCGCCCTCGCCAGGCTCAGGGATGGTGCACCTTGTTCAACGATTGCTGTCAGGAAGGTAAGAAGGCTAATGCCACATCTTGCCCATTGTGGGGCTCGATGAGCTGCGCGAGCAGTCCGAGGCCGCGCTGCGTGAGCGTTTCTGAGGGCTGGGCCATGTGAGGTCCTCTGCCGGGCAGGTAGAGCCTGAATAAGTGTTTCTCCCCGAATGGGTCACCATTCGGGGAGAAACACTTATAGGGCCTTAGATCTGGCGTCCTTGTTCGTCAGGATTCGTCGGATCAGGTGTGGCATGTGGCGTCTGGGGCGCAGGTGGCGGGTAAGGCGAGCCATTGGCAAAGGGCGCTTGGGCGGGCTGAGCGAAGGGTGCCTGTGCGCTGGGAGAGTGCTCATGAGGAGCTTGGCCGTAGGGCGCCTGCGCTGTCGTTGAGGGAGGGTAAGGGGAGGGCGCTCCCGGATACGCCCGTGGAGTGTCGGGCACCTGTCCGTACTGCGCTTGTCCGTACTGCGCTTGCCCGAATGGGGGCTGGCCATTTTGTGCGTGTCCAGCTGGAGCTTGACCATAGGTTGCGTGGCCGTGAAGTGGCGACTGTTGGCTCATAGAAGCTTCGGAGTAGCCCAGAGGAGCAGAATGCGCAAGGATCGGAGTCTTGTAGGGGTCGCGGCCACGCGCGGTCGATACCATCATCGTGTTAGCGACGCGGTCAAACCAGGTTCGCCCGAACTCGTCTTGGCTGAGAAAAACAACGATGACAAAGCCAATCCCCAGCGAGAAATAGGCGATGACTCCCTCAAGCAAGATCTTCAGGAAGAGCATTCCTGTTGCGGGTTTTCCGGTGCGTACGTCCACCGCGCGAACCTTCATCATTGCCATCGGCAGGGTGCGTCCCCGCATGAGGATCATCACCAGGTTGATGACCGGAATAACGTAGAGCATCAGCATGAAGATCATGGCGATGACGCCGAGGAATGTCTGTACGACAGATTCCGAGTCTGCCTTAGAGGCGAGAAAAACGGTGCCCAAACCGAGGAGATATGGGCCAAGAACAAACGCAGCATTAAGAAGGTGATAGGAAACCTTCGTTGAACTGCCCACCGCGCTTAGTCCGTCTAAGTGGGGGGCTACGGGAAGATACTGTTTACTGCCTTGAAAATATGCCTGAGACACTTGCGTCCTCCTCGTTACGCCGTATTCTCGTCAATCAGATCCAGCTTCACGTTAGCCATATTCTCATGGCCCTGAGGGTGTTCCGTGTGCACTCATGGTCACATTTTCTCGCTGTGATGTACGAAGTTTTGTGGCCCCAGGGGTGGTCTGGAGTGCAACGCCCTCGTTTGTGTAGTGTCCCCGAGTGGCCACTGGTGTTGGGGGCATGTTCTAGGGTGGAGTCATGGTGCGGCGTATAACTGTTGAACAGGGGCGTGCAGCCTTGGATGCGTGGAGGGCTGCTCCGGACGAGGCTTCGCGCGCGGTGATGTTGACCGCTGTGCGTTTCACTTTGGAGGAGTTTGCGGACAGATTTCCTGGTCGTTCGGTCGAAGTTCGCGTGCCGCCCGCAGGGGCCGTGCAAATTCTTGAGGGCGCGACCCATCGTCGAGGAACGCCGCCTGCAGTGGTGGAGATGGATATGCAGACGTGGTTGCGCCTTGTGCTGGGACAATGGTCGTGGGACGAGGTCGTGGCGCAAGGTCGGGTTCAGGCGTCGGGGGAGCGTGCTGACTTGACGGACTGTTTTCAGGAATGACGAGGGACACTAGCTGATAGTGAGCCTCTTTACTCTGAGGTGAAGCTGTGAGATTCCCCAATCAAAGCTGATAGATGTGATTTAAAGTTGCAATCCATCTTCCTCTCTGCCCTGATCTTCTGCGGAAGTTTGACCATTTGCTTGCAGTAGTCAAAATATTGATGCTGTTTTGGGGAGAAAATCCACCCTGTGAATTAAGGGATCCTGAAAGTACTATGAGGAATGACTGTGGATATTGAAGATCTTTGGGGTTCCCGCAGTGTTCTACCGTGCGCATAGCGTTTGAGTAGGTGTCGTATCCGGCCAGGGTTCCCCACATCATCTGAAAGAGGGGAAGAGAGCCTATGTTCGGTCGGCTTTCGACAAAGATACGTCCCAGCGCCGCCCTTGTCGGCGCGCTGTGTGTGACATTAGTGATTGGGACCAACACTTTCGCCTTCGCTAACGATGGCGATGTGGCACCCCAATCAGAGGCTCACATCACTGAGGTCAACAGCGGTAATGCGTCAGTTACCCCTGATGAAGGCGCGGCAAACGTAGCCGAATCAAGCGAATCCGATGCGCCTGCAAATGCCCCCGCAACGCCGGAACCCTCCACTCCAGAGGCTGTCCCCACCCCAGCCGAAAACGTTGACACTGCCCCGGCCCCGACAAACCGCAGCCCCTTCCGTAAGGTTGATGCGGCTGCTGCCAACGAACTCAGTGTTCATATGGAAATCAAGGCCGATGGCACTCCCGATGATGACCGCACTGGCGACGGACAGCCTGACTTCACCGTCGATGATTCCGCTGGTAATGACTCCAGCGCCGCCAACGGTATCGTCCGCGTTAATGACACAGTCACCTACACCCTTGAATACCGGTCCAAAGTCGGGCCCGCAGATAACTTCACCGCGAAGGTCGTTTTCCCCAAGGGTCTTTACATCACCCAGTTGCCTGGCGTTTGCCGCCAACCAGGCTCAAGTCTCAACCCCGCTGACCCCACGGCGAATGTCACCCTTCCCCTTACAGAAAACTCCCGTGATCAGCTCCAGGAACAGACTCTGCTGTGTAACCTTGGCGCTACCGAAACCTCAGCTCTGAAGGTTGAGCTTGTCGCTAAAGTATCCAACCTTGTCCACCATGGCGAACGCCTGGCTATCAAGTCCCTTACCGCTACTGCAGATGGTATCGCTGAGGTTCCCACCGATGAGGCACTGCCTGAGGTCAGGGCTTCTGCAGCTCTGAAGTGGGACGTTTCGAAGAACTCCATGTCAACTCGCGACGGTATTGGGTATGCCTATGGTCCTGCAATTGAAAACTGTTTCTGGGACCGAACTCGCGCGTGTTTTGCCACCCGCTACAATCTGCTGATCTCTTCGGCTGTTGGCGGAAAGGGGGCCATGCCTGTCATCGGAGACGTCGTTATCCAAGATGATCTTCGTCCAGAGACTATCTACAAGAAGACCGACCCCAAGATTCCTGGTCTAACGCCCGATCAGATCAACCAAGTCAACGCAAACCTAGAAAAGTACGGCAGTCGTGCTACCGCCGGATACACCTACTACGGGATGCCGGGCCGGAAAATCGGTGAATACTCCAACAATGTTCTGAACACGGTGGAGAACTCCGTGCGTGACTCGGGAGCCCTTCAAATCGCCCAGCCAGGCGGCCCCGGCACTCCCGTCACGCTAACGGTCAAGAACGCCGACTTTACGCTGCGCACCTACCCGTCAAAGGCTGTACGTCCCAATAATGAGGCTGTGCCTGCGAACAGGGCCTACGCCGTTGCACACACCTTCATGGTGCACACCCCCGCCGACATTGTTCGGGATTTCGGTGAACTCGATAACGGTGAGCGTGCTCTTCTCCTGCGAAACACTTACACCGATTTCACTGCCCAGGGCTTCACTCCCGCCGATCGACAGACCCAGGATGTGTACGAAGGAAACAACTGGCTGCCCAAAACCCTGAAAATCGGCCTTCCCGGTGGATTCTCCAAGTACTTTGGTGGCGATGTCGGTAAGCCTGGAAACTCGAATCCTGAGGAATTTTCGCCCGGCAACGGCTGGGTGGGCGAAGGTCTGCCTGGGGGTGGTACCTACCGCTCGGGTGACACCGGTGTAGCTGGGACCCAAGATGTTGTGGCCCTGATCCGAGGTACTGCAGCAAGTCCGCTCTACGACTTCACGGGTTCGACCATCGTCTGTGACGCATGGGACAACTCTAAACTTCATCTGAAGGAAAAGAACTGGAAGGGCGCTGTCTACGACTCCCGTGAGGGCATCCCAACGGGATTTGGCCGAGGCGTCGCCTCCAACGGCAAAGCCGTCTGGTTCACCGGTTACAACAATGTCTTGCTTCCTAGCGGACGATCCACTACGGATGCTATCCGCGCAGACCAGGTTCCCGAACTCAAGGTCCAATACTCCGCAACGCCCGGCGGAAACGGCGCCGCTTCAACCTGTGGTGATGATAAGGGACCGTGGTACGACAACCCGGGTGACGTTCCCGGTAATGACCAGGAAAAGGCCGCCCGCGGTGTTTACACAGCAGTGTCCCGTGCGCGCGCTTACTTTGTGAGCCCACCGGTTGTTGGCCTTTACAGCTCCATCGGTAATGGCTACAGCGTGAATATTGCCTTCGGTTTCGAGGTCGCACCCGACCTTGAGCCCGGCACGGTCATTCCCAACTGGGCGTCAACCAAGCGCGTGATCTCTACTGACAAGATCAGCTACACCATGGATCAGGTCTTGGCTGACAATTCCGCTCCGTGGGCTGAGTCCGGCTTCGAGCCAGGAACAAGTCTTGCCACGGGTAATTCGGGCACCCTCGGTGACCGTCTGATCGCCGCCGATGCCAATGTGCGCATCAACAAGCAGGTGCGCAAGGGACAAAGTGGCGACTTCGGTTCGACCACGCCACTGGTCACCGGCGATGACCTCGTCGATTACAAGATCACCCCGTCCCTCACCTCTGGCTCCATCATCGCTGGAATCCGCAAGGACGTGTGGATTGAGGACTGTCTGCCCGGCGCTTCTGCCTTCGTCAGCGCATCACGCACACCTGACCTGGTACTCCCCGGAAGCAACCCTGCAGACATCAAGCGCACTGCCTGCGCCCCTGGTGATACCTACATCCGTTGGATCCTTCCCAAGGCCGAGGCTAACGCGGTCATCGACCCCATCATTGTTACCACTGAAGTGCTGCGAACCGTTCCCAACGGCGTGTACGTTAACAACGTTGAAATCTGGGGTGAAGGCGACGCCTCACCTTTGGCAAAGCGCCGCTCCAGCGCCGGTATTTCCGTTGGAAACAAGACAGGTCTGCAGCTAGCAAAGATTGCTCTGACCCCGGTCCTGCAGGTGAACCCTGCTGACTCCACCCACCGTGACGTGCATCGTTGGAAGGTGGCAGTGACAAATGTTGGCTCCGGTAACACCCAGGCAGTCAATGATGCGACCGTCATTGACGTTCTGCCCGCACAGGGCATCAACGGCACCCGCTACACGGGAGACTTCACCTTCACAGAGATGGTCCCCAAGAGTGCCGATGCGGCAAGCTGGGTCATTCAGTACACCTCCACCCCCGCTGCCGACCTGAACCCAGACCCGAAGCACGCAAGTAACCAACCTGGCGGCAGCACCGTCTGGTGTGACGCTGATGCGGGTGGCCAACCTGTCGCAGGAGCCGCAGGTGCATGCCCTGCCACCAAGAGCGAAGTGACGGGGATCCGCGTGACTCGCCCAGGTGCCCTGCCCGCAAATAGCAGCATTGAGTTCGAAGTAGCAATGACCGGCGTGGGCAACGTGCCCGCCGAAGACTACATCAACACGGTTGCCGCCAGCGCATCCAACCTCGCCTACGCTGTCGGTCCTCTGCGTCGTGCAGAAACTACTATCGCCGCATCCCTCGGTGACCGCATGTGGATCGACGCGAACGGTAATGGTCTGTATGAGGATGGCGAGGCGCCCGTGGGCGATGCTCTGGTCAGACTTGAGGGTACTGACGACCTGGGCAACCCAGTTCGCCGCGAGACACGCACCCAAGCAGACGGCACCTACTCCTTCACTGGCCTGCGCGCATCAAACGATGCGGGCTATGCGGTGACCTTCACCATTCCCGATACTCTCAAAGCCGAAAAGTACGAGTTCACTTCCACCAATGCGGGAGAGCACGATCGTGACTCCGACCCCGATACTGATGGGAGGGTTTCTTCTATTGTTCTGCGTCCCGGTGAAGACAAGACCGATATTGATGCCGGCATTGTTAAGCCTGCGATCGACCTCGTGAAAGAGGCGGATCGCACGGAAGTAGCCGCCGGTGATACGGTGACCTACACCTTCACCGCCACCAACACCGGCTCAGCGCCTCTGACGAATGTCACTCTGGACGATCACACCTTCACCAACGGTAAGGGCCAAGCCATCACCCTAGATGCGGCCCCCGTAGTTGATAACGCCAACTCCACAGGCACCGTTGCACGCCTGGCCCCTGGCGAGAAAATCGTGTGGACCGCCACCTACACAGTGAAGGCCGAGGATCTTGAACTGGGCACTTTCATCACCAACGTGGCCAAGGTTAAGGGCACAAGCCCTCGTAACCAGGAAGTTGAGGACGAGGAAACCAACAAGATTCCACCCAAGGGCGACGGTTCCTACACCATCGAAAAGACCTCTAACCCTGCCAATGGTGTCGCCATTGAGGTCGGCCAGAAACTCACCTACACGATCACGGTTCGCCATGTTGGTGACCTGCCGGTACGTAATGCAACGCTGAGTGACGAGCTTTCAAAGGTTCTCGGGGATGCTGAATACAACGATGATCTTGTCGTGCGTACCGAAGGTGGTGAACCCGGCACGGCCCAGAAGACAGGCAACGCCATCACCTGGACCGGTGACCTTGTGAAGGATCAGGTCGTGACCCTGACCTACTCAGTGACTAGCCGTTTCGGAATCAATGGTTTCATTGAAAATGAGGTGAGTCCTGCCAGCCATCCCAAGGGTCGCTGTCTGCCCGATGCATGCACCACTCGACATGACTTCGCTCCAGGTAGCTACACCTTCTTCAAGACCGCTGCCGTGCGGAACAAACCCGGTGCCACCGCCGTGCTCACCGGAGACATCGTCGACTACACGATTACTGTCGCCCATGCTGCAGGGTTGGACCTGCTGGGAGCCAAGGTGGTTGACGATCTGACCAAGGTGCTTGACGATGCCGCGATCGTGGCTGCACCAACTGCCTCTGAAGGCCATGTGACACTTGGCCACGATCAAATGCTCACGTGGACGGGTGATCTTGCCAAGGGTGACACCATCACCATCACATACAGCATTCAAGTTAATGCTAATGGTGACGAATCCCTGGTCAACGGTGTGACGAATGGTGGGAATACTGCCGGTAGTTGTAAAACAGGTGAAGCCTGCGAAACCACGCATACCGTGACGCCTGGCAGCTTCACCGTGGCCAAGACCGCTGACCCGGCAACGGGAAGCCAGGTCCTCTCCGGCCAGGAGGTCACCTACACCCTGACGGTCAAGCACGCCGGTGGTGACACCGTTCGCGGCGCGCGCATCGAGGACGACCTCGTAGAGGTGCTGGGCGACACCAAGGCCACCTACAAGGCCGACAGTCTCACCGCATCTTCTGGCATTGCCACCTACAACGCGGCAGAAAAGAAGATCACCTGGACCGGCGACATCTCCCACAGGGCTGCAGATCCCGTGCGCATCACCTACACGGTGCAGGTCAACGCCCAGGGTGAACAAACCCTGCGCAACACCGTCACCGTGAAGGAAGGCAACGGCCAGTGCGAAAGCGCTGAAGCCTGCACCACCACCCACACCGTGCCCAAGGGACAGTACACCTACTCCAAGACAGCAGATCCCGCCTCCGGAACGGTGGTCAAGTCCGGCAACGTCATCACCTACACCATCGTCGTGAAGCACTCTGCAGGTGACCGCGTGAAGAACGCATCCATCAAGGATGACTTCTCCGCACTGCTCGCCCACGCGACCTACAAGAAGGACGCGAAGGTCAAGAGCGGGAACGGAACACTGAATGTCACCGACGCTGGCGTACTGACCTGGGAGGGCGACCTCGCCGTGGGTGCCACGGAGGAAATCACCTTCTCCGTGGAGGTTGACGCACAGGGTGGAGCCACCCTGGTCAACACCCTCACCAGCGAGGACAACGACGCGACCCGTCACTCCTGTGACACCGCTGTCGGCTGCCAGACCACCCACACGGTCCAGCAGGGCTCCTTCACCTACTCCAAGACCGCTGACGTTGCCAACAACGCTGCCGTGGTCTCCGGGGATCGCATCACCTACACGCTGACCGCCACCCACGCTGGTGGCGACCGCGTGAAGGACGCGTTCTTCACTGACGACCTCTCTGAGATCCTCAAGCACGCACACGTGGTGAGCGACCCCACGGTTGAAGGCCCGGGCGTGGCCCGTCTCCTTAAGGATCCCAACGACGACCAGAAGGTCACCGGAGTGGAGTGGCGAGGAACGCTGAACGACACCACGGCACGCGAAGCCGTCGTGACATTCACGGTAGAGGTCGACACCGACGCCACCGTGACACTGACCAACACCCTTGGCTCGACCGACACTCGTGGTACCTGCGTGGCTGCGGGCATGTGCCGCACCGACCACACCGTGCCCGAAGGTAGCTTCGTCTACTCCAAGGTCGCGAACGTGGCCAACGCTGCCAACGTGTACTCCGGCGACGCGCTGAACTACACGATCAACGTGCGTCACACGGGCGGTAACCGCATCAAGCAGGCCACCGTCTCCGATGACCTCACCGAGCTGCTCGCGCACCTCGACGTTGACCGCACCAAGGTGACGGCAAGCGCCGGTGCGATTACCTGGCAGGGCAATGTCCTGACCTGGACCGGTGACCTTGATGGAAAGACCGCTCCTTCGGCAACCATCATCATCCCCACCAGCGTGAATGCTAAAGAAGCGGCGACACTGACCAACAGGGTGACCAGCGACCACGCTCGCGGAACCTGTGACCAGGCTGTCGGCTGCGAAACCACCCACAAGGTACCCGCAGGTAAGTTCACCTACTCCAAGGTGGCCAGCGCGCCCAACAATGAAACCCTCCACTCCGGTGACGTTCTGACCTACACGCTCAACGTCTCTCACCATGAGGGCGACCGCGTGCTGGGTGCCACCATCAAGGACGACTTCACCTCCCTGACGGGGAAGGCCGTCTACAACGAGGACGCTCAGGCAACCTCGGGCAAGGTCGAGGTCGAAGATGGCGTCCTGACCTGGAAGGGCGATCTTGAACGCGCTGCGACCGCCACCATCACCTTCTCGGTGACCGTGAAGGCCAGCGGGGACGCCACCCTGGACAACAGTGTCACCTCTGAGGACGCGCGCGGCATGTGCGATGACGAGAAGGGCTGCTCCACCACCCACGTGGTGCCCGCAGGCAAGTTCGTCTACTCCAAGGTCGCTCAAGTGCCCTCGGGCTCTCAGGTGAAGAAGGGTGACACCATCACCTACCCCCTCAAGGCCCGCCATAACGAGGGTGACCGCATCCTTGGTGCCGCCATTGTCGATGACCTGGCTAAGGTCCTGCCCTACGCCTCCTACAACGGAGATGCCAAGGCTGACCTGGGTACGGTCGAGTACAAGGAGGGCAAGATCTACTGGACCGGCGACCTTGCCCGCAAGGCCGAAGCAACCATCACCTTCTCGGTGAAGGTCACCGCCGACAAGGCTGCCACCCTGGTTAATACCGTTGAGGCCACCACTGAGAACGCTCAGCGAGGCTCTTGCGATAAGGCCGTCGGCTGCGAAACCACCCACACCCTGGTTCCGCCTGCAAAGGCCGAGACCCTGACTCCCAAGAAGAAGAGTGCTATCCCGGCTACCGGCTCTATCGCTCAAAACCTTGCCGGAGCAGCAGTCCTGCTGATGGGTGCTGGCATGTTCGCCATTGCTGGTGTTCGCCGCCGCCGTCAGGGCTGATACTGGCCTGAAGGGACTCCCCTGAGGGTGTTCCTGGCTCAAGCAGGGGGGCCGCCACGCGAAAGCGTGGCGGCCCCCTGCATGTCACAGCCCGGACCTCAAAATGGTCGCACCTGGTGGTAAAAAACGGCCAAAAAATGGCCCTCTTTTTACCACCAGGTGCGACTAAACATGAACCGGTAGTGTGCTCAGGCAGAAATTGAGCGAACACCCTTGGCGCCGTCAGGATCATAGATCGCAGCAGCACCACGAATCGCATAGCGCTGCGCCACAGCCACCACAGCAGCCGACACCGCAGCAAAAGCAATCACGCCAACAATGGTCGCAGTGTCGTCATCATCAGTGGGAGCATCATTGCCGGTAACAAGCTTCCATCCAACTTCAGCGACCTTGCCAGCAGCCATTGCTGACAAGGCCAGGGCAGCAGTGCTGGCAAGCTTCCAACCAATATCCATAGGGACTCCTCAAAGAAGGCGAGAACCCGCCCCACAAGCACGCCGGGGGAGAGCATCTATCCCCTCCATCATGCACTACTGACGCGGATCCTTGCGAGCAACTCACAGATATCTGCCCACCAGAAGACCCTGTGGGCTCTGCGATATGTGGTGTGCGTGGCGTTGCGCCACACACCGCAGCGCAGCAGAGGGCATCTGCCTAAAGCCTCATACACTGGAAGTGCATCACCGAAAAGAGGTTCCCATGAGCACGACACGTCACTTGCAGCGCCCAGCAGCGGGTCTGGCACTCTGTGCCCTGCTCCTGAGCGCCTGCACCTCGTCAATCGCTCCGGGAACAACCCTGACCACGGATCCTTTCCCCGGCAACCCCCCTCGTCCTGCTCTCGCAGGCAACACCCCCGCCGCAGATGCTCCCTCAGAGCCCGGCACGAGCACCGCCCTCGTCGGACCGCATCCAAGTAGCGGCACCACAGTAGTTCGGGCCCTCCTCGCCCCAGACGCCACCTTGCCCGAAACGCTCGCCAACGACTTCCAAGCCACCACCGGCTACACCCTGCAGATCCTCAACCCCCTCAAGGAAACAGATCACCACGCTGACGTACTCGTCGGTTTCGACGGCGGCGCAATGCTGCGCATGACTCCCACCCTCTCCCCAGAGGCCCCCGAAGGCTTCCAGCCGCCCGCAGACGCTCAGCTCGCCCAGGCGCCCGGCGCCCTGCCCTACGCACACGACGACGTATGCGTCATGGCAGACACGCAGTGGTATGCCGCCAATCGCCTGACCCCGCCGGGCAGCGTCAACGACCTTGCCACCGCCGACCACGCCGCCCGCCTGATCGTCCCCTCCCCGAAGGAATCGCCCGCAGGAGCCACTTTCGCCCACCTCATGGCCTCGCTGCAGGGCGCCCAGATCTCCACCTGGCTTGCCAACGCGAAGGCTGCGGGCATGCAGGTCCTCCCCTTTGACGAGGCCGAGGCCGCGTGGACCCTCTCCGGCGGCGCGCGTCCCCTAGCGGTTGCCCCCTTGTCCCGCGCAGCGCGGACTATAACCAACACGGGCACGGAGTCCTACCTCGCGCCCGTTGCGGGCAGCTGCGTCTCACGCACGCTCTACGCCGCCCAGCACGTGCAGGCCAGCAACCCTGATGGTGCGCGGTCCTTCATGGCCTACCTGTACACGCGCCCCGCGCAGGCCCTCCTCGCTGAGCAGGGGGCTGCCTACCCCCTTGACAGTGAGCAGGCGAAACACACGGCCACTGAGCTCTATGCCGCGCCGAGGGAGGACACCGTTGCCCTCAGCGCTGAGCAGCTGCAGCCCACGCCGCAGGGCTGGTGAAAGACTGGGCTCGTCAAAGGCCGGGCTCGTAAAAGGGGCTGGGAGCGGGCCGGGCTGGTAACGGGCAACCCCGCCAGCGGCCTCAGTCGCGCAGCATCTCCCGCGAGACCTTGCACTCATCACCCAGCTTCATCGGCGCAATCGTGCCAGCCGCACGCATTTCCTCCAGGCGCGGCAGGACGCGCTCACGCACGGCCCAAGGGTCCATGGTGTTGAGGTAGATGCGCGTGCCGCCCTCGAACCCAGCGACCGTGGAGATCCTCCACTTGAGCAGGATGCGCCACCGCATGGGGATATTGACATCGGGCGGACGGTGATACCACTCCTCATTGCAGGGCACCTCAGCGCCAGTAGCGGCGTGCATGGCGTGAAGCAGGTCAGAGACACTGCGCATCACCTCGTCGCTCACCTCCCACGGGTTCTGAGGCGCATGCAGCGGCCAGATCGCAATGGAGGGGAAGCGGTGCCCGAAGCCCGCGATGGCGACCGCGTGGTCATTCTGGGCGAGCAGGAGCTTACGGGTGGCAGCAACGTGGAGGATATCCTCGTACTGCTCGGGAACATGCCGCAAACGATCAATCTCGGCCTGGGTTTGCACGGAATGCTCATCAATAGCGACAAGCTGCTTATGCAGGTGATCAAAGGACGCCCCAGCAGGCCGCAGCCAGTTCTGGAAGGCGGCAACGTAGCGCACGGCCGGATCAAGCCCGTACAGTTCAGCCATCGCGTCGGCGGTGAACTTCGTGTACTGGTAGTGCTCCTCGGGGGTGAGCGTTCCCGAAGACGCCAACTGAGACTTATTGTCTGCCCCATGAACGTAGTGGCGACGCGCAACAATCACATCATGCCCGCCCGAAAAGAAACCATTGGCCTGGCGGAGCTTATCCGAGTCCGACAGGGCAGCGAATTCCTCCTCACTCATCCCCGAGGCCATGAGCCGCGCCCGTACAAGCTGCATGACATGATCAAAGCCCGTGCCGGAGGCCAGATATTCAGCCATGCGACGGTGTTCGTCCTCAGAAGGCACATGCCCGTGGTTAAGGTGCCAGTAGTTGTAGGAGACGATCTCAAAAAGGTTGGGGATGCGGCGGAATTCAGCGACAGTGTCATGCAATTCCTCGGCGCTCAGGGTGTGAAGCTTGTGCCAGTTCCCCTCGGCGTCGCGGATGAGGCGCGACTTTTCGGGCGGGGTTTCCAAGTAGCGCTGTTCGCAGAAGGCGCAGTAGCGGCCGTGGTCGGCGGCTTCAATGGGGGAGAGGTCAGGTTCAGAGGTAGCAAGGGGGCGGTGGCCTCGTCCAGGAACGGTCCACACTTCAGTGCCGGTCAGTAGGTTTTTCTGTTTAATCGTGCCATCAGCCAGTCGGATGATTGCTGCGTCTTTTCCAGCGGGATGCTCCTTTGCCATATGACCACTCTAGTTTGCTTCCGGCGGTGTAGCCTAAAGACATGTCGCGAGCACGTGTCTTTCAACCGATTTCCGTCCGTTCAGTGACTGTTCGGAACCGCTTGTGGATGCCTCCGATGTGCATGTACTCGGCTGTCAGCGAAGGAGCTAACCTGGGTGCGCCCGCCGACTGGCACCGTCATCACTATTTCACGCGCGCCCTGGGCGGGGTTGGCGCAGTCATTGTCGAGGCCACGGGCGTCACCCCGGAGGGCCGTATTTCCAGCCACTGCCTGAGCTTGCATGATGATGCGCTGATCCCAGCGTTCGCCTCGTTGGCTGATGTCATCCACCAGGGTGGGGCTGCGGCCTTCATCCAGTTGGGGCATGCGGGGCGGAAGGGGTCGCGCCCGCAGGGCTGGTTGGATCATGGTCCGCTACCGATTGGCGAGGGCGGCTGGGAAACCTTGGCCCCCTCCCCCATTCCTTTTGCTGAGGGTGAGCCCACCCCCCATGAGCTCTCGGAGGAGGAGATTTGGCAGACCGTCGAGGCTTTCGCCCAGGCTGCGCGCCGCGCGGTGGAGGCCGGTTTCGACGGGGTGCAGCTCCACGGAGCGCACGGCTACCTGATTCACCAGTTCCTCTCGCCCGCATCGAATCAGCGCGAGGACGCCTGGGGTGGCTCCTTAGAGGGGCGCACGCGTTTTGTCCGCGAGGTCACCCGCCGTGTCCGTCAAGCCATTGGCGACAAGGCGCTGCTCATCCGCCTCTCGGCGACCGACTGGACGGTGGAGAATCCCGCCGATGGTCGACCGGGCTGGACCTTGGAAGAGACGGTGGCGTTGACCTCGTTGCTGGCCGAGGACGGAATGGACATGTTCTGCATGTCCTCGGGTGGCAGCTACCCGGATGCGAAGATTCCTGCCGGACCGGGCTACCAGGTCTTTGGCGCTCAGGCCGTGCGCGCTTCCTTGCGCGAGCAGGGCGTTGAGGCTCCCGTGTCGGTGTGTGGTCTGATTCAGGCTCCTGAGCAGGGTGAGCAGATTCTTGCCACCGGGCAGGCCGATGTCGTTGAGGTGGCACGCGGCCTGTTGACCGATCCGATGCTGCCCCAGCTGTGGCGTTCGCGCTTGCGCTGCGAGCCGGAATTGCCAGGCCAGTACGTGCGTGGTCTGAAGCGCTTGTAGAAGGTCCGGACTTGTAGGGGCCCCGCGTTGCACTGGTGACGCCTGGTCGATCGAGATGCGCCGGGTCCGGAGCGTCTGGTGCAACCAGGGAATACCAGTGCAACCAGAAGCCACCGGTGTGGCTTCAAGTGCGCCTAGGAACTACCAGTGACCCCTCAGTAACCCGGGCGCAGAGTCCGTGGGGTGCTGGGTGCTGACTGGTGGCGCCGTGTTGCACTGGTGGCGCCTGGTCGATCGAGATGCGCCGGGCCCGGAGCGTCTGGTGCAACCAGAAGCAGCCAGTGCAACCAGAAGCTACTGGTGCGAACACATGGCACCAGCGCAACAGGAAGCCACCGGCGTAACCGTGGCCCACGCCCACACAAAGAAACAACCCCGGCGCCGTTCACGGTGCCGGGGTTCATTGGGCTGCGATCCGCTTCAAACGGACACGCGAAGGGCAAAAACTACAAGATATCGTCGTCGAGGAGATCCTCAGCAGTAGGCAACCAGCCTTGAGCACTCTCAGCCAGTTCCTTCAGCAGTGCCACGGCTTCCGCCTGACGGTCAGCCTGAACGAATAGGTGATCATGATGGTAACCAGCGATGACATTGCACGAGATTGAACGGCTTGCCATGGTCTGGGCAACCGTGGCCGTCAGGCCAACAGCATTCAAAGCCGAATGAACTCCCAGCGTGATACGCGCGTAGGTTTCATCCAAAGGCAGGCCTGCTTCTTTGGCGTCTTCAAAGGTAGTGATGACGGTAATGCCTTCGGCTTCGCGGATCTGCGCGAAAGGATGAAGGCCAGCAGGAACCTCATCTACGGAAGCAAAAACGTAGACACCCTCGGGGGTTGGGTCGAGGGAGGCGAGGACCTGATCAAGATCTGACAATGCGGACATGTTTCGAGAGTATCCCCATCCCGACAGGTGTTAAAGCGCTGTCCGTGGAACGAGAAAACACCTCTGTCTGCACTCTCCCACCTCAGAACAGAAACCCTTGAAAATCCGCCATTTCCTCGCTCAACGCAAGCGGTTCATCACGTCGGGATGTGACCCAACCCGCCCCGCCTCGCCCTCGTCAAGCGCTGCAATGGCCGCCATCTGCTCATCACTCAAGCAGAACCCAAAGAGATCAAAGTTCTCTTCCTGCCGGGCGGAGGTCACCGACTTGGGGAAAATAATGTCCCCCCGCTGCAGCGCCCACCGCAAGGCAACCTGCGCAGCACTCACCCCATGGGCCTCGCCAATGGCCGCCAGGCGCGCATCCTGCGTCGCCTTCCCGCGGGCCAGAGGCGACCACGCTTCGGTGACAATGCCCTGACGCCAGCAGAAGGTCCTCAGCTCATCATTCGGCAAGTACGGGTGGGCCTCGAACTGGTTGACATGCGGCGCGACCGTGCCGCCCTCAAGGATGGCTTCCACATGATGCTGCTCAAAATTCGACAGGCCAATGGCACGGGCCTGCCCCGCAGCGTAGAACTCTTCGAGGACACGCCAGGGCATCAACAGGTCCCCACCGTAAAGGCCAGGCAGCGGCCAGTGAATAAGGAACAGGTCCACATAGTCGGTGCGCAGGTCACGGAGGGTTTTAGCGAAGGCTTCTCGGGCGGGGCCGGGCTCATGCACGTCATTATTGAGCTTGGAGGTGATGAACAGCTCCTCGCGGGGAATCCCCGAATCGGCGATCGCGCGGCCAACCTCAGCCTCGTTACCGTACATCTGCGCGGTGTCAATATGACGGTAGCCGATGCGCAGGGCCGAAGAGACCGCCTCGTACACGCCTTCAGTGACCTTGTAGGTACCAAAACCCAACTGAGGAATGAGCGCACCCGTGGGGAGGGGCAGGTAGGGGATGGGGTGGTGGACATCATGCTTCCTTACGACGGTGGAGGAGGGCAAAAGAACGAGGGCGGCGCCCAAAGCGGGGCAGATGATCAGTAGTGTTCATGCGAGTCACGCCCTCGTAAACGGTCCAATTCGCGGCGTTCTTTCTTCGAGGGGCGGCCAGAGCCGCGCTCGCGGATCGGCACAGCTCCCGCCAGACGAGGCCGCAGCGGCGAGCGGTCCTCGTAGCAGGCGCGCGCCTGGGGCGCGCCCACCCTTTTGACGAGCAGCCCCGTGACGATAAGGATCCGGTCGAAGCCGTCGACGCGCAGGCGAACCTCGTCTCCGACGCGAATCTTTTGCGAGGCCTTCGCCGTGGTCCCGTTGACCTTGACGTGGCCGGAGCGGGCGGCGGCGGTGGCGGCAGAGCGGGACTTGGTTTGGCGGATGGCCCACAGCCAGGTATCGACGCGCACCTCATTGCCGCTGGCGAGGGCGTTGGCCGGCGGGGGCGCTGCGGGCGCCTGTTCTGTGTCGAGCTCAGAGTGCATTGGAGGGCCACCATGACACGGAGTGGATACGGCAGGAGTGGATGTCGGAGAGGCCCGCGTAGGGCAGGGTGACTTCCCAGTTCCGGGATTCGCCGGGGGTGACGGCCTCGACTCGGGTGGTTGCTGCTGGGGAGGCGCTCTGGCTTCCAACGAGGGTGACGTCGATCCACACGTCGCCTGTGCTCAGCGTGTCGGAAACCTTGGTGCCTTCAGCGGGCCCGGAGTAGGTGAGGGTGCCGCGCACGAGGGCGGTGTCCTGGCCGGGAAGTTGGGAACACTCCTCAATGGCTATTGATTGCAGCAGGGAAAAGTCCACCTCTGAGACGGCGTGGGCGATTGCCACACGATCAGCGCATTCATTCTGCGTGGCCTGCTGAGTCAGTCGCGCCGCACGCTGGTACTTCATGAACAGCTCAGGCACAGCCCGCCGGTTTTCAACGGACACCCCCGCACACCAGGCGGTTGCCTGGGTCTTTGCTTCTTGTTCGCGGCGCTCGTTTTCCTCTTCGTGCTGGCGCTTGAGGTCATTGATCTCCTGGCGCTGCTCAAGCACCTGGGTTTCAAGTGACAGATTCTCTACGGCGAGCATCCCAATGGCACCCATCTGGATGAGCAGGGCGCTGGCGATGAGCGTCCACGCCAGGGCTTTGCGCCAGCGTCGCCGGCGCAGTGTGGCTGGCGAGGCCGGGCGCGAGGGGAAAAGATCGTCAAGAGGCTGGGGTGGGTGGGGCGACGGCCTCGTGGGGCTGTGCGGCGCTGCCGGGGCGGAGTGGCGAGGGCGCGGCGGCGCTGCCGGGGCGGTGGCCTCGTGGGGGGAGAGGACAACGGCATCGGGCGAGGAGGGGTCGTTACTGGTCAGATCGGACCACTTTTCGCCATCCCACCGGCGGTAGGCACTCTGGCCGGTCGGGTCGGGGTACCAGCCTTGGGGAGGGTGCGTCATGGGCGACCATCCTTTCGCGCGACACCGACCGAAGCCCTTGGCGGCCTGCCCCCCGCCTCAACTGAGAGGGGGCGCCAAGAAGAAATAATGCTGCTGTTAATCGTGCCAGGAAATGCGCATTTTTGCAGAACTCCCCTCCGATAGTGGGCACCCTAATGCCCATCACTAAGCTAGAGATATGGCGGACTTACTCTCGGCAAACCATTTGCTTACCCTTTTCCTTGTGGTGGCGGTGGGCGCCGCTATTGGCGCAATCCGCTTCGGCCCAATTCGTTTCGGCGCAGCCGGGGCCCTATTTGTGGGCTTGGCGGTGTCGGCTTTCTACCCGGGAGTGGGCGAGGGTCTGGAGATTGTCCAGCAGATTGGCTTGGCCTTCTTTGTCTACACCGTGGGCGTGTCCGCAGGCGCGGCGTTCTTCCATGATCTGCGTTCCCAGTCTGGGCTGTTGACGGCCGCTGCTGTCATCAGTGTCGTGGGAGCGGGGTTGGCCTTGATGGGTGGACGCCTTTTTGAGCTGGAAAAGTCTTTGACGATCGGCGTCTTTACCGGTGCGTTGACGGCTGCTCCGGCTTTGGATGCGGCAGCGCGCGTGACGGGCGATCCGCAGGCGGCCGTTGGTTATGCGCTGGGCTACCCGGTGGGCGTGATTGTCGGCGTGGTCATTGTGTCCTTAACGGTGACACGCTCATGGGTGGGCGCGAAGGACACGCCCTCAATGGCGGGTCTGGGTTTGGATGCGGTGACGGTGCGCGTGCGTGAGGATATCAATACGCGTCAGGTGCCGGGGTGGCGCCAGCAGCGTCTGCGCATGAGCTACCTTCGACGAGGCAACCGCATGCGCGTAGTCGTGCCGGGCGAGGATCTTCTGGCCGGGGATGAGGTCATTATGGTCGGGGCTCCCGATGCCGTAGAAAAGGCTGCGGCGAGCGTGGGCGAGGTGCTCGATCACCACTTGGCGCATGACCGTTCCGACGTAGCCTTTGAGCGCATTGTTGTGTCGAATCCTGATGTGGCGGGGCGCAGCATTTCAGAGCTGAATACGGCGGCACGTTTTGGTGCTGTCATTACCCGCGTGCGCCGCGGTGACTTGGACTTGCTGGCCCGTGATGATTTGGCCTTGCAAATGGGTGACCATGTTGCGGTCGTGGTACCCACTGAAGAGCTTGACGCTATCCAGACTTGGCTGGGGGATTCAGAAAAGCGCGTTGCCGAAGTGGATGCCATGGCTATTGGTATCGGCATGGTGCTGGGCATGCTACTAGGCGCCATACCTTTCCCCATGCCAGGAGGGGCGTCTTTCCAGTTGGGCTCGGCTGCTGGCCCGCTGCTGGTGGGTCTGCTGTTGGGGGCGCTGCGCCGGACGGGGCCTCTGGTGTGGACGTTGCCGGCTTCGGCTGCGATGACGATCCGTCAGATCGGCATTATGTTGTTCTTGGCTGCTCTGGGCCTGGTGGCAGGTGGAGATTTGGCGGCCCTGTTGGCCACCGGTACGGGCTGGAAAGCTGTGCTCTTGGCGGCTGTCATTGTCACGGTGTGCTGCGTATTGCAGGCGTTGGTGGGGCGTGTGATGGGCTTGTCGGCTGCGCGCACGGCCGGTGCGGTTGCCGGTTTCTTGGGTCAGCCTGCAGTGTTGCAGGCGGCGGATGCGCGAGTGGCTGATGAGCGCATCGAGGCCGCCTATGCGACGCTCTTTGCCTTCACCATCATTGTCAAGATCCTGCTGGTACCGCTGCTCTGGGTGCTGTAGGGGCTTGGGCGCTGTAGGTCTTGTTGCGGTAGGTCAGTCCTGTTGCGATTGGTACGTGTGGGCGCCTTTGGTACGGGGCACACCCCGTACCAAAGGCGCTGAGCCGTACCCAAGGCACTGAAGCGTACCGATACCAGTCCTTAGGGAGGCACTGAGCCATACCCCAGGCGCTGGTCTGTACCCGTGCACCAGTCTCTACCTCCGGCAGCATCCCCTGCCCGCAGCACCAGTTCCTACCTGAGGTGCCGGTCTGTACCCTCAGTCCATTCCTTGTTTGCCGTGCTTTTGTTTGCCTGGTCGGTGGTTGACTGGGGGGAATTGCGTCTTTCGGCCCTCTTTAGGTCTTGCCTTGTTGGGTGCTTCGCTGCGATGGGTCGGTCTTGTTGCGATTGGTAGGTTTCAGCGCCGTTGGTACGGGGCATACCCCGTACCAACGGCGCTGAGCTGTACCGAAAGCGCTGGAGCATACCTACAGCAGGCCCCGGGAAGGCGCCGAGCCATACTCACAGCGCTAATCCATACCCAAGGCGCTGAAGCGTACCGATACCAGTCCTCAGGAAGGCACTGAGGCATACCGATGCGCCAGCATCTACCCCCAGCGTCAGCACCTGCCCCCTGCGCCAGCTCCTACCCGAGGTGCTGGTCCTTACCCTCAGCCCCATTTCTTACTTGCAGCACCGATAGTTCTGGCAGGTTTCGGATACAAGCGCATCCAGTTGCAGTTATATGTGCAACGACTTAGGCTGGTGAGGGGAAAGGCGCAGCCACCCACAATGGTTGAACACAGGTAATGGGAGTGAAGGAGGGGTTTCGTGACAACGACTTTGTTGAGTGCGCCTAGTGAGAGCATTAGCGTTACTGACAGGGAACAGATCCTCGCGCGAAACATCGATGAATGTTTCTTCATTCGAGGCAACACTCCAGAGGTGAGCCTTCGACTGCATGACGGGAGTGGCCGGGAGGTTGAGCTTCCCCGTGAGTTGGTTCCTATTGTTCTTGCTGCCCTTCGCGCGGTGCGTGAGGGGGGTGCATTTTCTGTTGGGGTAATGCCCGAGGAACTCACGACGAGCGCGGCTGCCAAGATGCTGAATGTCTCTCGTCCCACCCTGATGAAGATGATCAAAGCCGGAAGAATCAAGGCTCATATGGTTGGAACACACCATCGCCTTGCGACTCAGGATGTTCTGGCATTGCGTCGCGAACGAATTGAAGCCCAGCAGCGAGCCGTATTTGAGATGATGGATCTCGCTAACGAACATGGAGATTTCAGGTAGACGAAACTGGGTGGCAGGCTGTGAGAATGAGGGTCCTAGTTGACGCGAATGTTCTCTACTCTCGGACATTGAGAGACTGGGTGTTCCTGTTGGCGCTAGCCAGTGGAACGGGCCCCCTTTATGACGTCTTGTGGACTGAAGATATTCTTGCTGAGACCAGTTCGTAACTTCAGAAAACGTTATCCTGATGTGCCGGGGGGCTACGTTGCGGACATCGTAGAAAAGGTGAGGGAGATCTTTCCCGAGGGAAGAATCCGAGACTACGAATGCCCACCAGGGCAGCCTGATCCGGGAGACGCCCATGTCCACGGTGCCGCTGTAGCCGGTGGCGCCGACATTTTATTGACTTCAAATGTTGCCGACTTTATCGGCACAGGTCGTGACCCTGACGAACTTCCATATGAGATCTATACGCCGGACGAGTTTCTGATGCTCGTGTGGCAATCCCAGCCTGAAATAGTTCAGAGTGTCTATGCCCAAATGGAGGAGTATCGCGTTTCTCGTGAGGGAAACTACTCCCTTGCGGAGCGATTGAAGCACGCAGGCGCGGGAGATTTTGCCCGCGTGGTTGCGACTTTGTCGGTTAATGGCGAAAGACGCCGCTGATACAAGATGCCGATCTGCCCAGGGCATGAAGCAGGCCGAACTGGTCTTGATGGTTTCGACGTTACCGCTTTCCTGCCGCTGGAAGGACTGGAAAGTGGCATTCTTTTGCTCCGAACCCTGGTCGGATTGCTTCGCTGCAATGGGTCGGTCTTGTTGCGATTGGTAGGTTTCAGCACCTTTGGTGCGGGGTGTGCCCCGTACCCAAGGCGCTGAAGTGTACCGATACCACTCCTCAGGAAGGCGCTGAGGCATACCGATGCGCCAACATCTCCCCCCAGTCCCAGCGGCTGCATGAGGCGATGAAGCGTACCAATGCCAGCAGTCCCTGCTGGTATTGGTAGGTTTTGTTGCTATTGGTACGTGTGGGCGCCATTGGTACGGGGTGTGCCGCGTACCAAAGGCACTGAGCTGTACCGAAAGCGCTGGAGCATACCGACACCAGGCCCCGGGAAGGCACTGAGCTGTACCGAAGGCGCTGGAGCATACCGACAGCAGGCCCCGGGAAGGCACTGAGCTGTACCGAAAGCGCTGGAGCATACCGACACCAGGCCAAGGGAAGGCGCTGAGCTGTACCGAAAGCGCTGGAGCATACCGACAGCAGGCCCCGGGAAGGCGCTGAGCTGTACCGAAAGCGCTGGAGCATACCGACACCAGGCCAAGGGAAGGCGCCGAGCCAAACCCACAGCGCTAATCCATACCCAAGGCGCTGAAACACCCCCACAGCGCCCCCGGGCAAACCCTCAGCTTTGTGCCCAGTACTCTGCCAGCGCGGTTGTCAGCGCGAATTGGTCGTCGACATGGGCCATTTCGCGGGCCGAGTGCATGGACAGTAGTGGCACGCCAATATCGACGGTGCGGATGCCTAGGCGGGTGGCGGTGATGGGGCCGATGGTGGAGCCGCAGGGCATGTCGTTATTGGACACGAATTCTTGCACGGGCACTCCTGCGGCCGCGCATACCTGCTTCCATCGGGCGATGCCGGTGGCGTCGGTGGCGTAGGACTGGTTGGCGTTGATTTTGACGACGGGGCCGCGTCCCATCATGGGGCGGGTGTCGGGGTCGTGGCGTTCGGCGTAGTTGGGGTGCACGGAGTGTGCGGCGTCGGCCGAGACGCAGAAGGATGCGGCGATCATGCGTGCCAGGTCTTCGGCGTCGCGCCCCAGGGCGTGCGCGGTGCGAGTAAGTACGTCGCTGAGCAGGGGACCCGCAGCGCCGGTGCGGGAATTCGATCCGATTTCTTCGTGGTCGAAGCAGGCGAAGACGAGGATGTCGCCGTCGGCGGGCACCCCTTCAGCGGCGACCTTTTCGAGTGCGACGAGGCCGGCGTGTACGGAGGAGAGGTTGTCTTGGCGTCCTGAGGCGATGAATTCGCCGTTGACTCCGAAGAATCCGGCGCCTTGTTGGGGGATGGTGACGATGTCGTAGGAGGCGATTTCTTCGGCTGAGTCGAGCCCGGCGTCGCGGGCGATGATGTCGAGGATGTCAGCCCCTGGGGTGTCGACTGCCCAGATGGGGTGCATGTGCTGTTGGCGTTTGAGGCTCAGCCCCTCACTGTTGACGCTGCGGTCGAGGTGGATGGCGAGTTGTGGGATGCGGGCGAGCGCCCCGGTGCGTACGAGGAGTTCGCGTCCGTCGTGGGTGATGACGCGTCCGGCGAGGGCGAGCTCGCGGTCGAGCCAGGAGTTGATGAGCATGCCGCCGTAGATTTCGACGCCGAATTGGTTCCATCCGTCGGCGGTTTGTGTGGAGGCGTTGGGTTTGAGGGTGAAGGTGGGGGAGTCGGTGTGTGCTCCGACGATGCGGAAGGCGGCGGTGTCCGCCAGTTGTTGGGGTACGACCCAGGCGATGGCGGCGCCTTCGCGAATCATGACGTGCCCGCCGGGGGTGGCGTCCCATGGTTGGGTTTCGTCCTGCATGGTGAAACCGGCGTCGACGAGGCGTCCGGCGACGACGTGTGCGGCGTGGTAGGAGGAGGGGCAGTCGTTGAGGAAGTGGGTGTAGTCGAGGGCGTTGGCGGTGGTGGGGTCGAAGGAGAAAGTCATGGTTCAATCCTATGCCTGAAAATCGGGCGGGAGTTTGGGGTGGGGGTTATGCTCGACACATGAGTGTGAATGTCCCGCAGTACACCTTGAATGATGGCGTGAGTGTTCCGGCGATGGCGCTGGGGACGTACAGGTTGAATGGCGTTGCGGGTGTCGCGGCGATGGTGAGTGCGATTGAGCAGGGTTATCGCTTTCTTGATTCGGCGTTTAATTATGAGAATGAGGGCGCTTTGGGTCAGGCGGTGCGCGAGGCTGAGCGTCGTTGCGGGGTTCGGCGTGAGGAGTTGGTGCTCGCTTCGAAGTTGCCGGGTAGGCGTCATGCGTATGATCAGGCGGTTGATACGGTGCGTGAGTCGTTGTATCGGGCGGGCTTGGAGTATTGGGATGTGTATCTGATTCATTGGCCGAATCCGAGGGTGGGCCTGTATGTGGAGGCTTTCCAGGCGCTGGTGGATTTGCAGAAGCAGGGTTTGATTCGTTCGGTGGGTGTGTCGAATTTCTTGCCGGAGCATTTGTTGCGTCTGCGTGATGAGGTGGGTGTGTTGCCGTCGTTGAATCAGATTGAGTTGCATCCGTATTTTCCGCAGGTTGAGGCTTTGCGTGTGCATGAGGAGTTGGGGGTGCGTACTCAGTCGTGGAGTCCGTTGGGTCGTAATAATGGGTCGACTGACGAGGGCGTTGTCCGTGAGGTTGCTCGTGCGCATGGGGTGACGCCGGTGCAGGCGGTGTTGGCGTGGCATGTGCAGCGGGGGAGTATTCCGTTGCCGAAGTCGGCGAGTGCTGAGCGTCAGCGGGAGAATCTGATGGCGGTGGAGTGTCGTCTGAGTGAGGCTGAGCTGGAGGCGATGACGGCTTTGGGGCGTGTTGATGGGCGGATGAAGGGGCAGGATCCGGCTCATTATGAGGAGTTTTAGCTGGTCGTGTGGGTCTTGACGGAGTTGTCAAGGTGACAAGCCTCTCTTTGGGTTCCGAAGAGAGGTCGAATTGTTATTTTCGCAGGCCAGAAGCGGTTATGTTCGTGCGGGTAGCCGACGCGAGCCTGGCAAGACGGTGATTGCTAGTGAGAGTGGTCAGTGTTTAAAGGGGCTCTTCACAGATAAGGGTGTAGGTGGTGTTTGAGTCCTCTGGCGTGGAGGAGGGTTCTGGCGATGTAGTTGGTGAGGTTGCGAAAGCCCAGCGCGGTGCCGCGTAGGTGTTCTAGGTGGCCGTTGATTGCTTCGGTGGGGCCGTTGCTGGTCCTGGGATGGTCGAAATAGGCCAGGATGTCACTGGCTCGGCGTTTGAGCGTGGCTGCCAGACGTTTTATCTCGATTAGCCCGGCTGGTACCCCACTTGAGATCTTGTCGATCAGGTCTGCGAGTGTGGCTCTGGCCCTTGGGCGATCTTGGTCGCGGTAGCTTGCCACCACGCGCTGGTAGATCATCCAGGTGGTCTCTACAGCGGCATGTTGCGGGTTGGCGAACAGGGCGCAGAGTTTGTCGTCTTGTCTTTGGGTTAACAAGTCAGCGCCGGTAAGCAGGGTGGGTCTAGCTGCGTAGAGTTCATCGCCGCTACGCCCGCGCCTGCCCAGGGTTTCGTGTTGGACGCGCCGGCGGCACTCTTCCAGGGCCTGGCCTGCTAGCTGAACCACGTCGAAGGGGTCCATGACTGCTTGGGCGCCGGGCAGGTGGCTGGTGGTGGCGGTCTTGAAACCACTAAACCCCTCCATTGCTACTACCTTGACTCCCGCACGCCACTGAGGGGAGCGTTGTTCAAGCCAGGTAGCCAGGACCTGTTTGGAGCGCCCTGCAACCATGTCCAGTAACCGGGCTGGGCCCTTGCCCTGGTGCACCGCGGTCAGGTCGATGATGACGGTAACGAAACGCGAACCGTGTTTGTGGCGCCAGGCGTGTTCGTCTACCCCGATGACTTCTACACCGGCGAAACGTTGCGGATCAGTAAACAGATGGGCCTTTGCGGCCTCTAGGACCGCGTCATTGACCGTGTTCCACGCCGCGCCCAGAATCCTGGCCGTGCGGGAGATGGACATTTGGTCAACCGCTAACCCGGTCAGGGCCCAATGCACTGCGTGATGGGTCAACTTCGCCCGGCTCTTGGCCAACCGGGCTAGATCAGCGCGCCACACTCGCCTGCGCCAAGCGCACTTCCAGCGTGGGACGCGCACCGTCAGATGGGTGGGGCGTTGTCCCAAGAGCAGGTGTACCAGGCTACGAGTCACGCTACCGGCGCGTTGGCCCTGGCCTCCACACGAGGAACAAAACCCTTCCCCTTCCTGGGGCAGGACCCGGCAATAGACCACTGCCTTGGCCGCAGTCAGGGACAAGCCGGTTGTTTCCACTCCCAAGGGCTCTAGACCAAGGAAAGTAGCAAGAGAAGCAGGCAAGAGGGTAACGTCAACCATGTCGGGGTCTTCTGTAGTGGGGTTTTAGTCGCCTTCCATCATCAGGGGACCTCGACCCCTACCCACCCCAACCACGCCCACAACAGTCAAACCACACCCACGCCCACACCCTCATCTGTGAAGAGCCGACAATCTCTGGCCGTATGAAGAGCTGCTGAATGCAGATTACGAAGGCCTTATGGGGCGCGTCCGCATCCCCTCCATCGACGTTGACCTGCCTATCTACCACGGCACCAGTGAAACCGTGCTCAGTCGCGGGGTTGGGCACCTTCAGGGCACTTCCTTGCCCGTGGGGGGAGTTGGCACGCACACGGTGTTGACCGCTCATCGTGGGCTGGCCCAATCGCGACTGTTTACCGATCTGGATCAGCTGGAAAAGGGTCACACCTTCACTGTGGAAATCTTTGGGGAGGTGCTGACCTATAGGGTCTACAAAAAGGAAGTTGTTCAACCTGAAGAAAACCAAAGCCTTCGTGCGGTCGCAGAAAAAGATATTGCCTCACTGGTGACCTGCACGCCTTTGGGGATTAACTCCCACCGTATTCTTGTCACCGGTGAACGAGTCACCCCCACTCCGGTGAAGGATGTTGAGCAATCACAGGATGAATCCCAGCTGCCGCGCTTCCCGTGGTGGGCGATCTGGGCGCTCTTCTTCATTCTCCTGGCTGCAGCAAACGCCCTGCATGCCTGGGTGTTCTATCGCCGACAGTGTCGAGAAAACCGTCTATCCGCTGCCTCGCTACAGGCACAAGGAGGGGGCGCTGCGCAGCAGGACGAGGGCGTGCGCATGGCTCCTCAGCACCTCCGCAAGCATGTTCGTGGCGTGAAAAATTGACCGCTCAATCAGAGGCTGACGCGCTGATTCTTCGGATCTATCGAAGAATCGGCATACCGCAAATGTCCGACACTTTGTGAAAGTCTCTATGAGAATTACGGGGAATTTGGGCGCCTATTTTTTGGGGAAGTGTCGGATTTTAATGAAGAGTTCTGGATGTGCGTACCTGGGTCATCCATTAAACCGGTAAACGTTGGTATCACGCAGAAGAAAACCACAACGCTGGTAGAGGCGATTAGCTGCTTCTCGAGAGGGGCGGGAAGTGAGGTCTACGGTGCGAGCACCTAGTTCTTTGGCGTGAGCAATGGCGGCCTCCACAAGGGCCTGACCGGCGCCCTGTCCGCGAGCTTCATTGTCGACAACGACGTCCTCAATCCAGGCGCGGATACCGGTGGGAATCTCGAAAGTGACTAATGACAGCATGCCAAGAATTGGTTGCTCTTCGTCGCCGTTGGGAGTGTCGGGGCGAAAAAGGAAAAGAGTGACGCCGGGCTGAGTAAGAAGGCGCTCGCAGCCGCTGGTGTCAAGGGGTGCTGAACTGCGCGAAAGCTGGGGGATGAGGCGTTCCATGGCGGAGACAAGTTCGGCGTTAGCGGTGCGTGCGATTTCGATGCTCATGCCAGTCCTAGCGGGTCAGTGGAGGGTTGTGTGGGGTGGTTTAGCTCAAGGGTAGTGTTGAATGAACTGCTGACATGCTACCTCCCGGGCGGAAGTGGGAGCCAATGCGGATGTGCAATTGTTGCTATCGGATTCCTGCAAGTGTGCGCATTGAGTATCTCTCGATTTGATTTCTAAATGCGTCTAACTGTTATGATATGTAAGGCCGATTCACCGTTTCTGTTGAACAGACAGGAAGGTTACTTTAAAATGAAAAAGACACAGGTTCTTTTGATCGACGATCTTGATCAAACCGAAGCCGTCGACACCGTGGAATTCGCTTACAAGGGCGTGTGCTACGAGATTGATCTCAGCGAGAAGCATATTGCTGAGATGGATGAAGCACTTGCAAAGTGGATGTCCGCCGCGCGTCGCGTGACTGGTCGGGCTGCCCGTCAGCAGCGACGCTCCTCCTCGCGCTCGACTTCCGCCCATGACACCTCCGCCATTCGTGAATGGGCGCGTGGCAAGGGTATTACCGTTTCTGATCGTGGTCGCATTTCGACCGAGATTATTGAGCGTTACTACCAGGAGAATCCGGCGACCTGCTGAGTTTTCCAGCGTAAGACGTGTAGCCCCAGGCCTTCTGGCCTGGGGCTACAACGTTTTGTCACGGGTGGAGCGCTTGGGACTTTTTGGCCTGGGGTGGGTGTTCGGCCTGAAGACAGGTGTGTATCTACTTCGTCACAAAGATGCTTCACTTTGGAGGGGTTGTCGAGCAAGATCCTGAAAGTTTTCCGTGTAATTTCAGCAGTTTTCAGTAGGTGAGCCTAAGGAGAGGCTTCTCAACTGCGGTTTGTGTCTCTTCTGAGCATCGGACTACGGTCATTGAACGAATGTCCCGTTCAGTAACACAAGTGAGAATCCCATGACTCAGCATCCTGCACGAATCTCCGCCGCCACACTCAGCGCCCTCGCGATCGCCGCCCTCGTCATCCCCTCGGCAGCAGCCGCTCCCGCAACCAACGCGCCGGCAACCACTGCCCCCGCAGCCACCAGCCCCGCCCTCACCTGCCGCTCCGAGCAGATCGAACAACGCCTCAACCAGGCGGTCGAGCGCGCCAAGGCCGAAGCCCTCCTCCAGCGCAACGCGCTCGACGAGGCCGAAAAGAACCTCAAAAAGCAGCAGGGCATCAGCGACGGCCTCGACGCTGAACGTCAGCAGATTCTCACCCGAATCGTCACGATCCTCACCAATGCTCACCGCGAAGCCCTCACCACCAAGCAGCAAGCTGATGCCGAGCACGCACAAGCACAAATGCTCCTCGGCCAGGCAGAAGGCGCACTCACCGCCCTGCAGGCCCGCATCCAAAGCCTCACCGAGGAAATCACCCAACTGCGCCAGCAGAAGGCCGCCAACGAGGCAGGCACCGACGCGCTCAGCACCGAAGCTGCCGCCGCCGCCCAGGCCCTCACCAACGCTCAGCGCACCCTTACCGACAAGGAACAGGCGCTCACCCGCGCAACCGAGGAAGTTGCCCTCGCTGAAATCGGCGTCCAATCCGCTCAGCGTCAACTCGCCGCCGCCACCACTGCCCGCGACGAGGCCAATCAAAACCTCGAAGCGGCACGCCAGACCCTCACCCAGGCTCAGGCCACCCTCGCCGAAAAGAAGGCCAGCAACGCCACCCTCAAGGGCCGCGGCGGCAAGGCCGGCATCGAGCACAAGATCCAGGAAGCTCAGACCGCCTTCGACACCGCCAGCCGGGAGCTGACCGAGCTCGACGGCCGCATCGAAACCGCCAATAACGAGGTCACCACCGCCACGCAGGACAAGGAAAAGGCTGAAGCCGACCTCAAGCCCGTCCTCGAAGCCTCCCAGACCAGTCTGACCCGCATCAGCGAACTCGAACAGGAAATCGCCACCGCGCAAGACGTCGTGGCCAACGCCCGCCAGGCCGCCACCGAGGCCCGCCGCCGCGTAGCCGAGCTGACCGGCCAAATCAACGCTGCCGAACAGGCCATCACCGGCCTTGAGCAGGAAATCCAGAACCTCAACACTCAAAAGGGCGTTCTGGATGGAGAGATCTCCGCCCTCGATGCGGACATCCGCCAGCTCATGGGCCAACCCGCCCCCGACCAGCAGCAACTCGAAGAAAAGCGGACTGCCCGCGCACAGAAGCAGACCGAATGGGAGGGCGTCACCGGCCAGATCCAGGCCAAGACCGCTGAGCGTGACACCAAGCAAGGCGAATTCGACACCGCCACACAGGACAAGCAGGTCGCCGAGCACGAAGCCACCCGCCAGACTCAGCTTGGCGACAACGAAACCGCACGTCCGCAGACCCTCGGACAGAGCCTGACCGCCGAGCGTGACCGCCTCGCCCAGGAGCAGCCCACCCTCGAAGACCTGCGTCGCGCCGTCGAAGAAAAGGAAACGCTGCGCACCCAAGCCGTCGCCACGCACGCCGACCTCGTCGCCCAGCGCCCCGCGAAGGAGCAGGCTAAGCAGGACAAGCAGGCCGCCCTCGACGCCGCTAAGGCCATCAAGGACGGCTACGGCGCCGACTTCGCTGGCAACCTCGATGAGCAGTACCAGAAGGCCGAGGACGACGCCCAGCGCGCCGTCGACGAGGCCACCCGCACGGCCGCCACCCAGCAGGCCGAGCTCACGGCGAAGGAAGAGCAGGTCACCCATTGGACCGCCGCTCACACGCGCGCCACGGAAACCCGCGCGGAGAAGGCCGCCCTCAAGGTCACCGCCGCCGGTGAAGCCGAAGCTGCCCGCACCGCCAAGGACGAGGCCACCGCCCGCAATACTCGGGCGCAGGAAGCTCGCGCCGCCGGTCATGCCCAGACCGCCCAGGACATGGTTGCCGCTGAGGTGGCACTGGCCGCCGAGCAGCTCAAGGTTGCTGACGCAACCCAGGCAGTGGCCACCGCCAAGGCTGCCCTCGCGGACAAGGCAGACAAGAAGGCCAAGGCTGACGCTGCTTTTGAGCCGCTGGACAAGCTGGCAGTGGGTGAGGGCGTGACCGAGCCTCTGGCTGATCCTCGTCTGGCTGCGCTTGAAGCGCAGATTGCCCCGATTCGTCGAGGGCTGGCTCAATCTGATGCGGGCAAGACTCGCCTGTACACCTTCCAGTCCCTGCGCAATATGGCCCGCGACGCTCAGCAGGCTGCTGCCCAGGAGCTGGCACGTG
Organism: Schaalia sp. Marseille-Q2122; assembly: GCF_903645355.1. Taxonomy (GTDB): domain Bacteria; phylum Actinomycetota; class Actinomycetes; order Actinomycetales; family Actinomycetaceae; genus Pauljensenia. Next base: position 59,779 of record NZ_CAHJXR010000006.1, on the reverse strand, counting down.
CCGAGGCTGAACTGGCTGACGCGATGAAGCTGGAACGTTGCCCGGTTCCGCCGAAGAGTCAGGGCCAGCCGGGCGCCCCCAAAGCTGACGCTCCCGCTGCTGAGAAGGACGCCCAGAAGGATGCCCGGAAGGGTGCGCAGCAGAGCGCCCAGAAGGGCCTGGCCAAGACCGGCGCCACTGACCTCACCGGTGTCGCCCTGCTGAGCGCCATGATCGGTGCGGGCACCCTCGTCACTGCGAGCCGCCGTCGCAGCGCGCGCTGATCGCACACTGCCACTGATGTGAGGGGCTGACAGCACGTTCTGTCGGCCCCTCGTGTCAATGCCACGCCAAGTCAGGCCCTTTGGCCGTGACAGGGGCGGGCCATGAATGGAAGAATAGGAACCATGACCTACACACTCGTGTTGCTCCGCCACGGCGAGAGCGAATGGAATGCAAAGAATCTGTTCACCGGCTGGGTTGACGTGCCCCTGTCTGACAAGGGTCGCGCCGAGGCTGTTCGCGGCGGCGAGTTCCTTAAGGAACACGGCGTCCTGCCCGACATCCTTTTCACCTCGATGCTGCGTCGCGCCATCATGACCGCCAACCTGGCTCTTGATGCTGCCGACCGTCACTGGATCCCCGTCGTGCGCAACTGGCGTCTCAACGAGCGTCACTACGGCGCTCTGCAGGGCAAGAACAAGAAGGAAATCCGCGACGAATACGGTGATGAGCAGTTCATGCTCTGGCGTCGTTCCTACGACGTTCCCCCGCCCGTCATCGAGGCTGGCTCCGAATTCTCTCAGGACGCTGACCCCCGCTACGCTGGCGAACCCATCCCCATGACCGAATGCCTCAAGGACGTTCTTGAGCGCCTTCTGCCCTACTGGGAAGAGGAAATCGTCCCCACCATCAAGTCCGGCAAGACCGTGATGATCGCCGCGCACGGCAACTCCCTGCGCGCCATCGTCAAGCACCTTGATGGCATCTCTGACGAGGACATCGCTGAGCTCAACATTCCCACCGGTATTCCGCTGGTCTACGAGCTCGACGAAGAAACCCTTGAGCCCGTCAAGAAGGGCGGCACCTACCTCGATCCCGAGGCAGAGGCCAAGATCGCCGCAGTTGCCAACCAGGGCAAGTGACAAGCTAAACATCACGTATCAATAGATACCTGACACAGCACCCAGGGGCTGGTAGGAGCGCAACGCTCCCACCAGCCCCTCTGCTTTTGGCGCCATAACCACACTCGCCCCCTTCGCAGCCTCGGCTCGGCCTCGACAAAGATCGACAGAATGTGGGATACAGGCCTTCCCTCAACAGAAATGCCAGTTATGGTGGAGGCGTGCCAGACGTGCTCATCCTCATTATGGTGGCCTCCCTTGGCGTCCTCGTCGGCGCTGTTGGCGTGGCAGCCTTCCGCATTTCCGAACGAGAACACGCCCACAGCTCCGCCCTCCCCGCCACCGCAGACGGCCTCTCCGCTGACCTCTCCGCCGTCCTGCACGCCATCCCCGGCATTACGATCATCCTCGACGAAGACGACGAGGTTGTCCGCGCCGACGCCCACGCCCACGCCAAAGGAATCATTCACGGCCGCGAAATCACCCACCCTGAACTCATCAGCCTCGCCCGCCGTGCCCGCCGCGCCGGAAGCCTCATCTCCCGCGACATTGAGCTTCCGCGCTCGGGCATGGACGACGAGGCTATGCTCGACTTCCAAGTCCACGCAGCCTCCCTGCCCGCCGGCAGGGTCCTCATCATCGCTGAGGACCGCACCCAGCACCGCCGCGACGCCGCCGCCCGCCGCGAATTCACCGCTAACGTCTCCCACGAACTCAAAACCCCCGTCGGCGCGATCAGCCTCCTGGCCGAAACCATCGCCGCCAACCCCCACGACCACGAGGCCATCGCCCGCTTCGCCACGCGCCTGACCCGCGAAGCCCGCCGCTTGGGAAACCTCGTCCAAGACATCATCGACCTCTCGCGCCTCCAAAGCCCTGAAGCGCCCTACGAACCGCACATCACCGACTGTAGGGCGGTTATCACTGCCGCGATCCAACGCCAAGAAACCCGCGCCGAACAACACGACATCACCCTCAATAGTCCCGACACCACACGTATTCCTCCGCTGCAGGTGTGGGGCAATGAGGACCTGCTCATTACCGCCGTCCATAACCTCCTTGACAATGCCGTGCGCTACTCGCACGCCGGAGGGGTCGTGAGCGTCACCTGTGAGCGCGACGAAGAGTGGGTGCGCATCCACGTGGCCGACACCGGCATCGGCATCCCCGCCGACGCCCAAGAACGTGTCTTTGAACGCTTCTACAGGGTGGATCCTGCGCGCTCGCGGGCAACAGGGGGCACTGGGCTGGGGCTGTCCATTGTCAAACACATCGTCGCCGACCACGGCGGCACTGTCAGCGTGCACTCCGAGGAAGGAGCGGGTTCAATCTTCACCATGACACTGCCCGTCGCCGACCGGGAAGGACAAGAACTCTCGTGACCTCGATCCTCATTGTCGAAGATGAAGACACCTACCGTGAGGCCCTGGCCTTCGCCCTCCAGCGCGACGGCTACAGCGTCACTGAAGCTGCAGACGGGGAAACGGGCCTCGCCCAGGCCATGACCGGCCGCTTCGATCTCATCTTGCTTGACCTCATGCTGCCCGGCGTTTCCGGCATGGACATCTGCGCTGCGATTCGCCGCCACCACGACACCCCCATCATTATGGTGACCGCGAAGGATGACGTTGCCGACCGGATTGTGGGCCTGGAAAACGGGGCGGATGACTACATGACAAAGCCCTACTCCTACCGGGAACTCCTTGCTCGCGTGCGAGCGGTCCTGCGTCGGCGCGAACCCTCGTCGGCCGAGGACGTCGACGAAGTACTGGAAGTGGGGGGCTTGCGTCTGTCGGTGGATCGTCATGAGGTGCGCGTTGATGGGCAGGTCGTGTCCATGCCCCTGCGTGAGTTTGAGCTCCTGGCGTGTTTGGCGCGCAACGCTGGGCGGGTGCTCACTCGATCGCAGCTGATGGAAAGGGTGTGGGGGACGGAGGACTTTCACGATACGAAGACCTTGGATGTGCACGTCAAGCGCCTGCGTTCCAAGATTGAGCAGGATCCTTCGGCGCCGCAGCGTCTGGTGACTTTACGAGGTGTGGGCTACAAGCTCGTTGCGCTGTAAAGGGTGAGTTCTGGATTATTCACCGACGAAGGCTTTGCCTGGGCTTTGCATTGTGGGCTACTCCTCCCTGGGCCTTTGAGCCGGTGATGGTAGAATGGAATCTGCCGTGTCGAGTCCCAGGGAGCGCGATCCTATGTCGTTCGAAATTGGTCAGACGGTTGTTTACCCCCACCACGGGGCCGCAACAATCGAAGACATCTCTATCCGCACTATCCGCGGGGAAGAGAAGACCTACCTCAAGCTTCGCGTGAACCAGGGCGACCTTGTCATCCAGGTTCCCGCCGAAAACGTGGACCTCGTGGGCGTGCGTGACGTCGTTGATGAAGACGGCCTCGACCACGTGCTCTCCGTCCTTCGTGCTCCCTACATTGAAGAGCCCACCAACTGGTCGCGCCGCTTCAAGGCCAACCAGGAAAAGATCGCCACCGGAGACATCGTCAAGGTCGCTGAGGTCGTGCGCGACCTCACCCGCCGTGACGATTCGAAGAAGCTCTCCACCGGCGAAAAGCGCATGCTCGTCAAGGCGCGCCAGATCCTCACCTCCGAACTGGCCCTGGCCCGCAATATCTCCAAGGCTGCCGCTGCCGAGCGCCTCGACGCCGTCCTCGCCGAAGGCTACACCGTTGACCCCAACGCCGACGAAGCCCCGCAAAACGAGGCCGACGCCGTTGACGCTGTCAACACCGACGACGTGGATGCCGCCGAAACCGGCGCTGTCGAAACCGCCTGAGCTGACAGTCCCGTGTCAGCCTTCGCTGTCCTCACAGCCGCAGGTTCGGGCACTCGCCTAGGCACCACACTCCCAAGGCCCTCGTGCCCGTCGGGGGAGTCCCCATGCTCGTGCGCGCCGCACAAGGTCTGGCCGAAGCGGGTGTGACCGGCATTGTTGTCACCGCCCCCGCCGACCGCGTCGACGAATTCGCCGCCCTCCTCCCCCCTTCCCGGCCACCCCGACACGCCTGTCGAGGTCGTCGCCGGGAGCCTCCCGCCAAGCATCCGTCGCTGCGGGCATGGCAGCCCTACCCGCCCTCGCTCAACGCCACGGCCTCACGCTGGAAGACGCCAGCGTCGTCCTCGTCCATGACGCCGCCCGCTGCCTCACCCCCGCAGTGATGATCCGCCGCGTCATTGACGCCGTTGAGCGCGGCTGCGAGGCCGTCATCCCCGCCCTTGCCGTGACTGACACCGTCAAGCAAGTGGCTTCTGAAGAGGAACTTTCCGAAGAATCCGCCTCTGAAAGGGCGCTCGAGAGCCGCTACGTCGTCGCCACCCCTGACCGCTCCGCCCTCGTCTCCGTGCAAACCCCCCAAGGGTTCCGCTGGGCGACCCTCCAAGCCGCCCATGAGGCCGGACGCGAGCGTGCCGCACACGAGGGGACCGCCGCCACCGACGACGCCAGCCTCGTCGAAGCTATGGGAGGGCGCGTCCACGTTGTAGACGGGGACGGCATGGCCATGAAGATCACCACCAGCAAAGACCTCATCTTCATCGAAGCGACGATGAAAGTGCTGAGCCGCCGACGCGAACAGGACTAAAACCCGCCTCGCCCCCTCGCTCCGTCCACACACAGGCAAGGGAGTCCAATTCGTTGGCCTCATCGTGCTACCGTTCCATTGGCGGACCGTCCCGGCCGTCACCCCAGGGCTCAGCCCACGCACCATGGAGGCACCATGTCCCAGCCCGAAGCTGCGCACAATGCTGCACAGGCCAGCGCCACCACACCATCGGCGCAGACCCCGCAGACTGACGCACCACAGAAGGCAAAACTCTTCACCCGCCCCATCCTTGAATGGGCCGCATGGGACTGGGGATCAGCAGCATTCAACGCCGTCGCCACCACCTTCATCTTCTCCGTCTACCTCACCACCGACGGACTCTTCACCAACGAAACCGACGCCCACCAGTACCTCTCCTGGGGTCTGACCATCGCCGGCCTCGTCATCGCCCTGCTTGCTCCCGTGACCGGCCAGCGCGCTGACCGCGCCGGGCGAGGCGGCCTTCTGGTTGGTATCTTCACCTACGCCGTCGTCGCCTGCATGGGCGTCATGTACTTCGTCTACCCCGATAGCCCTCTGGGACCCATTGGCGCCCTGTGGCTGGGTATCGCCCTGCTGGGCCTTGGCAATATCTTCTTCGAGTTCGCTTCCGTGAACTACAACGCCATGCTCAACCACCTGGCTGACAAGAAGAATATGGGTCGCGTCTCCGGCCTGGGCTGGGGTGCTGGCTACGTGGGTGGCATCGTACTGCTGCTGGTCCTCTTCTTCGGATTCATTAAGCCCGAGGTTGGCCTCTTTGGTGTGACCGGTGAAAACAACCTTGATATCCGCGTGTCCATGCTGATTGCTGCCGCATGGTTTGGCATCTTCGCCCTGCCCGTTGTCATCCGCCCGCCCAAGCCCAAGCGCACGCGCGCGCCCGAGGCTCCCGAGTCGATGCTCGAGTCCTACCGCCGCCTCTTCCAGACGGTGAAGAACCTCGCCACCGAGGCGCCCCACACCCTGAAGTTCCTCATTGCCTCGGCAGTCTTCCGCGACGGCCTGGCTGGCGTGTTTACCTTTGGTGCGATCCTGGCCGCTTCTGCCTTCGGGTTTGCCCAGTCTGAGGTGCTGATGTTTGGTGTCGCTGCCAATATTGTTGCCGGTATTGCCACGATCTCCTTCGGTGCGCTGGATGACCGTTTCGGCCCCAAGCGCGTCATTGAAGCCTCGCTCTTCCTGATGATCCTGGCCGGTATGGGTGTGTTCTTCATGGCTGATTACGGCAAGATCGCCTTCTGGGTGCTGGGCCTGATCCTGTGCGTCTTTGTGGGCCCCGTGCAGTCTGCCTCGCGTTCCTTCCTGGCGCGTATCATCCCCGAAGGCCGCGAAGGTGAAGTCTTTGGCCTGTACGCCACGACCGGCCGCGCCGTGTCCTTCCTTGCTCCCGCTATGTATGGCATTTCTGTGTGGATTGGCTCGCGCATTGTGGGTGAGGGTGCTGCCGCGACCCACTGGGGCATTGTTGGCATCGTGTTGATCCTGGCAGTGGGCCTGCTGCTCCTTATACCCATCCGTGAGGACGACGCGCATATCAATATCTACGAAGGCTGAGGCGGGGCTTTCCTCCTCGCCTCTGCTGGGGTGGGGCGGAGGGCGGGGGCGCCTTGGTACTTTTGTGACAGTTGTTGCATAGCGTGACAGGTGTACCCGTCACAAAACGCAACAAGTGTCACGTAACTGAGGTGTAGGGACGAGGGCGGATCACCATGCGCGGCTGAAGCGAGGGGTGGGATGGCCTGAGTTAGTCTGCGCGGACGATGAGGGCTGTCGCTTGGGCCGCGAGGCCTTCGCCTCGGCCGGTGAAACCGAGGCCGTCGGTGGTTGTTGCTGAAACGCTGACTGGGGCGTCAACGAGGGCGCTCAAGCGTTCCTCGGCTTCGGGTAGGCGAGCCTTCATGCGAGGCCGATTGCCAATAACTTGCACGTGAATATTCCCAACTTTCCACCCGGCTTCGTTGAGCATGCGCATCACTTCGCGCAGGAAGGCCTCGCCAGAGGCTCCCGACCACTCGGGGCGATCAGTGCCAAAGACGGTACCCATGTCGCCAAGCCCCGCTGCACCCAGGAGTGCGTCGCATGCAGCGTGGGCGGCAACATCGCCGTCGGAGTGGCCTAGAAGTGGGGTTTCGCCAGGCCATTCGAGGCAGGCAACCATGAGGGGCTTAGTGTCTGAGACTTCGGAGGCGAAGGCGTGAATGTCAAGGGCGTTGCCAATGCGGAAGGGGAGGGGAGTGTGTGACATGCCTCTACTTTAGATCCGATGGTGAAGATCTGTTCTTCGTCGATCGTGAAGGTCTGTTCTCTGTCGTGTTTACTAAGTGCTGTCGTGAGGTCGCAGTCGGGGCGTAATAGACAAAAAGTGTGCATTGCAACATTGCAGTACGCGTTAATTAGGGCATGAGAATTTAAATGTCGCCCTGTCATCTTGTTTGGCGTATTAGGTGTACCTAATTAAGGTGAATGAGGCCAATGGAATATTGGCGCGCCTATCTCGTATTCAGGAGAACTGCACAACCATGAGACCTGTAACAAAGCGAGCGCTTGTCTCCACCGTGGTGACAGCCCTTCTTGCTACAGCAAGCATCCTTCCAGGTAACGCTGCAATAGCCAGTGACACTCTGCCCGAAACGGGCGCCACAGAGAGCGTCGCCGCAACCAGCGAAACCCCCACCTCCAGCGAAAGCTCGCCGGCGGGAACCTCGTCCGAGGCCCCCCAAGGTGAGCAAGCCCAAGGCGGCGAGGCTTCAGAACCCAGCGCACCCACAGCCGATGCGCAAGGCGCCGCAGAAGGCGGCAGCGCCCCCGCTGAAACCTCCGAAGGCACAGGCCAGCCGGCCGACAGTGCCCAAGGAAATGCAGCACCCTCCGAAACCCCTGAAAGTGAACGCAACGAAGCGGCCACTGCCGAGCAGAACACCCAGTTCGCCATCGAAACCGGCTACGCCAACTGGGACTTCATGCGCTCATTCCGTGAATACGTTGGCATCGAGAACGAAACCCGCAGCAATGTCGGCATCCTCAACGAGGGCGGCAGCCTGCTGTGGAACCCCGTTCCCGGACAGAGCATTGACCTCAACAAGCTCACCACCCTGCGTCTCCAGGGTGAGGTGAACTGGCGCAAGTACGAAGGCGTCCTCAACGTCAGCCTCTCCAACCCCACCATTGACTTCGCCAAGAAGCAGCTCATCCTCTCTGGTTCGACCGCTGGCACCCTCTCGGGCAAGCCTGCCAAGACCTTTGACCAGGTGCCTCTGCTGCAGATGGATGACCTCAAGGTGGAGCGCAAGGATAACTACATCCTTATCCACTCCCTCAAGCCCCGCGTTCTGGACATGTCCGATGATCTGGTGGGCTTCTACAAGGACGCCATCGGCTCCCCCTTCGTGATGACGATCGCCCTCAAGGGCGTCGAGGCAGACACCCCTAAGCCTGTGCTGTGGAACCTCTTCCCCGAGAGCTACCAAAACCCCGGCAACAAGCCCATTCTGGACCCCAACGAACCCATTATTGACGTTGATGTGGACCCGCGTCTGGCTGAGTGCATCCGCACCGACCAGGACCTCAAGCCTCACACGCCGATCACCAACAAGTACATCCAGAGCGTGCAGTCACTCCAGTGCATCAGTGCCAACAACAGCGACGAGACCAAGATGCAGTCCCTGAAGGGTCTTGAAGGGGCAAAGACCCTTACCAGCGTCCGCTTTGGCTTCAACAAGATCACGGACCTGTCGCCCCTGGCCGCCCTGCCCAAGCTTCACTCCGTTGATGTGCCCAACAATGAGATCCGCGACGTGTCCGTACTGTCTGGCATGACCGCTTTGCGCAAGATCGACATTTCCGGCAATAAGATCTCGGCCCTGCCTGACCTCACTGCGCTGACCGAGCTGGCCAATTTCAAGGCCGACAACAACCGCATCTCTGATATCTCACGCCTGCCGCTGGGGTCGGAGAACCTGCGCACGCTGAGCCTGAACACCAACCGTATACAGGACGTTGAGCCCCTCAAGGCCGCCCTGTACATGCGAACCCTCAACCTGGCCGACAACCGCATCAGCGACGTCAGCGCATTCAACAACCTGCCTAACCTGCAGCGTGTTGACCTGAAGAACAACTTCATCCCCGATGCCACTGCCTTCACCAAGTGGAAGGCCTTCGGCGCCAATGGCAACGAACTGCGCATTAGCGCACTGGAAGCCAAGGGCAATCGCTTCACCAACTGGGACGTGCTGCAAGAGTACGGATGGCGCGTCAAGGGCAAGCCTGAAACTGGCCAGGAAGCCGCAGCCACGAACCCGCGTACTCTCGACGAGGCCCTCGCCGCCGACCGTAAGGCCGATGAGGACGAGGCCGCCGCACAGCAGAACGAGGCGCCCAAGACCGAAGATCCAAACGTACAAACGCCGGATGGGCAGTCCGGCGGTCAGACTCCTCCGGCCACTGAACAGCCTGCGCCTAAGAGCTACACCGCAGAGCTACGTTGGGGCGTTCGTCAATCGTTCATTTCCTACCTCACCAACCCCAACCTGGCAAAGGGCAAGTGGATCCTGAGTGACGGTGCGAAGGACAGCTTTGTCTTCCCGCTGGCTGACGGCGCCACCATCTCCCGTGAAAACATGAGCAAAATCGACTTCAAGGGCGGTGTTCGTTTCATCGCACACAAGGGCAACCTTGATCTGTCCATCGCGAACCCGACGGTGATTAACGAAAAGGGTGCATGGAAGCTGGTTGCTGACGTCGCCTCGCGTCCTGTGCCCAAGGATCTCTTCACCGCTCCCGAGGTTGGTGCCGACACCCCGCCGCCGCCCTCAAAGCGCGTTACCCTGGCAACCCTGGACGGCTTCAGCATGGAGCGCGGTGCAACCTCGACCTACAACTTCTCCACCGTCACCCTGACGGAGGAAGGCGATACTGCGTTCGGTGGTTTCTACCGTGGTGGTAATCGTGGAATGGATCCTCTGAGCATCGTCGTGACCGAGAAGGCCGCACCCGCCCCAGACCCCAAGGACCAGACTCCTGACAGAGAGGTTCCCGGTGGCACCACCCCAGGTGAAACTCAGCCTGGTGATAGCACCCCCGGTGGTACCAAGCCCGGCACGGACACCCCGGCTGATCCTCGCCCCAAGGCAATGACTGCCGATCTGCACTGGGGCATCCGTAAGAGCTTCCTTGACTATGTCACCGGCCCCATCGCTCACGGCACGGTGGAGGTCTCTGAAGGTGCCACTGGCCGTTTTGTCTTCCCCCTGGCTGACGACGAAGCTCTTGCGCACAGGAACTTCATGGGCGCTGCATTCAAAGGCAAGGTTCGCTTCACCGGTCATGGGGGTCTGCTCGACCTCACCATCGCTAACCCAGCAATCGTGCGTGAGGGCCAAGCATGGAAGCTCATGGCTGACGTGGCCTCTCGCCCCTTCACCTTCCCGGGTGCTCGTCCTGGCTCGTCTTTCTTTGCCGCTGCTTCCTCTGAGGTTCCGACACTGAAGAGGGTCCACCTGGCCGACCTTGATGGTATGGATGTCAAGCACGGCGGTGGCGGAGCAACGGTCTCCTTCTCCTCGGTTGTTCTTACCGACGAAGGTGCAGCAGCCTTTGGTGGTTTCTACAAGGCTGGCAACCGTGCGCTTGACCCGATCACCATGGTTGTGCGCGCTGCTGACAAGCCCAGCACGGACCAGCCTGGCACGGACCAGCCTGGCACGGACGAGCCTGGCACGGACGAGCCTGGCACGGACCAGCCTGGTACTGACCAGCCTGGTACTGACCAGCCCGGCACCACCCCGGCCCCGCAGCTCACCGCCCCCAACCTCAACTGGGGTGTGCGCAAGCAATTCCGCAGCTACCTCAAGGGCCTGGCCCAGGGTTCCTGGACCCTCTCAGAGGGTGCCACCGGCGAATTCACCTTCCCCAGCGTCAAGGACGCTGGCGTAGACCTCGCCAAGTACGAGGGTTCCCGCTTCGCAGGTAAGGTCCACTTCGTAGGCCACCACGGTCTGCTCGACATCACCATCGCCAACCCGGAGATCCTTCGTGGCGCCGACGGTTGGACCCTGGTCGCAGACGTCGCCTCCCTTCCCTACGACCCCAAGGACATGGCCCTGCTGGGGAACGCCGAAGGCCTGAAGAAGGCCCTCGAAGGAAAGACGAAGCCTGCCCTGCGTCGCGTTGTCCTGGCAACCCTGTCCGATCCCGTTGTGGCGGGCAGTGGCGCCGAGGCCACCATCACCTTCGCTCAGCTCACGCTGACGAAGGAAGGTGCCGACGCCTTCGGTGGCTTCTACAAGGCCGGCTCGAGCGACTTCGACCCGATCGTCATCACCGCAGGCGCCCCCGTGGCACCCCCCAAGGGTGGCGATGACTCAACCCAAGACAAGCCCTCGGAGGACCAGAAGAAGAACCCAGGCACCCCGAAGGTAGAGAACAAGACCGAGAAGAAGCAGAAGAAGGAATGCGCCGTCGACCCCAACCGTAAGCGCATCACCTCCGGCAGCCTCTCCTGGGGCGTCCGTAGCTCCTTCACAACCTACGTTCGCGGCTCCATCGCCAAGGGCGGATGGAACCTCAACGGCGTCAACTGGGACGGCTCCACCTTCAACTTCCCGGTCTCAGGCGGCCTGTACAACACCAACACCCGCACCGGAACGATCTACTACAGCGGTACCGTCCAGTTCTACGGCCACAACGGCATCCTGGACCTCACCATGAGCAACCCCGCTGTCCAGATCGAAGGCAATAGCGGCACCCTGTACATGACCGTCTCCGGCTCGGACACCTCGGGCAACAAGTTCAACCTTGGTCGCGTTGCCCTCGCATCGCTCAGCTTCAACGGCGTGAGCGTGTCCGACAACGCCCTGAGCTTCGACGGAGCATCGGTGACCCTCACCGGAACCGGCGCGAAGGCCTTCGCTGGCTTCTACCAAGCTGGCACCAGCCTCGACGCCATGTCCTCCTCGGTGAGCCTGGCTCCCGCCACCGCTTGCGACCCCGAAACCGGCGAACTCATCGAGTACGACGCCTTCGGCGGCATCGCAGGCCCCGGCGGCCTGGCCTCCACCGGTTCGGAAGCTCAGGCCCTCGTCTGGATGTCACTCATCGCCCTGGCTCTGGGCGCCGCAGCACTCGGTGCTCGCGCCCGCCAGCGCGCCTGACTGACCTGTGCCGCGCCCCCTGAAACCCCAGGTGGGCGCGGCACAGCCCACAGCAAGCAACGGCCCGCTCACCCCTAAAATGTGAGCGGTACGAACCCCGCGGTGTGGGGTGAAGACCATGCACTTCACCCCACACCGCACCGTCATGAGGAAAACATGAAAATCAGGATTCTTGCAGCAATCAGCGCCTGCGCACTGCTCCTCAGCGCCTGCGCTACCCCCACCCATCCTGCTGACAGCGCAGCAAGTGCCCAGTCTGAGGCCGCTCAATCGTCGCCAGCTCAGGCGCAATCCGGCGCCCCCGCCCAGCCAGCCTCCGTCAACCTGCCCGACCCGCGCAGCCTCGAAGGCCTCACGCAAGTTCCTGACCTCGAAGACCCCACCCCCATTGAGGGCACCTTCCCCCAAAAACTGCCCGTCACCCTCACGGACTTTGAAGGCAACTCCGTCACCGTCACGGATACCTCGCGAATCTTGGCCCTGGACCTTCCCGGCGCCATTAGCCGTACCCTCATCGGCCTGGGGTATGGCGATAAGCTCGTGGGCCGCACTGTTTCCTCCACGGAAAAGCAGCTCGCCCACCTGCCCGTTGTCACCGAGAACGGGCACACCCTCAACGCTGAGGCGATCCTCTCCCTCCAGCCCACCGTCATCATCGCCGACCGTTCCGTCGGGCCGCCCGAAGCCCTCGATCAGCTGCGCGCCTCGGGTATTCCCATGGTCCTCATCGACCCCAACCACTCCATCGACACCATTGACGACCTCATTATGAGCGTCGCCCACGCCATCGGTGCCGACGAGGCCGGAAAGGCACTGGTTGAACGCACCCAAAAGAGCATCGATGACGCCAAGGCGCAGATTAAGGAATGGACACCCGCCCAGCCCCTCGACACCGCCTTCCTCTACGTGCGCGGCACCGCAGGCGTGTTCTTCATCCTCGGGCAGGACGAGGGCGCAGCCGCCCTCATCGAAGCCGTTGGCGCGCGCGACGTCGCCGGAGCGAATGGTATTCGCGGCGTCTCCCCAGCCAACGCCGAATCCCTCGTCACCCTCAACCCCGAGGTCATCTTCGTCATGACCTCCGGCTTGGAATCCACCGAGGGCCTGCCCGGCCTGCTTGCCCGCCCAGGTGTGGCCGAAACTCGCGCCGGACAAAAGCAGCGCGTCATCGCTATCCCCGATGGCCTTTCCCTCTCCTTTGGCCCCCAAACGGGTGAGACTCTGCTGGCCATCGCCCGCGCCCTCTACGGCGTGGACAGCGCCCAATGAGTGCCACCACCCGGCCCGGCGCAGCCCTGAGCGCTGCCCGCAGCGCCTCAGTGGCCACCCCCGCGCGAGGCTTCCAACGTCGGCGCCTGCGCATGCTCATCACCCTCAGCGTCGTCATTGTCGGACTCGTGGCCTCCACCCTCGCTTCGGCCCTCCTGGGCCAATACCAGGTGAGCGTGGCCGACGTGCTGCGCTCCTCCTTCGCGCCGCTGGGGCTTGCTGACTACCCGCAGGACCCGCTGGCGTTTTCGACCCTGTGGAATATTCGCTTCCCGCGTATTGCTCTGGGCCTCCTGGTGGGGGCCGCCCTGGCGGTGGCCGGGGCCGTCATGCAGGCGGTGTTCTCTAACCCCCTGGCTGAGCCGGGCATTATTGGCGTTTCTTCGGGTGCGTCCGTCGGCGCCGCCCTGGCGATGGTGTTCATTCCGCAGGCCCTGGCTGGCTTTGCTGTGCCCGCTGCCGCCTTCCTCTCCGGCCTGGTGGCAGCCATGGTCGTGTACGTCTTGGCGCGTTCCAATGGCAAGGCAGACGTGGTGACCCTGGTGCTGACCGGTATTGCGGTGACCGCCGTGTGTACGGCCCTGGCTTCGATCGCCACCTACATTGCTCCCACCACAGCCCGCGACCACATTGTGTTCTGGCAGATGGGGTCGCTCAATGGCACGGTATGGCCGCAGGTGTGGACGGTGGCCGTGGTGATCACTATCGGTATGATCTGGGCTTTTGCTTTGGCAAAGCGCCTTGACACCCTGTCTTTGGGTGAGCGCGCCGCCGGACACGTCGGCATCAACGTCCAAGCTCTGCGTCTGGCCGCCATCACCCTGTCCACTCTGCTCACCGCCGCAGCCGTGTCCTACGCGGGTGTCATTGCCTTCGTTGGCTTGATCGTCCCTCACGTCATGCGTATTGCCTTGGGACCCCTGAACCGCGTGCTCATCCCCGGCGCGATGCTGGCTGGCGCCCTGCTGGTGACGCTCTCAGACCTGGCTGCCCGCACGCTTATTCCCTTCGCGGACCTACCGATCGGTATTTTCACCGCCCTGGTGGGTGGCCCCACCTTCTTCATGCTCCTGCGTGCACGCCTGCAACGAGGAGGACACTGATGACGCCCTCACCTACTGTCGCCGTGTCAGCTGAGCACATCAGCTTCTCCTACGGGAAACGCCAAATCCTTCACGACGTGAGCCTCAGCGTAGAATTCGGGCAGGTCGTGGGCCTGTTGGGCCCCAATGGCACCGGCAAATCCACGCTGGTGGGCATTATGGCCGGAGACCTCGACGCTCAATCCGGCACCATCACCTACGGGCAGCGGCCCATCGAAGCCCACACCCGCAAGGAACTGGCCCAACTGCGCTCGGTCATGCCGCAAACCATCGAGTTCCCCTTCTCCTACCTCGTGCGCGACATTGTTGCGATGGGCCGCCACTGCTGGGATACGGACGCTGAGACTGACGAGGCCGTCATCGCCCACGCCATGGCTCAAACCGACGTTGAGGACCTGCAAGACCGCGAGGTCACCCACCTGTCCGGCGGTGAAAAAGCGCGCGTCACTTTCGCCCGTGTCCTCGCCCAAGAAACCGGGCTGGTCTATTTGGACGAACCCACGGCCGCCCTCGACATCGCCCACCAGGAACGCACCATGCAGGTCTGCCGTGAGCTGGCCCAAGCTGGGCACGCGGTAGTGGCCGTCATGCACGACCTACAGTTAGCGGGCACCTACTGCGACAAGATCGCCCTCATGGAAAAGGGTGGTATCGCCGCTTTTGGCCCGCCCACAGAGGTTCTGACCGGGGAGCTACTCAGCCGTGTCTATGAGTGGCCCATTGAGGTCGCCACCGTTCACGACGGGCGCCTCGTGGTTCTGCCCCAGCAGGTGCGCCACTAAGATAGAGAGCATGGCACTACACCTGTACGACTCCAAGTCCGCCCGCCTGCAACCCCTTGAGCCGGTCACCCCCGGTCACCTGGGCATTTACCTGTGTGGCGCGACCGTGCAGGGATCGCCCCACGTGGGCCACCTGCGTAGTGCCGTGGCTTTTGACGCCCTGATCCGCTGGGTGCGCCGCTCGGGCATGAGCGTCACCTACGTCCGCAATGTCACCGACATTGACGACAAGATTCTGCGTAAGTCCGCCGAGGCCGGATGGCAGTGGTGGGCGTGGGCCACCCGTTTTGAACGCGAATTCGACGCCGCCTACGCCGCCCTCGGCGTTCTGCCGCCCACCGTCGCCCCCCGCGCGACCGGGCACATCCCCGAACAAATCGACCTCATCGCCCGCCTCATTGACGCTGGCCACGCCTACGCTGACGGGCAAGGCAATGTCTATTTCGATGTGCGTTCGCAAGCCGATTACGGCTCCCTCACCCGCCAAAAGCTTGACGACATGCTCTCCACCGAAGATGACGCTCAGATTGACGAGGCTGTGGAGGCTGGCAAACGCGACCCGCGTGACTTCGCCCTGTGGAAGGCCGCCAAGCCCACCGAACCCGAGGATGCCTCCTGGGATTCCCCGTGGGGGAGGGGCCGCCCTGGCTGGCACCTGGAATGCTCGGCCATGTCCAAGCGCTACCTGGGTGAAGAGTTCGACATCCATGGCGGCGGCATCGACCTGCGCTTCCCCCACCACGAGAACGAGCAGGCGCAGTCCCACGGTGCGGGCTGGGGTTTTGCCCGCCTGTGGGTGCATAACGCGTGGGTGACCACCAAGGGTGAAAAAATGTCGAAGTCCCTGGGGAACGTGTTGTCGGTGGATGCCCTCACCGCCGAGGCTCCCGCAGCCGCCGTCCGCTGGGCCCTGTCGACCGTGCATCACCGCTCCTCTATCGAGTGGGGGCCAGAGACGCTGCCTGCTGCGGCTGCCGCCTGGGCGAAGGTGCGTGCCTTCGTGGAGCGCACCATTGATGTTGCTGGCGAAGTGCCCATCGGCGAGGTGCAGGCCCTGACCCCGGCAGAGCTTCCCGAAGCCTTCAGTGCCGCCATGGATGATGACTTGAATGTCGCCGGCGCGCTCGCGGTCATCTACGAGCATCTCAAGGCAGGGAATGTGGCCCTGGAGGCCCGCGACGTGGAGGCCGTGCGCCGCGAACAGCTGCTGGTGCGTTCCATGCTTGACGTGCTGGGCCTGGATCCTGCGTCCCCGCAGTGGAAGGGCGAGGCCACCTCCGGGGCGGACTCAGCCCAGTACGACGCCCTCGACGCCCTGGTGAGGGCCGTCATTGAGGAACGCGCTCAGGCGCGAGCCGAGAAGGATTGGGCGAGGGCTGACGCCTTGCGTGACCGTCTGGCCGCTGCCGGAGTAATTGTCGAGGACGGGCGCGAGGGCGCGAGCTGGCATTTGGCCTGAGCTGGTATATAGACGTTTTCCCGCAGTCGAGCTGTACTCACGGGCGCGGGCGTTGAGGCAATGATGCCGAACGCGCGCACCCAATTCGCCTGATTGGACGAGGTAATCCCGAGGTGTCCATGAGGGGCAACTTAACGTTGCTTAACAAAATAGCTCGGCAGAGAATGGCACTGACCCGCTGTACATGAGGGGACAGTAACTGCAGCGTAGCAGTGAAGAGTTCAGCGGGCGGAATAGATCAACAGTGTACAAAGGAGTTCACTCGTGAAAATTCAGAAGGTAATTGACGTCAAGCCAAGCCTTGGGGAAGGCCCAGTGTGGGATGCCGAAACCCAGATGCTGTGGTGGATTGACTCAACCGATGGACGAATCTACCGCAACCGAGAAGACGGCAGCGACCTCACCGTCTGGGATGGTCGAGAAAAACTCGGATCGATTGCTCTATTCGCAGATGGAAAGCACCTTTTGCTCTCCCAACAAACAGGGCTCTACGCCTTCAATCCCGACACCGACGAACGCACACTCATCATCGACCCTGAGCCCGATCTTCCAGCCAACCGGCTCAATGACGGCAAGGTCGACCCACGCGGTCGTTTCATCGTAGGCTCAATGGATACTCAGGAAGAAGCCCCATCAGGGCGGCTCTACCGTCTTGACCCAGACATGAGCCTGCACATCCTCGACGAAGGAATCATCTGCTCAAACGGCCCGTGCTTCAGCCCAGATGGACGGACCCTCTACTTTGCCGACACATGGACGGGAGACATTTGGGCCTACGACTACAACCTCGACACCGGTGAAGCCCTCAACCGGCGCGTCCTCACCACCGTTGACACCTCCGATGGCGGCGCAGTAGACGGCATGACCGTCGATAATGAAGGCTTCATCTGGCAGGCACACGTTTACGGCGGAAAACTCAACCGATACGACCCCGACGGCACCCTCGAACGAGTCATCGAATTCCCCGTCCTCAAGGTCACCTGCCCAACATTTGGTGGAGCAAACCTCGACCGACTCTTCGTCACGACTATGGGCCGCCCGCCCCTCCCACGATTCCCCGAAGACGGACCCGAACGCGGCACCCTCTATGTCGTTGATGATCTCGGAGTGTGTGGCAACCCGATTCCCCGATTCGCAGCAACTACGGTGACCGAAGGAGTGCTCTCATGAATGAGAATTCGGGCAAAACACGCTACGCCCCTCTAAGTAGAGTTCCCGCAGGATCCTGGGTTGCCCTCGGGGCAACGTGGTTGATCTGGATCATCAATGCCTTCGATCGTGAGGTTATCCTCCGTCTAGGCCCGGTGATTTCCGAACACTTCTCCCTCACGCCCGAAGCATGGGGCTCCATTACCGCCGTCGTCTTCTTCGCGTTGGCTGTCATGGCAATCCCCGGCTCACGTATGAGTGACAAACATGGAGTTGGATGGCGTCGCGCCTTCTTCCAGGTTCCACTGGTCATCGGCTACAACATCCTCTCAGCGCTATCGGGCATGAGTTTCGCCATCAAGAACGTTGTCATCTTCATCGCCTTGCGCATCGGCGTGAACCTCGGCGCCGGTTGGGGTGAACCCATTGGTATCTCCAACACCACCGAATGGTGGCCAAAGGAACGACGCGGTTTTGCTTTGGGCGTGCACCACACCGGCTACCCCGTTGGTGCGCTCCTCGCAGGTCTTGTCACAGCATGGATCCTCAACCTCTTCGGCGATGAGCACTGGTACTACGTGTTCTACGTTGGTTTGATCGCAGCCATTCCTGTCATGGGATTCTGGTGGTGGTACTCCAACGCCGCTCGCTTCGACCTCACACAAGAGAAGATTGATGCGGCGGGGATGACTTCCTTCATGACGGAGCACCGCAACAGTCCGGTCACCGGCGACGAACGCGGCGCCATCGCAATGTGTTTCCGTAACCGCACCATCATGCTCACCTCGGGAACCACATTGCTCACCCAGATCGTGTACAACGGCATCAGCTACATCCTTCCCCTCTACCTCGCCAATATTCTTGGCCTCGACTTTGCTGCAGCCGCCGCATACTCGGTCTTCTTCACCATCACCGGTATCCTCGGGCAGATCTTCTGGCCGACTCTGTCTGACCACCTCGGGCGCCGAATGACCCTCATCATCTGTGGAATTTGGATGGGTGTCGCAGCAGGTGCCTTCTATTTCGCAACGAGCCTCGGGGCCTACATCGCCCTACAGCTCTTCCTTGGACTCGTCGCCAACGCCCCCTGGCCGGTGTTCTACGCTGCGGCTACCGACGCAGCACCGCCAAATGGGTCGGGTACAGCCAACGGGTTCATCACCACCGCAATGTTTATTGGCGGCGGTATTGCACCGCTCGTCATTGGATTCTTGATCTCCGCAGGAGGCGGTTGGAAGTCAGTCACCGGTTATAACGTCGCCTTCATCTTCATGATGGTCGCAGCGATCCTCGGTGTTGTCCTGCAGGTCCTCGTCCGTGAGGTCCGCAACAACAAAGCCTCCGCACACTGATTCATCGTCTTTTGGGTGGCAGGAGAGTAGGGCCTGCCACCCAAAAGCACAATTGTTGAGCCACATAGTCTGCAAAACGTGGAGGGCATCATGGTGGCTGAAGTAGTGAAGGAACGAGTACGCCCAACCGGGGCACAGATTGCCGAGAACCTTGGAATATCTCGGGCGGCAGTCTCTTACGCCCTCAATGGTCGAGAGGGAGTCTCGCTCGATCTGCGTCGGCAGATTCTGGCTGAGGCTCAGCGCCTAGGTTTACCCATCCGCGCATCGAGACGTGCAGAGCGCCCACTTTTGGGGCTGGTGTTGGCAGATGTTGGTAACCAGTTCTACTCCGAACTCGCTGTTTCTGCCTCTGATGCTGCGAGAAAACTCGGCGCGGAGGTGCTTCTTTCGCACACCGCAGACGAGGAGGAAGCGATCCGTTCAACGGTGGAGGTCATGCTCGAACATGGAGTATCGGGCATTATCCTGACGGTTGCTAGCGCAAAGGATGCCTCGTTGATGCCGCTTTTACGGGCAGCAGGGGTTCCTTGCGTCCAAGTATCAAGGAAATCAGCGCACTTCAACGGCTATTTTGTGGGCATTGATGACTACCATGCCGGGCACGAGGTAATGTCCCACATCATTTCCCACGGTTACGAGGACATTTGCATTGCAGTAGGGCCTTTGACGTCCTCCTCTTCGGCGCTCCGAGCCCAGGGAATGATCGCGGCAGCGAGAGAAGCAGGCATTGTCATTTCCCGCGAACGAATCCTCCACACCCGCCTGAGCGCTGATGGAGGGATAGCAGTTGCCGATTACCTCCTCCGACAGGGCAGTCGGCTTCCACAAGCGGTGGTGTGTGGTGCGGATGTCATTGCTCTCGCATTGATCAGTATCTTCCATGACCTTGGTGTTCAGTGCCCTCAGGATATTGCCGTCACCGGCTATGACGGGCTCCTATCGTCACTGTCACGCATTGTCGGACTGACAACTGTTATTCAACCTCGATCTGAAATGGCGCACACCGCAGTGAGGATGCTCCTCCAGAACCAACACGGAGTAGACCACATCGGTACGGACGTCATTTGTCATCACGAACTCTTTATCGGGCGGACCTGCGGATGTCCTTAGATCCACGAGGATCCGTCGTGCAACTACTTTCGAAAGGACAGAAGAATGTCATCTCAGCTTCAAGGAAAATGTGCCATTGTGACCGGCGCAGGACGAGGAATCGGCCGTGGCATTGCACTGGAACTCGCGCAGCGTGGCGCCCAGGTTCTTGTGGTCGACATGGACGGTGAGGCCGCCGCAGCAACAGCAGAGCAATGTGGGGGCGGGGCAAGCGGATATCAACTGGATGTCTCCGATGTGCATGCCGTCAATGAATTCGTTGCCTCCATGATTGAAGCTCACGGGCAGATTCACATCCTGGTCAATAATGCGGGCATCAATCGAGATGCCATGCTCCACAAGATGACTGACGAGCAGTGGGATTCTGTCCTTGCTGTTGACCTGTCAGCTGTCTTTTACTTCTGCCGGGCAGTGGGCACCCACATGCGTGAGCATTCCTACGGGCGCATCGTGAACATCGCCTCTGCCTCGTGGATGGGCAACATCGGGCAGACCAATTACGCGGCAGCCAAGGGGGGCGTCGTCTCTTTGACTCGTTCGATCGCAAAAGAATTGGCGTTTAAGAATGTTACGGCCAATGCTGTGTGTCCTGGTTTCATCGAAACAGAAATGACGCTCTCGATGCCAGAAGAGGCCTTCAATGCCATGCTCGCAAAAATTCCGTTGCGCCGTATTGGACACCCTGAGGATGTTGCGCGAGTGGTCGCCTTCCTTTCGAGTGACGACGCTGCCTATGTGACAGGCGAGGTTCTGACAGTGGGAGGAGGGTTCAGGCTGTGAAGTTCAGACTCGTTCAACCTCACGAGGTTGCCTCCTGCATCCCTGATGGGGCCACTGTTGCCTCAGATGGATTCACCATGATGTCCGTCGCTGACGAGATCTACCTTGAAATTGAGCGCTCCTTCCTGGAGACTAACCACCCTCGGGACCTGACCTGGGTCCATGCCGCTGGACAATCCAATCGCGTGGATGGCCTGGCCCGCATTGCGCACCCGGGCCTGCTCAAACGGGTGATTGGCCCCCATTGGGGACTCAACCCGCCGATGGCAACCATGCTGGGAGCTAATGAAGTTGAGTGTGTGTGCCTCCCCCAAGGTCAGATCTCGACCCTTTATCGCACCATCGCAGCAGGCAGGCCGGGACAGCTTTCCACAGTGGGACTGGGGACCTTCATTGATCCACGCCTTGACGGTGGGCGCCTGAACGATCTCACGCGCGAGCATCTTCCTGCTGACGCATACGTGGAATTGGCAACGGTCGGTGGCCGCGAATACATGCTCTATAAGTCCTTCCCCCTTGACGTTGCCATTATTCGCGGTACACGCATCGACACAGACGGGAACCTCTCTCAAGAGGACGACCCCACTATTCTCGACTCGTTGGCAATCGCCCAAGCCGTTCACAATAACGGCGGAACGGTGATCTGCCAGGTCAAGGAGATCGTCGAAGCGGGAAGCATCCCAGCACGTCTGGTAAACGTGCCAGGTGTCCTCATCGACGTGGTCATGGTGTGCACGGACACTGCCGAATACCACCGTCAGAGTCATAGTTTCCGCGAGGTCTCTTACGACCTCATTTCAGGGCGAGCAAGTGATGAGGAAATGGCCCACGCTTTTGACACCGATGATCTGGATGAGCAGCGTGCATCCATCGGTATGCGAGGGATTCGCCTGGTGAAACCCGGCGATATCGTCAACCTCGGCACCGGGATCCCGGGGGACACCGTTGGGCCTGCGCTCGCGCGTTCGGGGCTGCTCTCTCAGGTGATGCTCACTGTTGAATCAGGGACTTACGGAGGCGTTCCCCTCGGTGGCATCGACTTTGGTTGCGCAATGCACCCACAGGCCCTGATCTCCCACCCCGCCCAGTTTGACTTCTATAACGGCGGCGGCTGTGACATCACCTTCATGGGGGTCGGGCAGGTTGACGGAAACGGCAATGTGAATGTGTCGGCCCTAGGAGGCAAGGCCGTTGGCTGCGGAGGCTTCATGGACATCGTCGATGGCGCCAAACGCATCTGTTTCCTCATGTCGGCTCGTTCAAAGCACCCCAAGTGGATGTCAGCTGTTGATCATCTGACCTTTAACGGCCGCGCCGCTCTGGCAAAGAATCAGGAAGTCTACCTGTGCAGCGAGTACTACACGCTTCGTCTGACTGACCGCGGCTGGGAGGTTATTGATCGTGACGAGTCAGATGAGGCCCGCGAAGCATTACACAGTGTCCTTCGAGAATCAATGGAGAAACTCTCATGATGTTCTATGGCAATGAACGGATCGTCCTCGTCTCTGGCGCGCGCACCCCTGTCGGAAAATACGGCGGCTCCCTAGCGGGCACCGATAATCACCTCCTGGGGGCCCATGCTTATCGCGCTGCGGTCGAGCGTGCAGGTGTGGCCTCTCCCGACATTGACGAGGTCATCGTTGGCTGTGTTGGGCAGGTAGGTGGGGACGCGTTTTTGGCTCGCCGTATCTCCCTGGAAGCGGGTGCCCGTCTGGATTCGACGGCGATGACGGTGAACCGCCTGTGCGGGTCGGGCCTGCAGGCGCTGCATTCTGGGGCGATGGAGCTGATGCGTGGGGATGCCAACCTTGTCGTTGCCGGTGGCTCGGAGAACATGAGCCGCCAGCCGTTCATGGATTTCAACGCGCGTAATGGGTGGCGCCTCGGGGACCATACCCTCGTTGATGGCACCATGTCCCTGGTGACAGATCCTTTCTCGGGCGGACCTATGGGCCTGACAGCAGAGAAGGTCGCGCGTGAGTTTGGGATCAGCCGCGCCGACCAGGATGCCTTTGCCTGTGAGTCTCAAAAGCGTGCTGACGCTGCCCAGAAAGCGGGGTTCTTCGTCGACGAGATCGCGCCCATTAGTGTGCGCCAAGGGAAGAATGAGGTTCTTTTCGAGGCCGACGAACATCTCCGCCCGGAAACAAGCGTTGAGAGTTTGAGCCGACTTCGGCCAGCGTTCCTGCGCGATGAGGGGGCGTCAGTGACGGCGGGAAACTCGTCGGGTATTAACGATGCTGCCGCCATGCTCGTCATGACTACTGAGCGTCACGCGAAGGACAAGGGGCTGCCTATTCTGGGAGAGTTTGTGGATTTCGTCAAGACCGGCGTACATCCCGACATCATGGGATACGCGCCCCGGTACGCCATTGAGCAGCTCTTGAGTCGTCACTCGATGAGCGTGGCGGATATGGATTGGGTGGAACTCAACGAGGCTTTCGCTGCCCAGGCGCTCGCGGTCATCCGGGATGCGAAGTTGGATCCTGAGAAGACCAACCCGATGGGTGGGGCGATCGCGCTGGGGCATCCCGTGGGTGCAACTGGCGCGATCTTGACGCTGCGTGCGCTCCTTGCACTGCGCCGCACCGGTGGCGAACACGCACTTGTCACGATGTGCATTGGTGGGGGGCAAGCCGTCGCAGCGCTCATCCGGGCGCTCTAAAAGCGGGGTGGTGTGGCGGTTCCCTGGGACGAGGGCCGTCACACCACCCATGTGACGAAGCAGTGGAGGGATAAATGCGCATCATCATTGCACTGGACTCTTTTAAAGAAAGCATGAGTGCCACTGTTGCGGTAGCTTCAGCAGCAGCTGGGATCCGTGCCGCACACCCTGCGGTGACATGTCTAGAAGCACCGATCTCTGATGGTGGAGAGGGCCTGCTTGATGTCCTCATCCCTGTCCTCGGGTTGGAAACAATCTCTGTTGAGGTGCTTGATGCTTATGGGGAACTCAGAACTGCCTCCTACGGATTGAACCCCGCGACAGGTATGGCGGTGATTGAGGTTGCTCAAGCTATTGGTCTTGAACATGTCCCTCCGCATCGGCGTCGAATCCTGCAGGCGAGTAGTGCTGGGGTGGGGCAGCTCCTCAAGGACGCGCATGAGCGCGGCGCTCGCGACTTCTTGATTGGCTTGGGTGGAACAGCGACCTCTGACGGTGGGATAGGTGCCTTTCTTGAACTGGGAGGTTCCGTTATGACAAGCGCCGGAAGCGCGGATGCTTTTGACGCGAGGGCACTGCAGGAGATCTCTTCCATTAATCTTCCTGATCTGTCCTCATGGGCGAACACGACGGTGACGCTCGCTTGCGATGTGTCGAACCCATTGACAGGAGCAACGGGGGCAGCCCAGGTCTTTGCTCCGCAAAAGGGCGCCTCTCCGGAGGAGGTTCAGCTTCTTGATCTGCTCCTTGGCCGTTGGGGTCAGCTCGTGGAGGATGCCACGGGGGTGCAGGTTGTTCACGCTGCGGGGGCGGGTGCAGCTGGGGGGCTTGGAGCTTTCTTTCTTGGCTTCTTCGGAGCGATGTTTAAACCGGGTATTGACATTGTTTTGGATGCCATCGGCCTTGATGACCTGCTCCCATCAGCAGATCTTGTCATCACTGGCGAAGGCAAGATCGACGCGCAGACGTGCCATGGGAAAGCCCCCTGGGGGGTATTGCAGCGAGCACGCGTGCAGCGTGTCCCTGTCATTGCTGTGTGCGGCAAGCGAGAGGACGGCGTTGAGCATCTCATTGGCGACGCGGCTTTCCTCGACATTGTTCCCATCAGTGATCCCAGTGTTTCTCTGCCTCAATCCCTGAAAGAAGGGCCGGAGCGTATTGCGCAAACCTGCGCACAAATCGTTTCACGTTGGATGGATAGAGCTTGTGGTGCAGGAGGCCACTGGCACACACTTCAGCAAGCAACGCAGGAGGGGATACGCAAACAACCCCAGGAAGAGGAACTCCCATGATTGAAGGTCGCCAGCTGTGGCCCGCGCATGTGGGTGAAGGCATGTATGAGGACGCGGATGGAATGTGGGTGTTCCCTCTTCCCTCCCAACGCGTTGTGGATCTGTTCCGCCTCCAAGCCGAAGCGTGCCCTCAGCGTCCTGCGCTGACAATGGAGGATGATGCTCCTGTGAGCTACCGTGAGCTAGACGAGCGGATGACAGGGTTTGCGCAAGTTCTGAGGAGCCGAGGGATCCATGCCGGTAGCCGGGTGGGGATCCTGCTGGATAATTCCATTGAGTTTATTGTTGCTTACTACGCTGTCAATGCTCTTGATGCCACTGTCTGCCCGTTGCCGGGAAAACTCGCTGACGAGGAGCTGGCTCGCCTCGTGAGGCGCACACACAATGACGTGTTGATTCTTGAGGAGGGGCGGGTTGAGGGGATGAGTGAGTGTATTGCGGCTTTGGACCACCCCGTTCCCCCCGTTGTGGTGTGCGTGCGCGAGGACGGTGGAGCCCGCTGGGTTCTCCCTACGGAGCCAGTGCCGCATCATCCCGAGATCGCACAAGCTCCCGCCATCTTGATGTTTACCTCTGGCACAACCTCAGAATCCAAGGGGGTTCGTCTGAGCAATAGGGCGGTCATGCATGCGGTGGAGGCCTATCGGAGAACGCTGGGTATCACCGGCGATGATTCCTGTTTGATTGCTGTTCCGATGTATCACATCACCGGGATGGTAGCAGTGATTGGTCTGATCCTCTCCGTTGGTGGGCATCTGGTTATTCACCGTCGGATGCAGGCCTGTCATTTTTTGGAGGCGATTCGTCGTCATTGCATCTCCTTTATCCACGCCTCACCAACGGTTTTTGCTCTCTTGCTGGCCCAGCGTCAACACTTTCCAGAGCTTCCTTCTGTTCGGATGCTTGCAAGTGGCGCGGCACATACGCCGGTTCGCATGATTGAGGACTTGCATGAGTGGATGCCCAGCATGGAGTTTCGCACGGTGTACGGCCTGACAGAGACAACCTCTCCGGCCACTGTCATGCCACGGGATGCGGCGACAAGCCTACATAAGGGGGCTTCGGGCTGGGTTATTCCCGGAGTTGAACTGTGTATTCGAGAAGAGTCGGGGAAAGAGGTGCCTGTTGGAGCATATGGCGAAATTTGCCTGCGAGGGCCGAATATCACCGACGGCTATGAGGGTGGCTCGCAGGCATTGACCGACGATCGCTGGCTTCATACTGGGGATGTTGGTTGTGTGAGTGAGGATGGTTTTCTTTACGTGGTTGATCGGATGAAGGATATGGTCAACCGGGGCGGGGAAAAGGTCTGGTGCGTTGATGTTGAAGAGGCTCTGCGTCATCATGAGTTCGTTGCTGACGCTGCAGTTGTAGGTGTGCCTGACGAGGTGTACGGCGAGGTTCCAGCCGCTGTCATCGTTGTGCGTGAGCATGCCTTGGGCGCAGGAAGTGAGGAAGTGGTGTTGGAGCGGATTCGTCAGGGAGTGTCCCCTCACATGTCAAAGCATGAGATGCCTGTTCATATGAGGATCGTTCAGACGATTCCGCACACTCCGGGTATGAAGGTCGATAAGGTCGCTATTCGTCGAATACTTGGTGACTTCCAAGGGGAGTGCAGCAGTCATTAGGACCCAAGTCCCTGCTTGATGCCTGTGGGGGGGCGTGGCGCGTGCGCCACGCCCCCCACGCTGCGTGTTGGGTGTTTCTTTCCCCGATAGCCCTATATATAGTGGTCTGACACTTCGTCGCTCACTACATGTAGTGTTTTGAACCTTGAGGGAATGAAGGGGTTCATTGGCCCCTCAAGGGCGCAGCGACACAGCATGACGACACACCATGACGACATATCGACGACACCAGGACGAACCTCGGCGACCATCCAGGGACCCAAACAGCGGAGCTGCTCCCCACGCGTCGCCCTCGCCACACAGGATGCGACCACCACGAAAGAGGGCCACCATGACTGCGAACACCCACCCCCTGCCCACCGCAGAGGACAGCACCACGCGCCGCTACGACGTCGACGCCATTGCCACCATTGACGAATACCTCGACCGCTCTGACTGGCGCGTTAACGCCAACGCCAACCAGGGCTACTCCCTGGGAGGACTCATCCTCAACACCAGCGGCAAGATGATCGCCAACTACTGGCTGGAGCGCGTCTACACCCCCGAAGCTGGCGCCGCCCACCGCGAAGGCGCCATTCACATCCACGACCTCGACATGTTCGCCGGCTACTGCGCCGGGTGGTCCCTCAAGCGCCTCATCCAAGAAGGCTTCAACGGTGTGCCCGGCGCCATCGCCTCCGCACCCCCCAAGCACTTCTCCTCCGCCTGCGGCCAAATCGTTAACTTCCTGGGCACCCTGCAAAACGAATGGGCAGGCGCGCAAGCCTTCTCCTCCTTCGACACCTACATGGCCCCCTTCGTGCGCCTCGACAACCTGACATACGAGCAGGTCAAGCAGTGCATGCAAGAACTCATCTACAACCTCAATGTGCCTAGCCGTTGGGGCTCCCAATGCCCCTTCACCAACCTCACCTTCGACTGGACCTGCCCCGACGACCTCGCCGAGGAAAACCCCCTCATCGGCGACGAAATCGTTGACTTCACCTACGGGGACCTCGCCGAAGAAATGGAGATGATCAACCGCGCCTTCATTGACGTCATGAGCGAGGGCGACGCCGACGGGCGCGTCTTCACCTTCCCCATCCCCACCTACAACATCACGCCCGACTTCGACTGGGACACCCCCAACGCCGAGCGTCTCTTCGAGATGACCGCCAAGTACGGACTGCCCTACTTCCAAAACTTCATCAACTCTGACCTGGACCCGCACATGATTCGCTCCATGTGCTGCCGGCTCCAACTGGACCTGCGTGAACTCCTCAAGCGCGGCAATGGCCTGTTCGGATCGGCAGAACTCACCGGCTCCGTCGGCGTCGTCACCCTCAATATGGCGCGCCTGGGCTACCTGCACGCAGGCGAGGAGGCCGCTCTCGTCGCCGAGGTTGACCGCCTCATTGACCTCGCCTCCGACACCCTGGAAAAGAAGCGCGCCACCATCCAGCATCACATGGACGGCGGCCTCTTCCCCTACTCGCGCCGCTACCTGGGCCACCTGGATAATCACTTCTCCACCATTGGCGTCAACGGCATGAATGAAATGGTGCGCAATTACTCTGGGGACGAATACGACATCACCGACCCGCGCGGCTTCGACATGTGCGTGCGCATCCTTGACCACATCCGCGAGCGCATGGTGCAACTCCAAGAGGCCACCGGCCACATGTACAACCTGGAGGCCACCCCGGCTGAGGGCACCACCTACCGTTTCGCCAAGGAGGACAAGCGCCGCTACGCCGACATTATTCAGGCGGGCACGCCCGAGCAGCCCTACTACACCAACTCCTCTCAGCTTCCCGTGGGCTACACGGATGACCCCTTCGCCGCCCTCGAAGCGCAGGAGGTCTTGCAGGGCAAGTACACGGGCGGCACCGTGCTGCACCTGTATATGGGGGAGCGTATGAGTTCGGGCGCGGCCTGCAAGGAAATGGTGCGCCGTTCGCTGACGGCCTTCAAGGTCCCCTACATTACGATCACGCCGACCTTCTCCATCTGCCCCGTGCACGGCTACCTGGCAGGCGAGCACCACACCTGCCCGCGCTGCGCCGAACGCGCCGCCATGGGTATCGAGGCTGAGCCGCAGCAATGCGAGGTGTGGACGCGAGTCATGGGCTACTTCCGCCCCGTCCACTCCTTCAATATCGGCAAGAAGGGTGAGTACGCCGAGCGCCTCATGTTCAACGAGGACGCAGCCGCCTCCCACGGTGAGCTCGTCTCCGCCTTCCCGCCGGTGGGGGCCACCTCAACCGTTGGTGACGGTAGGGCCGTTGGCGAAGGCAGCGCCGTTGGGGCTGGTACGGGTGCCTGACGAGGCTAGGGCCCACGCCGCCCACTCGGTCCGCGTTCCTATCCACCTGGGGAGGAACGCGGACCCGGCCTTGTCCTTCACGGCTGAGGACCTGCAGATCGCAGGAATCTCCGCCATGTCCAGCGTGGACTGGCCGGGCAAACTCGTCGCCACCGTGTTCTGTCAGGGCTGCCCGTGGGCCTGCCCCTACTGTCACAACCACGCGATCATTGACCCGCGCATTCCCGGCGTTGTGGCGTGGTCAAGCGTGACAGCTTTGATGGAGCGCCGCCACGGCCTGCTTGACGGCGTGGTGTTCTCTGGCGGTGAGGCAACGCGCCAGTGGGCGCTCATCCCCGCCATGCGTCAGATACGGGAGATGGGTTTTGAGGTGGGCCTACACACCGCTGGGCCCTACCCGGCGCGGCTTGCGCGCCTGCTGGACGAGGGCCTGGTGGATTGGGTGGGTCTGGATATTAAGGCCCTGCCCGGCCCGTCCTACGAGGCCATCGCCGGACGCCAGGGTGCGGGAGAGAAAGCCTGGGAGGCGCTGTCGATCCTCATGTCTCACCCTGAGGTTGCCCATGAGGTGCGTTTGACCCTTGACCCGTCGTTGGCGGGAGAGGCGCTGGAGATTGCGAGGCGCTGCAAGGATGTGGGAGTGCGCCGCTTTGCGCTTCAAGAAGTGCGCCTTCAGGGGGTGCGAGATACCTATGCCAATGCGTATGAGGCGTCGGCGCGTTCGGCCGTCTCCTTCCCGTCTGCGGCCAGCTGTGGGGCGCTTGGGCGAGGAGAGGTTGAAGGGATGGTAGGTAGGGACGCTGCGGATCTTGCGGGAAGGGTGGCGGCGGGAACCTCGTCCACTGGGGGTCCGGGCGCGACAGTGGCGTGGGCCGACCAGCTGAGTGCCCTCGCGCGCGATATTGGCGCCCTCGGTTTTGAGGCATATGAGCTGCGGCGCGCGTGAAAACGCTGTATTTTCTGACGAAGTAGTCGTGCTTGCCTGCACGAAAGGCCCCAATTCGAGTAGGTTTAACCTGTGAGCCAACAACCGACGTCAATCAGCACGCGCCAACGATTTCTTGAGACTCGCCAGCGCCGACAGAACAAGATCTTCACCGTCATCGCAACAGCCATGGCGGCCCTGCTCGTCATTGCGACGCTGGTGGCATCTGGCCTCATCACTTTGCCTTTCGAAGAGGAATTCTCTGAAGCAGTCCACTTTGCAGAAGTTGGCACCAGCCCCTGTCCCACCGACGAGGCCTTGCCCTCTAATCCGGCAAACGTGCAGGTGAAGGTCCTTAATGGTACGTCCCGCCAGGGCATTGCAGGTGAAGCGACGAATATGCTGGCCGCCGCAGGCTTCCAGATGCAAGAAGCTGGCAACGCCGACGAGTACCCTGGTGCCGTCCTCATCCGCGCCACCGCCCTCTCCGTCGACCATGCCTGGACGGTCGCTCGCTACTTCCAAGGCTCGCGCGTGGTCCTGGCTGACGGCTCTGACCCTGTTGTCACTGTCATCCTCGGCACCTTCTACGATAAGGCCCTCAGCCCAGAAGATGCTGCCCGCATTACCGCTAACCGCGAGCCCCTACGTGGCAACGACAGGTGCAATCCCCTTGACCCTGAAACCGTCGAAATGCTTGTTGAGGGCCGCGAAGCTCAATCCGGCGAGTCGGCTCAGTCCGGTGAAGGTTCTCAATCTGGTGAAGGTTCTCAATCTGGTGAAGGCGCCCAGCCTGGCGAAGGTGGCGAGCCGGGTGAGGGTGGCGAGAATGGGGCTCCCGCAGAGTAGGGTGCGGCGTTGGTACCCCTGGCTGATGGGGTGCGTAGCACGCGACGGAGTGCCTAGCGCCTGATAACTCTGGCCTGATGAACTCTGGTGCCTGATGAACTCTGGTGCCTGATGAACTCTGGCGCTTGGCCGAGAGCTTGGTTCTGAACGGACACGGCATCCCGCACATTAAACCGTGTCCTCGCTATATCGTTCACCCCTTGCTGCCCGAGTCGGCTGCATACGCAATCCCCCAGGCGTGACTGCCGACCGTGGTGGTCGCAGGCAGTGCCTGGGGGATTGTGGTGCGTGAGGTGCTCAGGAATCAGTGCGAGGCCTTGTGCCGCGAGGCGTAGGGCTCGGACTCAAGCTCGGTTCCGGACGGAGCTGAAGCTGGGGTAGCGGCTTCCAGGGTGGTGCCGCGAACCTTCGAGATCCACCGCATGGTGTGGTAGATAATGAGGGCGGCAGCGGTGCCCAGGGCGATACCTTCGAAGGTGAGGCCGCCGGGGGCCCAGGTGAAGTTCGCAATGGCCACGATCAGTGAGATCGCGGCGGTGTTGAGGTTGACCGGGTCGGAGAAGTCCACGCGGTTTTGCACCCAAATACGAACGCCCAGCATGCCGATCATGCCGTAGAGGACGGTGCCTGCGCCGCCCAGAACGCCAGCGGGAATGGTGGCGATCAGGGCGCCGAACTTCGGCATGAGGGACAGGGCGAATGCAAAGCCAGCGGCCACAACGTATGCGGCGGTGGAGTAGACGCGGGTCGCAGCCATGACGCCGATGTTCTCCGCGTAGGTGGTGGTGCCAGAACCGCCGCCGCCACCGGCCAGAGCGGTGGCCAGGCCGTCGGCCAGCAGGGCGCGGCCAGTGACGTCGTCGAGGTTTTCGCCGGTCATCGCGGCAACGGACTTCACGTGGCCAACGTTTTCAGCGACGAGGACGAACACCACGGGGATGAACAGGCCCAGGGTCGACACGTCGAAGGCGGGGGCGTGGAATTCGGGCAGGCCAACCCAGGCGGCTTCCTTGACGGGAGTGAAGTCCACTTCTTGCTGGAGCACGGCTGCGATGTAGCCGATGAGCACGCCAAAGAGGATGGACAGGCGGCCGATAATGCCCTTGAACAGGACGGTGATCAGGCAGATTGAGGCGATGGTGATGACAGCGGTCAGGGGGCCGCCCTTGACATTGTTCCACGCCGCGGGGGCCAGGTTCAGGCCGATGAGGGCCACGATGGCGCCGGTGACCACCGGGGGCATGAGGACATCAATCCAGCGCACACCTGCGAAGTGGATGATGAGGCCGACGAGGGCCAGCGTCAGGCCTGTGGCGATGATGCCGCCCTGCGCGTAGGACATGCCAAGGGAAGCGCTCACTGCGGTAATCGGAGCGATCAGAGCGAAGGAGGAACCCAGGTAGGAGGGCAGGCGGCCGCCGGTGATGAGGAAGAACAAGAAGGTGCCGATGGCTGAGAAGAACAGCGTGGTTGAGGGAGGGAATCCCGTCAGGAGGGGCACCAGGAAGGTGGCGCCGAACATGGCGATAACGTGTTGGGCGCCAATGCCGACAGTGCGGGGCCACGAGAGGCGTTCGTTGGGGGCAACGACTTCGCCGGGGGCAATGCTGGTGCCGTCGCCGTGAAGCTGCCAGTTGAAGAAAGATGCAGATTTGCCGCTCATATGCGGTCTACTCCGATCAGTTTGGTGGGCGGTAGGGCCGTTGAACCGGTCGGAATCCCAGACTACCCGCGCGAGGGGTTTCAACGATAGTTTGTCCATGGAACGAGGGCGTGGGCCGAGTCACCCTTGCGCTGAGGGGTTGGGGGAGAGGGTCTGGAGCAGGGCGAGCTGAGGGGCAAAGGGGGGTCGCGAGGGCTGAGCCGTGAGGTGGGAGCTAGAAGCTGGAAGTGCGGCCGCAGGATATCTCCCAGATGGGGCAAGGATGTGCCATGCTTACACCATGACATTGCCGCCCCAGCAGCCCGCCACTCCCGCAGCGCACTCCTCCGCGCAGACGACACTTAGCGCGTCGGCCTCGTCAAACGGTGCGGCAGGGGGCGACCGCTTCGCAGAGGGCGCGCGTATCGGTATTTCGGAGAAAGCTCCCGATGTCACCCCGAGTTTTGATCAGGGTTTCACCGCCGATCCTGCACGGGTTTTCGCAGGTCCAGGCTATAACTTTCCCCCAACGCCGGTGAATCGTCCGGCTCAATTCGCCCTGTGGTTTTCCGCCCTCGCCATCGTCTTCCCCTTTGCTTTGGTTGCCAGCGTGGGCGGCGGCATTTGGGGCTTGATTCACGCGCACTTGAATCACGGTGTGGGGCGCCGTCCGGCGGCGGCCGCGCTGGTGATCTCGACATTGAGTGCCCTGTGGTGGCTTTTCGTGTGGGCTGCGGTAGCGGGATTGCTCCCAGACGCCCTGTAGCGCAGTGTTGGCGGCCATGCGAGGCAAAGCGAGGTAAGGCGAGGTAAGGCCAGGCCGGGCAGGTGCGGCTGGGCCGAGCAGGTAAGGTCATGCGAGGACGGTGCGGCTACCTCGTGGCGCTGACAGGGACTTTAGGCCCCCAATTGACGAAAGCAATGCCTTCTTCTGGGTGAAAGCGGCATAGATTCGTCTCAATCCCCCCTGCCCGCCAAGACTTTCCCAACTCTTTGCCTAAACTTGGTGTATGTTGCCTTTTCTTCTTGTCTCAACCCGCCCAGAGGATGAAGCGGTCGAAGCGGAATACGCCTGTTTCCAACGCGTCACCGGCCTGGACGAAAACAGCCTTGAGCAGGTCAGGCTCGACATGCTGGGTCTACCTGATATTGACGTCAACGCCTACACGGGCATCATCGTGGCAGGATCCCCCTACGGAACAACCACACCTGATGACAAGAAATCGGCCACGCAAAAACGTACGGAGGCTGAGCTTGCGCACCTCTTCACCGATATTGTTGCCGCCCGCACTCCCTGTCTGACCACCGGATACGGCACGGAGGTTGCAACCGTGCTGCGTGGGGGACTGGTCAGCAGAGCTTGGGCTGAGGACCCGCAAATGGTTGACATCATGCTCACCGAAGAAGGCATGAACGACCCTCTTTTAGACGGGTTCCCGCGAGAGTTCCTCACATACGTCCATCACCGCGAGGCCGTTGAACGCATGCCTGAAGGGGCGGTTCTCCTTGCGAAATCGCTGACCTGCCCTGTGCAGGCGATGCGCATGGGTGAAAATTTCTACGCCACGCAGTTCAACCCTGAAATTGACTCTGATGCCATCCGCATTCGCCTTTCAGCGTACGAGGATGCAGGCTATGGGACTGGCGGTGACTTTGACTCCCTGGTGCTCATCGGACGCAATGGGCCTGGCACCCACCAAGCAGGCCTTCTCATCCGAAACTTCATGCGCATTGCCCAGGCTGCACAGCAGGCAGGTAACTAGCGAGCCTCCCACAGCATATTGATCGGCATAGCCCAGAGGCCCTCACCAAAAGGCATGATCTCTGCGCCGGTGTAAAGGACAATGCCAGCTTTGAAGCGGTGGCCTGCGATCTCGCGCAGCTTCTTAAGACCGGTGAAGTGTTTGGCGCCAAGGGTTGCCTGTGATTTAACTTCGATAGCAACGATCTCGCGTGCTCTATTTTCTAGGACGATGTCAACCTCGTGATTGGAATTGCCGCTGTCGCGCCAGTGGTGAATCGAATAGTCAATGCGAGACCAACCCTTTTGCTTAAGAAGTTCCCCCGCGACGAAGGCTTCAACGAGACCTCCGGTAAGAGCGCTAGAAATATCGTGTTCGAGGCCTGTGACATCAATGCCGCATAGGTAGGCAGCAATTCCTGGATCAGAAATCAAGATTTTTGGTTTGGAGACTGCCCGTTTGGAGAGATTGTGTCCCCATGCAGGAATGCTGTGGATGAGATAAACGTCGGAAAGGGCTTTCACGTACGCTGGAAGGCTGCGTGCGGGCAAATCTAGCGCCTGGGCGTAGCGCTGATTAACGAACTCCGAAGAGTTCTCTGCTGCAATAAGGCTGAGCAAGGGATGTAG
Organism: Schaalia sp. Marseille-Q2122; assembly: GCF_903645355.1. Classification (GTDB taxonomy): domain Bacteria; phylum Actinomycetota; class Actinomycetes; order Actinomycetales; family Actinomycetaceae; genus Pauljensenia. Next base: position 25,241 of record NZ_CAHJXR010000006.1, on the reverse strand, counting down.
GCGATCGTAATGCTGAATGTTGCTGACGTCTGCAGTGTCTTTAGAGAGGACTCGCTCTAGGTAGCCGTCCATCCAACGTGTCGCGATTCGGTAGGGGGCGTTATGTATTTCAGGATAGGCGCTGGTTGTTGCAAGAGAGAGGTACTCTCTGCGAGAAAGTGTTGTGCTCGGCTGGGGCGGGGGCATTTTCGCTAATTGCCAGGCCATATGGGCAAAATCTTCACAATAGCCACGCACTTCCCCCTGGCTCAGGCCGTGGAGGCGAATGGTGTGCGCTCGACCCGCAAGACTTTCTTGTGTGCCGCTTGCGGTGAGGAGGTCGGCAGAACCTGTAACAATGAAGCGGGCAGCTGATCGTTTCTGGTCGACAGCTAGTTTGATAGAGAGAAGCAAATCGGGTGCGCGCTGAATCTCGTCAATGGCCAGCGTGCCGTCAGGGAATTGGTGAGCAAATCCGTCTGGATCGCTGAGCGCAGACTCCCTGCTTACTGCGCTGTCAAGGTTGACGAGCTTGTGGGGCAGTGCATCAAGGAGGATGTGCATGAGTGTGCTCTTCCCAACCTGCCGTGCGCCACTAATCACCACAACAGGAGAGTGGTGGAGTGTTTCCTGTGCGATCTGGGTGATATTTCGTCGGATAAGAGGGGGTGACATGCGTCGATTCTATCAACTTTTGCCGTTTTACGAGGTTGGTGTTGCCATTCTACGAGGGTGAGGTTGCCGTTTTACGAGGTTGGTGTTGCCATTCTGCGAGGATGTGGTTGCCGTTTTACGAGGTTCAGGTGAGCAAGCACACGACGCAGGAGAACGCGCACAAGGTGCAGAAAGCCTCCTATGAGAGCAGTGCCGATGCACTGTTCTCATAGGAGGCTGCTCTTCTTATTGCGATCGGCTCAGACCGGTGGCGATCTCCAGGGAAACCAACTCTTGCGGGCTGGTCTGAAGATTCAGTAGATGCCGTAGGTGCGCTGAATCTCGCGACGTTGACGGTTGATGCGGATGATGGCAACGACGCCCCAGATGGTCAGACCCAGACCAATGAAGCCCACCAGCGCACTCCAGCCCAAAGCAGAAAGCATCGCTGATGTTGCTGAATCAATGCTCAGGCCGCTCATGCCCATGAGCTGCACATTGCCTTCGGTGGCGCACTCAAGGGTGTAGGTGCCGGGGGTCAGGCCCTGAGCCCAGAAGGTTGACGAGGTCGAGGGCTGGAAGAGCATTTCGTGGGAGACGCCAGCGGAGTCGGTCAGGGCGCATCCGTAGACGTCGCCGCTGTTGACAACGACTGCGTAGCTGCCACTATCAGTGACGGTGACGGTCTGTCCTGATTGGACGGGGGCGGCGCTGTTGGCGAGTTCACCAAGATTCATGCCCCCAAGCAGAACGCCAAAAAATACTGCGGGAGCAACGAGAAGCATAGCGACCAGGCCGCCAACGAGCAGGCCAATACCACGGCCGCGACCAGGAAGAGCTGGTGCAGGCTGCCCACTGTAGGGGGCGCCGTGGGGGTTCGGGCCAGGCTGGGGCGAAACAGGTGTCTGGTCGGAGAGCTGACCGTATTGGGGCCAGGGGGTGTCGGCATGCGTGCCAGCAGTGCCGTTGGCCGAGGGCGTTGAGGAGGGGGTCTGGGCTTCAGGGGTCCATTCGTCACTGCGGCGTCCGTAACGAGGCTCTTCCATAGGGTTGTCAGGGGCGGTCATCATGTCTCCTTCCAGACAGGTCTATGGCACAGCATAGCGAAAGCAACCCAGGCGCACCTTTTCAACTTTCTTGTGGAAGTGCGTGGAAAGCTCCCGCGATTGACAGACAAAAAGCGCAGTCCACTCCCAAAGAGCACACTGCAGTCCTAGGGCAACGCATGGGATGGAGTATCAGGATGGAACTCCCATACTGGAGAATGCTCAGGAAGCTGCGACGGCCAGGCGTTCAACGCGTAATTGCTCCACGCCGGGAATCTCCACCGGTGCAAGCGCAGCCAACTCGACACCCATGGCGCGCGCCAGGAGGAGGTCCGCTAGCTGCGGGTTGCGTGCTAGAACGGGGCCGTGCATGTAGGTGGCAATAATCGACCCCTGCACGGCGCCTTCTTGCGTGGCACCCTCGGCATTAAGGGTTGTATTGCCATTGCCGAAGCGCACGCGCCCCAAAGGGCGGGCATCAGGCCCCAGAGTTGTGCCTCCGCCGTGGTTTTCAAAGCCGGTGAGTAGTTCTGTCAGCCCGTCGAGGGCGGGCTCGGAGACGAGTTCGCCGATGGAGCGTGCTCCTTGGGGGCGGGTGGTGACGTCCAACAGACCCAGGCCCGACACCTGCTGGCCGCGGGCGTCCTCGTACCAGTGGCCGAGGACCTGCAAGGAGGCGCAGATCGCCAGCAGAGGGCGGCCCGCGCTGAGTGCGCGCGTGAGGCCGTGATCCTCGCGTAGTTTCGCGGCGGCAATCTCTTGGGCGATGTCCTCGCCGCCGCCCATGGTGTAAATATCCAGGGAGTCAGGCACAGCATCATCAATGCCGATGGGGATGATCTCAGCGGCGATACCTCGCCTGCGGGCGCGTTCAGCCAGGACAACGGCATTTCCCGTGTCACCGTAGGTGCCGAGCACTTCGGGCAGGATCACGCCGATGCGCAGGGCGGATTCCGATGAGGTCGCGCCTGGTACCTGTGCGGATTCGGTGTGGGTCATGCCTGGGCCTCCCTGGCATCAAGGATCTTCTTAAAGTCACGCAGTGAGGTGTAGTTGAGCAGCATCTCCACCTGCCCGGGTTCGCACAGGGCCAGGGCGTCCATGGGGAGGTCAGCCACCTGACAGTCCACGCCCGCGTATTGCAGGCGCACGGCCAGGTCGGCGCCTCGTTCACCGCAGGCCACCACTCGGGGGCGACCTTGGAGGGCAGAGAAGTCAACGTCCCACAGCCATGAAAGGTCCTGACCGTCGGGCACCTGACCGTTCACGCCGATGACGACCTGCTGGGCTGCCGGGTCGCACATGGCCATGGACTCTTGCCAGCCTGCGGGATTCTTGGCCAGAAGAATGCGGATTTCACGCCCATCAACACTGTGAGTGGAGTAGCGTCCGGCAACCTCTGAGACGGTGGTGACAGCGGCGACGGCATCCTCAGGGTGGATGCCCAGGGCGACGGCCGCAGCCACCGCCTGGGCCGCATTGCCCAGGTTCACTTGGCCCGGCAGGGACAGGTCGAGGGGCAGCTCAACCCCGAAGGGGCCACGCAAGGTGGCACAGGCAGTCGAACCCTCAGCGTTAATGCTTTCGCACCACCACGCCGGTTCGGGGCGGGTAAGAATGGTCTCCCCCTCGTCGTTGACAACATGCCACGAGGCTGTGCCCGCCGCGCCGCCCTCGTTAGCAGGATCGGCAGCGCCAGCAGCGTCACGCACCACGCGGCCACCTCGTGGGAAGGACACCGAATCAGAATTCCACCGCCCACCCGTGGATACCCACACGACCTTGGGCGCATCCATCGCCGCCGACACAATCAGCGGATCGTCACAATTCGCCACCACCACGGCCTGCGGATTGTCCGCCACGGCCTGGCGGAGGCGCTGCTCAACGGCACCGATCTCACCGACGCGGTCAAGCTGGTCGCGCGAAAGGTTGAGCAGCACGAAAGCAGCGGGACGCACCTGGGCGGCCACGGCCGGAACGTGCATCTCGTCGACCTCAAGGGCAGCAAAGGGCGCATCAGGGTTGGCCATAAGCGCCGCCGTCACACCCGAAGGTAGGTTGTCACCATTCGTATTCGAGGCCACCGCAGCACTCACGTTGGCAGCATCGGGCACCCCAGCGGTTGAGCACGAGGGCGGCTCGGCAGCCAGCGCTGTGCGCACCATGCGCGTGGTCGTGGACTTACCATTCGTGCCCGTGACAATGACGCAGCGCGTATTGCGCGCCAGGTCAGCCAAGATCGAGGGCGAAATGCGGGCGGCGATCACCCCGCCGATCATGCCACCCGAACCGCGCCCCAAGGCCTGCGAAGCCTTCGCCGCAGCTTTCCCGGCGGTCAAGGCCAGGCGAGAGCGGAGAGGAAGGGCAGAGGAGGCCGCAGCTGCGGCGCGGGCGGAGGCGGACGATCGTGAAGATGTCATGGGATTACGGTAGTGGAGATTTCGCCCTCGATCACCCGAACGCTCCCACGAGGCGACTCAATGACCGCCCTCACACGAGGCCGAGGCGCCCCCTGCACGGCTTGCGGCCACGGCCTCCACACCACGACAGGAGCCGCATTGGGGTCGGCGGGAGCCGTGCGCGACACGCCGCCAACAGCGGGACGAGGCACGCGTTGGCCTCGTTGGAACTGGTGAACCTCACCGGTGGGGGAGGCAGTGAATACACGGTTCGCGCGGGCGTCGATCTCCTCAAGGCGGGCGCGCAGGAGGTCGCGTTCCTCCTCCAGGCGCTCCACCTGACGTTCCAGGTCAAGAATGCGCTGAATACCCGCGAGGTTAATGCCCTCATCCTGGGACATGCGCTGCACGTCACGCAGGCGTTGAATGTCGCGCTGCGTGTAGCGCCTGCCGCGGCCCTTCGTGCGGGCAGGGATCACCAGACCCAAACGGTCGTATTGGCGCAAGGTCTGGGGGTGCATGCCAGCCAGCTCCGCAGCGACGGAAATGACGAAGGTCGCCTGAGCGCGCGCCCCGCCGGAGGGACGGCGAGGTTCACCAGAAGGTGTGGATCCCTGTGCGCTAGTAGACATGGCACCCCCCTTTCTTAGACCTTCGCGATGGAATCGCTCAGACCCGCTCGCGGGTCAAAATCGCTCGTGGCTTCAGCGTAGGCCCGCAAGGCGGCCATTGCCTCGTCAGAGAGGGCAGAGGGGGCCACCATCTGCAGTTCCACCAGCAGGTCGCCGGTGGTTTTCGCGGTGCTCACGCCCTTGCCGCGCACGCGCAGCACCGCCCCCGAGGACGTGCCCGCAGGCACCTTCACCGTCACCGTCGACCCATCCAGCAGCGGCACCTCAAGGGCACCACCCAGGGTGGCCTCGGCAATAGTCACGGGCAGGGTCATGCGCAGATTGTCGCCGTCGCGGCGGAACACCGGGTGGGGGGCGACATTGACGGTCACGACGAGGTCGCCCGCTGCGCCGCCATTCGTCCCGGGTCGGCCCTTGCCAGCTAGGCGGATCTTCTGGCCGTCCTTGACGCCCGCAGGCACGCGAGCCGTCACGGTTGAACCACCCACGGTCAGGCGAATCTCCGTGCCTTTGAGGGCTTGGCGGAAGCTCAGTGAAGCCGACGCCTTCAGATCTGACCCCTTCGCGGGGCGAGGAGCGGAGGAAAAACGGGGATCGCCCGCGAAGTTTTGGCCGTTGAATGCGCCGCCACCAAAGGGGCCGCCAGCAAAGCTTCCGTCCTGCGAGGCTCCCGCGAAGGGCCCCTGGCCGTCAAACGATGCCTGGCCGCCAAAGGGGTTGCCGGCCCGAGCGCCACCGCGCCCGCCTCGGCCGCCGCCGAAGAGGCCCGAGAGGATGTCCTCAAAGCCTGCGGCAGAAAACTGTGCGCCACCTGCGCCGCCTCCACCGGAGAACATGCCGCTAAAGAGGTCCTCAAAACCACCCGACCCTGCTGAGAAGCGCGCCCCGCCCCCGGCCATGGCGCGGATGGCGTCATATTGCTTGCGTTTGTCCGCGTCGGAGAGGACCGAGTAGGCCTCGCTGATCTGTTTGAAGCGTTCCTCTGCGCCTGAGTCTCCCTGGTTTTGATCCGGGTGGTACTTGCGGGCGAGCTTACGGTAGGCCTTCTTAATTGCGGCAGTGTCGGCGTCCTTGTCAACGCCCAATACCTTGTAGAAGTCCTTTTCAAACCAGTCTTGTCCGCTCACGGCCGATCACCGCCTTTCCTTGTCGTATGAATATTCATGCACGGGAGGCATCATTCGGGATTGTCGACCAGCACCTTGGCCACGCGCAAGACGCGCTCACCCATGGTGTAGCCGGGTTGGAGGAGCTGACCAATCACAGGGTGCTCAACCTCGGGATTGGGGCGGGCCATGAGCGCCTCATGCAAGGTGGGGTCGAAGTCCTCGCCCTCTGCCCCGTAGCGGGACAGGCCAAAGCGGGTGGCCAGGGTGTCTTCGAGCTTGGTGGCGATGGCTGCGAAGGGCCCATCGGCGAGGTCGCCGGCCTGGCGGGCTGCGTCAATGTCGTCCAGGACGCCGATGAGGGCTTCGAGCACCTCAACGTGGCCGCTTTCCTTGTAGCCGGGGATGGCTTCCTTGGTGCGACGCACGTAGTTGCCGTACTCCTGGTTGAGGTTGTAGTGGTCGGCGTTGGCGCGGGCCAGCTGGTCTTCCAGGGTGGCGATGCGGTCCAGTGCTGCGGCCAGTTCGGAGTCAGCCAGGGGGTCTTCCAGTCCGGCGAGGTCGTCGCCCTCGGCAGAGGCGGGTGCAGCGGCGTCGGCCTCGTTGGAGGCGGCGTCGGCAGCGGCGGGCGCAGGGTCGTGCGCGGGCGCCTCGTGCTGGGTTGCGTCGTGCTGGGCTGCTTCGGTGGTGCCGTTGGCGTCTGCAGCTTCGGTGGCTGAGTCGGGGGCCTCGTCGAAGGATTCAGGGTCAAGGGTGGTGTGATCCACGGTTTCTCCAAAAAGTTGGTGCCGGGTGGGCAGGCGGGCGGGTTAGTCCTCGTCGTCTTCTGCACTGCCGGGCATGGAGCAGGCGGTGGCCCCAAAGAAGTTGATATTAGCCCAGTCCTCAGCGGTGGGCAGGTCGTCGCGTTCGTCTCCGCCGTTGGTGGTGGGGGCGTCGCTCATGAGGTTCTCCAAAGGTGAAGTAGGGGAAGAGTGCGGGGGCGGCCGAGGCGGTGTGGGCCTCGGCCGCCGACTGTCACGCAGTTGTGACTGAGGGGGAGGACGGGCGTGAAACGCGAAGGTTTCACGCGCCGCGCTGCGCTAGAAGGCGCAGGTCACTTCTTGTCGTCCTCGTCCACGATCTCAGCGTCAATGACATCGTCATCGGAGGAAGCCTGCTCGCCAGCGGTAGCGCCTGCGGCCTCTTCAGCCTGCTGAGCGGCGTAGATTTCCTGGCCGATTTTCATGCCCGACTCGTTGAGGGCATCCAGCGCGGTCTTGACGGCCGCGCTGTCGGAACCCTCCAGTGCTGCCTTGACGGCGTCAACGTCAGCCTGAACGGCGGCGCGGGTTTCCTCAGAGATCTTGTCCTCGTTTTCCTTGAGGAGCTTCTCCATGGAGTACACGCTCTGCTCAGCCATATTGCGCAGTTCAGCCTCTTCACGGCGAGCCTTGTCCTCAGCGGCGTGCTCTTCGGCTTCCTTGACCATGCGATCAATGTCGTCCTTGGACAGGGCAGAGCCGCCGGTGATGGTCACAGACTGTTCCTTGCCGGTACCGCGGTCCTTAGCCGAGACGTGCACAATGCCGTTGGCGTCAATGTCGAAGGTGACCTCAATCTGGGGCACGCCGCGAGGAGCGGGGGCAATGCCGCCGAGCTCGAAGGTGCCAAGGAGCTTATTGTCACGAGCGAACTCGCGCTCACCCTGGTAGACCTGGATCAGCACGGAGGGCTGGCCATCCTCAGCGGTGGAGAAGACCTCAGAGGCCTTCTTCGGAATAGCGGTGTTGCGCTCAATGAGCTTAGTCATGAAGCCGCCCTTGGTCTCGATACCCAGGGACAGGGGGGTGACGTCAATGAGGAGGACGTCCTTACGGTCGCCCTGAATGACGCCTGCCTGCAGGGCTGCGCCCACGGCGACGACCTCGTCAGGGTTGACACCCTTGTTGGGCTCACGGCCACCGGTCAGTTCCTTGACGACGTCGCTGACGGCGGGCATACGGGTGGAGCCACCCACGAGGACAACGTGGTCAATGTCGGACACCTGGATGCCAGCGTCACGGATGACGGTGTGGAAGGGAGCCTTGGTGCGCTCAAGCAGGTCGGAGGTCATTTCCTCGAACTTGGCGCGGGTGAGGGTCTCATCGAGATGGATGGGGCCGTCGGCGGTCATCGACAGGTACTGCAGGGAGATATTGGTGCTGGTGGCCGAGGAGAGTTCCTTCTTGGCCTGCTCAGCGGCTTCCTTCAGGCGCTGCAGGGCAACGGGGTCCTTGGACAGGTCAGCGCCGGTCTTGGTCTTGACCTGCTGGATCAGCCACTCGACGATGCGCTGGTCCCAGTCGTCGCCACCCAGGCGGTTGTCGCCGGCGGTTGCGCGCACCTGGATGGTGGCGAAGCCGTCCTCGTCGTCCTTGCCGATTTCGAGCAGGGAGACGTCGAAGGTGCCGCCGCCGAGGTCGAAGACGAGGATGAGTTCGTCTTCCTTGCCCTTTTCGAGGCCGTAGGCCAGGGCTGCGGCGGTGGGCTCGTTGACGATGCGCTGGACGTTTAGGCCGGCGATCTGGCCGGCATCCTTGGTGGCCTGACGCTCAGCGTCGTTGAAGTAGGCCGGGACGGTGATGACGGCGTCGGTGACGGGCTCGCCGAGGTACTGCTCGGCGTCGCGCTTGAGCTTGCCCAGGATGCGGGCGGAGATTTCCTGCGCGGTGTAGGTCTTGTCGTCAATGGAGGTGGTCCAGTCGGTGCCCATGTGGCGCTTGACGGAGGAGATGGTGCGGTCAACGTTGGTGACGGCTTGGCGCTTGGCGATTTCGCCGACCAGGACCTCGCCGGTCTTGGAGAAGGCGACCACCGAGGGGGTGGTGCGCAGGCCTTCTGCGTTGGCGATGATGGTGGGTTCGCCGCCTTCGAGGACGGCGATTGCGGAGTTGGTGGTGCCGAGGTCGATGCCGACTGCACGTGCCATAGGTTGGTGTCCTTTCGTGAGGGTTGCTCTTCGAGGGGTCTCGTCTGTAGTTGAGCAACCACTATCAAGATTGAGTGTGATGGACTCAAGGTTAGTTCGGGGCGGTAGGGGGCGCAAGTGGAAAGAGTGGAAGTTGAGTCACATCGACTCAAGTTTGTGGCGGGGGATAGTTTTGTGGTTCCGTCGAAGAAAGAGAAAAATGTCGGAAAAAAGTAGGTTCGAGGGGTGTGTATACAGGCAAAATACCCTGTGAAACCGCTGGAAAAAAATAAGTGCCTGTTGTTAAAGTTGAAAAGCCGTGGCAACGAGGCCGCGGCATCACCCGGAAGGCTCGACGATGAGTTTAAGAAGGATGACAGGAACACTCCTGTCTGCCGCCCTCATGATGGGCGGTATCACGGCGGCACATGCCGATCCCATCACTCCCCCAGCTGCCCCCGAAACACCTGCCATCGCAGGCACCCCGGCGGCAATGACCCTCAGTGAAGACCCCCGCATCAAAGCCTGGCAAGACCTGCGTTTTGGCCTCTTCATCCACTGGGGCGTCTACTCTACCTTCGGCGGCTACTACAAGGGCGAGCGCCAATGGCTCGGCTACCCCGAACAGATCAAAGCCTGGGGTATTAGCCGAAACAATATGGGCATCCCCGACGAGGACTATCTTAAAGCCGCCTCGGAAATGACCATTCCCCAGTTCAGTGCCCAACAATGGTGTCAACGTGCCAAAGACGCGGGCATGAAGTACCTGCTGGTGACCTCTAAACACCACGATGGCTTCGCCATGTGGAACACCGGCACTACCAACTACGACTTCTACGAGAAGGCCCCAGGTAAGCGCGATCCAATGAAGGAACTCGCTGATGCCTGCAATGGCATGGGCATCAAACTCGCCTTCTACTTCTCCATCATTGACTGGACGAAGCAAACGCCCGAGCCCTACCAAAACCGCAACACCCTTGACGAAGAGATGATGGCCCTCATCCACGATCAGCTCAAGGAACTGCTCTCCGGAAAATACGGAGAAGTCCCCGAACTGTGGTTCGACATGGGCGGGCCCACCGCCGAACAATCCGCCCAAATGGCCCAGTGGGTACGCGAATTCTCGCCCAACACCCTGGTGAACTCCCGCGTGTGGAATAGTAAGGGCGACTTCGAGGTCGGCGGCGACAACCACCTCACCACCAAAAAGACCCTCGCCCCCTGGGAATCCATCCGCTCCACCTTCCCCAAGTGCTGGGGCTACTGCACCTGGCCCGAAGTCCAAGAGATCCGCAACCGGCCAGAAGGCGTTGCTGAACAAACCCAGCACGAGGTCGAAAACCTCTTCACCACCGTCGCCAACGGTGGCCAGTACCTCCTTAACATTGGCCCGCGCGGCACGGGTGAATTCGACCCCTTTGAAGTGAAGATCCTCGAAGGCATCCAAGCCTGGAACGCCCGCCACCCCAACGTGATTCACGGCGCTGTCCCCACCTATTACCCCACACAACGGTGGGGACACACGGTGATCAACGGAGACGCCGTCTACCTGGGCATCACCTCCTGGCCCGAGGACAAGACCATCCGCCTTCCCGGGGCGGGCACCAACGTCACCGCCGTCACCGTCGATGACGCCACGGCAGCCTCGCCCCAGAACCTCACCTACTCCGTCGACAACAACGACCTGCTCATCACCCTGCCCGACACCCCACCCGACCCGCAGTGCCCATCATCAAGGTCGCCACCAAGGGAGCCCCCGTCTACGCCCCCAACAACGCGACCAACCTCGTCAAGGGCACCATGAGCGCAGTCGACACCAAGGCTTTGGAAACGATCAACAGCCCCAAGGGCGGCATCTCCAAGGCCATCGCCTACGCCAAGAACGCCAGCGACGAAACCGTCAACATGGCAGTCTCCCTCGACGCCAGCATCGCGCGCGACGCGAAAGTCAAGGTCAGCGTGGGCGCAACAAGCAAGGTCGTGACACTCAGTGAGCTCGCCGACGGCCTCGCAGGATTCGACGTGCCCGCACGCAGCATCGTCCCCGTCGTTGTCGAACCGGCAGAAAAGGCCTACTACGCCGATAGTTTGGGCAACGGACGAGGCCGCATCACCCGCGTCTCCCTCGGCGCAGTAGACGCCGCTCACCCCACCGCAACCGTCGAACACCGCTTCGTCGCAGAAGACGGATCGACCCTCCCGCCCGAGGTGACGGCGCTCCTGCCCAAGAACCGCACAACCATCCCCGGAATTCCACAGGTCGCCCCCAGCGGCTTGAGTGAAACCACTGTGCGACTGACAGACATTCAATGGACCTTCCAAGGATGGGACCACACGAGCCAAGCCGTCACCGGCGACACCGTCGTCTTCACCGGCACATGGAAGTCAGGACCCCTCACCTACCCTGTCTCCTACCGCTTCGAAAACACGACACCTGACCACGAATTCCCCTACTCCCTTGAATACCAGCTACCCAGGACAAGCGAATACCCACGCGGTGAAACCATCACCATCGCACCCCCTCGCGTCAACGTGGTTCGCGACTACTGGGAAAACAAGACATGGCGTTTCCAGGGATGGGAACCCGCCGTCATCGAAAACATCCAAGGCCCCGTTGAGGTCGTCGGCAGGTGGGGCTACGACCGCGACCGCGACGTGACCATCAACTACACCTTCGTCTCATCTGATGCCACCCCGCTGCCAGAAGAAGTCACGAAGCTGCTCCCCGCAGCTCAGGAACGTAAAGCGCCCGTCAGCGCCATCGGGCCCATTGATCTGAGGAGCACCGAGGTCACCGTTCCCTCAGGCGTGTGGACCTTCAAGGGATGGAATGGCGGGCGCATCTCCTGGCCTGCAGGGCCCGAACACACCTACACCGGCACCTGGGAATTCGCGCGCAATAGCTACGCCGTCACCTTCGAATACCGCTCAGCAGACCATGCGCTGACACTACCGGACACGGTGACAGCAACCCTGCCCGCAGAACTCTCCGCCCCACACGGTAGCGAAGTGCTCTTGCCCTTGCCGCGTCCAGCACGCATTGAGGTCGACAAGGGAGCGTGGGTGTTCAGCGGATGGGAACCCAGCACCATTGCCTCGATTAGTGAAGCAACGAAGGTGACGGGCACCTGGACCTACCAGCCCACCCCCACCTTCACCCCCGTCTTCACCTTCGAATCCGCCACCGAGGGCGCCACCCTCCCCGCCGAAATCCTGGCCCTCCTGCCCGTCGGCGAACAGTACACGCAAGGCGAGACGGTGGTTGCGCCAGCGCCCTCGCAAAACACGCTCACCACGCCGGCAGGCACCTGGACCTTCCAGGGATGGACCCCCGACAAGGTCGAGGACGCCCAAGAGCAGGTGAGCTTCGTCGGCAAGTGGACCCTGGACCCGGCCATGCACACCGTCACCTACGTGTTCACCTCCACCAGCGACAAGGCTCTGTCCGACGAGGTTAAAGCCCTGCTGCCCGACGCGCAGAGCCTCGCCTGGGGCACGACGCTTGAGCCCGACGCCCCGGCGAGCACCGTCCTCGCTTCTGTCGAAGGCGAGTGGCGCTTCAACGGGTGGAATGTCACCAAGGAAACCCTGGTGGGTGACCTGACCGTCACCGGCACATGGACCTACCACGCGCGCGAATTCAACGCCAAGCTGAACTTCCCCGCCGAACTGCCCGAGGCAGTGAAAAAGATGCACGACACCGACGCCACCCCCGTCATCCGCGATGGCAAGGTGTGTGCTCCTCCGCCTCTCAAGACCGAGGTCGCAGTCGAGGGCGGGACCTGGCGATTCGACGGGTGGGAGAAGGAATGCTTCACCCTGGAGGAACTGAGCAAACACCTCACCGTCAACGCTCAACCCAGTGGCGCCGGTGGCGGAAACGGCGCGGCGCTCTTTGCCCTCAAAGACATCCAACTCGTCTATGCCCTGCCCTTCGTCCCCAAGTGGACCTTCATTAAGTCCACCGACCCGAAACAGCCTCTTCCCAAGGACCCTGTCCCTCCGACAGACGGCAAGGACAAGGGGCAATCCGGCAAGGGCAAGCCGGGCGCGTCCGACCAGACAAAGATCAAGGCGGACAAGAGCGCGCCCAGTGGCAAGCAGGGCTTGTCCAAGACCGGTGCCAGCGGCAGTGTTCCCGTGATCGCGGCAAGCATTGTGGCTGCTGGCGGCCTGCTGCTTCTGCTCAGGCGACGCCGAGGCTAAGGGGCATGCCCCTCGTGGCACACGAAGGCGGCATGCGCGCCTGACACGCGCATCAACGCCTGTGGTAAGCCCAGGGTGAGGATTCTTTCCAGGGTCCTCGCCCTGGGCATTGCCATGTCCGGGCGTGGGGGTCATGTTCGGGCGCGGAGGACGGGGCTAGGCGTGGGGGCCATGTCCGGGCGCGGAGGGCGGGTGTGCTTCGCACTCGTCTCCCTCCTGCGGGGCGTGACAAAATGTCACTATGTTTTGCGACTACTTCCACCAGGGGCTGTGCCGTTCCTGCACGCACCTCAATGTCGCATACCCCGAGCAGCTTCACCGCCGCCAAGACGCAGTCGCCAACCTCCTGGCCAGCGTCCCCAGCGCCGCCCACATGACCTGGCTTGCGGCGGCGGCCTCGTCCCCCGAAAACTTCCGCACCAAAGCGAAAATGGCCGTCGGCGGTGCGGCGGGCGCGCCCACGTTGGGTTTGCTTGACGCTGAGTGGAAGGGCGTGGACCTGTCCGCCTGCCCCATCCTTGACCCGCAGCTGCGCGCCGCCATGCCCGCCCTCTCCGCTTTCGTTGCCGAGCTCAAACTTGAGCCCTACGACGTGGCCGCCCGCCGCGGTGAACTCAAGTATCTGCTGGTCACAGTCGCCGCCGATGGTGGCCTCATGGTGCGTTTCGTCCTGCGCTCGCGCCGCTACGAGGCGCTGCTGCGCTCGCGGCTGGTGCGCCTGCGCGAACTCCTGCCCACCCTGGTCGTTGCCAGCGTCAACCTTCACCCCACGCACGCCGCCCTCGTCGAAGGGGCAGAAGAAGTGCTGCTCACCGAGGCCGCGACCCTGCCCATGCGGGTTGGGGATGTGACCTTGCATGTCGGGCCGCAGAGTTTCACCCAGACCAATACGCAGGTTGCCGCCCAGCTCTACCGGCAGGCCGCCCGCTGGGCGGCGGGGGCGCGGGTGGCCGGGGAGAGGCTGCGAGGGCGGTGCCTGGAGCGCGCAGAGGGTGGTCTACTCGGGGGAGAGGCCGCGCAGGGGGCCTCGTCCGTCACTGTCGGGAGTCCGCAGCCTGCGTCCCTCCCGTCGGCCGCGCCGCTGTCTACCTCCTCGGCCCCGCTGACTCCTGCATGTTTGCCTTCGCCTGGCGGTGCTGGAGCCTCTGCCCGCCACCCTGTGGGACCTCTACTGCGGGGTGGGAGGCTTTGCCCTGCATGCCGCTGCCGCCGGAGTGCGCCAGGTTGTCGGCGTGGAGGTCTCGCCCGTTGCCATTGCCTCCGCTCAGCGTTCAGCCCGCGACCTGTGGGCTGACGAGGCCGAGGCGCGCGCCCGCTTTATCGCCGGGGATGCTGTCGCGTGGGCGGTTGAGCAGGATGCGGCTTCGGCTCCGGATGTTGTGGTGGTCAACCCGCCCAGGCGCGGTATTGGCCCTGACCTGGCCGGATGGCTCAATGAGTGCGCGGCGCCGCGGGTCATCTACTCCTCGTGCAATCCCGTGACTCTGGCCAAGGATCTGGCTGCCATGCCCGCGCTGCGGGTTGTGGAGGGGCGTCTTTTTGACATGTTCCCGCACACGGATCATGCCGAGGTTGCCGTCCTGTGTGAGCGCGTGTGAAAGGTTTTCTCCCTGCCTCGCTTCGCTGATCTTCCTTCCGGATCTCTTGCCTTCCCTCGTGACGAGCATTGACCCCCTATGTTTCGGATGCTTTTCCTGCCTTTCTTGGGCTTTAGCTCCCGAGTTTGTGCATGGTTTTCACTGCCTGCGGCTTTTGTGTCACCGCTCCTGTGCGTGAGCGATCCCACGGCGGGGGAGGACGGATCGGATTAGGTGCTTGATGCTGAAAGGCGCTAACATATCTGAGCACGCACTTTTGTGTGCACGGAGGATTCGCCTAGTGGCCTATGGCGCACGCTTGGAAAGCGTGTTGGGTGCAAGCCCTCGGGGGTTCGAATCCCCCATCCTCCGCAGATCACCCCGGAACCGGTTGGTTCCGGGGTTTTGCTTTTTCTTTCCCCGCTTTTCCCCACCGCGTTGCAGTTTGCACACCGCATAACCCCCAGAAAATGCAACAACCCTCCCATGGGCGGGGGTGGGCAGGGCTGGGGGGGTGGGCAGGGTAAAGGCTGGGGCGGGCGGCCCGTGGGGCGAGGGCGAGCTGGGGTGAGGATGTGGGCAGGGCAAAGGTGGGGGGGTGGGGCGAGGCGAGCTGGGGCAAGGATGCGGGCCGGTGAAGGAGGTGTGAGGGTGTCAGTTGTTTCGGCGCTGTGGTCACATTCGCTTGTGCACACCGCGTTGCAGTTTGCGCACCGCATAACCCCCAGAAACTGCAACAACCCTCCCATGGGCGGGGGTGGGCAGGGTAAGGGTGGGGGTGGGTGGGGCGAGGACGAGGCCGGGGTGGTGGGTGAGGCGGGGAGCGAGGGCGAGGCAGGGTAAAAGCTGGGGTGGGCAGGGAAAGACAGGGTTATGCGCCGAAAGGTGAGTGGGGGACCGGGTTAGTGATCCGGTGCTTTCCTGGCGGCAACAATATCCCTCCCAAAAGCCGCAGTATTGCCGCTGTGAGTTGTATAGGGGATGGCGCTGTGCTCACTGAGGGATGTGCAGGGGGCGTGTTGGTGAAGGCCTTCGTAGTGGCCCCCGACCTCGGGATTTATGTTTGCTACCAAACAAAATTGCCACCGGATGAAGGGATATCACTATATGGACTTGTGGCTTTTCTTTCCCTTGCTAAGTCCAGTGAATTATCAGTGCTCGCGGCGAACTCTGGAAGTTCCCTGAAGGAATGATGCATATCCACTACAGAAGTGGATAGATTTCTAAGAAGAATATGAATACCCTTACTACATGTACATTCGCTTTTCTTTGAAACATTGGATCTCAAGTGTGCTTGTCACAGCACTTGTGATCATCGGAGCTGTCACATGGTTCCTTCCCTCAGCCTCTGGCGCGCCCTCAGATGAAGGGCTCAATAAGATAGTCATGAGAATCCTGACCAACGATGCTGATCCTGATGGGGAACAACCCTCAGAGTTCTGGTCGGGACAACCCTTTACGACAACAGCGCAATTTGACGCCTCAGCCACGACAGGGCGTCTTCTCGACGCGCGCATCCGGCTGATGATCGAAAAATCACCAGTCCTTTCGGTACAACGAATCCCCGACTCGCAATTTGCGCAACGTAGTGAATCCTGCGACACCGACACCCACTGGTGCAAGGACTACTACATTGCAGCAGTAACGGGTGCAACGAACTTTTCAATCCCCGTACCACTGTCATACCTCAACCGCCAAACCCCACCCGGAACCCAGACAACAGTCACTTGGGAGCTTTTCGAGGGGGATAACACTCAGCCGCTTCGTTCAGAATCTAGAACCTTCAAAGCGAAGGTGGCTACAGAATTTACCCCCTTCAACTACTGCGCCGAAGGTCAAAGGGGCCGAGCTGCAGCACAGGTTTCCTGCGAAGTGCCCTTTGAAACCGACAACGCAGCATCTGCTACCCACACGCCCGCACAGCCGATCTTCCATCACTACGCCGTTTCGGCAAAGGAATCTCTTGATGGTGGCCGCCAAGACGGATGGGGCGAATACGCCCCTCAACGAATGAAGATCGTCACTAAGCTTCCTGCGGGCGCCACCTACGTCGCAGGATGGTGGGGTGCGCAGGACCGGCAATGGGTTTATGACCCAGGCACTCACACTGTTACCTACGAAGGGCCGCTGCACCGTGAAAACTGGCATCCATGCGGCGGACAAACCTACTGTGAGGGCATTAAACTCAGCTTCGAAAATGCCGAGATCTACTCTGACGTCGCCGCAAAAACTCCCCGCGAATACGTCCTCAAGAGCACTATTACCCTTGATCCCGGAACTGCATTCGAAAAAATCCTCCCCGAGGTCACCTCAACCACGACCTTCAAGCCCCAGCAGAAGGCTGCTTTCCCGGGCAAGACGTCCAGTGACCAAATGGACAAGCACCAGACCTCCCAGAATCTCACCTCCGATGGGGGAATCCTCTACCGTGGCAACACGCCGCTCAACTTTGATGATCCCAACACGGACATCATGCTGTGGCGTTTGTGGGTCGGAAACAGTAATAACGGTTCCGAAATCGCACCGAAGGCCAGAGGTGGTATCACATCAAACTTCACCACCTTTACCGACACTGAACTCGATCCGCGCCTCTACTTCCACAGATTCACCCCGCCTCGAAGCGGAGACTTCGGGAAACGGGGCAACGGAACAGTCGAACCACGCGAACTCGAGGCACGTTTTAATGCCCTCACTGTCTCCCTCCACGGACTGACCGAAGACGGGCAAGAAGAACTTCTCGCTGCGGATATGAACTCCAACGATCCAGCCATCTTCATTAACGACAAGGCCCGCAAGTATTCCGGCCTGAAGGTACGTTTCTCCGCGCCCTTTGTGCAAGACAACTCCTGGACATATTTCAATATCAGCGCTGCTCCCCTGGAATCCGAAATGGCCAAATGGGCCAATGGAACCTACACGCAGGCACAGCAGTACCAGAACTGGGTAACTGCCGAAGGAATCAAGGGAGACGATCAAAATACCCCCTTCACCCTTGCGGTTCGTGCAGAAACTGACTCGAACAACAACACGATCACCATTAAGCCCATCGAACCCAAGATTTTCATGTGGATCGGTGATGATCGTCAAAGCCAAATTAACTGGGATACCCAGCACAACGGTGAACGCGCTTTTACCTACGAAAAGTGTGAGAAAAAGGGCGATATTTCAACCCTTTACCCACCATACTTGTGGAAACCTGAACAGGACCGCACCCCTGTTGAACTCTCCTGCGCTCGACTTGGCGAATACGCAGTCTCCAGCAACGCCCAAGGAACCTGGGGGCAGTCGACACTCCCAATGAAAGACGTGCAGCATGTCGTTCTGCTTCCCGCTGGCATCGAGTATGTCCGCACCGTCCAAACTCAAATTGACGGCGTAATCCAGCCTCAGCCCATTGAACCGCGGATCGTCGCCAACTATAGGAACAGCGGAAAGACAGCGCTTATCTACAATTACGGCAATATTGCACACCACACCAACGTGGGCGGACACGAGCGAGTCACACGTAGCGTCTTCCACTTGGACACCACCATTAATGCCAAGGCAGCTCCAGAAACGAATATCGTCGAGTACTACACAGTGTGGTCTAACAATGACGTCGTCAAACCAAACTCGAACCATCACCTCGATAATTTGGACCTTGATGGCGATGGTGACACCGCCGAGCACTTCATGCGCATGACGCTTCCACTCAAGATGCATCCACCTCTGGAACTCATCGCGCGTAAGTCCGTTTCTCTCGACAAGAGCAACTGGTTCGTGAATGCGCCCGCCCAAGACCTCGGCGGTGATGTTTATTACAGGTTCGAGGTCGACAATCGTTCCTTCGCGGAAACCCGATCCCTGTATATGATTGATGTCCTGCCCCAAGCAAACGACCATAAGATCGTTGAGGATGTCAGAGGCCGCTACCTCCCACGAACGTGGGCGCGCCACAGCGCCGATGGAAGCACCGAGCACGTCAACCACTCCGCCTTTGAAACACCTCTCGCTGAAGCGCTGGAAACTGTGCCAGAAAACGCGGAAATCATCAAACGCTGGGATATCTTCTACGCCCTGGAACCCCAAGGCGCTGACACCGATAGCGCAATCAATGCACAGTGGAAGACAGCAAACGACATCACCGACTGGTCTGCTGTCCGCTCCATTAAACTCGCACTCAAGCCAGGACAGAGCTTGGGACGCCACGCCCATATTGAAGTGGTGACACACAATAGGGTCCCTGACACGGAGCAGACGCGAGCCCTTCCAGCGGGATCGCGCGCAGTCAATTCCTTCGCGACCTCCACCCAGGCCAACACCGGATACATCGAAACAAACGATGTCACCGTTGAAGCCGCCCGCTACCGCGTGGAAGGAACCGTTTTCGCTGACCTCGATGGCAATTCAACGCTCAGTGACGGCACCGCAGACCTGAAACTCTCAGGCCTGAAAGTGGTACTGTACGACGCAGGATCAGGTGCGAAAGTCGCTGAAACAACCACAAACGATGGGCGCTACTCCTTCGACCTGTTCAAACGCGGCAACTACCGCGTCTTCTTCGAAAAGTCTGCAGGCTCATCCGTCGTACCCGCAGGGGAAGGCCAAACAGCATCCCACGGCGCAAAGTGCGCGGTTGGCTCAACTGAACACGCTCAGGCAACACAAGAAACCTGCGCAGGCGGCCAAGCCGCCGCAGTAAACGCCGTGTGGACGGAAGACTTCGCGGTCACCCCCGACAACGCAACAGTGGTGCGCAACCTCGGCATACGTGCCGTCAGCCGCGACGTCACCATCAAGAAGGTCGACCAAGCCGGCGCACCCCTGGCTGACGTAGAGTTCAGCCTTGAATGGGCCGCCCCCCTACCGGGGATGCTTGCCCCCACGCCGACACCCGCAACGCAGACTGCCTCGTCAAACACTGAAGGTATCGCCACCTTCCCTGCGGTGCCCTACGGCACCTACAGGCTGCGTGAAACCACCACTCCCGCTGGGTACATGCCCTTGGCTGCACCCGTGACCGTGACGGTCACAGCGACGCCGCCGACCGGCCCGACGGGGGAGGTCACTCCCGACGCAACCGTGACCAACGAGCTCATCAAGGCAACGGTTAAGGTCGTCAAGGTCGACGCCGCATCGCCCACCACGAAGCTGCCCGGAGCAGTGTTCGAACTGCGTGTTGGCACGCAGGTGAAGTACACCTCAACGGCTTCGGATAACCAGGGCATTGCGACCTTTAGCGATGTCGTGGCGGGCACCTACACGCTGGCGGAAAAGACCGCACCCACCGGCTACGTCCTCGCCACAGATACCCGCGAGGTCACCGTCGGCGCCGCCCAGCATGGCACGGTCATCGAATCCTCCGCATTCCCCAATACGAAGATCAGCGCGAGCGTGAGCTTCAAGAAGGTGGACGCGGAGACGGGCGCTGGCGTTGACGGGGCGGTCTTTGGCCTGTTTGCCGAGGGCGTCGCCGGGAATAGTGCCGCTGACGCCGCCTACCAGGCGACCTCGGCAAATGGTGGCGTCGTACAGTTCGCAGACGTCGCTTACGGCCGCTACACCCTGCGTGAGATCACCGCACCTGCGGGCTATGCGCCAACCACCGCAGAACAGGCAGTGACCGTTGATGACGGCGACGCGCTGACCCTCGCCGACGTGACCAATGCGCCTATTCGCGGCACTGTGGTGGCCAAGAAGGTCGAGGCCACCACCGGTGTGCCTGTCGCTGGGGCATCCTTTGGGTTGTTTGCCAAGCAGGGCGATGGCTCTTTCGCGCAGGCGAGCACTCAGATTGCTTTGAGTGATGCGACTGGCATGGTGCGCTTTGCGGGCGTCCCCGTTGGCACCTACCAGCTGCGTGAGACTGCCGCTCCTGCCACGCATGTGCTCAACACCTCCGATGCGCGTGAGGTGACGATTGCGACCCAGGGGCAGAGCATTGACCTGACGGCCCAGCCTTTCGAGAACGTGAAGGTCACGGGTCAGGTGACGGTCAAGAAGGTCGAGGCTGGTACGGACACGCCGATTCCTGGTACGCGCTTTGCCGTCTTCACCAAGGCTGGCGCCCAGGTCGGGGCTGATAAAGCGACTGACGCTCAGGGCCTGGTGAGTTTTGACCTGCCCTTTGGTGAGTATGTCGTCAAGGAAACGGCGCCTGCTCTTGGCTTTAACCCTGCTGCTCAGGCGGAGGGACGCCCCTTCCAGATCAGCACTCACGGTCAGAAGGTGGACCTGACGGGCGCCGATGAGCGGTTCACGAACACGCCGATTACGGGTTCTGTGGCGGTGACGAAGGTTGACGCTGAGGACGCGAATGTGACCCTTGTTGGGGTGGAGTTTGGCCTCTACCCGGTGAACGAGGCCGGCGTCGTCGGTGTCGTACCTGCATACGTGGCAGTGTCGGGTCCTGGCGGTGTGGCGCTCTTTGAGGGCGTGCGCTTTGGTTCGTATCAGCTTAAGGAGAGGAAGGGGCTGACGGCCTACATCCCCTCAAGCACAGCTAAGGACGTCGTGATTTCTACCCAGGGCCAGCGCGTTGAGCTGGGGAACTTCCCCAACCAGGTGAAGAAGGGCTCTGTGACTCTCCGTAAGGTGGATGCTGATGAGCCCACCAAGGGCGTGCCCGGCGCGGTCTTCCAGCTCAAGCAGGGCAATACTGTTGCCTACGAGCAGACCTCTGGCGCTAATGGCGCTGTCGTGTTCACGGGCGTCAAGCACGGCGACTACACCCTGGTTGAGGCCAGCGCACCGGAGAGCTACGTCCTTGACGCCGCGTGGGCTCAGGCTGTGAGCATCACCGAGCAGGGGCAGACGCTTGCTGTGGGTGATGTGACGAACCGCCTGAAGAAGGCCACCGTGAGCGCAGTGAAGTGGTCGACGGATGACGATGCGCCTTTGGCGGGCGCCGTCTTTGCCCTGAAGCAGGGGCAGGACACCGTCTCGACGGCGACCTCGGGTACTGATGGTGCCCTGACCTTCAGCAATGTTCCCTACGGGGATTACACGCTGGTGGAGACCACTGCCCCCGCCGGATTTGTCCTCGACCCGACTGAGCGCGCCGTGCAGGTGCGCGTCGATGGCGCCACCGTTGACCTTGGCCGTATGGGGAATAAGGCGGTGCGTGGCACTGTCGTGGCTCATAAGAAGGATGCTGATTCAGGTCAGCCCCTTGCCGGCGCTGCCTTTGAGCTGCGCACCCCCGACGGTAAGGCCGTGGCGAACGCAGTTTCGGACGAGAAGGGCCTGGTGACCTTCACTGGCGTGCGCGCTGGGGACTACACGGTGGTGGAGACTACCCCAGCTCAAGGCTACTCGTTGACCTCTAGCACCCTCAGTGCTCGGGTTGTCACTGACGGGGTGAGTGTGGATGCTGGAGAGCTGTCCAACACCCTGATCCGTGGTTCCATCCGGGTGGCCAAGATCGACGCGGAAACGAAGAAGCCGCTGGCGGGTGTGACCTTTGGTCTCTTCCCCGCTGCGCCCACCAACGCGGGTGCTGATGCGGGTGCTGACGTGCTTGCGGTGTCCACGGCTGTGACCGATGAGCAGGGGCTGGCTCTCTTCGAGGGCGTGACCTATGGACAGTGGGTGGTGCGTGAGACCACGCCCGCCACTGGCTACAACCCCTCCCCTGAGGTTAAGGGCCGCACGGTGAGTGTCCTTGAGCACGGCGTGGTTGTCGAAGCGGGAGCCGCCTTCGAGAACACCCCCATTCGAGGCAGTATCGCCTTGACCAAGGTGGATCCGGCAGGCAAGCCCTTGGCTCAGGCGACCTTCGTGTTGCGTGACGTGGAGGGCCGCGAGGTCGCCACCGCCAAGAGTGGCTCTGATGGGCGCGTGCTCTTTAACGGTGTCCTCTTCGGCAAGTACACGGTGACAGAACGCCAAGCCCCCGCAGGCTACGTGGCTGACGGCGGAGTGTACGCCGCTACCATCACCGCCCAAGGTGAAGTGGTGGACCTGGGCTCGGTCGTCAATAAGCCCGCCCCCGCGAAGGCAGGTAGGGGCAGCCCCGCCGCTAAGGGGCCTGTTATCGCCAAGACCGGAGCCGACACCGTCCCGGCTTTGATCCTGGCCCTGATGCTGACCATCTTGGCTGCAGGAGCCTACGCCCTGCGCCGACGGGCCTAAAGGTCGCACCCGTGGTGGGTGTGCCTCACGCAGATGGCGCACCCACCACCCATGCTTAAGCGGTGCCTTGTTGTGACACCGGTGGCGTACCCGTCACCGGTATGTCGACAAGGCACCGCTTTGGTCTATCCAGGGTCTGCTTCGTCATAGCGAGCGGTGGGCGGGGCTGTTTCAGTACCATGGCGCTGTTATGCGCAAGGGGGGGTGCCGCTCAGGATGCAGACAGGCGTGCAGGCAGCCGTGCGGGCAGGGGCTGACGCCACCTACGGCAGGGAAATACACACATCCTCACCGGTCTGCGGGTCCGTAAACTCCAGGCGCACAGCCTCCAGGTGCAGCGGCGAAGCTCCCTCGGGCACCTGATCCTCCCCATAGGGGGCCGCATTAAAACCCCCATAGAGGGGATCGCCCACCAGCGGGGCACCCAGGGCCGCAAAATGCAGGCGAATCTGATGGGTCCTCCCGTGGTGCGGGCTGACCTCGTACACCGTGAACTCCCGCCCGCGCACGCTCACCCGCTCACGGGTCGCCCGCAGGTAGGTGAGGGCGTTGACCTCGCCGGGCACAATGCGTGACACCATCACGCGCTCAACCTTCTCAATACGGCTCTCCACCTTGATCCAACCCGGCATTTCCGGCGGATCGACGCTGACGGCGACGCCCTCGTCAGACCCACCAACGATGGGCGTATCCGGCAAGGCTACGGCAACAGCGCGGTACACCTTCCTCACCTTCCGCTGCGCGAATAGCTCCTGATAGGGGCGGCGCAACTCTGGGCGTTCGGTGAACAGCAACAGCCCCGAGGTCGCCCGATCCAGGCGATGAGCGGGGCTGAGGTTCGCATTATTCTCCTGGCGACGCAGGGCCACCGTCACCGTCCGCGCCACATAGGACCCGCGAGGCTGCGTGGCCAGACCCTTGGGTTTATTGACCACCAGCCAGCCATCGCCCCGGTACACCACGGGAATATGCGGCAAGTCGGCGGTGTCATCGGCGGCCGCCCAGTACATATACACCGGCCACTCCAAAATCCGGGCCGGAGTGGAAGCGTCCAAAATAGCGCCCCACGCGTCGCACACGTCGCCGCGCGCGAAAGCCTCGTCAATCTCTACGCGTGTCAGACGAGGGATATGCGCCTCCATCCACTGCGCTAAGGTGCCCTCCAGCGCGCGGGCCTGCTTGACGTTGACGCGCTTCCCTACGCGCACAGGGTGCAGGCCGCCGCGGTCGGGCAGGCGCGGCGGGCGGCGGCGAGGCCACCCCTGCGCGCCAGCAGGAGCGGCACAAGGGGAGGAACCAGCAGGAGCGGAGGAAGAGGACACGACCCTTAGATTAGGGGCAAAGCGCGGGAGGCGCATCCCTCTCACCTTGCCACGCCAACACCCCTGTTCTGGCAAATACCACGGTCACGGCGCTCAGCGGGGCGCGCGTGCAATCACGCTCCCGTCCTCTTGGGGAATGAGCACAAGATCCGAGCGTGGAAGCATGAATTGGTTCTTCGCATTGAGACCAGGGTGTTCGACGCTTCGTCCTTCCTTGAGGTCAATGAGGATCGGTGGAGAACCCAGGGGAAGAATATTGCCCCGGCCCCAGGCGTGAAGGGGAGTGGACCATCCTGATCCCAAGACGCATTGCTTGGCTGCCTCATCTCGGTAGACCAGGGTGCCGCCGGTGGGGTCCTCCACCTTATTCCCAGCGATCATCACGTTCGCGCACGTGGAATCCTGCGCAGCCTCAATAGCTGACTCTGCCCAGCTCACGTCGTTTTCCTCGAGCCACTTTTCGTACTCGGCCAGGCTGGGGGCCTGCTCTTTCCAGGGGATTTGACTAAAGACCATGCTGTCGACGGCGTTCACGGTGAAGGTACGGTAGGGGCTGCCATCGGCCTTGCGCATGTCGACGAGGATCTCGTTCGAACCTTCGTCGGGTGACTGAGTGCGGATCCAGCCGTCAATGGCTGCGTAGGGCTGGTTGGCGAAGATGGAGGTCTTCCATTGGATGGTTTTGACTTCGCCCGTTGTCATATTGAGTACCCATTCCATATTGCCGTCCATAATCCATTGGCCGCCGTTGGCGTCATTGGCGTATTGGCTGGCGAGCAGTCCCGTGGTGGGGGCAAGCTGGGTGGTCCATGTCTTGGTGTGGGGGTCTGCCCAGAGGCTGCAGCTGTAGGTGGAGTCGCATTGCAGGAGGCCCCATTCCGTTGAGAATCCACCGGTGTTTGCGGGCCAGGGGAGTTCTTCATCCTTGCCGGTGGCGAGGTTGATGAGGGAGTTTCGGGTGACAATGTAGTCGCCCCAGAATCCCATGCGGGAGGCTTCTTCCTTGGAGACTGTGCGAGAGAGGACCTCTCGCGGGGAGGAGGTGATGTCGTAGACGGTGATGAGGGCTTGGCTGTCTCCTTGGGGAGTGTTGGCCATGAGGTGGTTGCCGGTGCTGCCGTAGGTGTATTTCGTGTCGGCGCCGGGGCTGGGAAGGGTCCAGAGTTCTTGGGATCCTCCGAACCAGGCGCTGCTCCATGTCACGGCTTGTCGTGAGGATTTCCAGGAGGGGTCGGGCTTTCCGAGGGGAGCGGCGTCGACCTCGTCGGTGGGGGTGTCC
>NZ_CAHJXR010000005.1 GCF_903645355.1 Schaalia sp. Marseille-Q2122 | reverse complement strand
GAGATGGGGGTGGGGGTGTCGTGGTCGAAGGTCCATCCCTTGACGGTCAGGGTTTGTTTGGTGGTGTTGGGGATGATTTCTTCGAAGTTGCCGCGAGGGCTGGTGGGCTGGGTGGGGGGAGGAGTGTGGAGAGGTGCCTGGGGTGAGTAGATTTCTTTATGAGCGAGGGAGCGGATGCTGGGCAGAGCCTTCTGTCCGGCTTCACCGGGGCAAGCGGTGGCGAAGGTATCACGGTGACCAGAGATACGCGGAAGCCGGATGGTTTGGCCTTTACGGAACTTGCTGTTGCCGCCTTTTGGTGTGAATGCGGCGGTTTCTTCGGGGTCAACCCCTGCTCGCTTCAGCTGCCATGCGGCGAGCTTGGCAACGGTGGCGATGGTGGCTGTGGAAGGGCTCTCAGCGGTGTAGTTACCCATCATGGAGATGCCCATGGTGCCGGAATTAAAACCGCCTGAGTGGGCGCCAATCACCATCTGTCCTGGGCGTGATGCGAGAGTGCCGTAGCGTCCTTCGAAAGCGCGCCCCCACTTGTCAACGAGGAAGTGGTAGCCGATGTCGCCCCACTCAAGAGTGACCGCATGATAGTGGTAGATACCTCGGACAATATCAGCCGATTGACTCATGGAGTAGTTATTGGTGCCAACCGTGTGGTGGACGAGAACATGCGATGCAGGGTGATACTCGGGATCCCAATCTCGTTTGCTTTCATCAGCGCGCCAATCCTGGCGCGATGAGACTGGCACAGGCAGATCAGTAACAGAGGCTGTGGCAGGCAGGTGGAGGCGTGCGAGGGAAGACCCCTGAGACTGTGACATGCCGACGCCTCCAGTTCCGCCCCCGATCGAGGGGGATCCTGGGGTAGGGGAGGGGTTTGTCGAGCTCTCAGCGTTGGACGGCGTGGTGCTGGGAGCGGTGTCAGATTCGGGGGTGTCAGTGAGATCGTTCGCTGCGTCCTCATCCGCGTCATGCTCGGTGGGGGATTGTGTGTGTGGCTTATAGCGGTTGAGGAGGGGGTGGGGTGTGCTTGTCGGCTCGCCGAGGTGGGTGAGGGCGTGTTCGGATCCGGCGTCAATGCCGGTGCTCTCCGCTGAGACAGTAGTGACATCCTCCTCGGACAGGGTCACTTCTTCTTCTGAAGGGTTGGTGGGGATCAGTGCGACTTGCAGATTGGCAGGTAAGGATGATTCTTCGCCGGTGACGCGTACCTGAATCGCATCCGCCCCACCGGTGAGGAAGGGTTCTGTTGCTCCTTGGAAACCTGAGCCGTCGCGGCTGCTCGTTTCTTCAGCGTGGACGAAGAACCAATCGCTCCACTGCTCATTTTCTCGGACACGGACCCACAGCTGAGTATCGGAAGACAGGGGTGTTGTTGCATCCCAGGTCAGTCCGAGCACCATGAAGGGGGAGACTTCAAGGGGATGCGTGAGGAGGACGGCGTTTTCTGCTGCGTCGAAGGGGTCTTCGTGGCTGGAGGCTCGAGCGGTCACTTTCCACGCTGGAAAGGGGTGAAGCCCCTGTCCTGATCCCAGGGAAACGTCCTCAAGGGCTGCTGTGGCGACAGAGGTTGGTTGGGCTGTCTTGGTTGTAAGGGGAAGGATCTCGACGGGGTCTGCTGAACTGGATGCCGTGGATGCTGCGGGAATCAGCGTGGAGATTCCTAAAGTGAGCGCAGCAAATACAGAGAGGGCGTGTGAGGCAGACATGCGTCAATGCTCCTGGGGCCAGTGGTACTAGTGTTGTGGGATCGAGTCAACCGTTACGAACCGAAACGGATGGGATGATGCTTAGCATAGCGCGGTAGGGCATAATGGCAAAGAAACATTCTCGTGATCGGAGTTTTCCTCATGCGTATCGTCGTCACCGGTGGCGCTGGTTTTATTGGCGCCAACTTTGTCCACACTCTTCTCGAGGACCACCCCGATGTGGATGTCGTTGTGTTGGATGCCTTTACCTATGCGGGCAACAAGGGCTCCCTTGTTGTTGCTCCGGAGTTTGCTCCTCGGTTGGAAATCATCGAAGGTGACGTGGCGGACGCAGACCTGGTGGATTCGCTGGTAGCGAAGGCAGACGCCGTTGTGCATTTCGCTGCGGAGTCGCATAACGATAATTCCTTGAATGATCCGTCTCCTTTTATGCACACCAACCTCATGGGGACCTATGTACTTCTTGAAGCAGTAAGGCGCCATAAGGTTCGTTTCCACCATATTTCCACTGACGAGGTCTACGGCGATCTCGAGCTGGACGATCCCGCGAAGTTCACTCCGACAACCCCTTACAACCCCTCTTCCCCGTACTCCTCCACGAAAGCCGGGTCGGATTTGCTGGTACGCGCATGGGTGCGCTCATTTGGCGTGGAGGCCACCATTTCAAATTGCTCCAATAATTACGGGCCCTATCAGCATATTGAGAAGTTCATCCCCCGCATGATTACCAACCGTCTGTGCGGAGTGCGTCCGCGTCTCTACGGCGACGGGCTCAATGTGCGTGACTGGATCCATGTGCGTGATCACAACACAGCAGTGTGGGAGATTCTTACGCGTGGGCGCATCGGCGAGACTTACCTGATCGGCGCTGACGGGGAGACAAACAACCGCCAGGTTGTGGCTATTTTGAATGAGCTCATGGGCTATCCGGCTGACGATTTTGATCATGTAGCAGATCGTGCTGGACACGACCTTCGCTACGCTATTGACGCGACCAAGCTGCGTGAGGAGCTTGGCTGGGAACCTGAGTTCACTGATTTCCGTTCAGGATTGGCCGCCACCATTGACTGGTATCGCCAGAACGAGGACTGGTGGGCACCTCTGAAAGAAGAAGTTGAAGCAAAATACGCTGCAAAGGGACAATGACACCCCTCCTCTTAGAGGGCCGCGACGCGGAGGTAACACCTCCTCGCGTCGTGGTTCTCATGGCGACGTTTAATGGTGCGCAGTGGATTCGTCAGCAGATTGATTCCATCCTCGCTCAAGAAGCGGTAGAGGTCCGCCTCCTCGTTTCTGATGATGGCTCAGAGGACGACACCGTCCAGATTGTTGACTCCTACGCTAGCCGTGATAGCCGGGTGCGGTTACTGCCTCGACGCAGTGGCCCTCCCGGAGTCACAGGCAACTTCATACACCTATTCCTGAATGCGCAGCCCCTGGCTGGTGAGTACGTCGCATTTGCGGACCAAGATGACCTCTGGCACCCTAATAAACTCTCACGCCAGATTCGTTTGCTCACGACCCAAAACGCTGATGCTGTCTCGTCAAATGTCACTGCTTTTGACGATAATGGCGTGCGCCAATTAATTGTGAAAAGTCAGCCTCAACGTCGGTGGGATTATCTTTTTGAGGCCGGGGGTCCTGGATCCACCTACCTTTTCACCTTTGATCTCTATCAAAGGCTGCGGACGTATATTGAAGCCAACGGGTATGAGGGGATCAGTGTCCATGACTGGTTCCTTTATGCGCTGGCTCGCGCAGCTGGAGCTCATTGGATCATTGATAAGGAACCAACGGTTGATTATCGCCAGCATGAGGCGAATGTCATCGGCGCGAACCGCGGAATTCGAGCCATCCGGGATCGCCTGCGCCATCTGCGCTCGGGCCATTATCGGCAGCAATTTCTTCTCATGGCTGAGATGGCTTTGGCAGTCGGCTCGCCCACCCATGATGAGCACTGGAGCGCCGAATTACGTGACCTCATTCGAGATCTACACTCGCAAAGCTTCAGGTCACGATTGAGGCTTGCATCCCGATGGCCTCACCTGAGGCGTAAAAGGCGCCAGGGGCTCGAACTCGCCGCGCTGTGCCTTCTGGGTCAGTGGTGAGCGGAGGGCTCGTGCCGCCACACGCGCCACCCTCATCACTCCATGGGGGCTGAACGAGGGAAGGGTATTTCCTAGGCTTTTGAGTCCGTAGGGGCCTTCTTGATGATGTCGTGAATGATCGCGCAATAGCGCTCGGCTGTTGCTTCTACGGAGAAGAGCTGAGCGCGTTGGGCTGCCCCTTCCGCCAAGAGCTGGCGGTAGTCGAGGTCGTCTCTCAACCGTTCCAGAGCAGCCCCCAATTCGTCGGTGTCCCGTGGTTCGACGAGGAGACCGCTGCTTCCGTGAATCACTGCCTCATTGAGTCCAGGAAGGTTCGACGCGATGACAGGACATCCTGTGCCCATCGCTTCGAGCAAAGCGACGGGCAGGCCGTCTTGGTCCCCTGAGGCCGCTGGGACGGACGGGACAACGATGACATCGTGGGATCGATAGTCCTCGGCAAGTTGATCGCGGGTACGCTGCCCCTTGAAAGTGACTGGAAGGCCTTGGGCTTCCCTCTCAAGTTGAGCGCGCAGAGGTCCGTCGCCCACCACTGTTAAGGTCATATGTGTCCCGTGTTCGCGTAGGGTGCGCAAAAGGACAGACAGGCCCTTCTTTTCGACCAGGCGACCTACAAAAAGCAGATTGAGGCGACCTGATTTTCCTAGCGGACGGCCTTGGGGAGAAAAACGATCGAGATCTGCACCCATCGGAATGGTGTGGCAGATTTCCTGGGGAGCTCCCAAATCAATGGCCGTCTGCGTCATGTCTGTATTCACCGCAGTGACGGCTCCCGCGCGGGACAGCACCCACGACTTTGCGGCTCTCAGAGGCGCTGCCCGGAGCGCGTAGAGATCGCCACCCAGAGAGGTCACAACACGGGGCACACGGGGGGCGATAAGAGTGGCGATGAAGCCTTGCGGAATGATCCAATGCGCGTGAATGGCGTGTGGGCGAAAGTGTCGTATTTCCTTGCGGATAGCCCAAGCTTCCGCCACGAGAAAAGGCAGAACCTGTAGCCAACGAGACGGGCGGGCTCGCAGGTTTTCAATAATCGCCCCATCAGCGAGGTCTTCCCAGCGGCGCGGAAAATAGGCGAAACGTGTGACTGTGACCCCCGCAGGGGAAACCTCTGTGCGGGGGGCGTGAGGCACGCGAGGAACGAGAACGCGGACGTCGAATTCGGCGCTTTGAGCCTGAGCGAGGTCTTGCACGAACGCGGGTATCCCGTCATTAGGACGGGCAGGGAACGTGGAGGCCAGAACGAGGAGGCGGGGCTTAGACGGTGGCATGCTCTTCCTTTTATGGGTAACGGACACAGCGTATCATTACTGCAAGAGCGCGTATTTTGACGTCGCATCGCTCGCCTCCGGTAGCTGTGGAGGCAGAGCGCTCAAGAAAGGTACCTATGTCACGCTTCCTGGTTATTGGTGGAAACGGTTTTATTGGGTCGCATCTTGTTGATGCGCTTGTGGATCGTGGGCATGAGGTCAGTGTTTTCGACCAATTCAATGGTGTCGAACCGCGATGGAAGCCAGCGGACGTGGAGGTGATTTCAGGCGATTTTCTCAATGTCGGCGATGTACGGCAGGCTTTACGCGGCAAAGAAGCCGTGGTTCACATGCTCTCAACCACTGACCCTGCCTCTGCAGAGGATGACCCCACCGTTGACATACGAACGAATCTTCTCTCGTCGATTAACCTGTTTCAAGAATGCGTCGATGCAGGTGTCGGGCACGTTTATTTCCCGTCCTCTGGAGGAGCTATCTACGGAAACCAAGAGGCGCAGATTTTCTCTGAAGACTCTCCGACCTTCCCCCTTTCCCCGTACGCCATTGGGAAGTTGGCTATCGAAAACTATCTGGGCTACTTCCGGAGGAAGTACGGCTTACAGTCGACAATCATGCGCATTTCCAACCCCTATGGGACGAGGCAGAACCCTCGTAAACGCCAAGGAATTATCCCGATCTTTCTCCGTGCAATCCTCCGCGGGGAACCGTTGACCATTATGGGGGATGGCTCCATGGAGCGCGACTATATTTACGTTGAGGATTTGGCGGCGATCATGGCGCTGATGATGTCCGAAGAGCCCAAGCGGACTCTGTATAACGTCGGTTCAGGGGTGACCTTGTCCGTACGGGAACTGCTAGAAACAATCCGTCGGGTAACGGGTGTAGATCCGCAGATTACGATGGTTGAGACACCATCTACTTTTGTGCAGCGCGTCGCCCTGGATGTCTCTCGCCTGCGGGAGGACTACCATCTCCCACCTCTGACTCCTCTTGAAGTCGGTCTTGCTGAAACTTGGGGTGAAATCCGTAAACTTGGCCATTGAAAAGCGAGAGAAATGAGTAAGATGAGCGCTGTCAAAAACGGTGTGAAATACCTATTTGTTGCCGTGGCGCTGGCTTTGCTGGCGTGGGCTGTGTGGCAACAGCGCTTCTCAGTGGCCGAAGGTCTTTCGCGTCTTGGAGGCACGGCTGTGAGTGTGGCGCTAGTGTCTGGTGCGGGAGCAGCGTTGCTTAACGCCTTGTCGTGGCGAGCAAGTTATCGGGCGATGGGGGCAGAGCTTCCTCTGTTGGAGGCAATGCGAGTCTTTCTTATCTCTCAGATCGGAAAGTATCTGCCGGGGAGTGTGTGGCCGGTGGTCACTCAGATAGAGATGTCCCGCCGACATGGCATTAGTCGCTCTCAGGCGGCTACAGCATCGATTGTGTCGATGCTGGTTGGGACACTGACTGCAGCCTTAGCTTCCCTCTTGATCTTTGTGGCGGACTCGGGGACCCTTCTGTCTCAGTATTGGCCGGTGCTTGTTGCTGTGCCCCTGATTATTACGGTTATCTACCCGCCTGTGCTCAACCGGCTGCTGCGACTTATATCGCGATACTTCCGTCGTTACGAGTGTGTGGAGGTTGTGGACTTTTCTGCCCTCGTGCAGAGTTGTCTATGGTCCGGTGTCATGTGGGTGGCTTTTGGCATTCACTTCCACGTTCTGGTCAATGGGCTGTCTGAAGTGCCTGTGTCCTTCGCCCACAGTGTAGGAACTTTTGCTTTGGCGTGGGTGGCCGGTTTCTTGTTCATTATTGCTCCGGCGGGAGTTGGCGTTCGTGAAGCGGTGTTTGTCATTGCATTGGGTGATGCGATAGGCGCACCTCAAGCGTTGACTGTGGCAGTGCTGTCGCGAGCGCTGTTGACAGTGATTGACGCTGTCGGCGTGGCGCTGGCGGGGCTAGTGCCGATGCTTGTATCGCCGACACACGCCAAAAAAGCCAAGGGCGATTATTCCGGCTGAGGTTCTTCAGCTGCGGAAGGAAGGCTGCCCTGGGAGTGTGTTCCAGCATCAGCCGGGAGATGAGGGGCCTCGTGCGTCGATCCGCAGGCGTGAGGAGCATCAATACCAGGCGGGGTGTGGGTATTGATGTACTCCACGCGTTTAACGCGTTCAAGAACGTCCTCGATGAGGACACGGTTCGTTCGCTGGAGGTCAGCTACCACGAGGATGGAGAGTGTGACCATCGCGCCGGTGGTGAGAGCAGAGCCAAAGATCAGGGACTGGATATGGCCTGAGGAATCATCAAAGAGCCACTTGATGAGGAATCGAATCATCGGAATGATGCCGATAATTCCCATAATCGCTGCAATCCAGCCTAAGACCAGATGCGGGCGGAACATGAGGTAGGAGCGGATAATAGCCGCCCCCGATTTGTACATATGCTGCCAAATATTCTTAAAGAGGCGCGATTCGCGAGTCTTGGGGTTGGTAGTGATGGGAACCGAGGCGATCTTCAGTCGCTTGTTACCCGCCTGAATAATCGTCTCCATGCAGTAGGAGAATTGCGTGATGATATTGAGGCGATAAAGCGCCTGCCGGGAGTAGGCGCGGAACCCCGACGCAGCATCGGGTAGCTGGGTGCCAGCCGCTGCATTGACGACCTCTGATCCAAAATGCTGCATTCGCTTCTTGAACCATGAAAAGTGGGCGATCTTCGCCGTTTGCCTGTCAGCGATTGCAATGTCTGCCTCGCCAGCCAGAACGGGGGCGACGAGCGCAGGGATCATCTCTTGGGGGTATTGGTTATCCCCGTCGGTGTTGACAACAATGTCGGCTCCATGGGCCAGCGCGTAGTGAACGCCATCAGCGAAAGAACGTGCCAGCCCCATTGTGTTCGCGTGGGAGACGAAATGACGGACGCCAAGAGCGCGTGCCACCTCAACAGTACGATCCGTTGAGCCATCGTCAATGACAAGGATCTCCACCTCGTCAATCCCCTCAATCGACCGAGGGATCGAGGCAAGGACGAGGGGGAGGGTTTCTTCCTCATTGAGGCAAGGAATCTGGACAAACAGACGCACGGCGCACTCCTGAATACTGGACACATCCAGCTCCCAACCCTAGCACTCCTCGCTTGAGACCACGATCCTCACAGGGCGCTGCCCCCACAGGGAAGAACAGGGGTGAGACAGAGACGGAGTAACGCCGCTCTAGGAGTGAGTCGGACACGATAAACACTATGCTTTCGTGAGCCGGTGAGCCTGATAGAGTCAGGGAATGCGTATTTCGGTTATCGGATGTGGCTACCTTGGGGCCGTTCATGCAGCAGCAATGGCCGAGCTTGGTCATGAGGTTGTCGGAGTCGACGTTGACCGCGCCAAGGTGGAAGCCCTCTCGCAAGGAATAGCCCCCTTCTATGAGCCGGGACTTCCTCAGCTCCTCGAACGCAATGTGGCTGCGGGGCGTCTTCGATTCACCACTCACTACGAGGAAATCCGCGGCTGTTCTGTCCACTTTATTGGAGTAGGCACCCCCCAGATGAGCCAATCGGGGGCTGCGGACCTGCGTTTTGTTGACGCAGCCGTTGAGGCGATGATTCCCCACCTGGGATTTAGCGAATCAGGCATTGAGGTGATTGCAGGAAAGTCAACGGTTCCAGTAGGGACAGCACAGAGCATTGCCCAGCGCGTCGCATCCACAGGTGCTTTCGTTGTCTGGAATCCGGAGTTCCTCCGGGAGGGTTTTGCTGTGAAGGACACCCTGGAGCCAGACAGAATGGTTTACGGCCTGCCCGAAGATCCCGAGATCGCAATCCGCGCTCAACGTCTCTTGGATGAGGTCTATGAGCCGATTATCGATGCCGGTACACCGCGTTTAGTCATGGACTATGCCACCGCTGAGCTTGTCAAAATCAGCGCCAATGCCTTCCTCGCCACGAAGATCAGCTTCATTAACGCAATGGCTCAGATCTGTGACGCCGCTGGAGCTGATGTGACAGCCCTTGCAGGGGCAATCGGCCTTGATGAGCGTATCGGGCGGCGCTTCTTGCGGGCCGGCATCGGCTTTGGTGGCGGATGCCTCCCCAAGGACATTCGAGCCTTCCAGGTTCGGGCACAGGAGCTCGGGGTGGGAGACTCCCTCGCTTTTCTGCGCGAGGTAGACCGTGTGAACGATACGGTTCGGCTTGGGGTCATTCACACGGTGCGTGAATTGTTGGGCGCTGACTATTCTTCTGCGCGTATCGCGGTCCTTGGCGCGGCTTTCAAACCTGATTCAGACGATATGCGTAATTCGCCGTCGCTGGATCTCGCCCGTCATTTTGCTCAAGAAGTCGCGTCGGTGATCGTAATGGACCCTGAAGCTGGTCCTGTTCTGCGTGCTCAAGGTGAGCTTCCTTTCGAGGTTGCGCAGACGATTGACGAGGCGTTGACGGGTGCTGATTTGGTGCTTCTTGGTACTGAGTGGGCGGTCTTCCGTCAGATCGACCCCACTCACGCGGCCGCCCTCGTGAAGCGAAAGATCATTGTGGATGGTCGAAATGCCCTGCGTGCGACCTCATGGAAAGCTGCAGGCTGGACCTATCGGGGTATTGGCCGACGTTAGTCTGAGGAAGGTTCCAGGTGAATTACGACCTTATTGTTGTGGGGTCAGGACTCTTCGGCCTGACCATTGCTGAGCAGTGCGCGAACCGTTGGGGCGTGCGTGTTGCCATCGTTGAACGGCGTCCCCATATTGGGGGGAATGCCTACTCGGAGATTGAGCCATCGACAGGCATTGAGGTACACCGTTACGGCGCCCACATCTTCCACACATCGAATGAGAGAGTGTGGGAGTATGTGAATCGCTTTACCTCCTTCACGCCCTACATTCACAAGGTGTGGACGACAGTGGGTGGAGTTGTCTACCCCATGCCCATTAACCTGGGGACGATCAACCAATTCTTCGGAGCCGCGCTGAGCCCCGATCAGGCGCGGGCATTGATCGCCGAGCAGGCCAGTGAGGTAGACGATCAAGAGATCCACGATTTTGAATCGAAGGGGATCTCCTTAGTGGGGCGTCCCCTCTTCGAAGCCTTCTTCAAGAACTACACGGCGAAACAATGGCAAACTGATCCGCGAGACCTCCCTGCCTCCATCATCACGCGCCTGCCGGTGCGCTTCACCTACGACAATCGTTATTTCACGGATACCTACGAGGGGCTTCCTCTCCACGGCTATGCGCACTGGTTGTCCCAGATGGCTGACCATCCCAGAATTGATGTCTATCTGGACTCTGACTTTTTTGATCCGCACCACCCCCTAGGCCAAGCCGCAACCGTTGGGAATGTTCCTGTTGTGTACACGGGTCCGATCGATCGGTACTTCAACGGGGAGGAGGGGAATCTGTCGTGGAGAACCGTCGATTTTGACGAGGAGATCGTCGATACTGGCGATTTTCAGGGATGTCCGGTGATGAATTATGGTGACTTGGAGGTGCCCTACACGCGCATTATCGAGTTTCGGCATTTCCACCCAGAGCGTGATTACCAGCGCGAGCGAACGGTAATTTTCCGCGAGTTTTCACGCTTTGCTGAGGGTGATGACGAGCCGTACTACCCGATTAATACCGCCTCAGATCGACAGACCCTGATGGCCTATCGGGAGCGCATGAAACACGAGGATCAGGTCTTCTTTGGTGGGCGACTGGGCTCCTACCAATACTTGGATATGCATATGGCGATCGCCTCGGCGTTGAATATGGTGGACAACTCTTTGGCTGATCTCTTCGCACAGCGTAGACCGTAGCCTCGCGGCGAGACTTCGGCTCAGGAGTTGCTACGTGAGGACTGTCCTTACCGCAGCGGGTGCTAGGCGTTGTGAGGACGCTCAGTGAGCATTATTTCGTCGACGTTGTCGTAGTAGGCGGGGTCGATAACGATGGCGCTGCCTGCCTGTGCCCAGAGCGCGGTGAGTGGGGCGCATAGGGTGAGGGCGTCGCCCTCGTGAAAGACGCAGCGTTCCGTGTCGCTGAGCGTATGCGAAGAGCTGAGAACGGGGGCAGCAGTATCCCCGGCGGAGGAGCGCATAGTGCGGGGAGGCCAGTCCTGGGCCTCATGCTCGTGCTCGAGGATGTCATTGTGTGACATCAGTGCTTCGAGGGCGTCAATGGCGGCCGCTGGGAGCTCTTCCTCCCATTGCAGAGCGAGGAAGGCAAGGTTGTGAAGGAAGAGGTCGGCGCCCTCTTCCTGGGCGCGTTCTGCGGCGGCGCTGAGGTGGTTGGTGACGTAGACGGTGACCGGAGGGAGGGAAGTCGGCTCCGCAGTGGGGGAGTCGTCATGGACGAGGGCGTCTCCGGGGGACTCGTGGGCAGTGAAACCCTCCTGACGTGGGGGGATGGTGACGGTCCATCCGCATAAGGTTGCGGCGGATACCCAGATGATTTTCTGCCAACACGAAGGAAGATCAACAACCATGTGTTGTGAAGCCCCAGGTGAGGGGGCATAGAGATCGGTGTACTCGTGGGTGAGGAGGTTCGCGGTCTTTGAGAACCATCGAGCAAGCACTGGGCCGCCGAGTTCCACACGGTCTGGACCGTACCACGTGAGCACAGGTCGGGCCTGTGTGTACAAGGAATCAACAACCTGGTGGAGTGAAAGCATAGAGGATAGCCTAACGTGGGGAGAATCCCAAATACATCTTTTGGGCTTGACTTTCACGTATGACACGCGTGTAATTCTTATTGTTGACCGAACAGAGACGAAGGGGCGAACAATGTGGAACATCCTCGGAGATGGACCTATTGCATGGTCTGACGCCTCAGAATTTGAGCTGCTCGGCATTGACGACGGGCCCTTGGGATGGCAACAGCACGCACTATGCGCTCAGACCGACCCGGAAGCATTCTTCCCGGAAAAGGGTGGCTCCACTCGCGAGGCTAAAGCCGTCTGCCAGTCCTGCTCTGTGCGCTCTGAATGCCTCGAATACGCCCTCCAAAACGACGAACGCTTCGGCATCTGGGGCGGCATGTCTGAGCGCGAACGTCGTAAGCTGCGTCGCTTCGCCATCTAATCGCCGTGACTGCTACCGGTCAGAGCACCTGCGCCCTCCTCGTCACTGTCGCCGAGGATGAGGATTTCCGCGCAACCCTGTCTGCCCTGCACCACCAAAGCCTCCCACCCGCGCACCTGGTCGTCATCGACGCCTCCGATAAAGGCGTCATCAGCGAAGCCTCCCTCCCTCAAGGCACCCATCTTTTTCACGCCCGCGCGGCGCATAACTTCGGGCGCGCTCTTGACGAAGCCCTCCGCTCCCACGCCCTCGCCCCACTGCTTTCTCAGTCACGTTTCCTGTGGCTCCTCCACGCCGACTCCACCCCCGAAGCTGACTGCCTCAAACATCTTCTTGCCGCCGCAGAGGCAGGCACCACCATCGGAGTTGTCGGCCCCAAACTCCTTGACGCCACCGGGACGCGCGCCTTAGCTGTGGGCATCACTGCCACCCGAAGCGCCCACCGCCAAGAGACCTCCCTACCCGAAGAAATCGACCAGGGACAATACGACGGGCGCGTCGACGTCCTCGCGGTAAGTACTGCAGGCATGCTCGTCACCACCGAAGCGTGGACGGCGGCCGGGGGCCTCGACCCGATCCTGGGCCCCTACGGTGACGGACTGGAGTTTGGTCGGCGCGTCCGGCGTCTAGGCTACCGCGTCGTTGTCTGCCCCAAGGCCCGCATCCGCCACCATCGGCGCTCCTGGCAGGCCAAGCGCTCCATGACGCAGCTGCTGCGCGCGCGCACCTACAACTGGCTCCTGGCCGTCCCCGCCTGGCAACTACCCGCCATCATGCTCGTGGCCCTCATCGCAGCGCCGATTCGCGCCCTTGTCTTCGCCGTGGCCGGACAGAGCTCGAGAGCATGGAGTGAACTCCTCGCAGGCCTGTACGTCTTGGCTGATAGCCCACACCTTCTGGCCAGACGCGCCTGGATTCACCGACACGCGAGGGCTCCTCGCCGCGCTGTGGCCAGCCTGGAACTGCCGTCACGGGCGCTGCGGGAACGACGCCAAGAGATCCGTAAGGGCGTTGAGCGCCTCCAAGGCACCGAGGCTAGCCCCGAATTGGCAGGGGCCGTCCGCGTCCATCGCGCACGCACCCTTGTGGGGGCGGGCATTGTCGCGGCCCTCCTGACAGTCCTTTCCCTGCTCATGTGGGCGCCCCTCCTCGATGGCGTGACAGGCGCAGCCTGGGCGCAGCTACCCTCCTCCTGGCAGTCACTGTGGGATGCGGCTTGGACGCCGTGGATTCCCGGCGGCGATGGTGCCCCCGGTGTCAGTGATCCAGTAGTCGTGATCCTCGCTCTCCTCACCGCTCCAGCGGCACTCTTTGGCTTGAGTCCCTACGAGCTTGGCCCCTGGATGCTGGCCCTCACTGTTCCTGCCGCTGGCCTGGGAGGCTGGGCGCTGGCCAGTGCCCTGACTCTGCGTGTGGGTGCGCGTGCCGCTGGAGCCCTCCTGTGGGCCAGCCTGCCCATGATGACGCTGAGCGTGACCAGTGGTCACCTCAGTGCGGTGCTCTTCCACGCCGTTGTTCCCTTCGCTTGCGCTGCATGGCTGAAGTTCATGGGTCTTCGTTTCCGCCGTGAACTCGCCGGCGAACTCAGTGCCGTTATTGATCCCTCCAGTACTCGGATGCGCTGGTGGGGGCCAGCGGCGCTCAGCCTCTTCATCCTCAGCGGACTCATGCCCGCCCTCGCCCTCGCCGCCCTCGTTGCGGCAAGCCTCGCAGCGCTGATCGGAAGCTTTGCCGGGCGACGAGGCTCCCGCCGCAACGCCAACTCCTTCCGCCCACCCCTGTGGCGTGTTCTGGCAGCACTGGCGCCAAGTCTCCTTCTTGTCCTGCCCTCCCTGGTGCACACCCTGCGAGGCGGCGGATGGGGCGCCGTCCTCGCTCTGCTCACCTCAGCACACCCCGCTCACCTCAGGACCAGCGTGGCACCCTGGCAGCTCATTCTGGGGATGCCTCAGGGATGGGAGGCCGTCCCACATCATGCCACCCAGCTGGCAGCATGGGCCCTGCTACTCGTCCCCGCTGTTTTTGTGCTCATCTGGGCGCTGGTGCGCTCTGGGAGAAGCGCCTACCACTGGCAAAATCTGGACGCTCCGACACAGGCGCACAAAGAGGCATGGCGGCTGTGGCTTCCCCCTCTGGCGCTCCTCGCAGCGGGCCTGTTCATGGTCGGCGCCTACGCCATGACCTTCCTGCCGGTGGGAGTCTCAGATGAGGGCCTTATCGCCTTTGCATGGCCTGCACCGGCCCTGTCAGCTGCTGGCGTGTGCCTGCTCATTGCGGTTCTAGCTCCAACAGGGACCACGGTGGGGGAGCGCAGGCTCTACCAGCTTCTCTCTGTGACGGCAATAGCCGCACTCGCCACTTCCCTTGGGATCACGCAGGGGATGGTTGGCCTGCCCGTCGGCGAACGCATCCACGATGCCGCAGCGAATGCTCTGCCTGCGGCCAGCGTTCACGCTCAAGAGAGTGCGCGGGCTGCGAGGATCCTCCGCGTGGATCCCACGGCCGAACCCCTGCGTCTTCGTCTCTATCGCGGCCGCGGCCCAGTCATCACAGAGTCTTCCGCTCTGCTGCGATACGCCGAGATCGCCTCCCACGCTCAGCGCGACACGGATCCTGCGTGGAGTTCTCTGGCCTCTGCGGCGCTGACAGCAATGACCGCCCCGGATGCTCAGGCGATCGCCACCCTGGCCGAGCACGGGGTCGACGCCATTATTCTCAGCTCACCTGAGGGAGACTCTGCTGCGCCCCTCGCCCGCGCCCTCGATCGCGCGCCCGGTGTTGAACGCGGTGCTCACACCGGCGCTGGAGCAAGCTGGCGTATTCGTCCGCAGGGGAGCGTCCCGGCACGCGCCACGCTCATTCCTCAGGGACAAGAGGATGCTCAGATGAGGGAGCAGGCGGCCCTCACCGTGGATTCTTATGGCCTCACAGTCAGCGGTTACGCGAATGAGGCAGGCCGCCTGCACCTGGCCGAGCGAGCATCTCAAGGATGGGTGTTGCGCGCCAATGGAGAAGTGCTTGCCCCCTCCACCCACCAGTGGGCCCAAAGCTGGACGATTCCCTCTGAAGCCACCATCACCATCACCTATGAGGCGCCCTGGATGAGTGCCTGGAAGTGGGTGCTGCTCGCCAGCGTACTTGTCTCCCTGCTCGGCTGTATCCCCGCAGGGAGGAAACAATGACACCCACCCACGAGAAGGATTCCCACGAGAAGGATTCCCACGAGAAGGATCCCCGCGAGGAGCAGGACTCTCAACACACGCCCATGACCACCCTCCCCCCCCGAGCCCACGGAAAGCCCCGCCCCTCGCCTACTGACAGTGCGACCCCAAAAGACGAGGACACAATCCACGACGCGGCCGAGCCTGCAACCGACACTGATAGCACCTACCTCACTCACACGCGCAAACGTCAAGCGAGGATCCTCGGCCTTGCCTGGTTCATCGGTGTTGGACCATTGGCGCTATCGCCGCCAGCACTTTGATCGTGCCCTCTCACAGGGCGCCCTTCCCGCTCTCTTCCCCCTCTTCGCCAGCGGCCACCAACGATGCAGACGAGGCACGCCCGCAGCCCCTGCCTGCCACCATTGTGAGCGCGCATCCCTCAAGCCTTACCCTGGGCTGCCTCGATGCCAGCATTGATCCCTTCGCCCCTCTCGGCGTCGAGGACACAGAAACCTCGACGAATCGACAAGCGCCCCGCGCGGTTGCCGCCACCCTCTGGCGCCCCTCCTCGGCCATTCCCACAGAGTTCCTGCTGGGAGGAGAACCCGCACAACCTCCCACACTCCCTGACGGCCGCGCGTGGGCCCTCACCACCACCCTCCCCGCCTCCAACAACGAGGCCGGCGCGCCCGCCTCGGCAGAGACCACCACTGAACTGCCCCACGGCGTGAGCCTCGTCGGACAAAAAGGCGGTGAACTCCGCGGCCTCTCCCTACTGCCCTGCACCCCCGCAGCCCTCGAACACTGGTTCGCTGCTGGAGCGACCTCCTCCGGTGAAGACATGGTCATCCGCCTGGCCAATGTCGGCAGCCAACCCTCCGTCGTCACCCTCGCCGCCTGGGGAGCCCGCGGCCCCCTCGACCAGCTCTCCCAAGGCCTGGTCGTCGGCGCAGGCGAGACACTGTCGATCCAACCCGGACGCTACTTCCCCAACGAGGAACGCCTCCTCCTCCGGCTCAACGCCGACGGCCCAGGCGTCTCTGCATGGCTTCACAGCTCCGCCATCAACGGAGAAATCCCCCAAGGATCAGCGTGGGTGGGCTCCACCCTGCCCAGCACTCAACTCGTCATTCCCGGCCTGACCGCGCAGGGCGCACACTCCCTTCGTCTTGCCGTCCCCTCGCTCACCGCCAGCGCTCAGACCGCGGCCCCGACGGCGAAGGAAAACGGGGCTGGCGAGGAGGCAATGACCGCGCAAGCCGAAGTCACCCTGCGCCTCATTGACACTGCGGGAACCCACGATATTCCCGGTGGGACACTCTCCCTGGCAGAACACAGCGTCCTCGATATTGACCTTCCCGCCCTCACCGAGACCTCGACCCTCGTCATCGAATCCACCCTGCCGGTCGTCTCTCAAATCCGCACCCTCTACCCCGGGACGCAGTGGCCAACAGGCGCTGCCCAACCCGCCCAGTCAACTGCAGAAAGCTCTGCACAGCGGTGGACTGGACGGGGCCTGCTCACTCCCTCCACCCCCATCCGGGCACTGAGTATCCCCGCAGCCACCGAAATGACCACAGCCTTAACTCGCGCTTTCGATGCGGCGATCATCCGCCCAACCTCGGTGACAACCCCCGCTGAGAGCAGCATTGCCAGCCAGGACATCCTTCTGATCAACCCCACCCCCGAACCCCTCACAGCCCGCTACGGGGAGGAAGAGAAAAACATCCCAGCCGGATCAAGCATGACCCTTCCCCTGGCAGGGACTCAGAAGACCTTGAGCGTGGAGGAAGGCCTACATGCAGCGATCCTCATCCGCGCCGAACTCCCTACCGGCAACCTCGACGCCGTCTGGCCCCTCGGCAATGTCGCCATGAGCGGCTTCACCCGCGCTCTCGACCTGCGCTGAGGCACTTCGGTCAGACACCACATCCAGACAGCGTGCTCAGGCGAAGCGGAGCGGCTGGCGCAGGCAGGCCACTGCCACAACGCCCTACTGGTTGAGTGCCTCGTCATACTCATCGGGAGGAATGATTAATACCCGATTGATGCGCTCAAGCAGAATATGGCGCAGCATCCGCTCCAATTCCTCCCCCTGAGCGCGAGCCACCACCGGCAGGCGATAGACAACAATCCGATCCTTCAACCCGCGACGACGATCAGCGGGAAACAAGCGTGACAGCACAAA
This sequence comes from Schaalia sp. Marseille-Q2122, assembly GCF_903645355.1. Classification (GTDB taxonomy): domain Bacteria; phylum Actinomycetota; class Actinomycetes; order Actinomycetales; family Actinomycetaceae; genus Pauljensenia. The sequence goes on along the minus strand of NZ_CAHJXR010000005.1, from coordinate 333,521 downwards.
AGAATGATCCTCCCACGTTGCAGGATCAGAGGGCGGCACGTCCTCGCACGCAAACTCAATCGTCGCCACCGCAGGCCAACGCTGCGTGAAATCCCCAATCACCCGCGCCATGAGGTCCTCAAAGCGCTCGCGGCGAGTACGCCAGGCGGGCGTGCGGGGAAAAAACAGCGGAGAACGCATGCCGCGGCCGTGGCGATCTCGATAAGGATGGCGCGCAGAGAACATGACACCACGATAGCCCACCCCAGGCCAGCGCCCTACGCCCACGACACCACCCCCGGCGTGTGGAGAGGCGGCCGCAAAAGACGGGCGCACCCGCCGATGTCACCACCTTGCTTGCCAGAAAGTCGTAAGGTAGAGCGGTGATTGCGGCTCGACCTTGTTCCAAACCCGGATGCACCCACCCCTCCGTGGCGACATTGACCTTCAACTACCATGACTCGATGGCAGTCCTGGGGCCATTGGCGACCTCACCGGAACCGCACACCTATGACCTGTGCGAAAACCACGCCATGAGTCTCACAGTGCCCGTGGGATGGCAGATCGTCCGCCTCCAAACCACCTACGAGCCAGCGCCGCCCTCCTCCGACGACCTCCTGGCCCTCGTCGACGCGGTGCGTGCCGCCGCCCGTTCTGAGGGCGCCGCACGTCGCCCACAGACTCACCCCCCGCACAATGAGCGCACCGCAGCCTCCCCACTCGGAGGCGCCGACGAGGAAGAACCCTCCTATGCGACCGTCACTCAGCTGCGTCCCCACTCGCTGACCGAAACCTCCCAACACGGTAGCAATACCCCCGCGCCCTCCCGTGACAGCACCAGCGAATCTCGCCCAGCCGGCCTGCGCCCACGCAGCGCCGCAGAGCACGTGGCCAGCGAACTCGGCCCATTCGCCCAGCCTCGCCCTGACCTGCCCGCAGAGGAATAGTCACAAGCCCTTCGTCAGAGAATCTCTGAGGAAGGAGGGCGCGCCCAGAGCCTGAATCCAGGCCGTCTTTCAGAGTCCAAAGGGCGAGGTCGTCGCGCGTTCAAAACTCCGCTGGCTGCGCTCATCACGCGCCACCAGGCGCAGGAGGTCACGATCACGGCGCACCACCAAGACCGCCGCAATAAAACGTTCCGGATGAGTATTCGCCGGAGGAGCAGGCTCAACAAAAGTCATCAATTGCTGGGCGATCTGCTGGGCGCCAGCCTCACGCACATGAGGCACCAAAGAACGGCTCGTGCGTAAGAAATGCAGGGCCTGCGAGGACACACTCGTTGGTAAGGACACCACCTGCGCCGTCGACGCCCACTCGGCCAGATCCGGGGGCATCAGCACCGGGGCATAGAGCTGAGGCTCAGGCAAACGAATCACCATCGTCCCAGCAGCCATATCACCTAGACGCTTCGAACGTGGCGCCACCAGGGTCGTCACCATGGCAATGGCCCCCAGGGAGAGCCACACCTCCAGAATGCCTGCCAACATACGCATCAAGGAATGACGAGCTGTAATGACGCCACCGTCATCACGAACCACCTGCAATCCAAACGCCCACTTTCCCAACGAACGGCCGCGGGTGGCGACCTCGACAGTCATGGGAAGGATCACCAGCAGCATGACGAGAGTGCCGATGGCGACGACGCGGAGCATGGACTCGGAGGAGACCTCCACGTACAGCTGAGCCACGTAGAGGGCAATCACCGTGTAAAAGAGCGTCAAGGCGATGTCCACCATGGTCGCTGCAGCGCGAAGCAGAGGGGATGCCGGGGAAATCTCCAGGGCAACAGCCTCGCCGGTGACAATCGATTCTTGCTGAATGTGGCGTAGCGGGACGACAGAAGCACTCATATATGACACGCTAGCGGATGTGGACATTGATGCGCTGAAGACTGCCCGAGCAAGCTCATGGTCGCGCCTGCATGAGCTGGCCCGCTCATCGAGTTTGAGCGGGCCGGAGATTGACGAACTCGCCCGCCTATACCGGGCGGGAACTGCAGATCTTGCCTCCATCCGTTCAGCAACCCCCGACCCGGACCTCATCCGGGTACTCTCACGTGACCTGGCAACGGCGCGCGCACGCCTGACGGGCACATCGGGCACCTCGGCCTACAGTATCGCCCGCTGGTTCCGCGCCGAACTCCCCGCAGCCCTGTACTCCATCCGATGGTGGAGTATCACGGTGATGCTTCTCTTCATCCTTGTCGCTGCCGTTCACGCATGGTGGTTGTTCGCCGACCCCGTGCGCTTCAGCGCCCTGGGCACCCCCATTGAACTGGAGAACTACGCCAAGTCGGACTTCGTGCAGTACTACCACCAGGACACCAACGCTGAATTTGGCGCCTCCGTGTGGGTGAACAACGCCTTCATTGCCGTCCAATGTGTGGGCGCGGGCATCACAGGCCTGTACCCCGCCTATGTTCTGTTCAACAATGCTGCGATGCTCGGGCAAGTCGCTGCCATCGTCATCCAATTCGGTGGAATCTGGCACTTCTTCCGCTTCATCCTGCCTCACGGCCTCCCAGAACTGACCGCGATTTTCATCGCCGGAGCCGCGGGAGTGCGAGTATTCTGGGCGCTCCTTGTCCCTGGAGCGCAGACCCGCATGCAGGCGGTCGCTCAGGCGGGGCGGACCATGGTGACCGTTGCCCTGGGGCTGGTCATTCTGCTATTCATTTCCGGCATCCTGGAAGGCTTTGTCACCCCTTCTGATCTGCCTGACTGGCTGCGTATCGGGCTGGGCCTGCTGGTGACCATCGGCGTGTGGGTCTACACCTTTGTCGTCGGGGGGCGTGCGGTACGGGCGGGCTATAGCGGTGACCTCACGGAGGACGCAGGCTACAGCACCCCGGTGGCGGGCTGAGCATCCCCCGGGCTTTTCGCTGTGGTCAGCCTGGTGTCGTGAGGTGGTCAGCCCGGTGTCGTGAGGTGCTCAGAGAATGCCCTGACGCTTGAGGTCGATATAAGTATCGGCGGTGCGAGCTGCCAACAATCCCGCATCCTCCGACACCGTAATGGCACCCACGCGGCGGACCTGCACCACACCCGCAGCGCCCTCGTGAGCGAGGGCGGAGGCCGCCGCAGCCGTGTAAATGTCGGCAGAGGTTTCCCGCGCGGCAAGAAGCTCAGGAACCGTGGGGTCATTCGCGCTCGCCACAACCACAGTATGGGAGGCAGTCAGTTGAGACACGGCCTCAAGGAACTCCGGGTCGGTTCCCACCGGCGGGATCTCCGTCAGCAGCAGGACGAGGCTGCGCTGGCGAACCGTTCGACGAACCTCACCAGCCACCAGCTGCCAGTCAATGGGCTCCAATGATGGAGAAATCTCCTGGAGCGCGCGTGCGGTCGCATTGAGCAAGCTCGCTCCCTTCAGGCCTGAGACGCGGGCGCGCACCTGGCGGTCGATCGCCAGGAAATGCACCTTATCGCCAGCCTTATCAGCCAGAGCCTCCATGAGCAGTGCCGCCTCAATGCCCGCATCCAAACGCGGCGCGACCCCCAGGTCGAGGGTGTCGCGCTGGGTGCGGTCCTGCTCGGCTGAAATCTGCCCCTGAGGATGGGGGGAGCTCGCCTGCGGTGCCCCCAGAAGAAGGGCTGAGGCGCGCCCGGTATCAACGACGATCACCACATGCCGGTCACGTTCGGGACGCCACGTGCGCACCACCAGATCATCTGAACGCGCCGAGGCACGCCAGTCAATGTCACGAGGATCATCACCACGCACGTAGTCGCGCAAGGAATCAAATTCCGTACCCGGGCCGCGCAAGATCACTGCACTTGAGCCTTCGAGTTCCTGAAGACGAGCCAGACGCGAGGGAATAAGGCGCCGGGAGCGGAATTCCGGCAAGACATCAAGCGAGCAGGGCACAGCAACGGAGACCTGTCGAGCAGCAAGCCCTAAGGGCCCCCATACCCGCACGGTCACATAATCAGCCTGGCGGACACCTCGTCGTTCAGGGGCCAGGGTCGTCACGAAGGTCGCCGGCGCGGAGGAGGCAAGGGTTCCGCGGTGGTGAGCGGGGGAGGGGCGCAGGGACGGCGGCCACGCGTCACGGACTTCAATGCGGGCAACTCGTGAGAAGGGACTGCGCACGGTAACGGTCGAGGTCGTCGTCTGGTCGGCGCGAATCGGGCCGATGACGTGACGTTCGAGCGTGTACATGCGGGGGCTCTGCGCCGCCACAGTATCAATGAGGCTGAGGGCCGCCACACACAGCAGCCACGCCCACGCGGTCACCCGCGAGGGAAAGAGGATCGTCAGAGGAAGGCCCAGCGCTGCTAGGAGCGCCGCTCGCCATGACAGTGCCATTAGCGCGGAACCGGAACGGAGGCGAGGATACTCTCAATAGCAGCCCTGGGGGTGATGCCCTCTAGGTCTGCTTCAGCGCGTAGGCTCACGCGGTGAGCAAGGGTTGAAATGGCCATGGTCTTGACGTCGTCGGGCGTGACGTAGGAGCGTCCCTGAAGGAATGCCCACACGCGGCTGGTCCGCAAGAGTGCGGTAGCGCCACGAGGCGAGACGCCCAAGCGCAGGGATGAGGAATGCCGCGTCGCCTGAACAAGGTCAACAATGTAGGCCAACACCGCAGGAGAGACGTCAATCCTCTCGGCTGCAGCCCGAGCTGCGAGGACATCGGCAGCTGAGGCGACGGCACTTAGACCTGCTTCGCTGAGGGAGAGCGGATTAAAGCCGTTTTGGTGACGGGAGAGGATGCTGATCTCCGCATCGCGCTCAGGCAGGGGCAAATCGATCTTCAGCAGGAATCGGTCCATCTGCGCTTCAGGCAGTGGGTAGGTGCCGGAGTGTTCAATGGGGTTTTGGGTCGCGACGACCATGAACGGTTCAGGTAGGCGGCGGGTCTCGCCATCAACGGAAACCTGGTGTTCTTCCATGGCTTCCAACAGGGCCGACTGAGTCTTAGGTGGTGTGCGGTTGATTTCGTCAGCCAGGAGGAGGTTGGTGAAGACCGGGCCGGGGCGGAATTCGAAGGTCGAGGTGCCCGCATCCCACACGAGCGAACCCGTGATGTCGGCTGGCATGAGGTCGGGGGTGAATTGGACGCGAGTCATCTCCACGTCCAGGGAAGCGGCCAAGGAACGAACGAGCAGGGTCTTAGCAACGCCGGGAGGTCCTTCGAGAAGGGCGTGACCTCCGGCAACAAGGGCGATAATGAGGCCGGTGACAGCTCCCTGCTGGCCGACGACGGCCTTGCCAATTTCGGCGTTGAGGCGCTGCAAGGCAACGAGGGATTGACGCGCCTGCGGTGAGAGAGGAGCCGGGGACTGCGGAGTCGGCGCCTGTTGCGTGGGCTGGGCCTGGGGCAGTGACGGTTGCTGGGCAGAGGCAGGCGGAGCCGCTGGAGGCAGGTGAGTCATCGGTGTGCCCGGCATGCCCGGGGTCGTCGGCGTGCCAGGCGTGCTTGGGGTGCCAGGCGTGCTTGGGGTGGCCGGGCCATAAGGATTAGTGCCGGACATTACGAATCTCCTCTTCAATCGCGGCGAGCCTGGAAGCCACTTCGACCAGGTCATCATCGGTGGCGGGTTCAGGTGACCACAGCCATTGACTATCGGTATCACTCACGCCTGCACCGCGCAGGGCGCTGCGAAGCATTTCAGGGTCCTCCCCTTCGGGTACGCCAAGGCGAGTCGCAAGACGGCGAGCGGTTGCCACCCGAAGATGGTGGGCAGCGTGGGCACGCTGACCTTGACGGCGCAGCAGACGTCCACGGCCAGTAATCGTTTCCGCTGCAGGGACATAGGAAGGCAGGTCTTCTGGGACAAGCCGACCGAGTCGGCGCCCCTGCGCCACTGCGAGGAACAAGGTGGCGCCGATCAGCAGAAGGGAGACGGGAACAAGCCACGAGGGCGCTCCAGGAACCACGGGCCGTAGGGTGTCTGTCAGGGAAGCCCGGTACCACACGATCCGTCCCAGGTCATCACGCGGGGCGGGGGCGGTGAGTGCATTAAGCATGAGCGTCGCGTTGCCTTCACGCGCGATCCACTCATTGGTTGCCAGAAGGTCATTGGCGATCACCGCACGGTAAGTCTCCCCCTGCCACTTTTCGGCATAGATCGCACCAGCGGACCCTTGATCGTCTGGGGAAAGGAAAGGATCCCCCGAATCATCAACGAGGAAGCACCACTCCCAGTCGGCCGGGCGCCCGGGGATCTGGCCTGGCTGCACACCCGTCGCAGACTCCATGAAAGCTGAGGCGGAAAACACGTGCCGCCGCCCTGCTGTCGCCGACTGTGCCGCCCTCGCCGAGGGACTTGCACACGATGCGGTTTCTAGAGAAACAGCGACCGCATCCTCAAGGTCAGGCGTGGTGCCAGTCGTCAAGGTTTCGAGCCCGGGGAAGACCTCCGAATCCCCCGGCGGTAGGGAGCCGATCCCGACGACGCGCCCAAGCTCGGCGGCGGCCTCGTCGATCTCAGAGGACATGAGGTCAGGCTGGGTGATGACCAGCGTCGTATTAGGCAACTTGGCCTCGGCAATGGCCTCGGAAGCGTCGGCAGCGTAGATGACCTCTGCCCCCAGATCCTCCAAAACTTGCGCCAAAGCACGGGCCCCACGAGGTCCAGGGTTGGCCGGGGACAGTGGCACAGTGTCGAACTCATCTTGAGGGATGAGCAGGAAGAGCGCCCCGGAGATCAACGCAATAAGTCCAATCGAGATCAACGAACGAGAGCCGCGTAGACGCTGGGACACCTTCGGTGTGACGACAACACTGGAGGTCATCAGGCGCCTCCCGACTGGACCATGGCGCTGAGGCCCTGCATCCGCCGCCACATCGCTTCATCAGCGTGAGCGGTACCGTAGCGGACACCGTCAAAGTCAAGGCGCCCTTGCTTCAACGCATCCGAAGCAGTGGCGAAATGGGGAAGCAGGCGATCGACCACTTCCTTCGCCGTCAAACCGGGAGACAACACCAGGAGGTTCTTCTCATGCGCAATGAGGGCGCAGGCACGAAATTCCCACACCACCGCTTCCTCCCACTGGCCCGACGCTCCGGCAAGCCGAGCCCTCTCCTGAGCGAGGGGGACCGTCGCCTCCTCCTCACCAAAGAGGTCGGCTGACTGTCGGCGCAGCAGCCGAACCGGGTTGAGGAGGACGATGATGACCAGAGCGATGAGGAACACCGCAAAGACCAGCAACACGATGGAAGAGACAGGCACTTCCCCCAAACCCTCGCCGTTGAAAAGGTCGGCAATGCCGCGAAGGAGGTTGGCGAAGAAGCGAGTCAGAGGGGACATCTCGCTTCCGTACTCTGGACGCGCAAGTTCCTCGGCCAGTAAGGACTGGCCGGTATCCGGATCGGGGATCAGCGGATCAGGCACGACCGCAGAGAGGAACAAAGGTATCACTGAGTCTGCGATGCCTGAATGAGTGAGGGAGCGAGGTTTTCCTTGCGCATGCGCTCATCGATGTACATGAGCGTCTGGAACGCCGCAGAAATCGGAATGAGGAAGGCCGTGAGTATGCCGGTAAGGAAGGTACTCACCGACATGGCAAAAGCTTCGCTGGTGAAGAGAGGAAGAATTGCCTGCAGGATCCCAACAAGGCCGCCCAAAATAGCGCCGATGAAACTGGTCACCACGGTGACGAGCAACAGGCGGCCCAGGACGCGCCAGAAGGAACCCTTCGACAGGGCGAAGGAGCGGGTAATGGAGGTCATGACCCCCTGACCTTCAATCGCCAAGACAGTCGGAGCGAAGAGGAGCTTGACCTGCACGTAGAAGGCGACGATGGTGACAAGCGGAAGTCCCAAGAACACGACGATCAAGGTGACGAGGACGCCACTCTCTGTTGCTGCGTAAGCGGCAGCTGCAAGAGCTCCGAAGGCAGCGAAGACCGCGAGAAGGGCGAGGATCGAAATGAGGCCAACGAGGAGGGAAAGGCCTAGCAGCTTCCACACGCGAGGACGAATGCGTTCCCAAGCGTGTTCGATGCTCGTCATCTGGCCAATGACCGCATCCGTCACCGTCAAAGCCAGCATGCCGGTAAGGATCATCACCGCGATGGAGTTCAAAATGGCGCTGGCAGCACTGGTGAGGAAAGTCGAGGTCAGGGAGGAAGCAACGCTCTCGAAGCTATCCCCATCGAAGGCTGCCGGATCCGCCAAAGTCGCCATCAGACCACCCAGGGTGTACCAGGTGAAGAACGCCGAAATGAGGGACAGCACTGCCATCACCGCAACAGCAAACCCAAACATGACCGTCGGATTGGAGCGGATTGCCCGGAAGGTGCCGTCGAAGAGATCCCCCAGATTCAACGGACGCAAAGGAATGATGCCCGGCTGAGGAGCAGGAGCCCATGAGGCATAGCCGCCGTAGGCGCCCCCGCCATAGGGGCCAGCACCCGGGGTGCCCGGCGCCCCAGACGCTCCCTGCGTTCCTTGGGCACCCGGTGCGCCCTGGGCTCCCGGTGCGCCCTGGGCGTAGCTGGAATACGGGGGTGCTCCGGGCGCAGTACCTGCCTGCGAGGCGTCAGGAGAGTAGTAGGGCGAGGCCGGCTGTTGAGCTTGGCTGCCCTGCCCATTGGAGGGGGTGGGGTTTTCCCAGCCGCTGGCCGGGGAATCCTGGTAGGAGGGATCAGGAGAGGGCGATTGGTAGCCAGGAGAGGAGTCAGGAGCCTGCCATCCTTGAGTGGTGGGCTCATTATCGCGCGGCTGGTCAGTCATGCCGAGTCCTCTCTGCCAGTAGTGGCCATTCACAAACTATCGGAATACATCGTGCCACGTTTCCCCCGGTTTTTCGTTCACGAAGTGACTGGAAGGAAGAAAATGTCCCCATTGTGAACGCACACTGACCTCCGATCTGCCCGGCAGAAGTGGATTCACAGCGTGGACTTGCAACAAACTGCTTGAGGAAGGTGCATAACTGGCCGCGTCGTGACAAAATCGTGATCATGACTTCGCGCATCCTCGTTGTCGACGACGACGTCGCACTGGCTGAAATGATTGGAATCGTCCTCGAATCCGAGGGCTTCGTTGTGATGGACTGCGCCGACGGCGCACAAGCCCTCGACACCTTCCGTACCACCACGCCCGACCTCGTCCTTCTTGACCTCATGCTTCCCGGCATTGACGGCATCGAAATCTGTCGCCTCATCAGACGCGAATCTGACGTGCCCATCGTCATGCTTACCGCTCGCACCGACACCGCCGACGTCGTCGCTGGCCTGGAAGCAGGAGCCGACGACTACGTGCCCAAACCCTTCAAACCCAAGGAACTTGTCGCACGCGTACGAGCCCGCCTACGCGGACGCGAAGACTCCGGCGAAGAACACCTCACCCTGGGCGATATCAATATCGACGTCCAAGGCCACGCCGTCCGCCGCGGGGACGAACTCATCTCCCTCACCCCCCTCGAATTTGACCTCCTCGTCGCCCTTGGCCGCGCACCCTGGAAGGTCTTCTCACGCGAAGAACTCCTAGAGAAAGTCTGGGGCTACCGCCACGCCGCCGACACCCGGCTGGTCAACGTCCACGTGCAGCGCCTGCGTTCCAAGATCGAACGAGACCCCGAACGACCCGAAGTCGTCGTCACCGTTCGTGGCGTCGGCTACCGCGCCGGAACAACCTCCTAAGACAGTGGCCGTGAATACAGCGGCTGGAAGTGAGCTCTGAGGATGGCCTCACAGCCAGGACCCCCACGGCCAGCGTCAGGACGCGACGCGAAGGCCAGGGGCGTCCTCGCGCGCCTCGGCACATACCTGACACCACTCCGAGAACGCCTGCGTCGCCACCCCCTCGTCCAGCGTCTCCGCTCCTCCCTCTCTTTGCGCATCGCCCTGTCGATCACTGCCACAGCGATCATCGTCCTCACCGTCTCCTCCGTCGTCGTCTCGAGCCAACTGACGGATTCCATGTTCGAGACACGACGTGTCGTCGTCCTCGAAGACGCATCAGTGCGTTTCTCCTCAGCCCGATCCTCACTCGAACAATCCACCGCGTCCTCGCCAGACCAGGTCCAAGAAGTTGCCCGGCAAATCGTCGAAAACATTCAGTTTTCGGCCGCTGGCGCCGGCGCGGTTTCAGCCGTTCTCCTGCGCTCCCCCGAGGCCTCATCCGTCGTTCGGATCAACGAAATCATCCCGGCGAACTCGGCAGCGATCATCTCCGATGAACTTCGCCAAGCGGTCCAACACAGCGGCCAGGCCCACTGGCAATCCATCCTCATTCCCGCCACCGAAACGCGCCCCGAAGCGCCCGGTATTATTACCGGCACCCAGGTGATCCTCCCACGTGCAGGCGCCCACGAGCTCTACATCGTCTACTCTCTGGCCGCAGATCAAGCAATGGTGTACACGACGCTTCAAGTCCTCACCATTGCTGTTCTCCCCATCGTCCTCCTCCTGCCCTTCGGCGTATTCTTCGGCGTCTACCAACTGCTACGCCCCGTGCGCCGCACCGCAGAAGCGGCCTCAGGATTGGCCGCAGGCAACCTCGACACCCGAGTCCCCGTTGAAGGCAATGACGAAATGGCGCGCCTGGGCCACGCTTTCAACGACATGGCGGCCTCCCTCCAACGTCAGATCTCCGAATACGACGAACTCTCCCAACTCCAACAGCGTTTCGTCACCGACGTCTCCCACGAGCTTCGCACCCCGCTGACCACCATCCGCATGGCAGAGGAAATGATCTGGGACGAACGCGACGAACTCACCCCCTCCGGGCGCCGTTCCGCTGAACTTCTCCACGGCCAGGTCGAACGCTTTGAATCAATGCTCGCCGACCTCCTGGAGATCTCCCGCCACGACGCCCAATCAGCACTGCTTGAAGCCGAATCCACCGACATGCGTTCCATCGTGTCCAAAGTCGTTGAGGCCAATGCTGAACTGGCTAAACGCTTGGGGGTGGAGGTGCGCGTCCACCAGCCTGAAGAACGCTGCGCCGCCGAAGTCGACGCCCGCCGAATGGAGCGCGTGCTGCGCAATCTCCTCGTTAACGCCATTGAACATGCGGATGGCAGCGCCGTCGATATCCACCTTGCCGGAACCGACACTGGAGTGGCCGTCCGAGTATGCGACTACGGAGTGGGCATGACCGAAGAAACAGCCGCGCGCGTCTTTGACCGTTTCTTCCGCGCAGACCCCGCCCGCGCCCGCACCACCGGCGGCACGGGACTTGGTCTGTCCATTGCCGCCGAAGACGTTCACCTGCACAATGGTCTGCTCAGCGCCTACGGAGAACCAGGCAAGGGAGCCTCCTTCCTCATGGTCATCCCGCGAAGAGTCTCAGAAGATCCCGGTCCAAGCCCCCTCGCCATCTGGGAAGGAGAACAATGAGCGCCCACCCGCGCCGCACCCACCTAGCGGCCCTCATCGCGTTACTCCTTCCCCTCAGCGCCTGCTCGGCGCTGCCCTCAGCCGGTAGCCCTCAACCCTTTGATGTCAACACACCCACCACCGGCACCATCAACTTCGTGGCAGGCGCGCCCCTGCCAGGAGCAACCCCCGATCAACTTGTCGAAGGTTTCCTGCGTGCCTGCGCTGCCGGCGCCTCCGATGACTTTGAGACCGCCAGGCTTTTCCTCTCCACGACCTCCCAACGCACGTGGAAACCTCGCGCAAGCATCCAGATCTACTCCACGGACTCAACCCCGCGCCTCGATGTGGAAGAACAACAAGGGAAGGCCCTCGTCACTGTCAACGCCCCTGCCGTAGCAAGCGTCGATGCTGAAGGGACCCTGACAGAGGCAGAGGCAACAGCAGCTGTCCAAAGTCGATTCCACCTCATCCAAGAGGGGAACGAATGGCGTATCAACCTGCCAGATGATGGCATCGTCCTCTCGCGCGCCTCCTTCGCCGCAGCCTTCGAAGCGGTCAATCTCTACTTCCCCTCTCCCGATGGCAATGCCCTCATCCCAGACCCGCGCTGGTATCCTCGCAAACGAATCGTCTCCCACATGGTCGATGGCCTCCTCAAAGGGCCAAACGCCGATATTGCGCCCGCAGTTGCCAGCGCCATCCCCGAAGGAGCACGGCTAGGTGGCGCAGGAGTGAGCGTGAAGGACAGCGTCGCGACAGTTGTGCTCGAAGGAGCGCAAGCCCCCTCCACCTCAGCCCAGACGCTTCTCCTGTGGCAGGTCGCCACCACCTTGAAGCAATCAGCGCTGGTGGCAGATGTGACTTTGACCGTGGGCGGGGAGACGATGAGCGCTGAAGCTCTGCCCGCCGGGCCGAACTATCGCCTTGATTCTGCGATTGCCTCCACGGATGAGGGGATCGGTATCCAAACCGGGTCGAGCTACACTCCCCAGCCTTTCCCCGATGGGCACAACGCGCCTCTGCCTCGTCTGGCAATGAGCCCTGTCTCCTCCGATCTGCTGGCGTGGGCCTCCGACACCACGCTGACCCTGTGGGAGCGCGGCCGAGGAACCACCCAATCCATTCCGGTGACGAAGCCGAGCTGGCCTTCCATCGACCGCTACAACTGGGCGTGGACAGCCTCGCGTGACAAGGGGATGCTGGCACTGATTCATCTGGGGGGCAAAACCAGTCCCCTGACAGGCAGCGCCTACGAAGATGAGATCCACGCGCTGCGGGTCTCGCCCGATGGCTCCCGGGTGGTCATGTTGCGTCGCGTCGGACAAGCTCAGGGCTTGTGGGTGGCGACGATCTCTCGTGATCAGGAAGGAAAGCCGATTGCCCTGTCGGACCTGCGTCCCCTGGCGCGCCTGTCCGAGGGCGTGGTTGACGTGTCGTGGGCGTCCTCGACAATGGTGGTGGCCCTGCACCAGCACGACGGCGGGCATATGCAGCTGGAACTCATTCCCTTGGGGGGCTTCATTTACTCCCTGGCGGCCCCTGAGAACGCGCGCTATGTGACTGCAGGCGCCTCTGCCTCTTCCTTGTATGTGACGACGGCCGACGGGAAGGTGTGGGCGCGTTCGAGCGCGATCTGGCTGCAGGTGCCACAAAAGATTGTGGGCGTGCGTTTCCCCGGCTGAGTGTGCTCTCCCCTGGGGTGTGGGAAGCGTTATCCACAGCTTGGCGGCTTAGGCAGGCGTCGCGCTCCACACCTGCTGAAATGGGGAGTATGAATCTTTTGCGTGCTCTTGAAGGACTGATCTTACCCACGCAATGCGTCGGCTGTGGACGCTGGGATGTGGCGCTCTGCTGTGAATGTGCGGCTCTTGCGCGCATGCCTCCTGACAGCTGGGGGATTCTTGAAGGGGAAAGCTGGGGTGCGCCTGAGGGGGGCAGGGAGGGTGCGCTGGAGGGCGAGGCTCATCGTGGGGACCTTCCCTTGTGGAGTCTGGGTGAATACGACGGTCCTGTGCGGAGTATTCTTCTGGCTGCAAAGCATCGTGATCGGGCTGATACGGATGTCTTTATGTGGGAGGCGGGGCGCACGCTGGGGCGCAGTATGAGCCAGAGCAGCCTGCTGGGGGAGTGGGAGGAACTGTGGGTCGTGCCCGCACCTTCACAGTGGCGGCGCCGATGGAACGGGCGCGAGGTGGCGCTCATGCTGGGGCGAGGTGTCGCGCAGGGGATCTACGAGGGACGAGGTGGACGCGTGCGTCTTGTGCAGGCGTGCGCCCTGCGTTGGGGTGTGGGAAGTCAGGCGGGGCGCAGTGGTGGCGAAAGGCGACGAGGCCGTGCAGGGACGATGCGCTTGCGCGTGGAGCTTCCTTCGGAGGTGAGGGTCGTGGTGGTTGATGACGTGGTGACAACCGGGGCGACAATTCGGGAAATGGGGCGCCTGTTGGGTGCGCAGGTGCTGGGTGTCGGTGCGCTGTGCCGGGTCGGTCGATGAAAGTTTTTGCATCCTTCGTGGCTATGATGCACATCACGACGGAGCGTAGTATTGTGTGTCACAACACAGTCGGAGGGTACTTATCACCCGCCGGTGCAGATGGGAGGTGGTAGCCGGACGCACAGCCCAAGGCGATGACGCACTTGGGATCCACCACGCGGGGTTTCCCCGCTCTTACTCCCATGGAGGAACATCATGGACATCACTGTTGTGGCACGTAACGCCGAGATCCACCCCAACTTCCGTGAGTACATTGAAGAGAAGGTCTCAAAAGTCACCCAGTTCTACCCCCGCGCTCAGAGAATCGACGTTGAACTCACTCACCAGCGCAACCCTCGTCAGGCTGATACCGCAGAACGGATCGAGCTGACGGTCTACGGGAAGGGTCCGGTTATTCGAGCAGAAGCAGAATCTGCCGATCGTTACGCCGCAGTGGATATCGCAGCAGGAAAGCTCTTCGAACGTCTGCGCCGTTTGCGCGACCGTGCGAAGGATCATCGCCGCTACCCGGGTATCGATGACATCGAGTTGGCGGAAGTGCCTGTTGATCTTCCTGTCGAAGAGGTTGAAGAAGTTGAGGTCGATGAACATCTGCGTTCGGCAGAGGACCTCAAGGTTGGAGAGGCCCGCGAAGAGCAGCTGGGCGATTCTCCTGTGATTGTCCGCCAGAAGGTGCACGAGGCGGAGCCAATGACAGTGGATGAGGCACTCTACCAGATGGAACTGGTTGGCCACCCCTTCTTCCTCTTCGTTGATAAGGACACGAAGCAACCATGCGTGGTCTACCACCGCCATGGCTGGACCTACGGTGTCTTCCGACTCAATGTTCAGGTCTGCGACTCCTAAAGAGTCGCACCCCTCACAGGGGTTCATCCTTACACTGGGGTCGCCACGACGACGTGGCGACCCCAGTACTGTGTCCAGGCATCCTCCCAGTAGTCCGCCGCAGTGTCGGGCAGGGATCAAAATCCACGAGGATGCATTGGGGGCGTAGCCGTGTGGGGTGAGCTGCGGCGGCGTGTTTGGGCCCATGAGCCGCAGTGAAGTGACGGTGAGTGGGCGCGCGCCCCAGTCCTCCTGGCCCGCAGGAGTGGGGGAGGAGGGCTGGAAAGCCTCCCTTGGCCTGCGCTCTGGGCGAACGTGTGCAAGGCAATGAGGAAAAAGGCTCCGCATAAACGTAAAATAGAGCGGGTATGCGCCAATGTGTACCCGAAAGCGTAATGGCTTTTGGCCATGATCTCAGGAGCACCTGTGTCCTTCATTGACAAGATCCTTCGTGCAGGCGAAGGCCGCACCCTGAAGAAGCTCGACCGTATTGCTCAGCAGGTTGACGCCCTCCGGGAAGATTTCGAAGCCCTCACCGACGAGGAGCTGCGCGCCAAGACCGCAGAATTCAAGCAGCGTCTCAGCGAAGGCGAAACCCTCGATGACCTGATGGTTGAGGCTTTCGCAACTGTCCGTGAAGCCGCCTGGCGTACCCTGCGTCAGCGCCCCTTCCACGTTCAGGTGATGGGAGCGGCAGCACTGCACTTGGGCAATATTGCTGAAATGAAGACCGGCGAAGGTAAGACCCTGGTGGCGACCATGCCCTCTTACCTGCGCTCCCTGACGGGCGATGGTGTGCATGTGGTGACGGTCAATGACTACCTCGCCAAGTACCAGTCTGACCTGATGGCCCGCGTCTTCAACTTCCTGGACGTGTCCGTGGGCTGCATCCTTGTGGGCCAGTCTCCCGAAGAGCGTCGCAAGCAGTACAACGCTGACATCACCTACGGCACGAATAACGAGTTCGGCTTCGACTATCTGCGCGACAATATGGCCCAACGCGTGGAGGACATGGTTCAGCGCGGACATCACTACGTCATCGTTGATGAGGTTGACTCGATCCTCATTGACGAGGCCCGAACCCCGCTCATTATCTCCGGACCTGCGACCGGAGACGTCAACCGCTGGTACACCGAGTTTGCGCGTATCGTGCGCGGCCTCGAAGCTGGCGTTGACTACGAGGTCGACGAGAAGAAGAAGACCATTGGTGTCCTTGAACCGGGTATCGATAAGGTCGAAGATGAACTCGGGGTGGAAAACCTCTACGAGGCAGCTAACACCCCCCTTATCGGCTTCCTCAACAACGCGATCCGTGCGAAGGAGCTCTTCCACCGCGACCACGACTACATCATCGCCGATGGCGAGGTGCTGATCGTTGACGAGCACACCGGTCGTTCACTGCCGGGCCGCCGCTACAACGAAGGCATGCACCAAGCCATTGAGGCCAAGGAAGGCGTGGAGATCAAGGCGGAGAACCAGACTCTGGCTTCGATCACCCTGCAGAACTACTTCCGTCTCTACCCCGAAGGTTCGCGTGCGGGCATGACGGGTACAGCTGAAACGGAAGCGGCAGAATTCGTGTCCACCTACAAGATCGGCGTTGTCCCGATCCCCACGAATAAGCCCGTTCAGCGCATTGACCAGCCTGACTACGTGTACCCCACCTTGCAGGGCAAACTCAATGCCATCGTCGACGACATTGCCGAGCGTCACGCCGCAGGTCAGCCGGTCCTCGTGGGTACGGCCTCGGTGGAAAGCTCCGAGCTTGTCTCTGAGATGCTCAAGAAGCGTCGCATTCCCCACCAGGTGCTCAACGCGAAGCAGCACGCTCGTGAAGCCCAGGTTGTCGCCATGGCGGGCCGTAAGGGCGCTGTCACCGTCGCCACCAATATGGCTGGCCGCGGTACGGACATTATGCTCGGTGGCAACTCGGAGTTCATCGCTCAAGCGAACCTTGCTCACCGCGGGCTCGATCCTAAGCTTGATCCCGAAGGCTACCGCGCCGCCTGGCCTGAAGCCTTGGCCGAGGCCGACGCCGCTGTGCAGGCAGAGCGTGAAGAGGTATGCGAACTGGGCGGCCTCTACGTACTGGGTACTGAACGTCACGAATCGCGCCGTATCGATAATCAGCTGCGAGGCCGTTCAGGCCGTCAAGGCGATCCGGGTGAGTCCCGCTTCTACCTGTCAATGCAAGACGATTTGATGCGTCTGTATAGCTCCGGCTTAGCGCAGCGCATTATGGCCTCGGGCGCATACCCAGAGGATATGCCCCTGGAGTCGAAGATCGTCTCCCGTTCCATTGCCTCGGCCCAAAGCCAGGTGGAGGGCCGTAACTTCGAGATCCGTAAGAACGTCTTGAAGTACGACGATGTGATGACGGGCCAGCGTGAACTCATTTACGAGGAGCGTCGTCGCATCCTTGAAGGTGAAGACATGCATGACCAGCTTCTGGGCTTCATGGAGCTCATGATTGCTGGTCTCGTGAAGGAAAAGACCGCAGACCTGTCGCCCAGGGAATGGGACCTTGACGAACTGTGGGATACGCTGCGCGCCTACTACCCGCCGTCGGTCACCTACCAGGAGGTGGAAGACGCGCACGGCGGTCCGGGCTCCCTCGTGCGTGAGGAACTCATTAATGAACTTGTCGGCGACATTAAGTCTGTCTACGCCGACGCCGAGGATCGTCTTTCGCAGAATCCCATCGCAATCCAGCAGCTCGGAGAAGACCCGATGCGCACCCTCGAGCAGCGCGTCGTCATCGGCACGGTCGATCGCCTGTGGCGCGAGCACCTTTACGAGATGGATTACCTCAAGGAAGGTATCGGCCTGCGCGCTATGGGTCAGCGTGATCCCCTCGTTGAGTATCGTGACGAAGCCGCCAAGATGTTCAACATCATGATGGAACGTATTCGTGAAGAGTCCGTTCAGGCAGTCTTTGCCTACACCCGCCAATTCGACCTCGTTTACGAGCAGGCTGTTGAGGCGGCGCTGGCCGAGCAGCGTCAGGCAGAACAAAATGCCGCCCAGGCCGAAAAGAACGCTCAGGCTGCCGCCCGACCTGCGGAAGTTTCTGCCGCAAAGGCTCGCGCTGTGATGGGCGATCTGGGCCGGGAGAAGCGCACCGAGCGCCTGCAGTACTCTGCTCCGTCTGACACGGGAGCCAACTCGGGAATGAACCGGGCTCAGCGTCGCGCTGCGAAGAAGGGTCGCAAGTAGGTCCCATGGTGGGCTGAGTGTCTTTGGCCGTGCTCGAAGGCTCAGCAGAGTTTTAGAGAATATCGAGGGCAGTGGCGATCCACCGCCCTCGATATTCTTCTATTCGCACCGAGACGGTACGTTGACGGCTGCGGGTTTGGACGATGACGCAGCTTTCAACAATGCGGTCACTAATGGGGCAAATTCGCCAGCGAACAAGACTGCAGGTACCGGGCTTGCTTCCCTCATCAGCGATGCAGCCACGAGCAAGAGCGAGTTCGTCATAGAGCGCTGGAAGAACCCAGCGGCGCACCTGGGGCAGTGGGCGAGTGTCCTGGAGAATCTCCACCAGGCCAAGGGCGAGGTTAGCCGCCCAGCTGTCGGCTGCGGGCAGGCACTTTTTCCACACGGGTGAGGAATGAGAATCCCTCAGGCGCTCACGGATGATGGCGACCTCGCCAGAGGGGAGGTCTCGAACCATGTCCCACTGGAAGCACGGTCCATTATGGCGAGGGACGCGATAGGGCGCGTCATGGCGAGCCGGTAGAGCGGCGAGGCCGCGGGCGCCTCGGCGTGCGACGGGGCGGGTGTGGGGGCGTTGGCGGGGAGCGAGAGTGGTCGACATCGTGGACTCCTAGAATGATGCGGGCAAGGTGAGAACGGTGCCCGGCAGGATCAGGTCAGGGGAAGGGCCAATGGTGGCCCGGTTGAGTGCATAGATTCGCTGCCAGGCAACGGTGATGGCAGCGTCAGAGCTGTTATCGCCAAGTAAGGTTGCGGCGATAGACCAGAGGCTGTCTCCCTCACAGACCGTGTGAGTTCGAGAAGGGGAGGCAGCTTCGGTGGCTGGGGTATTGTGTGCGCTTGGGGGAGCGCTGATGCGGGGGCTTTGTGGAAGGAGGCGTCCGACGAGGGCGCCTTCGGTGCTGCTCGGCGTGAGAGCGGCTCCAACGCTTGGGCGGGGCACCTGCGGCGTGTCTGGACGTACATAGGGGCCGTGGGAATAGCTGGGCTGCTCATTGAGCTCAACCCTGGGAGAGTAGCGGCCAGTGCCTTCCATGCGTTGCTTGGCGTCTTGAGCAACGGGATGAGAGGCTGCTCCTCGCGCGTGCTTGTCTGGTACCGCCTCCGCTGAAGTGGGCGCCGCGCTCTGCGGTGCGTCTGCAGCGCCGGGAAGGGGGTGGAGAGGAGAGGGTAATGTGCTCGCCGTGCCAACCTCATGGCCCTGGCTCTCGCGCTGGCCCTGCTCCTCGCGCTGGCCCGTGCCCTCGTCTCGGCCATTGCCCGCCGACACCGGCTGGGTTGGGGGTGTCGGCTGACTCGCTAGGGCTGGCTGGCTAGGGGAGTCAGCGGGTGGGAGAAGATCGGCGTTTGGGGCAGGCAGAGTCTTAGAAGCACTCATCGGCGCGTCAAGGGGAGGAATGTCGGGGGAGGGAAGATCTGCGGCGAGGGCGAGTGGGCTCACACCCAGGGTGAATGTGCCAACACCGAGGGCGAGCTGTGCGCTTGAACGCAGAAGAAGTCGGCGCGCATGGGCTGTGCCCCAGCGGGAAATGAAGGCCGAGCAGCCGCGCCTGATCCAGGCTGGTGCGTGACGCAGACTTCCAAGGCGGGCGAGCAGCGCGTTGACGAGATTCCAGGCACTCAAGAGACCCCCAGCAAAACTGACCACCAGGAGAAGAACCTCCTGAGGTTGAGGCGCGGTAGAAAGCTCAAGAGCCTGCCAGGTAATGACAAGCATGGCGCCCATGCCGGTGCAGGAGAGGAAAAGGAAGAGCTCCCATGCTGCGGCCCTGAGTTGCTCAGAGCGTGAGGAGGAAGGCGAGAGTATCGCCTCCATTTGATGTGTATCGACGCTTCTCATGCTCAATCATCTCTAATCGTGTCAGTTCGTTGCAGTTAATCGTATCAATAGTGTTGCGCAAGAAGTTCTTGGTGTCAACTGGCTGCAGTTCGTGTGACTTTGTGGCAGGGTGAATCTATGGATCTCAGTCTTTTTCTGGCGGATATGGAAAGCCGTTTTGACCAGCACAGGCGAGATGAGCACGATGAGATGCTCGTAGAGATGCTTGACGCTGAGCGGGCCGGAATCTCTTACGCCCAACGCCTCCTCGCAACGCTCCATCAGGAGGTTGAGCTCATCCTTCGAGGCTCTCAGCGCGTCCGGGGAAACGTTGCAGACGTTGCCCTCCAATGGATTCGCCTCAAATCCGGGCGAGAGGAACACATCATTCCCCTCCATGCCATCGTGGCAGCGCAGGGGCTTGATTCGGCCCGGACTGATGCGGACTCTCCAGCCCTCCGCGTCTCCATCGGCCACCTGCTACGCGAGCTCAGTGCGCGAGGTGTCATGCTCGTCATTGAACATGATGCAGGCCAATACGTCGGGCGCCTCACCGCTGTCTATGCCGACCACTGTGACATTCTCATTGGTGGCAGGGACTCATGGGACCAGCGTGACCGTGGTCCGACGGCGCTCATCTCCCTCTCGCTGCAGGGAGTGCACAAAATTACCCTCGCCAACGAATGGCGAGGGTAGGGGAAAGGGGCGGAAGTCGGCCCGCATCCCGACGTGCTCCCTGGTCAGTAGGGGAGCGGGTGCTTGCGTCACGCGGCGCAGGTGTGCATGCGCTGGCAGCTGACATCCTGGTATCTGGCGCCTCGGCGCCTGGCACCCTGGCATCTGGTACCCCGGCACCCCGGCACCCTGGGTGGCCGACAGCGTGTTGGAGGAAACCTAGTCGAGCTGTGCGCTCTTGACGCGCTCGCGGGTAGCGGCGTATTGATCCTGGATGTACTGCTCAAGAACAGTATCCTCAATGCGCCATGCCTTCTTTCCGCCAACCTGGATCGCGGGGAGCTCCCCAGAATTTACCAGGGAACGGGCCGCTGATGGAGTGAGGTTAAGGATCTCAGCAACATCGGTCAGGGTAAGGAAACGTGGACTCATGCCACTATCATGCCACTTCTCATCGGTTCGCGCGAGATGCTCATTCTTCCTGTGGAGAACCCGAGTCGCGTCACATGAGTCACGAGGCAAGAAAAATTGCCCTGTGGATAAGCCTCCTCGCGAAGAAAATTCAGCAATGATGTGAGAATGATTAGTCATCGAAGCTCCGTTTCCATTCCCCGATCAACCAGCGTCTGGAAAGATCCACGCCTCGTGATCGGCATCATCGTGCTTCTCGCCTCCATCATCGCCTGCACCCAACTCATCGCCTCCGCACGAGCAGGAATACCGGTCTACCGCAGCACCCGCCCCATCGCCCAAGGTGAATCCCTTGGACCTCACAACACCGTCATCATTGACGCCCGCCCAGAATCAACCGCCTACCTTCCCGGCGGAGAGCTCCCCTCCGACGCCCAGGCGACCATCAATATCGGCGCCGGAGAACTCATCGCCCGCTCAGCCATCACCACCGAAGCGCAGAAAAACAGACGCAATATCGTCATCTCCGTCTCCGACGGCCTTCCCGATACCGTCACCCCGGGCACAAGCCTCGAACTGTGGTTCGTCCCCAACCAACCGATCGGCACCCAAGAAGCGCCAAAACCCAGCATCGTGACCAAAGACGCCACCCTGGTCAAGGTCCTCGGAGAGTCAGGGATCCTCGCTGGACAGGGATCCCTCCGCATCGAAGTCCGCTTCAACGTCACCGACATCTCAAAGATTCTTGAAAGCGCCCATGGAAATGGAACACTTTCCGCCGTACCCGTAGGACTATGATGAGCCCCACACATCCCCACTCGCCAACGCCCATCGCCCTGTGCATTCCCGAGGATGCCGACACCGAAGTGCTCACCCACCTCGAAGGCTACGCGCGCACCCTCAAAGTCGTCCGCCGCTGCGCTGACCTCGTCGAACTTGAAGCAGCAGCCCGCGCGCGCATCGCCGAAATTGGCGTCCTCAGTGGCAATGACCCTGATTGCGACCGTCCCTTCATCGACAGCCTGCACGAGGCCGGGATGAAGGTCATCCTCCTGCAGGACTACACCCCCGCTGGCGAAGCCATCGGAACCCACAGCCTCCTCAAGCTCAAACCCGATATGCTCGCACCTGCGCATGACCCCGAGGGGATCGCCCGTGCGCTGCTCAGCATCGCCCATGGAGGTCACGCCGAACAGTCCAACACCAGCGCAGACAGCAGCCTGTCAGGCTTAGAGCAGTCTTTCGACGCCCACGAGCTCTTCTCCCAAAGTGACCTCAGTGACGGCACGCAATACAAGGACGAGGGCGAGGCCACTGGCCGAGATCCCCTTCGCCTGCACGACGCAGCAGGGAAGGACACCCCAGCGGCTCAGGCGCACCACACCGAGGGGGACGAAGCAGCGATCAACCCCCATAGCATCGACAGTGCGGAAAGCTTCCCTCAGGAGGAAGAAAACCCAGGCGCCACGCCCCTCAGCCTCGGTGATACCGCATGGCTCAATAGCGCCACAAGCCGCCCTCAACGAGGAAAAATCATCGCCATCTGGGGAACCAGCGGCGCGCCGGGGCGCACCACCGTCGCCATCAACCTCGCCGCAGCCCTCCACCACAGCAACTCCCTTCCTCCCATACGCACCCTCCTTATTGACGCTGACACTTACGCCCCCTCCGTCGCACACGCGCTGGGCATGAGCACCGACGTCTCCTCCCTCTCCGCCATTGCCCGCTACGCCGCCCGCGGCGACGTACACGCAGAGCACATTGAACACGCCCAACAGACCAGCGACGAAGGGATCCCCGTCATCACCGGCCTGAGCACACCCCACCGCTGGCGAGAAGCCTCACCCTCAGCCCTCACCCAGTGCCTACGTGCAGCGCGTGAACACGCCGAATACATCATCGTCGACTGCGCCTCAGGAACCCTCGACCCCCTCGAAGACTTTGGCCGATTCAACGCCGGACGAGACGAGGCCACCGCCGCCGTCCTCAAAGTCTCCGACCTCATCCTCGTCGTGGCCCGCTCCGATGCTGAAGGCCTCCACCGCCTCATGTACTCCCTCGAATGGCTACGCGCTCACATTAGTGGCCCCCAGGTCCACATCGTTGCCAATATGGTCTGCGAAGAACGTGCTGGCTCGCGCCCCGCACAAGCCATCGCGCAGGCCCTCGCTCCCTACCTGCCCGGAGAAGACATCTCCCTCATTAGTGACGATCCTCAGATCCTCAGCGCTCAACTCCAAGGACGCTCCCTCATGCGTGGCGATCACAAAAGCCTTGCCGCACGCGACTTCGAGGAGCTCTCACAACGCCTTATCCGCCTCCTGGCCCGCAATGTGCAGCCAGCAAGCGCCGATCAACTTCCCAAACGAGCCCACGCACACCACCGGAAGATCCGCGCCCCACGCATGCTGTCCCTGGCACACACCCTCCGAAAACGCGGGAAAGCCCAGACGCGCGACGGCTCCTAAGTAGGCGAAAAAGGACAGCTATGCCACACTGTCCCTATGCGCGTCTACATTCCAGCACTCAGCCATGAACTCAGCGGTGAACACCCGCCCGCCCGCAAGGCATGGGTGGCCCTCATCCCGGCGGGCACTCACCCCGAAGAAGCTGAAGTCATCGAAGACGACGCCCAAACAGAAGCCTGCCTGGAAGGTCTGACCCTCCTGCGTGACACTTCCCCGGAAGGAGCCAAGCGTCGCATCGTCCTCGCCGTCGACATCCCCGGCCGCGCCCCCGCCACGCAGGAAGCGGACGTGCGCGAGGTCGACACCCCCAGCTACACCTGGGCAGATGTCGCCGCCGTCCTCGTTGACGGGCCCGAGGCCGAAGAAGCCGTGCGCGCGGTCATCGCAGCTGAGGACCAAGACACGGCTGACGAGGCTGTCGCACAGCTGTGGGATCACGCCCTTGAATGGTTTGACTCCTCCGAACGACTGGGCTTGGCCACAGCACTGGCTTAGGCGCGGACCGTGACCATTGAGCCTTCCTTCGCATTCCAACGCACCCGAATCTGATCGGGGATGAGGGTAGCCATCTCATGAACATGGCTGATGACACCCACCGTCCGGCCAGAATCACGCAAGCGCTGCAGCTGCGCCATCACAGTCTCGAGGGTATTGGCATCAAGGGAGCCAAAGCCTTCATCGATGAACATTGTGCGCAGTTCAACGCCGCCGTTTTCCCCGGTCACCACGTCAGCAAGGCCAAGAGCCAGGGAGAGGGAAACGTAGAAGGTTTCACCACCCGAGAGCGTACTCGGCAGGCGCGTCGTTTCCGTGTCGTGGTCAACGACAGCCACACCAAGCCCCGACTTGCGTGACTGCGACCCGTCATCGTCCACACGAATCAACTCATACCTGCCCTGCGAGATAGCAAGTAGGCGAGGATTCGCCGCAGCGAGGACCTCTTCAAAACGCGCCATCAACACCCAGGCGGCAAGAGGCGTGCGTGTGAGATTCTCTGCCGTCGTAGCAGAGGCGAGGGCGTGGAGGCGCCGAGCCGGCTCAGCTGCCTTAACGGCAGCGTCACAGGCTGTGCTCGCCTCACGGAATTTGTTGATGGCCCGCCTGAGAGCTTCAGCCTGGGCAGTGGCGTGAGCCTGGCGGGTAACCATCTGGGTGTGAGTGTCCTCGGCGGCCACAAGGCGCGCTTGACACGCCGCTAAGGCGGCGGCTTCCTCGCCGGTGAGGGTTGCAAAGTCGGGATTACTCAGGCTCTCACGAGTGCTCGACAGCGCACTGTGGTAAGACTCGATCCGTTCCTCCAGAGCGTGACATTCGGCAAGGCTACGCAGGTGCTCCCGGCGGGTGGCAATCGCCACCTGCGCCTGCTCAAAGCTCTGCGCCTGGTCAAAGTGTTGAACTGGGGCGGCGCTGGCGGGGGAATCCGCGCTGCGCAGACGCGCCACATAGTCCCGCACAGGGATGTTGATTTCGAGGGCCCGACTGACACGCGAGGCGGCGGCCTCGAAGGCCTTTTCCGCCCCGATCCACTCATTCAGGGCTGTCGCTGCCTGCTCGACAGCGTCAATGCGGGCACTGAGGGCCGCATCATGAGCTGACAGGGTAGAGAAAGCCCCCGCTGCGTCGTCGCAGCGCCGCCGATCAGCCTCAACGTTGGCGGCATGAAGCTCGCGCTGCTGGCCTAGAGCAGCTCCCTCCTCGCGTAAAGTGATGATCTGCGTGTGAACGCGTTCCTGCGCCGCACGGACCTGTTCAATCTCCGCGCTGAGGAGGGGCAGCGAGGACTCTGCCTTCTGGGCTGTCTGGAGAGCCTCAAGGGCGGCCTCTTCCAGGGGGCGAAGCTCATCGAGTGAGCCGCCTGCCGCTAGGCGCTCCCGCTGGCATTGTGCAGTCAACTCGGCGAGGACATCGCGACGCTCCTGGAAGGCGCGATCGGCCGCCTGCCGGGCAGCATCTGCCTCCTCGACTTGCGCATGGCTCACGGTTTCGCCCTCGCCCTGGGGGGTGGCAGGGAGGTGTGGGGGAGCCACACACAGGGCAGGGTTCATCGTCTTGGAGTTCGCAGGCCAGAGCGGATGCAGCATCAGCCATCCATGCCGCACGCAGGGAACGTGCGCGCGCGTCGGCCTTCTGAGCTACATGACCAGCATCATCGACGTCCTGCTGTGCACCTGGGATCTGTGCCTCGTAACGCTCGACATTCTTGGCGTGTGCGTGCCGTTGGCGCAGTTGCGTGAGCTCCTCTTCCAAGGTTGGGAGAGTCTCGCAGGCGCGACGAGCCTGCTCGTAGGCGCTCTGAGCTTGGTCCAGTTGGGCGGGGAGCTGGGCGCCGAGAGCCTCCGCTTCGGCGAGGGCCGTGGCGGTGGCTGCCTCACGCTGGGAAAGCTCGGCTAGATCGCCCTCACGTTGAGCAAGCCCCTTCTCGATAGTGAGTAGTTCGCTCAGGCGTGCGCGCTGCCTTTCAGCGTCGATGGCGTGGGCGCGCAGCAGGGCAAGAGAGTCAGGGGAAGAGAGCGCCTCCCATCCCTGTGCACTCTTGCTTGCAGGCTGACCCCAGTGCTTAAGCAGGGTGAGTACAGTTTCAGGGAGAGGCAATTCCGCGCTCGCCCCAGAAGCGAGATTGTCAAGGGCGGTCTCTGTCTTGTCACAGGCTGACGTGAGAGCCTCGTAGGCGCTGTCGAAATCATCAAGGAAGGGCCGTGCAGTCTCGGCATCGCGCGCCTCAGCGAGCTCCAATCGGGCAGCCGCGATCTCCTCACCTTGCCCCTCCAGTTCCTCCAGACGTTTGACGAGGGCATCGCGGGCGGCCAAGTTGAGCGCCCCCTGACGTGCACTCTGTTCATCCCTCCGGGCAGTCTCCAGATCTTCCCGTGCCTGCGCTACCTGCGAGTTGATAGCCCGACCTTGAGTGTCTAGGACCTCGCTCAGGCGGGTCAGGAGTGCCTCATCCCCCTGTTCTGGCTCCTGGTCTACCCCGCTGTAAGAGTCGGGTGAGGGGGTGCTCTCCTCCAGGGAGAGGAGGTCTGTGCTGAGTTCGAGAATCCGGGCACGCGCCTCCGCCACAGCGGCTTGGGCGGCCTCCACAGCCTTAGCGTGCTCAATGGCCGCTAGACGGAAACGCTCCTGCAGGTCCTGGTAAATATGGGTGCCGAAGACGTCTTGCAGGATCTCTCGGCGAGTCTCTGAACGGGCGGTAAGGAAGGTCGCGAACTTCCCTTGAGGGAGGACGACCGTCTGCAGGAATTGCTCCTTCTTCAGGCCGACGAGCGCAGTAATCTCCGCATCAGCCTCCGCATGCGAACGCGAGAGCGTTTCCACGCCTTGGAAAGCGCCCTCAGTATCCTCAACAACTCGTTCAAACTGAACGGTGGCATTGACCTTCGACTCGCGCCCAGGCTTGATATAGCGGGGCGTACGGGTCACCCGGTAGATCCCCGACGAGACCTCGAAGACACACTCCACACGCGAGGGATCATTGGGGGCGCAATAGGAGGAACGCAGGCGATCCTTCGAAGCGTCAGCTAGTCGCGCGACATCCCCGTAGAGGGCGAAGGTCACGGCATCAATAATCGAGGACTTCCCCGAGCCAGTTGGCCCCTCGAGAAGGAAGATCCCCGAGGCATCAAAGCGTGAAAAATCAATACTCACAGGCTTGGCAAAAGGCCCCATGCCTTCAATGCGTAAGAGATGGAGTTTCATGCCATGACCTCCTGAGGAGTCGCCGAAGCAGGAGAGGCGTCGGCAATATCACCGCGTTCACCAGTGCGTAGATCAGCCCAGAGGCGATCAATAAGTGCGCGTTCAGCCCCACTCAATGGGGCGCCGCTCATCTCTTCAAAGAAATCAACGGTCACATCATGGGCGGAGCGAGTCTCGCCAGCGCGGGGCGCTACCGCCGCCCGAGGAGAATACGACCCCTCATGCAAGACGACGAGGGCGTAAGGAAAGACCTCACGAATGCGGGTCGTCAACTGAGCGGGACGCGCATCATCGGTGACCGTGATCGACGTGAAGTGTGAACGCAGTGGTGCGTATGCCTCGGAGAGAATAGCGTCCAGAGAATCACGAATGACGCTCAGCGGACGCCAGCAGGGAACGGGCAAGTGCTCAAGGGAATGCAATCCGTCGGGTCCAAACTCCAGGAGTGTCACCGTCTTTGGGGCGGCGGCCTCGGAAAAGGAGTAGGCCACAGGGGAGCCCGCATATCTAATCGGAGTGGTAGAGCCCGCAATATCCTGGGGGCGATGTAGGTGTCCGGCAGCAACATAGTCAAAACCGTCGAAGGTGGCTGCTCCGACGTTTTCGACGCCCCCAACGCGAATATCTCGCTCAGAATCCGAGGGAGTAGCACCGGTAATGAAGGCGTGAGTCATGACAATGGCAGGAGCATCTTCACCCTCATGACGTCGCTGGTTCAGGTCCGCCCGGATGAGGGACAGTGCAGCATCCATGACAGCCTGGTGAGAGCGAGCAACAAGGAACTCAGTGTCAGTGTCGGTGTCGCTGTCAGCGGGCCTTGGTAACAGGTCAGCGAGGCGTTCGCCCAACTCCCGCCGCACCAGATCAGGCTCCAGATACGGAATGGGGTAGACCAGGCAGCGCTGCCTGTCGCGACCCTCACACACGATGGGTGAGCCGATGGCAGAAATGGCACTGACAATACGTAACTCAGGGCGCATGAGATCGGCAGCGAAACCCAGGCGCAAAGCCGAATCATGATTGCCTGGCATAGCAACCACCGTCGTCACTTCGCACAGACGACTCAGGGCTTGGGATAAGCGCCGAACCGCGCGTACCGGGGGCACAGCGCGATCAAAGATATCGCCCGAGATAAGCAACACGTCAACCGCTTGCTCACGAATCTGTTCCTCCAGCCAATCGATAAAGGCATCAACGGCATCGGACAGATCCGCCCCATGCAGTGAGCGGCCAATATGCCAATCCGACGTGTGCAGAATCCTCATGCACTAAGTGTGCCTGCCCACCCCCGTATTTGTGGACACGACCCACGCGCCACGGCGGCACGCCAAGACGATGAGGACCTCAGACGGTACAGGTGCGGGCGCTGGAGTCCAGCGCCCGCATGGAGATGTTACTTCTTCTTCGTTTTTTGACTAAAGGCCCAGGCAATGAGGCCAAGAGTCAAAAACATGCCCCCTGTAGCGAGGGTCAATGACAGGGCCGAGTAGAGACTTGCAGCACTCACGATCAATCACTCCCTTGTGATTCTCTTGTGACTAACTGGTGACCACCTTGTGATGTGATGCACAGTATGTGCATCACCAGCATAGCCTGAACAACACCGAAAGTCAGCGGATAATCCTCAGCTACGCTCCCAGTAACGCCTCGGCATACTCCACGCTAAGACCCCGGCGGTCCCAGCTAACGCGCAGCCTTCGAAGTCGCCTCAGCAGTAGCCACAGCCTCCAGCAAACGCCGAACCGACGCTGCCCGCGAAACCCGACGCGCGGCCTCGGCCTCGACAGACACTTCCGCGCCATCGCCCAGCGACACCGCCACCTCCAAGGGCGGGAAAGGCTTCGCCCCCGCCACCCAGCGGTCAATCGCGCAGGACGCCTCCGACTCCGCGTGACTACACAGCGGCAGACACCACTGAGCGGCCTCCTCCACATCCGGAAAGACCGCCAGCACGTCCTCGACACTGACATGCCCCAAACCAAAAGAACGCACGCCAGGAGTGTCCACCACCCAGCCGCCGCCAGGCAGTTCAAAGGCCTCCGACGAAGTCGAGGTATGACGGCCACGGCCCGTCACCTCATTGACATGGCCCGTTGCGCGCTGAGCATCAGGGACCACCGCATTAATGAGCGTCGACTTCCCCACGCCTGAATGACCCACAAACACACACCACTGATCGCGCATTATCTCGCGCAATTCCTCAATCCCAGGCTGGTGCAGATCCTTATCCGAGGGAGTATCACTCAGCGTCGTCACCACCGAGCGCACATTGAAGTCCGCGTAGGCATCCAGCAGCGTACTCGGATCAGTCAAATCAGCCTTCGTCAGGCATAACACCGGCTCCATGCCAGCCTCATAGGCGGCCACCAGACAGCGGTCAATCATGCCCGTGCGCGGAGGAGGATCAGCCAGAGCCACAACAATCACCATCACCGCAGCATTAGCAATAATCGCCTTCTCTCCGCGCTGATCAGGAGCATCCTCCAAAGAACGACGCAGCACATTGTCGCGCTCCTCCACAGCAACAATGCGCCCCAAGGTATCAACTGTGCCCGACAGGTCACCCGTCAGACGCACCCGGTCACCCATAATGACCGTGCCCCGACCCAACTCCTTGGCGCGCACAGTCTGCACGCGGGTGCCGCCCTCGTCCAACACGACGGTATAACGCCCACGATCAATAGCCACCACCCGCCCCAGGGGCTTGGTCGACCAATCCGGGCGGACCTTCGTGCGGGGACGTGACCTCTTGCCGGGGCGGATCCGCACGCGAGGGTCGTCAGTGCCGGTATCTCGGGCCATTAGTGGGCCTCCTGGGAAGACAGCGGTGAAGGGAACGGCGTCGAAGGAGAAGATGGCTTCACGTGCGAGTGCGCCGACGTTGAGGCGTTGCCATGCTCGGCGGACGTTGGAGGACAGAGGAAATCCTGCCACATCTGCGCAAATCCGGGCAGGGTCTTCGACGTAGTGGCAATATCAGCCACCCGCACCCCCGGAACGCGCAACCCCACCAACGCGCCAAAGGTTGCCATCCTGTGATCGGCGTAGGACTCAAGGTCAGCTGCATGCAGCCCCTGAGGCAGGTCGACAGAAGGAGTAATTGCCAGGCCATCTTCATACTCAATGACCTCGCCACCCAGTCTGCGAATCTCAGCCGCAAGGGCCGCCAGACGATCCGTCTCATGCCCGCGAATATGGGCCACACCGCGCAGCGCGCACGGGGAAGAAGCGAATAATGCCAGGGCAGCAATCGTGGGGGTCAGCTCACCAATCGCAGACAGATCCCAGTCAAAACCCGGATAAGAGGCACGCCCCTGCTCATCCCGGGGCCCTGTGACAATCAGATCATCATGATCACGGACGACGGTGGCCCCCAGGGAGGCCAAGAGGTGGCGCCACGCATCCCCGGCTTGCGTGGTGCGCGTCGGCCAGTTGCGAATCCGTACGGTTCCACCCGTCAGCATGGCCGCCACCAGGAATACCCCCGCATTCGACAGGTCTGGTTCGACCGTGAAATGGCCACCCTCAGGGCGCGAAGGGGTGACAGTCCACGAAGGGCCGGACACAGCACTAAGGCCCCGACCCGCAAGAACAGGCAAAGCAGGGTCGTAAGCGACATGGACACCTCGGGCCTGCAAGGCCTCGGCGGTCATCTCAACATGAGGTAAGGACACGACCTCGCCACGCGGGCAGATCACACGCGCCTGCCCGTCAAGAACACCTAAGAGCGGGGCAACCAACAGGGCAGCGCTAAGGAACTGTGATGAGGCGGAGGCCTCCACCTCGATCACCTGTGGGAAAGAGTACGAGCCGCTGACCTGCGGCCGCACACCCACAATGGTGAAAGGCAGGCGCCCAGGTTCGCCGTGACAGATCACCTGCGCGCCGAGCTGCTCGGCGATGTCAAGCAGGGGAGCCATCGGGCGTGCAGAGGCTTCCGGGTCGCCCTCGAAACGCGTCCGCCCCGGGTAAAGGGCGGCAATGAGGGGCAGGAAACGCATGACCGTTCCCGCCAGGCCGCAAGTAATCTCCCGTTCAGTGAAGGGCAAGAGCGCGGGGGTGGGCATCGGCGTGATATGGAGGACCCCCGAAGGGTCGGCTGTGATGGTGGCACCGAGAACACGCAGGGCCTCGGCCATTAAATCCGTATCTCGCGAGGCCAAAGCCCCTTCCAGGACGGAGGGGCGATCCGCAATGGCCGCCAGAAGGAGGGCCCTGGCGGTGACGGATTTCGAACCCGGGATGGTGAGCGTCGCCCTCAAAGGAGCACTGGCTAGCGGAGCTGGCCAGTAGGAGTCCTCAATGGGGGTGGGGTGCTGCGACATCCGCGCCCTCAGGACAGGCCGTGATCAGCTCGGATCTGCTGAGCGGCCAGGGCACGCTCGGCCTTCCACTTGCGGACCCGCCATGCTGCAGAGGGGGAGCCCTCACGGTCAGTCATAGCAATGGCGAGGCCGCCGGTGAGGGCAAGCCCGCGGAAAAGACCGGAGGTCATCTCGGTGCGAGCACTGGCAGTGCGGGCGGTCCAGAGGGGATTGTTAATGAGGGCAACGGGCACCGACAGGGCAGTGAGCACAGCCGCGCTGGTCCGAGGGGCGCGGCCCGTGGCGAGCATGAGGCCCGCAACGAGGCTGGTCGCACCCATCGCGCGGGAGGCAAGGGTGAGGTCCTCATCAGTGCATTCAATACCGAGCTTGTCGAGGACGGGCTGGCAGGAGTCGGTGACGACGCGGGCGCGTGCAACATGCGATTCGGGGGCGAAAAGAGCGCTGGCACCGTCGACGATGAAGGGGGCAGCGAGCATAGGGCGAGCAAGGAAACGCAGAAGATTCATAGTGTCTATTGTCTGTGTTTTGTGCCATTCATGCGAGTTGCACGAGCAGGTGCGGCGCAAAATGGGACACATCATGTCAAGCCGCGTTGTGAGTGGCGCGCAGAATGTGGGAGAATAACCCAGTTGAGTTCGATCGTTGAATGGAGACGGAAATGTCGAAGCGTGGCCGTAAGCGTCGTGCACGCGCCAAGCGCGGTGCAAACCACGGCAAGCGTCCCAACGCCTGAGCCGTTGGAACGACCTCGTCGTTAAGAAAGTGCCCGGAGGCGAAAGCCCCGGGCACTTTTTCTGTGCCTCAGTCCGGGTGCTGGTGGTATGTGTCGGCGTTGGTGGTATGTGTCGGCGCTGTGGGTATGGTTGGGCGTCTTTGGTAGGTGGTGTGCTTTGTGCCGAAGGCGCTGGTCTGTACCAGTGGCGTTGGGCTGTGCCGATGGCGTTGAGCTGTGCCGATGGCGCTGAGCCGTACCGGTGGTGGTCTGGGGTGCTTTGCTTGCTTGGGTGTCCGGGCTGTTTGGGGCGGTTGGTAGGTGTGGGTGCTGTGGGTATGGGTGGGCGTCTTTGGTAGGTGGTGTGCTTTGTGCCGATGGCGCTGAGCCGTACCAGTGGCCTTGGGCTGTGCCGATGGCGTTGAGCTGTGCCGATGGCGCTGAGCCGTACCGGTGGTGGTCTGGGGTGCTTTGCTTGCTTGGGTGTCCGGGCTGTTTGGGGCGGTTGGTAGGTGTGGGTGCTGTGGGTATGGGTGGGCGTCTTTGGTAGGTGGTGTGCTTTGTGCCGATGGCGCTGGCCTGTACCGAAGGCGCTGGGCTGTACCAATGGCGTTGGGCTGTACCAGTGGTGATGATTCGTGCTCGTAGGCCGTGTGTTATACGAGGCAGTCGCGCGGGCATGGTGGTCTGGGGCGTTCGCGGCGCGGATGGGCAGATAAGCCGAAGCGAAGCGAGGCTCATGGGCTCGAACGCCCTACCCTGCCCACAAAAAGCGATCAGTAAGTAAAGCTCAGGCCCTTGGCTCGGTGCCCGTCCACTCGTACCAGCCCTGATGCAGCACCAGCCACGCCATCAGGGCATGCCCGGCCTGCCCAGGCAGGGTAGCACCCGTGACGGAACGGACCTGCGAGATCGCCATGTCCTCAAACCACTGGTCGTGGCCCAGCAGTGGCGTAAAAGTATCGACGAAGGGCAGGCCACGGCGTTGGGCAACCTCAGAGCAGGCTCGGGAGAGTTTTTGAATTTCCACGCGGTCGACCCCTGCCAGGGGCGGCGGGCCAACAACCATACAGGGGATGCCTCGTGAAGCGGCCTGGTCAAGGATATTGGCAAGGTTCAGGCGTGAGCGTGGGGTGGAAATACCGGAGGTAATGTCGGAGGTTCCAATACCAACGACCAAGAAGAAAGGCTCGTCCTCGGACCATCGCGAGACCACTTCGTATTCCCAGCGGGCCATGAGGGCGGCCGTGTTTTCTCCGGGGACGGCCAGTGGCATGACGATGGGGGAGACGGGGAAATCGGTGCGAGCGATGACGCGGCCGACCCAGCCGAGGGCGCGGGGGTCTCCGGTTCCTGCTACCAGTTCATCACCAATAACGCAGATACGCATGGGTCACCTTCCCTCGGATGTGTAAAACAACGATACCTATCGCAGTGCACTTGTGCGTCGGTCACACCCCGGTGGACGCTGAGCTTACGTAAAACGGGCTCCCACGATCGAATCTGGGGGCGTGACCGTGGGAGCCCTGGGGGTTGGAGGAGCGGCGCCTTAGCGGCGGAAGGTCTCCTCCAAGAGGGTGGCGTGCTGCTCCTTGTGCAGAGCAGCACGGCCCGCCGCCGTCGTTGCCGACGCCGGGCGGGAAACAAGGCGCACAGGGCGGCCAAGCTCAGGCACCATATTCAGTGCCACGAAAGGCCAGGCGCCTTGGTTTTGAGGCTCATCCTGAGCCCACACGAGTTCCGCGTTGGGCCAGCGCGAAATGAGGGCCTTCACGTCCTCGGTGGGCAGGGGGTAGAG
The DNA here is from genome assembly GCF_903645355.1 of Schaalia sp. Marseille-Q2122. Classification (GTDB taxonomy): domain Bacteria; phylum Actinomycetota; class Actinomycetes; order Actinomycetales; family Actinomycetaceae; genus Pauljensenia. The sequence continues at coordinate 299,829 of NZ_CAHJXR010000005.1, read as the reverse complement.
CTGCTCAAGGCGAATGATCGCGGTGCTGTTCTCGCCACGGGCATCGCGCTCGCGGACAAGATCGTAGTAGAGGCGACCCGAGCACAGGACCACGCGGTCCACAGCCTGAGCAAGCACGCCAGCGTCGACCTCGTCAATGACAGGCTGGAAGGCGCCGTGCGTGAACTCTTCCAGGCTGGAGGTCGCAGCGGGTAGGCGCAGCAGTTGCTTGGGCGAGAACACCACGAGGGGCTTACGCGGGCGACGGTAGGCCTGCTCGCGCAGCATGTGGAAGTGGTTAGCCGGGGTAGAGGGCTGCACGATCCACATATTGTCCTCAGCGGCCAGCTGCAGGTAGCGCTCGATACGTGCCGAGGAGTGGTCGGGACCCTGACCCTCAAAGCCGTGGGGCAGGAGGAGCACCACGGAGGAACGCTGCTGCCACTTCTGCTCGGCGGAGGACACGAACTCATCGACTACCGTCTGGGCGCCATTGGCGAAGTCACCGAACTGGGCTTCCCAGATGACGAGGGCGTCGGGGCGTTCCACCGAGTAGCCGTATTCGAAGGCCATGACCGCGTACTCAGACAGCGGCGAGTCGTAGATGTCGAACTCGGCTTGGTCGCCGGTGAGGAATCGTAGGGGCGTGAATTCGCGGCCATTGGTGTTGTCGTGGAGGACCGCGTGGCGCTGAACGAAGGTGGCGCGGCGCGCATCCTGGCCGGAGACACGAACGGGGGTTCCTTCCATGAGCAAGGAGCCCAGGGCCAAGAGCTCACCAAAACCCCAGTCGATGGGCGCTTCCCCACGAGCCATTTGAGCGCGACGCTCGCACAGCTGGGCGATCTTGGGGTGGGGGGTGAAGTCGTCGGGGAAGGCCACGTGAGCCTCGCCAATGCGTGCGATGGTCTGGGGGTCGGCGGCCGAGGTCCAGCCGATCATCATGCCCTCTCCGGGGCGCTGAGATTCGGGCAGTTCCCAATCCTTGGGGGTGTCGCCCTCAACCTCGTCGGGGGACCAGCCCTTCGCGCGGGTTTCCACGAGGATGTGACCCAGCTCTGCCTCGTAGGCGTCAATGGACGCCTGGGCTTCCTCAACGGTCAGCTGACCGCGGCCGACGAGGTTGCGGGTGTAGACCTCGCGGGTGGAGGGCAGGCGCTTGATCATGCCATACATGACAGGCTGCGTCATTGACGGGTCGTCGCCCTCGTTGTGACCGCGGCGGCGGTAGCAGACCATGTCGATAATGACGTCCTTGTGGAATTCCTCGCGGTATTCGGCGGCCAGGCGCGCCACGCGCACGACGGATTCAGGGTCGTCAGCATTGACGTGCAGGATGGGGATTTGCAGGCCTTTGGCCAGGTCGGTGGGGTAGCGGGTGGAGCGGCCTGAGGTGGGGCCGGTGGTGAAGCCGATCTGGTTATTGACGATGATGTGGATGGTGCCGCCGGTGCGGTAGCCGCGCAGCTGGCTCATGTTGAGGGTTTCTTGTACGACGCCTTGGCCGATAAAGGCCGCGTCACCGTGGATGAGGACGGGCACGATGGGCAGTGAGGGGTCCTCAAGGCGGTCCTGCTTGGCGCGGACGATGCCTTCAAGGACGCCGTTGGCGGCTTCGAGGTGAGAGGGGTTGGCGGCCATGTAGACCTTCGTGGCCACGCCGTCCCCGATGGTGTAGATGCCTTCGGTGCCCAGGTGGTACTTCACGTCGCCTGAGCCTTGGACGGTGCGGGGGTCCTGGTTGCCTTCGAATTCGGAGAAGATCTGGGCGTAGGACTTGCCCGCTAGGTTGGCCAGGACGTTGAGGCGGCCACGGTGGGCCATGGCGATGGCGACCTCATGGATTCCGTTGACGGCCGAGTGGGCCAAGATGGCGTCCAGAAGGGGGATGAGGGACTCGCCGCCTTCGAGGGAGAAGCGCTTTTGACCAACGTACTTGGTTTGGAGGAACTCTTCGAAGGCTTCGGCATGGATGAGGGTGTCGAGGATGTGGAGCTGCTCGGGGTGGGTGGGCGGCTCGTAGGGTTGCTCAATACGCTGCTGGACCCAGACGCGCTGTTCGGGGTCTTGGATGTGCATGTATTCAATGCCGACGGAGCGGGTGTAGGTGTCGCGCAGGCGGAAGAGGATGTCACGCAGGAGCATCTGGTTTTCGCCGCCGAATCCGCCGGTGGGGAAGGCGCGGTCGAGGTCCCACACGCTCAGCCCGTAGCGGGTGATGTCCAGGTCGGGGTGGCGTCGCACGCGGTATGCGAGCGGGTCAGTGTCTGCGGCGAGGTGTCCGCGCGAGCGGTAGGCGTGGATGATTTCGGTAATGCGTGAGGGCTTGCCCTTGTCACGCTCGGGATCATATTCGTGGTCGGGTTCCCACCGGTAGGGCAGGTGGGGCACCTGGAGGGCGTCGAAGACGCGGTCGTAGAAGCCGTCCTCGCCAGAGAGTTTTTGGGACACGAGGCGCAGGAATTCACCCGAGGCCGCACCTTGGATGACGCGGTGGTCGTAGGTGGAGGACATGAACATGGTCTTGCCAATACCCATGCGGGCTAGGCGCTTGGGGGAGACGCCCGCAAATTCGGCGGGGTATTCGGTGGCACCCACGCCGATAATGAGGCCCTGTCCGCTCATGAGGCGGGGTACTGAGGTGGTGGTGCCCAGGGTGCCGGGGTTGGTGACGGAGACGGTGGCGCCCTTGTAGTCGTCAGCGGTGAGTTCGCCCTTGCGGGCGCGAGAGACGATGTCCTGGTAGGCGGCGACAAACTCAGGGAAAGTGAGCAGGTCTGCCTTTTTCAGGACCGGCACGATGAGGGAGCGGCTGCCGTCAGCCTTGGGGACGTCAATGGCGAGGCCGAATCCAACGTGGGCGAGGTGCTCCATGGTGGGCTTGCCGTCAACGACGCTGTAGCGCACATTCATCTGCGGCATTTCGCACAGGGCTTCAACGATGGCGTAGCCGATGAGGTGGGTGAAGGAGACTTTGCCGCCGACGGTGCGGGCCAGGTGGGTGTTGAGCAGGGCCCGGTTTTCGATGAGAAGTTTGGCGGGGACCTGCCGGGTGGAGGTGGCGGTGGGAACCTGGATGGACTCTTCCATGTTCTTCGCGGTGGCGCGGGCGATGCCGCGTAGGACTTCGGAGTAGTCATCGGTGGCGGGGGCTGCACCGCGGGATGCGGCCCGCTCTTCGATGATGCCGCGCCGGGTGTAGGGGCTGGTGGCGTCAGCGAGGATTGAGGGGGGTGCCGGAGGCAGGTCGGAGCGGGTGACTGAGACGGTGTTGGGGCGTTCTTCTTCGACCCGGGCTGCGGGGGAGAAGGCCTCAGGTGGCCAGGTGTCCTGGTCGGGGCGTGGTGCAGCGTGGTGTTCTCCGCGTGGGGGGAAGGGCTTCGAGGGCGTCCGGCCTGCGATGGGTGCAGGAGCGTACTGGGGGAGGGCTGGCCGTGCGGGGTTGTGGAAGGGAGGGGCGGGGGCGATGGGTCGAATTTGCTGGGGGGCACCGGCGAAATGGTCGCGCCAGGATTGGTCCACTGAGGAGGGGTCTTCCTGGTATTGGCGGTGCATGCGTTCGACGATCCAATCGTTAGGGGAAGAAGTGTCCTTCACCGTCGTCTCCACTTTCCATACAGGTTGATATCAACGTTGATAACTGCTGGCACTCATAATATGACGAAAGTCCCAGGTGTGTGTGCTTTTGACAACATTTGGGAGGGTTTGAGAGCTGCACTGTAAACACTCTTGACCCTTCTTTTAAAAGAGGCGGGGAGGGGTCTGTCCTCAGCAAAGAGGGGCGCTCGCTCTCGCCAGCCGCGCGATTGCCCACATCCCCCGCCTCTTCCCCTCCCGCACCGCCCTCGCCCTGTAGGATCGAGACATCATGGACAGTGACAGTTGTAGCCACCAGGCCTTTGTGTATTGCCCGGCGCCGCACTCCTTCGCGCCACGAGCCCTTCAAGGTGTGATGCTGCGTGCTCGTTGACATCCTCATGCTCCTCCTGGGGGTCGTCCTCACAGCAGGAACTTTCCTCTTTGTTGCCGCCGAATTCTCCCTCGTCGCCCTCGACCAAGCCGTCGTTGAGCGCCGCTCCGTCGAAGGCGACAAACGTGCCACCCAGGTTCTCCGTGCCACCCGCACTCTTTCTACCCAGCTATCAGGGGCGCAAATCGGCATTACCCTGACCACCATCTTGCTGGGCTACACTACCCAAACCTCCCTGACGAATATCCTGGCTGACTTGCTTGGTAATGCTGGCGTTGCCTCGGCTCTGGCCACAGGTGTCGCCTTGGCCGTCTCGGCCATCGTCGTCAACGCTTTTTCGATGCTCGTGGGTGAACTCATCCCCAAGAACCTCGCCTTGGCAAAACCTTTAGAAACAGCTGGCCTGGTTGTCCCCTTCCAAATGGCATTCACCGCCATCTTCAACCCCCTCATCAGGGTTCTTACTCGCGTTGCAAACGCCATGCTGCGCGCTTTCGGGATTGAACCCCAAGAAGAAATCTCCGCTGCGCGCTCCTCCTCCGAACTCGCCGCCCTCGTGCGCCACTCCGCACAGGAAGGCACCCTTGATACCTCAACCGCAGCTCTGCTTACCAACTCCATCCGCATCGGAGAACTCACTGCCGTTGACGTCATGACCGACCGAGGCCTCCTCCACACCCTCCCCGAGTCCGCCAGCGCCGCCGACGTTGTTGATCGAGCGCGCGAAACTGGCCACTCGCGCTTCCCCGTCATCGGCGATGACAGTGATGACATCGTTGGTATTGTCAGCCTGCGTCGCGCTATTGCCGTGCCCTACGAGCGGCGGGCTGAAGTCCCCGTGATCTCCTCCTCCCTCATGACCGAAGCCCCCAAGGTTCCAGAGACCGTTCCCCTGGGGCCCCTCATGCTCCAACTGCGCGATGAGGGCGTGCAAATGGCCGTCGTTGTCGACGAATATGGCGGGGTCTCCGGCATCGTCACCCTCGAAGATGTCGTCGAGGAGATCGTGGGCGAGGTCGCCGACGAGCACGACCTGCGGCGCCTCGGCATCCGGCAGCGTCCAGATGGCACCTACCTCGTGCCGGGCACCCTGCGCCCCGACGAGCTCGCCCAGCGCGTCGGCATTGTTCTGCCTGAAGACGGCCCTTACGAAACCCTCGCTGGCCTGGTGATGACCCACTTGGGTCGCGTGCCCATCGTGGGCGATCGCCTGAAGATTGCGGGCGCCGTCATTGCTGTCACGCAGATGCAGGGCAGACGAGTCACGCAGCTCGCCCTCGTCCCACCTGCCCCTGCCGAGGATGAGGAGGTGCACCTGTGAACCCCGTTCTCGCTCTCCTCCTGACGGTGCTGCTTCTGGCGATCAACGCCTTCTTCGTCGCTGGCGAATTCGCGACGACTTCTTCGCGTCGCTCCCAGGTTGAACCCCTCGTTGAGCAGGGAGTACGAGGTTCCCGCCAGGCCATGTACGCCCTCGAGCACGTCTCGCTCATGCTCGCCATCTGCCAGCTGGGCATTACCGTGGCCTCAACGTCGCTGGGCGTCGTTGCCGAACCCGCCATCGCCCACCTCATCGAAGAACCCCTCGTGGAATGGGGCCTGCCTGCCGCCAGCGCCCACGTCTTCGGCTTCGCCATCGCCCTGGCCATCGTGCTGATCTTGCACGTTGTCATCGGCGAAATGGTGCCAAAGAATATTTCCATCTCCACCGCCCACCGCGCACTCCTTGTCCTCGCCCCACCCCTGGTGGCCATCGGCCACCTCGTGCGCCCCCTCATCGAAGCGATGGACCGCGTCGCCAACTGGTTCCTGCGACGCTTCGGCATCGAACCCCAATCCGAGGTGTCCTCGACCTTCACCGTTGAGGAAGTGGCCTCCATTGTGGAACTCTCCCAGCAGGAGGGCATGCTCGACGATGACCTGGGACTGCTCACCGGCACGCTGGAATTCTCCGAAGAAACCGCAGGGGATTCCATGGTGCCCCTGGCTGAATTGATTATCCTTCCCCACGATGTCACTCCCGCCGCCGTGGAACGCGAGGTCGCCCAGACCGGATACTCGCGCTTCCCAGTGGTTGGCGAGGACGGCGCGATCGTCGGCTACGTGCACCTCAAAGACGTGCTCTACGCCGAAGACGAAGCCCGCGAGGAGCCCATTACCTCCTGGCGGATCCGCCGCATGGCCTCGATCAACGCCTCTGACGAGGTGGAAGACGCCCTGCGCCTCATGCAGCGCACAGGATCGCACTGCGTGGAGGTCCGTGACGAGGTCGGCGCCGTCGTGGGTGTCCTCTTCCTGGAGGACATCCTCGAAGAACTTGTCGGCGAGGTGCGTGACAGTCTCCAGCGCGAAACCAACCTGTGAAGCGCCTGAGGGTGACGGAAAGGGGAGCATCGCTTGGAGGATCTGGACGGAGTGGAGACGCACAAAGGTAAATGGGGTGCGCACATGCGTGATCTGATGCTCAACTACTCGCACTGGCAGCGTTAACGAGGTAGGTTTAGAACAGTCATTTCGTGAGCGCCTGATCTGCACCAAAGTCCAGGTGTTTCGCAGGAGAAGGGTAAGGAGTCGGAGTGACCCACGGCATGCAGGGAGAATACCCGTTCCCCTCACGCACGCAGTTGCATGGACGTTCCCGTACCACTGTCACCGCAGCCGACAACCCCTATTCGTCGCTCCTGGCGCCGGAGAGTGAAACTCTTCCCACCCAGAGCCGATCGCATAGCAGTCAAGAGCACGCCGCTCTGCCTCGCTCCATGCGTCAGGTCATCAAAGCCTCTGCTTTGGCCCTCCTTACCCTGACCACTGTGGTCGTGCCCGTCGCGGGCTTCATCGGGCCAGACTCCTCCGTCCAACTGCCTGTCAAGATCCTGTCCTCCGGTACAGGTGGTCACACCTGGGTGGGCACTGTCAATTCCTCCATCGAGTACGCCTCCCTGGAAGGTGCCGTCGCAGCGGCCTCGCGTACCCGCGTGCGCACCCCTTTGCTGGCCACCGCCTGCGTCCCCGCAGAAACAGCGGCCAATGGTGACCGAGTCGTCGTCAAACAAGAACGCGTGTACTGGCCACTCAAGCCCGGAACCTACGAGATCACCTCCGGTTTCTCCATGCGTATCTCTCCAGTGTCAGGCCAGATGCTCATGCACGAGGGCGTTGATATGGCCGCATCCCTGGGCACCCCCATGTACTCCGCTGCCGCTGGCGTCGTCACCGAAGTGGCAGAGAATTCCCGATCAGGCGCCTATGTCGTCATCCGTCACGAAGGCCAAGATGGCACCCCCTACTTCTCGGCCTACCTGCACCAGTACATGAACGACATTGTCGTCACGCAGGGGCAAGAGGTTGACGCAGGGCAGCTCATCGGCGCCGTCGGCAATAACGGCTGGTCCACCGGCGCCCACCTGCATTTCGAGATCCGTGATGCCGCAGATAAGCCGATTGACCCCGTGCCTTTCATGGAGGAAGCCGGGGCGACCTTCCTTGGACAGGAGTGTCAATGATCCCCGTCGTCGCCGGTGGATGCCCGCTCGTCTTCGCTCACCGTGGGGGAGCTGCTGAAGTCGCTGAAAACTCCATGCTCGCTTTCGACCGGATGCGCAGCATCGGTGTACGTCATATTGAAACCGACGTGCATGTCACTGCCGATGGTCGAGTAGTTGTTCACCATGACGACGTCATTGACCGCACCTATGACGGTGAAGGTCGTGTTGAAGACCTCACCTGGGCGGAACTGGTGACCATGCGCAATGGTGCTGGCGAACGCATGCCCCTGCTCGAAGAGGTATTCGAAGCCTACCCTGACCTGTGGTTCAACATTGACGCCAAGAGCGATGGCGTTGTCGAACCCCTCCTGGCTACTTTGGAGCGCTGCAAGGCCTTCGACCGGGTCATGCTCGCCTCCTTCTCTGAACGCCGCCTGCAGCGCATCCGTGCCATGGCTCCTGGGAAAGTCTCGACATCCCTGGGCGTCAGTGCCGTAGCCCGACTGCTCGGCGCTGCCCAAACCGCCACCAACGCCGGTTCCTGGCACGTGCCTGGGCCTCGTCAGGGCGTGCGCGCCGTGCAGGTGCCCCACTATCAGGGGCCCATCCGCGTTGTTGACCCGCGTTTCATCGCCACCGCCCATACTCTGGGCTTGGCAGTTCACGTGTGGACCATTAATGAACCAGCAGAAATGGTTGAACTCATTGAGATGGGCGTTGACGGTATCGTCACCGACCGGCCCTCGATGATGCGTGAATTGCTGATTGCTCGTGGCCAATGGCGTGAGCTTCCCGCCCCTAACGCGCGCTGAGTCTCTGTCTCGCCTGCAATGAGTGCGTGACGATCTTGGGAAGTAGAAGAAGATTATGGCAGTGCTGATCCAGGCCGTTATCGTCCTCATTCTTCTGTACGTCATCGGGCGGATTGTCTATAGAGGCCGCAGCGACGCTGAATATTCCTTCGTCGCAGTCATGCTGCACTTCCTCATCATGCTTGCGACCACAGCTATTGTCCTGCCCGTCGTGGCAATGGGAATGATGTCGCTTGCGACCATTATTGAACTCATTCGAGATCCCTCCATTTTCGTCGATATCGAGACCTCGCCTTTTGGGCAGACTTTTGGCAAGTTTGAAGGCGGCTCCTTCCTTCTGGGGCTCCTCATCATGATTCTGCTGACAGCAATCGTGCATTATTGCTGGCGCCAGATGGTCATGCAGGTTCTTCCTCTGCTGCGACTCAGCGGCGACGACTACGAAATCTCAGAGTATTTCATCCAATGGATGACGATTTACTTGGCTGTCTACCAGTTCTTCTTCGACGGTATGCGCAGCATTGTTGTCCTGATCGATGGGGAACTCACTGCTGAAGAAACCTTTGACATCATTTTGAATCCCGCCAACGTTAACCTGGTCATCCAGCCGCTGCTGATCTCCACCTGGATCGTGATTGTCATGGAGAAACTACGGGCCCGCCACCATGAGAAGCACGAACAGTCGGCCAACTCAAGTTTTGACAGAGCACCCATTCAGGGCAGCGGAGAAAAGTTAGCGTCAGTAGAGCAGGCTAAATAACTACTGACAAATGTCATGGGTTGCTTCTGAAGAACCCACATGAAGTGGTGATATCGCTCAGTAGGGGAGCTCCATTGTCGGGGGAACACTAGAAACATCAGTTGTTCACCGCCCCGAAGGAGCCTCTCATGAGCGTCATCGAAGCCCAGGATATTGTTCGCACCTACGGTAAGGGTGCCTCGCGTTTCACTGCCGTTGACGGCGTGTCTTTCCAGGTTGAACGAGGTGAACTCGTCGCCCTCCTGGGAACCAACGGCGCTGGCAAAACCTCGCTGACGGAAATCCTCCAAGGCACCGCTCCGGCAACGTCTGGCGAGGTACGTCTCTTTGGGCACGACCCCCAAAAAGAACGGGCTGCGGTACGCCCTCGCACCGGCATTATGCTTCAAGAGGCCGGTTTCGCTGACGACCTGAGCGTCGCGGAAACCCTCACCATGTGGCGTGGCACCATGGCTCAGGGACGCAGCGTTGCCGATGCAATGGACCTTGTCAACCTCAGCCACCGCGCAACGGTTCGCGTCAAGGCTCTCTCGGGCGGGGAACGTCGCCGCCTTGACCTGGCTATGGCCACCCTGGGACGGCCTGAACTCCTCTTCCTTGACGAGCCCACCACCGGCCTTGATCCCGCATCCCGACGCGCCACCTGGGAGTTCATTAGCTCCATGCTCAACGAGGGCACCACTGTCTTCCTCACCACTCACTACCTTGAAGAAGCTGAAGCCCTGGCGGACCGCGTTATGGTGATGGCCACGGGACGTATCCTCACTGAAGGCAGCGTCGCACAGATCGTCGCCTCTCAGCCTTCAACGATTAGTTTCGTTGTCCCAGAAGCCCAGGCAGGTGCTCTGAGGATTGACGAGGCCGCTCTTGCCACCCTCCCTGCGCTCAGCGGCGCAGTGGTCCGCGAGCGCCAGCGCTTCGTTCTGCACAGCTCGGACCTGCAAACAACCCTGGGGGCCTTGCTGGCACTCGCAGATAGTCACGGTGTGCGTTTGGAAGCTCTCGATGCGCGCAGCGCGGCTCTTGAGCAGGCCTTCTTAGCGCTGACCGCTCAGAGCACAGGAACTGAGGCTGGTGTCTCTTCTTTGGAAGATCCTGCCTTCCTGGCCACTGCATCCCGTTAGGCGGCACTCTTCAAAGTGTCGTTGCACTCCCTATGCCTTTGACCCTTGTCGTTTTCCCTCCTTGGAAAGGAATCCACCATGAGCTCCCTGACCCTTCACGGCCCAAGCTCCACCCCCGCGTCGTCCTCGTCCACGCCTCGCACCGCCGGTATTCTTCAGCGCATGAGCGCGCTGGTCGCAGCAGAAAGCAAACTCTTTTTCCGTAACCGCACGGTGCTGCTCAACGCCCTCCTGCTCTCACCACTGATGGCCCTCGCCCTGGCTCCGCTCCTCCTTGATACTCTCGGCGCTGAGAGCTTCGCCGTTCTCGTCATGCAGATGCTGGTGGGTTTTGGTGCGATGTTCGTCATCTACTACAACTTCACCACGATCGTGGTTGCCCGACGCGAGGCAGGTATCTTCCAACGGATGAATACCGGTCAGGCCAGCGTGTGGGAGGCGCTTGTTGCCGCTGTTGTCCCTTCGGCTGCGGCCCTGGTTGTGCAGGTGCTGACCGGCATGATTGCCGTTGCTGTTCTGGGTAAAGTAATGCCACTGGTCAACCCGGTGGCCCTGCTTGTCGCCATCGTGGGTGCTGTCGTGATTTTCGCTGGATTGGGAGCGTGGACCTCAGCGTGGAGTTCAAGCGTTGAGGCCGCGCAGTACTCCTCAATGCCTCTGATGCTGGCAGCATTGTTCTTTTCTGGTTTGTTCTTCCCCGTCCAGTTCATGCCCGAGACTTTGCAAACCATCTGCTCCTACTCGCCCCTGTACGCGGTGAACGCGCTGGTGGGGATCTCAATGGGGGTTGCTCCTGTTATTGACGGGGGCGCTGCATTGAGTGTGGGTGAATCCTTCTTGGCCATGATGGTGCCCACCGTGACGGTCATTGCCTGGTCAGCCGTAGGAATCTACCTCGCCCGGTACACGCGTTTTAGCCGCCGTGCCTGAACGTGTCCTCACCCAGGATTGGCTTGAGGATCTGGAAGAATACGATTATGACCTTGCAACGCGCAGTTCCCGCTGGCAGTGGACGCATGCGTTCCTATGTGCTGTGGTCCTTCTTCCTTCTCTTTGCGGCATCGCCCCTCTTCTCTGCGATAGTTCTGGTCATTGTTGACGCCGATATATCAATCTCGTGGTGGGGGCGGGCCCACATGATCCTCATCAGTGTTGAGGCCCTCCTCGCCATCATGTACGGGCGGCGCCTGCTCAGTTACGCGCTTGACGGTACGCCGCTACCACGCTGGGTGCTCCCCACGATTGTCACACTCGGTGGGGCCTCGGCCCTGGCAGGCGGCCTCGTCAAGCAGATCGTTTCCGACCGCGAGAACGTTTTTCTTTCTACCCTTCCTGTGCTCCTCCCCCTCTTGCTCTTGATGTGGGCGTTAGCGTTGCTCATCTCTGCGCGCACGAACTATGTCATTGGTGGAGCAGTGGTGGGCATTGTCGTCATCCATCAGGGCATAACCACCTACGAGCTTGTTGGTACAGAACCCCAGTACTGGGGTGCGCGGATGGTCTCAACCGTTATCGCAACGACTTTTACCGTGGCGCTGAGCGTGTGGAGCTGTCAGTGGACACTCTCCGTCACCCGAGCGGTGGACACTCACGCCAAAGTTGACGCGGTGAAAGCAGATCTTGCTGCGGCGGAGGAACGCCTGCGTATTGCCCGCGATCTGCACGACGTCTTTGGGCGAACCTTAACGGCGGTAGCCGTAAAGTCTGAGTTAGCGGCAGTCCTGGCAGAAGCCGAGGGCGCTGAGCGTGCAGCTGAAGAATCCCGGCGTGTACGCGCCCTGGCTGACGATGCCCTGCGTGAAGTGCGTTCGGTATTGGCCGAGTATCGACGCCCTGAACTCTCCACCGAGCTGAGCGGCGCCCACTCGCTTCTGACAGCAGCAGGCGTGCAGGTACGCATCATTGGCGAGGATGAAGCCTTGCCTCCCCAAGTCGCTGAAGGCTTGGCGCTTGTGGTGCGAGAGACGGCAACAAATATTGTTCGCCATTCTGAGGCGACGCGCGCCACCTTCCGCCTGTCCTACGAGGAATCCGGCGTGACCCTCACAGTGACGAACAATAGAGCGCGCCCGATGACAAGCCAACACGAAGAAACGCCCGGATCAGGACTGGAAAGCCTGGCCGCGCGACTTTCCGTGATGGGGGGAGCCCTCACCTGGGAACGCAAGGATGATACCTTCACTGTGGTGGCACATATGGAGGGCGCGCAGGACATGCCTTCTGGGACGCGCAGTGGGACGCACGGTGGGATGCGCAGTGGGACGCAGGAAAGAAGGACACAGTCATGATTCGAGTCATTATTGCTGACGATGAGACCCTTCTTCGGGAAGCCCTCGAATCAATACTGGCGCTTCAAACTGATATTGAGGTGGTCACTGTGGCCGCTTCTGGCACCGAAGCGATCGCCCACATCAACCACCACCAGCCTGATGTGGCACTCCTTGACCTGCAAATGCCAGGGGCTGACGGCATTGAAGTGATTGAGAGTGTTCGTGCATCCAGCCCCGCGACGCGCAGTATTATCCTCACCTCTCACGCCCGCCCCGGCCACCTCAAACGCGCCCTGGAAGCCGGAGCGCGCGGCTTTGTCCCCAAGACCACCTCGGCAAAAGTGCTGACCGACGTGATCCGCAAGGTTCACGAAGGCGGCCGCTATGTCGACCCTGAGATCTCAGCCGAAGCAATCGCCGCGGGGGATTCACCCCTGACCCCACGCGAGGCTGACGTCCTCGAACTTGCTGCCGGAGGCGCGCCTGTGGAAGAGATTGCCGAACGGGCGCACCTGAGCGTGGGGACGGTACGCAACTACCTTTCCAGTGCTGCTCATAAGCTGGGCGCTCCTAATCGCCATGTGGCGGTGGAGGTGGCGCGCTCGCGGGGGTGGATCTAGGCGACACCCTGTGGCGGGTGCGTATTGTATATGTCCTGTTTGATATTGTCCGGAGTCTTTCCTCGAGCTGGGAAAATGTGCAAAAGCGGCTTAGGTTTACCTAAGAAATTGGGACTCTTGGGCCTTGGGGAGGGAAAAGAACCGCCATAGGCTGGCACTGTCAGCGCACACATCGTGCCCATCCCCCTCCCACAGAACTGAGGTATTCGAACAATGACGTATCGGATGATTTTCAACCAGACCGGCTACTTCGGACGCGGCGCCATCGCCAACATCCCCCAAGAAATCAGCAAGCGCGGCCTGCGCAAGGCCTTCATCGTGACCGACCCCGCACTGGTCGGCAATGGCACTGTCACCCGCATTACCGACCTGCTTGACGAGGCCGACATCGCCTGGGATGTCTTCTCTGACGTCGTGCCCAACCCGCCCGTCGAAAAGGTCCAGGCGGGCCTTGCCGCCTTCCGTGACTCCGGAGCTGAGATCCTCATCGGCCTGGGCGGCGGCAGCCCGCAAGACACCTGCAAGGCCATCTCCGTCATTGCCACCAACCCTGAGTTTGAAGACGTTCTCTCCCTTGAGGGCCTCTCGCCCACAACCAAGCCTGGTGTGCCCATTATTGGCGTGCCCACCACCGCGGGAACAGCCTCGGAAACCACCATCAACTACGTCATCACCGACACCGCCAACCACCGCAAGTTTGTCTGCGTCGACCCCCATGACATTCCCGTCGTCGCCGTCGTCGACCCAGACCTCATGGATGGCATGCCGCGCAGCCTCAAGGTCGCAACCGGCCTCGACGCCCTCACTCACGCCATCGAGGGCTACATCACGCCCGGTGCCTGGGCTCTGTCGGATGCCCTGTGCTTGAAGTCGATCCAGATGATCGCCAAGAACCTACGCGCCGCAGCTGAGGGTGACCTCGACGCCGTCGAACAGATGGGGCTCGCCGCCTACATCAACGGCATGGCCTACTCCAATGTGGGGCTTGGCCTCGTGCACGGCATGGCTCACCCCCTGGGTGGCCGCTACGACGCCCCACACGGCCTGGCTAACGGCATTTTGCTGGCCAAGGTCATGGCCTTCAACGCTGAATACACCGGCGAGAAATACCGCGACATTGCCGCCGCTTTCGGTGTTGAGGGCGCCCACACCATGCCCCTGGAGGAAGCGCGCCAAGCCGCCGTTGATGCCGTCGCTCAGCTGACCGTCGACCTGGGTAACCCCACGACCATCTCTGAAATTGGCGTGACAGAAGACGGCATCGCTGGCCTGACAGATGACGCTTTTGCTGACGTGTGTACGCCGGGCAACCCCCGCCCTGTGACCCGCGACGACATTGAGGCGATCTACCGCTCGCTCATGTGAGGCCTTCCCTCGTTCACGAGGAAAGTAAGACGCTAGAAAGGGTGTGGCCTGGCTGCAAGGGCAGGCCACACCCTTTCATGTGCGCAAGTCCTCTCTTTGCTCGTCCACCCCAGTGTGCTCGAAGTAGCGCTCCTAGCCGCGGGCCCGCTCCTCGTTTAAAAACTCGCTGCGATACTCAAGGGTGTGGCAGTCCACGGTCATCCGTTTGAAGGTCGTCGGCCCATTCGAGGGGCTGCGGTATTCGCTCAGCCCGACATACAGCGTGGCTGTTTCTCCCTTCCACGCAAGGTGCATTTCCTGCTCGAGACCTTCACTCGTGTCACTGATGATCCAATCATCGACGTGGTGAAGGCTGAGGCTCCACGGTTGTCGGACGTAGATGTCGCCGGTGTACCAGTCATCGAAGTAAGGATCAGCACTCGTCCATAATTCGCAGCCCTGTTCGGATACCGGCGTTAAGCGCGAGTAAGAGGACGAGAAAGCAAACACAAACAGGCTCATGACAGCAAGAAAAAAGATGAGCGCTCCGCCTGCCAGGAAGACGCCCGCCCGCCACAGGATCGACCACCATGAGTGCGCGGCGTTGCGTAGGGCGTGGGCAGCAGAAGCGGAGGAGTCTGGTGTACTCAGCGGGGGAGTAGCTGTGCCCGAGTCCATGATGAGATAGGTGCTCACGCAGATTGATACTGCGAGGGATCCTAGCCAAACAAGTATGAGGCTAAACCCGTCGACGACGAATATCCCCAGTATGAGAGGCTGTAGCTCGAAGCTGAGAGAATCCCACCAAGGGCCAAGCTTGGCTGTCAGGAGCCCAAGGCCAGGGATTATGCCTCTGAGCATAAACATCAGGAGGGGCGAGGCAAGCATCGCCGTCACGATCAGCCATCGCGCCAGGCGTGTCCGTTCTTTCCACGAGGTGTGCGCTTGCCTGGTTGACGCGCCTGTCTCGACGGACATCTAGCTCCTCCCCTTGAGGCTCTCAAGTACAGCATTATAAGAACCCTCCGCTTGAGCCAGCTTTCCGGCATCAACAATCAGGCCGTGGAAGACTGCGAGTTCTTCGACGCTAAAAGCTGCCGCCTCAACATGCTCGCTCAGTGCGCGTCGGGCTGCCTCGTAGGTGGAGGGCACCTCAAACCCCAGGTGGGTGAGCAGACGGCGGGCGTACAGGTCCCAGATGAACGCGGGGCGCCTATAGACGTAGAGAAGAATGTCATCAGCCGTTTCTGGCCCCACACCCTTGACCGCTAAGAGGCTGGCACGCAGGGCCTCGTCCCCTAATGACGAGGCTAACGCGTGGTTGGCCTGAAACCAGGAGGTGACATTGTGCAGATATCGGGCCTTGACATTCATGTAGCCCGCCGGACGAATAAGCTCCGCTAGATGCGCGTGCTCAAGAGCGAGGATGCCCTCGGGGTGAAGATGCCCGCCCTCGCGCAGGGCAGTGATGGCGTACTCAACATTGCGCCAGGCGACGTTTTGCGTGAGCACTGCGCCAATGACAATCTCAAACTCACTCTCGGCCGGCCACCACTTCGCCTGCGGAGAGGAAACGGCGAGAGCCTCGTAAATCGTGCGAAAGGAAGGCAAAGGGGAAGTCAGCGTCATAGGGACAGACTAAGCCCCCGGCGCCAGTGCGAATAGCCCAAACGCCATCGACAGCCCAGCAAGAAGATTCGCCCCAGCGTGAATCAGCCAGCTCGGCACAATGGAACCACCCGCCAGGCGCTCATTGACCATCCCCAGACTCCATCCAATCACACCCGTAAAGACAATGACCAGCAGGGTGGACACGAAAGGAAGGAGGGAAAAGAACATGATGCCGTGGAGTACACCAAAAAGCGCTCCCTGAGCAGTATTGGCCGCCTGGAAACTCATTGCCGAGTTGAAACGTTTGAGCAGGAACCCGCGGAAGAAAATCTCCTCCCCTAAAGCGGTGCCCACAAAGGCAAAGACGAGGATCGCCGGAAGTGCGCCAACACCCAGGCCTGCAAATTTAGACGCAGCCACCGGAGTGCCCGCCAGCAGCCACTGAATACCCACTCCCAGAACAAAAGTGGCGACAAGAATCAGAACACTCCACCCCACAAGCGCACCGCCAAAGCGCTCCGGGGCGCGCAGGCCAATCCAGGAGAAAAAGCCCGCCCGTGTGCGTGCTGTGACAAGCCACCAAATGAGGGGAACGACTGACAGAAGAAGTAATTGAACAAGGGCTCCAATGAGCTCACTGATGAACAATCCCACGACAGCCTCCTTGCTGGCAGCGGCATCTCATACGGAAAAGGCGAACAGCGATCCGCGTTGACCGCAGGCCCACACTCATCCTAAAACTGGCGGTGAGCTCCGTCTATACGAAGCACAAGAGTGGTAGAGGAAGAAAAATGCAGGAGAGGGAAAGCAAGGAGAAAGGCGCCAGTGCCCCCGAACAGATAGTGCCCCGAACAGGATTCGAACCTGCGACCTTTCGCTCCGGAGGCGAACGCTCTATCCACTGAGCTATCGGGGCCAACGGAGCAACACTTTAGCAGGATTTAGCCGCGCAAGGTATTACGCCGCACTGCAGTATCGGACACGTCGATGCGCATATTGCCTTAGCCTGGCTACTTGTGGCGACTCTGAGCGCACGGATGTCGGATATTCCCGAGCAAAGGTGCACCACACGCGGGGCTATAGTCCAGGGGCTTCGCACTCTCACCTTTGGCATACTTATCACCGTTACTGACAACACCTCGACCCGAAGGAGGGTCCCTATGCGCGTCCATATCGCCACCGACCACGCAGGCTTCGAACTCAAGACCTACCTGGTTGAACACCTCAACGCCGCAGGCCACGAAGTCATTGACCACGGTGCCCACGAATACGACGCCCTTGATGACTACCCCCCCATGTGCATCGAATGTGGCGAGGCAGTCGTCGCTGATCCCGGTTCGTTGGGCGTCGTCATTGGCGGTTCAGGCAATGGCGAACAGATCGCCGCCAACAAGGTCAAGGGCGTGCGCGCAGCACTGGCATGGAATGACGCCACCGCCCGCCTGGCTCGCGAGCACAATGACGCCAATGTCATCTCCGTGGGTGCCCGCCAGCACAGCCCTGAAGAGTGCGCCGCCCTCGTCGATGCCTTCCTTGAAACCCCCTTCTCTGGCGATGAGCGCCACCAGCGTCGCATCGACCTGCTCTCTGACTACGAGGCCGACCGCTGACCCCCCTCCCTTCAGCGGTCAAGCAGCCCCGTGCTCTCGAAATCTCATGCAACCCCCTATGATTTCGATGACACGGGGCTGTTTTTACGTCAAGGAATGGAAACTCACCACCTGAGGAGACTAACCTTTGGGTGTGACTCCTGAAGAACTTGCTGTACTCATCCGCTCCGCCCTCGAAAGCGCGGTCAACGCCGGCACTCTTGCCCTTGACCCCGCCGACATCCCCGACCCCGTCAAGGTCGAGCGCCCCCGCAACCGCGACCACGGCGACTGGGCCACCAACATCGCCATGCAACTGGCCAAGAAGGTCGGCATGAAACCGCGTGACTTCGCTACCGTTCTTGCTGACCTGCTTGGCGCGCACGAGGGGATCGACGCCGTTGAGATCGCTGGCCCGGGCTTCATCAACATCCGCCTGGCCGCCGCCTCCGCAGGCGAACTCGCCCGCACCATCGTCGACAGTGGCGCCACCTACGGCACCAACCCCTCCATGGCGGGCACCCACATCAACCTCGAATACGTGTCGGCCAACCCCACCGGCCCCGTCCACCTGGGCGGCGCACGCTGGGCAGCGGTCGGCGACTCCCTGGCACGCCTCATGCGTGCCTGCGGCGCCGAGGTCACCCGCGAGTACTACTTCAACGATCACGGTTCCCAGATTGACCGCTTCGCCCGCTCCCTCTACGCCCGCGCTCTGGGCCAGGAAGCCCCCGAAGACGGCTACGGCGGCCAGTACATCGCCGACATCGCCGACCGCGTGCGCACTGACGCTGCAGCGGCCGGAGAACCTGACCCCATCACCTTGCCCGAAGACGAGGCCATTGAAGCCTTCCGCGCTCGCGGCGTGGAGCTCATGTTCGGGGAGATCAAGGAACGCCTGAGCTCCTTCCGCTCCGAATTCGACGTCTTCTTCCACGAGGACTCCCTGCACGAGTCGGGCGCCGTTGAGCGCGCTATCGCGACCCTGCGCGAACGTGGTGAGGTCTTTGACGAGGACGGCGCCATCTGGCTGCGCACCACCACCTACGGTGACGACAAGGACCGCGTCCTCATCAAGTCCGACGGTCAGGCCGCCTACTTCGCTGGCGACGTCGCCTACTACCTGGACAAGCGCCAGCGCGGCGCCGACAGCGCCATCTACCTGCTGGGCGCCGACCACCACGGCTACATTGGCCGCATGATGGCCATGTGTGAAGCCTTCGGTGACACCCCCCAGGTCAATATGCAGATCCTCATCGGGCAGATGGTCAACCTCGTCAAGGACGGCGAGCCTGTGCGCATGTCCAAGCGTGCTGGCACCATCGTCACCCTCGATGACCTCGTGGATGCTGTAGGTGTGGACGCTGCGCGTTACGCCCTGGTACGCGTATCCATGGACTCCAACCTTGACATTGACCTGGACCTGCTGAGCTCACGCACGAATGACAACCCCGTCTACTACGTGCAATACGCTCACGCGCGCACCTGCAATGTTGCCCGCAACGCTGGCGAACACGGTGTCCACCGCGAGGCCGGCTTCAACCCTGCCGCCCTGGATGCACCAGCCGACGCCGACCTGCTGGGCAAGCTCGCTCAGTTCCCCGCGCAGGTCGCCCAGGCTGCCGGGCTGCGTGAGCCCCACCGCGTGGCCCGCTACCTCGAATCTCTCGCCGGCGCCTACCACGCATGGTATGGCCAGTGCCGCGTAACCCCGCGCGCCGACGAGGCTGTCAACGAGGCGCATGTGGCTCGCCTGTGGCTCAATGACGCCACCACTCAGGTTTTGCGGACAGGCCTTGACCTGCTGGGTGTGTCCGCTCCCGAAAGGATGTGACAGGTGAGCGCGCCCTCCGCCTCTGACGCAGCATCCAGCGCCGACGCCCTGCCCGTGGGCGCCCTCGTGTGCCCCGAGCCCGACCAGCGGCCCGACCTGTGGCCATGGACGGCAACGCGCGACGAGGATGGTGCGTTGGAGTTGGGAGGGTGCGCCCTTCCTGAACTTGCCGACACCTATGGCACGCCGCTGTTTGTCATGGACCGCGCGGACCTTCGCGGACGGGCCAATGTGTGGGCCACCGCCATGGCCGAAGAATTCTGGGATGGCTACGGCATGGCCGGAGGTGACGCCTTCTACGCGGGCAAAGCCTTCCTCTGCGCGGACGTGGTCCGAACCGTCACTGAATGTGGCATGGGCGTCGATACTGCGTCCTTAGGTGAACTGACCCTGGCCCTGAGGGCTGGCGCTGATCCACGCATGGTTGGTCTGCATGGCAATAACAAGACCGAGGCCGAGCTTGAGGTGGCGCTGCGCGCCGAGAACGCCGCAGGTGAGCGCGCCGGCATTGCCCGGATCTTCCTGGATTCCCCGTGGGAAGTAGGCCAGGTTGAGGCCATCGCCGCCCGCCTGGGCGTTGTTGTCCCCGTCATGGTGCGCGTCAAGACCGGCATCCATGCTGGCGGGAACGACTACATTGCCACCTCACATGAGGATCAGAAGTTTGGCGTGTCCGTCGCAGGTGGCGAGGCCATTGCCGTGGCTGAGGCGGTGCTGGCCAGTGAGCATTTGGAGTTGCGCGGTTTCCACAACCATATTGGGTCGCAGATTATCGGCACGGAGGCTTTTGAAGCTGCAGCCCGCATTGTCATGGCCCTGCGTGCCGAACTGGCTGAGCGCACGGGCGTGTGCGTGCCCGAGATTGATCTGGGTGGGGGAGTGGGCATCGCCTATACCGGGCGAGATCCCGAGCCGACCTCGCCGGTCGTGGTTGCTCGCGCACTGGCCAGCATCGTCCGCGAGGAATCGGCGGCTGCTGGCGTGCCCGTCCCGCATGTTTCTGTCGAGCCAGGCCGCTCCGTTGTCGGGCCGACCATGGTCACCCTCTACCGTGTGGGGGCCATTAAGGACGTCACGATTGACGAGGACGGCCGCCAGCGCCGATACGTGAGTATCGACGGCGGCATGTCGGATAATATTCGCCCTGCCCTCTATGGCGCGCACTACACGGCGCCCCGGGCTAACCGCCGCTGTGATGGTCCTGTGATGCGTTGTCGCGTGGTGGGTAAGCACTGCGAAAGTGGCGATATTGTCGTCCACGAGGTTGACTTGCCTGCGGATCTGCGTGCCGGCGACCTGCTGGTAGTGCCCGCAACGGGTGCCTATGGACGATCAATGGCGTCAAATTACAATCTGCTGACCCGACCGGGTGTGCTGGCTGTCGAAGGGGGCCGTGCGCAGTGGGCGCTGCGGCCAGAAACCCTGGAAGATCTCTACGCGACGGATCCTGCGCTTGCCTGATGGAGCGATGATCGCCGTGTGCGAGCATCACAGCAATGGGGGATGGGTGGCGGGTGCCTCGCTGCCCCGGTGATGGGAGAAGTGCGTCTTTTGCTGCCCAAGGTGTTCCCGCCCTGCTTGTTCCTGCCCGAGGTGTAACCTTGCCCACCATGTGGATGGTGATGCTGTTATTTCTGTCATTTTACTTACCGTGTGGTTAAGCGACATTTGCGCAGATCACAGAAAGGTTCAGAGTATGACACTTGTGAAACAGAATCGCAAAAAACATTCACGTGGTTGGATAACGCCCATGATTGTTGGAGCTTCTGCCGTCAGTCTCGGCCTTCTTCCCAACGTTGCCGCAGCGCAGCCTCTGGAAGAAAACCCCCTTCCCTCTCCCGCCACCACCGTGACGAATCAGGACAACCGACAGATCTGGCTCAGACACAACGACGCCTGCGCGACCTCGTCGGAGGTCCGGATCAACACCGACCGCACCCTGCACCCTGAGCACCCGCCACCCCGGCGAGCCGACCCAGCCTCCTACGCCCGGTGAACAGCCCGCACCGCCCCAGGGGCAGGACAACACCTCCGCACCCGCAGCGCCGACAACACCGAAAATACGGGGAACACGGCGACTCCGGCAAGCAACGCGATTATCTCTCCGGCACGTGCAGCCGATGGCGAGGTCATGAACTACGCCGTAAACCTCAGCCCCGAAGCCACCCCCGAACAGCTCACCCAGCTGGCGGAAGCGGCAAAGGCCCTCGGGGCAGTCCCACTTTCCCAGTACCCCGCCCTGGACGCCTTCTTCGTTCAGTCCGCGAAGGCCACCTTCGCCGCCGACCTGGGCAGCGCAGCACAAGCAGCCACTATTCCTGTGCACTCCATTGGCCCCACCCGCTTCGCGCAAGTCAGCGGAGACGAGGTCCTCGTCCAGGCGACCTCGGCAGGAAACTCCGCAGCAAATGGCGGCGGGGGTAACTCTCAGCTCGATGAGTTCACTCCCGACCCTGAAAGCAACCTCGCCTGGGGTCTGAGCGCCATCGGCGCCCTCGACGCCCAAAAGGTTGACGTTCCCCGCGCCAAAGTCACCGTCGCCATCCTCGACACCGGTGTAGACGGCACCCAGGTCGACCTTGACGATCAAATTGACGTCGAAAACTCCGTCGGCTGCCATGTCAATGGCATCCCCAATAACGCCCGCGAAGCATGGCAGGATGATCACCACCACGGCACCCACGTGGCGGGCACTGTCGCCGCAGAGCACAATGGCCTCGGCGTTGACGGTGTCGCACCCACTGCCCGCATCATGGCCGTCAAGACCTCGAATGCTGGAGGTTTCTTCTACCCTGAATACGTCACCTGTGGCCTCATGTGGGCACTCGACAAGGGCGCTGACGTGACGAACAACTCCTACTACGTCGACCCCTGGGCCTTCTGGATTCCCACCGAACCCTCCCAGGCAGCCGGCTACGAGGTCGTCCGCCGCGCCTTCACCTACACCGAAGACCAGGGTCTGCTTCACATTGCCGCAGCCGGTAACGACGAATATGACCTCGACAATCCGACAACCGACAGCGACAGCCCCAACGACGTTGACGGCGCTGCCATCCTCAACCGCGACGTGACAGCAGGCGTCGACATTCCAGCCATGCTTGACTCGGTCGTCACTGTCTCCTCCGTACAGCGCCCTCGCCGCAACGCCGACCCGACCAAGTTCACGCGCTCACGCTTCTCCAACTACGGCGCCAAGCACATTGAGATTGCAGCACCTGGCTCGGTCATCCGCTCAACCCTGCCCGCCTCAAAGGGCGGAGGCTGGGGCTACCTCAGTGGTACCTCCATGGCGTCCCCGCACGTCGCTGGCGTTGCCGCACTCCTCAAGAGCATCCACCCCACCGCCACCCCGGCTCAGCTGCGTGAACTGCTCTACAAGCAGGCCGGCGACAAGCTTGACGTCCTCACCGACGACCCGGCTAAGGCCTATCGTGGCCGCGGCATGGTCAATGCCCTAGATGCCGTCCTCAAGGATCAGCCCAAGCCTGTTGTGGGCGCCCTGGAATACTCCATTGATGGCAACACCTGGCAGCCTCTAGGGGCCGAGTACAACGTCAACGTTGCCCCCAAGGCTCGCCTGCGCGTGACCGTGACCGGCCCGGCCACCGCAGCATCTCTGCAGGTCTTTGACTTCCCTGCCGTGACAGCCACGAGCGAGAATCCCTTCGGTGAGGATCTAACGCTCACCACCGAGGAACTGCCCCTGGCAGATACCCTCCTGTCCTACGACGGAGAGTTCCTCTCGCTGCCCGTGACGATCAACGCCGAAGGCCGCAATAAGGACCCGCGCGCCGATGATGACGTTGTAGCAGAAAGCAAGCTGGCGCTGGTCAAGGCCGAGGTTGTTCCACACCCTGAAGACCTCAGCGTGGCCCCCTCATTGACGACCCCCAAGCAGGGACAGACAATGACCTTCATGGCTGCAGGTTTCGCCATTGGTGAGAAGGTGACCTTCACGGTGCACTCCGACCCTGTTGTCGTGGGCACAGTCCCCGCCGACAATGATGGCCGCGCCTCCATTGAATGGACTATTCCGGCGGACTTTGGCAAGGGAGAACACACGGTGAAGGCCGTGGGTGAATCCGGACGTGAAGCCTCACAGACTTTCACGGTTCAGGCTCCTTCCCAGCCTTCAACCAACCCAGGTACACCATCCCCCGGCGCCCCCCAACCCAATACGCCTGGCTCCACGGACTCCCCCAAGGACCAGGGGGCACATAAGGCTCAGGGGGCGGGCACAGCGAAGAAGTCCTCCTCGCTTGCCTCCACCGGCACTCAGGCAGGCATGCTTGCCGCGCTGGCTGCTCTCACAACCATGGCCGGCGTTGCAGGTCTGATTGCCCGTAAGCGCAGCTAAGAGCTCTCAGCGAGCTCACACTCAACGGGTGGCCCCACGCCAATGGCGTGGGGCCACCCGTTTTTGTGCGTATCCTCGGACGAGGTCCACGTTTCCAGGATCCCTCGTCGACACACGCTCCCGCACGCAACGATGGGTCACGGGGAACAAATTCGCCCACGAGGCGAAGCGTCGACGGGAAGGAGCGTGCGCCAGGACCTCTCAGGCGCTTGTGTACAAGGAGAGCAGGCGGGCAACCTCGTCAGTGACATGAGCGCGACCAGGGCCAACATACTTACGGGGATCAACCATCTTCTCGTCAGCGGCAAGGATCTCGCGCACAACGCCGGTGAATCCAACATTGAGGTGGGTGGAGACATTAATCTTCGTCATGCCTGCCTTAATGGCCGCCACCATGCCCTCGTCGGATACGCCCGACGAGCCGTGGAGGACCAGTGGTACGGGGACAGCATCACGAATGGCGCTGATGAGCTCCGTATCAAGCACCGCGCCGCGGGTTGTCATCGCGTGAGAGGATCCCACGGCCACTGCCAGCAGGTCCACGCCGGTGTCGGCGACGAAAGCGGCAGCATCCTGTGGGTTTGTGCGTGCGGAGGGATCATGCACACCGTTCTTTCCGCCAACCTCACCCAGCTCAGCCTCCACTGCCACGCCAGCGGCGTGGCAGAACTCCACGACAGTAGCCGTCGTGTCGCGGTTCGTCGCATCATCCAGGTGCGAGCCGTCATACATGACGGAGTTAAAGCCCAAATCAACGGCGGCCTTACACAGGTCAGCACTTTCTGCGTGATCGAGGTGGACGGCCACCGGCACGCTTGCCTCATGGGCCAAGGCGAGCAGGGCCGCGCCCAAGGGGGCGATCTTGCCACCGTGATACTTAATGGCATTCTCCGACAGCTGCAAGACAATCGGAACGCCAACGCGTTCAGCGGCCTCAACCTCGGCGTGGGCAAACTCAAGCAGCACCACGTTGAATGCGCCTAAACCAACCTTCGCGGCCGCCGCGTCAGCAGCCATCTGGCGAATATCGACAAGAGGCATCAGTAGGACTCAACTTTCACTAGGGGGAGCATTTCTTCATACAGATCACGATCGACCTCGCCAGCCACCGGGCAGGCCACGGCCGCACCTGAGAGAGCAACCGCTTGAGGAAGGGCGCCAGCCAAAGCCTGCGCGCTGAGCGGGCCGTCATAGGAGGCGAGGAAGGCACACCACGCCGCCACTGAGGCATCCCCCGCACCCGTCGGGTTGCCTTCAATGGAACGAGCAGGCAGGGCGCGGAAGGCTCCGTCAGGGCCGTGGACGCTCATACCGCGCGCCCCTTCAGAGACAATAACCACGCCCACTCCTTGAGTCAGGAGGGCGCGGGCACCTTCTGCGACGTCCTCCACGCCAGTTGTCTGGCGTAACTCAATGTCATTGGGCTTGACCACATCGGCTCCAGCCTCGCAGGCAGCCCTCAAGAGTGCGCCGCTGGCATCGACGAGGATGCGCGCCCCGGCCTCGTGGACGGTACGTACCACGGCGCTCATCCAGGTGGCGGAGGAGTCTCCGGGAAAGGACCCGCAGCAGGCGACGATGTCACCAGGGCGGACCTCGGTAGCTAGGAGCGTGCACAGGCGCCCCCAATCCTCCTCCTGGGGGGCGCTCCCGGCCTCGTTAAATACCGTCGCGTCAGAGTCGACAACGGCAATACTCATGCGCGTCTGGGCTGTCGTGTCAATAAAACAGGGCCGTACCAGGTCAGCGGGGGTGCACTGGGAGAGCAGCTCACGGAAGAAAGTACCGTTGCTGCCGCCGAGGAAGCCGGTGATGGAGGAGGTGTATCCAAGCTGAGCAAGAACCCGGGCCACATTAATGCCCTTACCGCCGGGGCGGATCTCCACATCGTCCACACGGTGGCTATGCCCGTAGTTCAGGGCAGGCACCTTGTAGGTGAAATCAAGGGCGGGGTTGGGGGTGATGGTCCAGATCGTCCTCATGCAGGTGTCTCCTGTGGTGCTCCGGCGGGGCTGTTGGTGTCGGGGAGCTATTGCCGTGAAAGGTCATGACGTTGGAAGGCGCTGAGGGCAGCCCCCAGGACCTGTGAGCGTGAGCCGAGCGTGGCGGTCATGACCGACGGGGGTGGGATGATGCCCAGTGCCAAGCTGAGTTCCATTTCGAGGTGATCGCACAGGGGCGCTCCCTCATTTGCCAGGCCGCCTCCGAGGACGACGGGGATGGGGCCGCAGGCAGCCAGAGCTGGGGCGATGCCGTGGGCGAGGGTGGAGATCGCATCGTCGATGATCTCTTGAGCGTCCTTATTGCCAGCGCCTGCGAGGAGGTAGACCTCGGCTGCTCCCGCGTCTTCACCGACGAGGTCGGCCTCGATGGCGCGTTTGGCGATGGCTGAGGCGCTGCTGACCTGCTCCAGGGGGAGTAGGCAGCCTTGGCGCTGTGGGTCGGGGACGGGAACCTGCCCGATTTCGCCAGCCCAGCCGTGGGGTGCGACGGGCGTGCCATTGAGGACGAGGACGGAGGCGATGCCTGTGCCGATGGCGATGTAGAGGAAGTCGGGCAGGGTGATGCCCCAGTGGGATTCGGCCTTGGCTCCATTCCGGACGTCGTGTCCGAAGGCGACCGGGCAGTTGAGGGCTGCTTCAAATTCGGCGTGGGCAGACCAATTCTCCCAGCCGAGATTGGCGGAGAATTCCGCGATTCCGCGGGCTTCGTCAACGATGCCGGGCACGTCAATGCCGATGGTGGTGATGATTTCGTCGCTGCGAATAGGGCCTTGTGGGCCGTCGATCTGGCCTGCATGGACGCATTCACGCAGGGTGGTTAACAGGGTGGCGCAGGCGGCGGTGATGGCTGAGGTGGACCGAGGGGTGTCCATGCTCTCCGAGGCGTAGATTCGAGCGTTCTCGCCGATGAGAGCGGCTTTGATGGTGGTGCCGCCGACGTCAATGCCAATCGCGTAACGCATGGTGAGACTCCTCAGGAGGGGGTGGGATGGGATGTGAGGAAGATGAACGCCTTCGCGGCATGCACAGTGAGTGTGTCACGCCGCGAAGGCTATGTAAATTAGGCGTCGAGAATCACCGAGCGGGTCAGGTGACGTGGGGTGTCGGGGTTGAGGCCGCGTGCTTCGGCGCGGGCGACAGCTAGACGCTGGGCGATGATGAGGTCTGCCATGGGGTCAAGGTCGGAGTGGACGAATTCAGCGCCGGTGGCTGCTACCTGCGCCTCCAGGCCCTCGGGGACCTCGCCAAATGCCCACACGAGGCGGCCGGGTTCAGCGATGGAGATGGGGCCGTGCCGGTATTCCATGGCGGAGTAGGCCTCGGTCCAGGACTGGCTGGCTTCACGCAGTTTCAGGCCGGCCTCGTTGGACAGGCCGATGGTCCAGTTGTAGCCGAGGAAGGAGATCTGCGTGGCATCAATCCACCGTTGGGGGATCTCTACCTCGAGGGCCGTGCGGGCATCGGCAATGGTGTGGGTGAGGTCCTGGCCGAGGCTCACGCGGAAGTAGGCCAGCGCGGAGGTGGCGAAGCGGGTTTGGACGACGGATTCTTCGTCGGCGAAGTCGAGGACGACCTCGGCATGAGCGTAGGGCGAGGCAGGGCCGGGGGAGACTGCGGTGATGAGGGTGGCGGGTCGACCGTCCTCGTGGAGCTGACGCATGACGTCAATGATTTCGGTGGTGGTGCCAGAGCGGGATAGGCAGATGACGTGGTCGTAGGCGCGTTCAACGGGGAACTCGGTGGCGGTGAAGGCATCGGAAACGCCCTTGCCCATGGTTTCACGCAGGCGCGTGTAGGCCTGCGCGATGAACCATGAGGTTCCGCAGCCGATGACGGCAACGGAGTCACCGTCTGCGACGAGGGGTGCGGCGTCGGTGGCGAGTTCGACGACACGGGTCCAGACCTCGGGCTGGGAGGCAATCTCGGCGCTGGTAATGCTCATGAGGGGCACCTTCCTTGTGTGCGATGTGGTCAATAATGAGAGCATCTATTGACTAAACATGATTACAGAGTGAGTATATCAATCAGTATTGATCGTTAGTGTAGTCTGTGCAGTGACACTTTCACCACCAATGACGCACCACTGTTTCCACATTCTCCCCTCACGTCCACTCCTGACGCACAATAGGGAAGAAAACGGGCAGAAAACATGGGAAAGGAGAGCTGCCGTGAACCGCCAAGACCGACTCTCGGCACTAGCCCATCTGGTGATGGAACGTGGCACCCTGCGCGTCGAAGACGCCGTCGAAGAACTCGGCGTATCGCCAGCAACTGTACGCCGTGACCTCGACACCTTGGCCAACCAACAGCTCATCATGCGCACCCGCGGCGGCGCCAGCGCTAACCCCTCCAGCGGAGAATTGCCGCTCAGATACCGCTCAGGTGCCCAATCGGAGGCCAAGCTCGCCATCGCCCGAAGTGCTGCAGCGCTCGTGAACCCAGGCGATGTGATCGGTTTTAATGGCGGCACCACCACCACACTTACTGCCCACGAAGTTGGCCTACGCGTCAGTGCAGAAGAAGACTTCGAAAATGACGGCATCACCCTGGTCACTAACGCCATCAACATCGCCAACGACCTTGCCATTCGCCCCGGAGTGCGCGTCGTCGTCACAGGTGGTGTCGTGCGGGCACGCAGCTATGAACTGACCGGACCGCTCTCTTCCCTCATCCTGCCGCACATCTCCGTTGACACTCTTTTTCTGGGAATCAATGCTCTTGATCTGACGCACGGCCTCTACACCGACCACGAGGGTGAAGCTCAGGTAAACGCCGCGCTCGCCAGTGCAGCCCGGCGCGTCGTCGTCGTTGCCGACTCAGGAAAAATCGGACAGAGCGCCTTTGCCAAGATTGCTCCACTGACAGCAGTATCCGCCGTCGTCACCGACACCGGCATCTGCGATGAACACGCCCACGCCCTACGAGAACACGGGATTGAGGTCGTCATCGCCCCCACCCCATAGCCCCTATCAGCCCGCTAGTATCCCCAACACCGAGGTCGACCTTGCCCTGTACTGGCAGGTGATCGACCGCTCTGCGGGGCGCACCCGCACGCGCGAGGAATAGGAACTCGTTGATGACACCCATGTGCGCATCCTCGCCCCCGCCATGGTGACGATCTTCCTGTTCATCTTCGTGGCAACCTGGAATAACTTCCTCCTGCCCCTGATCGTCCTCTTCCTGGGCCTGCAAAAGTACTGGCAGTCTGGCCTGGCTGCTGGCTCGGTGAAGGGTTAGGTCGCATAGCTCGACGCATTGCTCTGATGGGGCGTGTGAGTTCAGCAGATACTGCCGGATCCACACGCCCCATTGGCAAATGGGCAGTCTTATGTCTGACGAGGCTTTGCCCGCGAGGTCGGCGCCTCGCTGAAAGGATCCTCTGGCCAGGGGTGCTTCGGGTATCGGCCTCGTAGTTGGGCGCGTACCTGCTGGTAGGGGCCAACCCAGAAGGAAGCCAAATCCGAGGTGACAGCAACCGGGCGACCCGCAGGATCAAGCAGGTGAATAAGAATCTCTCCACGCCCGTCGGCCCATGTGGGTGTGGCTGTCCACCCGAAAGCCTGTTGGACCCGCAAAGAGAGAGTCGGCTGTCCGGTGCTCCACTCCACCTCACGGGTCCCACCGGCAGGAATCGGCAGACGCACAGGGGCAAGCTCCTCTAAACGTGCTGCCTCCGGCCAGGGCAGGAGGTTGCGCAAGGCGGCCTCACAATCGACGCTGGCCAGGGGAGCTCCTGCTGCCAGGCGATCACACTCTGCTCCCAACCACTCCTCGTAACTGTTGGCGAGGGCCTCGTCGCTGACATCCGGCCAAGGCTCTCCTAACACCTCGTGAAGGGCGGCCATGCGGGCACGCAGCTGGCGGGCGGCGGCGGACCACTCGAGGAAGCTGACGCCCTCTCGCGCAAAGGATTGAGCAATAGCGTCCCGTGCAGCCTCCGGTGGGCATTCGGGCAGAGGACGTTGGCGCAGTTCAATGGCGCCCAGGAGTTCGCGCTCGCGGGCACGAAGGCGGCCATTGTCCCACTGGGTGAGTACCTCGCGGCGCAGTAGGGCAGAGGCCGCCTGCCGGGCGAGGGCCTCGTCGGCGGGGATAGCTGCCCGAATCAGCGCATCACGCGACCCCGGCGCCCTTGCGAGGTCGGTGACGACCAGCCACTCGCAGCCCTCCAAGGGGCTGGCAGCCGACGAGGAGACAGTCGTGGCGGAGTGAGCGGGCGCGCTTGCGCCGCTGGCGCCGGGCAGGCCCGCCCCCAGCCCGCAGGCGAGCAGATAATGCTGGCTGCCGGGGCGCTTGCGGGCAATCCATCCCGGCCAGGCGTAGGCGCCCAGAAGGGCGAGGTCCGCGTCAAGGGCTTTACCTTGCCCGCCTTCAACGCGGCCCTGAGGAGCAGCGTCCGTCCCACTCTGTGCCGCCGGGGCGGGGGCTATCGAGCCCTGACGACGCATCATCGCCGCCAGGCGCCGCTCACTGTCAGCCACTGCCGAGGCACTACGCCCCTGCGCGCCACCGCGCCGCCCTGAAGAAGATGCGCCGCGCCCACGATCCGCCAGGAGGGCTCGTGCAGCCGAAGAAAGATCCGCGCCCTCGGGCCGCAACTCTTCGGAGAGGATCGCCACGGCCCGGGCTGTGCGCTCCACACCAATGAGAACCCTGCCATGCTCGCAAGCATTGGCCCAGGCGGGTTCCACAGGGTAGGCGACAAGGCGCCGCCCATGATCAGTAACACGCCCGTCCGCATCGCAAGCCCCCAGGGCTTGGAGGCGTTGCGTCGCAGCCGCCGTCGTACCGTCTGAAGGCCGATCAAGGAGGGCCAGATCCTCCCAGGAGGCAGCTCCCCAGGCCTTCGCCTGCAGCAGCGCATCCGTTATGTCGGCACACACAATCTCCGGTTGAGAGTGGGCTGGCCGTTTCGCCCACTCCACGGCGTCCGCGCAGCGCACTACGACACCTGGCCCCAGGCGCGCGGCACGGCCAGCCCGCTGAGCGCCCCGACCTCGTGAAACGGGTACTGTCACCAGCGATCCCACGCCCGTCACGGGCTCCACCCTCGGCTCACGAGACAGGCCAGCATCAACGACCGTCCGCACGCCGGGGATCGTCAGGGAGGACTCAGCAACGGCGGTGGCAATAATGATCCGGCGCCGCCCCTGCTCGCGTGGGGTGAGTGCGCGATCCTGCTCAGCGGGAGAGAGCCCACCGTGGACGCTGAGAATCTCCACCTCACCGGCAGCGATCGACGAGGCCAATGCGGTGGCGAGGGGTGCGCTGACCTCGTGAATCTCACGCACACCAGGGACAAATACCAGCACGTCACCGGCATCTGTGCGCCCGCGCCCATCGTCAAAGGCGCGGACGGTAGTTGAGGCAATATGCTGAAGAAAATCGCGGGCAACGACGAGCTCACCGCGAGCTGTCGTCGTCATCGTGGAGACTCCGCGTGGGGGCGGCGCCCAGCGTTCCTCCAGCGGATAGAGGGGGACGGGCACATCGACATGCCGGGTCTCACCCACCCACTCGGCCAGGAGGGCGAGCGTGCGCTCCACATCCAGGGTGGCCGAGGTGACGGCAAGGAAAAGGTCCTCACGCACGGTAGCGCGCACGTCCACACTGAACGCGCAGGCCAGATCCGAATCAAGATGGCGCTCGTGGAACTCATCAAAAAGAATCCCGGCCACCCCGGGCAACTCCGGATCGGCATGAAGGCGCCGCAGGAGCAAACCAGGAGTGAGGAACTCAATGCGGGTGGTGGCACTGAGCGCACTGTCGCCGCGCACCGAATAGCCCACGCTCTGGCCGACTTTTTCACCAATAAGGTGGGCGAGGCGTCGCGCAGCGGCGCGCGCAGCAATCCTGCGCGGCTGGGTGACGAGGATCCGGCACGGAGCGCCGGTCGTAGTGCCAGAAGCGGTGCCAGAAGCAGTGCCAGAGTGAGCGTTGCTACTGGTGGCGCTACCGGTTGCGTTCGCGGCAAGGAGGCAGGCAAAGAGGGGCGGCAGGAGCGTGGTCTTTCCCGACCCTGGCTCTGCCGTCACCACCAGGGCACCCCCTGGAATGCACAGGGGCGCGATCTCATGCAGCGCGGCTGCAACCGGCAAGGCAGCGACCTCGGGGCGCGCAGTATTGCCAGGAGGCTTGGCCACCGCCGTCGCCTCGGCGCCAAGAAAAGGCGCGCACAGGGCGGCAAAAGGGTCATTCACTACAGGAATCACAGGCGCGTACGGGAAAGAACTCAGCGAGGCATCACAGGCCGCTGGCGCTCAGCCGGTAGCTGAAACGATGCGTCGCACCAGGAGCCAAAGCAATGACATCCTGGCCGGTATTGAAGGCATCGGGCGGGCAGGTCATCGGCTCCACGGCAATACCCAGACGCCCGAAAGCATCCCCCGTGTAGGCCTGAACCCACGGGGCACCACTATGCAGGTGCGTGGTGAGGCCAGTGTCAGGATTACGCAGGTCAACACGCCACGCCCGGTGCGTCGGCAGATCCGTAAAGCAGTGGTCAACCGTTACGCCACGCAAGGAACGAGGCTCACGGAAGTCCCGATCCAAGGCGGTGACCGCGAGTTTCTCGGTGGGGATGAGCTGCTCGTCAGCATCCATCACTGAAGCGGCCGGGAGCGTCAGTTCCCAATCATCCACGGCGCCCTCGCCAGCCGTCAGATAGGGGTGGTGGGAGGCGCCATAGGGGGCAGCGGTGTCGCTGAGATTGCGTGTCGTGATCGCAACCTTCAAACCCTCATCTGCATTGAGGGCGTACTCCACGCGGGACTGCACGGTCCAGGGGTAGCCGTAGGTGGCCGGGCTGATGGCCTCGAAGATGCAGTGATCCTCGGCGTACTCGTGCAACTGCCAGTGCGTCCACGACAGCAGGCCATGCAGGGCGGTGCGAGTGGCAATATCCGTGCAGGGAAGCTCGTAGTCCTTACCCATCCACGAGTAACGGCCGTCGCGAATACGATTCGGCCAGGGCACCAGGGTCTTACCCATGTAGCCCGGCGGGCACTGGTCGGCAGTGTGGGCCAGGATCAGGTCATGGCCCTTGTAGGTGAGGGAGGCAAGGCCTGCCCCCGCGTTGACGAAGGTTGCCCGATAGGGGCCAGCGGCACATTCAAAGGCGTGCGTGCTCGGGCTGGAGGGGGAGTCAGTGGTGACGAGGGTCATGGCTCCAGCCTAATAGCTTGGACGCTCTTCGGGTGCTTGCACGGGCACATCAGATGCGGGTGTCGCACAATAGCGATCCGCCAGCGCTTCACTCCCGCGTGCCAGTAGCGCCACATCCGCACCCACGAGGATGAAATCCATCCCCTCCTCCAAGTAGCGCTGGGCTAAACGCGGATCGAAGGCGTTAATGCCCACAGGTTTGCCAGCGGCGCGGCCTGCCTCAATAGCGCGGTGGACAGCAGCAATGACCTCGGGGTGATCCTGCTGGCCGATGACCCCCATTGAAGCAGCCAAATCCGAAGGCCCGATAAAGATCGCATCCACACCATCCACGGCGGCAATCTCGGCGGCATTCTCCACAGCCTGAGCGGTCTCGATCTGCACAATGACCGACACAAACTCCTCATTGGCCCGCTTGAGGTAGTTCTCCACCCGATTCCATCGAGCCCCGCGCGCCAGGGCAGAGCCCACCCCGCGCACGCCCTCGGGCGGATAACGGGTGGCCTTCACCGCAGCGGCGGCATCCTCGGCGGTATTGACCATGGGGATGAGGAGGTTTTGTGCCCCCAGATCCAGGTACTGCTTAATGAGCACCCAGTCGTTGATCGGCACGCGCACCACCGGCGTCACCGGGTAGGCGGCGATGGCTTGGAGCTGACGCTGAATGCTCTCCAGGCTCAAGGGTGCGTGCTCGCCATCAATGAGCAGCCAATCCAGACCCGACCCGGCGCAGATCTCCGCAACCGTGGGGCTACCGGAACACACCCACATGCCCACGCGGCCACGCTCGGCCTCGCGGAGTTCCTGACCGAAGGTGGGGGGAAGATTTAGACGAATCGACATGAGATGGTTCCCATCTGCCCGTAGTCACACACCACAGAGTCCCCTCGGCTCACCCACATGGGGCGGGTGAAGGATCCTGCGAGGATAATCTCACCAGCCTCCAGGCGGGCGCCGTGCTGGGCGAACTTATTGGCCAGCCAAGCAACGCCAGTGGCCGGATGGTTAAGAACGCCAGCCGATACGCCGGTCTCCTCAATGCTCTCATTGCGATAGAGCAAGGCCGACACCCAGCGCAGGTCAAGATCGTGGGGGCGCATGGGACGTCCGCCAATCACCATCGCCCCGTAGGCGGCATTGTCAGAGATCGTGTCGACAATGGTGCGGCCCTCCAACTCAATGTGGGAGTTGAGGATTTCGAGGGCGGGGGTGACGTATTCGGTGGCGCGCAGCACGTCAAAGATCGTGCAATGGGGGCCCTCCAGGGCGTCCTTGAGGACGAAGGCGAGTTCGACCTCAATACGGACATTGAGGAAACGATCAAACTCAATGACGGCGCCATTCTCATAGACCGTGTCATCGAACATGACGCCATAGTCAGGTTCAGTAATGCCGGTCGCCGCCTGCATCGCCTTCGAGGTCAGGCCGATCTTGCGACCCACCAGGCGACGCCCGGCGGCGATCTGCTGGTCGCGCCAGACGCCTTGGATTGCGTAGGAGTCCTCGACGGTGGCCTCGGGGTAGCGGGCTGTAATACGAGGGATGGGGACGCGGGTCTGGTCGGCATGGGCTAGCTCAGCCGCGATAGCGTCAATCTGTGAGGGTTCCAGCATGATCCAATTCTCCTGTGGTGAATCCATCAAAGTGTAGTGCGTGGCGCGTGTTGCCCGCGAAAAGTGCCAGTGTTCGCGAGGCAGTGCGGGGGTGGGCTGACGTAACGCCGAGATCTCAGCCGTAGTATCCCCGCACCGCCTCGCGAGCCTATGGGTGGCCCAGCGGGCCCATCTCTTAGCTCAGGTCAAAGACCCCAGCGAAGAAGCGCGCTAGAGAATCGTGATCCTCCAGGCCAGCAATGTGGGCGACGTACATGTCGGGGCGAACCACGACCACCGCGCCCGAGCGAGCAATTCCGCGCTCCTCGAAAATGTCCTCTCCCTCAAGGGTGGCGTAGACCTGGTTCCAGTCCTCCACCTGGAAGGGGCCATTCTTCGGGCGGAATGCAGCCGGAGCATCCGTGATCTCAAAGTCGTGGACGCCCTGCTGGTAGATCACCTTCATCTCAAAGAGAGTGTTCGGATCGGCACCGGCAGGCGTGTGGCGCAGCAGCGGCGACTTATGGTCGCTCGTCCACCACTGCGCGAAGTCGTCGACTGCGGACTGGGTTGCGGGGTGCGCCTCGTCGGCGAAGACGTAGATGCGCCAACGGCCGTCCGCCTGATGCTCGTGGCCAATATGCTTGACGGTCGCGTCGCAGCGGCGCATTGCGCGGGCGGACTTGA
Organism: Schaalia sp. Marseille-Q2122; assembly: GCF_903645355.1. Taxonomy (GTDB): domain Bacteria; phylum Actinomycetota; class Actinomycetes; order Actinomycetales; family Actinomycetaceae; genus Pauljensenia. Next base: position 264,628 of record NZ_CAHJXR010000005.1, on the reverse strand, counting down.
AGCGCTTGCCCAGCGGGTAGCCGGTGGCGAGATCCTGGCGGGCTTCAGCGGAAATGACCTGCGAGGGCGGGTACTGGGTCATGAAGCCAGCGGGGAATTCGGCGGTGCGCACGTAGAAGTCCTCAATGCTCTCGCCATCTCCGCTGCCAGCCATACGCCCCGACCACTCCAGGTCGAAGTCGATGAGGTCCTGAGCGATCTGCTGGCGCTCAGCATTGTAGGTACGCAGCAGCTTCTCAGACGACAGGCCCCGCAGCACCTGGGCCAGCTTCCAGCCCAGGTTGAAGGTGTCCTGCATGGACACGTTCATGCCCTGGCCGGCCTTGGCCGAGTGGGTGTGGCAGGCGTCGCCAGCAATGAACACGCGAGGCATCCGCTCGGGCGCGGCATCGGAGGGCACGTCGTCGAAACGTTGGGTGACGCGGTGGCCGACCTCGTACACCGACCACCAGGCCACGTTCTTCACATCGAAAGAGTAGGGCGCCATGATCTCATTCGCGCGGCGGATAATCTCTTCCAGCGGGGTCTGGCGGACCTTGTGGTTGTCGTCCTCAGCGAGGTCACCCAGGTCCACGTAGGTGCGGAAGAGGTAGCCGCCCTCGCGAGGAATGTGCAGGATCGAGCCCTTGGAGGAGTTAATAATGCACTTGGTGCGAATGTCAGGGAAGTTCGTGTCGACAATGACGTCGGCAACACCCCAGGCGTGCATGGAGATCACCTTGGAGTAGGTTGCTCCAATACAGTCGCGGACCTTCGAACGCGCGCCGTCGCCACCGATCACATACTTGGCGTGGACGACGATCTCCTCACCGGCACGCTCGCCCTCGACGTAACGCAGCGTCACCTTGACGGGGTAGTCGCCCTCGTCCAGGACCTCCAGGCCCACGAACTCGTAGCCGTAGTGGGGGCGCATGCGTGAAGGCGAGTTCGCCATGAAGTCGCAGAAGTAGTCGATGACACGCGCCTGATTGACGATGAGGTGGGGGAATTCAGAGATTCCATGCGGGTCATCGGGGGTGATCTTCGTGCGGACAATATTCTCTGGCGCTTCCGGGTCGGCCTTCCAGAATGCTGTCTCAGTGATCTGGTAGGCCTCGTCAATGATTTCATTGGCGAATCCGAAAGCCTGGAAGGTTTCAACGGAGCGGGCTTGAATGCCGTCGGCGTGGCCGAGCTCCAGTCGGTGGGGACGCTGCTCCACGAGGACAGCGTGAATGTCGGGGAAGGCTGCGAGCTGAGCAGCGGCGACGATACCGGCAGGGCCGGAGCCGACGATCATCACGTCAACGGTGTCGGGCATCTCCGGGCTGCGGTCGATGCCAACGCCTGCTGCGCTCTTCACACGAGGGTTCGTGGAGACGTAGCCATGATGGTGGAATTGCATGATTGAGTCCCTTCACATCATTGTGGGGAGGCCTTCAACAGCCCGGCAGCTCCAAGTGGGGCGAGCGGGGGAGTGAGGCAAATGGATATGCGGATAGGTGCGCGGTGGACGCGCTCAGGGGAAGGAAATATTCAGTATGAAAATACTGCCCTGGGGAGGTGTGTGTCTGGCAAACGCGGGCTGAAAACCGGGGCGAACCTCGGTTCAGAGGGCACGCGCCGGTGCCGAGACCTTGGAGTGCAGCGAAGCCAGCTTGTGCTGACGGGCAAAGTGTTCAATCTCTGCCGGGTCAGCGCCCCTGCGAATCATCTCCAGGAGGCGATCGTGCTGGGCAATCGAGTCAGCAGACTGGGCGCTCTCGAACTTCAAAGAAGAGCGTCGAATGATGGTGACTCTTTCGGCTTCGCTGTTCACGAGTGACACGATGCGAGAGTTCGGGCAGGGGGCGCAGAGCACCGAGTGGAAACGTCCATTGAGCCTGCGGTACGCGTCGGAGTCGAAGTAGGAGGAACGAGTGAGGGCTTCCATATCACGGTTGAGAGAATGAGCGATCTGCAGATCCTCTTCCGTGAGGTGCGGGGCCGCCAGGGCCGTCGCCATGCCCTCTAAGAGAGCCAGGGAAACCATCGCCTCGTAGTAGTCCTCAAGATTGACCTCGGAGACCCGAGCACCAATATTGAGGGTGTATTCCACCAGTCCTTCAGCTTCGAGGGAACGAATCGCTTCGCGTACCGGAACAGTGGAGACCCCGAACTCGTCTGCCAGTGCAGAGAAGGTCAGCCGGAAACCGGGGGTGTACTGGCCATCAACGATGCGCGAACGCACCTGCTGATAGACAGCGTCCGATTTCGAGGTGGGGGCTGACATTCGGTGGTGTCCTTTCTGTTCCTTCTCCTCTGGTGAGGGATGAAAATGCAGGTGAGGAATGCTTGGGGGTGCTCGAAGGAGTCACCAACACCCCCAAGCATAGGGGACGGATCACGCGAGGTGGAGCAGCGCTCACTAGGTGGTGGTCAGTAGCCCGCGCCTCGTTCGAAGTTCACCGGCGTGGCGTGGACTTCGGCGGCGACCTCGTCAATGCGCCTATTCGCTTCAGCGTCCGCCGAGGCCGTCAGCGGTGCGCCCGTACGGTCCTTCGTCGAGAGCATGGCGATGGTGCCGATGAGGGTCACTACGAAGATGTAGCCGGCAACCGCCAGGGAGGTCTGGAACTGAGCCTGCAGGTAGGTGGCGATCAGCGGGGCGAAGGCGCCACCGACGATTGCACCGAACGCGTTGGCTAGGCCAGCACCCGAGTAGCGGATGCGTGCGGGGAACATTTCCGAGAAGAGCGCTGCCTGGGGTCCGTAGGTGAAGCCCAAGGGAATGGTCAACACCAGCATGCCCAGGGCGATCATGCCCAGGCTTTGCGTATCGATGAGTGTGAAGAGGACAAAGATCCACACCAGCTGAATAGCAAAACCAATAAGGTAGACCGCCTTGCGTCCGATCTTGTCCGACAGCCACGCTGCCGTCAGCGTCGTGACAATCCACGAGGCCGCCGCCAGGGTGATGAGGTGGAGGATCGGCTCACGTTCCATCCCCAGGTCCTTCGTGGTGTAGGACAGGATGTAGCCGCCGGTAATCATGTACCCGGCCACACCGTTACCCGCGAAGATGAGGGTGCCCTGAAGGAGGGGCTTCCAGGAGGTGCGGAACATGTCGAGCAGCGGCAGACGGACCTGCTCCTCGCTGGCCGAGATTTCCTTCATCACCGGGGATTCGGACACGCCCATGCGGATGGCCATGCCGATGACGATGAGGAGGAAGGACAGGAGGAAGGGCACACGCCAGCCCCAGCTCATGAATTGCTCTTCAGTGGTAAGAGCGTCGGTGACAGCTAGCGCGAGGGTTGCCATGAGCATACCCAGGGGCACGCCGATCTGCGGGAAGCCACCGAAGAGGCCTCGCTTGTTCGCCGGAGCGTGCTCCACAGCCATCAGTGCTGCACCGCCCCATTCGCCACCTGCGGCAAAACCTTGGGTGACGCGCAGGACGATCAGCAGGATGGGGGCCCAGACGCCGATGGTGTCAAAGGTGGGCAGCAGACCAATGAGGAAGGTTGCCACGCCCATGAGAACCAGGGTCAGGACCAGCATGCCCTTACGGCCGATCTTGTCACCGTAGTGGCCTGCCACCGCCGCACCCAGGGGGCGGAAGAAGAAGGAGATACCGACGGTGGCGAAGGAGATGAGTCGGCCAGCGAGTTCGCCGCCACTTTGAACGAAGGGGTCAAAGTAGAGGGGGGCCAGGACGATGGCTGCCGCGTTGGCGTAGATGAAGAAGTCGTACCATTCGACGGCGGTGCCGATCAGGGTGCCGAGTGCGACCCTGCGGTCCTCGGGTTTCTTGGCGTCAAGGACGATATTTGCTGCGCTCATACTTGGCCTCCCAGCTTGAAGCCCGCTTCGGTATCGCCCTTGCGGGTGTAGGAGAAGCCGTCAGCGCCGATGGTGACGTCGATTTCCTTTGCCTCGGTGCGCTCAACGACGGGCTGGACATTACCGTCAAGGTCGAGGACGAGGGAGGCCTCGCGGTACCAGGAGGGGACAACCTGGTGGCCCCAGAAGTCGCGGCGTTGGTTGTCGTGGACGTCCCAGACGACCTCGGGGTTGTCGGGGTCACCGGTGTAGTAGTCCTGGGTGTAGATCTCGACGCGGTGGCCGTCGGGGTCACGCAGGTAGAGGTAGAAGGCGTTGGAGACGCCGTGGCGTCCGGGGCCGCGTTCGATCATGTCGGAGCGGCGCAGGCCGCCGAGCTTGTCGCAGATGTAGAGGATGTTGTGCTTTTCGTGGGTGGCGAAGGCAACGTGGTGCATGCGGGGGCCGTCGCCGCCGGTCATGGCGGTGTCGTGCACGGTGTGCTTGCGGGTCATCCACGCGGCGTAGGTGACGCCAGCGTCATCCTTGATGGATTCGGTGGTCTTGAAGCCCAGGTCGTTGAGGTAGGCGGTGCCCTTGACGACGTCTGGGTAGACCTGGTTGAAGTGGTCGAGGCGCACCAGTGCGCCAGCGCCTTGGAGCTGGTAGGCCCAGGCGAGGCGCTCGACGTGCTCGACCTCGTAGAAGAATTCGTAGGGGAAGCCCAGGGGGTCGACGACGCGCACGGCGTCGGGGATGCCCTTGGTGAAGGAGCCGCGGCGGGTGTCGCAGCCCAGTTCCTTGTAGTATGCCTCGGCCTTGTCGACGTCTTCGGGGGTGCGCACGCGGAAGGAGAAGGCGGCAACGGCGGCGACGTCGCCCTTACGCAGGACGAGGTTGTGGTGGATGAATTCTTCGAAGGAACGAAGGTAGATGGTGTTTTCGTCCTCTTCGGTGACAACCAGGCCGAGGATGTCGACGTAGAATTCACGCGACTTGGCCAGGTCAGTGACCACCAGCTCCATGTAGGCGCAGCGCAGGATATCGGGTGCGGGTGCGGTGGGGGTGGGAACAAAATCCGACATGTCAGTCTCCTTTGGCTGAATTTACGGGGGTGTGGAGTGCCGCCGGTGCGGCGTGTGGGCTGCCTGATCGTGGGGATCAGGCAGAGGGGCCGCCCAGGCCGAGGTCGTTCTCGGCGTATCCGGTGGCTCCAAAGCGGGTGGTGTGCACGTCACCGAGGGTGACGTGGATGGATTGTTGGACGGAGTAGAAGTCCAGGGAGCGGTATCCGCCTTCGTGGCCCAGGCCCGAGCCTTTCACGCCGCCGAAGGGGGTGCGAAGGTCGCGGACATTGTGGGAGTTGATCCACACCATGCCCGATTCGATGGCGTGGGCGACGTTGTGGGCACGGGCGACATTGCTTGTCCACACGTAGGCGGCCAGGCCGTATTCGACGTTGTTGGCCAGTTCGATGGCTTCTTCGTCAGTGTCGAAGGGGGTGATGGCCACGACGGGGCCGAAGATTTCTTCTTGGAAGATGCGTGCGTCGGGGGCGACGTCGGCGAAGACGGTGGCTTCGACGTAGTTGCCTTCGGGCAGGTCTGCGGGGCGTCGGCCGCCAGCGACGAGGCGGGCCTCGCTCTTGCCGATTTCAATGTATTCGCACACCTTGGCGTAGTGCTCGGGGTGGACGAGGGCGCCGATTTCGGTGTCGGGGTGGGAGGGGTCGCCGACGACGACGCGCTTGGCACGTTCGGCGTAGGCCTCGACGAAGCGGTCGTAGATGGGGCGCTCAACGAGGATGCGCGATGAGGCCGTGCAGCGTTCGCCGTTGAGGGAGAACACGCCAAAGAGGGTCGAGTCCAGGGCTGCTTCGAAGTCAGCGTCGGCGAAGATGACGGCGGGGGACTTCCCGCCGAGTTCCATCGACATGTGCTTCATATTGCGGGCGCAGTTGCCGTAGATGATCTTGCCGGTGCCGAGTTCGCCGGTGAAGGAGATGAGCTGCACGTCGGGGTGCTTGACGAGGGCGTCGCCGGCGCTTTCACCAAAGCCGTGAACGACGTTGAAGACGCCTTCGGGCACACCGGCGCGTTCCATGATTCCTGCCCAGAGTTGGGCGGAGACGGGGGTGAACTCGGCGGGCTTGAGGACGATGGTGCAGCCCGAGGCGAGCGCGGGGGCGAGCTTCCAGGATTCCTGCATGAAGGGGGTGTTCCAGGGGGTGATGAGGCCGGCCACGCCCTTGGGCTTTCGGTTGACGTAGTTGATCTGGCGGCCGGGCATCTTGAAGGCGTCGTCGACCTGGGCGACGATGAGGTCGGCGAAGAAGCGGAAGTTTTCTGCCGCGCGGTTGGCCTGGCCCTTGGCCTGGCGGATGGGCAGGCCCGAGTCGTAGGACTCGATGGCGGCGAGTTCGTCGTTGATGGCGGCGACCTCGTCGGCGATGCGGTAGAGGATCTGGGCGCGCTGTCGGGGCAGCATGCGGGGCCAGGGGCCTTCGTCGAAGGCTTTCTTGGCGGCGGCGACGGCTGCGTCGACGTCGGCCTGCTGGCCGGAGGCGCAGGTGATGTAGGGGGCGTTGGTGGTGGGTTCAATCACCTCGAAGGTTTCTCCGCCGAGGGAGTCGGCGAAGGAGCCTCCGATGTAGTGCTGAATCCGGTCGGGCAGGCCCGAGGGCTTCGTTGCCATCGTGTTTCTCCTGAAGGGTAGGGGATGGGGAGGGGAGGAGGGGTGCCACATGCCGAGCTGCGGCTGAGCGGTTTAGCGATTCGCGCACCACTCGTTGTAGCGTTCGCGCCAGGCGGCGTTCATGGGGTAGAGGCCATCAACGCTGTGGCCTTCTTCGACCATCTGTGCGATGAAGGTTTCTTCCTTTTCCTGGGTTTCGGAGGCTTCGAGGACCTCGACGACCAAGTGCGGGGGGATGACGACGGCGCCGTCATCGTCGCCGACGATAATGTCGCCGACCTGCACGGTGGCGCCGCCGCAGGTGATGGTGATGTCGGTGTCCCAGGGGACGTGGACGCGTCCGAGCACTGAGGGGTGGGGGCCTTGGGCCATGACGGGCAGGCCGACTTCGGCCACGGCAGCCCAGTCGCGTACGGCGCCGTCGGTGATGATCCCGGCGGCTCCGCGCACGCGGGCGCGTAGGGCGAGGATGTCGCCGAGGGTGCCGGCAAACTCGAAGGAGCGGGCTTCCATGACGAGGACTTCGCCTTCGTTGACGGTGTCAATGGCGCGTTTTTGTGCGTTGAAGCCGCCGCCTTTGGCTTTGAAAAGGTCGGGGCGGTGGGCGACATAGCGTAGGGTGCGGGCCGGGCCGATGATCTTCGTGCCGGGGATCATGGGGCGCACCCCGTCGATGGAGGCGTTGGCGTAGCCGCGCGAGCGCAGCTGGGAGGACAGGGTGGCAACGGCGACTGCGCTCAGGCGTTCGCGCAGGTCGTCGGTGAGGACAAATTCGGGTTCGAGTCCTGCTGCTTCACGCGAGCCCCAGGCGTCGATGCGCTGCTGCTCGCTGGCGACGGGTGCTGATCCGATGGGGGCGAGGGCGGGGGCCTCGACAACCTTGGTGGTGAGCGGGCCGGAGGTGAGTGTGGGGTCGTCCTCGGAGTAGACCTCAACGGTGACGCTCTGGCCGGGCTGGAGGACGGAGGAGCCGGCGGGGGTGCCGGTGAGGATGATATCGCCCGCTTCGAGGGTCATGACGCGGGAGAGGTCGGCGATGAAGTGGGCGAAGGAGAAGAGCAGGGTGGAGGAGGAGTCGTCTTGGACGACTTCTCCGTCGACGGTGGCGCGCACGTGGAGGGCCTCAGGGCGGATGGTGCGAGCATTGATGAGGGTGGGGCCCAGGGGGGTCATGCCGTCACCGGACTTGGAGCGGACGTTGGAGCCCTTGTCTGCGGCGCGCAGGTCAAGGATGCCCATGTCGTTGGCGGCGGTGACCCAGCCGACGTGGTTCCATGCGTCCTCGGGGGTGACATTGCGGGCGGCGGTGCCGATGACAAGGGCGATCTCGGCTTCAAAGACGAGGAGTTCGGCGTTGGAGGGGCGTTCGACGGTGCCGCCTGCGCTGAGTGAGGAGGGTGCCTTGAAGAAGTACGAGGCTTCTGTGGGGATACGTCCGCGTTGTGCGGCGCGTGAGGGGTAGGACAGGTGGACGGCGATGATCTTGCCGACCGGGAGTCCGAGGGTGTCGGTGATGATGTTGGTGTGCAATGCCTGCTCCTTAGCGGGGGCCTTGCTCCGTTGCTTGGCCCGGGTCCTTATGCGGGAACGAGTGAGGTAATGCTGCGGATCGTGAACAACATATCTGAGATCGTATCTGATCTGTGATACGATCATGCTGCATTGATGGAGTATTGTCAACAGGTAGCCTGAAATTAGTTGGCAACCCCCTCTCAAAGCCTTTTCACAATGCTGAGCTTCAAAGGAGAACTCACATGACCGACCCGCGAATCACCGACCTCCTCACCCGAATCCCCACCGACCTCTTCATCAACGGAGAATTCCGCCCGGCATCCTCTGGAGAACGCTTCGAGGTCCTCAACCCCGCCACCGGCGAACTCCTCACCACCGTCGCCTCCGCAACCCCAGAGGATGCCGCCCAGGCCCTCGAGGCAGCCGTCGCCGCGCAAGACGCCTGGCAATTCACGCCACCCCGCCAACGCGGAGAAATCCTGCGCCGCGCCTTCGAACTCATGACCACCACCTACCGCGAAGACCTCGCCCTCGTCATGACCCTCGAAATGGGCAAGCCCCTCGACCAAGCCGACGGCGAAGTCACCTACGGCGCAGAATTTCTCCGCTGGTTCGCTGAAGAAGCCGTCCGCATCCGCGGCGACTACTTCCGCGTCCCCGAAGGGCACCTCCAGGCCATCGTCGTGCGTCGCCCCGTCGGCCCCTGCCTCTTCATCACCCCCTGGAACTTCCCCCTGGCCATGGCTACCCGCAAGGCAGGCCCCGCCTTTGCCGCAGGCAATGTCGCCATCCTCAAGCCATCAAAGGAAACCCCCCTGACGGCACTGTTCTTTGCCAAGATTATGGCCGAGGCAGGTCTGCCCGCAGGCGTTCTCTCAGTCATTCCCTCCGAACAAACCCGCGCCATCACCGGCCCCCTCATCCAAGACCGCCGCCTACGCAAACTCTCCTTCACCGGATCGACAGCCGTCGGCCGCGCCCTCCTCAAAGAAGCCGCAGATCAAGTCCTGCGCACCTCCATGGAACTTGGCGGCAACGCGCCCTTCATCGTCTTCGAGGATGCCGACGTCGACTACGCCGTCGAATGCGCACTCATGACCAAGCTGCGCAATATGGGAGAAGCCTGCAACGCCGCCGACCACTTCTTCGTTCACGACTCCGTCTACGAGGCCTTCACCAAGCGTTTCGCCGAGCGCCTCAGTGAACAACGCGTGGGGGATGGCACCGAGCATGGCACCACTGTCGGCCCCCTCGTCTCCGAGCAGCAACTGTCGACCATTGCCCGACTGGTGGATAATGCCGTCGCAGGAGGCGGCAAAGTCCTCACCGGTGGGACCCGCCTGGACCGCCCCGGCTTCTTCTTCCCACCCACCCTCATCACCGACATTGGCGTTGACGCCGAAATCATGACCGAAGAAATCTTCGGCCCCATCGCCCCCGTCGTGCGCTTCAACGACGAAGAAGAACTCATCCGCGTCATCAACGCTGACTCCGTGGGCCTAGCCGGATACTTCCACACCGCCGATATCGGCCGCGTCATCCGCCTGGCAGAACGCCTTGAAATCGGCATGCTCGGCGTCAACTCGGCCACCATCTCTAACGCTGGTGCACCTTTTGGCGGCATGAAGCAATCCGGCATGGGACGCGAAGGCGGCAAGGAAGGCATCGAGGACTACCTTGAAACCGTGTACGTCGGTATTCCGGTGCCGGACTTCCTCAACGGGCGCTGAGCTCGATTGCAGGCGCTGAGCCTGTCGGCGGGCGGGCGGGTGGGGCGCGTGTCATGAGCCTGCGCTGCGCTACGGCTCATATGCCCATCCGCGCCGAACGCACCCCACCCTGCCCGCCTGCGCCCTCTCCGATGCTTCGCCCGTCTAACCTGATGAGGGATGACCCGCCCGCCTAGCTGCGCTACGGCTCATATGCCCATCCGCGCCGAACGCACCCCACCCTGCCCGCTTTGTTGTGCCTTGGGGTGAAAGCGCTACGTCTGTGTGACAGTTGTTGCACAGTGTGCGCATTGTTGTGCTGGGTGATGGTTGCGACTTTATGTGACAGGTAGAGGTGTCACACAATGCAACAAGTGTCCCGTAAACCGTCTAGGCGCTGCCCTGCATGCTCAGGAGTACCCTGCGGTCAACGGGCCGAGTATCGCCATCAGGCGTCGCGTCAAGGGCCCAGTAGTGTTTTCAACGCCCTGTCATCCTCATTAGCGCCCTGCTTCAGGAAGAACAACGACTGAGGGGGAATCCCATAATGGGATTCCCCCTCAGTCGCCGTCATAGCAGGGGCCTTCACCCGGTAGGCCTATGCGCGAATACACATGGCCTGCGCGGATCAGGAATGGCTCCTTACATGCCCAGCTTCTCGCGGATCACGATGTCCATAATGCGCAGGTTCGTGACGGCGAACTTCACCAGTTGGATGGGAACGCAACGACGAGCACGCAAAGTACCCTTCGTCGGTAGGGGAGCGCGCGCAATGCGTTCGGCCTGTTCAGGATCGAGTTCTTCGATGGTAGGTGCCTTGTCAGACATGAGAATCTCCTTTTCGCCCGTCACTCAGGAATGAAGGTCCAGCCCGGGCGAGCCTTGGCCTTGTGGATAAACATGTAGTGCAACAGGACCTTGATCCAGTGGCCGAAGAGCCCGATCTCACCGCGCGTATGATGCGTGTGGCGGCCGGTCTCGGGGTACTTCTTCCAGTCCGGAACCACCGGGTACATCACCATCGCAGCCGCAGAACCACGCAGGAAGCTCGAACCGGTCGAGGCCACGCACGCAGCACCCATATGGGTCATCGGAGCTTCACGAGCAGCCTTATCGCGACCCTTAATGCGGTCAATGATGGTGTCAGCAACCGTGCGGCCAATGGTGCCCGAAGGCTGGCCGGTACGAGGCGGAGCCGGAGCAATCAGGGTGCCGTTGACGCTCTTACGCGGGCGGGAGATTGCGTGCGGAGGCGCGAAGGCAATGCCCGCAGCAAACATATTGGGATAGGTGGGGTTCTGGTAGGTGCGTGGCCAGTCCTCAGCGCTCCAGTCCTCATAGTTGGTCTTGGAGTAGTCGGCATCAACCTTCATGAAACCGCTCGGAGCAAAGACAACATCGCTAATGTCCTCGCCAGCCTTGTTGAAGGCCTTAATGGGATGGCCAGAGAAAGGCGGAAGCAGCATAGCGAAGTCAAAGCTCAAGTCATGCTCGACACCGTCAAGAGTCTCGTAGGTCAAGCCCCCCTCGACGACCTTCTTCACGGCTGCGCCACTGATGGCCTTCACGCCGCGCTCGCGGAAGATGGATTCGGTCCACAGCTGCGAGGTGGTCATGAAGCCGTTTTGACGGAAGCGCATGCCGCCCACGCCGAAGTCTCCAAGCTCAGTCTCATTGGTCAGGTACACCAGCTCGCAGTTGTCACGAACGCCCGCTTCACGCAGCTCGAACTCGACATTGAAGGTGTATTCGAAGGCCGCGCCCTGGCAGGTGCAGGTGCCATTTCCCATGCCGACGATTAGGCGCTGCTTCTTGCCAGAGCGGGCGGCCTCGATAATCTTGGCCAGTTCCTTGGAGGCATGCTCAGCGTGTGCGGCGGTGCAGACCGACACGGAGTAGCCATTGTCAGGGCCAAGGCCGGGGGTGGCCTCGAACTTCAGCTTCGGGCCGGTGGCGTTGATGAGGTAGTCGTAGGGAATACGCTCAACCTCGCCGGCGCGCTCAGGCGACGTGTATTCGATTTCCACCATGGGGCTCTCGCTCTCGGCGGTGCCTTCAGGGTGAATGGCGATGGCGCGAGCCTGGTGGTAGATGACGCCCTTCTTGGCGTAGAGGGGAGCGAGGGGGAAGAGGACCTGTTCCTTCTTCATCTTGCCGGTGCCGACCCAGATGTTTGACGGGATCCAGTTCCACTGGGAGTTAGGGGTGACAACGACGACTTCATGGGCCTTAGAAAGTTTGCGGCGCAAATGCATGACAGCAGTGTGCCCCGCCACGCCAGCCCCGAGTACGACAACTCGTGCCATAGGAAAACCACCTCTTGTGAGTCACGGATAACAGCGCATCCTTGCGGTCTGTTCGCACACCACTATAGGCCAAAAGGGCCAAATCCAAGAATCTTTAATACGACACTTTGTAATAATGGCACGGAGTCTTGCGACAGATCAGGTGGCCTTCAAGGCCTGTCATCGTTGCACTCGCAGGTAGCGGGAAACAGGACGAAAGGCCTATTTCCAGCTAGAACACTGTCAGTCCGTGGGCACGGAAGCGTTCACGAACAGCTTCCGTATCCTCCACAGAGGGCGGGCGCGTCTCCTTGAGCTGGTAGTCCAAACCCAAGGATTCCCACTTGTCCATGCCCATCTGGTGGAATGGCAGCACCTCCACGCGGGACACGGACGACCAAGGCTTCACGATCTGGGCGACGGCCTCGAGATTCTCCACCGAATCCGTCCACCCGGGCACGAGGACGAAGCGTACCCAGATCTCTTTGCCCAATGCAGACAGGCGATCACCAAAGTCGATAGTGGGTTGCAGCTGGCGGCCAGTGAGTTCCTCATAGATGTGCGGGATACCCGCTTTCACGTCCAAAAGGACAAGGTCGATATCCTCAAGCATCTCATCGGAGCAGGCCGCGCCCAAGTATCCCGAGGTATCAATGGCCGTATGAATCCCCATCTCCTTCGCTCCACGCAAAACCTTCGCAGCGAAGGCCGGCTGCATGAGGATCTCCCCGCCCGAGAGGGTAATCCCACCGCCAGTGGCCTTAAAGACCCTACGGTAGCGTTTAATGCGTTTGAGTAGCTCAGCAGTCTCGATCGGCTGGCCGTCTTTCATTGCCATCGTGTCAGGGTTATGGCAGTACAGGCAGCGCAGGGGGCAGCCAGAGACGAACACTGTCATGCGGGTGCCTGGGCCGTCAACGGCGGTGACGAGCTCCCAGGAGTGAATGGAGCCAAGGTCCCCCTCCCGCATTTGGGTGAGACGATCACTGCGTTCAACGTCAGTCAACTCCTCGAGGCCCGCCGTGCCGGCGCCAGAGACGCGTGCAGTGGGGGCTTGGAAATCTTGGACGCCCATCACGGTGGGGGCATCCAGATGCACGAGGGACATGACCGCTCCTAAAAGGTTGGGGAGTAGAGGTGCAAATGCGGGTGGCAGGCCCTATCAGAGCCCGTCACCCGCAGCTGCACAGTGTGGTCTGATAAGGCTCAGGCCGAGTGGTGGAAGGTGCGCGAGAGAACGTCAAGCTGCTGCTCGCGGGTGAGCTTGACGAAGTTCACGGCGTAGCCCGACACGCGGACGGTGAGGTTGGGGTACTTCTCAGGGTGATCGATCGCGTCCTCAAGGGTGGCGCGGTCGAGGACGTTGATGTTGGCGTGGTAGAGGCCTGCGTTGCCGCCATTGGCCTCGCGTGCTGCCTTCATATCTGCCAGACGCTCTGCGTAGGTCTTGGTTGCCATTGTGCTCATCTCCTTGTTCGATGGGGCTGGGTGAGGAATATCAGGTGAGTGGGGCAGAAGTGGGGCAGGCCGCAGGGCATACCCCATCTCGCCCTCAGTCTTCTTCGGGAATGAAGCCAGCGTCGAGGATGCCGACCAGGTTGGACACCTGCTCTTCCTTGGTGCGGCCCAGGCCCTGGGGGGTGATGGTATTGGTCAGCGAGATGCCGTCCAATGCGTCGTTGTAGTCGAGCTTAGCGACCGAGAGCATGGATGCAACCATGCCGTGCGTATCCACGCCATTTTCAGGGTTGGCGCCGGGCGCGAAGGGGGTGCCTGCGCGGTGACCGGAGGGGAAGTTACCCGTTGCCTTGCCGTAGACGACATTGGAGGTGATGGTCAGCACCGACTGGGTCGGGATGGCATCACGGTAGAGGGGGATCGACTTGATCTTGCTCATCACCGTGTGAACGACGGTGGCGGCGATATCGTCGGCACGGTCATCGTCATTGCCGTAGGTGGGGAAGTCCCCTTCGGTGATGTAGTCGACGATCAGGCCAGTCTCGTCGCGGACCGGGGTGACCTTGGCGTACTTGATAGCGGCCAAGGAGTCGGCCACGATCGACAGGCCCGCGATACCGCAGCCCATGGTGCGGATGATGTCGGAGTCGTGCAGTGCCATTTCCATGGACTCGTAGGCGTAACGGTCGTGGCAGTAGTGGATGATATTGAGGGCTTCAACGTAGGTGCCGACCACCCAGTCGAGCATTTCTTCGTACTTGACCCACACTTCATCGAAGTCGAGGGGGCCATCGCCGGTGATCGGCTCGTAGCCTTCGACGATCTTCTTGCCCGACATTTCGTCGCGGCCACCGTTGATGGCGTAGAGCAGGGTCTTGGCGGCGTTGACTCGAGCGCCGAAGAACTGCATCTGCTTGCCGATCTTCATCGGGGACACGCAGCAGGCGATGGCTGCGTCATCGCCCCAGTGGCAGCGGATCTGATCGTCAGATTCGTACTGGATGGAGGAGGTCTCAATGGAGATAGCGGCGCAGAAGTCCTTGTAGCCTGCGGGCAGTTCCTCGTCCCAGAAGATGGTGATGTTGGGCTCAGGAGCCGGACCCAGGTTACGCAGCGTCTGGAGCAGGCGGAATGAGGTCTTAGTGACAAGGGTACGACCGTCATCACCGAAACCGGCGTCAGACCAGGTTGCCCAGTAGGGGTCGCCGGAGAAGATTTGATCGTAGTCAATGGTGCGTAGGAAACGCACGATACGCAGCTTAATGACTAGGGCGTCAATGATTTCCTGAGCGTCGCGCTCGGTGATGGTGCCATTGGCCAGGTCGCGCTCGAAGTAGATGTCGAAGAAGCCCGACAGGCGGCCAATCGACATGGCGGCGCCATCTTGGGACTTCACCGATGCGAGGTAGGCGAAGTAGGTCCACTGGACGGCTTCCTTGGCAGTCTTTGCGGGACCAGAGATGTCGTAGCCGTAGTCGGCGGCCATCTTCTTGAGCTTCTTGAGGGCCTTGATCTGTTCGGAGTGTTCTTCGCGGTAGCGGGCCCAGTGCTCGGAGAAGGGCTGGTCAGCAACGGCGTCCTTGTCGGCTTCCTTCTGGGCGATGAGGATGTCAACGCCGTAGAGGGCGACGCGGCGGTAGTCGCCAATGATGCGGCCGCGTCCGTAGGCGTCGGGCAGGCCGGTGATGATGTGCGAGGAGCGGGCGGCGCGGATGCGGGGGGTGTAGATGTCGAAGACCGCGTCATTGTGGGTCTTGCGGTACTGGGTGAAGATCTTCTTGACCTCGGGGTCGATCTCCTTGCCCGCTTCCTTGATGGCGGTTTCGACCATACGCCAGCCGCCGTTGGGCATCATGGCGCGCTTGAGGGGGGAGTCGGTC
This sequence comes from Schaalia sp. Marseille-Q2122, assembly GCF_903645355.1. Classification (GTDB taxonomy): domain Bacteria; phylum Actinomycetota; class Actinomycetes; order Actinomycetales; family Actinomycetaceae; genus Pauljensenia. The sequence continues at coordinate 249,307 of NZ_CAHJXR010000005.1, read as the reverse complement.
TGTAGGCCCACGCAGACGTCATCGTCTTCGGAGATGAAGCCGGGTGCGAAGGCGTCAATGTCGGCGGGGGTGTGGGTGTCGACGTCAAGGATGCGGACCTTGCGTTCTTCACGCAGGTAGTTCTCCTCGAGGGTTTGCCAGACACGCAGGGTCTTGTCGGTGGGGCCCTCTAGGAAGGCGGCGTCGCCCTCGTAGGGGGTGTAGTTGAGCTGGATGAAGTCACGGACGTCGATGGTTTCCGACCAATTTCCGGGCGTGAAACCAGCCCATGCTTCGGTAGTGTCGATCGTTGCGCTCATCTGTGTCGTCATGATCCCTCGTTTCAGCTGTTCCGGGTCCCGTGGGTGGGGCCGCCGGGGTGAGAGGCGGGTGGCCTCCGAGTGTCGCCGGTTGGGCGTATCTCTATTGTCCGCTTTTCGAGATGGCGGGCATATCTCAACAGTGGAAATGGACCTATGGCCTACCTCTCAAAGCATGGGAATTGCTAGGCCGGTCACATCCATTTTGGGTCAAAAGTCCCTACTTCTGTGGCGGTGTTCATCGATCGCTGAGAGGGGAGTTTTTTCTCCTACGATAGGCCCTTATGGAATTGCTCTCCCTGCCTCTTTTTATCCTGCTCTGCGCGGGTCTTGACGCTGCACACGATCCTCGGAAACTCCGCATCGGAGTGGCCCTGCTGAGCGTGCTTCTCATGCTCGGCGCGGGGGTTTTTGGCGGGCTGATGGGTTCCATCGCCTCCATCCCTGGCTGGGAGGATTCGGAGCTGGCTGCGTGGGTGCTCCTTTTCTTCCTCGCAATGACTCTCCTGGGCATCATTGTCCTGTCGATCATGCTCATTGCCAATGGCATCACCATGATCCGCAATGAAGGTCGAGCACTCGCCCACATGCTCTCCCTTTTCTTGGGTGTGGGCATTTTGGGTTACATCATCACCGGTTTTGGCGCGGCTGTGTTAAATCTTTTTGATGTCGTGGCTGTGCTGCTCTTCCTCACCTTCCCATTGGGGTGGGTGGGCTATGGGCTGCTGGCCTACCTGCTGTACTCCGTTGTGTACGGTGCGTGCGTGCGCTATTTCGGAGGGCCGGTGTACGCCGTCATCGTGCTGGGTGCTGGCGTACCCGAGGGCAAGGTTCGCCCGCTGCTAGCCTCGCGTATTCAGCGCGGTATGGAGTGGGTCGAGCGGGAGGATTTACGAGGCCGACGCCCCCTCTTGCTCATGTCGGGAGGGCAGGGTCCTGACGAACCTCTTTCCGAGGCCGAAGCCATGGCGAAGTGGGCGCAGGAGCGAGGAGCTGACTCGGGGCGTCTTTTCCAAGAACGCATGTCGACAACGACGGAAGAAAACCTGGCGTACTCGGCGAAGCTTTTATCCGCTTACGGACCGTTGGGTCGATGCGCGGTGGTCACCAGTTCCTATCACGCCTTCCGGGCAGCACTGCTCATGCGCACAGTGGGCGTGCGCGGCTACGCCCTGGGAGCACCAACCGCCCGCTACTACATGCCCAGCGCGCTATTGCGCGAATATGTCGCGATTTTACGCGATCATAAGTGGCTGAACATCAGCGTTTTGGGGCTGATGCTGATGCCGCTGATTATGCTGCTCCTGAATGCACTGTCACTGTGAACGTGCCGAGTCTATGCGCGCGATCTTGACTGTCCTTCAGAGGGGTGAAGCGTGCTGTGCCTCGGCGCTGGGGTGTAGGGGAGTGGGCATGAAGATCGCTGCCACGTTGTGGACGCAAAGGGCGTGCTCGGGCGAAGGTTGCATAGACTCCCTGCTATTGGCCGGGATACTCCCAGATCGAGTCCGCGTTCCGTTATGGTCAAGGCTGCAGCGACCTGGGAGACGTTTTCATCATGGACAGGAGAATCTATGTCCGAGCATTTGCCGCTCGTTTCAGTTGGCGTCCTTGGCGCTGGCACCGTGGGCTCGCAGGTCATTCGGCTCATTGGTGAGCATGCCAGTGACCTCAGCGCCCGCTCAGGAGCCCGCATTCAGGTCACCTCCGTCCTCGTGCGTTCCCTTGACGCTCAGCGTGACGTGGAGATTGACCCGTCGCTGCTGACAACCGATCCCAATGAGGCGATTAACGGCAAAGACCTGGTCATTGAACTCATTGGCGGCATTGAACCCGCCCGCACCTTCGTCATGCAGGCCTTGACCCAGGGTGTGACCGTCGTCACCGGCAATAAGGCCCTCCTCGCCGCCCACGGTCCCGAGTTGTACGAGGCTGCCGCTGCCAATGGTGCAGACCTCTACTACGAGGCCGCCGTCGCCGGCGCAGTCCCGGTAGTCTATGGCCTGCGTGAATCCCTCATTGGTGACAAGATGATGCGCGTTCAGGGCATTGTCAACGGCACGACGAACTTCATTCTTGACTCTATGGCCTCAAAGGGGATGTCCTATGCGGATGCCCTCGCCCAGGCGCAGGCGCTGGGATTTGCTGAAGCCGATCCGACTGCCGATGTTGAGGGTCTGGATGCCGCCGCAAAGTGTGCCATCCTGGCTTCCCTGGCCTTCCACACCCGTGTAAGCATTGATGACGTCAAGGTTGAAGGCATTACCTCCCTCTCTGCCGAGGACATGGCTGAGGCCGCCGAGTCAGGCCACACCATTAAGCTCCTGGCTATTGCTGAGCGCCGCGTGGATGATGAGGGCGCCGAGGGTGTCTCCGTGCGTGTCCACCCCGCCCTCGTCCCCAATTCTCACCCCCTGGCCGCTGTTGATGGTGCCTTCAATGCCATCGTCATTGAAGGCCAGTCCGCCGGCCGGCTGATGTTCTACGGGCAGGGTGCAGGCGGTGCCCCGACGGCCTCAGCGGTCCTGTCCGACGTTGTCGCTGCCGCTCATCACCGTGCCTACGGCGGGCATGCACCTCGTGAATCGGTCTACGCCGACTTGCCGATCCTCGATCATGGCACGGTCTGCACCCGTTACCGCGTACGCTTGCATGTGGCTGATACTCTGGGCGTCCTTGCTGAGGTTGCTGGAATCTTCGCAGCCCACGGCGTGTCTTTGGATTCGGTGAATCAGCGTCCAAGCGCTGGGGAGGGCGAAGCCGTCCTCACCGTCACCACCCACGAAGCCTCCGAGGCAGATATGGCTGCCGTCATTGAGGCTTTGACCCAGGCTTCGGCCGTCCGTGAAATCGCTTCAACCATCCGCATGGAAGGGGAATGAAATGGCCCATCAATGGCGTGGCCTCCTCAACGAATACGCTGACCGTCTTCCCCTTGTCGAGGGAGACCCCGTTGTCACCCTGCGTGAAGGTGGTACCCCGCTGGTGTACGCTCGCGCCGTCTCCGAGCGTGTCGGCGCAGAGGTGTGGATCAAGGTCGAGGGCGCAAACCCCACCGGCTCCTTTAAGGATCGCGGCATGACGATGGCCGTATCCAAGATTGCGGCCACCGACACCGAAATGATCGCCTGCGCCTCCACCGGTAACACTTCAGCCTCAGCCGCCGCCTACGCTGTTGCTGCTGGCCTGCGTTCGGTGGTGGTCTTGCCTGCGGGCAAGATCGCCGCTGGCAAGATCGCTCAGGCGGTCATGCATGGCGCTCAGCTTATCCAGGTGGATGGCAACTTTGATGATTCTTTGCGTATTGTGCGCGCCCTGACCGAGGCCTACCCCGTGGCCCTGGTGAACTCCGTGAACCCCTACCGCCTGCAGGGCCAGAAGACTGCTGCCTTCGAGATCGTGGATGCCCTGGGTGACGCCCCCGATATTCACGTCCTGCCCGTGGGGAACGCGGGCAATATCTCGGCCTACTGGATGGGCTTTAACGAGTACGCCGGGCGTGCTGTTGCCTCGACAATGGAGGACTCCTTCCAGCGCCTTGAGCCTGTCGCGACGAAGGTGCCAAAGATGTGGGGCGTGCAGGCTGCAGGCGCTGCGCCTTTCGTGGCCGGTGCTCCCATTACCAACCCCGAGACGCTGGCCACCGCTATCCGCATTGGCGCGCCTGCCTCGTGGGACTACGCTGTGGCGGCCCGCGATGACTCTGCAGGTCAGATCACTTCGGTCACCGACGAACAGATTCTCCAGGCCCAGCAGATTCTCGCTGCGGAGGTGGGGATCTTTGTCGAGCCCGCTTCGGCTGCCTCCGTTGCTGGGCTGCTTCAGGCTGCTGACGCCCATCAGGTGCCTGAGGGTGCGCGCATCGTGTGCACGGTGACGGGCAATGGCCTTAAGGACACGAAGACCGCTTTGGCTGGCCTTGGTGCCGGCGACGATGTGGAAACTGAGGTCGTTCGCGCCGACGTTGACGCTGTCGCCGCCGTGTTGGGCTTCTGAGGGTATGCGCCATGCGCCTGCGTGATGATTTCGTTGCGGTGAAGGTACCTGCTACCTCGGCCAATCTTGGACCGGGATTCGACAGCCTGGGCCTTGCCCTCAATCTTTTTGATGAGATTGCCGTTCATGCTGTGACCGGCGCGACCTCGGTGGTCATTGAGGGCGAGGGGGCAGGCAGTGTCGATACGGGGGAGAATAACCTCGTTGTGAGGGCCTTGCGTATTGGACTCGATCACGTTGGCGCACCCCAGGTGGGGATCCGCATGCATTGCACGAATCGGATCCCCCATGGGCGCGGTCTTGGTTCCTCAGCGGCGGCGATTGTTGCGGGTTTGACGCTGGCTCGCGCCCTCGTGGGCGATCCTGAGGTGCTTGCCGCCGGTGACTTGCTGCAGCTGAGCACGGATATGGAGGGGCACCCCGATAACGTGGCTCCCGCGATCTTGGGTGGGGCCACCGTCGCGTGGATGGATCATGGCGTGGCTGGCGCATTGTCGGTGACGCCGCCGGAGGGGATCGCCCCCGTTGCCTTTATCCCGGCCTTTGAGTTGTCGACCTCGAAGGCACGCGCGGCTTTGCCCGCGCAGGTGCCCCACTCGGATGCGGCGGCAAATGCGGGTAGGGCGGCGCTTTTGGCGGCGGTGTTGGCCGGGGGGCAGTCACGCTACGTGCGTGGCGAGGCCGACGCTGGCAGTGGGGGAGTCCATGAGCTGCTGATGGCCGGTACGGAGGATCGTCTGCATCAGGAGTATCGTCGCGGTGCTATGGAGCCTTCTCTCGCGCTGGTGGATTGGTTGCGTGAGGCTGGTTTTGCTGCGGTCATTTCGGGGGCCGGGCCGACGGTATTGAGCCTGGAGCCGGTACCCTCGGATGTGCGCGAGCAGGCTCGCGCTGCCGGTTGGACGGTGATGAATGTGCCCGTGTCGCAGGCGGGGGTGTCGGTGACACGGGGGCGTTTGTCGAAGGAGCCGATCTGAGGGACGAGGGCGAGAGCGCCTCGTGTGTGCGATAAACGGCACATTCTGGGGGGGACGAAGTGTGCCCAGAGGCGAAAAATCTTGCTATGCTTGGGGTGTTGGACATGTTTCCAGCCTCAGGTGTGCCCTGAGTTTTCGTCATCAAACGACGTTGCTCTTCTCGCAGATTGTTTGCCACGTGTCGCTAGGTTTCCTAGCCGCCTCCGTCGGACCATCTGATCGGTGGGGCTGCGTCCTTTAACTTCCCTGCGGATTTCCAAAGGGATGTCACCATGCCTTTAACGGCCCTCATAGTGAGGATCACTTCGTGAGTAACGAACTCCCCGCAGGCGTTTCCGCCGCTTCTCTGCCCAGCATGAAGCTGGCTGAACTCCAATCTCTTGCTTCCCAGATGGGACTGAAGGGCATCTCGAAGATGCGTAAGTCTCAGCTGGTTGAGGCTATTGCTGCAGCGGCTGGTTCCGCTGCGCCCGCCGAAGCTGCGCCCAAGGCGCGCGCCGAGGCTCCCGCACGCGGCCGCGCTGCCAGGTCTGCCAAGGTTGAGAAGCCAGCCCCGGCTGAGCGCGCCTCCGAGCAGGAGCCTGCAGCTGAGAAGGCCGCCCCCGTCCTCGACCTTCCTGCCGCTCAGGCGGCGCCCGAAGGGGTAACGCCGGACGCTACCGAGCGTCGCGGCCGTGGACGTCGCCGCCGCGTCTCCACCGACGGTGCCGTCGACACCTCCACTATCCAGCTTGACCTGCCTGCCCCCGTCGCAAAGAAGGACGAGGCCGAGCCCGAAGCCCCCGCTGCTGCCGTTGAGCCCGCCATTGAGCTGGCTGAGATTGAATTGCCTGAAGGTGATGGCACGGAGGGCCGCCGAGGCCGCCGTGATCGCAACGCTCGCCGACGTGGACGCGACCGTGACCGCCGTGACAATGGTGAGCGACAGAACGGCCAGAACGGGGAGCGCCAGCAGGAAGGCTTCAAGAGCCGCCGCGACCGTCAGGGCGAGCCCCAGGTTCGTGAAGAGGAACCTTTGGCTCCCATTGCCGGCATCCTCGATATTCAAGACAACCATGCCTTTGTGCGCACCTCGGGTTACCTGCCCGGCCCTAATGACGTCTATGTCACCCTGGGTAATGTGCGCCGTTGGGGCCTGCGTGCTGGCGACGCTGTTGCCGGTGCTGTGAAGCCTCCTCGTGAGGGTGAGCGTCAGCGTCAGAAGTACAACGCTCTCGTGCGTGTCGATTCGGTGAACGGCATGAGCGTTGAGGATGCCCAGCGTCGCCGCGAATTCGGTAAGCTCACCCCCATTTACCCCACCGAGCAACTGCGTCTGGAGACGACGCCCAAGGCTTACACGCCGCGCGTCATCGACCTGGTTGCTCCCATCGGTAAGGGACAGCGTGGTCTGATTGTCTCCCCGCCTAAGGCGGGTAAGACCATGGTGATCCAGCAGATCGCCAAGGCTATTGAGATCAACAACCCTGAGGTTCACCTCATGGTTGTCCTCGTTGATGAGCGTCCAGAGGAAGTGACCGACATGCGTTCGATCGTGAAGGGCGAGGTCATTGCCTCCACCTTCGATCGGCCCGCGTCGGATCACACCATCGTTGCTGAGCTCGCCATTGAGCGTGCTAAGCGCCTGGTGGAACTCGGCCAGGATGTTGTGGTGTTGCTTGACTCCATCACCCGCCTGTCGCGCGCCTACAACCTGGCTGCCCCGGCTTCGGGTCGTATCCTCTCTGGTGGTGTGGACGCTTCGGCACTTTACCCGCCCAAGAAGTTCTTCGGTGCTGCCCGTAACCTCAAGGAGGGCGGCTCCCTCACCATCGTTGCTTCTGCCCTGGTGGAGACTGGTTCGAAGATGGATGAGGTCATCTTCGAAGAGTTCAAGGGCACGGGCAATATGGAATTGCGCCTGTCGCGCCAGCTTGCTGACCGCCGTATCTTCCCCGCGATCGACGTCAATGCGTCGGGCACTCGCCGTGAAGAGACCCTTTTCGCTCCCGAAGAGCTGCGCATCATGTGGAAGCTGCGTCGCGTCCTTGGCACCCTTGAGCAGCAAAGCGCCCTGGAAATCGTCCTCGACAAGCTCAAGGAAACGCAGTCCAACGCTGAGTTCCTCATGCTCGTTCAAAAGACGACGCCAAGCGCTGACTAAGACTTGTTCACCTGAGGTGTCAGGCACCTGAGTGTCACGGCCGGGGGCGGAAGGGAAACCTTCCGCCCCCGGCCATTACTGTGCCCAAGTGGCTGGACCGGTGATCGTGCGTCAGTCAAAGAGATGCTTGCGAAGGGCTGTCTCTTCCGTCGGCGCGAAAGTGCAGACGCATGAGACTTTTCTCGCCATAATGAATAAAAGTAAAACCGCTCCTCCATGAGACACAAGGACGCATGTGTGAACACCACGATCCCGCAACTACACTCACCTCCACGGGAGAGAGCTCGGGTCGCTGTCATCCTTGTGCTGAGTTTTCTCCTGTTCATTGCCTCGTTTCTGGCACTTGTGGCTCTGTTCATCAACACTAAACATCCCCTTGAGACAGTGCGGGTCTATGACAGGGCGCAGATCCTTGACGGCGACAGCCTGTATCGCAGCCTGAAAGCTCACGTCTTGGACGAAGACCTTGCTGTCATTGTCGTCAGCGTTGACAGTGGCCACGGGGTGCGGCCCGACGCAGAGCTGTGGAGTTTCTTGCAGAGTAACCCGCATGTGGACAGATGGCTTGTCCCAGGGGCGAAGGAGGGGCCAGCCTCACCGTTCTTGCCAGATCCACGCCTGAGGGGGCGCGTCATCGTGATGGCCATGAGCGCGGATAATGAGATGTGGGCTGCGGTGTCGCCAGATTTATGCAGCGATGAAGCAACCTGTGATGCCCTATTTGCAGCGGTGTATTGGAACTCGCAGGCCCAGACTCCAAGTGATGCACTGGAGGCGGTGGTGAGCCGTCAGATCGATCGCCTTGACTCTGGGCTCTACCCGCACCTGCTTGGGTTTTTCTTTGCTATGTTCGTTGCTGTGGTCGCCGCCTTTGTCATTGTGGAGATTGACAGTGTGGGGGTGCGAAACCGGAAGAGTCTTGCGTGGATTCTCACGCAGTATCGTGAGCTTGAGAGCCAGGCATTGGAGCGCTTCAGAGAGGTAGAGAGGATCCTGGCTGCCGATATGCACGCCCTTGATGCCCTCACGCATTACCAGCGGTATGTGGATAGTATCGAAGCGTGGGAGACATCAATGGCCTCCTACCTGCCACTAGGGTTCCTTGAGTCCTGCACGCCAACGGCCGAAAAGAGCATAGGACGCTTTGAATCGGCCCTTGAGGGACTCAGGACCTTGAGTGCTGAGCGCGAGGGAATCGCCGATCTGATTACCGGCAATGCGGCCGGAGCTCAGCGCTGGAAGACGCATGTCGAACGCGTCCACGAAAGTATCCGTCACTACGGATTGCTGTGGATGAGAGCCTATGAAGCGCCATCGGGAAGCGCCCTGAGCGCGGGAGATGTTACGTCGGAGACCTTCAAGTCTCAGTTGAGTGCGATCACCTGGGATTACAGGGAGGGGCGTATTGACATCGTCGAAGCCTTTCGTCGATTGGCGGCGCTGCGGCGTGATCTGAAGCGTCAGGCCTGGAAGATTGCGGTGCGTCATTGCGCGCAGGAGATCCTTCTGATCGAAGAAGGCACGCTTAATGTGGAGGCACAGCTTTACGAGAAGGTGCGTGCACAGCTTGAGGAGGAGTTTCACCGCGATCTGCTTGACGTCGACTGGCGAAGTCTTCCTGATGTGTCCGGGCGTGAGGAGGAATACTTCCTCGCCGTGGCCCGCAAGAGGAAAGCCGACGCGGGGGAGGAGGACGAGGACGACACGGAGGCATTCCTCGGCTCTATGGGGGCTTTGCGCTGTGTCTACGAGCAACGGCTGAAGATGCTCAACATCGAGAATGTGAGGCAGGAATGACATCCAACTTTCGGCCGTCAGGAGCGTTATTCACCTACGCATTGGTCAGTGTCTTCGCTTTATTTGCAGTGTTTGCCCTTCCCACTCTCTATGTTTTCGGTGGCGAGGAGGAGCACCCGATTGACTCCGTGTACATTTACGATGCGACGAAACAACTCAACGAAACGGAGTTGAGTAATCGCCTCGCCAGACAGCGGACACACCGCGTCCTGCACCTCGTCGTCTTCGTCTCCGATGGGTTTGTGCCCAGCGATCCAGAGATACTGCTTCGAGGGCATGCGGCTAAGCACCCGGAGCTGGAGTGGGTCGATGAAGGCACTCCCAGCCGATGGCAGGAAGGACTGGCTGCACTCGTGCTGTCCCATGACTTTGGGCAGGTGAGCATCGTTGAGGCCGATGACCTTCGCAACACCCCGGGCGAGCGACTGTTAGTCGTCAGGGCCATTGAGAATGCGCATGAAACGAGCCATTTCGATGAAGGTGTTGAACGTGCGCTGAAGGCCTATGTGAGTGAAGTGGATGAAACTCTTTGGGGTAGCTACACCCTCCGATTCTTCACCTTCGTCCTTTCTGCAGCGGGGGTGAGCTGGTTTGTCGTGCTTTTCTATCGGCGCCGCTTCGCTACCGTGGCTTTCAGGCAGGCTCAGGAGTGTTTTAGCCGCTCCCATGCTCTCGTTGATGAATGGAAAGCTCAGTATGCCTATGCCGAAGCCACGGGCGATGAAACGGAGCGAATGAAGCAAGAATTGCACGAGTATATGGCGAGCTATGACGCTTTCCGGGCAGCCTTGAACGACTTTGGGCAACTAGGGTTTTGGGAGTCCTTCACGGCTTTGGCCGGTGACCAGGCCGAGGCTCTGTGGTGGCAAGGCATTGTCCTTATAGATGTTGAGCGCGATGCACAGCGTGAGCTTCGATTGCCACCAGGCTTTGGTCTGCGTATGAGACGCCGAAGGGCACGCTTGGGGCAAATGGCAGCGCGAAAATACCAGCATTGAAGCGCTCCTGAGCCGATGAGCGCGTGAACTCACCGTTGGCGTGGCAAACTTGGAGGCAGTGACAGTGCTCTACCGCCAAAGGATGACTGATGTCGACCATGTCTCCAGCTCCGATCCCGTCTCGGCCTGTGGCAGCCTTTCGCTTTGTCCTTGCCTGGGTTCTGGGGATTGCGACCATTGCTGCACTGATCTTTGGGGCATTGTGGGTGTGGCGCCTCCATCAGTTGCCTACCGCAGAGGTGCACGACATGGCGGGGATCCTCAACGCCCAGGAGCTTGAAGCGGAGCTTGAGGCTCTTCCCCTCTCACGCTTTGTCCACATTGCCGTTCTGACAATGGACATGGAAGCCACGAGCGAAGAGGAAGCCAAGGAAGAGGTAAAGAATTACGCACTGAGTCACTCCACAGAAAAACCGTGGGTCTATGAGGACACGACAGGCTCGCAGTGGGAGTGGGCAGACGGTCTCATCATGCTTGTCCTTGTTCCGAATCAGAATGCGGCATTGATGTCTCATGGTGCTTTCATTGACCTTCATCTCTCCCCGGAGAGCCTGCAGGAGAGCCGTCTTTCCCCTGATCTTCCTGCCGACGTTTTGGGTTCGCGCATTGTTGCTAAGGTGTCGCAGGCTCAGCCTTCCTCCTTGCTGCCCGATCGGCCGTGGTGGCAGAAACTGCTTCCGCTCTTCCTGGGGGGCGCCGCGATCGTGGGCTTGATTGCTGCGCTGGGGGCAATCTTGAATCTGCGTGACAATCTCAGGGGACGCACCGCCCTTGTCCGGCGTTTGCGTGCCCTTGAACAGGCTAATGCTGAGGATCGACAAAGTGCTCTCCTGCATGCATCCTCCTCTTCGGAAGTCTCGGCCATGCTGCGCCGGGTTGAGCGTGATGAGCATGAGATTGAGGCGTGCCTGCGTGAGGTGCTTGCTCTTCAGTCCTTGAGTGTGGCGCAGATGTCGTCAGAGGCTGCTACGGAGAGGCTCGAGGAGGTCCAGCGTCGAGTGGTGGCCTTGGAGAGTTCGGATTGGACGAGGACGGCGAGTGTTTCCTCCTTCTCTCGTGTTGAGGGCTGGGAAAGGCTCTGGGCTGAGGAAGTTGCGAGCATTTACGAGGATTGTCAGGCCGCGCAGGCGTTCCTTGATAACGCCTGGGGTGATCCCCTCGTGGAGAGCCCGGTTGGATCCCGCGTGGCTGCGATACCTGACGAGGTCGTCGCTGAGTGTGAGAGAGTTGGCGCCGCATTCGCAGTGGGGGAGATTGAGGGCGCTGAGGCTTTGGAAGCGCTGCGCCGTTGCGATGAGCGTTTGCGCCGTTTAGTGCTGGTGGAGATCCCTGACGAGATGGCACTGCAGGGGTATACGGTTCCTCCCTTTAATGACAGATTCGATGACAAGGTCATAGAGATGGAGGAGAGGGAGCCTGATCCGCAGGATGAGGATTTGCGTGAGAATCTCATGCGCTACCGGCTGGCTGAAGAGCCCCCTCGTGCGGTAGCGGGGTGCAGCGTTGCCCACTACGTGTCTGTGAGGGCCTTGGTTCGGGCACTCCAGGAGTGGGTTCGCCGCCCTGATCCGTGGGAACAGTATTCTAGGCCTTGAGGCTGAAAAGGGAGGTTCCGATGACCCGGACAAATGAAGGGATCCGCCATGCTGGGGCATTGGGGGGACTCCGCCTGCTGATCGGCCTTCTGGTTGCGCTGGCCGCACTGGCGGCTTTCCCCGCTCTCCAATTGTTTGGCAAACCCGCTACCCAGCCGCCTGTGAGCGTGCACGTCTACGACGAGGCCGGGATCCTGTCTGATCGGCAGGTGATTGACGCCATTTCGGGGATTGAGTTTGTCCGACCGGTGAAGATTTCCATCTTGACCTTGCCGTCATTGGATGGAGAGAGCCTGAATTATCGAACCCTGGAATATGGGCGCACCGCCGAATTGAAGGAACCGTGGATTTCTGCGGAGGATCCTCGTTTTTGGGCCGACCAGACCGTGATTTTGTCCTTGGCCCCCCATGAACGCAATATCGGCACCTTCTTTGGTGAGGATTTCGGTCTGGATATCAACGCTCAGCTTGCTATTCAAGAGAGCATGAAGGACAACCTTCGTGCCATGGAGTTCAATGAAGCCTTCTACACGGGGGCTCAGTCAGTGGCGGACGCTATTGATACCTCGTGGGCAAATAGCATCCTTGGGTGGGTGGCCTCCTCTGTTGCCAGCATTATTGGAGTGTCGTGGTTCGTCAGCCGCTATACCCATCGGGCGCGCAGTAAGCGTCTTTTTGAGGAGGCGCGGACAAACTATGCGCAGGTCACTCAGGATTTTGAGGCGACGAGCATTGATGCGGGAGTCCTTGATCAGACAGATATTCACGGCAGACGAGTCTACGAACGGTATGAGCAGTACCTCAGTGACTATCACGAGCTCACGCGCATGTTCCAAGACTTCGGCTCGCTGGGTTTCATCGAATCACTCTATCCTCGGGGCGTGAAGAATACGCGGATCCTACGCGATAAGGCCTTGGCTCTGAATGCTGTCGATGATGGTATTTCGAATACGGCCGCTTTCTTGTCAATGGCCCCGCGCTGGCCCGAGGTCTGGAGGAATGAAACCGGTCCCCTCTATGAGGACATTGATTCTTTAGAGGAGCTCATTAGTGATGCGCGTGGCATCTCTGAGGGGCTTCGTACGAGTGTGCGCGCTGAAGCTCTGAAGGCTCGCCATCGACTGTGGGCGATGGCGGGGGAGCTTGAGGCAAGGACACTGAGCCCCTCGGATGCGCTCAGTGAGCTGGACCGGATGAGCAGCATGCTCTGGAATCTGTCACGTGAGATCTTGGAAGCGGCCATGCGTGCTGCCCGTCAACGGGGTGAAAACGTGGGCACCTCTGACGTTGATGACCTCTTCACCGGCAATGGCACCCCCTACCGGGGGAGCTGGAGAGAGCAAGGGCAGGTCCAGACCTACCGGCCAGGGAGTACCATTCGCGCGAATCGTGGTCGCCGTGCAGGCACCGCGATTGGCGGTTCGAGTAGTTCTTCCTCGGTGTCCAATTCTGCTTTGGCTGGAGTGGTCGTTGGATATGCGTCATCACGGATTAATCCTGACTACACCGCATCACTGTCGAGCTCTTCAAGCTCTGGAGGTTCTGGCTCGACGAGTTCGTCAAGTTCATCAAGTTCGTCGAGTTACGGCGGTGGGGGGGGGGGGTTTTCCGGCTCGGGGTCGTCCTCGTCCTACTAAAAGAGGATCACGGGGACCGCCCAAAGTGCTCTACTGAGAGCGATGGGGGAGTATTCTCGAGGTGTTGACTGCCCCGGAGCCGTATCAGGACAAGGGGTCGACGGAAGAAAGATGCATATGACTGAGACCGAGGAAGTCACAGAGGCCCTCCGCATCTCTGCTGGGATTCTTAGCCCACAAGTCTGCTCACGCTTGGCTTGCTGCGGTTATCGTACTCAGCCTTATTGCTGTGGGAGCAGGTGGCAGCATCCTTCTCACACGTCACGTTCTAGGCTTTTCTGCGCGCAGCGTTGCGATCCATGACACGACGGCCAGTGTGGACGCACATGCTTTGCGTGATGCTCTTGAGAATGTCGGCTTTAAGACCAACGGGGTGGAGCTTCATGTCGTCCTCCTTCATGAGGACACCTCCAGATCACTGACCGAAGCAACCTTGGATTTTGGCAGGCAGCTGCCACCAGAAGAATCCTTCCTTGGTGGGTCCTACGTGGGTGTCCCTCGTGACCGTTCGCTTGTGTTGAGTGCGCGCCCCAGCACGGGTGAGTACGCCTATCTTGTGGGTGACAGGCTGAGATTGGGCTTCTTCGCCGGGGAGTCACAGGAAGAGTTCTTCATGGATTCTTCGAGTGATTCCGTGAGCGAGAACCTGGTGAAAGTAGCTCGCAAGCTCTCCTCGACTGTTGACTATAGTGGCGGACGGCGCGGTGGCTACAGCTGGGATGTGCTGGGCTTTGCTCTGCTCGTGCTGACAGGCACGTTATGGATGGTGATCCTGCGGCGCAAGTCGTCCAACCAGGCTGCATTGCAACGCATTCAGAACAATATTGGTGATGCTCAGCGCAGCTACAACGCACTCGTTGCGGCGCTTGATTCCTACAGGGAAGATCCGGCTGAGTATGCGCGATTGGTCGCGCACGTGAACGCCCATCGGCACAATACTGATGCTCTGGCCACTGAAGCGTCAGCAGTGTCCTTGGAAGGGATTAGGGCCTATTCTCCCGTGACGGGGCAGACAGTGCGAGATCTGCTGCGACGTTCATTGGAGGTTGCTGAACAGGGGCGCTCTCTGGCTGCTCAACTGTGAGGGGGCCGGACGTAGCGATGTCGGGGATGTCACGGTGTGGGGAGGGGTGCCGCATAGACGCCACGGCCCTTTAGTGGCAAAATTACTTCTCGGTTCTGGTTCACCTCTGAGGATCATGCTCAGTGGACCCAGCGCCCTCGAATTCCTAAGGAGAAAACCATGAAGCAGGGTATCCACCCCGAGTACGTTGACACCAACGTCACCTGCACCTGCGGTAACGCTTTCCAGACCCGCTCCACCATTACCTCCGGTGAGATGCGCGTTGACGTGTGCTCCGCTTGCCATCCCTTCTACACCGGCAAGCAGAAGATCCTCGACACCGGCGGCCGCGTCGCCCGCTTCGAGGCTCGCTACGGCAAGCGCGTTAAGTAACGCTTTCCTTCGGCGCCGGTGGTCCCTGCGACCACCGGCGCCGTTGTGTCACGCGCAGAGCCACGCTGCCTGCTGTCCGCCCCGCCTTCATGACCAAGGAGCCTGCGTTGTCCACCGTCGGATCTGAATTCTCTGCCCTTGAGCCCCTGCTTGAGGAGTACGCCCAGGTTGAAGCCCAGATGGCTGACCCTGCCCTGCATGCTGATCCAAGCCAAGCCCGTTCGGTTGGGCGACGTTTTGCTGAGCTGGGGCGCATTAATGCCGCCTACCAACGCTATACCGCCGCCGCTGAAGACCTCGAAGCTGCACGCGAACTCGCCCAGGAGGATCCGTCCTTCGCTGAGGAGATCCCCTCCTTGGAAGATGAGCTTGCTGAAGCTCACTCGGCTCTGCGCACCATCCTCATTCCCCGCGACCCGGATGATGCTTGCGACGCCATTGTGGAAGTCAAGGCCGGTGAAGGTGGAGACGAATCAGCGCTCTTTGCCTCTGATCTGGCCCGCATGTACACCCGCTACGCCGAATCCAAGGGGTGGAGCGTTACGGAGTTGTCGGCAACCCACACGGAACTGGGTGGCTATAAGGACATCACCTTGGCTATCCGGGCGAAGGGCACGCCCTCGCCAGAAGAAGGCGTGTGGGCGCATCTGAAGTACGAGGGCGGCGTCCACCGCGTCCAGCGTATTCCCGTCACCGAATCCTCTGGGCGTATTCACACCTCCGCAGCGGGTGTCTTTGTCATGCCTGAGATCGAAGCTGATGACACGATCGTCATTGACCCCAACGATCTGCGTATTGATGTCTACCGTTCCTCTGGTCCGGGTGGCCAGTCGGTGAACACCACCGACTCTGCCGTGCGCATTACCCACATGCCCACCGGCATTGTTGTGTCCATGCAGAATGAGAAGTCGCAGTTGCAGAACAAGGAAGCTGCTCTGCGTGTCCTCGCCTCCCGCCTAGCCGCTGAAGCGAAGGCTAAGCGCGAGGCTGAGGCCAGCGCCCAGCGTCTCTCCCAGGTGCGTACCGTGGATCGTTCTGAGCGTATCCGCACCTATAACTTCCCAGAGAATCGCATTGCGGATCATCGCACGGGCTTTAAGGCGCATAACCTCGATCAGGTGCTTGATGGTGCGCTGGGGCCGGTGATTGCGTCGGCGATTGAGGCTGACGAGGCTGCCCGCCTCGCTCAGGCAGGTGGGGCGTGACGGTGACGCTCGTGGGAGCATCACTGCCCGCTAGTCATGAGTTCACTGTCGCTGAGCTGGTGGCCTGGGGCAGTGAGCGCCTGCGCGGCTGCGAAGGTGCCAATCCTGTGACGGATGCGCGCACCCTTATGGAGTGGGTGTGTGGTGTTGACTCCTTCGTGCAGGTTCCTGCGGTCATTGGCGCTCATGCTGCGGAACGCTACCGCAGTGCGGTTGCGCGTCGGCGCCACCACGAGCCCCTTCAGCATATTGTGGGGCGCATGTGGTTCCGCTTCCTGACCTTGGAGTCGCGGCCGGGCGTGTTCATTACCCGCCCGGAGACAGAGATGGTCGCCCAGTACGCCATCGACGAGGCCGCAGCCATCGCCACGGCCATCGCAAGCGGCGAGGCTCCCGCCCGCACCTTCGCGCCCTCGGCGCCCCCTGGCCTTGAAGTGGGCTTGTGTCCGCAGGGGCCCATCGTCGTTGACCTGTGCACCGGGTCAGGGGCCATCGCCCTCGCCCTTGCAACGGAAGTGCCCACGAGCTGCGTCTACGCCGTCGAATTGATGGACGAGGCTCACGCCCTCGCCCAAGCCAATATTGAGCGCATCGCTCCTGGCCGCGTCCACCTCGTCAAAGGGGACGCCACGACCGCGCTGCCCGAGTGCGACGGGCAGGTTGACGTGGTGGTCTCCAACCCGCCCTACGTGCCCCTGGCTGACGTCACTCAACCTGAGGCTCTTGCTGACCCCCCTGAAGCCCTCTACGGTGGGGGAGAGGACGGCATGGTCATCCCCCGTGGGATTATCCACCGGGCCGCTCATCTTCTGCGCCCCTCCACCGTCGATACTCCCGGCGGCCTGCTTGTTATGGAGCATGCGGAGAAACAATCCGCTCAACTTCGCGAGGTCGCCCTCGCCGCCGGATTCCATGACATTCGTACAGCTGAGGATCTTGCGGGTGCTGAGCGGATGCTCCTCGCCCGAGCTCCTTTCGCTGCCCCAAGCAACCCTC
Source organism: Schaalia sp. Marseille-Q2122 (assembly GCF_903645355.1). Taxonomy (GTDB): domain Bacteria; phylum Actinomycetota; class Actinomycetes; order Actinomycetales; family Actinomycetaceae; genus Pauljensenia. Next base: position 232,208 of record NZ_CAHJXR010000005.1, on the reverse strand, counting down.
CTTTGGCCGTCACTACCATGGCCAGCGCTACCCATGCCCTTGAGGAGAACACATGACCCGCAGCTTCTCTGCGCTGAGCTCCCTCGCTTCCGAGGACTGCCAGGCCCTCGCCGCCCTCGTGCGGGGCGGGGGAGTAATCGTTGTGCCCACCGACACGGTCTACGGCATCGGCACGATTGCCACCAAACCGGAGTCCATCACTCGCCTGCTGGCCGCCAAGGGCCGCGACCGTCAGATGCCCCCGCCGGTGCTGGTGCCCTCCACGGCAAGTATCGACGAGCTTTGCGTGAACGTCCCTGAAGCCGCCTACCGTCTCGCCCAGGCGTACTGGCCGGGTGGACTCACCCTCATTCTCGAAGCCCGCCCTGACCTGGGCTGGGATCTGGGAGATACGAAGGGGACGCTCGCGGTGCGTATGCCCGACCACGAGGCGACCCTCGCCCTCCTCGAAGCTACCGGACCCATGGCCGTCACCTCGGCAAATACCACGGGCAACCCGCCTGCCCTGAGCATTGAGGAGGCCCGTGATTACTTCGCAGACAGGGTGGACGCCTACGTCGACGGCGGCCCTTCTGCCGTGGGGAGGGCCTCGTCAATCATTGACCTCGCCCATGGGCAGGCGCGTGCTGTGCGCGTGGGGGCTCTATCCTTAGAAGAACTCAGTGAAGCGGCAGGCACCACCATCGCGCCGCCGCCCTCACCCAGCGGGCCACCAGCACGCGCTTGAGCCCCGCCCCGAAGACCACGGTCGAGAGGATCCACAGGACGTGAAGGTCTACCTGCTGCTCATGCTGCTGGCAATGGGAATCACCGTACTGGTGACGCCCATTGTCCGTTTCGCATGCCTGCACTGGAGAATCGTCCCGAAGCTCCGCTCACGCGATATTCAAAGCATCCCCATCCCGCGTCTGGGCGGCATCGCCATGACCACCGGCTTCGTCATTGCCATGCTCATCGCCTCCACCATCCCCTACATGGCTCCCGTGTTTTCCACCTCCGTTCCCTGGGCGGTAATGGGCGGTGCCGCGGCGATGTCCCTGCTTGGCGTCATTGATGACGTCATCGAATTGGACTGGATGACGAAACTCTCCGGCCAGATCCTCATTACTGGCCTGATGGCCCTGTCGGGTGTGCAATTGGTCAGCTTCCCCATTTTTGGCATTACCATCGGCTCCTCTCGCCTGTCGCTCATCCTGACCCTGCTGGTGGTCGTCGCCATTATTAACGCGGTGAACTTCATTGACGGCTTGGATGGTTTGGCCGCCGGTACCGTCGGCATTGGGGCCATGTCCTTCTTCATATACTCGTATTCGGTGTCGGTCATTTCCGATGCCGCCACCTACGCCACCACGGCCTCCCTTGTCGTTATCGCGCTGGTGGGGGTGTGCGCTGGATTCTTGTGGTTTAACTTCCACCCCTCGTCGATCATGATGGGTGGCGGAGCGGAAACCCTGGGTCTGATCCTTGCTTCAGCAGCGATCATTGTCACCGGACAGATTGACCCCTCCGTCTTGGGGGAGCAGCGTGTCCTCGTGGGCTTACTTCCCGTTCTCTTGCCCCTGTCAGTCATTGTTGTGCCCATGGGGGATCTGGTCGCTACCTCCCTGATTCGTATGAAAAACGGGAAGAGTCCCTTCCATGCAGACCGGTCGCACTTCCACGACCGTCTGCTTGCCCGCGGCCACACCCACCGCGGCGTGGTGACAATCCTGTGGTTGTGGACGGCGCAGGTGTCACTGTCTGCCGTCTCCCTCTTGAATTTCCCCTGGCATTACGTCGCTTTGGTGTCGGTGCCAACCCTCGTCCTGGTGTTGATCTTCACCGTGGCGGAGTTTCCCTGGATGCGTGAAGCTGCTCGCAAGGCAGCTACGCATGGAAAGGATGAAGATGACCGACACTCCTGCGAATGAGGCTCAAAGCCCTTCAATCACCGTCGCTTCCGAACAGCAGGGGAGGCCAGTGACTCAGGGGAATCCTGCCCTCGCGCGTGCGGGTGAGAAGATCCGCCTCGTCACCCTTGCCCTGGGGGCGCTGGTGATGATCGGCGTGGGGGCGTGGATGGCGGCCACCACCTCGGATCTGAGGGTGCTTACTGGCCTGTGGGCGATGGGTGCTGTGGCAGCGATGGCCCTCTTTTCCGTCCTCATCGTCAAGCGTGTGTTTAGTGCTGCTCAGGCCTCCCTGCCCGGATGGTTGGGTCTGGGCTACCTTGGTCGCATTCTCATCGTGGCGTTTTCCCTCATTGGGGGGCGTTTTGCAGGGGCTGAGGTGCGCATTATTGGGGTGGCCCTCATTGTCATGATCCTGCTATCGACCCTGGCTGAAGTATGGCTGCTCAGCAGGGCGCGAATCCTCAATGTCGTGCCATTGGACACGTCTGTGTAAAACTCAATGAGATGGCGTCCATATCCCTTGACGGGACTGGTACAGTTGTCTCTGGCTGTTATTTGCGCCCAGTAGTTACGCCGTCAGTCATCGACGCCTGAGAGTCCGGAAGGATACCCTGTTGACGATCACCACGACCGAGGCTGAGTCAACCCGCGCCTACCGCACCCCCGTCTGGTACTGGGTGGTGATGGCCCTCATTCTGGCTGTTCTGGCTCTCACCGCCGTCCCCGCTTTCACGCAGGCGCCGCACGCTCCTGGCATCGGGGACTTCTTTCCCGCAGCGATCTTCGGCGAAGGTACCCTCTTTGAGTTCAACCGCCTGACCATGGCCCGCTTCATCATGGGTGGCCTGCTGTGCGTGGTTGCCCTCCTGGCTGTGCGTAAGGTGAGCCTTGTTCCCGGGCGCGGCCAGGCGTCGATGGAACTCGTCGCTGAGTTTATTCGCGGCAATATCGCCGTAGAAATGCTCGGCCCCAAGATGGGCCGCCGCTATGCTCCCTACCTGGCCATGGCCTTCATGGCGATCTTCTTCATGAACATCTCGGGCATTCTCCCCGGTATCAATATCGCCGCTACCTCCGTGGTCGCAGTGCCGATGATGTTCGCCCTCTTCACCTACGTGACCTTCATCGGTGCGGGTATCCGCGCCCAGGGCGCAGGGCACTTCTTCAAGTCCCAGCTCATGCCCTCGGGCCTGCCAGCGTTGATGTACCTCATTATCACGCCCATTGAGTTCCTCTCGAACTTCGTGGTGCGTCCCGTGACGCTCACCCTGCGTCTTTTGAGCAATATGCTCGTCGGCCACATCCTGCTGGGTATGTCCTACTTCGGCACGGCCGTCCTCCTGTCTGAAATCAATGCGATGACCTCGGTTGCGGCCCTGACCGGCCTGGCCATGGTTGTCATGACGGTCTTTGAGATCTTTGTGGCCTTCCTGCAGGCCTACATCTTCACGATCCTCTCTGCCGTCTACATCAAGCTGTCCGTCGAAAGTCACTGACGGTCCGACCCCACTCAGACGTCCACAAGGACGTCCCAACATGAAAAGGAAACCCACATGGGCATCTCCCTCGCCTACATTGGTTACGGCATCGCCACCCTCGGCCCCGCAATCGGCATCGGTTACCTCGTGGGCAAGACCCAGGAATCCACTGCTCGTCAGCCTGAGGTTGCTGGTCGTCTCTTCACCAACATGATCATCGGCGCCGGTATGGTCGAAGCCCTCGGCCTCATTGGTTTCGTGCTGCCCCTCGTCGTTAAGTGATGAAGACCCTCCTGGCAGCAGCGGGGGACCACGGCACGGAAGGCTCCGTCGTCTGGCCGCCGCTGTATGAAGTTTTCTATGCAGCACTCATCCTGCTTCTGATCTGGGTGCTCGTTGGAAAGTACGCTCTGCCCAAGATCTACGCCATCCTCGATGAGCGTCAGGCGAAGATCGAAGAAGGCCTCGGCGCAGCCGAGAAGGCCAAGGCAGACGCCGCTTCCGCCGAGCGTCAGCGTGAAGAGATGCTGCGCGAGGCAAACGCCGAAGCGCACTCCATCCGCGACCGCGCCAGCGAAGAAGCCAAGGGTATTGTTGCCGCTGCTCGTGAAGAAGCTCAGGCTGAAGCCGCACGCATCCTTGAGAACGCTCAGCGTCAGATCGAGGCCGAGCGCGCCGCCGCTGAAGGCTCGCTGCGCACCGAGGTCGGCATTCTCGCCACCCAGCTGGCTGAGAAGATCGTCGGTGAGCACCTGACCGACACGGCACTGACTGCACGCGTTGTCGATCGTTTCCTTGACGATCTTGAGAGGGAAACGGCCGCAGCCCCGGTAGGTGGAGTGAACTGATGAGAACCTCGGGAGAAGTGGCGCTCGCAAGCGCTACTCGCACATTGAACGCCGCCCTGGCTCAGCCCGGGGTGGACGCGATGCGCGTCGCTGAGGATTTCTTCGGTCTATCCGACCTCGTCCGTGAAGATGCCCGCCTGCGTCGCGGCATGACTGACCCTGCTCGTTCCGTTGAGGACAAGCGCGCTCTGTCCCGAGGCGCTGTCGGTTCCGTGGTGACCCCTACCACCGCCACCGTCCTTGACGACCTCGTGGGCTCGCACTGGTCAGATCCCATGGATCTACACGACGCCTGCGAGGTCCTGGGCATCATCGCCACCATGGAAGACGCTCGCCGCAATGGCGCTTTGGAAACCGTCGGACAGGAACTCTTTGCAGTCGCTGACTTCCTTGCCAACTACCGTGACCTGCGTCTTGAGCTGTCCGATATGGGCCACGGGAACCGCCATGAGCGTGGTGACCTGGCGCAGTCGATCTTCAAGGACCAGCTGACCAAGTGGACCATGCGTCTGGTGCGTCGCGGCGTTGGCCGCACCTCACACGGACGCCTGCTCTCCACCCTGCGTCGATTCGCTGAGCGCGCTGCTTCCATGATGAATAGCGTGCTCGTCTCGGTGCAGGCGGCGGCCCCCATGACAGACGCTCAGATTGAGCGACTGCGGGGCGTGCTGACCCGCAAGCTTGGTCGCGATGTCACCCTGACCGTGTCGATTAATCCGGCTCTCGTAGGCGGCTTCCGCTTCGAGGTCGGCAATACGGCACTCGATTCCTCCATCCAGACGCAGCTCAATGATCTGCGTCGCGCACTGGTTGGCTCGCGCTGACCACCCCACACGTACACACACTGCTCACAGAAGGAATGCTCAATGGCTGATCTTTCCATCAGTCCCGAGGAGATCCGGGCGGCGCTGGACTCCTTCGTGGACTCCTACCGTCCCTCTGAGGTTGCCACCGAAGAGGTCGGCTACGTCACCGAGACCGCCGACGGTATCGCCCGCGTTGAGGGACTTCCCGGCACTATGGCCAATGAGCTCCTGCGATTCGAGGATGGCACGCTGGGCGTGGCCATGAACCTCGATCAGCGTGAGATCGGCGCTGTGGTCCTGGGCGACTTCTCCAACATCGAAGAAGGTCAGATCGTTCATCGCACGGGTGAGGTCCTCTCCGTGCCCGTCGGCGATGGCTACCTCGGCCGCACCGTGGATCCCCTGGGTCGTCCCATTGACGGCCTGGGCGAGATCGCTGACCTTGATGGCCGTCGCGCTCTGGAACTCCAGGCCCCCGGCGTCATGATGCGTAAGTCGGTGCACGAGCCCCTCCAGACCGGCCTGAAGGCTATCGACTCGATGATCCCGATTGGCCGTGGCCAGCGTCAGCTCATCATCGGTGACCGCCAGACCGGCAAGACTGCCATCGCAATCGACACCATCCTCAACCAGCGTGAGAATTGGAAGTCGGGCGACCCCAGCAAGCAGGTGCGCTGCATCTACGTCGCTGTCGGTCAGAAGGGTTCGACCATCGCTTCGGTACGTTCCACCCTGGAAGATGCCGGTGCGATGGAGTACACGACCATCGTTGCCTCCCCGGCATCGGACCCCGCAGGCTACAAGTACATGGCCCCCTACACCGGTTCGGCCATCGGCCAGCACTGGATGTACCAGGGCAAGCACGTCCTCATTGTTTTTGATGACCTGTCCAAGCAGGCAGAAGCCTACCGTGCGGTGTCCCTGCTGCTGCGTCGTCCCCCGGGCCGTGAAGCCTACCCCGGCGACGTCTTCTACCTGCACTCGCGCCTGCTGGAGCGTTGCGCAAAGCTCTCCGATGACCTCGGGGCAGGTTCGATGACGGGCCTTCCCATCATTGAAACCAAGGCAAATGACGTGTCGGCCTACATTCCGACCAACGTGATTTCCATTACCGATGGTCAGATCTTCCTCCAGTCCGACCTCTTCAACTCCAACCAGCGTCCTGCTGTGGACGTCGGTATCTCGGTGTCCCGCGTTGGTGGCGACGCCCAGATCAAGGCTATGAAGAAGGTTGCTGGTACCCTCAAGCTCACCCTGGCTCAGTACCGCTCAATGGCAGCCTTTGCCATGTTTGCCTCTGACCTTGATGCTGTGACCCGTAGGCAGCTCATCCGTGGTGAGCGTCTGATGGAGCTGCTCAAGCAGCCTCAGAACTCCCCCTACGCTGTGGCCGACCAGGTCGCTTCCATCTGGGCGGGCACCAACGGTTACCTTGATGATCTTGAGGTTGCCGACGTGCTGCCCTTCGAAGAGCGTCTCCTGGACCACCTGCGTCAGAACTCCTCGGTCCTGACCACCATCACCGAGACCGGCCTGCTCAGCGATGAAACCGAAGCTGAACTCAAGGCTGCTGTTGAAGAGTTCCACACTCAGTGGGTCAGCGCCCGCGGCACCATGGAACTGGATGATGCCGAGGTCGAGGCCGAGCAGTCCCGCGAAGAGATCACCGTTCGTCGCGCTGGCGGAAAGGCCTGACGCATGGGTGGTCAGCAGAGGATCTATAAGCAGCGGATCGCGTCCACGCGAACGCTGAGCAAGGTCTTCCGCGCGATGGAGATGATCGCAGCCTCTCGTATTGGCTCGGCTCGCCGCGCGGCGGCAGAGCTTGGACCCTACGAAAAGGCTTTGACCCAAGCAGTGGCGGCGGTGGCCGTCCACACGGACTTGGATCATCCGCTCACTGTTCATCGCGAGGACACCTCGCGCGTGGCTGTGCTTGTTGTGGCCGCAGACCGCGGCATGGCGGGTGCCTATTCGGCAACAATCCTGCGCGAAACGGAGCGTTTGATCTCCCGCCTGCGCACAGAAGGCAAGGAGCCCGTGCTCTACGCCTGCGGCCGACGCGCCCAGAGCTACTTCCGTTTCCGTGGCGTGCCCATTGAGCGCGCCTGGGAAGGGGAGTCGGATTCGCCGACGGTCACAACCAGTCGAGAGATCGCCGCAGAACTACTCGAACGCTTCCTGGATAAGGATCCAGCGACGGCAGTGTCTGAGGTACACCTCGTCTACACGCGCTTCAAGTCGATGATGAGTCAGGTCCCTGACGTGCGTCAGATGATGCCCTTGACCATCGTTGACACTCCTATCTCGGATGAGGAACGCGGAGGTGAGATGGGGTGGACTGACAACCCCGACCTGACCTTCCCCGAATACGAGTTCATTCCTTCGGCGGAGGCCGTTCTGGATGGTTTGCTTCCCCTCTACATGGAGAGCCGCATCCATAACGTCCTTTTGCAGGCGGCAGCCTCCGAGCTGGCTTCGCGTCAGCGCGCAATGCGCACCGCCGTCGACAATGCCGAAGAGCTCATCACTAAGTACACGCGCCTGGCCAACTCGGCCCGTCAGGCGGAGATCACGCAAGAAATTAGCGAGATCGTTGGCGGGGCCGACGCACTGGTTCAGGGCTGAGTGCCCATGGAAGCGGAGAAGAACACCATGACAGAAACAGTCACCGGCGGCGAGGGCCGCGTCGCGCGAGTCGTTGGACCCGTCGTCGACGTTGAGTTCCCGCCCGACCGCATCCCGCCTCTTTACAACGCCCTCCACGTGGACGTGGATCTGGCGGGACAGGGCGAGGACGAGGGCACCTTCACCATGACCCTCGAGGTCGCTCAGCACCTGGGCGATAACCTCGTTCGTACCATCGCTCTCAAGCCCACCGACGGCCTCGTCCGTGGCGCGAAGGTGACCGACACCGGCAGCCCCATCACGGTGCCCGTCGGTGACGTCACCAAGGGCCACGTCTTCAACGTGACCGGTGAGCCCCTCAACCTCAAGCCGGGTGAAACCCTTGAGGTGACTGAGCGTTGGCCCATCCACCGTGAGCCCCCGGCCTTCGATCAGCTCGAAGCCCGCACCAAGATGTTCGAAACGGGCATCAAGGTCATTGACCTTCTCACCCCCTACGTGCAGGGTGGCAAGATTGGCCTCTTCGGTGGTGCAGGCGTGGGTAAGACCGTTCTTATCCAGGAAATGATCCAGCGTGTGGCCCAGGACCACGGTGGTGTGTCCGTTTTCGCTGGCGTCGGTGAGCGTACCCGTGAGGGTAACGACCTCATCCACGAAATGGAAGACGCTGGCGTGTTCGATAAGACCGCCCTCGTCTTCGGCCAGATGGATGAGCCGCCGGGCACCCGTCTGCGCATCGCCCTGACCGGCCTGACCATGGCCGAGTACTTCCGCGATGTTCAGCATCAGGACGTGCTCTTGTTCATCGACAATATCTTCCGTTTCACCCAGGCGGGTTCTGAGGTGTCGACCCTGCTGGGCCGTATGCCCTCGGCCGTGGGCTACCAGCCCAACCTGGCTGATGAAATGGGTCAGCTGCAGGAACGTATTACCTCTGCAGGTGGTCACTCCATCACCTCGCTGCAGGCGATCTACGTTCCCGCTGACGACTACACCGACCCCGCTCCGGCAACGACCTTCGCCCACCTGGATGCGACCACGGAGCTGTCTCGTGAAATCGCTTCGCGTGGCCTCTACCCGGCCGTTGACCCGCTGGCCTCCACCAGCCGCATCCTCGATCCGGCAATCGTGGGCCGCGAGCACTACGACGTGGCAACCCACGTCAAGGCGATCCTGCAGAAGAACAAGGAACTGCAGGACATCATCGCCATCCTCGGTGTCGATGAACTCTCCGAAGAGGACAAGATCACCGTTGCGCGCGCACGCCGCATCGAGCAGTTCCTCTCTCAGAACACCTACATGGCTGAGAAGTTCACCGGCGTTGAAGGCTCGACCGTTCCCCTGTCGGAGACCATTGAGGCCTTCAAGCGCATCGCTGAGGGCTACTACGACAAGGTGCCCGAGCAGGCCTTCTACAATATTGGTGGCATCGAGCACCTTGAGCGCCGTTGGCACGAGATTGAGAAGGACGCCTGATGGCTGGGGTTCTTCAGGTCGAGGTCGTCTCCGCCGAGGGGCGTCTGTGGACGGGCACATGCTCGCAAGTCCAGGTGCCGATTCTCGATGGCTCCTTGGGTATCTTGCCGCGCCGTCAGCCCCTGCTGGCTGCTCTGGGCACCGGACAGATTACCCTGAGCACCACTGACGGTGAGAAGCGCTATTTCACTGTCGACGGAGGCTTTGTCTCCGTGGACTCTGACTTCGTCACCGTGGTGGCGAACAGCGGTTCCGAATCCTGAAAAATGAAGGGTGGTTGGTCCTGACGAAAGGGCCAACCACCCTTCATTTATACTCGCATCACGATATTTTTTGGCCTCCCCCAAAGGCGGGGCCCGATACGAAAGGAACTGTCATGACACCTATGGGCATTATTGGGTGGGTACTCGCGGTACTGGGTGTGCTGGCAGTCCTGGCTTTGGTGTTTATTAATGTGCGTGCCCAGCGCCTCAACCGCACGGTGGGCTCATTTTCTTGTGCCCTGCAGGTGGGTGAGGAAGGTAAATGGTATGCGGGCGTTGGGCATTACGGGGCCGATCATCTGACGTGGTATCGCCTGGTGTCTATGTCGAATCGTCCCTATTTGAGGCTGGCCCGTCGCACGCTTGAGCTCTCTCCTGCTCGCCCTCATGGCACGGTGGAGGGCATGCTTGAGGTCACAATCACCTCTGGCGATGAGCAGTGGGATTTAGCCGTTGATCCGCAGACTTTCAACGGTTTGGTCTCCTGGGTGGAGTCCGGCGCGCCTCACCACACTGCCTTCTAAGTGCCGCTCATACGGTAGGCTCACCTGCGTGCGTGTTGTCTTTACTCGGTGCACCGTTGATTATTCCGGTCGCCTCACAGCTCATCTTGATCCCGCCCTGCGCGTCATCATGCTCAAGGGTGACGGCTCAGTGCTCATCCACTCTGAGGGCGGCTCCTACAAGCCCCTGAACTGGATGACTGCTCCCTGTACCGTCACTGTTTCTGAGCCCTCGGACGAGGACCACCTGGGTGAAGATACCCATGAAGTGTGGACTGTTCAGGCGGCCAAGAGCGATGACAAGCTCATTATTCGTATTCATGAGATCCTCCACGACGTCACTGAGGATCTGGGCATTGACCCGGGCCTGGTCAAGGACGGCGTGGAGGCACACTTGCAGCACCTGCTCTCCGAGCAGGTTGCCACCCTGCTCGGGCGGGGCTGGGAGCTGGTGCGACGCGAGTACCCGACCGCGATTGGCCCTGTTGATCTGCTCGTGCGGGACGCCGAGGGCGTGCATGTGGCCATTGAGGTCAAGCGACGCGGCGGTATTGATGGCGTCGAGCAGCTGACCCGCTACCTGGCCCTTCTCTCACGTGACCCTCTCCTTGAGGGGGTTCGTGGTATCTTCGCAGCTCAGGAGATTACGAAGCAGGCGCGAACCTTGGCTGAGGATCGCGGCATTGAATGCCTGGTGTTGGACTATGACGCCATGCGAGGCGTGGACGACGTTGAGTCGCGCCTCTTCTAAGTCCTTGGGGGCCAGTATGCCTAATGATTTTTCCTTGCTGCGCATGTGCTCGCTGGGCCTGGTTGAGGCCACGCGAGGTGACACGCCCGCCCAGGTTGTCCAGGCCACGCTAGCGATGCAGGGCCAGCAGGTTTCGGCCCTCCCTCACGCAATCACCGCGCGTCTGCGCAGCGGGGGAGGGGCCAGCGTGTGGCAGGCTTTTGCCGAGCAGCAGATCCTGCGTTCGTGGCCGATGCGCGGCACGGTGCATATTTCCACCCGGGAGGATCACCACTGGCTGCGTGCCGCCCTCGCGCACCGCTACGGCCCATCCCGCTTCACTGACGCTGAGTTGGCGCGCAGTGCCGAGGTCGCCGGCGAGGTGATCGCGCGCACCGGTGGGGCAACACGCGCGCAACTGCGTCGAGCCTGGGAAGAGGATGGGTTGATTGATCCTGACTCTGAGGAGGCTCAGGCTCGCAGGCGAGCTTTCCTCCTGCGCCTGCATATCGAAGGCCGTGCTGTGGGCGCCCAGCAGGTTGGGGGAGAGCACCTCATTGTTGACGCCTCGGGCTTGCCGGATGCCGATTCGAGTCCTGCAGGCGTGGGCGTGGCTTTTGGTCAGCCCAATCATGAAGTGGCTCTTGCGCAGATTGCTGCGCGTTATGCCTGGGGGCATGGGCCTGTGAGCGTTGCGGACCTGGCACGGTGGACGGGACTGAGCTTGAGCGTGAGTGCGCGTGCCCTGCTGGCGGCGGTGGAGGCCTCGGCCTCGTCGGGCGGTGGGAGCGCACCGACGTTTGTGCCCGGCCCGCTGGTGTGGGTGCGCGCGTTGTACGAGGGCGAGGCCGAAGTGGGCGTTGAGGTCTGCGAGCCTCTTTTAGCGCGTCCTGGGGGCGTGAGTATGCCGGGCTACTATGTGATGCGCGCTGACCTGCTCGATATCCTCAGCGCGAATCGGCAGGAGGCGGAGGCATTGCACTACCTGCCGTCTTTTGATGAACTCCATGTGGGATTCAAGAATCGTCTGAGTTTGACGGACGCGGCTGGGGAGAAGCTTATCTGCCCGACGAATAATGGCCTTTTCCGTCCCCTGTGCGTTGAGGGAGGGCGTGTCATCGCCGTCAACCCGGTGAATAAGGGGTTGTTGTGGGCTGATGGAGTGCGGGTGACGGAGGCGCTGGAGGCGCGAGTGCGTGAGGCGATTGAGGTTGCTCGCCTGCGCGTGGCCGAGTAGCGACAAGTATGCGGGCAGGGCGCCTTGGGATACGGGGCCAAAAGTGGGAAGATGGGAACATGTCAGACAACATGCTGGTCCTTCGAGGACGTGTGATCCTGCCCGAAACCGTCTGCGATGACGGAGTGATCCTCTGTGCTGGCGACACCATCACCGCCGTGGGTGATCGTGACATCGTCATGGCTGAGCATCCCGAATACGCCGACCTCCTCAAGGATGCTCCCCACACTGGCCTGACGTATATGCCGGGCCTTGTTGACGTGCATTGTCACGGCGGCGGTGGCGAATCCTTCCCCAATGCCACTACCCGTGAACAGGCCATGGTCGCTATTGAGGAGCATCGCGCTCATGGGACGACGACTCTTGTGGCATCGACGGTGACGGCAGCCCCCGAGGTGCTCATTGAGCGCGCGACCCTGCTGGGCGCCCTGACTGACGAGGGCGAACTGGCGGGCATCCACTTTGAGGGCCCCTTCGTGTCGCATGAGCGTAAGGGCGCTCAGGATGGCACCTACATTATTGATCCTGATCCGCAGCTCACTGCGCGCCTCATTGAAGCGAGTAATGGCAATACGGTGACGATGACTCTCGCGCCCGAAAAGCCGGGCATGATTGGTGAGGGGTCCGTGGTAGAAGTGCTCATTGAAGGTGGCGCACTGCCTTCCTGGGGGCACACGGACGCTGATCCGGCGGCTGCGAAGCTCGCTTTGGAGTATTCCCGTGAGGTCCTGGATCGCACTGCGCAGCGTCGCTCGGATCGCGCGACTGTGACGCACCTCTTTAACGGGATGCGTCCCTTACATCATCGTGATCCCGGTCCGATTGCGGAGTTCCTTGCTGATTCTTCCCAGGGGGGTGCCGTGGTGGAGATGATCTGCGATGGTATTCACCTGGATCCTGCGATCGTGCGTGAGGTGTACACGATTCTTGGGCGTGAGCAGTGTGTCTTTGTCACCGATGCGATGGCTGCTGCGGGTATGGCCGATGGTGAGTACCAGTTGGGCCCGCAGAAGGTGCGCGTGGAAGCAGGCGTTGCGCGGCTGGCTGAAGGCGACTCGATTGCTGGCGGAACCGCGCACCTGATGGATTGTGTGCGTGTTGCTGTGACGCAGGCGCAGATTCCCCTGGTCGATGCGGTATATATGGCGACTGCGACGGGTGCGGCGATCCTGGGTGACTCCACTGTGGGGCGTCTTGAGGCTGGCTGCTCGGCTGATGTTGTTGCTGTTGATGAGGATCTGGCTGTGGTGTCGGTGTGGCGTCGCGGTGAACAGGTGCGCTGATGGGGCGTCGTTCCTCGAAACGTCCGTGGGGACAGGAGCATCGCCCTCTTGATATGGGGCGCTTGGCTTCTGTTCCGCGGACAGAGAGCGGTCCTGGAGGTGAGCCCTACCAGGTGCGCCGGGTGCGTGGAGGAACGAAGGATTACGTGTGTCCAGGCTGTTTGCATACGGTGGCGGCCGGGGTGGCGCATGTCGTTGCCTGGCCTGAGGAGGCTCCTTTTGGGATGCCTCAGGGTTTGGAGGGGCGTCGACACTGGCATTCAGATTGTTGGGACAGAAGATTGAGGCCCCGTTAGCCCTGAAACACTAGAATTACATGAGTAATACTGCGTTTTCGGTGAGTTTTTTCTAATAGGGCGCTCTCATTCTGACAGCATTGCCACATTTACCGTATCGTTGTAAGGATCGCTAGCAACAGCCGTCACAAGGAGCATGACTTATGGAACGCCTTCAACAATTTGCTGCAGCGCTGGTTGCTGCAGCGCTGGCTGTCCTCAGCATGATTGTGGGCATTTTGGGACTGACAGTGTGGAAGCCTGCACAGGAAGTGGTCGCTTCGGTGACTCCCTCGCAGCCTTTCGTCATGACGCGTGATGGCGTCCTGCCGCTGTTTGGCGAGAACGTCAGGGTCACTGCTTCTGCTGCGCAGGACGAGGATGTCGCCCTCGTGGTGGGTACTCCGGCAGACATTATGGGCTGGATTGGTACCTCTGCATACACCGAGATTATTGGTGTGGAGGGCGGCTTGACGATGCTCAAGACCACTGAGCATGATTCCGCGAGTGCCCAGGCTGCTCAAAGCGCGCAGGGGACCCAAAGTGGCACACAAGCGCAGAGCGGCACGCAGGCCCAGAGCGGCGCTCAGGTGCAGAGCGGCGCGACGACTGCCCCTGCTGCAGCTGATGCAGCGCAGTCTGGCCAGAGCGTGGTCCGTGAGCTCGTCTCCAATGACATGTGGCTGCGGGAAGTTAGCGGTAAGGGCTCAGTATCCTTGGATCTGAGGGATGTCGCATCGGGGCAGGCGATTATGGCAGCTACCGAGTCGGGTACTGTCGCTCCGACGATTACCCTCACCTGGGGTGTGAAGAAGGCAAACGTTGTTGCCCTCTTTGCATGGGGGATGGCGATCCTTTTCGCAGCTGCTGCTGTGTTCTTGGCCTACCGCCAGTGGCGTCTGCAGAATGCTCGCCTTGAGCGCGCAGAACGCATTGCTGCTCGTGAGAGTGCCGATATTACGGACACTCAGGCGATCTCTTTGGAAGAGATCGCTGACTATGCGGCTTCTGTGGAGGGCCAGGACGCTGAGAGTGGCGTTTCCTCCACAGATGTGGAGGAAACGCCAGGCGATGCTGCTGAAGAAACCGCACCTGACGAGGCTGAATTGGCAGAAGCGGATGTGGAGAAGGCAGACCAGGGCGCGTTCTCTAGTGAGGCAACGCCCGAGGTGGAGGCCCCTGCACAGCCCCTTATGTCCGATGAGGGGGCTGCTAGCGGAGACGCTGGGCATACTGACGCTGGGGATTTCGCTTCCCTTGAGGAGGCACCTGCAGCGTCCCCCGGTGAGGAGGTTCGGAACGAGGATCTGCCTTCACCGGTAGAGCACACCATTGGGGTCTTCTCCACTGCCCCCGATGAAGGGTGGGCTCACCCTGAGACCTCCGATGAGCACGCCCCGGAGCATACCACCGCTCACGACGAGGCGAGCTACCTGCAGGGATACGCGCAGATGGTGGATTCCCAGGTGGAGGATGCTCACGACCTTCACGAATCCGAGTATGACGGTGAGATGGAGGTCAGTGACGATACTGCCGACGTGCCGGTCATGTCGCCGCAGGACGCTCCGAAGGCGCCAGCTGAACCTGAGCCTCGAGTATTGACCATTGGCCGTCATGCCGCCAATGGCGGGCCCATTGAGATCGACCCGCCCGAGACTGTCCCCACGGATACGGGAACTATCGACCTGTCGTCGATCCGACCGGGGGCAGCAATCCTTCCCTCGCGTCGGGCCCTGCGCGAAGCACGCGAGCGAGGCTTGGAACGCCTGGTCATCGATGGCCGCGAATTCGACACGGGCCTGTTGCCCGTGGTGACCCGCCAGGAGGATAGTCCTCGCACTGACAGCGCCGCCCCGGCGGCGGAAGAGGATTCCTCGAAGGAACATGAAGACGATTCCTCCTCCCACGGTGGGGGATGGAGCTCCTTGATGTCCTCGTGGATGAAGCGTGGTACCACCTCGAAGGAGGACCAATGACGAACGCACGACCTCTGAGCGCCCTGCTTGCTCTGGCGCTCCTCGCCTCGGGATCATTGGCAGCCTGCTCGGGCGACGTGGTGGTTGATTCCCCCACCCAATCCGAGAGCCAGAGCGGCACGCCTAACCTTGATGCGGAACGCATCGATGCGATGTTGCGCGAGGCTCAAGAAACCATTGATGAGGCGGATAAGGCGGGCAAGGCCGAGCTTCTGACCGAACGCGTGAGCGATCCTGCGCTGAAGATGCGCGCAGCTCAGTACACCCTGGCCTCCAAGACGGGTGCTGCTGTTCCTCATCTGGATCTGACTCCGCAGCTTTTGACGGTGACAAATTCGGCTGAATGGCCGCGTGTCGTTGTCGATATTTCGAAGGCAGAAAGTGGTGCCCTTCCGGCAGCCTATGTTTTCGTTCAAGAGGATGCGCGTTCTGGCTACAAGCTCCAGAACTGGACGCGACTGCTTGGCGGCACGAAGATTTCAACACTGTCTGTCCAAGAGGGCTCCCCTTATCTTGCTCCCGATGCAGCGGGGTTTGTTGTGACTCCGAAGGATGCGATTGCCAAGTACGCCGAGGTGTTGAACTCGGGTACGGCTGGCTCGGATCTGTTCACTGCTGATGAGTTCACTCAAAACAGCTACCTCAAAACAGTGAAGGACCTTAATGAGGCAGTGTCCTCTGCTGGTACGGTAACAGCGAAGGCTCAGACAGGTGATTTCCCTGTGACCGGTGTTCTCCTGCAGGATGGGTCAGCGCTTGTATCGGGTACTGTGACCTACTCTCACACGTACGATCGCACGATTGCCCGTTCAAAGATGCAGTTGGGTGGTTCTCCTGCAGCTTTGGCAGGGGATGCCAATGTCGTGGGTAAGGTAACGGTCAACTACTTGCTGAATGTGTTGATCCGTGTTCCTGTGGAGGGATCGAACGATAAGGCCAGTGTTATTGGCGTAGAGCGGGCCATTGAATCCGTGACCCGTGATGACGCCGCGAAGCCTGAAGGAGAGTGACCCTGACGATGACGCAGCCAATGGGAGCCTCTGAGCCTCAGACGCCCTCAGCCCCGGCAGATTCTCACGGGGCGATTGATTTGGCGGCGCATGCTGCCCAGGGAAGCCCTGTGGGAGTTCCTTCTGAGGGGCAGGCGCCGGTGGGTGATGCCACTCAACGCGAGGATGTGGTGAGTGTTCGTCTGGACGTGCCGCTCATTACCCAAGCTGATGAGTCCACTTTTGAGCTGGTCATGTCGACCTCGCGGGCAGTGCCGGTGGTCATTGTGCTGTGGGCGCAGGCCTCTTTGGAGTCACGCAGCACTGTCACGATGATGGAAGATGTTGCCCGCCGGTTCGCGGGTCGCTTCCAGCTTGTGGAGATTGACGCTGCCGCATCGCCTGCGATTGCTCAGGCTTTCCAGATTCAGGCTCTGCCGACGGTGGTTGCTGTTATTGGCGGTCGTCCTGTGCCCCTTTTCCAGGGGTCTGCTGCGGCTGAGCAGGTTGTGCCGGTGATTGAGGACCTTCTGGCTGCTGCCGCGCAGATGGGTGTGACGGGCGGGGTGAAGGTGTCCGAAGCCGACACCGCTGCCCCGATCCCTGAGGAACACCTGCCTGCTCTTGCCGCAGAGGAGGCCGGGGACCTGCTGGGCGCGATTGCCGCCTGGGAGAAGGTCATTGAGCACCACCCGAAGGATGAGGCAGCGAAGGCGGCTGTGGCTCGCGTGCGTCTGCTGGCGCGCCAGCAGGGCTTGTCTGACGAGGCCGGAGCCGTCGGCGAAGCCGGAGCAGAGGAAGCTGCCGCTCAGGCGGACGCCCTTTTTGCCGATGGGCAGCATGCCCAGGCTTTTGAGGTGCTCCTGGCTGCGATTGCCTCAACAGCGGGGGAGGAGCGTGACGCTGCACGACTGCGTCTCTTGGACTTGTTCCGTATTGCTGGGGCTACTGACGAGGTGCGCGCTGCCCGGCAGAAGCTTGCCACGCTGCTGATGATCTGAGGGATCAGTTCAGCGGATCGGATTGTCCGGCATCTTCGAAGGTGCTCTCTTCGGCCTCCGAGGGAGCGCCGATAGGGGGTAGTCCTTCCTCGCTGCGGCGAATCTCTTCGAGGTAGTCGGGTTCGGGCACGTCTTCGCGATTGAAGCTCGAATTGCGGCTACATTCCGAAAAAATCCACTCGGCCGTGACTGGATCACCGACGAAGGAATACGGCCTTGCACCCAGGATCTCGGTCTGCTCTTTGACCTGGTGGAAAAAGGTTTCTGTCTCTCGGTGATACTGCTCTGGCGAATACCCTGGTTCAACGATTCGGTTGCGCACAAAACAGGCAACAAGGATCTCGAAACGGTTGTAGTTCGAAGGATTTTCTCTGATGTCTCTGTAGAGGAACTCGATGGCGTGGTAGCCGGTTTGCTTCTGGCAGTTGCTCTCTGCGGCATCGTACACGGCCCGAGTGACAGTGGCATCGTTCCCACCGTCCCCAGTGAGACTTGCGGTGAAACCGCTGACACCATTGCCGATCATGCAGGCTGAATAGGCATCGAGCAGTTCGAGCATCTCCTGCTCGCTAATAATGTTGTCCTCAAGAATTTGCTGGGCTAGGGGTGAGGAGGCAGAATCACGGCGCGCCTGGTCAAACTCGGTGGCATACGCCTGGCCTGAGACCTCCGCCGTGACGCCGGTGTCCTGTGGGCCTATCGTGCAGCCTGTCAGGAGGATGCTACCCAGGCAGCCGCTGGCTAGCCAACGAATGGGCGTGCCAGCGCGCAGGTACTGGCCTGAACGCCCCGCATGAACCCGCTGCATGTCCCCGCTGTCCTTTCGCCATTGCGCGCCTATGACGCGGAGGACTGTCCTGTTCTGCCGGTGTTTTCCGTCGTTTCCCCATTGCGTTCACGGCGCATCATATCGACCCATGCGGGTTCGCTGACCGCCTGGCGGTCGAAACGATGATCGCGAGAACACTCGCCGTGGATCCATTCGGCTGTGGCTGGATCACCCAGGAAGGGGAATGACGGACCTCCAGCAACAACACTATCTTCGGTGATCGCCCGACCGAAGTCCTCAGCGACCTTGTCGTACTGTTCTGCGGTGAATCCAGGTTCAAGCACCTGATTGCGCGTGAGGCACTGAACGGTGAGCGCACTCCAATTGTAGTTCTCAGGATTAACGGTGATGCTCCGATAGAGGATGCTCACCTCGAAATAACCAGTTTTTGCGATGCAATTCTCTTGAGCGCGTTCATAGACCTCCCACGGCACCGAATCATCCCACTTCAGTGAATCCGGGTCCAGCCCCTCTTGGTAGCCTGTCACGCCATTGTCCTGCATGCAGGTCGACCACAGGTCCAACATACCGATCATCTCGGCTTCAGTGATGCGATTGTCAGCGAGGATCTCTTGTGCGAGGGGAGCGTTCGCTGTGCGTTGGCGCGCTTCTTCAAATTCGGCGGCGTAGAGCTCGGCGCTGCGAGCGGCTGAAGCGTCCTCATCCCCGCCGCTCATGGCCGCACACCCCGCACTGAAAGATATGAGGGGGATGAGGGCGGCGCAGGCGCCCCAACGCTTCCAAGAGCGTCGGTCAGCCTGGAGGGAAGGAGACAACGATGATGAATGCGCTGTGTGTGTCATAGGGCTCACCTATTCTTGAAGAAGGACAGGAGGTGCTTCTCGCGCACGCCAAGGGTGGCAAGGAAAGCGCCGATCAGGCACGAGGCCGCGCTGAGAAACAGGTAGAGAAGCACCATCATCCACATCTGACCTTGGTCAGCGGCAGGATTGCGCAAAACCATCCAGGTCATGACAGGCAGGGCCAGAATCTGTGTGGCCGTCACCCAGATGGCGCTCTCCCACATGAACTTCACGAGGATATCCGCGCGCGCCACACCAGCATGCAGATCTGAGGAGATCTCCAAGCGCCTGCGCCACACGCTGGCAGCACCAATGAGCACACCAAGCACCGCTACAAGCCACGGCGCATAAGCACTCAGACGATCGTGAAAGAGACCATTACCGTCAAAGGTAGCGCCCAAAGAAGAATTGAAGGGGTAGAGCTTGGGGCTCAGATGCGGAAGATTCTCGCCCGCCTCAACGCTTCCACGGATCATGGAATCGAGCGCAGGGTTCATCGGCCAAGTCTCCACCCAGCACTCATCGAAGCTCCCCCGGGGCGGCACCGGCAAAAAGAGGGAGTAGGCAAAACCGGGGCGGCGCCCGTCGGCCTCGTCCCACGGAAAGATCCCCATTGTCATCGTCTGCTGGCCGCCGAGGCTGAAGCGCTCGCCAGGGCTGAGCGCTAAGGTTTCGGCCACACTTTGGGACACGTAGGCTCCCACCTGCTCGGGCGCAATGTCAGTACCCGCGCGCTCCGTCACGGGGATACGAAGGATGCGCTCCACACCGGGGGTGGACTCGTAGGTACGGATCGAGGAGGAGGGCAGTGCGTCAGCGCTCACCTGCTTCTCGGGGGAACGCACGGCAACGACGGCATGAACGCCCGGCTGGCGTGAGAGCGCAAGGCAGGCGTGAGCATTGATCTTCCCCTTGGCCTCCATCACCATAATCGAGGCCATCGAGGAGCGGTAGTGCTCGGCCTGAGCATTAATCCTGCTCACCAAGAGCACGTCGGCAGCGGCCAGCCCCGTCAAGAGCACAGAGGCAACGAGCGTGAATATGACACTCCACGCAGTGCCGGTCGAGATATCGCGCCAGATTTCGCGGCGCAATGCGGAGGACTTCACGCTCCCACCTCCGCTGCTGTAATGCCCTCGTCATCATCGAAGGAGACGAAGTCGGCCAAATCAATGACCGAGGAACACTGATCGCGCACCGAGGGGTCGTGAGTGGCAATAATGACCGCCACGCCACGGCTTTGCAGGGCAGTCAAGGTTCCTGCGACCTGGTGTGCGGTGCGCTGGTCAAGCTGGGCAGTGGGCTCATCAACGAGGAGCACATCAGGAGCTGCAGCAAGAGCGCGAGCAAGCATGAGACGCTGGCCCTCACCGCCTGAGAGGGTAGCAAAAGGTCTGTCTGCGACATGGCTGAGCGCAAAGTCTTCCATGAGGGCCTGCGCGGCCTCCTGCGCTTGGGGAATAGTAAAACCGCGCGCAAAGAGAGGAACCATCACATGATCGATGGCGCTGCGGCGCGGCACGCCATGAGGATTCTGGAACACCCAGTTGAGTCTTGCCGGAGAGCCATCCGCGCGCGGGGCAATCTCCACTGCGCCCTCGGCAGCGCCAATCCACCCAGCAATAATGGCCAGCATCGTTGACTTCCCCGAACCCGACGGGCCAATCAACGCTGTCACGTCACCTGGCACGACCTGGGCGTTCACCGTGCGAAACAGCCACGGGCCACCGGGGAAACGGTGTCCAAGATCGCGCAGAATCACGGACATTTCAGGCCCTCCACCTGCAGGTCAACCTCGGTCAGAGGCTCGGCGGTGGTGATGAAACTTTGTCCCAGTTCAGAGGCAATGATCGTCACAGGTAGGATCTTTCCCCCACTGGAGACACATGCCGTCTCAGGCGTGACATCAAAGAGAGCCGCAGCAGGCACAGCCTGCACGTCAATGGGCTCAGCGAGCTTCCACGGTAAAGACAGCACCGCGTCCTCCTTGCCTTGCTGTTGCATCTGGCCAAAGGTGTAGGCCTCAGAAGCAACGATGGCCTGGAGGAGAGCTTGATCTTCGATAATGCCGGTGTCAGGAACGGGGTAGTCCTTGCCGCTGACTTTAAGGACGCGCGAGCCGTCAACAGCTCCCGGTGGCAGGGTAATGAAGCCGCTACTCGCCCCGCCTGTGAGCGTCACCAGCTCAGCGTTGGGTTCTAGCACGTCGCCCAGGTGTGCGTTGACAGCCTTAACGTTGACCTTCTGGGCAGGCAGCCAGAAGATAAGGTCGTGGGGGATCGAGGCGGGCACACCGCCATTACCGTCATCAATGTCGAGCAGGTCAGCTAGAGCATAACGTGTGCCCCAACTGCCGCGGCCGGTGACAGCAATGTCGTAACCAAGGTTAACGAGTTCGTTTTGAAGAGCTTCAATATCGGTGCCGACTGCCTCGTCATTGATTTCGCGATAGAGAGGCGTTGCAGTATGAAGAGCGATAATGCGATGACCGTCAAGGCTGAGCATAGGAGAGCCGGAGGTGAGCTCGCTACCAGGGGTAACATTCAGCGCTGTGACACGTCCGGCTCGTGGAGTAACGGCAGCATCGGCTTCTTTGATCTTGAGAGTGATAGTCACGGTGCGTTCATCAACGAAGGAGCGACTGCTCACAGCTGCTGAGGTAATGGAAGGGGGCGTGCTCAAGGAACTGGGAACTGGGGGAGCAAAGGTGAGGGCTCCGAGCGTGGCGCCCAGAGCGCCAACAATGAGGACCCCTGTCAGGCCAAGACCAATATGCCGAAGAGATAGTGCCATGGGGGTGCTCCTTCGCGTCCCGATGTGTCACAGTAAGCGGATATTCAAATATTACATACTTTTCCGTGGGGGGGGGGGAAGCCCTGACCAGCGTTGATAGGCAGCGAAGAGCGTTCACAGTAAACGCAACCCCAGCCCCTCATCGGACAGCGAGGCTGGGGCGCACTGAAAAGGTCTGAGGCTCTGCTTGGACCTGACGCCTAGCAGCCAGCGCTTACCAGCCAGTGCTTAGCAGATGGCACCTACCAGATGGTCACGAGGACATGCTGTCCCGAGGCCACCGCAGCCGTGTAGAACGCCCGCATGGCAGCAAGGCAACTCCTGATCTCCTCTTGGAGGTCATCCCACTCGTCCTCGTCATCCCACACATCGGGGTAGAGTTCAGCCTCTGCGCCCGCCCGCATCGAAAAGCCCGCCATCGCGGCCTCACAATCGAGCGCTTCAAGTGCAGCCGCAATATCGGGCACGCGGACGGCCTCGGTCAAGGCGGCATAATCGTCAATATCGAAGGCATCAACGCCGACGATCGACTCACTCAGCGCGTCATCCTCTGGTGGTTCATCAGAGGCAACGCCCGTCAGAATAAAGTGCAGGATGTCCCACATCTTGTCAATGTCGAGGCCCAGTTCAGATGCTTCAAGCAGCTGTTCAGCAAGCTCGCCAAAGGCTTCCTCGCCTTCTCCAGCGGCTTTGACCAGGGCGCGCGCCTCATCATCAGTGACCAGGCAATAATTTGCTCGTAAACCCATAGCCCCAAGAATAAGCGAGGGCGGGTACGTCCGCTCAGAATCGCACCCGCCCACGACGATCAGTCACCCGCCAAAAGAGCGAGGAACATTAGCCTCGCTTGGGACGCAGCCACACGGCGCCCAGCGGCGGTACGCGCAACTCCACCGAGTGAGCGCGCCCATTCCAGCCGATATGCTCGGCGTAGATGGTGCCCACATTGGTCACACCCGAACCACCAAAGGCCACATCGTCGGTGTTGAGGACTTCCTCCCACTCGCCCCCAAAGGGCAGGCCCACGCGGTAGCCCTCGTGGGGGTTGCCCGCAAAGTTTGCCACGCACACGAGCACATCCTGCTCGCCACCCTCCACTGCGCCCTTACGCAGGTAAGAGATGACATTGTGGTCCCCGTCAGAGGCATCAATCCACTCAAAGCCCGTGTAGTCGTCATCCCACAGGGCAGGAGAGGAGGTGTAGACCTTATTCAACGCAGCCACCAGGCGGTTCAGGCCCGCGTGATCGGGCTGGTCAAGCAGCCACCAGTCCAGGCCGTAGGCCTCCTGCCACTCCACCTCCTGAGCGATCTCCTGACCCATGAAGAGTAGCTGCTTGCCAGGGTGGGACCACTGGTAGGCAAAGAGGGCGCGCAAGCCAGCCATGCGCTGCCACTTATCGCCCGGCATCTTATTGATCAGCGAGCCCTTGCCGTGCACAACCTCGTCATGAGACAAGGGCAGGACGAAGTTCTCCGAGAAAGCGTAGACCAGCGAGAAGGTCAGCTCTCCATGATGCCAGCGACGATTCACCGGGTCTTCTTGCATGTAGCGCAGGGTGTCATTCATCCACCCCATATTCCACTTCATCCCAAAGCCCAGGCCGCCACCCGAGGTTGGTGCCGTGACGCCCGGCCATGCGGTGGATTCCTCCGCGATCATCATGATGCCAGGGTGGGCGCGGTAGGCGGTCGCGTTGGCTTCCTGGATGAACTCAATGGCTTCCAGATTCTCGCGTCCACCAAATTGGTTGGGGCGCCACTGGCCGTCATTACGCGAGTAGTCGAGGTAGAGCATTGAGGCCACCGCATCCACACGTAGGCCATCAATGTGGAACTCTTCCAGCCAGTACAGGGCATTGGCCACCAGGAAGTTACGCACCTCGCGCCGACCGAAGTTAAAGACATAGGTGCCCCAGTCAGGGTGCTCGCCGCGCAGCGGGTCCGGATCCTCATACAGGGCAGTGCCATCAAAACGAGCCAGCGCCCAATCGTCCTTGGGGAAGTGAGCGGGCACCCAGTCCAAGATGACGCCAATGCCCGCCTGGTGCAGGCGATCCACCAGGTAGCGGAAGTCATCAGGGGTGCCATAGCGTGAGGTTGGCGCATAGTAGGAGGTCACCTGGTAGCCCCAGGAACCACCGAAGGGGTGCTCGGCAACGGGCATGAACTCCACGTGCGTAAAGCCCATCTTCGTCACATAGGGCACCAGCTCGTCAGCGAGTTCGCGGTATCCCAGCCCCTGACGCCACGAGCCCACGTGAACCTCGTAGATCGACATCGGGCCCTCGTGGGGGTTGGTGGCTGCGCGCTTGGCCATCCACTCATCGTCTTCCCACTCATGGAAACGATCAGTGACCACCGAGGCCGTCGCCGGGGGAATCTCCGTGGCGCGAGCCATCGGGTCAGCCTTTTGGAACCAGTTACCGCCAGGCCCCTGGATCTCGAACTTATAGCGGGCACCCACCTTCACGCCCGGCACGAACAACTCCCACACGCCCGAAGCACCCAGGGAACGCATGGCGGTCGCGGTGCCATCCCAGAAGTTAAAGTCACCCACCACGCGCACAGCCCGCGCGTTGGGGGCCCACACGGCGAAGGCGACGCCCTCGACAGGCCCAAGCTCACCCTCGAAACGCATGATGCGCGCACCCAGGACCTTCCACAGGTCCTCGTGGCGGCCCTCAGAAATGAGGTAGGTGTCCATCTCACCCAGGGTGGGCAGGAAACGATAAGGGTCGTCCACCTCGGTGGTGTGATCCCCGTAGGTGACGCGCACGCGATAGTCGGGGATGACTGTCAGGGGCAGTACCGCCACCCACACACCCGAGCGCTCGTGAACGGCAGGGAAGGAACCCTCAGTGGTGACGATCTCGACGGCATCAGCCAGATGATGAACGCTGCGGATCGTGACGCTGTCTTCGCCCAGATGGGCGCCCAGCACGGCATGCGGCATGTAGTGGTGGCCTGCGGCAACGGCGTCAAGCAGGGACGTATCCACGGTAATTGGTGTCAGCTCCATCGGTTAATCCTCCCAGGTGGAATGCGTGCGGGACGGCACTACTGCCATGATATGCCCCAGGCGAGTCCAGGGCGACAAACGGACCCAGTTCTTTGTGCCCCAGGTGTAGTGGCGTCCGTCCAGTTCATCAACCAGGTCAACAAGGTGATCCCCGTGACCGCCGGATTCTCCGACGCCCATTTCACTCAAATCAAGTTCAATCGTGCCCTCGACGGTGTCGTGAGGATTCAACGACAAGACGGTGATGACCGTATCTGTCTCACCCGAGGTGGTAAAACGTCCATCAACTTGGCGGGAGAAGCACAAAATTTCAGGGTGGTCGGTGTGGTGGAAACGAATCTGATGCAACTGCCGCAGGGCCGGGTGCTTCGCCCGCGCGGCATTGAGCAGGGTGAAGAGCTGAGGAATACCCGTCGCCTCGGCTTCTTCCCATACGCGTGGGCGGTACTCGTACTTTTCGTTATTGTTCTGCTCTTCAAAGCCGGGGCGAGGCTCATTCTCGACAAACTCATAGCCAGAATAGATACCCCAGGTGGGTGAGGACGTGGCCGCCAGGATTGCTCGCAGCGCAAAGATCGCCGTTCCACCCGTCCACATCTGAGGGGTCAAAATGTCGTGCGTGGTCGGCCAGAAAGCCGGGCGCATAAGGTGGGCGGTCTGGGTGGAAACCTCGGTGAGGTAGTCGATGATCTCGTCCTTGTCGACCCGCCAGGTGAAATAGGTGTAGGACTGGTCAAAACCAATTGCCCCCAGCGTGCGCATCATGGCTGGACGGGTGAAGGCCTCCGCCAGGAAGATGACCTCGGGGTGGGCGGCGTGGAAGTGATCGAGGGTGTCCTTCCAGAAATTCAGCGGCTTTGTGTGGGGGTTATCGACGCGGAAGATCGTCACCCCGTGATCGATCCACACCTGGATCACATCACGAATAGCATCGCCTAAGCCTTCAGGGTCTTTGTCGAAGTTCAGGGGGTAAATGTCTTGATACTTCTTGGGAGGGTTTTCCGCATAGGCAATGGTTCCATCGGCTCGGACATTGAACCATTCGGGGTGTTGGGTGACCCAGGGGTGGTCGGGGGAGCATTGGAGGGCCAGATCAAGGGCGACCTCCATACCATTGGCCTTCGCGCGAGCGACAAAAGCGTCAAAATCGTCGAAGGTGCCCAGATCAGGGTGGATAGCGTCATGACCGCCCTCGGCGGAACCAATGCCGTAGGGGGAACCTGGGTCGCCTTCACGGGCTGTGAGGGTATTGTTTTTCCCCTTGCGGTGGGTGGTACCAATGGGGTGGATGGGGGTGAGGTAAATGACGTCAAAGCCCATCGAAGCGATACGCGGCAGGTCCTCTGCTGCGCCGCGCAGGGTGCCCGACACCCAGGTTCCGTCAGGCTTTTGGAAGGCTCCGGCTGAGCGAGGGAAGATCTCATACCAGGCGCCTGCCAGTGCGCGTGAGCGTGCCACGTCCAGGGGGTAGGCCTCGGTTGAGTCCAGGAGATCACGCACGGGGTGGGCCGCAAAGGCGGCCTTCACCTGCGAAGCTAGGCCCGCTGAAAGGCGTTGCTGGGGGGTCAGGGTGCGGTCGCGTAAGGACGAGGCCGCCGCCGTCAGCACCTCACGCAGGGCGGCGGGAGCAGGAGCCTGGGTGGGGTTTGCAATCGCCCTCCCGGCAATGCAGCGTTCCATGAGGCGCGCGCCCTCTTCGCACATGAGCTCAACATCGATGCCCGCCTTGATCTTGATCGTCGCATCGTGGCGCCAAGTGGCATAGGGGTCAGCCCAAGTATCCACGCGGAAGGACCAGTCTCCGGGCGTGGGCGCCATTACCCACGCCTCGTAGCGGTCCAGCCCCTTGGCAATGTCACGCATGAGCGTGCGGGAGTGGACAGCGCCGCTGGGGGTGAGGAGGACGGCCTCAGCGGCGAGGGCGTCGTGTCCTTCCCTGAAGACGGTGGCGCGGATGGGGAAGGGTTCTCCTTCAGTGGCCTTAGCGGGCAGGCGGCCTCCCTCAACGACGGGGAAGAGCTCAACTGCGGGAATGCGTGTCATATGGAATGTGCTCACCCCACTAGCCTACTACTGACCGAGGCAAAGGTGTGGGGCAGAGCACACGGTTGTGTGCAGGGTGCTAGATATTTACTCCAAAGAGGTGGCCCACCCAGTAGGTCAAGCCCATTGCCACACCGCCACCAATAACCAAGCGTGCCGTTGCTTTAAGGCGCGGAGCCTGCCCCAACCAGGCCGAGAGCCAGCCGGTCAGTGCCAGAGCCACCGTCACCGCAACGAAGGTCGCTCCGATACGCCACGCCACCGGCGATACAAGCATCGTGATAAAAGGCAGGAGGGAGCCAATGACGAAGGCAATAAAGGACGAGATCGCTGCAGCCCACGGACTGGTCAGATCGTCGGGGTCAATATTGTGTTCCGTCGTCAAATGCGCATCAATGGCATCATGGGCAGAAAGTTCGGCGGCCACAGCCTTCGCTGTCGTCTCGCTCAAGCCCCGATCGACCCAGAGCTTGGCCAAACGAGCTTCCTCCGCTGCAGGGTTATCAGCCAGCGCTAACCACTGCTTGCGTACCAGCTCCTGCTCGGTATCCAACTGCGTCGACACCGACACGTATTCACCCACCGACATCGACAGGGAAGCAGCAACAATACCGGCCACGCCTGCCAGAGCAATCGCCGTGGTGTTTGCGGGGTCAACGGCGGCCACACCCACCAGCAAGCCAGAGATCGACACAATGCCGTCATTGGCGCCCAACACGCCAGCGCGTAGCCAATTCAAGCGCGAGGCAACAGAGCGTCGCTTCTCGCCAGAGGTCGCGCGCTCGGCGCTCGTGCTCAGGTCAGCGCGCTGACCTTGAGCCGGTGACATCGAGGCCAGCTGCGAAGGTGAAAGTGCTGCACTCATACCAGCACCCTATGCCTCGGAAAATGGCCTGTCTACGAAGGAAAGCCGCTCCTGAAGGCCCCCAGGCAAGCCTGGCCTTAACCCTATGAATTGAGGGAGCGCAGGGCTCCGACCACCTCGTACAGGGCGCGAAAACTCGGTCGCATAGCGGCGGTTGAGCCGAAGTTGATGACGATATCAGCATCATGAACGGGATCGTGCCAGAGGTGTGCGGCACTTATTCCCAAGTGCCCAGTCAGACGCGGCCAGCGTCTGGCCCAGGGAGAGAGTTTGGCGAAATCAACGATCATTGCGCCCATCCCGTAGTCAAGACCCATGCGGAAACGATGCCTCACCGTTCCCATCTGCTCCCAGGAGTCGCGTGACATCAGCGTGCCACTGCGGAGGCTGCGGATGAGTCGAAGATAGTCACGTGGAGTGGCTGCAATGGCGCCCCCTGCCCAGTCCACCGTCACAGCCGGGGAAGTGTCGACTCGCGTTCTTCCCAGCCACATGGGAGCAATGCTGCTTGTGCCCTGCTGAGGGGCCGAGCGGTAGGGCATGAAAGCACTCGTCATCCCCGCAGGAGAAAACACCCGCTCGTGGACGAGGGCCTCAAAGGACACGCCGCTAGTCTCTTCCAGGATGCGCCCGAGCAGAACAAAACCGGTATCGCTGTAGAAAAAGCGCTCTCCGGGCTTGCCAACGGGGCGTTGATTGATACGAGTGTGGTCGAGCAGATCCTGCGGTGACCAGGCTCGGTCCAGATCATCAAGGGCGCGCTTGCTCAGTTTGCCGCCCGTAGCCCGCCCCTCGAAATAGTCATTCACGCCCGAGGTATGGGTCAGGAGGTGTTCAACGGTGACCTCCTGGTGGTGCCCCTCTGCAAAGAGGCCGTGAAGGTCTGCGGAAGAGAGGATAGTGGTGACGGGGGTGTTAAGAGTGAAAGAACCACTTTCTACCTGCTGCATGATGCAGGCCGCCGTGACGAGCTTACCCACGCTCGCCCCATGAAAGGGAAGGTCAGGCGGCCCATAGTGGAAGTCAATACCCAGATGCGGTGACGAAATGGCGACTTGAGGCTGCCAGCTGTGGGCGGAACGGTCAAAGTGGCGCGTCAAGCGCGCATGAAAACCCTGCGCGTCCATCCTGTACTTCTTCCCTTAAGGTCTGGTTCTCGTCCGTATTCATTGAGCAAGTGTGACGCCCGGTGGAGCGAAAGCTACAGGCTCATGTGGTCTGCGTCGCTTGTCCTGATGGGGTGTTCCTCCTGAACCTGAGGTGCTGAGAATGAAGGCAATGCTGAGCTGACTTTGAACGGACTCTCCATCTCGGGAGCAAATAGCTGGTCGAGGGTGGATTCTATTCGTGCTGCAATGTCGGTGTGCGACTCGGGTCGAGTGCGGAGCCGTGCTGCCCACGGTCTGCCAGGGTGGAGGGTGTCCCATACAGTATTCAAGCCGTTGTATCGGCCTTTGCCAGGATCGTGGTTTCCAAAGCCATCAACGAGTCGATTCCACAGTGGAGCAAACCAGTGAATGAGGATGCTCTCACCTAGAGGAATCCAAATTGGTTCAATCACTAACCAACGGACGTGGAAGTCGGCGATATCAAGGTTTGAGACTTGCTCAATGCTCTTTGCATGGTCAGAAGCGAGTCGATTCCACAAAGCAGTTGTCGTCTGATCTGCTGAGGTAGGAAGCCCTCCCTTGCGGGCTCCTGGAGGTACCGCCTTGCCGATATAGATCGGCGCATCAAACGCTCCATTGTGGTTACGAGCCGACAAAAGGGTGTAAGCGGGGAAGTTTCCGCTGTAGTAGATAGCGTAGATCCCCGCACCAGTGAACTTGGGAATGTTTCCTAGGGGGACGACAGCCTGCTCAAGGAGCGCATGCCCCACACTCTTGGCAAGATTCATCATGTCAAGAGGGTTGTATGGAGTTGTCATGAGACCTCCGTGAGCTGCTGGGAAATATTGAGTCCTGCATTACCCTGCTGGTCTACTCTCTTGAGTTGCGTTGCAATGCTCTGAGCGACAATCTCCGCGAGTCGAACCGGTACGGCATTGCCAAGCTGTCTCATCGCTTCTGACCATGAACCGTGTAGCTCATAAGTGTCGGGGAAGGTCTGGAGACGGGCGCTCTCGCGGACAGTGAAATATCGGACCGAACCGTCAATGTCGCGCAACATGTTCTCACCACCAGGCACACCATGCGCTCCAGCTTTGAGAGTTTTAGCGGGCTGATCCAGAGGACTTCCCGTATGCCCTGGATAGATCTTGGCACCAGGCTGGAAAGTGTGATTGAGGAAGCGTTGAGCGCTCGGTGAAGTTGGGGCGGGAAGGCCGCTAAGCGCGTCTCGTACAGTACTCCATGGATCGCCGAGGGCTTGGGGATCGGTATTGAGCAGTTGCTTGCGTTTAGTGTCCACATTTGCAGGTGCCTCAGGACGTTTCTTGAGAGGAACGCGGTGACGTTCCCAGTACTCGCCGCTCACCCACTGCGAATAGAAAAGGGCATCTGCTGAGTGTGTAGGAGAAGGAAAAGACCACTCAGCCCCAATATCGCTGCGAAAACCTACCAGAAAAACGCGGTGTCTCCGTTGAGGCACTCCGTAGTCAGCCGCGTCGACAACGGTTGGGAAGACGTTGTAATGAAGTCCTGTGTAGCACTCGGTTGTTGCTTCGGACTGTAAGCGTCGAAGATGGTCGAACCAGCTTTCGCCGTTTCGTGCAACTACTTCAGGGTACTGAAGTCTGAGCTGGATGAGTTGGTAGTAGTTTGCAAAGGCAGACCGAGTCAATCCTTTAACGTTTTCAATCAAGAAGGCTCGGGGTTGCAACTGCCGGATCACTTCGGCAGCAGCTGGGAACATGTCGCGCCTGTCGTCGGCAGCTTGTGCTTTCCCACCCATGCTGAAGGGCTGGCACGGTGGTCCTCCAGTGACAAGATCAACGGGGCCGTTGATGGAAGTCCAGTCAACATCTCGGACGTCACTCTCATGAACAGTCCATCCCGACACGAGCGGGAATCCAGCAGCTTGGTTCTCGCGGACAGTATCGCAGGCCCAACGATCCCACTCGACAAAAATCGAGGGGGTAAAGCCCGCTAGTTCTGCTCCGAGTGCAAGGCCTCCTGCCCCGCCGAAAAGCTCAACTGATTGCATGCCAGTATCGTATCCAGAGCACCCCGGATTTGAGTGCAGCATTCCAATGGGGCACATGAAAGCGCCCGTGATTCTCAATACTCGTTTGAGAATCACGGGCGCGCCACGACAGGTAATGGATTAGTACACCATCTGCATGGCCTGGCGGACCTCCTGCAAGGTGGCCTCAGCCTGAGCGGTGGCCTTCTCGTTACCGGCAGCCAGCACGGAACGCAGGTAATCCTCGTTCGCCACCAGCTCCTCACGGCGGGCACGGATGGGAGCCAGCATGTCGTTGAGGGCCTCAGTCACGGTGGCCTTGAGGACGCCACCACCACCATCACCAATACGCTCGGCGATCGCCTCGGGAGCCTCGCCAGAGGCCATCGACGCCATCATCAGCAGATTCGACACCTCAGGACGATTCACCGGATCAAAGGTAATGACGCGATCGGCATCAGTCTTCGCCTTTCGCAAGATCTTCGCCGTCTCATCAGCGGTCATGGCTAGCTCAATGGTGTTGCCACGCGACTTCGACATCTTCGTACCATCGGTGCCCAGCAGCAGGGGCACCTCCGACAGCAAAGCATCAGGACGCGGGAAGACAGGACGCTCAGGATCAACGCGGCCATAGCGCTTGTCGAAACGTTGAGCAATGAGACGCGACTGCTCCAGGTGGGGCAGCTGATCCTGGCCGAC
The DNA here is from genome assembly GCF_903645355.1 of Schaalia sp. Marseille-Q2122. Classification (GTDB taxonomy): domain Bacteria; phylum Actinomycetota; class Actinomycetes; order Actinomycetales; family Actinomycetaceae; genus Pauljensenia. Next base: position 200,647 of record NZ_CAHJXR010000005.1, on the reverse strand, counting down.
GGGCACAATATTGGCCTTGCAGAACAAAATATCGGCAGCCTGATGCACCGGGTAGGTCAACATCAGTCCCGACATCGCACGCCCATCGGTAGCCTCCAACTCGGCCTTCACCGTGGGATTACGGTGCAGCTCCGACTCAGTGACCAGCGAGAGGAAAGGCAGCATCAGCTGGTTGAGGGCCGGAATCGCCGAATGGTTAAAGATCGTCGTGCGCTCCGGATCAAGACCCACCGCCAGGTAGTCCGCCACCAAACCCATGACGCGCTCGCGGATAGGACCCACGCCATCGCGGTCGGTAATCACCTGATAGTCGGCGACCAACACCCAGGTATCCACGCCGCGATTTTGCAAAATCACACGGTTTTGCAGGGTGCCAAAGTAGTGGCCCAAGTGCAGGCGGCCCGTTGGACGGTCACCGGTGAGCATACGGAAACGCGAAGGATCAGTGTCGATCGCAGCATCAATCTCCGCGCTGCGAGCGCGAGAACGCGCCAGGGAAGCCTCGTTCGTGGAATTAGCCAGGATGTCTTCGGAAGTAGTCACCCGACAAGTCTAAACGCCGAACTCACGAGAGCAGAATTACCACCGACTGCGGCTCCAAACCAATGCTCGTCTTATCACTCTTGAGCATCTTGAACTCTGGGGTAGCGCCACTATCAAGGGCATCGAGATCAATTTCGCCATCACGGGGAGTGGTCCATGCAGAGTCAAACGCGATGCTCCACCCCTGCTTGTGGCCTACAGGGAAGTGCACGGTGTGAGGTTCCAGGGTGCCATTGATAACAATGAGGGCATCCTCGCCGCCCCAACGCTGCCCCGAACGCATGAGCTGGAAGACGCGATTACGCTGATCACCCCACCCGTGGTCAGGCATCGGCTCGCCCTCGGCTGTCCACCAAGACACATCGGGAATAGAGTCCCCATTGATGGCCTTGCCCTCACCAAAATCGCAGGGGCGCAGCGCAGGGAACTGGCGGCGCAAATACAGCAGCCAACGGGTCGTATCAAAGAGGTCACGCGGGGCCTGGGCAAGATCCCAATTCACCCAGGAAATCTCATTATCCTGGCAGTAGGCGTTGTTATTCCCAAACTGAGTGCGACACATTTCATCGCCGCCAACGATCATGGGCGTGCCGGCCGCGACCAGCATCGTGGCCAAGATATTACGGCGCGTGCGCAGCCGTGAGGGCATGAGGTCCTCAACAAGTTCGGCAATGTCAGCGTTGGGGACGCCATCAACCAAGCCGCGGGCAGTGGTGCCCTCAATGCCGTGATTCCACGAACGATTATCGTTCGTGCCGTCACGGTTCTCCTCAAGGTTGGCCATATTGTGCTTGTGATCAAAGCAGGTCAGGTCAGCCAGGGTGAAACCATCGTGAGCGGTCACAAAGTTCAGCGACGCGCGCGGGCCACGCAGGTAGCCCACGCCGTTGCCGAAGAGGTCCTCAGAGCCCTGCAAGCGGGTGGCCAGGTCATTGGGGCCGGGGGCGCCGCGGCCAGCGGCAAGCTCACGCATATCGACCAGCCAGAAGTTACGCACGGAGTCACGGAAGCGGTCATTCCATTCCGAGAAGGTGCCGGGGAAGTTACCGGTCTGCCAGCCACCCATACCGACATCCCAGGGTTCGGCGATGATCTTATCGAGGCTGAGGCTCGCGTCAGTGGTGATCGCCATGAGCAGCGGGTGGGTGGGGGTGAAGCCGGTGGCGAAGCGGCCAAGGGTTGCCGCCAGGTCGAAACGGAAGCCGTCCACGCCCATGTCCTCGGACCAGTATCGCAAAGAGTCCATGATCATCTGCATGGTGCGGACATTCTCGACCGCTAAGGTGTTGCCGCAGCCCGTGACGTCGACAATATGGCGAGGGCGTTCGGCGCTGTGGCGGTAGTAGGTGAGGGAATCCAGGCCGCGCCACGACAGTGAGGGGCCTTCATGGTTGCCTTCGCAGGTGTGGTTGTAGACGACGTCAATAATGACTTCGATGCCAGCGTCATGCAGGATCGACACCATGCCGCGGAACTCATCCACAACTGCCTGAGGGCCGCGTTGGCGGGAGATCTCCGTGGCGTAGGAGGGCTCTGGAGTGAAGTAGTTGAGGGTCGAGTAGCCCCAATAGTTCGTCAAACCACGCTGGGTGAGGAAGGTTTCCTCGTACTTGGCGTGGATGGGCAGCAGCTCAACGGCGGTCACTCCCAAGCGCTTGAGGTGCTCAATTGCAGCCGGGTGAGCTAAACCAGCGTAGGTGCCGCGCAGTCCCTCAGGGATGGCCGTCATGAGCTTGGTGAAACCCTTGACATGGATCTCGTAGACGACGGTGTTCTCCCAGGGAGTGCGAGGCTTGGGAGCAATCGGGAAGGAAGAGTCGACCACGACAGAGAAGGGCATATGCCCCGCTGAATCCAAGTCGGAGCGCGACGCGGGAGTGGAGGTGGGCGCCAGATCAGAGTTCACGACATGGGCGTAGACCTCAGGGGAGAGATCAACCGCACCATCAAGACCGCGAGCGTAGGGGTCGATGAGGAGCTTGGCGGGATTGTGGAAAAGGCCGCCTTCTGGGTCCCACTCGCCGTGGACGCGGAAGCCGTAGCGTGTGCCCACGCCGTAGCCTTCCAGGCGCCCATGCCACACGCCATTATCAGGGCCGAGCAGCGTGTAGCGTTCCTCGTGGGCAAGGTCCCCGCCAGGGAACACACAAAAGTCCACTGCGCTTGCCTGCGAGGCAACCACAGCAATGTTGAGCGCGCCATCTTGGTAGTGCACGCCCAGCTTTTCCGGCAGGGGATTAGGCACAGTCAAGGGGTGGGCGGTAAACATAGGGCTCCTGGGATGGGGCGAAAGGGATTTAATGACGCTCTATCCTAATACCGGAGGCTGAAGAAGAGGATCTAGGCCGCTGTGAACTACGCCCATGTGATGGCCTTTTCCTGGGAAACACTGAATATGTGACATGTTACGGGACGGGCTGTCAGGGGCAGGTTTTTTCGTCATTTTGTGGCACCCTTAATGGCATGAGAATCGTAGTGTGTGTCAAGCACGTTCCTGATGTGCAATCCGAACGTCGCTTTGAAGACGGTCGTCTGGTGCGCGGCGAGGACGATGTCCTCAACGAACTTGACGAAAACGCCGTAGAAGCAGCCGTGAGCCTCGTCGAAGAACACGGCGGTGAAGTGATCGCGCTGACCATGGGTCCCGCCGACGCTGAAGACGCGCTCATGCGCACCCTGCAAATGGGGGCCGACCGGGCACTACTGATCTCCGACGATGCCCTGGAAGGCACCGACGCCGTCGGAACCGCCGCAGTCCTGGCAGCGGGGGTTGCCCGCATTGAAGACGAACACGGCCCGGTTGATATGGTCGTCACCGGCATGGCTTCCCTTGATGCCATGACCTCCCTGGTGCCCGCAGCCCTGGCCGCCCACTTGGGCCGCCCTCTGCTGTCCCTCGCCCACGCCCTGGACATCTCCGGTGAGGGCCCCTGGACGGCTACCATTACCCGCAGCGTTGATGGCATGGACGAGGTCCTCTCCGCTTCTACCCCACTGGTCTTGTCGGTCACCGACCAGATCAACGAGCCGCGCTACCCCTCCTTCAAGACTATGAAGGCCGCCCGCTCCAAGCCCCTCGACGAGCTCAGCCTCGACGACCTGGGGTGCGAAGCCCCCCGTTGTGCCACCATCGTCAACCAGACGGTGGAACACCAACGTGACGGCTCGGGCACGATCGTCACCGACTCCGGTGACGCCGGCGAGCGCCTCGCCCTCTACCTGATTAACGAGGTGAAGTGACATGACTCTGACCAGCCCTATCCTCGCCATCGTTGACCACGACGAGGCCGGCGCCCTCACCGCCCCCTCCGCTCAGGTGCTCACCGCCGCCCGCGCCCTGAGCAGTGGCCCCGTTGTTGCCCTCACCCTGCAGGCGCCCGACGCTGAGGCCCTCGCGCGCTACGGTGCCGCCCGCGTCCTCGTTGCCGACCTGGGTGGGCGCAGCCCGCGTCTGAGTGCCGTCGTCGCCGAAGCCGCGCAGGCCGCCATGCAGGCCGTTGGCGCAGAAGCTGTCCTGTGCGTCTCCCACTACCTGGGTCGCGAGGTTGCCGCCCGCCTGGCCGTCGCCGTTGGCGGCGCCCCCATCGTGGACGTCACCCGCACGTGGGAAGAAAACGGCAATATCCACGCCTCCAAGCCCGCTCTCGCTGGAGCGTGGGAGACCTCGATCCACGTCGAGGACGTACCCGCGATCCTCGCCATCCGCCCCTCGGCTATTGACGAGGTCGAAGCCCCTGCTGAGGCCGCCGTTGAAGCTCTACCTGTGGACTTCACCGCCGCAGCTGACGCAATCAGCGTCGTCTCCTCCACCCCGCAGGAACGCACCGGACGCGTGCCACTGACCGAGGCGCGCACCGTCGTTGTGGGCGGTCGCGGTCTGGAAGGCGACTTTGGCCCCGCTGAAGAACTCGCCGATCTGCTCGATGCAGCCGTGGGTGCCACACGCGTCGCCACCGACGAAGGCTGGGTCTCGCGTAGCCTGCAGGTGGGGCAGACCGGTGTGTCGATCTCACCCAACCTCTACATCGGCCTGGGCGTCTCGGGCGCTATCCACCACACCGTGGGCATGCAGTCCTCCCGCCACATTGTGGCCGTCTGCGATGATCCTGACGCGCCGATCTTTGAGATCGCAGACTTCGGCGTGGTGGGCGACCTTTTTGAGGTCATCCCCCAGGCCATCGAGGTCCTGCGTCGTGAGGGCTACGGGCAAGCGTGACCGCAGCCGCCACAACGGCCTACCTGGACTACGCAGCAACAACACCCATGCTTCCTGAGGTTGAGGAAGCATGGGTTGCTGCTGTGCGCACCCTGCGCGCCAACCCGGGCAATCCCGCTGCCCTTCATGGCGGCGGGCGCACCGCGAAGTGCATGTTGGAAGATGCCCGCGAACGCGTGGGCGCCGCCCTAGGCGCGGAGCGGGCAGAGGTGGTTTTCACCTCCGGAGCCACAGAATCCTGCGCACTGGGGGTGAGCGGCGCAGCCCGCGGGGTGCGTGCCCGCCACCCTCAGCGCAACGTCGTGTACTACTCCCTCGCCGACCACGATGCCGTCGCCCACCAAGAGGGCGTCCTGACAGCAGCAGGCTTGGATGTGCGTGCTTTTGCTTTGGACGAGCAGGGCGTGAGTGTCCTACCCGAGAACCTGGAAGAAGAGCTGCCCCGCACGGCGCTGCTCACCCTCCCAATGGTCTGCTCTGAGCTGGGCAGCGTGCAGCCCCTGGGTGAGCTTGTTGCGCGCGTACGCGCCGCTGATGGGCACAGTCCGCAGGAAGGTGGCCACGGCCCGGCAGGGGAGGGGCGCGCCCTCATCCACACCGACGCCGCCCAAGCCCTGCGCACCCATCCCATTGACTTTGCCTCCATGGGCGTGGACCTACTGAGTTTTGGCGGGCACAAGATTGGCGCGCCTGTCGGGGTCGGTGCCCTGCTGGCCAAACGCGGCACGCCCCTGATGACCGACCGCCCCGGTGGCGGCCATGAACGAGGCCTACGCTCAGGCACGCCCGACGTTGCCGGAGCCGTGGCGCTCGCGGTCGCCCTCGAATATGCGGTGAAAAAGCGCGAGGCACACCATGCCCACCTGAGTGAGTTGCGCGATTACCTCGTGATGGAGCTGCGCCGAAGCCTTGCCGAGGCTGAAGGCGCCTCCCGGCTGGACGAGGTTGCCCTGACGGTTCCTGCGGGGGTGGCCTCGCCGGCCATTATTCACCTGTCCATCCCCACCACCCACCCCGAAGCCGTCCTTATGGCCATGGACATGGCTGGGGTCATGGTGTCAGCAGGATCGGCCTGCCACGCGGGGGTGACGCGCCCCTCTGCGATGGTCATGGCCATAGGGCGCAGCGCCGACCAAGCCCTCGGCGTCCTGCGTGTCTCTATGGGAGAGGCCACCACTCGCGCCGACCTCGACAGATTCCTGGCGGCCCTGCCGACCGCCATCCGAGCCGGGCAGGCCCTTGACGCCCGCGACGCACGAAAAAACCGCTCACACGCTACTGATGAAAGGGGCGCACAATGAGAGTCCTTGCCGCACTATCGGGTGGCGTTGACTCCGCAGTCGCCGCCGCAAAGGTCGTCGAAGCCGGACATGACGTCGTCGGCGTACATATGGCTCTGTCTACTAACCCCCAAGAATGTCGTATCGGCTCGCGAGGCTGCTGCTCGGTGGAGGATGCTGGAGATGCCGCCCGCGCTGCCGAAATCCTTGGCATCCCCTTCTACGTGTGGGACCTGGCCGAAGAGTTCGAAGAAACCGTCATTGCGGACTTTGTTGAGCAATACCAAAAGGGCCACACTCCCAACCCCTGCGTGCGCTGCAATGAGTTCGTCAAATTCCGTGAGCTCGCCGAACGCGCCCGTGCACTCGGATTCGACGCCGTCTGCACCGGCCACTACGCCCGCATTGTCGACGGCCCGACAGGCAAGGAATTGCACCGCGGATATGACACCCTCAAGGACCAGTCCTATGTGCTGGCTGTCATGGGCGAAGACGAGCTTGAGCGAGTCCTTCTGCCCCTAGGGGAGGCCCCTAATAAGGCGTGGGTGCGTGCCGAGGCCGACCGTATGGGCCTGGGTGTGGCTGATAAGCCCGACTCCTACGACATCTGCTTTATTCCTGATGGCGATACGCAAGGCTTTCTGCGAGCCCGCTTAGGTTCCACGCCGGGGCAGATCGTTGATGCACAGGGACAGGTCGTGGGTGAGCATGACGGCTACTGGAACTTCACCGTCGGCCAGCGCCGAGGCCTGCACCTGGGGAACCCCGCAGCAGATGGGCGCCCACGCTACGTCATTGAGACGCGGCCAGAGAGTAACCAGGTGATCGTTGGTGCTGCTGAACTGCTGAGTGTGGACCGGATTGAGTGTGAGGACGTCATCTGGCTGGCAGGGGATGACCAGGGTGAGGATCCTCACGACCTGTTCGTCCAGGTGCGCGCTCATGGTACGCCGGTGCCGGTTGCTGCTCTTCGCCATGAGGGGCCAGGATTGCGCGTTGATCTGGAACAATCCCTGCGGGGCGTGGCTGCCGGGCAATCCCTGGTGGTCTACCGTGGAAGCCGTGTGCTGGGCGAAGGAACCATTCTCAAGGCTTCGCGGCGGGAGTGACACGTGGGCACACTCTGCGGGATGTCTCCGGCAGCCTGTAGCATTGAGTCCTGGCAACTAATGAAAAGTCTGAAAGATTGAGTGAGGGCGTGACGCCATGCTGACCTTGCCAGAAAACATCCAAGCCCAAGTGGGTGCGGCGCGACATAAAGTCAACGCCTCGGCCAATATCGGTCACTACCTCGTCGGCGCCATCATGGCCGGCCTCTTCATCGGCCTTGCCGATATCTTCATGATGACCGGCGGAGGTCCTCTCCGCCTGGCAGGCTCTCCCTGGGCATCCCTCGTTGAAGGCGGCGTCTTCGGTATCGGCCTGATCCTCGTCGTCTTTGCTGGTGGCGAGCTCGCCACCTCCGCCATGATGATCCTGCCCATTGGCCTGAAGGAAAAAGGTATTTCCTCTTCCGGGGCGGCGCGCGCCTTCATCATTATGATCGTGGGCAACCTGCTCGGCTCTATCCTGGTGGCCGCCCTCGTGTGGGGTGGCGGCATTATGGCTGACGACACCGTGCCTGGGGCGGCCCTGGCCTCTGTCGTCGCCGCCAAGGCCCATAAGACCACCGTGGAACTCTTCTTCCGCGCCATCCTGTGTAACATCCTCGTCTGCCTGGCGATCTGGTCAGTCTCACGCGCTCAACACGAGGTCGCCAAGATGATCCTCATGGCCTGGTGCATGGCTACCTTCGTTGCCTCTGGCATGGAGCACGTCGTCGCCAATATGACGACCTTCGCCCTGGGTATCATGCATGGTGTTGACGGTGGCACCTGGGCTGAGGCTGCCCGTAATCTCTCTGTGGTGCTGGCAGGCAATATCGTCGGCGGGGCGCTCTTTGTGGGCGCCACCATGTGGTTTGCCGCGCAGGCTGACCGTAAGCTCGTCCACTAAAATCCTGGCTCTCGCCCGTGGGGGACCCCTCATTAACAGTGGGTGAGAGCACCACCAAGGCTGATCAGCAGGGAAGAAAAACCCTGTAGAATAGCCACGGTACGCGTGAGTGGCGGAATTGGCAGACGCGCTGGATTTAGGTTCCAGTGTCTTCGGACGTGTGGGTTCAAGTCCCATCTCGCGCACGAAATGATATGCCGCGACATCTTCTGATGTCGCGGCATATTGCGTGGAGCTCATCTCTTAGGCTGTGGGGGTTGTGGGGCTGTGGGCCGGAGGATGGGAGGGTGGAGAACCGTCGCATCGGGTGCGCTGGTGCTGGATGCGCGATAGAGTGCTGCCGGTCGTCCGACGCCGCTTGAGGTGTTCCCCGTGACCTCAATGAAATCCTTGGCGCCTGTGGCCTTGCGGTGGAAATTGCGCGGGTCAAGAGAGGTTCCCCAGACTGTCTCATACACTCGCCTGAGCTGTTCGATGGTGAACTCTTTGGGGCAAAAGGCAGTGGCGAGCCCGGAGTATTCAAGTTTTGCGCGTGCGCGCTCCACTCCATCGCGCACAATCTGGACATGATCAAAGGCGAGGGTGACCTCGTTGCTGAGGATTGCGTCAATGGGTGCCCACTGGGCTGCGCGGGCGTCGCCTCCGGCGGTGGGGAGGTTAAAGGTCGGCGCGATGACGAGGTAAGCCACTGACAAGACTGGGCCGCGGGGGTCACGGTCAAGGGGGCCGTAGGTGCGCAGCTGTTCGAGGTGTCCGGTGGGGGAGATGCCTGTCTCTTCGGTAAGTTCCCGGCGAGCAGCCTCGTCAAGGCTCTCGCCCTCCAGTATGAAACCTCCGGGAAGGGCGAGCGCGCCTTCGAAGGGCGGAAAGGCGCGCTCAATGAGGAGGGTGCATAGTTTTCCCTCCTGAATGGTTAACAGGACCACGTCAACGGTGGCGGGGAAGTGTTTGGCGGTTTCGGGAAAGGGTGGGTGGGGGTCCGTGTCGATCATGAGACCACCCTATCTTATCGTCAAGTTGACAGAAAAGGGGGTCGTCGATTATCGTCATAGTGACATTAATTAAGGAGGTCATCATGGGACACATCAGCCGCTACCCCTTCATCGCCCACTACCAAGGCGCCCCCACCGACCACATCGTCCACCTCATCAACGGCACCCCCCGCCACGAAGGCGTCGGACGCACCTTCTGGTTCCGCCCCACCACCAGCGCCCTGGCCGAAGTGCCCGCCATCGACCACGAGCACTCCGCCCTCTTCCATGCCGTCACCCAAGACCGCCAAGACCTCGCCGTGCAGGCCGTCGTCACCTACCGATTCTCCAACCCCGCACTGGTCTCCCAGCACTTCGACTTCAATATCTACCCCGTTGCCAAAGACCACCAACCCAATGGCCCGCGCCAAGTCGCCAAACTCATCGAACAACTCGCACAATCCATCACGACCCACGTCATCGCGAACCTGCCTCTCGCAGAAGCTCTCCACAGTGGCATCTCTCGCGTCCACACCGCCCTCGTCGAACAACTCTCCCAACAAACGCGCCTCAGCGACGCTGGAATCAGCATCTACGACGTGCGCGTCCTCTCCCTACGCCCAACCCCCGAGGTAGAAAAAGCCCTCCAAACGCCCCTGCGCGAACGCCTCCAAGCTGAAGCCGACCGCGCCCTCTACACTCGCCGCGCTCAAGCCGTCGAACAAGAACAGCGCATCTCAGAAAACGAAGCCGCCGCCAAACTAGAACTTGCACGCCGACGCAAAGAAATCATCGCCCAAGAAGCCGCCAACGAACGCCTCCAGGCCGAAGAAAAAGCCGCCTCCTCCCTCATCGCCGCACGCGGCGCCGCCGAAGCCACGGAAGTGAGCGAAAACGCTCGCGCTGCCGCACTGCGACTCATCGGCCAGGCAGAAGCAGACAATGAACGCGAACGCCTCGCCGCCTACAACGCCATCTCGCCCGAGATCCTCCGCTCCCTCGCCCTGCGCGAGCTCGCCGCCAACCTCCCTGCCATCGGGCAACTCAACCTCACCCCCGACATGCTCAGCACAGCACTCGGACAACTCGTCGCAACCTCGAAGGAGTAACCCATGAGCATCCTGCGCCCGCGCCTCGTCCTCGTCTATCGCAACAGCGAACTGACCGAACTCCTCGCCCGACACTCCACGCGAGGACAAGCGGAATTCTTCCTCCGCTCGCGCGGGCGCAGCCTCGACGACGTCGACAAAGCCCACGCCACCACCGAAGCCGCCCTCGGCGCCATACGCGCAGCCGTCCCCACTGAATGGAACGTCGCTGAGGTTGAACGCAACGACCTCTCACGCTTCCTCTTCCTCCCACAGGACGTCATTGCCGTCGTCGGCCCCGATGGGCTGGTCGCCAACGTCGCGAAATACCTCAAAGGACAACCCGTCTTCGGCATCAACCCCATGCCAGGCGTCAACGCCGGAGTCCTCGTCCCTCTCTCCGTCCAAGCAGGAGCGCAACTTCTCGGTCACTACGCCGCAGGCCGCACCCCCACAACCACACCACTCACCATGGTTCGCTGCGAACTCGACGACGGCCAAGAACTCAACGCACTCAACGACATTTTCATCGGGCACACCTCCCACCAATCCGCCCGCTACCTCCTCAATGCCGACGGTCGCCAAGAACGGCAATCCTCCTCAGGCATCATCGCCAGCACAGGAGCAGGCGCTACCGGCTGGGCAGCCTCCCTCGCACCCGCCTACGGAAACCCGTCACTACCAGGCCAAACAGATCGTGCCATTGCCTGGTTCGTCCGGGAAGCCTGGCCCTCACCCACCACAGGAACAAGCCTCATCTGTGGCACAGTGACCGAGTCCGACCAGCTCACCCTCACCGTCCAATCCGAAAGCCTTGTCGCCTTCGGCGACGGACTCGAAGACGACCGCCTGAGAGCCCAATGGGGCCAAACCCTGACAGTGGGCGTCGCCAAGGAACACCTGCATCTTGTCCAGCCCCCACGGCGCTAGGACACCACAGACGCGCCCCACATACGAGGCGCCCCTGTGAGCACCGTACACACGCGACTCACAGGGGCGCCTCAGAATCGAAGCAGTGCCCGAAGCTACTCTAATCAGCTGTTTTTTCTGCAGGTGGGTCAACCTCGACAGTCATCAACTTACGGCGACGACGCAAAATCTTCGGGCGATTAAAGGAACGCAGCACCGGCTCCGTATCATCCGACATGAGGATCGCCAAGGGGCGGGTCGCCGGAATCTCCTTGAAGATGATCGTCAGAATGGACGTCAACGGCACAGCAAGGATCGCACCCGCAATGCCCCAAATCGCCGACCAGAAGGACAAAGCCACCAGCACCACAAAGGGGGAGAGGTTGACCTTGCGGCCCAGCATCTTCGGTTCAAGCACATTACCGGTAATGAGCTGCACAACCTGCAAAGCAATAAAGAGGATCAAGGTCTGCGTCCAGGACCCAAATTGAACAAGGCTCAACAGCGTGGGCAAGAGCACCGCAATGATCGAACCAATGTAGGGAATGTAGTTGAGCAGGCCAATCAACAACGCCCAAAAAGCCGCGTAATCCAAGCCGAAAGGCAGCATCACCAGGTAAGAGACGATGCCGACGATGATATTAATCAAGGTCTTCGCACCCAGGTACTGACCCACCGACTCATTGATCGCCGTAATGATGTTTTGCGTGCGCTCTGCCTGCTCCGGATTGGGGAATGCCTCCCGCAACTTCGTCGCAAAACCTGCGCGCTCACCAGCCAGGAAGAACACGTAGATCAGGATGAGGAAGAACATGCCGCCAGCAGAGGACAACTGCGAGGCAGTCGCAGATAACCATGCCTGAATATCGATACGCTTAACGATCGCTGCGCGCGCAGTCTCCCAGTCAGGGAGGCGTTCAATGGGCAGTGCCGAGGTGAGCTCGCCAAAGAGCTTCGTAAGGTTTTCCTGATAGAGAGGCGCTTGGAAGATCAGCTGCTGCACCGTGCTGGAAATCAGCGTGGCCAAACCCGCAACGAGGGCGATAAACACTAGGTATAGGCTGATTTTACGCAGCCATGTTGGCAGGTGACGGAGCAGAGGAACTCGTCCGAGGAACTTATCGAAGGCCGCAACAATGTAGACGAAAATCAGTGCCAGAATAATTGGCAACAGCAGAGACTGCCCGATAACGAGCAGCCACCCGATGAGCACAGTGAAGATCGTCGCATAGGTGATGTTCTGAAGCGTCCGACCTTGAGGTTTCTCAGGGTTCACAGGGGCTTTCCTTCCTTTTTAACGGAGAATAGCCTAGCGGTAGATATCGCGTTGCGCGCGAGAGCGTGCGAACATGGACCAATGACTGAACTTGTTGCTGGGCAAAAAGCCCCAGAATTCACCCTTGAATCCACCGTTGGCCCCCTGACCCTCTCCGCCCTGTGCGAGCAGGCCGACAAGGGTGTCATCATCTACTTCTACCCCAAGGCTTCCACCCCCGGCTGCACGACTCAGGCCTGCGACTTCCGCGATAGCCTCAATTCCCTGCTGGGCGCTGGCTACACAGTGGTGGGCGTTTCGGCCGACTCCATGGAGGCCCTGCAGCGCTTCACCGAGAAGCAATCCCTCAACTTTCCTCTAGCCACCGACCCCTCCAAGGGGATGCTCACCGAATGGGGAGTGTGGGGCGACAAGAAGAACTACGGCAAGATCTTCCAGGGAATTAAGCGCTCCACCATCGTCATCGACAAGGACGGTGTGATCGTCCTGGCCAAGTACAACGTCAAGGCCACCGGGCATGTCGCGCGTCTGCGTAAGGAACTCGGAATCGACGACTGACGGTCGTTTGTCACGAAACAGCCCATCGGCGTTTGCCTCGTTGGTCAATGGCTCATTGATCAACGAGGTCGACGCTGCGGGCGTGAGAGTGTGGAGAATCAACGTGGCGTGGGTGGTACTGATTGGTTCAGGCCTGTTTGAGGCAGTGTGGGCGACGGCTCTGAGTAAAAGTGAAGGATTTACCCGCCTGGTTCCCTCGTTGGTGTTCCTCGTCGGTCTGATCATCTCAATGGCGGGCCTGGCCTGGGCGCTGCGCGAGATCCCCGTTGGGACGGGCTACGCGGTGTGGGTGGGTGTAGGTGCTGGTGCCACCGTCGCGTGGGCAATGGTCACCGGCGCGGAAACCGTTTCTGTCGTGCGCGTCGCACTGTTAATCGGTTTAATTGCCTGTATTGCTGGTCTGAAAGTAGTGGGGGAGTAGCCCAATGTTTGGACGCTCAAAGAAAGAGATCATGCCCGCAGGTGAGGGTGTGAGCAGCCTGATCCCTGGCGCGAAGGCCCTCAGCCCTGAAATGGCCTCTTTTGTGGACGGAGAAACCGAAGAATTCGCCGCCTCTGTTCTGCGCAGGGCAGCTTCTCTTCCGATGGTGAAGGTCAATCGTGAGGCATTCTTGCGTAAGGAGATCGCACGCCACTACCCGGGTGTCGATATTGAGCGTGCTGTTGCGCTCTCTCCCACCGCTGCAGGCTTGACCCTCGCTCAGATCGACAAGATTGCCCGCAGGGTCATTCAAGCCGAAACGAAGCAGACCGCAGGCCTGTCCTTCCTGACCGGTTTGCCGGGCGGTATTGGCCTGGCTGTTGCTGTGCCCGCCGATGTTGCCCAGTATTTTGCGCACGTCATGCGCGTTGAGCAAAAGCTTGCCTACCTCTACGGTTGGCGGTCCATGCTCAATGAGGACGGCGAGGTCGACGACAACACCATGAACCAGCTCATGCTCCTCATGGGCGTCATGCTGGGAGTGGAGGCAGCTGAGAAGGCCGTGACCTCCCTGGCGACAACGGTCGCCCAGCACTCTATGGCAAAGGCTGCCAAGCGTAAGGCCCTGATGGCGACCGCTGAGTCACCGGTCCGGCGCTTGATCCTGCGTGTCCTGGGCATCAAGCTCACCGAAGAGGCCGCGTCGAAGGCCGTAGGGAAGATGATGCCCCTCGTGGGTGGCGTGATCTCCGGTGGCATGACCTATGCAACCTTTAAGCCTTCGGCAAAGCGCCTGCAAGCCTATCTGCGGACTTTGCCGCCCGCTAAGGGGGTTGGCGTGATTGAAGGGCACGTCGTGCATGGGCAGGTTGTAGACGCGCAGGGCTAGGCGACGCTGCTAGGGGCGAGCATCCGAGTGAAGGGCAGGAGCGCTTGTCGAGGGGAGACTCCGGGCCGGATGTCCAGAGGGCTTGCCATGCGCGAAGGCAGTTGCGTGGTTGGCCGCCCAGTGCATGTCGGCCTGCTCAGAGCTTGCTTTGCGCGAGGGGAGTTGCGTGACACTTGTTGCATGAAGGAGCATGTGTGTCCTTGCGTGACAGGTAGAGATGTCACAAAAAGTCGCAACTGTCACCCAGCGCAACAAGTGTCACCCAGCGCAACAAGTGTCACCCAGCGCAACAAGTGTCACCCAGCGCAACAAGTGTCACCCAGCGCAACAAGTGTCACGTCATCAACAAGCAAGATCAGACCGCGGCCGTGATTCCAGGTATTCGTTCGTGGGGTGCACCCTCGCCCTTCATCGGTCGAAACCTCGCCTCACACACGAAACAAAGGGGGCACAGGACTGCTATCTTGTACACCCGACAGCATCTCGGCGAGGTCAATGCGCGGGGCAGCACTGAGGCGCCCAGGAGCCCGGCAAGACAAAACCCCGAACCGTTATACGATCCGGGGGAAAAGTGCGTCATGAGGGAATCGAACCCCCAACCCGCTGATTAAGAGTCAGCTGCTCTGCCAATTGAGCTAATGACGCGGGATCTGCATGATCCACAACTAGTGTTGAGCACCATTCAGATGGTGCGTCATGAGGGAATCGAACCCCCAACCCGCTGATTAAGAGTCAGCTGCTCTGCCAATTGAGCTAATGACGCGGCGTCTTTCGACAAAAGAAAACTCTAGCGGGGGAGCGGCCCACCTGGCAAATCCATAGTGTGCGGATCGGGCCACATTTTCTGACCGCTACGCGCCCCGCGAAACCCCCTATGCTTAGCTATGACTCGCTAAAACTAGGGGGAGGATGGCATGAGCACCGAGGCGAAAAGAGCCCGCACCGCTGTCACCGAGGACTACCTGAAGGCCATTTGGTCGGCGGAGACCCGCGGTCAGGGTATCTCAATCAATGAGCTCGCCGCCAAAATGGGCGTCGTTCCCTCCACCGCATCCGAGAATGTTAGCCGCCTCAAAGAGCAGGGCCTTGTTGATCACGCCCCCTACCAGAAGGTGCACCTTTCTGACGAGGGGCGGGCCATCGCGGTGGGGATGGTGCGTCGCCATCGTATTATCGAAACCTACCTCCATGAAGCGCTCGGTTTTGAGTGGGACGAGGTGCATGTTGAAGCTGAGATCCTTGAGCATGCCATTTCAGACCGCTTACTCGACCGACTCGATCAGGCCCTGGGCTACCCCACACGCGATCCTCATGGTGATCCGATCCCGACAGCGACGGGGGAGTGGGTAGCGCCCCTGACCCGGCCGCTCAGCGAGTCGCCTGCCGGAGACGAGGGTGTGGTCGCCCGCATCTCTGATCGAAACGCCCAAGTCTTGCGGGATCTCGAGCGCCAGGGGATCGCCCCGGATGTGCGGATCCGCGTTGTGCAGATCCATGAAGGACGAGGCTTGAGCGTGACCATCCTCGGTGAAGACAGCGAGCGTCGCGTCGTGTTAGGTGTTGAGCACGTCCAGTCTGTGCACCTCGTGGCTGAAGAGGCCAGCGTCTGATACCGGCCAAGCCCTGTGTGAGGCGGGCTAGCGCAGTGCGAGGCGGCTTGCCATGTCGGGCTCAAGGATTAGCGTGAAGTCGGCGGGCAGACGTTCATCTCCGGGGGTATGAACTCTCCGAAGCCAGCCTCGACCAAAGCGGTGCGTAGACGTGCAGTGGTGTCGTCGAGAGCCTCATCGGAGGCGGGGGTAGCGTTAGCCAATGAAACATCAGCCTCCGAACGCAAGGGGATGACGTGAAGGTGCGTGTGGGGAACCTCGAAACCGGCGATGACCAGGCCTGAACGTGGCACATCGAAAACCGTTTCCTGCACGCTGCCAATAATCCGCGCCACCTCAAAGAGGCGGGCGGCAACCTCGGCGGGCAGATCCGTCCACTTCGCCCACGGCTCACGTGGGACAACCAACATATGGCCAGGGGCGGTGGGCGCAATGGTGGCAAACACGACGCAGGAATCTTCTGCCCAGCAGAAACGCCCCGCCCACTCGCCGCTGATGATCTTTTCAAACACGGTACTCATGCCTCCCATTGTGCGCTAGCACGCCCTCCAAGGCCAGCGCGGAGCGACGCGATGACAAGCTGGCCTGCACTGAGGTGAGCGCGCCAGAGCACTCCGACACGCGCACCCCAGAAAATGGGTCAATCTCACCCGGACGTCTCCAAGAAAAACGGGGTGAATGAGCTACCCTTGAAGGGTTGATTTCACGGAAGAAATGGGAGACACCACGTGAGTGAGGACCAGGCCGTTCAGGCGCCTGTGGCAACTGAGCCCACCTACCGCTACACCGCCGAAATGGCCGGTGACATCGAACAAAAATGGCAGGAACGCTGGGAGGAACTCGGCACCTTCCACGCTGACAATCCCGTCGGCGACCTTGTCGGCCCCCTCGCCGAGCGTGCCCCCTTCTTCCTTCTGGACATGTTCCCCTACCCCTCGGGTAAAGGCCTGCACGTGGGCCACCCCCTGGGCTACATTGCGACCGACACCGTCGCACGATTCCGCCGCATGAAGGGCGACAACGTCCTCTACACCATGGGCTACGACGCCTTCGGCCTGCCCGCCGAGCAGTACGCCGTCCAGACCGGCCAGCACCCGCGCATTACCACCGAAGAAAACGTGGCGAATATGCGCCGCCAGCTGTCCCGCATGGGCCTGTCCTACGACTCTCGCCGCAGCTTGTCCACCACTGACGTGGACTACGTGCGTTGGACGCAGTGGATCTTCCTCCAGATCTTCAACTCCTGGTTTGATCCGGAAGCCACCGCCCCCGACGGCTCTATTGGCGCTGCCCGCCCCATTGACGAATTGCGTGCGAAGCTCACCTCCGGTGAGGTCGCCGTTCCCGACGGCCGCAACTGGGCTGAACTGAACGCCGTTGAACAAGCAAAGGTGGTTGACTCCTTCCGCTTGGCCTTCATCTCTGAAGCGCCCGTCAACTGGTGCCCCGGCCTGGGCACCGTTCTCGCCAACGAGGAAGTCACCGTCGATGGCCGCTCCGAACGCGGCAACTACCCCGTATTCAAGCGCAACCTGCGTCAGTGGATGATGCGTATCACCGCCTACGGCAAGCGCCTCACCGACGACCTTGACGGCATCGACTGGCCTGAGAAGGTGCGCACCATGCAGCGCAACTGGATCGGCCGTTCTGAGGGCGCCACCGTGCGTTTCGAGGTGCCCGCAGCCCACGAGGTCGGCGCCGCAACCTCGAGCCTGGATGTCTACACCACGCGCCCCGACACCCTCTTTGGTGCGACCTTCATGGTGGTCGCCCCCGAGCACCCGATCCTGGGGGGCACCGTCGCCGGTGAGGCCGCAGACGCCGAGGCGCTGACCGTGCCCGCCACCTGGCCTGAAGGCACCAAGGATGCCTGGACCGGAGGGGCCGGCACCCCCGTGGAAGCCGTCGCCGCCTACTGCGGGCAGGCAGCAGCCAAGTCTGAAACGGAACGCACCGCTGACGACCGTGAAAAGACAGGTGTCTTTACCGGCCTCTTCGGCGTGAATCCCGTGGATGGACGCCAGGTGCCGATCTTCGTCGCCGACTACGTCCTGTGGGGCTATGGCACGGGCGCCATTATGGCCGTCCCCGCCCATGACGAGCGCGACTGGGCTTTCGCCACGAAGTATGAGCTCGACATTATCCGCACTATTGGCCCCGCTGATGACCCCTACGGTCACGACCTGAGCGAGAGCGCCTACACGGGCGATGGCATCGCTGTTGACTCTGCCAATGACGAGCTCTCCCTCAACGGCCTGTCCAAGGACGAGGCTAAGGCCGCCATGATCGAATGGCTCGTTGCCAAGGGGCTGGGCGAAGGTACCGTCACCTACCGCCTGCGCGACTGGCTCTTCTCCCGCCAGCGCTACTGGGGTGAGCCCTTCCCCATCGTGTGGGACGAGGACGGCCTGCCCCACGGCGTGCCCGAGGATATGCTGCCCGTCGAACTGCCTGAGATCAGCGACTACTCGCCCCGCACCTTCGACCCCGAAGACGCCAACTCTGAGCCTGAAGCTCCGCTGGGCCGCGCTCAAGAATGGGTCAATGTTGAGCTTGATCTGGGGGATGGCCCCAAGATGTACCGCCGCGAAACGAACACTATGCCCCAGTGGGCAGGCTCGTGCTGGTACGAAATGCGCTACACCGATCCTCATAACGATGAGGCCTTCTCCGCCTTGGAGAACCTCAACTACTGGATGGGGCCGCGCGAGGGCAAGCCTATGGGCGGTACTGATCTGTACATCGGTGGCGTCGAGCACGCGGTGTTGCACCTGCTCTACGCGCGCTTCTGGCAAAAGGTCCTTTTCGACCTGGGCCACGTGCCTGACGCTGAGCCCTACCATCGCCTCTTCAACCAGGGCTACGTCCAGGCTTACGCCTACAAGGACGCGCGCGGCCAGTACGTGCCAGCTGACGAGGTTGAGGGCGACGCTGAGGCTGGCTTCACCTGGCAGGGCGAACCCGTCACCCAGGAATACGGCAAGATGGGTAAGTCGCTGAAGAACATCGTCACCCCCGACGAGATGTATGACGCCTACGGCGCCGACGTCTTCCGCGTCTACGAGATGAGCATGGGGCCGCTGGACCTGTCCCGCCCCTGGGACACCCGCGCCGTTGTTGGCTCGCAGCGTTTCCTCCAGCGCCTGTGGCGTAACGTCATTGACGAGGCCACCGGTCAGGTCACCGTTTCTGACGAACCTGCCGATCTGGAAACCAAGCGCCTCGTGGCTCGCACGATTGCTGATGCCACTGTTGAGTTCGAGAACCTGCGTATTAACACGGGTATCGCCAAGCTCATCGTCCTCAACAATCACCTGACGGGTCTGCCCGTGGTGCCTCGTGAAGCCATCGAGCCCCTGGTTCTCATGGTCTCTCCGGTCGCTCCGCACATTGCTGAGGAGCTCTGGGAGCGTCTCGGCCACAGTGAGTCCCTGGCCCGCGTGCCCTTCCCCCTGGTGGAGGATGAGTCCTTGCTGGTGGAGGACTCTGTCACCTGCGTTATCCAGGTCAATGGCAAGGTGCGTGCCCGCCTTGAGGTTGCCCCCTCGATTAGCGAGGACGACCTGCGTGCTGCCGCCTTGGAGTGTGAGCCGATCGCTCGCGCTTTGGATGGTGCTGAGCCGCTCAAGGTCATTGTGCGCGCACCGAATCTGGTGAATGTGGTGCTGCCGCGTAAGTGATGGCTACCTCGGGCGCGAGAGCCGAATATTGTCCATGATGGTGTTGGCAGGGGCGCAAGCCTCTGCCAACACCATTGTCATCACGCCACTGCATGATAGGTCTGCGATGAAAGAAGAGTTCCATGCCTGAAGGTGATGCCGTGCGGCGTCTTGCCACCACATTGACCGATGTCTTTGGTGGGCAGAGCTGTGAATTGAGCTCCCCGCAGGGGCGTTTTGCCTCCTCAGCGGCATTGCTTGACGGGTGGGTGATGGAGCGCGTCCACGCTCACGGCAAGCACATGTTTATTGGCTTCGTCCCGCCGGAGCTCTCCGACGGCGGCGAGGCAGACATTGATCACTGGATCCACATCCACCTAGGACTGTATGGCACCTGGCGATTCAGCGGCGATGAAAGCCTCGTGGACCACGGGCATGGCGTGGTTGAGCGCCTCGCCCCCGAACCTGCGCGCCCCGGCCCCGAGGGCGCCCACAAGGCCGAGCGGTGGAATTCAGGTGGTTCCTACGAGGGAGGCGCCTGGAATCCGCCTGCTCCTATCGGCCAAGTGCGGCTGCGTATCCTCACCCCCTACGCGGTGGGAGACCTGTCTGGCCCCAACCGCTGCGAGGTGATTACCGACGCTGAACGGCAGGTGGCCCTGGCAAAGCTGGGCCCCGATCCGCTGGTTCCCGGCGCGCGCGACGATCAGGAGGCGACAGAAGCATTCGTTCAGGCTGTGCGCTCTCGTAAGCGAGCAATTGGAGAGCTCATGATGGATCAGTCGATTGTTGCAGGAGTGGGCAATATCTACCGCGCAGACATTCTTTTCCTCGCGGGGCTTTCGCCCATGAGGACAGGGAATCGCATTGCTGCTTCGCGGGTGGCAGAGCTGTGGCGACTCACCTGTGACATTATGAACCGAGGGCTGGCGGCCGGGCGCCTCGATACGATGGACCCGCAGGAAGCCCCCGAACAGGAGATTCCAGGGGATGCGGAGGCCTCGCGCTGGTACGTCTACCACCGGACGGGCCGCCCCTGCCTACGTTGCGGGACGCCCGTGGCGGAAAAGCCCATGCAGGGGCGTCGTTTGTTCTGGTGCCCCAGTTGCCAGCGCTAAGGGCGCTCTCCGCGACTTTTAGGCGGGGACGTCGGTGAAGCCCAATAGCTCGTAGAGCTTTGCAGCAGCCCCGTGACGTGGCCCTACCCTGAGGGTCAGGGATCCCCAACCCCATTCGATAGCGCGCCGCGCCAGTTCGGCAACGAGGCCGGTGGCGATGCCGCGGCGACGATACTCGGGATCAACCATGAGGTCGATGACGCATGGGCCAGTGGGGAAGTCATCCCAGGGGGATTGGGCAACGCAGAGAATAGCTCCCACCAGCAGCCCGTCGTCCCAGGCTCCGATAAAGGAATGATCGAGAGGCTCGCCAAAAGCTCCCTCGAAACACATGCGCATTTCTTCCGCTGATTCCCACAGGTTCTCTGCGGTGGGGGGTTCGTCATAGGCGACGACGTGCAGCGCTGCGAGTGCGGGAATGTCGTAGCGCGTGAGAGAGGCGACCTCGAGGCCTTCAAGACGCTCGACATCCGCCAATACATCCAGATCTGCTCGTAAGGTACGTTCGCTCATACACCCAGTGTAGGTGAGCTGGGCCACAAAAGATAGGCAATTGCGGGAGTGGCGCACGAGTGCAGCGAATACGCCTTGGGTGAGGGGAGGTCGCCTCGTCGGAGACTAAGAGCACTCTCAACACGAAGGCGCGTCTTGGAGACGCAGCTCAGCAAGCGCTACCGGCCTCAGATAAAGAGGGACGGGTCGCCTTCCTCAGCCATCTGCTGTGCGCGCTTGGCCAGCAACTCAGCGGCAATGCGCTCTGCCTCTTCCTCAAAGCCCGCCTCGTGGCAGTTCGGATCAACAATCAGATCCTCATCGCACTCATCGTGGACCTTCGGTGGACGAATCGAGGCTGGAATACCAATGGCCACTGAACCGCACGGCACATCCTTCGTGACCACCGCATTGGCGCCGATCTTGACATTATTGCCAATCTCAATGGGGCCCAGAACCTTCGCCCCGGCACCGATCATCACGTGATTACCGACAGTGGGGTGTCGCTTGCCAGGATTCATGGACACGCCACCCAGGGTCACGCCATGGAAGATCACGACATCCTCGCCAACTTCTGCCGTTTCGCCAATAACAACGCCTGTCGCGTGATCAATAAAGACGCGCCGACCAATGGTGGCGCCGGGGTGAATATCCACCCCGGTGAAGGTACGGGCAAAGGAAGAGACCATACGAGCGGTTGTCGACCAACGGCGTTTCCACAGGCCATGAGCCATACGGTGAGCCCAGATCGCGTGCACTCCCGGATAGGTCAGGGCAATCTCCACGCGTGAGGTCGCAGCGGGGTCGCGGCGACGCACATTATCAAGGTCCTCACGCATCAGGGCGAAGAATCCCGGGCGCGGTGTGGGACTGTGCGGTGTTGAAGTCATGGTGGCCTCACTTGGGGGACGGCAACTGGGATACACGCTAACAGTGCGTGCGCGAGGTGAGTGGTGCGGGGGCCGCATATTGAGCGTGACGGCCCCCGCAGCACTCCACGGCGAGCGTCAGTCGCGCAGATCCTCAAACAGGGGGGTGGAGAGGTAGCGCTCACCCGTGTCAGGAAGGATCACGACGATCGTCTTTCCGGCATTCTCAGGACGGGCTGACACCTCGGCGGCAACCGCCAGTGCAGCACCGGAAGAAATGCCCACCAGCAGGCCCTCCTCAGCGGCAGCGCGGCGTGCGAAAGACATGGCGGTAGCAGTGTTGACGTCAATGACCTCGTCAACGACGGAAGCATCGTAGGTCTGTGCGACGAAGTTCGGCCCCATGCCCTGAATGCCGTGGGGGGAGGGGGAGCCGCCGGTCAGTAGGGGAGATTCCTCGGGTTGGGCGGCGATAATCTGAACGCCGGGGACGCGCTCCTTCAGGACGGCGCCCACGCCCGACACGGTGCCGCCAGTGCCGACGCCCGCAATGAAGATATCCACTGCGCCATCGGTATCGGCCAGAATCTCTTCCACGGTCGTGCGACGGTGGACGGCAGGGTTGGCAGGGTTCGTGAACTGGGAGGCAATGATGGAACCGGGGCGCTCATCGCGGATTTCCTCAGCCTTCGCCACCGACCCCTTGATCCCTTCAGCGGGATCAGTGAGGATCAGCTCTGCGCCGAAAGCGCGCATGAGAATACGGCGCTCCACCGACATGGACGAGGGCATCGTGATGACCACCTTGTAGCCGCGAGCTGCCCCCACCATTGCCAGGGCAACACCGGTGTTCCCCGAGGTGGCTTCGATGATGGTGCCGCCGGGCTGGAGATCGCCCGACGCTTCGGCGGCGTCAATAATGGAGGCCGCGATACGGTCCTTGACAGAGGAGGCGGGGTTGAAAGATTCGACCTTGGCCAGGACCGTCGCATCGGGCGAGGTCAGGCGGTTAATGCGCACCAGGGGAGTGCGGCCAATGAGTTCAGTGATGTTTTGAGCAATAGCAGCCATGGGTTTTCCTTCAATAGGTTGTGTCGGCAAAGAGTGCCGTGAAGAGGCATGAATCTCGCGCGGGAGAGGATGGGCGGATAGGGCGAGTGTGGGCGCGGAGAAGCTATCCGCCCTACATACAGTCGGCGTGGCAATGCGCAAAAGAAATAACGTAGGCCCCACGCATGGGCAGCGCGAAGGAATCCCCATCTGGGTGGATATCAATACGCACGCTGTTCATCACGAAAACACTTTATGCCTGTGGGGAAGGGATGTCGACTTCAACGACTGTGGCTCCCGCCATCTGAAACTCTGCCACGCCGCCCGTGAGTTGGGCGAGGCGTTCCTGTAAGAACGCAACCTCGGAAGCGTCGGTGCCGATGCGGAGCGCAACGTCAGCGCCCCATTGGGTGTCGAGCACCTGGGCGCCGCAGTGGCGCAGGTCGGCCTCGATACGCCCCGCATCAGTGGGGGAGAGGTGCGCTTCAAGGACGGTCATGGCGCGCAACTCTGCACGGGGAGCCAGGGCGAGGGCTTCGGACACGGCGGTAGAGTAGGCGCGCACGAGGCCACCTGCGCCCAGTAGGATTCCGCCAAAGTAGCGCGTCACGACGGCTGTCACATTCCACACGCCTGCGGCGCGCAGGGCTTCAAGCATTGGTGTGCCAGCTGTGCCTGAGGGTTCGCCATCGTCACTGGAGTGCTGGTGGGGATTACGCCCATCAACCTGAATGAGGTATGCCGAGCAGTTGTGGCGAGCCTGAGGGTGTTCGCTTTTGACGGCGTCAATGAGGGCCTGGGCGTCTTGGGGGGAATCGGTGCGTGCGATCGTTGCGATGAAGCGGGAGCGCTTAATCTCGATGTCGTGAGTGAGGAGGGTGCCGGAGCGGATCGTGGAGATCGCTGTCATCTCTCCTCCATGACGTGGGACGTGGGTGGTGCTGGTGGGTGGGGCGGATACGAGCGATGATGAACGAGGCTCACGCCGCCTTCCTTTAGCCTAGTGCCTCGCGTGAGAAGGTGGCGAGTATCGCATGGGGAAAGGCGGATGTGGTTGGGAGAACCTGGGGTTAGCGTGCTAACCTTGTCGGGTTGCCGGAACGCGATCGATCTCAATGCGTCGCACCGCAGCGCACTTGACCGAGGCTATCGCCAGGTAGTTAGGGAGGGTGCTGCGCCGGTAAGTCGACAATCAACCTGAGAGATAGAGGAGCGGTAGGGTCATGGCAGTTCCCAAGCGCAAGATGTCCCGTGCAAACACCCGCACTCGCCGGTCTGCATGGAAGGCCGACCTGACCGAGCTGAACACCATTAAGGTGAACGGCCGCGAGGTCCGCGTCCCCCGTCGCCTGGCGAAGGCCTACAAGAACGGCCTGCTGGACGTCGAGGCCTGATTAACGCACGAGGAAACCCGGTACCGCATGGTGCCGGGTTTTTCTTATGCCCAGCCTGCCCTGTCAGTTAGGCGGAGGGCTTCCCATGAACTTGGGCCCCTGAGTGGCGCGTCGTGTCCGTAATGGAAGGCGCAACTCAGGGGCCCGAGTCAGGAACGAGCGGGCGTCACTCGGCTGCGGGGGTCGCATCCTTTGTGTGTGCTGAAAGTTCCTCACCAATGGCCCTGCCCATGGCAGCACCCTCGATGCGGCCCTGAATGAGGGCACCCATATCGATACCGGTGGCTGCCTTCACGGTGGCGAAAGTGCTGGCAAGAGCGGTGCTCTGCTCGCCGTTGAAGTGTTCGGCCATGGACGAGTCAGCACCTCCAATTAGTGTTACTTCACCGACGTTGGAGTAGCCCTCAGCGAAGGAGGACATAAGAGAGGGCAGGGTTTCCAGAGCACGGACGGCCAAAAGTGCCTGCTGGTTGTAGGACAGAGCGTCGGCTTCTTGACGCAGGGCCTCGGCGCGGGCGCGGCCCTCAGCCTCGATAGCCTCGGCATTAGCACTGGCCTTCAAGCGGATGCCTTCTGCTTCCTTTTCAGCTTGGAAGCGGCGTGCCTCGGCATCCTTTTCTGCCTCGAAGAGGCGGGCCTCAGCCTGACGTTCGATAATGCTGGCCTTTGCTTCAGCATCCTTGATCTGCTCGTAGGCGCGGGCCTCAGCAGCCTTCGTTTGCTCGTAGGCCTTTGCCTCGGCGTCCTGCTCGCGGCGGTAGCGGTCGGCTTCTGCCGTGCGGCGAACCTCGGCGTCAAGCTGAGCTTGACGGTTGAGGGCTTCCTGCTCGAGGACACGCTGTTGGGCTTGAGCGCGTGCGAGGGCTTCGGCCTGCTCGGCTTCTGCCTGGGCCTTGCCGACTTCAGCTTCGGCGTTGGCGCGGTTTTGATCAAGGCGCGTCTGTTCGACGAGGTTTTCTTCGTCGGTGGCGATTTGGCGCTGAGTGATCGCACGCTCGGCGTTGGTTTGGGCGATCTCAGCTTCGCGGCGCTTGGCCTGGATCTGAGGAACGCCGAGGCTTTGGATGTAGCCCACAGCGTCGGTAATGCCCTTGATCTGGAAGGAGTCGAGGATCAAACCCTGCTCTTCAAGCTCAGCGGAGACATCGGTGGCAATCTGATCGGAGAACTTCTTGCGGTCACGCATGAGCACTTCGACGCTCAAGGTGGCGACGACGCCGCGGAGGGCGCCTTCGAGCTGCTCGGTGGTGAAGTGCTCAATGGCGCTGTCTTGGCTGGCAAAACGTTCGGCGGCGCGACGTACGAGGGTGGGGGAGGAGCCGATCTTGACGATGGCAACGCCCTCGACCTGCAAGGTCACGTTGTCTTCGGACTGCGCTTCAGCCTGCAAGGACACCTGGCGTGAGCGCAGGGAGATTGTTTCAGCGCGCTGTGTAATGGGGTTAATGAGGGCGCGACCGTTGACGACGACAGTCACGGGAGAGGTCTCTCCATCAATGGTCTGCTTGCGACCACTGATGACCAGGGCTTCGTCGGGCGAGGCCACGCGGATCCAGCGGCGCAGGCCGAAAAGGATGAGGCCAAAGACGAGGGCAAAGAGGGCAAGGATGATGAGGAAGGGGATAAGGAGCTCAATGAGCACGGTGGTCATGCGATCAGACTTTCATTGGGTGTCCGGACATGGGGGGATCATGGGGCTCAGGAGAGCGAAGCTCCAAGAATCCTGTAATTGACCTTAATAGCGTAACTGTTTCTGAGGGAAGATGTGGGTGAATTGGAGGGGAGTTGGTGGTTGGGGTGGGGCGAAACGCCCACCCTGGCTGGATTTGTGCTGGGATCTTCCTGATTTTTGTCTGTGTAATAACGCTCTCGATGGGGGAGGGGGAGGGGGGAGGTGCTTCTTCTTTCCCTGGGGCAAAGTGTTCGAAGCGGCGTGTTCCTGCGCCTCTTCGGGTGCTGATCCATCGCCTCCCGATGCTGTGGCACGGTGAGAATGCTGACTGGGTGAGCTCATCTCAATGTTGCGATTGTGTCGCATTGTCAGCATTGGTATTTCGTATGTCTTTACAAAGTAGTCTTCTGGTGTACGATCGTGAACAGAGCGACAAAGTAGTTGCTCGCTAAAGGAAGCGATGATCGTCTCCTGTATAGGGAGGCCCCAAAGGAGGGGTCGAAATCGGTCAAAGCGCCAGAAAATCTCATATTTGTCCAAGGGCGGACGAATGGCGGGATCAGTGACAATGCAAGGAGACTGCAGATGACGCAGCAGCACAATGAGAAGGCGACCCGTATCGCCCTCATCGGAGTTGGACGCATCGGAGTGGGCCACGGCGCAGCGCTAGTGACAATCCCTGATATACACCTAACAATCTGCGATGTCGACCCTCACCGAGCACAGCAAGTCGCCGACGACCTCGCCACCCAACACCCTGGCACCACCGTCAACCATGCCACTCCCGACGAAGTCTTCGCCCACCCCGAGCACTACGACGGCATTGTCATCGCCACACCCACGGCAACCCACGAAGAACTCATCCTTCGCTGCGCCGCAGCGAAACTCCCCTTCTTCTGTGAAAAGCCCGTCGCCGTCGACCTTGACGGCACCCTTCGTTGCATTCGAGCCGTCCAAGCCGCCGGCATCGCCTCGCAAATCGGCTTCCAACGCCGCTTCGACCCCGCCTACGCCGAAGCCCGCCGCCGCGTCCACAACGGAGAACTCGGCGAAGTCCACCGCGTCCACATGATGACCTGCGACCAAAACCCACCCCCCGAATACTTCGTCGCAGAATCCGGTGGCATCTGGCGCGACTGCCTCATCCACGACTTTGACATCCTCCGCTGGGTCACCGGCCGCGAAGTTGACGAGGTCTTCGCCTACGGAGCAGTCCGCGGAGCCGACTACTTCCGCACCCACGGAGACGTCGACGAAGGCGTCGCCCTCCTACGAATGGACGACGACACCCTCGTCACCGCCCACACCTCACGAAACAACGGCCAAGGCTACGACGTCCGCATGGAAATCTCCGGCACCACCGCCAATGCCACCGTCGGACTCGAACCCAAGGTTCCCCTCGTCAGCGTCGAACCAGGTGTCACCTTCCCCGACGACGAACCATGGGTGGACTTCATCGCACGATTCCGCCACTGCTACGACATCGAACTGCGCGCATTCGTTGACGTCGTCAGAGGGATAACGCCAAGCCCCTGCCCCATCGAAGACGCCCTCGAAGCACTCCACATCGCTTTAGCCGTTGGCAAATCACGCGAAGAAGGACGCCCTGTCAAGCTGTCGGAAATCCGCCAGCACTAAACCATCACCCCCGCGGCACACGAGAGAAAAGGAAGGACCACATGGCTATTGACACCACTGTGGTGCCTCTCATTGAGGCAAAAGGGATAACAAAGAAGTTCCCCGGTGTGCTAGCTCTCGATGATGCGCAGTTCGCGCTGCGCCCAGGAGAGGTACACGCCCTCGTCGGCGAAAATGGCGCCGGCAAATCCACGATGATGAAAGTCCTCGGAGGTATCTACACCCCCGATGCTGGAAGCGTCTTCCTTGATGGACAAGAGACCCGCATCAGCGGACCCCTTGACGCCCAAAACAAGGGCATCTCCATCATCCACCAGGAGCTCAACCTCATGCCCGACCTGACGGTCGCAGAGAACATCTTCTTCGGGCGTGAACCCTGGACAGGCACCCGATTCACCCTCTCACCCAAGAAACTCCTTGCAGAGACGCGAGAACTCCTGGACCGAATCGGCCTCGACCTCGACCCAGAAGTCAAGGTCGGACACCTGACAGTAGCCAACCAACAGATGGTGGAAATCGCCAAGGCCCTCTCCTTCGAGGCAAAAGTCCTCATCATGGACGAGCCCACGGCAGCGCTCACCCAACGCGAAGTCGAAGCCCTCTTCCAAGTGATGGAAGACTTCGTCTCACCCACCACCGGTATCGTCTACATCTCTCACCGCATGGAAGAGATCAAACGCGTCTCCAATGCCATCACCGTCATGCGAGATGGGCGCTGGATCTCCACCGACGCCGCCGAAGACCTCGAAATCGACGACATCATCGAGCGCATGGTCGGGCGCCAAATCGTCTCCAACATCCGCCCCGAACCCCTCCCAGACGGACGAGAAACCGTCCTTGAAGTGCGCGGACTCTCCACCCGCGATCTCCTCAAAGACGTCTCCTTCGACCTCAAACGCGGCGAAATCCTCGGCTTTGCCGGTCTCGTCGGCGCCGGACGCACCGAAGTAGCGCGAGCCCTCATCGGCGCTGACCCCATCACCGCAGGGGAAATCTTCATCAAAGGCGCAAACGTCAAGATCAAGAGCCCCGAAGACGCCGTCCGCCAATCCATCGCCTACCTCTCCGAAGATCGCAAACAATTCGGTCTGCTCTTGGATAAAGACCTCATTATTAACACGGGCCTGCCGTCCTACCGCATCTGGTCACGAGCCAGCATCGTTGACGACTCTAAAGCCGAGGAAGTAGCCGAAACCTACGTCAAGCGACTCCGCGTCAAAACCCCCTCCGTCCACCAACGCGCCAAGAACCTCTCCGGCGGCAACCAACAAAAGGTCGTCCTCGCCAAATGGCTGGCACGTGACTGCGAGATCCTCATCTTCGATGAACCCACCCGAGGGATTGACGTCGGCGCGAAAGATGAAATCTACGACCTGCTCGGCGAACTCGTCGCCCAAGGCAAATCCATCATCGTGATCTCCTCTGAGATCCCAGAAGTCCTCCGTCTGTCCCAACGCATCGTTGTCATGTGGGAAGGCCAAGTGACCGGCATTCTGACCAATGAAGAAGCCACCCAAAACTCGATTATGACCCTCGCCACCGGGCAGGGAATCAGCACGACAAAGGAGTCAGCGTGAGCACCACACCCACTTCCGCAGCCTCGGCCCCCGCCGACGTGACACGCCCCAGCGACGCAATGTTGTACTTCCGTCGCCACGCCTCCCAAGTGCTGGTTCTCGTCTCCGAAATCATCCTGATTATCGGATTCTCCCTGGCGAGCCCCTACTTTTTCCAGGTCAACAACTTCTCCGCACTCCTCCTTGACGCCTCCGTCTACATCCTCCTGGCCCTTGGCCTGACCTTCGTCATCGCTACCGGCGGCATCGACCTGACCCCGGGCTTTGGCATCGCCTTCACCGGCGTCTGCCTCGCCGTGGCCATGAAATGGGCGCTCAACGCAGGCCTACCCATGTGGCTGTGCATCCTCATCGGCGTCATCGTCGGCATAGCCTCAGGCGCAGTCCTCGGCGCCGCCAACGGCCTCATGGTCGCCTACCTCAATATGCAGCCCATGATCGCCACCCTGGCCATGATGCTCGTCGCCTGGGGCCTGGCCATGGTCCTCTCCGGCACCTCTGCCATCCCCCTCACTGAGTTCACCACCTTCCTTGAACTCGGACAAGGACGAACCCTCGGCCTGACGAACGCCATGTACCTCATCCTCATTGCCGCCCTCATTGCCGCCTTCCTCCTCAACCGCACCCTCATCGGCCGTTACGCACTGGCAATGGGCTCCAATGAAGAAGCTACCCGCCTGTCCGGTGTTAACGTCCAACGGTGGAAGTTCCGCGTCTACATGCTCGCCGGTTCCTTCACCGGCCTAGCAGGCGTGCTCATGGCCTCACGCCTCGCCTCCGGTAAACCCGACGTCGGCCAGTCCTACGAAATGTACGCCATTGCCGCGGCCGTCCTCGGTGGCGCCTCCCTGCGAGGCGGTAAAGCCTCCGTATTCGGCTCGGTCATCGGCGCCATTCTCATCGCCACCATCCGCAACGGCGCCGTACTCATGGGCATTCCCGACCAGTGGCAAAAGGTCCTCCTCGGTGCCGTCGTTCTCGCTGCGGTCTACCTCGATACCCGCCGCCGCGACCAATAATCCATCCACCCCCCACGCGGCAGCCAGCCGCATCCCAGATTTCAGTGTCCAGCAACAGCTGGTCTGACAAGAGAAATGAGGAAGAACATGAAGCTCACCAAGCCGCTCGCACTGGTAGCAGCACTGGCGCTGTCCGCCGTGAGCCTGAGCGCATGCTCGGGTGACACTGCCTCCAGCTCGGGCGCCTCCGGCGCTCCCACAGCTGATGGCACCAACAAGTCCATCGCCGTCGTCGCCAAGGGCTACGCCAGCCCCTTCTGGGCAGCCGTCAAGTCCGGCGTCGAAGCTGCAGGCAAGGACCTCGGCTACGAAGTCACCTTCAACGGCCCCGACAATGAAACGGACGTCACCCGCCAAAACGACCAGCTCAACCAGGCGCTCGTGCGCAACCCCGCTGCACTGGCCTTCGCAGCACTTGACTCCACCGCACAGTCCTCTGTGCTGCAGCAATTTGCAGACGCTGGCATTCCCGTCGTCGCCTTCGACTCGGGCGTTCCCGGTTCCGACATTCCCCTGACCACCGTCGCCACCGACAACAAGGCCGCCGCAGCAGAAGGCGCAAAGAACCTCTCCGACCTCATCGGCAAGAAGGGGAAAGTCGCCATCATCTGCCACTCGCAGACCTCGCTGACCGGCCAGGACCGCGAGCAGGGTTTCCGTGAATGGCTGGCAACCAACGCCCCTGAGGTTGAGGTCGTTGAGGTCCAATACAATAACTCCGACCAGGCTGTCGCCCAGCAGCAAGCAGGCGCAATCCTGCAGGCACACCCCGACCTAGCTGGCCTCTTTGCCACTGATGACGACGGTGCTGTCGCCGCTGCGCAGGCAGCGAAGACCGCCGGGCGTGGTGAAGTGAAGATCGTTGGCTTCGACTCGGGTAAGCCCCAGCTTGAACTCATCAAGGAAGGCGTGATTGCAGGCTCGATCACCCAGAACCCCTTCCAGATGGGCTACGACACCATTGTCTCCGTCGATAAGGTCCTCAAGGGTGAAAAGCTTGAGAAGTTCACTGACTCCGGCTTCTACTGGTACGACGCGAGCAACCTTGACGATCCGAATATCCAGAAGGCTGTCTACGAGTGATCGGTGGGGGCGCATCTCCCCCCTTCCTCCAGCCTTCGCCTGTAGTCTCCCGTGATTGACTCCACGGGGTGATGGAAACGCGATGCCCGCCACCGGAAGAACCCGGTGGCGGGCATCGCTGTTCACAAAGGAGAAAACTGTGACAGCTCCTGTGTTTCAGGCATTGCTGCATGAGGCGCCGAGGTCAAGCGAAGGATCGTCATACAAGCAGATACAGCGACGACACGACGGTGAGAGACACAATCAGAGGAGTGAAAAACTCTGGCTTGATTGAACGGATGAATGCGCGCCCAATAGCAATGCCAAGAAGGAGCGGAGCTAGCAAGGCAAGAGCTGTTGAAAGAGAAGTCGCTGAGTACAGCCCCAGGCTGTACTGGAAGGGAATCTTCATCAGATTCACGGCAAAAAAGAAATACGCCTGGGTGCCGAGGAAACGAACCATATCCATCCCAGAAGCGACAAAATATAAGGTCATTGGAGGCCCGCCAGCATTTGCCACCATCGTCGTGAAGCCTCCAAGAGCGCCATAGAACCAGCGTGCGGGAGCACTACGAGAAAACAATTGAGCATCATGCCGTGTGGAATGTAAAAGAACGAGGGTCCCTGCGGTGAGCAGTAAAAGGATCACGCCGATCAGGCGACGAAGTTGCTCACTGCTCAGAAGCCACACAATGAGAACCCCACATAACAGGCCGATGAGAACCGGTGGAACGAGGCGTCGAAGTATCAGCCAATCTACATGGTGGCGGTATAACCAAATAGCAAATAGATCCCCCACTAGTAAGAGGCCGAGCATAATCGCTGTGGATTCTCGTGCTGGAAGAATCGCAGCGAAGAGAGCCATAGAAAAGGTGACAAGACCCGGTAGCGCAGTCTTTGCAATCCCAATAAGAAATGCCGCAACCACAAGAATGCCCCAAGCAACGGGGCTCAGATCGTACAGAGGCAGCATAAGACTAGTAGTGGACTCTGTGGGTGAGGGAGGGAGATAAACGAGAGTCGAGGAGATAGAGGGAGGTTGGGAAGAGCGGGCAAATAAGAGAATAGGTGAGGGGAATACCGATGGCATTCCCCTCACCTATATGCGGGTGTCAAATGCTCATCGATGAATCACTGACGCGTGCGTGCACGAAGAGTGATCATGGCAATCGCTCCGCCACCGAGCGCGAGGAGAGCAACAAGAGAGAGCAGGGTGGAATCGAAACCAGTCTTGGCAACCTTCGGTTTAACCGAGGTGCTCTTCGCATCCTTTGCCTTCGAGTCTGCCTTAGGCTTTTCCGAAGTCTGAGGATTCTTGGGAGTTTGGTTGTCATCCGGCTTAGAAATGCTCTTGCAGTTCAGTGTTGCTGGATCAACGAGGGTGAGGGTTTTAGCCTCGCCGCGCTTGATGAATCGATCAGACTTACCAACGGTGAGTTGGAGTGTGGTGTCATACAGGGCGGGGGCGTAGGCCTTTTCCGCATCGAACCAGTAGGCCTGGACAGTGAGAGGCTTGGTGTAGTCGAAGACGAAGGCCGGGTAGGCGGCCTGAATGTCCTTGGCGGTGAGCTTGCCTTCGGTCCAGAGCTTGTCGCGCAGTTCTTCCTTGAGGGAAATGCTCTTACCGTCGTAGGTTGCGACGAAACGATAGTTGGCGTGCTTTTGAGCCTTGTCCACCATCATCGCGTTATCGGTGGGCTTACCAGCCTCACACTGAGCAGCAGTGAGAGTAAAAGTGGGGACGGTAATGTCGTCTGCGCTGTCCTTAGGAGCAGGAACAGCCGGAGTGCAGTTCAGTGTTGCCGGGTCAACGAGGGTGAGGGTCTTGGCCTCGCCGCGCTTGATGAAACGAGCAGAGTCGCCGACAGTGAGTTTGAGCGCGGTGTCGTACAGGGCGGGGGCGTAGGCCTTTTCCGCATCGAACCAGTAGGCCTGCACCATCAGCGGCTTGGTGTAGTCGAAGACGAAGGTTGGGTAGGCGGCCTTGATGTCGCTAGCGGTGAGCTTGCCTTCGGTCCACAGCTTGTTGCGAAGCTCTTCCTTGAGGGAAATGCTCTTACCGTCGTAGGTTGCGACGAAACGATAGTTGGCGTGCTTTTGAGCCTTGTCTACCGTCATGACGTTATCGGTAGCCTTACCAGCCTCACACTGAGCAGCAGTGAGCGTAAAAGTGGGGACGGTAATGTCGTCTGCGCTGTCCTTAGGAGCAGGAGCAGCCGGAGTGCAGTTCAGTGTTGCCGGGTCAGCGAGGGTGAGGGTCTTGGCCTCGCCGCGCTTGATGAAACGAGCAGAGTCGCCGACAGTGAGTTTAAGTGCGGTGTCGTACAGGGCGGGGGCGTAAGCCTTTTCTGCATCGAACCAGTAAGCCTGCACCATCAGCGGCTTGGTGTAGTCGAAGACGAAGGTTGGGTAGGCGGCCTTGATGTCGCTAGCGGTGAGCTTGCCTTCGGTCCACAGCTTGTTGCGAAGCTCTTCCTTGAGGGAAATGCTCTTACCGTCGTAGGTTGCGACGAAACGGTAGTTGGCGTGCTTTTGAGCCTTGTCCACCGTCATCACGTTATCGGTAGCCTCACCAGCCTCACACTGAGCAGCAGCGAGAGCGAAAGTGGGGACGGTAATGTCATCTGCGCTGTCCTTCGGAGCAGGAGCAGCCGGAGTGCAGTTCAGTGTTGCTGGGTCAACCAGGGTGATCTCATTCGAAGCGCCCAGAAGTACGGCCTCATTGAGAGGGCTACCGATTTGGAACTCAACAGTGGCTTCACGGTCTGCCAGGTGAGACAGCTTATTTTTGCCATTATTGAACCAATAGGATTTGATGACAACTTTTTGTCCGTAGGCGACTTTTAACTCAAGGGTAGAAAAGAGCGTTTTAGCATCCTGAGGGCCCTCCGCCAGCTTCTTTCGAAGTGGTGTTTTTATCTGCTTCGCAGGCTTGTTGTTAATCTCAATGACCAAGCGGTGTCCATTAGTGCCGAGGGCATCGAGACCGCTGACACTGATGGTGTTGCTCGGAGCACTGCACGTTGCTGCCGTCAGCTTAACGACGGGAACTGCTGGCTCAGATGAGGCCATTGCGCCGGGGATTGCAACAACCCCGAGTGTGGCGGCAAGGGCGCAGGTAGCCAGTGCCGCTCCAAACTTCTTGAACATGATGTCATTTCCTTCTGCGGGCGCAGGGGCCACCCGCATGGTTTGTACATCATTACCCTATCAGTGCGGCAAAGGATCGTGAAGGGTTTTAGGTAATGAAAATAGAAGCATTGTCACATTGGAAAAGGTGATATTTGGTCAGGAATACCTTCAAACCAGTGGTGATCTGCGATAGCACCCCCGACAGGACTCGAACCTGCAACCTCGGGATTAGAAGGCCCTTGCTCTATCCATTGAGCTACGGAGGCTGGTGTGTGAAGCGCCCACAAGTAGGCACCCCTAGCTTAGCGCCTTCGCGGAAAGTAGAACAATGAGCTGGTCAGAAGGAAGATGAGCCGACTGTGGGACGCTGAGAACGCGAAAGATGTTGCGGTGACAGGCGCACGGAAAAGCTTTGTGAGGGCGCGCTTTACGGAATCTCACTATATGGGCATCTTCTGCTTGATCCATGTTGGGGACTCACACTTAGTGTCATGACAACTTTCGTGACGCCGACATGCCGCCTGATGGGTGGCGTATGCGCACGAATGTGTATGTGACCGACTATCCCACGTCCGTCACAGCCGAACCGACTCCCCATAGATCTTTTGTGCGCATTGTTGCGTGATTTCAGGGTTCGGCGCCAAAAGAAATTGGATACACCGTCATGGCCCTCGTCTACACGCCCGAAGACACCTGTACCTTCGACTCCGCAGCAGACACCACCTACGAACAATTCCTCGATATCCTCGCAGGCCTCACCCTCACTCAGGTAAGCCTGACCATCGACATTGATCGCAAGCGAGTTCGCCGCAACTGCGAAGACATTGAACTCACCACCCAGGAATTCGCTCTCCTCGCACACCTCGCGCTCAACGCTGATCATGCGGTTTCTCGCGACGAACTCTTCTCCACCGTCTGGGCGCACCGCGACCTCGACGCACAATCACGCACTGTGGACGCTCACATCCGACGCCTCCGCGTCAAACTTCACGACCGTGACCTCATCTCGACCGTCAGGGGAGCAGGCTACCGACTCAACACCTCCCCAACAGTCGCCATCATCGCCACCCAAGCCCGCGCGCGCTGCATCGCCCTCGCCGCCTGAAGCGTACCCCTTGCGCTCAGATCAGCAGGCGGAAAATCTCAGAATCGGCCGGTACTTCCTCCACATGCAAAGGAGAATCCTCCATACGCTGACGCAAGCCATGAATATCATCGCGGCTTGAAAGGTCAATGCCCACCAACGCCGGACCCGTCTCACGAGTGTTTTTCTTCGTGTACTGGAAGTGGACAATGTCATCGCCAGGACCCAGCACATCGGCCAAGAACATCCTCAACGCACCGGGCTGCTGAGGGAAGGTCACCAGGAAATAATGCCGCAGGCCCTCATGACGCAACGAGCGCTCTTGAACCTCGGCATACCTCGTCAAATCATTATTTCCACCCGAGGTCACGCATACGATCGCCCCCGATGCAGAGCCCGTCAAAAGAGCGCGTTGTTCGGGTGTTGCAAAGTAGTTGCGAGCCGCCGTTGATGCCAGAGCGCCAGCAGGCTCAGCAATCACACCATCAGAATGGTAAAGATCAAGCATCTCGGTACACACTGCCCCCTCAGGGACGACCACGACATCGTCAACCAAGTGGCGAACAATGTCAAAAGCCACACTACCTGCGCGCCCCACAGCCGTACCGTCAACAAAAGGATCAACGCCAGGCAAGGTCACAGGCTCACCCGCATCAAGGGCGGCGCGCATCGACGCAGCACCCGCAGGCTCAACACCAATCACACGGATCTCAGGACGCTGCGCCTTCAACAGGGTGGCAATACCCGCCAGCAGACCACCACCGCCAACAGGGACAAGCACACACGAGGTATTCTCGGGCATCTGCTCGCACAGTTCGGCAGCAATCGTCCCCTGACCGGCAATAGTGCCAGCATCGTCATAAGGATGGACATAGACACGACCCGAGGTGCGGGCGGCTTCTTGCGCCAGAGCATTCGCACGATCGAAAGTTCCATCAACAATGACCTGCTCTACCCAATCCCCGCCAATAGTCTGGATACGGTCACGCTTTTGCTTGGGCGTATTTGACGGAAGAAAGATCGTGCCTCGCACCTTCAACTGCGAACAGGCGTAAGCAATGCCCTGCGCATGGTTACCAGCCGACGCACACACCACGCCCGCCTGACGCTGCGCCGCGCTTAACGCTGACATGCGCGCGTACGCACCACGAACCTTAAAGGAACGGCACTTTTGAGTGTCCTCACGCTTCAGGAAAACAGGCACTCCCAGGGCGTCTGATAGGCGCTCCGAACGATCCAACTGCGTCTGATGCACCACACCGCGAAGAATCTGCGCTGCCTCGTCAATGTGAGCGGGGGTGACGGGAAGGGCTGGCAGCGACGTCATGGGTTCTCCTCCAGAAACGACAATGATGTGCACAAATCTTAACCCCCGTTGCCATTGCTCGGCTCATAGCGTTCATATTGCTGTTGACAAGCAGACGTCCGCCCTCAGGTTGGCCATCATGGCGCGTGTCGTGCCGTAGTTCCCTCTTGGCCGCGACAATTTCTTTCCCAGGCCACCGGTAGAATAAGAGTGTGAGTACACGTGTAAAAGATCCGCTGGTGTGGATTGACTGCGAAATGACTGGCCTTGACGTCGCTAAAGATGCGCTCATTGAAGTGGCCGTCGTTGTCACCGATGGTGATCTGCGCATCCTTGATCCCGGCATTGATATTCTCATCGTTCCTCCTCAGGATGCCTTGGATAATATGAGTGATTTCGTCCGCCAGATGCATACCTCCTCTGGCCTGCTTGACGATCTTGCTCAGGGCATCACGATGGAAGAAGCTCAGCGCCAAGTCCTTGAGTACATTCAGCGTTTCGTTGCCTGCCCGCGTAAGGCCTTGCTGGCGGGTAACTCGGTGGGGACCGACAAGATGTTCCTTGAGGCCAATATGCCTGAGGTCATCAACTACCTGCATTACCGTATTGTTGACGTGTCTTCTATTAAGGAATTGGCCAAGCGCTGGCACCGCTGTGCCTTCGAGGAATCCCCGGTCAAGCACGGTGGGCATCGCGCTTTGGCCGATATTCTTGACTCCATTCAGGAGCTCGAATACTACCGCCGGGCGCTCTTCCCGGCCCAGCCCATCACTCGGGAGCATGCCCGTCAGGCTGCTGCAGAGGCACTTGCTTTGGACATTCCCGCTTTAGGGCACTCCCAAGGTCAGGCATCACCCCAGGTAGAGAGCTAGTCACTGGAAGTTATCCACCATCTGAAATATCCCCCAAAGAGGTTATCCACAGCCTCGACGGGGGATTTTCGTTATCCACAGGCAGGCGACGTGCGTTGTGGCAAGGGGCTTGTTTTCGCGCAGAGTGGAAGTGGCCCTTCTACTGAGGGTCGAAGAATCGCCATTCACGACGCGAAAAGAGGAGCATCATGACTGACTCAGCAACCTTGACCTTCCGCGCCAGGGTCGGCTCAGACCTGACATCGGGACGAACCACCAGGGGAGTGCCCGTGGTGCGTTTCCGGATTGCCGTTCCCCAGTGGCGGCGCACTGATTCTGGAGACTATGAGGATCTTGAGCCGCGCTGGTACACAGTGCGAGCCTGGGACCGCCTGGCCCTTAACCTCGGAACCTCCTTGACCAAGGGGCAGCCCGTCATTGTCGTGGGCCGCCCGGTGGCCAACGCGTGGGTTGATTCCGCCGGGCAGATCCACAGCGAGATCGTCATCAACGCCTCCTCCATCGGCCACGATCTGTCGCAAGGCAGCGCCATGTTCTTCAGGCGTGGTCAGGCCCCTCACACGAATGACCCCAGCGCTGAAGGTACAGCGTCCTCTTCGACTAACGAGGCGAACGCGCGCGCTTCCTCTGCCGCCACAGACGCCGATGTGGTGGGGGAAGAAACACCGGTTGAGCGTACCCACATCGGGGAGCACCACTCGGATGTTGAGGACGCCGATTTCCTCACCAGCTCTGATCATCCTGGCACAGAAAACAGCGACGATGCTGTGGCGGTAGGAAGTGGGGAGCCGAGCGAGTTGATGAGCGATCAGGGAGCAGAATCGGTATTTGCCGATGCATACTACTCAGGGGGTGCCGCATAAGCGGTGTTCATTCGTCCTTTCCGAGGCCGCCTGTGGCAGCTTCCAGGACGACGTAGGCAATCGCATGGGGTCCGTCGTGGCTGAGGGACAGATGCCACCGCAGTCTATCCACGGTGGCCACACGGTCCTGCAGGCTGTGGCGAACACTCTCAGCAAAACGCCCGTGAAGGCGGAGTGCTGGCCGCTGCCAGTGGTCATGGATGACCTCGATCTCACGCCAGTCAACCTCTTCAGCAGCAAGAGGAGGAGACATGCCGTACAGGGCCCCAGACCAGGCTTTCACGACCGCCTCTTTCGCGGCCCAGCGTGCCGCCAGATGCGGCACTGCGGCCGAGGGAAGAGGGTCGCCCATCTGGAAGGAGAGTCCGTGTTTTTCTTCCAGGCGGCTGGCAAGCGTTCGCCATTCTCTGGCAGTGAACACTCGCGAGAGGAAGACTGAACCGGGTTGAGCGAGCTGCTCACTCAATGCCGCGCAGTCAACCAGGTCAATGCCAATCCCAAGGATCATGAGGATAAACCTAACACGCGCCGCCTCAGCAATCCCTTGCACAAAGGCATGATGACAGAAAAGGAGAGGACACAGACGCCTAGCCCGGATAGGTCTGTGGGCCGGTCGGGATTCCTCCCGACCGGCCCACAGACCTCATATGCTACGCGGTAGCTCAGTGCCACAGCGCGTCTGCCGCCAAGGCGTTATGCGCTGCCTCGCTTGGCGAAGCAGGCGCAGCGGCGTCTACTGTGAGCGAGAGGTGTAGACGCCTTCAGCACTCAAACGAGCGTTCGGATCGAGGAGCATCGCGGCCTCAACCTCGTGAGCGTCTCCACCAGCGGCCTCCAGGGCAGCACCGGTAGGCAGGCGACGGGCGGGAGCGGCCTCGAAGAGTTCGCGGTGACCCATCATGCCCGCCTCACGATGACGGTGCGCCGCCATGAGGCGCGCATCCGAACGCTTGCGCCACTGGGCGAGCAGGCTCATACCAGCCTCACGATCGTGAACGCTGGACACCACCAGAGCCTCAAAAGCTGCGGGGTGAACCAGAGCCACCAGGGAGGAGACGTGACCAAAGCCCAGCGAGGTCGCAAAAGCAGCCTTAATCGGGCCTGATGCACCCAGGTTGAGCGGCGAACGCAGCCACACCAGGTGCGGGTAAGCCGCCATTGCATCATCCACACAATCCAGGGACGCATTCGCAGGAATGACACCCGTCTGGAAGAGCTGAGTGATGCCACCGACCTGGAAGACACAGGCGCCACCCTTCGCGTGGCCCGTCAGGGTCTTCTGGGAGACGACAAAGAGCGGGTTGCCAGCGTCGCGTTCCAGCGCGTGACCAATACGAGTATGCAGGTCAGACTCATTGGGGTCATTGGCGTTGGTGGAGGTGTCATGCTTGGACACCACCGCCACGTCATCAATGCTCACGCCGTAGGCAGCAAGCTGGCTGGCCAGACGCGAGGCCTTCCCGCCGCGAGCTGATGCCAGGGCGCCAATACCCGGAGCCGGGATGGATGTATGGAAACCATCAGAGAAGGTCTGAGCAAAAGCCACCACACCCAGGACAGGCAGACCCATCTCCAAAGCCACAGAGGCACGGGTGAGCAGTACGGTGCCTCCACCTTGAGACTCCACGAAGCCACCGCGACGGCGGTCATTCGCACGCGACACAAAGCGCTCGGAAATACCCTGGGCGAGCATGTCATTGGAGTTGGCGGTGGCGTTCATCGAACCAAAGCCCACCACAGACTCAACCTGAATATCATCAATGGCACCAGCCACCACGAAATCGGCCTTACCGCAGTGGATCTTATCCACGCCCTCTTCAATGGACACCGCTGCCGTTGCGCAGGCGCTGACCGGGTTAATCATCGAGCCGTAACCGCCGATGTAGCTCTGCATGGTGTGTGCGGCCACAACGTTGGGCAGAGTCTCTTGGAGGATGTCCTGGGGGAATTCCTCACCGAGGAAACGATCCACAAAGAGGCGGTGCATGGAGGTCATGCCACCAAAGCCCGTGCCCTGCGTGGAAGCCACGTCAGCCGGGTGGACGATCTGCAGCAGCTCGGTGGGGCTAAAGCCAGCCGAGACGAAGGCATCCACAGCGGTGACAAGATTCCACACCGCAATACGGTCGATGGAGTCAATCATCGAAGCGGGGATACCCCAACGCGACGGGTCAAAGTCCGTGGGGAACTGGCCGCCGATACGGCGGGTTACCGTCGCGCGGCGAGGCACGCGAGCCTGACCACCGGACTTACGGGTGACCTGCCATTCGCCGTCGACCTCGGTGACGATGGTGAATTCCGGATCTGCCACCTGGTAGGACATGGCCTCCTCACGGGTATCGACCGTGAAGGTGATGTCACGATCAAGGAAGATCGTGGTCAGCTCCGGAGTCCACCCGTCATGGAGGGGGCCATCGTCAGTGAAGAATCGCACGCCGGAACGCGCCACGACCTCGTCACGGTAACGATCGAAGATCTGCGCTTCAGGGACGAGCTGATCATCAGCGTCGTACCAGCCGCCAACGGGCGTGTCCGACCAGGTGAGCAGGCCAGTCATCCACGCCAGTTCGAGGACGCCAGCGGGGGTGAGCTCAACGGTGCCGTCGGACTGGATACCCAGCTCTGCCTCCAGACGAGTACGCGCCGAACCCCAGGGGCCGACCTCGCCGTGACCCACGATGACGACCGTCTCGTGCAGGTCGGCATTGACCGCTCCCCACTGGGCAGGGTCAACGTGGGTGGGCAGGGACAGGGTGGGGGAGGGCAGAGCCTCAACGGTGGCAACTGCGGCGGCAGTACCGGCCGTCTGCGTGGGAGCGTTCTCCATTGCCTGCTGACGCAGAGCCACGAGGTCAATGCCGCCACCCAGGCCGCCGGTCAGGTCAGCCTCGACAGGTGCCGCAGAGGCAGCTGGTCTGAGCCGAGCACAAAGCCATGAGCTGGTCAGCCATTTCCTCGGTGGACCACGTGCGCACGCCGGTGGATTCTACGGCGGCGACCATCGGGTCGTTCCCACCCATGAGGCCCGTGCCGCGCACCCAGCCGATACGCGGGTGAGCGAAGGACACGCGAGAGGACCAGACAGGCTCGGAGTGCCACTTAGCGAGGATCGCGTCGAAGGATGCCTTGGATTCGGCGTAGGCGCCATCCCCACCGAAGAGGCCGCGGTTAGGTGAGCCGGGCAGCACCACGTGCAGGCGGTGATCCACATCGGTGTCGGCAGCGATTGCAGCCAGAGCAACGATCGAGCGCTCTACACTCCACAGGAGCAGGCGCATCTGGTTTTCCGTCTGAGCACCCGAATCAGCCATCGTCCCGCTGACCTGTGGGGCAGCGAAGGGGAAGAAGAGCGTTGGGGTCAGCGCAGGTTTGAGCTCCACAGCTGAGCCGCCCACCGAGGTCGAGTAGGGGCTACCCACCCATTCAGCCAGGGCGTCAACGTCACGGTAGGAGGACAGGTTCGCAGGAACCAGCCACAGGCGCGCACCCGGAGCAGCATGCTCACGGTAGAGACGCTTAGCAAAGCCCAGACGGCGAGCGTCCACACGCGAGGAAGTCGCAATAACGGTCGCGCCACCAGCCAGCAGGCGAGCCACCACGGCGCCACCAATGGAGGTAGGCGTCATACCCGTCACCACGGCCACATCTGCTGCGTAGCGCGTCGCTTCTGCATCGCCCGGGGTCAACGCCTGCGTGCTGATGGAGCGGTAGAGCTCAGCCAGTTCATGGCGGCCAGCCTTGTGCGCACGCTCAGCCCACCACGATGCCTGGTCGGCAACGGCCTGACCCGCGCCAGCAAAGACCGGCGAGCCAGCCAGTTCCCCGTCAGCCCACAGGCGGGCGAGGTCTTCGCGGGCACTGGCCCAACGGTCATCAATGAGCACGGCCTTACGAGCATCGAAGGCGGGAGACACCATGTCCACCCACTTCGACCCGAGCTCAGCGGCAACAGCCTCGACAACGCGGGCAGCCTCGTCATCAGTGTCAGCAACGGGGACAACCGGGGCGTGGCCCAGCTGGGTGAGGATATGGCGAGCAGCAGAAGCGAGCACACCATCAACACCGGTGACCTTCTCAGCGAAAGCATCCAGGGCAGCAGAATCAACAACGCCGCCGCCAGCGCCACCGCCGGCCTGAGGCATGGTCACGCTGATGCCATGACGCTGACCCACTGAACGCACAGCAGCGTCAATGAGTTCATCAACGCCAGCAGCATTGGCAGGAGCTGCAGTGGACAGGGTTGCAAGTTCACCCTCACGGGTCGAGGCTCCCTCACGGGTGCCCAGCAGGATCTCAGCAGTGACGTGGTCCACCCAGCCTGAGCCCAGCTGCCAGGTGCCGGTCACACGCTCGGCGATGCGGGTGGCCTTCGCGCCGGCACCACCGAAGAGCTTACGGACGCGATCCTTCACCTGATCGCCCAGGACCGGGCCGAAGGCCGCGTAGCCCTTGGCGAGGCGGTCAACGGTAGCACCCAGGGTGGCGACATCCGCTTCGGCTGCGCCATCAATGGAGGACAGGCCAAGCTCAGCGGACATGTCCATGAGCAGCTGGTTACGGCGTGAGGACACGCCATTGGTCAGGGTTTCAGTGGTGTCGCGGCCGCCAACCTCGTCGGCGCGGATCTTGGCTGCCAGAGCAAAGAGGGCCAGGATCGCGTCGGAGGCCTTGAAAGGCAGATCGGCAACGTCGGCGCCCGACACGCCACCGCCAGCAGGAGCAGGCGGGGCAGCCACGGGAGCTGGTGCGGCCTCAGCAGCGGGAGCAGGGGCAATCTGCGAAGCATCGGGTGCAGCGGCAGGCGCAGCAGCAGGAGCCGCGGGCGCTTCATCCTCGACCTCTTCGGCCACGGCAACATCAGTGCGCAGCACGCGTGCCTCATCACGCTGAGCGTTGAGCACCGTCACCGCGCGGCCCGTGAAAGCAGGCAGCTGCAGGGTTCGGGCGGCCATATTCGCCAAGGTCGGGGCAGCACCCAGACCCACCTCAACGACCTCGTCCACACCTAGGCCACCGGCCTCGGCGGTACGCAGCAGCACGTCCTGGGTTTCGATCCAGCGAACGGGGGAGGCAAACTGCCAGGAGAGCAGCTCAATGAGCAGCAGGCGCGTCAACTGTGCGGGTGCGGCCACGGCGGCCTCCCACGCCGACTCAGAATCGAGCAGATCCTGGAGTGCGC
This sequence comes from Schaalia sp. Marseille-Q2122, assembly GCF_903645355.1. GTDB lineage: Bacteria > Actinomycetota > Actinomycetes > Actinomycetales > Actinomycetaceae > Pauljensenia. The sequence continues at coordinate 156,905 of NZ_CAHJXR010000005.1, read as the reverse complement.
GGGCGGGAACGACCTCGCAGATCGACTCCACGAAGGAGCGCGTCAACTCGAAGGGGCGAGCCACAAGGTTCGGAATGTAACGGCCCACGAGGAGATCGGGGTCAACCTCGGCGGGAATACGCTCGTCAAGGCGCTCACGGAAGTCAGCCACGCCATCACGCAACACGGTGGAGTGGAAAGGCACGTCGATGCCGGGCACGTACATGAATGCGCCCTTGCCGCCAGCCTTGGCAGTGCGCTCGGCAGCGTCGGTTGCGAGGGCCTCAAGGCCAGCAACCGTGCCGGCCACAGAATACTGCTGGCCAGCCAGGTTGTAGTTGACGATCTGGAGGAACTCACCCGAGGCCTGCGCAATGGAGGACACGTAATCCTCAACCTCTTCATGGCTGATACCGAACTGGCTGGGGCGCAGGGCACCCATGCGGTAGTTCGATGCGCCATGCTCATCGCGGCCCACCAGGGCGTGCATGGTCGAGCCACGGTGGAAGACCAGATCAAGGACTGTCTCCAAGGGGAAGACCTGCGCGTAGGCGGCCAGAGCGTCGTATTCACCCAGGGAGTGTCCTGCGAAGGCGGCGCCATCAACGAGGGCACCTTCTTCACGTAGGCGCTCAGTCTGGGCAATGGCCAAGGTAGCCAGAGCAACCTGAGTGAACTGGGTGAGGTTGAGGACGCCCTCAGGGTGACGGTGGGTGAGGCCGCGGACGGTGATTTCCGTGGGATTATCACGCACAATCGTCAGGATCGAGAAGCCCAGGACCTCACGAGTAAAGACGTCAGCCCGCTTCCACGTGGCGTCAGCAGCCGCAGACTTGGCGCGCTCATCCAGACCCATGCCGCGAGACTGAATGCCCTGGCCGGGATAGATGTAGGCGGTGCGAGGAGCAGTCGTGTGCGCGGTCGCGCGAGAGACAATATTGCCCTCCACGCGGCAGGTGACCTCCAGCGCCAGGCCGCCACCCACGACACGGCCCACGCGCTCAACGGTGATCTCCACCTGGTCGTTGAGTTCGACAGCGCCGTACATGGAGTAGGTCCACCCGCGCAGCTCCAGGCCCACGCCGCCAGCCACCGATGCGCTCGCCGCGTGCTGGGCAGTAGCCGACAGCCACATGCCATGCACGAGCGGGGCATCCATACCCGCAACCTTCGCCGCAGCGTAGGAGGTGTGGATGGGGTTGAAGTCACCCGACACGATCGCAAAGGGCGTCATATCAGACGGAGCAGTCACCATCACGCGGCGCAGAACGGAACGTGGCGTATCAATGACCTTACCCTCAACGCCGCCAGCAGCGGGTGCGTCATCGGGAACATTCGTGCCGGTGGCGCGCCCGCGAATCGCGAAGCGCTCGCGGGTGGAGCCCACGGGCTGACCGTTCGCCGACAGGCTCAAAGCCACGGTCACAATACGACCCGAAGAGGATTCGTCAATAGCCGCCACGTGGGAGACTACGTCGATACGCTCCACGCCCTGAACTCGCAGCTCTTCGGGGGCGGTGGAGAACTCAATGAGGTGATCAAGATGAACGGCGTTGAGCAGGCCCTCAATGACCGGGTAATCACGGTAAATGGCTGACCCCAGGGCCGCGTAAATCGCCGGCCAGGCAGGGCCAAGCAAAGCGTCGGGCACGCAGCGCGTGGGGACGAGGCCACCGGGCAGGCCAGCGCCCGTCACCGCGTAGTGGTCGGGGCCAAGGGAAGCAGGCAGAGCAAAGCTCCAGTGCGCCTCACCGAAGGGCGACAGCTCCGAGGGCTGCATGACCGGCATGGCGGTGATCGCATCGCCCGTAATCGAGGTCGACCCCACGCCCGCGGTAGCAGCGAGCATGGCATACATATGTTCGGGCAGGCGATCCTCGTCAATGACGGGCACACCACCTGAAGCGCCGGTTCCAGGCAGGACCAGGGGGAAGATGAGCTGGCGGACAGCGTGCTTTTCAGTGCCGCGCAGATCAGCATCCCACGCAGTGTCGAGGTGGATGACCATGTCGACACCGCGCTCGGTGTCACGCAGCTCCACCTGTTCTTCAGGAAGGACGGCAGCAGGGTTGAGCATGAGGTGGCCGGTCCACATAATGTGGGGCACCTGACGCAGCCACTCGTGGGCAGAGGTCGAGGGAGCCACAGATCCCAGTCGGGAGTACGCGGGCTGAGCCGTCACGCCCATGTCAGCGACGCGGGCCACGGCAGCAGCCTCGAAACGGCCAAGGAGTTCAGCGACAGGCTCGTTCACACGGTCAATGCCAGCCACCGACACAGGGCCGGGGATAATACGTACTGAATCAGCGGTGTAGCGCGCATCCTGGGCCTGCCACAGGCCATCTTGGCCCCACCAGCGCAGCAGGTCATCATCAAGGACCGGCACGAAAGGCATGGGCTTGGGATAGGAACGGCACAGGGTGGGGAACCACGCCTGGTCAATGGCCGTGACAAAGGTCGTATGAGCGGTGGGGTAGGCCTCAAGGATGTGAGCCACAGCTGCGGGAGCATCCTCCACGTCGGCGACGGTGGGGAAGAGTGTCTCGACCGTTCCGTGGTCAACGGGAGCCAGGCGAGCCTCCACACGCTGCAGCAGGTCATGGAAACGCAGGGTCCAGGTCGGATCCACCCACGGGTAGGACAGGTCAGCAAAACGGGTCACCCACTCGGCGTAGGTCATTTCCGCTAGGTCGCCGAAGTAGGGCTTTGCCGTGCGGCCCAGAACCTCAATGATCTCCTCACGGCGAGCCTGAACAGCGGCAGCATCCGACCCGAGGTCTGCAATGAGGCGGGCGGCAGCAGCCGCAGCGTTGTCAACCTCGTGCATGTCGGCACGCAGGTGCGACAAGCCAGAGGTCATGCCCCCGTCAGTGGCACCAACACCTACCCAGCCGCGGCGTAGGCTGTGAGCGTCAATGCCGGGGGTATCGACGAGGCGCTGCTTGACCTCTTCACTGGTACGCGCTTCCTTCACCGTCATCGCAGCAGTACCAATAAGGACGCCGTCAACGGGCATGAGGGGACGGCCATGCTCTAGAGCCCATTGGCCAGACAGGTAGTCGGCGGCGCGCTCAGGAGTGCCAATACCGCCACCCACACAGAGCACCACGTTATCGACGGCGCGCAGTTGAGCGTAGGTGGACAAGAGAAGATCATCCAGGTCCTCCCACGAGTGGTGGCCACCAGAGTGACCATCCTCGACCTGCACAATGACAGGCGTGGGGGCAACCTGCTTGGCAATAGCCACCACCTGAAGGATCTGGTCAACGGTGCCAGGCTTGAAAGCCACCCACGGGAAGCCATCACCGCGCAGCTGCGCAACGAGGGCGGCAGCCTCATCCCCTTCAGGGATACCAGCAGAAACGACGACACCATCAATGGGAGCACCCTGGGCGCGCGAGCGCGACACAATACGCTGAGAGCCGAACTGCAGATTCCACAGGTAGCGGTCCAAGAACATGGAGTTGAACTGTGCGGACACGCCAGGTGCGAGCTGTTCACGCAAGCTGGCGAGGTTTTCCATGTACACCTCTTCGGTGACCTGGCCACCGCCCGCGAGCTCCGCCCAGTAGCCAGCATTCGCGGCTGCCGCGACGATCTCTGGATCCACGGTGGTGGGGGTCATGCCCGCCAGGAGCACAGGGGAACGGCCGGTCAAGCGGGAAAAAGCGGTGTCCATGACGGTGCGACCATCAGGCAGGGTAATGATCGAGGGCGCCAGGGAGGACCAGTCAGCCGGGACGGGCGGAGTCCACCCGGGAGTGACGAGGCGGTCGCGATCCTCTGTACTGCCAGCCTCAACAATGCCGACGCCCTGGCCCTGAATAAGAGGTGCAGTGAAGGAGGCCAGCGTTGAACCGGGGCCAACATCGACCAGCCAGCGCACGCCAGCGGCAAGCTCTGCATGAATCTGAGCAACCCAATCCACAGGCTCAAGCAGCACAGCGCGAGCCAGCGCAATATTTTCCTCCGAGTCAAGACCACAGGCCTGAGCCCAATGCTGAACCTGCTCAAAAGCACCCGTCATCAGGGCCGAATGGAAGGGGATATCCACGCACAGGTAATCAAACACCGGCGACAGGGGCGTGCCGCCAATCTGCTTGGCCTCACGGGCAGCGCGCTCAGTAGCGCTGCGCTCTTCAAGGAGAGCACGCAGGGTCGCCAGATCGGTGGGGGCACCCGAAAGTACGAAGGATTCCCCACCATTACGCAAAGCGAGGCTAATCGGACCATCACCAGCGGCGGCGGCGCCCTCGTTCCACTGGGTGACCATCTCTTCAATGACAGCGGCGGGCACCTTACGTACCGACAGCATCGGGGTGGCATCGCCAACAGCGTGGACGCCTTCGCGAGCCACAGCCTGCTGAGCGGCCGCACCAATCAGGCGCGCCAGAGCAAAGACCATGCCCGCTCCCGGGCGATCCCCCCGAGCCCACGCTTGCGAAGCCGCCACACCCAACACGCCCTGCGAGTGGCCGAGGAAGCGCGCCGCGCTCAACGTCATACCCTCAGACTCCAGGGCGGCAACCGCAGCGAGCTGAGTAGCGAGGATTCCCGGAATGGAGAAGCCCGCGCCCGAGGTATTGGGGCGCGCAATGTCAGCAAAGAAATCGAGGGAGGCCAGCTCCATCGTCGCCAAGGACATACGAACAGGAGAGAGGTAAGCATCGGAGGCCTCGCACAGCTGCGTAATGAGCGTGCGCGCCTCAGCATCCTGAGAGAGGGCCTCAAGGGTGCGCTGCCACGGAGTGGACTGCCCCGCAAAAAGCAAGGTGGTGGGAGTGTTGTTCAGCTCAGCCAGAAAAAACGAAGAAGACATGAATCATCCAATGTAGAAACGGGTGGGGAGTAGAGAACGACGTGGCGTCACAGCGGACCGTTGTCGTGCTTCTTGGGGCTGTGAGTGTCTTGGTCCTTACTCTCCAAGAGTCGAAGCGAGTTGATGAGGACTGAACGAGTCGACGCGGGCGTGATAATCCCATCGAGTTCGCCGGTCTTAATGGACAGGTCAGGAGAGACGCATTCGCTCTCGTAGGCATCCACCAACGAGGCTCGCGTCTGCTCAAAGCTGCCGTCCTCATGGGCGGCGGCAAGTTCACGTCGGTGCAGGATCGACACAGCGCCCTCCGCACCCATCACGGCAATCTGAGCGTTCGGCCACGAGAAAGCCAGGTCAGCGCCAATGGACTTCGAACCCATGACGATGAAGGCGCCGCCATAGGCCTTGCGCAAAATCACCGTCACCATCGGAACCGTGGCGTTGGCATAGGCGACGATGAGCTTCGCGCCGCGGCGAATAATGCCCGCCTGCTCCTGCTCGGTGCCTGGACGGTAGCCGGGCACATCCACCAGCGTGATAATCGGCAGGCCGAAAGCATCACAGAAACGAACAAAACGCGCGCCCTTTTCAGAGGCATCCACGTCCAGCGTGCCGGCATCCTCCATCGGCTGGTTCGCCACAATGCCCACGCTGCGCCCATCAATACAGGCAAAACCAATGACGATACGCGGAGCGAAGAAGGACTGGATCTCCACGAACTCACCGTGGTCCACCAGACTCTCAATGACGTCCACGACGTTGTAGGGCACGCGAGGCTCGCAGGGCACCAGATCACCCACGGCCTGGGCGGCGGCTTCATCCTCAGGGAGGGGCGTGTACTCGTAGCGGGGGGCTTCCTGCTCACAGTTCGAGGGCAGGTAGTCCAGCAGGGAGCGCACGTAATCAATGGCCTCCTGCTCCGAATCAGCCATGTGATGGGCAACGCCGGACTGGAAGTTATGGACAGCGGCACCGCCCAGCTCCTCAAAGGACACGTCCTCGCCGGTGGTTGCGCGCACCACATCAGGGCCGGTGACGAACATATGCGAGTTCTCCCGCGTCATGACAATGAAGTCCGTCAACGCAGGCTGGTACACGGCACCACCCGCGCAGGGGCCCAAGATCAGGCTAATCTGCGGGATCAGCCCCGAGGCCTCGCAGGATTTGCGAAAGATTCGCCCATACTGGGACAGCGCGACAACACCTTCTTGAATGCGCGCGCCGCCCGAATCCTGGATGCCAACAATCGGGATACGCATCCGGATCGCGGTGTCAATAATGGCGATGATCTTATCGCCCTCAACACGCCCCAGCGTGCCGCCCTTAATGGAGAAATCCTGAGCGTACACGGCAACCATGCGCCCTTGAACAGGGCCATAGCCGGTCAGCACCGCCGACCCCATGTCGCCCTTGCGCACATCTCCACCGATGAACTGGCCAACCTCGGTCCACTGGCCATCATCGAAGAAGGCGGCCATGCGCTCGCGGGCGGTCATCTTCCCCTTGGGGTGTTGCCGGGCGGCGGCGCGTTCCTCAGCTTGAGTGACGACGGCCTCGATCGCCTGCGTGTGAGCGCTTCGGCTTCGATCTGCGGGAGGCGGTGCGCTGGTCATGCGTTCTCCTTCTCGATGCGGACAAGGTGGTCGCCGGTGCTAATGGAAGTGCCGGCGGCAACGAAGATTTCCGCGACGGTGCCCGCGTGGGGAGCGTGCACGTACTTTTCCATCTTCATTGCTTCAAGGACAGCAACGAGGTCTCCCTCGGCGACCTTTTGGTTTTCGGTGACGGCCATGTGGACGACGATGGCCTGCATGGGGGACACGAGTGTGCCGTCAGCCAAGACAGTCTGGGTCGACGCGGCGGGGGCGGCCGCTGCGGCGCGCTCCTGGCGGGCCTGGCGTAGGGGCTGGGCAGGGCGTTGGGCGGGAGCAGGGCCACCAAAGACGCCCTGGAAGAGGTCGGGCGGCAGGGAGAGGGTCATGCGCTTGCCATCAAGTTCGATGGTGAATTGACGCTTCGCCGGCGGGAGTGCGCAGGCGCTCTCTTGAGCGTTGCTTGCCTCGTAGGTGTGGGTGGGCAGGAAGGAGTTTTCCAGCCAGCGGGTGGAGACGGTGAAGCCGCCTTCTCCTTCGCCGCTGAAGGCTGGATCGTTGATGATGTCAACGTAGAGGTCGCGCGGGGTGGGAACGCCGTCGAGGCAGAACTCAGCGAGCGCGCGACGCGAGCGGGCAAGGGCTGCCTCGCGGGTGGGGGCGGTGACGATGATCTTGGCGATCATGGAGTCAAAGCTGGTGTGGACGCTGTCGCCGCTGACCAGGCCAGAGTCGATGCGGATGCCGGGGCCGCCGGGCCAGGTAATGTGCGTGACCTTCCCGCCGGAGGGCATGAGGTCAGCGGCGGGGTCTTCGCAGGTGATGCGGAACTCGAAGGAGTGTCCGCGCGGGGGCAGGGCTTCGGAGATTGCCAGCCCCTGGGCGATGCGCAACTGTTCGCTGACGAGGTCCACGCCCGCGACCTCTTCGGAGACGGGGTGTTCGACCTGGAGGCGGGGGTTGACTTCAAGGAACCACAGGGAGCCGTCGGGTTCGAGGAGGAACTCGCAGGTGCCCACACCCACGTAGTTCACGGCCTCAAAAAGCTGACGTGACCAGCGTTCCAGCTGGGCGTCCGTTTCGGGGGAGAGGAAGGGAGCGGGGGCTTCTTCGATGAGCTTTTGGTTGCGGCGCTGAACCGAGCAGTCGCGGGTGGTGACGACGCGAAAGTTCCCGTGGGAGTCGCGCATGCACTGGGTTTCGACGTGTCGGGCGACCTCCACGAATCGTTCGACAAAGTGCATGGGCAAGGTGGTGTTGCCTTCGGCGTCGGGGGTGGTGTGGCGGGCGATGAACATGTCGGTGTCGGCGTCGGTTCGCAGCACGGTGATGCCTCGTCCGCCGCCGCCATCGGAGCGCTTGCACACGACGGGGTAGCCGTGTTCGGCGATGAAGTCGGTGATCTGCGCGGGGTCGGTAATGGGGGTGAAGATACCGGGCACGGGGTCGACGCCGCAGGAGTGGGCGACGTTGCGGGCGCGGATCTTGTCGCCCAGGGCATCAATGACGCTGCCTGCGGGGCCGATCCAGGTGATGCCCTTGTCGGCGAGGGTGTTGGCAAAGTCAGCGTTTTCGGAGAGGAATCCGTAGCCGGGGTGAATGGCGTCAGCTCCGGTAGCGTCGGCGATTTTGAGCAGGGCCTCGACGTTGAGGTAGGTGCTGGTGGCGTCGGCCCCGCCGAGGGCCCAGGCCTCGTCGGCGGCGTGGACGAAGGGTGCTTCGGCGTCTGCGTCGGCGTAGGCGGCAACGGTGGCGATATTCATTTCGCGGGCCGTGCGAATGATGCGCAGGGCGATCTCGCCGCGGTTGGCAACGAGCAGTCGGTGAATCGGACGCATGTAGTTGTCTTCTTCCTTCGTTAGTGTCACTCGTGAGGTCGGTGGTTCTGGTGGTGGCGGACGCGAGCGTGCTGATCAGGGCTGGTATTCGTGGGGGAGGAGGACGTCGCCGGTCGTGATGAGGCTGTGTGTGCCGTCCTCGCGTTCCACGATGAGTGCGCCTGAGCGGTCAAGAGCAAGTGCTCGCCCGTATTCCATGGGCGCGCTCTGCGTGTCAGGGCTGGGCTGGTGAGGCTGGGGGAGTGCGACGCGTTGGCCGAGGGTGACGCAGTGGGCCTGGGCTTCCTCGTGCAGGCCGCTTTCGGAAGGGTCCCATTGGGCGGCGTGGAGGGCGGTGAAGCGTGAGTTGATGCCGTCAACGATGGTGGCTAGTAGTGCGTCGCGTCGAGCAAGGGGAGAGGTTGCTGCGTCGCTGTCGCCTTCAAGGCTCAGGGCAGTGGCGTGAGGGGCGGGGCGAGCATCGGCGTCCATGACGATATTCACCCCGTATCCGACGGCCAGGTAGTGGGTGCCGTCGCGTTCTCCAAGGTCTTCGGCGAGGATGCCACAGATCTTGCGTTGACCATCGATGAGCACGTCATTGGGCCATTTAGTGGTCACGCGGTGGCCGTGGGGGCGCAGCAGTGGGGCGAGTGCGTCGCGGATGGCGAGGGCGGCGGCGTGGAGGCACCATGCGGGTGCTTCGTGAGGAAGAGGGGAGGGGAGGCGCAGGAGGGTGGTGGCCGTGAGGGCATTGTGGGCGGTTGTGACCCAGGTCCGGCCGAGGCGTCCGCGTCCGGCGCTTTGGTGGTCGGTGACGATCGTGGTGAGGTGCGCGGGGGCCGTGGTGCCAGAAAGGAGTGAGCGGGCGTAGGAGTTGGTGGAGTTGACGGTGTCGAGGTGGATGAGGGGGTGGGGTAAGGCCGCTTCGTGGCGTTCGCGACCGGGGTGCCCGGTGTTGGGGAGTTCCGTGTGGGGGTGCTCGTGATGAGAGTGCTCAGCTTCAGAATACTTAGGTTCAAGATTTGAAACATAAGGCATGGGTGCACCCCTTTCGCAGAAGTTGATCGTTGGATATACGGAGGAGGAATGGTGTGGGTTGAGTTATAGGTCAGGTAGAGCGTGATGATGGGGCCGCGCCCTGCCTCAAGCTTTGCTTCAAAGCGTGAAATATAGGATAATTATATGCCTGTTTTTATCCGCGCGTGCGGCCTGTCTCAGTTGGGCGTGTCACTGTTGCGCCACCTCAACGGTGTAGAGCTGTCTCAAAAGCCCCGAAGTGGCCTAGCATGGTAGAGACACCATTGAGGGCATCTCAGGCGCAACGCCGCGAAAAATACGCTCGCACAAACGCCCTCGACAATCACTTCATTGGATGGAGAAACGTGGCAGAGTACATCTACCAGATGATCAAGGCACGAAAGGCGCACGGGGACAAGGTCATCCTCGACGACGTCTCAATGTCCTTCTTCCCCGGCGCAAAAATCGGCATGGTCGGCCCCAACGGTGCCGGTAAGTCCTCAATCCTGCGCATCATGGCCGGCCTAGACGAGCCCTCCAACGGCGAAGCCCGCCTCACCCCCGGCTACACCGTCGGCATCCTCGAACAAGAACCCAAGCTCGACGACGACAAGACCGTCGTGGAAAACGTCCGCATGGGCGCAGGCGAAATCTACGCCAAGCTTGAACGCTTCAACGCCATCTCTGAAGAAATGGCCAACCCCGACGCCGACTTCGACGCCCTCATGGATGAAATGGGCAAACTCCAGATGGAGATCGACGCCGCCAACGCCTGGGACATCGACTCCCAGCTCGAGCAGGCCATGGACGCTCTACGCTGCCCGCCGCCCGACGCGCCCGTCAACGTCCTCTCCGGAGGTGAACGCCGTCGCGTCGCACTGTGCAAGCTCCTCATCGAAGCCCCCGACCTGCTTCTCCTCGACGAGCCCACCAACCACCTCGACGCCGAATCCGTCCAGTGGCTGGAAAAGCACCTCTCCACCTACCCCGGTGCCGTCATCGCCGTCACCCACGACCGCTACTTCCTCGACCACGTCGCCGGCTGGATCGCCGAAGTTGACCGCGGACACCTCTACCCCTACGAAGGCAACTACTCCACCTACCTGGAAACCAAGCAAAAGCGCCTCCAAGTGCAGGGCCAGAAAGACGCCAAACTCGCTAAGCGCCTCAAGGAAGAACTCGAATGGGTGCGCTCCAACCCCAAGGGGCGCCAGGCAAAGTCCAAGGCACGACTCGAACGCTACGAGGAAATGGCCGCTGAAGCCGAGCGCACACGCAAACTCGACTTCGAAGAAATCCAGATCCCGCCCGGCCCCCGCCTGGGCTCGGTCGTCATCGAAGCCAAGGACCTCGTCAAGGGCTTTGGCGACCGCACCCTCATCGACGGCCTCTCCTTCTCCCTGCCGCGTAACGGCATCGTCGGCGTCATCGGCCCCAACGGCGTGGGTAAGACCACCCTGTTCAAGACCATCGTTGGCCTTGAACCGCTCGATGGTGGCGAACTGACAGTTGGTGAAACCGTCAAAATCTCCTACGTTGACCAGAACCGCGCAGGCATTGACCCCAACAAGTCTCTGTGGGAGGTCGTCTCTGACGGACTCGACTTCCTCCAAGTCGGCAACGTTGAAATGCCCTCGCGCGCCTACGTTTCGGCCTTTGGCTTCAAGGGCGCTGACCAGCAAAAACCTGCCGGCGTGCTCTCCGGCGGTGAACGCAACCGCCTGAACCTTGCCCTCACCCTCAAGCAGGGCGGCAACCTGCTGCTCCTAGACGAACCCACCAACGACCTCGACGTTGAAACCCTGGGGTCCCTGGAAAACGCCCTCCTTCAATTCCCCGGCTGCGCCGTGGTCGTCACCCACGACCGTTGGTTCCTTGACCGCGTTGCCACTCACATTCTCGCGTGGGAAGGCGACGAGGAAAACCCCGCACGCTGGTACTGGTACGAAGGCAACTTCGAGTCCTACGAGAAGAACAAGATCGAGCGCCTGGGTCTCGAGGCCGCAACGCCTCACCGCGTGACCCACCGTAAGCTCACCCGCGACTGAACGCGCTGAGGACGATCCGTACCGTCGTCTCCTCGAATGATTCACCCGTGGGGGCCGCAGCATCAAACTGCAGCCCCCACGGGTGTTTTCGCCATTGGCACCGTCGTCCGCCCACCTGTCAGGGGCCTAACTTGGCCATCCGATAGTTCCTGTGACGAAGGCAATAGCCGAAGAAACAAACCTCCTGCCAATGGGCGCCGAACACCCAGCGACAAGCAGCTAGGCCAGGCACTCGCCGTGCCGAGACCGAGAAGGACTCTTTCATGACCACAATGCAGCCGCAGCCCGAAAAGCCCCAAGACGAGCAGCACAGCTCACCCCGCGTGAAGCGACGCCGTACACTCATCGCTCTTGGCGCAGGCGCCCTCGTCCTTTTCGCCATTGCCATGGCAGTGTTCCAACCGTGGTTGCTCTTCGTCAACACGGAAATCAATGACGAAATCCCCACGGCCACAGCCCCGCAAAGCACCCCAGCACCAGCCGCACAGCCTCAAAGCTCTCAGGAGACTTCCTCAACTGAAGGCGCTCCTTCAACCCCAACTACTCCTGCACCAGCTCCAGAGCCGCAGGCCCCAGCAGGTCCCGCTCTCATCGCACAAGGCTCCCTCATCTCCCACGAGCACGAAACCAGCGGTCAGGTCAGCATCTTCCGGCTGCCCGACGGCAGCCATCAGCTCGCCCTCGAAGGCCTTGAAACCACCACCGGCCCCGACGTGCACGTCTGGCTCTCCCAAGCGCCCGTCATCGAAGGTTTCGACGGCTGGTTCACCGCAGCCAACTACGACCACCTTGACCTCGGTGAACTCAAAGGCAACCGCGGCAACCAGGTGTACGCGATCCCAGCCGACGCCACCATCGAGGACTGGACGTCCATCACCCTGTGGTGCGAGGCCTTCTCCGTCTCCTTCGGTGCGGCAGAACTACGTCCCGTCAACTAAGTCCCGGCAGGTAAGCCAGCGTCATAACCGAGCGTCAGTGCTCAGGCAGTGGCTGAGGGGTCGTCCGGCACAGCACCAAAACCCCACTGACCAGAGCCCTGCTTGCCATCACGCGGCACACGCAACATGCCCTGCTGGCTGGCCTCGGCTACCAGCACGCCATCCTCAGTAAACACCCGCATATGAGACAGCATGCGCCCGTTATTCACCGATAGGCAGATCGCGTCATAGAGCAACCAATCATTGATATCAACATCGCGGTGGAACCACATCGCGTGATCCAACGAGGCCGCCGACATCCCCGGCGTCATCCAGGAATTCCCCGTCACGCGCATGGCCGGCTCAAACATCACCTGATCAATGACATAGGCCAAAAGCGCGCGATGAACGTACTGATGGACGCCCTCGCCGATCGGAAAACGTGGACGCATCCACAGCTGCTGGATATTGCCGCCCTCAGGATCAGCGCTGGTGTACAGCTCCTTTTGGACATGGCGCACGTCGAAAGCAGCGGTCTTCCCCAGGAAACGCCCCACCGGGTGATCCATCATGCGGAAGATCTCCAGCGCCGAACGCAATTCGGACGCGTGAGGAACCTGCGGCATCGGAAGAGCCGTGTCATAGCCCTCCTCTGGCCCCTGGAAGGAGCAGGTCATGGAGAGGATCTCGCGATCATCCTGGGTGCAGGTCACGCGGCGGCTCGAGAAGGAACGTCCGTTACGGAGGCGCTCCACCTGCAGCTCGAAGGTCGCCGAAGGGTCGCCGCCGCGCAGGAAATAGGCGTGGAAGGAGTGAGGAAGGCGCTCAGCGTCCTCCAGTGAGGCGCAAGCAGCCAGGAGGGACTGGGCGAGGACCTGACCACCGTAAACACGCCTGACCTGCGGTAAGGAGTGTGCTTCGAAGCGATCGTGGCCGGTCTCGGTGAGTTCGAGGATGCGAAGAACAGAGGCCACAGGCTCATTCGAGCCCTGAGGAATAGTGATCGGAGTGGTCATAGCACCATTCTTTAACGAAATGAGGGGATAAGCGAGGCGGTGGACATTGCTTGATATCACACAGCAGATTATTATGTGATCCGAGTCGCAAAAGAGGATTGTGGAAGAGGTAATGAATCAAGAAATCGCCCATGCTCTCGTTGAAGCTTTAGGCGGTGCGGAGAATATTTCCGATATCGAACCCTGCATGGTTCGCATTCGGGTGGAGGTGCGTAACCCTCTGAAAGTCAACGATCAGGCACTGCGCATCGGGCCGGTCATCGCCCTCGTCCGCGTCGACGAAGTCATTCAAATCGTCGCCGGAGAGATCTCCGAAGAAATCGCCGCAGACATGATCCAGGTCTGCCAAACCCACCAACACCCCCAGGCCTCGGTGACGGCACCCCGCCACGCGTCATAAAATCATCCCTAGCTGATAAAACATCTCAACACTGAGGAGAAGGTGTGAACATGAACGCGCCTGCCGTTGACGATCTGGGGCTGCTCCAGCACCTCGCCGACCGAAATGGTGTCGCCACCACTTTCTGGGATTGGTACGGCAACCAATGCAATGTCGGATCGCGTTCACTCCTTGCCGTACTTGAAGCCCTGGGTGTCCCCGTCACCGCCAACGCCACCATCAAAGACGTCCACGAAGCCCTGGCATGGACCGAAGACCAATTCTGGCTCCAGACCCTGCCTGACTGCGCCGTCGTTCGTGAAGGCGCTACGAAGGAAATCCACGTCCACGTGCCCCACGGCTCGTGGGTACACGTCGACTACTCCCTCGAAGAAGGCGGCAAGGGTGACCTCCACCAGCTCGACCGCTGGGTCGAGCCCCGCGTCGTCAATGACGTCCTCACCGGCCGCGCGACCTTCGAGGTTCCCGCTCACCTGCCCCTTGGGTGGCACACCCTCACCGCAACTGTCGAGGGCGGCGCCGTCTACTCCGCGCCGCTCATCGTCGTCCCCAACCGCGTCAGCCCCTCCGTCCTCCACCAGGGACGCCACTGGGGTGTCGCCGCACAAATGTACTCGGCGCGTTCGGCCTCGTCCTGGGGCATGGGGGATGCCGAAGACCTTGCCAACCTCGCCGCAGTGTGCGGCCAAAAGGGCGCAGACTTCCTGCTCATCAACCCCGTTCACGCTGCGGCCACCGTCGCTCCGATGGAGAACTCGCCCTACCTTCCGGTGACTCGCCGCTGGGTGAACCCCATCTACGCCCGCCCTGAAACCATCGCCGAATACGTGAACGCGCCCGAGTCGATGCGTGTGGCCATTGCGGCCCTGCGCGAGAGCGCAGCGGCAGACAATGGTGCGCCGATTGAGCGCGACCGCACCTGGGCAGCGAAGAGCAAGGCCCTCGAACTCGTCTTCACCCTGCCGCGCAGCTACCACCGCCAGGCCGAATTTGAAGCTTTCGTCGCCCAGGGCGGCCAGGATCTGGCGAACTTCGCCCTGTGGTGTGCGCTGGTGGAAAAGGAAGGCGGCCTGCTTCTTCCTGAGGAATTTGCTAACGCTGACATGCCTGCTATTGACGCTCAGCGTGAAGCCTTGGCTGATCGTGTGGAGTTTTGGCAGTGGTGCCAGTGGGTGACCCGTGAGCAGCTGGTGAAGGCCCACGAGGTTGCCCGCGCAGTGGGTATGAAGATGGGTATCATGGCCGACCTGGCTGTTGGCGTGCACGCTAATGGTTCGGAGATCTGGTCCGAGCCGGGTGTCTTTGCACCGGGCATGCAGGTGGGCGCGCCGCCGGATATGTACTCTCAGCAGGGCCAGAACTGGTCCCAGCCGCCGTGGTCGCCCCGCGCTCTGGCTCGCACCGGTTACCGTCCACTGCGGGAGATGCTGCGAGCCGTGTTGGCGCACTCCGGCGCGATTCGTATCGACCACATCTTGGGACTGTTCCGCCTGTGGTGGATTCCTGCTGGCCGCCCGGCATCTGAAGGCACCTACGTCTACTTCGACCACGAGGCAATGGTGGGCGTCGTCCTGCTGGAAGCCCAGCGTGCAGGCGCTGTGGTGATCGGCGAGGACCTGGGCACCGTGGAGCCGTGGGTGCGGGACTACCTGGCAGACCGTGGCATCCTGGGGACTTCCGTCGTGTGGTTTGAGAAGGAAGGCTCGGGGTGGCCGTTGCACGCGGGCCACTACCGTTGGGGTGCGCTGTCGACGGTCAACACCCACGACCTGCCTCCCACCGCCGGCTACCTGGCGGGCGTCCAGACCGAGCTGCGTCATAAGTTGGGCCTGCTGGTGGAGGATATTGATTCTGTGCGCGCGGCTGACCGCCGTGAACTGGAGCAGATGATGGTTCGCCTGCGCGAGTACGGTTTCCTGGAGGCTCAGACCCCCACAGTTGACGAGGTCGTCGTCGCCCTGCACCGTTACGCTGCTGCAACCCCATCGGCGCTGGTGGGTGTGTCATTGGTGGATGTTGTGGGCGATGTGCGCCCGCAGAACCTGCCGGGTACCTCCACGGAGTACCCGAACTGGTGCGTGCCCCTGTGTGACGGCAATGGTAGGGAGATCTACATTGAGGATCTGGCGACGGATGCTCGTGCTGCTGCGATCTTCGAGGCCGTGGATTCGTCGCTGCGCTGATCATGACGTAGTGCCAGAGCTTCAGAGCTGAATCTTGGAGAGGGTGTGTCCCAGACGCTGAGCGTCTGGGACACACCCTTATGTGGAGTCAGATAGGTATGTTGACGTCTTCGGCGGTCTGAGGAGCGATTGCATTGCGATGAGAGGGCGTGGGGTGGCGCTAGGAGCCTTCTGACACCAGAGAGGAGGCTACGATGCGATCGCACGCGATCAGTCTCAATGCACCTTATGGCGCTAGGAGCCTTCTGACGCGAACTCACAAATTGGGAAAAATCCTACTGGAAGAGTCTCAATGCACCTTATGGCGCTAGGAGCCTTCTGACATGAGCGGCATTTCACTACCGCTAGTCGTCTTAACGGTCTCAATGCACCTTATGGCGCTAGGAGCCTTCTGACTCCTCGTGTTTTTCACCCCGTCTGACCTGCGGCTTTACTTGCGTGTGCGCCGCCGACCAAAAATGGGGTGTTGACGAAGGCTCGAACACCCTCCATTCAAGCACATAATCCCAGGTCAACGCTATAGCGCCGCCGATCGCATTTTTGGCGATTCTGGAACCGACTTGCCGACGTAAACATGCGGAAAAGTCCCCTTGTCTGACAACTTATCCCACGCCCGCGACCGTCTTGCTCTCAACGCGTGAGAAATCCAAGTCGCGGTGATTCCTGATGTGAAGCAAGGCCGACCGTGTGTGACCTCTGCCTAGTGGTGGCTGGGAGGTGTCGACAGATTATTCAGTCACTCGTGGTGTGGCGTTGTAGTGTGCGAGCGATGATTTTTTGAAGGCATCAAAGAAATCCGGTGCTGTGCGACCATGCGCTGTGGTGGATGCAGTGCACCCTCAGGCGGATTCTCCTGATGATCTGGTGGGTATGTCAGATGGCACCAGGTGACCCGTGAAGGTCAGTTCTTGCCATATGTGTCCATCCCGCCTACCGACAAGCCTGAACTCAGCGACGCTGCAAAGAATGAGGACACGAACGGGGCAGAGGCTTTCGCTCGATACTTCACCACAATGACGCACCTGAATCTGCCTGATCTGTGCCTTGGGATAGCTGCATTGCTGGCGATTCCTTGCACTGCCCTGAACGCCTTGGCAGCAACCAGGAGCAGTGCCGGAAATGGAGATCAGTTGTCGCTGACCGCCAGGATCGCGTCAACAGGCGTGACCTCGCTGTCGTAGTCGCCGGTGACGTCGACCCTGCGGGTCTTGGAATCAAGGATGATGACAGGCACGGTGGGGGCCAGGCCAGCATCAACAGCGACCTGAGGGTTCCAGTAGGTCAGGGGATCACCTGCTCGCACCTGATCACCCTCGCGTCGAATCGGTTCAAAGCCCTCGCCAGCAAGGTTGATGGTGTTGATGCCCATGTGAACAAGCACCGGCACCCCGGAACGAGACACGACAACAAAAGCGTGACCCATCATCTTGGCGACGGTGCCATCAATGGGGGAGAGGACCTGTTGTCGTTCAAGAGAAGCCGGGGCAAGTGCTGCGCCGGGGCCAACGATTTCATGGGCGAATACAGGGTCATCAACTACCTCAAGGGGCTGGAGAAGGCCAGCAAGAGGAGCGTGGATTGTCAGTGTCATGGAGCAAGTTCCTGGATGTGAGAAGCGAGGACGTCAGCGTCGGGTCCGACGACAACCTGGGCGGTAGACGCCACGAGGATCACGTCGTGGGCGCCTGCCGCTTTGATGGCGTCGGGGTCAATGAGGGTGGGGTCTTTGATTTCCACGCGGAGGCGGGTGATGCACGCATCAAGTTGCGAAATATTGGACCACCCTCCGAGGGCGTCAAGAATCTGCTGCGCTGCAGACATGGGGACCTCCTTTGACCCACAGCAAGCGATGAGAATTCGCGTGCCTATAGCTATTAAGCCTACACCCGGACTGTTGAAAGTGTGCGTTTCGCGAAGAGTTTTCTCTGGTCGGGGTATGAAAGGGGAGGGGCGGGTGGTGAGCACGTTGAGTGCTCACCACCCGCCCTCCTCGGGCAGTGTCCCTGCTCGGGCCGCGCTGTTACAGCCTATCGGCGCTTGCGCAAGGCACTCAGGGCTGCACCGCCAAGGAACAGAGCAAGAATCGCCCCAAGGGGTCCGGCAGCGCCGGTTGAGGCAAGTTTCGCCTGAGGATGGTTCTTGGCGTTCCCCGAGCTGCCATTGTCTGTGTGACCGGGGTTGGGCGCCGAGGGGTTCCCTGGATTCGGCGTCGGATTATTCCCCGGTTTGGGCAGCGAGGGGCCGGTTGGCGGCACATTCGGCGGGGGAGTGTGCCCACCAGGAGTATCCCCACCAGGGGTGTGTCCGCCCTGGTTGCCGTTCCCGCCAGGAGTATTCCCACCCTGACCACCGGAACCTCCCTGGTTGTCACTACCACCAGGAGTGCTACCGCCCTGATCGCCAGTACCGCCCTGATCGCCAGTACCACCAGGCGCGTTCCCACCTTGATCGCCTGTTCCTCCTTGGTTGCCCGTATCGCCGGGCTCCCCGGGGGTGGGTGTCTGAGCTGCGATGACGACCTCGTGCATAGCCTGCGCAGTCGAAGCGTCAGGATAGGTGAAGAGCACGCGGATGACTGCACGGTCTCCGGCCTTCGCATCAGCAGCAGTGACAACATGAATGTCACCCACACGCGGCAGGCTTAGGTTTTCCAGCGGCAGGATCCTCACGGAAGCACCGTTACCAGCGGGCACCGAGGCACCCTCGATGGTGCGTTCGGTGACGGTCACCGTCCACCCCTGCGGAATGACAGAGCTGTCCATGAGCGCCGCAGTGACGCCCGCAGGCAGGTCAAGATTCGTCTGGGCAATTCTCACAGTGGCGCCAGGCGTTGTCCCGCTGATGCTCTCGGCATAAGCCGGGGCCTCCACCTCGGCCACAGCCTGACGGACCTCAAGCTCAACGCGCACGACCTCGCTAGAGCCATCCGCATAGGCGACACGCACGCCAAAAGCCAAGCGGCCAGGCTCAACGGAAGCACTCGGTGCCAGAGTAAGCGCGCCGGTGGCGGGATCCACGCTCACCCACTCGGGGGCCGCAGGGATCTGCGCAGCCTCGTCAGCGTCAGCCAGAGCGAAAGCGATACCAGCAGGGAGCGCCTCTCCGCTAGTCGAGGTATTCGTCGGCGCCGCTGTGGTGGTGACTGTCGGCAGGCCGCGCGTGACCTCGACGGGCGCGTAGGTGGGGTCGTAGAGCTCAGCCTCGGGTGTCGGGCGGGCCACGACGGTGACCTCGGCGCGCAACGCGTCCTCACTGCCGTCGGCGTAGGCGACCACAACATTCAGTGCCACGGCGCCAGCTTCAACGTCGCTGCCAGGAGCCAGGGTGATCGCACCGTCCTCGGCGAGGGTCGCCCAGCTGGGCCATCCCTCGCCTGCGCGGAAGCGCGTGCCATCAGGCAAAACGCCCTCAGCAGCGGTGGGGGCGGCGAGGCTCACGCTCTGCTCCTGCGTCACCGAAGCAGCCGAGTAGGAGGGCGTGAACTTATCAGCGCTATTGAGGACCACCGTCACGGCCGCGACAACTGAAGAGGTCGTCTGATCCGCGAAGGTCACGTCCACGCGAACCTCGTAAGCGTTGGCCTCGACAGACCCATTCGGATGGGCGCTCAGTGCGCCGCTTGCAGGATCCACGCTCAGCCACGCACGCACGGCCTCGGGGGTCGAATCGGCGAGGGCGAAGCTCGTTCCTGCAGGCAGGGTACTCCCGCCGGGAGCGAGGTCGGTGGGCGCGGCTCCCTTCGTCGCCGCGGGCAGGCCACGAACAACGCTGAGTGGCGAGTACCCGGGGACATGCGTGACATTGAGAGGCTGGGCCTTCACGGTCACAGTGGCGCTCACCTCATCGGTGGAGCTATCCGCGTAGGTGATGGTGACTGGAAGAGCGTACTCGCCGGGGGCCACGTCGGTGCTCGGGCGGACCAGGATCTGCCCGATGTCCGTCACTTCCGCCCACTCGGGCATCGAAGCACCCGCAGTGAAGCTGGTGCGCTCTGGCAGAGCACCTTCGGGGGCGACGGGCGCGGTGAGGACCTCACGTGCGCCCTGGTGGACGCTGAGCGGAGAGTACGTGGGGGTAAAACCCTCGGCCTGTGATGCTGCGATCGTCACCTTCGCGGACACCTTCTCACGACTGCCATCAGAGTAGGTCACAGTCACAAAGACCGTGTGCTCGCCGACAGCGACATCCGAGCCGGGGGTCAGCGTCAACGCGCCGGTTGCGGCATTGACCGCCACCCAACGGGCCTGATCGGCAGCCACCTCAACGGTGGGAGCATCCGCAGTGTCGGCCTGGCCCGCGCTAGGAGGAGGAGTCAAGGCAAAGCGAGTGTTCTCAGGCAAGGCGCTCCCTGCCGGATCAGCATCCAGCGGAGCCGCACCCACCACGGGCCTTGCCAGACCGCGCACAGCGTTCATATCCGCGTAGGTGGCAGTGTGGCGATCAGCCAGGCGCGCGGGGAGTCCATCGAGGACGGCCACGGTACGTGCAGGAATGGTGATCGTGCCGCTTGCCTCATCCCAGGTCGTGGTCTTGACAACCGGGTCCACGCCCTCGCGCTGAATAGCTGACAGTGCGAAGCGGCGTCCCTCGAAACCATCAATCTTATGGGTGATGGCATTGGGGGAGGGGTTGAACACGGCCATGATCGCATCGCGCTCAGGGTCAATGTCAGTGCCAGTTCGGTCATCGATATGCATGACAATCAGGCCAGCCGGGGCATTGGGGCCAGAGGCAGGGAAGGTCACGCGTTCATTGATGAGTTCTGCCGAACCCAGTCGCATGAGAGGCGAGGCATAACGCAGGCGAACAAGGTCCAGAGCCATCGCCTTGGAGGCAGCCAGATCAGCGGGGGAGGCCTTCAGCGCAGGATCACGCAGCAGCGGAGCCTGGTAGTCCCATGTGCTCTGGTTCTTCTCTGCCGGAGGCAGACCAACACCGAAGTTGTGGGTCTGACCCGTCCAGTCAATGGCATTGAAGTGATCGCCCGAATTGTAGGAATCACGGTCCAGAGACTTCGACCTCATGAGGTCTGTTCCTGCATGCCAGAAGGCAGGGCTCTGGCCAAGGGCGACGGTGGCAAGCTGCACCGTGTTCATGCGCACGCGGTCAGCCATGGTCAGGCTTTGCGGCATGCGCATCACAGTGATGTCGTAGAGCGTCTGATTGTCGTGAGCGTCCACGTAGTTGACTGAATCAGCAGGGTCGTCAGCGTAGCCAGCCGAGCTTGACCCATAGCGCAGGTCAGCGCCGGTCTTCCAGTTGCCGTCAGAGGCGAGGAATCGGAAGGACTTGAGGTTACCCGCCAGGCCCACGCGAATAAGGTCGGTCTGGTAGCGCAGCTTGCCCAGGTCGTAGCCGCCGTCGTTTCCGGGTCGGGTTTCCATGGCCTGGCCGGTGCCCCAGCCCTGGCCAGTCAGGCCCTCACCGTGGACGCCATCACGCAGACGGTCATTGAAGGTGCCGATCTGCGTGTTTCCCAGCTGGCCTTGGGTGGCCTGGTCGAAGCGCGCATTATTAGCGACCTCACCGAAGTTCCAGCCTTCGCCGTACATGTGGATGGTCGAGCCATCGATACCGTCCTTGTCCAGGGTGAGTTCACGCAGGCGCGACTGGATGGTGGTGAGGTTAGAGGCGCTGTGGTGGCCCATCAGGTCGAAACGGAAGCCAGAGACCTTGTAGTCGCGGGCCCAGGTCAGGACCGAGTCGATCATGAGCTCTTCACCCATTTGATGCTCGGTGGCGAGGTTCTCACAGCAGGTGGAGTTTTCGACCACGCCCTGCCAGTTCAGGCGGTGGTAGTAGCCGGGCACGATCCTGTCGAGAACCGACTTTTCCCCCTGGCCGGACTGGGCGGTGTGGTTGAACACCTGGTCAGCAATGACACGCATCTTCAAACCGGCGAGGGCGGCAACCATCTCGCGGTATTCCTTGACGCGTCCAGCCGCTGATGGGTCGGATGCGTAAGAGCCTTCAGGTGCGAAGTAGTGGTAGGGGTCGTAGCCCCAATTGAAGCCGTCGGTCGCTGCCGCAGCAGCAACCGCTGCCTGCTGTTCAGCGTGGTCAGGGCCCGCCGCGGGAACCACGGGGTTGGTTTGCTGCGAGCGCGGTTCAGGGATGGTGGCAATGTCGTAGGTGGGCAGAAGGTGAATGGCGTTCACGCCCGCTGCGCCAACCTCCGCCAGGTGTTTCATGCCCGCAGAGTCGCTTTGCGTGAAGGCCTTGTAGGTGCCACGCAGGTTCTCAGGCACGGTGGTGTCGTTGATGGAGAAGTCACGCACATGCAGTTCGTAGATCATCTGGTCAACGGCGCGGGCAATGGTGGGAATAGTCATGGAGGTCCACGAGGCTGGTGCCAGGGCGGGGTCCTTCATGTCGAGTAGCACCGAGTGAGTGGAGGCCACTGCCAAGCCGACAGAGTAGGGGTCAGTGACACTATTGGTTTCAATCTGACCGGTGCTGGGCACGTAGACCTGAACCTCAAACTTGTAGGCCTTGTTCTTCCAGTCGGCTTGACCGGTGACAGTCCAGATACCAGTGTCCGGGTTAAGGGTCATCGGGTGGAGTGTGCCCTCACCCTCAGCCGCTTCAGTTTCCCACAGGCGAGTGTGAACCGAGGTAGCGGTCGGCGCCCACAGGTTCAGGGTCGGCGTCGCTGTATCGGTAGCGGCGTTTTCCCATGTCACGCCAAGGTTGGCTGCTCGTGCCGCAGTAGCGTAAAGGGCATCGAGTGCGCCGGGAATCTGCACGCCGGTAAGGGATACCGGAATGCCCTTGGCTTCAACAGCAACGTGCAATGCGCCCTTGAGAAGCTCCTTCGCCCGTGCCTGCTGGTCGGCAGGTAGAGCGTAGGTGGAGTACCCGAAGAGGTGTCGGAAGTTCTTCAGCTGTTCGGCGTTCGGTGCTGCCCCCACACGTTCCAGGGTGATTGTCTCCACGTCACCGATGGTGCTCACCGCCTGGTTACCAACAATCGACACGCGGCCATTGGGCGCTGCCAGGAGTTTAACCGTCGCCTCTCCAGGGAAATTGCCCTTAAAGAGCGAGGCCGGTAGAGCAATGGTGGTCGCGTCAATCCACTGGGCTTCAGCGTTGGTGGATTCGATAGAGGCCAAATCCTTGGTGGTTAGCGTCAGGTTGTGGATGCTTAGTGTGTAGGTGAAGGTGGCGCGTTGTCCTGCGGGAATGTGGAAGCGGTAGTTTCCGCCGCGATTGTCCTCAGGCCCGTAGGATTCGTCCCAGCCGAGTTTGTGAGCAGCCTTGACCTCGATCTGTCGACCGGCCAGGGCGTCGGTGGTGAAGGTAAAGGTGTCAGCGTCGGTGCGTTCCATGAGGGTGGCAAGGCACGCCGGATCCCAGTTGCCTCCTGCGCCGCCGGTACAACCCATCGCCTGGGTGAAGTCGCCCGGCAGGGTGATGGGGTCGTGCTCAGCGGTGTTGAAGAAGTAGTGGGTGATCGGGTTGTAGTAGAAGGTGACGGGCTCACCTGTGCTGGTGAAAGCAACATCGGAGCCGTCGGGGGCGACGGTGAGTGCGCCCTGCTCGTTGGCGTTCTTGCCGTAGTTTTCTGCCCAGCTTCCACCAACAGCAATCTTGTAGTTGTGTTCGCCTGCGGGGATGGTGAAGGTACCGCTATACCAGGGAGAGTTTGCGTCCTTGGTCAGGGCGATCTTTTCGCAGCTCGGGTCCCAGTTCCCGTCTGCGCCCTTGGTACATCCCAGTGCCTTATTGAAGGTGCCGGGAATGGTGACCAGTGCAGAGGTGTCGGGTCCGGCCGATGGCCCTCCAACGAGGTCAACGCCGACGACCCCCCACCCTGACGAGGCCTGGGAGTTCCCGGCAGCATCCGTGGTGATGGCACGGTATTCAACGACAGTACCAGCAGGCAGGGCGGAAACATCGTGGTAGACGCGGGCATTCTGACCGGTGTCAACGCCCAGAGGCATCCAATCGGTCTGCCCAGCAAGGCGGTAGGAGAAGGAGGTTTCTGACCATTGGTTGCCTGAAACGGTTGTGCCAATGGGTGCTCGACCGGAGAGCTTGTGTCCGGCTACGGTGAGCTCGCCGGTGACTTCACCTGATGCGACAGTCGTGTTCGCCTTGTAGACCACAGCACCGTAGGCGGGAACTGTCACGTTCACAGCACCTGACGCGTCAGAAGTGAGGGGTGTGCTCGCCCCGTAAAGGGGCTCAAAGCTCGCGTTCGCGGTCAGGGTGAATGGCCGCTGGGTGACGGGAGCACCGGAGTTGTTCAGTGCGATGAAGTATTCGATCTTCTCGTCACGGTCGACGCGGGAGAAGGCATACAAGCCGGGGCCGCTGGTTGCCCAGCGTTCGATTTGCCCACCGGTGCTGAGCGCCTTGTGGGCGGAACGTAGCTTGGCCAGTTGCGCGATATGGCCATAGAGGGGAGCGTTTTCGTCAAAGCGATCCTGGGAGCCAAGGGTTTGGCCGTCAAGGAGCTTCTGGTTGGCAAAGTGAGAGGTTCGCGTGGCGAACATGTCCTGACGGGCTTCCTTATCGGTACCATCGCCTTCACCGACGAAACCTTGTTCGTCACCGTAGTACACGACGGGTTGACCTCGCGTGAGGTACATGAGGGAGTGCGCCAGCTTCGAGCGCTCCACACCTGAGCCGGGGACGTTCACCAGGTAGCCCACTCGGCCCATGTCGTGATTACCCAAGAAGGTGGGCATGAGGCCCGCATGTGAGGTGGGGGTGGTATAGATGTCGTCGGCTGCGAACAGCTCGCTCAGGGTTTCGGTGCTGTCCCCCTTGGCGAATTTGACGGCGCGATTTTGGAACATGAAGTCCAAAATGCCGTTCATCGAGGTGTCGCGCGTGTAGGGGGCAAGGTCAGCGGCCTCAAAGTTGTAGACCTCACCGAAGGTGAAGAACTCGTTTTTACCGGCGGCCGTGGCATGGTCAGCGATCTTCTTTGTCCACTGGTCCCAGAACACATTATCGACATGCTTGACGGTGTCAATGCGGAATCCGTCCAAGCCAAAGTCAATCCACGCCTTGTAAATGTCGGCCATGCCATTGATGACCTTTGGGTGTTCGGTCATGAGGTCGTCAAGTCCGATGAAGTCACCCAGTGTGGTGGATTCACCCGTCCAGGTAGAGTCGCCGCGATTGTGGTAGAGCGTGACGTCATTAAGCCACTCAGGTTTCATAACGTCGTTGCCGACAGGGCGGTAGGGCGTGTAGGGGAAGGACGTGTCAGCACTGAGAGGCGGGAAGGGGTCCTTCCCGGCTACCTCTGCGAGGTTGAAGGGGATTCCAGCCGACGTCTTGTACGGGTGGGTGGCGGTGTCGCGATAGACCTTCCCGTCACCTTCACGGTACTTAATAAGGTCAGCGGTGTGGTTGACAACGATGTCGAAGTAGACCTTCATGCCCTTAGCGTGAGCAGCAGTGATGAGTTCCTTGAGGTCCTCGTTGCTGCCCAGGTGGGGATCGATGGAGGTGAAGTCGGTGATCCAGTACCCGTGGTAGCCCGCAGAGGGGTTTTCACCGTTGGTGTCGGTGAGGACGGGCATATTGGTGAAAGAGGGGGTGAGCCAGATGGCGGTAGTGCCCAGGTTCTTGATGTAATCGAGTTTTTGAGTCAGGCCCTTGATGTCGCCACCGTGGTAGAAGGCTTTGTCTGTGGGGTCAAAGCCGGTGACAAGTCGATCTGTCGAGGCCGATGCGCCGTGGTCATTAGCGGTGTCGCCATTGGCAAAGCGGTCGGTGAGGACGAAGTAGAACTGCTGGCCCGCCCCTGGGTGCGTGGCAGGTTCTTGGATCAGTGCAGCGTCTGTGGCGGGATCGTAGGCGCCGGGGAGCTGGGGGAGGCGGATGCCAATGTTCTTCGAGCTGTAGTCGAAGGTGAAGGCAACTTGGGTGGGGCCTTGAAGAATGAGGGGAACGTTATTGTCGGGGAGGCCGTCTTTGCCGTAAGCCTCGTTCCACGCCCCATCCATGGCGACTTTAAACTTCCATGAACCTGCTGGAACTGTCGTAACAAATTCGTAGAGGTTTGGGTCATCGGAGGATTGAGTCATCCGAGTGTTCGCACATGCGGGATCCCAGTCGCTCCCGCAGGAGAGTTCGCTCTGAAAATCTCCCACCAGGGTTGCAGGGCGCCCCGGAGCGGCGTTTGCTGCTGGTGGATTGAGAAGGGGAATCCCAGAGAAAACAGCGCTTGCCAGCGCAAATGTGGTGAGAGTGGCGGTAATTCTGCGCCTCATCAACGTTGATGACATGTATTCCATCCTGATGTCGGAGAAGAAAACTATGAAAAGTCACTGTAAGAATACATGCAAGGCAATGAAAAACGGAACCCCTGTCCGGTCAGATCACACCGGACAGGGTTCCGTACACGATCAGGTCAGGCGAAAAGCCTTACCATCCCAACTCAGACATCTGCCGCTTGGGCAGTGAGCATACGCTCCACCACAGAGATGCGCTCGCGAAGGATACGGATCAGCGCCTGCGACACATCGGGGTGTTCAGCGATCCAGGCATTGCCAAGCGCAACCAGATCAACCTCGGTGCTGTAACCAGCAATAGCTGAGGGGAACATAAGAGTCACCATATCCTCAGCGGTGTGGAAGGTGTTCTCTGCCCACACGGACTCAAGGGAAGAGAAGTAGTCCTCAACGAAGGGGATGTAGAGCTCGGGGGTCACACGAGCCTGTGCCCAGAAACCCGCCACCATCGACCAACGCGTGTCATTGGGCAAAGACGGATCGCGTAGGATCGATTCCCACGCCTCAGCCTTGACATACGCATCCGAACGAGCAGCGCGAGCACACGCAGCGTTCTGACGTCCCGTCATCGTGTCATCCTCGGCCTCAAGTGCCGCGATGTCGGCTTCATCAGCAACCCCACCACGCACCAGAGCAATGAGGAGTTCCCACTTCAGGTCAACGTCAAGGTCAAGACCCGACAGGGTCTCTTCGCCCGAGTACAGCAGCTTGAGGGCATCAAACTGGGCGGGGGTAGCGGCGTTGTGGGCGGCAGCACGCACCAGCATTTGCTGCTGATCCGAACCGGATGCGGCCGTGCGAGCCAAGAGCAGCAGACGCTCAGCAACCTCGGCAATAGTCTCGGTGCGGTACTCAGGCGACACGAAGGTACGCAGAGCTTCATCCAGGCGGCGCAGGGCCAGCTGAAGCATCATAGCGTTGTCCTCAACGGGCAGGGCAGCCAGAGCGAGGTTGAGGTAGGCGCGAGCAGGCATCTCACCGTCGCGGCACATATCCCATGCCGTCGACATCAGCACACTACGAGTCAACGGGTCAGTGAAAGAAGCGATGTTTGCGGTGGCAAAAGCCAAAGATTCCTCATCAAGGCGAACCTTGGCGTAAGCAAGATCGCCGTCGTTGACCAGAATCAGATCCGGGCGAGCAATACCGGCTGCTGATTCAACCTCGGTCACCTCACCGTCAACGTCAAGTTCCTCATGGAAGACGCGCTCAATCGCACCATCTACCAGGGAGTAGCCTGCAACTGCCAGGCGGTGGGGACGCAGGGAGGAACCCTCAGAGAAGGATTCCTGAGCGATCGCCAGGCGGGTCAGGACGCCGTCCTCGCCGGTCTCAATCACGGGACGCAGCAAGGTGATGCCGGCTTCCTCCAGCCACACCTTCGACCATGCGGTGAGGTCGCGGCCCGACGCAGCCTCCAGCTCAGAGAGAAGGTCGGCCAGAGTGGCGTTGGCGTAGGAGTGCTTCGTCAGGTACTCGTGGATGCCCGTGAGGAAGGCGTCGCGACCAACATAGGCGACGAGCTGACGCAGCACGGCGGCGCCCTTGGCGTAGGTAATGCCGTCGAAGTTCACCTCAACATCGGCCAGATCGCGGATCTCAGCCTTGATGGGGTGGGTGGTGGGCAGCTGATCTTGACGCATGCCCCAGTCCTTACGCAGACCAAAACCGATCCACGCGTCAACGAACTCAGTGCCCTCCGCCAAAGCAAAGTGAGACATGAATTCAGCGAAGGACTCATTGAGCCACAGGTCATTCCACCACTTCATGGTCACCAGGTCACCGAACCACATGTGAGCCAACTCGTGGAGGATCGTGTTGGCGCGGGTTTCCAGCTGAGCGTGGGTGGGACGAGTGCGGAAGATGTACTGGTCACGGAAGGTCACGCAGCCAGCGTTCTCCATGGCTCCAGCGTTGTACTCGGGCACGAAGATCTGATCGTACTTGGTGAAGGGGTAGGCGATACCGTACTGCTTCTCGAAGAACGCAAAACCCTTCTTGGTGGTGTCAATAATGCGCTCGTGATCGAGGTGCTCAAGCAGGGAAGCGCGGCAGTAGACACCCAGGTCGATGGTGCGGCCATCAGAGGAAACGAGGGAATCGGTCACGCCCTCGTAGGGGCCCGCCACCACGGCAGTGATGTAGGTGGACATACGCTCGGTCTCAGCGAAACGGTAGGTCCAGGTGGCTTCGTTCTTCTCCGGCTCAGGGGTGGGAGCGTTTGAGAAGACCATCCAGCCAGCAGGCACGGTCACCGTGAAGGTAAAGGTGGCCTTGAGGTCAGGCTGTTCGAAGGAGGCGTACACGCGACGCGCGTCGGGCACCTCGAACTGGGAGTAGCAGTAGGACTTGCCATCAGCGGGGTCAACGAAGCGGTGCAGGCCCTCACCGGTATGCATGTACTGGCAGTTTGCATCCACGACGAGGGTGTTGTTTTCCGCCAGATTCTCCAAAGCGATGCGGTGGTCAGCGTGAGCGCTGGCCGGCACGGCCTCGCCATTGAGTTCGATGGAGTGAATGAAGTTCGAGACCAGGTCAGCGAAGGACGCCGAACCCGGGACTGCATCGAAGGTGATCGTGGTGCGAGAACGGAAGTCCTTGTCATCGCCGCTCAGATCAAGCTCGATGTTGTAATGATGGACAGCCGTAATCGCTTGAGCGCGCTGCGCGGCTTCGTCACGGGTGAGATTCAGACCCGGCATTCGGAGACCTTCCTTGTGTAACGGATGGAATAAGCAGTGATATGCACCAGCATCCGAGGATGCTCAACCGTGCCATTCTCCCACGATGTTCCAACAAACGCACGAATCAACACTGGGAGCAGCTCAAATGTGCACTACCTGCGGTATGAGCCCTGCGATCAGGCGCGCGACACGGCGTTGAGCAGGGGAGACGTGCTCGCAACAGGGGACATGAGCACCCGGCCAGTGCCCGAGTAGACATTCACCAAGCCCTCACCCGAAGCCATAGAACCCATCAGGCTCTTCGAGCTGCGCTCCACGGTGAAGTTCAGGGAACCTGACCACGCCACAGCCAAAGACCCGTCGACCTTGAGCACATCGTCTTGGAGTTCAACCTCAATGAGTTCGGCCCGAGGGACGAAAGACTCCAGCAGCACCACGCCCTGCCCGGCCAGAGCCAGGTTAAAGAAGCCTTCGCCACCAGCGAAAGCAGAAGACATGCTGCTCCGGTGAACGAGCTTTTGCTGGACCGTGGACTCACAGGCAAGGAACATGCCGTCTTCAACAACGAGGTTGCCGTTCCAGTCAGCCAGATCCACCGCCAAGAGGTGCTTGTAGGTGGGTTCCAATGCGACCAGGCCAGAACCGCTGTATTCGGGCTTCACAGCGGACTCGCCCGTGACTGTGCTGCGCAGCATCTTGCCGAGCATGTCACCAGCCCCTTTAACGCCGCTGGTGAGAGAGACATTGCCCACCATCCACTGCATGGCGCCAGCCTGAAGAGTGACAGCTGAGTTATTCAGCTTGGCGATGGCCTGGCGGCGGCGGACATTCATCTTGCCTGCGAAGTAGGCGGTCTGCGCCGAAGACAGATCGACAGACAGATCACGGTTGTACTCGATGATGTCGAAAGCCCCGAGGGACTGCACAAGGGTGATGTCGTCATTGTCAATGAGGTTACGAACGAGGAAAGCCATGGGGTGCTCCTTCTAGTCAGAATGATTCGTCTCGAGATATCTAAGTGAAAAGGCGTGGTTGGCGCCGCTTGAGTGCAGGCGCCGACCACGCCCTGAGGGTGCTACCAGATACGCACGCGGTCCTCAGGGGCGATCCACAGCGCGTCGCCCTCGGCAACATGGAAACTCTCAGCGAAAGCATCCATATTGGCCAGCACCTGGTTACAGCGGAACTCTGCGGGGGAGTGGGGGTCAATGGCGAGCAACTGGATGGCGTACTCATTGCGAGTCTTCGTGCGCCACGCCCTGGCCCACGCAGCAAAGAAACGCTCAGCACCGGTCAGACCATCAATAATCGGGGCATCCTCAACGCGCTCAACACCCTGTTCCTTAAGTAGTGCCACCCACGCCTTCCATGCGATGGTGAGGCCACCGAGGTCGCCAATATTCTCACCAATCGTCAGCGCGCCATTAACGTGGTAGCCGCCCTCGGGGCCCTCCACATCTGCCAATGCGGCTGGCACACACACGTCGTATTGAGCGATGAGTGCGCGGGTGCGTTCCTCGAAGCGCTCGCGGTCCTCGTCCTCCCACCAGTTCGTCAGGTTGCCCTGAGCATCAAATTGGGAGCCCTGATCGTCAAAACCATGCCCGATCTCGTGGCCAATAACCGCGCCGATCGCACCAAAGTTCACAGCGGGGTCAGCCTCGACATCAAAGAAGGGAGGCTGGAGGATTGCTGCGGGGAAGACAATCTCATTCATCGTGGGGTTGTAGTAGGCGTTGACTGTTTGAGGGGTCATAAACCACTCGTCGCGGTCAACGGGAGTGCCGAGTTTGCCCCACTCGTAGTCGGTTTCAAAGTCTGCGGCTGCGCGGATGTTGTCGACCAGGGAGGCCTCGGGAGAGATTTCGAGGCCGCTGTAGTCGCGCCACTTCGTGGGGTAGCCGATCTTGGGGTTAAAGGTGGCGAGCTTTTCCAACGCGCGTGCCTTGGTTGCCTCGCCCATCCAATCCAAGGAACGGATGGATTCACCATAGGCGTCCAACAGGCGACGCACGAGGTCGTCCATGGCCTCCTTATGCGTGGGCGGGAAGTGGCGCTCCACCCACAGGCGCCCCAGGGATTCGCCAAGGGTGCCTTCGACGAGGGACATGGCCCGCTTCCAACGCGGGCGCAGTTCCTCGGTGCCAGCGAGGGTGCGCGAGTAGAAGTCGAAGGATTCGTTGACGAAGTCACTGGACAGCAGTGAGGAGTAGGAGTCAACGATCTTGCGTGCGAGCCACGCCTTCAGAGTAGTCAGGGGAGTGTCACGCCACAGGGCGGCAGCACCCTGGATGCAGTCCGGCTGGCCGACATTGAGATCGGGGCCTTCGGTGGGCACGTATCCGGCGTTGCGAGCCCATGCGTCCCAGTCGAAACCGGGGTAGTCAGCAACGATTCGAGCCCAGGAATGGGGGTTATTCGCCTTTTGGGTGTCGCGCAGGGTGACGGCATCCCAATGGAGGTCAGCCAGGGCGGTTTCAAAATCCATGACAGCCTGGGCGAGTTCAGCGGCATCCACCTTGGCGTAGTCGCTGGCCCAGGTGCTCATGTGGAGGGCGCGCTCAATGTGGGCAAGGTAGGCCTGGCGGATGGGCGCGTAGGCGTCCTCGTGGTAGTAGGACTCATCGGGCAGGCCAAGGCCGGCTTGTCCAAGGTGTGTCACGTATCGGGTGGTGTCGTTGAGGTCGTTACCGACGTAGGCACCAAAGAAGATGGAGATGCCTGTTCGCGCCAGCGCGCCAGTCAAGGCGGCGAGTGCATCATGGTCGCCTGCGGCGGCGAGGTCTGCGAAGAGGGGGAGGATGGGGGTAACTCCTGCTGCTTCGATGGCCTCTTCGTCCATGAACTGGGTGTAGAGGGTGGCGATTTTGGCGGCGTCTGGGTCGTCAATGTTGCCGGCGATGGCGTCGGTGACGATTGCTTTACCGCGTTCTTCTGACAGGTCACGGAGCGTATAGAAAGCGCCGTCTGTGGGGCGGTCGGCGGGGATGGTGTGTTCGCGCAGCCATGTGCCGTTGATGTGACGGAAGTAGTCGTCCTGGGGGCGGATCGTGCCATCCATTAAGGAAGTATCGAGGACGCGGGCCAAAAGGGTGTTTTCCATGTAGGCAAGCCTAGAGCGTTGGGCGCGCAGCTGAAGGGAGGACAGTGCGGCTGTGTGCTTTTGTCCGCTATTAGCGTTGCTGTTGAAAAAATCGCATCTGTGCCCTATGGGCTGTGATTCTGACAGTGTGTGCACATATGTTCATGAGGGGTGAACGTCCCACCATCTGGGATGAAAACACGAGATGATTTATTCCAGATGGTAGGCAATGGCGCCCTGTGACAGCACACATGCCACAAGGACGGACATGAAAAGAGTGATGCAGACATGAAGACTATGAGGACTGATGTCGTAGTCATCGGCGGTGGTTCCACCGGTGCAGGCGTCATCCGCGACGTCGCAATGCGAGGATTCGACGCCGTACTCATCGAACGTGGCGACCTCGCCCAAGGAACCTCCGGTCGCTACCACGGTCTACTCCACTCAGGCGGACGATACGTCGTCTCCGACCCGCACTCGGCCACCGAATG
Organism: Schaalia sp. Marseille-Q2122; assembly: GCF_903645355.1. Classification (GTDB taxonomy): domain Bacteria; phylum Actinomycetota; class Actinomycetes; order Actinomycetales; family Actinomycetaceae; genus Pauljensenia. The sequence continues at coordinate 124,604 of NZ_CAHJXR010000005.1, read as the reverse complement.
TGCCGAAGAGAATGCCATCCTCAAACGCATCAACGCCAACGCCGTGGAATCCAGCGGGGGCCTCTTCGTTGTCACCCCCCACGACGAAGAAGATTATGCCGATGGCTTCCTCGCAGCAGCCAATGCCACCAAAGTTCCCGCCGCTGAAATCTCCATCGCTGAAGCCCTCCGCCGTGAACCCCGACTCCACCCCGGCATCAAGCGCGCCTTTGAAGTTGAAGACGGCACCGTTGACGGCTGGCAAATGGTCTGGGGTGCCGTCCGCTCAGCGAAGGCCTACGGTGCCAAACTCTTGACCTACCACCGCGTCACCCAAATCCTGCGCGAAAACGACCAGGTCAGTGCCGTCATCGCCCACGACGAGCGCGGCGGTGAAGACATCATGATCGAGTGTCGCTTCGTCCTCAACTGCGGAGGCCCTTGGGCGGGCAAACTCGCTGAAATGGCCGACTGCCACGGCGTCGAGGTCGTCCCCGGCGCCGGCATTATGATTGCCATGAATCACCGCCTCAGCCAAAGTGTGATCAACCGCTGCGTCTACCCAGCCGACGGTGACATCCTCGTTCCCGTCCACCCCGTCTGCATTATCGGCACCACGGATATTCGCGCCGAAGATCCTGACGACCTTCCGATCCCGCAACTGCAGGTCCAGCAGATGCTTGACGCTGGCGAAGCCATGATCCCCGGCTTCCGTAAGTCCCGCGCCATCCACGCCTGGGCGGGCGCGCGTCCCCTCGTGAAGGATTCGCGTGTCTCTGAATCCGACACCCGCCACATGGGCCGCGGCATGAGCGTCGTCGACCACAGCCAGCGCGATGGACTCCAGGGATTGCTGACCATCGCTGGCGGTAAACTCACCACCTACCGCCTCATGGCCGAACGTATCGTCGACCACATGTGTGAGCAGATGGGGGAGAGCCGCCCCTGCCGCACCGCCGACGAGGCCGTGCCTGCCGCCGAAGATGGCCACACCTACGCCATCGGTCACCGCCTTGACGCGGTCGAACACGCCGGAAAGTCGCCGACCTCCCAGCAGATCATCTGCGAATGCGAGCTGGTGACCAAGCAGATGCTAGAAAAGGCGATGGACGACCTGCCTCAAGGCAACCTTGACGACGTACGCCGCCAGGTGCGCCTGGGCATGGGCCCCTGCCAGGGCGGCTTCTGCTCCCAACGAGCCACCGCCATCGCCCACGAACGCGGCGACGTGGACATCGAGCGTGCGACTGGCCTGCTGCGCCTCTTCTTGAAGAACCGTTGGATTGGCCTGTGGCCCATCCTCTATGGCGGGCAGGTTCGCCAGAGCGCGTTGGACGAGTGGATCCATGAGGGAATCTTGGACGTTGAGCACCTGCCTGAAGGGGCTAAGGAGGTCGTGCGATGAGGGACGCGGTCGTTATTGGAGCCGGTATTGCGGGCTTGGCAGCTGCCATTCGCCTGGCTGACGCGGGCGCTTCGGTCACCCTGGTCACCAAGGGTATTGGTGGTTTACAGCTCAGTCAGGGCACCATCGATATTCTTGGCTATGCTCCCGAAAAGGTCGGTGCGCCGCTGGAAAAGATCCCCGCCTACATCCGCTCGCGCCCCGGCCACCCCTACACTCACTTCACGCCCGCTGAGATTGGAGAGGCTGCCCGCTGGTCGCGCGATCTGCTCGGAGAAGATCTCCTAGTGGGGGACCCGGAGCACAACGTCATCTTGCCGACCGCTGTTGGTGCGCTTCGCCCCACCGCTTTGCCCCAACCGTCAATGATGGCTGGTGTGCCCACCCACGGTAAGCACTATGTGATTGTCGGACTGGAGCGCCTCAAGGACTTCTCTGCCCTGCTTATTGCCAATAATCTGGCCCGCCAGACGACGATCCAGGGCGGCCCCTTGCAGGCGCGTGCGATCACCGTTGACGTGGAGATCCGCCCCGGTGAGTACGACACCAACGGCGTCAACCACGCTCGGGCTTTTGACACGGAGGAGGCGCGCGATCGCCTCGTTGCTGCCATCAAACCTCACCTGCGTGAGGGCGAGGTCGTGGGGCTGCCCGCAGTGTTGGGCTTGAATGACCGTGATGCGTGGAAGGATATTCGCGACAAGCTCGGCCACGAGGTCTTTGAGATTCCGCTGCCGCCGCCGTCGGTTCCGGGCATGCGCCTCAATCAAGCGCTGACCGAGATCGCTAAGGGCAAGGTGCGTATCCTCATGGGAGCGGCTGTTATCGACCACGAAGAAAAGGACGGCCGACTCGTATCCGTGACCGTCTCTTCGGCGGGTCACCACAAGGTTTTGCGTGCTTCGCATTTTGTCCTTGCTGCAGGCGGTTTTGAATCTGGGGCTTTGGAGATGGATTCCTATTGCGTGGTGCGCGACACCGTTCTTGGTCTGCCGCTGGTGGGCACCGAAGGTCAGTTGCTTCACGCTGACTTCTGGGGTGCCGATCAGCCCTTGTTCCTGTCGGGTATTGCTGTTGATGACCAGATGCGCCCCATTGACGAGGACGGCGCAGTGGTGCTGGAGAATGTGCGCGCAGCGGGCGGGTGCCTGGCGGGCGCGACCCGTTGGCGTGAAAAGTCTGGTGAGGGCATTGCCTTGGCAACGGCTCTGCGGGCTGCTGATTCGATTGTGGAGGCACTGCGATGACCATCGAACACATGTCAATCCTTGACCTGAGCGAAGAAGACTTTGGCTTGCGTTCTACGCTGGATGCCTGCGTGAAGTGCACGATTTGTGAGACGCAGTGCCCGGTTGCCCGCGTAACCGACCTCTTTCCCGGCCCGAAGTTCGTTGGCCCGCAGGGCGAGCGCTACCGCAAGGACGGCCAGATTGTTGATTCCTCGATCGACTATTGCTCTTCGTGTGGCACCTGCACGCTGGTGTGCCCGCAGGGTGTGAAGGTTGCTGAGATCAACCACCACGCGCGCACAGCCATGAAGCAGGAGAAGGGTATTTCTCTGCGTGACAAGCTCATCGCCCGCACGACCTTCATGGGGAAGGCAATGACGCCGGTGGCGCCGATTGCGAACTGGGCGCTGGGTGTGAAGCCGATCCGAATTATTACCGAGGCTGTTATCGGTATTCACCGTTCTGCTCCCATGCCGACAGCTCAGACGAGGACTTTCGAGTCGTGGTTTAGGAAGCACACGCCACTACCGAAGGCGGGGACGAATGGCCAGCAGGTGATCTTCTTCCACGGCTGCGCGGGTGAATATTTCGAGGTTGAGACCTCCATCCACTCGGTGCAGGTCCTGGAGCATCTGGGCTATGAGGTGCTTGTCCCGCCCCATGGATGTTGTGGGTTGGCTCTACAGTCCAATGGCCTCTACGACGACGCCCGCAAGTACGTGTCTAGGCTGAGCAATGACCTGCGTGCCGCGAACCGTGACGCGTTGATTGTCACGGCCTCAGGGTCTTGTGGTGGCATGCTCAAGCATGAGGCGAAGGATATCTTGCGTATGGATACGCCGGAGCTGAATGACGTATCGGTGCGTACTCGCGATATCTGCGAGTTCCTCATGGACCTGTACGACGAGGGCAAGCTAGATCTGAACTTCCAGCATATGGATCTGACCATTCCCTACCATGCTCCCTGCCAGCTCAAGAGCACCGGCATGGGTATGCCCGCAGTGGAGCTCATGGGCTTGATTCCTGGCGTGAAGGTGGTCGAGTCTGGCCAGCCCTGCTGCGGTATGGCCGGTACCTATGGTGTGAAGAAGGAAAAGTACGACATCGCCCAGGCAGTGGGCCAGCCCGTCTTTGACTTCATTAAGCAGGTCAATGCTGAGCTGGCGGCCTGCGATACGGAGACCTGCCGTTGGCAGCTGCGCACCGCAACGGGTGCCAATGTCGTCCACCCCATCTGGCTAATTCACAAGGCCTATGGCCTGAGCTGAACGCGTCCGCGTGGAGTGTGGCCCGCAATCCGCGATCAGAGTTCGTCGGGGAAGAAGATACTCTCCAGAGGCTGTTCGAAGGTTTGAGCAATGGCAAAAGCCAGGGGCAGTGAGGGGTCGAAGCGTTCTTTTTCGATGGAGATGATGGTTTGGCGTGAGACTCCCAAGAGCTTTCCGAGTTCTTCTTGAGATAGGCCGCGTTCTTTGCGCAGTTGGGCAACGATATTTTTCATGCCGTCACTTCCTACGTGTTTCATACATGTAGGCGGCCAGGACGACCAGTACTTGGGTGGACACGACAGCGTTGAGGACGTTGGCAATCTCCTGATAGCCGAAGGCGGTGCACACCGCTAAAGCGATGGAAAAAATAGCCATCGTCACCAGATACGCGTTGAAAGTGGCATTCTTTGCCCACATGCGTTCGATGGTGTCTTCAGGATTGCGCACTGCGCCGCGGATTGTGCTCGGATCGACTAGGGCAAGCCAGGCGGCTGAGGTTGCGACTGGTACAGATAGGCCCCAGTAGAAGGTCACGTTATACCACCACTGACTGGGGTCAGCATGGAAGTGGGTGGTTAAGAGTGCAAAAACAGTGGCAATGATGAGGCCGCAGGGGATGGCAACTAGTACAGCGGAGCGGCGAGGTGCTCGGCCAAACTTGATGCGTCCGAAGGTGAGTTGCGTGTCGTTCATGGTCAGACCTCCAGACAAACAATCGGTAGTAAGGAGACAGTATGTCAAGGACACTTTACTGTCAAGTGTCCTTGACATTAATTGTGTTGGAGGACCATGTAGAGTGCGTTAACGCGTATAAGCGGGAGCCTCTAAAACAATCGGCATGGGGTTTGCTGCCACCCACAGAACACTCAACTCACACAAGCTCTCCGTGGCGCCATGACCGCTAGAACCAGAAGCGGAAAGCGTGGCAATAAGTGTCCGCGCTTCTTTCAGCTTATCGTCAGCAAGCGGCGTGCCAGAAGCGAAATGCTGCTCCAATGCGCTCAACATCAGGCGATAGTCCTGATCCCAATTCACACCGCCATTCCTGCGGATTTCATCGTGCACACGCCCCGCTATGCGAATGGCCTCTCCCTGCATCGTTGTCGCTGGGCCGCTGGAAGGAACCAGCAGATTCCATAGTGTCTCGTACTGCTCCCTCCAGGGACCCTCCGCCACAACGATGGGGGAGGCCCCGTCGTGAACGCGGCGTTGCGCAACTGGCGTGACATTGAAGAGGCTATACAGTCTTTCCAGCCCCGCATCCACCTCAGCCAGACGCTCCTTGCTAAATCTCTCCCGGTGGAACTCAAACTCTTGACCGATTCGCTTCACGTTCTCGAGCATGTCCAGTGTTACCGCCTCACCCGCCTGCAGTAACTCTGCTGAAATCTCGGCCGCCTGCGGAATGTCAATATTGCGACAGGCAGAGAGTGCCACAGCAAGAGGGCTCTGCCCACGAGCGTTTCTCGCCGTAATATTCGCCCCTTTTTCCACTAGGAGGCGAACAGTATCCGCCCGAAAGTATCGCGCGGCAGCATGGAGAGGCGTACCACCGTCCTTATCGGTCGCGTTGAGATCCCCTCCCAGATCTACGAGTGCTTTTACTGCCTCTCCTCCGCAGGCCGCTTGCGCATGTAACGGTGTCTGCCCGTAATAGTTTCTGGCATTGATATCCGCGCCCTGCTCTGCGAGCCAGAAGATAAGTTCAATGGGGACATCCCGGTGATGAAGGGCTGTATTTAATCCGAAACGCCCATCGTAGGTAGCGTTCAGGTCGCACTGAGTGTAGAGGGCTATGAGGGCTTCGGTATCACCCGCTTCGATGAGTTCGTTGAAGGCCTTCGGTAGAGTGACCCTCTTCTTTTTTGCCATGGTCTCTCATCTCCTTCGATGATTACTTCTAACGCGCAGGGTTTTGATGATATTTCTGATTCTAGGGGTTGTAGAGTGCCAATTGGAGGGCCTCTCTATACTGATCTCGATAGATCTTTCCTCGTCAGGAGGCCGCAATGGCTGAGAATACCCCTGTTTCCCGACGCGCGGTTGTCACCGGAGCTTCGACGGGCATCGGCGAGGCCACCGTCCGCCTCCTGTGCGCTCACGGCTGGCAGGTTGTGGCCCTCGCTCGACGAGCCGACCGCCTGCAGGCTCTGGCCGAAGAAACCGGATGTCAGTGGGCCTCCATTGACCTGCGTGACGAGGACAGCGTGCGTGCCCTCGCTGCTCGCCTCCAGGACAGTGGGCCCGTCGATGCCCTTGTCAATAATGCGGGTGGAGCTTTGGGGACAGAAAGCATCGCTGACGCCGATCCCGACAAGTGGCTGGCCATGTTTGACCGCAATGTCATGACCGCCCTGCACGCCACCCGCGCCTTCCTGCCCGCCATGCGTGAGCGCGGCGGCGACCTCGTCTTTCTCACCTCCACAGCGGCGCACGACACCTACCCGGGTGGCGGCGGCTACGTTGCCGCCAAACATGCCGAGCGCATTATTGCTAATACGCTGCGCCAAGAGCTTGTCGGCGAGCCTGTGCGCGTCATGGAGCTTGCACCCGGCATGGTGAAAACCGAAGAGTTTGCGCTCAACCGGCTGGGCAGCTCTGAGGCTGCTGCGAAGGTTTACGAGGGCGTTGCCGAACCCCTCGTTGCCGAAGATGTGGCCGAGGCGATCGTGTGGATGCTGGAGCGTCCGCGCCACGTCAATATCGATTCGATGATTATTCGCCCGCGCGCTCAGGCGACGAACACTCTGATTGCACGACAGCTCTGACATCGCTGGCCGGTAGAGGAATCATGCCAACAGCCTGGGCGTAGGCTGCGGAAAGGTTGCGAGCCCATCGCTTTTCGGTAAAGAAGACTCATTGCGATTGCCAAAGCTTAGGTCATGCTTCATGCTCGACATATGGCTACTCACACTGCAATGAAGCGTCGTCGATCAGGCCTATCCGCTCTTGCGGGAGGCGTAGCACTACTTGCCCTTGCTCTTTCGTTGACTGGTTGCGCAAACTCTCCGATGAGCTCCGCCGATAGTGCCGCTGAGCCTGCCATCGGTCGAATGATGGAGTCTCAATCCCCTGACTTTAAGGACGCAGGTGAGGTCGGAGCAGCTCCCATGGCAGCGGACACAGCCGCAGGAGGGCCGCTCCCAGCGGCAACACACGCCTTGGACCAGTCGATTATTAAGAGGGGTACCGCGCGACTGGTTGCGGACAACCCTGAAGAAACCTTCACCACCATGGCCTCTGACGTGGCAGCCCTTGGTGGGAGTGTGAAGGATTCGAGCATTAACCCGTTGGATTCTGGTCCTTTCGTGTGGGCCACCTTGCGCATTCCCGCCAAGAAATTTGACGCCTTCGTCGCCACCATGTCTACCTACGGCACAGTGGAGGAAATCTCCACCTCGACCGAGGACGTCGGTGCGCAAATCGCTGACCTCGACGCGCGCATCCAGGCTTTGGAGGCATCAATTGCCCGCCTGCGTGACCTCATGGCAAAGGCCGACACGACGGCTGACCTTCTGGAGGCAGAATCCCAGATGACCAGCCGCCAAGCCGAACTGGACAGTATGAAAGCCCAGCGCTCCTGGTATGGCGATCAGGTGGAGATGTCGACCTTGGACGTGAGCATCACCAGCCCGTTGTCGTTTAAGGGTGAGTCAGGATCGGTGTGGGAGCAATCCTGGCAGGGATTCGTCTCAGGCGTCACCACGATCGTGGTGGCAATCATCTGGCTGCTCCCCTGGGCGATTCTTCTGGCCATCATCCTTGTGCCTTTGCTTATTTGGCGAGGGCGTCGCCGCCGCGCGAAGCTCGCACAGAAAGCGCAGTTGGAGGGGAATACCTCTGGTGGACTCAACGCTCAAGCCTCTTGTGAACGCTCTGTTCAACCCGGAGACTTCCCACCTCCCACAGAAGAAACGGATGCGTCCTTGCCTGAGGCGCCACGAACCTGATACTCGGCTCACCCTCGTCGGCATCGCCGCTGCGTGACAGAGAAAAGGTGTGCGGCTGCGTGCTTGTGCCTCGCAGCCGCACACTCATATCAGCCGCGCGTCCCGTACACGTGTGCAGAACAACACTGGGCAGCTTCGCCTCTATCATGCCCAATGAGTTAGCATGAGCAGTGCGTTGAACCAGCCCCACAACGGGGGTATCACTGGGGAGCATCCGGAAGAACAGAGAACGCCACGTGGCAGCCTCCCATTAGAACCGGACGGGTAAGCCCGACACAGCTGCAATGAGCGGCGAACGCTCACCCCGCGTCGACCTCGTCAAACGCCTGCAAACGGCGGACGAACAATGGGTCGACAGTGGGGGAGTGGACGCAAGCGGGGTGGTACCGCGGGAGTCAGCACACGCTGAACCTCGTCCCTGTGGACAATGAACGACGCAGAGGACACCATGACTAAGCACGGGTTCTACCCCCGCCACCGCGCCACCGAGGTTGAAGCATCCGTCTCCTTCCCCGCACTCGAAGGCGAAACCCTCGCATACTGGCGCGAAAACGGGACTTTCCAAAAGTCCGTCGACATGCGCCCCGCAGGCGACAATGGCAACAACGAATTCGTTTTCTACGACGGCCCTCCCTTCGCCAACGGTCTGCCCCACTACGGGCACCTGCTCACCGGCTACGTCAAGGACGTCGTCGGCCGCTACCAGACCATGCGCGGACACCGCGTGGAGCGCCGCTTCGGCTGGGACACCCACGGCCTGCCTGCAGAACTCGAAGCTCAGCGTCTGCTCGGCATCGACGACATCTCCGAAGTCACCCGCGACGGCGGTATCGGCATTGAGCGCTTCAACGACGAGTGCCGCTCCTCCGTGCTTCGCTACACCAAGGAATGGGAAGACTACGTCACCTGCCAGGCGCGCTGGGTTGACTTCGACAACGACTACAAGACCCTGGACCTGAGCTACATGGAGTCGGTCCTGTGGGCCTTCAAGACCCTCTACGACAAGGGCTTGGCTTACGAGGGACACCGCGTTCTGCCCTACTGCTGGAACGACCGCACGCCCCTGTCCAACCACGAACTCAAGATGGACGACGAGGTCTACCAGACCCGCACCGACCAGACCGTCACCGTCGGCGTGCGCCTGGAAACCGGGGAACTGGCCCTCATCTGGACCACCACCCCCTGGACCCTGCCCTCTAACCTGGCTGTCGCCGTTGGCCCCGACGTCACCTACGTGACCGTTGAGCCCACCGAGGGCGACCTGGCCGGTGAAAAGGTCATCCTCGCCAAGGACCTGCTGGCCGCATACGCCAAGGAACTCGGCGAAGAACCCACCGTCGTCGCTGAAACCCTCGGCGCTGACCTGGTGGGCCGCCGCTACACGCCGATCTTTGACTACTTCGACAACGAGGAAGCCCGCTCCGACAAGGGCGCCCCCGGCCCCAACGCCTGGACGATCATTCCCGCTGACTTCGTCACCACCGAGGACGGCACCGGCCTGGTCCACATGGCCTCCGCCTTTGGTGAAGATGACATGATCGCCTGTCTGGCCGCCGGCATCCGCACCGTCGTCCCCGTCGACGAGGGCGGCTGCTTCACCTCTGAGGTGCATGACTACGCGGGCATGCAGGTCTTTGAATCCAACCGCTACATTGTCGCTGACCTGCGTGACGGCACGGGCCCCATGGCCCGCCGTGACGAGGCTGTGCGCGCTGTCCTCGTGCGCCAGGCCTCCTACGCCCACTCCTACCCGCACTGCTGGCGCTGCCGTCAGCCCCTTATCTACAAGGCCGTGTCCTCCTGGTTCGTGAAGGTCTCGGAATTCCGCGATCGCATGGTCGAACTCAACCAGCAGATCACCTGGGTGCCCGCCCACACCAAGGACGGCATCTTCGGCAACTGGCTGGCCAACGCCCGCGACTGGTCGATCTCCCGAAACCGCTTCTGGGGCGCACCCATCCCCGTGTGGGTCTCGGATAACCCCGACTACCCGCGCATCGACGTCTACGGCTCCATTGCTGAGCTGGAAGCTGACTTCGGCGTGCCCGTCACCGACCTGCACCGCCCCTTCATCGACACGCTCGTGCGTCCCAACCCCGACGACCCCACCGGCGAGTCGATGATGCGTCGTATTCCCGACGTCCTGGACTGCTGGTTCGAGTCGGGCTCCATGCCTTTCGCTCAGGTGCACTACCCCTTCGAGAACCGCGACTGGTTCGAGAACCACTACCCGGGTGACTTCATCGTCGAATACATTGGTCAGACCCGCGGCTGGTTCTACACCCTGCACGTCCTGGCCACAGCCCTCTTTGACCGTCCCGCCTTCACCAACTGTGTCTCTCACGGCATCGTGCTGGGCGATGACGGGCGCAAGATGTCTAAGTCGCTACGCAACTACCCCGACGTGTCGAAGGTGTTCGCCTCGCATGGCTCGGACGCCATGCGCTGGTTCCTTATGAGTTCCCCGGTGGTGCGCGGCGGTAACCTCGTGGTCGCTGAAGAAGGCATCCGGGACACGGTGCGTCAGACTCTGCTGCCCCTGTGGAACACCTACTACTTCTTCACCCTTTACGCGGGCGCTGCCAATAAGGGCGAGGGCTTCGAGGCCACTCGCGTGCCCCTGAACGATCCGGCCGCCGTGGCGCAGTTGGGTGTCATGGACCGCTACCTGCTGGCCCACACCGCCACCCTGGCTGAGCAGGTCCGTGAGGATCTGGACGCTTACGACATTGTCTCCGCGTCCGAACGCATCCGCGCCTACCTGGATGTGCTGACCAACTGGTATGTGCGCACTCAGCGCCAGCGTTTCTGGGATGAGGACGCCGCTGCCTTCAACACTCTCTACACCGCGCTGGTGACCCTCAGTGAGGTCGCTGCACCCCTGCTGCCCCTGCTCACTGAGGAAATCTGGCGTGGCCTGACCGGTGGCGAGTCCGTGCACCTGGTTGATTGGCCTACCGTTGACCTGGCCGTGGTGGATGCCGAACTGGTGGCCGCCATGGACGAGGTGCGTGACGTGGTCTCTGCCGCTCACGCCCTGCGTAAGACGAACTCCCTGCGCGTGCGCCAGCCGCTGGCCTCCATGCGCGTGGTGTCGGAGCAGGCGGCCGGACTGGCACCCTTTGCTGAGCTGGTGGGCTCTGAGGTGAACGTTAAGGACGTTATCGTGCAGGTCCCGGCTGAGTGCGGCCTGGAGGTCAACACGGTCCTCAACCTCAACCCGCGTGCGTTCTCCCCTGAGATTCGTAAGGTCACCTCCGGCCTCTTTGCCGCCCAGAAGGCGGGCGCGTGGGAGCTCGTTGACGAGGGCGCCGCCGTCGTCTTCCCCGGCGTTGAGGTCGAGGGTGCCCCGGTGCGCCTAGAGGGTGAGCAATTCTCCGTGACCACCTCGGTCAATGCCGCTGAAGGTCAGGTTGCGACGGTCTTGGGTAACGGTACCTTCGTCGTGCTTGACACCGAGCTGACCGATGAACTGGTCGCTGAAGGTTACGCGCGTGACCTCATTCGCGCCATCCAGGATGAGCGTAAGAACGCGGGCCTGCACATCGCCGACCGCATCAACCTCAGCCTCACCGTCCCCGCCGAGCGCGTCGCCGACGTGGAGGCGTGGCGTGACATGATCGCCCATGAGACTCTGGCTGTGTCTGTGGCGGTCAACGCCGGTGAGGGCAAGATCCAGATCACCTGCGAAAAGGCCTGATTGATTCCCTGAATCTAACAATGGGGGCGCTCCCAGTAGGGGAGCGCCCCCATTGCATGACGCGCCTCGATCATTCCCACGCCGCGTGCGTGCAGAATCGTCCACAAGCGAACACACCAGGCGCGCGAGGGCACGGGCGCCCACCCCTTCCTATACTTAAGAGCCGTGGGCGCACGCCCACACCACCCCAAGCGCTCGCGGGCACTGCTTGAATGGCCCGCTGAGATGCTCCCCGTTTTACCTATGGAGGTCACTGTCGTGGGCAACGATCATGCAGCATTCTTCGGTGAAGACACTGAAGAACCGCGCGGTATCCCCGCTGACCTCCTGCCCTACCTTGAAGCTGCCGACGAGGTTGACGCTGACACCCTCACCACCGAGGTCGCCCTCGCCGATGAGGAAGAAGCCGCAGAAGAGGAACGCGCAGCCGCCCTGCGCGCACTCATTGAGAACTCCTTACTGCTGGGCCCTGACCCTGCGGTTCTCGCTGAGCTCGGCCTCGACGAGGACGACGACTACTGGGAGGAAGAGGACACTGCGGGCGAGCCCACATCCTCGGCTGGCTCCCACGAAGAGGCCCTCGATGCCGCAGAACACGATGTGCGCGAACGGAACGCCGTCGAAGCGATCTACCAGAGCATCATCGCCCGCGCCCCCGAACACAAGATTCAGCCCTCCTTGGAGCGTGTGCGGGCCGTCCTCGACATTCTGGGCGACCCGCAGAACACCTACCCCAGCGTGCATATCACCGGCACCAACGGCAAGACCTCAACCGCTCGCATGACTGACGCGCTGCTGACCGCGATGGGCATGAGGGTTGGCCGTTTCACCTCGCCCCACCTGAGCGACGTGCGTGAACGCATCAGCCTCGAAGGTGAGCCCATCTCCCGCGCGGGATTCATCGCCGCGTGGGAAGACATCGCCCCCTACGTGCAGATGGTCGATGAACGCTCAACCAGCGAGGGCGGCCCCGTCCTGTCCTTCTTCGAGGTATTCACCGTGATGGCTCTGGCAGCCTTTGCTGACTACCCCGTCGATGCCGCTGTCGTCGAGGTGGGTCTGGGTGGCCAGTGGGACGCCACCAATGTGCTCAACGGTGACGTTGCCATTATTACCCCCATTGGTATGGACCATACGAAGTGGCTGGGCTCCACGCTGGAGGATATCGCTCGGGAAAAGGCCGGCATTATTAAGCCGCGTCAGACGGTCGTCATTGCCAAGCAACCCACGGCCGAGGTCCTCGACATTCTTGTTGAGCGCGCCCGCGAATGCGACGCCACCGTGCGTGTTGAGGGCCGCGATTGGGAGGTTCTCTCCACGCAATTAGCGGTCGGTGGTCAGATGATCACCGTGCGAACCCCAGCGGCTGTGTATGAGGATCTGTTCATCCCCCTGCACGGTGAACACCAGGCACACAACGCTGCTGCTGCCCTCGTCGCCGCAGAAGCCTTCATTGGTGGGCGCGCTGTGGATGGGCAGATTGTGGAGCGTGGCTTGATGTCTGCCTCGTCGCCGGGGCGCCTGGAGGTCGTGCGCACCTCTCCAACAATCATTGTTGATGCTGCACATAATCCCGCAGGCGCGCGGGTCCTCGCTGACGCTGTCGAAGCCAGCTTCGACTTCACCCGCCTTGTCGGCGTCTTTTCAGCCATGGGCGACAAGGACGTTGAGTCCATCCTCGCCGAGGTCGAACCCCGCATTGAACACCTCGTCATCACCGAGATGGACGGCGAGCGCGCAATGCCCCTTGACCAGCTACAAGAGCTTGCCCACGATGTCTTTGGTGAGGATCGGGTGACGGTTGCCGACACCCTCCCTCAGGCCATCGAAGCAGCCGTTCACGACGCGGAGGCGACACCTGACCCTGCAACCTCCACCGGCGTCATCATCTTCGGATCAGTAGTCCTTGCCGGCATGGCTCGAGAACTCCTACGCCCGACCCCAATGTGACAAAAACTCTCGCAAACATGGGGGAGCAATGGCACCATTGAAGCGGGGATAGATTCCACTCCGGATCACTTCAACTCCCATGATGCAAGGAGGCACCATGAAAAAGCTGGTCAATGACGTCCATTCCGTTGTCCGTGAATCCCTCGAAGGCTTTGCCCTCGCTCACTCTGACCTGATCGAAGTCCATTTCGACCCCGACTACGTCACCCGCCGCACCCCCAAGGCGCACGGCAAGGTCGGCATCATCTCCGGCGGCGGTTCAGGCCACGAGCCCCTCCACGCTGGCTACGTCGGTGAAGGCATGCTCGACGCGGCAGTGCCCGGAGCCGTTTTCACCTCACCTACCCCCGATCCGATCCTTGAAGCCACCAAGGCTGCCGACCACGGCGCGGGCGTTGTGCACATCGTCAAGAACTACACAGGTGACGTGCTCAACTTCGAGACAGCCGCTGAGATGGCCGAAATGGAAGACATTGAGGTCACGACAGTCCTCATCAACGATGACGTTGCTGTGGAAGACTCCCTCTACACCGCAGGCCGACGCGGCGTGGCCGGCACCGTCCTCGTTGAAAAGATTGCTGGCGCAGCGGCAGAACGAGGCGACGACCTGGCCACCGTCACTGCTATCGCCACCAAGGTCAATGAGCAGATGCGTTCCATGGGTCTGGCCCTTGGCCCCTGCACCGTCCCTCACGCCGGAAAGCCCTCCTTCGATCTGGGAGACAATGAGATTGAGCTGGGCATTGGTATTCACGGCGAACCCGGTTACCGACGCGGCGCTATGGAAACGGCAGACGCCCTCGTTGAGGAGCTCTACCTCAAGGTTCGTGATGATCTTGACCTGGCTGCCGGCGAGCGCGTGATCACCCTGGTCAACGGTATGGGAGGCACCCCCTCTGTTGAGCTCTACATCTGCCACCGCCGTCTAGCTCAGCTCCTTGAAGCTGACGGTGTTGACATTGCTCGAAGCATGGTGGGCAACTATGTCACCAGCTTGGAAATGCCTGGCGTTTCCGTGACTCTGCTTCGAGTCGACGACGCACTGCTGGAACTCTTCGACGCCCCAGCGTGCACACCTGCATGGAAGTGAGAGAACACAATGACTTGTGATGTTGCATGGGCACTGGCGTGGATGAAATCGGCGCGCCAGGTCATTGCTGACAACCGCGAACTGCTCATTGATCTGGATCGCCAGATCGGTGACGGTGACCACGGTGAGAATATGGACCGAGGCTTCGCCGCTGTTGTTGATGCCCTTGCAGGTCAAGAGTGTGCCACCGTCGCCGACGTCCTCAAGAGTGTCGCAAAGACCCTCATGTCGACCGTCGGCGGTGCCGCTGGCCCCCTCTATGGCACGGCCTTCCTACGCGCTGCAAAAGCTGCCCCATCGGCAGAACTCAGCAGCACTGAGGTCGTCGCCCTCATTGCCGGGGCGCTGGAGGGAATTCAGGCTCGCGGCAAGGCTGACCGAGGCGAAAAGACCATGGTCGACGCCTGGGGGCCGGCCCTGGATGCCGCCCAGGCGGCCTGCGACGCTGGGGCGGATGCCGCTGCCGTCTACGAGGCCGCTGTCGCCGCCGCCTACGAGGGTGCCCTCGCTACCGAACCGATGCAGGCAACGAAAGGTCGCGCCTCCTACCTGGGGGAGCGTTCCATTGGTCATATTGACCCTGGCGCACTGTCCTCAGCGTTGATTCTCAAGGCTGGCCTTGACGTCATGGGAGAGGAGCGTTAATGCCAGAAGTTGCTTTTGTCATCGTCTCCCATTCCGAAGGCCTGGCTCAAGGGATCTGCGAACTCGCCGCTCAAATGGCGCCGGAGGTGCACTTTGAGGCAGCTGGGGGTTTGGATGTTGTCGCCGGAGAAACCCAGGCGGGCCTGGGCACCTCGTATGACAAGGTCGAGGCCGCCCTGAAACGAGCACTGGAGGTATCCCCTGGGGTCCTGATGCTCAGCGATTTGGGGTCGGCGACAATGACGATCGAATCGGTGCTGGAGTTCGCTGACGAGCCTGAACGGGTGCGTTTCGTGGATGCCCCGCTGGTTGAGGGTGCTGTTGCTGCCGCAGTGAAGGCGCAACTTGGTGAGGGGCTCGATAGTGTTGCACAAGCGGCGATTGAGGCCGGATGCCGCTACGCCCTCATCCACGCTGAATCCAGCTCGGGAGCTCCAAGTACCGTAGAAGAAGCTCTGCCTGAAAAGGCGATTCGTGTGAAGGGGACAGCCACGGTCGCTGACCCGGTTGGTCTCCACGCCCGTCCGGCTGCGGTCTTGGCTCGAATCGCGTCCCGTTTCGAGTCCGAGGTGACGGTGGACGGGGCTGATGCGATTTCTGTCCTTGACCTCATGTCCCTGGGGGTTACTCAGGGTCAGGATGTGACGGTGATTGCTGAAGGGCCCGATGCTGTGGAAGCTCTTGCAGCGGTGATTGCCACCCTGGAGGACCCTCAGCCCACAGCCTGATGCCCGTGAGGGCACAGGAGTGTCGAGGCAGCCAGATATCTTCGTCCTGTTCATAGGGTGAACGGGTGGGAGATCTGGCTGCCTCAACGCCTAATGTGGTGAAATCTAGGCCTTAGGGCCTATTATTGAGATCGCATGTATGAGTCAAATCCGCAACAGCGGATGGTGATGCCAACGAAGGATTACCTATGCCCAGTCCCGAACTGCTCAACCCTAACAAGCAACACACCCTCGTCCTCATTAAGCCTGACGGCTACACCCGCGGCCTCACAGGCGAGGTCCTGCGCCGCATCGAAGCGAAAGGCTACAAGCTGGTTGGCCTGAAGATTAAGAAGGCCTCCCCCGAACTCCTCGCTGAGCATTACGTTGAGCACCAGGGCAAGCACTTCTTCAAGGATCTTGTGGCCGTCATGTCTGCCGCGCCCCTCGTCGCCGTTGTCGTCGAAGGAGACCGCGTCATTGAAGGCGTGCGCACCATGATGGGTGCCACCAACCCCACCCTCGCAGCCCCCGGCACCATCCGCGGTGACCTCGGCCGCGACTGGGATACCCCGGCAGTTCAGAACATCGTCCACGGTTCCGACTCGCCCACCTCCGCCGACCGCGAGATCGCACTCTGGTTCCCTGAACTGGTCTTCCACGACTGAGGAACAACGACCTGAATCAGCGGGTTCTCCCCTGAATCGATAGGTCACAACAGCTCCGACGGGCCGCAGGCGCTACGAAAGCGCCTGCGGCCCGTATATTCTTAAAGCGTGCACCTGAAAACCCTGACTCTCCGAGGCTTCAAGTCTTTCGCGAGCGCAACCACGCTCAGCCTTGAGCCAGGGATCACCTGTGTCGTCGGCCCAAATGGTTCAGGCAAGTCCAACGTTGTTGACGCCCTCGCGTGGGTCATGGGAGAGCAAGGAGCGAAGAACCTACGCGGCGGGCAAATGGCCGACGTCATCTTTGCTGGCACCACCGGCCGCGCAGCCCTTGGGCGCGCTCAAGTGGATCTGACCATTGATAACACTGATGGCGCCCTGCCAATTGACTATTCCGAGGTGACGATCAGCCGCACCCTCTTCCGCGGAGGAGGCTCCGAATACTCCATTAATGGCGCGCCCGCCCGCCTTCTGGACGTTCAAGAACTCCTATCTGACACGGGTATGGGCCGCCAAATGCACGTCATCGTCGGCCAAGGCCAGCTTGACGCCATCCTCTCGTCCACACCAGAAGAACGCCGTGGATTCATCGAAGAAGCAGCTGGCGTGCTCAAACATCGCAGGCGCAAAGAACGGGCCCTGAAGAAACTCTCAGACATGGACGCCAACCTCGTGCGCGTCCTCGACCTGACCAACGAGCTCCACCGCCAACTCAAACCCCTCGCCCGCCAAGCGAAGGCCGCACGAAAAGCAGGCCTCATTCAAGCACGTGTCCGCGACGCCCAGGCGCGGCTCCTCGCAGATGACCTCGTGCGCGCCAAGGAACGCCTGGCCGCACAGAGCGACAATGACGAGGCCCTCACCAGGCGCAAGGCCGCCCTCGAAGAACAGATCGCCCACCTTCGCACCCACATTGCCACGCTGGAAAGCGAACACACAGCGGACTCTCCTCGCGTTGAAGCAGCAGCGCAGGCATGGCGAGAAACCACGGCCATTACCGAACGGCTCCGCGCAACCCTCATGACAGCGCAGGACCGTGCCGCAAGTTACGCCCAGCCTTCCTTGCCTCCCACGGGAGAAGACCCTGATGAGCTGGAACGCCGTGCTCAGGAAGCCACCGCCGAGGACGCGGAACTCCTCAAAGAAGTAGAGGAAGCTCACCGTCGGCTCAATGAACTCATTGAGGTGAAACGTCAGGCAGAGGAAGAGGACACACAGGCGAGTAAAGAACTTGCCCGCGTGAACCGCCTGCTCGCGGATTATCGTGAAAAGACCGCACGCCTCAGCGGCGATGTCGGCTCGGCCCGGTCCCGCCTCGAGGCCGCCCGCAATGAAGAACAGCGCGCCGCCCAAGCAGTTATCGCAGCTGACACCCGCGCCGAAGAAGCCGCCCGCGCCTACAAGCAGGCAGTGGGGGAGAGTGCACTGCCTGAGCGCGCAGAGGAAAACCCCGCCGCAATTGCCCACACCCAGGCGGTGGCCGCCCGCGACGCCGCCCGCGCCACCCTTGATGAACTCCTCCGGGCCGAGAGTGAAGCGCAAGCAGAACGTGCCCGCTGGGAGGCACGCCGCGACACCCTCGCCGAACATCTCACACCCGATGACGCAACCGGTACCCTGGCCGACAAACCCGGTTTCCTCTCTACGGTTCCCGAACTTCTTCACGCCGAGGAGGGCTGGGAGGACGCGCTGGCAGCCCTGCTCACGCCTTTTGCTGACGCGGCAGTCGTTGATTCAGTGGGGGCGGCAGTTGACCTGGTGCGTGAGGCGCGAGCGACGAACGCTGGGCGGATTCGTATGCTCCTAGCGGACTCCAGCGCCGATCTCCACCTCGCTGAGAGGAACACGCCCGAGGGGAACGTCCTGCCCGTCGGCACCCGCTGGGCCCTCGACAGTGTCACCATCGCCCCCGAACTGGAACGCACCGCGCGGGTTGTGCTGCACGGCTGCGTCCTCGCCGACACCCTTGAGGCAGCCACCGATGCCCTGACGCTCCCCGGCGTGCGCCTCGTCGCCACCCGCGAGGGCGATCTACTCAGCCCCGCCGCGCTCATCAGCGCCGGGCACGCCCACTCATCCGTGCTCACCCTGCACGCCCAATATGAGAGGGCTATCGCCGCAGCCCGCAACGCCGAAGAACGCGAAGAGCAGGCACGCGACCAACTCGCCGAAGCGACCGCCGCCCTTGACCTTGCCATCAAATCCGCCAATGAAGCCCTCAAAGCCCTACGTGAACAAGACGCCGAACATGCCCGCATCGCCCAGGAGCACGCTCGCCTGAGTTCAGCAGCTCAGGCCGCTGTCGCTGAAGCAGAACGCACCCGAAGCGTCGCCCAACGCGCTCAGGAGCAGACCGCTTGGGCTAGCGAACATCTGGCTCAAGTCGAAGCCCGGCTCGAGGAAAACAGCGGGGAAGCTCCCGAAGAAAACCTTGAGGCCACGCAGAAAACCGCCGATCAGGCGGCCAGCAATGCCCGCGAGGCCCGCGAAGCCGAAACGGCAGCACGCCTGGAGCTTCGGGCACTGGAAGAACGCGCCCGCCAAGCCCAAGCTCGCGCCCGCACCCTGCGCCAAAATGCTGCGCGTGAGCGTGAGGAACGTCAGCGCTACCTGCGCGCTGAGGAAGGCCGCAAACAGCGCTACGCCATTGCCAGCGCCGTCGTCGTCCAATGCGAACACGCCCTCGAAGCAGCAAGACGCGTCCTTGACAGGGTTGACGCTGAACGCCAGGCCGCTGAGGCAGCTCGCCTGGAACATCTTGAGGCAACCTCCCAGGCACGCAGAAACGTCGATGCCCTCACCCAAGAACTTGGTGAGGTCACCAGCGCTGTTCACCGTGACGAGGTTGCCCGCGCGGAAATGACCCTGCGCTACGAACAGCTGCGTGAGAAGGCCCTAGCGGAGGTCAAACTGGAAGAAGAGCAGCTCATCCAGGAATACGGGCCCCACAATCTTGTTCCTGAACTTCCCACGGAGCTTCCTGCTGATTTCCTTGACGATAACAGTGCAGAAGACGCCGGGCAGGGCAAAGCGGCGGGCACTTCCCAGAGTGATGACGGCGCGGAGGAATCCGTGCAGGCGCGTCCCTACGTGCGATCAGAACAGGAACAGGCTCTTGCCCAAGCCCAGCGTGAACTTGAACGCCTGGGTCGCGTGAACCCTTTGGCGTTGGAAGAACACGCCGCCCTCGCCTCCCGCCACGAATTCTTGGTCACCCAGGTGCAGGACCTGAAGAAGTCTAAGGCGGATCTGCTGACGATTATCGACGATGTTGATGCGCTGGTGGAGGCGGCTTTTACTTCGGCCTTTGAGGACACTGCCGAGCAATTCGCCCACACCTTCGAGGTCCTCTTCCCAGGCGGTGAAGGCAAATTGGTGCTCACTGACCCTGATGACATGCTGACGACCGGCATAGAGATCGAGGCGCGCCCGGCTGGCAAGAAAGTCAAGCGCCTGTCGTTGCTTTCAGGTGGCGAACGGTCGTTGGCGGCGGTGGCATTCCTCGTGGCGATCTTTAAGGCGCGCCCCTCGCCTTTCTATGTCATGGATGAGGTGGAGGCGGCCCTGGATGATGTCAACCTTTCGCGCTTGTTGACGATCTTCTCGGAGCTTCGCGAGTCGAGTCAGCTCATTATCATTACTCATCAGAAGCGGACGATGGAGATTGCGGATGCCCTGTATGGGGTGACGATGCGCGATGGTGTGACGCGAGTAATTTCCCAGCGTCTTCAGGAGTCAAGGAGGGCCTGAAAGGGCCTGTGACGTGCGTGACTGTGCGTTCAGAACGTGGACGTGTCGTGTCTTTCACTGAGCGAAGCTGTGGTGAGAGTGCGACCCTAGAAGCATGGTTTCTGTGCTTGTGACGATGATCCTGACCGGTGTGTTAGTAGTCGCTGTGGCTATTGCGGTAGTCGTGATTCTTGCGGTGAGTCGACGCTCGGCGTCGGACTGGCAGCAGCACATTAAAGAGCAGACTCAGCAGATGACCGAACCCACTCCGGAAGGGCCACGAGAGCAGGCGATTGAGCCTCAGACGGTGTCTTTGCAGACGATTATTGATGAGGGCAGTGAGGCGGGGAATGCCTACTTCGACCCGCAGGTGTTGCCGGGTTATCAGCGGCTCGAAGAGGCCACTGAACGTATTGAGGATCGTTTTAAGGGATGATTGATCCTATGGATGCGATTATGAACTTCTTATCCACCACTGAGGGCATTGTTACTGCCCTGGTGATTGTGGTGGCTGTTATCGCCATGATTGGCGTTGCGATCGGACGCCGTAGCCGCGGTTCCTCTGCTACTCCGACCACTTCGGATGCGGGGATGGAACCCACTGTCCTTGAGGACGATTCGACGATCCCCAGTGTGGAAACGCACCCGCAGGAGGGGGCAGGACCGCCCGCCCTCGCCGACGAGGCCGTCGCTGATGCGAAGGACGTCGAAGAGCCTGCAGGGGAGCTTCTCGCCCCTGTTGACGAGGCTCCCGCCCTCGACGTTCCCGAATCTGTTCCTTCGCGCATGGAGCGTCTGCGTTCGCGCCTGGCTCGGTCGGGCAGTATTGGTGCCGCATTGTTGTCGGTGCTTAGCCGCGGGGATCTTTCAGCAGCTGACTGGGAGGAAATGGAAGACTCCCTGCTGATGGCTGACCTTGGTTTGGAGGCTACGGAAGAGCTCATGGCGGCCCTGCGCACCCGCGTGAAGGTGACGGGCACTCAGGATCCGCAGCAGGTCAAGGGATACCTTGCTGAAGAACTTCTGGCCCTCGTGGGTCCTGATATGGATCGGCGCCTGAATCTTGCGCGACCCGCAGCTGAGGATGGTTCGGCTCTGCCCGCCAGCGTCCTGATGGTTGGCGTGAATGGTACGGGCAAGACCACGACTGTGGGTAAGCTGGCGCGAATTCTTGTTGCCGAGGATAAGAGCGTCCTGCTGGGTGCTGCGGATACCTTCCGTGCGGCCGCAGCTGATCAGTTGGCCACCTGGGGTGAGCGCGTGGGTGTTGACGTTGTCCGCTCTGACCGTGAGGGCGCTGACCCCGCTTCGGTTGCTTTTGACGCTGTTCGCGAGGGCGTGTCTCGTGGGGTTGATGTTGTGCTGGTTGATACTGCTGGCCGCTTGCAGAATAAGTCCACGCTGATGGATGAGCTTGGCAAGGTTAAGCGTGTGATGGAGCGTCAGGCTCCTGTCAATGAGGTCCTCCTCGTGCTTGATGCCACGACCGGGCAAAACGGTATGCGTCAGGCACAGGTTTTTGCCGAGGCCGTCGGGGTGACGGGCATCGTGTTGACTAAGCTTGATGGCTCAGCGAAGGGTGGCATCGTTGTCTCGGTTCAGCGTGAGCTGGGTGTGCCCGTGAAGTTTGTGGGCCTGGGTGAAGGTGTTGATGACCTAGCGCCCTTTGACCCGGCAGCTTTTGTTGACGCCATCGTCAACGCCTGAAGGTTGATACTGCTACGGCAGTGTTCATTCTGATGGTGGAATGACCCCTGAGGGCCCGCACCTCCCACGTGGAGGTGCGGGCCCTTTTCCGCCTGTGCGGGCAGGGTGCGGTAACCTAGAAGCCTGTAGTTTGCCGTCGGTAGTGGCGGCACTGACGGTAAGCACCATTGAGGAAGTGGGCACGCGTGTTCGGTAACCTTTCAGATCGTCTGAGTGAGTCTTTTAAGCAGCTTCGCGGCCGGGGCGTCCTGACCGAGGCCGACGTCGATCAGACTATTGGCGAGATCCGCCGAGCACTCTTGGACGCTGACGTCGCCCTACCTGTCGTTCGTGAGTTCACTTCGAAGGTGCGTGAGAAGGCCTATGGCGCGACCCGCACGAAGGGCCTGAACCCCGGCCAGCAGGTTGTGCGCATCGTTCACGACGAACTGGTGGAGATCCTTGGTGGTGAAACTCGTGAGCTGAACTTCGCTCAGCGCGGCCCCACAGTGTTCATGCTCGCTGGCCTGCAGGGTGCTGGTAAGACCACCCTGGCCGGTAAGCTTGGTCGTTGGCTGCGTGAGGAGGGCAAGTCTGTCCTCCTCGTTGCCTCCGACCTTCAGCGCCCCAACGCCGTTCAGCAGCTTCAGGTTGTCGGTGAGCGAGCTGGCGTGCAGGTATGGGCGCCTGAACCGGGCAATGGTGTGGGCGACCCGGTGCAGGTTGCTCGCTCTGGCCTTGACCACGCGATCACTAACGGCATTAACGTCGTCATCGTTGACACCGCAGGCCGCCTGGGTGTTGACGAGGAGATGATGGATCAGGCGATCGCGATCCGTCAGGCCGTTAACCCCCACGAAGTGATGTTCGTCCTGGACGCCATGATTGGTCAGGATGCGGTCCATACGGCTACCGCGTTCCGTGACGGTGTGGGCTTCACAGGTGTGGTCTTGTCCAAGCTGGACGGCGATGCCCGCGGCGGCGCGGCACTGTCCGTGCGTGGCGTGACTGGCGCGCCGATCCTCTTTGCGTCTACAGGCGAGGGCTTGGACGACTTTGAGCGTTTCCACGCTGACCGTATGGCGGGCCGCATCCTCGATATGGGCGACATCCTCACCCTGATCGAGCAGGCTGAAAAGCGCATGGACCAGGAGGAAGCCGCTAAGGTCGCCCAGCGCGCCATGACGGGCGAGCTGACTCTGGATGACTTCCTTTCCCAACTGCAGCAGATCCGTAAGCTCGGCTCCATGAAGAAGGTTCTGGGCATGATCCCAGGCATGGGCCAGATGAAGGATCAGCTGGCGAACTTCGACGAGCGTGAGGTGAACCGCGTCGAGGCTATTGTGCGCTCGATGACTCCCGCTGAGCGCGCTGATGTGTCCATCCTCAACGGATCGCGCCGCGCGCGTATCGCCAAGGGTTCTGGCACTACTGTCGCCGAGGTGAACTCGCTGGTGAAGCGTTTTGAGGGCGCGAAGGCCATGATGAGTCAGATGGGCCAAATGGGTGGCGGAATGCCGGGCCTTGGCGGCATGCCTGCTATGGGCGGAAAGGCCAAGCAGAAGGCAAACGCCCGCGCTGAGGCGCAACGTAAGGCGCGCATTAAGAAGAAGGCCCGTTCGGGTAACCCCGCGAAGCGTCGCCAGCAGGAACTTGAAGCGATGCTGCCTCGTGAGCAACGCGGTGGCGGCGCGGCGGCAGCCGGCTCAGCTTTTGGCGTGCCCAACGCTGCGGCGGATATGCCTCGCCCGACGATGGATGATCTGCCTGAGGATATTCGTCGGATGCTTTCGGGGATGTGATGACCCATGCTGGTGCGCGGTGACCTTCTGTGGCGGAACGCTCCTGACCAGCCAGCCCGCTGGACGAAGGGGGAGTGGCTGATTGGTGGCGAAAAGATTTATGCCACCGAAGAGACATCCTGCGCACCGCAGTGGGAGGGTTTCATTATTCCCGGCATGGTGGACGTTCACTGTCACCTTGCTATCGGGCCTGAGGGCCCTGTGGACGAGGACGAACAGTTGGGCTTTGCTCAGGCCACCAGGGACAGTGGTGTGCTCCTGGTCCGCGATTGTGGAGCCCCTCGCTCGCAGGAGTGGATCACGCGCCGCTCTGATCTGCCTCGTCTTATTCGCTGTGGTCAGCATATTGCCCGTCCGAAGCGCTACATTCGCGGCCTGCCTGTCGACGTGGAGGACGTGGCTTCGTTGCCTGAGGTTGTTGCCGAGCAGGCGGCTGTCGGGGATGGCTGGGTGAAGCTCGTGGGTGACTGGATTGACCGGTCTAAGGGAGCGGATGCGGACCTGGATCCGTTGTGGCCGCTTGAGGTGCTGGTTGATGCTGTGGCGGCCGCTCATGAGGCGGGTGCGCTCGTTGCCGTCCACGCTTTTTCCCATAAGGTGATTGATGATCTGCTCGAGGCGGGCGTTGACGATATCGAGCATGGTTCAGGTATGGATGCGGATCAGCTTGCTCAGGCTCGCGCTCAGGGTACTGTCGTCACCCCCACCTTCTTGCAGGTGGAGCTCTTCCACGAGTTCGCCGCCCAAGCGGGGGCTAAGTATCCCGTGTATGCGGCAACTATGCAGTCCATGTATGACAAGCGTCGGGAGCACGCCGAACTCATTATTGATTCGGGTGTTCAATTGCTTCCGGGTACTGACGCTGGCGGCTACCAGGAGCATGGCTGCCTGGTGGCTGAACTGGAGCTGTGGGAGCGTGCGGGCATGTCCTTGCCCGACATTATTGACACCGTTACCTGGAAGGCGCGCGCCTTCCTTGGTGCGCCCTCGCTTTACGAGGGCGCCCCGGCAGACTTCGTTGTGTACGAGGAGGACCCGCGCAAGGACTTGTCGGTTCTTGCTCGTCCCAGTGCTGTTGTCCTGGGTGGAGTCGCCGTATAACGCTGTTGGCCTAATCCAGGGCGAATTGCTGGGCTGCTTCCAAGGTAAGGGTGTAGGTGAGGGGCCTCTTTCGGGTGATTTCTAGGAAACCTCGATTGACGAGTTCAGCGCAGTGAGAGGAAAGCGCGCGGCGATTGATCGAGAGTTCTTCGTTTTCTCCGAGTTCGTTAAGAGTCAGTCCGAGTTCGGAGCCGAAGGCGTAGTCTTGCCCGATCTCGAGCAGAATCGCTGTGAGGATGTGGGGTTTGTACCCCTGCGGCTGGGAGTCAAATCCCAGGCCGTTGAGATTCTTTTGCAGATGTTGGATGCGCTGCGATGACTGTTTGAGATCGCTCAGCAGCGCGTTCTGAGCTGAACGGATGAAGGTCATCATCGTGATAATGAAGTGAGTGAGTTCGCCGTGGTTACGACGATCCAGTGCGTCCTTGAGGGCGTTGTAGTAGAGCCGTTTCGATTCCGAGATTGCTTGAGAGAGCGAGAGGATTGATGAAGAGGCCAAGATATCGCGCAGGTGGTAACCCAGAAGAACTCGACCGGTCCTGCCATTTCCGTCATAGAAAGGGTGGACGGTCTCGAACATGAAGTGGCCCAGAATTGCCGCGATAAGCTTGGTAGTTGAGGGAAGCTTCGCTTCGTCGAGCATGTCTTGCAAGCCTCGATGGATCTTGTCCTCCGGTTGGAAACCCGTATGGAGTATCCTTTGCGACTCCGAATACACGTAGACAGGACCCTTACGGAAGAGTTCTCCGTCAAGCTTATCCTCCGCACGTACTTCGCCCCGTGTGACCCGGTCGTACAGTGCGCGGATGTCTTCCACGCGTTCGATAGTGAATGTGCCTCGGTCGAACACATATTCCTTGAGAACAGTCGTGAACTCGGCGAAGCGCTTCTGTCGGGAGCTTTTGGGCGCTTTCAATAGTTCTTCGACTTCTCGGCGAGAGGAGCGGATGCCCTCGATTTCGTGGGTTGCCATGACCTCACGGATGAACAGAGTAGACAGCCCGGCTGCAGCTCACGATGTGGAAGTGCTGCGATGACACTTCCGATCATCCTCTCCGCTTCGTGGATTGCTTCGCCAAGCTTTGCGATCTCAGGGACGAGTACGTAAAAGTACTGTTGATCATCGAAGCGCAGCTGAACAGACGCGGGGCATTGGCGTCGCCGGTTGAGTTCGTCGGCAAGCTCCCGGGGGCGCACCTCAGGCATGTAGGAGAGTTCCCGCAAGGGCATGTACTCCACGTCTTATCTCCTGTCACGCGGGTCTCTTCAGTGCTTCTGGCATAGCGCTAAGTGTCGAAAATGGCCGAAAATGACAATTAGCATGATCCGTGCTGTGCAAATGTGTCGATACTGGCTTATTTTGACACTAATTCCTCTGTGGATGGTGGTGTTATTGCCGCATAGGGCACATGGTGACATTTCTGCGTGCCAGAGCACAGTGTCAGAGGCGCTGATAACGTCGATCCGATTGCTTAATGCTGGAGTAGCGCCTCTGAGCGGGCACCCTCGAAAACCGCGAAATATTGCGGATGCAACCGGCGGTTGCGGGATTATCAAGCACACTTGCTAGCATGCAACTAGCCTCCTGCCTAGCGTCGTAGGTGACATCATCACTACGGAATGGAAGGACAGTGTCATGATCCTCGCCGACAAGATTTTGAACCTACGTAAGAAGAACGGCTGGTCTCAAGAAGAGCTCGCCCAGCAGCTGGGCGTCTCACGCCAGTCCGTCTCCAAGTGGGAGGGCGCTCAAGCTATCCCCGACATTGAGCGCATCATTGACCTGAGCCACCTGTTTGGAGTATCCACAGACTTCCTGATCAGGGATGAGCTGGAGTTTGAGGAGCCCGCCATGACGGATGCAGCGCAGCTACCCGTCGAGACCGGCCGCCCGCTGCGTCACGTCACGATGGAAGAAGCCAATGAGTTTCTTTCCATGAAAGCTCGCGCTGCGGGGCGGGTGGCTGGGGGCGTTTCCCTCTGTATTCTTTCTGCAGCTCTTCTTCTTGTGATTCTCGGACTCAACTCCGCTTTCCCCTCAGCCACCCCTGTGTTCACGGAAGAGGCTGCAATTGCCATTGGTATGACGACACTGCTGCTGATGGTCGCGGCTGGAGTTGCCGCGATCCTCGTGGCGACCATGCCTCTGAAGCGCTTCGAGTTCCTTGAAACGGAGCAGATTGAGACCGAATACGGTGTTCATGGGATGGTACGAGCACGCTCCGAGCAGTACCAAGAGACGCACACGCGCAATATCGTGCTGGGTGTGGGGTTGTGTATCGTCTCCGCAGTGCCAATCATCGTTTTATCAGTGAACTGGGCTGAAAGCGCCGGTGGAGCGATCAGTGTTTTCGCCACGGCATTGACTCTCGTTCTTGTTGCACTTGGCGTGAATCTGCTTGTCCGCACCAGTATCATCAACGGATCCTTCCAGCAGCTTCTCGAGGAGGGGGACTACACGCCTGAGCAGAAGGCAAAAAGGCCGTTCATGTCTCAGATCAGTGGCATCTACTGGCTGCTCGTCGTTGCAGGCTACCTGGCCTACTCCTTCGGGTGGAATTCCTGGGACACGTCGTGGATTATCTGGCCGGTGGCGGCGGTCATCTACGGCGCTTTTGTGGGCTTAGCGTCACTGGTTGTCAGGGGTGGCAAATAGGCTCCGGAGAGTACCAGCATCAGGGCAGCAGGTGTGCGACCCTAGAGTATGGGCAGACCACAGACTCGCAGTGAACTTCTCTCCGCAGCCGCATTCAGTTTCGCGCGACTGAGGGATCTCATTGATGCGATGGACGAGGACGAGCGCCGTGCAACCTTTCCCCATAGCGTTCGACTCACGGGACGGGAGGCCCATTGGGCGCGCGACCTGAACCTGCGCGACGTCCTCGTCCATCTGCATGAATGGCACCAACTCCTACTTGCTTGGGTGGAAGCAAACCAGGCAGGTCAGGATCAGCCCTTCCTACCCGCCCCATATAACTGGCGGAACTACGGCGCTCTCAACGAGGAATTCTGGCGCCGACACCAGCAGACCTCCTACGAGGAGGCATGGAATCTCCTTGATGAGAGTCACCGGCAAGTGCTGGCTCTGATCTACTCCTTCTCAGATGATGAGTTGTCAATCAAGGCCTACTTTCCGTGGACTGGCACGACTTCACTAGGGTCCTACTGCGTGTCCGCAACCTCCAGTCACTATGAGTGGGCCCTGAAGAAGGTCAAGGCGTACTCCAAGGCTTTGGGGAAGGAGTAACCGCAGTTTTGTGCTGTGCAATGGGAAGCTCTACACAAATGAGGGGTGAGGTTTTTAAACTACCAGAAGGAAGAACCGCCAATCGCTTTTATCGGTGTCGAAGGAGCCCCCATGTCAGTCGTGACGCGCGCATACGAGCTCAGTGAGCTCCACGAGGCTTCGCGGGCTTTACAGCTGCTGCGCTCGCGCTCACTGGTCGCCACTGTGGCGATACTTGGGGAGTACTTCTCCACCCAGAAGCGACAGATTCTAGTAGAAGACATGCATTCGCGTCTTGAGGGCGATCTGGAAGATTTAGCAGAACGCGACTTTATTGGAACAACCAATCCCGCCACACAGTGCACGGCTTGGGTCAACAAAGGAATCCTCGCGCGCAGGCAGGACCGCCAGAATCGACAGGAGTACTACGAGCTCACGGCAGCGGGGCAGAATGTGCTTGCTTTCGTATCGGGTCTAGAGTCTCCGCGAGCAAAGGCCATCCAATCCCGCCTATCAGCATTAACACAGATGCTTGCTGAACTTGATGCGCAAACGAATCCAGACCGAAGTGCCCGCCTCGCTCACCTGTACGCTCAACGGGACGCGCTCAACGAACACATCCAAGCCGTTGAGCGCGGTCGCGTAGAGGTTATTCCGCATGTGCGTGCTCTGGAAAGCTTGCGTGACCTAGTCTCCCTCGCTCGCGAGATTCCCGAGGATTTTTACCGTGTGCGCGATGAATTCGACGCAGTCAATCGCCAGCTTCGCAAAGACCTTCTTGAAGGGACAGCCTCCCAAGCCATCACTCTCGAAGAGGTTTTCTTAGGGATCGACAGAGTGGAAGGCTCCGAAGCGGGTCAAAGTTTCTCCGCCTTCTTTGATCTCCTTGTCGACGAGAAACAGCGCCTGCTTTTTGATGAAGCGGTAGCTTCATTGGATGACCGAGGGCTCATCGATCAGCTGGCCAGCCGGGATGCGGATCTCTTACGTACTTACACCTCGTCCCTACGCCGAAGTGCTCTACCTGTGCGTGAAACAATGACAACCTTGTCGCGTAACCTCCGCCAGTTTGTGCAAAGCCGCCAGTTCCAGCAATTCCGTGCCATGTCTGAGAAACTCGACCAGATCCAACGCCTTGGCTTACAAGCAATGGAACATATCGGCCACGACTGGAGGGTTCCCGTTGAGTACGAAGAACGCACCTTTCAGAGCCTGTCGGTGAGTCGCCTCAAAGTGCGTGTTCCCGATGAGGAACGTTTTGACGGGGTGGTAGAAGAGCTTCCCCTCCATGTGTTGGACTTTGAACAGCTGCGGACTAACGTTCGTGAATCCGAGATTGACTTTGAGGAGCTCTGCGAAGCTGTAAATGAGCGTCTTCACGACGGACCCGCCACAATTGGACAGGTCCTTGAAGAACATCCCGCCACCCAAGGCCTTGCTTCCATTGTGGGACTGGTGCTCCTTGGCATGAAACATGGTATTGCTGACGAAGGGCATGAGATTCTGAGCTGGGAGGGGCAATTCGACGGCGTTCAACGGTGCGGCCCCGTACAAAGAATCCGTTTTGAGGAGGAAATCAGTGGACTTTCATGACCGTCACGAGACTCCCGTCCACGTTGGTCCCAGATTTGACGGCCTCCCGGCATGGCCAGGAGACACAGGGGAGCTTGGTTTGGAAGTGCGCAAACTCCTTGTGCGTTTGATGAAAGATGCCTATATTACAGCCACAGAAAAACGCTACCTATGGGCGCTTTTACTTGAACATGAGGAGATAGTGCGGTCTAGGCTTAATGATATCCTGCTGGAGTTGGTCATCGATCGGGAACTGGGGATCGCTTTTGCCCGCAATGCTCATGTGAGTGAGACAGTGGATATTCCCAAGGTCATGAGTGCGAAGGCACTGACCCATGCGGCCACAATGCTCCTTGTCTACCTACGCCAGCAGCATATGCGTGCTCAAGCATCAGGTGACATTGCGTTCATCACCGATGAAGAAATCTTTGACTACCTTCGTTCCTATGTTGAAAACGTTGACAAACAGAATGAAGTAGAGGCACGTAAACGCTCAAAGCGTGCTTCAGAAAACCTTGTTCAACATTCCGTTCTAAAAGTAACTGGGGAAGAAGGACGCTACCAGATTGGTGACATTGTCACCCTCATCGTCGATGTCGACACTGCAACCGAACTGATACGTCAATACGAGGCGCTTATTGAACGCTACCGTCAGCCGTCCTCGGATCGTGATGACACAAGAGATGGAAGCAGGCACACATGAATGACTTCTTGTGGGACATTGAGCCCGACGTCGAGAAATTATGCCCGGGGCAATGGCGCCTGAGCTTCATTCAAATACAAAACTGGGGAACCATTGATGGTCTTGTTCGCTTTAAGGTCCCCCGAAAAGGCCTACTGCTCACAGGCGAATCAGGTTCAGGTAAATCAACAATTCTGGATGCCATATCAGCTGTTCTCAGTCATGATAGTGCCGCTCAATACAACGCAGCAGCTTCGGGAGGAAGCGGCGGCGATCAGGCGCGATCGCGCCTGTCCTACGTCAGGGGCGCAGTCGGACGCTCTGTTGATGATGACACGAATGAGGCGCGCACACGATTCCTCCGCCAAGGACCTGTCGTGTCAGGCATTGCCCTGACATTTACTGACGGTCAGGGGCACGCCTGGACAGGCATACGAGTTTTCTTCGCCCCGCGCGGAGCTACCCAGAGCGGGCAGTTGACTTCCCACTTTTTTGGATTCGATGGGGAGCAAGACCTCAATGAGGTCCTATTAGGGATTCACGAACCGCAATTTGTGCGCTCCCTCAAGCAGGCCTTCCCCAAAGCGAAGCATGCAGACAGCTCAAGCTCTTTCCAAACAATCTTGGCAAAGAAGATTGGCATAGAATCCGCAACCGCTGCGGCACTCTTGCATAAGACTATTGCTGCGAAAAACGTGACGAGTCTTGACCGACTGATGCGTGAGTACATGCTCGACAAACCCGACACTGAACGCAGCGCCGACCTTGCTGTCCAGCAGTTCCAGAACCTGCGTGCGGCACACGATGATGTGGTCAGCGCTCGCGAACAGATTGAGCTGTTAGCACCTCTCCATGAATTGCACAAAGAATATCTTCAGGCCCTCCATGGCAGGGAGGAGACAAATCGCCTAGAAGATCTCCTGCCCAAATTTCGTGCCCTTTTACAAGCAGACCGTGCTCTGCATGCGATTAACGAGGCCGAGGGGGACGCCGTTCGCTTAAAAGCATCGATTCAGGCCCAAGAAGAAGAACTAAATCGACGTACAGGGGAAAGAGATTCCCTCATCGGGCAACGTTTGGCTCAAGGCGGAGCGGAACTGACCGAGCTTGAAACGCGTATCGCTTACGTGGCTGAGCGGATTAAAACGGTCGAAAAAGCTCGGGAACGGTTCACCGCATGCGTGGCCGCGTTGAATACATCTGTGCCGAACAATGCCGAGGCATACGCTGAGGTCATTGAACGAGTGCGAAGTGAACTAACGAATATCGATGATTCTCGTCAAGGCATTAACGCTGATCGTGATGAAAAACTGCGCCACCTCGCTCCCCTCGAAGATGATCGCACTCAGGTACTAGCCGAGCTTAGATCTCTTATGGGTCGAGCTACTTCAGTACCACGTTACCTGGTGGACATTCGGCAAGACCTAGCTGACGGCCTCGGCATCGACAGCTCAGCTTTTCCTTTTGTCGCTGAACTTATTGACGTAACCGATGAGCGCTGGCGCGGCGCCATTGAGAGGCTTTTGAGTAGTTTTGCCAAGACTATGTTGGTACGAAGCGAACACGCTGATGCTGTCGCCAAATGGGTTAACGGTCGGCGCCTCATGGATCACCGAGGGCTGGGGATTCGATTGGAATATCAGCGGATCTCGCTGGGCAAGTCTACGGTGGAAGGACAGCTTCCTGAACACTCAGTAATCCGAAAGATGCGTATAGCTGAGCACGTCTTTAAACCGTGGTTGGCTCAGCGTCTCTTGAATCGCTTTGACTATGTATGCGTCGATGATGTGTCCGAGCTTTCACGACATGATCGTGCAATTACGATTCAAGGCCTTATTCGTGACCGAAGTAGGCACGTCAAGGACGACCGTTATAGCATTACGGATCGTTCGCGGTGGATTTTAGGAACCACCAACGAAGCTCGTGTTGAAGCATTGCGTGAGAAGAAACGAGAAATAGACGATCAGATACGTAGCCTTAACCAGGAAGCCGAGCATCTTCTTCAACAGCTGACGGACCTTAACGAAGCGCAGACTCACCTCAAGCAGGTGACAACCTTTGAATGGCCTGAGCTTGATTTGCCTTCTCATCGTGCCAACCACCAACGTCTGATGGAGCGCAAGAATCAGATTCTGGCAGAGGGCTCATCTTTGGTTGACCTTGAGCGTCAAATCGCCAGTTTGGATGAACTTATTGCTCAGATTCGCAAACAGATCCAGGAATATGCGGGAGACTACCGCTCAGCTCAGGAGAAGGTTGAGCGCAATGGAGTGGTATTGAGCGCTGCTCGCGAAGAATTAGGCGACTACAAGTTTGCGGATTCTGACCAAGAGGCATTGGATGCATTATGTCGAAGACAGAGGCGCTCGATCACTTCTCTAGATCCTCAGGAAGCGATTGATGCTGGTCGTCAAGAACTACGCGAGCGGAGAGAAAAATTTCAAAGAGTTATTAGCTCCTCGCGTGAACGGATCATTACCGTGCAGCAGCGGTACAAGGATCAATGGAGTTCCTATGCCACCAATCTTGTGCCAGAGATTGAGGGAATCAACGATTTCTTGGAGCGTTTGTCGGAGTTGGAAGGACACAATCTTCCTCGATTTGAGCAGCGATTCCGCGAATTGTTGGCGGATCAGACTCAAAAAGAGATCTCTGTGCTCGCTGAGG
Organism: Schaalia sp. Marseille-Q2122; assembly: GCF_903645355.1. Taxonomy (GTDB): domain Bacteria; phylum Actinomycetota; class Actinomycetes; order Actinomycetales; family Actinomycetaceae; genus Pauljensenia. The sequence continues at coordinate 91,548 of NZ_CAHJXR010000005.1, read as the reverse complement.
AGATTCGTTCCTATCCCAACTCGGTGCGTGAGAGAATCCGCCCAGTGAATGCTTCCTTGAGTGAGACTCCTTATGATCGGTCTCGGGGTCATTTCTTGTCAATCCAAGCGATGAATAATCAGAGCTCAACGGTGAAGGACTTTCTTGCCGACCTGAAGGCAATCACTCAGAATCTTGTGAATGTTTCGCATGAGACGACAGAACAAATGGAGAAACGTTTCCTCCTGATTGCGCGAGTGATGGGTCAACTGTCCTCGCAGGAGCGTGAGTGGCAGAACTGGCGTCGTGAGGTGCTTGATACGCGCCGTCATGTCCGTTTCCGCGCGTATGAACGTGATGGGCAGGGCCAGGAGGTGGATGTGTACGAGGGATCGGCAGGGCGTTCTGGCGGTCAGAGCCAAAAGCTGGTGACCTTCGCTTTAGCGGCCGCTTTACGGTATCAGTTGGCCGATCCGGGGAGTTACGTGCCTCGCTACGGCACAGTAATCGTTGATGAAGCCTTCGACAAAACTGATCCACAGTTTACGCGCGACTCCTTGGAGCTTTTCCGCTCCTTCGGATTCCAGATGTTGCTGGCTTCTCCGCTGAAGATGATTCAAGTGGTCGAACCCTACATCGGGGGCGTGGTAGAGGCTGTCCGTGACGGTGATGATCGTACTCGTCTGGCTGCGATATCGATTGAGGAATACCACCGCGAAGGGCGCAGGTAGGAAGATGAAAAGCCCACAGGACGTAAACGTAGCTATTCAACGCCAGCTGCGCGCTGCTGTTGCCAGCGCTTTGCTCGCACCCGATGAGTTCATTTACGAGGTTCCCCTTGGCGTCCCCTCGGAGAAGAAAGCTGGGGAGCATATGGCTGAGGTTTCCGCCTGGGTGAGGCAGTGGCATCAGGCATCCTCTCAGGACGAGTACGAGGTGGAGTGGGTGGATAGGCGCTGGGGAATTCGAGGGAAGCAGACTCTGCCTGCTCGCGTTCGCGTCCAGGGGGCGCAGGCGTGCGCGCAGGTGAGTGGGATGGCGCGCGAGTGGGCCTCTCTGACAAGGTCCTTTGAGGAGGCATGCGTCTTAAGCGACAGTTTATGCTCTACTCAAGGTCTTAGTGCTCGGGCGGACTATGGGGCTGTGGCGGCAGCGGTGGCAAGCATGAAAACGCGCCTTTCCCAGCTTCCGTCTGAACAGTGGCGCAGGGTACTAGCGGTTGTGGAATGGCTGGCGCGCCATCCCGATTCGGGGATGCTCATTCGCTCCTTGCCAATCGCAGGGATGGACACAAAATGGTTGGGCAACCATCAAGGTCTGGTCAAGACCTTCCTTGAGGCGGTTCGTGAACAATGTGGACTAGCAGGGGGATCGGAACTGGGATTGCACTCAGGCCATGATGCAAGCTTCTTGACGTTCTGGGCTGAGCCCGCTGCACGCTGGCAGGGCATTGATCTTCTTGATATTCCAGTCTCACGGCTTTCAAGGATTGACATCCAGTCGTTGGGTATACGCGCAGTTTTGATCTGTGAAAATAAACAGTCGGTTTTGGCGATGCCTGAGATGTTAGGGGCGTTGGTGATTCATGGAGGAGGGGATCGTAGTCGGGAGCTTGCTCGCGTCACATGGCTGCGCTCGCTACCGGTGTTCTACTGGGGAGATCTTGATTCCCATGGTTTTGGCATTTTGTCGCGACTGAGGGCGGCAGGCCTGAACATGACATCCATCATGATGGATGAGGAGACGCTGAGACTTTTTGACGATATGGCGGTCAGTGAGGCAAGAGAGGCGGTGCATGTTCTGGAAGAGTGCCTCACCGACTCTGAGGTTCGGACCTGGAAGAGGCTGTCAGGTAGGCGTATCGAGCAGGAACGGATTGCCTGGGATTATGTGCTTGAGCGTCTGTCGGTTGCGGGTTTTTCATTAGCCCTCTGAAAAATCTCTTCATATACAGGCTATTCACATGAATGAGAGAGCGGTTCATCAGGCATGCTCCTCTACGCGCGCACCGCACAAGAGCTTCAACCTGACTGCGCATTCCAGATGGGTGGAAACAGGATCAGCGTCCAAACCCTTAAACTGAATCAAGAATTTTCGGCAATCGCCGACGCCCTTGACCTAATTGCCTGGAAGCATTTTCAGCAGATCAGAGCCGGAGGCGAGGGCAACGGTAGCACGACTGCATATTGATCCGATCAAGCTCTCAGGAAAAATCAAGGACAGCCTCCTGTGAAACCTCTAGGCTGGTGAGCATGATGAACTACCGTGGTGCTTTTGTCGTCCTGACCCTTGCCGTAGCCACTGTGCTCACAGGCTGCTCGTTCTTTGCGAGCTCTTCCGAATCAGCCAGCGGCCAATCTGAGGCTGCTCCCACCGGCTGGTCCCAAAAGATTAAGGACCAGTTCATGACAACCTGCAGTGCGCAAACCCATGGCCAGGATGCACTGTGCGAGTGCGGTATGGGAATTCTGGAAGAGAAATACACCGCTGAGGAGATCCTCAAAGAGGAAGAGAGCCTCAAGAACGGCACCTCACAGATCTTAACCGAGATTCAGCCCGAGCTCATTCTTAACTGCGCTGACAAACTGAAGTAAAGAGCACTGACGGAATACGGAGCTTAAGATCAGCAGGTTAATGCCTCACCCAAAGCGCTTTCCTTCGATCCAGTAAAACTGGCTGTAGTACTGCGTTTTGGCAAGGCCTAGATCCCCTCGCACAACCTCGCGAATCCTCTTGACGAGGCCTTTTTCGCCAGCCGCCCAGAGAAAAAGATCGGTGCCGCCCGCAACTTTTGATACTGCCTGCGACAAGGCTTGTCCGCGAGAGCCATCTGGGGTGAGCCAGTGCCATTGAGCACCAGGGTGACGCACCTGAGGCAAGAGGTGAATGTCCGAATGCTCATCCTCGAGGAAGATATCAATCGTCATGGAGTCAGGCAGTGCCAGAAGCCAGGAGTTAATCGCCGGTAAGGCAGTGAGATCACCAGCAAGAACAAGGTGGGTAACCTGAGGGGGAAGCTTCACTTCTTTAGGCGTGAGGGAGACTTCGCAGATATCTCCAACTGCAACCTGTCGAACCCAATCCATCGCTGGGCCTTCGGTGTCATGTATAACAAGCTCGAGTGCAAATGTGCCCGCCTCACTGTTGACCCCAGTGAAGGTATAGCCACGTTGGACTAACGCGCCTCCGCGCGCGGCGTCCTCAACCCACAGGCGTAGCCAGTGGGTTGGAAAGAAAGAGGTGCAGGCGATCAGCTCGGGTGCTAAGAAGGTGACTCTTCTGTAGTACGGGGTGATGTCTTCAATGCCGCAGACTGTTACCTTGTGGGAGGGTATGCGAAGTGCGCGCATGATGCCACGTTGCCATTGAGGCATTATTCTTCTCCGATCACTGGTGTTACGGTTTTGAGCGCGAGAATGACGCCAATTCCTGATATGAGGACAGCGACGAGGATGACAGTTTGGAAGCCAAATTGACCGGCTGCCGCCATTGCGCTTCCGGCGGCGATGACCATCATGATGGATGTGACGGTTGTGATGAGCGTGAAGTCACTACCGGGGGTCTCGTGACGTGTCAGGTCCATGGAGAGAGTGAAGATTACTGCTGAGAGTGCGGCGAATCCCGCGTTTCCGACTGCCACAGCCGCAAAGACCACCCATTCTTGGGTGTAGCCCAAAGCCAGGGGAATAATGCAGGCGGTTGCCAATACCTGAAGTATGCCCAGCCACGCGATGGCTCGACGCCGCCCAATCCGACTGATCAGCGCTCCTGCGGCGACTCCGCCGAGGATTCCCAATGCGCTGCCGGCGATGACGACGTAGAGACCAATCTTTGTTTCATCCCACCCCGCCTCTACGAGTAGGGGGCGCACAAGGTTATAGGCGATGGTGAAGCCCAGAGCATAGGAGGGCGTGACGATAAAACACCAGCGGCGTACCTTCGGAGAACGGAAGAGGCCGAAGACCTCTTTGGGGCCGATATGTGCTCGTTGTGCGTCTCCCCCTCGAGGGGGTTCGTTCCAGGCCAGGATGAATGGCAGGGCGATAAGACTGAAGGCTGCAAGTGTGAGTGCGGCCATACTCCAGCCAGCGTAACCGTAAACGATCAGGATGAGTCCACCGCCGACGAGTTGCGATACGGCTGCCCCCGCAGATTGGAAGCCATTGCCGATGCCTCGTTCCTCAGGGGTGAGGATCAGTGTGACCGCAGCGTCCGCAGCCACATCCTGGGTTGCGGCGAGAGTGAAGAGGAGAGCGAAGAACGCCAGCAGAGTGGTGAAATCCTTTGCCGGATCGAAGAGAACGAGTGAGGCTGAAACCAGGGCGAGGCCGCTTTGCGTGACCAGGAGCCAGCCGCGGTAGTGTCCCACGCGGGCGTTGCTGAAGTGATCGACCAGGGGAGCCCACAAGAATTTGAGGGTGAGGATGAGCGCTAAGCCCGCAGCAGCCCCAATAAGCTCCAATGAGACGCCTCGAGCTTGTGCGATGGTGAGGAAAGCAAACATGAAGAAGCCGAGGCTGAGGTTCTGCGTCGAGTACAGAGCCGCGACAAACCCCATTTTGCGCCAGGGCAGAGAACGTGATGCGGAAAGCACACGGTCGCGAGAAACCGCAGTTTGAGGCATGCCATCAGTCAGTGTCATGGGAACCCTTTCAAAGGAGGGGGTGATCTCAGTCGCCGTCAACGGCGAGGCCTTGAGCGACAGCGAGTTGGTGGTAGGTGGGGCTGGAATGAAGGAGCTTGGTATGGATGCCATGATCTTCAATGCGCCCCTGATTGAGAACGATGATCTGATCGGCAGCTGCGATCGTCTTCAGACGGTGGGCGATGACAAAAACGGTCTTTCCTGACGCAAGAGCCGATATCGCCTGTTGGATACGATCTTCCGTGGCGGGATCAACTGCGGCAACGGCCTCATCGAGGATGATGATTGGAGAATTCTTCAACAGTGCGCGTGCAATGGACATTCGTTGTCGTTGACCGCCGGAGAGATTCGTACCGCCGTCATTGATCACGGTGTCAAGCCCGTTGGGAAGGTGGGTGATCACGTCGTCGCATTGAGCGGCTCTCAGGGCTTGCCACATTTCCTCGTCAGAAGCTGTCGGGCAGGCGAGGGCGAGGTTCGCCCGCACCGTGTCATTGAAAAGATAGGCTCCTGGGGAACCACGGTAAGCGCTTCAAAGAGGTTGTCCTGTCCGAGGTCACGGATGTCCTTGCCGCCTATCACAACGGAACCTGCATCAACGTCCCACATGCGTGCACTCAGGTGTGCGAGGGTGCTTTTGCCTGCGCCCGATGCTCCAACGATGGCCGTGACCTGTCCTGGGAGGGCTCTGAAGGACACTTCAGACAGGACTGGATTCTTCTCGTAGGCGAAGCTCACGTGTCTAAATTCAATAGAGGTGCCCTCGGGTATTACCGGCTCACTGGGCTCAGAGAGAGTGGCCACATCCCATACTTGGCTGAGTTTGGCGGCGATCTGCTGTTGGTTTCTGCGGTACGCCGCGAGGGAGCTGAGCTCTTGCATCGGCTGATAGAGGACAAGTGAGAGCAGGAGGAAGAGGAGCAGTGTCGTTGATGACACGCCTCCCTGGTTGTGAAGGATGCTCCCGAGGATGATGATGAGAACGAGGCCCACCTCCACCGCAGTAGCGCCGATAGCTGAGGAAGGAATTGCCCGGGTTGCCATGTCAACACTTGTGCGACGGAGGGCCTCTACTGCTTTTTCGTAGCGTTGAGTGATAGTTGATGGGGGGTGCCCCTATGTTGTTTGTCAAGCGGCGGTGGCGAGTTTTTCTGATGGGTGTGGGTCGTAGAGGGTGGCGTCGCGGAGCATGGCGTACAGGGTGAGGATGTGGCGGTGTGCGAGGGCGAGGATGGCTTGGTTGTGTCGTTTTCCTTGCTCGCGTTTCTTGTCGTAGTAGGCCCGGGAGATGGGGTCTGTGCGTAGTGCGGCGAAGGCTGAGAGGAACATGGCGCGTTTGAGGCGTTTATTGCCTGTTCGTGAAACGTGTTCACCTCGAATAGACGTGCCTGATCTTCGGGTGACTGGTGTGAGGCCAGCATAGGAGGCAAGGTGTGCTCCGGAGGCGAATTCTTTGCCGAGGGTTTCTGCCAAGAAGATCGCTGCTGTCCGAGGCCGATGCCGGGCATTGAGGTCAGGACTGGGTAAAGAGGGTGGGCCTGCACTAGGGCTTCGACTTGTTGGGCTACGTCTTTGCGTTGGGCGTGGAAGGCAAGGAGTTGGCGAGCCAAGTGGGGTAGGACTAAGGCTGCTGCGTCTGTGCCTGCAACAGTGACTGTTTGCTGGCTGAGTGCCTCCATGATGTCGTGAGCCCAGGCAAGGTGGCGGCGTGAGCCGTGTGCTTTGAGTGTGTTGGCAATACGTTTGAGGCCCGCCTTTTTTAGTGCCGCTGGGGTTGGCCATGAGGCGATGACCTCCAAGACGCAGTCATGTTCCAGGCGTGGGCCAAGGACTGCTTCAAGGGCGGGGTGAATCTGGGTGTACAAGCCTTGGATTCGGTTTGCTGTTTGGTTGACTTGGCGTGCTAAATCTAAGTCAAACCCGGTCAGCATGGTTAGTGTTGCTCCGTCCTGGTCAGCAACACTGATGCTGCGGAGTGTGTGAGGCATTGACCGTGCTGCCTGGGCTATGACAACAGCGTCGCGTTGATCAGTTTTGGCATTCCCCGGGGTTAGGTCTGCAATGCGGCGCATCGACAGGCCTGGCAGGTAAGCCACGCGCAGTCCCATGTCTTGAGCGACAGCGACACCAAGAGCTCCGATGGTTGCTGGTTGGTCAACAACGATCAGGACTTGTCCGCGTGTGCCAAGCTCTTGGTAGAGGGAGTGGATCTTGGCTTCGTTGTTGGGCAAGGCTTTATTCCATAAGACCTGCCCAGTAGTTGATAGTGCGTGAGCCCAGTGCTCAGTTTTGCCCACATCAATGCCGACAAAGACACCGATGTCATCGACTGTGATCATGATGGTGGTCCCTTCCGAGCAGGAAATCTGTTGAACCAGTCCCACGGCAGCTGATCCCACACCCACGTTACGAAAGACCTCACCAGGTGGGTCATTCCCCTCATCAGCGGTCACCAACTACCAACAGTCCCCGGTGACAACACCCCCCGGATCATTCAAAGACAGGGGCAAGACATCACGCCGGGAACTACTGGCCCACTCCCAGAAAAACACAACCGGAAGTCAATAAACAAGGTAACGGGGGAGGCCTCGTAGGACGGCTGCTCCTCGTGCCTGCTCAACGAGGGCGGACGCGGCTTCTTGCCTAGCCGCATGAACGTCAGAGAAGACCCGGCTGTAGATACGATCGCTCAGTGCAGTCATTGCCCAAAAGAAGGGGATCCCACTGAGTGCTGCGATCCCTAAACGCCAGTCGAGAATGAGGAGCACAACGGATGCGTATAGGGGTTGAATGAGGGAGCCGACTACCTGCTGGGGGATGTTCTGGAAATCGATGAGCGGGATGTCATTGCAAATGAGTGTTCCTGTGCGGCCCATATCGTTGCGAGTAAAGAACCCGAGAGGAACACGGCGGAGCCTTTCAAGGACTGATAGCTGTAGGGCTTTCTTTGACTCCGAGGCTAGGCGCCACACGAGGGCATTACTCCATGTAGCGGCGGCGAGACGCAATAGGAGGGAGATTAGCAGGAGCACTGACATGGCCATGACAAGCGAGGGAGAAAGGGAACCCCAAGGCGCGCGGCCTATGGCAGAGAGAAGAAGGGCGAAGATGACGAAGAGAGGCAGGCCGCGCAGCGCCCCTTCCAGGCAAAGGCGTATCAGGCCATGGCGTATGAGAACGGGGAAACTTTCGCCATAGAGATAACGCCACTGTCGAAGGAATCGCATGTGGCTGATACCGCGAGGAAAGGAATCGCTTAAAGCGACTGGTGATGGTGCATCCGCTTCACAGGGGGGAGACGTGGGGTGTTGTATTGGCCTGTGCGAGGTGCTGGGGGAGGTCGAGGGGCGGAGAGTCCAGCCTTCGGCATTGTGGTAGGCATTCCACAGAGTTTGATACTCGGGGCTGTTTGCTACAAGTGATGAATGCGTACCAAGGGCAGTGATCCTTCCGTGCGCCATCACCGCAATCTGATCAGATTGTTCTATGGTTGCTAGGCGATGGGCGATAGCAATTACTGTCCGGCCATGGGTTAGGGTCGTGATCGCGTCGAGTGTAGCTTTTTCTGTCAGCGCATCAAGGGAAGCTGTTGCCTCATCAAGGATGATGATTGGAGCATTTTTAAGTAGGGCGCGAGCAATGGCAATCCTTTGGCGTTGACCTCCTGAAAGGTTGCTTCCTCCAGCGGCTAGGAGAGCGTCCCACCCGTACTCAAGGCCGTCGACAACGTCTTCAAGCTGAGCCTGAGAGCCTGCCTGGCGGACTTCGTCGTCTGTTGCTTCCGGGCGCGCTAGGCGGATGTTTTCCAGCAGAGAGGCTTCAAAGATGTACTCATCCTGCTGGATAAAAGCGACTATCCGCTGAAGATCCTGTGGGGAGATTTGGCGACAATCGATGCCGCCGATCCTCACACTGCCCTGAGATGGGTCGTGGAAACGCGCGATAAGACGCGCAAGAGTGGTCTTGCCGCTGCCGGTTTCACCAACGATGGCCAAGGTCTGCCCTTCAGGGAGGTGCACATTGATGTCACTGAGGACATTGCTCTGGTTGTCGTAGGAGAAGGAGAGGTTGTCAAAAGTGATGTCAAAGGCGGTTGGTGTGCGTGGAGTAGAGGCGATCGGCAGGCGCTCCTCGTTGAGAATGGCTGTGATTGATTGTGCGGCTACTTGGAATCGAGCGGCGATTAAAGCAAGTGTGCCGACAAGTGAGATGACTGGGCCGAGGTAAGCCAGCGAAATAATAAGGAAGAGCGTGAGCGTTCCAAGACCAATACTTCCATCGATGGCGAGGAGTCCTGCTGCTGGCACCATTAATGCGACAGTGAGGCTTGTGGCGACAGTTAATCCAGAGGCTAACCAGCGTTTAGCTCCTGAAGTTGCCTCCTGTTCTAGGCGGGTTTGTTCCTCGATTGCAGCATGAGCCTGGCTGCGAGTAGATCGCGGATGAAGGAAGGCACGGATGACAGCGATGCCCCGCAGATATCCCATTACTGATTGGTTCACGATGGTGCTGTGTTCAGCGAGGGCTTGGTTGTTCTTCTGCGCGATGAACATTGCTGCGATGGAGAATCCAAGGAAAAGAATCAACGACAGTAGGGCAACAAGGGCTAGGCGCCAGTCGATGGCGAAGAGGATGATTGTTGTGGCCAGTGGAACTGTTGTCGCCGCGGCAGCATCAGGAATGCCGTGTGCAAGTGCCTCTTCGATCTGTTCTACGTCGTCATGGAGAATCTTTTTGATCTCGCCAGTTGAACGTGTCTGAGCACGACCCAAAGGCATGGACTGGAATGCTTCAACGAGGGAAAGACGGAGCTGAGCGAGGACCGCGTATGCGGCGATATGCCCTTGATGGTTTGCGATGGAGGCAAAGAGAGCTTTTCCTACGAGGGCGAGCGCTGCCCACGTTGCAATCCAGATAATTGGGTATCCGCTGCCGTGATTGCCGTCAAAGAGAGTGGAGATTGTTGCGTAGACGGCAACATAGGGGGCCAGCGAGCAAGCTGCAGATAGGGCGGCGAATATTGCCGAGAGAATGATGCGGCCTCGATGGTGGGAGATGATCACGCCAAAGAGGGCGTTGACTCCATCGGCTTTGTTAGGCTCATCTAATTTACCTTAGGGAGAGCCTCTTTTGTGGGCAATGAGTGTCAGTAAATGGAATCTATGAACGCTTGCTCCTCGCGCAATACGGCCTCAATCGTCACCGCTTCAAAAGAGCCTGCGGAGGCAGCAACACCTGGCGCATAGCCATCAGCAAGGTCAGTGCGTAGCGGAAGGTTGAGCACCGTGCCTCCAGCAACACGCACCATGTGGATGCCAGCAGCCACATCCCAAGGCTTAAACGCAGTGCCAATCATGGCGCCCAGCCAGCCTGCAGCAATGTGAGCCAGATCGAGAGCACACGCTCCAGAGCGTCTAGTAGCCATATAGGCCTCAACGAGTCGGCGTTCACGCTCGGCAGCAACAAGCGGTTCTTGATGCAAGAGCTTGCGGGTGGGGTAGTAGCTAATGAGAACCGCCTCCGCTTCAGAGTGCGGGCCGCGCGAACGCAGGTCAACGATTCCCTCGGGACCTTCGTGCCAGGCGCGTGTCGCATCAGCGACAAAGACCTCGTGCAGCATGGGCACACTCACCGCCCCAGCAACCACCTGCCCATCCAACTCCGCAGCAATAGAGGTGCCAAAATAGGCCATGCCGCAGGCAAAATTTGCCGTCCCATCAATGGGATCAACGATCCATCTCAGACGCTCACCCAACTCACTCACCCCGCTGGCCTCACCCAACTGGGCGAGGGCGTTGGCCTCGTCAAAGGAAACGCTGCTGGGGGGAGTTGACGTAAGGGTCACCTCGCCACGTTCCTCGCCCAACACGCGAGAACCCGGCGCAAAGAATCCAAGAATCTCATGAAGCACGCCCTCGACGTGACGATCGTGCACAGTCACAGGATCATGACTATCCATCTTCGTATCGAAAGAGGTCACGGTACGCGCTACGGAACGCAAATAGGGGGCAACAGACAGGGCTGCGGCGCGAGCAACGCGAGCGCACTGGTAGTCGATAGAGTGAGGACTCATAATCTCATTGTTTCGCGCACGCACTCCAACCACAAGGGAAGAACCCTCAATACAGATCAGGTCGCATATACGCAGCGAGCATCCCTGAAGGCGCGTGCTGATGTGAAAGTGACCGATTCCACCCTGAAAGTAAGGGAGGAATGTCAATGAGACTATGGGAATTGGCGCAAAACATGGCAGAATATCCGAGTACCCGACTGCCGAGGGCCCTCTCACCGAGGACAGTCGTGTCCCGGAAAGACCACTCAACCGTGTTCCCACCGGAGCGGTGCATCTTTCCAAACCAATCTGAAACAGGAGTGACCACACAAGTGGCAGTTCGCATTCGACTCAAGCGCATGGGCAAGATCCATGCACCCTTCTACCGTGTCGTCGTCGTGGATTCGCGCAAGAAGCGCGATGGCCGCGTCATCGAAGAGGTCGGCATCTACGATCCCACCTGCAACCCCTCGGTCATCAAGATTGACTCCGAGCGTGCGCAGTACTGGCTCGGCGTTGGCGCTCAGCCCACCGACCAGGTTCGTAACCTGCTCGTCCTCACCGGCGACATCGCTAAGTTCAAGGGCAAGGCTGACGCCGTGTCCCGCGTTCAGGTCGCCGAGAGCGACAAGGCCGCCGAAGCTGTTGAGGCTGTGAAGGCTGCTGAGTCCGCCGCTGAAAAGCGCAAGGCTGACGCTTCCGCTAAGAAGGCTGAAGAAGCCGCTGCTAAGGCCGCTGAAGAGGCCGCCGCAGCCGCTGAAGAAGCTGCTGAGGAGCCCGCCGAGGCTGCCGAGGCAACTGAGGAAGCCTGATCATGCTCGCTGACGCGTTGGAACACCTGGTAAGCGGCATCGTTGACAATCCTGATGACGTGCGCGTCTCGAAGCGCTCCATGCGCAAGGGACAGCTCCTTGAGGTTCGGGTCAACCCCGACGATCTCGGACGCGTTATCGGGCGCAACGGCCGCACGGCACGCGCCCTGCGCACTGTCATGGGTGCGCTTTCAACGCGCGGACCGATCCGCGTCGACGTCGTCGATACCGATCGCGAGTAACACGATCACCTCAGACTGATTGTTATCAGACTGCGACTGTGGGCTGGAGGATTCCCTCCAGCCCACAGTCATGTCTTGGGAAGGTGAAGGCCAGGCCATCTCTCACACTCCAGCTTGGAGAGGCTTTCTTCACTGAACATATCGCCTGCGCCCCCAGCGCGCCCAAGTACACTAGACACCGATAACAACGCCAGCGCCGCACAACCTCTGTCAGGCACATTGGTCAGCGTCGCGACAACTAGGGGAGTCCCACATGAATCTGACCGCCGCCATTATTGGTCCTGCTCATGGACTGCGCGGAGAGGTCCTACTCGACATTCGCACTGATGACGCTGAACGCGTCGTTCCCAGTGCCTCTTTCGAGACCGATTCTTCTGACTTCCCAGTGCTCACTGTCGTGGGCTTACGCCAGCACAAAGGCCGAACCCTCGCGATCTTTGATGAGATCGCCTCGCGTGAGGACGCTGAAGCTGCCCGTGGTATCGCCCTGCTCACCGAAGAGCATGACGAGGACAATGCCTGGTATCCCCATCAGCTTGTGGGACTTGCTGCGCGCTCTCCTGAGGGTGAGTCCCTCGGTGAAGTGACCGGTCTGCAGCCGGGCGCCGCGCAGGATCTGCTTCTTGTCCGCTACGAGGGGAGGACAGTGATGGTGCCTTTCGTTCACCAGCTTGTCCCTGTCGTTGATGTTGAGGCTGGCGTGGTGATTATTGACGCCCCTGGTGGCCTCTTCGATGATGACTTTGTCAGCACCCGCGACTGACAGGAACACCTGCCATGCGTTTTGATCTCCTGACGATCTTCCCTGATTTCTTCGCGCCCCTCGAACTGTCGTTGATGGGCAAAGCGCGAGATGCTGGACTCATTGACGTACATGTGCACGATCTGCGCGAGTGGACTGAAGACAAGCACCGCAGCGTCGATGACACCCCCTACGGTGGTGGGGCGGGTATGGTGATGCGCCCCGATGTGTGGGGGCGGGCCCTTGATGAGATCCTTTCAGCATCCCTTCCTCACGCGGACGCCTTTGCGGCTCATGAGGCTGATTTCCTTGACGAGGACGCTCTCAATCACGCGCGCAGCCTGCACCACGAGCGCCGCGTTCTGGCTATCCCTACCCCTTCCGGTGTGCCGGTGACGCAGAAGATGGCAGAAGATCTGGCGCGAGCTGATCAGATTGTTTTTGCCTGTGGCCGCTATGAGGGTATCGATCAGCGTGTTGCGGACCACTACCGCGCTGAAGAGTACGAGGTTTACGAGTTCTCCTTGGGCGACTACGTCCTCAACGGTGGTGAGGCGGCCGCGATGGTCCTCATTGAGGCCGTTGGCCGTTTGATCGATGGGTTCATGGGAAACCAAGAGTCGATCGTGGAGGAATCCCATTCCGACTCCGGCCTGCTCGAATACCCTGCCTACACTCGGCCCAAGAAGTGGCGTGGATACGAGGTGCCTGAGGTTCTCCTCGGCGGGGATCATGCTGCTATTGACCGCTGGCGGCGAGATCGTGCCCTTATTCGCACGGCTAGCCGCCGCCCCGACATGGTTCGTGCTCTGGACCCGGACTCACTGTCCATCGTCGACCGCGAGGTTCTAGCTGGGGCTGGGACCGTTCTTTACCCGCGTTACGCGCAGATCCGTATGCGTTTGGCTCGGGCCACTGAAGCCGAAGAACTGTCAAGGTTTGCTGCGCGAACCTTCCCCCTGGCCTGCCCTGAGCACCTGGGGCAAGAGGCTATTGATGCGTTCATTGCCGAGAAGCTCAGCGTCGCCGAGTTCACTCGGATGCTCGATAATCCGACGGAGTATCGCATCTGGGTCGCTCGATCCAAAGAAGATAACCAGCTGCTGGGCTACACGCTGACCGTCCTCGGTGGGCCTGATGGAACGCCCAATGACATGGTGCGTCCAGGAAAGATTGAGCGGGGGGCCGCCTACCTGTCCAAGTGTTACGTCGCCCCCGAATGGCACGGCTCAGGCATTGCTGGAGCGCTCCTTGAACGTGCAGTGGCTGACGTTGCCGCGTGCGCGCGCAACTCTCAGGTGGTGTTGGGGACGAATATTGCCAATAAGCGGGCGCGAGCGTTCTACAAGCGGCATGGCTTTAAGGTTGTGGGCCGCAGGACCTTCATGGTGGGCGAGGTCGCCAATATTGACGATGTCTTCGTGCGTAATATCACGCTGGCGAAACCCTGAAATTCCTCCCAGCTCTTGGGGCCAATAGGACTCATGTGGCAGACTGGGAAATCGGTGTGACGTGGCGTCACCTGCCGCAGGGGGCCGCCATAGCGCCACACCATGAGTACACCGCAGGCATAGACCTGCCGTATTTTGACGTAACTGACCTGCGGCAGGTGCGTTAAGGAGTAGACATGCAGAAGCTGGATGCCGTCGATGCAGCGTCGCTGCGCGAGGACCTCCCGTCTTTCCGCGCCGGTGACACCGTTAAGGTGCACGTGAAGGTTATTGAAGGTACCCGTTCCCGTATTCAGGTGTTCCAGGGCGTTGTTCTGGCTCGCCGCGGTCACGGCGTGTCCGAGACCTTCACCGTTCGTAAGATCTCCTTCGGCGTTGGCGTTGAGCGTACTTTCCCGCTGCACGCCCCCACCATTGATCACATCGAGATCGTCACCCGTGGTGACGTTCGCCGCGCGAAGCTGTACTACCTGCGTGATCGTCACGGCAAGGCAGCCAAGATCAAGGAGCGTCGCTTCAACTGAGCTGCGTAGTGGCAATCTGCGTATAGCGGCAAGGCCCGGTGTCCTTTCGGGATGCCGGGCCTTCACCCTGCACGCCTCCACTGACAGCCAGTTGATGAAGGGAATCCACTATGAGCGCACACCTTCCTGGACGAGCACCGATGCACCTGCCTTCACGACGGGAAGCAATCGCACGCGAGCGCGCCGCCCGACGCAGCCCCCTGGCGTGGCTGCGTGAAATCGGCATTATTTTGCTTGTCGCTTTCTGTGTCTCTGCTTTGCTGCGGGCCTTCATCGTTCAGGTGTTCTGGATTCCCTCTCCTTCAATGGCCGACACTCTTAGTGTCAACGACCGCATTTCTGTCTCGCGCATTTCTGCATGGGTGGGGGATGTCCAGCGCGGTGACGTGGTGGTCTTTGATGATGCGAACGGCTGGCTTCAACCCGATGAGTCCGAGGGTTTTGCCGCATTTATCCGCAAGATTGGCGAGTTCTCTGGTTTCGTGCCAGCTGATGGCAAGCAGATTCTCGTCAAGCGTGTGATTGGCCTGCCCGGGGACCGTGTGGAGTGCTGTTCGGCCTCGAATAAGGTGTCGGTCAACGGTGTAGAGATCACCGAACCGTACCTGCCTCCGGGCACGATTCCCTCGACGATTTCCTTTGACGTGGTCGTCCCCGAAGGTCACGTGTGGGTGATGGGGGATAACCGCTCGAATTCCTCCGATTCGCGCTACCACATGCCCGATGACCCCAATGTCATCACATCGACAGGCAGCCAGAATCCCTTTATTCCTCTGAGTGCAATCGTTGGCCGCGCAAACGCCGTCATCTGGCCCTCTGACCACTGGCGTGGCCTGGGTGACCGCGAGGTTTTCGCCAGCGTTCCCGATCCCCAATGACGGCTGTTGCCACGCGTGAACTTGAACTGTCCCTCCTGGGTGGGCGGCGTCTGCTTGCCGGGATGGACGAGGTCGGACGAGGCGCCCTCGCCGGGCCGGTCACGGTTGGGGTTGCGTGGGTGGACGCTGAAGTGGGGGAACCTCCTTCAGGTTTGACTGATTCGAAGCTTTTGACCCCTGCTAAGCGTGCGGCTTTGTGTGAACCGATTCGCCAGTGGGTGCGCGCCTGGGGGGTGGGTCATGCCTCCCCAGATGAGATTGACGCCCATGGGATCGTGGTGGCTCTTCGTCTGGCGGGTCAGCGTGCACTCATGCAGGCTGCAGCAATGTCTGGACTTTCTTTTCCTGAGCTGGTCATTCTTGATGGTGTTCATGATTGGTTGACTGAACCGCAGGATGATCTTTTTGTTGCAATGCGTGAGTCTGCGGCTGACCTTCAGTGGAGTGCTGGTGGGTATGTGGTGCCGCCGGTCCATATGCAAGTAAAAGCCGACATGAGTTGCGCGGTGGTGGCGGCAGCCTCTGTTCTCGCTAAGGTGGACAGAGACACGCTGATGATCACCCACGAGGATCCCGGTTACGGGTGGGCATCAAATAAGGGATACGCTTCTGCTGCTCATGTTGAGGGTTTACGCCGCTTGGGGGCGAGCTCTTTTCATCGACGTTCGTGGAAACTTCCCGGCGTTGACACCCCATGACAGTGCTGCAAGCTTCTAGCCATACCTCCGCATGCGGACAGCCCACAGAAAGGACTGAACAGCCGTGAGTAGCGAAGATATCGAGAACTACGAAAATACTCTTGAGCTCGACCTTTTCCGCGAGTACCGCGATGTCATTGGTCTGTTCAGCTACGTGGTGGAAACTGAACGCCGTTTCTACCTGTGCAATAAGGTCGACATCCAAGCCCGTCCTATGGGGACGGATGTGTTCTATGAGCTGACCTTGACTGACGCGTGGGTGTGGGACATCTACCGCTCGTCACGTTTTGTGAAGTCTGTGCGGGTGATTACCTACAAGGACGTCAATGTGGAGGAGCTGTCTAAGCCCGATTACGATGCCCTGTAATCACAGGGGATCTTACTGGCCGTAGAAGTTATCCACAGGCACTTCACCACCTGAGCCTCTATCCACAGGTAGAGGCTCAGGTGTTTTGTTCTTCCTTTCCGACTTGGAACAGTAGAAGCGGGAGGAACACATGAACGAACATTACAACACCCGACAAACCGCTTCACAGTCTCATAAGCCCGCCCTGGGCGCCGTGGGTGAGGCCATCGCAGCTGAACTCCTGAGCGCTCAAGGCTTGCACATTCTTGACAGAAACTGGCGTGACGGCAGACGCGGCGAGCTTGACATTATTGCCGCTGATCCGGCGGCAGGATGCTACGTCGTGGTTGAGGTCCGCACGCGCATTGGCAGCTCTCACGGCTCGGCCTTTGCGTCGATTGATGGCAGAAAATATTCTCGCTTGCGCCGCCTTGCCGTCACATGGCTCTCCACCCAGGAGCATAAGCGGCACGTCCGCATTGACGTTATCGCCCTCACTTTCCCTGAGGGCGTGCGCGATCTCTTCGCCGCTGGCCTGCAGGCCCAGGATCTTCTCGCGTCCCAAGCCAGTATCCATTGGGAGAAGGCGGTGGCAGCATGAGCTCACATATCGCCAAGACCCTTGCGATTGCCCTGGTTGGTATTGAAGGTCACCTAGTCGAGGTTGAATCCCATGTGGGTCGAGGCCTGGTGTCTTACACCCTGGTTGGCTTGCCTGACGCTTCCTTGCGTGAATCAAAGGAGCGCGTGCGATCAGCATTGCAGTCGTGCAACCTTGACGTCCCCGACAGGAAGGTGACGGTGAATCTGTCCCCGGCGGGACTGCCCAAGTCAGGCTCGGCTTTTGACGTGGCGATCGCCCTGTCCGTCTTGATTGCGAATCGTCAGGTGCGTGCCCGTCCTTTTGAAGGGTGCGTCCTCTTGGGTGAGCTTGCCCTTGACGGGTCGCTGCGTCCCGTGACGGGTATTTTGCCTGCGCTCATGGCGGCGGCAGATCGCGGTATCGAACGAGCAATAGTGCCAGCAGGCAATGAGCAGGAGGCCGCCCTCGTTCCCGGTATTGAGGTTCGCGGTTTTGCTCATGTTGCCGAGATCATCCGTTGGGCGGGTGGGAAGGCGGACATGCCTCTGTCGGAGAGTTCTGCCGCCGTGCCCATACGTGATGGCGGCTCGACCTCTCTTGCGGACACGCGCCCTTTGGATTTGGCTGATGTGCGCGGTCAAGGACGAGGGCGACGCGCTCTGGAAGTTGCGGCAGCCGGTGGCCACCACATTCACTTCGTTGGGGAACCGGGGGCTGGCAAAACCATGCTGGGCTTGCGCCTGCCGAGCATTCTGCCAGACCTGGATGACCGCACGGCCTTAACAACGACTGCGATCCATTCGGTGGCGGGGCTTCTCGGGGCCGATGGGGGATTGGTGCGCCGTCCTCCCATTTGCACACCGCATCATTCGATGACGATGCCTGCGATGATTGGCGGCGGCTCTCAGCTGCCGCGTCCGGGAGCGGTGTCCCTGGCCCATGGGGGAGTGCTCCTTCTTGATGAGGCTCCTGAGTTTGCGCCCTCCGTGCTTGACGCCCTCCGTCAACCTCTCGAGGAAGGTCACGTGTCCATCCATAGGGCACGCGGCCATACCTCTTACCCGGCGCGATTCCAACTCGTCCTTGCGTCCAATCCGTGTCCGTGTGGACACAGTGGAGCGCGCGTCAAGCAATGCACCTGTTCTTCCATTGAACGGCGCCGCTACCAGGCGCGCCTCTCGGGGCCGCTGCGCGACAGGATTGATATCACCGTGCCTATGCGGACGCCAACACGCGCTGATCTGGCAGAAGGCAGTGTCGAAGAATCCGCAGTGGTGAAAGAACGGGTGGCCCAGGCACGAGAGCGGATGCGAGCGCGCCTTGAAGGGACACCCTGGCGTTTAAACACGGAGCTGCCCGGTACATGGATTCGGCGCAATACGCCGTTACCTGCAGATCTTTTACGGAGCTTGGATGACTCCATTGAGAGGGGGATCTTGTCGATGCGCGGCGCCGATCGGGTACTGAGGCTCATGTGGACCCTCGCCGATCTTGATGGACGAGACCAACCCGATATGGCAGACATGGGTGAAGCCCTTGCCCTGCGCAGCGGAGGAGGTCACGAATATGCCTGAACACACTTCCCCTTTAGCTCGGAAGTCCCTCCAGCACCCTACGTGGTGGTATGCCGCCTGGTGGAGTGCCATCATCGAACCGGGGGACGCCCACGCGGCGGCCCTTCGACACGGCCTGGGTGATGACGACGCCTACCGGTGGGTGATGGCAGATCAGCCGGGACCTCTCCCTGACGATATTGCCGGCGACCAGCTCCGGCGAGCCTCGTGGCATCAGGCATGGGAACGATGGCGGCCTCGTGCCTTGCAGGCAGCGCCCGATGAAGATTTGGGAGTCCTCGAAGGTCTCGGAGGCTATCTCCTTACTCCCGACATGCCTGAGTGGCCAGCAGGACTCAAACGTCTGGGCGCAGAAGAACCCGTCGCACTGTGGGTTCTTGGCCGCTCGCCCTCAAACTCGCAGCCGAGCGTCGCCATCGTTGGTGCTCGCGCCTCCACCCACTATGGCACGCGTATCGCCTCAGATCTTGCCTGCGACCTTGGACAAGAGGGCATCACTGTCGTTTCAGGTGGCGCCTACGGTATTGACATCGCGGCCCACTGCGGCGCCCTCGCCGGACAAGCTCCAACCGTTGCCATCATGGCTGGGGGAGTGGCAGAGCTCTACCCCAAAGCCCACGAACAGATCTTTGGACGGATCCTCGCCGCAGGAGGGGGTATTATTTCCGAATCCCCACCCAACTGGAGGCCTGCGAAATGGCGTTTCCTCGCACGCAACCGCATTATCGCCGCCTTCAGCGATGCCACCATCGTCGTTGAAGCAGGGCGCCGCTCCGGTGCTCTCGCCACCGCGCGTCGAGCGATGGAACTCGGCCTCCCTGTCGGGGCCATCCCGGGGCCAGTGGGGGTCGAAATGGCTGCAGGTAGTAACGACCTCATTCGCAATGGGGCCACTCTCATTCGTCATGCGCAGGACGTCCGAGAACTCATCGGCCCCCTTGCTCCCACACTGAGTGAGGACCTCTTCGGCGCGCCCATCGCCAAGGACGAGGGCGTGAGTGCGCTGCCGCCCACGCAGCGCCGGGTGTGGGAAGCCCTGCCCAAACGTTCCGCTGCGCCTCTTGAACGCCTCACCCGCGCTAGCGGACTGTCCGAACGAGAAGTGCTTGCAGCGCTCGCGGGCTTGGAACTCACCGGGTGGGTGTCCTCCTCTGCTTCAGGGTGGAGCCGGGCGACAGGTCACTAAGGTGACGGGGCGTGGCTAAACTGGCGGTATGTCAGCGAACGCCACCCCCGCCACGCCTCGGAGGGCTGGCCGCCCTCAGGCTCCCCCCTCCACGCATACGCAGCAAGTGCCTCTAGCGGGTGACGATGAACGCCTTCTTCACCAGTGGCTGAGTTTCCTCAGTGACACGAAGGGGCTGTCCTCCCAGACGATTCGCGCCTACGAGACAGACCTACGCCTGTGCGTGGGCTTCATTCGTGAAAGAAGCGGCTCTGACCTGCCTCTGGAGGATCTTCTGACGACGCGCGCTCTGCGCTCTTGGCTCTCTTCGACACTCGCTGAGGGGGCAACGCGTTCAACTGCCGCCCGCAAGACCTCGTCCTTGCGTTCCTTCTGCGCCTGGGCTCACCATCGCGGGTTCCTCCCGACAGACCCTTCCGCACTGCTCGTTTCAGCCCGTCCCGACCAGCGCCTTCCAGAAGTGGTGGACGTTGAAGGCGCTGCTCGCTTACTCAACTACGCGGCAAGCATGGTCCGCCAGGCGCAGGAGCATGCGAGAGACTGTGATGATCCGCAGGAAGTCGCAGCAGAAGAAAATGTTCTTGCCTGTGCGCTGAGAGACTGGGCGATGCTTGAACTCATCTACAGTGCTGGCTTGCGCGTCAGTGAACTGTGTGATCTTGATACGACCTCACTGGACACTTCAGCCGGAACGATCCGCGTGATCGGTAAAGGAAATAAAGAACGTGTGGTGCCCGTTGGGGATGTGGCCCTGCGTGCGGTTGAGGCCTGGAGAGAAGGCGGTCGACCCCTCTTCTTGGCAGCCCACTCAGGCCAGGCCCTTTTCCTTGGCAAACAAGGTGGCCGCATCGACCCTCGTGCCGTCCGCGCTGTCGTTCATAACATGAGTGCGCAGGCAGGAGTGAAAGACCTGGCGCCCCACGCTCTGCGCCATACCGCAGCGACGCACCTCCTTCAAGGAGGCGCTGACCTCAGAGCAGTCCAAGAGATCCTTGGGCACGCTTCCTTGGCGACCACTCAGCGCTACACCCACGTTGATGCGCAGCGCCTCTCAGCGATCTATCTGCAGGCTCATCCGCGAGCGTAGTCCCCTTCTCACCAGGGTTTTAACACGATGGGGGCGAGAAGTTGACGGAGGGGATTGAGGTATTGTTTGGCGCCGACCTTGACGCCCCAATGCAAGGGGCCGGGGGAGTGGCCCGCCTCGACAATGCCGATGGCCTGGCCTTCCTCGACGTGATCTCCCAAAGAGACAAGGGGCGCGACAGGCTCGAAGGTTGAGCGCCGATGGTCATGTTCGATGACGAGAACCTGCCGGTCAACCAGGCGCCCGGCGAAAGTGACCGTTCCTGCCGCTGGAGCATAGATGGTCGCACCCACGGGGATGTTCAGATCTACCCCGCGATGCCCTGACAGCCAATCCTGCGAGGGCGGGTCGAACGCTTGAGTAATGGCTACGGGCTCGCCACTGGGCCAGCGCCAGGCTTCCAGCGAGGGGGAGGCGGCCTCGCCCTCGTCAAAGGGGAAAAGGGCGGCGGCAGCGGGTGAAAGGAGGAAGGAAGCGAGGACCGCCATCAGGACGGCAAGCCAGCGTGCATGAAAGAACTGAGGAGGATGAATTCGGTGTTTCATCTCTTTACTCTTGCGCGCACAGAGCTTTGCTCCAAAAGACATGGGGGTCGCCTGTGGATAACGACGAGTGGACTCACGGTCTGTGGAAAACCCGTAAGAGTGGGAGCCGTGTCACAAGAAGCATGCTCGAAGGCGGGTGTGCCATCGACTAAACTAGATCGAGCGTCTGGACTGTCTGAATCGTACTGATAGGGCGGAACAGGCGACTTCGCGTGTCATTACCGCGCCTACACCACCGGCACCGTGCCGACTGGCTTGAGTAGGGCGGAGCGCGACTGCCTCAGGTCCCTTCGGGGTGGTGGTCGGCTGTGGCACCAGGGCTCACACCGGGACTTCCGGAACGAGCGAAAAACCGAAAATGGGCTTCAAAGCCCCCATGACCTGCGCACAGCGCAGGGGAAAGGACGATTCATGGCAGTCGTCACTATGCGCCAGCTCCTGGACTCTGGCGTCCACTTCGGTCACCAGACCCGTCGTTGGAACCCCAAGATGAAGCGCTTCATCCTCACCGAGCGCAACGGCATCTACATCATCGACCTGCAGCAGACCATCGCTGACATCGACATCGCGTTCGACTTCGTCAAGCAGACCGTCGCTCACGGTGGCACCATCCTCTTCGTTGGCACCAAGAAGCAGGCCCAGGAAACTGTCGCCGAGCAGGCTTCCCGCGTTGGTATGCCCTACGTCAACCACCGCTGGCTGGGCGGCATGCTCACCAACTTCTCCACCGTTGCCAAGCGCCTCCAGCGCCTCAAGGAACTCGAGCAGATCGACTTCGAAGATGTTGCCTCCTCCGGCCACACCAAGAAGGAACTGCTCATGATGAGCCGCGAGAAGGAAAAGCTCGCTCGCACCCTCGGTGGCATCCGCGACATGGCCAAGGTTCCCTCGGCCGTGTGGATCGTTGACCCCAAGAAGGAACACCTCGCTGTTTCTGAAGCTCGCAAGCTCAACATCCCCATCGTCGCCATCCTCGACACCAACGCTGATCCCGATGAGGTCGACTACCGTATCCCCGGCAATGACGACGCCATCCGCGCCGTTGCCCTGCTGACCCGCGTGATCGCCGACGCCGTTGCTGAGGGCCTCCTGGCTCGCTCCGCAACCCGCAAGCCCACCGGTGAAGAAGCTGCCCCCGCAGCTGAGCCCCTGGCTGAGTGGGAGCGCGAGCTCCTCGAAGGCGAGACCACCGAAGCTCCCGCTGCTGAAGAAGCAGCCGAAGCACCCCAGGCCTGACCAGAACTTTCCTGAAAGGATCGACACCAATGGCGAATTTCACCGCTGCTGATGTCAAGGCGCTGCGCGAGCAGACCGGCGCCGGCATGATGGACGTCAAGAACGCTCTCACCGAGGCTGACGGCGACGCCGAGAAGGCGCTCGAAATCATCCGCCTCAAGGGCCTCAAGTCCCTCTCCAAGCGCGAAGGCCGCGTCGCCTCCGCAGGCCTGCTGGCCGCCACCGTCGTTGACGGCAAGGTTGGCTACATGGTCGAGCTCAACTCTGAGACCGACTTCGTTGCCAAGAACCAGAAGTTCATCGACTTCGCTCAGAGCGTCCTCGAAGCCGCTGTCGCCGCTGAGGCCGCAGACCTCGAGGCTCTCCTGGCTGCTCCCCTGAACGGCGAGACCGTTCAGGACGGCATCAACGGCATGGCCGCCGTCATCGGCGAAAAGATCGAGGCTCGTCGCCTCGTGCGCGTTGAGGGCGACAACGTTGACCTCTACCTGCACCAGACCAGCCCCGACCTGCCCCCGCAGGTTGGCGTGTTCGTCGTGACCGATGCCAACGGTGCTTCCGTCGCCCACGACATCGCCATGCACGTGGCCGCCTACATGCCTGCGTACCTTGACCGCGACGCCGTCCCTGCTGACGTCCTCGACAAGGAACGCGCCACCCTCGAGAAGATCACCCTCGAAGAAGGCAAGCCCGAGGCTATCGTTCCTAAGATCGTTGAGGGTCGCCTCAACGCCTACTTCAAGGACAACTGCCTGGTGGACCAGGACTACGCTCGCGATCCTTCCAAGACCGTTGGCAAGGTTCTCGCTGAGGTGAACGGCACCGTTACCGAATTCGTTCGCGTACACGTCGGCGCCTGATAGCTCCAGATGAAGGCCCCGCCATTTCGGCGGGGCCTTCATTGGCATCCAGGAAATTCACACAGTATTTTTATCCCTAAGGGTTCTTGCTTACCGGCTGAAGGATCCCCCCGGCCACGCCACAGAGTATTCGGAAAGTGGCTACTCTCCAACCAGCGTCGACCATGCACAAAGGAGTACATATGTCCGCCCCCACGCCGCGTCGCGTGCTGCTGAAGGTCTCTGGCGAGGCTTTCGGCGGTGGCTCCATCGGCCTTGACCCCTCCGTCGTTCGTAATATTGCCCAGCAGATTGCTGAGGCCGTCCGCCAAGGCGTTCAGGTCGCTGTGGTTGTGGGTGGAGGCAACTTCTTCCGCGGCGCTGAACTGTCCCGCTCAGGCCTGGATCGCTCCCGTGCCGACTACATGGGCATGCTCGGCACCGTCATGAACGCCCTCGCCCTCCAAGACTTTATTGAGCAATCCGGTGTGCCCTGCCGCGTGCAAAGCGCGATCAGCATGCAGCAGGTTGCTGAACCCTACATTCCGTTGCGAGCAATTCGTCACATGGAAAAGGGGCGCGTCGTCGTTTTTGGCGCCGGCGCAGGCATGCCCTTCTTCTCCACTGATACCGTTTCTGCCCAGCGAGCCTTGGAAACGCACTGCACCGAGCTGCTCGTGGCCAAGAACGGGGTGGATGGCGTTTACACGGATGATCCCCGCACAAACCCTGATGCTCGTAAACTCAGCTACGTCTCTTACGGTGACGCGCTGGCCCAAGGCCTTAAAGTAGTTGATGCCGCTGCATTCGCTCTGAGTCAGGAAAACGGCCTCAACATGCGAATCTTTGGTATGAATGAACCAGGAAACGTGACCGCAGCCCTTCTGGGCGAAGAAATCGGTACCCTTGTTTCCGTCGCACCTGACAAACAGAAGGAGCAGCAGTGATCGACGATATTCTGCTTGAAGCAGAGGACAAGATGGATCGAGCCGTTGAGGTGGCTCGTAACGACTTTGGCAACATCCGCACCGGCCGCGCAAACCCGGGCATGTTCCAGCAGATCATGGTCGACTACTACGGCGCTCCCACGCCGATGCAGCAGCTTGCCTCCTTCCAAATCCCCGAGGCTCGCACCGTCCTGATCTCCCCCTTCGATCGTGGCGCGGTCGCTGAAATCATCCGCGCCCTGCGCGAGTCCGACCTCGGTGTCAACCCCACTGATGACGGTAACGTCGTGCGCGTGGTCCTGCCCGCCCTCACCGAAGAGCGCCGCCGTGACTACGTCAAGCAGGCCAAGTCCAAGGCTGAAGATGCCCGCGTGTCCGTGCGTGGCGTGCGTCGTAAGGCCAAGGAACAGCTCGACCGCCTCAAGAAGGACGGCGAAGCAGGCGAGGACGAGGTCGAGCGCGCTGAAAAGGCCCTCGAATCCCTCACCAAGGCTCGCGTGGAGCAGATCGATGAGCTGCTCTCCGCCAAGGAGACTGAGCTCCTCACCATCTGATGAGTGATTCTTCTATTGCTCGTGTCGTAGGGAAGGTTCTCTCCCCGGCTCCGACCGTGGAGAGACCTCCCCTACCCGCGACGGGCCGCGCAGGACGTAATCTTCCCGCTGCTGTTGGTACAGCAGCGGTGTTGATTGTTGCCCTCGCTAGCTCCCTGATCTTCTTTACCCCGCTCTTCGTCGTTTTTGCTGCGGTCATGTGCGTAGCTGCCGTGTGGGAACTGGCCGGCGCCTTTGCCCGGGTTGGCATTCACCTGTCGATGCCTCCTATCTACCTGGGCACGATCGGTATCCTCACCTGCGCGTGGATGCTGGGCGTGGAGGCAACACTGGTTGCCACCTACCTGACGGTCTTTGCCGCGATCGCGTGGCGGCTGGTGGATTCGACGCAGCAGACCCGCATGCATGACATCGTGGCATCTGTGTTCACGATCGTTTACGTGCCTTTCTTCGCCGCCTTCTTGCTGCTCATGCTGCGTGAGTTTAATTCGGCGTGGATCGTGGGGCTGCTGGTCCTCCTGGCCGTCATGAATGACCTAGGTGGCTGGGCTGCGGGCATCATGTTCGGTAAGCACCCGATGGCGCCCCGCTTGTCACCGAAGAAGTCTTGGGAGGGCTTTGCGGGCTCCCTCGCGGCTTCCATCATTGCTGGCGTCATCTGCTTGAGCCTGCTTGGTGCCCACTGGTGGTGGGGCGTTATCGCAGGCATTGCTGGAGCTTTTATCGGTACCTTGGGTGACCTGCTCGAGTCGTTGATTAAACGCGAAGTGGGCCTTAAGGACATGTCTGCGCTCTTGCCGGGCCACGGGGGCGTCCTCGATCGCATCGACGCCCTGCTGATGTATGCCCCTGTCTTCTACTTCATCGTGCGAAACGCGCTGGGAGCCTGACATGAAAACCGCTCTGCCGACTCCCGAACTTCCCCGTAAGCGCCGCGAGGTACGTCCAACGGATCAGCCGCCCGAGGGCGCGCTGACGCCTGACGCGAAGCCTATCTTGTCCTTCACCGCGAAGCGGCGAGGAAAGGCGCCCTCGCATATCGCTGATCTCACGCAGGCTGAACGCCGTGCCCTCGTCAAGGACGCAGGTTTCCCGGCCTTCCGCGCCGACCAGCTGTCGCGCCACTATTTTGAGCATTACACCGCTGACCCGGCGCTCATGAGTGACATTCCTGCGTCCATGCACGAGGCGATCCGTTCCACATTTATGCCCGAACTCGTGACCGAGGTTGTTGCCCAACGCGCTGATGGTGGCCTGACCATCAAACACCTGTGGGAGCTCTATGACGGTGCCCGCGTGGAGTCGGTTCTTATGCGCTACACGGAGCGCACAACGCTGTGTATCTCTTCCCAAGCAGGGTGTGGCATGGCCTGCCCCTTCTGCGCTACCGGCCAGATGGGGCTGACCCGTAATCTGTCGACGGCTGAGATTATCGACCAGGTTCGTATGGCACAAAAGGCCTGCGAGGACGGGGTTCTTGAGGGTGGTCCGACACGCCTGTCGAATATTGTCTTTATGGGTATGGGTGAGCCGATGGCGAACTATCGGGCGGTGGTCAATGCGCTGCACCGTCTGATTGATCCCAGCCCTGAAGGCTTTGGTATGTCGGCACGCAATGTCACCGTCTCGACGGTGGGCCTGGTTCCAGCCATCGATAAGCTCGCGGCCGAGGGATTGCCGGTCACTTTGGCGGTCTCGCTGCACGCACCCGATGATGATCTGCGTGACGATCTCATCCCGATTAACTCGCGGTGGAAGGTGGGGGAGCTGCTTGATGCTGCCCGCCGCTACTTCGTGGCGACGGGACGTCGTGTCTCCATTGAGTACGCGCTGATTAAGGACATGAACGATCAGCCGTATCGTGCGCAGCTGCTCGCTGATGAGCTGAATAAGCGCGGTAAGGGATGGGTGCATGTCAACCCCATTCCTTTGAATCCCACACCGGGATCAATCTGGACGGCATCAACACGGCGAGCACAAGACGAATTTGTCGCCATTTTGCGTAACAATGGAATCTCGACAACGATCCGCGATACCCGCGGATCAGATATTGATGGTGCATGTGGTCAGTTGGCCACGGCAGTAAAAGAAGGCGGGCGCAAAGGATCCTCCTCCGATGCCCCCGCAGGAAAGCCCCAACCCGCAGCATCCCAGCAACAGGGCGCCAACACACAGGAGAATCGATGAGCGACTCTTTCCCTCGGGTAAGCATTTTCAACTACGGTTACGACCCCGCTTCGGTCGATTCATTCTTTGAGGACGCCCGCCGCGCCTACGAGGGCGGCGTTCCCGCCGAGCACTTCAGCGCCGAGCAGGTCCGCCAGGCTACCTTCCTGCTCAAACGCCGCGGCTACAGCATTCAGGCCATTGACGCTGCTTTGAATCGCCTTGAGGCGGCTTTTGTGCAGCGTGACCGCGCTGACCACATTGCTGTCAATGGCGAGGCCGCCTGGTATCAGCGTGTCGCTGACCGTGCGACCACGCTCTATCCTCGCCTGCTGCGCCCTCGTGGTGAGCGCTTTGCCCGCCCTGGCCGTGAGCCTGGCTACAACGCTGAAGAGGTGGACGCTCTGCTGGACCGTCTGGAGGGCTTCTTCAACGACAATGCTGATCTGACCGCTGACGATATCCGCCAGGCTGTTTTCAAGCCTGCACGCGGGAAGAAGGCATATGCTGAGGGCCCGGTTGACGCCTACCTGGGGCGCGCCATTGAGATTCTCCTTGCAGTGAACTGATATGCCCCTGCACTCCTCCGCCCCCGCATGTGATCCAGTCGGCGTTATTGACGTTGTCATCCTGGGATCGACCGGTTCGATCGGCACTCAGGCCTGCGAGGTCATTGACGCGAACCCCGGTCGTTTCCGGGTGCGCGCGTTAGCTGCGGGCGGAGCGAATGTGGACATCCTCGCCCGTCAGGTCATGGCCTATGGCGTCGAGGTTGTCGCTGTCGCACGCGACTGCGTGACCGAACTCCGTGAGGCCCTCAGTGCGCAGGCGCTATCTCACCCGTTGCCACAAATCCTCGTTGGCCCTGATGCGGCGACGCAGATTGCGGGTGCTTTCCCCGGGGCTGTTGTCCTCAACGGTATTACGGGAGGCGTGGGCCTTGGGCCGACCCTTGCAGCTTTGCGAGCGGGATGCACGCTGGCGCTGGCCAATAAGGAATCCCTGGTTGTGGGCGGTGCGCTGGTGAAGCAGGCAATGACACGCCCTGGCCAGATCGTGCCCGTGGACTCGGAGCATTCGGCTATCGCTCAGGCATTGGCTTCCGGCGTCCACGAAAAGGGGCTGACGGCTCCGGTTGTGACTGGCCGCAGTGAGGTTGCTGATCTGATTTTGACCGCATCGGGTGGGCCTTTCCGTGGGAAGACCCGGGCGGACTTGGCTGAGGTGACCCCTGAGCAAGCTTTTGCTCATCCCACCTGGGATATGGGCCCGGTAGTGACGATTAATTCCTCCACCTTGATGAATAAGGGATTGGAGCTCATTGAGGCGCACCTGCTGTTTGATGTGGCGCCCGAGCATATTGTTACCGTCGTTCACCGCCAGTCGATCGTTCATTCGGGTGTGACCTGGATGGATGGGGCAACGACCTTGCAGGCCTCCCCGCCGGATATGCGCCTGCCTATTGCCCTGGGGATGACCTGGCCTGAACGCCTGGTGGATGTTGAAGAGCCCCTGCGGTGGAATACGGCGCAGGCGTGGACATTCGAGCCTGTTGATGATGAGACATTCCCGGCGATTATGCTTGCCCGTCATGCGGTGTCGGCTTCTGCCACCCACCCGGCGGTTTTGAATGCCGCCAACGAAGTGTGTGTGGATGCCTTCATTCATGGTCGCTTGAACTACCTGGGGATCGTTGATACTGTGCGCGAGGTCGTAGAGGAACACCAGGGCATCGCGGCTCCGACCCTGGAGGATGTCCTGGGTGCGGAGGAATGGGCGCGTGCGCGCGCTGCGGAGCGGATCGCCTCGTAGTTTCTAGCGCTGATGGTGCGTGAAGCGGACGGGGCAGAGGGCCTCCTTGGTGGAGGTTGCTCCCGATGATCCGTCTGAATGAGTCAGTGGTTTTTGAGGGGGAGTGACGTGTTGTCGTATGTGATTGGCATTGTTGTCATCGTGGTGGGGCTGCTGATTTCAGTGGCGATTCACGAGGTGGGACACATGCTGCCAGCAAAACGTTTTGGCGTGCCCGTGCCCGTGTTTTCGGTGGGCTTTGGCCCCCTGCTGTGGGAGAAGGAATGGCGTGGCACTCGCTATGGTGTTCGCGCGATCCCGCTGGGCGGCTATGTGCGCATTGTCGGCATGTACGCCCCCGCCCGCCCTGGCACGCCGATTCGTAATCGGAAGGGCGAGCTGACCCTTGCCGAGGAAGCGCGGCGTGAAAGCGCCGCAGAGGTCCCTGAGGGTATGGAGGAGCGGGCGTTTTATCGGCTGAGTGCTCCGAAGAAGTTTGCCGTGATGTTTGGCGGGCCGATCACGAATCTCATCTTGTCGGTTGTGCTATTTGCTGTCGTGCTTATGGGCATTGGCGTGCCAACGGCGTCGCCAACGCTGGCTGCTGTGGTCCCAACTGTGACGACGCCCTCTGGTGCAGTCCCCGGCCCTGCCGCAGCGGCTGGCATTGAGGCGGGGGATCGCATTACTGCGGTTGGTGAAACACCCGTTAAGCGTTGGGGCGACCTGACTGCCGCTTTGGATAAGTCTGCTGGTGAGCCCCTGTCCGTGACCATCGACCGCAATGGCGTGCCCCAGACTGTCACTGTCACTCCGGTCAAGCTTGAGGACGGGCGCTGGGTGATGGGTGTTGGCGCGGGCATTGAGTACGTGTCTGCCTCGCCTTCCGTGGTTGCTCAGGTGAGCTGGGGTGCTTTCACTGGCACTGTGGGCGTGGTTGCTCGACTTCCTCTTGCCGTGTGGGATGTTCTTGTCTCCTTGGTAACCGGCGCGGAGCGTGATCCTGCGGGCGTTATGTCAGTGGTGGGGGTCAGCCGTATTGCAGGCGAGGTCGCCTCGGGGGAGGGAACCTTCGCCACCAGCGACTACCGGGCGACCGTCGCCACCTTGCTGTCTTTGTTGGCCTCGCTCAATATGGCGCTCTTCGTCTTTAACCTGCTGCCTGTGCCACCCCTGGATGGTGGGCACATTGTTGGCGCGATTTACGAGGGCGCCCGCCGCAGCGTGGCCCGCCTGCGTCGCCGTCCTGACCCGGGCCCCGCCGACACGGCCCGCCTGGTGGTTGTCACCTACGTGATGGGTGCGCTGCTTATTGGCATGTCCGTGATCCTCATGGTGGCTGACATTATTAAGCCGGTGACGGTGGGGTAGGTGCAGGCACATCGTCCCTGTTTGAGCTGTTCAAGACATGCGGGTGCCCTCGCTCGAAGGAGCGAGGGCACCCGTGGTTCAGGCAGGGATGGGGTTTTACCAGCGGCCGTGGACGTGTTCGCGGATCATGCGGTTGTAAAGCTCCTCCAACGCAGTGTTGAGGTCATTCGACAGTGCCGGAAGGGAAGCTGCGGCAGCGTTCGCTGCAGCCTGGTCGGCGTTGCGAGCTCCAGGAATGACAGTCGTCACTCCAACCTGTTCCGTCACCCACTTGAGGGCAACCTGAGCGGGCGTTGCGCCCTCGGGCCCATAGGTGGAACACAGACGCGTGAACTCAGCAGCGGCAGCGACACCGACCTCGTAAGGGACACCAGCAAAGGTTTCTCCAATGTCGAAGGCGGCGCCCTCGCGGTTGTAATTGCGGTGATCATTCGCGGCAAAGACCGTGTCCATCGTGTACTTGCCCGACAGAAGGCCTGAAGCGAGCGGCACGCGTACGATCACACCCACACCGCGTTCGGCAGCCTCAGGCAGGACTTCCTCAAGGGGCTTGCGACGGAACACGTTGAGGATGATCTGCAAGGTCTGGGCCCCGCCATCCATTGCCAGACGAGCCTGCTCGCAGGTTTCCACCGACGCACCAAAGTTGGCGATTACCCCGGCATCCACCATCCGACGTAATTCATCCCAGGTTGCAGAATCGGCCAGGACTTCTGTGGGCGGGCAGTGAAGCTGGACCAAATCCAGGCGCTCCATGCCAAGGTTGCGGCGAGAACGCTCGTTCCAAACGGCGAAGGCCTCAGGCGTGTAGTTCTCTGGGCGCTGCTCAACGCGGCGGCCCATCTTCGTCGCAACGAAAAGGCCTCGGTCAGGATTGTCTGCGCGGAAGGCGCCCACAAAACGTTCTGAGCGTCCATCCCCATAGACGTCGGCGGTGTCAATGAAGGTCACGCCAGAGGACAGGGACGTGTCGAGGGTGGCGCGGGCGGCGGCCTCGTCAACCTCACCCCAGTCAGCGCCAAGCTGCCAGGTTCCTAAACCGATGACGGAGGCTTTGGCTCCGGTTGATCCCAGGGGGCGAGTTTCCATAGTGGCACCTTGTCTTTCACGTCGATGTGATGCGCTTTCCCCTCAATCATAGGGGCTATGCGCCTGACGCCCCGTGGGGAAGCCGTTCCTCCTGGGAAAGGAAGCAACGCGTGATCTACTCCCTATCTCAAGTGCGCGATGCCGCAAATGCCCCCACCATGGGCGATAATGGAACGGTGACTGAAATTGCTTTAGGCATGCCCACCGTGAAGGACACGCCATTCCCGCGTAAGAACACCCGTCGACTCATGGTCGGAAGCGTGCCCGTTGGCGGCGGCGCCCCCATCTCGGTGCAGTCCATGACGACCACCAAAACCCACGACATTGGCTCAACCCTGCAGCAGATCGCCGAACTGACGGCATCGGGCTGCGATATTGTGCGCGTGGCTTGCCCCACCGATAAGGACGCAGAGGCGCTGCCCATCATCGCCCGCAAGTCCAATATCCCGGTGATCGCCGACATCCACTTCCAACCCAAGTATGTCTTCGCGGCCATCGAAGCTGGCTGCGGTGCTGTGCGCGTCAACCCGGGCAATATCCGCAAGTTCGATGACCAGATCGCCGAGATCACCCGGGCAGCACGCGACCACGGCACGTCCCTGCGCATCGGCGTCAACGCCGGCTCCCTCGATAAGCGCATGTACTCCAAGTACGGTGGCCCCACGCCCGAGGCCCTCGCCGAGTCCGCCATGTGGGAAGCCTCCCTCTTTGAAGAGCACGACTTCCACGACTTCAAGATCTCCGTCAAGCACCACGACCCGGTAACGATGATCCGCGCATACGAGATCCTCGCAGAGAGCGGCAATTGGCCCCTGCACCTGGGTGTTACCGAGGCTGGCCCCGCCTTCCAAGGCACCATTAAGTCCGCCACTGCTTTTGGGGCCCTCCTGCGTCAAGGCATCGGCGACACCATTCGCGTTTCCCTCTCCGCTCCGCCGGTGGAGGAAGTCAAGGTCGGCATCCAGATCCTTCAGTCCATGGGCCTGCGTGAACGCACCCTTGAGATCGTCTCGTGCCCTTCGTGTGGCCGCGCCCAGGTAGACGTGTACACCCTGGCTGAAGAAGTCACCGAAGGACTCAAGGACCTGACCGTTCCCCTGCGTGTGGCTGTCATGGGCTGTGTCGTCAACGGCCCCGGCGAAGCCCGCGAAGCTGACCTTGGGGTTGCCTCGGGTAACGGCAAGGGGCAGATCTTTATCCGCGGCGAGGTCGTCGACACCGTGCCTGAAGATCAGATCGTCGAGACGCTGATCCGCCGAGCCAATATGCTTGCAGAAGAGATGGGACTCGAAGCAGGCGAAGGCAGCGTTGAAGTTATCGCCGCCAAGTAGTCCCACCCCACGTCCATACCCGGTACAACTAAAGGAGTTCCCATGGGACTGCGCACTATTTTGACTCTGGCTGGCGTAGCTGGCGCTGCCGCTATCGTCGCCACCGGCTTCCCCAAGCGCATTGGCGTCACCCGGAACGAAGCTGAGATCGTCCTGCCCGGTGACGACATCCTTCCGGCAGCGTCTTTCGTGACCGACCGTGCTGTCTCCATCGAGGCTACCCCCGAGGTCGTCTGGTCGGTGCTGAAGAATGTCGTTCAGGAAGACGACGACATGAGCGTTGTCATTGATGATGAGAACGCTGCCCTGGTTCTGGCTTCCGCTGAGGTCGCCGTTGATGAGCACGGTACTGCCAAGGACGTGGATGCCACCTGGGCGTTCGTGCTTATCCCTGAGGATGTGAACCGCACCCGCCTGCATCTGCGTGAGCGCCACCAGCCGCACTGCATGACCGCCCAGGCAGCTTGCTGGGCAGATGCGACCTTCATGTCGCTGATGACCATGAATATTCTGCGCGACATTAAGCTTCTGGCCGAGTCTGGTGGCAACGCTGAAGAGTGACCTTTCGACAATCCATGAGCTAGTGGGCCTGAATGGCTGTGTCTGTCGTCGCCACTGGTGAACCGATAAACCCCAAAGCCTGTGGGCGCAGCACGTGCTGCGCCCACAGGCTTTATTCTTTCCCACCGCCCACCGCCCACCGTCTAAAAATTGCTGTGCAACACAATGCGGCCAGGTCCGCCTAGCAGGCTCGAAAACGAGTGGGGGAGTGGACTACGCTAGAGGGCGTGCTGAGAAACGTATCTTCTTTCTTCCTGCGCACTTTGCGCGAAGACCCCGCCGACGCGGAGGTCATGTCCCATAAGCTTCTGGTCCGTGCTGGCTACATCCGCCGCACGGCCCCTGGCATCTACACCTGGATGCCCCTTGGTTTGCGCGTGTTGCGTAAGGTTGAGGACATTGTCCGCGAGGAAATGGACCGCATGGGCGCCCAGGAAGTTCACTTCCCTGCCCTCATCCCTGCCGAGCCCTACAAGGCGACAAACCGCTGGGACGAGTACGGGCCGACCCTCTTCAAGCTGCGTGACCGTAAGGAAGGCGACTACCTGCTCGCCCCCACGCACGAAGAGATGTTCACCCTGCTGGTCAAGGACCTGTACTCCTCCTACAAGGATCTTCCTCTGGCTCTGTACCAGATCCAGACTAAGTACCGCGATGAGGCTCGCCCCCGCGCCGGTCTGATCCGTGGCCGCGAGTTCGTCATGAAGGACGCCTACTCCTTCGACATTGACGAAGAGGGCTTGGAAGCCTCCTACATGGCAGAACGCAAGGCCTACCAGGCGATCTTTGACCGCCTGGGCTTGGAGTATGTCATTGTCTCGGCGATGTCGGGTGCCATGGGCGGCTCTCGCTCGGAGGAATTCCTCCACCCCAGTCCCATCGGTGAGGATACCTTCGTGCGTTCTCCCGGCGGCTACGCTGCCAACGCTGAGGCTGTCACGACGCCCGTGCCTGAGGCGCTGCCGATTGACGGCCTGCCTGAGCCTGCTGTGCTGCCCACCCCCGATGCCACCACCATTGAGGCACTGGTCGACTACGCCAACGCCAACTACCCGCGTGAGGATCGCCCCTGGGAAGCCTCCGACACTTTGAAGAACGTTGTTGTGGCGTTGACCCATCCCACCGGCGAACGTGAATTGCTCGTGATCGGCCTTCCTGGCGACCGCGAAGTCGACATGAAGCGCGTCGAGGCGTCCGTCTCGCCCGCCGAGGTTGAAATGGCCACCCCCGCCGACCTTGAGAAGCACCCTGAGTTGGTCGTTGGCTACATTGGCCCACAGGTGATCGGCCCCAACGCCCCCACCCGTGTCACCGACGAGGACGGCAACCCCTCGGGTTCGATCCGCTACCTCCTTGACCCGCGCGTCGTGGATGGCACGATGTGGATCACCGGCGCTAACGCAGTCGATACCCACGTCTTCTCCTTCGTCAAGGGCCGCGACTTCGACGGCGATGGCACCATTGAGGCCGCTGAGGTCCGGGAGGGCGATCCTGCCCCCGACGGTTCGGGTCCGCTTCACCTGGAGCGTGGCATCGAAATTGGCCACATCTTCCAGCTTGGCCGCAAGTACGCCAAGGCTCTTGGCCTGACGGTCTTGGATGAGAACGGCAAGAGCCAGATTGTGACTATGGGCTCTTACGGCATTGGTATCTCGCGTGTGCTCGCAGCCCTGGCGGAATCCAACTGCGATGAGCGTGGCTTGGCCTGGCCGGCGCAGATCGCGCCTTTCGACGTGCATGTTCTGGCCACCGGCAAGGGAGAAGAAATCTTCGGCACTGCCGAGCAGCTGTGCGCTGAGCTTGATGCTGCTGGCCTGGATGTCCTTTACGATGACCGTGCGAAGGTGTCGGCTGGCGTGAAGTTTGCTGACTCTGAACTGGTCGGTATTCCGATCACTTTGGTCGTTGGTCGAGGCCTGGCTGAGGGTAAGGTCGAAATTCGTGACCGCGCCAGCGGTGAGCGTGTCGAGGTCGCAGTGGGCGAGGCCGTTGGCGCTGTCCGCGACCTGCATGCGCGCCTGCTGGGTCAGGAAGGAAAGTAAGATGGCGATCCGCGAGATCCGCATTATCGGTGACCCGATCCTGCGCACCCCCTGCGAGTGGATTACGGACATTGACGATAAGGTCAAGTCCCTGGTCGAAGACCTGCTTGAGGGTGTGGCTTTGGAGGGACGCGCCGGTTTGGCTGCTAACCAGATTGGCGTGGGGCTGCGTGCCTTCTCCTACAACGTGGATGGTGAAATCGGTTATGTCCTGAACCCCAAGCTGGTTGAGGTCTCCGAGGACGAGTACCAGGACGGTGACGAAGGCTGCCTGTCGGTGCCTGAGCTGTGGTACCCGACCGAACGCGCTTGGTATGCCCGCGTTGAGGGTATTGACCTTGATGGCAAGCCAGTGGTGCTTGAGGGTGAGGAGCTGATGGCTCGCGCACTCCAGCACGAGTGCGACCACCTGGAGGGCATGATCTACATTGATCGTCTGGATCGCGCGACCCGGAAGAAGGCTCTGCGCGACATCCGTAACAAGAACTACTGAGTCTTCCTCTTTCCTCCGGTGAGGATGGAGCGCGATCAGTTCTGAGGCTGGGCGGCACTGCGGTGAGCGGTGCCGCCCAGCCTTTGCTTGTGCAGGGTGGGGTTGGACGGCGCTGGCCTCGTGCACGGGGCTCGGAAACTGTAGTGTGGAGCTGGCAGGGCGGCCAGCAGTTTAGTGCTCACCTTGTTGCTCCTGCGGTTGAGAAGCGCCATCCCAACGAGGGGAAAGGAGGTGCCATGATCCACCGAGGCGAAGGCATGCGCGGTGTGGGTCGCCTGTGGACGCTCCTGTGTGCGGTGGGGCTTTTCCTGACGGCATGTTCTTCCCTGCCATCGTTGACCCAGCCTCACCTCCGTTCTGCCCGCCACATTCCTCTTGATGACACGATTGCCGCCTTCGTGATGAATCCGTGGAGTACGAGCGATCCTTTTGTCCGCGCTAGCTATCTGGTTCTTGTTGAGCGCGGGGGAGGGACCCGCGTGTATCGGACGGGCTTTTCTGAAGCTGCCCATCTTCTGTGGGGGAGTGCTGGTCTTGTCGTTGCCGATTCAGAACATGACTACGTCATAGACCGTGAGGGCGAAGTGAGTGTCTTTGACGCCCCGAAAGGGAGTATCGCCAATGGGGCTGCTTTCCTTGGTGGCAGCGCCGTTGTTGCCTCGCTCACGAATGAGGGTTTCGTTGAGGGGCGCTATCGGCAGCAGGTGGGTATCACGACGCCCAGCGGGAGCCGCCAGCGGAGTGTGGGCGTCTATACCGATGTCTTTGGAGCGTGCGGGGAGAGCGCGTACATCCTTGGTGGGGAAGTGATGGACTCTGGCGAGGGCGCCGGGCGTGAGCGCGTTTTCTTCCAGCAGGTCGTGGCACAGGGCGACTTTGACTACCGGGAGCTGAGGAGTGCAACCTCTGAATTTGATGAAGTGAGCTACGCCGGCCCTACCGCTCCTTGTCAGGAGGACACGATGGTCGTCCTGGCCGAGCAGGTGGAGTATTTGCCGGGTGAAGGCAAGAGAATCGGAAATCCTGCTCATTATCCGATCTTTGAGGAGGGTAGTCCTCTGACGCAGTTCCAGCCCGGTAGTCGCAGCTATGCGTCAATCGAGCGCTGGGATGTGACCACGGGGCGCAGGAGGATCGTGGCATTGAAGGATCCGCAGGGCGAGTTTTTACGCCTGCCCTCCGAGGAGATCCTCAACGCTTCCTACGGGCCGGGAGCCTATGTGGATGGGCAGCTGCGGTGGATTTCGGGTGGGGGCGAGGTCTATTCCACGGATGTTGAATCGGGCGTGACGGAAAGCCTCCATGGTCTGACGCTCTCAGGCGGATATGACAGTCGTCGTTTTGCCGTTTTTTCTGGGCAGCGCCTGGATGTTCTCAGCCACACGACGGGCACTCAGGGGGCCATCGAACTGTACAGCTACGACTTGAGGACAGGCCGGGAGCTGGCACGACAGCGGATTGATGACCTGTGGAGTTCTATCGATCCTGATACCCAGATTCTTCGCGGTTTTGCTGTCAATCCGGTGTTCCTGGGGCCCGAGGGGCTCTGAGATGGGCAGAGAATGAGCGCTAAAGCGTAGATTGCTCTGGTCAGGGCTGGCCTTGGGGGTTATGATGGGCGTGTACACCGCGAAAAATCGTTGTGAGACCGCCGAAAGGGTTGTCACGAGGGCGTAGGGGAAGACGATCCTCACCACACAACCTGGAGGTCACAATGAGAGGGACATACACCCGTGGTGTACTTTTCGTACACTCTGTCCCCCCTGCGCTCTGCCCGCATATCCAGTGGGCTGTGGGCAACGCCCTCGAACAGGACATTAAACTGCAGTGGAGCGACCAGCCAGCTGCACCCGGCATGATGCGGTGCGAATTCGCGTGGGTGGGCACGGCAGGATCCGGCGTGAGGATTGCCTCTGCTCTGCGCGGTTGGGAACACCTGCGCTACGAAGTTACCGAAGAACCCACGGGTCAGACTGACGGCGGCCGGTGGTTCCACACCCCCTCCCTGGGGATCTTCCACGCCCAGATTGACACCGCCGGTAATGTCGTCGTTCCCGAGGACCGTATTCGAGCCGCCATGGAGCAAGCCACCGATATGCTCAGCCTCCGTGAGGGCCTGGACCTGGCTTTGGGGCAGGCTTGGGATGATGAGCTTGAGCCTTTCCGCTACGCCGGTGCTGGCGCCCCCGTGCGCTGGCTCAACCAGGTGGTCGGCTGAGCACAAACATGTAAAAGCCAGGGGCGAGCTGCCATGCCAGCTCGCCCCTGAGCTGTCTCTACGCGCGGGTTCACGAGGCCCCGTCATCGACCTGCCGCCTCGGAGGGAGCTACTCTAGTGCTATGGGCACTATTGGCGACCTCCTTGGTATTGATCTGGCTGCGGCGTTCGCGCAGGACACTTCTGATGCGGCCGACAGCGTAGAAACGCAGGACGAGGCGCTCGTTGCCTCCCCCTCCTTGGGGGAAGAACCAGATGCGCAACAAGAGTCGGCGCACGGGGCGGACTCTACTGACGGTGATAGCGTCAACCCGCGCCACGAGGCCGTCCTCGCCGCTATCGTTGCTGAGACCGCGCTTGACCCGTCCCGCGCGCGCCTTGACCTCACCTTGCGTGAGGACCTTGACCTGGATGACCTTGGACTCTACGCCGTTGTTGCCGCTGTCGAGCACGAATTGCGCTGCACCTTCACTGACGAAGCTGTGCGTTCCTGGCAGACCTTGGGCGACATTCTTGACGCTGTCGACGAGACGAAGAAGTCCTCGCGGGCATAACGCGGAAGCAACAGCTGCGGCCCTTCCTTCCAGCGCGCCCCCGGTTCTTCTTATGGGGATGAGCAGCTTCATCTCCCGCGCCCACCATTCTTTCTCGCGCTAAACTGGACAAAAGGGGGTGTTGCAATGGCGCACATTCACGGACGACGCGATGTTCAACGGCGTCGCGTCCTGCTGCCTACCTGGCTCCTTAAGACGGCCACAGCCGTCACGGGTCTAGCAATGGCAGCCTTCGTTCTCATCCACATGCTCGGCAATCTCAAGGTTTTCCTCGATCCGCCGGGCGTTGATCTCTATGCCGCGTGGCTTCGTGAGGTCGGCGCCCCCGCGCTTCCGCACGGCTTTGTCTTGTGGGTTTTCCGCATCGTCATGGGCATGTGCCTGATTATCCATCTGCTCTCAGTACTCATCCTGTGGCAGCGCTCAGCAAGCACCCGCACTCGCGGGGCGCGCCACATGGGATGGCGCGGATACGGGGCTAAAGCCATGATGCCGACGGGCCTCATCATGCTCCTGTTCATCACTGCCCATATCCTTGACCTCACCGCAGGGGTTCTCATCGCCCCCGAGAGCTTCCAACACCCCACCCCCAGCCCAGATGGGGGCAGTGTGTTCTACGCGGTGGCAAACCTCAGCGCCTCCCTGGCACGCCCCATAGCGGCCGTCGGCTACGGCATTGCGCTCATTGCCTTGGGGATACACCTTGCTCATGGTATCGGGCTGGCTTGGCAAGATCTTGGGGGAGTCCGAGAAAGAGGTCGCAGCATCGCACGCCTTGTCGGCTACGCCCTTGCTCTGCTCATTGTTGTCGGTAATGGCGCGGTGGTGGCCGCAGCATGGATGGGAGCCTTCCAATGAGCGATTTCCCTCAGCACCAACCTGACCCTCAGGAAGCAACTCGCCGCTGGCAAGACTACGTGCCTCTGGGGGACCCACGCACGGAGGAAACCCAGGACATGTCGCGTGACTCGGCAACTATTCGTGTGCGCGAAGGACAGTCACTCAACCCCCACCAACCCGATGCTCCTCCACGTCACATGTGGCAGACCTTCGTCGCCAACGCCCGCCTCGTCAGCCCCGGCAACCGGCGCCGCTTCCGTATCGTTGTTGTCGGAACTGGCTTGGCTGGTGCTGGCGCAGCTGCGGCGCTGGCAGAAATGGGCTACCCCGTTGATGTCATCACCGCCCACGACACTCCCCGCCGCGCGCACTCCGTCGCAGCACAAGGCGGTATTAACGCTGCTAGGGCTCGCCGAGTTGACGGCGACGCCCTGGCGCGCTTTGTCCGCGACACCGTCAAAGGCGGAGACTTCCGCGCCCGAGAATCTGAAGCCTGGAGGCTCGGGGTCGAATCCACCCGAGTCATCGACCACCTCAATGCCCTGGGCGTGCCCTTCGCCCGAGAATACGGCGGCTCGCTGTCGACCCGCAGTTTTGGTGGCGTCCAAGTCTCACGCACCTACTACTCGCGCGGGCAAACCGGCCAGCAGCTGCAGGTAGCGGCCTCCAGCGCACTCATGCGCCAGGTCGCACGAGGCCAAGCAACCCTCTGGGTTCGCCACGAAATGCTCGACATCGTCGTCGAGGACGGGCGCGCCCGCGGCGTCATCACCCGCGACCTGACCACAGGTGAACTCCGCTTTCACCCGGCCCACGCCGTAATCCTTGCCACCGGAGGTTACGGCAACGCCTACTTCCACTCCACATTGGCGAAAAACTCCTCAGCCACCGCGATCTGGCGGGCTCACCGGGCCGGAGCAGCGCTCGCCTCGCCCAGCTTCATCCAATTCCACCCCACAGCCTTGCCCGTCTCATCCCAGTGGCAGTCCAAGACGACGCTCATGTCTGAGTCCCTGCGCAACGACGGGCGGATCTGGGTCCCACGGGCCAAAGAAGATGCGCGCCCGCCCTCGCAAATCCCCGAGGAGGAACGCGACTACTACCTGGAACGCCAATACCCGGCCTTTGGTAACCTCACGCCCCGCGACATCGCTTCCCGCGCGGCCCGGGCCCAAATCGACGCAGGACGAGGCGTTGGCCCCCTGCGCAAC
Source organism: Schaalia sp. Marseille-Q2122 (assembly GCF_903645355.1). Lineage (GTDB taxonomy): Bacteria > Actinomycetota > Actinomycetes > Actinomycetales > Actinomycetaceae > Pauljensenia. The sequence continues at coordinate 50,961 of NZ_CAHJXR010000005.1, read as the reverse complement.
TCCGTCTACCTGGACTTCCGCGACGCCCTCGAACGCCTCGGACGAGACGTCATTGCCGAACGCTACGGCAACCTCTTTGACATGTACCGCGACGCCACCGGCGAAGACCCCTACACTCAGCCCATGCGTATCGCACCCGGCGCCCACTTCACCATGGGTGGACTGTGGGTGGACTACCGGCTCATGAGCACCATCCCCGGCCTCTTCGTCGCAGGCGAAGCCAACGCCGCATACCACGGGGCCAATAGGCTGGGTGCAAACTCTCTGCTGGCCGCCTGCGTGGACGGCTCCTTTGTCATCCCCCGCACCGTCCCCGACTACCTGGCCGGACACCTGGGAGAAGCACTACTCGACGTGACTTCCCCGGCTGTGACCGCAGCCTACGCGCGGGTCACGGAGCGCATCAACGCCCTCCTGGATAGTCCAGGAAGCGTGCCAGCGCAGCGATTCCACCGCGAACTTGGCGCAATCCTCTACCGCGACTGTGGAGTCGTTCGTGACAAGGCGGGGTTAGAGCGCGCAATTCGCGATATCCGTGAACTCAGAACCTCCTTCGCGCGTGAGGTTCGCGTCAGCGGCGGAGTGCATGAATACAACCAGGATCTTGTTGAGGCCGCACGAGTGAGCGACTACCTCGAAATGGCCGAGCTGATCTGCGTTGATGCCTGGCACAGGGAAGAATCCTGCGGTGCGCACTTCCGCAGTGAATACTCCCGTGATGGCGAGGCCGCCCGCAATGACGAACAGTGGATGAGCGTGTCGGCGTGGACGTCTTCGACGTGGGACAGCACCCCTCAATTCACGCACCATCGTGAGGCCCTGGAATTTGTGGATGTGACAGTTCAGCAAAGGAGCTACCAATGAGGCTGAGGCTGAAAATCTGGCGCCAAGGCAGCCCACAGGACAGGGGAGCCTTCCACACCTACGAGCTTGACGGCTGCGATCCGGCAATGTCAGTGCTTGAACTCCTCGATCATCTCAACGCCCAACTTCGCGTGCGTGGCGAGACTCCCGTGGCCTTCGAGTCGGACTGCCGTGAGGGCATCTGTGGAGCCTGCGGGCTCACTGTGGACGGACGCCCCCACGGGTGGAGGGACAATCTCCCCGCCTGTCACCAGCGGGTCGGGGAGAGGCGAGAAGGGGCAACCATCACCCTTGAGCCCCTACGAACAGGTGTCTTTCCTGTTCTGCGAGACCTTGTCGTTGATCGGGGCGTCCTCGACGAGGTCACCATGGCGGGTGGCTTTGCCTCTGTCGATACGGGGCTTGCTGCTGACGCCGATGCCCTTCCTGTCGCTCATGACATCGCCGAATACGCCTTGGACATGGCGGCCTGCATTGGGTGTGGCGCCTGCGTGGCAGCCTGCCCTAATGGTTCGGCTGCCCTATATGCGGGGGCGCGCGTCGCCCACCTGGCTGCACTGCCCGTGCCTGCTCTTGAACGAGGCCGACGTGCGCGGGCAATGTCGGTGAGCGTGGATGAGTTCTTCGGTTCGTGCTCTGGATACGGTGAGTGTGCGAAGGTGTGCCCAGCGGGTATTCCCTTAGGCGTCGTTGGTGCATTAGGACGCGAACGGTGGGGCGCGTTCTTCCACCCGACCCGCAGCTGAAGGCAGGCCACGCGTGCCATTCAACGCAGGGGCCATGAAGCACTAGGATCGTTAGCAGACATACACAGGCGAAGAGGCCGACCGTACTCTGCGAAAGGACGGCGCACATGGACGTGCGAACCGAACATGACCTATTGGGTGACCGTGAGGTTCCCGCAGGCGCCTACTGGGGGATCCACACCCTTCGAGCGTTAGAGAACTATCAGATCTCGGGACACACCATCAACGAAGTGCCCGACCTGATTCGCGCCATCGTCCACGTGAAGAAGGCCGCAGCCCTAGCCAACAAGGAGCTGCGCGTCATGACGCCCAGCACCGCAGACGCGATCGTGGCAGCCTGCGATGCGATACTGCGCGATGGGCGCTGCATGGACCAGTTCCCCATCGACCAGTTCCAGGGAGGTGCGGGAACCTCGTTAAATATGAACGCCAACGAGGTTATCGCCAACCTCGCCCTCGAACTCATGGGGGAGGAACGCGGGCGCTACGACATTATTCACCCCAACGATGACGTCAACCGCTCCCAATCCACTAACGACGCCTACCCGACGGCCTTCCGTCTTGCCGTCCACGTGCGTACTCTCGCCCTGCAACGCGCCATTGATGAGCTTGCTGATGCTTTTGCGCGTAAGGGAGAAGAGTTCGCTGACGTGCTCACCATGGGGCGCACGCAGCTTCAAGACGCCGTCCCCATGACGCTGGGGCAAGAGATGATGGCCTTTGCCGTCACCTTGCGTGAAGAGGACGCCCGCCTGGTAAACAATGCGGACCTGCTGCTTGAAACCAACCTGGGAGCAACAGCCATCGGTACGGGTTTGAATACTCCTCCCGGTTACCAGGAGGCGGTAGTCCGTCATCTGCGGCGGATTACCGGCCTGCCGGTGCGCGGAGCGGAGCACCTCATTGAGGCAACCTCGGATACGGGCGCCTACGTGTCCATGCACGCCACCATCAAGCGCACTGCCGTGAAACTGTCCAAGATCTGCAATGATCTGCGTCTGCTTGCCTCCGGGCCGAGAGCTGGCCTCAATGAGATCAACCTGCCGGAAATGGCGGCAGGATCCTCAATTATGCCCGCCAAGGTCAACCCGGTCATCCCTGAGGTCGTCAACCAGGTGTGCTTCAAGGTCATCGGCAATGACCAGACCGTGACGATGGCAGCAGAAGCTGGCCAGTTACAGCTCAATGTGATGGAACCGGTCATCGCCCAAGCGCTCTTTGAGTCCATTCACCTGCTCATCAATGCCTGCGATACTCTGCGTGAGCGTTGCGTGGTGGGGCTGACCGCGAATGAAGAGGTGTGTCGTTCCTACGTCATGAACTCTATTGGCATCGTCACCTACTTTAATGACGTGATCGGCCACCATCTGGGTGATGTCGTTGGGAAGAAAGCCGCACTGGGAGGACGCAGTGTCCGGGATATCATCATTGAGATGGGTCTATTGTCGGAGGAAGAAGTTGAACTGATTCTTTCGCCTGAGAACTTAGCCAATCCTTCGTATAGAGGACCGGTCGTTGAGACTTGATCTGCTCCTGCCCTCCTCATCTCAATAATCCCCCCGGAAAGCGAGAGCCGCCATGAACGCACTAAAAATCATTCCGAATGACCAGAGCCTTGCCTTTATTCAAACGCTGGTGAATACCACGTGGCCGCTCACGGTCGAGCAAGTCTATGGCTATGCCGAGCAGGTGGGCTGGACCGCCGAAAAGATCGACACCGAGGAGGACTATGCTCCGCCGGGTTCATTCTGGATCGCCCCCGAGGTCCGCTGCCTCCTGACCGTCCATTCCTACGGCGTTCCTGATCTGTTCTTCCACGCGTCGAATCTTGTCGAACGGGAGGAACGAGGACGCGCCACTGAAATCCTCACTGCCCATATGCGTGAACTCGAGAAAGAACTCACGAACCTCTATGGGCAGCCCTTCCGTCTCTCCAATGACGTCAATGGGCGGGAGTTCTGCTGGTGGAAGACACCCACTGGCGTGTGGGTACGCATCACTTACGGGACCGCGCGCCCCACGGTGTCCATCACTGGGCCCCGCCACGAGAGCGAGCCAGAAGACCAGATTATCGTTCCTGATACCACGTCTTGCCTCCAGACGATTCAAACCTGGCTCAACGCCCCGTGGCCAATGAACGTTGCCGCCGTCCACGACTGCGCCGACACAGTGGGATGGACTGCCGAGGAATCGTCCTCGACAGCGTTCTTCTCCACCCTGATGCACGTCATGTACGACGGAAACCTGCGCATCTTCTCGGAGGATTACTTCGCCGAACCCGATGTCGGGGTCACCTATGGGCGCCGCGGAGCGACACGGGTGACCTTCAATCTGGCGGACCACTGGTCAGAACGGACCGAGGCCGAGGCCTGGCCTTTAATGAAAGAACGCATGCTGGAGGTCGAGGCTGCCCTCACGGAGATCTACGGCCAACCCGAAAGGAACACCCGAGGCGTCGATAATCCCCACTTCGCGCAGTGGAATATCACCCCGCACCTGTCTCTGGCTCTTTTCCACGGGCCAGGAAAGAGCAACGTTATCATCGATTATCACGGTCCCGAGGACGATCGTGTCACCGGTATTCCGATCAACTACGAGGTTGATGACGCGCTGAGAATCATTGACGAGTGGACGCAGTCAATGGACTCCATTGATCTTTTTGACGCATCCGAAATCGCTAGCGGTATTGGATGGTTCCCGGAAGACAGTAGCTGGCCCGACGTCTACTACACGCAGGTTTCCCCACCTGCTGAACCACGAGCAGCCATTCGGGATGAGGATCAGCGTGTGTGGCTGGTGACCTTCGACGTCTCCATGGGGATGAAGGATCGTACTCCCGGACGCACGAACGCAGATATCGAACGCGTCATGAAGAACCTGGAAACAGCTCTGAATAGTCGCTATGGTCAGGCAGAAGAAAGCTCTCACTACGGCGGCGAGTATCGAGATTGGAACACCTCCACGGGGCTGCGCGTCCGTATCGGTTACGGCCTGGGAATGAGTTCCGTGTGGATCTACGATCCGGCGAAGAAGGCCACGGTGGAGAGCTTCATCACGCGTCCCCCAGCTACGTATGGCAAGGAAAAACTTGTCGCTTCACCTGAGGGTGGCCAAGCGTCCACTGGTGTGGGCAATGCAGCATCTGGCGAGCCGGAGACCGGCTCTCCCATATCGCTTCTGGCGTTCATTACCTCTGCAATTGCCGCAATAGGCATGATCGTGAAGTATTTCTTCTTCTAGTGCCCGTGCGCCCAGAAATCCTTAAGGACTGCGAGGAAATCGGGCGGAAGGTATGCGAGGCCGCCTGCGCGAATCTCTGCGGGGATTCCGTAGGCGGCCTCTGCGATACCGCCGATAATCGCCCCAACGGTGTCAGTGTCTCCACCAATCGAGACCCCCAGCCGAAGAGCGCTCTCAAAATCTTGGGATTCAATAAAACACGTCAAGGCCTCAGGGACAGTTTCTTGGCAGGACTCGACGTGGCGATAGTGAGGACGAATCTCATCGACGCTGCGTGACAGGTTATAGCCAAAACGGGTGGTGATCTCGTCATACAGCGCGTCTTTTCCTGCAGCGATTCCTTCAGGCGTGCGCTGCCAATGCCGCGCCCTGTAGATGGCGAGGGCGACGGCCTGCGCACCTTTTATCCCCTCAGGATGGTTGTGGGTCACCTCGGCGCTGATCGCCGCCCAACGGAGGACATCCTCGGGGGTAGTGAAGAGCCATCCGACGCTAGAGACCCGCATTGCTGAGCCATTGCCCCAACTGTTGTAGGGTTCAGGCTTGGGGGAGGTCAGCCATTGAAGGAAACGGCCTCCATAGCTGCCCTTCGGGTGAGGGTAGGCGCGGTAGAACTCTTGCATGCGCGCCACGAGGAGGGCGGGCGCGGCGGCCTCGTCCCCCGCAGCGTCCATGAGCGCGCGGGCGACGGCAATGGTCATCACCGTATCGTCGGTGAAGTCCCCGTCAGCGTGGAAGAAGGGAAAGACAGTGGTCTTGTCTCCCTGGTCGAACTCGTAGGGGGAACCAACGATATCGCCAATGATTGCGCCAAGCATGGGGCCTCCTTCGCCGCCGTCACCTTCATCAGGGGATCTGACCTGAGCATAGCGCTCAACCTCGGGTGGCGCGGTGCTGAGCGGCGCACCTGAGTGAATGGCAGGCGGGTAAAAAGCGGGGGAGGCCGCACCCAGTGGGTGCAGCCTCCCCGTGTGAGCTGTCAGCCTGAAGTGGGACTGGGATCAGTCGCCAACAGGGCCAGCAGCCTCAATGGAGTTGTTGAACAGGTCGTAACGTTGGATTGCCTGAGCAACCACGGAGCGATCCATCACGCCACGGTCAGCCAGCGCCTTGAGGGTGCGGACAACCACGGATTCGGCGTCAACCTTGAAGTAGCGGCGGGCAGCGCGGCGAGTGTCAGACACACCGAAGCCGTCGGTACCAAGGGTGATGTACTCGCCGGGAACCCACGGACGAATCTGGTCAGAAACCAGGGTGTCGTAGTCGGAGGTGGCGATGAAGGGGCCCTCGCTGCCAGCAAGCTTAGCGGTCACGTAGGGCACGCGCTGCTCAGCTTCGGGGTTGAGGAAGTTGTACTCGTCAGCTTCGCGGCCGTCACGACGCAGCTCATTCCACGAGGTCACAGACCACACGGCAGCGTCCACACCCCACTCTTCGGCGAGCATGCGGCGAGCCTCGCGGGCCCACGGCACACCAACACCGGAAGCAAGCAGCTGGACCTTATGGCCGTTGCCGGAGTGATCCTCAACCTTGTACAGGCCCTTGAGCAGGCCGTCAACGTCAAGGTTCTCAGGCTCGGCAGGCTGCACGATCGGCTCGTTGTAGACGGTGATGTAGTACAGGACGTTGGGATCGCGAGGATCGTTCTCGCCGTACATACGCTGCAGGCCGTCCCAAATGATATGGCGGATTTCGTAGGCGTAGGCCGGGTCGTAGGTGACGAAGCCGTGGTTGGTGGCCGAGATGATGGGGGAGTGCCCATCAAGGTGCTGCAGGCCCTCACCGGTCAGGGTGGTGCGGCCAGCGGTCGCGCCGATCACGAAGCCACGGGCCAGCTGGTCGGCGGCCGCCCAGAACTGGTCGCCGGTGCGCTGGAAGCCAAACATCGAGTAGAAGATGTAGAAGGGCACCATCGGCAGGTTGTGGGTGGTGTAAGCAGTACCCACAGCCTGCAAAGCGGCGGCCGAACCGGCTTCGGTAATACCGGTGTGGAGCACCTGACCCTGCTGGGACTCCTTGTAGGAGAGCATAAGGTCAGCATCCACAGCGGTGTAGTTCTGGCCGTGAGTGTGGAAGATCTTCGCCGTGGGGAAGATAGCGTCCAAACCGAAGGTACGGGCCTCATCGGGGATGATGGGCACGAGGTAGCGGCCGATGTTCTTGTCCTTGAGCAGGTCCTTGAGCAGGCGCACGAAAGCCATGGTGGTGGCAACCTCAAGGGTGCCCGAGCCCTTAGCGATCGCCTCGAAGGGGCGAACAGGTAGCTCAGGGAGCTTGGGATCGTAGTCGTCGCGACGCTCAGGCAGGAAGCCGCCGAGCTTTTCGCGACGCTCCTTCATGTACTGCAGTGCCGGGTGATCTGCCGGGGGCATGTAGTACGGCGGGCAGTAGGGATCACGCTCAAGCTGCTCATCAGTGATCGGAATCTGCAGGCGGTCACGCAGCTGCTTGGCATCCTCAACGGTGAGCTTCTTCATCTGGTGGGTTGAGTTACGACCAGCGAAGGAGGAGCCCAGGGCGTAGCCCTTAATGGTGTGGGCAAGGATGACGGTGGGCTGACCGGTGTGTTCCATCGCAGCCTTGTATGCGGCGTAGACCTTACGGTAGTCGTGGCCACCACGCTGCAGCGCCCAGATCTGGTCGTCGGTCCAGTTCTGAACCATGGCCTTGGTACGAGGATCACGGCCGAAGAAGTGCTCACGCACGTAGGCGCCGTCGTTAGCCTTAAAGGTCTGGTAGTCACCGTCAAGGGTGTCGTTCATCAGGTTGACGAGGGCGTTGTCCTTGTCGGCAGCCAGGAGCTGATCCCAGCCGCGGCCCCAGATGACCTTGATGACGTTCCAGCCAGCGCCCTTGAAGAAGGCTTCGAGTTCCTGAATGATCTTGCCGTTACCGCGAACCGGGCCGTCAAGGCGCTGCAGGTTGCAGTTAATGACGAAGGTCAGGTTGTCCAGGCCCTGCTGGGCGGCGAGCTGGAGCATGCCGCGCGATTCGGGCTCGTCCATTTCGCCGTCGCCGATGAAGGCCCAGGTGTGCTGCTGGGAGGTGTCCTTCAGGCCGCGCATGTGCAGGTAGCGGTCAAACCATGCCTGGTAGATGGCCGCAGCGGGGGCGATACCCAAGGAGACGCTGGGGAATTCCCAGAAGTCGGGCATCTGGCGGGGGTGAGGGTAGGAGGGCAGGCCATGCTCGGTGGACACCTGCTGGCGGAAGCCGTCCATTTGCTCTTCGGTGAGGCGGCCTTCAAGGAAGGCGCGCGCGTAGGGGCCGGGGGAGGCGTGACCCTGGAAGAAGATGTGGTCGCCGCCGCCGGGGTGGTGCTTCCCGCGGAAGAAGTGGTTGAGGCCGACCTCGTAGAGCGTCGAAACTGACGCGTAGGAGGAGATGTGGCCGCCGACCTTCACGCCGGGGCGCTGGGCGCGCGTCACCTGGACGGCTGCGTTCCAGCGGATCCAGCGGCGGTACTGGCGTTCCATGGCCTCGTCGCCGGGGAAGTAGGGTTCCTGGTCAACGGGGATGGTGTTGACGTAGGGGGTGGTGTATTCCTGCGGGAGCTGCACGTCGCGCTTGCGGGCCTCGGCCAGCATGTGCAGCAGAATGTAGCGGGCGCGGGGCCCGCCCTTTTCGTCGATAAGCCCCGACAGTGACTCCACCCATTCGGCGGTTTCTGCCGGATCGTTGTCAGGAACCTGGCTCAGCAGGCCGTTGACGACGGGATGACTATCGCTCATGTGGCTCATTCCCTCATTCCTTATGGCGACACGATTTGGGCCCGTGCCGCACAGCGTCGTGCAGTACTGTTGCTCCTATTGTCTCTTGTTCTGCGGGGTTTGGCGAGCGCCGTCAGGACTTTCAGCCCATGTGAAAAGTCTCAGTTTGGAGCCTGTACTTTCACTTCTGGCCAGATTAGGGGCGGCTTTGCTTCACCTTGCCCCGATATGCGCTGGGGTGGGGGAGACGCATACCACGTTGGTGTCGAGGTGGAGAAAACTCTGCGCAGTGCTGACCAAAACGGCGTTTCTGCCCTACGATTAGGAGCGTGATTGCAATTCATGTGCTGTGTGCGCATAGTTCGGAAGGTGGTCGAAAGTCGTGGCGATGAGCCTTGGTTTCACAAAAGGACAAGTGATCCAGGAGTTCTACGTCGATGACGACGCCGACGAAGCGCTCCGCGAAGCAGTAGAAGCCGAAACCGGTAACGAACTCGTTGATGGTGATTACGGCGATGTTGTTGATGGCACCATCATCTGGTGGCGAGAAGAGGACGCTGAAGAAGAGGATCTGACAGATCTTCTTGTTGACGCCATGTCCAACCTTGATGACGGCGGCTTGATCTGGGTTCTCATCCCCAAGCCTGGCCGCGCGGGTGCGATTCCCGTGGCAGACGTGGAGGAGTCAGCAAAGACCGCTGGCTTGAACACCACCTCGGCTGCTTCGGTGGGCGCTGATTGGGCGGGTATTCGCCTGACGGCCCGTTCGCGCAACCGCTGATAGTCCCCCTGACGTTGCCGCGTTCGCCTCGTCCTTCGTGATTGACGAGGTGAACGCGGCCTTAGTTTGCCCCAAGGCGCGGCGCCCTGCCTGCCAACGGGAGCACGAGGTGTTCGCTGGGCGCAGTCTCGCAGCTGGCCTGGGTGTTTTACTCGGGTGGGACTGGCGGCGTGGAAGGTGAAGCAGCCTGTGACTCAGCCTGATGAGCTTTGATGGCGTTGGTAATGGCGACGGGGCAGACGATAAGGGCTGCGATGCTCAATATGCTGTAGAGAGGGAGCAGTTGCGTCCAGATGAGGTCCGGGTCGACTCTGAGGGTAAGAGCCTGCTGGTAGAGAGCTCCGACGAGGGCTGTGGCGACAAAGTATGCGATATACAGCCATGCGTTCCTCTCGCGCAGGGTGAGGAACGCGCCGACTGCTGCGAGGAGGAGAGGTATCCATCCAAAATGTGCCCACAAGTCGACGGCAAAGATGAGGGTGAGCCAGAGGTCGAGGAGGGTGATCTCTCTCAAGAAGAGAACTAATCCGGAGAGCCCCAATGTCAGAAGAAGCCCGAACAATGGCATGCGGAGCAGAAGGATGCCAGTTCGGTGCTTCCCATGTGGGAGGAGTAGGTTCACGGTAATCTCCTTTTGCTCCTCAGAGCGCATCTTGTAGCGAGATACTGTTTGAGAAGACAGCTGATATGGTCCCGCACGGTTAAGACAGTTTTTATGATAGAGGGCAGGGTCGCACTGACTTACGCGAGAGACCTAAAAGAGTCGGCAATTTCCCAGAGCAGCCGATTGTCCGCTATGCTTGCTCACTGTGCGCATGAGCGCGACGGGCCTATAGCTCAGTTGGCTAGAGCAACTGGTTTACACCCAGTAGGTCGGGGGTTCAAGTCCCTCTGGGCCCACCACGATATCCTTATACGAACCATCGGCAAAGTGAATACTGGACGGAGCTCCTTCGGCTGAAGCCGGGGGAGTTTTTGCGTATGGGATTGTTTCTCGGAGGTCGGCAGTTTTGAGTGGCTCGGAGATCAACTGACGCTCCAGAGTGTGCTCTGTGCTCGGTATGCCCCTTTGGGGCATCAGAGGAATCTATGACGCATTCATCGCTGACCAACATGTGTCGATGCAGGTCAACCCCGCGGTGGCCTCGCGACGAGAAGAAGGACGAGGGCGGCAAGGAAAGCCAGGGGCGCTGCTATGGCCGCCACTGTAATGCCTCCAGTCCATGCTGGATCGGCTAGTGCGTGATCGCGGCTTCGACGAGTGCCGTGAATGCCGTCAGGACATACATCATCAGGCCCAACCCCAGGACCCACAGGCAGGCCACCGTGCCTTTAATGAGGGCGCTCATCCTGCGGTTCGCCACAAGGAGAAAGAGACCAGCACAGAACGCCGCGATCGTGAACATCCAACCAAGGGGCATAAAGAACAGCAGGCCGGCAGCAATTAGAGGACAGAGAATCAAGAAGATCTGCTGCCGTGATGCAGGTGAATCAACGCGCACGGGGCATCCTCTTTAGTGACTAGGGGCTGCGGGGTGAGCTTTCAGCCGCATTAAGCAGCCTATGGGGAACTCAACGAACACACAACGCTCAGGCGATAACTGATAGTCGTCGCAGCCGTAGCGAGGGGCCTTGTCACTGCATAGAAGAGGAGGCTGTCGTTTCTGCCTCTGCCGTGGACGGTTCTTCGCCATCAGAAACACTCTCTGCGGCGGACGCCTTGGGATAACACGTGAAAGCTTTATATATCGCTACCAGACACAGTGGCGCTGTCAAGACGGTCACTGCAAGGAAAAGGCCTTCGTTTTCGGCGAGGAAAAGCGAGCTTGGAACCAATACGGTGCACACGGCAAAGGCAAGAATGAAGAAAGCGCGCAGGCCTCTGCGCAGCGCCAATAGGCTGCCGAGCATTGCAAGCGGGTAGAGGACGAAGGCTCCGAAGATCCAGTACATGAGGAACACGAATCCCGCAGCGCCAGTCATTTGAGTATTCGATTCCGTCGCTGCATAGATATAGACAAGTGCAAGGAAAACGGGGCCAAGCAAAGGCGCCGACAGCAAAATGATGCCGAGAGTTCGTTGAAACCATCCGGGGGTGGTTTCCGGGAATTGATTCATTCGTCGTCCTTACTGCGAGAGTTTCAGTGCCATTGTCCAATATTTTGACAGCTGTGAGGTGTTTTCGCTCTTGCAGCGTACTTTTCTGCTCCGAGGTAGGGAAGAGAAGAGAATGGACGAACAAGTCCCCACCGGACAACGACGCATGTTCTAGGCTGAATCTATCAACACATCTTTGTGCTGATGCGAGTGCGACTTCCTCAAGGGGGAGGGGCCGCTCGAAGGTGTGAAGTGCATTGGTGCGCGCCACGCACATCATAGGAAACGACGCAGGGAGCAACAGTGAGTCTCTTAATTGGCTTGGGCGTATTCCTGGGCATTGTCCTCTTGATCCTTTATATGCGGTTCATGCTGTGGATCATCCTCTCGCCCGACCAGGCGCTCGTCTTCGGCCTTGCTTTGCTTGGTGGAACCCGCTGGCTGGGGGAGTCCCTCACAAGCTCCTACAATGGTCAGCTGGTCTGGGGACTTGTTGTGGCCATGGTCTGCTGCGCAATCTACATCGCCCTGCTTATCAATCTTCACAAGGCTTACCGCAGAATTTCCCGCGTCGTCAACTTTCTACTCGTTGTGCCGCTAGCAGGAATGGGAGCGTACTACACCGCGACCGAACTCCTCGCCGACTACCTACCAACCCTCGCAGACAATCCCAGCATCAACGGTGGGATCTACACCGCGATCACCGTCATCCTCGGTATCCTCGTCTGGCGTCGCCGCGTTGCGAAACTTGACGAGGCTGTCGCGCGTTTCGCCAACGCTGGAGGCGGCATGATCTCTCAGGAACAGTATGCGGGTGCTACTCTCAACACACATCTGCCTTCAAACACCACGCGAAAGTGATACCGGTTATGCCCATCCGTAACTTCGTCAGCACCCTGCCTGTCCTCAACGTGCCCGACCTCGCCGCTGTGCGCGAGTGGTATGTCGCCCTCCTGGGCGAGGCAAGCGTCGTGCCAGATGAAGGCGTCCTCGAATGGGAAGTCGCACCGGGGCATTGGATTCAGCTCGCTGAAGAAGCCGAGCACCCCTGCGCCGGGAGCGTGATTGTCGAAACCGCCGATCTCACCCAGCTGCATAGTTCCCTTCTTGGTGAGGGCTTTGATATTGGTGACATCGTTGACTACGAGGTCGTGAAGTTCGCTGAGCTTGCTGATCCGGCTGGCAATGTCTTGCAATTCGTCGAGGTCGTCGACAACGACTGAGTGAGGGCTGTTACTATGCACAAGGTGTTTTCGATGAGTGTCGCCTCGGTTTACCCCCACTATCTCGCCAAGGTCACTAAGAAAGGCCGCAGCGAAGAGGAACTCATGGCGGTCATCACCTGGCTGACCGGATTCACCGAGGACGAAGTCCGCGATTACCTCGCGAAAGAAACAACCTTCGCGGACTTCTTCCAGGCGGCCCGCCTCAACCCCCATGCCTCGCTCATCACCGGGGTAGTGTGTGGTGTGCGGGTTGAGAACCTTGAGGACCCTCTCATGCAAAAGATCCGCTACCTCGACAAACTCGTTGACGAGCTCGCCCGAGGCAAAGCCCTCAATAAGGTCTTGAGGTCCTGAGGCAAAGTTCTGCGGGAAGGGTTCTCTAGATAAGTCGCGCTGCCCACTGCGCGGCGCGTTCACTTTCTCCCACGCGCAGGGGGCCTTTCGTGCTTTCGACGAGGAAGTGCTCAAGGGGAAGATCGCTCTGACGGTAGCGTCGCGCCAAGAGCTTTCGCCCCTCCTTCGCCGCCGATCCAGCAAACCAGCTTGTACTGGTGACCGTTGTGAAGAAAGCGATGTGGAGGTGCTCCGAGAAGGTGAGCGAGCTCAGCCATTCGCGCACACCTCGCTCAGCATCACTGGCACCGGCCTGGCGACGAGTGTTGGTGCGCGATAGGCCGCGGCTGTGGGTCGGGGTTCCGATGATCAATAGGTCGATCTCCGGAGGAATCTGGTCAGGTGCCTCTGTCGCAGAACACTGGTCAACATGGTGGCCGAGTGTGGACAACGCTTCGTTCATGCTGTCTGCGATCTGGCGTGTGTTGCCAAACCATGACTCAACAACAATGAGTGTCTGCATCGCTTTCTCCCATCTTCGTCCCATTGGTACTAATAGTACCATATATAGGACTAAGAGTGTCATTACGGGGTGATCTTGCTACCCTGGACGCATGCCCCGACAACGAATCAACGACCGCGAAACAGAGCGGCGCATGCTTGACGCCGCCCTCGAAATCACCCAAGAAACGGGTGTTCAGTTCAGCCTCAACGGCCTCGTTTTCGACGAGGTAGTGCGCCGCGCCGGAGTTTCCCGAACATCGGCCTACCGGCGCTGGCCAACACGCGATCTTTTCTACGGGGACGTCCTCGTTGAACTGGCCAAAGGCACCATACTTGTTGGCAGTGACGACGTCGTGCTCCTCCAACTCATTCCCATCATCCGCGAGCGCGCGGACTCAATGGCAACAGCTCAGGATCACAGAAACCTCGTTATTGAACTCCTCAGAGTCTCACTCCAGGCTGACTACGGCCATATTAGTACCTCGCTACAGTGGAAGACCTTTCACGCCCTGCTCGCCAGTCACACAGGTATAGCAGACACTGAGCTTCGCGAACGCGTCGCTTCTTCACTCGCAGCGACCCTCAACGGATTCAACGAGCGTAGAGCACGCCTCTACGCTCAAATGAGCGCACTCATCGGATATCGTCTCATTCCTCCGCTTGTTGGCCCAGAAGGATTCGATCTCATGAGCAGGGCCCAAGGAGCACTCTTCCTTGGTGCCCTTCGCGATGAGGCCACGCTGCGCCAGGTTGAAGTTCCGCGGATCATGCGAGCTTTCGGTAGCACCGAGCTAAGGGAGTGGACGCCGACGATCTACATGCTCGCTGCATCAATCCTGGCCTACGTCGAACCGGATCCTCATGTGCGCTGGGATGAGAATCGTATCGGAGACCTCATTACCGCGCTTGAAGCCTACGTGAGCCTGTAAGAAACACAGACGCTTGGAGCCTGAACGCTTCGAGCTTTCAACGGACAAACTCTGGGGTGCTCGGGGTCAACCGCGCACCCCAGAGTTCCAACCGGCGACTCACAGCGCCACAAGGTGCAAACTCGGACGGTACCATCCCCAGCCAGAAATGGTCACTCCCACTCGGCAGCGGCCGGATCAATGCCCTGCGCGCGAGCATTGGCATGAATGATCTCCACCAGCCATGCGGCCAAACCAGGAGCCAGCTTCTCGTAATGAGCCTCAAAACGTGGATCCGCCGTGTACCCACGTGCAATCAACACCTGCTTGGACACGCTGACGTCAAACCAGCGCGACAGGTCCTGACGGTGCGCCTCAGCCAAGGCGTTGGCCTCGTCAGACCCTGGCGCCACACCGCGCCCCATCGCATCCGCCAGGCGAGACTCCAACTCCGCCAATTCCTTCTTCGCCCGCCTCCAATCCGCAGCCGACATGCCCGCCTGGCGACGCTGGCTCTCCGCCCAATCAGGGGTGTCACCCCAACGCTCCTGGGCTTCAGCCTCGTACTCGGGCGACCAATCCTCGCCGAAAAGCGCAGCCTTTTCCTCAGTGGTCAAAGGGGTCTCATTCATCGTCATCTCCTCTAAGAGTGTCTCAACAGAATCCATGAGCGAATGCAGATGCGTTGCCTTTTCACGCAAGAGTTCCAGCTGTGCGCGCACATGCGAGAGAGCATCCCCCGGCGAATCCAACACCTGACGGATCACCTCCAAGCTCATGCCGGTCTCGCGATACACCAGGGCATTTTGAACGCGCTCAACGTCAGCATCGGTGTAGATCCTGTGCCCCGCCCAAGTTCGTTCTGAAGGACAGGCCAAACCAATCGCATCCCAATGATGCAGGGTGCGCACCGTAATCCCGTACAGGCGGGCGACCTCGCCAATGGTGTATTCGCCAGAATGCTCCATATCGCTCATAAATACCACCTTCAACCATGACGCTACGTCAGGTGCAAGTCTGCCACCTCGCCAGAAAATCCCACCAAACGCAGGTACAACGTTCAATAGGAGCCTGCGGCGGGTCTACACTGACAACGGCACCCCATCACCTTGAGCTACCCCAGGAAGCCACCAGTGAACACCACTCCGGCCACCCAAACCCACACGCGCCTACGCGGACACGCACTCCCTGTCTATCGCGCAAATATGGCAGCCTCATGGCGCTCCCTCCTCTTCTGGAGCGCACTCATGCTCACCTCAGTGATGGTCATCCTGCCCCTCTACCCGACCCTCACCTCCCCCTCCTGGCTCGCCGCCATCAACCGACTGCCGCGCCTCCTCTACGGAACCCTACGATTCGATCAGATCCACACCGGCCCCGGCTACACGCAGGCACTCATCTTCGCCCTCGTCGGCTACCTCGTGATCGTGTCCGCCGCCATCCAATGGGGGAGCGCCGCAACCGTCGGAACGGAAGACAACATCTCCCTCCACGCTGTTCCAACACGCGGCATAGGCCCTGCCCGCTACTGCCTCGAGGTCAGCGCCGCCGTCCTCACGCGCCTAAGCATCATCGCCCTCGCCACCTACCTCGCCATACGCTGGCTCAATAAACCCCTTGAGATTGAGTTGAAAGTCCGCCTACTCCGCCAAACCACCATCGTCTGGCTGGGCCTGGGCGCCCTCGTCGCAGCAAGCGTCATCCTCGTCGGCGCCTACGTCGGCAACAAAGTGTGGGCCCGCGCTGCAGGAGTGCTCATCGCCGTATCAAGCTACATTGTGGACGCAATCGCGCGCCTTAACCCCGACTGGCACTGGATCGCCGACCTTTCCCCCGTAGACTGGGCCTTCGGTGATAACCCCTTGTGGAAAGGCCTGGATGGCTGGGGAGAGATCAGCCTATGGGTCCTCTCCCTCGCCCTGATCGTCCTATCGGTGCTCGTGTCCCGCCACGGGGAAGAGGGCACATGAAAGAAGCAGAAAACAACCGCTGGCCGACTGGGAGAATCGTCTCCTCCGCAACGCTGCGCAACCTCATCATCCGCACCGAAGACCACGCGCCCATCTCCCGCGTCATCATCGGAAGCCTTGGCGCGGCCCTGACCATCGCCCTCATCGCCCTGCTGGACACCAGCTCCCACTACCCGCTGCTGGCCACCGCTTTCGGCTCCTCCTGCGTGCTCGTATTCACCCTGCCAGAATCAACTGTCTCCCAACCCATCAACGTCGCGGGCGGACACATCGTCACCACCATCTGCGGCCTCGTCGCCGGGCATTTCCTGCCGATACGTTGGTGGACCATTGGCATGACCCTCGCCGTGTCAATCATCCTCATGGCCCTCCTGCGCGTCACCCACCCACCAGCAGGAGCAAACCCACTGGTCGTCATGAGCGCAGCCACACCATGGAGCTACCTGCTATGGCCTATGTGCGTAGGCATCGCCATCGTACTTGTGATGGGAATCGTGTACCACCGCCTGACAGGCACGGTGTATCCGGTGCCCGTGGAAAACAGCCCATAGGACGAGGGCGCCGCAGCTTCCCCTCGAGCCGTTATCGCCCTCGGAGCTCTTCAGCAGTGTCCGTCAGATAACCCTTCGCCTTGCGGACCTCGAAAGGAGCCGAGCGCTCGCGGGTAATCATCACGCCTGGGACAGAAAGGACCTCGCCGGTGACGGGGTGAGTAATGGTGGCCGTCCACGTAGTCTCTAAGGTAACTGTTTGCGAGGGGAATGGTTCCTGGTAGACGTGGCGTAGGGTCGTGATCGGATAGGGGCCCGATGGATCTGTCGTGACCAGAGGCGGGTAACCATCGCCGAAGTCGTACTTGTAGGAACTGGCGGAGAAGTTTACAGTGACGTCGTAGCCCAGGATGTGGAGTGTCTCCGAGCGGGTGGGTTGGGTGGCATGAACCAGAGTGGGGACGCCAACGTAGGCGCGCAGGTGGGGTTGGACTTGTAGTCCTGCGCCTTCGATTCTTGCTTGTGACAGGGCGTGGTAGAGAAGGTCGATGGGTGGGATTTCTTCTGGTGGTGATTCGTCGGGGAAGTTAATGGGGCAGATGTCGCCACCGCCCCATAGGCCGCCTTGGATCTGGCCGCTACAGCCTACATTGACGTTCTTGGGCAGTGCGCGTCGGCCAAGCTCGGCCTGAACTTCACCGGGAACAAGATCAGGGGCAGAGTAAGCTCCATCGCGGAGTTCCTCTCTTCTCAAGGCGACATCAACGAAGCCGTGAGTGCCACTGTTTCTGGTAGAGCCTTGGAGAGAAAATCCTGATTCGTTGCTGGAGTTATCGTTATCAAGAGGGAAGAGTAGCGGAACATCCGCAAGCAGAATCGGAGCGAATAAGCATGTGGCTAAAGACAAAGTGATGGACAGCGTCATCAATTTCACTCCTTTTCCTCCGCTTCCCCAGCGGCGGCTGTGATCTTCCACATTCCGTCGAACTGGCGCATCTGGATGTGGAATTGAGTTTTCTCACCCGGATATTTCTTCAATGTTGTACCGTCGTAATGGTTGTGCCTATCACTCTCGATATGCAAGACCGTGTCCCATAGCCCTGGATGACTGGGGGCTTCGAAGGCTGGTTCGATGCTGAGGACCCGATTGTTCACATGTTCTCCCCACCCTCCTGCCGCAGTGAGTTTGTCTGTCTCATCAGCCACGTAGGCGCACCACGTGCACGACTCAGCACTTATCGAACGTAAAAGGCTGGAATCTCCGCTCATCCACGTGTAATCGATGACGTCAACAAAGTATTCCGCGAAAGCTTCAGCTCCGTTTTGGTCGTACACCATAGCCACTTCCGGGAGCTCAGGAGGGGTGAGCTCGTAGATACTTTCCGGTCGGAGGAGCTTGCCTTCAGGGCTCACTTTGTAGTGACCAGACATAACCGTGTCAGTCGATGCGGCGTCTTCTGATTGTGCGCTGCTTCCGGATTGTTCTGGCTTGAAGAAGGGGATTTCCGATATAGGCCGGTCATCTTGGGCGCAGCCACCGATGAAGGCTGTAGAGCTAATCATGATGAGTGCGCAGAACGCTGCAGTTTTTCGTGAAGCGTGAAACCTAGTCATGCTGCCACGCTACAACGTTCAAGCGTTTCTTTGATGTGAAATGGAAAATCTGTGGATAACTCAGAGGGAACTCATAGAAAAGCCGGGCCCGCATTGCCACATCATTTCCTTCGTGACGTTGCGAGCCCGGCATTTCCTCACGTCGAGGAATTCGACAGGGTTATTCCGCTTCGCGGTCGCGAGTTTCCTCATCAGCCTCGGAAGCGGCTTCCTCGTCCTCGGATGCGTTGATCACTTCCTCACCCGCAACCAGGCGACCCGAGGATCCCGTGCCAAGCTGCTCGAGGGCCAGGCGACCAACCATCTGCTGGTTGGTGGTGGTGCGCTCTGAACGCGCGTTGGACACGAAGCTGATGAACCAGTGCAGCAGGGTGCCGACCTGCGCCTTGAAGCCCACGATGTAGAGCAGGTGCAAGAAACACCAGGCGACCCAGGCTGGGAATCCCGTGAGCTTGAATTTGCCCATGCTCACCACGGCCTTGAAGCGGGCGATGGTGGCCATGGAGCCCTTGTCCTTGTATGCAAATGTGGTGGCCTTGGGTGCACGGCCGTTGATGCGGGCAACGATCTGGTCGGCCACAAAATCTGCGGCCTGGATAGCGCCCTGGGCGACGCCGGGAACGCCGGGCACCGACATGAGGTCACCAATGACGAAGATCTCGGGGTGGCCGGGGACGGTCAAGTCGGGGGCGACGACCACGCGGCCAGCGCGGTCAAGTTCAACGCCGGTGCGTTCGGATAGGACCTTGCCCAGTTCGGAGCCCTGCACGCCGGCAGCCCACACCTTACACACGGTGTCAATGCGGGTTTCCTCGCCAGAATCGAGGGACTTAATGGTCACCGAATCGCCGTCAACATTGGTAACGATTGAGCGCGGGCGAACCTCGACCCCCAGTTTTTCGAGGGCATCGCGCGTGGCATCGCCCAGCTTTTCACCAAAGACGGGCAGCGGGCGATCCGCACCGTCCACGAGGATGACACGAGCCTTTGCAGGATCGAAATTGCGGAACTCTCCGTGCAGAGTATGGGAGGCGAGCTCTCGGATCTGACCTGCCATCTCCACACCCGTGGGGCCAGCGCCAACGACGACGAAGGTCAGGAGTTTTTCGATCTCTCCCGGATCGGTTTCCAGTTCGGCCAGTTCGAACGCGCCAAAGATGCGGGCACGTAGCTCCAGGGCATCGTCAATGCTCTTCATGCCGGGGGCAAAGACTGCGAAGTGGTCGTTGCCGAAGTAGGACTGTCCGGCACCCGCGGCGACGATGAGAATGTCGTATGGGGTTTGCTCGGGGCGGTTGTGGTTACGCCAGTGGACGATGCGGTTTTCGGTATCAATGTCGACAACCAGGCCCAGGATTACCTGGACGTTCTTCTGCTTGCGTAGGATTTCGCGGGTGGAGGGGGCGATCTCGCCGGCGGAGAGGATGCCGGTGGCCACCTGGTAGAGCAGGGGCTGGAAAAGGTGGTGGCTGGTCTTTGCGATCAGCGTGACATCCACATTGGCCTTGCGGAGCTTACGGGTGGCAAAGAGGCCGCCAAAGCCTGAGCCAATGACCACGATGCGCGGGGTAGACATGATTCCTCCTGAATTAGAACATACCCATTTTATCTATTTTGTGCCTGAGGGAGCAGGGGGTAGCGGTGAGGAGCGGGGCACACTTGGAGTCGCTTGAGGAGTGCCTGAGACAGCTCAAGGAATCCCTCGGAGTTAGCAAACGGCAGCTATGCGAGGGCGGAATCGGTCAGGCAAAATTGTCACATGAATGTATCGCAGGGGCATGACAGCGGAACATGGGTTTCTCATCAACTGAATGCTGATAAGCCCAGAGAGCAGAAAAAGCAGTCAAGACAGGCGTCATTCTGGCGAACGTGGCCCCTGCTGTGGGTGATTGCTACGTGGGTAGCTATCGCCTTTGCGTTGTTCATTACCGTCGGACTGCTTATCTGGTGGTTTTTCATCAATGATCCGCAGACTCCCGGAGCTGGCCTATTCGTTGGCGAAAAAGGAGCGGATCCACTGAAGTTTGTCCAGACCATTCTGGCGATTGTCGGTGGCGTTGGCGCAGTGGGCTACCTCGTCATCAAGTATCGTGAGCGTTCCGACGCTGAATCCTCAAAGGCAGACCATCGACTCCTAGAAGCAGTGACCCAACTAGGTTCGGACTCTCCACAAGTGCGTATTGCCGGAGTGTATGCCTTGGCTGATATTGCCGACACTTTCCAAGGGTCGTACAAGCAACGCGTCGTCGACATTCTGTGCGGTTATCTGCGTACAGATCGTTCCGACGGCGGCGTACAGCAGTCAGATACTTCCTCGCCTATCCGTTTCCGTGACGCGGCAGTAGAGTCAACGGTCCTCAGCGTCATTGCATCCCATGTGCGCAAGGATGCTGATTCCGCGAAAAGTTGGAGTGAGTGCAACTTTGATATTCACGGTGCTGTGATACATGAGCACGTGCCTTTCACAGAAACGATCTGGAAGGGAGTAATCCAAGCGGAGAGTATCCAATTCTTGGGAAATGCCGTCTTCACCCGGGCGTCATTTAGTGTGGGGGCGATATTTGGTGGGGCATCGTTTAGTGGTGCGGCGTCTTTTAATGGGGCATTGTTTGATGGCGTGGCCGTCTTCAGTGAGGCGTCGTTCGGTGGTGGGGCAGACTTTAGCGGGGCGTCTTTTGGTGATTGGGCGGTCTTTAGAGGGGCGTCTTTTGGTGATTGGGTGGACTTTAGCAGGGTGTCTTTTGGTGATTGGACGCGTTTTGATGAGGTGGCGTTTGGTGCCGGTGTGTCCTTCAGCGAGGCGCGGTTTGGCATTAGGGCGTTCTTTAGTGAGGCATCGTTTGCTGGAGAGGCGGGCTTTAGCAGCGTATCCTTTGGTGATTGGGCACAATTTAACGAGGTGTCGTTCGGTGGCGGGGTGGACTTTAATAAGGCATCCTTTGCTGATTGGGCGTTCTTTAGAGGGGCGTCTTTTGGTGATTGGGTGGACTTTAGCCGGGCATCGTTTGGCGAGAATGCCTTCTTTGCTGGGGTTACGTTTGGTTGTGGTGTGAATTTTGAAGGCACGCGGTACGGCCGTGGCAGCTTATTAACTCCGATACAGCAGGAATGGCTTCGACGTGAGAACGCTGAAGAACAACAAGACGTCCAAGGTGAAGGTGCGACTTCTTCAGAACCAAGAAATGAATTCGGTGTTGACAATGCTGAAGAGAATGACAATGCCGGTCCCGTTGCTGACAACACTCCTGGGGAAACTGGTGCCGCCGACGAAAAATCGACGGATAACAACTGAGTGGATCAGAAGCGCTGGGCTGGAAGTAGACAGAGCCTAAAAGAAACAGTCAGCGCCTAGAAAATCGAATTCACGGCCTTACCTGGATTGGCTAAGAACTCCTCCCAGGTGCCTAGCTCGTGCAGTTCATGGTGCTCGGTATCCCAGATGAAAAGCTGCCGCGTTTTCCCATGCCAGAGTACCTGGTACATGTCGTCGTAGTGTTCGAAGCTGTCACACAGCAGGAGGTACTTCTTCCGGCGGATCGTCAGGGGCCGCAGATTCAAGAAATCCAGGAACTCAATCCAGGTGACTGTCTCTTCCTCTGGGAAAGACAGACGCCGATCTTCAGATCTCACCATCTCCACAAGCTCCTGAGGGAGTTTAAAGGCCTTCAGCTCGCGTTCCTTCTCGGCCTGGTTATGCCACTCCTCCGGCTCCAGGGATCGCAGGTACTCCGCCAACTCCACATCCTTCACCTTCAAAGCCGCAGTGTATGGCCGCTCGCCTGTGCGATCTGCAATCGTCACATCAGCCCCATGCTCGACCAAGAAGTGCACAACCTCCGGCTGCCCATGACGTGTAGCACTCAACACAGCCGTCGGCGCATAGGGTTCGACCATGTCGGGCTCGTGATAATTCACGTCGACGCCGCGCTCCAGCAGTGTTGCCAGTACTTCGCGGTTATCCGGCTCTTCCGATTTAAGGGTGTAGGTGGGGTTTGAAGCCGCCTGTTTCTAGTAGGCTGCGGATGATGTAGTTGGTCAGGTTGCGAAAGCCCAGAGCGGTGCCGCATAGGTGTTCGAGGCGACCGTTGATGGCTTCGGTGGGACTGTTACTGGTCTTGGGGTGGTCGAAGTAGGCCAGGATGTCAGTGGCGCGTTTCTTTAGTGTTCGTCCCAGGGTTTTGATTTCTTTAAGGACCTCGGGCACGTCTTTGCAGATCGCGGTGATGAGGTCTTGCATGAGTTGCTTGCCTTTGGCCCTGTCGGGATGGCGGTAGGCGGCCACCATTTTTTGGTACACACCCCAGGTCACCTCAACTTGGGCATGGTCATCGTTGGCAAACAGCGTCTCTAGACGCTTGTGCTGGACAGGGGTGAGCAGGTCGATGCCGGTGTGTAGGGTGCGGCGGGCCTTATACAAGGGATCAGTTGATCGCCCACGGCGTGCGTGGAGTTCTTGTTGAACACGCCGCCGACACTGGTCAAGCGCATCTCCTGCTAGTTTGACGACATGGAAGGGATCTAGCACGGCCCTGGCCTGGGGTAATTCCTCACTCGCGGCAGTTTTGAACCCGGTGAAACCGTCCATGGCCACCACTTCAACGCCCCGACGCCAGGCTTGATCGCGTTCGCTTAGCCAATTCTTGAAAGCTTGTTTGGAACGCCCCTGGATCATGTCCAGCAGCCGGGCCGGGCCAGTACCGTCCCTGACCGGGGTCAAATCGATGATGACAGTAACGTACTTGTCTCCTTTGCGTGTATGACGCCAGACATGCTCATCCACGCCAATAACTCTCACACCGTCAAACCGGGCCGGGTTATTGATCAAGACCTCCAGGCCCTCAGCCACTACAGCGTCGTTAGCGGTATCCCAAGCCACCCCTAGCCCCTGGGCGAGGCTAGCTATGCTCAAGTGCTTGCACACAACCGCTTCCAACGCCCATCGCGCCGCCCGTCTGGACAGGAGTGCTTTGGGGGCTGCTGCTGACTCCATATTCTGTCGCCACACATGCCCACACTCCCGACAGCGGTACCTACGCAGCCGTACCAACAAACTGGTAGGACGCCACCCAAAAGGCACATGCACAAGCCTTCGCGTCACACTGTCGCGTACTAGTCCTTGGCAGCCACACCTCCTGCACCAGTTATCCGGCTCTACCACGCGGCATTCGAGCACTGCTCGCTCAGGCTCA
This sequence comes from Schaalia sp. Marseille-Q2122, assembly GCF_903645355.1. Taxonomy (GTDB): domain Bacteria; phylum Actinomycetota; class Actinomycetes; order Actinomycetales; family Actinomycetaceae; genus Pauljensenia. Next base: position 27,288 of record NZ_CAHJXR010000005.1, on the reverse strand, counting down.
ATACACTGGCCGGTAACAATGAGCCCAAGGCCGTCCAAACCAGCAAAAGTAGTCAAATCAGGCTCAATGAAGGTAGCGTTGGACATGTTGAGGTCTTCCCGTTGGAGGCTGTGTTAACTCCCATCATCGGAAGACCTCAACGCCTATCCACACACCAACACCCCCGCACTAGCTCACACCCACCCACACCCTCATTTGGGAAGAGCCCAATATCCTCCAACACAGCGATATTCTCAAAGCGCCCCTCAAATCCAACAGCGGAATACAAATCCTTCTTCTGCTCAGCACTCAACGCCTCAACCTGATCGCGGAATAACTCAATGACCTCATGACCGGCATAACGCACCGCCAACTCTAGCGACGCAACGCCATCAACTCCGGAAACATCCTGTTCACGCAGCCACCGGCAGACGTCAGGCTGATCCAGGATGACCGCCACCTGCAGCAGACTCAGGTCCGTGCCATCCGTCGTCCGAACAGGCGCCAACGCCTCGCTATCGGCGGCAACCGCAGACTGCAGCGCGGGCAGGTCGCCCTCGACAATCTGGCGAACAACCTCCGGCACAGGACGCAAGCGATAAATCCCCAGCCGCAGCGCCTCGCCCTCGTCAGACGCCCGAGACAAGGGGAATCCGGAGTTCATGAACAACCCTCGCTCCAACGCGGGCCTCCTCCATACTGGTCGCAGCGGCGTCGGCGACCTCGCGCAACGCCCCGAAGAAATCGTCGTTAATGACCCACTCCAGCGAATCGAGGGCGTCCTCGCCGCCGCTGCTGGCGTCAACATGCTCAGGATCCACCCGGCGCAAAGCCGCGCCGCCAATCCACAACTCGCCATCGTGGGCGGTGTAGCGCTCGCTGAGCAACCTCCACGCGGCATTCAACGCCGCCGAGTCGGCGACATGAAAGCGCACCTCGTACACCAGGTCAGAAGTCGTGTGGTTCTCCCACCAAAACAGGGGGATCTGCCAGTGGGTAATGAGCTCGTCAGGTAGGTAGTTGCGTGTCCGCAGTTTCATACCTACTCCTAACGTCAGTCCTGCAGTAGCTCGCGCGCCCGAGTCGGGTCAGGTTTGCCCGTCGAGGTGACAGGCAGCGCGTCCACCCAGCGTACACAGCGAACCTGCTCCCAGGGAGCCAATTCACCCGCCAGAGCCTCGCGCAAGGCCCGCGCATTCGGCAGTGCAGCAGGATGCTCGGCAGCAGCGCCAGGCAGCGCAGCACCATCAGTCAGCGCAGCAGCGCCAACCGCAGGCACCAACAGCGCCCCCACAATCTGGCCCCAACGCTCATCATCCACGCCCACCACCAGAGCGTCAGCAACGCTGTTCAAACGCCGCAGAGCCTCCTCCACGCGGCGCGGCGGCACCATCTCAGCAGCGGTGTGAATCATGCGCGACGCACGCCCAACAATATGAACAAAACCCTGCGCATCCAAGGTCCCCAAGTCGCCGGTACGCAGCCAGTCTCCATCGCGCGATGCTTCCGTATCACCAGGGCGACGATAGTAGGCATCACTCACGCCAGGACCACTGACCTCAATCTCGCCAATGACATCCGGCGTAATGATCTCGCGGCCATCAGCATCCACCAGACGCAAATCCAGATAGGGGAAAGGCCGCCCAATCGCCCCCGGATGCTCAGCAAAAACATCGGCAGCCAACATCGTGCCAGCCCCAGCCGTCTCCGTCATACCCCACACGTGGATCGGCGCCAGGCCAATCCCGCGCAGCTTCGCCTCCAGGTCGGCACTCATCGCATCCCCGCCAATCAACGGATTGCGATAAGAGGACAAATCCGCATCCACGCGCGCCTGAGCCTCCACAAGCAGGTGGCACATAATCGGCACCAGGAACATCTGGCTAATGCGATAACGCTCAATAGAACGCAACACCAGCTCAGGATCAAAACCCGGGAAGACCACCAGCGTGCCGCCGTGGCTAAAAGCATCCAGCGTCGTGCCGTTAAAGCCGCCGATATGCGACAGCGGCGCGCACACAGCCACCACGTCCGTCCCCGGGCAATACTCGAAACCATCACGGAAGGAGGCCGACCCCCACCACAGATTCGCATGCGTCAACTCCACGCCGCGCGGAGTCCCAGACGAGCCGGAGGTGTAGACAACGGCAGCTAACTCCTCCGAGCACGCCGGCGGCAACCCCTCCACAGGCGTGGCGGCGGCGACCTCGTCAGCGAATTCATCGAAGGTCAGAACCGGGCAGGGCAGGGACATTCCACCCCAGGCACGCGAGGTCTGCGCCGCAGGTGCAGCAGCATGCTCCACCAGAGGATCAACGGGCGGCCGCTGCGCAGAGGACAGCAGCGCACGAACCTCGTCAGTCGTAATGACCAGCGCAGGCGCACAATCCTCCAGTAACTCCAGCAATTGCCCGGCGGGCAGGCGCGGCGAGAGCGGCACCGTCACACTGTGGTTCCACGAACCCGCCACGTGAACGACGAAATGCCATGGCGAATTGGGGCCGCACACGACCACGCGCTCACCAACGCCGACCCCGCGCGCAGCCAAGGCTGCGGCGGCCTGTCGCACGCGCTCCGCGCTGGTTGCCACATCCCAGGTCAGGCCACTCTCAGCCCAAATCAGCGAAGGGCGGCGCGGATGCTGGGCAGCAGCACGTAAAAGAACTCGGGCGGGGGAGAGGTCCGGTGTTGGGCTCACTGTCCGGCTGCCTCGCGCTGCAACAGGCGCTCCAGCACCGAACCAGCCTCCTGCAGGGTCGAGCCTGAGGATCCAAGATGAGCCAGGTGCTCGGGGATCTCAAAGCCGCGCGCACGCATACCCTTGGCCCACAGCGTGCCCGCGCGGTAGGAAGAACGCACCAGCGGCCCAGCCATCACGCCAGCAAAGCCCATTTCCTCAGCAAGCTTGGACAGCTCAACGAACTCCTGGGGGTGCACCCAGCGATCCACCGGGTGATGCAGTGGAGAGGGGCGCAGGTACTGGGTAAGGGTGAGCAGATCGCAGCCTGAATCATGCAGGTCTTGCATGGTCGTCTCGATCTCTTCACGGGTTTCACCCATGCCCAGGATCAGGTTGGACTTGGTGACCATGCCGCCATCGTGAGCGCGTTGGATCATGGCCAAGGAGCGCTCGTAACGGAAGGCGGGGCGGATCTTGGAAAAGATGCGCGGCACGGTTTCCAGATTGTGGGCGAAGACCTCGGGGCGGGCGGCAACAACCTGGTCAATGGCGTCGGGGCCACCGCGGAAGTCATCGACCAGCAGTTCAACGCCGGTGCCGGGGCTGAGTTCGTGGATCAGACGGCAGGTTTCGGCATACAACCACGAGGCGCCATCAGGCAGGTCATCGCGGGCCACGCCGGTGATCGTCGCGTAGCGCAGGCCCAGTTCGGCAACGGACTCGGCAATACGACGAGGCTCATCCTTGTCGTATTCGGTGGGCTTACCGGTAGCAATATCGCAAAAATCGCAGCGGCGTGTACATAGTGCCCCGCCGAGGAGGAAGGTCGCTTCGCGGTCCTCCCAGCATTCGTAGATATTGGGGCAGCCCGCTTCGGCGCACACGGTGTGGAGGCTGCGCGAGCGGGAGAGTTCGCGCATGTCCGAGTAGTTTTGGTTGACGCGCGCGGTGGTCTTAATCCACTTGGGTTTGTCTTCGATGGGGGTTTGAGAGTTGCGCACCTCCACGCGCAAGAGCTTGCGTCCCTCGGGATCGGGCAGGGTGCTCATTCGTTCCCTCCAAAGAAGTGATGTAGCGTGTCGGAATCCACGGTGTGCACGCTCTCAATGGGGCGGGCCAGGCATGGGGTGATGGACGTGATCATGTGGCCTACCAGGGCATCGGCTGCGGCGCGCACGCTGGTGGTGATGCCTTCTGTTGATAGTGACGCTACATCAGCATCATCGAGGCCGCAGGGAATGATGCCGGTGAAGGCGGAGCCAAAATCAATGTGGATATTCAGGGCGATGCCGTGCAAAGTCGCACCTCGGGCGACTTTCAGGCCGATGGCGCAGATCTTGCGGTCGGGGGTGCCGGGTGTGCGAAGCCACACGCCTGCGCGACCGTCAATGCGGCACACGTCCAGGTTCCATTCCTTCTGAAGGGTGGTGAGGACGCCATTTTCGACAGCTCGAATCCAGGCCACAGTATCAACGGGGTCACCCGCGAGTTTGACCACGGGGTAGCACACGAGCTGGCCGGGGCCGTGCCAGGTGACTGAGCCTGCGCGGTCAACGGGGATGACGGGCAGGGTGGAGTCGGGAATGTGGTGGTCTTTGGTGTGTCGTCCGGCCGTGTAGGTGGGGGTGAATTCACCGAGGATGAGGGCGTCTTCGCCGCCGTTGAGGACGTCGGCGTGGAGCTTGCGCTGAAGCTGGTCTACTTCTGTGTAGTCCGTCAGCCCAAGGGGAAGGAGATCGAAAATGCGCACGCCCCCATGGTAGCCCCGAGGTGTGTTTGCGTTCCATTTGCGTAAGGGTGAGAAACGATAAGTTTCCGAATGTTTGACGAGGGTGTCGCTGCGGTTTGGGGTGGGGGAAGTGTGTCGAGTTTCGCGGAGCGACGCGGCGTAGACCCGGCTATTGTGACTACATGTCAGAAAACTCTTGTGATGTTGCAACCCGCACCTGCCGCCCCTGCGTTCTGAAGACCCTGGCCATCATTGCCCTGTCCTGGGCAATCCTTGGGCTTCTTGCAGGCGTTGGTTTCCGTGAGCTCACCCGCCACGCAACCACCGATCCAGGCAGCCTTGGCTTGGTCCATAGCCACACCCTGGTGCTCGGCATGTTTATGTCCCTCATGCTCCTCGTCCTTGAAAAGCTCTTCCTCCTCTCGGACTGGAAGTTCTTCAAGCCGTGCCTGGCTGTGTGGAACATTGGCCTGCTGGTCACCGTTGTCATGCTCTTTGTGCAAGGCCTGCGTTCCCTGTGGGAGATGGAGCACTCGGCAGCGCTTGCTGGCGTGGCGGGGCTGGGGCACATTGCCTTGACCGTCGGCCTCTTCATGCTTTTCCGTGCGCTCTTTGTGGCCCTGAAGAAGGAAAAGTAAACCTTTTGTGGAGGGGTGTCTTGGTAGTGTGAACCCCGTTTTCCATAAGGATTGCCTCAGTGTGTCGTTTTTCTTTCGCTAATGTGATGGGGAAGTGACATGCTGGGGCAATCTGACTATTAAGACCATTTAGTGTTGAGGAAGTAGTCAACTCGCAATATTCTGACACCATGTCAGAAAAGAATGGTGGGACACAGGTGACAACACGCCGCGACTTTACTCACGAAGCAGCCGACATCGTCGACGCCGTCCTCGAACACCCCAACGCCCACCTTGCAGCACCCACCGACGTCACCCACCTTGACCTCACCCTTCAAGACGACAGCGGCACCTCGAAGGCGACCACGACCCGCACCCCCGAAAATCCAGTGAACACGCACCGATGGTGGACCCTGGGTATCCTCGCGCTCAGCGTCTCCCTCATCGTCATTGACGGCACCATTATCAACGTCGCCCTGCCCGTCATCATCGCAGCCCTGTCCCTCAGCGCCGCACAAGCAGCATGGGTCACCACGATCTACGCCCTCGTCTTTTCTGCCCTCCTCATCATCTCCGGACGCCTCGGCGACCGCTACGGCCGTAAAACCACGCTGATCGTCGGCATCGTCATCTTCGTCATTGCCTCACTCATGGCCTCAGCCTCCCAAGGCGCGACAGACATGCTCGCCGCACGCGCCCTCCAAGGCGTCGGCGGCGCCCTCGTCCTTCCCAGCACCCTCTCCACCGTCAACGCCACCTTCTTCGGGCGCGACCGGCGAATCGCCTTCGCCGTCTGGGGAGCCGTCATCGCCGGAATGGCCGCAGTGGGCCCGCTCCTGGGCGGATGGATCACCACCAGCTTCCACTGGAGCTGGATCTTCACCATCAACCTGCCCATTGGCATCCTCCTCATCGCAGGCGCACTCGCCTTCGTCCCCCAAACTAAAGGTCACGGCCCAACGGGCGCCGACATCCCCGGCTTCCTCACCTCCAGCCTGGGCCTGGCCGCCCTCGTCTTTGGCCTCATCCAAGGCCGCGACTACGGCTGGTTCGTCGGCAAGAATGACGCCTCCGGATGGGCCCTCTCTCCTGCCTTCCTCGCCCTCATCCTCGGCGCAGGCCTGCTCTCACTCTTCCTGCGCACCGAACAGCAACGAGGCCACGACGGCAAACCCGTCCTCTTCGACCTCACTCTCTTCCACTACCGGTCCTTCAGCTGGGGAAATATCGCCGCAATGGTCGTCGCCATGGGCGAATTTGGCCTCCTCTTCGTCCTGCCCCTCCACCTGCAAAACGTCATGGGCCTGAGCGCCATGCAAGCCGGGTGGATCCTCACCGCAATGGCAGCCGGCGCTTTCCTCTCCGGTGGAATGGCCGCGCCCCTCGCACAAAAAATCGGCCCCTCCCGCGTGGCAACCCTTGGCCTTGGCCTCGAAGCCCTGGGGCTGGCACTCACAGCGCTCCTCCTCAGCCCAGAATCCGCGCCCTGGCACATCGCTGCCCTCCTAGCGATCTACGGTCTGGGCCTCGGGCTTGCCTCCGCACAGCTCACATCCGTGATCCTTGCAGACGTACCCCTCGCCCAATCTGGGGTGGCCTCGGCTGCCCAATCCACCGTCCGACAAGTCGGCACCGCCATGGGTATCGCCCTCGCTTCAACGCTCTTCGTCGCCACCCTCGATGCGGGAGCTCAAGGCAGCCTCAGCGATATTGACACCCTGCCCCGCGAGGCAACCGTCGCCATCGAGCAAAGCATCGCCCCCAGCCTGGGTAATGTCCTGCGCGCCGTCGAAAGTCCGGAAGCAGCCTCCGCAGCTGGAGCGCCCGCGCAGGCAGCAGAAGCGATGACCCGCATGGACGAGGCCGCCCGCGAGGCCATCGCCACCCAGATCCGCGCGGTCTCCACCACCGCCGCACGCCAAACCATCGGTGTTGCGGCGGGAATCATCCTCATTGGCGTGCTCGCCACGCTGCGCCTGCCTCGCCAGACCGGGCGGCACTAAGCCCTTCCAGCACGCCTCGCGGGCGATATCCTTAGACCCATGGCAGAAAAATGGACAGTCGCAGACGTCATGACGCTCATGGAACACTGGTACCCGGCATCAACCGCTGAAAGTTGGGACAAGGTCGGTCTGATCCTGGGCGACCCCACCCGCATCGTGGAACGCATCCACCTGGCCGTTGACCCCGTCAGCGCCGTCGTTGACGAGGCCGTGAATGACGGTGCGGATATGCTCATCACCCACCACCCGCTCTACCTACGTGGAGCCTCCTTCCTGCCCGAAAGCGACCCCAAGGGCTCCATAGTCGCCCGCCTCATCCGTGCCGACATCGCCCTGTTCAATGCCCACACCAACGCTGACGTCGCCCACGACGGCGTTGCCTACGCCCTGGCCGACCTCGTTGGACTGCAAGACGCCGAACCCCTTGACCACGCTGGATTTGACGAGGAAGGCCGCCCCATCGGCCTGGGCCGCATCGGTAGCGTCACCCCCACGACCTTCGGAGAATTCGCTGACCTCGTCGCCGAAGTCCTTCCCGCAGGACCCACCGGGCTGCTGGTTGGCGGCGACGAAAAGGCGCGCATTGAGACAGTGGCAGTCTCCGGAGGGGCTGGCGACCACTTCCTCGACACTGCGCGCGCCAAAGGCGCAGACGTCTACCTGACCGCTGACCTGCGCCACCATCCGGCCTCTGAACACCTTGAAGGCGGCGCCCCCTACCTGCTGTGCGCCAGCCACTGGGCCAGCGAATGGCCGTGGCTGCCGCGCCTGGCGAGCAAACTCAGGCAAGCCGCAGAAGAGGCGAATGTGGAGATCAGCGTCGAAGTCTCTACCATTGTCACCGAACCCTGGACGAGCCACCGCCAGATCATTCCCAGCCGTACAACCACCAGCGCACCCCATGGAGGACTCTCATGACATTCGCACCCAAGGACCAGCTGCTCCTTCTGGAACTGGCGACACTGGACAAGCGAGCCTCCGCACTGAGCCACACCCGCGAGTCTCACCCCACGCATGAGATCCTGCGCGAACTCGCCGGCCGCGCCGACGATCTGCGCCGCGCTGCCGTCGGCCAGAGCGCTGCCATCGCCGACTGCGAGCGTGAAGTCGCCCAGATTGAGGCCGACGTTGAAAAGGTTACCTCTCGGCGAGCCCTCCAGCAGGGTCGTATCGAACGTAACGAGGTGCCCCTGCGTGACGTTACTCCCATGCAGCATGAGATTGCGCGCATGACCGAACGCCTCTCTGACCTCGAAGAAGACCAGCTCGCCGCCGAAGAACGCCTCGAAGCCGCGCGCGCTGCCCTTACCGCCATGCACAACGAGGCCACCGCCATCGCCGCCGACGTGGAAGCAGCGAAGGCTCGCTTCACCGAGGACATGGGCGAGGTTGAGCAGGAAATGCGTCAGCTGCAGACCGAGCGCGAAGCGCTGGTCGCCACCTTCCCCGCCGGATTGATCGGCGAATACGACTACGCCGTTCAACGCAACGGCGCGCTGGCCATTATTGAAGTCCGCGACGGTGTGGTGGTCAGTCCCGGCGCACACCTGTCACCAGCAGAACTTGAAGCCGTGCGGCTTGCGCCCGCTGATGAACTGTACTGGACGGAAGACACCTACCAGATTGTGGTGCGCACGAGCTGACCAGGCCGCACTACCGGGCCACGCTGGCTATCCGATCGGCACGCTATCGGCATATGAAAAGGTGGTGTGGTGACTCAAAGGATTGAGTCACCACACCACCTTTTCAGCGAAAGGCACCGCAGGCAGGAGCTCTACCCCTTGACGCACACCAGGGTGGTCAAGCGGGCGACGACCTCGACAAGAGGGGAGTCGGGCTGCGTCTGGGCGGCAATGACATCCTCCAGGTTCTTATAGGCCTCGGGGATCTCATCGACCACACCAGCATCCTTCCGACACTCCACGCCCTGCGTCTGGGCGACAAGGTCGCGAGTGCTGAAACGGCGGCGTGCCTCGCTTCGCGACATGCGGCGCCCCGCGCCGTGCGACGCCGACGACAAGGACAACTCATTGCCCAGGCCACGCACGACGTAAGATCCCGTGCCCATCGAGCCGGGAATCAAACCCAAATCGCCGCTACCCGCGCGGATCGCGCCCTTGCGGGTGACAATCAGTTCCTCGCCGGCATGCTCCTCTTGCGCGACATAGTTGTGGTGGCACTGGATGTCTTGATCGTAGGCAACCTGAGGGAGGATTCCGCGAAGGGCATCCTTAATGGAAGCCATCATGATCGCACGGTTCACACGCGCATACTCCTGGGCCCAATGCAGGTCGTGCATATAGTCATCCATCTCGGGCGTGCCCGCAATGAAGACCGAAAAGGACAGGTCTTCAAGGTGCAGATTGTGCTCCAGATGACGCGCGCGACGCATGTGGGACTCGGCCAACACCTTGCCCACATTACGTGAGCCCGAGTGCAACATCAGCCAGATCTCTCCCGCCTCGTCACAGCACAGCTCAATAAAGTGGTTGCCTCCGCCCAAAGAGCCGCATTGAGCGATCATCTTGGCCTCTACGGAGTCAACGCCTTCAGCGCGCAGGTCACGAAAACCAGCAAAGAGTGCGGCAGCGTGATTGCGCAGGGCAAGGTTGTGGCGCAAGACGGGGGCCTGACGTGAGTGACCGCGTGGCCCCAGAGGAACCACCGCCTCGAAAGCACTGCGGATGCCGTGCAGGTCATCGGGTAGGTCCTCAAGGCGCAGATTGGTGTGCACAGCCGCCATGCCGCAGCCAATATCAACCCCCACAGCCGAGGGGGCCACGGCTGACTTCATGGCGATCACCGATCCGACCGTAGCGCCGTGGCCCAGGTGAACGTCAGGCATGATGCGCAGGTGCGCCACCCATGGCGATCGGCTCATCATGCGGATCTGGGCGCGGGTGGCCTCGTCCATGTCATAGGGGTCCGCCCACAACAAAGTGTCGGCCCTCGTGCCGGGAAGAGGCATGGGAAAATGCGTGGACATGTCGGTCCTTTCATCGAAAAAATGGAGCTCAACACCTGGGGGAGTGTGCTGCGCCTTGCGAGGCGAGCAGCGCAACCTTCCGCAGGCGAGCGGGGAACTATGCGTTCCTGAGCAACGCGCACATGACGTGTAAGAAGTGGACAAACCTGGCGCGGACATGATGGTGTCCGGGCTTTTCTTCCTCAATGGTGTACGCACTCCGATCCCCTCAACAACGACAAGGGATCAGCGCGGTGGAAACGCGTCAGTCAGCGCATGCAACGGGCACAAGGCCGTGCGCCGACGTGGAAGATTGAGGAAAAGGAAGCCACTGTGGTGAGGCTAAAAGAGCATGCGAGGCTGTCACAATACTCAGCACTCAGTGTTCGGTTTTCAACGGGCACCAATCACCAACGGGCGGGTGCGGTCGCGGTTCTCAACGCTTATCGAGCGTTACTACTATTCTGCGGCAATGTCATCACTCCTCGGCCAGAAAGATTGCCACAGCAAAGCCCAAGCCGACAAGCCCCGTCGCCTCTCCCAACGGGGTTTGTCATTAAATCGTTACCTGTGAGCTGTGGCCACTACGACGAACGAGGGGGCCGCCCGACCTAATTGGTCACCAGCGTGACCGTGCGCGTGACGCCACCCTTCTTCGTTACCGCAGGCTCAGAGAACTCCACGGCTGTCACGCGATGCTCCACGCCTTTTGCGTCGCGCACCGGCGCCATCGAGGTCGCCGCTGAAAGCGCAGTCTCGGCGCCGGCCTCGTCAGCGGGCAGGGATCCCATGCGCACAAGGAAGCCGGTGAGCAAACCGCGCCACTGCTTGGCCTCGTGGGACACGACCGATCGCTTCCCACCAGCCTCACGCACCACGCCCACCTGCCAGATGGTAGCCCAGGGCGCGGGGCAGGCATTGCGGTAAGGGCCAGATCGCATATCGAGGATGACGCCACCGTCATAGTCCCCCTGCAAGGCAGCATCCAGATGAGCACGCCACGAGGCGGCAAGCCCGCCAATGCCGGGCAGCTTCACGCCCATACTCAGGCGGTGGTCGGGAATGAGATCACCCACCTGCAGCACACCAAAGAGCCCAGAAAAAATACGGATCGCGCTCCGCGTAGCCGCAGCAGTATCAGCATCTTGAGCGAGTGCAGGAAGGTCCGCAGCGTTGAACAGCACGCCGGTAAATACCTCTTCACTCACCGCACACGGGTTGGTGAGCAGCGCGGCGTTGAGCTCCAGATCCGCACGCGATTTTGCTCCCAAGCCAAGGATGTCCGCGGCATCCTCGCCAGTACCTAGGGCCATCAAGGCTTCTGCCACACGCTGGCGGTGGGCGGTCAATTCCGGGTATGACAGGGCAGCCCAGTCGAGGGGCGGGCCGGATAGGGGAGTGCGCTTACCTTCTGACGGGGGGAGCCAAATCTGCATGACCTCAACAGTAGAGGAAAAGTGCGGCAAGGTCAGCCGCACCTCGCAGGCTAGAATAGGTGGGCGGATGAGTCAGCCAGGCGGCCGCGGGCGTGAAAACGCGCGAGGAACGTCCGGGCTCCGCAGGGCAAGGTGGTGGCTAACGGCCACCCGGGGTGACCCGCGGGCAAGTGCAACAGAAAGTAGACCGCCGCCAGCTTCGGCTGGAGGTAAGGGTGAAAGGGTGGTGTAAGAGACCACCAGTGGTGCAGGTGACTGTGCCAGCTAGGTAAACCCCACCTGGAGCAAAACCGAGCAGCAGGCGTTTAAGGGCGGCCCGCCCGATGCCTGCGGGTAGGTTGCTTGAGGCCTACGGCAACGTAGGTCCTAGATAGATGGTCGCCGCCCGGCTGCTGGCAACGGCGAAGGGAACAGAACCCGGCGTATCGGCTGACTCATCCGCCCACAAAAAGGTGGCACCCCACGCGGGGCGCCACCTTTTCAATGAGGCTTTAGCAGGAGAGCATGGCCTTAGCCCTGCGCCTTGCGCGCCGCATGGTAGGCGGCTCCCACAATCCCAGCCGTGTTGAACAAGATAGCCGGAACCATCGGGGTCTTGAGCTCAAGCAGCGGCATGAACTTCTCATGCTTCTTCGACACGCCGCCACCAACAACGAAAAGGTCTGGGGAGAAGAGCATTTCCACATGCGAATAGTAGCGCTGCAGGCGCTTGGCCCACTTCTTCCACGACAGGTCCTGCAGGGTCTTTTGACCGGCAGAAGCGCGCTTTTCGGCGTCGTGGCCGTCGATTTCGAGGTGACCAAGCTCAGTGTTGGGAACCAAGACGCCGTCAACGATGATGGCCGAGCCGATACCCGTGCCCTGCGTGGTCACAATAACGGTGCCCGCAACGTCCTTGGCAGCGCCGTAGGCGACCTCGGCAATGCCTGCCGCGTCAGCGTCATTGAGGGTGACAACCGGGCGGCCCAGGTGCTTTTCCATGAGCTCATCAACGTTGATACCCGCCCACGCCGGATCAAGGTTGGCCATGAAGGGGACAACGCCGTGGATGACGGGCGCAGGGACGGCCACGCCGACGGGGATGTCAGAGCCGACTTCGAGCTGCTCAAGCAGGGTGCGGCAGACTTCAGCAACGGCTTCAGGGGTTGCGGGCTTGGGGGTTTCAATCCGGATGCGTTCGGTGGTGAACTCGCCGGTTTCGAGGTCGACAACAGCGGCCTTGACGCCGGAGCCACCAATATCAATTCCACATGCGGTGGAGGCCATGAGCGCTTCTCCTTTGCACACTCAAGTGACGTATCAGAAACAGATTAGCCCAGATCGCTGCCCTGTGGTGAGGAGGAGGTCCGAACAACGGGAGGAGCATGTCTCAAGTTGTCCGTGACCGCTGTGCGTTCTGAGCGCCGCTATGACTAACAAGCCCGCATAATCTCCTTCGGGCGTTAGACTTTGTGTGAATCCTGACAAGGCGCTGTTGAACTTGCTTCACATTGGAGGGGGAAATGGGGAAGGGTGAATCGGCCGATGTGCTTCATAGAGGCGTCTACATCATGCAGCCGAAAAGCGAAGTGAAAACGCTCCCTCGAACCGATCTAAATGACAATATTCTCCATGTTGAGAGGCTGTCGGCACGGATAGAGTACGAAGAATTCTCGCCACCCGAAGAGGTGAAGAAGCTTCCCTCGCTCTATGTTTATGTGGATGAAACTGGCGATCGCGGGCAATATCGCGAGGGGAGCCAAACAAGTCCGATTTTCGGTATGGCTGCAGTTGTTGTTGAAGCCGAGAATGAAGCTGAAGCTCAATGTGTTGTTGAATCCCTACGGTCAGAGTTTCGGGTACCTGATCGGAAGCCGATGTCGTGGAAGGAACATCTCAAGTCGCATGAGCGGCGTGTTCATGCGGCTTTAAAGCTTTCAGGGATTACCGGAATGAGAGTCATCTATGGCGTGGTCGACAAGCGGTGTCTTAAACCCGGCGGGTTGGATGCGGATCGTGTTGCATTCTATAACTACTTAGCCTACCGCCTGTTAAGGAAAGTGCTTTTTGCAGCACATCACTGGGAAGGTGGTCCTCGACAGGTCATTATTCATTTCGGTTCAGTTCGTGGCCATGACGATACAGACACTCATCGGTACTTTCAGATTAAAAGAGCTCAATGTCCTGAGATTCCCTTTGACTTGCTTTCAAAGATTGATTGGGTGTCAGCGGACCGATATAAATTGAGTCAGGCTGCCGATCTGTACGGAGGCTTTTTGAAAGCAGCGCTGTGGCCGAGCGGAGAATTTAAGATCCTTGAACCGCGCTTCATCCTCGAAGTATGGCACCAGATATACAGCACGGAACATTGCCCTTCGGGCGATGGTCCAAGAAGTTGTTGCCCAGCATGCCGAGGGCTCATGATGATCCCTAGAGGCCACGGATTCTCTCGAGAATGGTGGCCGTGTGAATGTATAAAACTTCAGAACAATAAAGCTACTAAAGAAAAGAGCCTCTAGGGCTCCCAGGGGCTGATCCAAAAAGGAGGCGATGGCAGCACCGCAAGCTGATCCTGGCGAACCCTACAGGCTCTTTAATAGCTATGGTATCAACGGTTTGCTGGATAAGTAAAGTTGGACCAGAGGATGCAGATTCAGGACTGGGTCAGAATCCGTGCCCCAGTTTCAGTGACAACCACGGTGTGCTCGAACTGGGCGGTGCGTGCACGGTCTGCGGTGACCACTGTCCAGCCGTCATCCCACTGCTCCCAGTCGATGGTACCCAGGGTGAGCATGGGTTCAACAGTGAAGACCATACCCACTTCCATGATCGTGTTGTGGGCGGGGGCAGCGTCATAGTGGGGAACGATCAGCCCGGAGTGGAAGGCTTCGCCGACGCCGTGGCCGGTGTAGTCGCGCACGACGCCGTAGTCGAAGCGCTTGGCGTAGGCCTCGATGACGCGGCCGATGACGTTGATTTCACGCCCGGGTGCGATGGCTTTGATGCCGCGCATCATGGCGTTCTTTGTGCGGTCAATGAGGAGTTGGGATTCTTCGTCGACCTCGCCGACAGTGAACATGGTGCAGGTGTCGCCGTGTACGCCGTCGATGTAGGCGGTGATATCGACGTTGAGGATGTCGCCTTCTTCGAGGGGGCGATTGTCAGGGATGCCGTGGCAGATGACTTCGTTGATGGAAGTGCACAGGGATTTGGGGAAGCCCATGTAGCCCAGGCATGAGGGGTATGCTCCCTGAGAGATGAGGTATTCGTGACCGATGCGGTCGAGCTCATCGGTGGTGACGCCGGGTTTGACGGCCTCTCCGACGAGGGCGAGGGCGTCGGCGGCGATCTTGCCTGCGCGGGCGATCTTCTCGATCACTTCGGGGGACTTGACGTCTCCTGCGGTGACAACCTCAGGCCCGTCGTGGAACATGTACTCGGGGCGTTCGATATGTGCCGGAACCTCCCGCATGGGGGAGAGAACGCCAGGAGTGAGGGTTCCCAGGGGTGCGCGTCGTGCAAGAGTGTCCAAAGAAGTCATGCCCCTAGCCTAAACCTGTGAGGATCAAGGAACACTCTTCGAAAGGCGTTTGTCACGGTGGTATGCCACACCCCGGGTAGGGGATCTTGATGTGTAGCACCCTGCGCTTTTAATGCGCGTGGTAGTGGTCTTCGGAGGGAAACGACCCATCTTCAACGCTGGCAATGTAGTCTGCAGCAGCCTCCTTCAAGGCCTGCCCCAGTTCAGCGAAACGGCGAACGAAACGCGGTGTCCACTCGGTCATCCCCGCCATATCCGACCATACGAGTACTTGCCCATCGGTGTGAGGGCCAGCGCCAATACCAATCGTGGGAATGTCAAGGGCCTGCGTGATCTCGGCGGCAATATCTGCTGGCACCATCTCTAGGACCAAGGCAAAAACGCCAGCCTCTTGAAGGGCGAGGGCGTCTGCCAACATCCGGGCGCGCTGGTCACCGCGTCCCTGCATCCGAGGGCCCCCCAAGGCATGCTCAGACTGGGGAGTGTAGCCCAGGTGACCCATGACAGGAATAGCTCCGGCAGTGAGCACACGAATGGCTTCCACGCGGGCAGCGCCACCTTCAAGTTTGACCGCGTGAGCCCCAGCCTTCATCAGACGCACGGCATTGGCGTAACCCTCGCGCGCGTCAGCCTCGTAGGACCCAAAGGGCATGTCGCCAACGATCAGCGCCCGCGAGGTGCCTCGCGATACGGCCGCAACGTGGTGAACCATGTCCTCCACGGTGACCGGCAGAGTCGAGGGGTAGCCGAGCATAACATTGCCCACCGAGTCACCCACGAGCAGCATGTCTACGCCAGCCTCATCAAAAATGTGAGCGGTCAGAGCGTCATAGGCCGTCAACATGGTGAGCTTCCTGCCCTCCGCCTTCGCCGCCGCCAGATGGTGTAGGCGAACGCGCTTCGGACGAGGCGCTGCTGCAGCCTGAGTGGACGCGTCAGGCTGAAGATACTGCGCTGAGGACATGAAAGGCTCCTTCACATGAGGCCGGGATTTCCACACATCAGAAAGACATGGTGTACGCCGGCCGCTCATAGACAGTTTAACCGTGACACCACAGGTCACGGAGCGTAGCGACAATCGGGTACTCCCCGCTACCAACGTCACGGCAAGACAAGGATTACATGCTCAACGCAGGGCACTATCATGGGAAGCTGTGCATGCGCTCGCCGCTCCGCCCGGAACGGCACAGGAGCGCATACCTGTCATCTATATCCCCGATCGAGGAAGCAGGACATGGCCGACACCGCCACTGACCTCAACCCGCTCGACGAAGCCGCAGTAGGCTCCCTCGTCGAACACGCACTGGCTGACATCGCTGCAGCCGACAGCATGGACGCCCTCAAGGCCGTCCGCAGTGCCGTCCTGGGCGACAATGCTCCGCTGGTCGCGGCCAACCGCACCATCGGCTCTCTCGCCCCGCAAGATCGCGGCGCAGCGGGCAAGAACCTCGGCGGCGCTCGCGGCCGCATTAACGAGGCTCTCGCCGCCCGTGGTGAGGTCTTGCAGGCGGCCCATGACGCCCAGGTGCTTATTGACGAGGCAATCGACGTCACCATCCCCACCCGCCGTGAGGCGCTGGGCGCGCGCCACCCCCTTGAAACTCTCATGGATGAGGTTGCTGACTTCTTTGTCGCCATGGGTTGGGAGATCGCCGAGGGCCCCGAGGTCGAACACGAGTGGTTCAACTTTGACTCCCTCAACTTCGACATCGACCACCCCGCCCGCCAGATGCAGGACACCTTCTACGTCGACGGCACCTCGATCGGCGCCGATGCGCAGGACGGTGGCTGCTTGGTAATGCGCACGCACACCTCGCCCGTCCAATCCCACGCCATGCTGGAACGTGGCGTGCCCCTCTACATCGCCTGCCCCGGCAAGGTGTTCCGCTCGGATGCACTCGACGCCACCCACACCCCGGTCTTCCACCAGATCGAAGGTCTGGCAGTGGATAAGGGCCTGACCATGGCTCACCTCAAGGGTGTCCTCGACCACTTCGCTAAGGCGATGTTCGGCCCCGAAGCGAAGACTCGTCTGCGCCCCTCCTTCTTCCCCTTCACCGAGCCCAGCGCTGAAATGGATCTGTGGTTCCCGCAGAAGAAGGGCGGCCCTGGTTGGATCGAATGGGGCGGCTGCGGCATGGTCAACCCCAATGTTTTGCGCGCCAACGGTATCGACCCCGAGGAATACACGGGCTTCGCCTTCGGTATGGGCATTGAGCGTACGCTCATGCTGCGCCATGGCATTGCTGACATGCATGACATTGTCGAGGGCGACGTGCGTTTCTCCACGCAGTTCGGCCTGAATGGAAAGGGAGCCTGATATGCCGATGATTCCCCTGAGCTGGCTGGCCGACCACGTTGACGTCGTCCCCGGCACTGATGCTGAAGCCTTGGCTGCCGCCCTCGTGCGCGTGGGCCTGGAAGAAGAGACCATTCACCCTGCTCGCGTCACCGGCCCCCTCGTGGTGGGCAAGGTGTTGACCTTGGTGAAGGAAGAACAATCCAACGGCAAGCTCATTAACTACTGCCGCGTGGATGTTGGTGAGCACAACGACGCTCCCGGCACCGGTAAGGAACCCTCCGACCTGCCAAGCCGCGGCATTATCTGCGGTGCGCATAACTTCGTCGAGGGTGACCTCGTTGTCGTCTCTTTGCCCGGCGCCGTTCTACCGGGCCCTTTCCCGATTGCCGCGCGTAAGACCTACGGTCATGTGTCTGACGGCATGATCTGCTCTCAGCGTGAGTTGGGCCTGGGTGAGGACCACGATGGCATTATCGTCTTGACAAAGATGTTCCCTGACCGTGAGATTCCCGCCCCCGGCACGGATGTTATTTCCTTCCTTGGCCTGGGTGAAGAGGTCCTGGAAATCAACGTCACGCCCGACCGCGGCTACTGCTTCTCGATGCGTGGGGTTGCCCGCGAATACTCTCACTCCACGGGTGCTGCTTTCCGCGATCCGGGCCTGCGTTCGGACCTGCCTGCCGCCAATGCTGCGGGCTTCCCTGTCACCGTGAAGGACGAGGCCCCCATCCGTGGCCGCGTCGGCTGCGATCGTTTCGTCACACGTATTGTGCGCGGCATTAACCCCACAGCTCCCACCCCGCGGTGGATGGTGGAACGCCTAGAGATGGCGGGTATGCGTTCGGTGTCCCTGGCTGTGGACATCACGAATTACGTGATGCTTGACCTCGGCCAGCCCATGCACGCCTACGATTTGGCGGCCGTTGCGGCCCCGATTGTTGTGCGGCGCGCGAGGACGGGGGAGACCCTGACGACCCTGGATGAGGCTGAGCGCGTGCTTGATGAGCAGGATCTGCTCATCACGGACTCGCCTGATGGTGAGGGCAGCCGCATTATCGGTATCGCTGGCGTCATGGGTGGGCGCTACTCGGAGGTGGAGGACTCCACCGTTGACGTGCTCCTGGAGGCCGCTCACTTTGATTCGGTGTCGATCGCGCGTTCCTCACGTCGTCACCGTCTGCATTCTGAAGCCGCGAAGCGTTTTGAGCGCGGCACCGATCCGCTGCTGCCTACGGTTGCCGCCCAGCGCGCCGTGGAGCTGCTGGTTGAGTACGGCGGTGGCACTGCTGACGAAGCCATCTTTGACTACAACGAACTGCCTGCCGCAACGGTCATCACCTACCCCTTGGGTGAGGCTGAGCGTTTGACCGGTGTTGCGCACGAGCCTGCACGTCAGCGTGAACTGCTGGAGACGATTGGCTGCGTTGTCGAGGGGGCCGATTCGGACGCCTCCTGGCAGGTGCGCGTGCCGAGCTGGCGTCCTGACCTGGTTGGCCCTGCTCACCTTGTTGAGGAGATCGCCCGCCTGGACGGTTACGACAATATTCCCTCGCTCCTGCCGATGGCTCCTGCGGGTCGCGGCCTGACCTTGGTTCAGAAGGCTCGCCGCTGGGCAGCTGAGACGCTGGTGCAGGCGGGCATGGTTGAGGTCGAGTGCTACCCCTTCGTGTCGGATTCCTTCGATCGTCAGGGCATGGGCGAGGCCGACCCGCGCCGCCAGGCTCTGCGCCTTCGTAACCCCCTGGCTGATGATGCACCTTTGCTGCGCACCTCGGTTCTTGACACCTTGCTTGATGTTGCGGGGCGTAATGTGGCGCGTGGTATGCCTGCCGTGTCGGTCTTTGAGGTGGCGAAGGTGGCTCGCCCTGCGGGTACGGTTGCCGCTGAACTGCCCTCAGCCGAGCAGCGTCCGTCTGTCGAGGTCATCTCTGCTTTGAGTGCGGGCACTCCCGCTCAGCCTTGGCATGTGGGTGGTGTCATGGCTGGCGCCGCGACTCTGCCGGGTGTTCTTGGCGCCCAGCGACAGGTGGACTGGGCCGACGCTGTCGAGGCAGTGCGTCGTATCGCCTCTGCCCTGGGGGTTCGCGTTGAGGTCACTCGCGCGTGGGATCCGGCTCCTCCGGCCGTGAAGGGTGCTCCGGTGCCCAGCCCTGCGACCGAGCCTGCTGAGGTTGCTCCCTGGCATCCTGGCCGTGTTGCCCGTATTTTTGTGCGCGCGGGTCGTGACCTGATCGACGTTGCGATGGCTGGTGAGCTGCTGCCCGCAGCGTGCAAGGCCTTTGGTCTTCCTGCACGTTCAGTGGCCTTTGAATGTGATCTCGATGCCCTGATCGCTGCGATGGCGACCTCAGCTCTGCAGGTCAAGCCTGTGTCCACCTATCCGGTGGCGAAGGAAGATGTTGCCCTGGTGGTGCCCTCGGATATTCCGGTGGCCCGCGTGGAGCAGGTCGTGCGTCAGGCTGCTGGCGCCTTGGCTGAGGATGTGTCACTCTTCGATATCTACGAAGGCGACCAGGTCGAGGGGGGCTTCCGTTCCCTGGCTTTTGCATTGCGTTTGCGGGGCGATCACACGCTGACCGCTGAGGAAACGGCAAAGGTCCGCGAGGACATTGTCGCCAAGGCATCCAAGCTCCTGGGCGCATCTTTGCGCGGCTAAGTGCTCAACTCATCACCCCAGCAAGGTGTGAAGCTCCTGACTGTTCAGGGCTTTTGACCCCTTGCTGGGGTGAAACACATGGGAGGATATATCCATGCGAATCCTGGTTACTGCTGCATCGAAGCATGGTGCAACTGGAGAAATTGCTGACCGCATTGCTCAGCGTATCGGTGATGCCGGACATGATGTCGTCCGTCAGGCCCCGGAAGACGTGACATCCATTGATGATTTTGATGCTGTCGTCTGTGGGTCGGCCGTGTACATGACGCAGTGGATGTCATCGGCTCAGGACTTTGTCGCCCGCTTTGAAAGTGAGCTGACGGATCGTCCCTTCTGGGCCTTCTCTGTCGGTATGGCAGGTGTGCCCAAGCATGCCCCTCAGGATCCTTCCCGTATTGGTCCTGTGCTGCTGCGTGTACGCGCTGAAGACCATCGTGCTTTCCCGGGGCGGTACAAGCCTGAGCTTCTGAATCTGCGTGAGCGTTCTATTGGCCGTCTGGCTGGCGCTGTTGAGGGCGATTTTCGTGATTGGGATGCCGTTAATGCGTGGGCTGATGGCATCGTTTCTTCGCTGAGTGCTTAAGTCGGCGCGCTCTGGTGAGCGCCTAAGCCTCTGAAGGTGCCCTCATGTCGGTGACATGAGGGCACCTTTTCGCTGTGGAAGTGACTTTCGCCAACTGATTCGCCTTATGCGAACTAGCGTATTATTATTCATTCTGTTCTTGCTGACTCTGCGACCGCAGCATTCTCATAGCCCGGGAGCAGCCACATAAAGGAGTGCTTGATGGTGGATCCCGTCATCCCCACTACCCGCGCAGCGCGCCACGGTCTGATCCGTGAACTCCTTGCAGAGCACACCATTAGTTCCCAAGAACAGCTCAAGAGCCTCCTCGCTAAACGAGGAATAGAGACCACGCAGGCAACACTCTCACGCGACCTCATGGACCTACGCGCAACGAAGGTCCGCAGCAAAGACGGGCACCAAATCTACTCCGTCCCCGACATTGACGGCAGCGCCACCCACGAAGTCGAAGCATCACACACCAAGCTCGCCCGCTGGTGCCAAGAACTTCTCATCGCCAGCGACAGGGTAGGCAACCAGCTCGTCCTTCGTACACCGGTAGGGGCGGCAAACCTCCTCGGCTCAGCGATTGACGCTTCCCGTATGGAACAGGTTGCCGGCACGATTGCTGGCGACGACACCCTGCTCATCATCTGCCGAAGCGACGAAGGCGCCGCGCAGACCCAAAACCACCTGATGGCGCTTGCAGCTGCAGGCGACTGATACGCACACAACACAAAGGACACAACATGGGGCTCCATAAAGATCGCATCGTCCTGGCCTACTCCGGTGGCCTTGACACCTCCGTGGCCATTGGCTGGATCCAAGAACAGACTGGCCGTGAAGTTGTTGCGGTGGCGGTTGACGTTGGCCAGGGAGGCGAAGACCTCGAAGTCATCCGCCAACGCGCCCTCGATTGCGGCGCCGTGGAGGCCTACATTGCGGACGCTCGCGACGAATTCGCCGAGGAATACTGCATGCCCGCACTGAAGGCGAACGCCCTCTACGAAGGCAAGTACCCCCTCGTGTCCGCACTCTCTCGCCCCGTCATTACCAAGCATCTCGTTCGCGCAGCCCGCCAATTCGGCGCCACCACGGTTGCTCACGGCTGCACCGGCAAGGGCAATGATCAGGTGCGCTTCGAAGTCTCCATCACCTCAATGGCCCCTGACCTTGACTGCATCGCCCCCGTGCGCGACCTCGCGCTGACCCGCGACGTCGCCATCGACTACGCCGAACGCCATAGCCTGCCTATTGAAACCACGAAGCACAACCCCTTCTCCATTGATCAGAACGTGTGGGGACGTGCCATCGAAACGGGCTACCTTGAAGACATCTGGAACGCCCCCACTAAGGACGTCTACACCTACACCGACGACCCCACCTATCCGCCGTTGCCTGACGAGGTCGTTATCTCCTTCAAGGAAGGCCTCCCTGTTGCTATTGATGGCCGCCCCGTCACGCCCCTGGAAGCCATCCAAGAGCTCAACCGACGCGCTGGCGCTCAGGGGATCGGCCGCATCGACATGGTCGAGGACCGCCTCGTTGGCATCAAATCCCGTGAAATCTACGAAGCACCCGGCGCTATTGCCCTGATCACTGCGCATGCGGAACTGGAAAGCGTCACCTTGGAGCGTGAGCTGCACCGCTACAAGCGGACCATGGAACAGCGATGGAGCGAGCTCGTCTACGAAGCACAGTGGTTCTCACCCCTGAAGAAGGGCATGGACACCTTCATCGACTACACCCAGCAGTACGTCACCGGTGATATCCGCATGACCCTGCATGGAGGACGTGCCGTCGTCACCGGGCGCCGCTCCGAGACCTCCCTGTACGACTTCAACCTCGCCACCTATGAAAGTGGCGACACCTTTGATCAGTCCCACTCCCGTGGCTTCATCGAAATCTACGGCCTGACGTCCAAGCTCGCAGCAGCACGGGATGTGCGCTTCGGCCGCGGCATTGACTTCGGCACTGGAGATTTGAGCCTCGAGAACTGACACTTTCGACTTGCAGCTGCACCACGCACTCAAGCTCTGATATGCGCTGTCTCCGTCATGCTCGGTGGCCTCCCCTCAATGGTGGAGGCCACCGAGCTTTTATCATGTCGCGGACCTCATGTGTGTCCTACTTCGCCTTCCTCCGTCCTGTGCGCTCTAGTGTATTGCCGCTACGGTGTAACCCGGCATGGCAATGCAGCTTCCGTCGGCTGCTGGCCATACTCCTGCGCCTCAGACCTCGGAAGCACCGACGTTTGAGTGTAAGGAGAAGACGTGAATATGCCCTCGTCGCTTCGTTCTGTAGCGGAGGTCCACGTACCCGCGCGAGGTTTGAGCACCCAGCGTGGTACCGTGCGTCAGTCCTTCCACACCTTGGGTGAAATCGTTACCCTCCTGACCTCCAGCGAATGGCACCGTATTTGGCAGAGCCTCAGCGCGAAGGCCTCGTCCATTGCCAATCGAACGCTTCCAGCCATGGGCGTGTGGGTCTTCTACATCACCTTTGCAGGCCAGGGCGTCCGCAATGTCATCGGCTGGAAGCCCTTCGGTATTCTTGCCGCCCTGTCCTGCCTTATCTTTGCTTTCCAATTCGCTGCGGCTGGCCGTGTGCTGACCCTTCGGCGCATTCCCACGACTATCGCCGCCTTCCTCCTGTGGTCCTCCCTGAGTGTGCTGTGGTCCTTTTACCCGCTTGAAACGGTGATGGCCAGCGCCTTGATGAGCGCGACCAGCCTCGCGGGGGTGCTTGTGGCCATCGCGTTCCCGCCGCGCCAACTGCTCGACATCCTCACGCGCTCTTTACAATGGATGATCGGCCTGAGCCTCCTTTTGGAGGTCTATGTCGCTGTCATCCTCCAGGAACGCCTCGCACCCCTGTACATGCGCAACTGGGAGCACATCCCTGACTCCTACTATTGGATCCACGGCCTGCTCCTCGAAGGCGGCCCCATTCAAGGGGTTTTCGCCAACCGAAATCCCCTGGCTTTCGGCGCTGCACTCTTGCTGCTCTGCATCCTCTTCCAGCAGCTTCAGCAGCGCTCCTCCTGGCAGCGCACTGCCCTGTGGGTGGGCTTGAGCGTCGGGACGCTGGCCTTGACTCGTTCGGCAACGGTCATGGTCTGCCTAGTTGCATGTCTCATCGTTGTCGCTGTTGGCCTGTCTTTGCGTTCGGTCCCCAGCGCTCAGCGGCGCCACGTGCTACGGGGCGTCGGGGTCGTTGCCCTAGCGTTCATGTTGCTTGCAGTGATCTATGCTGATGCCATTTTTGCCCTGCTGGGCCGCAGCTCGGATCTGACAGGGCGCGGCGTCATCTGGGAACGCCTGCTGGCCCTGTGGTCGGAGCGACCGATCCTGGGGTGGGGGTGGATCATGTACTGGGCACCGTGGATTCCTATGTTCCGCACCCTTGTGATTCGTCCTGATGGCACTCCGACGATGCAGGCGCATAACGCCTACATTGAAGCCCTCTTTCAAACAGGCATTATTGGTGCTCTTCTGGTGATTCTCGCCGTCGTGTGGGTGCTCTACGGTGTCGGCAAGGCGGCGGTGCGTGCAATTGCCGGCGATCTGACGGGCTTGTGGGCATTCACCGTGGCGGTGGCGTTGATTGTCCAGTCGCTGACGGAGTCGCGTCTGCTGTCGGAGGGCAATTGGGTGCTTTTCGTTGCGTTGGCAACGTGGCTGAGCCTGTATCGCACAGTGCCGTCCCCCGCGTGGGGTGCAGCTGATCGTGATATCCGTGGCGTGGAAGCCAGTGGCACGAAGCTGCGCGCCCTTGAGCGCGAGTTGTCTCCGAGCGTCTGAGGCAATAAGTCTGGATGGGGGGAGGCATCGCCCCCATCTGAGCTGCAGGTCGCCCACGGGTTCATATTGCGGACGAGGCCGCCGCCCAACTAACCCCTTGCGCGCCGAAAAAGGCATGATGGTGGCATGACTGAATCAGCCTCTGCATCTCCAGCCACTGTTCCCGCCGCTTCAGGACTGTGGGGTGGCCGTTTCACCGGTGGCCCTTCGGCCGCCCTTGCCGCGCTGTCGGTATCGACCCATTTTGACTGGCGTCTCGCCCAGGCTGATATTCGGGGGTCACGGGCCCACGCTCGTGCCCTCCATGTGGCGGGACTGCTGAGCGACGAGGAATTGGCCACCATGCTCTCCGGCCTCGACAGTCTGTCGGCCGATATTGCCAGTGGCACCTTCCAGCCAGCTCCGGATGACGAGGATGTTCACTCCGCCCTTGAGCGCGGACTTATTGAGCGTGTGGGCACGCAGGTCGGCGGTAAGCTGCGCGCGGGGCGCTCCCGCAATGACCAGATTGCGACCCTGATCCGCATCTATCTGCGTGACGAGGCGCGTTATCTGAGCGGCCTTGTCGCTGATGTGATCGATGCGCTGTTGGAGCAGGCCCGCGCTGCGGGGACCCGTGTGATGCCGGGGCGTACTCATCTGCAGCATGCTCAGCCCGTGCTCATCGCTCACCATCTGGCTGCCCATGCGTGGCCGCTGCTGCGAGACCTGGATCGTCTACGTGACTGGGATCGCCGCGCCAGCGAGTCTCCTTATGGTTCGGGGGCCTTGGCGGGCAACACCCTGGGCATGAACCCGCAGGCTATTGCCGAGGAATTGGGCTTTAGTTCTTCGGTGGCAAATTCTATTGATGGTACGGCCTCGCGTGATATTGCGGCCGAGTTCGCCTTCATTATGGCGATGATTGGTGTGGATATCTCTCGCCTGTGCGAAGAGATCGTCATTTGGAACACCAAGGAGTTCGACTACATCACCCTTGATGACGCTTTCTCGACGGGATCGTCGATTATGCCTCAGAAGAAGAACCCTGATGTGGCTGAGCTGGGGCGCGGTAAGGCTGGGCGTCTGGTGGGTGACCTTATGTCCCTGCTGACCATGCTCAAGGGCATCCCTTTGGCTTATGACCGCGACCTTCAAGAGGACAAGGAACCTGTTTTCGATCAGATCGATACTCTCGGTGTTCTGCTTCCGGCGGTGTCGGGCATGATTGCGACGATGCGTGTCAATTACGAACGGATGGAGGCGTTGGCGCCGCAGGGATTCTCTTTGGCGACTGACATTGCTGAATGGCTGGTACGTCGGGGCGTGCCTTTCCGTGAGGCGCACGAGATCTCTGGCGCTTGCGTGCGCATTGCCGAAGGTAGGGGAGTGGAACTGTGGGATCTGAGCGATGAGGAGTTCGCGCAGGCCTCGTCTGCCCTGACCCCCGCTGTGCGTGAGGTGCTGAGCGTGGAGGGCTCTGTCAACGCCCGCAATGCTCGTGGTGGTACTGCGCCGGTGCGTGTTGCCGAACAGTTGGACGAGGCTAGCGCGCAGCTTGCTCGCGCTCGGGAGTGGGCTCAGCGCTAGTTCCAGGGTGCTGCGGTTTTTGGCGCGCTACGTGACGCTTCGCCTCGTGCCTGGCTAGACTGGACGAGGCCTACGCTGGTAGGCATGAGAGAAACCCGCCCTGTATGAAGGGCATGACTGTGAAGGACCGTATCGTGACGGACATTCTGGACGAACTCCAGTGGCGCGGCCTGTTGGCCCAGCACACCGACCTTGAGGCGCTGCGCGCCCACCTGGCTTCGGGGCCCGTCACCTTCTATTGCGGTTTCGATCCGACAGCGGCTTCTTTGCATCATGGTCACCTTGTGCAGGTCCTTGTCATGCGTCACCTGCAGCTGGCTGGCCACCGTCCTTTGGCGCTGGTGGGTGGGGCTACCGGTCAGATTGGCGATCCCCGTCAGTCGGGCGAGCGCGTCCTCAACTCCACTGAGGTCGTCGCCGAATGGAGTCAGCGTCTTAAGGATCAGATTGCTCGTTTCCTCAGCTTCGAGGGTGAGAACGCGGCTGTCATGGTGAATAACCTGGACTGGACCGGTCCCATGTCCGCTATTGACTTGCTGCGTACCGTCGGCAAGTACTTCCGTGTGGGCACCATGCTCAATAAGGACATCGTTGCACGCCGCCTGGCTTCCGATGAGGGTATCTCCTACACGGAGTTCAGCTACCAGGTGCTGCAAGCGAATGACTACCTGGAGCTTTTCCGACGCTACGGCTGCACCCTGGAAACGGGTGGCAATGACCAGTGGGGCAATATGGTCGGCGGCGTTGACCTGATCCATAAGGTTGAGGGCGCTTCCACTCACGTGATGACGACCCCGATCATCACGAAGGCTGATGGCACCAAGTTCGGCAAGTCTGAGGGCGGCGCTATTTGGCTTGATCCTGAGCTGATGACTCCCTACGCCTTCTACCAGTTCTGGCTGCAGGTCGCTGACGAGGATGTTATCCGCTTCCTCAAGATCTTCACCTTCCTGGATCGGGCTCGTATTGAGGAGCTTGAGGTTGAGGTCGCTGAGCGTCCCCATCAGCGTGCTGCGCAGAAGGAGCTGGCTGCTCGCGTGACCGAGCTTGTTCATGGGGCTGATGAACTGGCCCGTGTGCAGGCTGCTACCCAGGCCCTGTGGGGTGGCGCTGATCTGCGTGAGGTTGATGGCGCGACCCTTGTATCGGCAACCGCCGATCTTCCTCGCGCAACCCTGACCTTGGGGGAGTCCACCATTGTTGACGCTCTTGAGGCGACTGGCCTTGAGAAGGGGCGTGGCGCTGCGCGCCGCACGGTGGCATCGGGCGGCGCCTACCTCAATAACGTCAAGGTTGAGGATGAGGATGCCCCAATTTCTGAGGCAGATCTGCTGCCTGGTGGCCTGGTGTTGATCCGCAAGGGACGCAAGAATCTTGCCGTCGTGAACTTCGAATGATGCCGTAGGACACATTTTCATCTGAGAGCCTGTCAAAGTGGCGGGAAAGAAGGTGAGAGGCTCTTTCCCC
>NZ_CAHJXR010000004.1 GCF_903645355.1 Schaalia sp. Marseille-Q2122 | reverse complement strand
TCTCTTCATACAACGGGATCGCCTCATCAAAGCGCCCCACCGACACGTAGGCGTGGGCGAGGTTGTTACGACTAGCGAGCGTGTCAGGGTGTGTTGGGCCTAAAACCTCCTCGCATTGGGCAAGAGTGTCTTCGAGCAGAACGATCGCCTCATCAAAGCGCCCCACCGACACGTAGGCGTGGGCGAGGTTGTTACGACTCATGAGCGTGGTGGGGTGTGTTGGGCCTAAAACCTCCTCGCATTGGGCAAGAGTCTCTTCATACAACGGGATCGCCTCATCAAAGCGCCCCACCGACACGTAGGCGTGGGCGAGGTTGTTACGACTAGCGAGCGTGTCAGGGTGTGTTGGGCCTAAAACCTCCTCGCATTGGGCAAGAGTCTCTTCATACAACGGGATCGCCTCATCAAAGCGCCCAGCAGAACTATAAGCACCCGCAATAAAGTAATCCGCTTCGAGACGTTCGAGACTCCCCGGAGTCAACATTTCTGTCAAGGGAAATAAGATGCATGAATCGGCTGATAAATGAAGACGCGTCGAACTTCTCAGTATTGATGGAACTAGTGCAAGAATCCTTTGGTCGGAAACGAGATTATTCCCGTGGTCTTGAATGATGACATCTGAAAGTTGACGCAGGATCTCCTTTTGCTTCGCTCGATAGTTGGTGAATCGGTTCTTGTCATACATTGAACTGAGTTCAAGAACGCCATCCTCGATCTCAGATGCTATCGATCCAATGACATGGATCACCGATTCCTCCGGCTCTGCGTCCCTTGAAGGTGCCGTGAAATGGGGGTTCCTTCTTAGCACGGTGGCATACAAACGATGCAGGGAGACGTATTCTCGATTCTCTGTTTCAAGGACAAGTGAAGCTTTAATGAGCTGCCCTAGAGTCTTTCTGGCTTGAGGAATGCTTACGCCGCAAACGTCAAGAAACTCCCTTAGAACGCCAGATTCACTGAGGTAGCACAGGGCGCGGAGTTGGTGTGCCGCACAGAGTCGATCCGCTTCATCCATGTCTCTCAACAGCGCCACGGTAGAGAGTTCAAAGACTGTACATAGCGATTGCGGATATAGGGCGTCTTCGTCGGGATCAAGGGCTTTGCATGGGCCTTGGTTACGTAGAACTTCGATGAAATCAGTGATCTCGCGGTAGCCCAAAGAGGTGAATGCTGCCGCTGCATGTTCCATCGCGACAGGTAAATAGTCAACAGCCTCAGCAAGTTCAACAAGACTATCTTCGGACTGATCGGGGAGCTGGGCACGTAGAAATTGGATAGCCTCCGCTTGAGTGAATACGCCAATGCGGTGTTCGCGCGCTTGAGGCAGAAGAAAGCGCGTTGTTGTCACTACGACACATGCGCCATTCCCAACGGGAATCAAGTCTTGCACATCGCTCACCGTGCGGAGGTTATCCAAGACAAATAACTGGCGATGCCAACGCTTATCAGAGCTCAGTGCCCCCAACACCATACGCGCAAGAAGTTCGTCGTCCTGCTCTTGCACACCGGGTAGCACCTGCACTGCCAAGGCACGGTACATGCCCAACATCGTCTCACGCGATGAAGCCACCTGCCAGACCACAACCGGCCAGTCGGCGCGCTCAGCCCGATTGGCAAGGTAGGAAGCAATCTGCGTCTTTCCGCAGCCCCGCATCCCTTTGAGCGCCCACACTCCCGAAGCGCGATCAGCGAAGATCTCGCGTGCAAGATCCTGCACCACCGGACGCTCAACGAAGTTCTGCGTCAGAGCGACACGCGAGCCATAGCGAACACGTTTGGGGCGCTGCACGGTAGACGTTACGCGCTCAAGCTGCTCTTCGATATTGCCCAGCCGCTCGTTAGTCATTGCGTGATGCTCTGCAATAACTCCTAGCCCTGTCTCCAGCGTTCGGTGTGTGCTGTCAACCTTTTCTCCGATAACGGCGAGTTCGTTCACCACCGAGATCAGCGCGTTAACCTCGAATCCCTTAGTCTCTCGCGCTCGTTCACTGAGCTCAGCGGCAATCACGTCAAGCAGAGCGTCGAAGAGCGGCTCTGCATCCTCCGACACGTAGTTCTTTCGGTCCGTGCCTTGGCTGTGCAATTCGCGCTTAAAATCCTCAGGCTTAGCAGCGATATCAACCAGCATCTGACGATTGCAATCGAAAGCCTCGAGAACGGCCTCAACCTCGGTGATCACACCCGCAATCTCTGACTGATCGGATTTGAAAGCCTGCGAAAGCTCCGTCCGAGCCATCGCCCGATCTACGAGTTTCTTCGCAACCTTCTCTTCAAAGGCTTCCCGCCCTCGTCGAGAGCCGGAGAAAACTCGGCTGACAAAGGACGCCCCAGCATCCGTGAGATCGGCCAGCGTTTGTGCCTCAGGTTCATTCTGGAAAGCGACGAAACGAAGTAACAGCGATACGGCAGAGGTCCCAAGGGTAAGCCAAACAGGTTCCATGGTCAGATTCTATGACCCTTCACAAAGCTTTGTCGTCAATAAATCCCGTATCCATGAAGGGGGCACAGAATCGCAGCCACAAGCAGCATAGGTCTTTGCACGGTCCCGGCCAACAGGGGGTTGCGTGCCGCTGTACGAACTCATTTCCGTATCAGCAATCGCCCACATGAAAAAGAAGATTCTTCTAATGTGTGTTCTAGCGTGCTGATGCGATGGAGTGCATCAGCCAGAAATCGACGACGATAGGGGAGAGGCCATGCCCTCAGAGAGCACACATGACATCCAACGTCCACCGGCGCAAGCCTCGCCAGCCGTGATGGCCCCGGCTCACACTCCCAGCGCAGGCGTTGGCGACGGCAGCCTCGTCGCACTGAACTGGAAAGCCTTCCTGTGGCCAGTCGCCATCTACCTAGGCGTTCATCTTGCAGAGTTCTACTTCGACTTTGCGCTCTCCGGCTCTTACGCGCTGCCCTACATCACCATCATCCACTCCTACGCCCTGATGCTCGCAGCCCCGGTGGCGGCCTTCCTCATTTCCCTGCGCATGTTTCCGATGGGCTACTCCTACCACCAAGTTGTGTCAGTCCTGCTCGCGGTACCGCTCGTCCTAGTGCTAGTCAGGACGGCGCGTTCACTCTACTGGCTCGCCTCCGAAGGAAGTTCTGCTTCTTCTTCCCTGGCCAAAGTCGCCACATGGAGCTTTTTGATGCCAGCGGCCTGCATCGCCCTCTCCGCGTTCCTTGGCGCAAAGCTGTGCCAGTATCTCACTAGCGTCGCCATGAGGCGCAGGGCGCCAGGCCTGGCAGACCCCCGCGTCCTCCTGCCGACGACGTCTGCCTCTGCTCGGACAACAGCCTTGCTACCTTCTCTGGGACTGTGGCTCCTGATTCCAATCGTCCTCAACGTCGAGGCGATCTTCCTCATCACCGGATCATTCTGGCCCTTCATTACCACTGTGGGCATCTTTGTCATCATCGCGGCAGTGATGACCGTGCTGGGCTACGGCTATGGACGCACCCTCCTGGCAGCCTTCCTGCCGGTGATCATCCCGCTCCTGGCTGGGGCCCTCTACATGTACCTCGGTTATATTCCGTCTGGATATGGGGCAGACATGACGCTGGCCTTTCTTGTCTTCGCAGTTACCCTCGGCGTGCCCCTACTGCTGGCATGGGCGGCGGCAGCAGTGTATTCGACTCGTGCCTTCTATCGTTGACCGATCAGGAACCGCCCTCGCGGGTACCGCCATCAGTGGATAGCGCGGGCTGAACGAATAGGGCCCAGATTGCCTCGTTTGACAGCGGTCCATGCCATGGAAAAGCGTGGCTGGAATAGCGCCCTGTGGCAGCGTTGCACCGCGCGTTGCTCGTGCCCGCACATGCGTGCGACAGAGGTGTTTCAGCTCTGGCACAATTCAGTGACCTGGGGCACAATAGAGCCATGTCGTACGTAGAGATGCACCCAGAAAACCCTCAGCCCCGCTTCATCACGCGAGCCGTCGACATCCTCAAGCAAGGTGGCACCATCGCCCTGCCCACGGATTCTGGCTATGCCATTGCTACCGCCCTCGGCAACAAGGACGGCATGGACGTCATCCGCTCTATCCGCAAGCTCGACGACAAACATAACTTCTCTCTGCTGTGCCACTCCTTCGCTCAGCTCGGCGAACTGGTGATCGTCGGCAATTCAGAGTTTCGCACCATTAAGGCACTGACCCCTGGTGCCTATACCTTCATCCTCAAGGGCACGAAGGAAGTGCCCCGCATGACCCTCAACAAGAAGAAGCACACGGTAGGCGTGCGCATCCCCGACCACGTCATCACCCAAAAGCTTGTCGAGGCAATGGGGGAGGCCATTCTCTGCTCCACCCTCATCATGCCCGGCGAGGACGAGCCCCTGACCGACGGCTTCGAGGTCGACGAACGTATCGGCAAGCAGGTCGACCTCGTCCTCGTTGGCCCCTGCGGGAAGGCCGAACCCACAACGGTGGTGGACTTCAGCGAAGGCAGCCCCGAGGTGGTCCGTAAGGGAGCGGGCGACACCGACCTCTTCGAATAAGAAAGGCTTCCCCCTCTAACTTGGCCCCGAATTCGAGGCCAATACCTCAGCTCGTGTACGCGGCGCAGTGGAGTTCCACTGCGCCGCGTGCGTTACCCTGGAAAAGCACATCGTCCCCACACTCGTTCAAGCGGAGGATCCCTGTGGCCGTTTCAAAGATTTTGCTCTACTACGCATTCGCCCCCATTCCTGACCCGGAAGCACTGCGCCTGTGGCAGCGCGATCTGTGCGAGGGTTTGGGCTTGCGCGGCCGCATCCTCATCTCGCCGCATGGTTTTAACGGCACTGTGGGTGGCGAGCTTGAAGCGATGAAGATCTACCGCCGCAAGACTCGCGAATATCCGGCCTTCCGCGATATCGACTTTAAATGGAGTGAGGGAACGGGCTTGGATGCTGATGGCATGAGCGCGGATTTCCCGCGCCTTTCCGTGAAAGTCCGTGACGAGGTCGTCTCCTTCGGCGCCCCTGACGATGTTGAGGTTGGTGTCAATGGCGTGATCGGTGGCGGCACACACCTTAAACCCCACGAGCTTCACGAGCTTGTCGACGAGCGTGGCGATGAGGTGGTCTTCTTTGACGGCCGTAACGCGTGGGAAGCGCGCATTGGCCGCTTCAAGGGAGCGATCATTCCTGATGTGCGCACTAGCCATGACTTCATTGCCGAAATCGAATCCGGCAAATACGACGACATTAAAGACAAGCCCGTCGTTACCTACTGCACAGGCGGCATCCGTTGCGAACTGCTCTCCGCCATGATGAAAAAGCGTGGCTTCACCGAGGTCTACCAGATGGATGGCGGGATCGTCCGTTACGGCGAGGCTTTCGGCAATGACGGCCTGTGGGAAGGCTCCCTAGCGGTCTTTGATGGCCGTGAGGTCATGGACTTTGCACCCGGCGCAGCAGTGCTTTCCACCTGCGACTCCTGCGGTCAGCCCACCAACCGCCTGGCCAATTGCACGGATCTGGCGTGCCGCAAGCGCCTGCTCTGCTGTGAGGCCTGCGGTACAGTAAGCTGCCCGGAACACGAGGACGCATCCCTGCGCTCGTAGTCCTGCTGCCAACTCAAAAGAAAGGGCCTCGATCTGGGAAAACTCTCTCATCCTCTCAGGTCAAGTGCAATTTCTCCCAATTCTGTCTCCGATTCCTTCAATCCGATGATGCCTGAGTTCTGACAAAGGTAAAGTTCAGGGCGTACAAACACAAGGATGTGTGCACTGAAAGGCACCCAATGTTGGATCAACGCATTGTTTTCGCTCATCGCGGTCTCAATACCATTGCACCCGAAAACACAATGTCAGCCTTCAAACTCGCAGTTGAACATGGTGTTCAATGGATCGAAACCGATGTCGATATCCTCGGTGACGGCACCGTAATTGTCTGCCACGACACCACCCTCGATCGGACCACCAACCTCACCGGCTCCTACTACGGGCTGACCGCTGCAGATCTCCCCAAATCGATGCAGGCAGTTGGTTTGGTAGTGAATACGCAGGAGAGCCACTGCCCACGCTGCGCCAGCTCATCGACTACATGAACGAAACCGGCCTCAACGCCAATATCGAAATCAAATCCAACGAGGCCGGCGCCGAAATGACCCTCCGGCTCATTGACAACGTCATCGCCGAACTCGACCGACTTAAACCCGAGTGCCAGGTCATCGTCTCCTGTTTTAACCATGTGCTCCTGTCGCACTTCAAACAACGCGCGCCGCATATTCCTGTCGCCTGCCTCTACGAGACCTGCGCCCTCTACGACGACTGGAAATCAGTGCTTGAGCTAGTCGGCGCTGACTACATCCACCCCGAAGACGCAGGATTAACGCGCGAGAAGGTACAGGCATTCCGCCAGGCTGGATATGGCGTGAATGTATGGACCGTGAATTCTGCCGCCCGAGCCAATGAGCTCTTCAACTGGGGCGTGACAGGAATCTTCACGGACGTCGCCCACCAGCTCCTGCGCCCTTGAACTCACCTCCTTCTCGACTTTTCTACCCACATTGTGCTCACACACTGGAATCAAAGGAGATACACCATGAGTGCAGTTGAAGCAGCCGTTGAGCCCCGCTCACGAATGCCAATCTTCCTTCAGCGAGGTCGAATCGGAGGTTTCCTCTCTGTCGTGCTCGCAGGCCAGCTGACCTACGTCTCATTTGAGGCCTTTAAAGGATCCCTGCTTTTGCCACTGACCGAAGCGCTGGGCATCGGTGTCGATCAATTCGGCATCCTCATGGGGTGGATTGGCATTGCGATGTTCTTCTATGTGCCTGGCGGCTGGGTGAACAACCGCTTCACTATTCGCTCCATCCTCGTGGCATGGTGTTCCTGGCGTCTGGCGACCTTCCTGATCCTCTTCCTTGTCCCCAGCCTCTCTTTCAACGTCATGGTGTGGATCGCAATATCCTGGGCGATCTGGGATGCCATCGGTTGGCCCGCAGTCGTGAACGGCGTGGCTTTCATGGCCCAAGGCGATCAGGGTAAAGGCCGCGGCCTGGCTATGGGCCTGCTCGAAACCCTGCGCCGCGGGCTTGAGTTCCTCATGAACCTCGTCGTGGTCGGTGTCCTCTTCGTCTACCCCGAACACTCGGTTGCGGTGATGAGGGGCTTCGGCGTTGGCTACGCACTGCTGCTGATCCCACTGATCTTTGCGATCCTGCGCTTCGTTCCCAAGAACGCTATTGCGCACGACGAAAAGTCCGGCTCGACCAACGTGGCCGCCCTCAAGGGCCTCGTTCACGTTCTGCTTCAACCACGTTTGTGGCTCGCCGGCCTGGCTGGTCTGGCCCTGTACTGGACCTACGTTAACCTCATCTATTCCTCGGCCCCCTACGTCAAGCTGGTCTACAACGCCTCCGACGCTGCAGCCGGTGCTTTTGGCATCTTCAATACCGGCTTCATCGGCATTGTCGCAGGCCTCGTCTCCGGCCTCATCGCCGACTACGTGTTCAAGTCATCCACCATGATGATGGGCGTTGCGCTGACCCTGACAGCCGTGGGTGCCGGCATGGTCTACCTACTGCCTCACGATCCCAGCATGATGTGGCCGGCAATGATTCTGCTCATGATCATGGCCGCTGGCATCTTCATGGGGAAGGCGGTGATCCTCGCCCCCATCGCAGAACTCCACCTTCCTGAAGAGATCAATGGCTCCGCAATGGCTGTCGGATCTTTCCTGGTCTATGCTTCGATCTTCTGGGGCAACCCCATGACGGCAGGCATCGTCGAACGCCACAAGGACAATGCCTACGTCGGCTACCAGCAGATCTTCCTCATCACTCTTGCTGTGGCCGTGGTGGGTGCTCTGTGCGCATTCACCCTACTCGCAATCAACCGACGCATCGAAGCGAAAACAGCACATGCGGCGGCCTCGACAGCCCCCGTAGAGTAAGCCGATAGCGCCAGATAGCACACAACAGAAAAGGCGGCTGCACACCACAAGGATGTGCAGCCGCCTTTTCACTACAGACCTTGTCTGTACTGGACAGTACTCAGGCTGCGCGACGAGCTTCCATCTTCGCCAGAGCCTTCTTCGCGGACTCGGAAGCCAGAACGATGGAGGCACCGAGCATGATGGCGTCCTTAATGACGAGGCGGCCGGGGACAGCCAGGTATGGGAAGCCGTGGTGCTGGTCGCCCAGGTCAGGCACCCACACCTCGGGGGTGGTGATGAGGAAGGACAGGGTCACCAGGGACATGCCGAACAGCAGCACGCCGCCAACAGCGCCGACGGTGGGGGAGAACCAGTGTGCGGCAAGAAGGACGGCGATGAGGACGATGGTGATGCCAACGAAGTAGGCGGCAGGGTAGGTGCCGTTGGCGACATGCCAGGCTTCCTTTGCGGGGTCGACAGCGCCTTCCGGCATCTTGTTGGCGGCGTAGTTGGCAGGGTCGGACAACATCCAGCGGAAGAAGGGGGAGTTTGCCATGAAGGGGACGATGCCGCGGCATTCGTAGGGGGCGACCTTGAGGACGCCGATCCATCCCAGGACAACGATGGCGCCGATACGGAGCATGGTCATGCCGATACGGTCCAGGTTGCTGAGGAAGTGGAGGGAGCGGCTGTAGAGGCTCGAAGAGTGTGCAGTGCTCATAGGATTGTGTCCTTCTATTTAATGGGGAATTGTGGTCCCCGTGTTTGCGTTATTCATCATAGGAAACTTTCGCCAATACTTCATGCTTTTAAGTTCAAGTAATCCTGCTCTGTTTGAGCACACTATCCGCTACAAATCCCGAAAAACTGCGACTCTCAGCTCCCGTCCCCTGCAAACAACCGACGCCAATCGAAAGGATGTGTGACAGCACTCAGAAAAGGAAAATCCGACTAATCTAGGACCATGGACCTTTTCGATACGCACAGCCTGGATACCACCGGAGTCCCCGAGTTCTCCGCATCCGCACCCCTGGCCGTGCGCATGCGCCCCCGCACGATTGACGAGGTCGTCGGCCAAAGCCACCTTCTCGGAGAGGGCACCCCTCTACGCCGCCTCCTTTCCCCCACAGCACAGGGACGCCCACCGGCCTCGTCAGTCATACTGTGGGGCCCGCCGGGAACGGGTAAAACCACCCTGGCCTACCTGGTTGCCAAAGCCTCCGGGCGTCGCTTTATCGAAATCTCTGCGGTCTCATCCGGTGTTAAAGACATCCGCGATGCCGTCTCCGCAGCAAAACGCCACCTCATGTCAACGGGGGAGGAAACGATCCTCTTTGTCGATGAGGTCCACCGCTTCTCCAAATCCCAGCAGGACTCACTCCTGCCCGCTGTGGAAAACCGTTGGGTGACGCTCGTGGCAGCAACGACTGAGAATCCTTCCTTTTCCGTCATCTCGCCGCTCCTGTCACGCTCGCTACTGCTGACACTCGAACCCCTTGAGGAATCCGACGTCCTCGCCCTACTCGACAGAGCCTTGGCCGACGAACGCGGCCTGGCAGGAAAGTGGGAATGCGGCGACGCCGCCCGCCACGCCCTCGTTCGACTCGCGGGCTCTGACGCACGAAAGGCACTCACCCTGCTTGAAGCGGCGGCCGGAGCAGCCTCGGAGATGGATAGCACCAGTATTGAGGTCGCCCACGTTGAAGCGGCCGCCAACCATGCCCTCATTCGCTGGGATCAAGACCAGCACTACGACGTCACCTCAGCCTTCATCAAATCCATGCGAGGCTCCGATGTCGACGCTGCCATCCACTACCTCGCACGGATGATCGAAGCGGGGGAGGATCCTCGCTTCATTGCCCGGCGCATCATGATCTGTGCCGCTGAAGACGTTGGCATGGCAGCCCCCGACATTCTGGGTATCACCGTCGCAGCCGCTCAAGCCGTGGCCATGATCGGCATGCCAGAGGCGCGTATCCTCCTGGCGGAAGCGGTCGTTGCCGTCGCCACCGCGCCCAAGTCCAACGCCGCTTACCTCGCCATCGACAGAGCTCTAGCTGACCTGCGAGCAGGAAAAGGTGGTCCCGTGCCACGCCACCTGCGCGACGCCCACTACGCGGGAGCAAAGAAACTCGGACACGGCCAGGACTACCAGTACGCTCACGACGCGCCCCATTCCGTGGCCGCCCAGCAGTACCTGCCCGACGACCTGGAAGGCGTGGAGTACTACACGCCCACACAGAACGGGAATGAGGCGATGATCACGAAGCGTCTGGCAGTGATTAAGGAACTGCTCAACATGCGCTAACATTGCAGGGTTGCCTTTTACGGCAACACCCCCTGGGGTCTTAGCCGACATCCACACCTGCCCAGCAGGACGCGGATTGGAGTTGACCCCGTGCCGGTACCACAAGGGTGCTGGCATGACAGAAGAAACAGGAAAGGGCCACCACTATGGCAGGCAACCGCTCCCGCAAGCAGGTGCGCGAATCACGCGCCCTGGGTCTTGCACTCACCCCCAAGGCAGTGCGCTACTTCGAGAAGCGCCCCTACGGCCCCGGCGAGCACGGCCGTTCCCGCCGCCGCCAGGAATCCGACTACGCCGTTCGTCTGAAGGAAAAGCAGCGTCTGCGCGCTCAGTACGGCATCCGCGAGGCTCAGATGCGTCACGCCTTCGAAGAGGCACGTCGCACCGCCGGCCTGACCGGTGAGAACCTCGTTGAGCTCCTCGAAATGCGCCTCGACGCCCTGGTTCTGCGTGCAGGCTTCGCCCGCACCATCCAGCAGGCACGTCAGGTCGTCGTTCACCGTCACATCATGGTTGACGGCAAGATCGTTGACCGCCCCTCCTTCCGCGTCAAGCCCGGCCAGACCATCCAGGTCAAGCCCAAGTCACAGACCACCGTTCCCTTCGAGATCGCTGCCGCTGGCGTGCACCGTGACGTACTGCCCGCCGTTCCGGACTACCTGTCCGTCGAACTTGAGCGCCTCAAGGCCACCCTGGTGCGTCGCCCCAAGCGCGCTGAGGTCCCCGTGACCTGTGACGTCCAGATGGTCGTCGAACACTACTCTCGCTGATATAGCGATATTGACGGACCCCGGGAGCATCCACGTGCTCGCGGGGTCCGTCCATTCCCACAGGCGAAAATTCCTGAACCCACCCGTGCCGTATAAGATGAGGACTCATGCGCACCTCTGAGATTCGTACTCGCTGGCTTGACTACTTTGCTTCCAAGGACCACGAGATCCGCCCCTCCGTTCCGCTGATCTCCCCCGACCCGTCGATCCTTTTCACCATCGCGGGCATGGTCCCCTTCATCCCCTACATCACCGGTGTTGAGCCAGCACCGTGGCCCCGCGCAGCCTCCGTGCAGCGCTGCATCCGCACCAACGACATTGACAATGTCGGCCGCACCACCCGCCACGGCACCTTCTTCCAGATGAATGGCAACTTCTCCTTCGGAGACTACTTCAAGGAAGGCGCCATCGACTTCGCATGGGAATTGCTCACCGGCTCCCAGGAAGAGGGCTTCTACGGTCTTGACGGTGACCGCATGTGGGTGACCCTGTGGGATGAGGACGCTGAGTCCTACGACATCCTCACCCGCAAGATCGGCCTCGATCCTGCACACATCGTTCGCCTTCCTCGTGAAGAGAACTTCTGGGACCCCGGCCAGCCCGGCCCCGCCGGCCCCTGCGCCGAATGGCACTACGACCGCGGCCCCGCCTACGGCCCCGAGGCCGTTGGCGGCACAGTCGACCCCGGCGGCGACCGCTACCTTGAACTGTGGAACCTCGTCTTCGACCAGTACATGCGCGGCGAAGGTCAGGGTAAGGACTACCCGCTGCTCGGTGAACTCGACAAGAAGGCCATCGACACCGGTGCTGGCCTGGAGCGCCTGGCCTGCGTCCTGCAGGACAAGCCCAATATGTACGAGATCGACCAGGTGTACCCGGTGATCGCCGCCGTTGAGGAAATGACCGGCCGTAAGTACCAGGACGATCCTGAATCCGACATTCGCATGCGTGTGGTCGCCGACCACATCCGCTCCTCGATGATGCTCATCTCTGATGGCGTGCGCCCCGGAAATGACGGTCGCGGCTACGTGCTGCGCCGCCTGGTCCGCCGCGCCATCCGCTCCATGCGCCTGCTGGGTATGGATGCCGCCGCACTGCCCACCCTCTTCCCTGTCTCCCGCGACGCGATGGCTCCGACCTACCCCGAGCTCATCGACAACTGGGACACCATCGCAGACGTTGCCTACGCTGAGGAAGATGCCTTCCGCCGCACCCTCGCCTCTGGCACCACCATCCTCGATGCGGCCGTGAAGGCCGTGAAGTCCTCCAAGAACGAGGGCGGCCCCGCACTGCTGTCAGGCGAATCAGCCTTCACCCTGCACGACACCTACGGCTTCCCCATTGACCTCACCCTGGAAATGGCTGCCGAACAGGGCGTTGAGGTTGACGAGGCTGGCTTCCGTGCCCTGATGAATGAGCAGAAGGAACGCGCCCGCGCCGACGCTCGCGCGAAGAAGACCGGACACACCGACGTTCGCGTCTTCCGGGACATCGAAAAGCAGATGGGTGGCGGCTCAGACTTCGTGGGCTACACCGACGAAGCGTGCGAGGCCATCGTCGAGGCCCTGCTCGTTGACGGTGTTGCGGCCCCCGCCGCCACAGCTCCGGCAGAGATCGAAGTCATCCTCAACCGCACCCCCTTCTACGCTGAGATGGGCGGCCAGCTGGCCGACCACGGCGTCATCCGCACCGCTGATGGGGCTGTCATTGAGGTCCACGACGTTCAAGCCCCCATTAAGGGCATGGCCGTACACCGCGCAAGCCTCACCGAAGGCACAGTGACGGTCGGCGAGAAGGCCTGGGCTGAGATTGATTCCGCCCGCCGCCTTGCCATTGCTCGTGCCCATACCGCTACCCACATGGTCCACAAGGCCCTGCATGAGATCGTTTCCGAGCAGGCCACCCAGGCCGGCTCAGAGAACTCGCCCTCGCGTATGCGCTTCGATTTCCGCCACAGCTCCGCCCTCAGCGGCGACCAGATCGGTGAAATCGAATACCGCGTGAACGACCGCCTGGCTGAAGACCTGCCCATTACGACCGAGATCATGAGCATTGACGAGGCTCGTGCCGCCGGGGCAATGGCCCTCTTCGGTGAGAAGTACGGCTCTGAGGTGCGCGTGGTCTCCATCGGCGGAGACTGGTCGAAGGAATTGTGTGCTGGCACCCACGTCCCCGCAACAGGCAATATCGGCCGCGTTGCCCTGCTGGGCGAAGGCTCGATTGGTTCGGGTGTGCGCCGTATTGACGCCCTCGTGGGCGATGGCGCGTACAGCTTCCAGGCCAAGGAGCACGCCCTCGTCTCCCAACTGACCACCATGGTCGGTGGCCGCGCCGACGAGCTGCCCGGACGCATTGAGTCACTGCTGGCCAAGCTGAAGGAAACCGAACGCGAACTCGACCAGATCCGCACCGCTGCTGCGCTGGCTCGCGGCGCTCAGATCGCTGAGCAGGCCGTTCGCCGTGGCAAGGCTTTGGTGGCCGCGCAGCTCTTGGGCGACATGCCCTCGGCTGACGCAATCCGTGCCCTCGCCCTTGACGTGCGCGACCGCCTCGGTGATGCTGAGCCCGTCATCGTCGCGCTCATCGGTCTGGTTGGCGGCAAGCCCTCGCTGGTGGTTGCCACCAACGAGGCCGCCCGCTCGGATTCCTTCAAGGCAGGTGCCCTCGTGCGCATTGCCTCGAAGATCCTCGGTGGCGGCGGCGGTGGTCGCGACGATATCGCCCAGGGTGGAGGCACCGACGCAAGCGCCGGCGATCAGGCGGTCTCCGCTCTTGTTGAGGAGATCGGACGCCAGTGAGCGACATCCGTAGGGGAGTACGTGTCGGCGTCGATGTGGGTACCGTCCGCATTGGCGTCGCACGTACCGACCCCGAAGGAATCATCTCCATCCCCGTTGAGACCCTTCAGCGGGCAGATGATGGCAGTGAACTTGACCGCCTAGTGGACATCATCAATGAGTTTTCAGCGATTGAGGTCGTGGTCGGTTTACCTCGTCATCTCAAAGGAACTGAAGGAATTTCCGCTAAGGGCGCACGCCGCTACGCGCGCAGAATCTGCCAAAGGGTGCCAGAAGTCCGTGTGTGTATGGTTGATGAACGATTAAGCTCTAATCAAGCTCATGAGCGACTGCGTATGTCGGGCTTGAGCGAAAGAGACCACCGTCCTGTTATTGATCAAGTTGCCGCTCAGATCATTCTTGAGACTGCACTTGAGCATGAGCGGATGAGCGGGCGCCCGCCAGGTACTACCATCGACATGGAACACTGAAAGGGAGGATCCACCATGGTCACACAGCGCGATCCTGAGATGCCTTTCCCCAGCAGAAGCGAATACCAACGCAAACTCCGTGAGGCCGAAAGCGCCGCACAAGAAACCGCGCCACCACTGCAGGGAGAGCACGGCACTCCTGACTCTGTCACCGATCGCCCCGCTGAGTTCGACCAGGTGGGCCCCACATTCGTTCCCCCTCAGGCGCCACAGGCCGACGTCGATCCCGAATTGCTCGCCGAGCAAGAGGCCTTCGAAGCTGCTGAACGCGCACTCGAAGAAGCCAGCCAACGCGCTGCCATTGAAGACATGCACGCTATCGCCACGGGCTTTGCCCCTGAAGAGGACAAAGTAGACGGCGATGACGCCTCCCGCGCACCTCAGGAAACCTTCATTCTCGAAGAGACGCGCCCCTACCCGCCAGCCCTCCTCAACCAGGCCTACTCTGCGCTGCCACGCCCCGCACATAGCGCTCCACCTGCAAGGGTCTTCTGGGAAGAGCCTCAGGCGTCGGCACCCACACCTGAAGCGGAGGCACCTGCAGACCCTGTCACGACCGCCCCCGTCCCAGTTGCTCCCGCACCTGCGGCCGCTGAGGAAAATCCCCTCTTCACTTCGCTGGCATCCCCTGCAGCTGCTTCTGCGTCTGTGCCTTCGGAAACCACGGGCATGCGCTCACGCCGACTCGAAAGTGAACGCGCGAAGGCAAAGAAGCGACGCTTGTGGCGCCGCGTTCGCACCGTCATCACCATCCTCCTTGTCCTGGGTCTTATCTCCGGCGCGCTGTGGTTCGCGTGGACGCAGATCGCAGGCGACGGAGGCGTTGAAGACGTTGACGACTACACGGGTGCTGGCCACGGCGAAACCCAAGTAACCGTCTTCCAGGGCGAGTCGGGCACAGACATTGGTGCCAAGCTCGTTGAGGCCGGCGTCGTCAAGAGCACCAGCGCATTCATCCGCGCCTTCGAAGCCAATCAGGCTTCCGCCAATATCTGGCCGGGCACCTACACGCTGCGTCTTGAAATGAGCGCCGCCGACGCTCTCGCCGCCCTCTTGGATGAAGCCAATCGCTCGGATAACACCGTCACCGTCAACCCCGGGCAGACCCTCAACCAAGTGGTGAAGAAGATCAGCGAGGTCACTGATATCAGCGAGGCCGACGTCAACGCCGCCCTAGCCGACACGAGGGCCCTGGGTCTTCCCGACGTCGCGGGGGGCAAGATCGAAGGCTGGCTTGCTCCCGGATCCTACGAGATCTCAGCCAACGAAACCCCCCTAAGCCTCCTGTCTCAGATGATTGCTGCGCGCGTGAAGCAGCTAGACGACTTGAAGGTCCCCGAGGCCGATCGTCAGACGCTGCTGATCAAGGCATCCATCCTTGAGCGTGAGGTGAACATTGTGGAGTACCTGCCCAAGGTTGCCCGCGTCATCGAAAACCGTCTGGCGGATCCCTCCGGGGAAACCGTTGGCAAGCTGCAGATGGACTCCACTGTCCTTTACGGCGTGGGAAAGACCGGCGGCATCCCCAACGCTGAAGATCTGGCCAACGATAACCCCTACAACACCTACCTCCACCCGGGTCTGCCCGTTGCGCCCATCGCCCAGCCCTCCGTTGAGGCTATTGAGGCGATGATGAAGCCCGCCGACGGGCCATGGCTCTACTTCGTCACGATCGACCTCGATACGGGCGAAACACGTTTTGCACCCACGAAGGCCGAACACGACGCCAACAAGGCACTCCTTGACGCTTGGTGCGCTGCGAACCATCCAAAGTGTGAACAACAATGACGTGGGCTGCGGTCATTGGTTCTCCGATTGACCACTCGCTCTCACCGGTCCTGCATCGCGCGGCATGGGACTCGCTTGGAATCCCCGCTTCCTGGACTTACCGACGCGAGGAAGTCACGGAAGAGACTCTGCCCGCTTTTGTTGCCACACTTGATAACGACTGCCTCGGGCTGTCCGTCACTATGCCCTGCAAGCAGGCGGTCATGCCCCTGTGCGACGCGGTTGACCCTCTGGCTCAGGCCGTAGGCGCGGTCAACACGGTGATTAACGCAGGCGGACTCCTCACCGGCTTCAATACTGATGTTCATGGAATGGTTGCGGCGATCCGCCAGGCCCGCGCCCATCAGGATCTCCCAGCGCCCTCTCGCGCCCTCGTTCTGGGCGCACGCGCTTCAGCCTCTTCCGCGCTGGCTGCCCTCGGCACACTAGGTGTCACCGACATCCAGGTTGCCGCGCGGCGTTTTGGCGGCCCCGGATCGGCGGTGCTCGCAGCAACACGCCTGGGACTAACCCTTGAACACGTCCTGTGGACGCGGGACGAGGACGTTGCCGCCGCCCTCTCTCAAGCAGACATCGTCATCTCGACCATGCCAGCGGGCGTCACTGACGAGCTCGCCGCCCGCATTACTGCGGGTGAGGTTCGTATAGGCCCTCACGCTACCCTCCTCGACATCGTGTATTCGCCGCTGAATACGCCACTGGTGGTGGCCTGGCGCCAGGCTGGGGGAGTGGTTGCACACGGCCTTGACATGCTCCTCCATCAGGCTGCGCTGCAGGTCCAGCTCATGACCGGCCGCGAACCTGACCTGCAGGCCATGCACACTGCCCTACAGGCAGCTCTTCCTGGCCAGCACGCCGACGCCTCCCTGGGAAGGTGATCGTCGGTGCGTCTCATGGAAACGCTGAGCACAGAGGTGTCGCTGCTCGTCGCCCTCGTCATGTGGGCGATCGTTGGACTATGGATGTGGCGCTGGGGGTGGCGAATTCAACGACGCTACCTCGCTGAATTTGACCGCGCCCCCCTGTCACGTACCGCCATCACATGGATCTCCGCCATCGTCGGCGCACTTACTCTCATCGCCGCCCATGAACGCCCCGGCGCGCCAGCAATTGTTGTCGTGGCAATGGTGGGTGTCATCACCTCCTGGGTGGATGTCGCCACCCACCGGCTTCCTCAGCGCTACACCTACGTCATGGCCTTGGGCGTCCTCGTCGGCCTGGGAACCGCGCTGCTCGTTGACGATGTGGCCCCACTTCGACGCCTGCTCTACTCCGTCCTCGGTGCGCTCATCTGGTTCATCCCACTCTGGATCGGCAACCGCCTCCGCAGCGGTATCGGCAGGGGAGACGTCACCCTCGCACCGGTCCTGGGAGCCATGGTCGGCATGCTCGGCCCCGAGCCTGCACTAGCCTCACTGGTACTGACCTTCGTCTCAGCGGGACTGGCGGCACTCTGGCTCGTCGTCGTCGAATCCACCTCGGCTCAAACTCGCATGGCATTAGGGCCGTGGATGATCGGTTCAGCGATCGTGGGGCACGTCCTCTGGGGCGTCATTCCCGACTGGCTTGCCTAAATGGAGGGACAGACTACCGTAGCCGCGCCATAAATGTGCAGGATATGGTGGCATGAGATGAGCGGTGAGCGCATCGT
Organism: Schaalia sp. Marseille-Q2122; assembly: GCF_903645355.1. GTDB lineage: Bacteria > Actinomycetota > Actinomycetes > Actinomycetales > Actinomycetaceae > Pauljensenia. The sequence continues at coordinate 412,323 of NZ_CAHJXR010000004.1, read as the reverse complement.
GGAACGGATTAGGTTGTCGCCACCTCGGGGATTAGCATCATGCTCAAGACAACGATGGGAGGCGCTGAGTGTCCGTCCTCGATGACATTATCGTGGGCGTCCTAGAAGACGTTCACGACCGTGAAGTCTTGATTCCCATGGAGGAGATCAAACAACGCGCTCAACGCGCGCCGGACGCCATTGATGCATTGACGCGTTTTCGCTCGCAAGAGGGCGCCTGCTCCCTCATCGCTGAGATTAAACGCGCTTCCCTCTCTCAAGGCCCATTGGCCCCGATTCCTGACCCAGCCGCCCTCGCCAAGCTGTACGAAGAGGGCGGAGCCTGCGCGATTTCGGTCCTCACTGAAGGGCGAATTTTTCAAGGCAGCCTTGCGGACCTGGATGCAGTTCGATCGGTTGTCAATGTTCCTGTGCTCCGAAAAGACGTCATCGTCACCCCCTACCAGGTTCACGAGGCGCGCGCCCACGGGGCCGACATGGTCCTGCTCATCGCAGCCGCCCTCGAACAGCCTGCCCTGATCTCCCTCCTGGAACGCATCCACTCTTTGGGGATGACAGCGCTTGTGGAAACACACTCGAGGCTCGAAGCTTTGTGCGCCCTTGACGCCGGCGCACAGATTATTGGTGTCAACGCTCGAGACCTGACAACCCTTGAGGTCGACCGAGATATTATCGAGCAGGTCATTGACGTCATCCCCTCAGATGTCATTGCCGTCGCAGAGTCATCCGTCTGCGGCCCCCACGATGTTTCCGAATTCGCAAAATGGGGGGCGGACGCCGTCCTCGTCGGTGAGGCACTTGTCACATCAGCGACGCCATTTGAGGCAGTGCGCGACATGGTCTCAGCCGGTCAGCACCCTGCTTTACGCGCCGATAGGAAAGCCCGTGTGCGCGCAGCTCGTCAGGATGATCGCTAAGAACGCGCTGCCTCTGACATTATTGACTTCAGATTCACCTATCTCACTTGATGAATAACGGCGTCGCTAGGACGCTTCGAAGGAAGATTCATGCACGTGCCCTCCCTGTTGCCCATGCCAATCCCATCCCCCTCCCAGAGCGTGTGGTGGCTTGGCCCGATTCCCCTGCGCGCCTACGGCATCCTCATTGTTCTGGGGATGTTTGTCGCCATCTACATCGGAAAGAAGCGCTACGCGCAACGCGGTGGCGACGGTGAATTGCTCTATGACATCGCCATGTGGGCGATTCCTATGGGTATCGTGGGCGCGCGCCTCTACCACGTCATTACGACGCCAGATGATTTCTTTTCCTCTTGGGAGGCAATGGCCGCGATCCCCAGGATCTGGGAAGGTGGCCTGGCGATTTGGGGTGGCGTCAGCGCGGGCGCCTTGGGTGCTTGGATTGCAGTGCGCCGCGCAGGTCAGCGCATAGGTCCCCTCGCCGACTCCCTCGCTCCCGGTATCCTCGTCGCCCAGGCTATTGGACGCTGGGGAAACTGGGCCAACCAGGAGCTTTTCGGCTCTCCAACAACCCTGCCGTGGGGCTTGCAGATTGATGACGCCCACCTTCCTCCGGGGTATGAGTCCGGCACTCTCTTCCACCCAACCTTCCTGTATGAATCCCTGTGGAACGTCACGATGGCGATCATCATCGTCATCCTTGACCGCCGTTTGAAGTTCCGTTCGGGCCAGGTGTTCACCCTTTACCTCATGGCTTATGGAACGGGCCGCATCATTATGGAAACCATGCGGCTAGATGAGGCGCACGAGTACCTCGGCATCCGCTTGAACGCGTGGACCTCGATCTTTGCGATCCTTCTGGCCTGTGTCCTCTTCGTCTACTTCCAACGCCGCGAGCAGCCGACCACCCTGACCGCTGAGGAGCGCGAGCACGCTGAGCGTCGCGCACAGGAACGCAAGGCGCGCGAGGAGGGCCGTCAGCGCAAGGCTCCCACCGCCGAGGAATCCGATCCTGCCGGGGACGTGGAGGGGGCTGAAAAGGCCGCAGACAAGACTGACGAGGGCGTCGGCGCAGATGAGGTGGCGGATGGGCCGCGGGGATGACCGCTTGTAGAGGTGTGTCGTGCGTTGCTTATTGCGCACCTGCCGTTGATGCCGATAGAGGAAAACGCTTGAGGACGATAGGATAGACACTATGCGCCGAGCAAAGATCGTATGTACCCTTGGACCTGCCACTTCGTCTCCTGAACAGGTTCAGGCACTTGTTGACGCAGGCATGGATGTTGCCCGTATTAACCGTTCCCACGGTACGCCTGAAGAACACGAGGCAATGATTGAGCGCGTTCGTCGCGCATCCCAGACTTCCGGCCGTGCGGTCGCTATCCTCGTTGACCTTCAGGGGCCCAAGATTCGTCTTGAGACCTTCGCTGAAGGCCCCCAGTACCTCGAGATCGGCGACACCTTCACCATCACCATCGAGGACGTTCCCGGCACCAAGGAACGCGTCGGAACCACCTTCAAGGGCCTGCCCGGCGACTGCCGTCCCGGCGACCGCCTGCTCATTGACGACGGTAACGTCGCAGTGCGCGTCATGGAGGTCACCGACACTGACGTTGTCACCCGCGTTGAGGTTCCCGGCTACGTGTCCGACCATAAGGGTCTGAACCTGCCCGGTGTTGCCGTATCCGTCCCAGCCCTGTCCGATAAGGACCGCGAGGACCTGCGTTGGGGCCTTCGCGTCGGCGCTGACTTCATTGCCCTGTCCTTCGTGCGTAATGCCCGCGACGTTGAAGACGTCCACGCGATCATGGACGAAGAGGGCGTGCGTCGCCCTGTCATCGCCAAGATTGAAAAGCCCCAGGCCGTTGAGGCCATTGATGAGATCGTGGAAGCCTTCGACGGCATCATGGTTGCCCGCGGTGACCTTGGTGTGGAAATGCCCCTCGAGGTCGTTCCCCTGGTGCAAAAGCGCGCCATTGAGTTGGCCCGCCGCGCCGCAAAGCCGGTCATCGTCGCCACCCAGGTCATGGACTCGATGATTAAGAATCCTCGTCCGACCCGCGCGGAAGCCTCTGACTGTGCTAATGCCATCCTTGATGGCGCCGATGCTGTCATGCTCTCAGGCGAGACCTCGGTGGGCGCGTTCCCAATCGAAGCTGTTCGCACCATGGCACGCATTATTGAAAACACTGAGGAAAACGGCGGTGAGCGCATCGCCTCCCTCGGCGCTTTCATCCCTGATCGTCCCTCGGTGATTTGCCAGGCGGCATCAGCGATTGGTGAGCGCCTTGAGGCAAAGTACCTCGTGACCTTTAGTCAGACTGGTTCAACGGCACGGCGCATGTCGCGTCTGCGTACCGCCATTCCGATGCTGGCCTTCACCCCGCTTGAGTCCACGCGCCGTCAACTTGCCCTGTCCTGGGGTGTACAGACCTACCGTGTTCCTGAGGTTCGTCACACGGATGACATGGTGTGGCAGGTGGACCAGGTCGTGCAGTCGGCTCGCCTTGCCGAGGTTGGCGACGAGCTTGTGATCGTTGCTGGTATGCCTCCGGGCACCGCTGGCTCCTCCAACCTCATTCGTGTTCACCAGGTCGGTGACGAGGTTGATTACTCCGTGGGCGGCTCCTCTCAAGCCTGAGAGTCCCGTCACTTACGCAAGGAAGTATGCCGCCTCGGGTTGCACACTGCACCCGAAGGTGGCATATTTTCATGCGGAAGGTTTCGCTCCCTTCCCTTCCGGTTGAGCATTCGACCTGCAGCGCGCGGACAGTGCGTGCAGTTCATTCCCTCGTGAATGCCACCGGCCTCTCCGATAGTCCTCAGAGCGCATGTGGATGTGCACATGCTCTGCGGTAGCGCCACAGTCCGACGACGGTGAGTCACTGTGCGAGCCAAACCGCGAGGATGACATAAGGGGGACCAATTCAGGTGACATATCGCCTGAGTATCCAATGATCGTCAGATCGAGTTGCCTGTGCGCCATCTGCACATACTTCCTGACGATGACGAAGAAGATGATAGTGAGAAGATGATGAACGAATTGAATACGATGACGACTGTTTCGGTCTACGACCTGAACTTTGACCGTCAAGCCAAGAACCTCAACGCCAGCAATCTGTCGGATGCTGTGCGCCCCTGGTTCGAAGACTGGAGTGACGCGTCCATCCGCCGTGCGATTGCGAACCTGAATGTTCCTGCACTGCGCGATCAAGCAGCCGAATATCTGGGTCTTGAACTCCAGATCGCTGCCTAAGACGTCAACGATGGTGGGCCACCCCTTTATGGGGTGGCCCACCATTATGTTGTCAGCGCGTTCTTACGCCCTCATCCTCACTCAGCACGATGAAAGTTCGCGCAGCCCAGTGGGGAAGTGGCGGAGAAATGTCAGTCCTCGACCTGGGCGATCACGGCGTCGGCGACCTCACGCATGGACAGGCGACGATCCATTGAGGTCTTTTGGATCCAACGGAAGGCTTCGGGTTCGGTCATGCCCATGTTCTTCATGAGCAAGCCCTTTGCACGGTCCACGCGCTTACGGGTCTCGAAGCGGTCGGAGAGGTCGGCGATTTCTTCTTCAAGGGATTCGATTTCCTGGTGGCGTGAGATTGCGATCTCAACGGCGGGAATCAGATCGGCCGGGCTGAAGGGCTTGACGACATAGGCCATGGCGCCTGCGTCGCGGGCTCGCTCAACCAGTTCCGTCTGGCTGAAGGCCGTGAGCATGACAACAGCGCAGGAGAGCTCCTTGAGGATCTTTTCTGCTGCGGAGATGCCATCCATCTTGGGCATCTTGACGTCCATGACGCAAAGGTCAGGCTCATGCTCAAGAGCAAGCTGAACGGCTTCTTCGCCGTCAGCAGCCTCAGCAATGACTTCAAAGCCTGCCGCAGTAAGTGTTTCTACGATGTCGAGACGAATAAGGCTTTCGTCTTCAGCAACTAGAACACGGCGTGGTTCATTCAGCTCGGATGTCATTTCGCTTCCTCGGTTTGTCTGGATTGCGACTCTATCCTATCCTTGTTGAAGCGCGTTTGCGTATAGCCCCGATAGCCCAATTGGCAGAGGCGGTCGGCTCAAACCCGGCTTGTTGTGAGTTCGAATCTCACTCGGGGTACATCAGCAGGACACGCGGCATCAGAAATGATGCCGCGTGTCCTCCTGTTTTCAGTGCTATGTCGCAAGCTCAGGGCGAAAGTTGGCTCTTGGCCGCAGCGCCGTGCGCCTATTCGCGGTGGTGAGTCATAGCGGGTCGCTACGGCAGAGTATTGGAGTGCGGGCACCATCCTCGCCTCTTTGTGAACTATGCTACAGATGTGTTCTAAGGTGTTTTCAGTGATTGCCCTCTCATTTTCCCATCACACATTTGAGGCATCCCGATGAACACTCCACGCCAAGTAGAGTTCGCCAACGATCCAATGAACCTCCTGACCGTTGACCGCCCCAGCAATCAACACAAACGTGACGGCGACGCAGCGACATAGCAGCCAAAGAACAAAGGACTTCGCTGCACCTACGTGGGCCTGCAAATCCAGGTGAAGGCGAAGTATGGGCTGTGGGTGACGCAAGCCGAAAAGGATGCCATTCTTCGCGTCCTCGACAAGTGCGCCACCACTGCCACCGACAGTGCCGCGCCCACTCCCGCTCCAACAAATGACGCGCCAACGCCCCCGGAAGACTCCAACACTCAGTTCCACGGCCTTGTGCGCGAATCGGAACCTTCGCCGACCGTTGAGGAGCCCGCACTTGCGCAGGTACCTGAACCGACTCCTGAACCGGCAGCGGCTCCCGAACCTGTCTACGAAGAACCGGTCGTTGAGCAGCCTTCCTTCGAATACGCGAATTGCTGCGCTGTGTGGCAAGCGCTCGGGCGCTCCATCTGGGCTGGCGAACCCGGTTTCCATTCCGGTCTTGATGGCGATGGAGACGGTAAGGGCTGCGATCGTCACCCCCTAAAGTGTCACTAAACAGCAGGGATTGAGGGCGCCTGCGTCCCTAATCAGCGCGGCGCGGGATCAAACGATTCGAGATCCTCGCCGTTGAAATCAGGCGGCCGCCCTCGTCCTCGATGCGGACCAAGTGAACGGTAGAGGTACGCCCAAGGTGTTCCGGCACTGCCGTGGCCGTGACGGTCCCTTCGCGCGCAGTGCGCAGGTGAGAGATGGACAGTTCAACGCCAACGACAATGGTCTGATCGTCACGGACTGCTGTCGAGGCCGCCAAGGAACCCGCTGTCTCTGCCAAGGCGGCCGTTGCGCCGCCGTGAAGGATGCCAACGCGCTGCGTATTGCCCTCCACCGGCATGCGCACCACGGTGCGTTCAACACTGTGCTCAAGCACCTCCATTCCCATGCGCTCCATGAGTGTTCCAGGGAATGTGAGACCCACCGCATGCTCGTAGAGTGACGCAGAGGAGTGTTTCGACGGGTTTTTTTCGCTCATGGCATCTAGGGTGTCATGTGTGAAGGACACTCTGCTAGTAATTGACGGTCACTCGATGGCGTTTCGCGCCTTCTACGCTCTGCCCGCAGAAAATTTCCATACCTCCACGGGCCAGCACACCAACGCGGTCTACGGGTTTATCTCCATGCTCGTGCGCCTGATCGAGACGGAAAAGCCGACGCATATCGCAGTGGCTTTTGACCTATCACGTCATTCCTTCCGCACGGATATCTATCCCGAATACAAGGGCACCCGTGATGCCACGCCCGAAGAGTTCAAGGGCCAAGTCGAACTCATTCAAGAGGTCCTCAGCGACATGGGGATCCGTTGGCTCACCAAGGACGGTTACGAAGCGGACGACATTCTTGCGACCCTCGCCTTTGAGGGGAATCAGCGCAACTGGCGCGTCCTCGTCGCTTCGGGCGACCGCGACTCCTTCCAGCTCGTCACCGACAATGTCACCGTGCTCTACCCGGGGATGAGCACCGCCGACCTGCGCTACATGACCCCTGAGGCCGTCGAGGCTAAGTATGGGGTGCCCCCTTCGCGTTACCCTGAGCTTGCCGCCTTGGTGGGGGAGAAGTCCGATAATCTCCCCGGTGTTCCCGGGGTGGGTCCCAAGACTGCTGCCCAGTGGATCGTCAAGTACGACGGACTGGAGAATCTGCTCAACCGCGCTGACGAGATTGGCGGCAAACGAGGCGAGGCTTTGCGTGAGCATGCCGAGGATGTGCGTCGCAACCGTCAGCTCAACCACCTCCTGACCGACTTGGATGTCGGCGTTGGCCTCGAGGATCTGCGCCGCAGCCCCACGAATAGGCAGGGCATCAACGCTCGCTTTGATGCCCTGGAGTTTGGTGGACTGCGCGAACGCGTCTTCGCTATCGCCGCCGCTTCCGACGGCACGCCCATTGACGAGGCTCCCGCAGGCGACGATGCGCTGTCGGCACCCGCAGACGAGAATGAAGGCGCTGCGTCGATCAGTCCCGAGGTGGCCGTTCAGCCTTTCGACGCAGATGTCGTTTCTGCGCATGCCGCTGCGCATGAGGGCGAAAACTGGGCGCTCATTATCCAGGGGCGGACTGCTCCCGCTCAGGGCGACGCCCATTACGTGGCGGTAGCCTGCGCCGGGGCTGCTTTCGTCCTCGACTGTGTCGACGCATCGGCTCCGCAGCTCCAATCCCTCAGCGCGCTTTTAGAGAATGCTCCCCTCATCACCCACGCCGGAAAATCCGTCTGGCATGCCCTGAAGGGCCGCGGCATTGATTGTCCACTGCCGGTCTTTGATACCGAGCTGGCGGCCTACATCCTCCATCCTGAACAGCGCTCATACGAGATCGCCACCCTCGCAGAGCTGTACCTGCACCACCACATGGACTCGACTGACGGCAGTGATGACGGCCTATTCTCCCTCTCAGCTGACGGGACGAGCCTGTCTGATGATATGCAGCGCCTGGGGGCGCAGGCTGGGGTCCTCCTTGCCCTCGAACCTGTATTGTCGGCGTTACTTCGGAAAGATAAGGCGCTGGAGCTCCTCACCGACATGGAGTTGCCTGTCCAGCGCACACTGGCAGTCATGGAAGACCGGGGGATCGCCGTCGATACGCACGCCTTGGAGGCATTGTCGTCGTCCTTGGGGAAGGATGTCGATCAGGCTCAGGCCGATGCGTGGACGGTCATCGGCCACGAGGTGAATCTGTCCAGCCCCAAGCAGCTTCAGGTTGTGCTCTTTGAGGAGCTCAACCTCCCCAAAACAAAGAAAACCAAGACCGGATACACGACGAATGCCGAGGCCCTTCAAGCCCTCTTCGAGCAGACCGCGCACCCGTTCCTTGAGCATCTGCTGACCCACCGCGATCGCATTAAGCTCAAGCAGATGGTCGAGACACTGCGTCAAACGGTGGCCGATGACGGACGTATCCATTCGACCTTCTCTCAGGTGGTTGCAGCCACTGGGCGTTTAGCTTCGTCGGATCCGAATCTTCAAAATATTCCCGCACGTACTGAGGCAGGCCGTCAGATTCGTGATGCTTTTGTCGCGGGGGAGAGCTTTGATGCCCTCCTGAGCGCCGACTACTCACAGATTGAAATGCGCATCATGGCGCACTTGTCTCAGGACGCGGGCCTCATTGAAGCCTTCAATTCGGGTGAGGACCTGCACCGAACAATGGCCGCAATGGTCTTCCACACGCCCGTTGATGAGGTGACCCCAGAACAGCGTTCGCGTATTAAGGCCACTTCCTACGGCTTGGCTTATGGCCTCTCTGCTTTCGGCCTGTCGCAGCAGTTGAAGATCTCCGTGGGGGAAGCTTCGGAACTTCGGGAGCGCTACTTCCAGCGTTTCGGCGGTGTGCAGCGTTATCTTGCTGACATTGTTGAACAGGCTCGTATTGATGGCTACACGCAGACAATGTTTGGGCGGCGGCGTTATCTGCCGGATCTGAATTCCTCGAATCGTCAGTTGCGTGAGATGGCTGAACGCGCAGCCTTGAATGCACCGATTCAGGGCAGTGCTGCTGACATCATTAAGATCGCCATGGTTGCTGTTGAGAATTCACTCGTCAACGATGGTTTGTCCTCCCGTCTTCTGGTGCAGATTCACGACGAACTGCTATTGGAAGTGCGAGACAGTGAACGGACGCAGGTTGAAGCTCTTGTGCGCGAACACATGGGGTCGGCTGTGTCGATGAGTGTGCCCCTGGATGTCGCGGTCGGCTGGGGGCGCAGCTGGAAGGATGCTGCGCACTGAGACGCGCGCCCTGAAGTGGGTGTGGGAATCGCCGAAGACTGTTAGGATGATAGAGGTGCCCAATCTGGGCTGTGCATGCAGCGAGGAGCGGGAACCAGAATTGTCCAACTATCTATCCAGTCCGTTTCGGAGTACACAACTACATGACCACGACCACCTCGCAGCCGGGCATCAGCACTCCTCAGGTTGCAGTGAACGACATTGGGTCCACCGAGGACCTGCTCGCCGCCATTGATGAAACCATCAAGTACTTCAACGATGGCGACATCGTCGAGGGTACTGTCGTCAAGGTCGACCACGATGAGGTCCTCCTCGACATCGGTTACAAGACCGAAGGTGTCATCCTCTCCCGTGAGCTCTCCATCAAGCACGACGTCGATCCCGATGACGTTGTCGCTGTTGGCGATCAGATCGAGGCTCTTGTTCTTCAGAAGGAAGACAAGGAAGGCCGCCTGCTTCTGTCCAAGAAGCGTGCACAGTACGAGCGCGCTTGGGGCCAGATCGAAAAGGTTAAGGAAGAAGATGGCGTCGTTACCGGCACCGTCATTGAGGTCGTCAAGGGCGGCCTGATCCTCGACATCGGTCTGCGTGGCTTCCTCCCCGCTTCCTTGGTTGAGATGCGTCGCGTCCGCGACCTCCAGCCCTACATTGGTCGTGAGCTTGAAGCAAAGATCATTGAGCTCGACAAGAACCGCAACAACGTGGTTCTGTCTCGCCGCGCTTGGCTCGAGCAGACCCAGTCCGAGGTCCGCACCAACTTCCTGCACACCCTGCAGAAGGGCCAGGTCCGTAAGGGCAACGTTTCCTCCATCGTTAACTTCGGTGCATTCGTTGACCTCGGTGGCGTTGACGGCCTCGTTCACGTCTCCGAACTGTCCTGGAAGCACATTGACCACCCCTCCGAGGTTGTCGAGGTTGGCCAGGAAGTCACCGTTGAGGTTCTCGACGTCGACATGGATCGCGAGCGCGTCTCCCTGTCCCTCAAGGCCACCCAGGAAGATCCGTGGCAGGCATTCGCCCGCACCCACGCCATTGGTCAGGTTGTGCCCGGTAAGGTCACCAAGCTCGTTCCCTTCGGCGCATTCGTGCGCGTCGAGGACGGCATCGAGGGCCTGGTTCACATCTCCGAGCTCGCTCAGCGTCACGTTGAGCTGCCCGAGCAGGTTGCCAAGGTTGGCGATGAGGTCTTCGTGAAGGTCATCGACATTGACCTTGAGCGTCGTCGCATCTCCCTGTCCCTCAAGCAGGCTAACGTCGGCGTTGATCCCACCACCGACGACTTCGATCCTTCGCTCTACGGCATGGCCGCTGAGTACGACGAAGACGGCAACTACAAGTACCCCGAAGGCTTCGATCCTGAGACCCAGGAATGGATGGAAGGCTTCGAGGCTCAGCGTGAGGCTTGGGAAGCTCAGTACGCAGAAGCTCAGGCACGTTGGGAAGCCCACAAGGCTCAGGTTGCTCGCGCCCTCGAAGAGGATGTTGAGGCTGCCCCCACCGTTGAAGAGCAGGCTTCCTACTCCACCCCCGTGGACACCGCAGGCACCCTCGCCTCGGATGAAGCCCTCGCAGCCCTGCGTGAGAAGCTGACCTCCTCCAACTGAGGTTTTCTCATTCACTAGCTGAAAGGGTGTGGCCCCAAGCGAAAGCTTGGGGCCACACCCTTTTTCTGCGATCTTTGAAGCCCGCACGCATCGATAGGACGAAGGCAATACAGGCTGTGGGTGACGTCACCGCCTAGGGACTGTGATGTCTAGAGTCTTGCTGCGTTCACCAGAGCGGACGCGGATAGAATGATGAAGAAGTATTTTCCTATTGGAATATGTAGAGAGAGTTCTCATGATGAATCTTCGCCGTCCCGGCCTTCTCACCCTGTGCTGCACCCTCGCCATTGGCGCAAGCGCCTGCTCCAGCACCCCTGCGGCGAACACTGCAGAAGAGGCCGCAACGACGACCACCCAGTCAGCCGTGCAGGATACCCCCGCAAGCGACCTCACCATTATTGATGTGCGCACACCCGAGGAGTACGCCGAGGGCCACCTTGAAGGCGCGATCAATATCGATATCTATGCAGAGGATTTTGAGCGGCAGATCAAGGCACTTGACCCCTCAGGAAACTACGCAGTGTACTGCCGTTCGGGTAACCGTTCGGGTCAGGCAGTGTCCTTCATGGAAGGCGCAGGCTTCACCACCGTTCAGGACCTCGGCTCGCGTGAAGCAGCAGCCGAAGCCCTCGGCGCACCTATCGTGAAGTAGCCATCTCTTCCACATAGCGGCGAATCATGTGCGCAGCTCCTGTAATGCCCGCATCCGCCCCCAAGCTGGCCTGCTCGATAATAAGATCGCGTGTGACCAGCGGATGGCAGCGGTCATAAAGGGAGCTGCGCACTGCTGCAACAAAAGGTTCAATTGTCGAGATCAGGCCACCAAGGAACACAGCATCGGGGTTGAAGAAGCTCACCACTGAGGCCAGGATCTTCCCAAGATGTCGGCCCGCTTGACGTGCCAGAGTCGTAGCCAGAGGGTCAGACTCCTGCGCGAGCCGGACGAATTCAGCAATGCTCGTCGCGTCACCACCCTGTTCTTGATATTGGCGGAGCAATGCTTGAGCTGAGGCAAGGGTTTCCAGACAGCCCATATTGCCGCAGGCGCAGGGAACAGCCCCATCCGTATTGGCAACACGGGTGTGCGAAATGTCGCCTGAAGCTCCGGTCGCGCCATTGTAGGGGTGGGAGTCAATGACAATGCCTGTGCCGATGCCACGTCCGATCTTGACGGCAATGGAGTGTCGCAGTCGGGGATGTTGGAGGTGCTCACCAATAGCGAGGGCATTGGCGTCGTTAATGACCAGTGCTGGAACCCCCAGTGCCTCAGTCAGTTCGGTGCGCAGCGGGAAACGGCTCCAACGCGGAAGGTTTGCTCCCTGCTCAACCCAGCCCTTTTCTGCATCCACCGGGGCAGGGACAGACAGACACAGACCAGCAAGGCGCAGCGGGATATCCGAGTCCTCAAGATCCTGGCGAATGGAGCTGACGATTTCCTCGACGATTTGAGACGGGCCCTTCTTCGTGTCGATTGCCCGCTCAATAACGAAGAAGAAGCGCCCATTGACGTCAGAGTAGCCATAGCGGGCGTGGGAGGTGCCAAGATCCACCGCCGCATAGCAGGTACGAGAGTCTGGGGCTTTGAGAACGCGGGGCGGTCGACCAGCGCGCGTTGTCGCCTGACCGTGCTCTTCAAGGAGTCCTTCATCTAATAGTTCGGAAACCTTTTGAGATACTGTCGACGGCGCAAGGTTGAGCAGACGAGCCAGGTCAGCCCTACTTGCGGCTTGCTGGGTGCGCACGGCTTCAAGAATGCGCAGGGTGGTTGAGTCATTTACTTCGGGCAACGAGGATGCAGTATTACCGGTGACCATTGGAGTAATCTCCCGCCTAAAAGTTCTTTTAGTGACGTCGAAGGAAATCCTCGCCGTCACCTAAATGTTACAAAAGATTCTGTCGAGATGGCAGATTTATTGTGTCATTTCGGCAACTCTTGATGTATGCTCGATGCAACAGCAAAGTTCGACTGTTTGATCGAACTAAGTTGTAAAGTCCGAATAAATGGTGTGAAGACATGCGCTCAAGCACTCAGCGATGAGGCTATCGCACGAGACGACACGTTCTTTCTACCAGACGCTCGAACTTCACTTCACCCGAACGACCGAACCCAGGGAAACCTCGTCTGAGGCAATGACTGCCTCGAGGTTGCTCTGCTCCCCATGACACCGTCACCGGGGCTTCCTGAGTGACACATGCTTTCTGTATTTGCTTCGATGACGAGCAACCTTACGAGAGAGGAACAACAAAAATGACACACCGCGCTCCTAAGACGGCGATGGCGCTTGTCGCAGTCGGTGCAATGATGACTCTGGCCGCTTGCGGCGGAGGCTCCGATGCCACCTCCAGTGGCAGCAGTGGTGCCAGCACCTCCACTGACAAGATCGCCGTTACCTGGGACATGTGGGCTGGTGGCGAAGAGAGCCAGAAGTGGGTCGAAGAAACAGCCGAAATCGCCCGTAAGCAAAACCCTGACATTGAAATCTCCACGCAAACCGCATCCTGGGGTGACTACTTCACCAAGCTCACCGCAAACGCTTCCTCAGGCAACCTCGCCTGCGTGACCTCAATGAACGGTCAGCGCCTCAACACCTTCTACCAAGCACTGTCACCCCTAAGTGACGAAGACCTTGCCATTGCCGGTATCGACAAGTCCGCCTTCACCGAAGGCGCCCTCGACATCCTCTCCTACGACGGCAAGCTTTACGGTCTTCCCTACGACGTGGCCGCCATGATGGTCTACTACAACAAGGACCACCTCGCCGAAACCAACACCCCTGAGCCCAGCAAGGACTGGACCTTCGACGACTTCGTCGCAACAGCTAAGGGCGCCACCAACGACAAGCACAAGGGCTTCGCCGTTGGCATGGGTGAATTCCAGTGGATGGCTCTTCCCATTGCAAAGTCAGGTGTTCAGCCCGTCAACGACAAGAACGAACTTGACCTAACCAACCCCGCATTCGTCGAAGCCTCCGAATGGTACGCAAACCTCGTCAAGGAAGGCGTAGCCGACCCCGTTCCCTCCGCCTCCGAAGCGGGCTGGGGTGAGGACCAGTACAACGCTGGCAATGTCACCATGGCCGTTGACGGAACCTGGAACGCCAAGGGCTACTTCACCAACGAAGCCGGATTCAAGGCAGGTGCCACCCGCCTGCCCAAGGGAGAGAACGGATCCCTCGGCCTCATCCTCGGATCCGGATTCAGCATCGCGGCCAACTGTGAAGGCCCCGAACGCGAAGCAGCTCTCAAGGTCCTCGGCTCCCTGGTCTCCAAGGACGCACAAGACTACCTCGCATCCTCAGGGCGCTCCTACCCGGCACTCAAGGAGTCCCAGCCCCTCTACTTCGAAGCTCTTGACGAGTCCGTCCGCAGCGACGTCAAGGACGCTTTTGACGCCGCCTTCAGCGGAGTCGTCGGCCAGCACTCGACCGGCGTGTGGACCCAAGTGAATGAGTACTTCACGCCCAACCTCGTCTCCGTCTACACCGGCCAGATGACCATGACCCAAATGCTCGAACAGGCCCAAAGCCAGTTCGGCAAGTGAGTCGCTGACGAAAAGACATCCTCATGACCACTTCACCCGCTGCACGTCCACGGCGTAGCAAGCTGGCGAAGATCGAGTCCCGCCAGGCGCTGGGTTTTGCCAGCCCAGCCCTGGTGGGCCTCGCCCTCTTCACAGTTGTGCCCGTGGTGCTCTCCATCGTGATGAGTATGTACAACTGGCCTGCGTTCGGCGAGCGCACCTTTGTTGGCCTCGACAACTACAAGTGGCTTCTCACAGAAAGCCCGGACTTCACCCCTGCAATCCGTAACTCCGTCGTCTTCGCACTGCTCTACGTGCCCGCGAACATCGTCGTCTCCCTCACCCTGGCGCTCATCGTTGGCCCCCGTATTCGTGGCCGTAACGCCTTCCGCGTCCTTTTCTTCATTCCCGTGGTCACCCCAATGGTCGCCAACGTCCTCGTGTGGCGCATGCTCCTCCAACCCCAGGGCCTCTTCAACGGCATCGCAATCTCGTGGTTTGGTATCGAACTGCCCTCCTTCCTCGCCCACCCCCAGTGGGCCATGATCATGATCGTTGTCATGAGTGTGTGGCAAGGCGTTGGCTACAACATGCTGATCTTCTCAGCGGCCCTTGAACAGCTCCCCGAATCCGTTATGGAAGCAGCTCGAATTGACGGAGCAAAGGGCGCAACCATGCTCTTCAAAGTGATCTTGCCGATGATGTCCCCGGCGATCTTCTTTGCCGCCGTCATGACGGTCATTACCTCTTTGCAGGTTTTCGTCCAGCCGCAGATGCTCACCGGCGGTGGTCCTGGCAATTCCACGCTGCCCATGGTGATGTTCATCTACAACACGGGCTTCAAGTTCCAACAGCTTGGCATGGCCGCCGCCGCAGCGTGGATCCTCTTCGCGCTGATTATTCTCGTCACCGCATTCCAGTTCCAGGTCCAAAAGAGGTGGGTGCACTATGAAGTCTGAAAAGACCCTCTCACGCAGCTCAGCGGAACGTCGCCGGCTCTCAAACGCGGGCCTGCTGGGCGGAGAACCCACCGTTGCCAAGGACATCCTCGCCAATGTGACAGTATGGATAGCGGCCTTCTTCTTCGCCTCACCGCTGATCTACGCCTTCTTCTCCTCCCTCAAGCACAAGGATGAGATCTACGCGGTCCCACCCCGCCTCTTTGGCGCACAACTGCGCTGGTCGAACTACGTTGAGGTCTTCACCTACGGCCCCTTCGTCCGATACATCCTGAACTCCTTCATCGTGGCGATCCTGGGCACCTTGGTGGTTCTCATTGTGTCGACGACCGCTGGCTACGCTTTCTCTCGTCTTCGCTGGCGCGGACGCGATACGGCTTTCATCCTCTTCCTTGCGACCATCATGGTTCCCGCAGAAGTGCTCGTCATCCCCATGTTCATCCTCATGCAGAAATTCGGCTGGGTGAACACCTACCAGGCACTCATCTTCCCCTTCGCCTTCGGAGCCTTCGGTACCTTCCTCATGCGCCAATTCATGCGAGGTATCCCCTTCGAGCTGGAAGAAGCAGCGCGTGTCGATGGCGCAGGGCCCTTCCGCACCTTCTTCACGATCATCTTGCCGTTGACGAAGTCAGCGATTGCGGTGCTCGCGGTGTTCACCTTCATGAGCTTCTGGAACTCCTACCTGTGGCCCCTGATCGTCACCGTCGACTACAACACCCTGGGCACACTCCCCATCGGTCTGGCGTCCTTCTCCACCCAGGAAGGCACCCGCATGGATCTGCAGATCGCCGCGTCAATGGTGTCCATGATCCCCACAACAATCCTCGTCATCGCACTTCAAAAGCACCTCATCAAAGGTATTGCCATGTCGGGCATGGGCGGACGCTAAAGCTCCTACACGTCCCCACATCCGCGCCACCGGGTGAACACCGGGTAGCCCCTGCTGCCTGTGAGCATCACCGACTTTGATGTGCCACCAGAAAGAACACACTATGACTGCGCCCCGCATTGCCATTTGCGGCATTCACATTGAGAGTTCCACTTTCACTCCCTACACCTCAAGCGACAAAGACTTCACCGTCACGCGAGGTGAGCACCTGCTAGCCCGCTATGAATGGATGGACAGTCCATGGGCCACGGCCGTTGACTGGATTCCTCTCTTTCACGCACGCGCCCTTCCAGGAGGTGTCGTCGAACGGACTTGCTACGACGCGTGGAAGCAAGAAATCCTTGACGGGCTCGCAGACTGCGCTCCCTTGGATGGGATCTTCTTCGACATTCATGGAGCCATGAGTGTTGAAGGACTTGATGATGCCGAGGGTGATCTCATCACCGCGATGCGTCAGGTCGTTGGCAACGGCCCCATGGTGTCTGCCTCGATGGACCTTCACGGCAATGTGTCTCACGCACTCTTTGACGGCTGCGATCTCATGACCTGTTACCGTATGGCGCCCCACGAAGACGCGTGGGAGTCACGCGAGCGCGCGGCACGAAACCTCGTCGATCGCCTCCTCGCCGGTCAGGGCAAGCCTGCTAAAGCACTCGTCCACGTTCCCATCCTCCTTCCCGGTGAGAAAACCTCGACGCGCATCGAACCAGCGAAGAGCCTCTACGCCATGATTCCGCCCATCGAAGCGATGGAGGGTATTACGGACGCAGCAATCTGGATTGGTTTCGCTTGGGCCGACCAGCCACGGTGCAAAGGTGCGGTCGTTGTGTACGGCGACGATCCTGAGGCGGTGAGCACCCAGGCACAGGTGCTCGGTCAGGCCTTTTGGGACTACGCTCAGGACTTCGTCTTTGTTGCACCCGTTGCGACGATGGAAGAGTGCCTTGAGCACGCCCTCAGCGCGCCACGTCCCTTCTTCATTTCCGATTCTGGGGATAATCCCGGGGCAGGTGGCGCTGACGATGTCACCGTGGCGCTGCACGCCCTCCTGAACTGGCCTCCCGTTCAGGACGCGTCCCTGAAGGTCATTCACGCGTCCATCGTTGATCCCGCAGCCGCTGCTGCCTGTTGGGAGGCTGGCGTCGGCGCTGAGGTGACCGTCGAACTTGGCGGTCACATCGACACGCGCGTCCCCGGCCCTCAACTCATCTGCGGCACAGTCGACGCCCTCGTCGACGATCCCGCCGGCGGGCATACGGCTTGCCTCCGTGTCGGAGGGCTCCAAGTCATCGTCACCACGCGCCGCAACCAGTACACCGAGCATGAACAATTTGCGCGGCTTGGGTTGGACGTTCGTCAGGCTGACGTTGTCGTGGTGAAAATCGGCTACCTGGAACCTGACCTCTACGAGGCGCAGGCCCACTGGCTCATGGCCCTCACTCCCGGTGGTGTCGATCAGGACCTCATTCGTTTGGGACATCAGCATATTGATCGGCCGATGTTCCCCTTCGACCCTGATATGACGCTCGACGAACTACCGGTAAGGATTGTGGTCCCATGACTGCTCTCTACGCTGGAATTGACGTTGGTGGTACCTCTGTCAAATGGATGATCGTCGATGAAGCGGGCGCAGCCGTTGATCAAGGGGACTTCACCTCTGGCGGTGAGATTTCCGCCCGTGTGGTGGAGCTCGCTCGCTCCCTCGTCACCGAGCACCCCGATATCGCCGGTGTAGGCGTCATCTGCCCTGGCATCGTGGACGAGGGCAACGGTAAGGTCCTCTACGCTGCAAACCTCAGCCTCGATGGTGTTCCTCTCGCTGCGCTTGTTGAACAGGCATGTTCACGCCCAACGCTTCTTGGTCATGACGGGCGCGCAGCCGGACTTGCTGAAGCCGTGCTTGGGGCAGGACGCGGAGTGGACTCCTTTGCCATGATGCCGATTGGCACGGGTATCTCGGTCGCGTTACTACTGAACGGAGAGCTTCTGCCCGGCAGTACATTCTGCGCTGGAGAGGTCGGGCATGCCCCCATTTTTCCTGATGGGGAGGAGTGCCTGTGCGGTCAGAAGGGGTGCCTGGAGGTCTATGCGTCGGCAAAAGGTATCGCTCGACGTTACGCAAGGCTCAGCGGCGAGGATATTGGGGCGCGCGCAGTCGAAGCCCGGCTTGGGACTGACCCCATTGCTCGCGAGGTGTGGGACACTGCGGTGACGGCCCTCGCTATTAGCTTCACTCACTTGATACTTGCGGTTGATCCCGAGCGCATTATTGTGGGCGGCGGGCTCTGCCACGCTGGTGAGATTCTTCTCGATCCTGTGCGCAAGCGTTTAGCTGAGTTCCTGCGTTGGCGTCAGGCTCCCGCCATCGTCGCCGCTGAGCTCGGTGGCGCTGCAGGCAGGTGGGGGGCGGCTATTCTCGGATGCCAGGCAGCGGGTCAGACCCACTTTGAAAGGTGGACGGTGTGACACTCGTTGAGATCTGCGTGGAAGATCCTGCGGAGATTGCTCTGGCGCGTGCAGGCGGCGCTCAGCGCGTTGAGTTCTGCCGCGAGGTGAGCTGTGGCGGCCTGACTCCCAGTGACGAGGCCGTCGCCGCCGCCCTCGAAGTCGCACCCGCTGGCGGCCTGCAGATCCTGGTACGCACTCGTCCGGGAGATTTCATCCACTCTGCCGAGGAAATCGCCGCAATCTGTGCCGATGTGGAACGCCTCCATCGCTTGACTGAAAACGCGAGCGTGCCTGTGGGCTTCGTGGTGGGCGTCCTCAGGAAGGACCTGACGATTCACGAGGACGCTGCGGCCCGCATGCGGGAGGCAGCGGGGGAGAGGCCCCTGACCTTCCATCGGGCTTTCGATCAGGTGCCAGATATTTCCTCTAGCCTCGAGACGCTGATCCGCCTGGGTTATGACCGCGTGTTGACGACCGGCGGTCATCCCAGTGTTGCGCAGTATGACGTGCTTTCACGCATGGTCAGCCAAGTCGGTGAGGAGCTCATCATCTTGGGTTCGGGTGGATTGCGCGCCCACAATGTTGCCCGGGCAATCACCGCTGCGGGTCTAAGCGAGGTGCATATGCGTGCGCCAGGGCACGAGGGGAGGGGGACCGACCAGCAGCTCGTTGCTGAGATTATGAGCCAGGTCCGACAGGCCACCGCGCTTCGCGGCTAGACTATCGCCTATGCTGCTTTCGCGTCCCTTGCAGGTCGGTGGTGCCCGCGCCCAGGTGATCCGCCCGTGGACCGCACCTTCTGATCGTCCTCTTCTGGTGGCGATATCTGGAGGTATCGGCTCGGGGAAGACCACTTTCGCTCGGATCTTGGCGCCTTTTGCGGGCGCCTACGCTGACGCCGATGAGCTCGCCCGAGAGGTCGTCATGCCCGGCAGTGAGGGCCTCCACGCCTTGGTGCAGCATTTCGGATCTGACATTCTGAACGAGGACGGCACCCTCAACCGGGCACACTTGGCCGGGCTGATCTTTCACGACCCTGCTCAGCGTGCAGCAGTTGAGCAGATCACCCATCCTCTCATTGAGCAGCGGGCGCGCGCACTCCTGAGTGAAGCCGCGCCAGGCACCCTCGCCCTCTACGATGTCCCTCTGATCCGCAACTTGCAGGATGCTGAGCCCTTCGATGTCGTCATCATGGTGGCAGCGCCAGTTGATGAGCGAGTGGATCGCCTCGTCGCCAGAGGACTCGCGCGCGAGGACGCGCAGCGACGTATCGACGCGCAAATCAGTGACAAAGTGCGCCGTGAACTTGCGTCCATGTGGGTAGAGAACACGGGCACTCAAGAGGATCTTGAGACTCTCGCGAGGGCAGTCGCAATGACGTGGCTCCTGCCAGCCCGCAAGTAATTCCTCGGTCGAGGCGGGGCGCCTCAGGGGGAGCCTAGCGCCAAATCCACACCGTCTCCCAGGGGCGTAAAACCCCGGTAGAGCGATGCTCAGCGGCATCGGGATAGTTTGCGAGCAGAACCTCGCCCTCGGGAAGGGCCAGCTCGTAGGGCTCGTCGGACATATTCGCCACAGCGTCGAGGATCTCACCATGCCACTCGCGACGTACCCACCACAGGTGCTCGTCCTCGGCTTGCAGCAGCTCGAAAGAGCCTTCGGTAAGGATCTCGTAGGAATCACGCAGACCGATCATCGTCTGATAGAAGCACCACGTGGAGTTCGGGTCGGATGCCTGATCACTGACATTGACCTGCGAATAATCGGGATTTACCGGCAGCCACGGGGTAGCGGAGGAGCCAAAACCGCCATGGGGCAAGTCTGCCCACTGCACGGGAGTACGCGCATTGTCTCGACTCATGGCCACAATGCCTGGCCACACCTGCGTGGGATCTTGCCCGCCCAGTTCAACACACTCGCGCCAGTAGTTAATGGTTTCCACGTCGTTGAATTGGTCGATGGACTCCCAGGGGAAGTTCGCCATGCCGATTTCCTCGCCCTGGTAGACGAAGGGCGTGCCCTTGTGAGCGTGAAGCATCGCGCCCCACGCTGTCGCAGACTGGTGACGATACTCGCGATCATTGCCGAAACGTGACACCGGGCGCGGCTGGTCGTGGTTGGACAGGTAGAGGGCATTCCAGCCCCGGCCTTCCAGCTCCCGGCACCAGCGGGCAAGATTTTCCTTCATATCCGGCAAGTGGAGCGGCTTGGGGTGGAACTTGTCGCCGTCTGCACTATCCAGGCCCATGTGTTCGAATTGGAAGACCATGTCGAGCTCACGTCGGGTGGGATCGGTGGTGAGGGATGCTTGGTCGGGGGTTGCGCCGGGAGTTTCGCCTACCGTAAGGAAGGTTCGGTCAGGGTAGGCGTCAAAAACCTCACGGCGCATTTCCTGCATGTACTCGTGGAAGCGTGGCCCAAACATGGCGCGATCCAGGCCGCCAGGGCCGTCCTCGTAGAGGTTTTCCGGCTTCGAGATGAGGTTGATGACGTCCATGCGGAAGCCGTCAACACCGCGGTCAAGCCAGCGACGCATCATCGCGTAGATCTCCTGACGGAGTTCGGGATTCTCCCAGTTCAGATCCGGTTGTTCGGGGGAGAAGAGGTGCATGTAGTAGCTCTGGGACGGCTCATGCCAGGTCCACGTGGGGCCGGAGAAGGCGCTGCGCCACTGATTTGGCTCATCTCCGCGCCACTCGCCTGGGCCTGCGCCCTCGTTGGGTGTGCATTCACTGCGGCGAGAGCGCCAGATGTACCAGTCGCGCTTGGGAGAGTCTGGATCGCAGGATTCCTTGAACCAGGGGTGATCACTAGAGGTGTGGTTGACGACAAGGTCCATAATCAGCCGGATCCCCAGGGAATGCAGAATGTCGATGACATCATCGAGATCGTCGAGGGAACCGAAGGTGGGGTCAATCGCATCGTAGTTAGCGATGTCGTAGCCGTTGTCGCGCATGGGGGAGACGTAGACGGGGGAGAGCCACACGGCGCCAATGCCGAGGGCGGCCAGACGCGACGCATGTGCCCACAGGCCTTTGAGATCACCGACGCCGTCGTCATTGAAGTCGAAGAATGAGCGCGGGTAGACCTGGTAGACAACGGAGTTCTTCCACCATGGATCGCTCACGTACACGTCTTTCTTCATGAGTTCCTTGCTTCCTTGCCTCACGGTGGCTTCGATAACGGCACTGGTCAGCGCAGCAATACGGACCCGCTCTGAACAGCACAGATCATCCTACGCTTCCTCAGTTCATCTGGCGCATTTGACGCAATTCCTTCTTGAGGTCTTGCAACTCATCGCGCAAACGTGCAGCCAACTCGAATTTGAGCTCTTCGGCGGCGCCGCGCATCTGAGCGTGTACCTCTTCAATGAGGGCAACCAGCTCGGCCTCCGCGCCAGGCACCGGGCGACGTTCGTGGGCGGCAGCGGCCTGAGCGGCCTTGCGCGACGAGGGCGAGGCGCCCCCCTCCTTCCGGTAGCCGCCCTCCAACAGGGTGGCAGTGTCGACGGCCTCGCGGGCGAGCATATCGGTCACGTCCGCAATCTTCTTACGCAAAGGCTGCGGGTCAATACCGTGCTCCTCATTGTGCGCAATTTGCAGTGCACGACGACGCTCGGTTTCATCAATAGCTGCCCGCATCGAATCGGTAATGTTATCGGCGTACATATGCACTTCACCGGAGACATTACGGGCCGCACGACCAATGGTCTGAATGAGGGAACGCGTCGAACGCAGGAAACCTTCCTTATCAGCATCAAGGATCGCCACCAAAGAAACCTCAGGCAGGTCCAAGCCCTCGCGGAGTAGGTTAATGCCCACCAGCACATCAAACTTGCCTGAACGCAACTCACGCAAAAGCTCCACGCGACGCAAAGTATCCACATCGGAGTGGAGGTACTCGACCCGCACACCTCGCTCAGAAAGGTAGGTGGTCAGGTCCTCGGCCATGCGCTTGGTCAAGGTGGTCACAAGGACGCGCTCATCCTTCTCGACGCGCTGGCGAACCTGCTCTAGGAGATCATCAATCTGCCCCTCGGTGGGCTTAACAACGACAAGAGGGTCGACCAGACCCGTGGGGCGAATAATCTGCTCAACCACGCCGTCAGAACGCTCCATCTCATAATCGCCAGGCGTAGCCGACAGGTACACGGTCTGCCCGATGCGCTCAACGAACTCAGCCCACTTGAGGGGACGGTTGTCCATCGCTGACGGCAAGCGGAAACCATGATCGACCAACGTGCGCTTCCTCGACATGTCCCCCTCGAACATGGCACCAATCTGCGGCACCGTCACATGGGACTCATCAATAATGAGGACAAAGTCGTCGGGGAAGTAGTCCAGGAGAGTATGTGGGGGAGTGCCCGCATCACGACCATCAATATGACGAGAATAGTTCTCAATACCCGCACACGACCCAATCTCCTTCATCATCTCCAGGTCATAGGTCGTGCGCATACGCAAACGCTGAGCCTCCAGCAACTTGCCTTGGTTTTCAAACCAGGCAACGCGCTCTTCCATCTCCGCCTCAATGCCTTCAATGGCACGCCGCATACGTTCCTCGCCAGCAACGTAGTGGGACGCCGGGAAGAGATAGACGTGGTCAACCTCTTGAATCAACGCACCGGTCAACGGGTGGAGGACAGCAAGTGCCTCCACCTCGTCACCAAACATCTCGATGCGGATGGCGAGCTCTTCATACACAGGAATGATCTCGATAGTGTCGCCGCGGACACGGAAGGTACCCCGCTGGAAATCCATATCGTTACGCACGTACTGCATGCCGACGAAAGTACGCAACAGCTGGTCGCGGTCCACGATCATGCCGCGCTCCAACTCGGCCATGCGTGCCACATACTCCTCTGGCGTACCGAGGCCGTAGATGCACGACACGGATGCCACAACCACCGTATCGCGGCGGGTGAGGAGGCTATTGGTCGCAGAGTGCCGCAGCCGCTCAACCTCTTCGTTGATCGACGAATCCTTCTCAATATAGGTATCCGTCTGAGGTACATAGGCTTCTGGCTGGTAGTAGTCGTAGTATGAGACGAAATACTCCACCGCATTCTTGGGAAGAAGCTCGCGGAACTCTGCAGCCAACTGTGCAGCCAGGGTCTTATTCGGCTCAATCACCAAAGCCGGCCGCTGAACCTTCTCAATCAGCCACGCGGTCGTGGCGGACTTACCCGTACCCGTCGCGCCCAAAAGAACAATGTCCTGCTCACCATTGTTCAAGCGCTCAGCCAGCTCTTCAATAGCGCGAGGCTGGTCACCCGAAGGCGAGTATTCCGAGATCACCTCGAAAGGATGGTCCTGGCGCAAAACAGGTCGTTGAGTCATAAACCCCACCGTAGCGCGCCGCACGCCTGCGCGCCCACAACGACGCGGCGCCGCCCTCGTCGAGTCTCCCACAGCGCCCGAGTTCCTTTTCCTCCCCCACACCACCTACGATGTATACAAAAGCGGTACTACTTGGGGCACGAAAGACGAATACACCGCCACACACCAAATGCACGGTAACCTAGAGGGGCTGTCACGACGACGGCCACCCGCACAACTTTACGGAGTAGACAGGCAATGACCGACGATAGTCGCCTTCCCCGCCACCGCGTGGCCCTCGCATGGGCCACCCACATCTTCACCCTCACCGGCGCCCTCTGGGCGTGCCTGGCAACGGTGGCACTCTTCGAAAACAACATCAAACTCATGTGGCTGTGGCTGGGCATCGCCCTCATCGTCGACGGCGTAGACGGAACCTTCGCCCGCTGGGCAAAGGTCAAAACCTACGCCCCCGGATTCGACGGCACCGCACTCGACCTCATCGTTGACTACCTGACGTGGACCTTCATCCCCGCCGCCTTCATCTACCTCCACATCGACTTCGGCCACCCCGCCATCGGCCTTGCCGCCATGGTCCTCATCACCGTGTCCTCGTTGTTCTGCTACTGCAACGTCGCACTCAAGACCTCCGACCACTACTTCATGGGCTTCCCCGCCGCATGGAATGTCGTCGCCGTCATCATGTGGATCTTCGAACTGGCACCCGTCACGAATATCATCGTGACCATTACTCTTGCGGTGCTGACGGTTGCCCCGCTCACCTTCGTCCACCCCTTCCGAGTCGAAAGACTGCGGCCCGTCAATATCCTCGCGGCTTTCGCCTGGGTCTTCGCCACCGCCGGCCTCGTCGCCCTCTACCCGGTCTCACCACTATGGCTCGTCATCGTGTGGTGGATTTCCGGCGCATGGATCATGGCAATCAGCGCCTGGCGTACCGTCAAGCAGCTTCACAAGCAGCGTAAGTGCGCTGGAGCTTGCGCTCCTGCCTGAACCGCCATACTTCAACGCCCACACTGGCCACGATCATCCCCACAATCACAATCGTGATGTAAGGCGGATAATCGTCACCGTGGAGCCAGAAGTACACATAGGGCGCAATAAAGGTGACCACCGTTGTCACCATGCCCGCCAAGCGCACCCACGGAACAGCCGCAGTAAACATCGCTAACAGCCCCCAGGTGTAGGGGATTGCCGTGCCGATATCAATAATCCACAACCACAGCAAAGACCCGTGGAACTGCGGAACAAACATGACCGGCAAAGCGCGCAACGACGAATAGATAAAGATCGTCAGGTACACCCATGATTTAGGCTCACGCGCCAGACGCATAAGCGCACTCGTATGCGTCAAAGATACCTTTGCCTTCGTCAAGGAGCGCACAATATCGCGCGGAAGATAGGCCGTGTCAATTCCGGTAAAGACACCCAACTTTTCAGGGTGTTCAACAATGACACTGCGCGTGATCGACGCAGTATGCAGACCAATCACCGTCGCGCCGCTGCGATGCTCACCCAGGACCCGTACCAGGGCAGGCAGTGCGGCCTCAATCGCGTCACGCTCATCAGCAGAGTTCACGACGCACACCCACAGGATGCAGCGATCCTCAATGGAGTCGCGAAGATGAGCAAGCAGTCGATCAGGATCAGTCAAGACACCAACCGAAACCTCACGGACTTCTCGGCGTCCCAACTCGGCAAGCTGATGAACGCGAGCCGTTCGTAAGACAGCCTCATAGTCAATAGATGCCTCACGAAGAGCCGGAAGCTCCAAAGGAGCAAACGGGGAGCCGAAGAAGGCGTCGAGAAGACGTGACAGTCGTTCACGGCGGGACACACTCTTTCGGCTCATAGGTGAGATAGTAGTAGCTTCCGGTCCTGAAAAAGGGAAGGGCACACCCTGATTCTTCCCTCATCACCCCTGAGATTCTCCCCTCAACAGCGCAGTAGACCCACTGCGACGGCCCACACCAGCGCACTTACGCAGGGGCCCCACGCTAACAGCGTGAGTAATACCGCAGCCCCAGAGCACCCAAAAGTGGCCGCCCACGCAGCCCGTTGTGCCCGCTCCCGCTAAAATTGACGGCCGAGGGGAGTAATCCCATCAAGCGTTGTTTCGTCATCACGGCAGTGTTTTCTGCTCGGAACAACCGCCCTGCTGCCGCCAGACCACGGAGCGCGCCGGGGTGGGAAGAGACCTCATGATCATGTCCTGTACACGAAAGAGGTCTCCCTGGTGGATGTCCATCTGCTCGGCTGGGTCGGTTTATCCATTGTCATCCTGGCCCTCATCACCGTCGACATCGTCGGCCACGTTAGAACCCCCCACGCCCCCAGCCTGAAGGAAGCGGCATGGTGGTCCCTGGGCTATGTCGTCCTCGGCCTCGGATTCGGCATCATCATCTGGTACGTCTACGGCGCCGTCTACGCTGGCCAATACTACGCTGGCTTCCTCACGGAGAAGGCACTGTCCCTCGACAACCTCTTCGTCTTCATCATCATCATGGCCTCCTTCCGGATTCCCCGTGAATTCCAACAAAAGGCCCTACTCTCGGGCATTATTATCGCCCTCGTCCTGCGCCTGATCTTTATCCTCGTTGGCGCTGCCATCATTGAACAGTTCTCCTGGGTGTTCTTCATCTTCGGCGCATGGCTGCTGTGGACAGCATGGTCTCAAGCACGCGAAGGCATCACCATTGACGACGAACCCACCGAGTATCACGAGAACGCCTTCGTGCGCATGATGCGTCGTCGTTTCCCCATCACTGAAGGCTTCGACGGTCAGAAGTTCTTCCACCGCGAGAACGGCAAGCTCTTCCTCACCCCTCTTTTCCTCGTCGTCCTTGCCCTCGGCTCAGCAGACCTCATGTTCGCCTTCGACTCTATCCCGGCGATCTTCGGCCTCACGCAGGAGCCCTACCTGGTCTTCGCCGCTAACGCCTTCGCCCTCCTGGGACTGCGCCAGCTCTACTTCCTTGTCGATGGCCTGCTCGAGCGCCTCGTTTACCTGCACTACGGCCTAGCCGCAATCCTGGGCTTCATCGGCGTCAAGCTCATCTTGCACGCAATGCACACCAACACACTGCCCTTCCTCTACGGCGGAGAACCAATGCTGTGGGCACCTGAGATCGGCATCGTCCCCTCCCTGGTGTTCATCGGCGCGACCATCACTATCACCGTCGTCGCCTCGATCATCAAGAGCCGTTCACTGCAAAAGCACGACGTTCCGCTCTCTCGCGGTCACTGAGTAGCTGTGCGGTCGGGTGATCCCCGACCGCACACTCTCACTCCCCAAAGATTCCTTCCACGGTTGAACGCATACTCTCGGACACCCCAACTCAAGGCGAGGCATGGCTGACTATTCCACCTACGGGCTGAGCACCGACGACGTGCAGACCCGCGTCAAAAACGGCCAGACCAACGCCGTTGAGGAGCAAACCTCCCGCTCACTGTCCTCCATTGCCCGCGCCAATATTTTCACGCTCTTTAATGCGATTCTGGTTGGCGCAATGGCAACGGTCCTCCTCGTAGGAACCTGGAAGGACGCTGTTTTTGGCGGTGTCATGATCGTTAATGCGATCATCGGCATCGTCTCCGAATGGAAAGCAAAGCGCACCCTCGATGCCCTCGCCATCGTTGACGCCGCCCGAGCAACCGTGTGGCGCGACGGCAAAGCCACCGAGATCCCCTTCGACGATGTTGTCCTCGACGACGCAGTGGAACTCACTCTCGGTGACCGTATTGGCGTAGACGGAACCGTCATGGAGGCCACGGGCCTTGAAGTCGACGAATCGATGCTGACGGGTGAATCCCATCCCGTCCGCAAGAACGCTGGCGACCCTGTGCTTGCCGGCACCTCGGTCGTCGCCGGCTCGGGCCTCATCGTCGCCACGGCAGTAGGGGAGGACCTCTACGCGCAGGGCATCACCCGCCAGGTCAAGGCCTTTACTCGGACAACGTCGGAAATTCAAAAAGGTATCGACGCGGTGCTGCGCGTCATCTCCTTCCTTATCCTGCCCGTCGTTGCCCTGCTGGCCTGGACGCAGTGGACGGTTTCTGGTGCTGACGGGGGAGTGCTCGACTGGCGTCATGGCCTCGTCCTCGCCGTCGCCGGCGTTGTCGGCATGATCCCCCAGGGTCTTGTCCTGCTCACCTCGATGAACTTCGCTGTGGGTTCGGCCAAACTTGCCCGACAAGATGTCCTCGTCCAAGAGCTGCCCGCAGTGGAGGTCCTCGCCCGCGTCGACGCCCTTTGCCTCGATAAGACAGGCACCTTGACCACCGGAGGTATCCGCCTTCATGGTCTGCACAGCCTTGAAGGCGTTGCCCCCGCAGTCGCTAACGAGGCGGGCAATATCCTCTCCCTGCTCAACACCGAGGCTTCCAATGCCACCGCTGCAGCGGTGATGGACGCCATCGACGACGGCACACTCAGCGTCACCCAACGCCACACCCCTGAATGGGCCATCGCCTTCTCCTCGGCGCGCAAGTGGGCCGCCCTCGGCGTCGCCGGAACGTCCTGGTATTTCGGCGCTCCTGAGATCCTCTTTGACGCTATTGCCCTGACCGAAGGCGCATCCAGCGTTGACGCCTTGCGTGCCAGTGTCGCTGAGCACGCAGGACGAGGCCGGCGCGTCCTCCTCCTCGCTCACAGCGCCAGTGTGCCCGCCACCACCGAGGATGGTGGTCGTGAGGAAACCCTTCCCGCCGACCTCCAACCCGTGAGCCTCTTGACCTTCGAAGAGGACCTGCGCCCCGACGCAGCCCAAACCCTTGAGTACTTTAGAGCGCAAGGCGTGCGTGTCCGCGTCATCTCCGGCGACAACCCGTCCACTGTGGCCGCCCTCGCCCAGATGGTTGGCCTGACTTCCCCCGGAGGGGAGGAAGTGCGCGTCTGTGACGCACGCACCCTACCTGAGGATCTCGACAGCGCGGCCTTCGCCACAGCGATCCGCAACCATGATGTCTTCGGCCGCGTTACGCCCGAACAGAAACGTGCCATGGTGCGGGCCCTCCAAGCTGACGACCACTGTGTGGCGATGACAGGCGACGGTGTCAATGACGCCCTCGCGTTGAAGGACGCTGACCTTGGCATCGCGATGGGTAATGGCGCTCCGGCGACGAAGGCCGTGTCACAGATCGTCCTTGTCGGTGGGGAATTCTCCGTGCTTCCTGGCGTGGTTGCAGAAGGCCGTCGCATCATCGCCAATATGGAACGAGTCTCCTCACTGTTTCTTACGAAGACCATGTACTCCCTGGCCCTGGCACTGACGACGTCGCTGCTCCTGTGGCCCTACCCCTTCCTGCCCCGGCACTTCACCTACATTGGTGTCCTCACCATCGGCCTACCCGCCTTTGCTATCGCTCTGGGGCCCAATAAGAGGCGCTACGTACCTGGCTTCCTCAAGCGGACCCTGAGTCTGGCGATTCCCTCCGGCATCATCCTGGCTGGTATCGCCTTGCTCGGCTACTGGTACGTCGGCATCGGCACGGTAGAGGGCCAAAGCGTTGCGACTCTATCGCTCATGGCGGGGGCACTGTGGCTGCTGAGCATCACCGCCCGCCCCCTCGTGGGGTGGAGAGTCGGACTCTTGCTCGCGATGGGTGGTGCGGCGGTTCTGGGCTTCCTCATCCCCGTGACGAGGCATTTCTTCGCCTTGGAGTGGCCGACGGGTGAGCAGTGGAGCGTTATCGGCGTGATGGGTCTGGTGGCGTGCATGCTCATTGAGGTGGTCTACCGGGTGCAGCAGCACTTCACCGCAGCGCCGCGCACCTGAGGAAGCTCACGCCACCTGCGTGGATTCACGCCGATTGTGCGCATCTCAGACATACAATAAGCCTTTAAGCTTGAGGCTTATCGTTCAAAGGAGGCGATCGTTATGACTGAATGGACTGTGAAACTCACTGTTGATGGCACCGCAGATGCGCCCGTGCTCGTCCTGGGACATTCTCTGGGCTCCTCACACACGATGTGGGATTGGTGCCTGCCCCTCCTCACTCCACATTTCCGCGTGGTACGTTTCGATCTGCCTGGGCATGGGGGTTCCGCTCCCGCCCCCATTGATGAGCCTTTGACGATGGATGCTCTGCTGCACGCACTGGAAGTGTCGCTCAATAAGCTCGGCGTCGGGCAATTCCATATTGCAGGCCTGTCGATTGGCGGTTTGATCGCCCTCGCCGCTGCTGAGCGGATGCCTGAACGCCTCTTGTCCTCAACGATCATGGCTTCCGGCCCGGTCAATGGGACACCCGAGATGTGGGCCGAACGCGCCGACCTTGTCCGCACGCAGGGCACTGAAGCGATCGTTGACGTGACGATGGAACGCTGGTTCTCGGCCTCCTTCGCCGGTTTTGGCGAGGCTCCCGCCGCAGTGGCGGAATGGGGGAGAGGCGCCTCCGCTGTCTCCAGGATCCGCCGAGCCTTTATTGAGTGCGACAACGAGGGTTACGCGCAGTGTTGCGAGATCCTCGCAACGACCGACCTTCGCCCGGGCCTCGCCGAAGTGACCGTGCCGACAATGATTGTCAATGGCTCCGAGGATGCTGGGTTCGATAATGCTGCCGCCTGTGCGCTGCGTCAGGCTTTGTCAGCCTCGCCCTCCCGCGGTGTCGTGCATGTTGAGGGGGCCAAGCATATGTGCGCTGTTGAGCAGCCAGAGCTTGTCGCACAGGCCCTCGTGGAATGGAACACATGTACGACTGGCGACGGATTTTCTACGGAAAGCGCATTAAACTCAGGGTGTGCATGACCAACTGATCGTCCGCGGCGCCCGCGAACACAACCTCAAGGATGTTGACCTCGACCTGCCCCGCGATTCACTCATTGTCTTTACGGGGCTGTCGGGTTCGGGAAAATCCTCGCTCGCTTTCGACACCATTTTTGCTGAAGGGCAGCGGCGCTACGTCGAGTCCTTGTCCTCCTACGCCCGGCAATTCCTCGGCCAAATGGACAAGCCCGACGTGGACTTCATCGAGGGACTCTCTCCCGCCGTGTCCATCGATCAGAAGTCGACCTCACGGAACCCGCGATCAACCGTTGGCACCATTACGGAGATCCACGACTACCTGCGTCTACTCTTCGCTCGCGCTGGCGTGGCACACTGCCCCAAGTGTGACGCGCAGATTCAGGCCCAAACCCCACAGCAGATCGTCGATCGCGTCCGCTCCCTGCCTGAGGGGACACGCTTCCAGGTACTCGCGCCCGTCGTGCGTGGCAGGAAGGGCGAGTACCAGGATCTTCTCGATGAGCTGCGTGCCTCTGGCTACGTGCGTGCCATTATCGACGGTGAACAGTTGCGCCTCGACACCGACGATCTGCCGGTGTTGGAAAAGAAGCTGCGTCACGACATTTCCGTCATTGTCGACCGTTTAGTGGTGCGTGACGGTATGCGCCAGCGTCTGACAGACTCGGTGGAGACCGCACTGCGCTTATCCGATGGACTGGTCATTATCGACTATGTCGATTTGCCCCAGGACGATCCGGGCCGTCAGCGCCGCTACTCGGAAAAACGCGCGTGCCCCAATGACCACCCGCTGGCCCTGGAAGAGATTGAGCCTCGCACTTTCTCTTTCAATGCCCCCTATGGCGCCTGCCCGGAATGTACGGGCTTGGGCATGAAACTTGAGGTCGATCCTGAACTTGTCGTCCCTGATGAGGGGCTGTGCCTTCGAGAAGGGGCGGTGAGCCCCTGGAGCGTCAACAACAAGTACCAGTTGAAGATCCTCGCTACCCTCGCTGAGGAGCTTGGTTTCAGCCTTGACGTTCCCTGGCGTGAGCTCCCTGCTGACATTCAAGAGATTATCCTCTTCGGTCACGACTACGAGGTGAAGGTGTCCTACCGCAACCGCTGGGGGCGCGAGCGTCGCTTCACTACCGGTTTCGAGGGCGCGGTCAACTATGTTGAGCGTAAGCGAGCTGAAACCGAGTCCCAATGGTCGATGGACAAGCTCGATAGCTACATGCGTGAAGTTCCCTGCCCCTCCTGTCGCGGTGCGCGCCTTCGTCCCGAGGTGTTGGCCGTGCGTGTTGGCGGTCTGAGTATCGCGGCGCTGTCAGATCTGTCGATCGCTGAAGCCCGTGACTTCCTCAATGGTTTGGAGCTCGAGGAACGCGCTGGCGCGATTGCCGCGCCCGTGCTGGCAGAGATCCGGGCTCGTTTGAACTTCCTCGTTGATGTCGGCCTGACCTACCTCACTCTCTCCCGCGGTGCTGGCACGCTTTCGGGTGGGGAGGCTCAGCGTATTCGCCTGGCAACGCAGATTGGCTCGGGCCTTGTCGGCGTGCTCTACGTCTTGGATGAACCCTCCATCGGCCTTCACCAGCGCGATAATCGACGCCTCATTGAAACCCTGGAACGCCTACGCGACCTGGGCAATACCCTCATCGTCGTCGAACATGATGAGGAAACGATGGAAGCCGCCGATTGGATTGTCGACATTGGCCCTGGGGCTGGCGAACACGGTGGTCAGATCGTCCACTCAGGCACCCTGTCGGCCCTGCTCGAATCAAAGACGTCTATGACAGGTGACTACCTTGCGGGTAGGCGCATGATCCACATGCCCGCCAAGCGTCGTCCCGTTGACCATTCGCGCACGCTGACTGTCGAGGGCGCCCGCGAACACAACCTCAATAACGTCTCGGTGTCCTTCCCCCTGTCCTGTTTCACCGCAGTCACCGGCGTGTCAGGGTCGGGCAAGTCCACGCTCGTCAATTCCATCCTTTACCGTTCGCTGGCCTCACGCCTCAATGGTGCACGCCTTGTGCCTGGTCGGCACCGCACGGTGACGGGCATGGAGGAACTCGATAAAGTCGTTCACGTTGACCAGTCTCCGATTGGTCGAACGCCACGTTCCAATCCCGCGACCTACACCGGCGTGTGGGATCACATCCGTAAGCTCTTTGCTGAGACCCCAGAAGCGAAGGTCCGTGGGTATGGACCCGGACGTTTCTCGTTCAATGTCAAGGGTGGCCGCTGCGAGTCCTGTAAGGGCGATGGCACGTTGCGGATTGAGATGAACTTCCTTCCCGATGTGTACGTCCCTTGCGAGGTCTGCCACGGCGCTCGCTACAATCGTGAAACCCTGGAGGTGCTCTACAAGGGCAAGTCCGTTGCTGACATCCTCAATATGCCGATCAGTGAGGCTGCTGAGTTCTTCGCGCCCATTGCCCGCATCGCCCGCCACCTCAACACCCTTGTTGAGGTTGGCCTAGGGTACGTGCGTCTCGGGCAGTCTGCGACGACGCTCTCGGGCGGTGAGGCTCAGCGCGTGAAACTTGCCTCCGAGTTGCAGCGCCGGTCCAATGGCCGCAGCGTCTATGTGCTGGATGAGCCGACTACCGGCCTGCATTCGGAGGATATCCGCAAGCTCCTTCTCGTCTTGCAATCCCTGGTCGACAAGGGCAATACGGTCATCGTCATTGAGCACAACCTTGACGTCATTAAGTGTGCTGACTGGATTATTGATATGGGCCCCGAGGGCGGTTCCGGTGGCGGTCTCGTCGTCGCCGAGGGCACGCCGGAGGACGTCGCTCGTATTCCTGGATCCTTCACCGGCCAGTATCTGGCTAAGACCTTTGATAGGGACGCGGCACGCACTGCCTAAGCTGAGGTGGTCTATCTCCCGCTGAGCACAACCTGGGCCCTGGAAGCTGACGCTTCCAGGGCCCAGCCTGTTGGTGAGCTCATCACCGTGGGAGCACTTGTCTGCTCAGGAGCTCAGTGGGATCACTTGCGCTTGCCCGGCACTTCCGTCGGCACGTCAAGGCCGCTTTCGTAGAGGGCATCCACCTCGTGAGCGAAGTCGGCAACGACAGCAGAGCGACGCAGCTTCAGGGAAGGTGTGAGGTAGCCGTTTTCGACGGTGAAGGTCGTGTCAACGATGCGGAAACGACGGATCGACTCCGCACGGGAAACCTTCTTATTGGCGCGCATAATGGCCTTGCGCAGGGATTCTTGAACCTCAGGCAGGTCCGCGGCGCTGGAAGCGTCAACGACGTCGAGGCCGTGGGAGCTCAGCCATCCGGGCAGCATGTCGGGGTCCAGAGTAATAAGGGCACCAATGTAGGGACGGGCCTCACCGACGGCAACGACATGCCCAATAAGCGGGTGGGTGGCCAGGGAATCCTCAAGGATTTCGGGCGAGACATTCTTGCCGCCGGCGGTGACGATGATTTCCTTCTTACGGCCGGTGATGCGGATATTGCCCTTGCGATCCACCGAGCCCAGGTCGCCGGTGTGGAACCATCCGTCCTGGATAGCCTGGGCGGTTTCCTCGGGGAGGTTGTGGTAGCCCTGCATGACGGACACGCCCTTGATGAGGATTTCGCCCTCGTCGGAGATCTTCACCGCGTTACCGGGCAAGACCGGGCCAACTGTCCCCATGGGGCTGTAACCGGGCAGCTGAGCAGCGATCGGGCCAGTGGTTTCCGACAGGCCATACCCCTGGATGACGGTGATACCGGTGCCACCAAAGAAGTGTGCGAGTTCCAAGGAAAGCGGAGCGCCACCGCAGACAATGTACTCAAGATTGGGCCCCAGGACACTACGGACCTTGGAGAGCACGAGCTTGTCGGCAATGCTGTGGCGTGCGCGCAGCAGGGGAGAGGGGCCAAGCAGGCCTTCCTTCGCTGCAGACCAGTGCCGCGATTGCTTTGCCGACCAGCCGAAGATCTGACGCTTCAGGCCCGAACCGGCCTTCGCCGATGCTGCGTTGTAGACCTTCTCCAGAACGCGGGGAACAGCCAGCAAGATGGTGGGCTGGAAGGCTTCGATGTCGGTAAGCAGGCGCTTGACATCGGGGGAGAAGGCGATAACGCCACGTGCTGAAAGCAGTGCGTGCATGACGAAGCGTGCCAGCACGTGAGCAAGGGGCAGGAAGAGGAGCATGCGCACTGAAGGAGCGTCGATAACATCTGGCAGTGCCTGGCGGACGGCCTCGGTGGTGCCCACGAAGTTGCGGTGAGTGAGGACAACGCCCTTGGGTACACCCGTGGTGCCCGAGGTGTAGATGATGGTCGCCATGTCGTCAACGGTGAAATAGCGTGCGCGCTCATCGACGGCTGAGGGGGCAATATCGCGACCGGCGGTGAGGATCGTGCGCAGGGCGCCTCGGTCGAGGGCATCAATCGAACGGACGGAGGGGGCGTCAACGGATTCAACCAGCTCGGCCTGCTGAGCGGTAGCGGTAAAGACCTGGACCACCTGGGCGTCGTCAAGGATATGGCGGATCTGCGTGGTGGAGTCGGACTCGTAGATCGGCACAGTCACGGCGCCGATCGTGAGAATAGCGAGGTCAAGGAGCATCCACTCGTAGGAGGTGGAGGAGAGGATCGCGACCTTTTCTCCATTGTTGATGCCTAGGCCGATGAGGCCGCGGGCGACGTCTTCAACCTGGCGCTGCAAGTCGGAGGCGGTCACAGGCTGGCGGGCTCCAACAGAGGAGGTCTTTTCAACGACGATGGCGTCAGGGCTACGCTCGGCGCGCTTGCGAAGCATCGAGGGGATGGTGTCGTCTGCCTGGAGTGTGAATCGAGCTTTCTGGCTGAATGACCCGTCACGATGCTTCTTCATAGTCTCTCGCTATCTCGTGGGCGAAGTGATTTCAGTGAATCAACTTCACAGTTTGGAATAGTGTAATTCTACCGCTTTTCAGCCTGTCCGACTAACCCTTTACAGGTCGAAGTACAGCTGATACTCCAAGGGATGCGGGTAGACACGCATGGGCTCAACCTCATGGGTCATCTTGTAGTCAATCCAAGTCTCAATGAGGTCCTGAGTGAAGACATCACCCTCTGTCAAGAACTCATGATCCTCACGCAAAGCCTCCAACGCCGCTTCCAAAGAGTGGGGGAGCTTGGCAATATCCTCGTACTCCTCCGGCGGCAGCTCATAAAGATCCTTATCGATCGGCGCTGCGGGCTCCATACGGTTACGAATACCGTCGATACCCGCCATGAGGCAAGCCGCAAAGGCCAGGTAAGGGTTCGCCGAGGGATCAGGCACTCGATACTCAATGCGCTTGGCCTTCGGAGAGGTGCCCGTCACGGGAATACGGATACACGCAGAACGGTTACCCGCCGAATAGACGAGGTTAATCGGCGCCTCGAAGCCCGGCACCAGTCGACGATAGGAATTCAAAGACGGATTCGTGAAGGCCAAAAGGGCAGGAGCGTGGGCGAGCAGACCGCCAATGAACCAGCGAGCGGTATCCGACAAGGAACCATAGCCGCGCTCGTCGTAGAAGAGCGGCTCGCCATCCTTCCACAGGGACAGGTGCGTGTGCATACCTGAGCCATTGTCACCAAAGATGGGCTTGGGCATGAAGGTTGCAGTCTTGCCGTATTGGAAGGCGGTGTTCTTAATGACGTACTTGAACTTCATCATGTCGTCAGCGGCAGCCATGAGCGAGGCGAAACGGTAGTTGATCTCATGCTGCCCTGCGGCACCGCACTCGTGATGGGAGCGCTCAAGGTGCAGGCCCACCCGCGTGAGGTTGGTGGCCATCTGGTCGCGAAGGTCATGATCGCGGTCCGAAGGAGAGACAGGGGAGTAGCCACCCTTATTCCGCAGACGGTAGCCGAGGTTACCCCCAGGTTCAATGGTCGCCGTATTCCACGGAGCTTCGGAAGAATCAAGGGCGTAGAACGTGTGATTCTGGCTCACCTGGTAGCGCACGTCGTCGAAGATGAAGAACTCCGCTTCAGCGCCGACGTAGCACGTGTCGGCAATGCCCGTGGCACGTAGGAAAGCCTCAGCCTTCGCGGCAACCTGACGAGGGTCGCGCGAGAAGGGCTCATCGGTAAAAGGATCAACGATGGAGAAGAGAATGATGAGGGTCTTTGCCGCGCGGAAGGGATCAACGTAGGCCGAGCTCAGATCGGGGATGAGCTTCATATCGGACTCATGGATAGCGGCAAAACCGCGAATCGAGGAGCCATCAAACATCAGGCCATCGGTCATGCCCGCATTGCAGAACTCCGCAGCCGGGACGGTGAGGTGCTGCTGAACGCCCACAAGGTCACAGAATCGCACGTCAACGTACTCAATCCCCTGAGATTCGATGAAGTCGATAACTTCTTGAGAGTCTGCGAACATGGGGGTCCTTCCACAGGGAATGGTACGGATTGCGCTTTGAAATGGCCCACAGGGCCACCTAAAGACACATCAAAAACACAACAAAGCAATCCTACTCCCGCTCCTTGGGCCACAGCCTTGACCATTCCGCATCCTGGTCGTAAGACGACTAGGCTTATCGGCGTGGCTGACCCAATGACCTACCGCCCTCGTACCGGCGATATCCCCACAGAACCCGGGGTGTATCGATTCCGCGACGAGCAGGGCCGCGTCATCTACGTCGGGAAGGCAAAGAATCTTCGCCAACGCCTGACCAATTACTTCCAAGATCTCAGCCAACTCCACCCACGCACCCAACAGATGGTGACCACCGCCTGCTCAGTGCAATGGACTGTCGTCGCCTCCGAAATTGAAGCCCTCACCCTCGAATTCCAGTGGATCAAGGAATTCAACCCACGCTTTAATGTCATGTTCAAGGACGACAAGTCCTACCCCTACCTCGCGGTGTCCCTCGGAGAGCGCTACCCGCGCGTCCAAATCACCCGCAAGATTCACCAACGCGACACGAAATGCTACGGCCCCTACACCCACGTGTGGGCCATCCGCGAAACCATCGATCTTCTTCTTCGCGCCTTCCCTATGCGGACATGTTCCACAGGTGTCTTCAACCGAGCACTCGCCCAACAACGCCCCTGTCTCCTGGGCTACATCGACAAGTGCGCAGCCCCCTGCACCGGCAAAATCTCTGAAGCCGATCACCGTCAGCTTGCCGAGAACCTCTGCGACTTCATGGACGGACGCGCCCGGCCGTTCATCCGTGCCCTCGAAGAGCAAATGCGCGAAGCCTCCGACGAATGGGACTTTGAAAGAGCCGCAAAGCTCCGCGATGATATCGCCGCCCTCACCACCGTCCTCGAAAAGAACTCCATCGTTTTGAGCAACGGAACTGACGCCGATATCTTCGCCCTCGCCCACGATGAACTCAACGCCGCCGTCCACGTGTTCTACGTGCGTGGCGGGCGTATTCGCGGCACCCGCGGTTGGGTACTTGACCGTCTCGACGACGCTGACGAGCACGCCCTCATGGCGCGCCTCCTCGAACAGGTCTACGCCGACGTGCCACCCGCACAAACCCCCCTCCGAGGCCGCCCCTCCCAGCGGGCCGAGGCCGTCTCCGTCGACGACATCGCCCACACCCCGACATCCGCTCTCCCTCGAGACGTGTATGTCTCCGTCAAGCCCGAGGACCGCGACTCTCTGCAAGCATGGCTCACCCAGCTCCGTGGCGCGAAGGTCTCCATTACCGTCCCTCAACGAGGAAAGGTCTCAGACCTGTTGGCGACGGTACACAAAAACGCCGAACACGCTCTCGAATTACATAAGACGCGCCGAGCAGGCGACCTCAGCGAACGCGCGAAAGCCCTCGAAGAACTTGCGCGCGAACTTGACCTTCCCACAGCACCCCTGCGTATTGAGTGTTTCGACATCTCCCACACCCAAGGTCAACACCAGGTCGCATCCATGGTCGTCTTCGAAGATGGCATGCCCCGCAAAGATGCCTACCGCAGTTTCAACCTCGCCCCCGTCAACGGCCAGCCCCTTGACGACACGGCAGCCATGGCTCAGACGCTGACCCGACGCTTCAAGCGGCTCCTCGCAGAAGAAGCTGGACAGGCGGGGGAGGACGAGGAGGGTGTGGCTTACAGCAGCGGGCCCGTCGATCCCTCCACCGGCCGACCGCGGCGCTTCTCCTACCGTCCTGACCTCCTCGTCGTTGACGGTGGCCTGCCTCAGGTCAATGCAGCCCGCGCCACCCTGGATGAAATGGGCATCGACATTCCCCTGGTGGGCCTGGCCAAACGCCTTGAAGAAGTGTGGATGCCCGGCGACCCCTACCCGCTGATTCTCTCGCGCGCCTCCGCAGGCCTCTACCTGCTGCAATACATTCGCGACGAATCCCACCGCTTCGCCATCACCAAACACCGCGCAAAACGAGGCCGCGCCCAAACGCGTTCCATCCTTGATGACATTCCCGGACTTGGTCCCGCCCGCCAAAAGGCACTGCTCACGCGCTTCGGCTCCGTCAAACGCCTTCGCCAGGCCAGCGTCGATGAAATATGCTCTGTCCCAGGAATTGGAGCTCTCCTCGCCCAGACCATTGTTGACGCATTGGCGCAGACCACGCCTGGCACATCGCCACCAAGCGCAGCGACGGCGACACCCTCGTCACACGCCGACGACATGCCTGCGGCGCCAACCAACGGCACGGATCAACGGCCCCAACTAACGACGCAGACATCCACCCCCACAACGCGGTAGCCTTAACACACACTCACAGGAAGGAGCGATGACGCAATGACCTACCCTGGCGACGATCCCAACCCTCTCACATTCCCGAGCGGCATTCCCCTTCTTGATAAAGCTGCCCAGGCACCCCACCCAGCCGACAACGAGATCCTCATCATCACCGGCCGCTCCGGAGCGGGTAGAACCGGCGCAGCCCGCGCCCTTGAGGACCTCGACTGGTACGTCGTTGACAATCTTCCCCCCACACTGATTCCTGCCGTCATCGGAATGATGACCCCGTCCGGAGAGGGTGTCCACCGCCTAGGCCTCGTCGTTGACGTCCGCTCCGGCGCCTTCTTTAACGACCTGCTCACCATCCTCGACGAGCTGCGCGACGGCGGCCTACCCTACAGGCTCATTTTCCTCGAAGCTGACGACCAAACGATCATTCGGCGCTATGAGTCAAACCGCCGCCCCCCCCCCCTCCAAGATGAAGGCACCATTTTGGACGGTATTCGTGCCGAAGACCGCCTGCTAGCTCCGATTCGTGCCCGCGCCGACGAAATCATCGACACGACCCATATGAATGTGCACGACCTCTCCCGTCATATCCGCGACGTCGTCGCCGGAGAGAAGGATCGTCCCCTGCAACTCACCGTGATGTCCTTCGGCTTCAAATACGGCCTGCCAATGGACGCCAACCATGTCCTTGACGTGCGCTTCCTCAAAAACCCCTACTGGGTGGGGGAGCTGCGCCACCTCACAGGCAGGGATGCGCCCGTCGCTGAATACGTGCTCAATCAGCCTGGGGCTCGCGACTTCGGCCTGCGTTACGCCGATCTATTAGCCCCCATGTTGCGCGGCTACCTCTCTGAACTCAAGCCTTTTGCCACCGTGGCCGTTGGCTGTACAGGCGGCAAACATCGTTCTGTAGCCCTGACCGAATTGATCGCGGAGCGCCTACGGGAACACGGTTTCGCCGTGCGCGTTTCTCACCGCGACCTAGGGAGAGAATGAGATGTCCTACCTCGATAAAGACGGATGGCCTGTGCGCGGCGAGGTCGGTCAAGCAGTTGTTGCCCTGGGCGGCGGACACGGCCTGTCAGCAACTCTGCGGGCGCTGCGTCATATTACGCGTTCGCTGACCGCTGTTGTCACCGTTGCCGATGATGGCGGGTCCTCTGGTCGACTACGCTCGGAGATGGATATTTTGCCTCCCGGTGACCTGCGGATGGCCCTGGCCAGCCTATGTGAAGAATCCGAGTGGGGACTCACGTGGCGCGACGTCATGCAGCACCGCTTGGACTCCTCCGGGCCTCTGGAAGGTCACGCCCTGGGTAATCTCCTCATTACGGGCCTGTGGCAGCTGCTGGGAGATACCGTCGAGGGCCTGGATTGGGTTGGCCGCCTACTCGGCGCCCAAGGCCGTGTCTTGCCTATGGCTGCGGTACCTCTGGATATTGAAGCGCAGCTGCGCCAGGGGGACACGGTACGCACCGTCCGCGGCCAGAGTCATGTTGCGAAGGCGCCCGGCGTTGTCGAACATGTTCGCATTCTCCCGGAGGATCCCCCTGTCCACAAGGATGTCATTGACGCCATCCACGGGGCTGACTGGGTGATTCTTGGCCCCGGTTCGTGGTACACCTCGGTACTGCCACATCTGATGGTGCCTGAATTGCGGCGTGCCCTTGTGACAACGGACGCGCATCGCGCTCTGATAATGAACCTTGCCTCGCATACAGATGAAACTGAGGCAATGACCACAGCGGATCATATTCGAGTTTTGGCCCACTATGCTCCAGACTTAAAGCTTGATGTTGTCGTGGCTGACCCAACAGTTACTGACGACATTGATGATCTCATTGCCGCTGCGAGCCAGATGGGTGCGCGCGTGCTGCTACGCCAGGTGCGGACGGGGGATGGGCAACCCCATCATGATCCTTTGCGTTTGGCGGCAGTCTTGCGTGACGCCTTCGATGGATTCCTCGGCGAGGTGGGTAAACACGAGCCTTGGCTCGCCTAGATTCCGACTTGTGGGGAAGGACCTCTTGTGTCATTAACGACCGACATGAAAGAAGAACTTGCGCGGACTCGCGTGAGTTCCCTGTCGGCCATGGCTGCCGAAGTCGCGACGACTCTGCGTTTCTCGGGCGGCCTGCATTTGGTTGCTGGCCGGATCATTGTTGAGGCTGAACTCGATACGCATATTGCTGCTAAGCGCCTCATGCGTTTCATTGCGGGAATGTATAACGCCGAGTCGGATATCGTCATTGTCTCTGCAGGTGGGCTGCGTCGCGGGAACCGTTACGTCGTGCGCGTCGTGAAGGAGGCCGACCAGCTGGCCCGGATGACGGGCCTCATTGACAGTTTTGGCCGTCCGGTGCGCGGCCTTCCCCCGTCACTCGTGGCTTCGGGGAATGAAGAGGCCGCCGCAGCATGGCGAGGTGCATTCCTGGCGCGCGGTTCGCTGTTGGAGCCCGGGCGATCTTCTTCCCTTGAGGTCACATGCCCCGGCCCTGAGGCTGCTCTTGCTTTGGTGGGCTGTGCACGGCGCCTCGGTGCCCCGGCTCGTTCGAAAGAAGTGCGTGGGACGGACCGCGTGTCGGTCCGCGATGCCGACGCAATTGGCGTGCTTATTGCTGCGATGGGCGGCGTTGAAACCCACAAGGTCTGGCAGGAGCGTAAGGTTCGCCGGGAGGCACGCGGGTCGGCGAATCGTCTGGCGAACTTTGATGATGCGAATCTTCGTCGTTCGGCGAGGGCGGCGGTGGCAGCTGGTGCTCGCGTGCAGCGCGCTTTCGAGATCCTTGGCGATGACATTCCCGAGCATCTTCGTGAGGCTGGCCGTCTACGTTTGGAGCATAAGCAGGCTTCACTTGAGGAGTTGGGGAAGCACACTGATCCTCCCTTGACCAAGGATGCTGTTGCGGGGCGTATTCGTCGCCTCTTGGCAATGGCGGATAAGGCTGCTCATGAGCGTGGAATTCCCGACACTGAGGCTGTCCTTACTTTGGACATGCTTGAGGATGACTAAGTAAATGACAGATCTTTCATTGTGAGGTCCTCGCCGCTAGAATGTGGCGAGGACCTCAACCTATGGCTATAGGGGCCGTACGGCCCGGTCATATCCCCCGAAGGGGTGTAGATTTAGAGGTGCACAATCGCAGGACATCTGCGAGCCGCGTTGTCATCCCGATGGCGCGGTAGCTCAGAAACTGTGCCCTATTGAGGGCACTAGCAGGAGGACAATAGTGACCACCCGCGTTGGTATCAATGGCTTTGGCCGCATCGGCCGCAACTTCTTCCGCGCCGCTCTGCAGCAGGGCGCAGATATCGAGATCGTTGCCATCAACGACCTCACCGACAACAAGACCCTCGCACACCTGCTCAAGTACGACTCCATCCTGGGTCGTCTCGATGCTGAGATCAGCTACGACGATGAGTCCATCACCGTCAACGGCCACCGCATCGTTGCCCTCGCTGAGCGCGATCCCGCCAACCTCCCCTGGGGCGAGCTTGGCGCTGACATCGTGATCGAGTCCACCGGCTTCTTCACCGATGCCAACAAGGCAAAGGCCCACATCGACGGTGGCGCCAAGAAGGTCATCATCTCCGCTCCCGCGAAGAACGAAGACGGCACCTTCGTCATCGGCGTGAACTGCAAGTCCTACGACCCCGCCGTTCACAACATCATCTCGAACGCTTCGTGCACCACCAACTGCCTCGCTCCTCTGGCCAAGGTTCTCGACGAGAACTTCGGCATTGAAGCTGGCCTCATGGTCACCATCCACGCCTACACCGGCGATCAGCGTCTCCACGATGCTCCCCACTCGGACCTGCGCCGCGCTCGCGCCGCTGCCCTGAGCATCGTCCCCACCTCCACCGGTGCTGCTAAGGCCGTCTCCCTCGTTCTGCCCCAGCTCAAGGGCAAGCTTGACGGCTACGCAATGCGTGTTCCGGTTCCCACCGGCTCCGTCACCGACCTCACCTTCAAGCCCTCCAAGCCCTGCACCGCTGAAGAGGTCAACGCTGCCGTTAAGGCTGCCGCTGAAGGCGATCTCAAGGGCATCCTGGCCTACACCGAAGAACCCATCGTCTCCGCTGACATCGTCACCGATCCTCACTCCTCGATCTTCGATGCTCAGCTCACCAAGGTCATCGACGATCAGGTCAAGGTTGTCTCCTGGTACGACAACGAATGGGGCTACTCCAACCGCCTCGTTGAGCTCACCGTTCTGGTTGGCTCCAAGCTCTGATCTTCACGTTTAACGTGACGAGCACATGAGGAACGCCCGCGCACGCACCGCGTGCGCGGGCGTTCCTCGTCTCTTCATCTTCCCACCGGCACCGTTCCACGGTGCCCCCGCGTGAAAGGCATGGTTCATGAGGACCATCGAAACCCTCGGCGATCTGCGCGGCAAGCGCGTTCTCGTTCGTTCCGACTTCAACGTTCCGCTCAAGGATGGTGTCATCACCGACGACGGCCGCATCCGTGCAGCACTGCCCACCCTGAACACCCTTCTCGAAGCTGGTGCGAAGGTTGTCATCATGGCTCACATGGGCCGCCCCAAGGGCGAGGTTAACCCCGCTTTCTCCCTCGCTCCCGTCGCGCAGCGCCTCGGTGAACTCATCGACGCCAAGGTCACCCTTGCCGACGACGTCACCGGTGAGTCCGCTAAGGCCACCGTTGAGGCTCTTGAAGAGGGCGAAATCGCCCTCCTGGAGAACGTCCGCTTCGATCCTCGCGAGACCTCCAAGGTTGACGAAGAGCGCGAAGAACTCGCCCGCGAGTTCGCCGCCCTCGGCGATGTCTTTGTCTCAGACGGCTTTGGCGTGGTGCACCGCAAGCAGGCTTCTGTCTATGACATCGCCAAGCTCGTGCCTTCAGCCTCGGGTCTGCTCGTCCTCAAGGAGATCGACTCCCTGCGTCGCGCCACCGACAATCCCGAGCGTCCCTACGCCGTAGTTCTGGGCGGCTCGAAGGTCTCCGACAAGCTCGGTGTGATCGCGAACCTCCTCACCAAGGCCGACATGCTCTTCATCGGCGGCGGCATGGCCTACACCTTCCTTGCAGCCAAGGGCTACTCGGTTGGCAAGTCCCTCCTCGAAGAGGATCAGATTGAGACCGTCAAGGGCTACATTGCTGAGGCTGCCGAGCGTGGCGTTGACCTCGTCTTGCCCGTCGACACCCTCGTTGCCCCTGAGTTCGCAGCTGACGCTCCCGCAAGCGTTGTGACCGTCGACGCGATCCCCGCTGACCAGATGGGTCTGGATATCGGCCCTGAGTCCCAAAAGCTTTTCGCTGACAAGCTTGCGACCGCCAAGACCGTGGCCTGGAACGGCCCCATGGGCGTCTTCGAGTTCGAGGCTTTCTCAGGCGGCACCCGCGCCGTCGCTGAGGCTCTTTCCACTGGCGACATGTTCTCTGTGATCGGTGGCGGCGACTCCGCTGCAGCCGTTCGCCTCCTCGGCTTCGACGAAGCCACTTTCTCTCACATCTCCACCGGCGGCGGCGCCTCCCTCGA
The DNA here is from genome assembly GCF_903645355.1 of Schaalia sp. Marseille-Q2122. Classification (GTDB taxonomy): domain Bacteria; phylum Actinomycetota; class Actinomycetes; order Actinomycetales; family Actinomycetaceae; genus Pauljensenia. The sequence goes on along the minus strand of NZ_CAHJXR010000004.1, from coordinate 367,572 downwards.
ACTCCTTGAGGGTAAGGTTCTGCCCGGTATCGCAGTTCTGGAGGACTGAATCATGGCACGTACCCCGCTGATGGCAGGCAACTGGAAGATGAACCTCGATCACCTCGAGGCCAACCACCTCATCCAGGGCCTGGCAATGGAACTGAAGGACCGCGAGCACGACGTCACCAAGTGTGAGGTCCTTGTCGTTCCTCCCTTCACCGATATCCGCACCGTCCAGACCGTTGTTGAGGCTGACGAGCTCGCTGTGAAGTACGGCGCTCAGGACGTTTCCATCCACGACAATGGTGCGTACACCGGTGAAATCTCCACCGCTATGCTCTCCAAGCTTGGCTGCACCTACGTGCTCATGGGCCACTCGGAGCGTCGTGAGTACCACAGCGAGTCCGACCAGCTCGTTGGCGCTAAGGCCCGCAAGGTCCTCGACGCTGGGATGACCCCCGTGCTGTGCTGCGGTGAAGCTCTCGACATCCGTAAGGCCGGCACCCACGTTGAGTTCGTACTCGGCCAGATCCGTGCAGCCCTCGACGGATGGAGCGCTGAGGACGTTGCCAAGATCGTTATCGCCTACGAGCCCATCTGGGCCATCGGCACCGGCGAAACCGCCACCGCCGAAGACGCGCAGGAAGTCTGCGGCGCTATCCGCGAAGCTCTGCGCGCCGACTACGGCGACGCCACCGCCGATGCTACCCGCGTGCTTTACGGTGGCTCCGCTAACCCCGGCAATATCAAGGACCTGATGGCCCAGCCCGATATTGACGGTGCTCTCATTGGTGGCGCATCCCTGAAGGCTGATTCCTTCGCTCAGATGTGCACCTACTACGCTTCCTGAATGATTAAGGTCGGCCCTGAGAGTCGGCCACCTCAGTAAGCACTGCGGCTGTGGGCCAATCGGCATGTCCGGTTGGCCCACAGCCGCATTTAACGACTACACTAGATGTGTTATGCGGCCTTCTCATCAAGGTCGCCCTGGCCGTTATTCATCTCATCGGATCGGATTTACACCGTGGCAGTTCTTAAGGTCGCCCTCCTGGTGCTCATCGTGCTCTCCAGCTTGCTGCTCATGCTGACTGTTCTCATGCATAAGGGTCGCGGTGGCGGCATCTCGGACATGTTCGGTGGTGGCATCTCTTCGACCGCAGGGTCCTCTGGCGTAGCCGAACGTAACCTCAACCGCATCACCATCGGCATCCTCACCGTCTGGACGACCTGCATCGTTGCCTACGGCATCCTCTTGAAGTTCGGACTCTGATCCGTTCTTCCCCAAAACATGGGTGGTGCCGCCGAGCGACTCGCTCGGCGGCACCACTATTTCGTAGGAAACCCCTGAAATCATCCACGTTTCATAGAGCGCGCGATGATTCCAGGGACCTGCCAGTGACGCAGGAAGTCATTGCCCAAGGTCACGACGGTTCGTTCCTCAGAGCTCGGCGGCAGCAGCCTCATCAAGGTACCAGCGCGTGTCTTCCCGGTGACGCAAAGCCGCAACGGGAAGCTCACCAGTGTTCACGCCCTCGGCAAAAGCCGCACCCAGAACACCTGCCTTCGCCTCACCAGCTGCAGCAAGATAGAGGCGTTGCGTTGAGAGGATGACCGGCATGCTCAGCGACAACCGCTGGGGCGGAGGCTTCGGAGAGTCATCCACCGCGATAATCGCCCGGCTCTCTGCTGGATCGTACATGCCCGGGAAAAGGCTGGCGATATGCCCATCGGGGCCCATACCCAGCACTGCGACATCAAGACTCCGTGTAGCCATCACGGTATTCCACTGCTCGGTGAAGTCCTCACACGCCTGCGCGAGCCCTTGCCCATTGTCAGTGGGCATAGGGACGCTCCGCACGCCCTCAATGCGGTCGAGGAGGAAACGATGTGCCTCCTCGTCATTACGGTCAGGGTCACCTGCAGGGACAAAACGCTCGTCGCACCACCAGAAGCGCACCTTGCTCCAATCGATGCCTTCACCCGCCTGAGCAAGCGCCGGCAAGACAGTGGTGGCAACGAAACCCCCGGCTATCGCGATCTCAACGGGCGTGTCCTCACTGCGGCGCTCAGCCTGAACCTGAATATGATGAGCGAGGTCCTGAGCCAGCGACAAGGCGAGAGCAGCAGGATCAGGGGAGATCACCATCTTGCGTGCAGGAAGGTTCATCGCTCAGCCCCTTCAGTGTCAGGTTCTTCCGCACCGCAATGCGCAGGTATCACTCCGGAGGTGAAGGGAAAGCGCTCAAGAGCGCCCAGAATATTCCCGTAGAACACATCAGGGTCGAGACGACGCAGTTCTTCCATCAGGCAGTCTTGGACGGCGCGACGCGGGAGGTTGACAAAGGCCGTATCGAAGCCACTGCGTTGCAGGTGCGCCACGGAAGACCCCGCCCTACGCGTGAGAGCCACCTCACGTCCGTCAGCAAACTCAAAGTGCACGCCGGTAATTGTCTGCGCGTCGGCGTCAACCTCGTGGACGGTGGGAATACCAAGCTTGAAGTCCAGCCACGCGGCAATAAGGAAGGAGGAAGGGTGGGTGGCATGCCCTGTGACACGGATGCGTTCAGGGATCGTCTCGAAATCCTCAACGATAGTGGCTAAGAGCGCACGCCACAGCGTCACGCCCGACCAAGCGAGGTCGGTATCGCCGGGGGAGTAAACCGCACCCAGAGCGCGGATGGCATCCATCGGGCACTGCGCCGAACGACTGTCAGTAATGCGACGCGCGGCGAGTCTGCCCAGCGGATGAGCGCTGGGGGTTGGCGGGGGAGTGTCCGGCCAGTAGGTGACCACCGGAGTGTCAGGTAGCAGCAGAGGGGCGACCAAGGACGCGAGGTCGGTTGCCGCTGCCCCACGAGGCTCAAGCACGACGACATCCGAAGCGCCTGCCGAATCACCCACGCGGATCTGGGCGTTGAAACGGGCAGGGCCATCAATACTGCCCGAGTCGACGACGACAATCACTCGACAGGGATGTTCACGCGATGCCGCGTCAGAAATCTCGATGGCACGCTCGACATCCAGTACATCGGAAACGACGACAATGAGCGTGAGCACGCGGCCCAGAGTGGCCGATCCGCCTTCTTCACGCAGGGCGACGATCCGCGAAGCAATCTCAGAAGACGTGGTGTCTTTCAGGGTAATAATCACGGGTTCCTCCAAGCCCGGCCATCGCGGGCCATCATCTCGTGAGCGGATTCGGGACCCCAGGAACCGGGGCTGTACTGGTCGGGAGCACCTTGGCTCTCCCAGTGTTCAAGAACAGGGTCAAGGATCTTCCATGACAACTCAACCTCCCGCTGGTGGGGGAAGAGCGGTGCTGAGCCCACCAGGGCGTCAAGGATGAGTCGCTCATAGGCTTCCGGAGAGTCCTCGGTGAAGGCGTGACCGTAGCCGAAGTCCATGGTCACGTCTCGCACCTGCATCTGCGTGCCGGGAACCTTCGCGCCAAAACGCAGGGTCATCCCCTCATCGGGCTGGACACGCACGACGAGGACGTTCTGTCCCGCCTCGGTCGCATCGGAGTTCTCGAAGGGCGTGTGGGGCGACTTCTTAAAGACAATGGCGATCTCGGTGACACGCTTGCCCAGACGTTTACCGGAGCGCAGGTAGAAGGGAACGCCCGCCCAGCGCCGAGTATCGACAAACACCTTGATCGCAGCGAAGGTTTCAGTGTGGGAATCTGGCGCGATACCGTCCTCTTCGAGGAAGCTCTTGACCTCCACGCCACCCTGCCAGCCGGCAGCATACTGGCCGCGGGCGGTAGAAGCTGTGAGATCCTCTGGCAGCCGGATAGCTGAGAGGACCTTTTCTTTTTCTGCGCGAAGCTCGCTTTGGGTCAGTCGAACGGGTTCTTCCATTGCGGTGAGCGCCAGAAGCTGGAGCAGGTGGTTTTGAATAATGTCGCGGGCGGCGCCAATGCCGTCGTAATAGCCTGCGCGCGTGCCGATGCCGATTTCTTCGGCCATGGTGATCTGCACGTGATCGACGTAGTTCGCATTCCACAGGGGTTCAAACATGGCGTTGGCAAAACGCATGGCGAAGAGGTTCTGGACGGTTTCCTTGCCCAGGTAGTGGTCGATGCGGAACACATCAGACTCGTCAAAGACGCGGCCGACAACCTCGGAGAGTTCCTGTGCGGATTCGAGATTGTGCCCGAAAGGCTTTTCGACAATGACACGACGCCATTCCTTGCCCTGACGCGCATTCAATCCCGATTCAGCAAGGCGTTCGCAGACGATAGGGAAGTAGGCTGGGGGAATAGAGAGGTAGAAGGCGTGGTTGCCGCCGGTGCCACGTGAGCGGTCAAGCTCGGCAACGGTTTCTGCCAGTCGGCGGTAGCCTTCGGGGTCGTCAAAGGAGCCGGGAACGAAGCGTAGACCGTCGGCAAGCTGACGCCAGGTGCGTTCGTTGAATTCCGTGCGGGCGTACTTTTCGATGGCTTGGCGGACGAAGTCTTCAAAATCGCCGTTGTCCCAGTCGCGCCGCGCGAAGCCGGTGAGGGCGAATGCGGGGTTGAGGAGGCCGCGGTTGACAAGGTCGTAGATGGCCGGCAGTAGTTTCTTTCGGGCGAGGTCACCCGTAATGCCGAAAATGACCAGGGAACAGGGTGGGGCAATACGAGGCAGTCGACGGTCATCCTCGTCGTGCAAACGCAGTAGTGGGCGTTCCACAGCGGTCCTTTCAGGTGATGGACAAATACAACGCGCCGCGGGGGCGAATGGGCCTGTCCCCATCCGCCCCCGCGGGCTTAGTCAGCGTCTAGTTCAGGCGCGTGCAGCCTCAAGAGACTCCTTCGCTGCGGCAACAACGTGGGCACTGTCGATGCCGAAATGGGCGAAGAGCTCATCTGCGGCGCCGGGAGCACCGAAGGTTTCGATGGAGACGCAGCGGCCTGCGTCACCCACAAGGCTATGCCACGAGAGGGCAAGTCCGGCTTCGACGCTCACGCGAGCGCGAATAGCGGCAGGAAGCACAGACTCACGGTACTCTGCGCTCTGCTGTGCGAACCACTCCATGCAGGGCACGGAGACGACACGCGCAGCAATACCTTCTTCTGCCAGGGCCTTTTGTGCCTCAACGGCGACCTGGACCTCAGAACCCGACGCCAGAAGGATGACATCCGGGGTGCCTTCACAGTCGGAGAGCACGTAGGCGCCCTTTGCGACATTGGAGGCGCAGGCGAAGCCGCCTTCACCGCGGACGGGGTTGGGCAGGTTCTGGCGGGAGAGCACGAGGGCAGCGGGATGGCGCTGTTCGAGGATGGCCTTCCATGCCTGAGCGGTCTCGGCTGCGTCTGCGGGACGCACGACAGCAAGGTTGGGGATCGCACGGTAGGAGGCGAGGTGCTCAACGGGCTGGTGGGTGGGGCCGTCTTCACCGACGCCAATGGAGTCGTGGGTCCACACGTAGGTGACGGGCAGGTCCATGAGGGCTGCCAGGCGGACGGCGCCACGCATGAAGTCGGAGAATACGAAGAAGGTGCCACCATAGACGCGGGTGAGGCCATCGGCGGCGATACCGTTCATGGCGGCGCCCATCGCGAACTCGCGCACGCCGAAGTGGAGGTTGCGGCCGAAGGGGTTTCCCTGGAATGCCTTGGAGGAGTTTTCCTCAGGCATGAAGGAGGGGTGTCCCTTCATAAAGGTGTTGTTTGAGCCGGCGAGGTCGGCTGAGCCGCCCCAGAGTTCAGGCAGGACGTCGGCGATGGCGTTGAGGACCTGGCCCGAGGCTGCGCGGGTGGCGATGGAGGTGCCTTCTTCGAAGGTGGGGAGTGCTTCTTCCCAGCCTTCGGGCAGTCGCTGCTCGACGAGGCGGTCGAGGAGTTCAGCGCGCTCAGGGTTGGCGGCGCGCCATGCGTTGTAGCGTTCGTCCCATTCGGCGCGGAAGGTGCGGCCACGCTCGGCCATATTGGCGCGGGCGGCCTCAACGGCCTCAACATCGACGTCGAACATGGCGTCGGGGTTGGCGCCCAGTGCTTCCTTGAGGCCACGCAGGGCGTCGGAGCCGAGCTTGGCGCCGTGGATGCCGCCGGTGTCCTGCTTGCCGGGGGTGGGCCAGCCAATGATGGTACGCAGGGCGATGATGGAGGGGCGGTCGGTTTCTTCGCGTGCGGCGTTGATGGCGGCATCGAGGGCGGCGACATCTTCGGTGTAGTCACCGTTGTCTGCCAGCCATTGCACGCGTTGGACGTGCCAGCCGTAGGCTTCGAAGCGGCCAAGGACGTCCTCGTCGAAGGCGATGGAGGTGTCGTCTTCGATGGAGATGTGGTTGTCGTCGTAGATGAGGGTGATGTTGCCGAGCTTCTGGGTGCCGGCGAGGGAGGCGGCTTCAGAGGCGACGCCTTCCTGGAGGCAGCCATCGCCTGCGATGACGTAGACGTGGTGGTCGAAGATGGATTCACCCAGGGGCGTTTCGGGGTCGAAGAGGCCGTGGGTGCGGCGTGCCGACATGGCGAAGCCGACGGCGGAGGCGATACCGGTTCCGAGAGGGCCGGTGGTGATTTCGACGTGCTTGGTGTGGCCGTACTCGGGGTGAGCGGGGGTGAGGGCGCCGAAGGTGCGCAGGGATTCAATGTCGGACAGTTCCAGGCCCAGGCCACCCATGTAGAGCTGAATGTACTGGGTAAGGGAGGAGTGTCCTGCGGAGAGCACGAAGCGGTCGCGTCCGAGCCAGCGGTCGTCGGCGGGGTCAATGTGCATGTGGCGCTGGTAGAGCAAGTAAGCCGCAGGTGCCAGGGAGATGGCTGCGCCGGGGTGGCCCGAGCCAACCTTTTCAACGGCGTCTGCGGAAAGAATCTTTGCAGTGGTAACTGCGCGATCGTCGAGCTGATCCCACTTAAGTGTCACGTCGGCCTCCAAGCCGTTCGGGCCCCGCCAATGGGGCGTATCGGTTTCCACAGTGGATTCTACCGGTGCCATCGAGTTTTCTTGAACGCAAAGGTCCCAGGCGCACGGCGTCATGCACATCTGTGCAGATAGTATTGGTGTATGCCTGTGTTCTCTGATGCCGCACGAGAGTGGCTTGACCATCTCAGGAGCGAGAAGGGGGCCTCGCCCCACACCGTGTCGAACTATCAGCGCGACATCACCCGCTACTGCGAGGACCTACAGGCTCAGGGGATCAATTCTTTCGAGGACTTGTCCGCCAGCACTATTGAAGCCCACCTGGCTGCACTACGTTCCGGCGCGCTCACCGGTCACCCAGCGGCGGCCTCGTCTGTGGCGCGAGCGGCCTCCTCTATTCGGAGCTTTCACCGTTTCTGCCTTCGTGAAGGCCTCACTTCCCTCGACCCGAGCGCACAGCTCGTCACCCCAAAGCAGGCAATCCGACTACCAAAGGCACTCACCATCGATCAGGTCGGCGCCCTCTTAGCGGCCGCTCACGCCTCGGATGACCCAGTCAGCCTACGCGATGCCGCTCTCATCGAGCTTCTCTACGCCACCGGCGCCCGCATTAGCGAGGCCGTGAACCTGTGCGTTGATGACATAGACCTTCACGCAGAACTTCCGGTGGTGCGTCTCTTTGGAAAAGGACGCAAGGAACGCATCGTCCCCATTGGCTCATATGCGAGGGCGGCGCTCGAAGCCTACCTTGTGCGTTCACGTCCAATCCTCGCCTCTCGGGGGGCAGGCGCTGTCACCATCTTTCTCAATAAGCGTGGCGACCCGCTCTCCCGCCAATCCGCCTGGGAGGCTATCGGAGTCTACGCTCAGGCGGCTGGCATCGAAGAGCACGTGTCTCCCCACACCTTGCGCCACTCTTTTGCCACCCACCTGTTAGAAGGGGGTGCGAATGTTCGCGATGTGCAAGAGCTTCTTGGTCATGCCTCAGTGCAGACAACCCAGATTTACACGCGAGTGACGGCCCAGACCCTCAGGGAAGTCCATCGGATGGCGCATCCACGCGCTTGGGATACCGGGATTTGACCCGACGATGCACTAGGCTAGAGACGTGAATCACGACGCTCAACCGACTTTGACTGGCGAACTCGGCCTCGACGCCGAGGATTTCCCCATTCCCGCACCCCTGGCTGGCCACGGACCTGCCCGCGTGATCGCGATGTGCAACCAAAAGGGCGGGGTCGGTAAGACCACAACGACAATCAATCTTGGTGCAGCCCTCGCCGAGTATGGTCGGCGCGTCCTCATCGTCGATTTTGATCCCCAGGGGGCCGCATCGGCTGGCCTGGGTATCAACTCCCTTGAGCTTGACCTCACGGTCTACAACCTGCTCATTCAGGCGCGCACCTCAACGCGCGATGCGATTATCTCCACCTCGGTAGAGAATCTTGACATTATCCCGGCCAATATTGACCTCTCTGCTGCGGAGGTCCAGCTCGTCAACGAGGTTGCCCGCGAGTCCGCCCTTGACCGCGCCCTACGCCAGGTGAGCGACGACTACGACATTATCCTCATTGACTGCCAGCCCTCTTTGGGCCTGCTCACCGTCAATGCCCTCACGGCCGCTCACGGCGTGATCGTGCCGATGGAGGCCGAATTCTTCGCTCTGCGTGGCGTGGCCCTGCTGGTGGACACCATCGAGACCATCCGTGATCGCATTAACCCGCGCCTGAAGATTGACGGCATTGTCGCGACCATGGTCGATAACCGCACGCTGCACTCGCGTGAAGTCCTTGATCGTTTGGATGAGGTCTTCGGTGATTTGGTCTACACGACGCGCATCGGCCGCACGGTGAAGTTCCCCGACGCCTCCGTCGCCACCGAGCCGATCACCTCCTACGCCCCCAACCATCCGGGGGCGAAGGCCTACCGTCGCCTTGCCCGCGAGGTTGTTGCCCGTGGTGACGCCGCCTGAAACCCTCTTCGATGAGGCCGCCCCTTCTCAGGGCGCCATCGACGAGTTTCAGGTCACCCTTGAGGTTTTTCAGGGGCCCTTTGACCTGCTCTTACAGCTCATCAGCCGACAACGCTTAGATATCACCCAGGTGGCGTTAGCGCAGGTCACCGACGAGTTCATCGCTCACATGCAGGCCTTCCCAGACCTGTCACGCACCACAGAGTTCCTCGTCGTGGCCGCAACCTTGCTTGATATGAAGGCCGCGCACCTTCTGCCCCGAGAACTCGGCGAGGACGAACGATCCCGGGAAGACCTTGAGGCTCGCGACCTGCTCTTTTCACGCCTGCTCCAATACCGCGCCTTCAAAGAGGCCTCCGCCGTCATTGAACGCCGCTTGGAGGAGCACGCGGGACTCTACGCCCGCGAAGTTCCCCTGGAGCCTCATTTTGCTGTGCTTTTGCCGGAGCTCCTGTGGCTAGCCACCCCTGAAGATCTTGCCCGCGCCGCCGCTGACGCCCTCTCGGCGACCCCCACACAGGTGACCGTCACACATTTACACGACCCGGTGGTGCCCGTCGCTGAACAGCTTGAGGTGCTTGTCGGCAAGCTTGAGCTGCTCGGCCGAGCCCACTTCCGTGAGCTCATCGAGGACGCGGGCACACGCGCCGTCGTCGTCTCCCGTTTCCTCGCCCTTCTCGAACTCTACCGCCAACGCGCCGTCGAATTCGACCAAAAGGAACCCCGCGATGACCTCGTCATTGTGTGGGTCGGCCGGGACGGGACGCCAACAGACTACGTGGTTGAGGAATACAACGGAGAGGACCACCCGCAATGACTGAGCCCACCTCCATCGCCCACAGCCCCTCACCTCTTTCCGACGAGGCCACCGCGCTGCTCGCCCCGCTGGAAGCAATCCTCATGGTCATTGACCGGCCCGTCACCGCCGGAGAACTCGCTGACACTTTCGATGTCCCCACCGACCTCATTGACGACGCTTTGGACTTCCTCAGCGCCGAATACCGTGGCGACCACGCTCAGCGCCCTCGAGGTTTTGAACTTCGCCGGGCAGCTGGAGGCTGGCGGATCTACTCAGCCGCGCCCTGGGCGGGCGTTGTGGGCCGCTTCATCGTGGGAACCGCCCAATCCAAGCTGTCCCAAGCCGCATTGGAGACCCTGGCCGTTGTCGCCTACCGCCAGCCGGTCTCAAGGTCGCGTATCTCGCACATTCGTGGGGTGAATGTTGACGCCGTGGTGCGTACTCTTGTTGCTAGAGGTCTCATTGAAGAAGTGGGATGGACGGACTCTGGAGCCCGGCTCTATGGCACCACCGACACTTTCCTTGAGAGAATGGGCTTTGAGTCCCTTAACGATCTTGTCCCCCTGGCTCCCTACCTGCCGTCCGCAGAAGAGCTTGATGACTTGGAGGAAACACTGTGAGGAATGATCCCCACGTACCCGACGGTATCCGCCTGCAAAAGGTGCTGGCCCAAGCAGGTGTGGCGTCACGTCGCGCCTCCGAAGAACTTATTGAGGACGGCCGCGTCCAAGTCGACGGCAAGGTCGTGCGCACCCTTGGCCTGCGCGTCGACCCGCAACGCCAAGTCATCCACGTTGACGGCGAGCGCCTGATCCTTGACGAGCAGCGCCACATTGTTCTGGCTGTCAATAAGCCCGTGGGCGTGGTGTCGACGATGAGCGACCCCGACGGCCGCCCCACCCTGGCTGACCTGGTGGTGGACCGCACGGACCGTCTCTACCACGTGGGCCGCCTAGACATCGACACCTCTGGCCTGATCCTGCTGACCAATGACGGGGAGCTGGCCAACCGCCTCATGCACCCCAAGTACGAGGTGCCCAAGACCTACATTGCCCGCGTGCACGGCGAGGTCAAGCCCGGCGCTCGCCGCCGCCTGCTCGAAGGCATTGAGCTTGAGGATGGCCCTATTCGCGCTGATTCTTTCCGAGTCATGGAAACCTACGGTGATATCACCACCGTTGAGATCGTCGTCCATGAGGGGCGCAATCGTATTGTGCGTCGCATGATGGAGGCCGTGGGCTACCCCGTCCGTGAGCTCGTGCGCACGAAGTTTGGTCCCGTGAAGTTGGAGCGCCTTCAGCCAGGCACCACCCGCCGCGTGAAAGGCAATGCTCTGGTGGCCTTGTATTCAACGGTGGGCCTCTGAGCTGCGCGTTCTGGCGCCACTGAGTGGGGAGTGCGACGTGATGAGCACTGTGCCCGGCCGTGTCATGGCCACCGAAGGACCGGTCCTCATTGTAGGGACCGGCCTCTTGGGAGCGTCCCTAGGCTTGTGCCTGCAGGCCGGGGGAGTGCCCGTGTACCTCTCCGACATCTCACCCACCTCAGAACGCCTCGGCGCCGACATGGGCGCAGGCGTATCAGCAGGGGCGGAGGTGCTGTCCGCAGAGGACACCTTCTTCGCTCCCGGCGGTAGCGCGGCGGCGCCCTCGTTGGTCATCATCGCCACACCACCAGACGTCGCTGGATTGACGGTCGTGAAGGCCCTGCGTCGCTTCCCGCAGGCGATTGTCACCGACGTCGCTTCCGTCAAGTCCGCCGTCCTTCAAGACGTCATTGACGAGGCTAACGCCGCAGGTGATCCCACGCTGGCCGCCCGCTACGTCGGTTCCCACCCGATGGCGGGCCGTGAGCGTTCAGGAGCAGGCGCAGCGGACGCTGACCTCTTTGTGGGACGCCCCTGGGTGCTTGTGGCGTCCTCTGAGTGCGATGCGCGGGCCCTCCTCGTGGTGCGGACCCTGGCCATGGATGTGGGCAGTGTGCCCGTGGAGATGGATGCCGCCACCCACGATCAGTCGGTGGCACTGGTCTCTCATGTTCCTCAGCTAATGGCCTCGATGTTGGCTGCGCGCCTGGCCGAAGCTCCCGCCGAAGCTCTTGGGCTGGCAGGGCAGGGCTTGCGGGATACGACGCGCATCGCGGCTTCTGATCCGCGCCTGTGGACAACGATTGTGGCCGGTAATGCGGCGCCCGTGGCTGAAGTCTTGCACGCCCTACGTGACGATGTTGACGACCTGTTGACGCATCTGGATGCTGCGGCGGCTTTGGGTCCATTTGAGGGCGGCAGCGTTGGCGCAGTGAACCGCGTGATGACCGCTGGCAATAGGGGAGTGGCGCGTATTCCCGGTAAGCACGGCGGGGCGCCTCGCCGCTATGCCGAGGTTGAGGTGTTGGTCCCTGACGAACCCGGTGAGCTTGGTCGACTCTTTAGTGAGCTGGGCGAGCTCGGGGTCAATATTGAAGATCTTGTGCTTGAGCACTCTGCTGGACAGAGAGTGGGCCTGGCGCGTCTGATGGTAGACCCCGGTGTCGCCCGTCAGGCAGAACGCGATCTGGAGGAACGCGGCTGGCGCCTGATCGCCCACCACGGGGCATAACCCAACAGAGAATCACCGGGTTCAAAAATGATTGGTTTCGACAGAGAATGACCGCGTCGGCGTCCCCGGGCGCTGACCGATCGAAGGAGAGGGCGCATGGATCGCCAGCATCGTCAGGATTTGATCGCCTCCGTGGGGACCACGGTCGCAATTGATGGGCCTGCAGGTTCCGGCAAGTCCACGGTGTCGCGCTTGCTCGCGAAGGAACTGGGGATCGGCTATCTCGACACGGGGGCGATGTACCGCGCCCTGACCTGGTATGCGATGGAGCGCGGCATCGACCTTACCGACCATGAGGCGGTGGCGTCGATCGCTGATGAGATGCCACTGCGCATGTTCTCTGATCCTGAGGACCCGCACTACTGGGTGGGCGATACCGAGATCACCGGCGCTATTCGTGAACCGCGCGTGTCGGAAAACGTCATGCACGTGTCGACAAACCTTGCGGTGCGCCGCTGGATGGCCGCCGAGCAACGCCGACGCATGCTGGAGGCGCGCAACTCCGGCTCGGGCATGGTGGCCGAGGGGCGCGACATCACGACGGTCGTGTGTCCCGACGCCGATGTGCGCGTGCTGCTACTGGCTAACCCTCAGGCGCGTCTGGAACGGCGCACACGCGAGCTTTATGGCAAGGTCACCCCCGAGCTCTTGGAAGCCACCCGTAAGCAGATTGACGACCGCGACGCGGCGGACTCGACGGTGTCGGAGTTTATGACTGCGGCCGAGGGCGTGCACGAGGTCGATTCCTCGGGCTTAGATATTCCCGGAGTCTTGGGCGCTGTTGTTCAGCTTGTCGAGGCTGATCTTGAGGAGCGCGCAGGGAGGTGATGGGGGAAGCTTCATTTTGAAGCGTGATATCAAGGGAAGAGCGATACTGGGTAGGTCACTCGCCAGGTCAGCACCGTAAGTGTGACCCGCCTCGCTCCCAACGGATTTGGTATCCGACCCCCATCATGATCTATAGTTATCAGGTCGCCGCGAGAGCGGGACACCAAAAAGAATCGGGCTGTGGCGCAGCTTGGTAGCGCACTTGACTGGGGGTCAAGGGGTCGTGGGTTCAAATCCCGCCAGCCCGACGAAATGAAAAGCCGTAACATCTTGGTGTTGCGGCTTTTCTGTATGCGGGATCACTGATGCGACTGGAGCGCCGGGTGCCAACGACTCAAGCGCTCAAAAAGGATCCTATTCGAGTCCTCAATCGCGTTTTTTGCTCCTTCTGCGCTTCCACCGATCATGATCTGCCATCCGTTACCTAGAGATTCAATGTCGGGGTGGAAGAAGTGCCCGGCATCGGGGTAGATGATGGCCTCGAAACGCTCCGATTGGTCCGCTAGTTCCCGCGCAGCAACCTCGCTTTGCCACATGGCATCCTGCCCTCCGGCAAAGAACAGGGCCTCGCCGGTAAAGGCTGACAAGTCGATGCGTGCACTGCCATCACTAGCGGCGGCGGCTTCCTCGTAGATTGCACGGAAGGCCGGAGGACGTCCAGTGATCATGTCCCACATGAGAGACAAGCCGGTGCCTGGGCTCGCTGCTGCGAATGACGCGTAGGGGATAGGCTGACCGTTGTTCACGAAGCTTGGCAGACCGTCTCTGGAAGAGAAATCTAGGCCTTGGTAGGACAAGGATCCTGGAGCGAAGTTCACGAGGTTATCTACGGGAAAACCATAGGCGGCAAGTAAAGCAGTGTACTCAGCACCTTTCGAGGTACCAATGACAGTCACTGGTGTGGGATCAGAGATAGTGGATTCAATGTACGCGGTGACCTCATCGAATTGTTCAAGAGGGACATTCGCAAGCGTTGGCACCTGGTTGGGCTGACCCCAGAAATACAGTGCGAGGACCTCGTAGCCTTCATCGGCAATCATTTTGGCCTGTTCATAGGCAGGTGATCCTTCAGAGCCGCCGTGGACGATCACCGTCCCGGTGTGGGTCCTCGTCGTAGGTACAAAGTGGAAACCATTCAGGTATTCGCCTTCAATGCGCTGAACTCGAGAGCTAGTGGCGTAGCCAGATTGGGCGGACACATCGGGTGCTTGGGACATCAAGGGATACTGGTTGGCGTTGTACCAGCGCAGACCAAGAATCACGAGCAGGAGAACAACAAGAAGTCCAAGCAGAGCACCAATGAGGATAAGAATGCCTTTGAAGAGCTTCCTCATGACGACGATATCCTTCCTGTGGGGAGATGGATGAGGCTAGTCACCCATCCCGCATACGTGCGGTGTATTTGCTGGCAATGACCTCAACCTAGGAGCAAGACTGACCGCGCAGGAGTGTCATCTGTCACGGATGATGGCAACGATCTGCCCACAGTGTTTATCGCCTCTTGCGTGAACAACAGGCAAGAGAGCGCAGGTGCTTCAGAATACGAATTTTTGCGGGGGACATCTCACAGCTCTTCCCAGAGGCAACTCGCGATGAGCAGTGCCTATACTGCATGACAATCACACTTTTGTTCAGAAAGGTACTATCGTGGCTCTTCCCACCATCGGATTTGTCATCGGCTCCCTGCGTAAGAGCTCCTTCAACCGCACCCTTGCCAACGAGGCAGCCGCCATCCTTGAAGGCCGCGCCAAGGTGACCTTCATCGAATTCAGCGATCTGCCCTTCCTCAACCAGGATGAAGAGTTCCCCACTCCCGCGCCCGTGGCCCGCGTCCGCGAGGCTGTGGCCGCATGCGATGCCCTGTGGGTCTTCACTCCTGAATACAACGGCACACTGCCGGCCCAGCTCAAGAACTTCTTTGACTGGATGTCGCGCCGCGCCACCCCAGAAGCCCCCGCCCAGCCCACGGTTTTGACCGAGAAGCCTGCCACTGCTTCGGGCGCCTCTGGCGGCGCAGCGACCGCCGGTGCTCGCGCAGCTGTCAGCGACCTGATGGCCTACATTTACATGAATGTCATGACCGAAGGCCAGGCAGGTTTTGTTCTGCCTGGTCAGGCATGGGCTGAGGATTCCTGGACCCTCTCCGACGATGACCGCCAGGCCCTGTCTGCGCAGGCGGATGCCTTCCTCGCTTTCATGTCCAAGTAAGGAACTCAGCACCTCAGCATCCCGCGAAGGTCGGTGGTTTCCCTGCAGATAGGGGATACCACTGGCCTTTTGCTTGGAGAGCCGTCCAGAGACACTCACAGGCTGGCGTGAATCGCAGGCATGAGTATCAGCGTGGACTAGGCGCTGTGGGCGCGCGCCCAGGCAATGAACTCCTCCACGCTTAACATGGGCTTTCCCCATAGAAGAGCTTTCTTTGCCTTACCGGAGTTCGTTGTCACATCCGCAGCAATGAGCACATCGCAACGTGTCTTCGTGAGGTTGGCTTGCACGAACAGTCCTACCTCACGGGCAAGTGCCTCAACTTCTTCTTTCTCAACCGCTTTCCCGTCGACAATCGGAAAACCTGTGAAGCACACGCGCACACCCTCTTTCAGGATCTGAGCGGCGCTGAGCTGATCGTTTGATGCCTCGTAGGGCACTCTCACCCCGTAGCGCGCCTCAAAAGCGTTGAGGATGCAGATACTTGCCTCCGATACTCTGCGCCCTTCCAACTTCGCGCCGATGAGTGCAGCGACGGCCTGAGGATCACCGTAGGGGACGATCACGCCCTCACGGCTCAGGGTGTATCCGCACGCGTACCCATCGATACGGCGGAACGCTCGGGGAGGGTGCGGGACTCCCGCTGATGCGAGAGTGTGTGCAGTGGCTCTGGCGAGATCAGCGGCTGTTGCGGCGCCATCTAAGGCGCCCGGAGGTGAAGCAGGCTCGGCAACACTATCCAAGCCTGACACGATCCCCGTGCGCTTCAGCTCTGTATCAAGCACCCGCAGCGTCGCATACCCGCCACGAGAGACGACTCCGCATCCTTCGATGGCGTCTTGAATAAAGGGCCAGACTTCACTAAGAGTGGGGGCGATCTGCAGGTCGGCCGCGCTCAATCCGTAGGAAGAGGCCGCTGTGCCCACATCTCGCTGCGGATTGACCAAGCTTTCTACTGTGGAGCCGTCCTCGAAGGCAACGGCAATATCAATGGGCCGCAGGTACCCGTCTCCTTGGCCGACGAGGAGATTCTCGATTGCACACAGCGGCGCGACGCTGTCTTCGTGAGTGTCGGCAGACACGAAAGCCTTCACGCGGTGGTCAATCTTGAGATCTCGCGGAAAGACCTGGCGCGTCAGAACAACTCCCTCAAGGCTTGTGCAGCGAGAGAGTGCGACATAGAGCTGACCGGTGGCGAAGGTTCCGCCACTCAAGTCGATAATGACGCGGTCAAGGGTTTGGCCTTGAGACTTGTGGATGGTGATTGCCCAGGCGAGTTTCATGGGCATTTGAGTGAAGCTACCGACGACCTCGTGAACGAGGGCGCTGCCGTCCCTGCGTGGCCGGGTGACATCCCAGGTGTGTTCGGTGACGTCAACGATTCGCCCATCAATCAGGCGCGTGACGACGATTGGCTCGTAGGGATCGCTGAGGTCAATGTCGATGACTTCGCCCAGGGAGCCATTCACCCAGCGTTCCTGGGGGTCGTTGTTGAGCAGCATGACCTGTGCGCCGACTTTGAGGGTGAGTTCGTGGTCGGTGGGAGCGTCGAAAGAGTCGAGGTCACCGGAGATGGCGGCAGTGAAGGAGACGGGCGGAGTATCGAGGGCGTCAAGGGCTTTGCGATTGCGTGCAGTGACGATGCGGTTGGTCGTGGCGAGGGTGAGCCAGAACTCGTCGCGCGGTGGAACGAAGTCGGGGCTGAGACGAGCGTTGACGGTGGCGAGGTCGGTGCGCGACATGCGCCCATCGCGGATCGAGTTGAGGAGTTCAACCATCCGGTTGTCGCCGATCTGGCGGAAGACGGTGGTGAGATGGATGGTGGGGAAGGCTGCGTGCTGGTAGGCCTGGGAGGAGAAGAAGTAGGGGGTGTCGTAGAGACTGGCGAGGTAGTCGGCCTCGGCGCCTTCTTTGACGACGGGTGGGAGTTGGAAGAGGTCGCCCACGAGGACGATCTGCACGCCGCCGAAGGGCTGACCGGGGGAGGGCCCGTACATTTCGAGGGTGGCGGCCACGCAGTCAAAGAGGTCGGCGCGCACCATGGAGGCCTCGTCAATAATGAGCGTGTCGAGGACTTTTAAGAGACCTTTATAGCGCTTAGGGGTGACCTCGCCACTGCGAATGGCCTCAAGGGTCGTACCAATAGGGAAGGAGAAGAGCCGGTGGAGGGTGTAGCCCTCAACATTGAGGGCGGCGATTCCCGTGGGCGCGGCAACGACCACTCGCCGCGAGGTGGAGGCCATGAAATGCCGGATGAGCGTGGATTTACCAGTGCCTGCCTTACCGGTGAGGAACATATTGGAACCGGCGTGCAGGAGGTTGAGGGCCTCAACGAACTCGTCGGTCAGTGTGATGGTCATGCAAAGAGTCTAGGCCAGCACGTGGCGCTTAGCTGGTTGTCTTCTTTGTCTTCTTTTTGGGAATCGCTGTCAGTGGCAGGACGATTTCGATGACCTCGTGGGTAAGCTCGCGGTCGTCAATATCGAGGATGTAGCGTTCCTTCGCCCCAGGGTAGGCAATCCCTGTTGGACAACCCGCGAGCGGTTCTTCAAGCTCCTCATGCATGGCAACATACGCGATGTCATCACAGACAAGAATGACCGGACGGTCATCGACATACACCGTGTAATCACCAAACATCTTGCGCGAGCGAACAACCCCTGTTCCTTCAAGTTGTTCGCACACGAACTCAACAAATTCCGCCGAAGAAGCCATACCGCCATCCTATAGCTGCCCCTGCAAGGCCGCTGAGGCTACTGTCTCCACAGTTGCCAGGAGGCCTACGAGGTGGGCCAAAGACCAGCGCTTGAAGACCGGTGAGGTGGGCCGCTTGCGGCCCCTTCTGGACCCACCGGTAAGAAGCGTTGAAGCTACTATCTCCGCTGGCAAGAGGGCTGGTGAGGTGGGCCGCTTGCGGCGCGGTTGGGCATATGAGCCGAAGCGAAGCGCAGGCTCATGGGCACAAGCGGCCCAGCTCACTGGCCTAATCGTGACGCATCAACATCAGCGCTTCTTGCGCTTCTCTCGCACTCTCACCGACAACTGAATCGGCGTGCCCACGAACCCAAAGTTCTCACGCAGTCGTCGTTCAATGAATCGGCGGTATGCCGGATCCAGGAAGCCGGTGGTGAAGAGCACGAAGCGTGGGGGCTTGGAGCCGACCTGCGTGGCGAAGAGGATGCGCGGCTGCTTGCCACCGCGCACGGGGTGGGGGTGTGCGGCGACGAGCTGGCCGAGGAAGGCGTTGAGTTTGCCTGTGGGAATACGGGTTTCCCATCCTTCGAGTGCGGCGTCCAGGGCGCGGGCGATGCGGTTGGTGTGCCAGGTGGTCTTGGCGGAGAGGTTGATGCGCTGTGCCCAGGGGATCTGGACGAGTTCGCGTTCGAGTTCGGCGCGCAAGAATTGCTGGCGTTCTT
The DNA here is from genome assembly GCF_903645355.1 of Schaalia sp. Marseille-Q2122. Taxonomy (GTDB): domain Bacteria; phylum Actinomycetota; class Actinomycetes; order Actinomycetales; family Actinomycetaceae; genus Pauljensenia. The sequence continues at coordinate 348,925 of NZ_CAHJXR010000004.1, read as the reverse complement.
CGTCGACGAGATCCCACTTATTGTTGACGATGACGAGGGCTCGGCCTGCGTCAACGACCTGTTGGACGACTCGAATGTCTTGTTCGGTGAGGGTTTCGGAGGCGTCGAAGAGGACGAGGGCGACCTCGGCCTTTTCAATGGCGGCTTGGGTGCGGATGGAGGCGTAGTAGTCGGCTCCGGTTGTACGGTGCATCTTGCGGCGGATACCAGCGGTGTCGACGAACCACCATTCGCGCCCGTCAAGTTCGATGAGTTCGTCGACGGGGTCTCGGGTGGTGCCGGCGAGTTCGTTGACGACCACGCGGGAGGAGCCTGCGAGTGCGTTGAGGAGGGAGGACTTGCCGACGTTGGGGCGGCCGACGAGGGCGACGCGGCGGGGTCCTCCGATGGGAAGCGCGGTGGCGACGGCGGATTCTTCGGGAAGGACTTCCATAATGGCGTCGAGGAGTTCACCGGTGCCGCGGCCGTGGAGGGCGGAGATTGGGAAGGGTTCGCCGATACCGAGGGACCATAGGTAGGCGGCGTCGGATTCTTGCATGGCCGAGTCCACCTTATTGGCGGCCAGGACAATTGGTTTTCCCTTACGGCGGAGCATTTCGACGACGCGTTCGTCGGTGGCGGTGACGCCAACATTGGCGTCGACGACGAGAACGACGGCGTCGGCGAGGTCAACGGCTACTTCAGCTTGTTCGGCGACGGAGCGGTCGAGTCCTTCGACGTCAACTTCCCAGCCGCCGGTGTCGACGAGGGTGAAGTCGCGTCCTGCCCATTCTGCCTGGTAGGAGACGCGGTCGCGGGTCACACCGGGGGTGTCTTGGACAACTGCTTCGCGACGGCCAAGGATACGGTTGACGAGGGTGGACTTGCCGACGTTGGGGCGGCCAACGACGGCGAGTACGGGCAGACCCGGGCGGATCTCTTCAACCTCGTCGAAGTCGTATTCTTCATCAAGGAGGGCGAGGTCTTCGTCATCAAGTTCGAATTGGTCCAGGCTGGCGCGCATGGAGCGCATCTGGAGTTCGATCTCTTCCTCGGAGAGGCCTTCAGCATAAAAGTTGTCATTCACGCCCCTTATTCTACGGGAAAGCCCACCACAGCCCGGGGTGAGGTGTGTTGCCCCTGCGCCTCCACAGCAGTCGCCCTCGTCAAAGGACGAGGGCGACAGGCGGTTGGCGATGCGTACCGCCACGGCAGTGCGCCCATGGAGCGTTCACACGGCACTCACGAGAGACTCACAGTGAGGCGCGAATGTCTTGCTCAAGGACTTCACGGCTGACAGGCACGTCATTGTATTCGTGCTTAATGCCGTCAATGTCCTGATACCACTCTGAGCCCTTGCCGGTAATGAGGATGGTGTCTCCAGGTTCGGAGGCGAGGATGGCTTTACGCACGGCATCACGGCGGCTGGTTGTGATCTCGAAGACGTCGTGCATGTCGGGTCGGACGCGGGCGATACCACGCAGCAGGTAGTCGCGGATGGATTGGGGATCCTCGGTCCGAGGATTCTCGTCCGTCACCCACAGGATGTCGGCGTGCTGGGCTGCCAATTCAGCGAGGTATTCACGTTTGGTGGCGTCACGGTCACCATCGGTGCCAAACACCAGCACGAGGCGGCCCTTGGTGAGTTCACGGGTGGATTTCAGTGTCCACTCCAGCCCTTCGGGGGTGTGCGCGTAGTCGACGACAACGAGGGGCTGGTTGCCCGGTTCTGGGTTGACCTTTTCCATACGGCCGGGGATCTGTTCGGCGGCTTCGATGGCGGCGATGACCTCGTCCAATCCAAAGCCGACCTGAACACCGCAGACAATCGCCAGGGCGGTATTTTGCACGTTCACTTCACCAAGGATCGGCATGGCGACGCGGTGCCCTGCGCCCTCGGGGTCGACGAGGGTGAAGACAGTGCGTGAGGTTTCCTTATCGGGGTGAATGTCGCGCACTGTCCATTCGGCGGGGGTGTCGGTCAGCGCGGAGACGGTGACTACGGGGATGGTGGCTTCGTCGGCGAGGCGCTGACCCCACTCGTCATCCACGCACACGACACCACGAGCGGCGTGCTCAGGGGTGAAGAGCAGCTTCTTGGCCTCAAAGTAGTTCTCCATGGTGCCGTAGTAGTCAAGGTGGTCATGCTGGAGATTGGTGAAGCCAACAACATCGAAGATGATGTCATCGACACGGTTGAGGCTCAGGGCGTGGGCGGAAGTTTCAACGACCGCCGCGCCAAGACCTTTCTGTTCCGCGAGGGCTAGGAGGCGCTCCACAACCGGCGCTTCGGCAGTGGTCTGATTGGAGACGAAACGTAGGTCTCCGATGCGACTTTCCACTGTTCCGCACAGCGCAGGATCGGCGAAGCGGCATTGGAGGGCGGCGCGCATGAGATAAGACGTGGTGGTCTTTCCATTCGTGCCAATGATCGCCATGGTGGTCAGGCGTGTGGCGGGGAAGCTGTACACGCGGGCGGCGATGTGCGCCGTGGCCACGCGAGGGTCGGCGATGACGGCGACCGGCAATCCGACACCCATGGTGGCCAGCTCGTTGGCGCCGGCCTCGTCGGTGATAATCGCTGACGCTCCCTTACGTTCGGCTGCGGAGGCAAAGCGCACGCCATGCTTGACCATTCCGGGGATGGCAATGAAAATCCACCCTTCTTCGAGGTCGTTACTGGATACGGTCACGCCACTGACCTGAGTGTGGGGGGCTGAGCCTTGCGCTGCACCCGCAGCGTCAATCCACCGCAGCACCTCAATATCACCCAGGGCCTGGGCGAGGGTGAGCGCTTCAACAGTGGGGCGAATATCCAAAACAGAACTCATGAGGTCTTACTCTAGTGCGCCCTGCTCGTGCGTGAAGAATATCGGGCGCCAAATCCAGGGGATGTCGGATTCGCCGCATTCTGCGCCCCGACCGTAAGAAGGAGTGCGGCGACACTCCCCGCATTCCTTCCCTCGGGCAGGCGATGGTGGGGGTCTTAGAATTGAGGCATGTACTCATTGACGCGCCACGATGCTCTGACCCGTTCTGCTGATCTGACCCTGTCGGCAATGGATGTTCATGTCGACCTTTCGGCAGCGGCAGATCCTCAGGTTAATGACTACGCCGTCACATCCACCCTCTCTTTCGCCACCGCCAGCGGACAGACCTTCATCGACCTCAAGGGATCAGTGGAGAGTGTCACCGTCAACGGCAAGGCTCACCCTTTCACCCATGATGGCGCACGGCTGGACCTCCATGGCCTGCCCGCCAACGAGCCTCTCAGCGTCACGGTCAACGCTCGCTGCCTTTTTTCCCGAACTGGCGAAGGATTGCACCGCTACCACGATCCTGAGGATCAGCGCGTCTACCTCTACACCCAGTTTGAACCCAATGATGCCCACCGCGCGTGGCCCTGTTTTGACCAGCCGGATCTGAAAGCCACCTGGACTTTCCACGTCACCGCACCCTCCGACTGGACCGTCACCTCCAACGGCGCCCTCGTGGACATAGAGCAGATGGGGGAGGGGAGCACATGCCACCACTTCTCCACCACGCCCCCTCTTTCGAGCTACATCACCGCCATCGTCGCCGGACAGTGGAGCGTCGTCGAGGGCGGCGCCTGGAACCCATCAGCCGAGGCCCTCGCGGCCTGCCCCGAGGCCGAGGGGCTCTTGATCCCCCTGCGCCTCATGTGTCGGCAAGCCCTGGCTCGCTTCATGGACGCCGATGACATCCTTTCCGTCACCCGCGCTGGCCTGGACTACTTCCACCAGCACTATCAAGTGGCCTATCCCTGGGGCACCTACGACCAGATTTTCGTCCCCGAATACAACCTTGGCGCCATGGAAAACCCCGGTTGCGTCACCTTCACAGAGAGCTTCCTTTCGCGAGACACGCCCACTTTCGCTGATCGTCAAAAACGCGCGAACGTGATCTTGCACGAGATGTGCCACATGTGGTTCGGTGACCTTGTTACCCCACGCTGGTGGGATGACCTGTGGCTCAAGGAGTCCTTCGCTGACAATCAGGGCACGATGGCGGCCGCCGAGGCCACCCCCTACGTCGGAGAGTGGGCTGCCTTCGCTATCGCGCGCAAAGCCTGGGCCTACCAGCAAGACCTCTACCCGACGACTCACCCGATTGCCGCCGACATTCCCGACGTGGATGCGGCGAAAAACAACTTCGATGGTATTACCTACGCCAAGGGAGCCTCCGTCCTCAAACAACTGGTGGCCTGGGTGGGGAGGGATGTCTTCTTCTCCGCTGCGACGCGTTACTTTCGCTCGCACGCTTTCGCTTCAACGACCCTGCATGACCTATTGGAGGCGCTGGGAGCAGAACTTGGGCAGGACTTACGCGAGTGGGAGCGCCTGTGGTTGCACACCACTGGCCCCTCATCCTTGGCGGCCACCTGGGAGGAAGGCCCAGAGGGTCAGGTCCGCAACTTCACTCTCACTCAGGGATCAACGCCCGGAACGGAACTGGTCCTACGCCCCCACGATGTCATTGTCTCTACTTGGTCCCTGCGTGACAGTGCTGCTGGCGTGAAGGAACTCGTGCGCACCCACCGTTTCCCCGTTCGCATTGATGGGCGCAGCGCCCTCATTGATACCGACGCTATCCTTGACCGGCCCGGGGCGATTGCGGATTGCGACCTCGTTGTCGTCAACGACGAGGATCTGACCTACGCGGTTGCCCGCCTTGATGAGCACTCCACAGACACTGCCCTGGCTGCCATCGGCGCCTGCCCGCAGCCCCTCACTCGCGCGGTGGTGTGGGCCTCCCTGTGGATGGCCGTGCGAGATGGTCTCCTCCATCCGCGCCGCTACGTGGAGGCTGTGCTCACCCACGCTCCTCACGAAAGCGAAGAGGCCGTCCTCGTGCGCCTCCTCCAAACGGTCGCCACTGCGATCTCTGCCTTCCTCCCGGCCTCCCAGCGCCCTGAGGCCCAAGCCGCAGTCGCTCAACGCAGCTACGAAGTCCTCGGTACGCCAATCAGTGAGGATAAGGCCAGGCAGTGGGCCTACGCCTTGCTCACAGCCTTCCGCGGGATGCCCCCAGAAGAGGAGGCCTTCATCCCAGAGGTTCAGGCCATTGCCGAGGGCCGCTCATCCCGCGTGCCCGCTGGCGCGGACCTCGAATGGACGGCGCGCCTCGCCCTCGCCGCCCGTGGCCTGACCACCCGCGAAGCACTCGACACCTGGCTTCACGATGCGCACACCGGTGAAGCGGAAGTCCACCATCGGCGTGCTCTCAGCGCCCTCCCCACAGCCCAGATACGGGCGAGCGCCTGGCAGGAAGTCCTCACCGGAGTGCTCTCCAATGACCACCTCAGTGCCACCCTTGAGGGCCTTAGCGTCTCACAATGGGAGGGCGATGAGCTGACAGCAGCTTTCTTCGAGTCACTCGACACGTTCTGGACATCCCATTCGATCGGCATGGGTATCCGCTTCGTCCACGGCGCCTTCCCTCGTTTTGTGGACGCGCAGACCAGCGCGCACTCCAGTGAACTCCTCGCAGCAGCCCAGCAGTGGCTAAAGGATCACGCTGACGCCCCAGACGCCCTCAAGCGCCTCATTGTCGAACACATTGACGACGTTGAACGCGCATTACGAGTGCAAGAGACGACGCTATGACGACCACGCCCCCTGAGGAGCAGACGCAGAAAGATGCTCCCCCTCGTGACCCGGCAGCGTCAATGTCACTACTCACGCAGATTCTCTTCAACCCTCTCGACGCGGGCTACCACTCCTACGGGTCAGAAAAAAGCCCCACGACTGCCGTCCAGAAGATCATCGTCATCGCTCTGGCACTCGCCCTCGGCTTCGTGTCGATCACGGCGGTGAAGAATCTCCGCGCCCCCACACGATTCGACGTTGAGGCAAGCTTGCTCACACAAGTGCAGGAACGCACAGAGGTCGTCAATACCCTCGACAGTGAAAACGAGCAGATTAACGCCAAGATCGCCGCCGAGACCCACAACCTCACGCCGGGCAACAACGAACTCTCCGCCGCGACCGCCCTCGCTACCGCCCAAAAAGCCGTACAGGGTAAAGGTTTGCGCGTCACCCTCAATGACGCTCCCTCAACCGCCATCGAAACCTCCACCCCTCGCCAGACGGGCAAGGTACGCGACCACGACCTCCGAATGGTCGTCAACGCACTCTGGTCAGCCGGAGCGGAGGCCATGAGCATCAATGGCATCCGCCTGGGACCGGGCTCTTTTATCCGCACAGCAGGTTCTTCAGTGCTTGTCAACGTCAAGCCAGTTCACGCCCCCTATATCGTGGAGGCCATCGGTGATCCCACCGAACTGTCGGTATCCCTCGTTCGCGGGGCGAGCGGAGATTACCTCTCCAGCGTGGAATCCTTGCAAGGTATTCAAATCACCACGCAGTCGGTCGAAGAACTTACCATGGAGGGACGCGACGCCCGCCCCCTCCGCCACACCACCCCTGTTCAATAGTTGAGGAGTCACTGATGATCGCAGTTCTGGGCCTCATCGCCGGTATTGTTGCAGGCATCCTGCTTGACCCCACCATCCCCGTGTGGATGCAACCCTTCCTGCCCGTCGCAGTGGTGGCCGGCCTCGATGCTCTCTTCGGTGCCGCCCGCGCTTGGCTTGAGGACGTCTTCTCCGACAGGGTCTTCATCATGTCCTTCTTCTGGAATGTCGTCATCGCCTGCCTCCTGGTCTTTCTTGGCACCCAGCTGGGCGTGGGTTCAGCAATGACGACGGCCGTCGTCGTCGTCCTCGGCATCCGTATTTTCTCCAATACAGCCTCCATCCGCCGACTGATCTTTAAGGCGTGACATGAGTACTTCCCCCACCCCCACGCCCCCCATGCCCGACAGCGGAAGCGAGACAGGGGCAGCTGAGGAACACCCTGCGCAGTCGACGAACAAGAACATGCCGCTGAACACCCCGGACTCTCGACCCATCGGCCGCAGACTCTGGATGGCCTTCATTTCAGCCCCCCGTGGTATCCACGTCTGCTCATCATCTTTTTCTCCTTGGGTTTTGCCCTTGCCAGTCAGGTCATTTCCCAGCGCTCTGACCCACTCGAATCGCTCACTCAAGAAGATCTCGTGGTCCTTCTTGAGGAGTTAACTTCGAAGGAGGAGGCCCTCCGCGCGGAGAGGGCGCAGCTCTTGTCTGAACTGTCAGAGTTGGAAGACGAAGCCACTCAGCGGCAAGCAGCTCTTGACGCGGCGATTAAGGCCCGTGAACTCGCTGAAATTAATGCCGCGCTCGTGCCTGTTGAGGGCCCGGGCGTTGTGATGACAGTCCTTGACCAGCACAAGGCACTCAGCACGACGAATTTCGTCATGACCCTAGGCGAATTGCGCAATGCCGGCGCAGAAGCGGTGGCTTTGAATGGTGTGCGCCTGACGATGCGCTCATCTTTTACCTCTGATGCCAATGGCGTGTACCTGGATGGGAAGCCGTTGACCTCGCCCTTCCGCTGGGAGGTCATCGGCGAGCCCGACACGATTGCCACTGCCTTGGAAATTCAGGCGGGTTCGGCAGCCCAGATGCGTGCAAAGGGCGCAGAGGTCACTATTCGGCGGGAAAATACCGTGACGATCAGTCCAGTTGCGCAGGCAATTGAGCCACGCTGGGCGAAAGTACAGTAGCCTAGTGTTTCTTCATTCACGCTGACGCGCAGAATAAAAAAACGTAAGCTTGAACCTGATGTCGAAGGTCACCTAGAGGGAGGAAAGTGACATGGATGCGCAGCAGGAGTTTGACCCCACGGCCACCTCAGTCTTCTCGCTATCAAGCCCGGAAGAGGAGGTTACCGGTCCGCTGCCCTTGTCGGTTCGCGATCAGGAAGCCGTTAACGCTCTTCCTGAGGGCTCGGCATTGCTGATTGTCCAACGTGGCCCAAACACCGGCGCACGCTTCCTTCTCGCTCCCGACGTGACTAATGCGGGCCGTTCCCCCAAGTCTGATATTTTCCTTGATGACGTGACAGTGTCGCGCAAACACTGCCAGTTCCTCGCCCACGAGGGCGGCCACATCGTGCGTGATTCGGGTTCTCTGAACGGCACTTACGTCAATCGGGAGCGCGTTGACCAGGTGAAGCTGCAGGCCGGCGACGAGGTACAGATCGGCAAGTACCGCCTGACCTACCAGCCCTCTCCTCACAGCGCATGAGTGCGGCACGTGATCTGAATGCCGGTTCTCGGGTAGTCGTTGAGGCTGGGGGAGTGGCTGAAAAAGGCCCTTGGCCGCGTGGTGTAAGCCGAGACCCCTCCCTGGCGATCGGCTTCGTAGCTGAGGAATTGAAAAAGGAATTCCCGGCGCTGACGGTATCGAAGATCCGTTTTCTTGAAACCGAGGGTCTGGTGATTCCGGCTCGCACAGGTTCGGGGTATCGGAAGTATTCTCAGGCAGATGTCGAGAGGCTGCGTTTCATTCTCAGCCGACAGCGGGATTCCTACCTTCCCCTGCGGGTTATTGGCGATGAGCTCGCTGCACTTGATGCTGGCCATGACATTGAGGTCGCTCCTGTGGCGCGGGTCGTTACCTCCGACGGGAAGGTCGTCACCCCGCAGAATCGTGCCTACATTCCTGCTCGCGACCTGTCTGATCTGACTGGAGCGGATCTTGAGACTCTGGAGGAATACACGCGCCTGGGCCTCATCACCCCGGATATGGCGGGGTATTTCCCCACCCGCAGCGTGCATGTGGTGGCGCTGATCCGCCAGCTCGAGGCTGAGGGCGTGGATCCTCGTCTTTTGCGCAGCGTTCGGCACTCGGCTGAACGTGCTGCCGACCTCGTTGATCAGCTGGTTGACGCCCAACGTGCTCGAGGACGCAGCGGGGATAAGGAAAAGGCTGCGGCGCGTGCGACGGATCTGGGGGAGTTGTTCGCCAATCTGCATCGTGAGATGTTACGCACTGCCCTTTCGGGGCTTCACCACTAAAAACCAACCTTCAATCTCAACTTGAGGTTGAGGCACGCCGTCAATGTCGTTGACCGCCAACCATTTCACGCCTAGCGTTATACCAGTAGTTCTTGACCACACATTATCCGCAAGGAGTCGCCATGAGTGCACAGCTTGAGCACCCTGCTGCTGAGCGTCAGGCCATGCTATTTGGCGATCCGCTTGAAGGCATTGACGACGAAGCCATGGGATACCGCGGCCCCGTCGCCTGCTCAGCTGCTGGTATTACCTACCGTCAGCTCGACTACTGGGCACGCACCGGCTTGCTCCAACCCTCCATCCGCGCAGCACGCGGCTCCGGTTCGCAACGCCTCTACTCCTTCAAAGACATTCTCGTGCTCAAGATCGTCAAGAAGCTCCTCGACGCTGGTGTTTCCTTGCAGCAGGTCCGCTCCGCTGTCAGCCAGCTGCATGATCGCGGCGTTGACGACCTTGCCTCCATCACCCTCATGAGCGATGGCGCCTCCGTCTACGAATGCACCTCCACCGACGAGGTCATCGACCTCCTCCAGGGTGGTCAAGGTGTTTTCGGTATTGCCGTGGGCCGCGTGTGGCGCGAGATTGAAGGCTCCCTGGCCGAGCTGCCCATTGAACACGCGGACGCACCAGTCATGATCGATGAGCTCGCAGAGCGTCGCCGCCTCCGCCGCTCCGTATCCTAAAATCTTCTCGCCTAGCTACTGGGCACGATGACGCAGCGCTTCCAGAAGCGCTGCGTCATCATTTTCTGTGCGATAGCGCGCCACGTTCACAATCGAGACGATTACTGCAGCGCACGCCCACAGAAGCACAAGGATCAGTGCCCCCAGCCACGTGGACACGCCCTCGTGGAAGTAGGCCGCATGAAAGCTCCGCACAAGGGCTCCCAGAGGCGTGAGGGCAAACCAGTGTCCGCCAGCGGCGCCGCCGTGAAAGACGGGACTGGTCACCAGGGGAATGAGTTGGACGCTGAGGGCCACCATCACGACTCCCGGGCCATTGCGCGGGCCAGAGAGGGCCAGCATCCCCTGATGAATGGCAAGGATGGCGGCAACGCCCAGGGCAACAGTGATGGTTGAGGCAAGAGCTGTCCACAGCCAGGACATGCCTTGAGAGTCCGCATGTGAAGGGCCAATACCCCACAGGACCAACAGAGACACCACGGACAGGGCTGCTCCAATGAGCATGGGGCCTCGCAGTGAATGAATCGTCACTTGGGCGGCTGTGATCGGACGGCTGAGCTGCGTCTGGCTAAAGGGCGACGTGCGCAGGAGGGTCACAGCCCCCACCACCCACATGATGATCACCAGAGTGGCAATCTGCGCCCCGTGGACGGCTTCCTCCGACCAGCGTCCTGTGTTGTCGGTAGATCTCTGGCCCTCCGATTGAATGGGAGAGAGGGTAACCTGCAGGATTTGGGCACGTTGCGCTGGCGAGTATCGGGGGATTGCCTCGGCTCCCTCAGCAAGGCCTTGTGCTAGTTGCCCAGCACCGTCATCAAGCCTGCGCAGCCCATCTGCGGCGCGTCCGCTACCGGAGCGGAGCTGTTGTCCGCCGTCGCTTAGTGCGCGCGCTCCAGCGTGAGCCTGGGCGAGGCCCACGCGATACTGCCCGACCCCCTCGTCGAAGATGCGCGCACCATCATGGGCGCGCAAGAGTCCGTCAGCCAGTTGTGCGGCACCGCCAGAAAGATGACTATCGCTGACGAGGCGCCCGAATCGGTCCCTTCCACTCACTCCGATCGTGAGTTCTTCGACACCATCGCGCAGTTGGGTGACACCTTGGGCGAGCCCAGGGCGCTTTGAAGTTCCGGCCACGCCTTGGGCGAGACGTTCTGCGCCATCGGCGAGTTGGCGGGTACCGTCCCGGAGTGCATCGACCTGAGCGAAGAGCCCCTGAGGACCGTGAATGAGGCCATCAATGCCCCCATTGGCGTCAAGGAAGTCTTGGGCGTGGCGGATACTGTCGAGGAATTCGGGTGTGCCAGTCTGGGCGAGGAAGTCTTCGAGTGCGCGGCGTGACTGTTGATGTACCTGGGGCAGGGTGTCGAGTTGTGGGCCGAGGAGATCGAAAAGTTCCTTCACCTGCGCGCAAAACTCTGGCTGATCAGCGGGGCATGCCTCGATGAGGGCTTGCATCCGTTCTTTGATGAGCGCGATTGCCTCGGGTGAATCAACGATGCCTGCGCCCGCGTTAAGGGCATCAAGGGCCGCTTGAGCCAGGGCCCTTGCGTGTTCAAGGGCTTTGACAAGATCAACACTGGTATTCCCCAAAGCACCCGGCGGCGGCAGGATCTTGCGCAGGGGATCAACAAGGGCGCTCATCTGCTCAATGCCGTCAGCAAGCTGGCGATTACCGTCAGCGAGCTGGCGGGTTCCCTGAACCAGGCCTAGGCTGTCCTCCGTTCCGATGACCCCATCAGTGAGGGCGTTGACGCCGGACATGAGGCCAGGCTGGCTACTGCTCCCGGTGAGCCCTACGGCCAGTTCGTTCATACCGGAGGCGAGCTCTTGGGCTCCCTGAGCCAGTTGTCCAAGCCCGCGCGCAAGCTCGGTACTACCGGCATTGAGCTGCCCGGCTCCTCCGTCAAGCTCAGCGATACCTGCGCTGAAGCGTTCGAGCCCGTCAGAAAGCTCTGCGGAGCCGGAGTGGAGCTGCTCAATGCCGCGCGCGGCTTGGGTCGTGCCGCCGGCAAGTTCAACAGCACCATCGCGGGCCTGTTCCATTCCATCTTTCATCCTGTCTAAGCCGCCATAGATGCCCTCAAGGAGGCCCTCATTGAGGCTCCTTCCCAAGGAGGCCCTGGCGCTTTCGTCGATATAACGGGCGAGGGCGTGAGTGTGCTGAGCAAGGCTTTCTCGGATACGTAGCTCGACCTGAGCCTGGCGTGCCTGCGGCGTACCGAAGGTCGCGAGGTTGGTGGAGAACTCTGCGGGGATCAGTACTAACGCGTCCAAGGTGCCCTCGTCGAAACGCTGCGTTGCGCTGTCGATGGAGAGGAGTTCTATCTCGGCGCCCGAATGCTCGTGGGTATCGAGGAGGGCGGCGCTGAGTTGACGGCCGAAGGGGATGAATTGTCGTTCTCCTGAGGGCAGGGTGACCTCTGCACCGGTGTCGGCGTTGACGACGCCAACTTTCAGGGTGGGGCCGTTGACCTCGAGGAGGAGCAGCGGCAGAAGGCAGACGATGAGGAGAGGGATGAGTATGCGGGCAGCGCGGGCGAAGCGACGCGGGGAGGGGGAGTTGCTCATGGGATGACCTCCTGAGTGCGCGCAGCGTTTTGAGACGGGTGTGTCCGTACTTCGAGGGTGAGGGTGCGGGTGGTGATGCCAGGAGGAGGGTCCACGAGGGGGCCGAGGATGAGGCAGCCGCCGCGGCCGGCGCTGGCCTCGTGGAGTCTGAGGACTTCCTCGTCACTCAGGGGCGTATCAACGGCAAGGCAGGGGAGGGTGGTTTTCCTGTGGATGTCTTTGACGACGAGGTCGGCGCTGGTGGTGTCGTAGATGAATCCAGTGCGTTGGCGTGTGGGGGAGTATCGGGCGCCGGGTGGTGTGAGGTTCGTGAGGAGGTGACCTCTGCGTGGTCGCGTTATTCCTGAGAGGATCCTGATCACTTCGCGGGCGAGCAGGGGAGTGGCTTGGATGCGGACGCATTCTCCTGCGTGGATCTGGAAGTCCTTGAGGGGAAGAGCAGGGGTGGCATGGCTGCTGATGACGATACCTTGTGCGAGAAGCAGGGGAGGGTTTTCAGGGCTGTCAGAGCTGGCCAGCCACGGTGTGCCTGCGTACTCGTCGCCGTGGGAGAGGTGGGGCAGGTAGCGAGAGAGAAACTGGGGGCACCACCAGGCGGCTTCACCAATGAGGGTGAGGAGGGCGGGGATCGCGGTCATGCGGATGAGGAAGGCGTCAACGGCGACGCCCACGGCAAGGCCAAGGGCGATAGGTTGGACGTAGAAGGAGCCGTGGGGAATGAAGCCGACGAAGACGGCGATCATGATGATGGCGGCAGCGGTGACGACATTTCCTGAGTGACGCATCCCGTGGATGATGGATTCACGCGGACGGGCACCCTTGAGCCATTCTTCCTGGATGGCTGTGACGACAAAGACCTGGTAGTCCATTGCCAGGCCGAAGAGTACGCCGATGACCATGATCGGCATGAAGCAGATGACGGCTCCGGTTTGGCCAATGAGAAGGGCGTTGTTGAGGGGTTCCCAGGTGAAGGCTGCTGCGGTGACGCCAAAGGCTGCGCCGACGGAGAGAAGGTATCCGACCGCTGCACTGAGGGGCACCCAGATGGAGTGAAAGACAAGGGTGAGGATCACGAGGGCGAGGGCGACGACGACAATGCTGAAGGGGAGGAGGGCTGCGCTTAGTCTGTTGGTGATGTCAATCTGAGCGGCGGTCAGTCCGGTGACGCGGATAGCGTCGATGCCGTATGTGTCGTGCCATTGCTCTGCGTGGGCGCGCAGTGCCTTCACGGTGTGGGCAGTGGCGGGGTCGGTGGATGAGGTGGTGGGGATGACGACGAGGATGCCAAGGTCGGCGTTCCTATTGGGGGTGGCCAGTTGGATGGAGGCGACGCCGGGCACGGCCTCGACAGTTGTGGCCCATTGCTCCATGAGTGCGAGGGGATCGGTCGAGTGGATAATGTCGCCGATGACGAGCAGGGGAGCGTTCGCGCCTGGCCCGAAGGCGTCTTCAACGGCGTCGTAGGTGTCGCGGGCGTGGGTGCCGGGAGGTTCCACGCCGTTGTCGGGCAGGGTGAGCGCCAGGAGTGGCGCTGGGAGTGCGAGGGCGATAACGGTGACGAGGACACCTAGGAGGGCGAGGATCGGGTGCGCGGTGACGCGTTGAGCCCAGCGCTGGGGCAGGGTTGGGTTTCGGGTTTTGTCCTTGTTGTTGTCAGCGCCGTCTTCTTGGCGGGTGTGAGTGCCGCGTCGGCGGGGGAGGACACGTTCTCCGAGGAGGGCGAGCAGGGCGGGAAGTGCGGTGATGGCGCTGATTGCTGCGATGACGACGCCACCTGCTGCGCTCACTCCCATGGTGGTGAGGAAGGGGATGCCTGTGACGGCTAGTGCGCACAGGGCAATAATGACGGTCATCGCGGCGTAGACGACGGCGCTTCCGGCTGTGGCGGTGGCCAGTGGGATGGAGAGGTGGCAGGGTAGGCCTGCGCGCATCTGGCGTTGGTGGCGGGGCACGATAAAAAGGGCGTAGTCGATACCGACGGCGAGGGTGATCATGACGGCCAGGGTGGGGGTTGTGGTGGAAATGTCGGCCCATAGTGCCATGAGGACGATAATGCCGACGATGCCTGCGGTTCCGAAGAAGGCGGTCAGTAGTGGGGTGAGGGCGGCGGGAAGGCGTCGGAGTGTCACCATGAGGGCAATGAATGCCACGCCCACTCCGATTACTTCCATGAGGCTGAGGGGGACGGAGGTGGTTTGGTAGATCTGTCCACCTGGTTGGGCGCTGATCCCTGCGGGGGCGAGGGTGGCGGCTTCTTCGAGGAGGCGCCTGGCGTTGGCATCGATATTGTTGATGCTGAAGGGGAATTGAATATTGACGAGGGCGTGGCGATCGTCGTCTGAGACCGCAGGGGAGCGGAGGAAGTCGGACCAGGGGTCGGTGACCTGTGTGCCTTCGGGCAGGGTGGGGGTGATGGTCTCGAGGTAGCGCGCGATGGCATTACGCTGGGTGTCAATCGCCTCACCGTCTGCACTGGTCAGCAGCAGTTGGCCGGAGGTGCCATTCATTTCCGGGAAGCGTTGGGCAAGGGTGTCGAGGCCGTCTTGTGCTTCAGTTCCGGGGATGGCGAAGTCATTGGACAGTTGGGGGCCAGTCCATGCGATATAGCCGAAGATGGCGAGGAGGGTGGCAACCCAGCTGAGCAGCACGGCGTGGGCTCTGTGAGCGCAGAGCCTCCCCAGATCACTCAGCCATTGAGTCATCCTTCCATTGTGGACCTCTTAGACGCGCGATGCCAGGGAATGGGTGAGTACGTAGCCTGTGGAGAGGTCGGTGATGGTGACGGTGACGATGCCGTTGGCGTCAACACTGTAGCGTTCTTGGCACATGACGCCAATATCCATGTGTCGGACGGGGTGTGAGGCCAGTTCGGCGGCGCTGAGGCCTTGGAGGGTGGCGTCGAAGGGGAAGAGGACCTCGTCGAGGGGGAGGACTTCTCCGCGAGGGGTGCCATCCTCATCAACAGAGGAATATTCAACAAATCGGAAGCATCCGATATTATGAACGGCTTTATAGCTACGCGTCACCGTCGCCCCACTTGATCCTTCAATCCGCAGATCGCGGGGGAGGAGAGGGTCGAAAGAGACTTCCGCACCCGAGTGACGCTCTCGGAAGACACCCACGCCACGGGAGAGACGATCAACGAGGGCATAGGGCGAGTCAGGGTCTGAAGCGATGGCCAGGCCAATAGCGGTGGAGGCGCTTGAGTGCGGAGAGCGGTGGACACGTCTGCCGTAGGTCGTCCGAAGGACGCGGCTGACGATGGGGAGCTGGGAGGCTCCGCCGACGACGTAGAGACCGGCGACGTCCTCGCCAAGGGGCATGGCATCGTCGCCGTCTTGGGCGAGAAGGGGTTCCATCGTGGCGAGGGTGGATTCGATGAGGGGGACGCAACGTTCGTAGTAGTCCCCGGCAGCGATGGTCACCGGCGGGCATTCCCAAGACGAAGGCAGGGAAATGGTGATCCATCGCGTTTGGGGGACAAGGCTTTCCTTGGCGAGTCGGCACTCGTCGACAAGTGCGTTCCATTCTTCTGAGGCGATGGTCTCGGGGGCGAGGGTGCGTCCTGTGGCTTCACTGGCATGCTTGAGAGCCAGGAGAGCGAGGACCTCGTCAAAGTCATCGCCGCCGAGCAGATTATCGCCATAGGAGGCGAGGACTTCGTGAGAGGTCCCATCAACAGCGACAAGGGAGGCATCGAAAGTGCCTCCACCGAGGTCATAGACGAGGACGCGCGTGCGCCGCGAGTTAATGGTGCCGCTGTGACGATGGGTGTATTCAAGGCCAGCGGCGGAGGGCTCATTGAGCATGAAAAGGGGAGTGAAACCGCCAAGTTTGGCCGCTTCGAGGGTGAAGAAGCGCTGGGCAGAATGGGCATGGGCAGGGACGCCGATGACGGCTTCGAGGGGCTCAGACAGCGGCACTGGTGCCACCGTTGAGGCCTGGCGGAGGCGGTCTGCGACGTAGGTGAAGAATCCGCGAAGGACATCGAGAAGGAGGATTGTACGTCCGCCTACTTCAATAGTGTCGCGGCCGCTGAGCGCCGGGGAGGATAGGAGGCGCTTCATGGAGCGCAGGGCGGGCGCGCCGACGCTGATGGCAGCTTCAGCTTCAAAGCCGTAGACAAGGTCATCACCGTCGAGGGCGATGAGGGTGGGGATGTGATCGCGCAGGTCGCCGTCGCAGTCGTGGAATGAGACCGTGGGGAAGTTCCCGCGGTCAACGATGCTGATAGCCGTGCGGGTGGTTCCGAAGTCAATGCCGAGTCTCATGGTGCAACCATATCGGGTGGGGAGGATTCCTTCAGCTTATCTGACATAATGCGCATTATCGGATAACAATGGAGGCGCGCGACAATCAGCCCAAAGGTGCCCAACGCTAAGAAATTCGCTAAACTTGGCGAGTTGACCTGCGGCGCCCTCGCGCACACCCCTTCGCTTGACGTCTCAAATAAGGAGGACCCCATGGCAGATCGCGCACTCCGTGGTATGCAGATCGGCTCAAAGTCGATGGAATCCGAGGACGGCGTCGTTTTCGCCGAGCGCTTCACCGTCAAATACATGTGCCCATCTGGCCACAGCTTCGAGATGCCCTTTGCTACAGAAGCCACGCCACCTGCAACCTGGGAATGCAAGTGCGGCAAGATGGCTGACATTGTTGGCGATGCCCCTGAGGACGACGAACCCAAGCCTGTCAAGCCCGTGCGCACACACTGGGATATGCTCTGCGAACGCCGTTCAATGGAAGAGCTTGAGCAGGTGCTCAACGAACAACTGACCTTACTACGCGAGGGCCGCTTGCGCCCCGAGGGCGCCTACCGCAAGGGCTAAGCGCCACAATCTTCTCATTCCAGGCTCCCTCGATTGATGGAGCCCGGAATTGTCTGCAGAGCTCACCCGCTTTTCACACGAGCATGCCCTTTACTCCGCCTTTAATCTCACATTGCGCTCCCCTGAACGATAACGCCTCACCACTCCAACAATTCCTGACATAATAATTCCTACGGCAAGGCCCCCCACCATCACATAGCCCGACCAATAGCCCATCCACGCTGCGGGCGTCAACGAGGTCCTCAACGGAAGTGTCCCCACCGCAAATTCGCCACTCTGGCGTCCCGTCCGGGCAAGCACCCCACCATCTGGGCGGATGAGCACGGATTCTCCGGTGGTTGAGACCTGCATGGCCGATCGGGAGAACTCCATCGCCCGAAACCGAGCCATCTGCGCCTGCTGGGCCGACTCTGGTGACGTCCGGAAATGGTAGTTATTCGAGGGAATCACAATAATCTGCCCACCTGAACGAACACCTTCAGCAAGCAGCCCCTCGTAAGCGACTTCAAAACAAATACCGGTCGCCACGGGCAGGCTCCTCCCCTCCCCCACCATCACATCCAGGCGCGAAGAATTTTCAACAGCCTCCATGTCGACACGGACCTGAGCAGCCTCAGTCGCGAGCGAAGAAATGAATTCACGGAAGGGAATGTACTCTCCAAAAGGCACGGGCAATTGCTTGCCATAGAGCGAGCCAAGACCGGGCGTGGGTGCGGTCGCGGGATACCAGGGCCCATAGAGGTTACGAATAACCTCCTTCTGCCCATCATATTCATTAAATCCGACAAGAATTGGGCGTTGTGCCTTGTCAACAATATCCGTCACCAGACGCTCATTCAGCGCATTCACACGAGGATCCCTGTCCAGAGCACCCTCGCCCCAGAAAATCACCTCAACATCGGGAGTCGCCTCCAGCAATTCCTCCGTGACAGCCACATGATTGCCCGTCACCTTCCCCTCAATGGCGTAGGTCTTTGCCCCGGGAATCTCCACATTGCCCTGGACAATACCAACCTTCACCGCACCGGCTTGTTGCTCCGCATAAAGTGGCACTAACGCCGGCAGCACAAGGATTCCAACCAGGCCAACAAGCATCGCCGGACGCGAATACCAGCGCCCACCCTCAAAATCAGGAACCAAAGCGAAGGCCCAGCGCACAAGCACCGCAGCAGCCACCACCGCACTCGCAACAAGCACCTCCCCACCCCACGGCGCCAGGTGCCCCAACGGGGAATCCACCTGAGGGTAGGCAATCTTACCCCACGGGAAACCCGTAAAAGGTGTCGCACTGCGCAAAGTCTCAATGCCCGTCCAGGCCACGATATTGAACGCTATCGAGCCGCGCAAAGTCCGCGCCCACGGCCACACCTGGAAGATTCGCACACACAAACCCCACAGCATCCACCACAGGATCTGCGTCAGCGCCAGCATCACCCAGGGCAACCAACCACCTGAAGCAATCGTTGCCCAATGGACATGAGGGAGCCAGAAAACCGAGCCAAACAGGCCCGCATAAAATATCGCGCCCCAGGCGCGACTGTGGTCGACAACCGCGATGATAAGCGCCAGGGAGATGATTGACGCATACCAGGCACCGACATCAGGAAAAGCCGCCCACATTAAGGCGCCAGCGGCAATCGAACGCCCACTATTCCACAGAAAACGAGACACCCCCACGCGCGAGCCTCGTTGATCGTCCTTTCCGCGAGGTGCCTTGCGGGGACCCTGAGGGTGACGGCTCATACTCCCGACCACGCAACCACGCCACGCATAATCAGGTCACGCGCCTTCTTCGCCCGCTGCTCAAGGTCAGCGTCCTCAAGGAAACGCAGCTGGTCAAGCAGGTCGCACACCTGACGCACCCAGCGCACGAAATCGCCTCCTTGCAGCTCACTGCCCTCCAACGCGGTCGACAGTGACGCCCCCGAAGCCCACGCATAGATCGGAGCCATCAGCCCAGCCTCCAGAGGCGCTGATTGTTCAGCTCCAGCAGCCTTTTCCGCCCCATTGACAGCCGCCTGGGCCGCAAGGGAGGCATCCCAGGCGTGAGCAAGCTGCTGGCCGGGGCTGGTGGGAATAATACGTGCGCTATCCTCCGAGCGCGCCTCGTAGACAAAAGCAGAGGCGATGGCGGCAAGTTCAGCAGGGCCGCAAGCATCCCACGCGCCCTGGCGAATGGCCTGGGCAATGACGAGGTCACGTTCACCGAAGATCCGGCGCAGCTTCTCACCCTCAGGGGTCACCGTATCGCCCGACAAGAAACCGAGAGTCTCCAAAACCTGACAGACCTTATCGAAGGACTTCGCCACCGAGCTGGTACGCCCATCAATAGAGCGCATAAGGCGCTCATACTCACGCTTCTGCCGCGCCCACGCATGCCCTGCCGCCGCATGAGATTCACGCTGCGGGCACTGATGGACAGGGTGCTGACGCAGGGCCCGCTCAAGATGAGCGACCTCATCATCACCGTCAGCGCGCTTTCCTGGGACAGCCAAAGACCCAGCACTCACCAAGTCACGCAAAGCAGCGCCCAGCATGGCGCGCTCCTTAGCTTTGCGCAGCTGAACGGGATTAATCGGGATATTTCCACTGATGGTGATGCCACCGGCGACGTCCTCGGCCCCCATATGATGCCAGCGGCCATCCGTGCCGATCACCTGCACACCGTACTGGCGCGAATTCATGCCTATCGGGTCAATAACCACAGCATGCTGAATCCTGCGTCCCTTCCGGTAGGACACAACATCGCCCCGTTTCGCGTCGTGCAGGACACGGGCAGCCTCGTTCTTCCGGGAGGCCGCAGCCTCACGCTTGGCCTCCTTCTGCTTGCGGGAGATCTCATCACGCAGGGCGAAATACTCCCCGGCATCCCCGCGGTCGCACTCCAGTGTGCCCGCGAGCTCATCCATAGTGCGCTTGACGTGCTTGGCACTTTGAGCGAGCTGCACCACCGCGCCATCGGCCTGGTATTGGGCGAAAGAAGTCTCCAGGACCTCGCGGGTGACAGCGCGCGTCGAGTGACTCAGCAGATTCACCACCATGTTGTAAGTCGGGTGGAAGGCAGAAATGAGCGGGTAGGTGCGTTTTGAGGCAAGGGCAGAAACCTCCTCGGGCGCGACCTTCCCCTTGTGGAGAACAACAGCGTGCCCCTCCGTGTCAATACCGCGACGCCCCGCGCGACCCGACAGCTGCGTGTACTCACCAGCGGACAGGGGCACATGAGCCGAGCCATCCCACTTTTGTAGTGCCTCAATGACGACCGTCCGAGCGGGCATATTAATGCCCAAAGCCAAGGTTTCCGTAGCGTAGACAATCTTGACCAAACCCTGGGTGAAGAGCTTTTCCACCGTCTCTTTCATAACCGGCAACATGCCCGCATGATGGGCAGCAATACCGCGTTCCAGAGCGCGCGCCCAGCGATCCACGCCAAGCACCGCATGATCCTCCACCGGGATAAGGGCGCTCGCAGCTTCTACCTCCTGACGGATCTTACGCGACTGAGTGGACGAGGTCAGGACAATGCCCGAGGCCAGCATCGCACGCACAGCATCCTCACACCCCGCGCGCGAAAAGATAAAGACGATAGCTGGCAAAAGTCCCGCGCGTTCAAGGGTGATGGCCACAGCAGGACGGGATTCAAAACGGCGTGCTACAGCCGCGCCAGCCTCGTCGCGTCCCTTGCGTGCAAAGGTCGAACGGCCACGCATCCGCCCACCCGCCGCAGTGCGGGAACCTCGTCCGTTAAAGACTGCGCTCAAAAGCTCGGGATTCAGGCGCCCCGGCGAGGCTTTCCCGTCCTTCGTGGGCGAGTACAGATCGTAAAGCTCACCGTCAGCGATCATGTGCTGATAGAGGGGCACAGGCCGCTTTTCGGAGACGATAATCCGGCACGAGCCACGCACCTCCTTCATCCATGCGCCAAACTCTTCCGCATTCGACACCGTCGCCGACAGGCCCACAATCGCCACGTGTTCGGGCAGGTGAATAATGACCTCTTCCCACACGGGGCCACGGAACTTATCAGCCAGGTAGTGCACCTCGTCCAAGACCACGTAGGCAAGGGCGGACAGGTCCGTCCCGGCGTAGATCATATTGCGCAGCACTTCCGTGGTCATGACAACGATCGGGGCGCCAGGGTTAATGGAAGTATCGCCCGTGAGCAATCCAACGGCACCCTCACCAAAGCGCTCCTTCAGGTCAGCGAACTTCTGATTCGACAGAGCCTTAATGGGCGTGGTGTAGAAGGCGCGACGTTGATGGGCAACAGCAAGGTGGGTGGCGAACTCGCCTACCACCGTCTTACCGGCACCCGTCGGGGCTGCTACCAGCACGGATTCGCCCTCTTCAAGGGCCTCCATCGCCTCAACCTGGAAAGAGTCTGGCCGAAACCCCAGTGACTCAATAAAGATCGCACGCTCGCTAGCATCGAAACGCTGCTGGTCGCGAAAAGCTTGGAAGCGTTCGGCCGCGCTCAAGGGACGATCGGGGGACGGAGCCTCCTGGGCGTCCTTCTTCCGGTGGCGTTTGCGTGCTGGACTCATAGTTCCAGGGTACCGTCTGCATTGCCTGTCACTTGCCCCCACACCTCAAGGACGTTGCGGGCGTGTTCGCTCATCTCCCCAGCAAGCTGGGCGTCGCTCAGTGCCACGATGGACGAGGCCACCCGCGTAAGAAGATCGCGCACCCACTGGCGATCCCAGATGGGCAATTCGATGGTGAGAGTCTCCGGCGAAGTATGAAGGATGCGGCTGGCGTAGGCCTCTCCCACCCACTGCGCGTCCTTGGTGAGCGTCACCTGCACGGTCGAGGATTCCTCCCGCTGGAGGGGGCGCAGCGCGGGATCGAAGGCCTCCGTACTGATCTCCAAGTCCTCAATACGATCAAGGACAAAGAGACGCAGCGACTGTGCGCTATGGCACCATGCATGGAGCTGCCAGCCAGACGGGCCTTGTTCGAGGGCGAGAGGCTCGACGCGGCGCTCGCTGCGCGCCTGATTGTGCGCGGTGTAGGTGAAGGTCATCATCCGCTGGGCAATCATTGCCTCACGGACCATTTGGAGGGTTGCTCCCCCCTCGGAGCGAGGCATATCCACAATGTTTTCATGCAGGTGAGCGTGGCTGGCACTCATTGCATCCAATGCCATGACCGTTGCGGGGATCGCGTTTTGTTCCGCTTCGTCCAGCAGCGGCGCGATGGCCCGCAGGCCAACGATAATGGTCGCGACCTCCTCGTCGGTGAATGAGGGCGGCAGGTCTAATCCGCGCGTGGAGCGCACAGAAATCGGGGTGGCCAGGCGCTCAGCGCTGCTGGTGCCTTTCTCGGGTTCAAACCAGCTCAGTTCGAAGGATTCTCCTGGCAGGGAATCACGGAAGAGGGTGAGCTGACGCAAGTCGTTTTCGATCTGGCGCAGGCTTCGCCCGAAATGCTCGGCGAGCTCACCAACGGTCGTGCGACGCTGGGGTTGGCGCCCGATCCAGGTCACCATCGCCAGGTAGCGGGCAATGGCATGGGAAGCGTGTTCAGGCATGATTCTTCTCCTCCGCAGTGTCGGCGGCGGCACGAAGCTGCTCGCGTAGGGCCCCAACAAAGGCGGCAGGCTCACGCGGGATGATGTCAGTACCGTGGGCGATGAGGCGCTGTGCCCACACACCCCATTCCTCACGCCGACCACGCACTGCCCTCCACCCACTGGGAGCTGTCGCATCAGCGAGGGTCTGGCAGTCGGTGAGGAAAGGAACATCCGAGCCAATTCTTTGCCACAGCAGGGGCTCGCAGGCGAAATCGTCAAAGGGATTCGTTAGCGACGCTGGTGCAGGCGCGGCGTCCCCGGCCTCGCCCATGAGCTCAACCGGGGGCTCAATACGGCTGAGTTTAAAGAGTCGATCGTCATGCCGGTCATGATCCCAGCCCCACAGGTAGATACTTCGGCCCCGAATAATAAGGTTCCACGGATCTATTCCCCGTTCCATCCGACCGCTGGTGGAGGTGTAGCCAAAGGAAATGGGCTGGCGGCTGGTGATAGCGGTGAGAATGGTGGACAGTTCCGAGGAGCCTTCGATCCCGCCCAGGAGGGTAGGTGGATCGGCTTCCACCGGCGAGGCAACGACGGTGGCCTCACCTCGGTCAGAGACGCTGCGGCGAGGGGCTTCGCTACTGGCCCGCAGCTTGGTTTGCGTGACAGCGGGGTCGGCGAGCGCCCCTCCCTCCCAGGCATCAAAGGCGATGCGAATAAGGGTCATTTGTTGACCGGTGAACTCGATAGCTGCACCTGGTCCAACGCTATCGGGAGCAATGCGGATGCGGCCGCGCTGGTCAGGGTCGGGCTCTTCCTCAAAGCGCACACCAATGGCGCTGAGGGCCTCAAAGTCACGCTTCTGGGTCTCTTGAAGGGCCTTCTCATCGAGGCCCACGTAGCCGGGGATTGCACGGGCCAGCTCAGCGCGGGTCATGCCCTTGCGTGACTCGTAGAGGGCGAAGAAGAGTTCGAGAGCGCGAATATTCGTCGAGGTGGATGTGCCGCCGTTTCGTGCCATGAAGACAACTGTAGAAGAGTTGTCCTCCCTCAGGGGCACGAAACGGCGGCACGAGGTAAGGTCGGGAAACACCTGCGGCTCAGGCGTATTGCGCCTCGCTTGTCACCGCGCCGGGCTTGTCACAGGAGTTCCCTCGTCGTGGACTCTACTCGTAGCAGGCGTTCGTCACGGCGGCCTCAACGTCAGGTTTTTCCTTGAGCAGTCCCGGGATCGTCAGGTAGAAGTCAGCCATTTGCTGCCACAGGGCAAGGTCTTGAGGCCCTGCGTAGGTGCCGTCCCCGCCGTCAAAGAGAGTGGCGGTGGCCTTGAGGACCGCGCGGGCCCCCTCAACCTGACCGGCCTCACTCAGGCCAGTGTCACGTCGCTGAGTGGCTTCGATCGCCAGCTGCGGTTGCTCAACGGCACGGCGGATCCCAGCGGCAGTGCCCTGCACGACCTGGCATGCGATGTCCTCATTCTTCTCAAACCACTCGCGGCGGGTCACAAGGGAGGCAGACACAAGGGGCACCTCGCCCATCATCTCCAGGGTACGGACCTTCATGCCGGCAGCATCGAAACGTACGGGCTCATTATTGGAGAAGGCCACGATTGCGTCGACCTGCCCGCCAGCTAGTGCGGCCTGCTGCGTGTAACCAATGGAGACAACCTCAATGTCGTCCTTGCTCATGCTGGCACCACGTAGGATCGCCAGCAGACCAAACCATGAGGAACCGTACTCGCCAGGCACGCCCACCTTCTTACCTCGAAGGTCAGTGATGCTACGGATCGCGGAGTCCTCTGGAACCACGATGGTCACAGGGTATTGCTGGTAGTAGCTGCCCACGGCTACAAGATCCATGCCCTGCTCGCGGGCCTGATAAACCTCATCACCCGAGGCCAAGACCATGTCCTCCTCGCCTGCCATGAGAGCGGTAAAGAGGCCCTCATCACCACCGTGGTGGCGCACTGAAATATCCAATCCCGCAGCACGATAGATCCCCTCGTCCTCAGCGACGTACACGGGAGAGAATTGCACATTGGGGATGTAGGTGAGCCCCAGGGTGACGCCGCTACCATCGCGGGGGGTCGGCGTCGCCGACGACGACGCGGACTCAGGCGTAGATTGGGCGCTCCCTTGGGTGGGTGCAGTGGTGCAGGCAGCAAGGGCGAGGGTGAAGCTGCAGGTGACAGTGGCCGCGACGATGCGGCGCAATGCGCGTGGCATGGGTTTTAACCTTCCTCGAGGTAGCGAGCCTCGATATAGCGGATGCTTTGGTAGATGGTCACGGAGAGCAGGCACAGCAGAGCGATGGTGGCGAACATGCCCGCCGTGTCGAGGTTGTTGCGGCTTTGGACGAGAAGTTGCCCAAGGCCCTGCCCACCCATCACCATTTCGCCAACAATGGCGCCGGTAATGGACAGGGTGAAGCCATTGCGAACACCGGCCAAAATGGAGGGCGCTGCCAGCGGGGCTTCGAGTTGAGAAAGCATGACCCACCCCGATGCGCCGTCAAGAGATGCGGCCTCGATAATGTCGCGATCCAGGGTGCGCAGCCCCACCACGGTGGAGATGAGGATAGGGAAGAAAACGATGAGTGCGCACAGCAGGGAAATGGCGAGGGTGCCGTAGCCCACCCACAGAACAAGCAGTGGAGCGAGGGCGATCGCTGGCAGGGATTGGGTGGCACCCAGGAAAGGTTCAACGGCCGCTCGAATGATGCAGTTGCGGTAGATGAGGTAGGCCGTCGGGAGGGCAACGGCAGCGCCGATAACAGAACCAAGCGCGGCTTCGGTGGCGGTGACGCCAATGTGTCGCCAGATGCTGGGATTGAGCAGCATACTGAGGAAGCGCTCAAGCACAGTGGAAGGCGATGGGAGTCTCCACTCCTCCACTGTGCGTGCGGCGGAGATGCTCCACGCGGCAAGCAGCAGCGTGAGGAGGATGAGGGGTGCAGCAACGGTCTTCCAGGATCGTTGAGCCACTCGAGTCGCCACGGTTACCTTCCTTGGTCCGGGGCGCGCGCAAACAGCGACAGGTAGCAGCGTGCGCGCTGCTACCACTCGCGTTCCTCCCATCCGGACTTTAACCGTCGGTGCTGGAATTTCACCAGCTCAACCGCGCAGTGTTGCACGGGTCGCGGACTATCACCGCCGGTTCGGACTTTCACCGACCCCGGAACGTTCCTCCTATTGTGCCACGAAATAGCGTGCGGAGACAGAACAGCGAGGATTAACAGTGTCGCTGTTAATCCTCGCTGCGGGCTGCGAGCTCGTGCCAGCCCTGCTGTCAGTGGCAGTGCTTGAGGGCAAGCTCGCGGAGGGCCTCGACCTCGGCGTAGGCATCCTCGGCCTTAAAGACGGCCGATCCTGCGACGAAGTTATCAGCACCAGCCTCGGCAGCCAATTCAATGGTGGCCCGTGAAATACCGCCATCAACCTGGATGGACACCTCCAGGCCGGAAGCGTTAATCGCTTCGCGAGTGCGGCGAATCTTCGGGATCATCGAGTCAATAAAAGACTGTCCGCCAAAGCCGGGTTCAACAGTCATGACCAGGATCATGTCAAACTCAGAGAGAATGTCAACAAAGGGGGCGATATCGGTGGCAGGACGCAGAGCCAAGCCAGCCCGTGCGCCCTTGGCGTGAAGTTCGCGAGCCAAACGCAGGGGCGCGGTGGCGGCCTCAGCGTGGAAGGTCACGGAGGCGCAGCCAGCCTCAGCGTAGGCGGGGGCCCAACGGTCGGGGTCCTCAATCATGAGGTGGGCGTCAACGGGTAGGATGCCCGACTGGACGACGGATTCAACGACGGGAAGCCCCCATGACAGGTTCGGAACGAAGTGATTGTCCATGACATCCACATGCGCGAGGTCTGCGCTCTCAATGAGCTTGAGTTGACCACGCAGGTCACCAATATCGCAGTTGAGAATGGAGGGGGAAATGGTGGGCTTCATTGATCGAATCCTTGGTCAGTATCAACATTGACGTGTGTTTCAATTCTACGTCAGTGCGTGACAGGTACTTCTAGGCCTTTTTGCGCCTAAGGCTTCTTGCGGAACGCAGCCATGAACATCAGGTCCGTGCCGTGGCGGTGCTGCCACAGCTGCAGGGTGCGCCCCTCTCCCCCACCCTTTACCCGGCCAGCGTCCTGGGGAATATCAAGGGGCAGGGGCGCGCATTCTTGGGCGATCTGCACAGTGTCGAGAAGTTCGACCTCTCCTGCATCCAGCAGGGCTTCAACCTGATCGCGGGTTTCTGCCAAGTGGGGTGAGCAGGTCACGTAGGTGATGATGCCACCGGGACGCGTCAGAGCGCAGGCGCGTTCAAGCAGGTCACGCTGCAGCGGTAGCAGTTCAGCGAGGTTTTCCGCATCCTTTCGCCAACGCGATTCTGGGCGCCGCCGCATGGATCCCATACCGGTGCAGGGCACGTCAACGATCACCCGGTCGTAGGAGGCCAAAGGGTAGGAGGTGTTGGGTCCCCCCAGTGTGCGTCCATCCCCAGAGATCACCGTGACATTGTCCAGAGCGCGGCTGGCGCGTTCAACGAGGCGCGCACGATGGGAGTGCATCTCATTAGCCAGGAGTGTGGCGCCACGTTCAGCTCCAATAGCAGCAAGGAGGGTCGCTTTACCGCCCGGGCCAGCGCAGAGGTCAAGCCAGCGTTCGTCACTGCCTTCAAGGGGCGCGGCGGCGGCAACGAAGGCGGCCAGCTGGGAGCCCTCATCCTGCGCACCTGCGAGGCCCTGACGTACCGAGGGGAGGAGTGCCGGGTCGCCCGATTCGATGAGCACCGCCACTTCGGACACGTCACCGGGGGCCACACGGGTGTGGAGGATGTCCTCGGCCTCGTCAGCCAGGTCAGCGGGATGGATCAGACCAGGACGGGCAACAAGGGTGACGATGGGAGCGACATTGTCGGCAGAGAGGAGTTCTTCAAGCTCACCCGCGTTATAACCGTGTCCTTCAAGGGCGTCGCGGAAGGCGCGAACCATCCACTCGGGGTGGGCGTACTCGATAGCCAGGCGCTCGTCGTGAGGCAGTTCAGCCATGGCGTCACGCAGTGCGTCCTCGCCGCTTCGCTGGATGGAGCGCAGCACAGCGTTGACCATCTTCGAGGGGCCCTCGGTGACGAGGTGACGGGCAAGGTCCACGGTGGAGGCAATCGCCGCGTGATCTGGCACGCGCATCGCCAGCATCTGATGGACGCCCAGGCGTAGGAGGTTACGCACGGGGGGGTCAATATCGGCCAGGGGACGTGAGAGGTGACGGGCGATCACCCAATCCCAGGTGCCCTGATGGCGCAGCGTGCCGTACACCAGTTCCGAGGCGAAGGCCGCATCGCGGGCATCAAAGCCGCGATAGTCCTCGCGTGCCTGACGCAGAGCTTTGGGCAGGACGAGGTTAGCGTAGGCGCCCTCTTCATTGACCTGCTCAAGGACGGTGTAGGCCACCATGCGCGCCGGGTCAATATCTTTGAGAGCGCGGTAGCCGTCAGCGTAGCGATGCGTCGCCATTACTTCTCCTCTCCCTCAGGCTGGTGTGATGCGCCCAGGCGAGTGCCGGGCTCGAGGCGGGCTCCACGTGCCCATGCGGGGGCGTCCATCCACCCCTTGCCCGCTGGCGCGACCTGGCCAAGAGCGACCCACCCGTCGGAGCAGGCCACGTAGACCGCCTTTCTCGCAGCATGCACGGTGCCAGAAGGAGCAGTGGGAGGACAGCCGACGGGAAGGTCCTGCGTGTCCACGTGGGTGACGGGCCCCAACTTGAGGCGTCGCGCTTCGGGGAGGAGCGTCCAGGCACCCGGGTTGGAGGTGAAGGCACGGATATGCGCGTCTGTCTGCGAGCAGGTGCCGTTAAAGGTGATGAAGCCTTCTCCGGGCAGCAGGCGCGCCGCATGAGTAATTGCAGCACCATCTTCGCCCTCGTCCTGCGGGGTCGAGGCGGCTGTCCCCGCCTCCATAGCATCCAGGAGGGCGACCATCTGCGCCCCACCGGCAACAGACATGCGTTCAAGCAATTCATCAGAGGTTTCAACGCCGATTATCACCTCCTCACGCGAAAACACGGGCCCTGTATCCAGTCCAGCCTCAAGCTGGAAGATACACGAGGCCGTGCGCGCGTCCCCTGCCATAATCGCGCGTTGCACGGGGGCAGCGCCCCGCCAGCGAGGAAGATCAGAGAAGTGAAGGTTCACCCAGCCTCGTGTGGGCATGTCGAGAACCACCTGAGGGATGAGCGCCCCGTAGGCCACCACGACACCGAGTTCGGCACCAATGGCCGCGATTGCCTCACACGTCGCATCCTCACGCATGTTGGCGGCCTCAATGAGAGGAATCCCGTGGGTGTGAGCGAGCTCAGCAACGGGAGAGGGCACGAGCTTACGGCCTCGTCCTGCGCGGGCAGGTGGCCGGGTGATCACGGCAACGACCTCATGGGAAGACTCAATCAAGGCAGCCAGGGTGGGGACAGCAGCGGTAGGAGTACCAGCAAAAATAATGCGCACCATCCAAGTTTACAGGCGCCCCTCACGCCAGGACCGAGCCGCAGCTATGACCATGCTCTCCGCAGCCCTCCTGCCCGGCATGAAAGGCTTAACCAAGAGTCTCCTAGAACAGCTCGGGCGGGTTGACACTCATGCGCAGCATCGGGCGCTTATGGGCCGAACGCACCTGCTGAATACCGCGCAGGGCTTCGAGCAGTTCAGCGCTGCGCGCACGAGAGGCGCGCACGAGGGCACGCACCTCAACAGACAGCGGATCGGCGTTCGCCTCGTCCTCCATGTAGCTACCGCGCCGAGGCACCGTGCCGACATGCTCACACTCAGTGGAGGCACTCAGATCACGGATGAGTGCTTCAATCTCTCCCAGCGGACCATCAATAGCGACAATCGTGGCAGCCGGGAAAAAAGCGAGCTCCACGCGTTCCTCAAGAGCCTGAGTCGCAAAATGCGTAGGGTCCCATCGGATGAGGGATTGGGCAAGCAGAGGCTCCACTCCCCCAACGACCATCGCCTGAGCCCCGCCATGCCCATCCCCCCGCACAGGAGCGATGCGCAGGAGC
The DNA here is from genome assembly GCF_903645355.1 of Schaalia sp. Marseille-Q2122. GTDB lineage: Bacteria > Actinomycetota > Actinomycetes > Actinomycetales > Actinomycetaceae > Pauljensenia. Next base: position 319,371 of record NZ_CAHJXR010000004.1, on the reverse strand, counting down.
GCACAAGCATTCATCCAACGACGCAAAGCCTCCTGCGGGGCCCACAGTTCTGAGCGCCCCGCAATCGCCGGAGCGTCCACGATCAAAACCGCCGCGTATCCGCCATCAGCCCGCGGTTCAGCACCCGGCGTGGCCACCACGAGGCGCGGCTTCGTATCCACACGATCAACGACCCCGCGTTGGGCGGAGGACACTGTCAAAGGAATCCCAGGGAATGCACGCCCCAGGTCCTCCGCAGTTCGATCAGAGCCCACACGGAAGGCCCGCAGCTGACTGCCGTGGCACTGAGGACAGCGCCAATGCTCCGTGTCGCGACTGCACCATGAGCAGGTGATCGTGCGCGAAGCCGTCACAGAAAGAACGCCGTGACAATGCGTGCAGCGCGCGGGCTTTCGACAGCCCTGGCAGGCAATCGCGGGGGCATATCCACTCAGAGGCACCTGCACTAGGACGGGTCCTTCCTTCACCGCCTGGCGGAGCATCTGCTGAGCACTCGTCGGAATCTGCAGGTGAGCAGACAGCCCTTCCCTCTCGCGATCAAAGTCATCGGGAACAACGACGCGTGGAGCAAGAGTGCGGCGCTCTTCCCAACCAGCATGCAGAGACTGCGCCCAGCGCGACGCCACCAAGGAATGAGCCTTCACCGAACGCGCCCATGCCCCTACCAACAGGGCGCAGCCGTGAAGATGAGCGCGAGCCACAGCAATATCCAGGGCGTCGACACGTGGAGCGCGCTGCTCACGCAGGCGATCATCCCCGTCATCCCACACGATGACAAGGCCAATATCTGGCAGCGGGGTCCAGGCAGCAGACCGAGTCCCCACGAGCACATCGCACTGCCCGTCAAGAGCTGTGAGATAGGAGGCGTATCGATCACGCGAGGAGAGCTCGCCGTGAAGGAGGCTCACACGCGCACGAGGTAAGGCCGCACGAATAGTCGCAGCTTCCGCCTCCGCTTGCTGGGAGGTTGGACAAATGAAGAGGACGCGCCTACCCGAATGGAGGCAGGCGACGAGAACCTCGTGGAGTTGCTCCTCGCGGTTGCCTGGAAGAGCGGCCCACACTCCGCGCGGGTTCTTGCCCGAAGCGAGGGCGTGAAGGAAGGCGACTCCATCCTCGTGGGACGACCATGCGCTCCCTTCAGCATCCTCCTGCCACCCGCCTCCGGCGGCGTCGACCACCGCGTCCCGAGGATGGGAGGGGCGCCGGGAGTGTGACGCGTGTTCCTCTTCCGCACCCGCGTGGCGTGGCGGAATAGCAAGAGAAAGCACCTGAGGAAGGGTAGCCAAGGATCGGCGGGCAACGTGGGTCCCGTACTCGACAAGCTCGGGCGTCACGACAGGCAGGCGAGAAATGACCGATTCGATGGGACGCAGCGAACGATGTTCGGGCACGATCCGGTCACGCTCAATAATCCATCCTGTGTGCGCCCGACCGGCCACGGTCACCTTCACCGTGTGCCCCACCTGAGCCCCATCGCTGAGATGCTCGGGAATCTGATAGTCGAGGAGCTTATCGAGGTGCGGCAGGTCGGTGTCGACAAGAACGCGCGCAATATCAACGGGAGAAGCTTCCTCCTCCAAGCCGGGAAAAGCGCCTTGAACACTCATGGCTCTAGTAACTCACATCCACCCCGCATCTGCGTGATGAATGCTCAACTCAGGAGCGTCACCCCGTAGCGGGCAACGAGCATCGCAAGAAGAATAAAGAGGAACAACCCGGTAAATGCCCAGTCCAAACCCTGCTCAACAATGCGGCGCAGCCAAGCCGGTGCAGGAAGACTACCGTCGCGGATATTCATGCGGGTCAGTCCTGCCCACACCAGGGTCGTCGTGGCGGTAATGAGTAAGCACCAGGGGCACAGGACGCGGATCACGAAGTAGGACTGGTAGAAGAGCCACAGCGCGAAACCCAGTCCGATGGTGTACAGCAATTCAACACAGAGCATGTACCAGCGTGGGAAACGCACGCCAGCAACGATCGCCACCGACACCGCCAAGACGACGGTTTCGAAAAAGATCCCCAGGAAGGCATTAGGGAATCCGAGGACCTGCGCTTGCGGGGTCTGGGCCACAGCAGAGCAGGAAATGACGCTATTAACGTCGCAGCCGAAGGAGGCATCCGCGTTGGAAGCAAGCACCCACGCTTCGATCGAGAGAACGAAGGATGCGTAGAGGCCAATCACGCCGGAAATAATCATTTCCAGGGCGGTGCGTGTGCGCCATGCGGTGGACTCACGAGGCTCAGCTGACATCAGTGCTCCTTGGGCGGGAATAACGTGCTGATAGCGTGTGCGTATCGGCGGGATACACACACGCTATCAGTTCACGGCGGTTAGTTGTTGAACGCTGCCAGAAGGTCGTCGGTCTTGGTGAGCGCCTCCCAGGGGAAGATATCTCGACCGAAGTGACCATAAGCCGTGGTTGGCGTGTAGATCGGACGGAGCAGATCAAGGTCGGCGATCATGCCTGCGGGGCGAAGGTCGAAAACTTCTTCGACGGCGCGGGCGATCTCATGATCGGGAGCAACACCGGTGCCGAAGGTGTCAACGTAGAGGCCGACGGGGTGCGCCCGGCCAATCGCGTAAGCAACTTGAATTTCGCAACGACGAGCCAGGCCAGCAGCGACGACATTCTTTGCGGCCCACCGCGCGGCGTAGGCGGCTGAACGGTCCACCTTCGATGGATCCTTACCTGAGAATGCGCCGCCGCCATGGCGGGCCATACCGCCGTAGGTGTCAACGATAATCTTGCGGCCGGTCAGGCCGGCGTCGCCTGTCGGGCCACCGATCACGAAGCGGCCGGAGGGGTTGACGAGAATCTGTGCGTCGTCAGCATCAAGATCAAGTCCGCTATTGGCCAGGACGGGGGCAATGACGAGTTCGCGGATTCCCTCGTTAAGTTCGGCGAGGGTCCTTTCGGGTGCATGCTGGGTAGAAACGACGATGGTGCTGACACTGACGGGACGATCCGCCTCGTATCCGAGGGTCACCTGTGTCTTACCGTCGGGGCGAAGTCCATCCATAAGGCCCTCGTGACGCACCTGTGCGAGGCGCTCAGCAAGGCGGTGTGCGAGCCAGATGGGGGCGGGCATGAGGTCGGGGGTTTCATCGGAGGCGTAGCCGAACATGAGGCCCTGGTCGCCTGCGCCCTGGCGGTCGCGCTCATCGCGGTCCTCGTGGGTGCGCACCTCGAGGGCATTGCTCACACCGCCAGCGATATCGGGGCTTTGCTGGCCGATGGAGATGGAGACACCGCAGGAGGCGCCGTCAAAGCCAACCTCGGAGGAGGTGTAGCCGATGGCGGAGATTTCTTCGCGGATAATCTGGGGAATCTCGACGTAGGTGTCGGTGGTGACCTCACCAGCGACGTGTACTAAGCCAGTGGTCACCATTGTTTCAACGGCGACGCGAGCATGGGGGTCTGCTGCTAAGAGAGCGTCGAGGATCGCGTCGGAAATGCGGTCACATACTTTGTCGGGATGGCCCTCGGTCACAGATTCCGAGGTGAATAAACGCAGTTGAGAAGTCACCGCTCCATCGTACTCGCCACGATGGCGCTCACGCGATCAAGGATGGCGCAGGCGACATCGTCCTTACTGCCCGAGGCGCTGCCGACAACCTGGCCGTCGCGGTCGAGGAAGTGGACGTCATTGGGGACGTCTCCAAAACCTCGTCCTTGCCCTACCGGGTTGACGACAAGCAGGTCAGCCCCCTTCCTTCGGGCTTTTTCCTGCCCAAAAGCAAGCACTTGTTCACGTGTTCCTGTTTCTGCGGCAAAGCCGACGAGGCATGCGGGGCGCTGCGGGGAACGTGCGAGGCCGGCCAGGATGTCGGGTGTTCGTTCGAGGAGAATCTGAGGAACGTCTGTTTCCTCACTCTTTTTGAGTTTCATCTGCGCCGGCGCGAGAGGCCGGTAGTCGGCGACCGCCGCTGCCATGACAACAATGTCAACCTCGGGCAAGAGTGCGGTGACAGCTGCTTCCATATCGGCTGCGCTCACGACGGGCACAATGCGGACCCCGTCGGGAAGAAGTGACGCCTCAATATTGGCGCTCACCAGAGTCACTGATGCTCCGCGACGGGCAGCGCAGCGAGCGATAGCAATACCCTGTCGTCCTGAGGAGTGATTGCCAATGAAGCGAACGGGATCAATCGCTTCATGGGTGCCGCCTGCGGTGATGAGAATCCTTTGTCCGGCAAGGTCAGAGTGGTCTTCGGAGGGCATGGGGATAGTGGCATCGCTGGGAAGATAACTCAGTGCGATGCGCGCGATCTCTTCGGGTTCGGGCATGCGCCCCTTCCCGCTGTCTCCGGAGGAAAGCGCACCCTCAATGGGGTCAATGATGTGCACGCCGCGTTCGGCCAAAACCTGACAGTTGTCCTGGGTGGCGGGGTGTTCCCACATGGCAGTGTGCATCGCGGGAGCAATGAGGACGGGACAGCGCGCGGCGAGCACCGTTGTTGTCAGCAGGTCATTGGCCATGCCTGCGCGCATGCGGGCCATGAGATCAGCCGTCGCTGGCGCGATGACGATGAGGTCGGCATTACGTGCGATCTCAACATGGTCGGCACCTCCGGCTTCGAAGACACCCGTGTAGACGGGGGCGCCGCTGAGGGCTTCCCAGGTGGCTGTGCCGACGAACTCGAGTGCGGCGGGTGTGGGAATCACCCGTACCTGGTGTCCGGCACGGGTGATTTCACGAACGAGGGTGGCCGCTTTAAAAGCGGCGACTCCCCCACCGACTCCGACGACGACGGTGGCGGTCATGATGGGTCAGGCCTCGGGGTCAGCCTCGAGGCTCAGCAGACCCTCATCAATCTCACGCAGGGCGATAGCCAAGGGCTTCTCGTCGGGTTCAACGTCGACAACGGGGCCAACGAACTGAATGACGTTCTGCTCAAGCTGGCGGTTGTAGGAGTTGATCTGTCGGGCACGCTTCGCTGCGAAGATCACCAGGGCGTACTTCGAGTCAACGTGCTCAAGCAGGTCGTCAATCGGAGGGTAGGTGATACCTTCGGGCTGGGCGACAATTCCGGACATGTGTTGATTCTCCTCAGTACTGGACCCTGATAGGACGGCTCAGGTGCGCATCGGATGCGATGCGCCGACCACGGCCTTCGAGTCTAACCGAACTATTTTAGGCCCATCAAGGCGGCTATCTCCACGGCAGCACGCTCAACGTCGTCATTTATCACTGTGGTATCGAACTCTGCCTGTGCGGCAAGTTCGGTGCGCGCAGTGGCCAGGCGGCGCTGTTGCTGTTCGGGGGTCTCAGTTCCTCGCCCGATCAGGCGGCGTTCCAGCTCTTCCCATGAGGGGGGAGCGAGAAAGACGAGCTGCGCCTCGGGCATGGCCTGACGGACCTGTCGGGCGCCTTCAAGATCGATTTCAAGAAGGACGGGGCGTCCGGCGGCGAGGTGTTCTTCAACGGGTCCACGCGGCGTGCCGTATCGGTTTCCGCCGAAGACCTGCGCCCACTCAAGAAAGCCATCGTTTCCGAGGAGTTCATCGAATTCTTCCTCGCTGAGGAAGAAGTAGTTCACGCCGTGTTGTTCGCCAGGGCGAGGATCTCGCGTGGTGGCCGATACGGAGACGATGAGCTCGGGATGGAGATCCTTGAGAGCAGAGACGACGGTTCCTTTACCGACGCCGCTCGGACCAACGAGGACGGTCAGGCGCGCATGAGTCATGCACACCATCTTGCCACGTTCAGCCGAAGCGCTTCACCAGTGCGTCGCGCTGGACGGGGCCAAGACCGCGAATGCGTCGAGACTGTGCGATCTTGTATTCATCCATGAGGATCGAGGCAGTATTGACACCGACTCGAGGAAGAGCCTCAAGCAGGGAGACAACCTTCATCTTGGCGACGGCCTCGTCGGTAGCTGCGAGGTCGAGAACCTCAGACAGCTTCATTTCCCTTGCCTTGAGTGCTGCCTTGACCTCAGCACGACGACGACGTGCGCGGGTGGCCTTCTCGAGGGCCTCCGCACGCTGTTGCGGGGTCAAATCCGGTAGAGCCATGAGCTCTCTCCCTCACCATATGAAGAATTATGTGACGCTAATAGGATGCCACTACGCCCCCGGTTTTGGGGAGAACCGGGAGCGTAGTTATCTCACATTTCGGCCAGTTCTTGAACAGCCTTGTCGTGAGCTTTTCGTAGTTGGGCGACGTTTGGACCCGCCACTAGAACTGCGCGAGAAGTTGAAGCAAGTACCCGATCTTCGATACCCTCGAAAACCTGTTTTACCTGTTCAACCCCTGCGCCCTGGGCTCCAATTCCGGGTGCCAGAACGATTCCGCGCATTTGTCCACAATCGATTTCCAGATCTTGAACAGCTGTTCCGACAGTGGCGCCAATGACCGCACCAACAGGCCCAACGTGATCAAATTCACACTGTGCGTTGAAGGCTCCCAACTCCCGAATGACCGCCGCAGCGACGCTCTCGCCATCAGCATTACGCGCATGCTGAATCGTCTTTCCTTGCGGATTTGATGTCAACGCGAGAACAAAAACGCCCCTCCCCTGCTCTACAGCTCGTTCAAGAGCCTGAGCTAGCGCACCCACTCCAAGATAGGGAGAGAGCGTCACAGCGTCGCCAGCAAGCGGGGACCCCCCATCCAAGAAGGCATCGGCATAGCCCTCCATCGTTGACCCAATATCACCACGCTTCGCATCGACAATGCACAGGGAGTCTGCCGCGCGACACGCAGCAACGACCTCCTCCAATACCGCAATCCCCTGGGAGCCGAAACGCTCGAAGAAGGCTGCCTGCGGCTTGAAAGCAGCCACGCGGCCGCCCAAAGCCTCCACAACTGTCAAGCTAAAGGTGCGCAACCCCTCAACCGTCGCAGGCAAGCCCCAAGCCTCCAGAAGGCCAGCATGAGGGTCAATCCCCACACACACCGGCCCATGCTCGCGCATCGCAGCATAGAGTCGATCTCCAAAAGGCGTCACGCTCATCGTGCCCCCTCCTTACGGGTCGCATCCCATTCCTGCAAGGACTTCACGCTGTACTTTCCGCGCAGACGCACCTCAATGGCCTGAACTGCAGCATGGAAGGCCTGCAGGGTCGTGATAATCGTTCGATCGTGCGACATCGCAGCCGTGCGGATCTGGTAGCCGTCATGACGGTCCTCAGAGCTCTGAGGTGTATTCACGATAATGTCAATCACACCATCATTAATCATGTCGACAACGGTGGGCTCGCCATTGGGACCCCTCCCATCGGAGCTCTTACGCACCACCTGGGCTCGAATCCCGTTCCTGTGAAGCACCGAGGCAGTCCCCTCGGTCGCCAGAATCTCAAAGCCAAGTTCCTGCAAACGGATCAACGGGAACACGATGGCGCGCTTATCGGAATCCGCAATCGACACAAAGACGGTCCCCTCCGTGGGGAAATCCGTAAATGCTGCCGATTGGGACTTGGCAAAAGCCGTGGGGAAATCGGTGTCAATCCCCATCACCTCACCCGTTGAACGCATCTCCGGCCCCAGGATCGAATCGACCACCGACCCATCCGCGTGGCGGAAACGCTTAAAGGGCAACACAGCGGCCTTGACCGCAATCGCCGAATGAGCCGGAATCGTGCGCGCATCATCGGCAGGAAGGACACCCAATTCACGCAGCGAGGCAATGCTCTCCCCCACCTGGATGAGAGCCGCAGCCTTCGCCAGGGGCACTCCCGTCGCCTTCGACGCAAAAGGCACCGTGCGGGAGGCGCGGGGGTTCGCTTCGATGACGTAGAGAGTATTCGACACCAGGGCGAACTGGATGTTGATGAGGCCCTTGACGCCCACGCCGCGGGCGATGGCCTCGGTGGACTGGGCGATGCGGGCAACCTCGCGGGCCGACAGGGTCATCGGGGGAAGCACGCTGGCAGAGTCACCCGAGTGCACGCCAGCCTCTTCAATATGCTCCATGACGGCGCCCATAAACAGTTCTTCACCGTCATAGAGGGCGTCGACATCGATCTCCACCGCAGCGTCGAGGAAACGGTCAATGAGCAGCGGGCCACGCTCAAAGAGCGTCTCAAGATCAGGGCGATCAAGGTAGCGATCCAAGCCTGTACGGTCATTAATGACCTCCATGCCGCGCCCACCCAGCACGAAGCTGGGGCGCACAAGGATCGGGTAGCCGATCGCCTCCGCGACAGCGTGGACAGCCGAAGGCGTGTAGGCCACGTCATGCGCCGGAGCAGGAAGGTTGGCTTCAGCCAAGACCTTGCCGAACTCCTCACGATCCTCCGCCAGATCAATTGCAGCAGGAGAAGTCCCCAGGATCGGCACACCGGCAGCCGCCAGATCCGCAGCCAAAGACAGCGGGGTTTGCCCACCCAACTGGACGAGCATGCCAGCGACCGGACCAGCAGCGCATTCCGCACGATAGACCTCAAGCACATCCTCAAGAGTGAGGGGCTCAAAGTACAGGCGGTCGGAAATGTCATAGTCGGTGGAGACCGTCTCAGGGTTGCAATTGACCATGACGGTCTCGTAGCGATCTCGCAATGCCATGGTGGCGTGCACGCAGGAGTAGTCAAACTCAATGCCCTGACCGATGCGGTTCGGGCCCGCACCGAGGATAATCACGGCCTCGCGTTCACGCGGCGCAACCTCGGTCTGCGCCTCGTAGGTGGAGTACAGGTAGGGCGTATTCGTCGAAAACTGACCAGCGCAGGTATCCACCGTCTTGTAGACAGGGTGGACGTCGAAAGCTGCACGGATCTCACGGACAGTCATCTCGGAAATACGGCGCATGGACGCGATCTGCTGATCAGAGAACCCATGACGCTTTGCCGTCATCAGCAGCTCACGGGTCAGTGCGGGCGCGTCGACGATCTCTCGGGCGATCTCGTCAAGAAGAACCATCTGGTCAAGGAACCACGGGTCAATCGCGGTCGACTCAAAGAGTTCCTCAACGCTGGCTCCACCGCGAATAGCCTGCTGCACCTGGACGAGGCGGAACTCCGTTGGTGTAGCGGCAGCGCGCACCAGTTCGGCGGTCTCCTCTGCGGTGGGCACAGGCCCCTCCCAGTGGAATTGCACGCCCTTCTTATCAATGGAGCGCAGTGCCTTTTGCATGGCCTCGGTGTAGTTGTGGCCAATTGCCATGGCTTCACCGACGGCCTTCATCGCCGTAGTCAAGGTCGCGTCAGCCTCGGGGAACTTTTCGAAGGTGAAGCGGGGAACCTTGGCGACAATGTAGTCAATCGTCGGTTCGAAGGATGCCGGGGTGGACCCGGTAATGTCGTTGGGAATCTCATCAAGGGTGTAGCCCAGGGCCAGACGTGCCGCCATCTTCGCGATGGGGAAACCCGTGGCCTTGGACGCCAAAGCCGATGAGCGGGACACGCGCGGGTTCATCTCGATACAGATCGCGCGGCCGTTCGTGGGATCCACAGCGAATTGGATATTACAGCCACCCGAGTTCAGACCCACCGTACGAATAATCGATTTGCCGACTTCAATGAGGTCGGTCAGTTCCTTATCCGTCAGGGTCAGGGCGGGAGCGACAGTGATGGAGTCACCCGTGTGGACGCCAACAGGGTCAACGTTTTCAATGGAACACACGCAGATGACGTTGTCTGCGGTGTCTCGCATGAGTTCAAGCTCGATTTCCTTCCACCCCAGGATGGATTCTTCGAGCAGAACCTCGGTGGTGATGGAGGCTGCCAGGCCCTGCCCGGCGATGCGTTCAAGGTCCTCAGGCGTGTAGGCGAAGCCCGATCCCAGGCCACCCATCGTGAAGGAGGGGCGCACCACCAGAGGGTAGCCCAGTTCTGCCGCTGCGGCGTGGCACTCTTCCATGGTGTGGGCGATGACCGAGCGCGCCACTTCAGCGCCACATTGTTCAACGATGGCTTTGAATTCATCGCGGTCTTCACCGGCGCGGATCGCGTCAGCATTCGCGCCGATCAGTTCAACATTGAAGCGTTCAAGGACGCCCTGCTCTGCGAGGGCCATGGCGGTATTCAATGCCGTCTGCCCGCCCAGGGTGGGCAGGAGCGCATCGGGGCGTTCCTTTTCAATAATGCTGGCGACGACGTCGGGCGTGATGGGTTCGACGTAGGTGGCGTCGGCCATTTCCGGGTCGGTCATAATCGTTGCCGGGTTCGAGTTCACGAGGATGACGCGCACGCCCTCGTTCTTGAGAACACGGCAGGCCTGGGTACCTGAGTAGTCGAATTCGCAGGCTTGGCCGATGACGATCGGTCCGGAGCCGATGACGAGGACGGAGCGGATATCGGTGCGGCGAGGCATCAGTGCTGTTCCTCCATGGCTGCGGTAAGAATCTGAGAAAGCTGGGCGCGGACCTCGTCGGTCAGCTGAGCGGCGCCCATGGGCAGGGCGTCGCCGGAGACGATGGCGCCGCGGATGCCCTTGTTGTCGCGGATGTGGAGGGTGAGGGCACGGGTGTCGATGCCGCTGATGCCGACAACGCCCTCGCGGACAAGGAGGTCGGTGAAGTCCCCGGTGGAGCGCCAATTTGACGCGCGGCGGGCGGGTTCGCGGGCGACAAGGCCAGCGAGGGTGAATCCCTGAGTGGGGGCTTCATCGTTGATCCCGACATTGCCGATGTGTGGGGCGGTCATGACGACAATGTGATCGGCGTACTCGGGTGCGGACAGCACCGCCTGGTAGCCGGTCATGCGCGTGTCGAAGGTGAGGACGCCGAGGCGAATGCCGCGCGCTCCCCAGGCGCGGCCGGTGAAGATAGGCCCGTCTTCGCAGATGAGGTAGGCAATATCGGTGCTCATGCGCGGTCCTCCTTCGCAATCGGCATGCCGCCGGCAACGGTGAGTTCCCCGCCGAAGATGGTGTACATGACCTGGCCGGTGAATTCCATCCCCGCGTAGGGGGTGTTCGTTGAGCGGGTCCATTGAGATGCGGGGTCGACGACGCGGCGGACCTTGGGGTCAACGAGGGCGAGGTGCGCGGGAGCTCCTTCGACAATGCCCTGGCCTTGGTCGGCGACGCGGCCGATGCTAGCGGGGGTGGTCGAGAGGACGCGGGCGACATCAGCCCAGGTCATGCGGCCGGTGTCGACCATGGTGGTGATGACGATGGGCAGTGCGGTTTCCAGGCCGGTCATCCCGAAGGCGCCAATATTCCACTCGACGTCCTTGGATTCGAGCGGGTGGGGCGCGTGGTCGGTGCCGACAATGTCAATGGTCCCATCGGCCAGGCCCTCACGGACCGCTTCGACGTCGGCGGCGGTGCGCAGAGGCGGGTTCACCTTGTAGAGGGGGTCGTAGGTTGCTGCGAGTTCTTCGGTGAGCAGCAGGTGGTGGGGGGTGACCTCGGCGGTGACATTGACGCCCATGCGCTTGCCCCAGCGGATGATGTCAACGGAACCCGCAGTGGACAGGTGGCAGACATGCAGGCGTGAGCCAACGTGCTTGGCGAGGAGAATATCGCGGGCGATGATGGCTTCTTCGGCCACAGCAGGCCAGCCAGCCAGCCCCAATTCACCGGAGAGCTCAGATTCATTCATCTGAGCGCCGTCGGTGAGTTCAGGGTCTTGCGCATGCTGAGCGACGACACCATCGAAGGCCTTGACGTATTCGAGGGCGCGGCGCATGAGGACCGGGTCAGAAACGCACTTGCCGTCGTCAGAGAAGACACGCACCTGCGCCTTGGAGTTGGCCATACCGCCAATGCGGGATAGGTGTTTGCCTTCCAGGCCTTCGGTGACGGCCCCCACGGGGCGGACGTCGACGAATCCGGCCTCTTTACCCTTTCGCCAGACCTGCTCGACAACGGAGGCAGTGTCGGCAACGGGGCTGGTGTTGGCCATGGCGTGCACGCAGGTGTAGCCGCCGACGGCTGCTGCGCGAGTGCCGGTGAAGATCGTTTCAGCGTCGGTCTGGCCGGGTTCACGCAGGTGGGTGTGCAGGTCAACGAGGCCGGGCAGGGCGATGAGGCCCTCGGCGTCAATGATGCGAGTGGAGTCAGTGGCGTGAGCTGCTGCGCCCTCGCCGATGGCGACGATGGTGCCGCCTGCGAGGTAGATGTCAGCGACCTCTTCGCCCAGGATATTGGCGTTGCGGATGAGAATGTCAGTCATGGGTGGAGCCTTCCGGAGCGAGGAGGAGGTAGAGGGCAGCCATGCGGACAGACACGCCGTTGGCGACCTGTTCGACGATGACTGAACGGGGAGAATCAGCTGCTTCAGCGCAGATTTCCAGGCCGCGGTTCATGGGACCGGGGTGCATGATGATGGTGTGGTCGGGCAGGCGGTTAAAGCGCTGACGATCCAGACCGTATTGGGTGTGGTACTCGCCGGGCGAAGGGAAGAAGCCGCCACCGGCGGCGCTCATGCGTTCGCGTTGGACGCGCAGCATCATCACGGCGTCGGGGCCCTGAGCGAGGGCGCGGTCGAAGTTGTAGTCGACCGTGCAGTTCCAGTTTTCGACGCCGACGGGTAGGAGTGTGGGGGGTGCGACGAGTGTGACGTCGGCGCCAAGGAGGCTGAGGAGGTCAACATTGGAGCGGGCCACGCGCGAATGCAAGATGTCACCGACGATCACAACTTTTGCGCCCTTGAGGTCGGTGCCGGGGGCGACGGGCTCCACCTGCGGGTCCGAGGCGTCGCGCTTGAAGTGGCGGCGCAGGGTCATGGCGTCCAGCAGTGCCTGAGTGGGGTGCTGGTGGGTGCCATCCCCAGCATTGAGGACCGGGAGGTTCATCCATCCGGCGTGAGCGAGGCGGTGAGCAGCACCGGAAGCGGAGTGGCGGACGATGACGGCGTCAGCGCCCATAGCCTGCAGGGTCAGTGCCGTGTCTTTGAGGGATTCGCCCTTGGACAGTGAGGAGCCCTTGGCCGAGAAGTTAATGACGTCGGCGGAGAGACGCTTGGCGGCGGCCTCGAAGGACAGGCGCGTGCGGGTGGAGTCTTCGAAGAAGAGGTTGACGACGGTACGCCCGTGGAGGGTGGGGAGCTTCTTCACACGGCGCGACTGGGTGGCGGCCATGGCCTCGGCGGTGTCGAGGATTTGGACGGCCTCACGGTATTCGAGGTCGCGGATGGTGATGAGGTGGTTGAGGCTCATGTCAGTTATTCCTTCCCAGGAGCACGCCGTCGCGCCCATCGGTTTCTTCCAGCAGGATGGTGACAGTTTCCTGGCGGGAGGTCGGCAGGTTCTTGCCCACGAAGTCGGGGCGGATGGGCAGTTCGCGGTGGCCTCGGTCAACGAGGACGGCGAGCTGGACGGCAGCGGGGCGGCCAATGCCCGAGAGGGCGTCGAGGGCGGCCTTAATGGTGCGTCCGGTGTAGAGCACGTCATCAACGAGGATGACGGTACGCCCGTCGATACCTGCGGGAGGAATCTCTGTGGGGTGCGGGGTGCGCAGCGGGTGGTCGGCCAGGTCATCGCGGTACATGGTGGTGTCGATGATGGCCAGGTCTGCGCTGAGACCCCCGACTTCTTGGATACGCTGAACGAGGCGACGGGCGAGCACGGCTCCTCGGGTGGGAATACCGGCAATCACCAGGTTTTCTGCGCCTTGATTACGTTCGATAATCTCGAACGCGATGCGCGTCAGCGAACGCGCAATGTCATCGCCAGCGAGGACTTCTTTGCCTCGATTCTGACGATGATCGTCGACAGGTGGATATGACTGACCCATGCGGGACCTCCTTCCCCGCCTCACGGGACGGGCTTTAAAGGATTCAATTTCCGTCGGAGATCTTATCACCGACTCCGCCACAGGCGACAGCGACACCTTCCACATGCTGGGCGTAGTGCCTGGAGGCGGCCGCTTAAGGCCTTAACACGCCAAAGGTCTAGCGGATCCTCGCGGCGGTGCTCGATTTCTTCCGGAGTGACAGCACAGAAAGAGTAAGGAAAGTCAGCGCGCTGAAGGTGAGGAGTGTCTTCGAATCAGAGATGTAGAGCATGAGGCCAGAGAGCGAGTAAGACAGGAAAATTGCTGAATACGAGGCAAGGCTGAAGAGTGTGAAAAGAACCGGATGCATTTCGACAGGAACAGAGTGAGCGAGGCGATTCGAGAGGAATGGAGCGATGAATGCGGCACTTGCCCCAAGGAGTGAAAAGGCGAAGAAGTACGCAGCTGGCACTTGCCCAATCACCAGGCTATACGCGATAGACGGTAGCAAAAGAACTACCGACAGATAATATTTCACTGCCACTATTCGTGGAGCTTTGACCAGCATTGCCGAGCATAGAACACTCGTGGAAACAAACAAGGCGACACCATAGCCAAAGTGAGAAGGATTGTATCCTCCGGTGGCCAATGCATGCGGAAAAACCACATTAAGTGTGCCGGCAACCATAAGCTCGAGAATAAAAATCAGTCCGAAAGCTGTCTTATTTCCGGGAATCGAGCATACTGTTCGTACCCCTAAGGTCAACGCGGCTGACTGCCATGTGGCACTCAGCGCTCCAGCATGCCGGTGACGGAAAAAGAGGAATGTCACCATATTCAGTATGGACATGAGTGCCAGAAGAGTAACCATGCCAGTTCGTGTCGTCCACTCAAGTGCAAGTCCTCCCATTATTGCAGCGAGGGCCAATGAGATATTGACTGCAATCTGCATGAGGGCGAGAGAGCTGACATATGTGTCTGCCGCAGATAAGGACCTCAGAATTACCGAGGATACGGGAATGAACAGTCCATCACTCACAGCAAATAGAACCAGGGCCGCAAAAAGAAACACCGGATTCGTCTCTGTAACTGTGAGTGAGAAAAGAAGGAGCATCGCCAGTAAGCGTCCTCCAATCCCCATAGCAGCAATGGTTAGCTGCGGTAGACGCACGCTCAGTGCTGGGACAAGGAGGAAAGCCAGGAGTCGGGCCAGAGAGATCACTGTGAGAACTGAGACAGCGATTCCGAGTGAAGACTCTGAGAGAACAATCCAGCTCAAACACACGAAGAGAAACTGGTCAGCGATTCCAACGAGCAAAGACAACAACAGCCATGAATGGACCGGATGCTCAATCTGCATGACGAATTCTTTCCCTCTGGATTCTCTGTGCACAATCCTCACCCGTAGCCGAGAGGTGAGCCTTTACCGTCGCCAGGCACGCAATCCCCGCATGGCGTGTGTCTATCCACAGGATAGTGCCATGCGGGGATCGGTGAGTTCTTCAGGGCCGGAGGCTATGAGGACTGGTCAGTATTCATCGAGGAGTTCATCAAGCTCCGCCAGGTCGGCAGCTGTAATGTCTGCCAAGGTGGGGTAACGCTTGCCCTCAGGGGCGACGCTCTCCGACTCCACTCCTGCTGTTTCCTTCGCCTCGTCCTCGTCTTCAGCCACGTCCTCGTCCTCATGTGAGGGGAGTTCCTCAAGCTCAGCGGCCTCATCCTCCGAGAGGTCCTCTTCGGATGTCACCACAGCTTCAGGAGAGGCCACGGGAACAGCATCGACCATGGGCTCAGGCTCAGCAACGCCAGCAACAAAGTCCTCGAAGGAGAGTTCCTCAGCATCATTGGCGGCAAAGCCCTCGGAAGCTGAGTCGCCCTCGTAGTCCTCGTCACCGACCTCGGCGGCGCCAGACTCAGCGTCATACACGTCATCGTCGTGCACACGCGAACGCTTCCACGCCGGAGAGTTGATCTCCTTACGGATCGCGTCAAGCACAGCATTGACGAAATTCGGCGAGGCATCCGTCGAAATCGACTTCACAATCGAGATCGCTTCATCAATGGCGATGACAGCCGGGACATCCTCCTGGTTGGCGAGCATTTCCCACACGGCAACTCGCATGACAGCAAGGTCCACAGCGGGAATACGATCCAAACCAGCGACGTCAGCGTGATCGTCAATGAGAGTGTCGATACGACGCAGCTCCTGAGCCACACCTTCAATGACACGGATGGAGTACTCAGGCAAGGGCGTCAGCGCAGCGGTGATGACCTTACGCTCACGCAGAAGGTCACGCAGGACCTCCGGATTGGAGCCCATACCACGTTGATCGGCTTCGAAGACGACATCCGCCGCACGCTTACGAGCCTTCGTGCGGGAGGTGAACTGATGTTTGGTCACGATCAGTCGGTGACGCGGCCGGAGTAGGAGCCGTCGCGGGTGTCAACCTTCACGCGGGTGCCCTCTTCCATGAAGAGAGGAACCTGGATCTCGTAACCGGTCTCAAGGGTGGCGGGCTTGGTGCCAGCGTTGGAGCGGTCACCCTGAAGGCCAGGCTCGGTGTGAGCGATGGTGAGAACAACGGTGGCGGGCAGTTCAATGAACAAGACATTGCCGTCATGCATGGAGACGATGACGTCCTGATTCTCGATCATGAAGTTACGGGCGTCGCCAACGACCTCGGCAGGAATGTTGATCTGCTCGTAGGTGGAGGTGTCCATGAAGACGTAGTCGTTGCCGTCCTGGTACAGGTAAGTGTAGTCGCGGCGGTCAACGGTAGCGGTCTCGATCTTCACGCCAGCGTTGAAGGTGCGGTCAACGATCTTGCCCGAGAGGACGTTCTTGATCTTGGTACGCACGAATGCCGGGCCCTTGCCGGGCTTGACGTGCTGGAATTCGACGACCTGCCACAGCTGGCCTTCGATCACCATCACCATGCCATTCTTCAGATCATTCGTAGTCGCCACAGTTCTGCCTTCTGTTAGAGGAAAATACGGAACGGCCGCAATTCTACAACGAATCGCACAGTTCCTGGCTAATGAGTTGAGTGCTACGCCCAACAGTGTCCACACTCACCTGCGCAACCTCAGCATGGATCCGACGCATCCGCTCCATCAGTCGGGCAAGGATCGCCCGCGGCGCCCCCAGAGCTACAGCCCGCGGAGCATTCAATCCCGTCCGTCGCGCAATCTCACTCATCGACGCATGCAGCTCAACGACGAGGTGCCCGCTCTCCCCGGCCGCGCGTAAAGCCTCAACGACGCTGGGCATCACAGAGGCACTGGGACTCAAGGCGATCACCACTCCCCCACCCGCTGCAAGATGCTCTGCTGACAGGAGATCTAAGGCAAGACGCTCCTGCGTTGAGGCAAGCTCAGGGTGGTCGTCGATCACCAGCGTCTCCATCGACGCCCCCAGGGCCTCCTCAACTCGTTCATCCAGGTCAATGAAGCTCCGAAGAAGCCGAGAGGCAATGTCTGTACCGACACTGGTCTTTCCCGTCGCACTCGCCCCAATAAGAATGATCGAAGAAGCAGCCTTCGGGGCGGGGATCTGAGAGTCCTCAGTCAACACGAATGCCCACCTTCTGCGCCGGTTCACGTAGCTGCTCAGGAGTGATCTCAACAGTGCGCGGGTTCTGCAGCCCATCCAGGAGCACGAAACGTAAGGTCCCCGAACGAACCTTCTTATCCGACATCATGACCCCCAGCAGGGCCTCCAAGGAGGCACCACTGTAGCTCGTCGGCAACCCTGCGGATTCGAAGAGCTCACGATGGGCCCTGACCTCAGCCTCCGTCAGCATCCCCAGGGACAAGGCCAGCTCCGCAGCAAAAACGCAGCCGACAGCCACGGCCTCGCCGTGACGCCACTGGTAGTTCTCGCAGCGCTCAATCGCGTGAGCCAGGGTGTGCCCGTAGTTAAGGATCTCCCGCAAACCCGACTCCTTAAGATCCGCGCTCACCACCTCGGCCTTGACCTGCACGGAGCGGGCAATCAGATCACGCAACTGCCAGGAGCTGACATCCAATGCAGCCTGCGGGTCCTCACGCATCAGGTCAAGGATCTGCGGATCACGAATGAAACCGCACTTGATGATCTCGCCAAAACCCGCGCGCACGTCCTCGGCAGGCAGGGACGCAAGAACCCGCAGGTCCTCAATGACCGCGCGGGGCGGATGGAAGGCGCCAGCGAGATTCTTCCCAGCCAGGGTGTTAATCCCGGTCTTGCCCCCAACCGCAGCATCAACCATGCCAAGGACCGTCGTGGGGACTTGAATGACGTCAATACCGCGCAGCCAGGTCGCCGCAATGAAGCCGGCAAGATCAGTGGTCGCTCCCCCGCCAACGCCGATAATCGCATCCTGGCGTGAGAGTCGCGCCTGCGCGGCCGCATCCCACCCAGCGGCAAGCACCTCGACAGTCTTGGCGGCCTCACCATCAGGGTGAGTCATCGTCGCACACGCGTATCCTGCGGCCTCGCAATCATTCACAAGCTCGGCAACATAGGACGAGAGGCCATCGGGGTGAACGATGAGAAGACGCTGAGTCGCCGAGGAGAGTGACTGGCAGACCAGCGGGCCTGGTCGGCGCGCTCCAATCAGTACCTGGTAAGGGGACTCTCCCCCAACATCAATGGTGGACAGCGGAGCAAGCAGGTCGCACACCTGGGCAATCACGCCCTCCACCGGAGAATCATCCGAGGCGATACGGTGGGTGTGCACCTCATCAAAGAGCGCGCCGCGCGCCTCGAGAAGCGAGGCCAGAGCCTGGGCGGGATTGTTACGTAACAACGGACGATGTGCCTTCCCCGCTGTTCGACGCACCAGTTCCTCCAGAGCGACATCAATGTGAATCACCGTGTGCCCGCGCAGCAATTCACGCACCTCAGGGGTAGTGACCGCTCCCCCACCCAGGGAGATCACGCCCGTCGACGCCAAAGCGGCGGCAACGGCTTCGGCCTCGTAGCGCCGGAACGCAGCCTCGCCCTCCGTGCTGAAAATGTCGGCGATCGCCATGCCGCGACGCTCCTCAACAAGAGCGTCCGTGTCGATGTGTTCACAGCCCAACTCAGCCGCCACACCACGACCAACCTTGGACTTCCCACTGCCCGGCATACCAATCAACACCACAGGCAAGCAGGCGGTACGGGGAATCTCAGTCATCCCAGGTAATCCTCTCGTGGATGCGCGCCTGATAAGCCTCCAAGTTGCGCCTTGCCTCCGCAACGGAGTTTCCACCGGCATGAGTGCTCAGCAAATCAGCGAGCACCAAAGCCACCTCCGCCTGAGCAATCAAAGCACCAGGGACCACCTGGCAGGTGTCGGAACGCTGATGAAGAGCCTTCGCTTCCTCACCGGTGCGCATGTCAATCGAACGCAGGGCGCGCGGCACGGTCGAAATCGGCTTAAAAGCGGCGCGAGCAACGATGGGCTGCCCATTGGACATGCCGCCCTCAATGCCACCAGCATGGTTAGAAACCCGCGTCAGCTCGCCCTTCTCATCGCGAATAATCTCATCTTGCGCGCGCGAGCCCGGCAGCGCGGCCTGAGCGAAACCATCACCAATCTCCACACCCTTGACGGACTGGATCGACATGAGAGCCCCGGCAATGCGCGTATCGAGGCGACGGTCGGCCTGCACGTGAGTGCCCAAGCCAATCGGCACGCCCCACGCGACTACCTCAACGACACCGCCCACAGTATCGCCCTCAGATTTTGCCTGATCAATACGGGCAACGAAGCGAGCTTCAGCTTCCGTATCACAGGTCCGAACAGGGGACTCATTCAGGGCTGACTCGTCCTCCGGACGAGGCAGCACGCCGCCCTCCGAACGTTCTTCGGCGACGGCCACCACATGGCTGACCAGGCGAATCCCCGCGATCTGCTCGCACATTGCTTCCGCAATGGCACCCAATGCCACGCGGGCAGCGGTCTCTCGGGCACTCGCGCGCTCCAGGATCGGGCGCGCATCAGGCAGATCGTAGGACAGCATGCCGGCCATATCCGCATGCCCCGGGCGGGGACGCGACAGGGGCTTATTGCGGGCAACCTCACGCTCATCCCCCGTCCCAGCATCAATGAGCAGGTCAGCGGGATCTACGGGGTCTGCAGACATGACAGTACGCCACTTGGGCCATTCAGAGTTCGCAATATGGATGACGATGGGCGCACCCGTCGTCACGCCGTGGCGAACCCCACCCATGAGGGTCACCTCGTCCTGTTCCCACTTTTGGCGTGCGCCGCGCCCGTAGCCCAGTCGACGGCGCGCCAGAGCATCACGGATCGTTTGGGTCGTGATAGAAACCCCGGCGGGGACGCCTTCGATGGTGGCGACCAGGGCCGGACCGTGGGATTCACCTGCAGTAAGCCAACGCAACATTCCTCTAGTTTCCCACATGCGCCCAGGGTGCCTGCCCACGAATGAGACAACTCAGCGCGGAGCGGAGGTCACACCCCCACTTTGAGCGCTCCCTGAATCGCCCGACGATTGAGGGCTCTGCGCATCCACTGAAGCCGGTTCAGTTCCGAGAATGTCGATGACGACGGCCAGAGTGTCATCGCCCGTTGCAAGATCTGGCGGGACAGTAACGGCAATCCGCGATCCGACGCGTTGATCGACGAGAGCCTGACTGACACCAGGCATGACCTTTGCCAGATTAATGAGCTCAGGAACGCCTGTTGACCAGGTGCTTTGCCGTTGAATACCGTCACTCCAGCCCATGACAATGTACTGTGCGACGACATTGTCATCCTTATTGACCTGCGCGCCTTCGCCCTTGAGGAGCAGCTGCGTTGTCAGACCCAAGGGCTCAGTGGAACCGTGAGTAATTACCGGCCCTTCATCGCCCATCTCTACGTGCAGGGGGTTCCCATTGGCGCCCTCCTGGACGACACCGGTTGCGATAGCAGGCAGGATGTCAACAACGTCAATTTCTACCGCTGACGAGGCTCCCGGCGCGGTTGCGTTCGGGTTCAGTGAGCGGACGACAACGATTCTGCTGCCCTCAGCGAGGCCCACCACCGAGGACAGTAGGTCTTCCCCAAGGGTCGCGGCATCAGCGTGGCCCACGAGGAGACGCGCCCTCCCAGAGGGGTTGAGGACAGAACCACTATGTCCATCAAAGGCGGTGATCGAGACGAGAACAGGGGTATTTTCTGCGATGAAGCGCCCTTCGCCCTGCTTGTAGATCCGACGCTTGGATCCCTTGATGTCGATGGGGGCAGCAAGGTCAAGCACGGGAGTTGCGCCCACACGTCCGGAGACTTTGATGAGATCAAAGAGGGATGCCGTCGATTGGGCGCTCTGCGCCGGAGTGTTGCTTCCTGATTGGACACCCGACTCGCTGCTTGTCACCTGCGGGGCAGTTGAGCGCATTCCCCAGACAAGCAGGGCAATCAGCACAAGGCAAAGCACGAGGGCCACCGCTCCGAGGAGACGGGGGGAGACTGGCAGGTCAATGGCACGTGTGGGCGCCTCAGTTCGAGTCTGCCTGTCCTGCCTTGCCTCTCCTGCCTGCCTGCCTTGCCCGTCCTGCCCGCTTTGTCCCGCCTGGCGGTGTCCCGCCCCTGGAAGGCGCGAGGAGGGGACCCTGCGGTGCAATTCAACGCGGGACGGAAGATTGGGCATCTCAGTGCGTGTGCCCTCTGTCGGCTGGCCCATGTGCTCGGGATCTGGAGTCATGGTCATGCAGGAAGGATAGGAGTCTGAGCGTAGATCCTCTCAATAAGAGCATCCACGCGCGGGTCGTCATTACTCAAAGGATCCTGCAGGGCGATGGGGATCACGCTGGCATCATCAAGGCGCAGATGCATCCAGTCGGCTGCGAGGTCGGCGCGCGCGTCCTGAGCGGCACCGATCGCCCGGCCGCGCAGGTGAGCGCGGGTCGTCGTCGGCGGGATCGCCATGGCGGCGCGCACCTGTTCGGGAGTGGTCAGGCGCTTCATCATGCCACTCTTTTCCATCTTCTCTGCCATGCCCCCGGCGGTAATCTCGTGGTACATGAGCATGAGGCGAGCGACGCGCGGATCATTCAGGGGTGCCCCGGTGCGAGCACAGTAGGAGTCCAGGAGTTTTTTCTTAATGGCGACATCAAGCTCCGTATCGATGCCGCTCCACTCTCCGCTTTCTACGGCGCGCAGGCCGCGGTTCCACAGGTCAAGGACGTAGCGGTGCATCTGCCCCAACTCGACGCCCTCCAGGCGGGCAATAACGCGCTGGCGGATCTGGTCCTGGATTTGCACGGCGGTCATCATGCGGCCGTCAGCGAGTTCAACGGTGACACGTCCACTGAGGTCGGTGTTGATCTCGCGGATGGCGCGCATGGGGTCAGCCAGAGCGAGATCTTGGATACGCAGTCCGTCCTCAACTGCGGTCAGCAGCAGCTCTGTGGCCCCCACTTTAAGTGCGGTGGTGGGTTCAGCAATGTTTGTGTCGCCCACGATGACGTGCATGCGTCGATATGCCCCCGAGTCCGCCAGGGGTTCGTCGCGAGTGTTGATAATCGGTCGGGAGCGAGTGGTCGCCGAAGAAACCGCGTCCCACATCTGGTCAGCGCGCTGCGAGAAGCAGTAAGCGGGCGTAGGAGAGTCGGTACGGATATGCCCCGACCCCACAAGAATCTGGCGGGTAATGAAGAAAGCGACGAGTGCGTCGGCGACCTCGCGGAAGTCACGCCTGCGGTGCAGGAGGTAGTTCTCATGGCAGCCGTAGGAGTTGCCCTGGGAGTCGAGGTTATTGGCAATGAGATGCAGTGTTGCCTCCACCCCATCCTCACGCATGAGAGGTTCGGCTTCAACCGCCAGATCTGCGAGCATCTGTCCGCCTGCACGCACTTGCGCAAGAAGGTCTTCGAGTCGGTCACATTCGGCAGTGGCATATTCGGGGTGGGAGCCCACATCAAGGTAGAGGCGTCCGCCGTTGCGGGTGAAGAGGTTGGAGGTGCGGCCTGCGTTGAGCAGGGGCGAAAAAAGATAGCGAGCCGCTGCTTCGGCATCAATGGGGGGCGGTCCTCCCGTAGTGGAGGCCGCTGTCAATCCATATTCTGTTTCGATGCCGACGACTCGCCGCCTCATCTCATTGACCGCCCTTCTGCACGAAGCCTTGAACGAAGGCCTCCGCATTGGTTTCGAGGACGGTGTCAATCTCGTCGAGGAGGTCGTCAATGGAGGTCGCTTGGGTCTGGATGTGTCCGGCGGTGAATTCGTCGTCGTGATCGGAGTCGGCGGGGCCGCCGTAGAGCTGTTCTTGAGCCACAGGTGTTCCTTTACATCAATAGTGAAAACTGAGCGGGGTGCGCCTCAGGCGCGCTCCTCAATTATGGTCCCAGAGCGCAGGAGCTGCTCCAACGCCGGGTTGGTGTCGAGAGCATCCGCGAGGGGGCGTCTGACGAGGCCGACGCGCGTGGGATCGTCAACGACGAGGGACGTCCAGGAGGCTTTGACGAGGCTGGGCACGTGGGCGACGGCCATGCCACGCAGACGGGCACGGGTATTGGCAGGTGGCGTGTCGGCTGCGGCCTCAACCTCTTCGGGGGTGAAGAGGCGACGGACTCGTCCAGCTGCATCCAGGCGCGCCACGAGGGAGTGACCGGGGCGGAGGTCTGCCCACTGCAGGTCCATGGCAACGATCCGCGGGTCGTTCCAGGCCACGCCCAGGCGTTCCCGTTGACGGCTGAGCAGCTGGTACTTCGCAACCCATTCGACCTCGGAGGCAACTGAGAAGAGGTCTTGTGTCATGCGTTCGCAGACGCTGCCCCACATGTCAAGGACTTCCTGAGCGGCCGGCTCCGGGGTGATGCCCAGGCGCTCGTAGGTGGCGAGGACGAGGTCACGGTAGAGCAGCTGGAGTTCAACGGCCGTGTAGGAACGACCACCCGCTGTGCTCACACGGTAGTCGAGATTGGGGTGGTGGCTGATCGCCCAGGTTTCCTGGACGGGATCAGACACGGCGAGGGCTTCCCATTCCAGTCCAATTCCAGCCTCGATGGCCCATAGCACGAGGGCCGTTGTCCCAAAGCGCAGGAAGGCCGAGCAGTCGAACATATTGCCATCCCCACCAATGACGTGGAGGCGGCGGTAGAGGCGTGGATCTGCGTGGGGTTCATCGCGGGTGTTAATGATCGGACGGTTGAAGGTGGTTTCCAGTCCGACCTCGTTTTCAACGAAGTCAGCGCGTTGGGAGATTTGGAAACCAGCGACCTCACTGCGCTGACCGATCCCGACCCTACCTGCCCCGCAGATCACGGGGCGGGTAATCATGAAGGGGGTGAGGCCTCGGATAATGTCATCAAGGTCCGTGTCGCGCAGCATCTGATAGTTCTCGTGGGTGCCGTAGGCGGCGCCCTTCCCATCAGTGTTGTTCTTAACGAGGACGATATTCTCATGCCCTTGGACGTGAGCCTGCTCCATCATGCGTCGAGCAATGACCTCACCTGCCCGATCCCACAGGACCGCGTCGCGGGGGCCTCGCGTTTCAGGAGCAGAGTATTCCGGGTGAGCGTGGTCGACGTAGAGGCGTGCCCCGTTGGTCAACACCGTCGCTGTAGCGGCAGGCAGGGCGAGTTCTTCTGGCGTGGGTCGGGCGATCTCCTCACTGCCGCCTGAGGGGGCAAGGTGGTAGGGGTCGTCGGTGAGCTGGGAGGCGTGGGCTGCTGCGCGGTCCATGCGGTAGCCTCGCAGGTCGTTCAAGGGATCTTCAGCGGTGTAATCCCAGCGCACGGGCGGAGAGCCTGCAGCGGGAGTGTTCTCGCGTGAGACCCTCGCGTAGGCGCCAACCACGTGACTGGACAGGGCAACAGGGTTGGCGTAGACGTCTCCGGGGCGGTAGACGCCGTATTCAGTCTCGGTTGAGATAATCCGGTCGACGCTCATGCCAGGGGTTCCTCCATCCCCGCGTTGTGGATGTTTCCTTCGGCGCTCGTCGCTGCGCTAGGCAGAGTCAGCGGGCTGATTCCGACAATGTCTTCGCGCATACCGATGGTCCGCGACCATTCTTCTGCGGATTGTGAGGCAGCAAGCTCCATGGACTCGCGCATCTCTTCAGAGACCCCATCGAGGAGGTGCGCGACGGACAGGCCGTGGCCACGCCCATGAAGAGCGTCCTTAATAGCATTTTTCTTCGCCCGCTCGACCGTGCCGGCAATGAGTGCGCCCGAGACAATGTCAGCCAGGTGGATACGCATGCGTGCACCGGTGGACAGCGTCGCATCAAAGAGAGCGGTGTCGTCGCTGCGCGCGTAGAGTCGTTCGACAGCAGCCTCGGTCATCGCGGCAAGCGCGGCCTCAACCGAGCCAGCGGCGGCGACCTCGTCAGCGCGAAGGGGCAGGTCGGGGGTGAGGTACTTGGAGAAGATGTCGCGGGCGCCCGAACGGTCGGGGCGCTCCACGCGAATCCTCACATCCAAACGTCCGGGGCGCAGCACAGCGGGATCAATCATGTCAGCGCGGTTGGAGGCGCCAATAATAATGACATTGTCGAGGGACTCCACGCCGTCCATTTCCGCCAGAAGCTGGGGAACGATCATGGTCTCCACATCGGAAGAGATGCCGGTGCCGCGAGTGCGGAAAAGGGCTTCCATCTCGTCAAAGAAAATGACGACGGGCACGTCAGAGCTGGCCAGGGTGCGCGCGCGGGAGAAGATCGCGCGGATTTGGCGTTCCGTCTCGCCCACGAACTTATTGAGCAGCTCGGGGCCCTTAATGGACAGGAAGTAGGTACGCTGGCCTGACCCCTGCCCCGACAGGGAGTTGGCGACGGCCTTGGCAATGAGGGTCTTCCCTGAACCTGGCGGGCCATAAAGCAAGATGCCCTTGGGTGGACGCAGCCCGTAGTCGCGGTAGAGCTCCGGGTGGCGGAAGGGCAATTCAATAGCGTCGCGGACCTGCTGGATCTGCGCGGCCAAGCCGCCAATATCCTCATAGGACACGTCGGGAACTTCGGGGGTCAGCAGGGCCTCAACATCAGAACGCACAATA
Organism: Schaalia sp. Marseille-Q2122; assembly: GCF_903645355.1. Lineage (GTDB taxonomy): Bacteria > Actinomycetota > Actinomycetes > Actinomycetales > Actinomycetaceae > Pauljensenia. The sequence goes on along the minus strand of NZ_CAHJXR010000004.1, from coordinate 293,791 downwards.
CGCTCAAAGGCATAGCCGGAGCGCAGGTCCGTGATGACAGAATCTCCCGATCGGAGGTTCCCGTGACGTAGTGGTCCAGCCAGGGTCAGGAGGTGTTCTGCCCCGCCTTCGACACTCACAAGCACCCGGTCCAATCCAACGGGTTCAAGAACGGTAGCGACCGTGCCCGTGCGAGGGAAGCGGTCTCCTGCAACGGCAATGAGCTTGTCGTCAACACGCACCAACTGGCCCGCTGACAGGGAGGACAGGTCGAGCTGAGGCGCGACTGCCAGGCGCATGAGGCGCCCCTGCACGATGGCTTCAATCGTGCGCCCGTCACTGTCGGCACGGACAAAGATCGCCAGGTTGTGCGGCGGCTGATTAATCTGCTTGACCTGCTGTTGCATGGTGGCCAGCTGATTGCGGGCGGTTGTCAGCGCGCTGGCCAGGCGAGTGTTCTTCTCTTCTTGGGAGGTGAGGCGAGTCTTGAGATCCTCCACCTGGGAGGCGAGGAAGTCCTCACTCATTCCTCTGGCCTTCCGCCTGCTCGTCTGAAGCGAGAGGGCCACCGGATGCAGCGTCCTCGTCAGTGGCAACGAGGACATCAACCTTGGCCTTGAGATCGCGGCGGACCTTGCGCAACTTCTTATCGGAGGGGACGCGGGCGCCGACGGCCTCGTCCGACCAGCCGTCCTCGTGATCCCACATGCCATCAAGGCCCTCGGCGGACTTTGCGGGGCGCACGTCGCGTTCTTGCGGGTCAACGCCGGGAGCGAGGCGACGGGCGGTCAGGAGGAAGCCCGTGTGGGCGACCATTCGATGCTCAGGTCGCACGGCGAGGCCATCAAGGTGCCACTCGCGCTGCAAGGTTTCCCAGGCGATCGGGTCAGTAAAGTCACCCGAAGAGCGCAAATCCTCCACGAGGCGCGACATCTGGGTGACGGTAGCGATGTAGCACAGGAGTACGCCGCCAGGAGTAAGAGCGTGGGCCACGGCCTGGAGGTTTTCCCACGGGGCCAGCATGTCAAGGACCACGCGGTCCACCGAACCTTCCTCAAGGCTAGCCAGCACGTCGGCAGCGTCACCGACGCGCAGGTCCCACGCGGGGTGCGCGCGCCCGAACCACAGGTCCACATTCCCCCGAGCGATCTCAGCGAATTCTTCGCGGCGCTCCACAGAAATAAGGTGGCCGTGCTCCCCCACTGCGCTGAGCAGGGACATAGCCAACGCGCCCGAGCCGACGCCGGCTTCAACCACGCGGGCGCCGGGGAAAATATCCCCCATCTGGACGATGGTTCCCGCGTCCTTGGGGTAGACCACCGCAGCACCTCGGGGCATCGACATGACGTAGTCCGACAGGAGAGGGCGCAGAATCTGGAACTGCTTACCTTCAGGGGTGAGGATCACCTGTCCGTCGGGGCGGCCGATCACCTCGTCGTGCAAGAGGGTACCTCGGTTGGTTTGGAAACGGCCGCCTGCCTGGAGGACGATCGTGTGGAGGCGCCCCTTGGGGTCACGGATCTGCACGCGGTCGCCGTCACGGAGGGGGCCGCGGCGCGCATCTTGACCGAGAAGAGGACGGGTGCTGGTGGTATTTGATTCTCTGCTCATCGTCTGATGATCCTACCGCTTTCTTCCCCTTTCAGGCCTGTGAGAATCACGCTGTTGCGGGTGGAACCGGTTACGGTTAATCCATGACTGTTTCCTCCTCCGCTGACCTTCCTCGAAGCGTGACCGCCGCTTCCCCGGCTACCGCATCTGCTGATGTCGCTCCCAACCCCGCTGCGCCTGCACACATGCAGGCCCCCGGAGTGCGCAATGGTGCGGGAAAAGGAGAAGATTGGCGCCCGGCTCTCTCGGCGTCACGGGCAAAGGAGTACCAGCGCTGCCCCCTGCAATACCGCCTACATGTGGTAGATCGCATGAAGGAGCCTCCCACGCAGGCCACCACCCGAGGGACGCTCATTCACTCTGTTCTGGAAAACATTTATGACGTGCCAGCCGCGCAGCGCACCCGCGAAGCTGCCCAGGAGCTTGTCATGCCCTTGTGGGAGGCGATGCAGGAGAACACCCCTGAGGTGAGTGCCCTCTTCCCCACGGTTGAGGAGTTCAGCGACTGGATGGCGCAGACCCGCGACATGGTCGACCACTACTTCCGTATTGAAGACCCCCGCTGGTTAGAGCCCGCAGGCAGGGAGAGCCACGTCGTCGCTCAGACCCCCGAGGGGGTGCGTCTGCGGGGTTTCATTGACCGCATTGACCGGGCGCCCAATGGCGCATTGCGGGTCGTGGACTATAAGACCGGGCGCGCTCCCTCGCCACGTTTTCAGGAGGACGCGCTCTTCCAGATGCGTTTCTACGCGCTCTTACTTGAACTGACAGATCGTCTGCCTGCGCGCACGCAGCTGCTCTACCTCAAGTCCGGACAGGTGCTGACCTTTGATCCCGAGGCCAGCGACATTGAGCGTTTCCGTTATGAGATTGCGCGCCTGTGGGATGCTATCGAGGCTGATGCGCGGCGTGGTGTGTTCCCTGCACGGAAGAACCCTCTGTGTAACTGGTGTGGTGTGCGCGCGGCATGCCCCCTCTACGGCGGAACGACGCCTCCCCTACCGGAAGAGGGCATTGAGAAGCTGCTGCAAACCCGCGCAAGCTGAGCAGACGACCAAGAGTCCGCTTCAGCCCGGCAGCCCAGCACACTCCAGGAACTCAGGCGGGAACTCTGGCGAGGTCCACGCATTCACCCGACATGACGCGAGCCAGTAGTTCCAGGTCGATATCAGCCAGAGCATTCACCCGGCTCACTCCCTCAGCAAGCTCCACGCGTTGCATGCCAGGCACCATAATCGTCCGCGCTCCAGCACCCACCGCCGCGCACATGCCCGGGAAGGAATCCTCCACCGCCACGCATCGTTGAGGATCAACCCCCAGGCGTTCGGCTGCCAGACGGTAGCCCGCCGGATCAGGCTTGGGATGCTCAACATCATCGCCCGCAACCATCAAGGTGATGCCCTCAACGGGCGCATCCGCCATCACAGCGTCGGCGATCCGGTGGTAGGAGGCCGTCACCACCGCAATCGGAAGGCCCGCACTCCTCATCCGCGCAAGGAAGTCAGCAACGCCAGGAAGCCAACGGACACCTCGTTCTTCAATGGTGGACGCCACGCGTTCAACGATTTCGTGCTCGATCTCCTCCTGACTCACCGCAGTCCCTGTGAGCTCAATGATCGTGCGTGCCGTCACCGACAGCGGGCCTCCAATGAAGGTCTCGCGAATCTCCGGGGTGAGTGTGCCTCCAAGCTCGCGGGTGAGATCGAACTCAACCTCATCCCAGATCGGCTCCGAATCGATAATCGTCCCATCCTGGTCAAGCAGGATCGCTGCGGGAAGCACAGAGGTCACGAGGGGTCACACTCCTACTGCGGTAGAAACGGGCGAAAGAACGCCGGTGAACAAAAGAATGGCAATGAGTGCAGCCAGCCCCAGACGATAGTAGACAAAGGGCGCGAAAGAGCCGGTCGAAATGAGCTTAAGGAACCAGACAATGACGGCGTAGCCAATAGCGAAGGCCACGATTGTTGCCAGAATCGTCGGGCCAACCTCAACGTAGTCGCCACCCGTCGCGACTTTCGCAACCTTGTAAAAACCCGACGCGAACACAGCTGGCAAGGCCAACAGGAAGGAGTAGCGCGCCGCCTCCGGACGCGAATACCCCATAAAGCGACCCATCGTGATCGTGCCACCCGAACGCGACACGCCGGGGATGAGGGCCATCGCCTGAGCGAAGCCGTAAAGAATCGCATCCTTCCACGACATCGAGGCAAGGGACTTCGTGCGCTCCCCATGGCGGTCAGCCCAGCCCAGCAGAAGGGCAAAGACAGCAAGCATGACGACAGTAATCCACAGGTTCCTGAAGGTCGTATCAATCCAGTCCTGCAATAGGAGGCCCAACAAACCAATCGGGAGGGAGCCAACAATAATCATCCACCCCATGCGCACATCCGGGTGTGACGAGGCCGTGCGCTTGGCTGCAGGCACCCAAGGCATGGAAGAAAACCACGCGCCAAGGATTCTGACAATGTCCTTCCAGAAGATGATGAGCACCGCCAATTCGGTACCGATCTGCGTAATCGCCGTGAAGGCCGCACCCGGGTCGGTAATGCCCAAGAGTTCACTGACAATACGCAGGTGCGCGGAGGACGAAATAGGAAGGAATTCTGTCAGGCCCTGAACAAGGCCAAGAATGATTGCATCGAGCCAACTCATGCGTTCTACTCTACGCGCCACGCCCTTCGAATCTGTTGTTCCTGCGCGATGATTACCCGCTTAGTGGCGAAGTACCCATTACGGTAGGAGCATGGATTCTCGCCGCTGTGGACACTCCGGTTTATGTGTTTCTGACCTTGCTCTAGGCACCCTTTTGTGGGGACGTGACACGCAAGAAGCCGAGGCGATCGATATGCTGGCCGCCTTCGTTGACGCCGGTGGCTCCCTCGTTGAAGTATCGACCTCCTACGGTGGTGGCGCCGCTCTGGAGGTCCTGGGAAGGGCCATTGACGAGGTCGGGCGCGACCGCGTCATCATTGCGCTCCGGGAGGGCCTCTCCCCCATCCATTCCGCCCCCACATTCCCCGCTGCTTCGCGCGCCAGCCTCCTGCGCGCTGTCGACGGGGCACGGCGGATTTTAAACACCGATACCATCGACCTTCTCGTAGTGGGTCCTGATCATGTGACGCCCATGAAGGAAAGCATTGATGCCGCCGTCTCTGTCCATGAGCGCGGCTTGGTGCATTACCTGGGGCTGTCGCATCGCAGCATGTGGGACACCGCCTGGGCGTGCGGCTACGTCAATGCCGCGGGGCGGGCACCGCTAACGGCCTGTGAAGAGGATGTCTCCCTCCTTACCTACCCGCAGAGCGCTGGCTTTCTCCAGGCTGCTCGTGGCGAGGAGCTCGGTGTGATTGCGCACTCTCCCTTGGCCGGTGGCGTCCTGAGCGGAAAGTACCGCCATTCGACCCCGCCGGATTCGCGTGCCGCATCAGCTCATCTGCATCATCTGGTCGAGTGGGCGCTGACCGGCGAACACCTGGGGATTATCGAGGCTGTCGTCCGTGCCGCTGAAGGGTTGGGCCGCACTCCTCTTGATGTTGCGCTGGCGTGGGTTCGTGATCTGCTGGGCGTGACCTCAGTCCTGATGGGACCACGGACGCTTCGTCAGTTAGAGCAGATTCTTGGGGCCTCCTCGGAACCTTTGCCCGCGCAGATTCGTCAGGTGCTCACAGAGATCGCCACGCGTGAGGACACGTGGCGATCAGTGGGCGTATCGAGGTGAGCGGGGAGGTTTAGACCTCAACGATGAGGAGATCATCGTCCTCATCATCGTCCTCGTCGTCATCATCGAGATCGTCGAGGTCGTCCTCGTCATCGAAGTCCTCATCGAAATCGTCCTCGTCGAGAATGTCGAAGGGCAGCTCAACGCCGAGGCTGGTGAAGAGGACGTCATCGTAGGTGAAGAAAGCATCCGAGAGGCGTTCTTCAGCGTCCAGCAACTCATCGGAGTCGACGTCGACGTCAGAGTTCGCCACCTCGAAGTGGAGGCGGAAGGCATCAATGAGCTCATCGAGTGCTTTGCGCGGTTCAGTAGCCATGGACACTAGCCTACCTGCATATGAGCCCCCGGTGTGACCGGGGGCTCATATGCAGCTTATCTGTTATCGATCAGGGCAGGTTCAGCTGGGAGCGGATGACGGAGACCATGAGGTCCGTGCCCTTAATCTCGGCGGTTTCTTCCATGCCGAGAATTCGGGTCTCACCGTCAGCGTCAAGCAACTGAGAGGCGCCCATCTGCGGGCCAAGCGGGAGGATGACCCATTCCTTGGTGGGCTGGTAGGACACCTCGGGCGCTTCACCCGACAGCTGAGAGGCGATATTGGAGATGACAACGCGGGCCTGCTGGCGGGCTGCGTCGGCACGCTTCGATTCGCGCACATCGGTGAGATCACCCACTGCGTAGACATTCTCATGCCCACTGACCTGCATGGTCGGCTCAACGCGCAAGGTGCCATCGGGGTGGAGCAAGGATTCGTATTCCGTGCCCACCAGGTAGCCGGAGTTAGCGCGCGAGCCGAAGCATTGGAACCAGATGTCAGCCTCGACGGTCTGGCCGTCCTTGGTGGAGACAGTGAAGTGGCCAAGCTCGCCGACATTGTGCGGGGGAAGGTAGGCCAATTCGGCTCCGGTGATCACGCGGACGCCGAGTTCCTTGAGCTGTTCCTTGATTTCTTCACGCAGGGCTTCGGTGTAGCCCGGGGTGGAGAGAAGGTCGTCAGCCTTTTCAACGATGGTGATTTGGAGGGAGGGGAAGGCGCTGGCCAGTTCACCGGTGAGTTCAATACCCACGGTACCGCCACCGACGATGAGCACCGATTCAGCGGCGGCGAGGTTTTCATGTAGCTGTTCGAGGCGAGCCTTAGCAACCTGTGCGCGTGAGGAGGAGTACTTCGCGGGGAAGGGGTAGGTTGAACCCGTGGCGAAGACGACGTAGTCGGCTTCAATGGGGTCTCGGCCGTAGACGTAGACGGTGGTGCCTTCAACCTTCGCGACGGTGCCTTGGATGAAGGTACCGCGGGTGAGCAGGTTGGAGTAGGGCATGAAGATGGCGTTTTCCCATACTTCATCAACGGCTGCGCGCAGTGCGGCAGCGTGGTGAACAAACTGGTCTTTTTGTTCGATGAGAATGACGTCGGCCAGCGGGTCAAGCCCCTTTGCTACGGTAATGCCGCCGTAACCGCCACCAATCACCACGATTCGAGCCACAGTGGTTTCTCCTGTCTGGTTTTCAAGTCTCTCCATCATCTCACGTCGGCGCCCATTCATAACAGATGCCTAAGGGCACACTTCGTAGTGTGAGGATGATGACTCTCCTTGCCTCCTCCCCTGCTGGCCTACAGTAAGCGAGGAGACGTGAGGCGTATTGTGTTGAGCGAGGCATTCAGGCTCGCTGATCAGCGCAGCCGCCTATCAGTCGAGGCCGAGCGCCCGGGCGACGTTGGGCGGGAAGAAGTCCGGCCCCTTAAGGACCTTGCCGTCTTCGCGCAGCTTCACGGAGCCATCGGGCATGAGCTTAGAGAGGTTGGAGGCCTGAACCTCAGCAAGAACAGCGTCAAGGTTGATGCCGGATTCGAGGGCCATGCCGTAGATGACGTAGATCAGGTCCGCCAAGGCGTCCGCCGCTTCAACGACATCGCGTGCGCCCTCGTCTACGGCCATTCCTCGCGCGAAGGCTTCTTCGGTGATGGAGCGGGCTTGAGGGCCGTAGACAGCCCCCATGAGCTCGGCAAACTCCTCGCCGATGAGTCCCATGCGCATATTGAGGCGCTCGTAGTCCACCGTAGGAGCTTCGCCTGCCGCCAGGCGGTCAGGCATGGAGTAGGTGCGGTGGAATTGGGCAACCAGTTCACCCGGCTGCGAGGGATCAAGTGCGGGCCCTTGTCCTGCTGCGGGGCCGGGCCCGTCCCATGGGGTACGAGGGCGGCGCTCATCGCCGGGCAGCAGGGAGGCCGTCCACTGGTCGACAACCTCATCCCCCATGGTCACCCCGCGCCAGATACCTTCGCGGCTAAAACCGCATTGCCAGGCGCTCTTCCAGGAGGGCCAGTTTCCGACTTTGGCACGCCAGAGGATGCGGCCCGCATTGAGGCTGGTGAAGGCCCAGTCGGCGGCGAGGTTCATTGCCTCGGTAATGTATCCCTGGCCGCGAAAATCGCTGCCGATCCAGTAGCCAACCTCGTAGGCGCGGCTTCCCGCCCTGAAGAGCGAGAAGAGGCCAATGAAGGCACCTGTCTCATTGAGGCGGATTGCCCAGATGGGTTCGCCCTTGTCCCAGGTAGTGGCCTGAACGGCGCCTGCGATCCATTCCTCAGCCATGTCTCGGGTGTAGGGGCTGGGCACCGTGGTCCACCGGGGAATCTCGGGGTCTTGAGCATGGCGATGCATGTCGGCAGTATCCTCGAGCGTAAGAGGCATGAGGCTCACACGTTCACCAACAAGGCTGCAGGGTTCGAGGGCTTCGACCTGGCCGTCTCGGCTCATTGGGGGTCTCCTTCGTGGGTGGCGGTCCATGCGGTTGTCAGCATATTCGTCATAGCGGTCACAGGCTGGGCGCCCTGGACCACGAATTGCTGGTCGATGAGGAAGGTGGGGACAGACTCAATGCCCATCTGCACGGCGATCTGATAGTCCGAGAAGGACTGGGCGGCGTATTCCTCGTCGGCGAGAGCACTGAGGGCGTCGTGGGGATCCATGCCGACGTCCTGGGCACAGCCAATGAGCACTTCAGGGTCGGAGATATCCAGGCCCATCTCCAAGTAGGCGCGTGAGATCGTTTCCCAGACCTTGAATTGGAGGGTGTCGGCCCCGGTGGTGTGGTCCTGATAAAGGTCTTCTTCACGGGCTGCAGCAATGACGCGGCAGGCGTTGGAGGTTGGAGCGACGACGGCACGATCCCAGTCGAAGACAATGCCTTCAGCGCGTCCGAGTTTGTCGAGGCGCTCGTATGCTGCCTGCAGGTCCTGGAAGTCCCATCCGCGTCGGTTGGTCATGTAGTGGGCATGGGATTTGTCCCAGCGCACGTCAAGTTCAGGATCGAGAAAGTAGGCGTGGAGAGCGACCTCGACTCGGTCCGCATGGGGGAAGGAGGCGAGGGCCGCGCGCAGGTGACGTACACCCAGGTAGCACCATGGGCAGGTGACATCGGCCCACACGTCGATATGCATTGCACATCCCCTTCCATCTGCCCCTCCCTGCGGAGCTTTGCTCCGGCAGAGACTGGCACAGATTATTCTTGGCGCTTCTCAATATTGTTCCGGCGTTGTCGCGGTGTTTGTCCCAGTGGATGAAGAAAACGGCGACATGGTCGAAACCATGTCGCCGTAACTGACTGGTGGTTTCCCACCTACTTCAGTTTGGTGCGCGGAGGGGGACTTGAACCCCCACCCTCGAATAATGAGGACTAGCACCTCAAGCTAGCGCGTCTGCCTATTCCGCCACCCGCGCAGGTGACTTCACGAGTCAGTCACAAGGCCTGACCCCGTGTGCGAGTAAGAGATTAGCACGTTTGGGGCCACCTTCGCCAAATCGGCTGTGTTCTTCGATTTTTCCGCAGGTTTGAGCGTTTTCTTTGGGATAAACCCCCACTCCGACGCTTTTTTAGCCGCCAAGTACTCCAGTGGCGTCAGTCACGTCGGAACGCTAAGAGAGTTGCAACTGAGAACTCGTGACGAAGTCACAGTCCGTCAGACAGCGCTCTTCTTGAGTCGGCGTTCAACAGCCAGGAAAACACGAACAATCTGATCGATGTCTTCCTCAGTCATCCCGTCAAGCAGGTACTCACGCACGGTCTGCTGATGCAATTCAGTCACCTTCAGAACGGTGGTGACACCTTTTTCGGTCAAGACTGCGTCATAGCCGCGGCCATCATTTGCTGCCGGCACTCGCTCAACGAGCCCATCCTTCACGAGATTGTTCACCAGGTAGGTCACTCGAGAGGGCGAGTAGACAACCTTCTCGGCAATCTCCCCCATACGCAGAGTGTGAAGCTCGGCTTCCCACAGCGCCAGAAGAATGTTGTAGTCAGGCAGACTGACGTTATACGACTTCTTCAAACGCGCTTCAAGGATGCCTTGCAGGCGACCCGACGCCTCAAAAAATACTCGCCAGGCCTTGGAGCGCTGGTTGTCAAACTCATTGATCGGATTTTTTCGTTGTCCTTCAGTCATAGTTCCCCCAGATTTCATGGTCAGTTCTGCAGACACATTCAGCTCAGATAAGAGAAAGTATGCCTACAGGCTAATAGTGTGGCATACTCTTCCCCCCTCACTCCCCACCCTAAGGCCTACTTAGCGAAAATCACGAGAGCGAACCATCTTTCGTCCCGCTATTGGTTCCATATAGTGCGCCAGGATACTCACCGCACCGTGACCTTCCTCCACCATGCCTCGAACGAGGAGAGCCGAACTCTCCCGGCCAACAACGGAGAAACGCTTCCACATGCCAGCACTGCATGTGATGTTAACCAGTCCACTTTCATCCTCGAGGGAGAGAAAAACAATCCCCTTGCCTGTTGCAGGCGCCTGCCTGTGGGTAACCAATCCAGCGACGCTGATGATTTGCCCTTTGAGTTGGGCGCAGATGCGATCGGCACTCATGACCCCCCGCGAATTTAAAGTTCGCCGAATATGCTCAATTGGGTGACTTTCCGGAGTCATGCGCATACTTTCATAGTCAGCGACGGAAATTTCAGCCCCACCCATTACTTCAAATTCTGGAGCACTGACGATTAATTCCAAACCCGGTAGGAATGGCTGCTCTTCCCGTTCAACCCCAACCTGAGCTGCCTCCCACATACCCGCACGCCGGTCAATCCCCATACTCTGCAATGCACCGGCTTGAGCCAGTAGATCCATTTCACGACTACTTAAGCGCGCCCTTCGCGCCACATCGGCACTATCAACAAAAGGGTGCTCTACGCGGGCCTCAACAATACGTCGGGCGGCCTCGCCAAGCCCGGAAATACTGTCCAACCCCAGCCGCAATTCCCAACGGGGCGACACCCTCACACCTTTCCTCCAGTGCCTCCCCTGCCCCTCGGAGGCCTGCGCACACGCACGCGGATGCGATTTCACTTGCGAAAGATTCACATCAGGGCGCCCCACGCGCACTCCGTGACGGCGCGCGTCATGGATGAGGGAGGCCGGTGAATAAAAGCCCATCGGCTGCGAAGCGAGAAGGGCCGCATAGAAGACCTCCGGATAGTAGACCTTCATCCAGGAGGAGGCATACACCAGGTGAGCAAAAGAGAAGGCATGTGACTCAGGAAAACCAAACTCGGCAAACCCCTGCAAATGCCGATACACCTGGTCGGCAACTTCTTGGCCAATACCACGCGCAGCCATCCCCTCAACGAGGAGGGGGTACAGGGCTGCCATGCGCTCCGGTGAGCGCTTCGAGCCCATCGCCCGACGTAACTCATCAGCTTGAGCGGGCGTAAAACCCGCAGCATCCATGGCAATCTGCATGAGCTGCTCTTGAAAAATCGCCACCCCCATGGTTTTTTCAAGAGCGGGTTTGAGCGCCTCATGGAGGTAGGTGACGGGTTCTTCGCCCCGGCGCCGCCGCAGATACGGGTTGACGGCCTGCCCTTGGATGGGGCCAGGGCGGATCAGCGCGACTTCGATGACGATGTCGTAGAAGCAGCGAGGCCGCAGACGAGGAAGGGTATTCATCTGCGCCCGCGACTCCACTTGAAACACCCCTACAGTGTCTGCCGCGCACAGCAGATCATAGATGCGGGAGTCTTCTTGGGGCAGATTGTGTAACGAGTAGGGCGTCCCATCGTCGGCTCGCACGCCTGAGGCCTCAATCCACGTGAAGCCTCGCCGCAGAGCGCTGAGCATTCCCAATCCCAGCAGATCAAACTTCACCAGGCCCGCATCCGCGCAATCATCCTTATCCCACTGTAGGACGCTACGATCGGGGGTGGCAGCCCAGGAGATTGGGCACACTTCTGAGACCGGGGTTTTCGTCAGCACCATTCCACCGGTGTGAATACCCATATGACGAGGGAGGCGCTTGAGAGCCTCGGCGACAGCGCGCACCTGCGCTGGTAGCTGAGAAATCGACAGGGCCGCGCCCTTTGCGGCCAAAGCAGCGTCACATTCCTGGGTTGTTTGTTCGCGAGGGTTTTTCCGGCGTGCCTCCTGTGGGTGTTCGGTTTCTTCTTCCTCCCAGCGGTGGCGATTTTTGGACCATGCGCGAGAAATCTCCTCAGGAAATCCCAACGCTTTAGCTGCATCGTAGGTGGCAGAACGCACCCGGTAGCTGATGACCGTGGCCACCTGAGCAGCACATTCGCGTCCGTAGCGGGCGTAGACATGCTGGATCACTTCTTCACGCCGCTCGGATTCAATGTCGATGTCAATATCGGGCGGGCCTGAGCGTCCTGTGGAGAGGAAGCGTTCGAAGAGGAGTTGGTGGCGAACAGCGTCGACGGCGGTAATCCCCAGGGCGTAGCACACGGCGGAGTTTGCTGCGGAGCCTCGACCCTGGCAGTAGATGCCCTGCTGGGCGCAAAAGTCGACGATTTCCTTGACGATGAGGAAGTACCCGGGGAAGGTGAGCGCCTCGATGACTTCGAGCTCATGATCGATGGTTCTCCAGGCTCGCGGGTGCTCCTCGCGACTGCCGTAGCGCTCTTGCGCTCCCCGGTAAGTGAGTTCCCGAAGCCAGCTGGCGTCAGTGTGTCCCTCGGGGACGCGCGTGTGAGGCAGTTCGGGGGCGATGAGACGCAGGTCGAAGGCGTACTCTTGCCCGTATTCGGCTGCGGCTCCTACCGCCTGTGGGTGGCGAGCGTGTATGGCAAGCATTTCTTCGCCGCTGCGCAAGAAGGAGCCCTGGGCCGGTAGGTGTGCTTCTACCTGCGTCAATGATGCACGCAGGCGCGTTGCGGTCAGCACGTCTGCGAGGTGTTGCCCTGCGGGAGTGGCGCTACGCACAGCTCCGCTTGCGACCAGTGGCAGCTTGGCCCATTGGGCAAGTTCTGCGAGAGCATCTGCCAGTTCAGGTGGGTCCGTTGGAGTGAGCGCACTTTCAACGAGAACGTTCTCCTGCCCGAAAAGTTCGCGAAGTTCTGTGAGCACGCTACGAGCGCCGGGGATGCCGTCACTACGCAAGGCCCGGCGAAGGGGCCCTCGTGCGCCGCCTGTGAGTACCGCCCACTGCCCACCGGCGTGCTCGGCCAGGGTCACTAGGTCGTGGAGGGCGAAACGCTGTCCGGGGTGTGCCAGGGTGTAGGCACTCATCGCGCGGCATAGCCGCGTGTAGCCCGCAGGGGTTTTGGCAAGGATGGGCAAGCGGATACCGGGATCATCTGCGCCGACCGCTAGCCCCCAGCCTGGGGAGAGGGCCTCTTTGAGTTCCTTCCCGGCAAAGAAGGCGGGGTCAAGGGTGAGTTCTGCGCCGTGCACATAGGGCAGACCATGGAGGCGCGCCGCCGTCGCGCCTTGAATGGCCGAATACATGCCGTCAACGTCAAGGACCGCGAGCGCTTCAAGCCTAAGCTCACGTGCAGCTGCGACGAGCTCGTGAGGCTGGGAGGCACCCTCGAGGAAGGTGAAGGCGGAATGCGCGTGGAGTTCGGCGTAGGCGACGGGACCCATCCCCTCATTATAGAACACATGTTCGATGGCGTTTTGTCTCCACTTTCCTGAATTGTGGAGAATCACTAGGCTAAAAGGATGATGAACGCCGCTGTCCTTCATAAGCCTGGTCACCTGAGCTTGGAGTCTGTCCCCCGCCCTACCATTGATGCCGACGAGCTATTGATTGCTGTGGAAGCCAACACGATTTGTGGCACCGATCTGCGCTTGATGGATGGGACGAAGACTGCGGGCGTTCGTCCGGGGGTCATCCTCGGGCATGAGTTTGCTGGCCGTATTGTCGAGGTCGGCGCCACGGTGCAGGGATGGAGTGTTGGCGAGCAGGTGTCGATCTCCCCCGCTGTTGTGTGCGGGCAGTGTCCGCCCTGCCAGCGAGGCCAGGAGAATATGTGCGACTCGCTGCGTTTGTTTGGTTATGAGTTTGATGGCGGCTTAGCAGAGTATGTGCGTATTCCAGCTGACGCCATGACGCATGGGTGTGTGGTGGCACCTCCTCAAGAGGTTCCTGCTCCTCTTTTGGCTTTGGCTGAGCCTTTGAGCTGCTGTTTGAATGGGCTGCGCCGCACGCCTGTGGAGTCAGGAATGACGGTGCTGGTGATTGGGACTGGCCCGATTGGTTTAATGCACTGCGCCTTGGCCGCTCATGCGGGTGCGCGGGTGATCGCCTGTGGACGGCCCGGGCGCCTCGCTCCAGCCCGCGCGATGGGCGCTGCGGTGACGACGGAACTCAGCGGCGAGGCTTTGAGGGACTTCGTGCTGGAGGAAACTGGCGGGCAGGGTGTGGACCTTGTAATTTTGGCGGTGGGTGCGTCAGAGAGTATCGCCGTCTCGATAGAGTGCGTGCGCTCGGGTGGGGCGATCAATTTCTTTGCGGGTTTTCCCAAGGGAATCCTCTCCAGCATCGACCCTAACCTCATTCACTATCGTGAGATCAGCCTTGTGGGCAGTGCGAATGCCCGTTTTGAGGATCATCGCCAGGCTGTCCAGATGATCGCCGAGGGGCAGATCGATCTTTCTCCCCTCCTAACCCACACCTTCCCTCTGAACCAGCTTGACGAGGCCGTAGGCGCGGTCCGCGAGCGCTTAGGGTTGAAGGTGGCCCTTGTCCCCACAGCGCACGACTAAGGGGATGCACAAAGGGGGGGCGCTGTCGGCCTCGTGTAGGAGGCGCTCTTACCAGGCTGCGTCAAAAAGAAGGCGAATATCTTCGGTCTTGAGCTGGCTGCTCCCGAAGGACTCCTCATTCATGACTGCATCAACCAGGGCTCGTTTGCGTTCTTGAAGGGCAATAACCTTGTGTTCGATGGTGCCCTGAGCAACGAGGCGGTAGACCGTCACCTTCTTGTCTTGGCCGATGCGATGGGCGCGATCGATCGCTTGTTCTTCTGCGGCGGGATTCCACCAGGGATCCATGACGTAGACATAGTCAGCTTCTGTCAGCGTCAGGCCCGTGCCCCCAGCTTTGAGGGAGATGAGGAATACGCTGGCCTGTCCCTCCCGGAAGGCGTTGATGATCGCCTGACGGTGGCGCGTCGTACCGTCGAGTTGGACGAAGGAGATCCCCGCCTGGGCGAGGGCCCGAGCAATACGCGCCAGGTAGGAGGTGAATTGACTGAAAACAAGAACCTGATGCCCACCTGGCACGATCTGCTCAAGTTGTTCGACAAGGAAGTCTGTTTTTGCTGAGGCAATATCTGCGTATTCTCGGTCGATGAGGGCGGGGTCAAGGGCGAGCTGACGCAGTCGCGTCATCGCCGCGAGGATATCGATACGTTGGGCCCGCCCGTGACGCAAGATGCCAAGTACGTGGGCGCGCTCGCGGGTGAGGTGGCGTTCGTAGAGGCTGCGGTGTTCGGCGCTGAGGGGGATTTCGTAGAGGAAATCGCTGCGCTCTGGCAGGTCGGCGGCGACATCTTCCTTGGTACGCCGCAGGATGAAGGGGGAAACAAGGGTGTGGAAGCGTTTGAGGTCGCGGGTGGATCCTTCTTGTTCGATGGGGCGGCGCATTCCCTCGTTAAAATCCGCCCATCGAGGGAGAAGCCCCGGGCAGGTGAGGCGCAAAATGGCCCACACGTCCGTGAGGGAGTTTTCAATGGGGGTACCCGTGACCGCGATACGCCAGGGGGCATGCAGGTCCGCGAGGGCACGGTGTGCGGCAGTGCGTGGATTTTTCACCATCTGCGCCTCGTCGATAATGAGGCCACCCCAGGCGTGTTCTGCCCATAGGGCGGCGTCGAGTCGGGCGACAGCGTAGGAGGTGACGATAATGTCAGCTCGCTCCCTCAGTATCTCGAGGGGACGCAGGGCTTTTTTCTGCGTTGTTGTGACCGCGTCGACACGCAGGCGAGGGAACCAGCGGCGTGCTTCCGCCTCCCAAATGCCCACCACGGATGTGGGGGCGACAACCAGGATGGGAGCGGGACGAGGTTCGGCGGGAGCCTCGTTGTCCGAATCGTGCTGTGGGAGCACGGTCTCATGCTGGGAGGCCTGATCGATGGACGTGGGAGCCTCAGGGGCATACTGCCGGTAGGAGGCGATTGCTGCGAGGATCTGCAGGGTCTTTCCCAACCCCATATCGTCGGCAAGAATCCCACCCATCTGTGAGCGCATAAGACCGGTGAGCCATTCATGGCCTAAACGCTGGTAGGAGCGCAGGACCTCTGGATCAATGTCGACCAGCGGCAGGGCAGGGATGTCTCCTCGACCGGGAAGGGCTCGCAGGCGTTGCGTCCACTGCTCATGCCAAGAGGCGTGGTGAGACAGGGCGCAGAAGGATTCCCACAGGCTCACGTGCCAAGGTTGAAGGCGCACCTTCCCATCGTTTGAGGGGTGCAAGAGTGCGGCTTCAGCCAGTAAGTCTCTGAGCTCTTCAATTCGTTCGGACTCTATTCGCACCCACTCGCCATTGACATGCAGGTATTCCTCTCCGGCTGCGACGGCCCGCAGTACGCGCTCGAAGGGAACCTCGGCCTGACCCACGCTCAAGGTGGCTTGCAGATCAAACCAGTCACCGTCGTGAGCTGGAATCAGGTCCACTGATATTTCCACGGGCATATCGCTGACGACAAGCTCAGCAATCTCAGGGGAAATCTGCCAGACAATGTGGGGATGCTCCGCCAAAGAGTCAGACATGTCGAGGATTTCAGGCCCCCGCCATGCTGGCAGCAGGACGGGGTCCCATTGCTGAGCAGAGCGCCGAGAAGCGAGGGAGGATTGCCTGACAATCCCCTCAGTGTCGCTGGCTTTGAGGGCTCGCCACACATGTTCCATCACAGGGGGCACTCGCGGATCAATGACGCCATCTCGAAGAAGATCCTCCTGCAAAGGCACGGTCGACGGCCCCTGCGGGGTGATATAGGTCAACCCCCAAGCCACGCGAATCTGCTCTGGACTATGGGTCGTGACGCTCATACAGACGCGCGGGGTCTCCACCGTGGCATCAGTGTCGATCTCTACCTCATATCGCGCCTTGAGGTTTTCCAGATGATAGGCCCAAAACTCTGCCTCATCGGCGTGGGGAACACTCAGGATCGGGAGTTCACGATGGGTCGCTTCATCACCGAGGGTCTCGCTACGTAAGCGGCATCCGCCTTCCATAATGAATAAGCCGGTATCAGGGTCATGGAAGCCGACATGATGCCCCGGGGGCGCGGAACGCAGCTTCGGGGTGAGGGTAATCCCCTCAGCCCCGCGGCTCAGATGATAGTAGGTGCTGGGCCCGTTGTGGTCAAGGGTGATCTCACGCCAGTCATGCGTGTCGCACAAGAGAGTGACGCCCATTGCGTGAAGGCGCACAAGCCAAGCGAAGGCGTCTTCTCCGATGGAGGAGAGGCTGACTTCCCCAGGAGAGAACCACTGCCGACCTCGCCGTGACATACGATAGCCGTCACGAAAGGCCGCAACGTGGGTGGGATTAAGACCATCGGTGACCGACGCCCACTGGGTAGAGGTCAGGTCGGTCCAACTGGCTCGTTTCGTCACCCACCGACGGGTTTGCCCCGGGCGCATGGGGGTGAGCCAGATTTCTTCCCCTGGAGCGCGGACTTCAATGTACAGGGCGAGGGGATCCCCTGGTGCAGCGCTACCGCCAAGAAGAAGCTCGAGTTCTTCGCGCCAATGCTGAGGGTCGGCCAGCGCGCGGGTCTCCTGAGTGTACGTGTGTTCACGCGCGTAGAGGACGAGGGCGACGCTGTGTTGGCAATCGCCTTCAAGGAGGCAGGCGCATTGGGAACGCATCTGCCCATCGTGAACGCTGAGCCTGACCTTATAGGCGAGGCCGTCGGCGCGAATTCGCCCCGCAAGGGAGTCATTGTCCCATTCGCATGAGGAGATTTTTCCCTGGTGGAAGGCGCGCTGACCGTGGCCCCATTGCACGGTTCCCACCCGTGCTTTGAGGTCCTCGTCGCTGAGGCGCGCAAGCAGGTCGAGGAGTTCCTGCTGGCGGGGAGTACGGGTGGCGTCGATCGTTAGTCCCCTAGGGCTCCGTCGGATTCTTTGAGGTAGCACGCCCCGCAGAGGGATTCATACTCGGCGTCAACGCCGTCAATAGACACCTGGTTGCCATCAAAAACAAAGGTGTCTCCGATTCGTCGTCCGTTGAAGATCGCTTTTCGGCCGCAGCGGCAGATGGTTTTGAGTTCTTCGAGGGAGTGACTGATTTCCAGGAGGCGACGAGCCCCAGGGAAAGCAACGGTTTTGAAGTCCGTGCGAATGCCGTAGGCCAGGACTGGGATATTTTCTTCAACCGCTAGTCGTAGGGCGTCATCGACCTGCTGGGGGGTGAGGAATTGGGCCTCGTCAATCAAGATGGCGGCTACAGGCCGAGGGCTGTCGGGGGATTCAAAGTCCTCAGCGCTGGCGCGAGCGACGCAGTCGCGGATGGAGTCTTCTGCGTCAATGAGGATGTCAACTTCGCGGGCTACTCCCAGGCGCGAGAGGATATTCCTGTCCCCCTTGGTGTCGATGCGGGGTTTGGCCAAAAGGATGCGTTGGCCGCGTTCTTCGTAGTTGTAGGCAACTTGCAACAGAGCAGTTGATTTACCTGAGTTCATTGCTCCGTAGCGGAAGTACAACTTCGCCATTCGGCTCCCCTTCTTTAAGAGTTGTCCCTGCCATCCTAGCGCTCTAAGCGTAGGCTCCTTCAACCCACCATTGACCTGATCGATAGACGAGAAGCAGGTCGGGTCCTTTCTCTGTTCTCACGCGCAGGTACACCCGCTGTGTCCTGGCATGGTCGGCCCTGTCCCACCAGCGTCCGCGCACAACCCACAGAGGGCTGGCACAGCTCATCGCGTAGGGACACTCCTTCTCCCAATGGGCGAGGGCGCCTGAGCGGGGCTGGGCCCGCAAAGTGATGTGCGTGGGCGTGTCACTCAGGACCCCTCGGGGCGTCACTATAACCGGTCGAGCCTGGACGGGCTCCTCCTCCAGAGCTTCAGAGTTGGACGAAGAGAAGCCGGGTGTTGCCGAGGGCGAGGGCCCAGGAGTGATTAGACGCAGTCTCCTTCCTGCGTCTCTATTCTCGGCACAGGCAAAGAGCGCGGCAGGAATTGGCGGATGGCACAGGGTGTCGGGGTTATCACTCACACCTCCTTCCCACTCTCCTTCACGAGGAACACTGCCCGACAGGCCCCTGCCCCAGGGGCGCATGAAAGTACGGCTGCGGGGGTCGTGCCCTCCCTGGAGACTGACTGCGAGGGCAGCTTCTTCGCCCAGGAGGGCTTGAATCTGGGTAATGGCCCGGTCAACCACCTCTTTGTTGGCGTCTTTTCCCCAGAGGTAATCACTTTCGGGCGCGGAGATGAAGTCACTGACGATGACGTCAATACCGCTCAAGGGGCCACGCGGGGCGTCCTCGGGGGAAAGATCACTCAGGCTCATCCAGCCTTGGGCGTGCCAGCGGAGGCGCTCAATGATGGTGTGACTATCGCGAGCATCGCATCCATTCCAGGTGCGGGTACGCGTTTGTCCAGCTTCGCTGCGGAGGGTGATGGTCAGGCTTTGGGCGCTCATGCCGCGAGACGTGAGAGCGTCAACGATTTCTTGGGCGATGCGCCTCATGGGAATCACCGCGTGTTCGACCTGGTGGGCGGGAGGGTCGATGGCGCAGGAGAAGGTGAGTTCAGCGCAGATGCGTTGTCCCTGCGGAAGCTGCAGGTCTGCGCCTGTGATGCAGGCCAGAAGAGAGCTCATAGGCTGACCAAAACGCGCGCGCAGGGCGGGAGCGTCGGCGCGGCGCAGGTCCTCAACGCTTTTCATCCCAAGTTTATTGAGGGCGGCAATGAGGGGGCTGAAGGTGTGACCGTATCCGGGAAGGAGGTAGGGAATGCGTTCGAGGGAAAGTCCTGCAAGGTAGGCCGGGCTTTCACCCGGGGGAATAATGCGCCCCGAGCGTGCGGCTAGTAGCGGGGCGAGCGTGCCATCGGCAATGCCAATAAGACATTCAACTCCGGTACGTTGACTGACAGCATCGATAATGTTTTCTGCCGCGTGTTCTTCGCTGCCATGCCAGCGGGCTGCGGGCCCGATGGGTCCCCATGCCAGGCCTGGGCGAAGGACGGCGATATCGGCGATTTCTTCTTCGCAGGCGCGCAGGATTTCTTCAAAATGAGCGGCTTCCGTGTCGGGGTCTGCGCCGCTCATCACTAATTCTGGGCAGAGGTGTTGGGCGGTTCGGGTACTCATTCCTGTCCGTACTCCCGCTTGACGGGCAGCGACGGTAGTGTGCTGCACGCGCCCTCGATCAACGAGGACGGCTGGCGCTCCCGGCGGGGTGCCGAGGATCAGACAGGCTGTGGGCCAGTCAGGTACCCATAGGGCGAAGCGCCGAATTCCTTCCGTCATGTTCCCACCGCCCGCTGAGGGAGTTGGGTCACTGTGGCGCCTGTCTGCCAGTGGTGTGGGAAGGAGCGTGAGAGTCCCGGCCAGGGGGTTGCACTGAGAATGAGGCAGCCTTTTTGTCGAGCTTTTGCGGCGATGCGTTTGCGTCCTTGAGCGCTGAGGGGGAGGTCTCCGACGCAGAGGATGTCCACCGCAGAAGCGAGGATGGAGAGCACTCTTTCGGCGGCGATGTCCAGGTTGGGAAGGGCAACGACCCTCTCAAGGTTGAGACCTTGTTCGCTCAGGCGTTGCCATCCGATCTCAGGTAGCGCGGCGACCGCGATCCATGTCAGAGGGGTTGCGCATTGCAAAAGTGCATCATTGAGGTCTTTTTGTGTGCCGGAAATGGAGTAGATCATTCCCGGGGGTGTTTTTCTGTCGCTTTTTGCGGCAAGCTGGAGGTCCGGGTGTGTGTGCGTTATTCCCATAGCGATCTGCGCGCCCATGAGAATTTCACGAGCACGAGCAAGCCTATGAGCGTTTTCTTGCGACATGGCGCTCACACCTCGCTTCCCACAACATCTATCGAACACCTGTTCGATGATTGTAGGGGAGGTATCCCGTTTTTGCCGCTTCGTCCCTGGAGGTCCAGTCATGACGTCACTTGAACGCCCTATCGCCCCCGATCCCTACGACCTTCTCCCTCCCGTCCCCTCCTTCACTCTTGAGTCGGACGACCTTCGCGATGGGGAGGCACTGCCACTTCTTCATAGCGCCGAGGGCGGAAATGTCTCTCCACATCTTCGCTGGTCAGGTTTTCCTGAGGAGACACAAAGTTTCGTTGTTTCCTGCTTTGATCCCGACGCCCCGACACCCTCAGGCTGGTGGCATTGGACGATCGTTGATATGGATGCCTCAACCACTGAGCTTGCCCAAGGGCAGGGTGAGTCCGATCTTCTTCTTGATGGGGCGGCCTTCCACCTACGTGTTGACCACGGTGGGGCGGAGTATTTTGGCGCCGCTCCCCCGCCGCATGATCATCCGCATCGCTATATTTTTGCGGTTCATGCCCTTGATGTGGAAACTTTAGGGATTGATGACGAGGCCACTCCTGCCGAGTGCGCCTTCCATCTTGCCTTCCACACGATTGCGCGAGCGAGGCTCACTGCCACCTTCGCCATCGCCTAAACCCATTGTCTAAGTTGAGAGTCGATGCTTCACATTATTTTCTTCGAGCCAAAGATTCCTGGGAATACCGGCGCTGCCATCCGACTGTCGGCATGTACGGGGTCCATGCTGCACCTCGTTGAGCCTTTGGCTTTCGATATGGATGATACGAAGCTGCGCCGAGCCGGCTTGGATTATCACGATCTGGCCCATGTCAAGGTGCATCCTTCTCTGGAGGACGCTCTGGCTGAGATTCCCGGCAAGATTTGGGCTTTCACCGGGCATAGTTCCACTCTCTACACCGACATTGCCTATAGCGATGGCGATGGCCTGCTTTTTGGCCCTGAACCTGACGGTCTTCCCCAGGGGGTTCTTGACCACCCTGAGGTGAATGGTCTTGTACGCATTCATATGCGTCCGGGGGCCCGCTCGCTCAACCTCGCAAATTCGGCGTCCATTGCTTTGTACGAGGCGTGGCGCCAGTGCGGGTTCCCCGGAGGTGTCTAAGGGCGCGAGAAGGCAGGACCTTGCACTGCCGACGCCTCCTTCAGGGGCATGAGGCTCACTCCCGTAAGCGTCTTGGGGGCGTATTTTCCTAATGTGGGAGTTCCCACCCTGATTTTTCCAGAAGAGGGAGGAAAAGAGCGCTCCAGAGTGGGACAATAGGCCCATACGGACATCCCCGTTATTTTCACAATTAAGGAGTGGATTACGTGAGCGAACCCACGTACGACCTCGTCATTTTGGGTGCCGGATCGGGTGGCTATGCCGCCGCCCTTCGCGGTTCCCAGCTGGGCATGACAGTAGCTTTGATCGATGGTGACAAAGTTGGCGGCACCTGCCTGCACCGCGGCTGCATCCCCACTAAGGCGTATCTGCACGCTGCTGAAACGGCAGATGCTGTCCGCGAGTCTGAGCAATTTGGCGTGTCCTCTACCTTCCATGGCATCGACATGGCCAAGGTTGGTGCCTACCGCGATTCGGTGATCACCAAGCTCTACAAGGGCCTCCAGGGCCTGCTTGCCTCCCGCAATGTTGACATTATCCAGGGCTGGGGCCGTTTGGTTTCCCAAGACACCGTCGAAGTGGACGGTCGTCGTATCACTGGCCGTCATGTCATCCTTGCCACCGGTTCTTACTCTCGTTCTCTCCCGGGCCTGGAAATTGGCGGCCGTATTATCAGCTCCGATCAGGCCCTCCAGATGGAATGGGTCCCCCAGAAGGCTATCGTCCTGGGTGGTGGCGTTATTGGCTTGGAATTCGCCTCCGTGTGGCGTTCCTTCGGCGCTGAGGTCACCATCCTTGAGGCTCTGCCCCACCTGGCGGCTAACGAGGACGAAGCGATCTCCAAGCACCTGGAGCGTACCTTCCGTAAGCGCGGCATCGCTTTCCACACCAACACTCGCTTCACTGGCGCCACGCAGGATGAGTCCGGCGTTCATGTGACGACCGAGGACGGCAAAACCTTCGACGCTGACGTGCTGCTTGTGGCCGTAGGCCGCGGTCCTGTCACCGCTGGCTTGGGCTATGAAGAAGCTGGCATCTCCATGGATCGCGGTTTTGTGTTGACCAACGATCGTCTCCACACCGGTGTGGGCAATATTTACGCCGTTGGCGACATTGTGCCCGGCTTGCAGCTCGCTCACCGTGGATTCCTTCAAGGTATTTTCGTTGCCGAGGAAATCGCTGGCCTTAATCCTGCTCCCATTGTGGAGTCTGGTATCCCCCGCGTGACCTTCTGCGAGCCTGAGATTGCTTCTGTGGGCCTGACTGAAAAGCAGGCTCGTGAGCAGTATGGCGATGCAGTACGTTCTGTCGAATACAACCTTGCAGGCAACGGCAAGTCCAATATCCTTGGTACTACCGGCTTTATTAAGCTCGTTTCCGTTGAGGGTGGTCCGATCGTGGGCTTCCACGGCATTGGCGCTCGCATCGGCGAACAGGTTGGTGAAGGCGAACTCTTGGTGAACTGGGAGGCGTACCCTGAAGATGTGGCTGCGCTGATTCACGCTCACCCCACCCAAAATGAATCCATCGGTGAAGCTGCCCTCGCCTTGGCGGGTAAGCCTCTCCACTCCCATAACTGACCAAAAGTCAACAAGGAGAAGAATCTAATGGCAACCGCAGTGACCATGCCTGCCCTGGGCGAATCCGTCGCCGAAGGAACCGTCACCACCTGGCTCAAGTCCGTGGGCGATACCGTCGCTCTGGATGAACCCCTCGTTGAAGTCGCCACCGACAAGGTTGACTCTGAGGTCCCCTCCCCCGCTGCTGGCGTTCTGCTGGAGATCCTCGTTGGCGAGGATGAAACCGTTGAGGTGGGCACCACCATCGCCATGATTGGCGATGCCTCCGAGGCAGCCGCTCCCGCGCCTGCCGCTCAAGCAGCCCCCGCCGTTGAGGAAGCTGCCGCAGCTCCCGCTCCCGTTGCTGAGGCATCCCCGGCACCCGCCGCTGGCCCTGTCTCCGGCACTGAGGTGACCATGCCAGCTCTGGGCGAGTCCGTCGCTGAAGGCACTGTTACCACGTGGCTCAAGTCCGTGGGCGACAAGGTTGAGACTGATGAGGCCCTCCTTGAGGTCGCCACCGACAAGGTCGACTCCGAGGTTCCCTCCCCCGTGTCGGGCTACCTCGTCGAGATTCGCGTTCAGGAAGATGAGACCGTCGCCGTTGGCACCGTTCTTGCCGTCATCGCTGACCAGGCAGGAGCTCCCGCAGCTCAAGCAGCTCCTGCTCCGGTGGCTGAGCCCGCACCGGCTCCGGCACCCGCAGCACCGGCTCCGGCACCCGCAGCATCGGCACCGGCCGCTCCCGTCAATCCCTTCCCCACCGCAGAATCTCTTGCCCCCGTGGCGCAGAGCGCTGGCGTGAAGGCCGACGAGGTTCCGGCCCCGGCCTCGGCCATCAACGGCTACGTCACCCCCATCGTGCGCAAGCTTGCACGCGAGGCTGACATTGACCTAGCTACCCTAACCGGTACCGGTGTCGGTGGCCGTATCCGCCGCGAAGACGTTGAGGCTGCGATTGCTGCTCGCAAGGCAGCTGCCGCTGCCCCTGCTCCCGTTGCTGCGGCTCCGGCTCCCGCACCTGCCGCTCCCGCAGCTCCCGCACAGGAGCCCTCGCCTCTGCGTGGCACCACTGAGAAGATGTCTCGCCTGCGTCAGACCATCGCTCGTCGCATGGTGGATTCGCTGCAGACTGCTGCTCAGCTCACCACCGTTGTCGAGGTTGATGTCACCCGCATTGCTGCTCTGCGTGCACGCAATAAGGATGCCTTCCAGGCTCGCGAGAACACCAAGCTCACCTTCCTGCCCTTCTTCGTCAAGGCTGCGACTGAGGCTCTTGCCTACCACCCGAAGATCAACGCATCGATCAATGACACCGAGGTCACCTACCACGGCCACGAGCACATTGGTATTGCTGTTGACACGCCCAAGGGCCTGTTCGTTCCCGTCATTAAGGACGCTGGCGAAAAGTCCATGGCTGACATTGCCCGTTCCATTAACGATCTGGCAGCACGCACCCGCGACGGCAAGGTGGGCCCGGAGGAACTGACCGGTTCGACCTTCACCATCACCAACACCGGCTCCGGTGGCGCTCTCTTCGACACCCCCGTTCTCAACATGCCTGAGACCGCGATCATGGGTGTGGGCACCATTGTCAAGCGTCCCGTGGTGGTCAAGGACGCCGAGGGGAACGACGCTATTGCGATTCGCTCCATGGTCTACCTGTCGCTGTCCTACGATCACCGCCTGGTCGATGGCGCAGACGCTGCCCGTTACCTCATGGCCGTCAAGAAGCGCCTGGAGGAAGCAGCTTTTGAGGCTGACCTGGCCTGAACGTTGTAGGGAAGGCAGTAGATACTGCACCCGCTGAGTGAGGGGTCATGCGTATTTGCGCATGACCCCTCACTGTGTTCCTCCCCTGGCCTCCAGCAGCGCTTTCCCGCCGCTGCCCCCTCCCAGATCTTTCCTTTCAGGGGCGCTTTTCACCCTGGTCCTCCGAGGCCAGCTCCACGCCTGCCTCGTCCTTTTCACCGTGCATGCACGGCTTTCCACGGATTTCCTTCAAGTTCCAGGATGAATACCTGGGCTTCTCCTTCCGGGGCTTGTACGCACTCCCCTGCTTGGCAGCGTTCGTGGGCTTTGTGTAGCAGGGTGACCTCCACGTGTGCGCTCCCCAGTCCGCAGGAAAGGACAGATAGTGCCGTCAGCTCAGTGTCGAACTCGCGGATATTAATACCCCTGTCACGTATCTGTTCAATGAGTGCGCGGTCTGCCTCCAATAAAGCTCCGCCAAGGGCTTGAGGGAGTTCATCAGCGCGAGCGCTGTTGAAGGCCTCGTCTCGCGCCTGCAGGATGTCTCTCACTCGTCGAGAGATTTCCTCGCCCTCACAGGCGGGTGCCGCCTCCGACGCCCGCGTTCCTTGGGAGCTTTGTCCTCGGTCAGAGGCACCTACACCGGCTTGTTCCTTGTCGCTTGGCCCGCTGACTGAAACGCTCTGCTTGTACGAAGGAGCGCTCTGAGGAGCAGTACTAAACTCAGCAGTCCCAGATGAGGTGGACTCTGCCTGCTGAGTGTGGGCGGTTGCAAAAGCGTAGCTCGCTCCGCCAAAGAGCAGTGCCACCATAATGCCGACTCCGACTAGAGCGCGGGGTCGAGGGCGGCGCGCGGAGCTGGAGCGACGGCTGTTGCGGGCACGGCTGCTACGGATCCGAGAATTGCTCGCACGCGACGCGACACGGAAGCGCTGCTGAGGTGCTCGAAGTTCTGTAGCGGGGAGCGTGGCATGCAGGCGTAAACGCGTTGCCGGGTCAGTGACTTCTCCCGATCCTTCTGCGGCAAGCAGAGCGTCGCGTATCCTCTCCACGGCGTCAATGTCGGCCTCCATACTGGGGTTTTCTCGCGAGCTCCATCCCTCCGTTCCGGCCAGTGCATCAGGGTCGTCGCTCAGGTCAATGATGACCGCCCTGTGCCCGGGAGCGACGATGATGTTGTTGGGGCTGAGATCTCCGTGGATGATTCCGGCGCGATGCAAGGCGGCGATGCCCTCGCATATCCCCTGATAGATGCGGTGCCGGGCGGCCTTCTCACGCACTCCTCCGTCAGCGAGGAGGATCGCCAAGGATTCGCCGTCAACGCGTTCTTGAACGAGGGCCCAGCGGCCGTCCTCGTGGCGGACGACATCGCGTAGCGCCGCAACGTGGGGGCTGTCAACGGTGGCCCACTGACGCCAGCGGTCACTTCTTTCCTCGCCCTCAAGGGAGGAGTGGAAGGAAATCAACACCTCGCGTCCCTGCGAGTCACGTGCCGCCCACAGGGGTCCATCGCTGCGGAGGTAGGCAATCTCACCAATTTCGTAGCCATCAACGTCCATAACTCCAGAATGGTGATTTTTCAGGCCTTCTCCAAACGCTGGCATGAATCTGTGGATAACTTTCCCTCCGGCGTTGCGCGCGAGAAGCGATAGGATAGCGCCATCCCCTCGTTTGACGAGGCAGGCCCACATGCTCCCCTTGGTGGGACCCTTGTGGGCAGTCGATTTCTGGAGCACTCCTGTGCAAAGCTCTCCTTTCCGCGCCCTCGCGCACTATCGTTCTCTTCCCACCATCGTCAGCTGGCGTCGCCTGCTTGTTGCCGCTGCTGCCCGCGCCTCCTACGCGATGGTTCCTCTCGGCACAATGAGCGCCATTACGGCCTCCACCGGTTCAGTTGCTCTTGGCGGTCTCGCCACCGGTGTCGTCTCCCTGTCCACTGCTATTGCTTCACCCTTCATTGGGCGCTGGTCGGACTATTCCGGACAGCGCCGCATGCTGCTTATCGTGACGCCTCTGTCCGCCCTCGCATTAGCCTCGCTGCTGACGGCGGCGTTGATGGGCTGGTCGGATTGGCGCCTGTGGGCTGCCTGTCTTTTTGTTGGCGTGACGTCTTTGCCGATTGGGTCGTTGACGCGCGCCCGGTGGGTTTCTCATTCCTTGACTCCGCGACTGCTTGCCACGGCTTTTTCTTATGAGTCAATGGTGGATGAACTGATGTTCGTCTTTGGCCCGGTCCTTGTGGGCCTCACCGCGGTGGTTTTCCCTGCTGCTCCGCTTGCTCTGGCGGCGGGCCTGGTCACCGTCGCCGGGGGCCTCTTCGCCTACCACGCGCCCCGCACCTTGGTCGAGCCCCAGGCGGCTGGCGTTGATAGTCGGCCCAGTATTGCCCGGGTCCTGTGGGCAATTGCGCCAGCCATTATTGCCATGATGGCCATCGGCACTCTCTTTGGCGCCACGCAAGCAGGGCTGACGGCAAAGGCGACAGCGTTGGGGGTGCCTGGCCAAGCCGGAGTGGTCTATGGAGCGATGGGGATTGGATCGGCAATCATGGCGATCCTCGTTGTGGTGATCTCTGAACGCGTCACTCCGGCGATGCGCGTTGCTCTTCCAGCTTTTTTTGCGGCGGGTGCCATGTGGCTAGCTGGGCACTTCGATTCCCTCCTTCCTGTTGCTGGCGTTCTCTTCGTGGCGGGGCTCAATGTGGGAGTGATGATGGTGACCTCCTTTACTAATGCTGAAAAGCTTGCTCCTGCGGGCGGTTTGGCAGTAGCGATGACGGCGATGCCTGCAGCGATTACAGTGGGGGTCTCTGCTGGGTCGATTGCTGGTGGTTTTGCAGCCTCACACACGGGCCCTCAGGCTGCCTTCCTCGTCTCGGCTGGCGCCTGCGTGATTGCGGCCTTGAGCGCGCTACCCCTGGCGAGGAGAACACGCTAAGATCGAAGAGCTATGGCTGATAAGACTCCCTCCCCCATGAAGAAGCGTCGTTGGTACCACAATGTGGTTGACGCTTATAAGATCACCGCACGTTCCTACCCCTGGCTGAAGTGGGTACTCGCTGCTGTCATCATCGTTTCACTCGCTCTGAATATCCTCTTTGCAGCTCTCACTCAAGGTAGTTGGGTGCTGTGGATTCTCATGGGCGTGATGACGGGCATTCTCATTGCCATGCTCTTGTTGTCCTACTTGGCTCCTCGCGCCATGTACACGCAGATTGAGGGCACCGTTGGTTCTGTGTATGCGGTATTGAGCCAGATTAAGCGCGGTTGGATTGTTTTTGAGCGCCCTGTGAACGCTACTCGTGAGCAGGATATCGTCTGGCGCATTGTGGGCCGCCCCGGCGTTGTGTTGATCTCGGAAGGTCCGTCCTCGCGCGTGCGCCCGCTGCTGAATGCTGAACGGAAGAAGATTCAGCGCGTTGCGCAGAATGTTCCTGTTCATCTCATTGAGGTGGGTAGCGGTGAGGGGCAGGTGCGTCTGGCGGATCTGCAGTCTCGCCTGCGTAAGCTGAAGAATGTCTTGACTCGCGAGGAGATTCCGTCGGTGAGTCAGCGCTTGAATGCTTTGACGGCGTCGAGCGCTCCGATTCCAAAGGGTGTTGATCCGAATCGTGTTCGCATGAATCGTCGTGCTTTGCGTGGGCGTTAGTCCTTGGCGCTTCACTGCTGTGGCCCTCCCAATGTGGGAGGGCCACTTTTTCTTTCCCCTCTGCTGGGGTGACGTGTGATGGGTGCACGTTGGTCGACAGCTCCCGCGCGTCTTTCAGTGCATCTCTCATTGCGAGACACCCATACGAATATTATGCGCATATGCGCATACTTGTATCAGTCGCTCCACAGAGAAAGGCACTCCCATGAAGAAGCTGACCGCACTCATTGGATTTACCGCTGTTGCAACCCTCGCCCTGGCAGGTTGCGCAGACCCCACCACCGGTGCCTCCCAAAGCGCAGCCGACTCAGGCGCAGGCGCTGGCGTTGCAGGCATCACCCCCTTCGATGTCTCGACGCTCTCAGAGGTTCCCGAGGTTGCCGCCCTCGTCCCCGCAGACATTAAGGAAAAGGGCATTCTTACCAACGGCGCCTCCACCGACTACGCCCCCGGCGAGTTCCGCGGCGATGATGGCCAAACCCCCGTCGGGTACGACGTTGACCTCGTCAAGGCCATTGCTAAGGTCATGGGCCTCAAGGAGGGCCAGACCAGCCACGCAGAGTTCCCCACCATTCTTCCCGCGCTGGGCACGAAGTTCGATGTGGCGGCATCTTCCTTCACCATCACCCCTGAGCGCCTCGAACAGGTCAATATGATCTCCTACGTTGAGGTTGGTTCGGCCTACGCCGTGGCAGCAGGCAACCCCAAGGGCTTTGACCCGACCGACCCCTGCGGCGCCACTATCGGCGTCCAGAACGGCACCTACCAGCAGGACTACGCTCAAGAGCTGTCCGACAAGTGCGTTGCTGACGGTAAGAGCCCCATTGAAATCAAGCCCGAAGATGTCCAGACCTCCATCGCAACGAAGGTGATCGGCGGTCAATACGATGCCACACTGGCAGATTCCACGGTCATTGGCTTCACTGTCGAACTCGCAGAGGGTAAGCTCGAACAGGTCGGCGAGGTCATCGAATCTGAACCGCAGGGAATTGCCGTTGCCAAGGAC
The DNA here is from genome assembly GCF_903645355.1 of Schaalia sp. Marseille-Q2122. GTDB lineage: Bacteria > Actinomycetota > Actinomycetes > Actinomycetales > Actinomycetaceae > Pauljensenia. Next base: position 264,140 of record NZ_CAHJXR010000004.1, on the reverse strand, counting down.
AATGTGGAATTGGCCAAGGCTGTCCAGGCCGCCGTTCAGTACCTCATGGATAACGGCCAGTTCGCCAAGATTCTGGGCGCATACGGCGCTGAGGATGCGGCTCTGACCACTGCAGAACTCAACCCCGGTAAGTGACACCTCCACACGTCGTGGGATGCTCCATCCGAGCATCCCACGACGTTGTATCGCGCGGAAAGACTCCTCCTATGCCCCATGTCAAAGACGGAATTGAATTCCTCGAGGCAAAACCTGTCCCGCGGCCCGGCCGCTGGGTCTCTGCCGCTTTTATCGGCCTCATCGCTGTTATCGCCCTCCACTCTCTAGCGACAAACCCGAACTACCAATGGGATGTCGTTGCTCAGTGGGTCTTCTCGCAGACGATCGTCAGCGGCGTTCTCTTCACTCTTCTCCTGACCGTCCTCGCAATGGCCCTGGGCACTGTCCTGGCCATCACCATGGCGGTCATGCGCCAGTCAGTGAATCCGATTTTGCGTGGGGTCGCCACCTTCTACATCTGGTTCTTCCGCGGCACCCCCATTTATACGCAGCTCATCTTCTGGTCCCTGCTTCCCAGCCTCTACCCCACCATTGGCATCGGGATCCCCTTCATGGAACCCTTCGTGGAGTTCTCGACCATCGACTATTTCACGCCACTTTGGATGGCCTTCATCGGCCTTGGCCTCAACGAAGGCGCCTACCTTGCCGAGATTATCCGCGCCGGCTTACTCTCTGTTGACAAGGGACAGTGGGAGGCAGCAACAGCCCTGGGCATGCCGCGCTCTATGATCTTCCGCCGGATCATTTTGCCCCAGGCCATGCGCGTCATCGTGCCGCCCATCGGTAATGAAACGATTTCGATGCTCAAGACGACCTCGTTGGTCAGCGCTATCCCCTACACCTATGAACTGACCTTCGTGGCTCGCACGAAGGGGCAGGCGCTCTTCTTGCCAATTCCTCTGTTGATCGCGGCGGCCCTGTGGTATCTGCTCATCACGACCCTGCTGATGATGGTGCAAAGCCGTATTGAGCGTCACTTCGGGAAGGGTTTTGATCGTCGCGATTCACCCACCCCCACGCATGATCGACAAGCGGCGATTAACCGTTCCCACACGACCAACGACGATCCTTTCATCGAGGTAACCCCATGAGCACTCAGGCGAAGGTCTCCCTTCGAGGCGTCCACAAGTTCTTCGACGACCTCCATGTTCTTCGAGGCGTGGATTTGGATGTGCAGCCCGGTGAGGTGTGCGTGGTACTTGGCCCCTCAGGTTCAGGAAAGTCCACCCTGTTGCGCTGCCTCAACCAGTTGGAAACGATTAGCGCTGGTCGCGTCTACGTTGACGGCACTCTGCTGGGCTACCGCGAGGAAGAAAAGAACGGGCAGGTCATTGTGCATGATCTGCCGGATAAGGCCATCGCACAGCAGCGCTCGAAGATCGGTATGGTATTCCAGCGTTTCAACCTCTTTCCTCATATGACGGCTCTAGAAAACGTTATGGAAGCCCCGATCCACGTCGCCAAGGTCCCTAAGGCGCAGGCGAAGACCCGCGCGGAGGAGCTGCTTGCGTTGGTGGGCTTGGCTGACCGCGCTGATCATTACCCTTCGGAACTCTCAGGTGGTCAGCAGCAGCGCGTGGCCATTGCACGTTCGCTGGCGATGGAACCCGAGCTGATGCTCTTTGATGAGCCGACCTCTGCCCTTGATCCTGAACTGGTGGGCGAGGTTTTGGCGGTCATGAAGGACCTGGCAGAGTCGGGGATGACGATGGTTGTCGTCACTCACGAGGTCGGCTTCGCCCGAGAGGTTGCCGATACCGTCGTCTTCATGGATGGTGGCGTGATTGTTGAGCAGGGCTCCCCCGAGCAGGTGATTGATCACCCGCAGGAGGAGCGCACCAAGGAGTTCTTCTCTAAAGTGCTCTGAGAGTCCTTGTCTTTCGCAGTGGTCTGTGGGCTGAGTGTCTCAACGCTTGGCCCACAGGCCACTGTTTACGTGCGCCCCCTTCGCAAGACGCGGTCGAGAGTCAGTAGGCAAAGACGATACTTCAGGATTCACACAGCGTCTCCCCATGTGAGAGGGACCATAGTCATATGCGGATCCCGGCTTACACTCAACACATGTTTTCACGATTGACCCGTCGAATGTCCTGCTGAGCACGCAGCCCTAGCCCCAGGCTTCTTGCACTGCCCCTTCCTCAGCAGCAATAGCGTGACGGCCCCTGTGTGCTCCCTGCAACGATGCAGGATACGCCCGGACCCCTCGTAGAAAACAGAAATGGTAAGGCCATGTCCGCTGCCGCCCGCCCTTTGCTCCCTTCCAATACTCCCTTCTCCCCCAACGAAACGACCGGCGCACCCGCCCTCGTCCCACCGCTCGCCCTCGTCCCACGCGCCCCACGCCAGGGCGGATGGCGTGACGGCGACCCCACCGGAGAGCGGCACTTCGCCGACCTCGGTGGCCTCACCCTCGAAAGTGGCGACTACCTGCCCCACCTGCGCCTCGCCTACGAAACCTGGGGCACCCTCAACGAGGACCGCAGCAACGCTATCCTCATCCTCCACGCTCTCACCGGCGACGCCCATGTCTGCGGCGAGGCCACGCCCGGCCAGCCCACCGCCGGATGGTGGAACGACATTGTGGGCCCTGGCCGAGCCATTGACACCAGCCGCCACTTCGTCGTCGGCGTGAACGTCCTCGGCGGCTGCCAGGGATCCACCGGCCCCTCCTCGATCGGCCTTGATGGGCGCGAATGGGGATCGCGTTTCCCCCTCATCACCACCCGCGATCAGGTTCATGCTGAGGCGCTGCTCGCCGACGCCCTCGGCGTTGAACGTTGGCACACGGTTGTGGGCGCCTCGCTGGGAGGCCAGCGCGCCTACGAGTGGGCAGTCACCTACCCCGCACGCCTGGAACGGCTCATTATCGTCGCATCCAGCGCGCAGGCCAGTGCCGAGCAGGCCGCCTGGGCACACACGCAGATTCAGGCCATCACCCTTGACACCAACTGGCAGGGCGGCGACTACTACGCCAGCGGCGAGGCTCCCACGCGCGGCCTTGCCCTCGCCCGCCAGATTGCCCACACCACCTACCGCGCCCCCGAAGAATTAGCGGAGCGCTTTGGAAATGACGCTCAGCACGGCGAAAACCCCCTCACAGGTGGGCGCCTAGCTATCGCCTCCTACCTGGACTATCACGGAGAGAAGCTCGTACGTCGCTTCGACGCGGGCTCCTACGTGACCCTGTGCCGCACGATGATCACCCACAACGTGGGCCGTGACCGCGGTGGCGTAGAACGCGCTCTTGGCAACATTCAAGCTGAAACGCTGGTGATTGGGGTGGACTCCGATCGCCTCTTCTACCCCACCGAGGTGCGTGCCTGCGCGCAAGCCATCGCTCACGCCCGTTACGCGGAGATTTCTTCTCCTTGCGGGCATGACGGTTTCCTTATCGAATCCGATCAAGTGAGCGCCATTATCCGCAGCTTTTACGGCAACTAAAACTGGCCGCCGAATCCGCCAGTCTGCCACCTTCCCGCTTGCGCTGGCCCCCGCGAGCCGGCCTGATAAGGCCGAACGCTTGACTGCTCCAGCTAAGAGGCCATTTATGTCAGTGTCACCAGATCCAAGTAGGACTCATCCCAGAGGTCCTCATCGGCGTCAGGCAGCAGAAGGACGCGATCAGGATTGAGGGCCTCGACAGCACCCGGGTCGTGCGTGACGAGAACGACCGCGCCTTCATAGGTGCGAAGGGCCGAGAGGATTTCCTCGCGCGAGGCCGGGTCAAGGTTATTCGTCGGTTCGTCCAGGAGTAGCACATTTGCCGCCGACACCACCAGTGTTGCCAACGCCAGACGCGTCTTTTCCCCGCCTGAGAGGACTGAGGCGGGCTTTTCTACGTCATCACCGGAGAAGAGGAACTGCCCCAGGACATTGCGGATCTGCGTGTTATCCAGCCCGGGGGCGGAACGGGCCATATTTTCGTAGACTGTCGCCTCGCCGTCGAGGGTTTCGTGCTCCTGAGCGTAGTAGCCCAGTTTGAGCCCGTGCCCGGGAACAACCTGGCCGGTGTCTGGGGTTTCAATGCCTGCCAGGATGCGCAGCAGGGTGGTCTTACCGGCGCCGTTGTAGCCAAGTACCACGACCTTCGCTCCGCGATCAATGGATAGGTCAGCTCCGGCGAAGACTTCCAAGGAGCCATAGGACTTGGACAGGTCCTCGGCGCTGAGGGGCACGCGTCCACAGGGTGCGGGCTCAGGGAAACGCAGGCGCGCGACCTTTTCTTCCTGACGCTCATCGCCCACCGATTCGAGGAGTTCTTGGGCGCGGCGAAGCATCTGTTGGGCGGCGACGGCTTTGGTCGCCTTGGCGCGCATCTTTTCGCCTTGGGCACGTAGCTGCTCGGCTTTTTTGAGGGCATTGGCGCGTTCGCGGCGGCGGCGGCGTTCGTCCTCGGCGCGTTGCTGAAGGTAGGCGGTCCATCCCAGGTGGTAGATGTCCATGACGGCGCGGGTGGCGTCAAGGAAGAACACCTGGTTGACGGTGTCGCCTAAAAGCTTGACGTCGTGGCTGATAATGATGGCCCCACCGGGGAAGGTTTTGAGCCAGTCGCGCAGCCAGACAATGGAGTCGTGATCGAGGTGGTTGGTGGGTTCGTCCAGGAGGAGCACATCGGCACCGGAGAAGAGGACGCGCGCCAGTTCCACACGGCGGCGTTGACCGCCGGAGAGGGTGGCAAGGGGTTGGTCGAGGACGCGGTCTTCAAGGCCGAGGGCGTGGGCGATTTGCGAGGCTTCCGCGTTGGCTGCCCACCCGCCAGCGTTGGTGAATTCTTGGTCGAGGCGCACGTAGCGTTCCATGGCCTTGACCTGACGCGGGCCCTCAAGGGTGGACATTTCTTGTTCGGCTTTGCGGATGCGGGCAATGATAGTGTCAATGCCGCGCACGGAGATGATGCGTTCGCGTGCTTTTTGTTCGGGGTCGCCAGCTTGGGTGTCTTGAGGTAGGTAACCGACGGTGCCTGTGCGGCTGATCATGCCGTCGTGTTCGGCGATACCGCGATCGTCCTCGCCTGCGAGGAGGCGCATAGTGGTGGTCTTTCCGGCTCCGTTTCGCCCGACAAGACCGATACGCATACCTTTGTCGACGCGGAAGGTGACATCTTTGACGAGTTCACGCGCGCCGATTCGCAGGGAGAAATTCTGGACGTTAATCACGGGTGGAATTCTATCGTGGCACTGCACTTCTTCTGCCGTTGCAAGCCCTCATACGCCCGCGCTGTGTGCCTTCCCACCCCCACCAAGATGAGAGGACCGCCGGTCATTAGGCACAATGGGGTGGAATACTATCGACACTGGAGAGCCCATGCCTACACAGACATCATCGCCTGCCGCTTCGACCCGCACAACGCCTGCGCTTCCCCGCGCCTATGACGTTGTTGTGGTCATGTTCGTCTCTTTCCTGCTGATTTCCAATGTGGCAGCAACGAAGGTGATTGGCATTGATGTCGGCCCCGCCCACTTTGTCTTTGATGGCGGCGCAATCCTTTTCCCCTTCACCTACATTCTGGGGGATGTCCTGGCGGAGATCTATGGTTTCTCGCGGGCTCGCCGCGCGATTTTCCTGGGGTTTGCCGCATCCTTGCTCGCCTCTTTAGCGTTCTTCCTTGTGCAGCTCGCTCCGGTCGGGCCGGGGTATGAGAATCAGGCTGCTTTCGAGGCTGTGCTCGGCTTTGTTCCGCGCATTGTTGCTGCCTCGGTGATTGGCTATCTGGCGGGACAGTTTTTGAATGCTCTGGTGCTGGTGAGGATCCGTCAGCGGTGGGGCGAGAAGCACTTGTGGGCGCGCCTCGTGGGGTCAACGGTGGTTGGCGAGGCCGCCGACACCGTGATCTTCTGTACTGTCGCATTCCTGGGTGTCATCCCCGGTTCTGACTTCCTCAACTACCTCATCGTGGGATACCTCTACAAAGTGGGTGTGGAGATTATTCTCCTGCCCTTGACCTACCGGGTGATCGCCTGGGTTCGCCGCTTTGAAGGTCTCTCCGCCTCCGCTGCGCTCTCTTCTGAGGCGCCCTCTTCTCAGGAGTCGCTCGCATGAACGCCCACTGGATTGAAGCCCCCCTCGCCGCAACGGAAGGCACTCAGCCGACAGGCTCATCCTTCTTCCCAGCCTTGGAGGCTCCCACTGTTACCTCTGACCGCGGCTTCACTCTCGGCACACGTCTTGACACTGGCGCGGGCCTCGGCCGTACCGGTGTCATTCACACGGCCCACGGTGATATCGCTACCCCTGCGTTCATTCCTGTGGGGACTAAAGCGAATGTCAAGGCCCTCGTCCCTGAAATGGTGGCTGGCCTTGGGGCTCAGGCGGTGCTGGCCAATGCCTACCACCTCTACCTGCAGCCCGGATCTGACCTGGTGGATGCGGCCGGAGGCCTCGGGTCTTTTATGGGGTGGCGTGGGCCGACCTACACGGATTCGGGTGGTTTCCAGGTGCTGAGCTTGGGCGCTGGGTTTAAGAAGGTGTTGTCGGAGGAGTTTTCAGGCAATGCCGACACCACGAATGAGGCTCTCCTGCGTCAGGTAGTGAAGGCTTCGCGTGCTGTCGTTGACGATGATGGTGTGATCTTCCACAGTCACATTGACGGTACTGCCCACCGTTTCAACCCGGAGGTGTCGATGGGGATCCAGCATGAGCTGGGTTCGGACATTATGTTTGCCTTCGATGAGCTGACTTCTCTCCTGCATCCTCGCTCCTATCAGGAAGAGTCCTTGGATCGCACGGAGGCGTGGGCGGTGCGGTGCCTCCGCGAACATAAGCGACTCACCGAGGAGCGATCCCACCGTCCCTACCAGCAACTGTGGGGTGTGGTGCAGGGCGCGCAGTATGAGGATCTGCGTAGGCGCGCTGCACGCACTTTGGCTCAAATGGAGGTCGAGGGGCAGCGTTTTGATGGCTTTGGTGTGGGCGGCGCGTTGGAGAAGGAAAACCTGGGGACGATCGTCTCGTGGGTATGCGAAGAACTGCCGGAGGATCTGCCTCGTCACCTGCTGGGGATTTCCGAGCCCGATGATTTCTTCCGTGCTGTCGAGGCAGGCGCCGATACCTTCGACTGTGTGAATCCTTCCCGCGTCGCACGCAATGGTTCGATCTACACGCCCGATGGCCGTTACAACATTACGAATGCGCGCTTCCGCTCAGATTTCACCCCGCTGGTCGAAGGGTGCGGCTGTTACACTTGCACTCACTTCACCCGGGCGTATGTCCGCCACCTCTTCAAGGCAAAGGAGATTCTGGCCTCTACTCTCGCGACGATCCACAATGAGTGGTTTACCGTGCGCTTGGTGGATGGTATCCGACGCTCCATTGCAGAGGGCACCTACGAGTCATTCCGCGACGAGATGCTGGGCCGCTACCGGGCCGGCGCTTTGGCAGCAAAGAGAGGCTGACCATGAGTTTCAATGAGAGCGTACGATCCGATTCCTCCCGCGTAAAAACCTCCGGCGGTCGCGGTCGTGCCGCAAGTCTTGGTGGAGGCTCCATCTTGGGCGTCATCGCGTTGTTCTTGATCTCCCAGTACACCGGGATTGACCTCACCTCCATGCTCTCAGAGGCTCCCGTTGGGCAGGGCCCCGCTCAAAGCGCCGTTGACCTGTCCCATTGCAAGACGGGGGCTGACGCGAATGCCTACACCGAGTGCCGCATGGTGACCACAGCGGATTCTCTTGACGTCGTGTGGAATGCTCAGCTTGCAGAGCAGCAGACGGGCGTGCCCTACAAGATGCCCGGTTTTAAGATCTTCCGGAACTCTGTATCGACCGGTTGCGGTAATGCGACGTCAGCGGTTGGCCCCTTCTACTGCCCGGCTGACCACACGGTGTACCTCGACCTTGACTTCTTCACCCAGATGGAGCGCGATTTTGGTGCAGCCAATGCTCCTCTGGCACAAGAGTATGTGGTTGCCCACGAATGGGGCCATCACATTCAGAATATTTCGGGCGTCTTCTCTCGTTACAACACGCGCGAGGCTGGACCCAATGGCGGTGGTGTGCGCTCGGAGCTGCAGGCTGACTGTTATGCGGGCGTGTGGATGTATTGGGCGTCGCACACGATTGATCCTGAATCTGGCGCGGCGTTCTTGAAGACTCCTACCGCTGATGAGATTGCTCAGGCTTTGCAGACGGCGCAGGCTATTGGTGATGACCGGTTGCAGGAGCGTTTCCAGGGCGGGTCGAATCCGGAGTCGTGGACGCATGGCTCGGCTGAGCAGCGTCAGAAGTGGCTGATGCACGGTTTGACGCAGGGGTCGATTGGTGCGTGTAACACCTGGGAAGCACGCTCTCTCTGAGCATCTGCTCGACAGGCGCCTGCGAGTGCGCGCATTGGTGCAGCTTGTGCCGCGTCTTCCCCTTTCTCCCCAGAAGTGTCAGGGACAGGCGTCAGACAGGAGTACCCTGAGAAGGTAATCGTCAGTGAAGGGATTGGGTATGGCCATGAGTATCGTTGAGCAAGCACGCGCTCATTACGATCCGGGCTGTCCCTATGAAATCCCCCTCCCCGAGGTGTCGCTCTTCGCTCTCTTGGACGACGCTGCCCGCCTGTACCCGACGCGCACGGCGATCGACTATTTTGGTGCGACACTGAGCTATAAGGCGGTTCACCAGCAGGTATTGTGTGCTGCTCAGGTGCTCCGCGATGCGGGGGTAAAGAAGGGCGAGGTGGTGGCCATTGCCTTGCCGAATTGTCCGCAGGCTTTTGTTGCCTTCTGGGCGTGCATGCGTATTGGCGCCGTAGCCGCTGAACATAATCCTTTGGCTCCTGCCGCCGAGGTCAAGGGCCAGTTGGAACGTCATGGTGGCCGCGTGGCGATCGTGTGGGAGAAGTCCGTTGAGGCCTATCCCCTTGATGGCTCAACCTCGATTGAGCAGGTCTTCACCGTTGATATTTCAGCGGCCATGCCTGCCAGGCATCGTTTCCTGCTGTCGTTGCCGGTGGCGAAGGCACGCGAGACTCGCGCTCAGATGCGTGGCGAGGTTCCCGCGGGCACCCGTTCCTGGGATCGTGCGGTTGCGGCGGCTTCTCCACTGCCTGATACCACTCCTTATGCGTCGGTGGAAGATCGTGCGGTCATTCTTCATACGGGTGGCACCAATGGTGTACCCAAGTCTGTGCCCCTGACACACCTCAATATTGGCGCCAACGTCAACCAGAATGTGTTCTGGGTGTGGAAGCTTCATGAGGGCGCTGAAACCTTTATGTCGGCTCTGCCGTACTTCCATGCTTTTGGCCTGACCCTACTGCTGTGTAGCGCTGTGCGTTTGGCTGCGACCCAGGTGATCTTGCCGAGGTTTGACGCCGAGCTTGCTTTGGAGGCCATGCGCCGTAGGCCTGTGACTTTCATGCCCGGTGTTCCTCCGATGTTTGAGCGTATTTTGTTGGCGGCTGAGACGGCCGGTCAGCCCCTCAGTTCCATCAAGTGGTCGGTGTGCGGGGCGATGCCGTTATCTGGCGCTCTTGCTCGCCGATGGGAGGAGTACACGGGAGGGGCAATTATTGAAGGCTATGGCCTGTCGGAGACCTCCCCGGTCTCGTGTGGTTCTCCCCTCTCTCCGAATCGTCGTCATGGCGTGTTGGGCTTGCCCTACCCGTCGATGGAGATTCGCCTCGTTGACTTGGAGGATCCCAGCCGTGATGTGGAGGATGGAGAGGCTGGCGAGATCCTTTTGAAGGGCCCGAATGTGTTCTCTGGCTACCTCAATGCCCCGGAGGAGAACGCCCAGGTCTTCACCGAAGATGGGTGGTTTAGGACCGGAGATGTTGGGGTCAATGAGGATGGCTACATTGTCTTGTCTGACCGTAAGAAGGAGTTAATCCTCTCGGGCGGCTTCAATGTCTACCCCACTCAGGTCGAGCAGGCGATCCGCACGATGCCCGAGGTCGAGGACGTGGCCGTGATTGGCCTGCCCGCTGGGGATGCGCGCGAGGAAGTCACGGCCGCGATCATTCTCAAGAACGCTGCTGATGCGCTCTCGTTGGACCAGGTGCGTGCATGGGCTGAGCGCGTGCTTCCCCACTACGCACTCCCCCGCCGCATTGAGTTCATCCTCGACATGCCTCGTAATCAGCTCGGCAAGGTGCAGCGTCGCCTCGTCAAGGAGCACATTCTCAATCGCCTGCGCAGCAAGTGAGGCTATCCTCTCTGTGCGCCGAAGGACTGTCGCTGTCATACGCAGATGTGAACCTGTGGGCGTAATCTCTTCCCCGCAAGGAAAGCCGTCAGCGTAGGAAAGGCCGCCAGGGTACACTGCTCGCGGTGCGGATGGGCATATGAGCCGTAACGAAGTGAAGGCTCATGGGCACGAGCGGTGTACCCTGGCGGTCTCGCGGCGGGGATCCTTGGCGGTCTCGCGGCGGGGATCCTTGGCGGTCTCGCGGCGGGGATCCTTGGCGGTCTCGCGGCGGGGATCCTTGGCGGTCTAGCAAAACGGACGGCGGTCCACCAAAACGAAGGGCGAAGGGCTACGCCTCAGACATTAAACCCGAGGGCACGCAACTGATCGCGACCGTCGGTGGTGATGCGATCCGGCCCCCACGGCGGTAGCCACACCCAGTTGATGGACACCTCAGAGGAGAACTCCGCAAGGATCATTTCAGCCTGGCGTTCAATGACGTCGGTGAGCGGGCAGGCTGCGGAGGTGAGCGTCATATTCAGGCGGATGGCGTTCTCCGGGCTGATGGTGACGCCGTAGACCAGGCCGAGGTCGACAATGTTGATGCCGAGTTCGGGGTCAATAACGTCTTTGAGGGCTTCAAGAATATCTTCACCGGCAAGGGTGCCCTGCTCGATGATTTCGGTGCCTTCAAGCTTCTTCACTTCTTCGGTGACAGGGGCGAAGCGCTGTTCGACGGGCTCGCTTTGCGCCATGGGGTTCGCAGCGGGATCGGTGTGGGTCATCGGGTTTCTCCTGCGATATCGGTGCCGAGTTGAGCCAGCGAGTCACGCAGAGCGTACCAGCCAAGCAGGGCACATTTAATGCGGTTGGGGAATTGAGAGCTGCCTTCGAGGGCGGCACCGTCCTCAAGAAGATCAAGCACGTCGTCGGGCACTCCCTTGCCACGCGAGTGCATCATGGTTTCCATGGCGGCGTAGAGTTCGGAGATTTGAGCGAGGTCCTTGCCGTCAATGAGGTCACTGAGGATGGACAGGGAGGCTTGGGAGATGGAGCAACCATCGCCCTCCCACACCATGCGTTCGATGTTGCCGTCGGCACCAAGGGTCACGCCCATGGTGACCTCGTCACCGCAGGTGGGGTTGACCTGGTGAGAGGTAGCGCCCATTCCCTCGTCGAGGGTGCCACTGCCATGGCGTTGACGGGAGTGATCAAGGATCACCTGCTGATAAAGCTGTTCAAGGCTAGACATTAGACCCTTCCAAAGTAGGAACCGACACGTCCTAAGGATTCCACAAAACGGTCGATGTCGGCCACTGTTGTGAAAGGAGACAGCGACGCACGTGTGGAGGAGCGTACACCGAAGAAGTGGTGGAGCGGAATCGCACAGTGGTGTCCGACGCGCACCGCAATGTCATCACCATCCATAATCTGTCCAACGTCGTGGGGGTGGACGCCATCAACGGCGAAGGCAACCACGCCAATACGGTCGGCAGAGGATGTGGGGCCAAGAATCTTAATGCCGGGCATGTCGCCGATCGCGTCCATGAGGTAACCCGTCAGAGCGGCCTCATGTGCGTGAATGCGGTCCATTCCCAAAGACGTGAGGTAGGTAAGGGCTGCGGGCCAAGTGGCTGCCTGCGCTACGGGTTGAGTGCCGGCCTCGAAGCGTTCCGGGGGCGGCATGTATTCGGCCGATTCCATGGTGACACTGGCAATCATGGAGCCGCCTCCAAGGACGGGAGGCATCGCTTCAAGCAATCGACGGCGTGCCCACAGTGCGCCGATACCGGTGGGCCCCATCATCTTGTGGGCGGAGAAGACCGCGAAGTCAACGCCCAACGCCGCAACGTCGATGGGCATGTGGGCCGAGGATTGGCAGGTGTCCAAAAGCACGAGTGCGCCGACATTGCGCGCGGCGGCGACGATGGCGTCCACGGGTGAGAGCGCGCCGGTGACGTTGGAGACGTGGGTAAAGGCGACAAGCTTGGTGTTGGGGGTGATGACGCTGAGGGTGTCAAGGTCGATGCGGCCGTCAGCATCCAGGTCAAGCCAGGCCAGTTCAGCGCCGGTGCGCGCGCAGAGTTCTTGCCAGGGAACGAGGTTGGCGTGGTGTTCGGCTCGGGTGGTGACAATACGGTCGCCTGGTCCGATCCTCAGCGAGTGAGAGGCTGATCCTCCGCGCCCGATGGAGGCGTTGCCGATGGAGTAGGCGACGAGGTTAATGGCTTCGGTGGCGTTCTTCGTCCACACGATTTCGTCGCCGCGTCCGCCAACGAAGGCGGCCAGCTCGTAGCGGGCGTCCTCGTAGGCTTGGGTGGCTTCGTCGCCCAGCAAATGCGTGCCGCGGTGTACGGCGGAGTTATTGAAGGTATAGAAGTCGGCCTCCGCACTGATGACGCTGCGGGGCTTTTGGGCCGTTGCTGCAGCATCAAGGTAGACGATGGGGCGTCCGCCTCGTCCAACGCGTTCGAGGATGGGGAAATCTGCGCGGATTTCCGCCAGCTCAGCGTCGTTGAATGGGCGGGCGCCGCCGCGTGGTGCGGCGTCGTCGTGGACGGGTGCGGGGGCCGACTTCTGTGACATCACTTCACCAATTCGCTATCTGGAGCTCACTTGGTGAGGTACTTGTCGTAGCCCTCGTTTTCGAGCTGCTCGGCGAGCTCGGGGCCGCCCTGTGCTGCCACGCGGCCGTCCACGAATACGTGAACGTGGCTGGGGTGGATGTAGCGCAGGATGCGGGTGTAGTGGGTGATGAGCATGATGCCGCAGCCCTGTGCTGCGTGCACACGGTTGACGCCTTCAGAGACGATACGCAGGGCGTCAACGTCAAGGCCGGAGTCGGTTTCGTCGAGGACGGCGAAGGAGGGCTTGAGGAGCTCCATCTGGAGGATCTCGAGGCGCTTCTTCTCACCGCCGGAGAAGCCGACGTTGACGTCACGATCAGCGAAGGTGGCATCCATGCGGAGGTTTTCCATGGACTGCTTGACTTCCTTCACCCAGCTGCGGATCTGGGGGGCTTCGCCGTCGATAGCGGTCTTGGCGGTGCGCAGGAAGTTGGACACGGACACGCCAGCGACCTCAACGGGGTACTGCATGGCGAGGAAGAGGCCCGCCTTGGCGCGCTCGTCAACGCTCATTTCGGTGATGAGCTGGTCGTCGAGCCATGCCTCACCGGAGGTGATCTCGTAGGCGGGGTGGCCGGCGAGGGCGTAGGCGAGGGTGGACTTGCCCGAGCCGTTGGGGCCCATGATGGCGTGGATTTCACCGGAGTTGATGGTGAGGTTCACGCCCTTGAGGATTTCCTTGGGACCTTCTGTGGTCTCCACGGACACGTGCAGGTCCTTGATGGTCAAAGTAGACATTGTTTCTCCTTGCGGTCTCAGCCGCTGTCTTGCTTTTCAGTCTGTTCTTGTGGTGGTCGTCGGACGCTCAGTATTGCGTCGGGTCAGACCGTTTGTGCCCCAGCGGCTGAGGCGCGTTCAAGTTCGGCTTCAATGGCGGCCATCAGGTGATCCTGAACGGCGGGAACACCGATTTGCTCGATGAGTTCAGCGAAGAAGCCTCGCACGACCAGGCGGCGCGCGTCGGCTTCGCTGATGCCGCGGCTCATGAGATAGAAGAGCTGCTCATCGTCGAAGCGTCCGGTGGCCGAAGCATGGCCGGCTCCTGCGATTTCGCCGTTTTCGATCTCCAGGTTGGGCACCGAGTCAGCCTTCGCGCCTTCGGTGAGCACGAGGTTACGGTTGAGTTCGTAGGTGTCGGTGCCGTCAGCGGCCTCTCGGATGAGGCAGTCGCCGATCCACACCGAATGAGCGTCCTTACCCTGGAGTGCGCCCTTGTAGGTGACGCGGGAGTAGCAGTTGGGCTCAGAGTGATCAACGAAGACGCGGTGCTCAAGGTGCTGTCCGGCGTCGACGAAGTACAGGCCCAGCATGGTGAGCTGGCCGCCAGGTCCGCGGAAGTCGGTTTCGGCGTTGACGCGCACGAGGTCGCCGCCGAGGGTGACGACAATGTGGCGCAGCACGGTGTCGCGGCCCAGGGCCACGCGGTGGTTGGAAGCATGAACCGTGGTGTCATCCCATTCCTGGACGGAGACGACGGTGAGTTGTGCGGCGTCCCCGGCCTCAATCTCAACGCTCTGGTTGAGGACCGCCTGCGCCGATCCCGTGTGGTTGATGATGACCGTGGCGGAAGCGAGTTCCTCGGCGCGGATCATGAGGTGCTGGTTGCGAGCGCCCTCGACCTCGTCAATGGTGATGACGATCGGGGTGTTAACGGCAGCGGCCTTGGGGATGGTGACGATGGTCGCTTCAGTGAAGCCATTCCACGCGACGGCGGCGGTGCGGTCACCGGGGGCGAGGACGGTGCCGAGGCGTTCGTCATCACGGCCGACGGTTTCGACGCTGACCTCAGCGCTGGCGTCGACGCGCAGGGCGGCGTCCTCTCCGGCGTAGGTTTCGGGGTCGAAGAGGTGACGGATGCGGCGCATCGGGGTGAAGCGCCAGTCTTCCTCACGACCGTGAGGCACGGGGTGTTCAGCAAGGTCGAAGGAGGTGAAGCGGTCAGCGCGGGTGACGTGCACCATGGAGTCGCTGGCGCCGTTACGCTGTGCGCCTTCGGTGGGGGTGGTGGTCTCTTGGGTCATATCAGCCGACCGATCCTTCCATCTGCAGCTCGATGAGGCGGTTGAGTTCGAGGGCGTACTCCATGGGGAGTTCCTTCGCGATGGGCTCAACGAAGCCACGGACAATGGTCGCCATTGCTTCGTTTTCGTCCAGGCCGCGGCTCATCAGGTAGAAGAGCTGGTCTTCGGAGACCTTGGATACGGTGGCCTCGTGCCCCATTTCGACGTCATCGGTGCGCACGTCAACGTAGGGGTAGGTGTCTGTGCGGGAGATCTTGTCGACCAGGAGCGCGTCACAGAGCACATTGGACTTGGAGTGACGGGCACGCTGGTGGACCTCGACCAGGCCACGGTAGGAGGTGCGGCCACCACCACGGGAGACCGACTTGGCGACAATGGAGGAGGAGGTGTGGGGTGCCATGTGGACCATCTTGGCGCCGGTGTCCTGGTGCTGGTTCGGGCCAGCAAAACCGATGGACAGGGTTTCGCCACGTGCGTGCTCACCCATGAGGAAGCAGGCAGGGTACTTCATGGTGACGGCTGAACCCATGTTGCCGTCCACCCATTCCATGGTGGCGCCTTCTTCAACGATGGCGCGCTGGGTCACCAGGTTCAAGACGTTGGTGGACCAGTTCTGGATAGTGGTGTAGCGAACGCGCGCGTCCTTGCGGACGAAGATTTCCACCACTGCCGAGTGCAGGGAGTTCACGTCGTAGATGGGTGCGGTGCATCCTTCGACGTAGTGAACGTAGGAGCCTTCGTCGGCGACAATGAGGGTGCGTTCAAACTGGCCCATTGCTTCGGTGTTAATACGGAAGTAGGCCTGGAGGGGGATCTCCACATGGACGCCCGGCGGGACGTAGATGAAGGAGCCACCCGACCATGCGGCGGTGTTGAGTGCGGCGAACTTATTGTCGCCCGAAGGCACGGACTTCCCGAAGTATTCCTTGAAGATCTCCGGGTATTCACGCAGGCCACTGTCAGTGTCGAGGAAGATGACGCCCTGTCGTTCGAGGTCTTCTTGGATCTGCTGGTAGACAACCTCGGACTCGTACTGGGCGGCGACGCCAGCGACCAGGCGGTTCTTTTCTGCGTCCGGAATACCCAGGCGATCGTAGGTGTCGCGGATTTCCTCGGGGAGGTCTTCCCAGGATTTCACTTGACGGTCGGTGGGGCGCACGTAGTACTTGAAGTCATCGAAATCCAGGTACGACAGATCCGGGCCCCAGGTGGGCATGGGCTTGCGTTCGAACATTTCGAGGGCCTTGAGGCGACGCTCAAGCATCCACTCGGGTTCGTTCTTATGCGCAGAGATCTGGCGCACGATGTCTTCATTGATGCCGTAGGGGACATCCTTGGAGTAGTCATCGTTGTCGTGCCAGCCGAACTCATATGCGCCAATGGAGTCGATGATTTCTTCATCGCTCATGGGGCGGTTTTCCGCGGCAGGCACCGGCGGTGACTGAGTCATACTTGTCCTTGCTTCGTAATGGTGTATCTCAACGGGTTGCGTCACTTACGCAACGCGGCCCGGCTGCCCGGGCGAATGATTGGTGCTCCCACGGGAATGTGGGTCGTGCACACATGTTCTCCTCCGGCGAGTGTGGCAAGCCTTTGGACATGCACATCGAGCAACCGAGAGAAAGCTTGAGTTTCAGCATCGCATAGCTGGGGGAAATCCCCGGCGACTGTCTGAATAGGGCAGTGCCCTTGACAGAGCTGAATGGCGAAGGTTCCTCCACCGATATCACGCACTGTGGCAGCATAGCCGTCTTGGGTCAACGCGTCAGCGAGAGCTTGCGCACGTACGCGGGGGTCATTTCCTGCTTCGCGCACGATCGGCGCATAACGGCGTTCAATCTCACGAGAGCGCGCTGCGGCGAAGTCATCGACTGCTTCGTCGCCGTTGAGCTGTCCGAGGTAGGACAGGGCTTTGAGGGCGAGTTCGGAGTAGCCGTCGGCGAGTTTTTCGTGGGCGCGTTCCGTTGCAACGTAGTGTCTGGCGGGGCGGCCGCGGCCTCGTTTACCGATGTTGCCCGGCTCGCGTTCAGCGATTTCATGGGCTTCTTCGAGCAGGGTAATGTGGCGTCGTACGGCTGCGGTGGTCAGACCCAGGACCCGAGCGATTGCCGAGGCTGTGACTGGACCCTTTTCAACAATGAGGTCGAGGACTTGCTGGCGAGTACGAACGTCAACGTGTTCTGACATCGCTGTCACCACCTTCTCTCTGTTCCCGTTGTTGGAGCGATACACCGCAACGCGAGGGCCAGGCCCCGCCGTTTAGTTGACAGAGTCCAGTGTACGTCTTTTTGGGAAGATAGTCGTTGCTAAATTACCCTATGCCGAGGGTGAGACACGTCAACTTTCCTGACGCCTCGCCATGAAATCACTGGGTGCAGCCTCAGCACTCCCACCAGCGTCTCCCCTTGGCCTCTCCCCCGCTGGCTCCATCAGCGCATCCACGGCGCATCAGCCGGACGCAAATCCTTCCACCCGCGTGCTCGCGCAGCCGCAACCGCAAGAATCCCCGCCACAGCGGAAGGGTTATGGAAACGCCCCTCCAACACCGCAGCCACGGCCTCGTCAAGCGGGCACCACGCAGCCACCATGTCCAACTCTTCATCCTCGCGTTCAAACTCTTCATCTGTGGGCGTGAGATCTTGCGCCAAGTAGATACGCACCGACTCCGTACACCCGCCAGGACTATTGAAATAGTCGGTCAGAACATGCCAGGTCGCAGCCTGAAGGTCAGTTTCCTCCGCGAGCTCACGTTGGGCAGCAGCAAGATAATCCTCACCGTCCACATCCAGCAAGCCAGCAGGAATCTCCCACAGATTCGCGCGCACTGAATGACGGTACTGCCGCTCCAGAAGGATTTCTTCAGCACCGGCCTCACCTCGCAGAGCCACCACCGCAACCGCGCCAGGATGGATGACGAACTCGCGGGTCACCGGCGCCTCGCCCGCGACGATCTCAACCTCTTCAGTCGCAACAGAGACGATCCTGCCCTGCCAAATGTCAGTACGCCCATGAACAGGGCGACTCGCACGCTCATCGCACAGCGGGCCGTGAACAACAGGATCAATTTCGGTCAAGGGCATAGCGGCCTCCGGCGCCTCATAGAAGTATGACGACAGGTATGTAGGACACGTGCGCTCGCACGCACCCCGCCCACTTTAGTTGAGCTTTTCGATCACGGGGAACACTTCGGTGGACCCCTCCCCCACACCAAAGGAACGTGCCTGCTCATTAGCTTGTGGCAAAGCCAAAACCATCGCAAGATTCGCCGAATTCGTCCCCACCTGATCAACGGTCGTCACTGGAACGCTCAGGGAACGGATCTGGGCAAGCATCGACTGGGCGTGGGAGGCATCCCCCACGAGGACGCCGCCACGAGGGGCAGCAGCGATCGCACGAGCCAGACCCATCCAAGCTGACGAAGAACGCACAGGAATGTTCTCGTCGGTCGCAATATTCTTCGGTACCGAATTCCGCGGACCAATGACGACAATGGCCTGAGCCGTGCCCTTGGGATCCTCATCGAGGGTGAGGATCGGCGTGGTCGCATCAGTGAGGATCTCGGCAGCTATATCGCGCTCCGCTCCAGTCGTCGTCAACACGTCAACGATGGCATAACCAATGACAGCATCCGAGGTCGCATCGGCAGGAATCTGACGCACAGTGTGCGAGGACAGCGGAGTGGAAAGAGTCTGGCGGTACTGCTCCATGCCCTGAATATCCCAGTTGTCCGTCAGCGTCACCGCGCCGGCCATCGTCGCGCCCGCCTGGCTGAGCGCGTTACGCGCCGAAGCAATATCCTCACCGTCGGTACCCGGCAGGGAGACAGTCACCACCGGAATCCCCTTCAAGGTTGAAGCTGTCAGCCGCCGTGACAGGTGATCAACACCAGCCTTCTCCGCCGAAATCAACACCTCAGCCTGAGCCAGAGCCTCCGTGTCAACAGTGACAGCGCCAGAGTCGGCGGGGGTCACCGAGCGGGCAATACGCGCTTGCAGCGGCCCTGCTCCAAGAACAATGCCAATAGCCAGGGCAACGAACACGGCAATGAGAGAGACCAGATGGTAACGGAAATTAATCATGGGATGTACTCTCTTTCACTGTCCTGTAATGGCATCAGATTGGGGCGACTGGACGGTCATTGAGCCTAGTAGATCGCTGACGGAGTCAACGACGTCTGCGCCCAGTGGGGTGACGCTCACAGCTGCCGCGAGGGCGGCGCCGGCGGCGAGGATCAGCAGGATGATCGACATCATGCGGATGCGCGGCCGGTGGGTGGAGGCAATGGCTGTCGCAGACACCAGACGGGTTCCAGCCAAGAGACGCGTGAAGAAGGTGCCTGCCATGCCGGTGCGTCCCTGGTCGAGGAAATCTTCAAGGCTTGTGCGCTCGCCGACAGTGACGATGACCTGAGCCTGGGCCAGGGCTGCCAGAAGAATCGCGGCGTCCTTGGCGGTGCTGGAGGTCTCCATCACGCGGTATTCCAGGCCCATTCGTTTGAGGCGGTCCTTACCCGGGTTGGGCCGATCCAGGCTCTCACTGACAACCAGTTCAGCTCCTGAACGCAAGAGTTTTTCTGAAACGAGCTCCATGTCGCCCACGATGAGGGCGGGACGCAGGTGGGCTCTCGCAGCGATGTCAGCGCCACCTTCGACGGCGATGACCAGGGGGTTGGTGTCGCGGATCCACTCGCGGCAGGCCTTGAGTTCCTCGGCAGAATTCGGGTCGTCGAAGACCATAAGAACGGTGGCGCCCTCAAGCACAGTCTCAATCTCAGGCAGGCCGACGCGTTCAAGCAGCAGGGGCGCTTCACGTTCGAAGTATTCTCCGGTGGTCGCTGCAAAAGCGGCGACGCGGGTGGACAGCCCCTCACGCGTGTTCTCAATAGAGGCCTGAACCTCAGCGGCGCTCTGGCGCACACCGGTGGCGATCGTGGTTCCACTGCGGGTCACGCGCTCCCCTACGATGACGACCTCATCGCCCTCACGCAGGGTCATAATGTCCGGTCCGCAGTCATCAACGAGGACAATACCCGCTTCAAGCAGCAGTGCAGGGCCAAGGTTGGGGTAGCGTCCAGAGGACGAGGGTGAGGCGTTGAGCACGGCAACTGCGCCAGCTCCAATGAGGGCTTGGGCTGTTGCCCGATCCATATCCGCATGGTCGATGACGGCGATTTCTCCGTGTTCGAGGCGTGCAGCAAGCTTACGGGCACGGGCGTCAACGCGCACTCTGGCACGGATCCCTGTTGAAGGATCGGGGTGAGGTGTTGAACTCTGTGAGCGGTCGGTGGGATTCACAGTCTTGATTCTTCCATGCTCGCGCTGTTAAGGAGCTCTTGGGCGTGTCGGCGCGCCACGTCGGAGGCCTCGTCGGCGCCCATCATGCGCGCTAATTCCTCAATGCGGTCTTCCCCGTCAACGGCGCGGACGGTTGTGCTCGCTCCATCTTTATTGACCACGAGGTGTTGGGCAGCGAAGGCTGCTACTTGAGGCAGGTGGGTGACGACTATGACCTGCTTGTGGCGGGCGAGTTTGGCGAGGCGGCGGCCAACTTCGGTGGCGGTGCGTCCGCCGATACCGGCATCAACCTCGTCGAAGATATAGGTCGGGGAGGTGCTTCCCTGTCCCAGGACAACCTCCAGGGCGAGCATAATGCGTGAGAGTTCACCGCCCGATGCGCCTTGCCCCAGAGGCCGGGCTTGCATGGAGGGGTGGGCTTGGAGGAGGAAGGTGACGTCCTCGCAGCCGTGGGGGCCAGGTTTGCGTGGAGTGAGTTCGATAATGAAACGCGCATTGGGCATGGCCAGGGCGTGCAATTCCGTGGTGACGGCGTCGCAGAGGCTCGTAGCGTAGTGTTGGCGGGCCGCAGTGAGCTCAGCGCCGATGCGCACGACCTCTTCTTTGGCTTCTTCGAGGGCCCGTTGACATTCCTCAGGCGTGTGCCGGGAGTTTTCGAGAAGGTCGAGGCGTTGCTGGGCCTTCTCATACCATTCGAGCAGTTCGGTGGTGTCGCTGGCACGGCCGCGCAAAAGCTCGCGCAGGGCGGCCCGACGGTCGTGGAGGGCCGCCAAACGCGCAGGGTCGGCTTCGAGACCTCGCAGGTAGTGGGCAAGGTCATCGGCGAAAGCGTCGAGTTCCAAGCACAGACTATTAAGGCGCTCGTAGGTGGCCTCGAGGCTGGGGTCGAAGCGGGTGGCGTGGCGGAGTTCCTCGAGGGAGTGGCGGACGAGGTCAAGCGCGCTTGAGGAGCTCTCGCCCGCTGCGAGGATGGCCTGAGCCTTTCCAATATATTGGCGTAGGTCCTCAATGTTTGTGAGGCGCTCAGTTTCGGCGCGCAGGTCGTCTTCCTCGCCTGCTTGGACGTTGAGTTCAGCAATGGCGGTGATCGCTCCGCGTAGGCTCTCAATCTCGGCGCTGCGATCCTCGTGGGAGTTCAGCGCTTCATCGAAGGCACGTTTGGCGGCGACGGCACGGGCCCAGGCTTGGGTGTAGGAGGCGAGGAGGGCTGCGTGTGCCGCTCCGCCGTGGGCGTCAAGGGTGTCGCGTTGGGCGTTGGCTGCGCGCAATTCCAGCTGGTCGGCTTGACCGTGAATGGTGACGAGCTCGTCGGCAATTTCGGCCAATACTGCTGCGGGGACGGGGCGGCCTCCCAGGTGGGCGCGGGATCGGCCCTGGGCGGCCACGGTACGCGACACGATGATTTCTTCATCGTCCATGTGGGCGCCCAATTCCTCAGCCCGATTGGCGAGGGCAGGGGTGAGACTGAAGATGCCGTCAACAGTGGCGGCACTGTGACCAGCGCGCACAAGGCCAGGGTCAGCGCGTCGTCCGAGCAAGAGGTTGACGGAGGTGAGGACCATCGTTTTACCGGCGCCGGTTTCGCCGGTGAGGACGGTCAGTCCGGGTCCAAACTCAACGTCGGTGGCTTCAATGACGCCCAGGGAGGCGATGGCGATCGAGTGGATCATTGGGCTGCCTCGGTGGTGCCATGTCGATCATGCTGCTCTTTACGTTGCCTCCACCCGCGCACGGGTAGGTGGAATTTGTGGACCAGACGGGTGGAGAAGGGCGTGTCGTCGAGGCGTACGAGGCGCACGGGGCGTTGTCCCACGCGGGCGATAATGCTTGTCCCCACGGGTGCGATGGTTTGGCGTAGGCCGTCGCACCACATTTCGGGCGCGGACCAGTCGTGCTCGAGGACGACGACTTCCACCGCTGAGGAGGGGCCGACCACGAGGGGGCGCGTGAAGAGACCGTGAGCCGCGAGGGGTGAGATGACGATCGCTTCGGTGTCGGGCCAGACCACGGGACCTCCTGCGGAGAAAGAGTAGGCGGTGGATCCTGTGGGGGTGGCGAGGATGATGCCGTCCGCGCCGTAGGTGGAGACGTCCTGACCGTCAACGACGAGGGCGAGTTGGACGGGGTGGGCCACGTTGGTGTGCATGAGCACGGCTTCGTTGAGGGCCCAGTCGGTGATTTCACTGCCGTCAGGGAAGCGGACGGTGACGTCGAGGGTGATGCGCGTGTCGACGCGGTAGTCATTGCGGGCAAGCTGTTCGATGACCTTGGGGATGCCTTCGCCAGATACTTCGGCGAGGAAGCCCATGTGTCCCATATTGACGCCGAGGAGGGGGACGTCGTGGGTGCGTGCGAGGTCGGCTGCTGCGAGGATCGTGCCGTCACCGCCGAGGGCAAGGACGAGGTCGACCTCGCAGTCGGTGCAGTGTTCGGGGACGACCTCAATGCCGTGTGTTTCGAGTTCACGGCGCGCTACTTCAGCTGCGGCGATGGCATCTGGACGGTGGACGTGACGTACCACCATGACCCGTTGAGTCACTTTATGCCTTTCTTCTTCCCCTGTCCGGCTGGTCCACGTCGGACGGCGTCAACGATCCTGTTGTGGAGGTCGTCGGCCTCGCTGCGCAGGTCGCCGTTGCCGGTGGCGTGCATTGATAGGAAATACTCTACGTTGCCTGAGGGCCCTGGGAGGGGCGAGGCTTCAACATCGCGGATTTCAAGCCCGAGTGCTTGGGCGGCGCGGGCGACCGTTTCGACGGTTTCGACGTGGTGGTCGGGGTTGCGCACCACTCCCCCGTGTCCTAGGCGTTCCTTGCCGATCTCGAATTGGGGTTTCACCATGAGCAGGAAGTCAGCGTCGGGCGCGGCCACGGCTACGAGGGCTGGCAGGACGAGGGTGAGGGAGATGAAGGAGAGGTCGGAGACGACGAGGCCTGGGGCGGGGTCAACGTCTCCGGCTGCGAGGGTGCGCACATTGGTGCGGTCGCGAACTTCGACCCTTTCGTCCTGTTGGAGTTTCCAGGCGAGTTGACCGTAGCCGACATCGGCGGCGACGACGTGGGCGGCGCCGCGGCGCAGGAGAACGTCGGTGAATCCTCCGGTGGAGGCACCTGCGTCAAGGCAGCGGCGTCCCTCGACTATTGGGGCTCTCTCGCCGAGGGCGTCGAGGGCGCCGGCGAGTTTGAAGGCTCCGCGGGAGACGTATTCTTCACCGGTTTCTTCGCTGATGACGATGGCTTGGGCAGGGTCCATTTGGCGCGCGGGTTTGGTGACGACCTGTCCGTCGAGGGCGACGCGCCCTGCTTCGATGAGTTCTTGAGCGTGCGTGCGGGAGCGCGCAAGGCCTCGCCGAACGAGCTCAGAGTCGATGCGTCGAAGTTTCATGGGCGTTGCCTCGTTGCCTCCAGTGCCGAACGCAGTTGCGCGTCTGCCCGCCCGAGTAGGGTGATTTGCGTATCGAGGTCAAGGTCCTCAATGTCGGCCAGCTGTGCGGCGATGTCGGGGACGAGGGACGCCGCCCCCTCTACTGGAGAGGGGACGGCGTGTGTGCCCACGGACGTGGGGTCAGTCATTAGTTGTCCTCAACGATGTCGTCCATGTCGGAGATGTCGCCCAGGAGTTCCTCGAGTTCCTCTTCGCCGGGGAGGAAGGTCAAGGTTTCTTCCGGAGCATCATCGAGGCCGTCAGCGTGGGCGCCCAGTTCCATGTCGGCGTCGCCAAAACCATCGGCGTCATCAGCCTCAGCCTCAGCCTCAGCCTCAGCCTCAAGCATGGTCTCATCAACCTCGGGTTCTTCGGGAGCGACGACCATTCCGGCGGGATCGTCGTTGTCAACGACGGTGATCTCGGGGCAGGTGACGTCGGCACGCTGCTCCATGGCGTATTCCCATGCGGCTGCGGCCAGAGCGCGGTAGGTGTCGAGAGTGACGGTGACTTCACTGGTCAGGGCCACGCCATCAACGGTCAGGGTGCCATCACGCAGGACCTTCGCCACCTGGGAAACACCGCAGGTCCAGGTGCCGTCGCGGTGGTGCTTGGGACGCGGGTGGGATTCGTTGAGTCCGCGCATGTCGAGCGCCAGGTAGGTGGGGCGTTGGCCTCGTTGAGCGCAGATGACGTCACGGGCGGAGGACACGCCGGTCAGAACGTGCAGCGAAGGAATACCTGCTGTCACAGCACCTGCAATGTCAGTATTCAGGCGGTCGCCCACCGCCAGCGGGTTCGTCCCACCAACGAGGGCGGCGCCGCGATGGTAGATGCCTGCCTCAGGCTTACCTGCGGCGGTGGGGCGCACGCCGGTGGCGTGCTGGACGGCGCGCACAAGCGCACCGTTGCCCAGGGCGAAGCCTCGTTCAACAGGCAGGGTCGAGTCGAGGTTCGTGGCGAAGAACTTTGCGCCTCGCTGGATGGCGAAGGCCGCTTCGGACAGGGTGGCCCAGTCGAGGGACTTGTCCAGGCCCTGGACGACGGCTGCGGGCTCATCGTCGGCGGATTCAACAACGGTGTAACCAGCGGCTTCGATGGGTTCGCGCAGCCCTTGAGCGCCGATAACGAGCACCTTGGAGCCGTCTTCGATTTCTTCGGCCATGAGGGCGGTGACATCCATGGAGGAGGTCATGACGGCCTCGGGGGCTGCGTCGAATCCGAGTTCGCGGAGGTGTTCGGCAATGGCAGCGGGGGTACGCATGGCGTTGTTCGTCACGTAGGCGACGAGCATGCCAGCGTCCTGTGCCTCATTCGTGGCCTGAGCGGCGTGTTCGATTGGTTCCTTGCCCTGGTAGGCGGTGCCGTCGAGGTCAAGCAGGGCCACATCGTAGGTGGCGCACAGGGCTTCTTCGGTGCCGCGCAGGGGTGAGGTCTTCTTGTCGACGTCAGCATCGGCGTAGAGGGAGAGGTCAAGGATCTCAGGGTCCTCCACGACCTCAGGCATCTCGGCTTCGACCTGGTCGGCTTCTTCGTCGCGGCCGATTTCGCGGAGCCGATCAGCCTTGACGGACATCAGACGCATGACCAGCGCGGGGTCGGTGTCTTCCGGTAGTGCAGCCAGGGCTTCATCGACGATGAGCAGGCCAACCTCATTTTGCCCGAGGTCGGCGCGTGCCCCGGAGGAGACGAGGACGAGTTCAACCTGCTCGGACAGCTCCATGCCCTTGGTTTCGGTCTCGTCAATGATCTGGATGGCTTTTTCGGGGCGGCCCATGCCGCGTTCGGCGTCGGCTTCGACGGCGCGCAGGGAGTTATCTCCACGCATGCGGCGCACGGCGCGGACCTCGCGCAGGGCTTCTTCGTAGCGGCCGGAGGCGTAGGCGGTCAGGGCAGCGGCTTCGCGGACGACGTCAACGCGTCCAGCGCGCTTGGCTGCGGCCTGAGCGTGGGCGTAGGCCTGCTCGGGGTCAAGATCGATGAGCTGGCCAGCCATCACGAGGTGGCGGGCGACGATGTCGCGGTTGACGCCTGACAGGGTGCTCAGGGAGCGCAGTGCCATGGCGTCGAGTTCTTCAGCGGAGACACCTGCAGGAATCGTAGGTTCATCGCCCGTGGGGGAAATGTATTCGTCGGTGGAGCGGTATTCACTGCCGCGCTGCTGGTCGCGACCAAAACCGCCACCACGGCGATCATCGCGGCCAAAACCACCCCGGCGATCATCACGGTTAAATCCGCCGCCGCGACGCTCGTCGCGGCCAAAGCCGCCACGGCGGTCATCGCGGGCGAAACCACCACTGCGGCGATCATCGCGATCGCCGAAGGAACGGCGAGGACCGCGATCGTCACGGGTGAAACCACCGCCACGGCGGTCGTCACGACCGAAGTTGCCACGGCGATCCCCTCGATCATCACGAGTAAAGCCACCACGACGATCATCACGGCCATCGAAACGACGCTCACCTCGATCATCACGGGTGAAACCACCGCGACGATCTTCACGACCGAAGCCACCACGACGATCCCCTCGATCATCACGAGTAAAGCCACCACGACGCTCATCACGACCATCGAAACGACGCTCACCTCGATCATCACGGGTGAAACCACCGCGACGCTCATCGCGATCACCAAAGGAACGACGCGGACCACGGTCGCCACGATCAAAGCCACCGCGACGCTCATCGCGATCACCAAAAGAACGACGCGGACCACGATCATCACGATCAAAGCCACCACGACGCTCATCACGATCAGCAAAAGAACGACGCGGACCACGATCATCCCGGTCGAAGCCACCACGACGCTCATCACGATCACCAAAAGATCGGCGGGGGCGCTCTTCGCCTCGCCATGAGCGGTCGCCGGAGTCGCGCCACTGACGGTGAGAGCCACCATGAGAGTTGTCGGATCGTCCTCGGTAATCGTCTGCCATGGTGTTCCTCTATTTCTGCCGTTGTGGCGATTGTTTTTCAGTATCGTCTCGTGGTCCCTGTCGGGACGTGGACTATCACGATTGTCTTCATCGGATGTCACGGGCCGTCATTTTCGGCCATTCTCAGAATGCTGAGGCATTCGTGACATCTCAGGGGCGTTGCCTCTCAGAGGGGACGCCATTCACACTGCCTTCAATCATACGCGGCTGTGTTCTTCAAGAGGAGGGGCGGCGGCGATGTCAGGGTGTGGATCTGCACACGCTGACGGCTTTTAGCTGCGCCTTCACAGGTTTCTATTTGTGCCGGCACCACCGGTAGCGGAAGTAGGGGCAGGCGTGTTGAGGTAATAGGCCCGAGCGGTTGAACTGCGGATGACCAGGTGGGAGTCGACACCGACGGTGACGGCCTCAAGCTCAGGGGTGCTGATGCGTTCAATAGCGCGGTCGAGGGCGAGGGCTGCAATTTCTTCTACCCCCCTGTCCACACTGGTGAGGTTGAAGGTTGAGGACTGTGCCACCTGAGAGTTGTCAAAGCCCGCCAGCGACACATCTGCCGGGATGCGCAGCCCCGCTCCCATGAGGGCAACGGCAATGCCTTGAACGCACTGATCGTTGTATCCCACGATCGCCGAGTATTCGCCGAGGCGTCCGCGTGTGGACTCCTGGTGAGCGTGGCGATACTGAGCCCATTGATCGGCCATCAGATGAGAGGCCGCCGTGAAGCCATCATCCATGGTCGCACCAGCAGGGAACACATCGAATCGGATGTTGTAGCCGGAGAAGGCACGTTCGAGGGCCTGCTTGCGTGTCTGCGCAGACACGCCTGAAGCTCCGTCGAAGTAAGCAACTGAGCGGTGGCCCAGTGCGTAGAGGTGAGCGGCCAGTTCCTCGGCGCCTGAGGTGTTCCGGCTCGTCATGAGGTCTGCGCCAGGAAAAACCCTTTCTTGACCGATGACGACGGTGGGCCCATTGCGCAGGGTGTCCATGTGATCCTCATGCGAGGGGTTGATGGCAATAGTGGTGGTAATTCGAAATTGCGCAAGGGTTTTGAGGGCATCAGTCATGTGGTCGTAGGCAGCCGCATTTTCCGCAATAACGTAGTAGCCGCGTTCGCGAGCCGCTTCGCCGAGGATGCGGATGTAGTGAGTGTGAAGCTCCTGGTCAAATCTGCCGACGACACCAAGCACATGGGGGGTATTGGAGCGCATCATCGAGCCCAGAAGGTCCACTTTGTATCCAAGCTCTTGGGCTGTTGCTTGGATGGAGTGGCGAAGTTTGTCGCTGACACGTGCGTCATCACGCAGGGCCAGGGAGACAGTGCTAATGGAGGTACCTACTGCCTCTGCAATGTCACGGAGGGTGACCCTGGTGTGGCTCATGAGTCCTCCCTTAGTGATGAGATGCCTTCCTCGGACAATTTTCAGTATATCCGCCGGTTCTGCGGCGCCTGAAGCTCCCAGCACCGCAGAACCGGCGACCGTTTTCTCGTACGCTCGCAGTCCTAGGTGGGGTCGATGCAGAGTCGTTGGAGGACTTCTGCGTGCGCCTGGGGCCACGCTGCCAGGATCGAACCCTTGTAGCGCACATCTAACGGCGTTCCATCCAACCTCGTCACGCGCACACCTACCTCTTGACAAATCACCTGGGCTGCGGCGATATCCCAGGGGGATACCCACAGGTGGACGAAAGCTGCGGCTTGGCGGCGGGCGACCTCCACACACTCAAGGGCTGCCGAGCCGTAGCGGCGGTGGCCTCGTGATTCCCGGACGAGCTGCGCGAGACGTGGCAGCGCGTCAAGCTCCTTCACGTCGGCAATGAGGATTCCTTCACGGTAGGACGTGTTCTCGGGCACCGGCCCGAGGGGCTCCCCGTTGCGCCATGCTCCCTGGCCTGCGATTGCGGTGTACATAGTGTCGGCTGCGACGTCACAGACCACTCCGATAGTGGGCGCCCCATCGACACACAGGGCGACAGATACCGCGTAGTCCCGCTGGGTGGCGACGTAGTTCATCGTCCCGTCTATGGGGTCGATGACCCACACTGGTCCGTCAAAGGAGTCGACGCTGTGCCCTTCTTCGCCCATACAGGGATAGCCGGTGATGGAGTGCAGGCGGGAGGTAATGAGCCCTTCGATGGCGATGTCGACCGTGGTCACGAGGTCATTACGTGAGGATTTGGTGGAGACCTCGAATGTTTGGCTGGATTCGCGTGCGATGCGAGCAGCTTCCGTGACGACGTTGACGGCTGTTTCGAGGAGTTCCTCCCAATCGAGTGTCATCGTCTGACCTCCTGTTCCCGTGTCGGTGTCCCTAGGCGTTGATGGAGATGACCGCAGCAGTCAGTTCGGGGGTGCTGAAGTCGTAGATTTGCACTCCTCTGCCCCGCCTGCGGGGAGCGTCACTGCTGCGCTCGTGGCGGATCTGCTCATTGAGTGCCCTTGTGAAGGGGTTGAGGATCTCAGCATAGGCGTCGGGGTAGCCCAGTTGCCCATTCGTGGCGCTGATGTGGTTAAGAACCAGTGCGTCACCGGGAGCGTTGTGGTCCAGTGCTTCGGTGATGGCGGCCTTTTTGTCCTCGATTGTTGGCCCGTCCCACAGGTCTTGGATGCTGAGGTATTCGTTGTCGTGCCAGTTTTGTGCCCAGATGATGCCATGCCGGTCACTGAAGTGGTACGACGGCGGGGCGCATTCAAGGGCGAGGATTCGCCCACGACATTGCCCAAGTTCAGGCCAGGGCGTTTCGGGGGCGCCCCAGAGGTGAAAGAGGTCCAGATTTGCGCCGACGAGTCCGCGGATAGCTTCACCGTATTCGGGATAGTCGTCTTTGGCTTCGTTGGCATTTTGGATGCGCATGATGACGCATTCACTGGGGTTGTCGGCAAGGAATTGTCCGACGGTATCGAGGATTTCTTGCCCGGAAATGTTGCTCACCCACTCGCGGTGGGCAGCGATGAGGGTGCGGCGGAGGCGGATGTCGAGGAATCTCACGCCGTAGGTGAGTTGTTCGGCAAGGGAGTCGTGTTGGGTGGCGTAGTAGCGTTCGGCACACTCAGCGGTCATGGTGTCGTGTGTGCCGGGAATGGCCAGTTCGGTGAGCGCCGTCCTGTCGCTGAGGGCACTCATCCAGCTGGCGTTTGCGTGGCGTGGGTACGTGTGTGTCATGGTGGGGTCACCTCCGCTCTGGGGTGGGCAGGCATCTTTGCCTGCCCACCCCAGCGTCTTTTAGGCAGCGCGCTGGGCGTGCATCTTGACGAGGATATGCGAAAGCACAGCGGCGATGGCTGCGAGAATAGCCAGGCCGATGAAGGCTGTGCCAAGGGTTGCCGTTGGGGTGAGGATTTCGGTGATGACCGTACCGTCAGCGTCCTTGACGGCGGGGGTGATGAGAGCACCGAGGGTGGGAGGTGCGAGGAGCGCGGGAATGTATCCCAGGGTGATGGCAAAGGACATTGCCGAGGAGGATTGCTTCTTGGGGACGCCGAATTCACCAATGGGCGCGTAGTAGACGCCTCGGATCATGAAGGTGACGGCGGAGGCCATGAGCATGAGGACAATGAGTGTCCAGAAGACGCCGCTGCTGACGATGCCTTCGGGTGCGTCACCTGCCGGGAATTCGGAGACGGAAGCGGGGTTCATGAAGAACATTGCCGCGATGATGAGGAGCAGGATGGCAAGGACGACTTCCATGGCACGCATGAAGCGAGTGGCGGTCTTGAAGACCTTTTCAACGAGAATGGTCGACACCAGTGGCAGCATGCGCAGGGCGATGACGGTGGTGGCAAAGGCGGCTGCGGCGACGGCGCTGGTTCCATAGCCGGCTTGGAGGAAGCGGGCGAAGTAGGTGCCGGCCGCAACGAAGGTGCCGTAGATGCAGAAGACGTTAATGCCGGCAACCCAGACGACAGGCAGTTTGGCGACCTCTGCGACGCCCTTGATGGCTTCCTTGGTGCTCGAGACGGTGACCTCTTCATCATCGCCCACGCGGGCGTCCTTGGGGACTACGAAGTAGACGGCGATACCGGTGACGAGCACGATAATGGATGCGGTCATCATGATGGTCTTGGGTGAGGCGTCGGCGCCGATCATCGCGGTCCACAGCAGGGAGATGAGGAAGGCGAGCAGGCCGCGGCCGAATTCGAAGAAACCGAAGGCTGCGCCTTGGTGTTCTTCTGTGGTGGAGATTCGAACGGCTTTAAAGTTTGCTGGCTTGAAGAGCACTTCGGAGAGCAGCAGCATGGAGAAGAAGCAGATGAGCAGGACAGGGAAGGAGAGGTTGGGCGAGCTCAGGGTAATGAAGAGGGAGATCGCGCCGACGCCCATGGTGGCGATGAGCATGATGGAGCGGATGGAGAAGCGGTCACCGATCCAGCCCAGGGCGATGGTGCCCAGGAGGATCACGAGGCCCTGCATGGCGTAGAGCTGCCCTGCTTGCGCGTCGGTGACGCCCATTGCCGTGGGGAAGTCCTTGGGCAGGGTGTTGCGGATGTCCCAGAATGCGTAGATGAGCTGGGCATTGACGGTGATGAGGGCGAGTTGGAAGAGGGCGAGCGGAGAGAACCCGAGGTTCTTGAGTATCTGCGGCATGACAGCTCCTTTGCTGATGCATGATGACGGTAATAGCGCCGCGTGCTCCGTTGCATGAGCGCATACTGTCATGCTAATGCCGTGTGATACACCTCGCAAGCGTTCTCGAAACGTTTTTATGGGACTTTTCCCTTTTTTATCGTCACGCGCATCAAAAATACCCGCCGTAGTTTCCCTGTTTATAGGAACGTTTCGACATCATGAGGGTTTCACTCCTCCAGCAACAGCATGGAGGCGTTCTTCCACAGCCTCAACAAGCTGAGTAAGCCCCGGTTCTTCTATCGGAAAATGGCCACAGTTTTCCAGCATCACGATATGCCCCACGCCCTCCAGTCGCCTCAGAGTTGTGATGCTAAGAGAGGCGGGAGTCCACGCATCCTGCGCAGGGTGAGCCAGGGTTATGCGCACAGCCGCCTCCCCCTCACTCCGCCTACGAGAGTGAGCGTATGCGAGGAAGGTAGCGAGGAAACCGAGGGGAATTGCGGCGCCACCCCCTCGCGGATCCTTCGCACACAATACCGACAGCGCCTTCTTGCGGCTCATCCGCCCCATATTGGCAACGAGCTTCATCGGAATCATGATTTTAGACAGCGGCGAACGCCTCCCCACTCCGAGGAAGGGCGTTCCTAGCAGTCCCATCCCCCAGCGGCCGATATGGAGGCGGGCACGAAGGGAGCGCGGGTCGACAAGGCAAGTGGCGATGACCTCGTTGACGAGGGGCGACCGGCAGGCGACCTCGTGGGCGAGCATTCCCCCGATACTAAAGCCCCAGAGGATGACGGGTCTGCCGTCGTCAGTTTCTTCGATGAAGGCGCGGAGGCACTCAATCCAGTCCTCGTAGCGCACGTTCTGCGGAGAGACTGTGGTGCTATACCCGTAGAGGGGGAGGTCAGGCAGGAAAAGGTCGCAGGCTGCCGGATCTATCTGGGCACAGATCGGCCAGAGCGCGTCGGAGTAGCCACCCGCTCCATGACAGACGATGAGACGAATGGGCGCTTGAGCATTCCGCCGACGAGCAACGTGAATCACATGCGAATTCCACACCCACCGCTGCCCTGTTGGCATACATTCAGCGCGAACACGCCGCTGCAGAGGCAGAAAGGCAACATAGTCACGAAAGTCCATATTCCCAGCTTAAGAGGGGAATAGAAAATTCCTCCCTACGGCAGCGTCAATACAGGAGGATTGTCAGCCCCAGAAGTAACCGATGATGGCGATAACGCCAGCAATCACGCCCAGCCCTGCAATGAAGGGGGCGAACATAACTTTGGTGGCGAAGTAGCTGTCGCGCCAATGGTCACCGTCAGGGACTTGGGTAATTCGACGCACTTCCTGTTCGTCGGAATGAGACAGTGCCATGAGGACTCCCTTCGTCGGTCACATGCTCGTGACGATGGACAAGATCGATGAAGATCAGGCGCACTGCAACACTGCAGAATGTCATTAATTCTTCATTCAGATCCTACCATCTTCACTCCCACATACCACCAGATCCCGCAGGACGAGGAAAGACACGAGCAGCAGGAAAACAGCCCCTTTATCACCACGAGAACGGCAACCCCTATGTTAGGGAACATGCCGCGCATCACAACTTTGCCAGGACCCTACAGGAGACTTTGGACCATTGGCGTGTCCATTGCCGGAGGGGCGATCTTTGGGACCACAGCACAAAGAATCATTGAGTCCATCCCTACAGAGACGGCGTCGACATCACCCCTGTGGCTATTGAACCACCTGACAAGCGGCACTTGGCTCTGGGCAGTCGTAGCATCCGCCTCCACGTGGCTGGGGATGCGACAGTCTCAGCAATCGGGGTGGCGCCGTTACTTGGAGAGTTTCCTTCTTTGTCTGGGCTTTCTGAGTGCCACAACCATTGCGTGGTACGGCCCTCTCACTCCAGTTGGCCAGCTCCCCTTACTCGCCGCGACAGCCCTAGCACTCTGCACGCTCCCCTCTGCAGGAATTGCTGTCGTAGGAGCATTCGCACAAAGCCCCGGGGTCAAAGGCCTGCTGTCACGCCTGTGTCTACCGTTAGGACTAGCGTTGATCCTTCTGGTGGCACCGCCTCCTCCCGTCGAGCACGGGGGCAACGCTGCCGCTGAGATCCTCGTATGGCAGGTGCTGATGGGAGCAAATGTCGGCCTCGTGGCGATCATCCTTTCACATTTCCTCCTTGTCAGGCGCGGCAAAGAGTCCACATCCACCTCACTGCGTTAAGAGTGCGGCACTCTCCGGAAAAGAGTGCATGTCCCAATGGATGGGATCGCTCCCCAATCGATTTTATCTCGACATCGAGATAAAATCGTTTCTGCCGTTGACATACCAGCACAGCAACATTGAGGGGGCATCCTGATGGCAATAGACTTTCATTCCTCGACAAACGCTGGCACCTACGCCACTCGCACAGCCAGTGACACATGGGTGTCACAGGTATGCAGCATCATCTCCCCTAAGGGCTTGTATGTCGCGGACATCGGTTGCGGCGGAGGTATCTACTCCACAGCCCTGGCCCAGATGGGTGCCGATTTCGTGCAGGGAATCGACTTTTCAGCGCAAATGGTCGAAGATGCCTCGGCGCGAGCAAAGAGCCTCAAGCTCAGCAACGTTTCTTTTCTCCAGGCAGAGGCCTGTAACACGGGACTTCCTCAACATACAGTGGATCTTGTCCTGCAACGAGCACTTATTCACCATCTGCCATCTCCCGCTGACGCTTTCACCGAGGCGCATCGAATCTTGCGCCCGGGTGGCACACTCCTCGTTCAAGACCGCACGATGGAGGACGTCCTCATGCCATCATCACCCCAACACTTCCGTGGTTATTTCTTCGAGGCATTCCCCGAACTGCTTGAGGTCGAGCGAAGACGCCGCCCGAAGCAAGAAACAGTCACAGAGGCTTTAAAGGAGGCTGGTTTTAACGTCGAGGGCATTGAGCAATTCACCGAAGAACGACGCGTCTATGCCGATTGTGCCGAGATCACATCGGATCTGCTTGCCCGAACTGGTCGTTCACTTCTCCACGAGCTCTCAGATGACGAGCTCGCGGTGCTCACTGACAGGATCTGTTATGAAATCGGCGCTTCTTCCCAGGGAGGCTTTCCCATCAAAGAAGTCGACTACTGGACTGTCTGGCATGCACGGGCATGACGGGCTGCCGTGAGCGGCCATTCCCTGAGTGCAAGCACGCTTCAACGCACATGAGCCCAGAAGAACAGCCAGAGAAACACCATGTGGTGTTTCTCTGCATGCAATGTCTGCGATGGTGCTCGCCATTCAGGGGCCACATCTAGGGTTAAGGTTCCTTGTGGGTTTGTCTTCTGTGGTGGCTCGTTGTGGGTGTGTGTTTGAGGGCCCTCGGGGAGCGTTGCTTCCTGAGGGCCCTCATTTTGTGGTTGTGTTGCGGCGGTGTCCTACTCTCCCACACCCCCTCGGGTGCAGTACCATCGGCGCTGTGGGGCTTAGCTTCCGGGTTCGGGATGGGTCCGGGCGTTTCCCCCACGCTATTGCCGCCGCAAAAGGGTCGACCAATTATGGTGTTGTTTTGTGTTCGCCCCCCGGTCTTTGTTTTGGTGGGGGGTGTGGGTTGGTCGTGAACCTGTATGGTGGTTGTGAGCGTGTTTTGCTTGCGCGTGTGTGTGCCGAGCGGTGTGCTTGGCGGTGTGTGTTTAGTGTTGGCCCATTAGTACCAGTCAGCTCGAGAGCACCTTGCGGTGTGTCCACTTCTGGCCTATCAACCCGGTAGTCTGCCGGGGGCCTACAACACCCCTTTGGGGTGTATGGAAACCTCATCTTGAAGCAAGTTTCCCGCTTAGATGCTTTCAGCGGTTATCTTTTCCGAACGTAGCCAACCAGCCATGCACCTGGCGGTACAACTGGCACACCAGAGGTTCGTCCATCCCGGTCCTCTCGTACTAGGGACGGCCCTTCTCAAGTTTCCTGCGCGCACAGAGGATAGGGACCGAACTGTCTCACGACGTTCTAAACCCAGCTCGCGTACCGCTTTAATGGGCGAACAGCCCAACCCTTGGGACCAACTCCAGCCCCAGGATGCGACGAGCCGACATCGAGGTGCCAAACCATGCCGTCGATATGGACTCTTGGGCAAGATCAGCCTGTTATCCCCGGGGTACCTTTTATCCGTTGAGCGACCACGCACCCACGTGCCATGGCCGGATCACTAGTTCCTGCTTTCGCACCTGCTCGACCCGTCGGTCTCACAGTCAAGCTCCCTTGTGCACTTGCACTCGCCACCTGATTACCAACCAGGCTGAGGGAACCTTTGAGCGCCTCCGTTACATTTTAGGAGGCAACCGCCCCAGTTAAACTACCCACCAGGCACTGTCCCCAACCCGGATCACGGGCCGAGGTTAGATGCACACTTGCACCAGAATGGTATTTCAACGACGACTCCACCCAAGCTGGCGCCCAGGCTTCACAGTCTCCCACCTATCCTACACAAGCACAAGCGAACACCAATACCAAGCTATAGTAAAGGTCCCGGGGTCTTTCCGTCCTTCTGCGCGAAACGAGCATCTTTACTCGTAGTGCAATTTCGCCGAGTTCACGGTCGAGACAGCGGAGAAGTCGTTACGCCATTCGTGCAGGTCGGAACTTACCCGACAAGGAATTTCG
This sequence comes from Schaalia sp. Marseille-Q2122, assembly GCF_903645355.1. Classification (GTDB taxonomy): domain Bacteria; phylum Actinomycetota; class Actinomycetes; order Actinomycetales; family Actinomycetaceae; genus Pauljensenia. The sequence continues at coordinate 228,459 of NZ_CAHJXR010000004.1, read as the reverse complement.
CTACCTTAGGATGGTTATAGTTACCACCGCCGTTTACTGGGGCTTAAATTCAAACCTTCACACGCCAATAGACGCGTTGAGTCTTCCTCTTAACCTTCCAGCACCGGGCAGGCGTCAGTGCGTATACATCGTCTTGCGACTTCGCACGCACCTGTGTTTTTAGTAAACAGTCGCTTCTCCCTCTTCTCTGCGACCCCCCACCGCACCCAGCACGCCAAGGGCGCTGGCACCGCAGGGGGTCCCCCTTCTCCCTAAGTTACGGGGGAATTTTGCCGAGTTCCTTGACCATGATTCACTCGAACGCCTCGGTATACTCTACCTGACCACCTGAGTCGGTTTAGGGTACGGGCGCCTTCCACCCTCACGTCGAGGCTTTTCTTGGCAGTACAGGATCACCATCAGCCACCCCAAACGGGCAGCCCCATCAGTTCTCACCCTTATATGTTTCCCGGATTTGCCTAGGAAACGGGCCACGACCTTAGACACACAAATTTCCACCAGTGTGCGACAGCTACCTCTCTGCGTCACCCCTGTTAACACGCTAACCTACTACCCTCAAGGTCCCACGGCCCCTCCACCACCCACACCCGAAGGTGAGAGCGGTATCTGGGCAAAGTGGTTAGTACAAGAGATTCAGCTTTGGCGGTTGAAAGGCGGTACCAGAATATCAACTGGTTGTCCATCGACTACGCCTGTCGGCCTCGCCTTAGGACCCGACTAACCCAGGGCGGATAAACCTAGCCCTGGAACCCTTAGTCAATCGGCGCTAGGGATTCTCACCCTAGATTCGCTACTCATGCCTGCATTCTCACTCCCACACAATCCACCAGAGGTCACCCCCAGGCTTCACCTCGTGCAGGACGCTCCCCTACCCACTCACACCCCAACATCCGGTTCCCGGCGCTAGGAATAACGCGTGAGTGCCACAGCTTCGGCGGTACGCTTGAGCCCCGCTACATTGTCGGCGCAAAACCACTTGACCAGTGAGCTATTACGCACTCTTTCAAGGATGGCTGCTTCTAAGCCAACCTCCTGGTTGTCAACGCGATTCCACATCCTTTCCCACTTAGCGTACGCTTAGGGGCCTTAGCTGATGATCTGGGCTGTTTCCCTCTCGACAACGAAGCTTATCCCCCGCTGTCTCACTGCCATGCTCACACCTACTGGCATTCGGAGTTTGGCTGACGTCAGTAACCCACAGGGCCCATCGACCATCCAGTAGCTCTACCTCCAGCAGGAAGCACACAACGCTGCACCTAAATGCATTTCGGGGAGAACCAGCTATCACGGAGTTTGATTGGCCTTTCACCCCTACCCACAGCTCATCCCCCAGGTTTTCAACCCTGGTGGGTTCGGTCCTCCACAAAGTCTTACCCTTGCTTCAACCTGGCCATGGGTAGATCACCCCGCTTCGGGTCCAGAACACGCGACAAACGCCCTCTTTCAGACTCGCTTTCGCTACGCATACCCCACACGGGTTAAGCACGCCACGTGCCACTGACTCGCAGGCTCATTCTTCAAAAGGCACGCCATCACCCCACAAGGCTCTGACGGCTTAAAGGCACACGGTTTCAGGTACTATTTCACTCCCCTCCCGGGGTACTTTTCACCATTCCCTCACGGTACTATGCACTATCGGTCACCAAGTAGTATTTAGGCTTACCAGGTGGTCCTGGCAGATTCACACCAGATTTCACGAGTCCGGCGCTACTCGGGCACACAACCCACACAGCATGCGGCGCATACAGCTACACGACTCTCACGCACTACGGTCAGCCATCCCAGACTATTCACCTCACGCCACACACACATGCCACTCCCCGGCAGAGGAGAAACGATCATGCCCCACAACACCCCATGCGCAACGCCTGCCGGCTCTCACACACACAAGGTTTAGCCTCCTCCGCTTTCGCTCGCCACTACTCACGGAATATCTTCTCCTACGGGTACTGAGATGTTTCACTTCCCCGCGTTCCCCCCACCACCCTATGAATTCAGATGATGGTAACCACACACAACTGCAGCTAGGTTCCCCCATTCGGAAATCCTCGGATCAAACGCTCGTTCGCCAACTCCCCGAGGCATATCGCAGGCCACAACGTCCTTCATCAGCTCTTGGTGCCAAGGCATCCACCGAATGCCCACAAAAACTAAACAACAAAATCACACAGAACAAGAAAACAAAAGATGCTCACAACCACTATACAGTTCACAAACAACCCACCCACCACACAACCACCCCACCACACACAGCAGCACAAGCAGTCACATGGAGGCACAACGCCCACCACCACAGGTGTTGAACGTGAACCCGACAGCATGCCCCAACACCACCACCACACAACAAGTGCAGCGCCAAAAATTGAAATCTCTATGCCCAGCCCCAAAACACGCAAACACCCCCACCAACACCACGTTGATAGAACACAGCGTTTGCCATCCCCCACCACACCCACACCCCAACAGGGCGCAACGCGTGACACGAGCCAAAAAACGGGACTCCCTAGAAAGGAGGTGATCCAGCCGCACCTTCCGGTACGGCTACCTTGTTACGACTTCGTCCCAATCGCCAATCCCACCTTCGACCACTCCCCCCGCACAAGCGGTTAGGCCATGGGCTTCGGGTGTTACCAACTTTCGTGACGTGACGGGCGGTGTGTACAAGGCCCGAGAACGTATTCACCGCAGCGTTGCTGATCTGCGATTACTAGCGACTCCACCTTCATGGGGTCGAGTTGCAGACCCCAATCCGAACTGAGACCGGCTTTAAGGGATTCGCTCCGCCTCACAGCATCGCAACCCTCTGTACCAGCCATTGTAGCATGCGTGAAGCCCAAGACATAAGGGGCATGATGATTTGACGTCATCCCCACCTTCCTCCGAGTTAACCCCGGCAGTCCCCCACGAGTCCCCACCATCACGTGCTGGCAACATAGGGCAAGGGTTGCGCTCGTTGCGGGACTTAACCCAACATCTCACGACACGAGCTGACGACAACCATGCACCACCTGCACACCACCCCGAAGGCCACCACATCTCTGCAGTGTCGCGGTGCATGTCAAGCCTTGGTAAGGTTCTTCGCGTTGCATCGAATTAATCCGCATGCTCCGCCGCTTGTGCGGGCCCCCGTCAATTCCTTTGAGTTTTAGCCTTGCGGCCGTACTCCCCAGGCGGGGCACTTAAAGCGTTAGCTACGGCGCAGAAACCAAGGGCGGCCCCCACACCTAGTGCCCAACGTTTACAGCGTGGACTACCAGGGTATCTAATCCTGTTCGCTCCCCACGCTTTCGCTCCTCAGCGTCAGTAACGGCCCAGAGACCCGCCTTCGCCACCGGTGTTCCTCCTGATATCTGCGCATTCCACCGCTACACCAGGAATTCCAGTCTCCCCTACCGCACTCAAGCCAGCCCGTACCCACCGCAAGCCCGGAGTTAAGCCCCGGGTTTTCACGGCAGACGCGACAAGCCGCCTACAAGCCCTTTACGCCCAATAATTCCGGACAACGCTCGCGCCCTACGTATTACCGCGGCTGCTGGCACGTAGTTAGCCGGCGCTTCTTTACCCACTACCCTCAACCCAACCCAAAGCTGGGCCTTGACCATGAGCGAAAGAGGTTTACAACCCGAAGGCCCTCATCCCTCACGCGGCGTCGCTGCATCAGGCTTTCGCCCATTGTGCAAAATTCCCCACTGCTGCCTCCCGTAGGAGTCTGGGCCGTATCTCAGTCCCAATGTGACCGGTCACCCTCTCAGGCCGGTTACCCGTCAAAGCCTTGGTAGGCCATCACCCCACCAACAAGCTGATAGGCCGCGAGCCCATCCCCCACCAGAAAAAACCTTTCCACCACCCGCCATGCGACAAGCAGTAAATACCCGGTATTAGCATCCGTTTCCGAACGTTATCCCGAAGAAGGGGGCAGGTTACTCACGTGTTACTCACCCGTTCGCCACTAACCAACCCAAACGCAAAGCGCCCAAGCGGTCCGTTCGACTTGCATGTGTTAAGCACGCCGCCAGCGTTCGTCCTGAGCCAGGATCAAACTCTCCGAACAAAAACAAAAAACTGTTAAAGCCCAGAAAACCATAACCACCAACAGCAGCCATGGCAATCCCAACAAATAACAAACTCAAAAACAAAAAACAGGCATAAAAACAACAAAAAATGTCAAGACACACTATCGAGTTCACAAACAACACCCACACACAACAACCACCCAGACACACACGCATCCAAGCAAATCACTGAGGTGAACATTCGCGCCACACCCCACGGAAAACCACTCTCGCGTCCCCGCACCGTCCGGCGCAACGAGTAAATAATCTACACAGCCCCCCACCCACACGTCAAACCATTTTCTTGTGAGCGTGGACACACCCCGTGTTTTTCGCGATTTTTCGCGGAAAACACGGGGTGTGCATGAGTGGGATCAGCTCTCACCGGTCACAACCAAGCCGGAAAAGCACTGATTCGGGACTCAGTTCTGACCAGCATGATCCCCATCACACCACTGTGCGGGGGGAACGATCTCCTTCACGGAATCAATATGCTGACCGCAGCCAGTCCACGTGGTCTTACCGCAGGTACAGGGAACAGGTTGGCACATAGCCCTCTCCTTCACTTCTCAAAATTGTGTTGATGGATTACTTCTTCTTGCCGCCAAAGAGGCGCGCAAAGAATCCGGGAACCTCGGCCCGCTCCTCAGCCGTATGCTTCCCATCGCACCACTGATTGCGAGGAACACCGGCCTTCACAGAGGAGATGTGCTGACCGCAGCCAGCCCAAGTAGTCTTACCGCACACCTTGCAGGTCACTGCACGACACATAGAGATGTCCTTTCATAGAGTGTCAAACCCGAGCACGCCCCCATCGGAAGCCCCTCGGAAAACCTTGCTGGGGAACTCACTCCCCGTAGACCAGAACCTCGCGGGCAGAGTCACCCAGGTAGGCTTCCAAGCCCAGCATGCCCGCCGACAGCGACGCCGACGGAATACCCGCAGCCTTGAGCATGCGATGCGACAGGTAGGAGCGCATACCCGAACGGCAGTGGATCGCCACGAAGCGGCCCTGGGCGGCCTCGCGAACCTCGTCCATGCGCTCACGCAACTGGGTGTGGGGAATAACGAGGGCGCCCTCGATATGCACCTCCGCAGCCTCAGCGGGAGTACGCACGTCCAGGATGAGCGCCTTTTGACGCATCTCCTCCAGCTGCCACGGGTACCACAGCTCAAGGAAACCATTGGCGACATTCTCACCAATCATGCCCAGCAGATTCACGGCATCCTTGGCCGCCCCGAAGGGAGGTGCGTAGCACAGGTCCAGATCCATCAGATCCTCAACCAGCAGCCCGCCACGCATTGCGGTGGCAATGACATCGATACGACGATCAATACCGTCCTCACCAACACCCTGAGCACCCAAGATCTCCCCATTGGCATCAACGTAAACCACCAGAGACATCTGAACGGCACCGGGGAAGTAGCCCACATGGTTATTCGCCATGACATGCAGCGCACGGTAGTCAATACCAGCGCCGTCAAGCATCGCGCGGTTCGCACCGGTTGCGGCAGCCATCAGCTTGCCCACACGAACGATAGCGGTCGCCAGAGGCTGAGGCATGGGGCGGGCCTCGTTCATCCCTCCAAAGGAAGCGGCGATGTCATCGGCAGCGAGGCGCCCGCCGCGGTTAGCGGGCCCAGCAAGCTGAACCGGACGCACGCCGCCAGTCACAGCATGCACTGAGTTCACAGCATCACCAATGGCCCAAATGCCCGGAATATTAGTACGACCATGCTGGTCGACAGTGAATGCGCCATTCTCGCACTCAATCCCGGCGCTCTCGGCCAGCTCAATATTGGCGCGCACCCCAGCAGAGGAGACAACAACGTCGGCGGGGATCTGCGTGCCGTCACCCAGCTCAACGATCACGCCGGCGTCGGCCTCGTGAATCGCGGCGACGGATACGCCCTCGTGGAGGGACACACCCAGGCGTCGCATCTCTACGCGCAGGGGGTGGACGATCTCCTGGTCGAAGGGCATGAGAATATGGGGGGCGCCTTCAACGAGGGCGACATCCAGGCCTGCTTCGGCAAGGTTTTCTGCAGCCTCCACACCGATGAAGCCCGCGCCGATGACTACCGCGCGCTTGGCTCCAGCGGCCACAGCGGTCTTGAGGAAGCGGGCGTCGTCGATGGAACGCAGGGTGCGCACCTCGGGGCGATCAATTCCGGGGATGGGCAGGCGAACGGCGTCCCCACCGGGAGAGAGAACGAGGGCGTCGTACTCGAGCCATTCCTCCCCGGCCTCGTTCCTCACGAGGACGGCGCGGCGGTCAACGTCGATGCGGATAGCCTCGTGGTTGGTGCGAACGTCAAGGTTCAGCCACGCCTTGAGCTTGGCGGGAGTCTGCACGGTGAGGGCAGATTCCTCAGCGATCTCGCCACCCACAAAGTAGGGCAGGCCGCAGGTGGCAACGGAAACGTCGGGGCCCTTTTCAAGAACGATGACCTCAGCATCTTCCATCTGGCGTCGGACGCGAGCTGCGCAGCTCATGCCGCCGCCCACACCGCCAACGACAACGATCCTCATAGTTGTGTCCCTTCATCAGGAGTACAGATCATGTACACATGATACCCCCTGGGGTATATTTGTGTATAGGTTATGTCTCACGATGAAGGACGGTTTAAGGACCCTCCTCTAGGATGCATGAATACCCCCAGATGACGAGGACGGACACCGTGAGCAACACTCCAGCAGCAACGCCAGTGCCAGTCAGCGAACCCAAGAAGGTACTCAACCGCCTCAAGCGCGCCCGCGGCCAACTTGACGCCGTCATCACCGCCATCGAAAACGGCGCCCCCTGCGACGAGATCATCACCCAGCTCTCTGCAGCACACTCGGCCGTGCGCCGCACAGCCTTCGTCGTCGTCGCCGGAGCCATGCGCGACTGCGCCATTAACCCCAGCCACACGCACAATGACGAAGACATGGCCCGCCTGGAAAAGCTCTTCCTCTCACTGTCCTAACGCCCACCCAGAAGCGCCTGTATCGCACTTGCGGCAGGCGCTTTCCTATGGCCCGCCCCTCCCCTGCCCTGCCAATGGGAGGGGCGTTGCAGTTTCTGGGGGCTATGCGGTGTGGAAACTACAACGCAGTGCGTAAAAGCCGAGGACAGCCAGCAGCACGGCAGACACGACCAGAAAAGCCGTCGAATGGGAGGGGCGTTGCAGTTTCTGGGGGCTATGCGGTGTGCAAACTACAACGCAGTGTGTAAAACAGAGGAAAGGCCCCGCCTGGATAATCCAGGCGGGGCCTTAGACAGGGGCCTCACACAGGGGCCACAGCTCAGACAGCTACTCGCCAACTCACTTGGCAGTCGCCAGCAGAGCCTCTTCAGCAGCCTTGGTCCACAGGCCGTTGTCGAGCTTGGCAGCCACCTCAGGCAGCTTCTCGGCCATCTCGGACAGCGGGGTCAGGCCCAGGTCGTGGAGCATGGGGAAGACCATGATCTTGCCACCGGAGGTACGGTTCATGACGGCGTTGATGGCGTCAACGAAGCCAGCCATGCCGGTCACGGCGTACAGGGAAATGGTGGTGTCGATAATGCCTTCTTCGATCTTGCGCAGGACGGTGCGCATGTCGGAGACATCCGAACCGGAGGTGCCCAGCACGAAGATGCGGCGCTCGATAATGCCCTGCAGGTCGAATTCACCGAAGGTGCCTGCCGGGATACCGGCGAAAGCGTTGACGATGGAATCCTCTGCAGCCAGGTCAATGGCCTGGGACACGAGTGCGGGCACGGGGACCATGCACGACACGTGGGTGTAACCGTATTCCAGGGGCGTGGTGGAGGTGTTGATAATCTCCAGGGGCACGTTGCGGGCTTCGGCGACGGGGCCAACGACGCTGCGCAGTCCTTCGAGGCGCTCATCAGACAGGTCAGTGCCCGCGACCGTGATGCCTGCAACGCCGGAGGTCACGGCGCGCATGGTGTGCATCTGACCCATGGGGCCAGCAGCACCGATGATGGCGATCTTGTCGTTCTCACGCAGGTCACCGTTGGCGGGGATCCAGGCGTAGCCTTCACGAGGATCACTGCCGGTGGTGCCACAGAAGCGGATGAAGTCGTAGTGGACGCGGCCAATATCGAGGCTGACCTTGCGTTCGATACGCTCGCCACCCAGGACCACGCAGAAGGTGCCGCGGGTGCCGAGCAGTGCGGCGAGCGCCTCGATGACCTCAGCGGAGGCACCGAAGTAGACGATGTCGTCGAACTCTTGGCCTTCCAGCGAGGCGACCTCGGAAGCGGCAACGCGGACAACCTCGCCGGGAACGTGCTCAGCGGTCAGTTCCTCAACGCAGCCTTCACCGACGACGAGCAGGCGGCCACCATCAGCGACGTGGTTGCGCTCTGCCCAGGCGTAGGAGCCTTCCACAGTTGCCCAGGGCTCAATCAGGCCAACAGCGGCAGCCGAAGGAGCGTCAGAGACGTGGATGAGGAATTCTTCGCCGTCGGCAGGGTTGACAACGCAGCGTTCGTCAACGACGACGTATTCTTGCAGGGCGCCATCGAAGTTGTAGCCGAACGCGCCATTGGACTTGGCGGTGCGCAGGTGCTTCCAGTCGGCCTGAACGAGCACGCGGTCGCCGACCTTGAAGTGGGTGACCTTCTCGCCGACCTCGATGATGCGGCAGACGGGTTCGTGACCGGGTACGACGGGTGCCGAGCCGGGCTTGTAGGAGGGAATTTCCGCCAGTGCATCGAGGTCGATGCCGGCAACCACCTCGGACTTGCGGGGGTGGTTGTCGAAGGCGTGGAGCAGCTTCGTGTCGGAGAAGCAGATACCGCAGGCCTCAACCTGGAGCATCATCTGGTGGGGGCCAACAGGGTCCACGGACTTGTTGGGGTTGACGATAACCTCATCTGCGCCAACGATCTGGATCGCATGCTGAGTGGTGGGGATCTCGCTCATTACTTCTTTCCTTCAGTAGGACGGGATCTGGTCGTTGGGGTTAGTTCATCATGACCTGGCCGCCCGTGACGGGCACAGCCTGGCCGGTTTCGTAGGCCTGCTCGACGATGTAGTAGATCGCGCGCAGAACGTCGATGCCCGTTGCGCCGCGGCGCATGGGAACCTTGGACTCGTAGAACTCCTTAACGTCGGCCACGGTTGTAGCGCCGGGAACCTTGCCGGAGTTGAGGTATTGGACGAAGAGGCCCTTCTCCGGGTCGGACCACAGGGGGCCGTCGTAGAAGTTGCCCGGGCAGATGGCGTTGACCTTGACGCCGTGCTCAACCATTTCGAGGGCGAAGGACTGGACGAGGCCAATGCCGCCAAACTTCGAGCCAGCGTAGGCGGCATTCTTATTGGAACCGACCAGGCCGGACTTGGAGTTGATCTGGATGATGTCGGTCAGCCAGTTGGGTGCGGTGAGGTGCTGGCGTGCTAGCAGGGCGCCGACGTGCTTGGTGACGAGGAAGAACGCCACGTAGTTAATGTCGGTGGAGAGCTTGAAGTCGGAGAGGTTTTGCTCAAGTACTGACCCTGCGCGCACGATTCCCGCGTTGGAGACGACGAGGTCGAGGCCGCCGGTGACGCGGGCGATCTCGTCGGCCATGGCGGCAACGGAGTCTTCGTCGCCGACATTCACGGTGATGGGGTGGGTGTTGGGGCCGAGTTCAGCGCACTTTGCTTTGGCGCCTTCACCGTTGAGGTCGGCGATGTACACGAAGCATCCCTGGTCAATAAGGCCCTTGGCGATTTCAGCGCCGAAGCCCTGGGCGCCGCCGGTAACCAGCGCCACGCGGCCGGTGATTGCGCGCTCCCCGACGGGCATTGGGATGACTTCAAAGGTCTCCTCTCCTGCGGAGACGACGACGGGCAGTTCGACGTTTCCGAGCGTGTATTCGCGCAGTTCTTCGACGGTGTCGGGCAGGCTGAGCGTTGCGGGAGCGTCGGTGGGGCGCACAATGACGGGGCAGGCAAGTTCGGACAGGAACAGGCCTCTCACGAGCGGTGCGACGGTCATGTTTTCCTCCATAGAGTTTTACGAGGGCGGAGCCCCAACGGTGGGGCCCAAAAATGGAAACTTATGCGCGGCTTGCCTTTTCGGCGAGTTCAGCAGCGTCGGCACCGTCAGCGAAGGCGCGGCCTAGGGGCGCGTATTCGGCGATGCGTTCTGCGAGGCGCTCAGGGCTCAGGCGGCCACTGCCGAGGATGTGGAGCTCGGGGTCAACGGTGGACAGTGCCTCGTGGGCGACCATCGCCCAGGTGGCCTCGTTGAGGTCGGCGAACTCGGGACGACGCAGCTCGGGGCAGTTGAATGACTGGCGGGGCTGGTTAATGTCCACGCCGGAGATCTCCAGCATGCCGTGGCGCACAGCGAGCTCGTGGATACGTTCCAACTGCTCGGGAGTGTTACGCGGGGGCATGTAGGTGACGGCGCGGAAGCCTCGTTCTTCGAGGGCTTCGAAGAGCTCGTCAAGGAACTCGTCCTCGAACTTTTCAGCCTTCTTATCGCCCGTGGGGGATGCCGCCACGTCACCAAGGTAGGCGTAGGCGGCAATCGCACCAATGGAGTCGGCGAAGGCCACGACCTCAGCGGCGGTGGGCAGTTCGTCGGTGGGCTGAATGTAGATGCGGTCGAGGTATTCGGACTTGAGCACGCCCAGCAGGTCGTACATGAGGTGGGGGTTGTCCGCATCCCCGAGTGCGCCTGCGAGGGCGGGAGGGATGGTGACGCCCATGCCGCTCAAGCCTTCGACGAGGGCGGGGCCGCGTCCGAAGCCCTTAATGAGGGCGTCGGCCATGGCGGCCAGGAGGTGACGTTCGGTGATGCCGCCGCCGTTGGCGTACTGGGAGCGGTCAACCATGTCGGCCTGCGGGTCAAAGGGCGCCAGGCCCAGGGAGGTGAGGATCTCGTTGGCGGCCTCAGCCATAGCCAGGGTGCGGCGCAGGCGGGCTTCACGCTTAGGGGCCAGCCACTGGGCGACCTTCTCACGGGCCCAGGCTGGCACGCCCTGCACCGTGAGGTAGGCGATGCCGTAGGAGTCGGGGTTGTTGAGCTTGCGGCTGGCGAAGGGGCCGTCATTGCCCTCTTCGAAGAATGCGCGACATTCGAAGCCGGTCACTGAACCCATGCCGAGGATGCGGCAGGCTTGGGTCATTTCGTCGGCGGCGCCAATGGAGTCGTGGTCAACGGAGCCGACCACACGCAGGCCAGCGCGGCGGCCTCCGAGGGCGGCTGCGGCGGGCGTGTAGGGGCTGAAGGAGTAGCAGGTGTGGATGTGGTTGTTGGACTCAACCTCCCATGCGGGGAAGGTTTCGGTGGAGGCGAGCTCGCGCAGTGCGGCAAGGCGTTCTGCGGGGCTGACAGTCACATCATTGGTGGCATCGTGGGTGGCGTGCATGGGGTCCTCACATCAGCGGCGACGAAGGGGCAAGAGCATGTGGTAATAGTGTGCGGGCTGGGGTGGGGAGGGTGTTCTCCCCACCCCAGCCCGCGTGCTTACTCAGGGACAGACATCAGGTGCCTGCCCCGAGCAAGCTGTGGGCCTCAGATGCCCAGACGGTTGCGGCGGATGATTTCGCCTTCGGTCTGGTTCGAGGTGGGCACGTGGCCGGGGATCGGCACGACGCGCTCGTGGATGGTGTCGATGATCCACTCCGGCTGCGGGAAGAAGATCGATTCGAGCTCGGGGCCGGGGGTGATGCCGTTGCGCGAACCAACGACTGCCACGGGGGCGTCGAGGTCGTCGAAGGCGAGGGTCTGGACGGTGGATGCCACGGTGTGGAGGAAGGATCCACGCTCGACAGCGTCGGAAGCCAGAACCAGGCGGCCGGTCTTCTTCACGGAAGCCAGGAGCTTCTCGTAGTTCAGCGGAGCCACGAAGCGCAGGTCGATGACCTCGGCGGACATGCCGTACTTCTCTTCGAGGATCTTGGCTGCTTCCATCGCGCGGTACAGGGTCGCACCGTAGGTGGCGATGGTGACGTCAGTGCCTTCACGGCGGATGGCGGGCTCACCCTCGGGGGTCTCGTAGTAGCCGGTGGGGACGCCGTCCTTTTCGAATTCTTCGCCCTTGTCGTACAGGAGCTGGGATTCGAAGAAGACCACGGGGTCGGTGCCGCGCAGGGCGAGGTTGAGCATGCCCTTGGCGTCGGTGGGGGTAGCGGGGAAGAAGACCTTCAGGCCCGGGATGTGGGCGGTCAGTGCCGACCAGTCCTGGGAGTGCTGAGCGCCGTACTTGTTACCCACGGAGACGCGCAGGACCAGGGGCATCTTCAGCAGGCCAGCGGACATGGACTGCCACTTCGCCATCTGGTTGAAGACTTCGTCGCCGGAGCGGCCAAGGAAGTCACAGTACATGAGCTCAATGACCGCGCGGCCACCAGCCATGGCGTAGCCGACGCCTGCGCCCACGATGGAGGCCTCGGCGATGGGCGAGTTGAAGAGGCGACGGTAGGGCAGGGCCTCGGTCAGGCCGCGGTAGACGGCGAAGGCGCCACCCCAGTCGCGGTTTTCTTCACCCCATGCTGCCATCGTCGGGTCGATGGAGAAGCGGTGAAGCATAGCCTCGAAGAGGGCGTCACGGAACTGGAACATCTTCATCTTCGAGACGGGCTTGCCGTTCTCGTCGAATGCGGTGCGGATCTTCTTTTCGAGGGCGGCCACGCGGGGGTTGCCTTCGAGGTAGATCTCAGCTTCGCCTTCCTCCATAGCCTCGGTGGGCGTGTTGGAGAACATGACGGTTTCGATGTAGCCGTCGGCGATGCGAGGGCAGTTCTCTTCGTCGGTGGCCAGGCGCAAAACCTTGGTGAGCTTCTCGGTGAAGGCCGCAGTGTAGGCGTCGATGTCGCCCTGGGTGGTGAGGCCGTTGGCGATGAGCAGCTCGGAGTAGGACTTGATGCAGTCCACGTTCTGCCACAGCTCGACCTCGTCGGCGTTGCGGTAGGACGAGGCATCCGAGGGCGAGTGGCCGGAGAAGCGGTAGGTGAGGGTGTCCATGAGGACGGGACCCTTACCGGCTTCAAGGAGGACCTTCTTGCGGCTGGTGGCGTCGGCGACGGCGAGGGGGTTGATGCCGTCGACGCGTTCGGCGTGCATGGCTTCGGGGTTGAGGCCGGCGCCGACGCGGGCGAGGACCTCGTAGCCCATGGTTTCGCCGAAGGTCTGGCCGCCCATACCGTAGAAGTTGTTGAAGAAGTTGAACAGGATGGGCGGGTAGCCGCCATCCTCTTCACGCCACAGGGTGGCGAACTGGTCCATGGTCGCAAAGTTCATGGCTTCCCACACGGGGCCGCAGGCCATGGAGGCGTCACCAATGTTGGAGATGACGATGCCGGGCTTGCGGTTGATGCGCTTGAACAATGCTGCACCGTTAGCAACCGGTGCCGAGCCACCGACGATGGCGTTGTTCGGGTAGGAGCCAAAGGGCAGGAAGAAGGTGTGCATGGAGCCGCCCAGGCCGCGGTTGAAGCCGGACTTGCGGGCGAAGATTTCAGCCAGGGCACCGAAGAGGATGAAGTTCTCGGTGAGATCCTTGGTGTCGGTGTAGTCGATCTTTTCCGCGAAGGAGAGGGTCTCTCCGTCGAGGAAGTCCTTCATGATCGTCTCGAGCTGGCTGTTGTCAATCTGACGCATCGCCGAGTAGCACTTGGCGAGGATTTCACCGTGGGAGCGGTGGGAGCCGAAGAGCTGGTCGTCGGGGGTGAGCACGAAGGACTGGCCGACGTAGGCGGCTTCCTGGCCGATGCCGAGGTGGGCGGGGCCAGCGTGGTTGTATTCGATACCTTCCCAGGAGCCGGTCTTCTTAATGGAGTCCAGCATCGACTCGAAGGTGCGCACGACGATCATGTCGTGGAGCATGCGCACCATGCCGTCCTTGCCGTAACGGGCAAGTTCGGTGTCGAGATCGAAGGTGTAGGCGTTGAGGGGGATCTCCGGGATGGTGAGCTTGCCGGGGGCGCGCACCACTGAGGGATCAACGATAAGAGACTTAGTCATTGTCTTTCTTCTTTTCTGCCTTCTTTGGCGGTTCGGACGAGGTGAATCAGAAAGCCCAGAGAGCTTCGCGGATAACTTCAGACACCGTCGGGTGCGGGAAGACGAGCTGGCGGGCGTCCTCAATGGTGAGTTCGGTTTCCAGCATGGCCTGCGCGCCCCAGATCATTTCGGAGGCGTAGGCGCCCAGGACGTGAACGCCCAGAATCTGACGGGTGTGCTTATCGGCGATGACCTTGGCAAAGCCCGGTGCGCGGAAGCCGTTTTCAGCGATGAAACGGCCCGACATGAGGGCGGGCGCCTTAGCGGTGATGATCTCGTGGCCTGCTTCGACAGCGGAGGCTTCGGTCATACCAACGCCAGCCATTTCGGGGGCGGTGTAGACAACCCACGGAACGGTGTTCCAGCGCATGACCTCGCCGCGGCGGTAAGCCTCGGGGTCAAGGATGTTAGCGGCAGCGACCTCGCCCATACGGTAGGCGGAGTGAGCCAGGGGGGAGCGGCCGTTGCAGTCACCCACTGCCCACACGTTGGGCAGGTTAGTGCGCATACGGTCGTCAACGACGATACCGCGAGGGGTCATTTCCAGGCCGGTGTTTTCTGCACCCCAGCCCTGCAGGGCGGGGCGGCGGCCAACGGCCATGAGGATGACGTCGGCGTCGACGGTGTGGGCGGCGCCGTCCTTGCTGTAGGTGATGGCGCCATCGGAGATGGATTCAACCTTGCAGCCCATCTCGAATGTCACCTTGCCCAGTGCCTTACGCAGGGCTGCGGCGACCTCAGCGTCAGCGAAGGGCGTGATTTCGGCGGCCATTTCAATGACGGTCACCTCGGTGCCCAGCGCCGCGTAGAGTGCTGCGAACTCAACGCCGATCACGCCGCCACCAACGACGGTCAGGCGGGCGGGCACCTCGGCCAGGGAGAGGATGCCGGTGGAGTCAACGACCTTGGGGTTGTCGGCTGCGCCGGGGATGGGGGGCATGACGGGAACGGAGCCGGTGGCGAGGATGACATGCTCGGCGGTGTAGGTGGTGCCCTCCACGGTCACGCGGCCGGGGCCTTCGAAGGTGCCACGAGCGTTGAGGACGGTCACGCCGGCCTTCTTTTCGGCCATGCCGACACCGGCGACGAGGCCCTTGACGACCTCGGCCTTCCAGGCTTGCATGCGTTCCCAGCTGTAGGTGACGCCTTCAGCGTGGACGCCGAAGTGGTCGCCTTCGAGGGCGTGGGTGTAGGTCTTGACCGAGTTGAGCAGGGTTTTGGTGGGGATGCAGCCCACGTTGAGGCAGGTGCCGCCCAGGGCGATTTCCTCAACGAGGAGGACCTTCTTGCCTGCGTGGCCGAGGCGTTCAGAGGCGAGGTAGCCGCCGGGGCCGCCACCGAGGACGATTACGTCGAATTCAGTAGTCATATCTCTCATCCCAGAACAGTGACGTCGATGTTTTCAATGGCGGCGACAAGGTCGCGCAGGAAGCGGGCGGCGTCCGCACCGTCGATGACCTGGTGGTCAGCGGTGAGGGAGAAGCCGATGCGCTGTTCCACGCCCACGGTGCCGTCGGCGAGGACAACCGGGCGGGGGGTGATGGCAGCTACGCCCAGAATCGCGGTCTGGGGGCGGTTGATGATCGGGGTGAAGGTTTCCACGCCGAAGGAGCCCAGGTTGGACACGGTGAAGGTGCCGCCCGAGAGCAGGTCGGGGCTGATGGTTCCGGCGATGGCGTCAGCAGCGAGCTGCTTGGAGGCAGCGGAGAACTGCTTGAGGGTCATGGCCGAGGCGCCGCGGACCACGGGGACGAGCAGGCCACGGGGGGTGTCTGCTGCGAAGCCGAGGTGGACGTTTTCGAAGGTGGTGAGCACGCCGTCAGCCAGGGTGGCGTTGAAGACGGGGTACTTGGTGAGGGTCTTGACCACGGCGTAGCCGACGAGGTCGCCGATGGTGATGGCACTCAACCCCAGGGACTCGTCTGCGTTCTTGAGCTTCTTGCGCATGGCGAGCAGGCCCTCTGCCTTGGCCGAGACCGTGTAGGACAGCTGGGCGGCTTCTGCGAGGGAGGCGACCATGCGGTCGGCGACGACCTTGCGGATGCCCTTGAGGGGGGTTGCCTCGGTGGCGCCGGGGTATTCGCCTGCGGAGACGGCGGCGGGTGCTGCTGCGGCAGCTGCCGGTGCGGCTGCCGCTGCGGGGGCTGCGGCGAGGTCGGCGGTGGAGACGCGGCCGCCGAGGCCGGTGCCCGAGCCGGTTGCGCCTTCAGCGCGGGCTGCGGAGGTCGCGGGGTTGGCGGCCAGGTGTGCCTGAACGTCGCGTTCGATGACGCGCCCGCCAGGGCCGGAGCCTTCGGTCACGGCAGCGGCGTCGAGGCCGTGACCTTCGGCGAGGCTGCGGGCGCGCGGGGAGATGGCGCCGCCGGAAGCGGAGGTGGCGAAGGAGGGCGCGGGAACCTCAGCTGCGGGGGCTGCGTCGGCGGCGGGGGCCTCGTCAGCAGCTGCGGCGGGGGCGGCGTCGGCGCTGCCACCGGGAACGAGGGAGGAGATGTCTTCGCCGGGTTCACCCACGATGATGAGGGGGTCCTTGACGGGAACTTCGTCGCCTTCTTCCCACAGGAGCTTGAGGACGGTGCCAGCGTCAGTGCTTTGCACCTCCATGGTGGACTTGTCTGTTTCAACCGAGCACAGAACCTGGTCGACGGCGACGGTGTCGCCAACGGCGACCTCCCACGACATGATCAGGCACGACTCGACCGAGTTGCCGAGCTGGGGCATCACCACGATGGTGGCCATGTGTTCCTCCTAGACGACACGCAGTTGCGTGTGCTCTTCCAATTCCTTGACCGATTCAGCGGTGAGGGCGTCATCAGTGATGATGCCGGTGACCTCTCCGATGTCCATATAACTGACAAATCCGCTGCGACCGTACTTTGACGAGTCTGCGAGCAGCCAGGTCTCCTCAGCGCGGGCTCGCATGAGGGATCCGACTTGTCCACCTTCGACAAGTTGTGTGGTGAGGCCACGGTCGATGGTGAATCCGTCGGTGCCCAGGAATGCAATGCGGGCGTTGAAGGCGTTAATGGAGCGTTCAGCGACGGGGCCGACGAGTGATTCCGATTCGGGTCGGAACTGGCCGCCTGTCAGCGTGATGCTCAGTTGGGGGTTGTTTCGCGCGTTGGCGAATACAAGGACGGAGTTGGTGACGATTTGCACCCCTCGACGTCCAAAGAGATAGCGGACCATCATGGCGCAGGTGGTGCCTGCTTCAATCATGATGCGGTCGTCGTCGCGCACGAGGGCGGCGGCTGCGGCTGCGATGCGTTCTTTTTCTTCGACGCGGTCGCTTTGGCGCAGGTGGATGTTGCGGTAGGCAGTGGGGCGTGCGCCGCCGTGGGTGCGCACGAGGTAGCCGTCTTCTTCGAGGCCTTTGAGTGTGGAGCGGATGGTAACCGGGGAGACGCCGAGTTCTTCGGAGAGCACGTTGACGCTCACCTCGCCGTTCATGGCGAGGCGGTCAAGGATGTGGTTCGCGCGTTCAACGCGATCCATGCTCATTGCGGTCACTTCCTCGTGAGATCCGAAGGGCAAGCCCTTCCGTTTATCTTTCTCTTGAGGCCATAGTAATCGATCAAACGAAAGACAGCAAGGTCACACCAACGTCAGAAAACGACTCCCTCAAACTCAAAGCAACCCTCCTTTTTCCGCAAGAAATCAGCGGAAGATACGCGAAGGCCTGTCGATGGTGTTCATAGAACACCATCGACAGGCCTCGACAGATAAGCTTTCGCCTTCACCAACAAACGAAAAGGACTAAAGTCCTCAGCTTGTCAGCGAGTTTCACTCTCCGGGCTGACGTACACCAACGGTGAGCAGCAGGTTGGCGTAGAGGCGCTGATCGCCGGTGGCAATAATGATGCCAACATCGCCACTGCGTGCAGCATCGTAGAAGGCCCAGCGCTTAATCTCGCCGAATTCCACGTCCGGCAGGGCGGCGCGGTAGTCGTCATGAGCGTCGATAACGATGGGGTCGTTATCATCCTCGGGCACCATGATCTCAGCCTTTTCAATCGGGATGGTGCGCTTGAGGACATCCAAAACCTGGTTGACATCCAGCAGGCCGGGGGCAAGGTTGAGGGAGACAAGCTCGCACAGCTCATTGACACCCGTAGTGTGGGGGTAGTTGCCGTCAGCGATGAGGATCTTCGATCCGTGGCCCGCAGCCGCCAGAGCGCGCAGCAACTGGGGATGGGTCATGGGTCCGTACAGCATTGTCGGTTCCTTTCATACAAGCGAGCTGTTCCGGATGACCAGCTCAGGTTCAATAAGAACATCCGTGGGGCCTTCACCGTCAAGCAGGGAGGCCATCTGATTAATCGCCGCGCGCCCGACAAGATCGAAGCGCTGACGAATGGTCGTCAAGGGAGGCAAATAACATTCTGCCCCATCGTTATCATCGAAGCCGACGATCTTGACCTCCTGAGGAATAGCCACGCCCCGTTCATGCAGAGCACGCATGGCACCCAAAGCAAGCTGATCATTCGCCGCGACAAAACCATCGGGCAGGACCCCTAACGTCTTGACCGCGCGATGCCCATCCTCAGCATTCCACGACGGACTCGTCACAATGTCATAGGCAACGCCCGCAGCCTCGCAGGCCGTGACGAATCCTTCACGCCGTCGATCCGCGTCACTCCAACTATCGGGGCCAGCCAGGTGAACGAGGGTACGCACCCCCGTTTCACACAGGTGGCGGGTGGCGACCTCTGTGCCGTGAGCGTTGTCAACCGACACAGTCGACACTCCAGGAAGGTTCGTCTCATTCGCAAGAAGCAGAACCGTCGGCGTGTGCGTCGCCATCTCCATTGCGAGCTCAACAGTGGGCTGCTGCCCGCCAAGGATAATCACGCCATCGACCTGGAAGGGCGGAGCCCCATGGTCAATCCTGCCCGCCCCCATGTAGGCGTTGGCAACACTGACCGTGTAGTCCGCACCGCCGGCCTCGTTCATCACGGACAGCAGGGTCTGACCGTGACCGTGGAACATGGGGGCAGCCAAGATGACGTGAAGCACGCCAGTTTTCTTCCCAGCGAGGGCTCGCGCCGCATAGTTGGGCCGGTAGCCGACCTCGTCAATGATTTCCGAGATCCGCCGCCGCGTGGAATCGGCGACCTCACCGTCTCCGCGCACGACGCGCGACACGGTGTTGGGCGACACGCCCGCTAGCCGCGCAACGTCGGCTAGCGAGACGCGTTTAGGACGCTCACGGGGTGTGGACACGGGTCTCAGCCGTAGCAGCAATGACAGCGGGACGATCAGCAGGATCAAGGTAGCCCATGATCTCCAACTGGGCGAGCAGGCCACCAAGGATAGAGGCTTCAATCGGGCCAGCCACCACGCGCACATTCGCCAGGCGTGCCGTCAGATCCGACAGGAGGTGGTTGCGAGCACCGCCACCCACGAGGTTGAGCTGCTCGGGGCGCTCCCCCACGATGGCAGCGAGGTCGTCGATAGCACGCGCGTAGCGGCGGGCGAAGGACTCAATGACGAGACGCACGTACTCGGGCATGGACGCCGGGGCTGCCACACCCTGCTCAGCCAAAGCCTGATCGATCTTTTCCACCATGCCACCCGGCTCAGCAAAACGCGGGTCATCCGGATCAAAGACGGCCTCGCAGGGAGCACATTCGCGGGCCTGAGCGACAAGTTCATCCGTGTCAGTGGGGGTACCCTCGCGTTCCCACTGACGCTGGAGTTCCTGAAGAATCCACATGCCGGTGATATTGAACAATGGGCGGACACCGCCGTCGGTGCGGCCCTCGTTGGTCAGGCCAATGGCGTAGGCCTCGGGGCTGATGAGGGGGTTATCCTCCATGGCGCCCAAGACCGACCAGGAGCCAGCCGACAGGAAGAATGCCTTCTTCACGCCGTCTTCAATAGGCAGGCCATGCACGGCGCAGGCGGTGTCATGAGCGCCTGCACGCACAACGGTCAGGTGTTCCAGGCCCGGAATCGTGCAGGGGCCAACGACCGTGAGGTCCTTATTGAGTTCTCCTGCCCATTCCTTCTTCAGACCCAGGCGGGTGAAGACCTCGTCGGACCATTCGCGTGCGCCTGGGCCACACAGGCCAGAGGTGGAGGCAATCGTACGCGACCATCCCTTGACGCCGGTGAGTTTCCAAGCAAAGTAGTCGGGCAGGAAGAGGAAGCTGTCGATCTCGTCAACCTGCTCAGGATGTTCCTGGGTGAGGGCGAAGAGCTGGTTGGCGGAGTTGATGGTGGCCGGAGCGTTACCGGTCAGTTCGAAGAATTCTTCATCGCCAATGCGGGCACGGAAAGCCTCATGGGTGCGGACGGTGCGTTCGTCACGGTAGGCCAAGGACTTACCGACAATCTCATCCTTGCTGTTGAGGGGCACGAAGTCCACGCCCCAGGTGTCCACAGAGATGGAGACGGCGTCGGGGAATTGCTCGGCGGCCATCTTCAGGCCAGCGACGAGTTCGGTCCACATGGTGTCCAGGTCCCACACTAGGTCTTCACCGTCGCGGCGGGCCTCGTGGTAGAAACGGTGAACCTTCGTGATCTCAAGGCGTCCATCAACAAGGGTGCCGGCCAGAACGCGACCGGACGAGGAGCCAAGATCAACAGCAAGTGCAGTAGTCATAGCGAGGCCCTTCCTGGGAAGTGGGAGGTGTATCGAAGCAGAAGAGCCGCATCATTGCGGCAAAAAATGTGTCAGTGGGGTGTGCTGTGGGGTGAATCCCTAAGGTATTCACCCCACAGCACACCTGTGTTCAGGAGCGGGAGTAACGCTTCAGCGCGTCGGCTTCCCGCAGGGGTGCCTCGTCAGCGGCGAGGCACCCGTTGCTGACGGGTGTCAGCGGTACATCGGACCGTAGGTCTGGCAGGCGCGGTAGTCGGCGCTTTCCAGATCTGCGGTACCGAAGAGCGACCAGGACTTCGGACGGAAGATGCGGTCCTCGGAGACATTGTGCATGTTCACGGGGATGCGCAGCATCGAAGCCAGGGTGATGAGCTGAGCGCCGATGTGACCGTAGGAGATCGCACCGTGGTTGGCGCCCCAGTTGTTCATCACGTCGTAGACCGAGGCGAAAGCGCCTTCACCGGTGAGGTTCGGGACGAACCAGGTGGTGGGCCATGCACGGTCGGTGCGGTTTTCGATGGTGGTAGCCACCTCGTCGGGCAGTTCCACGGTCCACCCTTCAGCGATCTGCAGGACGGGGCCAAGGCCAGCAACGAGGTTGAGGCGACACATGGTCACGGGCATCTCGCCGGAGGTGCGGAAGTGGGTGGAGAAGCCGCCGCCGGGGAAGTATTCGTAGGTGGCGGGGTGGAAGGTGGTGGCGTCGAGGGCTGCCTGGCAGTCTTCTTCGGTCATTTCCCACCAGGGCTTGATGACGTTTTCGCCGTCGCGCACGGACTTGCCAGCGCCGTCCATTGAGGTGGAGCCGGAGTTGCGCAGGTCGAGCAGACCGACAGCGGCGCGGCCTTCGGGCTTCCAGCCGGTGACGCGTTCGATGGATTCGGGGCTCCAGTAGGTGCGCACGTCAGAGAAGATCTGGGGGGTGCCGGTCAGGAGGTGGCCGAAGAGCATCGAGGCGCCGTTGAGGGAGTCGTTCTCGGTGGCGAGGACGTAGGGCTGGCGGATGCCGGTCCAGTCGAAGTTGGTGTTGAGGATCGTTTCGAGGACGTCACCGTTGGGCATGTGGTCGGTCCACTGGCGCTGTCCCTGGAAGCCACCGGCGAGGGCACCGTGACCGAGGGCTTCTTCACCCCAGCCAATTTCAGCGAGCTTGGGGTTACCGCGCATGAGGTCACGACCGATAATGGTCATCTTGGCGCAGATCTCCCACCATTCGTCGTGGAGTTCGGGGTGCTGGTTGAAGTCGGGGTTGAAGTCTTCGCCCTGGGTGAGGTTTTCACGCATCCACTTGAGGGCGGCTTCGTATTCTTCTTCGTCGTAGATCTTTTCATCCATGCGTCGGATGAACTCGGTCATGTCGATGTATTCGTTGCGCATGCCCAGGTAGGGGCCGAAGAATTCGTCCTTGACGACCGAGCCGGCAATACCCATGGAGACTGAGCCCATGGACAGGTAGGACTTGCCCTTCATCTGGGCGACAGCCAGACCGGCCTTGGCGTAATCAAGGAGTCGGCCGCGCACGTCGCAGGGGATGGATTCGTCGTCGGAGTCTTGAACTTCTTTGCCGTAGATGCCAAAGGCTGGGATACCCAGCTGTGCGTGTCCGGCGAGGGCGGCTGCGAGGTAGACGGCGCCGGGACGTTCAGTGCCATTGAAGCCCCAGATGGCGTGAGGCATGGTGGGATCCATGTCCACGGTTTCGGTGCCGTAGCACCAGCAGGGGGTGACTGAGAGGGTCAGGCCGACACCATTGCGGGCGAACTTTTCTGCGCATGCTTGCGCTTCAGCGACGCCGCCGATGGTGGTGTCTGCGATGACGACCTCAACGGGGGTGCCGTCGACGTAGCGGAGGTTCTCGGTGAAGAGTGCCGCGACGCGCTTGGCCATGTTCATGGTCTGATCTTCGAGGCTTTCACGGACTCCGCGGCGACGACCGTCGATGGTGGGGCGGATACCAATGCGGGGATGGTCTGTCATGTTGTTCCCTTGTCCTTTGTGTGTGGAGGTGGTGGGTGTATCGCCGCGGCTTCACTGCCCGGGAGTCGCGCACCCCTGAAATCTGTGATTTTCCTTGATTACCGGTGGTGTGACAGTGGGGCGGGGCGCAGCGCGCACCGCCCCACTGTCGGTTTCAGTCAATCATCGAGAGACTGAGGAACCTCACTCGTAGAGGTTGGGCTTGATATCGTCGTCTTCGATGTTGGCCTTGTCGTACCAGTAGAAGCCGGAGTCAATGATCTTCTCAAGCTTCTCGCCCTTGATGGCCTTGACAGCGGCCTCAACGGTCATGCGGCCCATCTTCTTGGGGGCCTGGGTGATGGCACCAGCCTGCTTGCCTTCCTTGATGGCAGCAATCTGGGTCTTACCGGAGTCGAAGCCGACAACCTTCAGCTCAGCCTTGCCAGCTTCGGTGGCACCCTGGATGGCGCCGGTAGCGGCAGCTTCGTTGGAGCCGTAGAGGCCAACGAGTTCGGGGTTAGCCTGGATGAGAGCCTTGGCGGTGTCTGCTGCCTTGCCGACCTCACCTGCGTACTGGGGATCGAGGAGGGTGATGTCAGGAGCGTTGGTCTTGATGTATTCCTGGAAGCCTTCGCAACGCTGCTTGCCGGTCTGGGAGGTCTGGTCGTGGCAGATGAGGCCAACGGTGCCCTTGCCGCCAACGAGTTCGACCATGTGCTTTGCAGCTTCAGCAGCGGCAGCCTTGTTGTCGGTCTGAACGGTGGTCAGAGGAATGTCGGACTCGACGCCGGAGTCGAAGGCGATGACGGGGATGCCAGCGGCCTTGATCTCTTCGAGAACGGGAGCAGCAGCCTTGGAGTCAAGAGCAGCGAAGCCGATAGCGGCGGGGCCGGAGGCGAGAGCGGTCTTGAGCTGGTCAAGCTGCTCGGTGACCTTGGTCTCATCCTGGGGGCCGACGAACTCAACGGTGTAGCCGAGTTCTGCGCCAGCCTCTTCAGCGCCTTCCTTCACTGCCTGCCAGAAGCGGTGCTGGAAGCCCTTGGACACCAGGTAGATGGTGCCGCCTTCTTCCATTGCGGGAGCGTCTGCTGCAGGAGCGTCGGATGCGGGGGCATCAGCTGCAGGGGCGGTGGAGCCGGAGCAAGCGGCGAGGCCGAGGGCCATGACGCAAGCGGCGGCAACTGTGGTCATACGTCCGATGGAGCGCATTGATTTTCCTTTCTTGGGGGACGAGAAACGCCGGCGTTCCTCGTGCTTGGGGGTGGGCGCAAGGCCCTTTCTCATGGGTTGTTTAGGGGGCTCACACCGCTGCGGCGCGAGCGCGACGGATGTTGTCAACGAAGACGGCCAGGAGGACGACGATACCGGTGACAACAAGCTGCCATTCGGCGGCAACGCCCATCATGGTCAGGCCCTTCTTCAGGGTTTCCATGAGGAGGGCGCCGATGAGGGTGCCGAAGATCGAGGCGCGGCCGCCGGCCAGCGAGGTGCCGCCGATAACGACTGCTGCGATGACGTTGAGCTCGAAGCCGACGCCTTCAGCGGGCTGGACGAAGCCGAAGCGAGCCGAGTAGAGGATGGCACCGAAGGCCATGAAGATACCGGCCACCATGTAGATGATGATCTTCCACTTGCGCACGTCCACACCGGAGAGACGGGTTGCTTCTTCATTGGAGCCGATGGCCAGGGCGTAGCGGCCCAGGACAGTCTTGTTCATCAGGAAGGCCGCGATAGCGGTGGCAATGATGAAGAAGAGTGCGGCGTTGGACAGGCCGGGGATGATGTTACCGGTGGACAGGAAGATGTATCCGGGGTTAGCGATGGAGATCGTTGCGGTGCCGGAGATGATCAGCGCCAGGCCACGGGCCACCATCATCATGGCCAGGGTGGCGATGAATGGCGGTAGTCCAAGGATGGAGACATTGACACCGTTAATCACACCCATCAGGGCGCCCAGCGCGATGGTCAGGATAAGGCCAGCGGCCAGGGGCAGTCCCATCCAGTCTGCGGAGAGGAAGACACCGGCGCCGACGGCGACCAGGGTCATACCCGTACCAACGGAGAGGTCAATGCCGGAGGTGGCGATGATGAAGGTCGCACCCAGAGCCATGACGCCCATGTAGGCGGCCTGGAGCAGGATGTCGGTGAAGATACTGAACTGCGCGAACTTCGGTGCTGCGAACATGAAGAAGATGTAGACGACGATCAACGCCAGCATGACGAAGACAAGCTGCATCTGGGACTTGATCGAGGCGACAACGCTGTTCGGCGTCTTGGCATCGAGGGCTTTAGCGTTGCTCACGCGACTACTCCATTCGCTTCTTCCTGACCGACGGTGGCCAGTTCCATAATGTTTTCTTGGGTGGCGTTCTCATTGTCGAGGGTGCCGATGATGCGGCCGTGTGCCATGACCGCGATGCGGTGGGACAGGCGCAGGACTTCGGGCAGTTCCGAAGAGATCATGATGATGGCCTTGCCCTGGGCTGCGAGAGCCTCGAGGAGCTGGTAGATCTCTTCCTTCGCGCCGACGTCGATACCGCGGGTGGGTTCGTCGAAGATGAGGACCTCAGAGTCGCGGATCAGCCACTTGGCGATAACGACCTTCTGCTGGTTGCCGCCGGAGAGGTTGCGCAGCAGCTGGTTGATCGAGGGCGTGCGGGTGCGCAGCTTGTCGGTGTATTCCTGGGTGACTGAGCCAACCTTCGCTTCTTTAATGACACCGAGGGAGGTGAAGGCCTCCATGGTGGACAAGATGGTGTTGAACTTGATGTCTTGTTCCAGGAGCAAACCGTAACGCTTGCGGTCCTCTGAGAGGTAGCCAATGCCAGCCTTCACGGCGTCGCGGCAGTTGTGAATGCGGACGTTCTTGCCGTTGATGGCGATGTCGCCGCTCAAGCGGGGGTCGGCGCCGAAGATGCAGCGCGCAACCTCGGTACGGCCAGCACCCATGAGGCCCGCGAAGCCGAGGATTTCACCCTTGCGCACCTCGAAGGAGACGTCCTTGAGGAGCTTGGTGGTGGACAGGCCTTGAACGGAGAGAACGACCTCATCGGAGACGGGCGGGTTGGTGGGGCGCGCGTCTGCTGCCACTTCACGGCCGACCATCATCGAGATGATTTCGCGCATCTCGACGTCCTTGGTGGTGACGGTGCCGACGTACTGGCCGTCACGCAGGACCGAGACACGGTCGGTGATCTCTTCAATTTCGGGCATGCGGTGGGAGATGTAGATCAGGCCCGTTGTGGGAGAGATGAAGTCGCGGATGAGACCGAAGAGAGTCTCGGTTTCTTGGGTGGTAAGAGCCGCAGTGGGTTCGTCCATGACGAGGATGCGCGCATCATAGGACAGTGCACGCGCAATTTCAACCATCTGCAGGCGTGCGACCGTCAGGTCACGGCAGTATGCCGAGGGGTCGATGTCCATGCCCAGTCGGTCGAAGAGCTCACGAGCCTGCTTTTCAAGCTGGGAGTCCTTGATAAAACCCTTGTTGGTTGAGCCCGGGCGTCCAATGTAGAGGTTCTGAGCAACGGTCAGGTCAGGAATGATGTTGAGTTCCTGGTGAATGATGCTCAGGCCCAGGTCGCGGGCATGGTTGGGATCGCGGACCGCAACCTTTTGCCCTTCGAGCCAGATTTCGCCGCCGGGATCGGCGGTGTAAATACCCGTGAGGATCTTCATTAGTGTGGACTTACCAGCACCATTTTCGCCACACAGGCCCAAAACTTCTCCAGCGCGCAGGTCAATGTTGACGTTGGACAACGCCTTCACGCCGGGGAACGTCTTGGAGATCCCCTTTAATTCGAGTAAGTTCGTCACTTCTCACCCCTTCGTGCCAATCACATCGCTGTGGTCGGGCTGAAAACCCCTCATCGTTAACGCTAACGAAACCGAATAGAGGAGGCACCCTCTTTGGTGTGAACTCCATGGTAGGGCAGATACCTCTGAACAACAAAACTGATGCCCACCCTGTTATTGAACTGTTACAGATCTCGAGGACAGCCCCTGACTTTCCGGCGGAATTCCGCCAAAAAAATACCTCGTCATCTAGATATATTTTGTCGTCGGCTTAAGAGAATTGGGGGATATCCCTTCGCAGGAATATCCCCCAACACCTCATCACGCTCTTAGTAATGGCTCACCACAGGAGTACCCATCTCCGACCACTGATGCACCCATTTCGCCTCGTGAACGGGCATATTAATACAGCCATGGGAACCACCCGGGCCGCTCCACCCAAAGGAATCCTGCCACGGCGCACCATGGAAGGCATACGAGCCATGGAAGTAGGACACCCACGGCACATCCTTCGCACAATACGGCCACTCAGGCGTACATCCCATGTCCTGCTTGTCGTACTTGAGGTAGATGTGGAACAAGCCGGTCACCGTCTCATGCCCCGGAGAACCCGGAACGATCGGCACGGGGCCATGAACGCGGGACAGACCAACATAGGCCGACACCGAATTATTCCCCAGGTTGATCTCGAGCCACTTCTCCCCCTCAGCCGCAGGGTAAAGGGCATTCTCAGCGCCCGGCAAAGCCTGACGGCTCTCGTAGGGGGCTTCAACCTCGTCATAATCAAAGTCACCCGCGAAGCTCTTCCCCTCACTCAGGGACTTGAAGGCATCCTTGGTGACCGCATCGGCGTTATTGACCTTAAAGCCTTTCACACCCTTACGTGCCTCCACCAATACCTTCCCATTGGCATCAACGTTATTGATGCCCGGCTTAGGAGCCACATTGGTTTCTTCCGCAGTCTTTTCCACCCAGGAACGCAGCTTCGCCTCATCCACGACAGGCTTTTCCAGGCTCTTACCATCGGATGACACAGGCACCTTCACCCAGGAAGCGCGGGTTGCGGCATCGGCAGCGAAGTCATCAATACCGTCAGTAATAGAGACCTCAAGACCCGCCAGGGCCTGAGCGGCCGCCACCATCTCTTGAGCTTCCTCAGTGCTGATCTCAGGCTTGACCTCTTGGACAACAGCCGTCGTCGACGCACTGCTCAACGTGCCAGCAGCCTGCTCAGCAACCTGACTCAGCGCATCCACATCAAGGCCCGTACCCGAGACAGCCTCGGTCGCATGGAAGGTATTCGTCTCCGGATCCAAAGAAACGCTTGCATTCACCACAACCGGACCGGCTTTACGCGCAAGGCTATCAGCGAAGGACTGCAGCTTCTCGCGATCCACACTCACCACAGGTGCAACATCTCGAGAGGAGAACAGTGCCCCCAGCTTCGAAGTGAAGGAAGCGTTGCCTGCCATCGCCTGGTCAACAGTTGCCGTCGCATCAACCGCAACGCCCAGATCGGCAAGGCTCGCAGAAACGGCCTCCCCCTCGACAGTGACCTCCACCTTGACGTCCTTGGCGCGCTGCTCAAGCATCGCACCAATGCTCGCCACATCCATACCGGTGACCGGCTGACCGGCAACACTCACGCCAGGCAGGGCACGGGTGTCGTAATGAGCCGCATAAGCATAGCTTCCCGTTGCTCCGCCAATCAGAACCAGGCTTGCGAGCACGCCACTAGCAATCCACAAACGCCGACGTGAAGGATGGTCTGTCATGAGAACCGATCATAGTGGGTTAGCCCTCAGATTCCGAAGAGCCAACCAGCATTCAAGCAATGCTATTGCACACGTTTTCAGCTGACACTCAGGGTCAGTAATGGCTCACCACCGTGGTCCCAATATCAGCCCACTCATAAATCCACCGCGCTGAATCCACCGGCATATTCACACACCCATGGGAACCACCCGGACCGTTCCATCCAAAGGAGGAACGCCACGGAGCACCATGCAAAGCAAAATCACCATGGAAGTAGGTCGCCCAGGGAACATTCGGCGTTTCATACCGAGTACCGTCTGCGTTAAAACCCCGCATAGTCTGCAAAGGATTCTGGTGCCACACCTTGAAGGTGCCGGTAATAGTCGGCGTCTCCGGGGCGCCCGGCACCATGTAGACCGGCCCCTGAACAATCGTCGCCCCCTCGTAAGCACTCACCGTATTCGTCGAGAGGTTAATGTCGATCCATTTTTCACCCGGAGCCGCGTGGTACACCAGTGAACCCGCTCCGTCAGCAATCAGTCGGGTATCAAACTCAGGCTGAGCCTCGTCATAGTCAAAGTCACCCGCATACGGTGTGCCAGAACGGAAGGCAGCGGTCACTTCCTTGGCCACCTCATCAGCATTCTTCACCCTCCACCCGGGCTTGCCCGCCGAGTGAATGGAGACCTCATCCCCGCGAGAATTGACGTTCTTCACGCCCTTGACAGGCTCTTCATTCGTCGCTTCAGCGGTCTTCTTCACCCACTCAACGACCTTCGCCTCATTCACCTCGGGTCCCTTAAGGCCGGTGGCCTCCACACTCAGGGACACCCATCCTGCCTTATCCGCGACACTGGCCTCGTAAACGGTAATACCATCAGTGACCGACACGGCCGTGCCAATCAGGCGGTTCGCAGCGGCGGCGGAC
The DNA here is from genome assembly GCF_903645355.1 of Schaalia sp. Marseille-Q2122. Lineage (GTDB taxonomy): Bacteria > Actinomycetota > Actinomycetes > Actinomycetales > Actinomycetaceae > Pauljensenia. The sequence continues at coordinate 199,375 of NZ_CAHJXR010000004.1, read as the reverse complement.
TCCTCGGCCATCTGCGTGGTCACAGCGGGCTGCTCGTGGTCGACAGTGACGCTGGCACTCATCGGAGCCAGGGTCGTTGCCAGGGTGGTGGCAGCCTCCCTCACCTGATCAATATTGACCTTCTTGCCTTCACGCGCGGGCGAAGCAATGAACTGCGCTGAGTCCGCGTTGAAGGCGACCTTCGCGTTCTCCACACGGCCAGTGGCGTCCTCAACTAGGCGGTGGGCAAACTCGGACAGCACCGCGTCGTCAATGGAATAGTCGGGGCGCAGGTCCGCACCGCTAAAAGCCGCCCTCATCTGCCCACCAACGCTGGCGGTCAGGGCAAAGATATCGTCGACCGTCTTATCGACGTCAACGGTCACCCCAAGATCCGCTGTCGACACGGTCCGTGTCACGCCATCAACCTCAAGGGAAGCCTTCGCCGCATCAACACGCGCCGCCAGGCGAGCAGTGAGGGCCTGACGGTCCAGACCGGAGACGTTCTCTCCCAACACTGTAATACCGGGCACCACGTGGGTCCGGTAATACATATGCGCTGCCGTTGCCGCACCAACGGAGGTGACGAGCACAGCAAGGAGTACGGCAATAAGCCACTTCGCGCGCGTTGAAAGCGCAGACAGATTGAGTTTCATCACCCCCGATCCTAAAACACGGTGCCCCCTTTTTCTGCCCCTGTTCCAGTAACTCCGCTCACGCCCTCCCAGCTTCCTCTTCCCCTCAAGGCGCAAGCTATGCTCTACTTCGGCGTCTCCTGTTCGCACCGCAGAAAGGTTCGACTCATGTCCACCCGCGTTCTCCTTGTTCCCGGTGGCACCGCCATCGGCGCCGTCGCCCTGGCCCACGCGGGGATCCATAAGCTCGTTGAACTCTACGAAGAACGGCAAGCTGACCCCGATCATCCCGCCCCACACACGGTAGTGGTTGTTCGCGCCCCCGAGCGCGTTCCCCCCTCAACCCTTCGCGGCGCCGCCATGGAGCCAGCCCTCGCCTTCCCTGAACTCGCCGACGCGATCGCCGCCGATCCCCATTTCTTTGACGGCGTTGACCTCGTCCTGGAAACCTCGGGCTCCTCCACGGGGACACCTCACCTGGTGGGCATCTCTACCGAGGCCCTCCTCGCTTCCGCTGCCGCTACCCACGCCGCCCTCGACGGGCCAGGGACGTGGATCCTCGCCCTCCCCACCCACCACATTGCGGGCGCCCAGGTTCTCCTGCGCTCCACGGCCCATGATTTCCCGCCGCGTATCGTCGATACTTCCGGCGGTTTTATGCCCGCATCCCTCCTGCCCGCCATTCGCGGGGCAACCTCCCGCGAGGGCGTGCCCGCATACTTGTCTCTCGTGCCCGCACAGTTACGCGCCTGCCTGGCTGACGAGGACGTCGCCGCCGCCCTCGCCACGCTCTCTGCTGTGCTTGTGGGCGGTCAGGGGATCTCAACAGCGCTTCTCGACGAGGCCCGCGAGCGCGGGATCCACGTCCACACGACCTACGGGATGACGGAAACCAGTGGCGGCTGCGTGTACGACGGTATGCCACTAGAAGGCGTCAGGGTGCGCCTCGTGGACGTGGAGGGGCTACCACGCCTGGCGATTCATGGGCCCATGCTCATGACCCGCTACCTTGATGGGGATTGCCCCTTCGTCGACATTGAGGGGGAGCGCTGGCTCCTGACCGGCGATACCGGCACGATTGATGAGGACGGTCGCGTGCACGTCGCTGGCCGCGCTGATGACGTCATTGTCTCGGGAGGTTTGTCGATCTCTCCGCGCGAGGTGGAGGAGGCTTTGCTGCACCTGCCTGGGGTTAAGGACGCCTGGGTGGGAGGCGTGGAGGATGAGCGCTGGGGGCAGACGGTAGCCGCCCTCGTCGTACCCGCCGACAGCGCACCAGCCGATAGCGTGCCCACAGATAGGGCCTGGGCGGAGGCCTTGCGCGCCGCCTGCGCACTGCGGATTGACCCTAAGCACGCGCCCCGTATTATTGCCGTGACCGATGCCCTGCCTGTGAGCGGGAGTGGGAAGGTGGATCGGTGCGAGGCAGCGCGTATCCTCAAGGAGTCAATTGACCGCGAATTAGCGTGGAGGAAATAAGAATGGCAACAGCTGCTCTGTGGTTGGAGGGCGCTCGTCTTCGCACTCTTCCTGCGGCCCTGGCTCCCGTGATTGTGGGTACGGCTGCTGCGGTCAACCTCGGCGCCTGGGAGCCTGTGCGCGCCGCCCTCGCCCTGCTTGTTGCCTTGCTCTTGCAGGTGGGGGTGAATTTCTCCAATGACTATTCCGACGGGATTCGCGGTACTGACGATCACCGGGTTGGTCCTCCGCGCCTGACGGCCTCAGGGGCGGTCAGCCCCCGCGTGGTCCTCGCTGCCGCTCTGGCCTGTTTTGCTCTGGCCGGTGTTGCTGGTCTGGCGCTCGTTGCCCTGTCGGGCACCTGGTGGTTGATCCTGGCGGGGGTTGGCGCCGTTATCGCTGCCTGGTTCTATACGGGGGGACGTACTCCCTATGGCTATATGGGCGTTGGTCTGTCTGAACTGATGGTCTTTGTCTTTTTTGGCCTGATGGCGACCGCTGGCACGACCTACACGCAGGTGATGCCCTCTGACGAGGCCGCCTTGCCCGCGTGGGTGTGGCTGCTGGCCTGCGGCATGGGTCTGCTGTCGGTGGCCCTGCTGATGGTCAATAACATTCGTGATATTCCCACCGACCGTGAGTGCGGGAAGACCACCTTGGCTGTGCGGCTGGGAGATCGCGCCTCCCGCTGGGTGTACGTTGCGTGCATCCTTGCTGATTTCCTTCTCCTCGTCTTTGCTCTCATCCCCCCTTCTGGCGTTTGGGCTGCGCTTGCTGGTGTAACCGCCCTTTCTTCGGTTTCCCTCGTTCGTGGGATCTTCCGGGCGCAAGAACGCGGCCATTTCCTGGCTTTGCTGCGCAATACGGGGCTGCACACCCTGCTGTGGGGGATTGTTGCGGCGGTGGCGCTCCTGTGGGTGCTTGTCTGAGCGCTCTGAGAGTGCTGCTGGGGGTGCGCCCCGCGTGAGGATCACCTCCTGGTGTGCCGAAGAAGCGGCAAACTGACTATGCTCGAAGGATGTTGCGAGTAGTCATTGCCCTGCTGTGGATCGGTGTCACGGTCTACGCCCTTGCCGACTGGTGGCGGACCCCGGAGGAGCGCTGTCCGGGCCGTATTCCTAAAGCCCTGTGGCTGCTGCTCATTCTCTTGACGATTCCCTCATTCTCTATTGGCTCTATTGCCTGGGTGATTTTGAGGGCCGTGGCCCGTGCCGAAGCACGCCAACGCGGTGAAACCCTTGACGATGATGGCCTCTTGAGCACTGTGAGGGACCGCGTTGCTCCCACTGCCCCACCCGCGCCCGCACCTGTTGCCCCCGATGACGATCCGGAGTTTCTCTTCCGTTTGGAGCGCGACCTTGCCCGCAAGCGCGCCGAGGAACGCGCAGCTGAAGAGAAAGCGAAAAAGGAACGCCTCGCTCGCGAGCGCGAGGAGGAACGCGCGGCTGCCTCGACGCGCCAGGACGCCGTCAGCCAGGAAAACACTGCGGGCCCAGAGAGCACTGCGGGCATCAAGGGCGGCAGCGAGGTCAGCGCTGACGATGTCGCCAACAGGGGCACGGAGGAGGCGGACGCCCCCAAGGAGGACAATCCCGATGAGGACGCCCGCTGACTGCCCCTAGCGCTTGAGGCCAGCGGCAGAATTGCCCGGCGTCATATCCAGCGCGCCCTCCAGCAGGTGTCCCGCCGGTTCATCGTAAGAGATCCCCACCAGGGTATTACCGTCGAAGATAAACGAGGTCACTGACGCCAGAGAACACTGCCGAGACAGGGGGTTATGCGGCAGGCTCAGTCCCCGAGCAAAACGCGAGAGGGTGACGATGGGCATCTGGTGAGAGACCAGCAAAGCCTCATGCCCCTTGGCAACCTGCAGGGCACGGGAGAGTGCGGCACTCATCCGCGAGGCAACCTCGGTGTAGGGCTCTCCCCAGGAGGGGCGCAGGGGCGCACGGTAGTACTTCCAGTACTTCGGATGAGCCAGGGCCTTGCGATTAGCGTTGACCGGCATGCCCTCTAGGAAGCTCGCGGCCTCAATGAGGCGTGAATCGGATTCCACCGCCAGCCCAAAAGCGCGGGCGGTGGGTGCCGCTGTCTGCTGGGCGCGCTTGAGAGGGGAGGCAATGACAGCCACGAGGTCAGCGCCGCGCTGGGCGAAGGAGTCGGCAACGCATTGGGCCATGGCGTGGCCGCGTTCGGTCAGGCCAAAACCTGGAAGGCGCCCGTAGAGCAGGCCCTCGGGATTGTCGACCTCACCGTGACGCATGACGTGAATAACCGTAGCAACCATGCCTCTAGTCTCCCACAGCGGCTCTCAAAGGGTGAAGGGATACCCCCGCTTCAGGAGGCTGCCGAAACAGGGAGCGTGCGGGCTCGTAGGCGAGCGCGGATCATCGCACCCCTGGGAATAGCCTGGTCGCAGGGCAGTGAGAACTCATGCGCCGGGTGGTTGATCTCCGCGACCGGCTCACCGGCCTCGTCCAGCAGGCCCTGATCGGGCACACGTAAGACGATGGGCGCATGCCCGGGGAAAAGGAATTCAATGTCCATGCCGGGGCTGATCTTGTTTTTGGCGTAGATATGCAGGCGGGCGTTGGCCTCGTCGTAACCTAAGACGTCCCCCACCCAGCGCCACTCGTTGATGTAGCCGCCGACCATGATGTTCTCTCCGGCGGGCTGTTCGGGGTAGTAGAAGCCGGTGGAGTACTCTCGGTGGGTGACTTTGTCGGGCTCGGCTAGGAGCCATTCGGGAAGGGTGACGGCCGACCCTCCTTGCGCGGAGGAGGGCTGTGCAGCCGACGTGAAGGGGCGTAGAGGGCGCCCGGCCTCGTCCTCGAAACCCCGCTGGATCATGAACTCATTGACCGCAGTCTTGTAGGCGTTCGCCATGGCCGCCACGTAGTAGGCGCTCTTGGCGCGGCCCTCAATCTTGAGGCTGGTGACCCCCGCATCAAGGATCTCATCGACGTGGGCGAGGACGTTCATGTCGTGGGAGTTGAACAGGAAGGTCCCCCCGTCGGTGACTTCCACGGGAATGAATTGGCCGGGGCGTTTTTCCTCCACGACGTGGTACTTCCACCGGCAGGACTGCGCGCAATCCCCATGGTTGGCGTCGCGGCCTGTCAGGTGCTGGGAGATGAGGCAACGGCCAGAGAAGGCCATGCACATGGAGCCGTGGACGAAGGCCTCGATTTCTAGGTCGTCGGGCACATGGGCGCGGATACCGCGGATTGCCTCTATATCAAGTTCTCGGGCGAGGACGACACGGCTGGCGCCGAGTGCAGCAAAAGCGTTCGCCGCCTGGTAGTTCGTAATACCTGCCTGGGTGGAGACGTGCACCTCAACATGAGGGGCTACTCTGCGCGCCGCCATGAGGACGCCAATATCGGAGACAATGAGGGCGTCAACGCCGATCTCCCCCAGCTGCCCCATGTAGGAGTTCATCGCGTCGATTTCATCATTGGTGGGCAAGATATTGCAGGTGACGAAGATGCGTGCATCGCGGGCGTGGGCGTAGGCGACGGCCTCCTCAAAATCCTCCAGGGACAGGTTCTGGGGAGCACTGCGCATCCCAAAGGCCTTGCCCCCGCAGTAGACGGCGTCAGCACCAAAGTCGATAGCGGTTTTGACGGTGGCAAGGTTGCCAGCCGGGGCAAGGACCTCAGGCTTGAGACGCCGGGTAATAGGGGGAAACTCCAAAGACACCCCCACAGAATAGGTGACCTGCTTGGCTATCTATCAGGGCCAAAGGCGCAGATGCGCCCTGCGTGGCGTGCGATTCACGAGGGCGGCGCGCGAAATCCGTCAGGGCAGGGCGGCCGAGAAGGGATGCGGGGGAACGATAGAGGGGACCTGGCCAGAGCCAAGTCCCCTCAACACGTCACTTCTTGTTGCGACGCTGGTGGCGCGTCTTGCGCAGCAGCTTGCGGTGCTTCTTCTTTGCCATGCGCTTGCGGCGCTTCTTGATGACGGAGCCCATCGGGTTCCTCCCTCTTTAGAGTCGTTGCTGTTACCGCGCTCTTAGGGGTGCCAAGAGCACAACAGAAGTAATACTACCCGCCAATTCCGGTAAGTCGATCATCGGCCCACTGTGACATTTGGGCGTCAATGAGTTGGCGCACAGCAACTTCAGGAACACGGAAGCTCTTACCAACACGAATAGCGGGGATCTCCCCACCGTGAATCAGCCGATAAACGGTCATTTTCGAGACGCGCATAAGCTCCGCCACCTCTGTCACCGTCATAAAACGGGGGGCGGAATGCTGAGTCATTACCAGGTCTCCCAGGGGTACAGGCAGCGGACCTTTATCCGCACTTGTGGCGCCTCTGAACATATATTACAGACTTATCGTCGCACTGAGCTACAAAATAGACGAGCAATTTTTCCTTTCCCCGCCGCGCGAGTTCCCACACCCCACTTTTGCCCCTACGATGGAGACAAAATGTGCCCAATCGGCGCCAATACGCGCCACTCTCAACCCAACGCGCCCACCTCCACGAGGTCTTAGACCCCTCTCACCCACGAGAAAGCCCACACACTCATGGAACGTCGTCCTGAAGCACCCCGGTCGGGGAGAACCTTCTTCCGGCGACGCCCCACGCGCCCAACGCCCTCGTCACACACACCCCACTTCGACCCCGAAACCCTGCTTGAAGCCCCCATGCCCGTTCCTGTCCTCCGGATGGAGGAGGCGCGCGAACACTCCATCCTCAAAAAGAGGCGCCTGCGCAAGCTCCGCGAATGGGTCGAAGACCAGGCCCGCATCGCCCCAGCCCGACTGGCCCTGGTGGTGTTCTCCTCCATCATTGCCGTCATCACAGCCCTCTTGGCACTGCCGATCTCAACGGTGTCTGACCGCCCCGCCCCCTTTGTTGACATCCTTTTCACAGCGGTGTCAGCCGTGTGCGTCACCGGCCTGACCACCGTTGATACCGCCACCTACTGGTCCCCCTTCGGGCAGGCCGTTATCGCCTTGGGGATCTTCATTGGTGGACTGGGGGTCATGACCCTCGCCTCGATTCTGGGTTTCGCGGTTTCTCACCATCTTGGCCTCACTCAGCGTCTCTTAGCTGCGGCGGAAACAAAGACCGAGCAGATGGGGCGCATCACCACCCTGATCCGCGCAGTCATTGCCACCTCCGTCATCGCTCAGGGCGTGCTCTTTCTGGCGTTCTTCCCTCGATTCCTCGCCCTGGGTGAATCCGTCCTTCCCGCCGCCTGGCACGGGCTTTTCATGGCGATCTCCGTGTTCAACAATGCGGGTTTTGTCGTCATCGTCGGTGGCCTCGCTCCGCACCAGTCTGACTGGTGGATGATCACCCCGATCATTGTCGGCACTTTCGTTGGCGCCATTGGTTTCCCCGTTGTCTCCGACCTCGCCGCCCGCTGGCGCACGCCCTCGAAGTGGACGCTGCACACGAAGCTCACCCTGTCCACCTACCTCATCTTGGCGGCAATTGGTGCTGTCATGATGGCCCTGACCGAGTGGACCAACCCCGAGACCTTGGGCGAGCTCGACACCTCCTCCAAGATGCTCAACGTCCTCCTGGCGGGGGTGAATGCGCGCTCCTCGGGCTTGTCTGCCCTGGATGTGGGGGTCATGCGCCCTCAAACCCACTTCGTCCAAGACGTGCTCATGATGATCGGCGGCGGCCCGGCATCCACCGCCGGCGGCATTAAGGTCACGACCTTCGCCGTCCTCGTCCTTGCGGTGATCGCCGAAGCACGAGGCGACCGCGATATTGAGTCCTTCGGGCGACGCATCCCCATTCCCGTGGTGCGGGTGGCTGTGTCCGTGGCCCTCATTGGTTCAGCGATGGTGGCCGTGTCGGTGGTGTTCTTGCTGACCTTGACGCAGTATTCCCTCGACGTCATCCTTTTTGAGACGATCTCTGCTTTTGCCACGGTCGGCCTGTCTACAGGCATTACGCCCACCCTGCCGCCGCTGGCGAAGTATGTGCTGGTGGCCCTCATGTTTGCTGGCCGTACCGGCACGATGACCCTGGCTGCCGCCCTAGCGTTGCGTGAGCGTCGCCGCGTCATTCGCATGCCTGAGGAACGCCCGATTATCGGTTAAAGTCCTGGCCTTCACCCTCCATGACGCCGTCTCTGTCACCCAAGTTAGGTTCATGAGCGGGCTCCACGCGAGCGCCTCGCCTCGAAAATGCTCGCAAAGGTGAGAGAATACGAGCTATGGCAGATGATAAGCAGCGCACCTCCGGCACCCTGGTTATTGGTCTGGGGCGCTTCGGGTCGGCCGTGGCCACCACAATGGAGTCCCTCGGTCACGAGATTTTGGCTGTGGAGAAGAATCCGCGTCGCGTTCAGCAATTCACCGGGCGTTTCCCCCTGGTGGAGGCTGACGCCACAACGAATGAGGCCCTTGAGCAGTTGGGGGCTCGCGAGTTTTCTTCCGCTGTTGTGGGGGTGGGTTCCTCTCTGGAGGCTTCGGTGCTCATCACCGCTAACCTCGTGGAGCTGGAAGTGCCTAATATTTGGGCCAAGGCCACCTCGCGCGAGCACGGCCGCATCCTCAAGCGTATTGGTGCCCACCACGTTGTCTACCCTGAGTTTGACGCCGGTATCCGCGCCGCGCACCTGGTGTCGGGCCGCATGATCGACTACCTGAAGATGGACCGCTACGGCTTTGCTGTGATGAAGCTGCACCCACCCAAGGAGATTCAGGGTTTCACCATTGGCGAGTTGGATCTGCGCGGCCGCTACGGGGTGAATGTGTTGGGTGTGATCTCGCCTGATAAGCCTTTCGAGTATGCGAGCGCGCAGACGCGTATTAACCCTGAGGACGTCATTATTGTCTCGGGTGATACAAGCCTGCTGGAGCATTTCGCGGCCCGTCCTTGATCTTCGCCTGCGCGGTGTGCGCTCCTCACAGAAGGGCGTTCATTCAGATTCGGGGTGGAGTGTGTAGCGTGGTGGCATGGCTAAAGAGAAGGTGACCTACCGCTGTAGTGAGTGCGGGTGGTCCTCCCCGAAGTGGGTCGGGCAGTGTCGGGAGTGTCAGGCCTGGGGGACGATTGACGAGGCTGGCGCCGCCGCTCCCGGTTGTGTTGCGGCCGCTGCGCCTCGCTCCCCTGCCCTCCCCATCGGCCAGGTTGATGGGGAGCAGGCTCGGCGCCGTGCCACGGGGGTGAGCGAACTTGATCGCGTGCTCGGTGGGGGCATTGTGCCCGGCGCAGTGGTGCTGATGGCCGGTGAGCCCGGGGTCGGTAAATCTACGCTCTTACTTGATGTGGCCGCGAGGGCTGCCCGCCAGGCGCGCAGCAGTGACGGCTCGGCAGCAGGGCCGGTGCTCTACGTGACGGGCGAGGAATCCTCCGCTCAGGTCAAGGCCCGCGCCGAGCGTATTGGTGCGATCGACGATCACCTGCTCCTTGCCGACGACAACGACCTCGCCGTACTTCTCGGGCACGTGGAGGCGACCTCACCCTCCCTGCTCATCGTCGACTCTGTGCAGACCATCCAATCCACGCAGGTCGAGGGCGGCGCCGGCGGCGTGGCGCAGGTGCGCGCCGTCGCTGCGGGGCTTATCCGCGTCGCAAAAGAACGCAACCTTCCTGTGCTGCTGGTTGGCCATGTGACAAAGGATGGTGGCATTGCCGGGCCCCGCGTCCTTGAGCACCTGGTGGACGTCGTCTGCCAATTTGAGGGCGAGCGCCACGGGCGCTTGCGTCTGCTGCGCGCTGTGAAAAATCGCTACGGACCAACCGACGAGGTCGGCTGTTTTGAGCTAACCGATACGGGGATTCGCGGCTTGCCTGATCCTTCGGGCTTGTTCCTCTCTCAATCCTTGTCCTCCGTGCCGGGCTCATGCGTGACCGTCTCGATGGAGGGGCGTCGACCGATGCCCACCGAGGTCCAAGCCCTCGTCGCGGCGACCTCGTCGGGGTCTCCTAGGCGCACGACTTCAGGCGTGGATCATTCGCGTGTGGCGATGGTTCTGGCCGTCCTCCAGGCACGCCTGGGGGCTGACACTTCAACCCTGGACGTGTATGTGTCAACGGTGGGTGGGGCACGTACCAGTGAATCAGCCGTTGACCTAGCCACCGCCATCGCGGTTGTCTCTGCTGCGCGCAATCAGGCTACCGCCGCTGGCCTGGTCGTCATCGGGGAGGTCGGGTTGACCGGTGAAATCCGCTCCTGCCTGAGCGTTCAGCGCCGCCTCCAGGAAGCCGCGCGACTGGGGTTTACGAAGGCAATCGTGCCCGCTCAGGGGTCGGAGGATCTGCAAGCTGTCGATGGCCTGATGGTGTTGCCCGTGTCGGATCTCGCAACCGCTGTCCGGGTAGCCCTGCCGTAGAATTCTTATTGAGCGCTGATGAGGCTGCCATCCCAGCAGCCAGCGAACACGTCGATTGATTAAGGAACGCCGATGAGCTCAGATGCTTCCCGCATGAGGCGAGCCCTTCAAGCAGTTGCCCCCGGCACTGCCCTGCGTGAGGGCCTTGGCCGAATTCAGCGTTCACACACCGGCGCGCTCATAGTCTTGGGCTACAACGAAGAAGTCACCAGCCTGTGCTCGGGCGGCTTCGAACTTGACGTCCCTTTCACCGCCTCTCGGCTGCGCGAACTGTGCAAGATGGACGGCGCCGTCGTCATCGACCCTGAACATTGGCGGATCCGCCTGGCCAACGTCCAGCTCCTGCCGGACCCGTCCATCCCCACCACCGAATCCGGTATGCGCCATCGCACGGCCCAGCGCGTTGCCCGTCAGACCCGTCTGCCCGTACTGTCCCTTTCGGCCTCCATGCGCATGATCTCCATCTACGTTGGGGAGCTCCATCAGACGGTGGAAGAGCCTGAAGCGCTGCTGTCTCGCGCAAACCTGGCCGTCGATACCCTGGACCGCTACAGCCAGCGCCTTGACGAAGTCTTGCAATCGCTCACTGTCCTCGAAATGCGCGACTCTGCGACCATCCGTGACGTGGCAACCGTCATGCAGCGCATGGAGATGATTCGCCGCATCACCACTGAGATCAACGGATTCCTTGACGAGCTGGGCTCTGAGGGCCGTCTGCTCGCCCTGCAGATGGATGACCTTCTGCACGGCTCGGCCTCCCAACGCGCCCTTATTATGCGCGACTACATTCGCGACCAGGATTCCATTCCCACCGCTGAAACGCTTCTATCTGAGCTTTCCGGCGAGAAGCTTGTTGACCTCATGGCTGTGGCGAATGTGCTCTCCTTGGGGGTCTTTGACGTGGCTGACCTTGACCGCCTCGTCCAACCGCGAGGCTACCGCGCGCTGTCCCTCGTGCCGCGCCTGCCGTGGTCGGTCATTAAGGATATTGCCCAGCACTGGAATTCACTGTCTGACCTGCGTGAAGCCACCGTTGAGGAGCTTCAAGAGATTGAAGCGATTGGCCCCTACCGTGCCAAGCTCATTCGCGACAGCCTACTGCGCCAGCAGGAGATGGCAGACTCAGGCATCGTCGGCTGGTAAAACGCGTCCTTTCCGCTCGCTTTACTCGCGCCACAATCTGCCGCAGGCCAGCAGCGCGCAGCACCCCTGCCCCAATCCGCCACGGGTCGGCAGCACGCAGCACCCCTGCCCCAATCCGCCACGGGCCAGCGGCACGCAGCACCCCTGCCCCAATCCGCCACGGGCCAGCGGCACGCAGCGCTCGTGCCCATGAGCCCGTGCTTCGCGCGGCTCATATGCCCATCCGCGCCGCGAGCACTGCGTGCCGCCGGCCCTTGATGGATTCCATCCCATATGGAATCAAGCGACGTATTACGGCCCGACTTCGATGATGTGCTCGCTGCTGGTGTTGTGGTCCCCGTACATGACGCGCACCTTATAGGTACCCGGCTGGGCGAGATCCGTCGCACCATCACCATCACTGTCGATGGGTGAACAGCCCGCATAGCGGCGCCCATCCCACTTCAATTCTCCTGACCAAGAGGCTGTAGGAGAGAGCAACAAAGGAGAGCCAAGCCCGTCGGCCTCACACTGGCGTGAATCGTAATAGATCTCATCACCGCTGGTAATCATCAGCCCAAACATTCCCGCATCCGTTGAGCACGCCGTGTTCGCCTGCGTCGACACCTCAACGGAGGCAGTGAGGGCCTGACCGACATGGATACTCCCGGTGGTGGAATTGAGTGCCAGCATGTCAGGCGTACACTCCGGGATACGCACCGCATCATTGGGGTAGAGCACCCCATCAGCGGTCATCCGCGGCGAGTCACTGTCCTCAACGGCACCGGACTGCGCACCGCTTTGCGCCACGGCCTCGTCAGAATCAGAAAACACCCACGCCACCGCGTTGAACAGCGCCCAGAGGATAAGGCCGACAACAAGAAGCAAGCCCGTGCCCGTAATAATGCGGCGCGGCCACAGGTTCGCACGCCCCTTCCTACGACCCGCCTGCCGACGAACCCCCGACGGTGAGCCCGCCAAGGACGCCTGACGAGGCCGACCACGCCCACCCGCAGAGGCGGACGCTCCACTTCCAGAAGGTGCAACGCCCCGACGAGGACGCTCCCCCTGCGAAGAACCTGAAGGACGAGAAGAGTGTGGCATAGGAGGAACGCTAGCGCGCCCACGCCAATCCCGAGAGGCTACACGCCGCCAGCCAACGGAGTGTGACGTGTCGACGAACGCGCCCCGCTTCCACCCTGGGTGCCCTCAGGCTCATCAGAATCAATCTGGCACCAGCGCTCAACCACCACGCCAGAAACAGCCCACACCAGGGAACACAGGGCAGCAAATAGAGCCCACAGCAACGCCCCGCGTACACCCGGCGCTTCTGTCCACGGCAGGTAGGACAGGCATAAACCCAGCCAACACCCCACGAGGACGGCATTCACCCCAGCAGAAGCGCGTGCCAACAGAGCAATACGGAAAGCCCACAGGGGTGTCATGCGCGTCGTCTTCCCGTCGCGGAGACGACGGACGCCATTACCGGCAATGAGTAAGGCAACCGCCAAAGCCACCGAAGCTAGTGCCCCTAAAGGGCTGACCAGAAAGGGGCTAAATCCCAGCGAAAGCAGCACAAAATTCACTCCCGCCGTAAGCGCCATGCCCACTAGGCCATAGCCGATAAGCGGCAGTAGAGTCAGAGGCTTCATGGGTGCTGCGTATCCCGCTTCACCACCGGAATCATCCCGGTCGCTGTGGGGCGCATCGTCACACGGCTCACCATCCCTGTGCTCGTGGGAGCCTCAGCAACCGCCCCGGTCAACGTTCCCTCAGGCAAGTCTGGGGCCAATACCGAGGCGCGAGCAGCCGTTCCGTGGGCGTTGTCTGCCGAGTCATCAACAATCGTCACCTTCGCACGGGAGAAGTCCCACTGTGGCAGGGGGCGTTCCACTCCCTCAGCGTCAGCATGCGCGAAGCTCTCGGCCTGAGTGCGCGCACCGTCCTCAGGCAAAGGCGCATACTGCGCGGTCCTCTTCGGCAAGGGGGTACGGGCGGCTTCACGTTCAGCTGCGGCGCGCGCTGCGGCCGCGATCCGTTCAGCCTCAATGCGCGCTGCTTGAGCACGCACAGCCTCGGCACGTGCTGCCTCTTCGCGGATACGGGCGGCTTCTTGGGCTGCGAGCTCGCGTTGCTCCCGGGCGAGGCGCTCGCGTTCCAGAGCCTCCTGCTCTCGGCGTTCCGCCTCCACGCGCGCCTGACGCTGTCGCGCTTCCTCAGCGCGTTGAGCCTCGATGCGCTCCAGCTCGGCGCGGGCACGAGCCTCGTCAGCTGCATCGGCATCGGGCTGCGAGTGAGGCACGTTGGAGTGAGGAACCATCCGCGTGCTGTACGAACGCGACCCCCCTGCACTGTCAGAGGCACCATCGTAGCTTTGGATCGGCGCCCATTGCATCGGTCGGTGGCCGGGGTTTTCCTCCAGTACGACATCATCAACGAGGACCTGTTGGAAAGGTAACGGCTGGGCGATAGCCGGACCTGTAGAGACACGAGAAGAGCGAACAGGGGCCGCCTGTGCGGGAGTATCGGTCCGACGAGCGGGAGGAATGACCGGGGGCTGCGCCTCTTCCAGAGCCCCTTCGGGTGCCTTGTCGGGTGAGATAACGAAGTCCAGGCGGTGGGGATTATCCCTCACCGACGAGGCTTCCGCCGGGGCCTCGGGTGGGGTAGCTGCGGGAGCCGGACTCTGCGCAGCAGTAAGGCTTGACGCACGGGAGGGGCTTGACGCAGATTCAGCAGGGGAAACAGCTGGCGCGGGCACGCTCACCTGAGGCACGTCCTCGTCGGCAATGACGCTCCCACCAAGGTGCTCAGCCTGCGACTGTTCAGGCAGATCCTCGGGCTCAATAGGCGTCTGGGCCCAGGAGTTCCACACCTTATGCCACAGCAGGTCGGCACCGTGATCAGGCTGCAAGGATGCCTTCGAACTCGGGTCAAGACGATCCAGGCGGCTCAGCGCTAAGGGCTCTGCAACCTCGGGAACAGCAATGGGTGGAATGACCAGCGGCCGAGCGGGATCGGCCATGCCAGGGATCGCTGCCATGCCTGCGGCCTCGGACGAGTTCGACTGCTCAGCGGGGAAGCTGTCAGCTTCGGGGACTGTGCGTCCGGCTGCCACCAGGGCATCGGATTCATCCTGGATCCCTTCAGGGGATTCCAACCAGTCATCAACGGCATCGACAATGCCATCCAGATCGGCTGTCTGGCTGAGCAATTCATCAACGGAACCGAAACCGGGCAGTGTCGCCTCGGGATCAACAAGAAGCCAGGGAGCGAGGACGAATGCCCTCAGATGCGCGCGAGGGTGAGGGATAGTCAGCGTCGCGTCGCTGACAGTGAGGTGCCCCATCGTAATGATGTCGATATCGATCCGACGCGGCCCCCAGTGTTCGTGACGTTCACGCCCAAGGGCTGCCTCAATGCCAGCGGTGTGAGCGAGGAGTTCGTGGGGGGTTAGCGTGGTGCTCCCCAGAATGACGGCGTTCCAGTGGTCATCCTGGGCGGCCTGACCGGGCGCAAGCACGGCGTGTGTCCGCAGCAACGGGGAAACGTCATGGATTTGAATCTGCGCAATATCAATGAGGTGTGAGACCGCTGCGGCCAGGGTGACGGGCACGTCACCAACATTGCCTCCCAGCGCCAGGACGAAGCTGTGCGGCTGCGCTTCCTCAGCACGGAGAGCGTGCTCCTGCGAGAAATGCGTTACCGAGGACTGCGCGGCAGGGGCATTCGCGACAGGAGCCTGCGCGGCCGTGACGTTACGTGGCGTTTCTGCGAGGAGGGAGGGCGAGCCTCGTCGGGCCCACCAAAACTCACGAGGGGTTCGTCCGCCTCGGGCGCAACCTTCCCGTCAACGACCGTAATATCGCGGATACGCAAGATCGTTCCGGGCGTATGCCCGCGGCGCACGGTGATGGCCACATCCGTGAACTCCTGCTCCAGAGGAGCCTTGGGCTTGTGGACGGTCACCTCAACGCCTTCAACGCGGGGGTTGGCAAGCAGAACATCGGAGATGCGCTGAGCGAGGGTTTCAATGAGATGAGCGGGAGGGCCTTCAACGACGCCAACGACATCATTAGCAACATCCGCGTAAGAGACGGTGTCAGCAATGTCATCACTGGTAATGGCATCCGTCGTATCGACCCATAGAGCAATATCGATAACAAAAGGCTGCGGGGCAGCGTGCTCGAATTCAAACACTCCATGGATGCCTTCGGCAGTCAGCCCTCGGAGGGTGATGATGTCAAGCTTGGCGCTCACTGGCTTAACCTCACTTCCCGGTCATGTCGAGGTCTGGACTGTCGAGGTTTCGACCATGAAGATCTGCGCCTGCGATGTCTCGGAGTGCTCGAATATTGGCTTCAATATTGTGAACCCGGACGGCCCACGCCCCCTGTCGGGCGAGCATCCGAGTAACGTCTGCGGTCAGGGCATCTGTGTCGCCCCCGCGTGCCGCAAGGAAGCGTTTGCGTGATGCTCCAACGAGCACAGGATACCCTAGCCCCCTGAAGGCTTCGACTGAGTCAACAATAGTCCAACATTGTTCATTAGTGAGGGAAAAGCCGAGGCCGGGGTCAATAATGATCCGCTCAGGACTCACGCCCGCCGCCACAGCATCCTCGACCTGACCAGCAATACGCTCACACAAGGTCGCGACGAGGTCATCCCCGTAGTCAAAATGCTCCCCCGGCGTACCCGGCAGCGCACGGAAATGCTGCACGACGTACGCACACTCCGTCTCCGCCACAGCCCGATTCATCTCAGGATCCAAGCGGCCACCAGAGACATCATTGATGATGCTTGCCCCCGCCTCAGCGGCACGCCGAGCAGTGTCAGCGTGGATCGTATCCACCGACACAACGAAACCCGCCCCAGACAGAGCGTCAACCACCTGGCCGATGCGGGACCATTCCTCCTCAGAAGTGATCCGAGGCGACCCAGGACGAGTCGATTCCCCACCGACATCAATAATGTCGGCCCCCTGCTGGCGCATCTGCTCGGCGTGAGCAAGCGCCGCCTCAGGCCTCACCCACAAGCCCCCATCCGAGAAAGAATCGGGGGTCATATTGAGGATGCCCATCACCAACGTCCGCCCTTCTGGCAACACCCGCCCCGCAGGGAGCCTCGGGTGAGAACGCACAAGCGCCGAGGCAGGCAGATCGGCCGCCTCGCCTTGAGCGGTGGTGGAAGCAGGGGACAGGGAATTCACCGAGGCCCGCCCATCACCAATGCCATCATTTCGGCGCGGGTAGCGGGGTGGGCCATAATGCCCCGCAGTGCCGAAGTCACCGTGGAGGCACCGGGCTTACGGATGCCACGCATGGTCATGCACATGTGCTCAGCCTCCATAACGACAATGGTGCCCTGGGGAGCCAGCACCTCATGCAAAGCATCAGCGATTTGCGAAGTCAAACGCTCTTGGACCTGGGGGCGCCGGGCGTAGCCCTCCACAACGCGAGCCAACTTCGACAGGCCCGTCACGCGGCCATTGGAGGGAATATACCCCACATGCGCACGCCCGTAGAAGGGAAGCAGGTGGTGCTCGCACACGGAATGGAACTCAATATCGCGCACGAGGACCAGCTCATCCGTACCAGTTTCAAAAGTGGTCCGCAGGTGCTCGCGAGGGTCCTCATTCATCCCCGACAGGAGCTCCTTCCAGGCCCGCCCCATACGTGCCGGAGTGTCCTGGATACCCTCACGAGTCGGATCTTCACCGACGGCAACAAGCAGATCCTTCACTGCCGCGACAACGGCTTCTTCGTTATACATCAGGCCCTGTGCCCCTCAGTCGTATTCGTTCCATCGACGGCTGCACCCTCGCCCGCACTCACCTGAGGCGTCAGGTCCAAAGCCGGACCGGTCGCAGGCGTATCACTCACGCCCACAGGATTGCCCATCACAGCGCCGGGAATGGCGGCGTCCACACCGTAGTTCCACACGGGGCGTTCATCCTGCTTGACGATGTCGGTGAAGATCTCAGCCAGCTGCGCCTCGTCCAGGGTCTCCTCTTCAAGGAGGCGCTCTGCCAAGGTGTCGAGAACAGCGCGGTTGCGGGTAAGGATCTCCCAGGCTTCACGCACGGCGTTATCCATGAGGGTACGCACTTCAGCATCGACCACAGCTGCGGTCTCACCCGAGTAGCCCGGCCCCTGGGCATGCCCGCCCCCACTGTGAGAGAAAGGCTCCGTGTCCGAACCGCCCAGCTTCACAGTGCCGATACGTTCGGACATGCCATACTCAACCACCATGGCACGCGCAGTCTGCGTAGCCTTTTGAATGTCGTTCGCAGCGCCACTGGAGGGGTCACGGAAGACGAGTTCTTCAGCGACGCGACCACCCATGGCGTACACCAGATCGTCAAGCATCTGGTTACGGGTCTTGGAGTAGCGGTCCTCGGTGGGCATCACCATCGTGTAGCCCAAGGCCCGGCCTCGAGGCAGGATCGTCACCTTCGTCACCGGATCGGTGTAGCGCAGGGCCGCAGCACACAGAGCATGGCCGCCCTCGTGGTAGGCGGTCACAGCCTTATCGTGGTCGTTCATCACGCGAGTACGCTTTTGCGGGCCGGCGATGACACGGTCAATGGCCTCGTCAATGGCGCGGTCGTCAATGAGGTCCGCATTCGAGCGCGCAGTGAGCAGCGCAGCCTCGTTGAGGACATTCGCCAGATCCGCACCCGTGAAACCAGGGGTACGCTTGGCGATCTGACGCAGGTCAACGTCCTCGGTCAAGGGCTTGCCGGTGGCGTGGACCTTGAGGATAGCCTCACGACCCTTCAGGTCAGGGGCATCCACCGCGATCTGGCGGTCGAAACGACCCGGGCGCAAAAGTGCGGGGTCAAGGATGTCAGGGCGGTTTGTGGCCGCAATGAGGATGACATTAGCGCGGTCATCGAAACCATCAAGCTCCACCAAGAGCTGGTTGAGGGTCTGCTCGCGCTCGTCATTACCGCCGCCAATACCGGAACCGCGGTGGCGGCCAACGGCGTCAATCTCATCAATAAACACAATGGCAGGAGCGTTCTTCTTCGCACGCACGAAGAGGTCGCGCACACGGGAAGCACCCACACCGACATAGAGTTCGAGGAATTCCGAACCCGAGATCGAGAAGAACGGCACCTGAGCCTCGCCGGCCACAGCCTTGGCCAGCAGGGTCTTGCCCGTGCCGGGAGGGCCGTAGAGCAGCACGCCGCGCGGGATCTTCGCTCCGACCTTACGGAACTTCTCCGGGCTAGCCAAGAATTCGCGGATTTCCTCGAGCTCTTCAACGGCCTCGTCCTCGCCAGCAACATCAGCGAAGGTGACATCGGGACGTTCCTGGTTGAACTCCTTTGCTTGAGACTGGGTGAAACCACCCAGCATCTTGCCCCCGCTCATCCGCGAGTTGAGGAACCAGAAGGCCAAGCCCATAACCAGCAGCAGAGGCAGCACCATCTGCACCATGGCCATCAGCGCCGAAGTGCGCGGGTAAAGAGCATTCCAACCCTTCGCCGGCTCTGCCTTCTGGGCTGCGGCAATAATGTCCTTGGCCTGAACATCAGCATAGGTGAAGACAATGGAGGTGCCCAGGTTACGTGTGGGGTCCCCCAGGCCGGTGGTCTTATGCTCCCAGTCCTTCGTCAAGGTGAGGTTGACCTGCTGAGTGACGTCATTAATGACGACACGCTCAACGGTGTCACCCTTGAGGATTTCTAGACCTTCCGAGGTATCAACCTCCTGCGGCTGGAAAATCTGCCACAGGTACCATCCCGCCATCATCAAAATCAGCAGCGGAATGAGAATAAATGCGAGATTGATCCGCTTCTTTTTCGTGCGCTCTGCCACGAGAATCCTTTGTTCTTTACTTAGCCGCCGTAGACGTGAGGAGCCAGAGTGCCCACAAAAGGCAGGTGGCGATAACGTTCGGCGTAGTCGAGTCCATAACCAATGACGAACTCATTGGGAATATCAAAACCAACGTAGGACACATCCACATCGACCTTCGCCGCATCAGGCTTACGCAACATGGTGGCGATCCGAACCGATGCTGCACCGCGGTTTTCCAGGTTGGTGCGCAGCCACGACAGGGTCAGACCCGAGTCGATAATGTCTTCAACGATAAGGACATGCCTACCGTGGACATCATTGTCGAGGTCTTTAAGGATGCGGACAACACCCGAAGACTTGGTGCCCGACCCGTAAGAGGAGACAGCCATCCAGTCCATCTGGAGCGGAGTATGGATCTTGCGCGAAAGATCAGCCATCACCATGACGGCGCCGCGCAAAACACCCACGAGGAGAATGTCCTTGCCTTCGTAATCGCGGTCGATTTCAGCTGCCATTTCATCAAGGCGAGCATGGATTTGTTCCTCGGTGAACAAGATGTCCTTGAGGTCGCTTCCCATATCTTTCGCGTCCACTCCAGGCCCTTCCGTCGGTTAGCGTGGTGAGCAGGTGAATTCCTGCACCTTTAAGCGTGCCATATTTCCCCGTGGAACGCCCCCTCCAGTCCGTTTCTTCGCCCAGAGCGTAGAAGGAGGGCCACTGGGCCAGAAGCAATACTCGGCAGGGCTTTGACGCCCCAGGAAGGCGGCGCTTTCACTCCCCCACTGTCGGGGCCGAGGTAAAGACCATGATCGGCTGGCCTGACGCGTCTTTTCTTCGCACGACGCGCAGGCGAGGGATCGACAGGGGCCCTTGGCCGTGCCAGTGGGAGATGAGCTCATCAACACGCATGAGATGTTCAGCACTGAGGCTCCCCGCAGCTCCGCCAGCTTGCAGACAGGCACGGTGGATGACCCGCCGACGCACCCCCCTGGGCAGGTCAGCCACGGCAGCAATATCAAGGACGAGGCCACCGCCCTCGTCCTGCGGCGAAAAGGACCGTAGCGCTGATCGGAAGGCCCGATCAGCGTAGACATCCAAGGCCTGATCATCATCGCGCGATAATTGCGCCGTTCGAGCGAGGGCGGGCACGGGATCCATCCCCAGGGCTTCACGCGCAGCGGGTAAAACCCGGTGGCGGATCGCTGAGCGGCGTAGCGGGCTCCCATCGGCGCTCCGCCACGGTCCGTCAAGGGCATTCGTGGGGTCCTCAACAACGGGACAGCCCAAAGCCTGACAAAAGGCCACAGTCTGCGCGCGGCGCACCTCCAACAGGGGACGCAGGAGCATTGCCTGCGGAGGATGCGCAGGTGCGTGCGTGCGAGAGTGCTCGCCGTCGACCATGTCTGCGGTGTGCGTGAGGGGGAAGGGAACAACCGCAGCCATCGCTTTGAGGGAGCCCACGCCAGAGCCTCGCGCAAGGCGTAGGAGCACCGTTTCTGCCTGATCATCCATGGTGTGCCCCGCAAGGACAAGCACCGGGGAGACCCCTCCCGCAGCGGCGTGCAACTGCCCGGCAAGATACCTAATCGCGCCGTAGCGCAGAGCGCGCGCGTCCCCCTCCGGCCCCTGGGCGACATCCACAGCGGGACTGAGGGGCGCGGCGACGCCCTCGTCCTCCCAGACAGGCGGGTTCAGCGAATGCGAGGCAAGGACGTCGAAGGAACGCGGGCCGAGGACGTGCGCGCACGCCCCCACATCCTCCAGGTAGGAGGCGACTGCCTCGGCCTCCTCCGCACTGCCCTCCCGCAACCCATGATCAACGGTCACACTGTGGACGGGCAGTCCCAGGCGATGGGCGGAATCAATCGCCGACACCGCCAGGGCCATCGAATCGGCGCCACCCGAGCAGGCGACCAACACGATCGGGGGTGCCTCTCCTGGGGCGCGGCGCGCCCAGGAGGCCAGGCAGTGGTGAACGGGTAAAGAAATCGCGCGCACCGGAGGCGTCGGAGTCGCTCCGATCAGCTCCGATGCGCGCGCACGCTCCTTAGATGCCGACACGCTGACGCCATAGCTGCGGGTTGGAGAACTCCTCGCTCGTCGGCAGATTCTCCACCCGCTCCAACAGCAGAGCCAACGCACCCGTGTCCATCACCATTCGCGCAAAGGCCTGCGCGGCAGCCTGCTCTTCTTCCAGGTGAGCGGAGGGAACGCCAGCCTTGTGCAGCAGGTGCAATCCCGCCAGCCCCGCAGAGTCCATCTTGTGGCGACGAATCCACCCGATCGAGGGCAGGTCACGCGGGGTGAGGGCCTCCATCTCCACATCCGGCAAGGCCACGAGCAACATAATGAGCTGCTTAAACTCCACCGCACTGGCGGGCAGATCGGCAGCCAATGCACCCATGTGGGCGATAAGGTGCGGCGCATGCTCCAGGTGAACGGCCCACAGGCCCGTGCGCAGGGCGCTCCACCGGCAGTAGTCCTTCTGATCGAGGGCGTATTTCTCCGAAGCGGCCAACACATTAGGGGCGATGAGAATACGGTGCTGCGTAAAGGGATCCCACACGCCCATCGACTGGGCCGACATTGCGCGGATCCCCATCGCAAGGGCAACACTTGACAGCGGCGAAGCCGCACCGCGCAGTGCGCGCGCGATCATGGCTTCCATCGTGTCGATCGCTGCGCGTCGGTCAACGACGAGCGCGCGCGTAGAACGGACCTTCGCGGCGGCCTCGTCCAGCCCGGTCAGGCGCGAGAGGTAAGGGTCAGACCAGTGGACAGCTTTGCGTAGGCGCGCAACGGTGGCGGCCGCTCCCGTTGCCGACACATAGGGGCCTGCGGCGGTCAGTGCCGCAGCGACGCGGCCCAATGCGGAGGTGTATTCACTGCTGGTCATGGTCATCAGTCTAGCCCGCTCCTTCGCGCCAAAAGTCCCCACTGAGCAGCGCCCATCACAGGGCGGACAAACGTTCAATGAAGGAATCAATATGCGAGCGCAGGAAGTAGGACTCCCCCTCGGCTGTCCCTTCGAGGCCAACCGCGAACACCAGCTCCCGCCCCGTGGAGGTACGCACAATGCCCGCCAAAGAAGTCACCTGAGACAAGGAACCGGTCTTGGCCTGCACATTCCCCGCAGCCTCATTGCCCTCATAACGGCGAATCATTGTCCCCTGCCAGGCACCCCACGGCAGAGCGCGCACAAGGTCACGCAAGTCCGCGCGCTCAGCATTCATCGCCTTGAGTAAGGTGCCGGTCATGGTCTCAGGGGCAATGCGGTCATTCGTGGACAGGCCCGAGCAGTCCTCCAACTTCATTCCGGCAACCTCAACACCAGCCCCCAACATAGTGTTGGTGATATTCGCCGTCGCACCCGAGAAGGAAGTCTCCACCTCGGCTGCCTGCGCGGCCAGGCGACAGTGCTGGTCAGCGAGGGTGTTATCCGACTCGTGGAGCATGAAGCGGATCTGCTGCCCCAAGGTCGCCGACTCGACGCGGGCAAGCTCTTGGGCCCCCTCGGGGGCCTCTCCTTCAGCAGTGACGATCGCTTCCACACCCCCATTGCGCAGGTGAGCGGCAAGTTCGAGGGCAACGTCCATTTCCGGGTCGGAGCGGAAGGCATTGCTGTCCACACCGACACGGCCAGCGTCGATAGCGAAGGCCGCCACATGGCCCTCGTAGTTTCCGACCTCCTGAGCGGTCCAGGCAGGCAGGTGGGACGGGCCCTCGAAGGGGTTGGCCTGCCAGCGCAAGGTCACCGTGCTGATCCCTCGTTCTTGAAGGGCGGCGAGGGTATCGGCCGCCAGGTCAGCAACGCCCGCGTGCCCGTTGATGGCGCGGGGGTTGCCCTCGCCTCGGGCGAGGAGGATATCTCCCTGGCCCCACAAGAAGAGGTCGGTGCCAAGGAGCGAGGTGCCCGTCGCGAGGCGAGCGTTCTCATCCAGATGGGTATAAGCCGTGAAAGCGGTGAGGATCTTTGTTACCGATGCGGGCGTGCGCAGCTGAGCTGCACCCTCGTCCAGAAGTGTCTGGCCGGTCTGAGCATCCACCACATGCGCCCACGCCGTCCACGGCTGGTCACTGTCGAGTTGAGCGATCTGCGCATAGGCTTCTTGGACCTGTTCGGCCGTTACTTCCTGAGCTTGACGCACCTGGCCGCTGTGCAGGGCAGGCTGGGACTGAGGTTCTAGGTCTGGGGCTGCGGTGGCGGCAATAGGTCCCAGTTCATCATCAGGGGAGGCAAAGGGGCGGTAAAAACTCGCCACGAGGTAGGCTCCAATGCCCAGTAAAACGAAAGTTAAGCATACAATCGCAGCAATAGTTCTGCGTCGCATAGGTGACCCCCTTGGTGTTCCTCTCCGTCGTTCACAATAGACGGTGCGCGCGGCAGACTCGAATAAACAGGCCGCACGGCACCAAAACCGGGCGGAGCAGACGGCAAAAATCGGGCACCTCCCCGATGATGACGACCTCACAGGCTGGATGGAGACAGACATGGAATTCGACGTCACAATCGAGATTCCCAAGGGGAATCGCAATAAGTACGAGATCGATCACGAGACCGGCCGCATCCGCCTCGACCGCATGCTCTTCACCTCAACACGCTATCCGGACGACTACGGGTTCATCGACGACACCCTTGGTGAAGACGGCGACCCCCTCGACGCCCTCGTCCTCCTGGACGAACCCACCTTCCCTGGCTGCGTCATTCGTTGCCGCGCGCTGGGCATGTTCCGTATGCGCGACGAAAAGGGCGGCGACGATAAGGTCTTGTGCGTGCCCGCCGCTGACCAGCGCGCCTCCTGGCGTACCGACATTGATGACGTCTCGGAATACCACCGCCTAGAAATTCAGCACTTCTTCGAGGTCTACAAGGACCTCGAGCCCGGTAAGTCGGTTGAGGGCGCTCACTGGGTGGGCCGCGAGGCCGCCGAGGAGGAAATTCGTCGCTCCTTCCAGCGCCTCAAGGATGCTGGCGATCAGCACTGAGTCGCGCGCGCCAGGGGGCGCGCACTGAGGGAGGCTTGCCCCCCCTTAAAACAGCTCCAACACAGGTCTGGGGCGGTGGGAATATCCCACCGCCCCAGACCTTTATTGACGAACTGTCAACGCGGCACCTCCCGCGTTCGGCTAGCCAACGCTGACCAGCCAACGTGGCGGGCCAACGCTGACCAACGAACTCTCTGGCGGGCTCGCCTCGCTGCTCCCTTAGACGACGCGCACGGCGTAGGGCATCATCGCGCCACGGTTATACATACCCGTAATGCGCAGGGGAACACCAAAGGTTGCAGCCTCAATAATCTGGCCGCCACCAAGGTAGATCGCCACGTGATAGACGCCCGATGCCGACCCATTCGATGACCAGAAGACGAGGTCGCCCGGTTCAGCATCGCCTAGCGACACGTAGGAACCCCCCGACGCGCCGTAGCGGTACTGGGCAACCGACCAGTGCTCCAGGTAGATCCCCTGGGAGCGGTAGGCGACAGTCACAAGACCGGAGCAGTCGTAACCGCCGTCGGCGCCACCTTCACCACCCCAGACATAGGGGGAGCCCAGCAGACTCTTGGCAACGTCGATCGCGCCTTGAGCAGCACCAACATTGCCTCGCGACGGCGGAGCTGGCGGAATGTAGGGAGCGGGTTCAGGGGCCGGAGCGGGACGGTAGGCGTCACGCTGAGCGGCCTCCTCAGCTTCACGACGACGAGCTTCCTCACGGCGACGAGCGGCCTCTTCAGCTGCTCGCTGTGCGGCTGCCGCTTCTGCAGCTGCGCGCGCTTCAGCCTCGGCGCGCTCCTTGGCTTCAATGAGCTCTACCGTCGTGTTTTGCTTCCGTGCGAGTTCCTGACGCAAGACGTCTCGGCGCATCTCGGTTTCGGCCTGCACGGCGGCTGCCTCATTTGCGGCCTTCTCCGCCGCCTTCGAACGCTCCTCGACCTCAGCGGTGGCCGTCTTTTGCAGATCAAGGGCCTTATCGGCGGCCTTTTGCATGACGTCGGCGACCTGCTCGAGGGCCGCAACCTTTTGCATCTTGACGTTGGCCTGGTTACCGAAGGTCGTCAACGTGGTCTGGCGCGCTTCCACCGCGCGCAGGCCTTCGGCTTCGAGATAGGGGGCGAGGGAATCCAAGGCCGACCCGCCATTGCGGTAGGCGGCTTGCGCGACGGAGGCGACTTCCTGGCGACCCTTCTCGTACTCGGCTTGGGCGGCGTCAGCCTCGTTTTGGGCCTTCTTCGCTGCGGCGGTGGCCTCGTCGAGGGCGACGCGCGCGCCGTTGTACTGTTCAGCGGCAATCTGAGCGGCTTGAAGCGCCTGCTGGGCCTGAGTAGCGACGGTTGCGAGCTCAACTTCGATACGGGCCACCGACATGCGCGCTGCTTCTTCTTCGGCGCGGGCGCGCGCAATATCGTCATCTCCGGGCGCGGCCCAGGCAAGGGTGGGCAGGCAGAGGGCGAGGACGGTGCCCACGCTCAGGGCCGCCGTGAGACGACCCTTCTGTCCGCCGGAACGGAAGATACTCACAATGGATTCCTTGTTCAGGTCATTGTCATGTTGATGGGGAGTGTATGACTCGCACCCTCGCGAGGAGGGTACGCGCCTTTACATTCCGCATCAGATTAACGGAATCATCTCCCACATGCAACATTCATCACAATTACAACAGATACCTCTTCTGTCGCATACGCAACAATAGTCACAATCGCAACATCCGCAACATTTGTCTCACGCGCAAACAAAGGTCAGCCCCCTTTTCCTCAACTGAAACCTTCGTTCACCCCCCATTCCCACCCCTGAACACTTATTCGACGCCCCCTCGAATCCGACCCCAAGCAGCCCCCACAGCGTACCCTGGTTGGCATGACTGACCACGACGAAGTGACCACCGAGCAGGCCGAAGACACACTCCCCATCGACGTCCTCGCCCCCTGGGGAGACGACGGGCCACCCCCCGCCGACGCTTGGCGCGCCGACATCATGGGCCCCGGCTTCCAATCACGCACCCTTGCCCTCCTCCCTGACGACGAAGGCGAATGTGTCGCCACCCTCGTGCGCTACCTCCCCGCCGACGATCCCCAGGCCTACGAGGGCGCCACCGCCACCCCACGCTTCGTCGCCCTCTACGTCCACGGACGCAACGACTACTTCTTCCAACACGAACTCGCCCGCAACGTCGCCGCATGGGGAGGCAGCTTCTACGCCCTCGACCTGCGTAAATACGGGCGATCCCTGCGGCCCCACCAAACCATCGGATTCATCACCGACCTCGCCGACTACGACGAGGACGTCTCCGAAGCCCTCGACCTCATCCGCAGCGAAGTCCCCGACCTGCCCCTCGTCCTCATCGGACACTCCACCGGCGGACTCATCCTCACCATGTGGACCTACCGCCACCCCGGCGTCATCTCCGGCCTCATCCTCAACTCCGCATGGCTGGAAATGCAGTCGGCAGCCTCCATGCGCTCCACCATCCAACCCGTCCTCGGACGCATCGCCAGCCGCAACCCCCACTGGGAACTCCCCATGGGAACAGGCCCCGACCACTACGGGCGCTCCCTGGGCGGCGGATGGGCAGAATCCGGCTTCGACCTGCCCGAAGAACTCACCGGCCACGAGAACGACCCAGCCGTCACAGGCTGGGACTTCGCCCGCGAGTGGAAACGGCCCGAAAGCTACCCCGTACCCGTCGGGTGGATGGACACGATCATGGCCGCACACGGCCAGATCGAAAAGGAAGCCACCATCGAAGCCCCCATCCTCTCCATGGTTTCCCACGCCACCTACTTCGGCGAAGAATGGACCGAAGAGGTCTTTTCCACCGACGTTGTCCTAGACGTGGAGGCCATCGTCGACCGCTCCGCGCGCCTTGGACCCCAGGTCACCATCGCCCGCTTCGACGGCGTGCACGACCTGTTCTTGTCCGCGCCTGCAGTTCGTGCCCAAGTGTGGGACACCATGCGTCGCTGGGTCGGAGCGTTTATCTAAGGCCCCGAGGTTTTCATACTCACGCGCACGGCCGCGCTGCTCAGGCAGCGCGGCCGTTGCTCGCTATCGGCCCCCCGATTATGGAGCACTTGTTGCAGCGTGTGACACCTGCAGGTGTGACAAAAGGTCGCAAGCGGCACGCTATGCAACAAGTGCTCCATCTTTGCTCTGCGCCCACGGTGGGTCAATGAATGTGTGACGGGGCGGAAGGCTACGCGAATGGGAGTGCCCCCATGAACAACGCATGGGGGCACTCCCATATAGATACTCAGCAAGCCAGACGGTGAACCCACGACACTGGCCAGCCGCCTTAGCTACCTTCGTACTCGCGAAGGATGTCGGCGTTCACCTCGTCAAGGGCCTCAGCCAAAGACGGGCCAAGTGCATCGCCCAAACGCAGCTCCAGCCACCCATTCATACCCTGGTGACCATTAAAGGCCAGGGCCTCAGTGGGATTCGTGAACACGGTTCCCCCCACAAGGATCGAGCCTTCTTCCGTAAGGAACATCGGCATCCGCAGACTAATGGAGGGGCGCACCCCCAGAGGCGTGCGCTCACCAACGATTCCTGCCAGGACACGCAGACCCTCCGCATCACGGTCATACACGGGCACGCCCTCTTGGCGGGCGCGATTCACCTTCATTTCACGCTCATGCAAAGCGAAAAGCGCCGAATGAGCTGCCGATTCAGCAGCGGCCTGACTGTGAGCTTGCTCCCCGCGCGTGGGCAGTTCACGCTCGCGGGCAACCGGGGAGTCCGTGGCCGCGTGGCGCGCACGAGGGCGAGGACGCAGCGTCCTCTCACGGGTGCGTTCAATCGCAGGCTCTTCAAAGACGCTGGGCTCCACGACGGGAGCGGGCTTAGCCGGAGCAAGCGGAGCGGGCGAGGCCTCATCCTTGGCTGCGCCAGACTGCACGGCTGCGCGCGACTGAGCGGCGCGAACGCCCTCGTCAGCCAGTGCGGTAGCGATGGCCGCCTGCGGGAAAGTGCCGGTGTGGGGGTGCTCGTGAGCGTCGCGAGTGTCCTCAGAAGGTGCAGTCTCGGCCGTCTGAACGGGGACCTCGGGGTGGGAAGCAACGGTCGCGGATGGAGCCCGCGAGGAGAGGCCTCCTGCGGCGCTTGCCTGCTCCGGCGCCTTCTCCCACTTCTCGGTCTTCTCTCCCTTCTCGGCGGGTGCGGGCGGCGACATCGCCGGGGCCGACGAGGACACCTCGGGGGGGGCTGGGAGGGCGAGGACGGCGTGGGGTGGGCTGGGCTGGGCTCGGCTGGGCTGGGCTAGGTTCGGCTGGGCTAGATTCGGCTGGGCTCGGCTGGGCTGACGCAACCTGGGGCTGAACCGCCTGCTGCGCACCAAAGGAACCCACGGGAAGGGCCTCGACAGTCGAACCCTGACCCAAAAGCTGCGGGACGTGCGCGTAAATGCGCGGGCCGACGGGGGCGACATCCAAGAACGCGCGGCCGCTGGACATGCGACGCAGGGAGATTTCGTGGATCTCAACGCCGGAGGCTGCCAGGACCTCCAAAGCGGGACGGACCTGCGGATCAATAGATCCGACGACCATGATCAGGCGGGGGCCGGCGCCCGGCGAGGGCGGCATCGAGTCACGGAAGTTCGCCCACCCCTCACGGAAAGCGGGAATGCCGCCGGGATACTCGCTGGCCAGGTCCGTCCAGGACAGGGCGGCCGCGTCAGCCAAACGAGAAAGAGAGGTAATAAGAGCCTCGGAGTTGAGGTGAGCAAGGACCTCCACCGCAACGACCTGGCCGGTCGCGTCGAGAGCCGTCAGGCGCGGGCTATCCCCCACGCCCTCATGCGCGCGCGACATGTCGCGCCAGGTGATGGGGAATAACGGGCGGGCAACAATCTCAAGAACCTGACTACGCACCGTCTCGAGCACATCCTCCGTCAGGCCCTCAGCGACAGTCCTGCCAAACTGCGCAGGCACCAGGCGTCCGCCCTCAAGCTCGAACAGCGGCATCTGAAATCTCCCCCTCATCATCCGCGTCGGCGGCATCAATCTGGATACACGCCCACCAATGCCCCATTCTTTCACACAAAAATGAGAACCCCATGAAATTCCCGCGCCGTTGCGGGAAAGGGCACTGCGGCAAAGGTCCTAAAATAACCGTAGAACGCTTCGGGTCACGCGACAATGCACTGGGATATATCAGCGTCCCATACAGGTGGCACATATCCATCATCAGTACACATATCCACATCCAGCATTCACATGTCATTAATGCAATCTCGTGAGCACCCGACATCCTCTGTGTTGCGTCGTTAGGAAACACTGGGACGGGCGAGAAACACTCAGGCAGGTGGGAAAGCCTTTGCTGGAGATAGCACCTACATCCTGTGTACTTCGTTAACACTGAGCCCTAATCTTTGAAAACACTGTTTGGCAAGGTCACCACGTAGCTTTCCACCGGGCCACCACCAAAGTTGCTAGCGAAGATAATGCGGCTGAGGTCGCGTGACGCACTGGCTTGAGGTTCAAGGAAGTACGGATCCCCCTGCACGTCATGTTCATTGGCGCGAATGTGGGCGACATTGAGCGCACGACCCTCGGGCGCAAGCTCTTGTAGCCACACCTTTCGATATTCAGGGCGCACTGTGGGCGACGGAGAAGCCTTCCCGTAGTCGGCGCTGTCAGCATAGGTGGAGATGACAACCCAGCCAGGGCGACCGAAGGCCTGTCCACTGACATGTACGGCATAGGCCTCGCCAGGTGCGGGGTAGAGCGTATGCAGGTCCGTCACTTCGCGCGTTTCAACGTTGATCGCCACAATGGCACTGCGGCTGTAGTCGGCATAAACCAGGTAGTCCTCACGGTTTGGGCCATAGGCAAGGTCGGAATGCTCTGAGCCTTCCGCAAGTTTCCATGACTGGGAAAAGTCGCGACTGTAGGCCCAGGTTCCACCGTGTTCTTTCAGCCAGGAAGGGACGGCGTATGCGCCACTGGGTGAGGTGCTGATGTGGTCGGGGAAGGCGCGCGGAACGGGAAATTTCTCAGCGTCAAGGGTGCCGATGATTTCTTTTTTCTGCAGGTCAAGGGTGAGCAGTCCGTAGATGGTGTTCTTCTGGGTTTGCTCGTTGTATGCCGTGGCCATCAGGGCAAGGTAGCGGCCGTCGGCGCTGAGGGTACCTTCGCCCTTTGTCCAAAATGAGCTGGCCTGCGGCCAGGGGGTTTTGCCGGTGAAATCGAAGAGTTCAGTTTTCTCGCCGGTGTTCCCGTTGTAGCTCCACCATATGCGGCCACCGTTGATGGAGGTGAAGTAGAAGACGGCGGGGTCGGTGGGGTGCCAGAGAGGTTCACAGTCCCCTGCAAGACCTTGAAGCGCTGTCAGGTGAGCAAAAGTGGCGCCGTCGTAGAGATGCCAGTGCCCGGTGGCATCTTGGGCGAGGTAGCGCGAGTTGTCGGCGTTGAAGGCTTGACGGCGCGAGTATTCGTGACGCATGCGCCCCCCTTCGCCTTCGTCGGCGCTGGTGGCGCGATAAATGCGTGTGCCGTAGCTGGGATCAACGAGGCCCGAGTCGGGGCCGGTAGCGCGCTCTGGCTTTGCAACATCCGCGATAGGGTCTGCCGACAGGGCTGTGAGGGTGAAGTCTGCGGGGTAGAGGGCAGCAAGTGGATCAGCCGAGCCCGCTTGATGAGCAGGGGTTGGCGTCTGTGCCGATTGAGGGGCGTTCGGTTGTGTCGGGTTGGCATGAGGGGTGGGCGCAGGAGCGGGCACGGGGTTTGCCGATTGGGGCGTGGAAGCAGGGGTGTCAGCAGCCTCATCGCTTGTCGAGGCCGGGGCACCAATGGCACCTCCATCGGCAGCATTGGCCGATTGTGGAGCGCCGGACTTCAGCCCGTCTTCACATGCCGCGAGCGCGAGAGATGCTGCCACCATGACCGCGAGTGCGCCAAAACGGCGGGAAGTACCTAAGTGCATTATTCCTCCTTCGACGCCACAAACCCCCGATCGAAAGCAGCCTGGAGGGCACTCGGCTTGGGAGCTTTTGTCGGTTTCATGGCATTGCCTGTTTCCATCCTGACATGCGACGCTACTGAAAGATTTGCACTTCAGGACTTTGCCAGGACTTTCCCGAGCTTTCTTGACAGCCCTGGAGGATCCCCCGCGTTTTTTCTGCACGCCTTCAGACATTCACCATGATCGCTTCAATATTTCAATCTTGTTCGTTCTTGATTTTTAATCCTCGACAGCTCTATGGTTGCAGCGAAGGTTAGCCTAACCTTTCTCAATTAAGGAAGAGCTCCGCTTCATTATTACGAGGAGAGATTCATGGCGATCAGGCTCACATCACGAAGCCGATCAGCACTACGCGCAGGGCTGGCAACAGTCACCCTCAGCGCGCTGCTTTTCACATCAGCGGTCATGCCAGCACATGCTGCCGACGCTCCCCCTACCGACACCGGCATCACCTGGACGGAGTCGACACATCAATCCGCTGCGCAAAACGTCAGCATTACGGCCGATCACACAACTTTGACAGTGAACTGGGAGCCCGCTGCCGGATTCACCCACAACTACCGCGTGACTGTTAAGCAGGATTCGCGCATCGTAATTGCCCGCTACCTCAAGCGCGGCCCCCTGCAGCTTGGTGCCCCAACGGTGGTGCCAGACACAGAGTACACGGTGACTATCGAAGCTATAGATGCCTGGGACATTGACCCAATCGCCGGCACCGCCATTATCTCCAGCCCATTCACCCTGACGCCGGAAGCCGCACCGCCCTCGCCAAACGACCCCTCTGAACCCGGCGAGTCCCCCGATCCTGGTGAATCCCCAGCGCCCGGCGCTAACGGGGGCGGCGAACAAACGCCTCCCGGCAATCAGCCACCAACTTCGCCCGACTCCCCCCACACTCCCCCCTCGTCGGGGAATGAAACGGCACCCGCTGGTGTCCCGTCAGCACCTCAGGGCGTTATCGCAGGAATCCTGTCCGACACCTCCGTTGGGGTGAACTTCCTTCCCCCCAAAAACCCGGGCAACTCGACCGTGCACTCCTACATCGTGCGCCTCACCCCAACAGACAACGGCCCTTCAGTCGAGACAACGCTATCTGAGGCCCACGAACTTGCCAGCAAGTACGTGATCGTCGAAAACCTCATCCCCGGCAAGACCTACAAGGTTGAGGTCGCCGCAAAGAACAATGCCGGGGTCGGCCCCTTCGCCACCCCCGACTACGAAACAGTCACACTCACCCCCACCCCCAACACCACCCTCGCTGTCTCTGTGCCCACCGGCCAGAAGATCGACGCGCTCGACCCATCGACTCCGACGACCTTCACTGTTGCAGGCACCGGCTACACCGGCGAAGCAGCCGCTACATACGGCGTTGACGTGGTCATTTCCGACACTGAACTGTGGCGCCCCGGAATCTTCCCAATTCCTGAGTTCGTCAAGCAGGTTCACATCGCGCCCGCACAGATTGTCAATGGCGCTTTTTCGACGACAGTCACCCTGGACCTGACGACCGACACAATCGACCTCGGCCGCGAATATGTGATCGGTACCCTCGCAGCCGGAGCATCCCAACTCTCCGAACGTCGCCTCGATGAAGGCACCGAGTTCAGCTTTGCTCCCGCCGCACCCAAGAACCCCGTCCTGAGCCTCAGCGGAAAGAACGGCGTACGCATCGTATGGGATCGCCCCACTGATGCGCGGATTACCTCCTACTCCGTCAAGCTCTACCGCGTCGTTGACGGGCAAGAGGTCTACGCCAATCAACGTGAGGTCGGTAAGGCTCTCAATGCTGTTGAGTTCTTTGGCCTTAAGGACGGCGTCTACGTTGCGACCGTGCAATCCGAGATCCAAGACTCCTCCAGCTTCTTCGCTCCTCCGCTCCGTTCCGCCCTCGTTCGCACTGGGCAGGTGACCATCCAGACTGCCTCCACTCCTGATGCGGATATGGTTCCGGCCGCCCCCAAGGGTCTGAACCTGCGCCTCGCATTGAAGGATGCCACGGCCCTCGAAGCATCCTGGTTGGAGCCGTCGCACAAGCCTGGCGGGAAGGTCACCAACTACGACATTGAACTGCGCGGAAGTGACCAGAGTGTCCGCACCCTCAAGGCGGATATGAACGACCCGCTGCCTGAGTTCATGACGATTAAGAACCTCACGCTTGGCGTCACCTACACCTTCACAGTGCGCGCTCAAAATGCCCACGGTTGGTCTGCCTGGTCAGAGCCGTCAAACCCCATCACCATTCCCGCCAACCTTGACGATTTTGCGATGACCCCACCCAGCGAGGTTTTCGCAAGCGTCGATAAAGACACAAGCAAGGCCACCGTTCAGTGGATTCGCAGCGGCTATGAGCCCAAGAACGGGCGCTGGCTCGTGCGCATCGAATGTGTCACGAGCTGCCCCACGGGCTTCACGTCCTTCATCAAGGATGCCCCCACCGATACGGATTTTGTTGTCCTCGATAACCTGCGTCCTGGCGTGTACAAGGCTTCCCTGAAGCTGGTCGACGGTGCACGCTCAAGCGCCGTGGTCGTATCCAATAACTTCACCGTCGGCACTCCCGCTGTTGTGCCACATCCGCAGATCACTGTCACTCCTACTGAAAACATTGATCCGGCCACTGCTACCACCTTCACCGTGACCGCAACCGGTTACCTGGGTTCCTCTGCCAGCCGAGGCATTTACGTTGTCGTTGCCGACCCGAGCGTGTGGGCTCCCGGTAAGGCTCCCACGACCTCAGCTCTGGCTACCTTCGCTGGCACCACCTGGGTCAAGCCCCATGAGATCCGCGACGGCAGCTTCACGACGACCGTCACTGTTCCTGCAGGGACCTTCGATCGCGCGAAGTCCTACGTTGTTGGCACCATGGCCGCCCATGAACTCTCCATCAGCGACCGCAGCATGGATGCCGGTACCGCAATTAGCTTTGTGACGACTCCTGCGCCAAAGCCTGAGCCGCAGCCGCAACCTGAGCCTCAGCCGCAACCTGAGCCTCAACCCGATCCCAAGCCCCAGCCGCAACCGCAGCCTGAGCCTCAACCCGATCCCAAGCCCCAGCCGCAGCCTGAGCCTGGACCGGGAACCCAGCCAGACCCCAAGCCTCAGCCCCAGCCGCAACCTGAGCCTCAGCCCGATCCCAAGCCACAACCCCAACCTCAACCCAATCCCAAGCCCCAACCCCAGCCTGGACCAGGCACACCGGATGCCTCGGTTCACGTGATGACAAATGGTGCGACAGTGAACTCTTTTGTCATGGGTGAAGAAGCGAACGTTGACCTCGTTTTCACTCAGGCGAAGGAAGGCTCAACGTGGAAGGTGAGCCTCCATTCCACGCCGGTGGAGCTTGGCACCATTGTCGTGAAGAACGGCAAGGCGACTTTGAGGATTCCAGCGGCGGTAGCGGCCACCTTCACTGCGGGCGATCACACCTTGGTTATTACCCCTGTCTCCGATAAGGCTGCCAAGGAAATTCGCCTTCCGTGGAAGGTCACTCAAGCGGCTGCGCAGCCTCAGAAGCCCACGCCTCCAGCCGTTACCCCTCCAAGCAAGGTACCTCCGACGGTTGTGCCGCCCACTGTCGTACCGCCCAAGGCCGATGCTCCCAAGGGGCAGGCTCCTTCATCGACTGATAAGCCATCTGTTGCAAAGCCCTCTGACACTGCGACACCCAAGGTCACGCAGCAGGCAAGCCCGTCGGGGAAGTCGGCTTCTCCACGCCTGGCAAGCACCGGTGCAGAGACCGCGCCGATCGCACTGCTTGGCCTTCTGCTCCTGAGCGTTGGCGTGCTAACACGTCGCTCAGTACGTCAGTCCTGACGGGACGCTTAGCCGATCACTAGGCAAAGCTAAGAGTTACCGGGGAGGGTTGCCATTTTTCTGGCAACCCTCCCCGGAACACTTTTGTTGAGATTCTGCGGAAAACTTATCCTATCCCGCAGTTTTCGGAGATTTCATCCCGCAACTTTCCACACTCTTCCCCTCCAGAGGCCGGGAATCATCCAACAAATCTGCGTCTTGTTGTTAAAACAGCCCCGCACACGACGCAAAATTAACAACAAGACGCAGATTTGGGCGGTAACCCAAAGTTGCCGCGCCACGACACGCTCCTCATCCTCTACGCTCGGCGCGCGCGGGCAAGAAGCTGCTCTGACGAGACGGAGCGGGCTATCGTAGCCAAGTCCAAAGCAGGCCAGACGATGGAGTAGATTGCTGCTCGGCACGATATCCATCGGGCCGCAGTCAGCGACGTGCTCGACCGGACTTACACGACGAAGCGGCCGAAGGGCATGAGTCCGAACCAGGTCGGCATAGTCGTCCGTCTCAATGAGTCCGGCCTCTCGCTTGCGAGTATCGGCGCGCAGCTCAAGTTCGACGCCGTCACTATCCGGACGATGCTCCTACGACGCGGAGTGAAGACCCGCGACTCACATGGGCGAGAACACTGATCGATACTGGAGCAGAATACCCCACCGTACAACTTTCACTGTGACGAGGCGATAAGAGATCGGCTTGACTAGTCACCAACGATCTGACGACCGACTGCTTTAATACCGTGCCCCCATGCCTTACCTCTCTCACCCAGAACACCCTGAACTGCTGCCATCGCGACCAGATCCCACCACCTCTGCAGGCTGTCTGCGACCCTTGCGTTGAGCCGTTGATCGAACTCGTCAGAGAGCGAGAAGTCCGACATCATCCGGCCGAATAAACTATTCAAACCCGGCTCGTCTTCGAGCGCAGCCCTTTCAGCCACATCCCAGTACGATTGTGGGCTTTCCTCCCGCTGCGGGTTCTCGGCAAGCGCATCGAGATAGTAGAAACGCCCCTCTTTGCCGTAGCGGTTCAACGCGGCGACTAGAGGCAACCAGACGGGGTCGTTCTCTACCGCCGTCAACGCCTGATCAACGTAGTAGCGATGCGTTGCTCGATCGGCTCGTTCCTGAATCGCCTCTCGAAGAAGCCGTTCCATCTTGATGAGGTCGTGGCGGTACTCGTTCTTAAGAACTTCCAGGGGCAGCCAGCGCCGGTTATCTTCAACGTAGAGAAGCCCAAGTGAAAGCTTCAGGAGTTTCTCGACGCCAATCGAGAGCATCGTCATGATTGGATCGCGAGTCGTTTCAATGAACGCGGCAGTTCTGAGGGTGTGAACGCCGTATGCAAGTAAGTGCTTCGCTGAATCCGACTCCTGCTCGAGGTTCAGGCCCTGCTGCATGGTCAGTTCATCGTCGTATCGGCTTTTCATGATGGCTCAGCCGATCGGATCGTGTCGCACAACGGTGCTGCTTGTCCTGCAGCTCGAAAGCCCAGCATTACTTGCCATCGTTGACCTTCTTGAGCTCTTGAAGCTCCGCCCAGTGCTGCTCCAGACCTGCAAGCGTCGGGCTCACACCAAGAGTTACAAGCGGCTGCGAATGCGCGTCGATGTATCGACACGCCTCCTCGAAGACGTCAGTCACCTTGGGGATGATCTCGCCCAGCTTTGTCGTGTTGATGTTGGACAGGCGTGTCATGCCGACGTTCGGCTGGTATCGCTGGGTTACCCCCTGTAAAAGCTCAGTTTCGGTGAATACCTCACACCAGGAGCGAAGCCAGCCGTAGCCGACACGAACGAGCGCATCGCGCGCCTCGCCATCTTGCTGTTGAGCCGCCTGGATTGTGCTATTGATCTTTCCCTTGATGCCACTGAGCGTGTCCCAGCGCGGGCCAGTCGCTCGTGTGACCTTTCCTTTGCCGTCCTCGTCGGTGATCTGGAAGTAGGCGCACCGCTTGGATTTCTCGAACAGGCCAAGGAGCGTGGTGGCGAACAGAATGTCGTGTGTGAAGACGATGACCTGGTTCTCCTCGGCCAGCCACGCGACGCGTTGCGCGACCTCGTTGATGCGACGGTGATCAAGGCTCGAAACGGGATCGTCGAAGATCACCGGCGCTGTGATGCCG
This sequence comes from Schaalia sp. Marseille-Q2122, assembly GCF_903645355.1. Lineage (GTDB taxonomy): Bacteria > Actinomycetota > Actinomycetes > Actinomycetales > Actinomycetaceae > Pauljensenia. The sequence continues at coordinate 162,169 of NZ_CAHJXR010000004.1, read as the reverse complement.
GCCAGCCTCGCTTCTGCTAAGAAGTCGGCAAGTGCCAGCACCTTCTGCTCTCCTTCGGAGAGCACCTTCGACGGCTTGTGTCGACCGCTCATGACCTTGCGACGCTGGGCCTTCCCCTTGCGTCCGACGAACTGAAGTTTCAGGGCAGGCGCACGCAGGGCATCGCACTCCTCAAGGAAGAGAGCATCAAAGCTCCGGTTGATCAGTTGATCACTAGCAGTCTTGGCCAGCCCCGTCACCGCCCTAACGAGTTGCTGCAGTGGTCGCTTCAGGGTCTTCAGCTGATCGGCTTCCTTCGCGTTCTTGACCTGCGCCTCAATAAGAGCCCAGGACTTCCCGAGCTCGACGGCGTCCTTGTATTCGAGATACTCGGCTTGCTTGTCTGCGAGCGCTTGCGTCCGGTTCTGCTGTTGCGCCTCCAAGTTTGCAAGCCTGGAGCCAACCGTTAGCAGCGCCTTGTCGACGTCAGTCTTGGGCTGGCTCAACAGCTCCAGAAGAGCGAGGTTGGCGGGCGCTCCTGAGGTCGCCGCTGCCGCAAGGGCACTCCGCGCTCCTTCGATCGTGTCTACCCAAGCGAAGTAGGACGGCTGGTCATTGGTGTCCCTATTCTCATTCAGGAATGCTACGAGTTCATTGCTCTGCACCGCAGCGGCCTGGCGCTTCAGCTGCGCTAAGAAGGCATCCGTAGTTCGGAGGTCGGCCGAGATCTTGTCTTCGAGATACGCGGAGTACCTTGAAAGCAGATCTCGGGCGGGGGCGAGCAGCGGCTGACGGCAGTAGAGGCAGCGATCCGAGTCGTGAGCATCAAGTTCGACGAGGTGCTGCCGATATGTCTCACCAGACTCGATGAACTGGCTCCAGGTGTCATCAGGCTCGGCGGGGAGATCAGCGGCCGCGAAGAGTTCAGACCGAAAAGTCTCGTAGTCCGACGTTAGTTGCGCCCGTCGGGCGAGAGCGTTGTTGTAAGCAGTTGCGTCGAAAGCCACGAGTGCCTCGGCGGCAACAGAAGCCTGGGCTAAGACACGTTGTTCGGCCTTGAGCACGGTGATCTGCATGCCGATGGTGTTCTCGCGCAACGCGCCGACTGCCTGCGCGAGTCCGTCCAGTTTCGTGTCGACGTCATCGCCGGTGATCGCCTTCGCTTTGAGATCGGCGAGGTCAGTGGAGGCGCCAAGGGTCTCGATCAGCGGGTAGATAGTAGAGCCGTGCTGGAACCGATCGAGGAGGCTGGAACTGCCTGTGTCGAGTGCCCCAGCAGAGGCATCGATCTGAGCCTCGACCGCCTGGATTGCGGCCGTAACATGGCTGAAGAGTGACAGTGAGGCTGGCGTATACACGTAGTCGAGATCGCTATCGACATGGGTCGTGACTGCTGGGCTATCGAAGATCGACATCCGTGTGAACGGCGAGACACCGCGTTCTCCCGTCCACGTCAACGTTTGCGCCTCGTCGCCGAGCTTGAAGTCCAATTTGGCTGCCTGATCTTCTGACGCGTCAGCTTTGATATTCCCGAGGATGGTGTCCGCCGTTCGGCTGTTTGCCAGCGCCTTGAAGATGCGGGAGTAGCCAGTCTTGCCGGTACCATTCTCGCCGTAGAGGATCGTGAGTCCCTCGTGCGGTTCGATCACCGCTCCAGAGACGAGGGCATTGACACCGCGCACTTCCGACAGGCGAGTCAGGGACAACCGTGGTGCCGACTCATCCTGCCTGGCGACGATGTCGATCTTCTCTACTGTAGGCAGCTCGCGATTGTCGAGGGCCTTCTCCTGACGGAAGAGCTGATACGCCTTATCGATGGTCGAAGCGCTAACCGCACGCCCGGTCGCAATGACTTCAGAGACCAGCAGACGAGCCCACTCGTCATTCGCGTTAGCCCAGTCCACGAGTAGCGCTCGGGGGTCCAGGAACTCCGCCGTCCCCAACTCGGCTTCCTCCCCGGAGCTAATGACGTCGGTAGGTGCTTCGTCGCTCATACTATGTCCTTCGTCTTGGTTGCATTGCTTCTGTCTGGCGCGTCGCTGAGCGTTGAGCGCACAAGCAGCAGAGAGATGACCTCATCGACCAGCTTTCCGAGCTTGCGGACGTTGCCAGTGCTGCTCGCGCGAGCGTGAAGCAAGGTCTTGATCTCATCGGGATTGAGCGCGGCTCGCTCATCGGGCGAAAGAGCCTCAAAGCGACCAGTTACAAGCCGATCGATAACCTGCTTGATCTCGTCGTGAGACAGCGATTCGAAGGGGATCAACGCATCGAAGCGGGAATACAAGGCGTCCCCAAGCGCTTGACGTATCTCGTCTTCCGAGCCGTAGTTCGAGGTGCAGATAATCAGCGCCGGGCCGAGTTGCACCCGGTAGTTCTTGTCTTCGAAGACTCCTTCGTCGAAGACCTCGTAAAAGGCACTATGGAAGACAGAGTTGGCCTTGTCGAACTCGTCGATCAGGATCACGCCCGAGGCGCGGTCAAGCAGATCCCGTGCAAACGAGCTTTCGGAGTGTGTGCCGCCGAAGACATAGGAGGCAAACTTGTCACTATGGAACATCGAGAACTGCTTGCGCAGCAACTTCCCGCCCAGAAGCCCGTTAATGAACTGAGCGGTCTCCGTCTTACCCACGCCTGACGGGCCATAGAACATCAAAACAACGGGCTTGGCGCGTCGATCCGTCGTCAGCGGGTAGAGAGCAGCCAGCATCCGTTCTCGGACTCTCTGCTGGCCGACAAGATGATCCTCGAAGCCGTCGCGGAACTTGATCAGAGTGTCACGCGTGACGACTGGGTAGGTAAACGACTCGACCTTCGTCTTGAACACTCGGTCAAGCTGCGTATGGATGAGCTCGGGTGGGTTGTGCAGGAGTAGCTGCTTCGGATTGATCTCCCGCACGAGACCAACGAAGTTGATAATGGCGTGCTCATGGACGCTCGCGTAGTCACTGGACATGGCGATGAGGCGGTCTGGCCGCGGCGCTGGCGTCTCCTCCTCCCTGCTTTCTTGTCCGTCGACGGTATGCCGGATGCGGCGCCTGGCCTCGTCCCGCTCATTGAGCGCGTCGAGCAGGTATCGTCGCGACCCCTTGCCAAGCTGGTTCTCGAACCATGAAAGAGGGCCGTAGTAGACGGTGACCTTCGTGTCACTCCCCATACTCAACTCCCGCAAGAATGACATCGTACACATCGAGAAGCGTACTTGACTCCGCTGAGGGGCCGTCGAGCACGTCCAGCCCAGTCAACGGCGCAGGTTCGACGCCGGGCGCCATCTCTGCCTGCATCGTCAGGCTAGACTCTGCGGCCTTGCCGACGCGGATACCATGAAACACGAGTTGCATGTGTCCGAGATCAACCAGCCCATAGTTGTTGCGGAAGGCCTGGATATTGAAGCGCAAGATGCGCTTCGCGCCGTCCGCGCTCTGCCCGAGTAGCTCGTAGTAGCCCTTTGCTGACATCAGCGCGCTATCCAGCTCGGCAAGATTGACGGGTAGTTCGTCAATCTTGAGTATCGCCAGGTACGGCGTGTACATCTTCATGTACGCCGCTGAGTCACTGCGGGCAGTGACCGATAGGCCATCAAGCCGCTCGATGCCCCTCATGTCATCAAGCTTGCTGAGGTAGTCGGTCAGGATGGTGTTCGAGAGCGTCTTGTTGAGGATGCTGCGCCCTACCGCCGACGTACTTGCGGCAGCACCGACCTCCGCCGATCCTCCGAAGAACGGGAGCCAGTTAAACTTCGCAGCTGCCTTCGCGCGTGCCTCGGCCTCAACTTCAGTGGCCCGTTCCTTGGTCGATTCCTTCGAAGAAGTCTCTTTACCCCCGGCGACGATATCCAGCAAGTCTGAGGCTGACTCCTCGTCGAAATAGACGATCTTGATCAACGTCGCGTTTGCATCGTCCTTGCCTGCACGAGCCATCAGTCCGCACCTCCTTCACCGATCAGCAGCCCATGCTTATCGGTCGTGTAGTTGTAGTCGACCGCGCCGATCGGTGCGGCGTCGAAATGACGCTCGGCGAAGCGGATGCGCATCGCCTCGTCCCACTCGAGGTCGTCGAGGTTGCGAGTGTCCTTGTTCTCACGGATGAGGTAGAGCCGTTGGGTGCCGTTCTCGTCGTAGACGATGGCCCAGTCCGGCGAGTACTCACCGACCGGCGTGCGCACGCGGAAGCGGCGCGGCAGCTTGGTGAACAGCTTGACGTGCTCGCGGTTGTTCTCAAGCTGAGTGGCGAAGGCACGCTCAACGTGGCTGTCGTAATCGACGTGGTCGTACAGGTTCACGCCACCTTCAGGCGCAGCAATGATGCCATTTTTCGGATCTGGATTGCCGGGCAGTGGCTGCTGCGAGTTCTTGGACTCGACTTCGAGAAACACGACCTCGGCATCCCACCAATCGGTCTCATTGATAGGTTCGTAACTGATGCCCCGCACCATCTGTTCAATCGTCTCGATGCGGATGGCGTTCGCGACGATTCGCGCCCAACGGTCAGGATCGTCAAGGACGTGTCGGGCGTAATCGCGGTCAGGATAGTTCAGGATCTCGCGGACGATCCCAGCCAAGGTCGGACGCGTGAGCTGGAGGGGGAACCTGCCATACTGTAGTTGATCCTCGATGAGCTGCACGACGTCAGGTAGCCGCTGGCCGACGACAACGATGCGTTCACCACGCGATTCGGCCACTGCCGAATCAGCCGTGACGACACGGCCCTCGTCGTTGTAGACGAGATCGGCTGACTGAACCACGTTTGCGCGACGTGCGATGAACTCGAGGTCGGCCAGGTGTTCAGATGCGGGGATAACGATGCGGAGCGCGTCCGGATCGACGGTGACGCGATAGCGCGCCTTGTATCGAATACGTTTCCATAACTCAGCGAACTCAGGGCTCTCGAACAGGGCAGGGCGTCTGCGGACGACGACCTCATTGTCAGCATTGTCGAATTCGGGGCCGACCTCGCCGGAGCCCCCACCAGCCGCGATATACTCGGCATTCAACCCGTCCCGGAAATCTGTGAACGACTCGTCCACAATGAGGGTCAGCCGGTTGATCGCTGGATCCGTCACTCGGTGACCATTCTGGTCGACCGGTAGACGCAAGCCGCGGCCAATCTGCTGTCGGCGCTCCAGCTCCGAGCGGGTGTGACGCAGGAACCCGACCTGGAAGACGTTCGGATTGTCCCAACCCTCCTTGAGGGCAGAGTGGGAGAAGATGAACGAGCGTGGGTTCGCACGATCCAGGATGAGTTCCTTGTTGGAGATGATCTCCTGATATGCCCGCGCCTCCAGCTCAACATCCTTTACTCGACCAGAGGTGTCCTTCAGAATGCCAGTCTTGGTCGACGGGAAGTACGCGACCCGCAGTTCAGCCGGGTCAGGCATATCGCTCTCGGGATAGCCGGCCCGCAGCCACTCCTCGCGGTATAGCTTGTCGAACATCCCAGGCAGTAGCGCCTCGTCACCGGCGTAGTCAGCCACGCGCTCGACGAAAAACAGCGACAGCACCTTGACACCACGTTTCATCGAATCAATCTGCCCCTGACGGGCCAGGTGCGTTCGAATGGTGTGGCGGATCTGATCACGCCAGACCGCTTCAGCATCAACGCCGGTCTCAGTCCCCGCATGTAAGACGAGGCTATTCTCAAAGATGACGCGGTCGGGCTTGCGTTCGATGCTGTCAACCACCATTCCCCGGTACTGCGGCAGGTGACCAGACTCCTCGAACAGGTCAGTGCCATTCTGCAGCACCACCGGCATTCGCTTGCCGTTGACCGTGTCAATGACTGCCTCGGCCATCAGTCGCTTGCGAACACTTCGGAGCTTGTCGAGACGGACATAGGGCTTGCCATCCTCGCCAGCGACGATGCCCTTGACAGACACTCGCTTGACCAATCCGGCCTCAGCAGCCTGCTTCGGGCCAAGGCGGTGCACAAGGTTGAACGGCTCCTTGTGCGTTGCGCTATAGCGCAACGCCACCAGTGGATTCAAGGTGGCAATCGCCTGACGGCGCAGTGGCGTTGCCATGTTTTGTGGCTCATCGATCAGGACGACAGGGCGAGCCTTTGCGATCTGCTGCACACCGCTCAGTGAGTTTCCCCATAGCTGCGGCTGCTCAGCACTTGCATACAGCGTATTTTTCTCCGGTTTGTCGAGTGCCTGCACACTCGCAACCAGAAATTGCACCGTGCCCGACGGTTCGGTGAAGTCGTTAAGTGCCGAGGTCTCACCCAGAACACTCCACCTGTACGGGACACCGGGATACTTCAAACGGAAGTGTTCCTCGGTCTGCTCAAACGTCTTTACCACGCCCGCCCGGATTGCAATCGAATGGACGAGGATGACGAACTTCCGCAGGCCATACAGCTCCGCCAAGCGTAGCGCCGTCGAGATGTAGACATAGGTCTTACCCGTACCCGTCTCCATCTCGACCGAGAAGTTTGGAAACTCCCGCTCTGTGCCCTCAAGATCTGTCTGAGCAAGTAGTTCAAGCCGGTCCTGCGGCTCAACAGCCTCACGAGCCGTGATCGCCTTCAGGTTATCAGTGAGGACTGAACGCTCCAGTGCGAAGCCTCCGTGCCCGTCTGCCCCAGGCGCCTGCCCAGCAAGTGTGTCACGCGGCGGCACGAGGGCACCTTCAAACAGGTCAACCACCGCAGAGACAGCGACCGACTGGTGCGGCTGATCATCAAAGCGAAACTTCACGAGGCACCCGCTCCAGAAGAATCAGTTTTGACTTCAACCGCGGTGCCAAAGTCAATGTCACCGAGTCCTCGACCTGGTCCCCACGAAGGATCAGGGTATCGTCATCACTCAAGCCCAGCGCCTCGGCAGTGGCCAGGGAGAATGCCTCGAGCGAGATCAGCAGGCGACCAGACACGCTCTCCCCATCGGCGGGAGCGAACTCGAAGACCGTCACATCGTCCAGTTCGTGCGTCGTTACGCGCGCATCGAGCTTCGTATCCGTGGCCTTGAGCGCCACCTCCCACGCAACATCGAGAGGCTTCGCACCATCCACCACCGGAGCACTGATCGTGTAATCAAGCACCTGCATTAGGTAGTCCTGTCCGGTCAGTTCTGCAGAGGCAATGATCGGCTTTTCGATGATGAGGTTCGTCGGGCGAGCGCGGAAGATTCTGAACCCAAGCTGTGGAGCATCAAGCGTCTCTTTCTGCAGGAAGGTCGACGCGCGACGAATGCGCTCCGCCGTGATCTCGAAGATCGTCTCGTACCCAGCGGCCAGTGCGTTTCTCCCGGACTCCTCTGATGTGTCGGGCTTCTCCGGCACCTGTACTAATATCCAGTGTCGTGTCTTGCCGTCCTTCGGGTTTTGCTCCCATACTGCCTGACCCGTAGAGCCAGAGCCTGCGAAGAAGTCGAGGATCAGGTCACCGTCATCGGTGATTGCATGGAACAGACGGGCAAGTACGTCTGTACTCTTCGGATCGTCAAATACCTTGGCACCCATCAGGGATTCGAGGGTAGCTGATGCACCACGACGGTCACGATAGAAGACTGACGCGGGCGCCCATTCCTCGCGCATATGTAGGTACCATTTGATTTGAATTCGCCGAGACCTGTCTTCAGGATAGATGAGCCGCCCTTCGGCGTCCAGCCTCTCCATAGTCTCGCGCTCGTAACGCCAGCCATTGGCCGGAGGGCTATAGCCCTTCCAATCGTAGATAAGGTTCTCTCGATAGTTCGGACTGGAGATATTATCGGAAAACCATACACCGTTTGCATCAACTCGGCTGTATTGCGAGTGCGCCTTCGAGGGGTCTTCATCCGCGAGGGATTTGTACCAGCTACGGAGACCCGCGGTCATGGCCTCATAGTCGTCGCCAAACTCTGCACGGAGCTCTGCAACCTTCGCATAGATCGGCTCGAGCCCATCCTTGCGCTGGCGCCAGCGAACGTCGTTAGCCTTGAGGTAAGAGCGATCGCGAGCATAGACGAGGATATAGTCCTGTCCGCCACCTGTCAGCTTCGCGTCACCCTTACGGGAGCCACGCCAGGTCATCATGTCGACGAAGTTCTCCGCACCAAACACGGCATCAAGCAATAGGCGTAGGTGGTGCACCTCGTTATTGTCAATGGAAACGAGGATTACGCCGTCGCGGCGCAACAGGTGACGCGCCAGTGTCAGACGCGGAAACATCATGGTCAACCACGGCGCGTGCTTGCGCCCACCCGTCTCGATCCGACTGGTCGTAGCATTGCCTTGGTCGTCGACCTGCCCTGTCTCCTCAAGGTACTGCCTCTCAGGTACTGCGAAGTCATCATTGTAGGTGAAGGTATCGCCCCTGTTATAGGGCGGGTCGATGTAGATTAGCTTGACGGCACGCGAGTAGCCGTTCTTCAGAAGCTTCAGCACCTGCAGGTTATCGCCCTCGATCAGGACATCGCGAGCGTCAGACCAGTACAGGGATGCGTCCTCATCAGGCACAAGTGTTGCTGTGGTCGGAACTCGGGCGTCCTGACGCGCTAGCTCAATGCCAGGCCAGCTGAAGGAGAAAGAAGGCTTCGGCGAGTCGTCAAGCCCGAGCGCACCGAGCAGCGCATCTCGATCAAGCTCACCGTCAAGGAAGGCAATGGGCACCAAATCGCGGAGCTGGGTGAGCAACTCTTCGTGGGTATCTCGCGTCTCATCCGGTACTGATAGAGTCATCGAATACCCTCCTGGCTCTGGAGACCACGGTTACGCCTAATAACACTGAGGTCGTACGACCGCCTCATAATGAACGATGTCATGCCGTGCTGGTTCTCCTCCACGCTGAGGCGCGTCCTAGGTTCCACTCTCGAGCATGTTCTACGTTACCGACGACAATTGATGCCATTGAGGTGCCACGCCGGACGCGGCGCCGAGAGAGGTCTCCCCTTGGAAAGAATGATGGACTGAGCTCCGTGTCATGATCTTCAAGGCTTGTCACGGCGCTTCACCTCATAAACAATGAGGGGCAGCCAGGATACTGCAGGGGCCGACAGCGAGGACCGGTGCCCTGGCGACCAACACGCTGCTAATCCACAGATACCCCCGCACCCTGCGAGCTCATTTGATCATGTCTGGAGAAACTGTCAACACCGGATCGCCATTCCTGACAAGAAGATCAAAAGGACCCTTGTCGTATCCAGGTGCCGCAGTCGGGGTGCTAAACCTCATCGTGATATCAGTGATCACGTAGTCCGATCCATTCCACGTGACCTTGCCACTCACCCAGTATTCTGTGATCTTCAGGAGGCCATCCTCATATGCATCCAAAGGTAGATCCCTCAGTTGCCAGGTGGAGTCGTCAATCCACTGGAACTCTGCCTCACCCTTATCAAGAAGGTAATGTCCTCGCTTCTCGCCGTACCTGTGGAACTTCGACGGGTCGTATGTGTTGCCATCTTCAGCGAAGACATCACTAGCAGATGAGTTAGATGCCGCAACCACCAGAGCCTTGCGAGCATCATCCTTCGGGAAGACTGCTTCAAGACGTTCTTCAGGAGTTGGTTCTCTCATAGGCTCTTCTACGGCGGATTGACCCTGCACATCAGCATCTTGTTCAGCTGCCTCCGCTGCCGACTGAGAATTTTGATCTGATGTGACTTGAGTCGGCTTGATGCCTTCTTGAGAAGCCTTGTCTTTTCCAGCACCACCGATTCCCGCCAGCACAATGAGAATAATGACCCAAACCCACCAAACTTTGTACCAGGGCTTCTTATTCGCCTTCACCTGTGAAACAGACACAGAATCTCCTCCTTAACGAAAGCTACTTCTTGCATCCACATAACCTTAATATGAAAGCACTTCCTTCTTTCCACAGGTTCATCGCACGGCAAGATTTTCCGAGCGCTGATGCCATAAGCCCAAGCTTTCGCGTCCCACTCACACCCCAAGCGCCGACAGCGGCAGCACTGTCACCCCATCTGGCCTGCGGTAGGCATAGCCTTCGGGCACGATGACCACTAACGCCGCAGGCTCGCCCGCCCTTGAAGTGTCCACTGCCTGGGCGAAACGCAGGAGGCTCTCAGCACCCGCATCAATCCATGCCGCGCCAAGTTTGACCTCGAAAGCTGCCCACGTGCCGTCGCGCAGCTCAACGATTGCATCGACCTCACGGCCGTCTCGCGTGCGCGCGTGGGAGACTCGACCGCCCAAAGGCTCGGCCAGTACTCGCAAATCCCTAATAACCAGGTTTTCGAAGAGGAACCCCATATACTCCAGGTCCCTGAGGATTGTCTCCGGGCCAGCTCCAAGGGCCGCGACCGCTAAAGACGGGTCGACAAACATCCGCTTGGGCGCTTTTGTGAGCGCGTCACGGGAACGCAGATGGGTATTCCAGGCGGGTAGGTCCTCAAGGATCTTCAGGCGCGTCAACTCGTCCAGGTAGATATCAGCCGTCCCACGATCAAGAGGGTTGCCGTCGCCACCGGCTTCGTTGGCGAGTTTCGAAACCGAGACCTGGTTGCCCACACTTCGCGCCAGCGCGGAAAGCAAACGCCGCAGCTTCACGGGATCACGACGCCGTTCAGTCACGCGGGGAAGATCGACCTCGACAATCTGATCGAGGTAGCCCTGATTGACGAGGACGGATGCCGCATCATCAAGACCCAACAGCCCCGGCCACCCACCGACTGCCAGCGCGCGCGCGAGCTCCGGGACAGAGAGCTCAGCGCCCTTCCCTGCAACTTCTTCTCCAGCCATGAGGGCAGTAAAGGATACTTGTGCCGAGGACATCCCCAGCTCATAAATGGACAGCGGACGCATCTGCAATCGAACGAAGCGCCCTGCGCCTGAGTGTCGGCGCGCATCATCGTCGGGCGTGGAACTACCCGTGAGAATGAACTGACCTTTAGCAGGAGAACGCTGGTCAACCTGATGACGCACCTCGTTCCATAACTGAGGGGCGAGCTGCCACTCGTCGAGTAGTAACGGTGCTTCTCCCTGCAGCAAGGCGCCAGGCGCAACCTGAGCCATCTGTCGAGCATTGGGGTCTCTATCCAGACTGATGACTGTTGCGGCTTTTTGGAGGGCGGTCTCAGTCTTTCCGCAGGCCTTGGGTCCTTCAATGACGACGGCGCCAACAGCTGCGAGCAGCATGTCTAGCTCCTGGTCGACAACGCGCTTTCGGTAGCCCTTTTCCTGCGTATTCATAGGACCACACTACCCCATCCCGCAACTTTCGGCGATTCTATCCCGCAGTTTTCGGACCTTTCATCCCGCAACTCTCGGCATTTTCATCCCGCAACTTTCCGGAGCGCCTAGCCTGCCCGTCCACTCACCCTCGCTTTTCCACACCGCGTTGCACTTTCCCCACCGCATAACCCCCAAAAACTACAACGCCCCTCCCATTACCGGCAGGGGGCAGGCAAGGGGGTTCCACATAGAGAGGGCCTCCAGCCCAAACACAGAACAACCCACCGGACGACCACGCCCGGCCATGCCTGCCTACACCGCCGCCCACGGCCTCGCCCTCGCCCTCGCTTTTCCACACCGCGTTGCACTTTCCCCACCGCATAACCCCCAAAAACTACAACGCCCCTCCCATTACCGGCAAGGGGCCGACAAGGGGGTCCAGATAGAGAGGGCAGCCCGCCAGCCCAAACACAGTAAAACCCGCCGGGAGGTGTCCTTCCGGCGGGTTGGAGTGGCTCAGCAGAGCGATGGAGCCAAGGATGGTGGAGCTAAGGGGATTCGAACCCCTGACCTTCTCATTGCGAACGAGACGCGCTACCAACTGCGCCATAGCCCCAAGGTGTACTCCCATTTTAGCACCGCCAACTCCCCTGCTTTACACACTCCCCACCAGGAAGCATCCAACACAGAGTTTCCAGCAGAGAACCCGCCGCCTCACAGCGCGCGGCGCGACTCCAAAATCGCATCGAGGTCGAAGGAAACGGGCTGAGCAGCCGCAACTTCTTCAGTGGAGCGCAGGGGCGCGGCAGTTTCTGACATGCCGGAGGGACGCATGGGCACGCTGGCTGCGACCTTGGGAATACCGCGCAGGTCGGTATCAGGGTGGACGAGGCGACCGCCTACACGGGCGCGCTGGGCGTACATCGGTGCGGGGATTGGGGTGGGCACCCAGGCTGCCTGGGCGCGCGTGGTACCGGAGGCCTCAGCAGGCTCAATACCGTCAGCAGGCTCAACACCGTCAACAGCTTCAGCGCCTTCAACAACCCCACTGGAGGCCGCAGGCACCTCAGCTTCGCCAGCAACACGATCTGCCTCGGCCTTTGCGACAGGCTCATCCTCAGATGACGCAAAGACGTCGGCCTCATTCTGAGTTTCGGCCACGCCTTCGCCAGCCAAATCTGCGCTGGCCTCACCAGCCCCGACCACGTCGTCGCTTTCCACGCGACGATCGACCGTATCGGCCTCGCCCATCGGGACAAGACCCATGAGTTCTTCCAGGCGGGCTTGCTCAGCGCGACTGACTTCTTCAAATCGGATGGCTGCCCGGCGTGATACCACCAGGGACACAACCAAAGCCCCAAAGGGCACCAGCACCCACACCCATGAAACGGCGGTGGAGGCGGCGGCAGCGACACCCACTACAGCAGTCAGGGTGGCGAAGAATCCCGAGAGCACCATGCGACGTTTACCTGCGGCGACCTCGGTGGAGCGGCGAGCAGCGCGACGGGCGCGCAGTTGGGCGATCTCACGGAGGCGTTGTTTTTCGGCGCGCGAAGTAACGGTGGGGCGGCGAGCGGAGCCCTGCTGCGAGACCATGTGCCCTCCTTCGATCTGTCGAACCTGTGTACTTGTGGAAATGAGGCGCTGGGTTGCGGCCTCTCCCGTACGTTCAGAGGCACTACCAGTATCGCTGAGCATCCTCATTCGCGGTGAGAAACGGTCAATTTCACGCGATTGCGTGATCGCCGTCCGACGTGCAACGACGTAGGGCACGATGGTGAGAACGACAAGAGCTGCCGCCAACAATACGATGCCACCGATTTCCACATAATCAACGCTAGAAGGCCCCGCCAAAATACAGCCGTAGTCTAGCGGGCGTGTTGGACATTCGTGCGACTTTCGACGACGTTTTTCACTCAATGAGCAATTGCGCCAAGCCCCCTTCCGGCAAACTCTCAGCATCTATTCCGAAACACACATGGTCGGCCCACTCGCCATTGATATGCAGGTAACGCGGTTTGAAGCCTTCCTCTCGCAAACCTAGCTTCCGACACAACGCCAGCGAGGCCACATTTTCTGGCCGCACGCTGATTTCTACACGATGCAGCCCAAGTTCCCCGATCACCAGGTCAATTGTCGAGGCTACCGCGAAGGCCCCCAAGCCGCGGCGCGCATGCCGGGCCGCCACCCAGTAGCCGATGGAGGCACACAGCGCCGCCCCTCGATGAACCTGCGAGACGGCCACAACGCCGGCGACCTCCCCGTCAATCTCCATGAGCATGCTCAGGGCCGTTCCCTCTCGGTGGGATCGTTCCAAGGAGCGCCGGTATTCAGAGACGGTCTGCACATATTCGGTGGAGGTGGGCGGCAGGGTTGGCTCCCAGGGTCGGAGCCAATCGCGGTCTGCCTCGCGGGCGGCGGCCACCCGTTCATGGTCGAGGAAACCGAGCGGCCGAAGCACCAACAAAGCAGGATCCTCACGCCCAGGGATGGAGCGCAAAATGCCTGCCTCAACAGGCTCCTCGAAACGCAGGGTCAGCTCGTCGGGGTGACGCCCCCACACGGGAGATGCGGGCAAGATGGCGCGGAGGAACTCATGCGCACCATCTCGCCAACCTCCTACAGACGCCATTACTCAAGCACCATGCATTGCAAGATGTCGCCCGCACGCACATTCGTCACGTCTTCGGGGACAACAGCCAGGGCGTTCGAATCTGACAGCGCTGATAGCAGTAACGAGGCCGGTGCACCCATGACCTTTGCCTGGTAACCCGAGCGGGGGTCGCCGCTGAGTCGTACGCGCACGAACTCGCGGCGGCCTCGTGGGGAGTACCAGGAGCGGTCCACAGCGGCCTTTACTGAGGGGCGGTTGACGGAGGTCCATCCCTGCATGTGACGCAGGGCAGGACGAACGTAGACCTCGAAGCAAACCTGAGCCGAGACTGGATCACCAGGCAGGCAGAAGATCGGAATACCTGGGTTGTTGTCGTCCCCGCCTACGGTGCCCACACCCATAATGTGTCCTGGCCATGCTGCCACGTTGTCGAAGCGCACGGTTCCCAGGGCTCCGAGGACTTCACGGACGGTGTCACCCGAGCCGTAGGAGATGCCGCCGGTGGTGAGGATGAGGTCGGCTCGGACAAGCTGATCCTCGATCGTTTCAGACAGGGCGAAGCGCTCGTCGGGTACGGCTGCCACGCGGAAGGTCTGCGCACCGGCGTCTGCAATAGCCGAAGATAGTGCATGTCCATTGGCGTCAAAAACGGTACCGGGTCGCGCCTGGCGGCCAGGTTCGACGAGTTCGTCGCCAATCGATAAGATCACGACGCGGGGGCGCGGATGGACGAGGACGCGTGAACGCCCTACGCCTGCCAGCAGGGCAATTTGGCGGGCGCCAAGGCGGGTGCCTCTGCGCAGGACAACGGAGCCTTCCTTAACGTCTTCGGCCTTGCGGCGAATATTTTCCCCCACTGCAGGCTGGGTGCGGGCGGCTACCTTGGCGACGCCGTGGTCAGTGAACTCGAGGGCGATGACGGCGTCTGCGCCGGAGGGCATGGGCGCGCCAGAGGCAATGCGGATGGCCATACCGGCAAGGAGGGCCGAGGGGTTGACGTCGCCCGCACGCACTTCTTCAGTGACCGGCAGCGTCACCGGAGCATCCGGTGTGGCTCCCGCGAGGTCTTGGGCGCGCACGGCGTAGCCGTCGCATGCGGCAAGGTCGGCCACGGGCAGGTTGAAGGGGGCTTCGACGTCCTCGGCAAGCACGCAGGTGACGGCGTCGGCGAGCTGGACGTCCAGAGGTGGTTGTTGGCCGACGGCGGCGAGGCAATCCTGATAGAACTCGGCGACCGACCGCATCAGCTTTCCACCGCCTGCGCCTGTGCGGTGGCACTTTGAGTGCGCACACTATCTGCGTGGGGAGGGAGGTGCGTGCCGACGGAGAGGCTTGGGGTGGGCAGGCTTTCCGTGGTGAGAGCCGCGTGTGGGAGGTCGTGTGCTCGTTCTACCATAGTCCCAGCGTAGCCCAGTCTGCGGGCGGCGCGGGAGGTGACAGGCACAGTGGAAGTGACGAAGGCAGAGCTGCGTTCGCGTATGCGTGCGGGTCGGCGTGAGCGTCGGCGTGAGACTGAGTACCCAGCAGCTGAGTACCCGCCAACTGAGCGCCTGGCGGGTGGCCACGGCCTTGAGGCAGAGCGGGATGCTTTGCGCGTGAGTTGGGAGAATGCCTGCCTGTTCTTTGGGATCAGCCCTTATGCCCCCTCTACTTTGCCCGCACTCTTCATGCCCCTGCCTACCGAGCCTGCGGTCAGCGCGATTGTGGAGCGTTCCCCGCGTTGTCTGCTTCCGATTGTGTTTGACGAGGCTGGCGCCGCCCTTCCGTGGCCGCAGTGGGGGCTGCATGTGGGTGGCGAGGATGACCTGTGGGTGGGGGATGCGCGCTGGCCCGCCCAGCCACGTTTGCCGGTTGAGCCTGCCCTGTGGGATGAGGTGAGTATCGTTTTGGTGCCGGCTTTGGCTGTTGATCGGGGTGGTGCTCGGGTCGGTCAGGGGGGTGGCTGGTATGACCGCGCATTGTCGGTTTTGCCAGAGGGGGTGCCGGTGGTGGCCAGCGTCTTTGATGATGAGGTGGTGGAGGCGGGGTTGATTCCGGTGGAGCCTCATGATCGTTTCATTGATGGGATTATTTGTCTCTCGGGTTTTATTCCGTGCGATTCCTAAAAGCTCCGCCACCCAACTCTCCAGAAATAATCAGCATATTTCCAGCCGTTTCTGAGACAGATTTCCGGAACGACCGACACTTTTGTCCAGCACTAAATAAGACATGCAAAAAGCGGGGTGGCCTCGAATTTTTCGAGGTCACCCCGCGCGCGATGAAATCGGTTAATTCATGGACCGATTCTCAGTAATGCAACTCAGCTCACTTCGAGGCGAGCAGGTCACGAATCTCGACCAGGAGCTTGGTCTCATCAGAGACTGCGGGCTCTTCAGCGGCGGCAGCAGCTTCATCTTCCTTGAGCTTGGCCTGGCGCATCTCAGCCATCTTGTTCATGGGAACGACGACGGTGAAGTAGATTGCGGCTGCGACCAGCAGGAACTGGACGATTGCAGACAGGAGCTTACCGGGCTCAACCACTGCTTCAGGGGAGAAGGCGTAAGCACCGAGGGAGTCGAAGTTGGGGGTGCCGATGATGCCGGCGATGAGGGGGTTGATGACATTCTCAACCAGGGCGGTGACGATCTTGCCGAAGGCAGCACCGATGACAACACCGACGGCAAGGTCGATGACGTTACCGCGCGAAATGAAGTCCTTGAATCCTTGAAGCATGTTTTTCCTCTACTACTCACTGAGGCAACTAATGACATTAAAATCTTCGCGCACTCACATAAAATCGCAAGCCGAAGAGCAATTTGCGAGGAATAGACCACACCCACATATCCAGCATTCGAGACATTCTTCCATACGCCGATAAAAGATGCTGCCCTCAGTTATGGCTGAACACCCTTCCAAGCGCCCCCGTCCCCAAGCCGCTCAACCCCAAGCCCCACAGCCCCTAGAGCCGCGGCTGAGCATGCGGCGGCACATTCTCCAAAAGCCGCGCATCATTGGAATCCCCTCGCGCCAAGGCCTCGCCCGATCACGATCACTCACCCGCTCCTCCCACGAAGGCGGCAAACCTGATCGATCAAGCGCTGGTCAACTTCACTCACCACAACCACCCGCCGACGAGGGCGACGCCCTCGTGACGGCACACTCCCGCCCGCCCCCCGCACCTCTGCCTCGTACTCAGCCACGACAGCACTCAGGACTCAGCGGAGGGCTCAGGCGCACCGCCCTCGACAACCTCAAGGGCAACGGGTTCCGTGCGCCGAATGACATTGGCCAAAACAGCGTCAGTCTGCGCGCCTCGGCGCACAATGCCAAGCGCCGCGCGCAACTCCTCGACCATCTCCTCCAGCGAACGCTCCACGCCATCAGAACGAATCCACGCGGCGACCTCGTCAAGCTGATCGTCCCCATAGGCCGACAGTGGCAGGCCACGCGCAATCGCCGGACGACGCCCGCGCCCCGCACCCGTCTGCTGGCCAGCACCGCTGCGCTGAGCGAAGGTCACACCGGCCTCCTCCTGGGCGGACTGCAACTCAGCAGCAGCCTGCTCGGTGCCAATAATGTGCACCATGCCGGTCATCAACTCGTCGTGTCGTGCACGCGCCTCATTCGTTGACAGCAGAGCGGCTTCTTCCTCAGGATCTAGCTGAGCGGGCTCAATCTCAACGCGCGGCATATCAACCATCACAGGCTGCGCTGGGCCGTTGATCTCATCGACAGCGTCCAACACGAGCTGCACAATCGCCTCAGCAACCTTCGTCGGGTCGATAAACACTGCCATGGACAGTGCCGTGTAAACCTTCCACCCCTGCTCTTCAAGCATTGCTGGCCAGATACGGTCACGCACTCGCAGGGATGGTTCAGCAACATAAGTGGCATCATCTGTAAGAACAGCAACCAAAAGGCGACCTGGCACTTCAGGGTGGCCAATCGCCAGAGGAATACGCATCCCGCCAGCGATACCAATATTGGGGACAACCTCAAGACCCATGCCATAAAGGCGATCTGCAAGGTCAATGAGCAGTCGATCCGGCTCAGACTCCAGGATCGGCCAACTATTGGGAGCGATCTCCTGCTGCCCGCCAGCAATCTGTAGTAAATCAACCAGCATCTGCGCACCCTGAGCTGAAAGCCGGTCGCGGTCAATTTCATCGTGGCGAATGCAGGATACGACCGTCATATCCCCGCGCACGGTGCGCAAAATATCGGCCATGAGGGCTTTGCCCTCTGGTGTGGAAAAGACACCAAAATCGTGGAGGACTCTGCCGTGTGGGGTCTTTGCAAAACCAACGGCAATGATAATGCGATCACGGCTGAGTCCCGACACTTGCGTGGGGTCAACAACGACGAAGGGTTCAGTAGCGTCAGAGACAAAGAAGGACGCCAAGCCTGGTTGGTTCGCAAGATGACGCTTCACATCGTCACGGATCCGCTCTGCGTGACGCTCATTCAAGGCGATCACAGCGAGAGAACGCTCGGGGGTTTCCACCGCATGAGCGATAATGAGCTCCACTACCGCGGCAACTTCAGCAGCGGTTGATTCGACGGAATGTGCCCCCGGTGCGGGCATACCCGTGCCTTCACACCAGACAGCGTTCACAGGGACTTCCATGAACGACCAGGGCACAGGGATGCCAGTGTGTTCAATCCCGTGGTGGCTCAGCAGACGCGCGGCCTGGTCATTCAAGCGGGTGGGCTGAATCTCTTGGGTCATCGTCGGCATAATCTCCGCAAGACGCTCCACCGGGCCGCCCTCGCGGGCAGCAGAAACGTCAGCGACGACCACCACTTGGCGCGCGCGGGCAATAATCGGGATGAGTTCAGACAGGGGCAGGCCATCAATGTCGTCCAGAACGACGAGGTCCACGCGGTGACCGATCGGCACAATCCAGGGCACCAGTGTTGGCAGGGTTAAGACAACCGGCAGCAGATGCCCAATCAAGGGGTGCAGGGCGTAAAGTTCAAGCGCGTTGACGCTTCCTGGGGATTGCTGGGCTGCACTCAGCGCGGCCTGCAGATCGGTGTGCTGGTCAGGCCGCGTAGCCAGGGCGTGCTGGCGCAAACGATGCAGATTATCCAAAGCCTGCGGAGCAAGGGATTCCACCTGTTCAACATCAAGGGCGCGCCCCTGGGCAAGTAATTCACCCAGATGCGCTGGCTCAAGGCCGCCCAATCCCTGTTCAGAGGCGAGCATGATCCCCAGGATGGATGCCCACCACGCCAGGTCAAGCTCAGCATCAATCATTTCGGGCTCAACATGGCGTGAGCGCAGGTCAGCGACGAGAT
This sequence comes from Schaalia sp. Marseille-Q2122, assembly GCF_903645355.1. GTDB lineage: Bacteria > Actinomycetota > Actinomycetes > Actinomycetales > Actinomycetaceae > Pauljensenia. The sequence continues at coordinate 143,188 of NZ_CAHJXR010000004.1, read as the reverse complement.
CCTCCAGGCCAAGACGGTTGAGTTCCTTAAGAACCGCAACCCGCTTGGGCAATTCAGCTGCCCCCTCCGGGTCAGCGGCCAGACGGTCACACAATCGCGCCAAGGTCGGCAGGCCCATGCCCACCAGATCCGGGTGGCCGGTTGCCAGGGTCGGTGCGATCCACTCCAGGTCGGCGCGCACTGCGGCGGTCAGGGCGATAGCCTCGTCCAATCGCGAGGGCAGCGTCGGCCAGCCGTCAGCGTCACAGTGGCGGCGCCACACCTCGCGCTTTTCCTGCACGAGGACGAGCTCACGATGCAGGTCATCCACGTGACGGCCCGGCAAGAGCATGTCCTTTGCCTGCTTGACCAGGCGCACACGCTGAGAGCGCTTCATGGTGATGCCATGATCCTTACGCCACTGCTTCGGTGCGGTGGCGATGACCATGTCAGCAGCGGAGCGTTCAAAAATGGCCGGACGGAACACATCCAAAGCGGCGCGCACGCCCGCCAGCATCTCCAGCTGGCTTTCCCAGTGCTTGAGGCTCTGCGGAGGCGTAATGCCCGTTTCAGCAACGACGGCATCCATGCGTGCCTGCAGGTCGGGCAGGGACTCTTGAGAGAGGCGGAGGATCCGTTCAAGGATCTCTGGGACCTGCTCGGCGGAGTTAATGACCGCACCGTTCCACGCCTCGTGGCTGGTGGTGCGTGAAAAGACGCCGAGCTGCGCGGCACGATGAAGCAGGGTGCGCGCCTGATCACCCTGGTCGCGCGCGATATTGAGCAGCACCTCTTCCCGAAGGCGTACCTTCGTCCGCGGAGCCGGGCGCGCACTCGTAATATCGGTCAGCACCTGCAGGGCGTCCGACGCACTCACCCCAAACTGGCGGAAGGGCGTGTGCAGGGCGGTGGTGTAGTTCGTCAGCGTCTGGCGTGTACCGCGCAGCTTCGTGCGCATCGCATCCAGAGCTTCAGGTGATTGCAGCGGCGTCGTCTCAGCCAGGGCAGTGGTGAGTCGCTCGCACAATTGCGCGCCAGACTCAGCGGTGGCATCAACCCGCAGGGTCATCTCCTCCACGCCGAGCTCCCGCAGGCGAGCCTCAAGACGGGCGGTGCGCGCCTGAGCCCCACCAATGTGCAAGGTTGAGCGGCCGCGCATTCCCGCTTCAGCGACGACGGCGGCAATGATGCCCGCATCATCAGAACCATGGGGGACATCCACCAGCAGTGAACGCCCCTGCGCCAGAGCATCGAGCACATCCTGCTGGCGGGGGGTCAGGTCCCCGACGCCGCGTTCCTTCCATGGGTCGCGGTCGGCGGGATTGGGGTCTGGCAGGTCAGAACGGAGTTTGTCGACGATTCCTTGATCGCCCGCGAGCGCGCGCACAATCGGTGAGGAGGCGAGGGCGCCGTCCGCTTCGAGTTCACGCAGGAGGGGGCCTGCGGGGTGTTCAAAGATGCCGACAACCAGGTCATCGCGCAGGTCAAAGCCCAGTAGCGCGCCGCCAATGGCGCGAATGTGGGCGAGGGCTCGGCTGGGGGCAAAACCGTGGACGGTGCGCGCCTCATTCATGAGGCTCTCAATATCGATGGTGACGCCCTTGGCGCTGAAGGCGCGTGCGAGGGCGGGGGCGACCTGGGCTCCGGAGGTGAGGGTGACGAGGATGTCGCCCTCGTGTTCTTCGAGGAATACCGGGCGCAGCAGTGCGGGGGAGGTCAGGCGCGCTTCATTGTGGGTCCACGAGGCGCTGCCGATGGCCAGGTGGACGGTGCCGATGCCGTGGCGGTTGGCGAGTTCGGCGGAGCGGGCGAGGATATCGCGGCATCGTTCGAGGCCGCGCGCGTAGGCACTCGGTTCGCGCAGCAGGTTGGACAGTCGGGTGGTGTGCTCGGCATAGAGTTGGGCGAGGCCGCCGGGGTGGGCTTGGGCGAGGCTCAGGCGCGGCGCGTTGTCGGAACGTTCGAGGGCGGTGACGGCGGAGAGTTCGTCCCGCCAGGTTTCAAGTGCGGCGTCGAAGGCGTTCGCACTGGTGAGCACGTTCAGCACGGACTGGTCGCCAGCGCGCAGGGGGTCACTTCCGCTGGAGTGCGTCAGGGTGGAGGCCAAAGCGGGCGACGCTGAAGGAGCCTGGGGCTCGGAGGCGTGTGAGGGTGCCACGTGAGGGCCTCCGTCACCGTGGGGCGAGCCGGAGGAGTCCTGGGAAGAACCTGCGCGGGAGAAGAAAGATGGTGCCACGAGGCCAACGCTACCGGCAGCTAGGCTCAGTCTCTATGTGGAGCGCCGAGGAGGCTTCATTTCCCAGCTGATTTCACAGCCAATCTCCAGTCTGTTTCCCTGGCTCACCGTGAGTTCCACCTCGCATGAGACGCACCCCCGGGGGTGGCTCCGCACGACTCCCCTTCAAGCGTGAAACAATGACCCCATGACTGTGGCAGCACGCTCCCATTCGAAGGATGAACCCTCACAGGCGGTGAGTACCCGGACGCAGCGCCCCGCACAAAAAAAGGGCCGCCGAGTTCTTCGCCTGCGTAATGTCAGCCTCCACAATCAACACGAGCATCTGGTGTTGAACTCCGTATCGGCCTCCTTCACGCGCGGCACGATCTCTGCCATCCTCACCGGCTACCGGGATCTGCCCTGGCCTCCCGCACAAGAGCCCTCCCCCTTCCTGCTGGCCTGCGCCGGCCTGACCCCGCTCGATAGCGGAAGGATCTCCTGGCCTCGGCCTCGTTCTTTAGCGGCACGTTTCCGCGGCGATCTTGAACCCATCGGCTACGTGCCGCGCCGCGCTGCCCTCAACGATGAACTGACGGTTGAGCAAGAACTCATGCTTGCCCTGGCGGCGACGGGCCGTTTTGCCGACCACCAGGCCATGCTCTCCCTGTGCAGGATCCTGGTCCTCACTCCCCTACTTAACGCCCAGGTTGCCCTCCTCACCCCCTTTGAGCGTCTACGCACCGCGATCGCGCGCGCACTCATCACTGGCAGCCCCGTGCTCCTCGTGGAAGAACCCACGGAGTTCCTCAGCGTGGAAGAAAGCGAAGACCTCTTTGGTCACTTCTTTGAGCTGGCGGACATGGGGTATTCGATCATTGTTGCCACTCGTTCGCCCGATGTTGCTGCGCAAAGCGATCAGGCGCTCATCCTCATTGACGGGGAGGTCGTGGGCAATATCAGCCAGCCTGACTACCATGCGCTGAACCTGGCGTTCTCCACCGCGTTGAAGAATCCTCAATCAGGCAGCGCCATGAGCTGGGTGACTCCTCCGAGCGAGGGGATCGTCACCATTGATGACGATGAGCTCATTGACACCGACGAGGACGCCGACTCGCCCTCCATGCACCCCACGTGGGCGCCGGTGACGTCCTCGTCCCGCGAGCGCCAACTGCGTCCGATACCGCTGGCGGTCCCCCCGGTAGTGAACTCGGCGAGCTCCAATGGAGCCTCCGAATCGAATGGCGTCTCCGGCGCTGAGCGCCGTCATGGTGCTCAGCCAGCATCGTCAGCGCAGGGGCGCGCTCACGCTGAAAGTAGCGCGGCACGACCCGCTGCCACCCCAGCTACTGCGGCTGTTTCGGGCGGCTCAGCTGCCGCGGCTGCCTCGCCCAACCCGGCTGTCTCCTCCACGTCGGCTACCTCGCCCAACCCGCCTGCTGGCCCAGCGTCAGCGACGACGGCACGCGCCTCTGCCTCCCCATCTCACGAGGCCACCTCCACGCGCCTCTTCCCGCCCGTCACCGAGTCCTTCGCACGCACCAGCACAGGCATGCAGGAGCCCGCCACCTCCCAAGCCAGCGACGCTCCGCACGTTGATGCTGGAGAACTCGCCGCCACCGAAATCCTCCCAGAATCGCAAGACTTCGAGGCGCCCGAACTGCCCACCCGCGCAGACCGCGCCTTCGCCGCCCAGGCTGCGGGGCGGTCCCCTCGTGGATCACATTCCCTGATCCCGCCCCTCGTCCCCACCGCCACAGTCACCACACCAGCGGAGGAGGCTCGGGAGGCAGACCACTCGCATCCTCGCACCCTGGACGCCCAAGGACACGGCGCACCCAACCCGCCCCCCAAGCACACTGCCCCCCGCCACCGGTCACACCGGCGAGCACCACTACCCCTCAACGACCATGCTTCCGCAGATCCCGCGCCCCACCACCGGGCCTCTCTCGGAAGACTCCACCGCAGTCCTCAACCGCGCCCAGCAGATCCTCACCGAATTGCCCGGCCCCGTGCTTCCCCTCGTCAATAAGAGCACCGACCCCGACGCCACCCAAGGACCCGACGCCACCCGATAAGCCCGATCATGCAGGACCACGACTTCCCGACAGGAAGGAATCGGACTGCAACAATGCGCGAAGATTCATATTGAGCCCCGCCTGTCACGCATTTCGTGACACACTTAAGGGAGTCAACGCTTTGCTCAGCCGAGAAGGGAAGTGCCATCCATGGCCAATGACAACACTGCGGCGCCCCAACAACCCGGGGTCCCCAACGACGTGAAACCCGCAGCGCCGAATATGCCCGCCGCTGACCTTGGGACACCCGCTGCCGCGCCTTCACTGAAGAAGCCCGCCAGCATCGGAGAACTCTTCGCCACCCTGAGCACCCAGATCACCTCGCTCATCCGCGGGGAAATCGAATTGACCAAGGCCAAGGCCACCGCCTACGCCTCGCGTATGGGCATGGGCATTGGTCTGCTTGGTGCCGCCGGCTTGCTGGGCCTGTACCTGCTGGGATGGATCTTCCACACCATCGAGCTGGCACTGGCCCTCGTTCTCCCCGCGTGGGCGGCCTCGCTCATCGTCGTCGCCATTTTGCTGCTCATCATCCTCGTCCTTGCACTGCTCGGGAAGAACGCCGTGGATAAGGCTCGCCTGACCACCCCCGATCCCAAGTCTGGCCTGGAAGCCAGCGTTGAAGCTCTCAAGAAGGGACTCCGTCATGAGTGACACCACCGCTCGTAGCCCTGAGGAAATCCAGGCCGACCTGGAGGCTACCCGCTCGCAGATGACCGCCACCGTTGATGAGCTCGTCGCTCAGCTTCAACCCGCGCACCTTATCGAGGTCTCCAAGGAGTCCCTGGCCCGCAAGACCGAAGAGGTCAAGGTCCAGGTGGCCGACACCCTCAATAGCGCTCGCGCCGGCGACACGGAAGCACTGAAGAAGGTTGGCTACGCCGCCGCTGGCGTGGTGGGCGTCATCGGAGTGTTTGTCCTGCGCAAGGTTTTTCGTTCACGCTAATTGAACGCATTTCCCCTTGCTACGAGGAGACTTTCCTCGCGGCACATCAGGGACTGCGCAGTCGGAGTGCACACTTTTTCATCCATAAGCACTGTCCGAGGCGTAATTTTGCGCTGATACGCGCTATGATGTCTCTGGAAAGAATTTGACAGATCAGGGAACCGCTTCGGCGGACCCGCACGAGGTGGAGGGGGTCGACGCCAATGGGGCGCGGCCGTCAGAAGGCTAAGCAGACGAAAGTCGCACGCAAGCTGAAGTACTTCAGCCCCGATACGGATCTAGATGCACTCCAACGCGAGTTGGCCTCAGGGCATGATGAGTCCGAGGACGATCTGTACGCGAAGTACGCTGACTTCGATGACGACGACAACGAAGATGAGGACACCGAGGACGAGGACGACTACTGGTCGCCCTCCGAGCCTCGCTGAGTAACTCCTACTCACCACATCGCACTCTCACCCCCGTGTGTTCTATGGCGTCATAGAACACACGGGGTTTTGCATGCGCCGTCCAGGACTCCCCCACACAGGGCTTGTGGGCGAGCGGCGTGCGTGACCGTAGAGCACGAGCGTGAGCAGTGTGCGTAACCGTAGGGCAAGAGCGCGAGCAGGGCAAACAGTGTGAGGGCGTGCGCGGCGTGAGCAGTGTGCGTGGCCGTAGAGCACGAGCGCGAGCAGCGTGAGCAGGGCAAAGCACGGGACCTCTGCGGGCTGTTGGGGGAATGCGGAAGCCACGCGCAGCAGAAATTGCGTTGTGTGGCAGTTGTTGTCTTTTGCGATACCTGTGCGTGTCACAAAAGACAACAACTGTCACATAACTCGACCTCCCTACCGCAGGCACGGCAGCTTGACCCGGAGGTCGACAGTTTGCATCCCGGTCATCACACCCGAAGGACGTGCAGCGGCCTGCATGTGACACAAGCAAAAGCCCTCGACAGGGCGTAGCTATCAACACCGCTTCCTTGAAAGTGAGCCCCGGACGAAAACACGGGACATGGACATGGGCGCAGTAGTTCAGCACCATTAAATGCAGCTCCAGGCACCGGCCGTGGGCTACTTTTCATCCGTCAAAATGGGCTACTTTTCGACCGGCAGCGGCACCGGTATCCTCTCCACGCGCATTTACTGTGGGCACACAAAGCCGGGGGGTGTGGGGATCTGCGATCCCCACACCCCCCGGCAACATCAGGCAGCTAAAGGCCTTGTGCAACACATCAGTTTCTGGGAGAGACCTCAAAGAGGTAGATGCGCCCACACACGGACCCAGAAGTCAGACACAAACCAGAAACCCAACCACAGAGCACGCGCCCACACACGGACCCAGAAGTCAGACACAAACCAGGAACCCAACCACAGAGCACGCGCCCACACACGGACCCAGAAGTCAGACACAAACCAGGAACCCAGACAGTTGCACACTCCCAGCCTCAATGACTCAGCTGCAGCTGAACACACCCCGGCAGGATGAGTCAGCTGCAGCTGAGCGAGGCCAGATGCCTTAGTTCAGGTCCTTCCTTCTGCGCAGGATGAGCATCAGACCCCCCAGCACCACCGTTGCGACAACAAGGATGCCAAGACCCAGGGTGTGCGCGCCCGTTGAGGCAAGCACACCATTGCTCTTCTTCGACGTCTGAGCATCACTGCCCTTCACATCACCACTGTCCTTCTTCTGATCGGAACTCGGCGGCTTAGGCTTCCCGGACTGGTCAGGCTTGCCCTGGCCGTTATTGCCAGAATCAGGCTTCCCTGGAGGCGGCGTCTGAGACCCCGCATCATCACCCGCCTGAGCTGCAACGATCGTGACTGGCATTGCGGACACTTCCTTGCCTTCAATGCTGAATGCCAGCTCGGCGGCACCAGCCTCAACCTCAGCAGGAACCTTCAGGGTCAAGGTGGCCACGCCCTCGTCATTGGCGACAGCACTCACCGACACCGGCAAACCGTCCTCGTCAGACGATGCGGCACTGAAGAAGGACGCCACACTGCGGAAGACGCTCGCGCCACTCATCTTGGGACGGCGCAACTCCATGGCAACCTTCGCCTTCGGAGCAAGCTTGCTCACGGTCACAGTCAGAACACCCTTCTGGGGGATCTCCTGAGCAGCCACAACACCCGAAATCTCCGGCTTCTTCTCGGGCTCCTCGGTGCCGCCAGTGGGCGGCTGAGGAGTCGAGCCACCAGGCTCACCAGACCCACCAGGCTCACCAGACCCACCAGGCTCACCAGACCCACCAGGCTCACCAGACCCACCAGGCTCACCAGACCCACCGGGTTCACCCGGGCCACCAGGCTCACCCGGCTCATTCGGCTCATTCGGCGCAGGCGGCTCAGTTGACACCACTCGCTGCGGAACGGTGCTCGAATGCGCTGCCCGCAGGGTCAGTGACTCGGGCCCCATTGTGTCCGCCTGAGCGGCCACAGCCACCGCAATGGTGTTCTGCCCATTGAGGTTCAAGAACGCCGTCGGCACAGCGAAAGAGGTCTGCGGGCCACGGTTACCAATGTAGACACCCGTATTCCAACCATTGACGAAGATCGTCACCTGAGAATGATCCGCCAAATGCGCAAAGCGAGAGGAATTCACATCCAAACGGAAGATCGTATCCTGCGTCGCCGGAACATCCAGGTTCACCTTCGCGCGATACCAGGTCACGCCCGCAGGAGAATGCAGATCCTGCGCGGCAGTCCACGCTGAATCATCAAAAGCAGGCATGTGCCAGCCAGCCTTCTCTCCGCCCAGGCCGCCGTTGTTGTACAGCGTCCCCGAAGGATTACGCGTCAGATCAGCAGCATCAGCCGACGTCGCACCGGAAATCTTCCACGTCACACCACCTCGGGCTCGCAGATCCGCGTCAAAAAGGCCACGGTTCTGCTTAGACAAGCCATTGTCGCTCCAGTCCAGGTTCTGGCCCAGGTTATGCACCAAAACCGCAACCGTCACAGGCTCTCCAGCGCGAATAAGCCCCTCAGGGACAGTGAGCTGCACGGGACGACCCTCAGCCCGAGGAGCCCCCACATAGGTGCCATTCACCCACACCTGCATAAACGCAGGATTACGGCCCTGGCCGGGAACCCCCGAGCCACCATTACCCGTGAAACTCAGCGTCGGATTATCCGAGGCCGCGGTATAGCGAGCCCGGTACCAGACGGACCCTTCATAGAAACGATGATGGTTCGAATCAAGCACCACTCCTGCGCGCGGCCCTGGGCCCTGATGGCGAGGGTTCGCAGCCACCGTGTCGGTGATGGTCTTCCACGAGGAGTCATCAAAATCGACCGCAGCTTCAGCATGATCCTGAGCGCGAACAAATGTCAGAGGCGCGACCGTCACCTCCTGCGGCCCGGGGACCTCAGCAGTGAGCGCATCACCCTCAGTGGTCCCCAAAGCCTGACCATTCCACGTCACGGTCGAGTAGTTTGCTGGCAGGAACACCGTGATGTTCTTGGCAGCAGTCATCGACCCGGTCAGGGCTGCCGTGGCGCCCTCGTACTTCACAGTACGCGCAAGGTCAGCGCCCTCGACGGCGATCGTTGCCGGGTTACCCTCAGAGTCCTGAGAATCCAACAGCCACGTGGTCCGAGCCGCCACGCGGTCAATGACGCGCAACTTCAAAGGCGCAGGGCCGTCCTCGCCAGCGGGGGTGACGGTAATGTCGAAGGGAGTGGCCGAGTGCGTGTAGTTTAAACGCAGCTCTCCGCGTTCTGGATCCCAATGCTTCTGCGCGCCCTCAGGGACGGTCACCGTCGGCTCAGCATCGTAATGCAACACCGTTTCGCCTGCGTCTCCATCAACACCCAGCATGTACTGCATGGTGCTCTGACCCAAGCTCAACGGTGCACCAAAAAGCTGCGAGGTCGTGTAGTACAGTGCGTGGCCGTCAATATTGCGGTCAGCTGTGAGCAGCAGAGCATCACGGCCATGCAAGGTCAAGAAGCTGCCCTCCTTTTGTGGCACGCGAGCCCAGGCGATTTCACCTTCCTCAAAGCCGTTATTCTCCTTGGGCAGGGCGCTTGCGTCGGGGAAAACCCTCACGGCATCAATGGAGGTGTAGGTTCCGCTCGAACGAGGGAATGCCTGGCCATCGTTGGTGACCGTCACCGTGTGTTGAGCGGGAGTGCTGGTGTCCTCTGCCCGCCAGGAGAAGATGTCCTTTTGAGGGGTTGCACCATTCGTGGTTTCTTCACGGGTTTGACCAACGATGTCACCGTCGACGCGAACCGTTGCCGATCCGTGGTTTTCTGACCATGGGGCGACGAGGTCAAAGCCAACGCCGGTGAAGGTGAAGGAGTAGGAATCACCCTGAGTATTCGAGAAGGATTCATCCCCGTTAATGTCACCAGCAGTCCAGCGCTGCCCGCGAGCGTGGGTCCAGTTGCCGGTGTAGGTAAAGAAGCTCTCATCAGCATCATTGTGGATGACTGCCTCGGTTGCTGCCGGTGCAAAAACATCAATGGCATCGATGCTGACTGTTGTTGCCTGGTCGGTACCAACATTGCGTAGCGTCAGCGTGTGTTGGGTATTGCTGAGATTCTCTACGCGGAAGGCCTCGAATTGTTCGGGCTTGTTCTGTTCAGAGTCAACCTTTGTCGTGCTCACCGTGACGGGCTGCTCGTCGTCAATCTGTACGCTAAATGCGCCATGGTCAACGCCGGTGCCGGTAATAATGCGCAGGCCTGGGCCGGTGAAGGTGAAGGTCAGGGAATCGCCAACTGTCGTGGTCCGCTTCAAGGTGCCCTTCGCGGCGCCGCCCTCGTTGATGTCAACCCACGTCCCTGTGTAGTGGATGTCTTCGTGGCGGTCATCGTGAGAGAAGCTGGCTTCCTCAGCGGCCGCAGCCCGCCCCAGAGAGAGGGGGACAGTGAAGGTGGAGTTCGTTTGATCGTTGGAGTTGCGGTGGCGGAAGGCAAGCACCTGCACGCCGTTGCCCGTGGCAGAGTTGGCCTTATCTGTGGCCTGACGCTGGTAGGCGCTGATCTCCGCACCAGCATTCATGGTTGGGCGAGGCGCCCGCACGGGATCCATTGACGCCAGCTCGGGGACGGCCCTGGTGTAGTAGCCGATTTCCTTTTGCACCGAGGCCTTGGGGGTGAGCTGGCGGTCCTCAGTGATGCCAGCACCGTAGTCGTAGGAGGTGAAGCCTGACGAGGGCGAACCCGTCCACCCCCAGTTGGTGCCACCAAAAGCCATGTAGAAATTAAAGGCGGTCACACCGTTGCCAATATTGTTCACACCCCACTGGCGGGTGAAAGCCTCGTCAGTGTAGGTGTAGCAGTCGGAGGCGTTGTAGCGCGCTCCCCAGGGGGTGAATGCGCCGCCCTGAGATTCGGTAATGAAGTGGGGTGTTTCAGGCGCGTAGGTACGGAATTGTGTTTCGAGGTCGGGGATGGTGTTACGTCCCGCTGAGCAGTTAAAGCCCACGGGGTAGCGGTCATAGGCGTAGAAGTCCGTCCCGTAACGCTTTACGTCGTGGAAGCGACCACCCAGACCATAGTCATTGTGGAACAGCGGCACTGTGATGCCGTCATTTCGGACGAAGTCTGCCAGAGCTTTGAGGAAAGCTCCCCTGTTGGCGTCCTCGGCGATGAGTTCGTTTTCCACCTGGTAGAGGATGACGGAGCCGCCACCGTCGGTAATCAGGTGTTTCTTGACGATTTCGTTGAATGCGCGCAGCCAGTCGGTGGAGGCCTTGAGGACCTTAGGGTCGGTGCTCCGCAGGCCAGCCGAGTAGTTTGTCATATAGGCGGGAAGACCACCCATGGAGATTTCGGCATTGACGTAGGGGCCGGGGCGGGCGATGACGTAGAGGCCTTCTTGCTTGGCCAGGGTGAGCAGCAGGTCAAGGTCTTTAATGGTGCCAGGAGTGAAGTCAAAAGGTGCGCCTTCTTCGCTCTGATGCAGGCCCCAGAAGAAGTAGAGTGAGACGCCGTTATAGCCCATGGCACGCATCTTTTGGAAGAGGTCGCGCCATGAGTTCACATCAGGAGCTCGCCAATAGTGGATCTCGCCTGACCAGATATTGATGCGTTCTCCGTCAATGGTGAAGGAGTGCTTGTCGTAGCCGACGGTGTGGGGCTGTCCGTCATTTCCTGGGAAGGAAATATTCGAGGGTGGTAGTGCTGTGACCGCGGAGAGTCCTGGGATTCCAGGTGGTATATCGTCTGGGTTGGCCTGTGCGGGTGGGATAAAACCCGCGAGGGCGAGGCCGCAGACGGCAGTAGCCGCAGCAAGCCGCCGCCTATGCATAGTGCCAAGGCGCATCGGTGCGTCCTTTCACAGATGTTGATAGGTCATGAGGTAGGTGATTTCGCGCGAGGTTGCGCGTGGAGGCTCATACAGACGCGAAGGAGCCGTGTCACCTTCCACAGTAGGTGCGACCAAACAACACTGGTGGTCAGCACTGGATTGGAAGAGATTGCGGTTGGACCCCCGCGCCTCAGGATAAGCCTCTTTGCTGATGGGATAAGAGTCACCTGCCAAAAAAGGTAGCGTGAATCACCCTTTTGAAGCAACTTTGCTTCCTATGTTCACAACCGATTGGTCATTTTTCGCGTCATTGCGCCATTGATGCTACTTCGTCACTCTGAGAGGTCGCGGGTGGTGTGGGGGCTGCGAGGGGGCGTAGGCCTGACCGCCACACGTAGCTTGCAAGAAGCAGCACCCCCGCAAGGCTCCACACAATCCACCACGGGAAACGTGGGATAGACGGATCCTTCTGAGCCGCGATGATTTCATTGTCGGGTGTGGGGAATACCCGTTCACCGGTGAGCAGAATACGGTGACTATTTACGCCCAGGGGTGTGCAAGTGACGAGTGTGGCCAGATCGCGGCCTTCTTCGGCGCGGATGGCCTCAGTCTCGTGGGGTTCGACGACTTTCGTGTCAAAGACCCGGTAGGTGATGGTCTCTCCGAAGACGTCGATAGAGAAGGTGTCTCCATTTTCTACCTGGTCCAGGTTGGTGAACATCTCTGCGTTGGCTAGGCCACGGTGGCCGGTCAGGACCGTGCGGGTGCCAGCGCCTCCGACAGGCAGGGATGTGCCGCGCAGGTGTCCGATGCCGCTCAGGAGAGTGGCTTCGCTGGTGCCGTGGTAGACGGGAAGATCAAGCTCAATGGAGGGAATCCGAATGCGCGCCATGAGGCTTGTGCCGTCGACGGCGAGGAGTGTGTTGTAGTCGTAGAGCGGGTCGCTGCTATTGCCATTACCTGTGGGGACGTTCGTGTTCGCTTCGAGGATGGCTCCGGCGGTGAGTGCCTCGTTGTAGTTGCGTGCGGCTAGGAGGTGCTCTGCGCCGCTCGGCTCGGTTTGTTTGATGCGCTCGCTGTAATCGCTGACGATGAGGGATTGATTGTATTGGCTCAGCCAGGCTGCCGCCGTGGGGTAGGTGATGAAGATGAGTCCCAGGAGTGCGCACAGGGCTGTGCTCAAGGCAAGGAAGTTGGGCCGCCATACGCGTCGTGTGGTGGCGGTCCTGCGGTGAGCGACGTGGCGTCCGTGAGAGGCGAGCATAGGTGGCGTCCTTTGGAGTGACCCCGGGGAGTGTGGACAGGGCGCTGGCGGAGGTCGGCGTAGCAAGGTGGTGGGGGAAAGGATTACGGCCTTTCCCCCACCACCTTTACATAGAGTGACTATACGCGTGTCGGTTGCGTATTAGTGCCTCACTTTTGTGCGCTGCGACGACGGTTGACGAGGTATCCGCCGCTTGCGAAGAGCAGGAGGGCGACGCCACCAACGGTGAGCAGCAGCTGGCCGCTGGCACCGGTGATGGGCAGCTCGGGTACGCCCTGCTGGGTGTTGGAGATGGCGGTATCGGAGGTGCTCATCCCGCCGGTGATCTTGATCGGAGTCTTCGCGTTTTCGCCGGAGGGCTTCACGTAGCCTGCGGGGGCCTTCGTTTCGACGAGGACGAGGCAGCGGTGAGACTGCAATCCTGCATCCTGACCGGAGGCGACGCTCTTTTGGTCGATGAGGACGCCGGGCACGACGAGCAGGCCCTGAGCATCGGTGACGAGGGTCTGAGTGGTGCCGGTAGGGCTCTTAAAGCTCAGTGCCTCGCCCGTGGTTTCACGCGAGGTGCATTCTGCAGCGTATTGATCCTTTGCGACGAATACCTGGAACTCGGCGCCGGGCAGTACCTGGTCAGGGTGCCCCTGGTTGACCTTGGGGATCTGGAAGCCGCCCCACTTGGAGTACACGTCATTATTGGTGGGGGTCAGCGGAGGGGTGCCGGGTGTGTCGGGGACCTTGGGCGCATCACCAGGGTTGTCGGGAGGAGTCATCGGAGGGGTGGTCGGCTGAGGGGGCTCATCGCCGCCAGGAATGACGGTGTCAAACATCAGGTAACCGGTGTTCTTGAGGACGCCTCGGTCCGCCACGCCATCGGGCAGGGTCTTGACGGTAGCTGCCAGGGACATGGTGACGGTCTTGCCAGCATTTTGCTTGAGGAGGTTCAGGCCATCACGCGTGAAGATGATCTGAGCCCAGTGCTTATCCTGGACAATGTTCTTCGTGTAATGCGTGGTTTCGGTGACGGTAACGGGGTTACCGCCACCAGCTTCAGCGAGGGTCACGCCCGTGATCTTAATGTCCTCGAAGCCGCCCGGCAGGGGGTCGGCAAGGGTGAACATGCTGAAGTGTTCTTTGACGTCAATCGCAGGCACCACGGCGCTGATGGCGAATTTGACGTGGTCTGCGATGCCCAGGGTCGCGTTTGCGTCAATGGTCTGGGTCTTGGTCGGCGCGTTTGTCACGACATTCTTGGGGTAGACGGTGATGTCGTAGAGCCACGGGGTGGTGCCGTTATCGAAGGGTGTCGGAACGGTGACGATGAAGGGTGCTGCGGGCTTGAGTGCCTGTGCGGGCTTGACCTTTTCACACACGAGGTAGGCGGACAGGGCTAGACCGCTCACAGGGGTGGTCTTACCTGTACCTGCTGCGGTCTGGCTCGTGGTCTTAGGGTCAGAGAAGGTGTACCCGTTCAGGGTGGGCGCATCTGCGTTCGCGCAGGCATTCATGAGGTTGACTCGCTTGAGGGCATCGACCTTTTCCCACCCCGCAGTGGTCTTGAGATCGGTGCCGTCAATCTTGTGGATGACGAACTGCGCGCCAGCCAGAGGAGTGCCGGTGCCTTCGTCCTGACCGTCAATGCTGCCTGCGGTGTTGGCGCCGGCTGCTCGTTTGACGATGGTGAGGGTACCGGTGCGGCTTTCGTCAATGAGGCCGGTATTGGGAACCTGCACTGCGTTGGCCGCCGCAGCCGCGCCGAGTGCGCTCACCAGGCCGAGGGCCAGAGCGCTCGTTCCGGCAATCACGCGGTGCCGGAACGACAGGGGATGTCGTGTCATGGGATTTTCCTTTCCAATAGGGCATCAGCTGATGCCCGAAACACTGTGTGTAGGAGTGTTGACCCGCGCGCGGCGGGGGGATTGTGGGGTTATATCGCGCGTTTCTTCCTCTCTTGACGGCGTGAGAGGACCCAGCCAATTCCGGAGAGGAGGAAGAATCCTGCACCGGTTGCCAGCACGTAGTCCGCGCCTACGCCGCCGGTGAGAGGCAGTGCGGGGGGCGTGATCATCGTGTTGACGATGTCTCCTAGGTCGGTGACATCTTGGCGTGGGAGAACGCGGATAGTTTGTGGTGCGGCGAGGGCGTAGCCCAGGGGCGCCTTTGTTTCGGTGAGCGTGTACTCACCGGGGGCAAGCCTTTCGATCCTGATCACACCCGGTTGGGGGTCAATGTCATGGGTAGCATCGCACTGGTCTGGATCGGTGCAGTCGATGATGGGAAGGCTCTGGTCGCCGCGCGCCAGCGTCCATTCCGAACCCGGCAGCGGGTTGTGTTGAGCGTCAGTTTTCCGCCATTGCAGGTCGACGGGCACCTCGTAGCCTTCAGGGGCGTAGATGAAGACGCAGTGAATGTGGGCGCCTGCAGGTACGTCGGTGAGCGCAAGTTCGCCGTCCATGTAGGTGTATCCCAGGATTTCAAACTGGTTGGCAGTCAGGTCATGCTGACATTGGGCCATGGCGCGCCTCAGATGGGGAGCGTGGGGGGATACCTGCGAATCGACAGTAATCCCTGCGTTGGCCTGTCCCTCATGCAGTCGTGCCTTCCACGTCGTGTCTGATTGCCAATCCGCCCCAGTGATACCTTGCTTGCCAATGAGAGGCGTATTGGGGGCGTGCGGCGAAAGGTGGTCGATTCCAGCGGTGGCTCTCACGTCGATACCGAATCCCGCGTGCTTATTGTGGGCGTCCGGCCGCCCATCCATCCTGATTTCTAAGACTTCAGCGCTGATCGTCACTTCCGGCAGGATGGTGCTGTTGGGGATGGCTCCTATGGCATGTTCTTGCTGGCCTGTGGTGAGGCTGAAACGTTTGGTGGGGGCCTTGCTGTAACCGTTCGGGGCTTGTTCCTCGATAAGGTCGTAGGTACCCAGAGGGATGTTCGTGACTGTGAAGTGTCCTTCGCGTCGATCACGATCGTGCTGGTTTGCGCAGGCGGATTCTGTGGCTGCCACGCAGTCGCTGATGGTGATGCCTTCGGCAACCATCAGGGAGGTGCCCACGGGTTTGATTCTCCAGGCAGAGCCTGCCAGTGTCTTGGAGGTGTCGTGCGCGTCCACCTTGGACCAGCTGGCAGATCCAGTGGAGGAGAAACGGTACCTGAGCGCACATTCAATCCGCGAATTCGCGGCAATTCCTGTGCTACTGGCTGGCAGCTGAGGATCCTGACTGGTGTAGAAGGCCGCTGCCTGTCCTTGACGCTGACAGGTCATGGAAAGGAATTGAAGCTGACGTCCTTGTGGAATCTGCTGGGAGAAGCGGATCTGTGGCTGCGCGGTGGGGTTGGCGTGATAAATGATCCAGTTCTGCGGGAAGGTCCCGCGACTCGTGCTTTCTTGGGTCTTAAGAAGCTGGGCTGGGTGACTTGTGTTGAAGCGCGCATGGGTGGCGCCCGGTTCAATCCTCATTCCAAGGGTGATGCCATGTTGTTCGGATGACACCGGTCTGCCGCGCTCGTCCTCCACACTGATGGTTGCTGAGATCTGGCTGGTGATGTCAGCCGGGCGGTAGCGTAATTCGCAGGTGACGTTTTCCCCTGCAGGGATTGCCCGAGTGGTGAGGGCAGCTGGAGTAAGACCAGCTGTCTGAGCGGTGGAGTTGAGGAACTGCCTGTTGTTTTTTCCTGTGCATCGGGCCGACACGAAGGTGTAGCTACGGTCTGCTGGAAGAGTGGGGGTGATCGTCCAGGTCGCCTGATGGCGGTTGTCGACGTAGTTGAGTGTATTGCTCAGTGCTACCGTGCCGTCAGCGCGCAAAGTCTCGGCAGTGGTCGATTCGCCTCCTGGCGCGGCGTGATGCGCAAAGGTAATGGGGGCTCCCGTTGAGGTGACTGATTGACGAACACTCACCTGAGTGAGAGCAGGGTTGACATCACTCGTTGAGCTTCGTTCAATGACGACCTTGATACTGACGGGCGTTTGTCCGGGGATGGCGCTCTTCTCATTCGTGATCTTGCCGAAGTCAGCCAAAGGTGTGTTCGCCGAGATTTCACGTACCTGCGCCGGGCCATTGAGGGCGTAATTTGGAGAGATGTCGTAGCCGGTGGGCGCTTGTGTTTCAACGAGGCGATACCTACCGAAGGGAAGGTCTCGGACGTCGAAGTATCCGGCTCGGTGATCCTTGTCGAAGCTATTGGCAGGGCATTGCGAGGCACTTGTGGCAACACAATCGCGAACCTCTTTCGCACTCCCCTGGCCTGGACCAACTGGGATCAATTGCCACTGCGAGTCGCGCAGAAGGGTTCCGCCACTTGTGGTCTTCTGCCAGGTTATGGCACCTGTAGTGGCATTTTTGACGTAGGTAACATAACACTCAATCTCTTCACCCTTGGGCACGGGCCTGGCTGTAGGGGCGCCCGTACCCGTGACGCTGAGATAGGAGATCGCGCTCTTCTTCCCCACGCAGGAAACACCCGTGCGTGTAAAGCCTGAATTCGGGGGCAGGACATCCTCGAAGCGGATCGGTGTCGACGCATTGGATGTGGAGTAGTGCACGAACCACGGGTCCGGGAAATAGTTGCCGGGCTTCTTCATCTGCACGAGGCTGCTGACGGCAGGAAAGTCTCCACCACCCGGTGAGATCCATACGCTTTGATCCTTCTTCTCCACTTCAAAGCGCGCTTGCAGGGTCGGTGTTTGATCACCGGGGAGTCTTTGGCCTCTGAAGTCAGTGAACGCTACTCGCAGGTCGATTCGGCTGACGTAGGCAGGATTATTGATCGTGCCGAGTTGTTCCTTGGGGACAGTGATGGCGTTCGGATTGACGTTAGTGGTGTCTACCGTGACGGTGAAGGGGATCTTATCGGTCCTGCGCTCATAGCCAGGAGGCGCACTCGTCTCTTCCAGGGTGTAGCGTCCCGGAGGAAGAATGATGTTGTAATACGCGGTGTCCTTTTTGACGTATAGGACTGATGGACACATGAAATTGTTACAGGGGACGCAGGAGGCGTCTTGACAGGGAACGACGCGCTGATCGATAGTTCTTTGCTCTCCACCTGCGTCATAGGTGCCTCGGATTCGCCATTCAGCTCCGGGAAGGGGACGAGTGATACCCTTTGTCAGCTGAGCAAACTTCGACCATTGGACGCCTCCGACCAGGGGTCGGAGGGAGGTCTCCATACCCACTTTGCCCACGCCGCTGGCATTACTGTTGGGCAATATGCCACAGTACTCACGAGGATTCTCCCCGGATTGCGGGAAGATATAGCCCGTCGGGATTTGCGAGGTTAATTCGACACAGTAGTGTGCACGGTAGTTCAAGTCGGTGAGCAGAGGAAGATATACCGTAGCGGCACCTGATTCGGGGCTGATATCTTGAGTGCGTTCAGCGCCGCAGGCACTTCCTTCACACTCTGTGATGGTCCACGTGTGACTTCTCATGTAAGCAGGGTCAATCCTGCGATTATCTACGGCTCGAGGGAAGATTCGTGCTGTAAATCCTTTGAGGAAGTATTTCCTCTCTGGGATGAAGGGTTGGCCATCAATCCCATACTGGCTGGCAATACCTGAATATGCGATGCTCATCGGCCGGTATCGATGCACCCCGGGGATGTCAAAGTCCACTTCACAAGATGCCGCGTCAGCGAAGATGACCCCTTGATTGTCGGGCTGGTTGAAGAACGCATTGCGTTCGAGATTTCTTGCCGCCAGGGAGAGGTTGGATCGATAGAGGGCACTGGTAGCGTCTCGTCCAACCACAACACCTTCCGTTCCGGCGGTATGGGTTTGCATGGTCAGGCCGGTAAGTCCAGCACTCGCGTTGGTGACGTCTTGGATGAGGGTGAGCCTCGCATTGGTGCCTGTTTCTACGCGCATTCCACTTTGAGCGAGGGTGTTAATAGCATCCCTTTTCAGCCCGTAGATTTGAAGGCGCGTTGAGTTCCCTGAACGGGCGCTGACCATGATTCGTAGATTGCCGTACATGTCGAAGGCAATGTCGGACTCACCTGTTTCAGCGGGGGTGAATCCTTTGAGCTGAAATCCCCCGCCACCTTGGACTCTTCCATCACTGGGACTATAGCGCCAGAGCCGATAGCGCCTGTTTTGAAGATCGAAGCCACCGAAATAGAACTCATCGTTTTGAGGGTGTACTGCGCCTGAGGTGATGCGGCCATTGAGCAGTTGATTGGTGACGCTGCCGACTTGTTCCCACCCTCGCGATAGCGTGTAGCGGTGCACTTCTTGAGAGCCTGCCCCTTGAACGATCGCATAGGCTTTACGCCCGTCCAGGTCGATACCGAAGGCATTAGCTGCCCGCCCATTCCCAAGAGCTGGGATCTGCGAACCGATTGTCTTCACCCGGCCGCCGGTGAAGTAATAGATCTGGCCATGTTCTGAAAGGGTGTAGACATGCCCGCCCCTGCACTCAAAGAGGTCTGCGTTGTCGGAGATGCCTTGGGTCTGCCCCTGTGCGCGCCGGAAGGGAGAGTGAACCGGCGTCATCGGAGCTTCTTCGCTTTCTCCGACTTTCTCTTCTTCGGTGGCCGCTTGGACGCCGCTCTGAGCGGATTCTGCAGATACCTTGCTCTCTACGTCAGACTGTGGAGGGAGAGCACTCGCGTTGCCTTCTTCACTTGCTGCAATGTCACCGCTCTTTTCAAGGGAATTCCCGGGAGTATCGGTGGCGCTCATAGCCGCATCGGAGTCCGCAGAGCCTGGTTGCTCGTTCTCAGAGGTGACCTCAGAGGGCGTCGCATCCTCCGGAGTCGGCGTCGACGAGGTCGCCCCAGATGTGGTCGCTGTTGAGGGTGCGGTGACCTCAGCGGCTAAAGCGTTGGCTGCCAAGAGGGAAGCGCAGAGAAAAATGACAAAGAAAAGGGTAAAAAGGCGTGAGGTGACGCGGGTAGTGGAGCCGCGCTCCATAGAAAGGCGATAGCTACCTCGAGACATTACGACCTCGCTGGCAACCGCATACGCGGCGAGCGCATGCGGTGAACACTGACACATTGTTGATGGACGGTCTAAATTTAATGCACTTCTTCCGCCAAATCAATGTCGAATTCTTGTTAAGATATTCACCCGATGTGATTAAGCATCCGAAATAAATAGGTCGATAAGCAGGTCACCTGGTCACATTCATCACAATGAAGGCAAGGAAGCAGCCTCTCAACCCGACGAGATACTCACGCTTCATTGAGCCTCTCATCAGCGAATTAACCTCACGGGCACAGATAAAAGCAGGGGCCTACCATTTGGTCACATTATCTTTCGGGTTTTTTACATCTTCGACTGAGTGCACATTCGTCACACGAAAAGGCACGCTTGCTCAGATAACTTCCCAGATAACTTGCCCGGATAAAAAGCCTGACCACATATTCAGACTGAATACCGGCATGGCCGCGCAGCAGCCTCACACTCTCAGACACCCCAAGGGGGAGTATCTCAGGCTAGGCGGTACTCTCCGCGCAACAGCACCGTCCCCGCATCGACACCCTTCATTCCCGCAATCAAACGCTCGCCGCAGGCCAAGCGGGAAGCCTCGTCATCGGCGAGCGCACGCAGCTGACCGATAACCCCAGCCTCAACACCGCTCGCCCGCACGGACTCCACCACAGCATCCACACTGTCGCGCCCGACGACGGCAACCATCCCCACCCCGAGGTTGAGAGAATCCTCCAGGGCTTCCCAGGACACATTGCCCTCACGCCGCACCCAATCAAACACGGCGGGCACACCCCAAGCGCCACGGTCGACCTCGGCCACCAAACCACGAGGCAGCACCCGCGACACATTCGCACCCAAGCCACCGCCGGTCACATGGCTGAGCGCGTGGATACCCGTTGCCGCGCCATGCAGGCCCGGAGCGCGCAGAGCATCAGCCTCGGGACCTTCCATCGGTACGAGGAGCTCGCCCTCCCCCACTGCCTCAATAAGATCCAAGCAGAGCTTGGTGTACAGGCGCGTAGGCTCCAGAAGCTCTTCACCCAGAGTGCGGCCAAACTCCGCCATCTGCGCCTCCAAACCCAGCCCGGAAACCTCCAGCACCTTGCGCACCAAAGAGTAGCCATTCGAATGCAAGCCTGAAGAGGCAATGCCCACCAGGACATCGCCCTCCCCCACGCGAGCAGGACCCAGCACGCGTTCAGCATCAACGACACCTGTGGCCGCACCAGCAATGTCGTAGTCATCTTCCGCCATGACGCCCGGATGCTCAGCGGTTTCACCACCCACCAGCGGACATTCAACCTCGGCGCAGGCGCGCGCAATACCGGTGACGATCGCAGCAATACGTTCCGGCACGACCTTGCCGCAGGCGATGTAGTCCGTCATCAACACTGGACGGGCACCCACCACCACGATGTCATCAACGACCATGCCCACCAGGTCCTGGCCAATGGTGTCATGCACGTCCATGGCCTGCGCCAGGGCGATCTTCGTGCCCACGCCATCAGTGGACGTTGCCAACAGCGGACGCTTCATGCCCAGAAGAGCCGAAGCGTCGACCATGCCCGCAAAACCCCCGGTGCCACCAAAGACAGTGGCGTTATGAGTGCGCGTCACTGCGTTCTTCATCAGCTCAACAGCGCGGTCCCCCGCAGCAGTATCTACGCCCGAAGCAGCGTAATCCAGGGCAGGTGCGTCGCTCATAGTCATCGGCTTTCTCTAGTGGGGAAGGTCGGCAGTGGGCAAGTCAGGAGTGGGAACCTTCGAATGCGGGAGGGATCAGGGGGCGGCTCAGCAGGTGGTCGCCCCGGGCGTGCCGGGAATTGGCGTGCCCTTCTCGATCGGGTCGGGGTATTCACCGGTGAAGCATCCCAGGCAGAGGCTGGTGCCCTGCTTGGTAGCCTCCACCATACCTTCCAAGGACAGGTAGCCCAGGGAGTCTGCGCCAATCCACGCGCGGATCGCCTCAGCATTCATCGAGGAAGCAATGAGTTCAGCGCGCGTGGGGAAGTCAATACCGAAGAAGCAGGGCCATTCCACCGGCGGGGAGGAGATGCGCACATGCACCTCGGCGGCGCCGGCCTCGCGGAGCATCTTGACCAGCGCACGCTGAGTATTGCCGCGCACAATCGAATCGTCAATGACGATCAGGCGTTTGCCCTCAATCACCTCACGGAGGGGGTTGAGCTTGAGGCGAATACCGAGTTGGCGCAGGGATTGAGTGGGTTCGATGAAGGTGCGACCCACGTAGGCGTTTTTCACCAGGCCCTGCGCGAAGGGAATACCGGATTCTTGGGCGTAGCCAATTGCCGCTGGGGTGCCTGAATCGGGGGTGGGCATGACGAGGTCGGCGTCGGCGGGGCATTCCCGGGCGAGGATTGCACCCATTTCGCGGCGGGCAGCGACAATCTGGCGGCCTCCCACGACGGTGTCGGGGCGGGCAAGGTAGACGTATTCAAAGACGCAGGTATTGGCGCGCGTGGGGGCGAAGTGCCAGGAGTGGACGCCAGAGGCGTTGATGGTAATGAGTTCGCCCGGTTCGACCTCGCGCACGAAGGAGGCGCCAACGAGGTCAAGGGCGGCGGTCTCGGAGGCCAGGACCCAGCCGCTGGTCAGACGACCGAGCACCAGCGGCCTGTAGCCGTGGGGGTCTCGCGCACCGTAGAGCGCCGTCTCGTCCATAAAGACCAGGGAGAATGCGCCTCGCAGACGCGGCAGGACCTTGAGGGCTGCGGGCACGAGGGGGGCGGCGTCCTCGACGGGCTCCTGCGCGCTGGGAGCAGGCTGTCCACCCTCAGGGCGGGGTTGGCCAACGAAAGGCAGGGGGCCAGGCAAGCTCTCTGCCAGGCCCAACAGGGCGGTCAGAATCGACGTGTCCGTCGAGGCGCCACGCTGAACGTCCTCGCCGTCGGCCACGGAGTGGGCCAGGGCGCGCAATTCTTCCGTGTTGACGAGGTTACCGTTGTGGCCAAGTGCCATCGCGCCGCGCGGGGTGGGGCCGAGGGTGGGCTGGGCGTTGCGCCAGGTGTCAGCACCCGTCGTGGCGTAGCGGACGTGGCCGAGCGCAATGTGACCTTTGAGGCCCTGGAGGGTCTGCTCGGAGAACACCTGATTGACCAGACCTTGATCCTTGTAGACCAGCAGGGATTCTCCATCGGAGGTCGCAATACCAGCCGACTGCTGCCCGCGGTGCTGGAGGGCGTATAAGCCAAAGTACGTCAGGCGGGCAACGTCCTCACCTGGCGCCCATACGCCAAAAACCCCACAGTGGTCGTGGGGGCGATCATCCTCAAAAGGATCACCGAATGGCATTTCAGTAGTAGGTACATGGCCGGATTCCACGGGGCATGTTTGCACACTCCTACTGTGCCACAGGGCGTGCGCGGTGCGCGCTCTCGTCCACCATTCGTCAGAGGTGTCCGTCGCATCTTGACCGCACGCACTGAGCGCTCGCTTACGTGTCTGTCACTCGTTTTTGTCTGACTGTCTCCGGAGGGCTTGTTCAAGACGCTGAGCCTCCACAGCAACCCTGCCAGAAGACGGCATCTTCACCGCCTCGCCACGAGCAAGCTTTTCCGCACGAAGACGCTCACGCTTAGCCAAGTGATACTCCGGATACATCCAACGCGGCAAAGGAATCGAAAAAAGACCAACGAGACCAATGGCAAAAAGGACTAACGCGACATAGCCCAGCACATCGATCGACAGCTCTGAGAATCCCACCGATTCAACAATCAATGCGATCGCCCAAACCAAAAAAGAAGATCCTATTGCCGGAACCATTAACGCGATGACATTTTTCCCATACCTACCTTTTTTATTCATAGCCCGCGCCATCTGCCCAAAGCCAGAGTCCGAAAACATCTCGAACCACCATGACACCAGCAAAAGTCCAGAAATTATGAATGCCATAACTATATTGGACACCACGACACCCCCTACAGAAATCTATTGACCGCCCAATCAGCAAACTCATCTGCGACATAGGCACCCATAGCCCCGCCGATGAGCCCTCCAGCAATCCCGCCAACGGCAGCACCTATTGGCCCAAGAAATCCTCCGATAGCCGCACCTGCTAAAGCTCCACCATACGTGCCACCATAACCGCCTCCTGCTGTCATAACACCAGAAACGCCTGCCCGCGCTACGCGCTGCCCATTACTCAAATCCGGGTTAAACGAGTCCTCTTGCCACCGATCATCAACACACCAACCCAACCCCGCTACCGGGAAGACTCGTCCTTATCAGCACGCTGAGCAGCTTCCTGCTCCCGCACAATCTGCTCAAGACGCTGAGCCTCCACAGCAACCCGCCCAGAAGACGGCATCTTCACCACCTCACCACGAGCCAACCTCTCCGCACGAATACGCTCACGCCTCGCCAAGTGATACTCCGGATACATCCAACGCGGCAAAGGAACAGGAAGAAACCCAAGACCCGTTGCTACAGCAAAAGTAAGCGTCAAATAGCCAAAAGTATCTACAGCCCAAATCGGAAAAGCAGCCTCACCTCCGAACATCAAAAGCCCGCCCGATACGGCACAGATCCCTCCCGCAGGCAACGCCAGTGCAGAGAAATTCTTCCCATAACCACCTTGTTTCTTCATGGCCCGCGTCATCTGCCCGTACCCTGAGTCAGAAAACATCTCAAACCACCAAGAAATCAATAAGAGTAAACCGCCTAGAAAAACAAACAAACTCCTATAATCCAACTTAATAACACCTTTCTACGACAGAAGCCGCGCGTTAACCCTCTTGCCAAGCCATTCACCGCCGTAGGAACCTCCTACTCCGCCAAGGATACCTCCAGCAACAGCTCCGATAAGGGCACCGACTGGTCCACCAAACGCGCCAATACTCGCACCACCTACGGCACCCCACGAAGCAAGCAAGAACCCTCCACCTGCTGCGAGAGCACCCGTCACGCCCGCCCGTGCTACGCGCTGCCCATTACTCAAATCCGGGTTAAGCGAGTCCTCTTGCCACTGATTGTCAGCACACCACCCCCAGCAGCCCCACCCTGCTACCGGGAAGACTCGTCCTTATCAGCACGCTGAGCAGCTTCCTGCTCCCGCACAATCTGCTCAAGACGCTGAGCCTCCACAGCAACCCTGCCAGAAGACGGCATCTTCACCACCTCACCACGAGCAAGCTTTTCCGCACGAACACGCTCACGCCTCACCAAGTGATACTCCGGATACATCCAACGCGGCAAAGAAAACGGAAAAAAGCCGAGGATGAAAAATACTACGCAACCCAAAAGTCCAGTAACACCAATCACGGCCACGCTTTTCGGAAGATCTAGGTCCCTTGTAACCAGCAACAAAAGCAGGAATAGGAACATACACCAAACAGCCGGGTAAGAGAGAGAAAACTCATTCTTCCCCCGCGAAGAACTCTTGTTCATGGCCCGAATCATCTGCCCAAACCCCGAGTCAGAGAACATCCCAAACCACCACACGACCAGGCCAATTATTGCAAAAAGACCTAGAAAGTAAACTGATGCCACGACAGTCACCCTTCTGTGATGAAAGTTTCATTCACTAAGCTTGCCCCCTGCTCGGCAAAATGCGCCACTATGACACCACCGATAAGACCTCCGGCAATCGCACCAACGGCAGCACCTATTGGACCCAAAAAACCTCCAAGACCACCACCTATATATGCGCCAGCAGCTGCGCCACCCCAACCTCCAGCCGCAGTCATTCCTCCCGTAACACCAGCCCTTAAAATGCGCTACCCATTACTCAAATCCGGGTTAAGCGAGTCCTCTTGCCACTGATTGTCAGCACACCACCCCCAGCAGCCCCACCCCACTACCGGGAAGACTCGTCCTTATCAGCACGCTGAGCAGCTTCCTGCTCCCGCACAATCTGCTCAAGACGCTGAGCCTCCACAGCAACCCTGCCAGAAGACGGCATCTTCACCGCCTCGCCACGAACAAGCTTTTCCGCACGAATACGCTCACGCTTAGCCAAGTGATACTCCGGATACATCCAACGCGGCAAAGGAATCGGGAAAAGACCGAGAAAAGCAGCAGCAATTACCATCGCCCCAACAGCACCAAAACCTTTAGCTAACTGTGCCGATACACCAAGATCCAGGAGAATCTTCATCAACAAAATGAGCGCTCCCCCCAATCCAAAGCCAGGAATAAACAAAGCATTAAAGTTCTTCCCGTATCTGCCTTTTTTCGCCATAGCCCGCGCCATCTGACCAAACCCGGAATCCGAAAACATCACGAACCACCACGTAGCAAGAGAAGCCACCGAAAATGAGGCGGCAATCAAGAAGTCAGAGTTCATTCATGCGCTCCTATCCGGCTATAGCTCTCATTGAGAAAATCAGCAAAAGTCTCTCCACCATACGCCCCTAGGGCCCCACCAACAATTCCTCCAACGATTCCACCAACAGCAGCACCAATAGGACCGCCGAATGCCCCGATAGTCGCACCGAAGGACGCTCCGAGGTATGCGCCACCATAACCACCTCCTACCGTCATAACACCAGAAACGCCTGCCCGTGCTACGCGCTGCCCATTACTCAAATCCGGGTTAAGCGAGTCCTCTTGCCACCGATCATCAACACACCAACCCGACCCCACTATCGGGAAGAATCCTCATCAGCACACTGAGCAGCTTCCCGCTCCCGCACAATCTGCTCAAGACGCTGCGCCTCAACAGCAACCCGCCCAGAAGACGGCATCTTCACCACCTCACCACGAGAAAGCTTTTCCGCACGAATACGCTCACGCCTTGCCAAGTGATACTCCGGATACATCCAACGCGGCAAAGGAATCGGAAGAAACCCGAGAAAGGCGACCAGAAGAACCCCTACAGCAACGAATCCAACCCCATTTGTTACAAGATCTGGGACATTTAAAGTCGATAAAAGATCGACCACTGCAAGCAGAATCATCCCAGCGGAAAAACCCGGTAAAAAAAGGGCTATTACATTCCTTCCTTGCCGTTGCCACTTCGCCACAGAGCGCCCCATCTGCCCAAAAGCGGAATCAGAAAACATATCGAACCACCAGACCACAAGAAGGGCAGCGCCAAATATTATCATCCAAAGGGCTCTATAATCCACCGAACCACCTTTCTCCATACCCTAACAATATAAACCGTTTAAGATATCAGCTCCCTGATCACCCAAATACACTCCTAATGCCCCACCAAAAATTCCACCAACAATTCCACCAACAGCAGCACCGACTGGTCCAAAGAATCCTCCTACAGCCGCTCCTGCTAAAGCTCCACCATACGCGCCACCATAACCGCCTCCTGCTGTCATAACACCTGTCACGCCTGCCCGTGCTACGCGCTGCCCATTACTCAAATCCGGGTTAAGCGAGTCCTCTTGCCACTGTTCATAAGCACCGACCGCGAAGGCCAGACCACCACCGATACGCGCACCCCATTTAAGAGTGTCAGCATGCTTGGCAGCAAAGTTCGAAGCTTTCCCTAACCACGTTGGGGCTGGTTTCTGCCCCGGCAGCCAATTCTCCACATTGCCCTGGTGCATCACCTTCTCGAACACAGTCCTCGGGGCTCTATACATGACGCCACCCTTGCCATCTGCCCCCACCCCCACCGGAATTCTCAGCTCAGCATCAGTGGCGCGGCGGTAAGCCCACTGCACTCCACTTCCAGCATCATCAACGCGCCCAGTCCACCATATCGTCCACCCCGCCTCATCCTCAGGGACAACCTCTTCCTTTAGAGCCTGTGCAAGCCCACCATCAGGAAGAAGCTTGGCAAACAATCCTCCGCAGCTATCACTGAAAAGCGCGAATGCTTCCTCAGCACGCTGGTATGCGAAAGCAACCTTCTCCTCAACCTTCACATACACCGCCATTTGACGTTCGTAGGTATCTGGATCAACATCCAAAATATAGGGCGGGTAGATCGCCTGATCATCCACGCGAAGACCACCCTGACTCGCCTGGATACGCGCTTCCTCCAAGGCGTTATCCACCCACCGGCAATCATCCACCAAACCTGAGGTGGCACGTTCAAAAGCGCTCACATCATCAATATATTCATCCAAAAGCTTGCCAATATTACCGCTATGGATACTTGCTGCCCGAGCAGTCTCTCCACACATCTGCTCAAAAATCCCACTCGCGTTACGCGGATAGTTATCAACCTTGCGGGCGCGGTTCCTAGCAAGCAACAACTCATAAGCAAAAATATCAATCTCAGCAGTGTCCCAATAGGCCTCCGTCAGAAGCATCACGTCACCACCCCCAAGCTTCCTGTGGCGCGTCCCGGATCTCTTGCCGCATCAGGTCAACCCGATCAGCAACATCCTGATCACAGTGAATAAAACGCTCCGATGCTAGACGGATACTCTGAGCACACTGCCCACTCTCATCAGCAATGATCGTCCTGAGCTGCTCCATGCGGCCAAAGGCCTCAACAACACTGCTTTGCGAACGCCAAAACGCGCTCACCTTCACTGCGGGAACCTCCCGCGAAAGCTCTTCAGAAGTACCCTCAAGAATCCGCGCCGCCGTCGTCGCAGGACCAACATGCCACTCAAACTCGCTCACAACACACCCCCACATATGTCAATCAACCACACCGAGCCAGCCTCCGCCCGCATTCAACGTTCCTATCACCCCGGCCCTTAGTACACGTTTTCCATCACTCAACTCGGGATCTATCGAATCCCGTCGCCACCGATCATCAGCACACCAACCCAACCCCACTACCGGGAAGAATCCTTATCAGCACGCTGAGCAGCTTCCCGCTCCCGCACAATCTGCTCAAGACGCTGAGCCTCCACAGCAACCCTGCCAGAAGACGGCATCTTCACCACCTCACCACGAGCCAACCTCTCCGCACGAACACGCTCACGCCTCGCCAAGTGATACTCCGGATACATCCAACGTGGCAAAGGAATCGGAAGAAAACCCAAAAATCCGATACAGCACATCGCTATGCCGATAACACCAAAGACTTTACCCAACTGCACTGCAACTCCAAGATCCACGGAGATCTTCAATACCATAAGGAAAGCCGCGCCCATTCCAAAGCCGGGTAGAAACAATGCGGTAACATTCTTTCCATGGCGTTGAATCTTATTCATACCCCTCGCCATCTGACCAGCCCCAGAGTCCGAAAACATTGCGAACCACCAATTGGCTAAGATCCCCGACACTACAAGGAACCCAATCAAATAGTCATACCCCATTCTGCTCCCCTTCTCACACAATGAAACTATCATTAAAACGATCCGCGAGGTTCTCTCCCAAATAGGCTCCGCCTACTCCGCCCAGAATGCCTCCAACAATGCCACCAATGAGAGCACCGATAGGCCCGGCGAAAGCACCTACAGTCGCACCAGCCCACGCCCCTGCAGCTGCGCCACCCCAACCTCCAGCCGCAGTCAACGTCCCTATCACCCCGGCCCTTAGTACACGTTTTCCATCACTCAACTCGGGATCTATCGAATCCCGTCGCCACCGATCATCAACACACCAACCCGACCCCACTATCGGGAAGAATCCTTATCAGCACGCTGAGCAGCTTCCCGCTCCCGCACAATCTGCTCAAGACGCTGAGCCTCCACAGCAACCCTGCCAGAAGACGGCATCTTCACCACCTCACCACGAGCCAACCTCTCCGCACGAACACGCTCACGCCTCGCCAAGTGATACTCCGGATACATCCACACCGGCAAAGAAAACGGCAGAAAGGAAAGCACCATTAGGAT
Organism: Schaalia sp. Marseille-Q2122; assembly: GCF_903645355.1. GTDB lineage: Bacteria > Actinomycetota > Actinomycetes > Actinomycetales > Actinomycetaceae > Pauljensenia. Next base: position 113,810 of record NZ_CAHJXR010000004.1, on the reverse strand, counting down.
AAAAAAAGTAAGTATCAAATAGTTCAGCGTAATCATGAACGCCCCAAATACACCCGAGCCACCAGCAAAGATCAACAACCCCGTGAGCAGAAAAACGATGCCCGCCGACGGCAAACCAAGAGAAAAGAAGTTCTTCCCATGAGCAGCCTTTTTGCTCATTGCGCGCGCCATCTGACCAGCCCCAGAGTCCGAAAACATTGCGAACCACCAGTTACTTATCAACAGCACACCAAAGGCGCACATCAATGCGCTTTTAAACCCCATTCTTCCCCCTTATCCATGCATCGGAGCGGCACTATTAATTACAGCGTCGGCTGCGGACTCCCCCAGGTAAGCTCCCAGAGCCCCACCAACAATTCCACCAGCAATACCACCGATAAGGGCACCGACTGGTCCAAAGAATCCTCCCATAGTCGCCCCCACAAATGCTCCGCCGGAAGCACCAAAATAGCCGCCAGCTGCCGTTGCAACACCTGTCACGCCTGCCCGTGCTACGCGCTGCCCATTACTCAAATCCGGGTTAAGCGAGTCCTCTTGCCACTGTTCATAAGCACCGACCGCGAAGGCCAGACCACCACCGATACGCGCACCCCATTTAAGAGTGTCAGCATGCTTGGCAGCAAAGTTCGAAGCTTTCCCTAACCACGTTGGGGCTGGTTTCTGCCCCGGCAGCCAATTCTCCACATTGCCCTGGTGCATCACCTTCTCGAACACAGTCCTCGGGGCTCTATACATGACGCCACCCTTGCCATCTGCCCCCACCCCCACCGGAATTCTCAGCTCAGCATCAGTGGCGCGGCGGTAAGCCCACTGCACTCCACTTCCAGCATCATCAACGCGCCCAGTCCACCATATCGTCCACCCCGCCTCATCCTCAGGGACAACCTCTTCCTTTAGAGCCTGTGCAAGCCCACCATCAGGAAGAAGCTTGGCAAACAATCCTCCGCAGCTATCACTGAAAAGCGCGAATGCTTCCTCAGCACGCTGGTATGCGAAAGCAACCTTCTCCTCAACCTTCACATACACCGCCATTTGACGTTCGTAGGTATCTGGATCAACATCCAAAATATAGGGCGGGTAGATCGCCTGATCATCCACGCGAAGACCACCCTGACTCGCCTGGATACGCGCTTCCTCCAAGGCGTTATCCACCCACCGGCAATCATCCACCAAACCTGAGGTGGCACGTTCAAAAGCGCTCACATCATCAATATATTCATCCAAAAGCTTGCCAATATTACCGCTATGGATACTTGCTGCCCGAGCAGTCTCTCCACACATCTGCTCAAAAATCCCACTCGCGTTACGCGGATAGTTATCAACCTTGCGGGCGCGGTTCCTAGCAAGCAACAACTCATAAGCAAAAATATCAATCTCAGCAGTGTCCCAATAGGCCTCCGTCAGAAGCATCACGTCACCACCCCCAAGCTTCCTGTGGCGCGTCCCGGATCTCTTGCCGCATCAGGTCAACCCGATCAGCAACATCCTGATCACAGTGAATAAAACGCTCCGATGCTAGACGGATACTCTGAGCACACTGCCCACTCTCATCAGCAATGATCGTCCTGAGCTGCTCCATGCGGCCAAAGGCCTCAACAACACTGCTTTGCGAACGCCAAAACGCGCTCACCTTCACTGCGGGAACCTCCCGCGAAAGCTCTTCAGAAGTACCCTCAAGAATCCGCGCCGCCGTCGTCGCAGGACCAACATGCCACTCAAACTCGCTCACAACACACCCCCACATATGTCAATCAGCCGCCCCCATTCCATCAACGGGCGTGTCGAACTCACGTTGTAGCCCACCAGGTTTCCTGCCTCATCGTGTTGCCCCTGCACCGCATACATCGACTCAGGAACCATCAGGTAGACCAGGCTTCGATCCACATCATCCTTCTGCGCCTCCGTGCGCCCCACCCCAAAAGGAAAGACCTGCACCAGACTCAGCTCCCACAACTCCCGACTCAACCCATAACTCAAGGGCGTTACAGGCACTTCCCCTTGCGGCGGGGAAGCCTCGTATTCCAGGCCAACATTCCCCAAGAGAAGCCTCAACCCTGCCACATTGCCCTGAACGATCAACTGCCCCACTTCGGCAGGCAGAGCGTACGGGCCGCACGAATACGTTACCCTCGGGACGAACCCCAGAAAATGCGCCAAAATCGCAGGTAACTCACACGACTGAGCAGACCACACGCGCACACTCCGAGAGTGCCGACGGGCACACGTCATCATGCCGCCACCAGCCCAAATCATCAGCTGTTCCATGCCGGAGGCACTGTATTTCATCGTATTGAAATAGGTGTGGCCATCCACAAGGCCAGCGACAAGTTCGCGCCCCAGATCGGTCAGCTCACCGGCATCCCACACCCCAGCACTCTTCAAACGCCGCGACACAAGAAAACCAGGCTTCACCCCACGGACACACCACCCCGACAGCGCATCAAACTCAGAAAACGACAAGTCAACACTGACATCGTCCATCTGCATCGTTTCTAACATCAGAGCTCCTCCTCAGAGATGCGCTCGCAGGAACTCATCATCTGCACCAGTGTCTCGCCAACACTCGGAAAATCCTTTGTCGCACACGTCAAGGTCACCGTGACCCCCACTAGTTCAGAGCGGGAATCCACTGGAGCCGGGGCCACCCACAGACACTGCATACACGTCAAGGACTCATCCTCAAGAATGTAGGTACCCAGCAGCAATACGTTCCCCTCAGGGGCATCCACCGCCTCACCCATATCCAGTAACACAAACCCAGGAATGCCCTCCAACAAGGCACGGGTTGCCCCCTCAAACCATTCCCCCTCACAGCCCCCACCCACCGGCTGAAGCGTCACCACACACGAGGGAGCAAAACCGTCACCGAAGTCAGCATCGGCGCACACCATATCCACCTTCGCCGGCCCAAGGCTCCCACGCATCATCTCCGAAAAAGGCGCATCGGATACTTCAACCCACCCACGAGGAGCCTTCACTCCGTAGTAACGGCCAGCAAGCACCACATCCAGCACACAAGAATCAGGCTCTAGCAAAACGCCCTCCCCCTCAATCGAATTCTCACAGGTTTCCACATGTATAAAGGATGTCAGAACATCAGCCTCCTAGCAGGCGTTTGCTCCTGCAAAGCTACGAGGGAGTACGCAAAAGGTGTCCTGTCGACAATCGGGGACTCCTGCGGCACTCACACGAAAAAGACACCGAATTGCCAGCCCGGAAGGCAATGACACGACTCAGGAAAGTATCAGTTCACCTCAGGATGCTCAGCCTGCGCAGCCGAACGAGCCAGGACATGCGAACCAGCCGAAGCCGTCACCACCTGCAGCACAATGACCGCCACCCCAAGCACCAGCCAACGCCACTGCCACATGGAGACGGCAACACCCGCACACAACACAATGACGCCCAACAACTGCGGCTTGGACGCAGCATGCATCCGAGAAAACACATCGGGCAGGCGCACCACACCAATCGCGGCAATCAAGGTCAGGAGTGCGCCAAGAGCCAAAATTCCCGCGCCCACCCACTCATTCCACGAGCTGCCGGCAATAAGAGTCGGACCGGCACTCATCATTCCTCCGCCAAGCATCGCCATCACTGTGCCTCCCCCTGGGCGTCACCAGGACGGCGACGCCCAGCCCCGCGACTTTCAACCTCACGACTTTCAGCCTCCCGCCGTTCTGCCTCGCGACGCTCCTCCGCAGCGGCGGCGTCGACCTCGTGGTCGATCTCCTCCAACTCCGCGCGCAACTCCTCTTCCTCACGCAGACGCTGACGCTCCGCATCCTCAGCGGCAGTGAGGATACGGTGCCCCCCACCAGCGGAATCATCGATGACATCGCGGCGGATATAACGGGCGACAACCACCGCCGTCAAAAACGCCGTCAACGCCAAAATAATCAGCAAAAGCCCCAAATCAGAGCGCTTCCACCACACGATCATCACACACACGATCGTGAAAGCCGACGCCGTCAACACATCGGAAGCGACCGTGCGATCCATAATGCTCGGCCCAGCCGCAATACGATAAAACGCCAAGAGCGCCGCCACAGCAGCCACCCCAGCAATACCCAAGTACAGCAGCTCAAGAGGAGTCACGAGGAGCCTCCTGCCTCAGACACCAGCAAATGCGGGGCAATCGCGGCAAGCAAACGCTGTTCCTGAGCGAGCACCGACGCCACAACCCCAGCCTCACCGCCCTGAGCGTCAACATCCAAAATATGCAGGTCCAGGCGATGTTCCTCGACCACCACATCCGTCACCACAGAACCCGGCACCAACGAGGTCATCCCCGCAATAATCGTCATATGCACAGGGTCGCCACTACGCAGCCGCACCCGCACCCACGCATTACGAGGGCTACGGCCTCGGACCACAACCCACGACACCTGAGCGCCCGCCACCAACAAATCCCACAAGAAACGCGCCACCAACACCGCGAGCGCCACCGGCCGCACCCGCCACGTGTGCGTAATATGCGGCAGCGGAAACAGCCACTGGATCGCCAAGGCCACCAACACGCCAGAAACCAGCACCATCGGCTCAACGCTGGTGAACACCAGCACCCACAGCACAGTCAGCCACAAGGTCAATGTCAAGGAGATGCGGTGGGTGCGCGCCAATGGCCCGCCGGGCTTCTTCACTACCATCACTGCCTCCCCTCCCCCGAGTGGAGCCCATCCAGGGCAGTCTCGGCGGGCGTGCCATCAGAGGTTTCCGCGTCCGGCTGAACGGGGCGCAAGTCCTGCGGTTCAGGCAAGGGGGCGTTGGGAACCTCGTCAAGAGAGATCCCCGACCCGCGGCCGTCCTCGCCCAGCACCGCAGAAATATAGGGGTAGCGGAACATTTGATCCCGCGCCGCAGAAGACACGTAATCCCAAATCGGACCCGACGCCGCAGCCATCGCCACCTGCACCGCCACCAGCACCGCCACAGTGACACTCATCAGCATAGGCGTGCGTTCAATGACAACCTTCTCCACCTCCGTGCGCGAAGCCTGCGCTGAGGAACGCGACCGCTCAGCCACAGGAGCCAAAGCGTTGCGAGCCCGCTCCACCTGACGGGTCGCACGCTCACGCACAGCATCCGAAGCGTCAGGGCGCAACAGGGGCTCGGCAACAACCGGTGGGGCATCCTTCGGGTTTTGCCAAAAAGCCATATTCCACCACTTCGCCACCACGTAAAGAGTGAGGAAGCTCGTGACAATGCCGCCCGCCAGCAGCAACCACGCCTGCGCGGCCGCCAGCCCACCGTTCATCTGCGCCGAGTTTGCCGAGGCCTGCGCCAACCCCAGTTTGCCGACAAAGCCCGTCAGGGGCGGCACGCCCACAAGGTTCATGCCCGTGATAAAGAACAGAATAGCCACCAAGGGTGCTTTACGGGCCAGGCCCGACAGGCGTGCCAGCGAGGTCGTGCCCGTGCGCTTCTCAATCAGCCCCGCCACAAGGAACAGCGTGGTCTGCACAAGAATATGGTGGGCCGCATAGTAGATCGCCGCAGCCAAACCAGCCTCGGTCACCAAGGACAAGCCCCAGACCATGTATCCAATATGGGACACCAGGGTGAAGGACAATAAACGCTTGACATCATCTTGAGCGACAGCACCAAAAATACCGATGATCATCGTAGCCAGGGCCACCACACCAAGGATCGGCGCAATGGAATCCCCCGGAAACAGGAAAACCTGCAGGCGAATCATCGCGTACACGCCGACCTTCGTCATCAGACCAGCAAAGACGGCCGTCACCGGGGCCGGCGCCGTCGGGTAAGAGTCCGGCAGCCACGCTTGAAGGGGCACAACCGCCGCCTTAATACCAAAAGCCACCAGCAGCACAGCCTGAATCATCAGGGCCACACCCGGGTCAATCTCCCTCAGGCGAATCGACAGCTGGGCAATATTCACCGTCCCCGTTGCCGCGTAGGTCAGAGCAATACCCGCCAGGAAGATTGACGAGGACAGCAGGGAGACAACCACGTAGACTGTGCCAGCGCGCACTCGCCCTCGCGTGCCACCCAGGGTGATGAGAACGAAAGAAGCGGCCAGAAGGATCTCAAAGCCCACGAAGAGGTTGAACAGGTCCCCTGTGAGGAAAGCATTCGCGACGCCCGCCGACAAAATGAGGTAGGTCGGGTAGTAGATGCTCACCGGCGCGCGCGACCCCTGAGTCGCCAGGTTTTGCGCCTGCGAGAACACGAGCACAGCGAGGGTCACAATCTGACTAACCACCAGCATGATCGCAGCGAGGCGATCAGCCACAAGAGTCACGCCAATAGGCGCAGCCCACGACCCCACGTCAAGCACCACAGGCCCAGAATCAGCTGCAAGTACCAGCGCGAACGAGGTCGCCGTAGTCGCCGCCAAAGTGAGCAGGGCGAAGAGACGCTGGAGGCGCGGATCCCGAGCGAGGAAGAGCACAAAACCCGCGCTCAGCAGCGGCAAGAGGATCGGGATAGGCAGCAGGTAGTTCGCGGTGAACATCATGCTCTGCCTCCCTCTTCGTCCTCGTCGGAGCTCGCGCCCGTATCCTCGCTTTCGTCGTAGTTGATGTCGCCGTCCTCATCACCGGTGGCGCCCTCGTCAATACTTGCCGCCAATTCAGCGTCAGCACGGCGAGAAAGAATCCGATCCTCAATGTCGTCAATGACCTCATCATGGCCGGTCAGACGCCACGAACGATACGCCAAGGCCAAGCCAAAGGCCGTGGTACCCAACGACAAAACAATAGAAGTGAGCATCATCGCCTGAGGAAGAGGATCCCCCATCTCCTCCACCGCCTCCACACCGATCAACGGCGGGCGGCCCGCAGCGCCGCCCGCCGCAAGCAGCAACACATTCACCGCGTGAGTAATAAGCCCCAAGCCAATGAAGATGCGCGACAAAGAACGCTCAAGCATGAGGTACACGCCCGTCCCCGCCAAAGCAGCGGCAATGAGCAGAACAGTCACCGATGGGACAGTCATGAGGTCACCTCCGAAGACACAGACGCTACATGTTGAGCGCCAGATGACGCTGCACCGCCCTCGTCATTTTCTTCACCATGGCGATCAATCTGCGCACCCGCCGCAGCCACCAAGTCAAGCACCAGGCCAATGACCAGCACATACACGCCAATATCGAGGATCGTCGCCGTCGTGAAATGCAGGTGCCCCAGGAGCCCAAAATCCCAGTCAACCTCGGTAGATTGCAAGACCGAACGGCCAAAAGCCAGGGGCGCGAAAGCACCGGCTCCCGCAATAAATAAGCCCGTCCCCAGAATACGGCCCGGCGAGATCGGCATCGCCTTCTCCAACTCCTCAGCCCCACCAGCCAAGTAGCGCAAAACAAACGCCAAACCGGCCACGACACCACCAGCGAAGCCTCCACCAGGATTGTTATGCCCAATAAACAACAGCCACAAGGACAAGACAATCATCGTGGGGAACAACAGGCGCGTCGTCACCTCAATAACAATCGAGCGTTCCCGCTCATCCAAACGCGCCACAGTCGGAAGGAAAGTGACACGACTATGAGGGCCGGCGGGCGCCTCGTCAACCCGAGAAATACGACCGCGCAACAACGCAGAAATCCGCTGGTAGCGAGGCTTCGAAGTCGAACCCGCATGAATGAGCGAAGCAACACCAGTGGCAATCACCAGCAGCACCGACAACTCACCGACCGTATCCCACGCACGAATGTCCACCAAGATGACATTCACAATATTGAGACCATGACCAAAGAAGTACGCCTCCTCCGCCATGAGGGAAGAATCAGGAGCATGAGTGCGGGCAGCCGTCGCATAAAGGCCAACAACCAGCACACCCCCAGCCACCACAATCGACAACAGCAGACGCCACCAACGCGAACGCGCCAGAGGACGGTCCGAAAAGTGCGCGGGCAAACGACGCAAGACCAGCACAAAGATCACCATGCCGACGGCCTCGACAAGGATCTGCGTCAACGCCAAATCAGGCGCACCATAGGAGGCATAAAGCATCGCCACCCCCAGACCCACAGCGCCCAAAGTAAAAGCTGCCTTCATACGCCGACGCGCACGAGCAGTCATCACAGCAGCAACAACAATCACCACACCAACCAGCAGCTGAACAGGAGAATCCCACGCCCGCAACTGAAGAGCCGACGGCGGATGAACCAGCAGCGCAGCCCCAACCGCCGCCACCAGAGTCGCCATAATCGTCGACAACTCGAAAGGCAGGGAACCACGCTGCGTCATGCGAGTCACGCGCGCCGCCACGATTTCCAACTCCCGCAAACTCCACGTGTGCAGGTCAACAGCGTTAATCGACACAGCAAAACGCGCCTGAAGCGCCTCAAACTGCCGGGCACGCCACGCCAAGACGCCCGCGCACGCAAAAATCACCAGCGTCACAAGAGCAACATCCACCCCCGACCACCACGCCAAGTGAGCGTGACCAGGCAAGATCACCCCATAAGCCCCCACGCCAGCTTCGAAGACGGCCGGCGCCAAACCCAAAAGCGCGCCAAGAGACAGCAGGTAGATGGGCAAACGCAAGGTCACCGGCAAAGGCTTCACGGCGAGAACCTCGTCAATCGGACGCACACCAAAGGCCCCCCACCAAAAACGCCACGAATAAGCGGCCGTAAGAACCGACCCCAGCGCCACCGCCACAAGGAAAAGCAACTCAGCGCCAGTCACACCCGCAGCCAAAGAAGCCTCACCGCCCATCCAGCCAGCCTCAGAGCCGTGCATGAGTGCCGCCAGCAGCGCCTCTTTCCCCAGGTAGCCGGTGGTCAACGGCAGGCCAGCCATAGACGCGGCCGCCAGGCCAGCCGCCGCCCCAGTCCACGGCATCGCGCGCGCAACGCCACTCAGACGATGAATGTCGCGCGTGCCCGTCGCACTCTCCACCGCACCAACAGTCAAGAACAGCGTCGACTTAAAGAGGCTATGAGCAAGGAGCATCGCCACACCAGCCGCCATCAGCGAGGCACTCCCCGCCCCCAGCACAGCCATAATCAAACCCAACTGCGACACCGTGCCATACGCGAGAACAAGCTTGAGATCGTGCTGACGCAAAGCTCGCCAACCACCAACAAACATCGTGGCCAAACCCGTAGCGACAATCAGAGGCGACCACAGCAAAAGGTCAGTAAATCCCGGCGTCAGACGCGCAACGAGGTACAGGCCAGCCTTCACCATGGCGGCAGCGTGAAGGTAGGCCGACACAGGAGTCGGCGCAGCCATCGCACCAGGCAGCCAAAAATGCGTGGGCACCAACGCTGACTTCGAAAAAGCACCCAACAGCACAAGCAGGGCCGCCACATTCAGGTAAAGCCCGGAGGTGGAGATCGCACCCGTCGGGCCGGTCACGCTCAACCCAAGCGTCCCATTATGAGCGTTCGCCACCAGCTCAGACAGCAGATAGGAACCGCCCTCCACCTGCCCAAGCATGACAAAACCAACGAACATCGCCAGCGAACCACCAGTAGTCACCAGCAGAGCCTGACGGGCAGCCGCGCGAGCCGGACGGCGCTCAAAATGGTGCCCGATCAGCAGGTAAGACAGCAACGAGGTCGCCTCCCAAAAGGCGTACACCCCCATCGTGTGATCGGACTGGACAACGCCCAGCATCGCCGCGATGAACGCGACAAAGACAGCGGCAAAACGCCCCAGCCCCGCGGCGGATTTTTTGAAGTAGGCCGAGGCGTAGATGAGAACCAGAGCACCCACACCCCCAACAATCAGCGTCATCACCCACGACAGCACATCCAGGCGCATGACAAGGGTCAGGTCCAGGCCGGGAATCCAGGTCAGCGTTTCGGAGGGAAAAGCGGCGGGGACTGCGGCGGCGGCCTCGTGGGAACGTATGGCGGCCTCGTTGGCATGCGCGGCGGCGAAAACCTGCTCGCTTGCGGCCACAGCGTAAACAACGGCAGACACAGGGGCGAGAGCAAGAAGGGCGAGGGCGCGGCGCCCGATACGGCTGACCAAAAAAGGCGCGCACACGGCAACACACAGGTGTGCGGCAATGACAGCAAACATGCTCGGGTGTCCTCGTTGTCGGCAGCAGGCCACAAAGTCGGCACGCTGCAGGCGATCAGGGCAAGCGCATGATGAGCGGTATCAGCTTCGATCAGCTTCAGGCGCGGAGCCGCGCACCCATCTGCGGTTCTTTTTCAAGGGTACCGAAGTTGAGCGATGAACGAGTGCTGAGGTGGCGAGGATCGCGCCCCGCACTCTCGAATCCTGATTTACGCACAAAAGCGGGATAATAGAACGTCCCGTGTCGACAGAGTCGACAAAAACCTACCCGACGAGGACCTCTAAGGAGAGTGCAGCTCATGGCTTCCCCCCTGCTCATCACCGTGTGCTGGGTATTCGCACTGCTGTGCACCGCCATCGCGCTCCTCTCCTTCGGCCGTGGCCTTGCCCACCTTGCCCGCCAAATGCGCGCAGGCGCAGCCGACCACACGCGCACCAACCGCCCGTGGAGACGCGCCTGGGGAGTGCTCTCCGCAGCCCTCACCCACCGGGAATTTAAGGGCCGCCCGCTGGTCAAGATCGCCCACTGGGTGGTGATGGTCTCCTTCCCCGTCCTCTTCCTGACGCTCATCACCGGCTACGCTCACCTGCGCGACCAGTCCTGGGCACTGCCGCTCATCGGCCACTTCCCCCCGTGGCTATGGCTCGTGGAGTTCTTCGCCTGGGCCGGTTTCCTGGGAATTATCGCGTTGATGGTGGTGCGCCGTCGCGCAGGACGAGGCTCCCGCGCTGAAGCCGCACTCTCAGGTGACCTTCCCGACGGCGACCCCGACGAAGCTGCCGTGGAGACCCTGCGCGCGCGTCGGCCTCGTCCTCGTGACGGGTCAGCCCAGGGACTAGCCTCCCGCTTCCTAGGCTCAACGCACTGGCAGGCCCTCTTCGTGGAGTGGGTCATCCTGCTGGTGTGCGGGGCTGTCATTGCCCTGCGCGCCCTGGAGTACGCGCACACACTGCTCAGCGTGGCACAGGTGCCAGTCTCCATTGCCGGACCGGCGGCGGTCGCCCACTTCGCGGGCACGGATGGCTTGGAGTGGTGGCGCTTCCCCCTCACCTGGTGGATGGGCTACCCGCTGGCCCTGTGGCTGGCTGGTGGCGCTGCGGTTGGTGGAGGCGCGGTTAGTGGAGCTGCGGCAACTGGCGGCGAGGCTGTTCTTGGCGGGCCCGCGCATGCGGCCGCCAACCTTATTGTGCTGGTGTCCACCTTCAAGATCATCGTCTCCATGCTGTGGCTGACCGTCGTTGGCGTGCAAACCTCCATGGGCGTCGCATGGCACCGATTCCTTGCCGTCCTCAACCTCTACTTCCGCCGCAACGCTGACGGCACGAAATCCCTGGGGCCCGCGGCGCCGATGCTCGTCAACGGCCAACCCATGGTGGACCTCGACGCCCTGGACGCCCTAACGGAGGACGAGGACGCCGAGGTAATTCTGGGCGTCGGCACCGCCGAGGACCTCACCTGGAAGGCACGCCTGGACCTGTACTCGTGCACCGAATGCGGCCGCTGCCAGGAACTCTGCCCCGCGTGGAACACCGAAAAACCCCTCTCCCCCAAGCTGCTGGTATTGTCCCTGCGCGACCACGTCCACTCCATCTCCTCCCTGGAAATCAGCGAGCGTGAGGTCACCGACGCAGAAGTGCCCGGCTCGCGCGGCGTCGCTGACCTGGCTGAGGATGAGATGCTCCTGGAAAAGGGTATGGAGCCCTCCCCGCACTCCTTCGACCTACTCACCGCCCTGTCCGCCTCGGGAGCAACCGGGCCTGCAGGCGTTGCCGACGTTGCCGCCCCCCTCGTCCCCGATGTCATTGACGAGGGCGTCCTGTGGGACTGCACCACCTGCGGCGCCTGCGTTGAACAGTGCCCCGTAGACATCGAGCACGTCGACCACATCCTTGACCTGCGCCGCCACCAGGTACTCATGGAGAGCGCCTTCCCCCGCGAACTCTCGCGCGCCTTCCGCGGCATGGAATCCAAGGGCAACCCCTACAACCAGCCCGCACGCAAACGCATGGAGTGGGCGAAAAACCTCGACTTTGATGTGCCCGTGGTGGGAGAAGATATTGAGGACGCCAGCGAGGTTGACTACCTGTTCTGGGTGGGCTGCGCGGGCGCCTACGACGACAAGGCTAAAGCCACCACTGCAGCCGTCGCCGAACTCCTGCACACTGCCGGGGTGTCTTTTGCAGTGCTGGGCTCAGGTGAGTCCTGCACAGGCGACCCGGCGCGCCGAGCCGGTAACGAGGTGCTCTTCCAGATGCTGGCCTCCGCCGCCATTGAGGCTCTGACGGATGCGAAAGCTCAGCGCATTGTCGTCACCTGCGCTCACTGCTTTAACACCATCGCCGGGGAGTTCACACAGCTTGGCGCACGTTTTGAGGTCATTCACCATACGCAGCTGCTTAACCGCCTGGTGCGGGAGGGCCTGCTGACACCCGTGGCGCCCGGGGCTGAGAGGACTGCGGCAGGTGCTGGGAAGCATGCGGCGGTAGATGGTGGGACTGGCTCCGTCGTGGCTGCTGGGGCTGAGGCTGCCGATGGGGCTGAAAGTCTTGATAAGACCCCTGCGCCAACTATCACCTACCACGACCCCTGCTACCTTGGCCGACACAACCGCGTCTACGAGGCGCCTCGTGAATTGCTCGGAGCCCTGGGCGTCAACCTGGTCGAAATGCCCCGCAACCGCGAGCGCGCCCTATGCTGCGGCGCGGGTGGTGCACGCGCCTGGATGGAAGAAACCCGCGGCATCCGCATTGCTGATGCCCGCATGGTTGAGGCAGCCTCCACCGGAGCTGACATTGTGGCCACCGCCTGCCCTTTCTGTTCTCAGATGCTCGGCTCGGCAACTGGTGCGAGTGCCGGCTTTACGTCATCGGGCGCTTCTGCTGCTTCTTCTGCCGGGGACGGCGCAGCTGGTGACGGCGCAGCTGGTGACGGCGCCCGCGCTTCTTTGCCGCAGGTGCGTGATGTGGCCATCATGATGCTTGAGGCAGTGCGCCGAGGCAAGCAACTTGAACAGGACTGATTACCTCCTCTCCTTAGGCCGATGGCGTGAACAGGACTGATTGCCTCTTCTCTTTGGGCCGGTGGCGTGGGCTACTGGCGTGGGCCGCTGGCGTCCACTCGCCTACGCTTCGCTCCGGCTCCGATGCCTAACCGCGCCATGGGTAGCTCTTGGCGCCACTGGCATGGATTGACACCACTGGTACGGATCAGCGCCACCGGTACACGGCATACCTCATACCAACGGCGCTCAACCATACCCATAACGCCGGAACCTACCTACAGTGCCGGGGCATACCCATAATGCCGAAACCTGCCTACAGTGCCGGAGCATACCCACAACCCCAAAACAGCACCTTCTGACACCACAGGTGCGACTCAGAGCTACTGGTACGGATCAGCGCCACCGGTACACGGCATACCTCATACCAACGGCGCTCAACCATACCCATAACGCCGGAACCTACCCATGACACTGGAACCTGCCTACAGTGCCAGAGCATGGCCATAATGCCGAAACCTGCCTACAGTGCCGGAGCATACCCACAACCCCAAAACAGCACCTTCTGACAACACTGGGATAGATCAGCACCACAGGCACGACCCAGCACCACTGGCACGGCTCACCGCCATACGCCATTTCAGGTTGCGATCAGGAACCCGTCCTCATCGATGAGCGACCCGCCGGTCAGGGTTGCCACAGCAACGGCTGCACGCTCAACATCAACGGCCGCAACGGTCCTCTCGAAGGCGAACTCAGCGGAAATATCCTTATCAAGGGCAGCTGCAATAGCTTTGACCCCGCCGGAGGGAATCCAGCGCAGGCGATATTCGACGATGACGCCATTGGTCCAGGGCTCCCACCGCAGAACGCGGGGCGGGCTGGGGACGCGGCGAACTTCAATCGTCAGCTTGCCGCCACCTGCCACAGGTGACACCAGGGCATACCCGTCGACAACCATTGGCTGACGGGCGGCCTCCTCGCGAGCTTTCTGAAGGACCTGAGCGACTTCCTCTGACATGGGTTTCACCCCCGCCATGACTGAGGCAATTCGACGCACTTCACGGGGGGACGAGGCGACGCGCGCCTCAACGGGAATATCACGTGAGTCCATGATCTGCGGAAATTCAGACTGGAGGCAGTCGAGGAGTTCAGCAGGGTCGATCCAACGCGGGGAGTAGACGGCCATGTGCACGGCCGAGTCAGGGTCAGGCATCATGACCAGGCCAGATCCGGAGATACGCAGTGCTCCGGCGAGGCGGCGCGCCATTCGAGCAAGTGCCAGCAATGACTTGTGTTCAAGTCCGAGGGGCAGGCCATCAGGGAAAGCTCGAGCCCATTCGTCCCTCTCGATCACGTCAGGCGAGGGCGCACGACCACGCAGCGGGGAACACTCCAGCAGCCAAATGTGGCTCAGATGTGTGGGCAGACCAAGGGCAACACTGAGTTCTCCGTCAATGCTCCAAGGACCTTGCAAGTAAGCATCGCCGGTGAGTTTCAGGCGCCCAGGTTCAACCCACTTTGCTTCATCCCAGATGGATACGGCAAGGGCTTCAAGTTCGTCGCCGTCAACCTCGTCACTGACAGCGAAGAGGTGGTAGGAAGCCGCTTTTTCTGCGTCGAGAAGGCGCCCAGACGAGACGACATCCACGACGGGAACGAGACCGGTAGCGGTGAGTTCCTCGTTAAAAACACCGTCAGTGAGCATCGTGTAGGCGCCCGTCATACCTTCAACGAAGGTGTCACCGGGTGCGGAGACGCCGCCGTGCCCGACGGGCACTCCCAGGAGGGGCGTGCCCGTCCCCTCAAGATTGATCGGGGGAGCGCTGGCAAGGCGGTCGCGCATGGAACGGCGTTCAGGGATGGGGGCCGACTCGCCTTCTTGTGGGGTTCCCGCTTCGGAGTCGTGACCAGACTCAGACGGTACTTCGGCCGAAGGGGATGCGTCGTCAGGGAGCCCCTCAGGCGAAGAGGGCGTTGAGGCCGGAGCCGCCTGCCCAGAACGATCCGCACGCTGCGGCAAAGCTGCCATCGCGGTGGCCTCGTCAATTGCGTGCGGGTCCGCGCCCTTAGCGTGGAGGGAGCGACGCGACGGGAAATCCGGGATCTGCCGTTCAGTGACCATCGGCAATCCGCGTGCGAGTGAAGCGTTCATGCGAGCGCGAGGCCGTGGGGCCACGCTGCCCCTGGTAGTGGGAGCCTCTCTCTTGCGACCCGTAGGGGTGCTCCGCCGGGGAGGACAGGTCGAAGAAGCACAGCTGGCCGACCTTCATGCCCGGGTAGAGCAGGATCGGCATGGTCGCCGTATTCGACAGCTCCAAGGTGACGTGGCCGGAGAAACCGGGGTCGATGAAACCGGCGGTGGAGTGGGTGAGTAGCCCCAGGCGCCCCAGGGAGGACTTGCCTTCCAGGCGGGCGGCGATATCGTCGCCGAGGGTGACGCACTCGTAGGTTGCGCCGAGGACAAACTCGCCGGGGTGGAGGACGAAAGGTTCGTCTGGGCCAACGTCCACGAGACGGGTGAGGTCGCTCTGATCTGCCGCAGGGTCAATCACCGAGTAGCGGTGGTTGTCGAAGAGGCGGAAGAACCGATCCAAACGCACGTCAATGCTTGCAGGCTGCACGAGGCTGCGGTCGAGGGGATCGAGGTGGATACGCCCCGAGTCCAGGCCCTGCACAATGTCGCGATCAGAAAGAAGCATGTGGCTATTGTCGCACGCGTTTTGTGGCTTGTGTGGGGCAAAACGTCTTTCAAGCTGTGCACTAAGAGGCACGCCGCCGCCGCTTTTCAGTATCCTGTCCCCCATGTCCGAACACGCAGCCTTCCTTCACGAGGCGATCATCAGCTGGTATGACCACCATGGTCGCGACCTGCCGATGCGGAGCCCATCGGTGTCTGCGTGGGGGACTCTGGTGTTTGAGGTGATGAGCCAGCAGACGCCGATCCCGCGCGTCCAACCCATCTGGGTGCAGTGGATGGAGCGTTGGCCAACGCCTGCGGATTTGGCGGCAGCCTCGCCAGCGGAGGTGTTGGTGGCGTGGGATCGTTTGGGTTATCCGTCGCGGGCGCTGCGTTTGCGCGAGTGCGCCGAGGCGATCGCCACCTCCTACGAGGGCGAGGTGCCCTCCTCTTATGAGGAGCTGCTGGGCCTGCCGGGGATCGGGCCTTATACCGCCTCAGCCGTCGCGTCTTTTTCCTACCACCAGCCGGTTCCTGTGTTGGATACGAATATCCGCCGGGTCTTGGGGCGGGTGTTGGATGGGGTGGAGCGCCCGCCTGCGTCTGCGCCCGGGCGGGTCGAGGTGGCCCGCGCCGCCGCTTTGGTGCCCGCCGACGGGGACGAGGCCGCCGCGTGGAATGTGTCGATTATGGAGCTGGGTGCGTTGGTGTGCACGGCTCGCTCGCCCCTGTGCCAGGCATGTCCGGTTGACGAGGTCTGCGCGTGGCGGGCTGCCGGGTATCCGGCGGCTCCGGGGAAGAAGAGGACGCAGGCCTGGGCGGGCACGGATCGACAAGCGCGGGGCCGAGTGATGGCTGCTTTGCGGGCGGCCCATCAGAAGCTGGAGGCGTGGGACGAGGATGGCCGGTCTGGCCTGGGCGAGGGCCCCCGGTCTGGCCTGGGCGAGGATGGCCGGTCTGGCCTGGGCGAGGGGCCCCGGTCTGGCCTGGGCGAGGATGGCCGGTCTGGCCTCGCCGAGGGCCCCCGGTCAGCCGTCCCCAATGTCGGCATCACCATGGAGCAGGCTCTCAAGGCTGCAACACTACCGGGCGCCGACCCCACCCAAGCTCAACGCGTACTTGAAGGGTTGCTGCGCGACGGCCTCGTCAGTCAGAGCCCGGACGGCTGGATTCATCTCCCGCGCTGAGGGAGCCTGCAGGCGCTGGCAGTGTCGCGCCTACTGCGGATTGGCCGCAGAGCGCGGCTCGCCCACCGGCAGCGAGGCCGGGCGCGCGGCCCGACCTCGCCGACAAGTGCACAGACTCTTCACAGGAGGCGCGCGGGTGACCTCGTCAATCCTGAGAACCCCATCGCAGAGCGCTTACTTGTGGGTTTCCAGCGCCCGCTGTTCGGCGCGGCTCTCCGCCAGGGCGTGACGGCCGTCAGCCAGGCCGTAGAAGGAGAACAGGACGAAGAGGATTGTCACCGCACCCGTGCCGATCAGGATAGTCTCCACCGAGAAAGTGTCAGCCAAGGGCCCAAAGACGGCCATCCCCAAAGGCATTCCCAGAGTGAAAACGATCGAGACGAGGGAGAACACGCGGCCCATGAAAGCCGGGTCAGTGTGCTCCTGGAGGGCCGTGGTCGAAGGCGTGCTGAACACAGGGACAAGCAAACCAGCGGTCGCGTTCAAAGCCAGCACAACGTAAACATTGGGGGCAACACCCATTGCCATGCCAAGCAGACCAAAGATGACCGACGACACCAGCAAGAGATGCATCTTCGAACGCTTGATCAACATGCCAACAAGCATGCCGCCAAGAGCCATGCCCAAGGAGAACGCGACCTCAACACCGGTGAGCATCCACACCTCGCCACCAAAGCTTCGCGTCACCATCAGCGGCACTAGGAAGTTCGGTGCCACGATCAGCACAAACACCACGGCGTAGACGGTCAGAAGCCAGCGAATAAAGCGATGGGTGAAGGTGTAGTGCAGGCCAGCGAAAAGATCACCCATGAGGGATTTGCGCTCGGGGTTGTCAGGAAGCTTCGGGATCGGCACAAAGGCCATGACGCCAATACCAATCACCGCAGTCACGACGTCAACGAAGAAGGTGGGGACAATGCCACCCAGGCCGTAGATAGCGCCGCCTGCTGCGGGGGAGAGCAGGGCCATGACTCCTTGGATGGAGGCGTTGATGCCGTTGACGCGCATCAGCTGGTCGGCGGGCACAATCGAGGGGATCGCAGCGCTGACCGCAGGGTTTTGGAAGCCTGAGCCGATGGAGCGAATGGTCACGGCTGCGAGGATGATCCACAGGTCAGTGATGCCTGAGACCATGATCAATGCCAACGCCAGGGTGGTGATCGCAATGATGGCGTCAGGGATGATGATGAGCAGTTTGCGGTTCATGCGGTCCGCCAGGGTGCCACCAAAGAGCGAGAGCAGGCCTTGCGGGACGAAGGCGAAGATCGCGTAGAGCATGACCACTAGACCCGATTGGGTTTCCAGGGTCAAGTACCACATGACGGCGAATTGGACGATGGAAGAGCCGAACATGGAGATGCTCTGGCCGACGAGGAACAGTGTGACCGTCCTCTTCCAGTGCGTGAAGCGCGAGGCGTCCGCAGGTGCCGAGGTCTCGGTGGCGCCGTGAGTTTCTCGTGGGGCGGCGTCTTTACTGGAAGAAGTCGCAGTGCTGTCCTGGTGTTCCATTGTTCTTCTTTCTTTTCCCTGCAGTCGCCTCGGCGCAGTAATCCATCCAGGTTTTCTCTTCAGCAAGTGCTGGTGGTCACCCGCACGATCGCCATAGCCTGGTGGATCATCTGGCATTGGGCGGCAAGAGCGATCCCCTGTTTTACGGGGTCCGACTGCGGAAGCTTGGATGCTCAACGCTGTGGGGCGGGTCAGAGAACTGCGCTGATTAACGGTGACTTTTCACGTCACTTCAATTGCTCGTTACTTTTCCTCCCCCAAGCCTACGGCAGGTTTCCTGAGAGCTGCTATCTGAATGCTGGCGATGTTCACCACCCACCACACCCGTGTTTCACGCGTGAAACACGGGTGGTGCTCTCTGGAAATGGTGTGCTCGTAGACAAGACGCTCCTACTTGCTGCAGCTGAGCTTCCGGTGTGTTTTAGCGTCATGGGTATGCTTTAGCGCTAATGGTATGGGGTGTGCCCTGTACCAATTGCGCTGAGCCACACCAATAGCGCTGAGCCCTACCAATAGTGCCGAGCCACACCAATAGCGCTGAGCCACACCAATAGTGCCGAGGCTGCCCAAATCCTCCCTGCCCGATGGGAGCGGCGTTGCAGTTTCTGGGGGTTATGCGGTGTGAAAACTACAACGCAGTGTGCAAACCGGTGCCTTGCAGACACACCGGTGACTCACCCGCAACCGGCACAACAACAAGCCACCGGTGTAGGCAGAAGGAGCAGCGAGGCCGGACACGTGCGGTGCGGTTGGGCATAGGAGCCGGCCGCACCGGGCTGGCGTTATGGGAGCGGCGTTGCAGTTTCTGGGGGCTATGCGGTGTGAAAACTACAACGCAGTGTGCAAACCTGCGCACAAGCGCCCCACCCGGGCGGCCCTACAGACCGCAGATGGGGCGCTTGCGCACACTCAGCTCAGTAGCGAATAGCGTCGATCGGCTTGACCCGCACCGCAGCAAGTGCCGGGATAATCCCACACAGTGCGCCGATACTTGTCGAGATACCCACGCCAGCCAGGGCTGCACCGAAGGGGAAAGGCGGACGATCTTGCAATACGATATCCATGGCTTCCAGGGGCAGCAGTCGCAAAATCACAATGGCAATACCCACGCCGATGACGCCGGCAACGAAGGTCGCCACAACCGATTCCATGAACACCGCGAAGAATACTCGCTTGGCGGAGGCACCCATGGCGCGTCGGATGCCGATCTCACGGATACGTTGGCGGACGGTCACGATGGCGACATTGAGCAGGCCCAGGGCACCGAGCAGGATGACGATGGCGCCGATGCCCATAATGACGGTGTTGACCATCTGCAGGCTACCTTGGCCCATGTCGAAGCCTTCACCGCCGCTGGCATTCGCTTCCCAGCCGGGCCCCATGACGGAGCCCAATGCGGCGGGCAGGATGCGGCGTGCTTCCTTGGCTTGTTCTTCACCGACCCACACCATCATGGTGACATTGGGGCTGTCAGTGTTGCTCTTGCCGACGTTCATGTAGCGCCAGGAGTCGTAGAGCGTGTACATCTCGGGCCCGTCCCAAGAGGACTTTGCTTTGATGACGCCGACGACGCGGAACATGCGGTCACTGTCGTCATTGGCAGAGATCACCATGGGGTCACGCAGGTCGGGTTGGCCGAATTGGTCCCACATAATCGAGTTGATGACGACGGGTGCGACCCGCTGGTCGACGTCGGAGTCTTGCAGCCAACGTCCCTGAATCATCTTGAGGCGGAAGATCACCTGATAGTGGGGGTCAACAGCCTTAATAGAGGGGTCCATGAATCCCCACAAGGGTGGGGTGATGGGCTTGTCGCGGTAGAAACCCGTGTTGGATGCTTCGGTGAATTCGCGGATGGAGATGGAGCTTTGTTCCACGCGCGACCAGTAGGGGATTGTGAAGCGGTCGGCCACGGTTTTCATGGCGTCACCGAAGGGGTCAAGAGGTTTGCCGGTGATGTCTTCACCGCGACCGGCAGGCTTGTCATCCTTCTTTTCTTCAGGGATGGGGGCGAAGGGGATCATCATCCCACCGTCGATGGCGACACCTCCGCCTCCTCCGCCGTAGTCGCCACCGGCGTCGCCCTCGTCAGCCTTCTTGGAAAGGTTCAGGTGCAGCGTGACGGAGCGGCCGGCTGCGGCTTCTTGCATCTCGTCCAGGGATTGGGAGAGCAGGGAGCCCAGGGCGATGACGGTGGACATGGCGGCCACAGCCGCGACGACGCCAACGAGGGAGAGGATGACGCGGGCCTTTTGGACCTTCACTTCTCCCCAGGCTTCGACGAGGGCGCCGATGATTTGGTTGAGGGCGTGCATCATGCCTCCTTCACGAAGGGCGAGGACGAGGGGTGGAGCACACCGTCGTACAGTTCGTAAATGGTGTCGGCACGCGCTGCCACATTCATGTCGTGGGTGATGGTGATGAGCGCGGCGTTACGTTCGCGCACGACCTCTTCGAGCAGGTCCATGACGAGGCTGCCTGTGTCGGGGTCGAGGGCGCCGGTGGGTTCGTCAGCGAGGAGGATCTTCGGCTGACGGACGAGGGCGCGCGCAATGGCGATACGTTGCTGTTCACCGCCGGACATTTGGGTGGGGTAGGAGTCGAGGCGATCTCCCAGGCCCACGCGGTCAAGCATGGCGGCGGCAAGCTCTTTGCGGCGCCAGAATTGCATGCCTGTGGCGTAGAGGAGGGGCACTTCAACATTTTCGAGGGCGGTGCGCGCATTGAAGATGTTGAACTGCTGGAAGACGAATCCGAAGAGGTCGCCGCGCATGCGGGCCCGGCGGCCTTCGGAAAGGTTCACGGCGTCGCGTCCGTCAATGGTGTAGGTGCCGGAATTGGGCTTATCAAGCATGCCCATGGTGTTGAGCAGCGTGGACTTGCCGGTGCCGGATCGGCCGACGATGGTGACGCGTTCGCCGGGTTCAACTTCCAGGTTGACTCCGCGCAAAATGTGCAGGTCAGAGCCGTCTGGAAGAACCACGGTGCGCGTGATTTCTTTCAGCTCAATGAAGGACATTACTTTGCCTCTTCAGTGGCTGCGCCGTCAGCAGGCATGGCTTCAGAGTCGAGGGCGCCCTCTTCTGTCATCATGCCTTCGTCACCGGGCATGAACATTCCGTATTCGCTCTTGTCTTCAACGATCTTGCCGGGAACGAATTCGAGGATTTCCTGGTCTTCCTTGAGGCCTTCGATGATTTGGACGCGCTTGCCGTCGGTGAGGCCAAGCTTGACGGGGATCTTGACGGGCTGGCCGCCAGCTTCTGCCGGGCCGTACACGGTGCCCTGCTCGAAGCGGCCTTCCACTGCGGAGATGGGGACGGTCATGACGTCAGCAGCTTCACCGGCGATGAGGGCCATGGTAACCTGCAGGCCGGGGAAGACGGTTTGACCATCGGGCACAGCGCAGCGAGCTTCAATGCTGGTTGAGGAGTTGTTGCCCTGAGCATCGCCGTCCTTATTGCTGGTAGTGCGATTTTGCGGGGTGTCGATGCGCACGCCGTTACATTCAAAGGGCGCGGGGCCATTCTTGATAGTGATGGTGGCCTTGTCGGGCAGGTTCTGCACGCGGTACATCTGGTCGGGGGTGAGGGTGGCGACGGCCGAGAAGGTGGGAGGCTGGACAGAGCCGAGGGATTCACCGACGTTGACCTGTTGAGTGAGCAGTGCGGTGAGGTTGATCTTGCCAGAGGTCGGCGCTGTCACCCATTCGTTCTTCCACCAGTTTTTCCCTGGCTCGGTGATCTTGTTGCCTTCCTCATCGACGCGTTCGATGGGGTCGCCTTCCATTTCCTTTTGGATGAGCAAGATGGTGTCGCCTGCGCTGACCTGGTCACCGTTGTTGACATAGATTTCGGTGATCTCACCGGCCAGCGTTGCTTTAATGGCAGGCGCGGGGTCGGATTGGATAGTGCCTTCGAGGGTGACGGTGTTAGTGATGGTGCCGCGCTCTGGGGTGATGGTGATTTGGCCGTAGCTTCCTGCCGGGTCCAGGGGCATTGCTTCATCGGTGGATTGTGCCGGGAAGAACGCGAATTTCACCATGGCAATCGCAATGATGAACAAGAGGACGGTTTTCACGATTGACATGGCGATGGCGCCACGGGAACGGTAAGTGGTCACGAGGACTCCTTGCAGGAGGGGGCCGGGTGATGCGCGCATCACGCACAAGAATGAGTTGAGGTAATCCTAACGACCTGCAGGGAGGTATTTGAAGGCACTTCCTGGCGCGGAGGAGAAAATCCGTGAATGTTCAGGGGTGTCTCAGGGTATCCCTGAGACACCCTCAGCGAATCGGTTTTTGACCTGTTCGGCGCGCGGAAACCTTGTTTTCGGGGGATGCTGGAGGCATGAGAACAACGACGCTCTCTTTTATTGGCGCTGCCGGAACCGTCACCGGATCACAACACCTTCTGACTCTCGACGCTCACCTACCCCAGCCCCGCCATATCCTCGTCGATTGTGGCATGTACCAGGGGCCTAGGGAACTGCGTCGGCTCAACTGGTCAGATTTTCCGATCCCGCCAGCTGAGATCACCGACGTGCTACTCACCCACGCGCATATGGACCACACGGGCTTGCTACCGCGCCTGGTCAAGCAGGGTTTCCAGGGGACCATTTGGTGTACCGAGGCTACTGCGGAGCTGACTGAGATCGTCTTGCGCGACTCGGCTCACCTGCAAGAACGCGATGCGGAGTTCGCTCAGGCGCAAGGCTATTCCAAGCACCGCACCCCTGAGCCCCTGTATCGCGTGACAGACGTAGAGCGCACCCTGCCGCTCCTACGGGTGGTCGATTTTGATACGCCTCTTGATCTGGGCGATGGGGTGGTGGCGACGTGGATTCGTGCCGGGCACATTCTGGGGTCGGCGTCGATTCACGTCTCAACGGAGGAGGGGACGATTCTGTTTTCCGGCGACCTGGGGCGTCACACGCATCCGGTGTTGCGTGCCCGGGAGATTCCGCCGGGGGCGGATGTGGTGCTCATTGAGTCAACCTACGGTGATCGGGAGCATTTTGAGCCTGAGGCTGCCGATCATGAGCCTTTAGCGGATGCGATTCGGCGCACAGCCGAGCGCGGCGGGTCGGTGCTGATCCCTGCTTTTGCGGTGGATCGCACGGAGGTTGTCCTCCAGACCCTTGCGCTCTTGCAGGACGAGGGCCGCATTCCCAAGCTTCCCGTGTACGTGGATTCGCCGATGGCCTTGGATTCTTTGCGGATTTATCAGGCGTCTCGCTACCGGGAGGAGTTGCGTGAGGACGTCAATGGGTTGAAGCTGCCGCAGTTGGATGTTCGGGAGGTGCGTGATTCTCAAGAGTCTGAGCGCCTGAACCGCCCGGATCGGCCGTGCATCATTATTTCGGCGTCCGGCATGGCCACCGGTGGGCGCGTCCTGCATCATTTGGAGCATATGCTCCCTGATGAGCGTCATACTGTGGTGTTGACGGGCTATCAGGCTCTGGGGACGCGCGGCCGCTCTCTGGCCGAGGGGGCCCGGCAGTTGAAGATGCATGGCGCTTATGTTGCGGTGCGGGCCGAGGTCGTGCGCGATGAGGAGTTTTCCGTTCACGCCGACGCTTCGGAGTTGCTGGATTGGGTGAAGGCTCTTGATCCTCCTCCTCAGCAGGTGTTCTGCGTCCACGGCGAGGCCGATTCCGCGACCGCGTTGACGGAGCTTCTCGCGCAGGAAGGGTTTATGGGGATCGTCCCTCAACGAGGCGAACGCGTGCGGGTGCGCTCGGGGAAGGTCCGTAAGCGCGGGGATCGTTTGGAGTGACGAGGGCGGCGCGCAACGCAGAGCATGTTCGTCGCGCTGAGCCCGGCCCTGCGGTGGCCTCGTCCTGCGGTGGGGCTACTCCTCGAGGAACTCGTCAATCATGACGTCAACGGGGCTGGCCTCTTGGCGTTGACGGGCGATTTCTTGCCACTCCTCGGGGTAGTCGGTGATGACCGCGTCAATGGGCCAGTTGACGAATTTACGCATGGAATCTTCGGTGTTGACCGTCCAGATGGCCGCTTTCTTGCCTGCGGCGTGGATGCGGTCAATGAGACCCCGTGAGGCGGCGTCCTCTTCGAGGATGAGGTAGTCACCCACGAGGCTCTCCGTCCGCCCGACGGCCAGGAAGTAGGTGTAGCCGCTGGTGGCTTCAGGGTAGGTCTGTTCAATGTAGGTGATGATGTCGTAGTCGAGGGACATGAACACGACCTCGCCAAGCATGTCGCGGGCTTTGACCGCAGCCACCGCGTCATCAACCATGCGCTCATCGGCGGTCGCGCCCTTGAGCTCAAGGAAGATGCCAATACGACCCTTCGTCGCGTCAAGGAGCTCGTCAAGGGAGGGCACTCGCACCTGCGTGAATCGCCCGCCGGAGGTGGCCCCCAGATCAAGGGTTCGTGTCTGTTCCAAGGTCATGTCGGTGGAGGCGCGCCTATCGCCAGCGAGCCGCGCAAAAGTATTGTCGTGGTTGAGGATGTAGTGGCCGTCTTTGGTGCGCTGAATATCGACTTCCACGTAGTGCGCGCCTTGACTGATGGAGTATTCGATGGCTTCCATACTGTTTTCCACGGCGGACATACCTGGGCCGCCGCGGTGGCCGACCAACGCGATCTGGGGCGCTTGGGTGACGAAGGAAGCGGCGTAGGCCATGACTGCTGCCGTTGCCACGAGGGCGAGGGCGGCGAAGCCACTCAGGAGGAAGCGGCGCCGCAGGAGCCGGTCAAGCGGACTGGGCGCGGTTTTCTCGGGCGCGTGAGGGACGCGCTGAGCGAGGCGCGCGGCAGCCTCGTCCCCTTCTGTTACCGCCCGTCGTTCCAGGTAGGTGTAGTAGCGCTGCGTGATGAAGAACAGTTCGTAGGGGGCTGCAGCAAAGACAAAGAGAGTGGCGAGAACGCTGAGAAGAATGACGGCAAGGAGTCCAATGAAGCCTTCCCAGTAGGGCGTGGCGGGCAGCAGCTGACTGAGGGCGACGACGCCCATAATGGCGATGATGATGACCGCGAGCGCCACCGTGGCGAGCAGCAGATTCACCAGGGTCATGAAGCCAAGGAAGCGCCAAAAGTTCTGGCGAACCATGCGAAACGATGCGCGCAGAGCGCGGATGGTTTTCATGCCTCCAAGGATCATGAAGTGGAAGGTAAAGACCGCGAAGAACGCCAGAACTTGCAGGCCTGCCAGCGCCGTCCAATAAATGCCCAGGTAAAGGGGTGTGGAATAGATGACGGAGCTAATAAAGTTGGGGATGCGAACGTCGGTGAGGAAGCTGATATTGAGCGAGGTGCCCGCCATCGGCAGGACAACGCCGACGATAAAGACGATGAGGACGAGGCCGGGGCCTGCGAGTTCAGGGATGGTGCGCAGATTCGCCCAGAGCACCTGATGATAGGAGGCCTCTTTCTTGCCCTTGATTGAGCGGGCCGAGAGGGTGAGGAATCCGCCGATTTCCATCAGCCAGGTGGTCAGGAGCATGAACAGGACCAGGAGGATGAACAGGCCGCCCTGCGGGGAGAGGAGGAAGGAGGCGATATTGGCGTTGGTGAGGGAGGGGAGGCCGCGCCAGTTGAGGAGTTGTTGGGTGGCGAACCAGAACAGTGGGAAGAGGACGAGGCTTTGGATGGCCTTGGTGACGATCTGGTATTTGATGAGCGAGGGCGCAGCCGCGCGCAGTTGGCGCAGTGCGGATGGTCGGCGCGGCGCTGTTCCTTGGCCAGGTACTGACGGCTGGCGCGGTATTGATCCTTGGCCATGTGCTGATGCGTGGCCAGGTGCGGATGGCGTGCGCTGTTCCATGGTGTGTTGACGACCTCCCTTGGCATGTGTGCCTTGGCGCGTTGGCAGTGCCACTTTCGCAGTGCCACACTCGCAGTGCCACTTTCGCAGTGCCACACTCGCAGTGCCACTTTCGCAGTGCCACACTCGCAGTGCCACTTTCGCGGTGCCACACTCGCAGCGGCCTGTTGGCTGCGGCATGCGAGGTTCCCGATGCGTGCACTCAGTATAGGAAAGGGAAGGAGTGGTGGGGCGAAGAGGTCGTGAGCTCACACAGGGGAGGGCCGAGGTTTCCCTCGGCCCTCCCCTGTGCAGACGTCGTGTGTGGTGCCCGGCGCACTCCAGAGTGCGGTTTTGGCACCCGGCGCGCTCTCATGAGTGCGCTGGGTCGGGCCTACAGCACCCCGAAGAGTGCGCCGAGGATGACGAGGGTGACACCGGCGACGACGGAGAGCTTGTTTCCATCAGGGACCAGGTCTTGAAGGTTTCGCCCACTGTCATGCCGAAGTATTCCTTCACCATCCAGAATCCGGCGTCGTTGACGTGGGAGAGGAATACTGAGCCCGCCCCGATGGCAAGGACCAGGAGGGCGGCCTCGACAGGCGGCATCTGCCCGGCGAGGGGCGCCATAATGCCTGCTGCGGTGATTGTCGCGACCGTGGCCGAACCGGTTGCGAGGCGAACGGCGACGGCGACAAGCCATCCGGCGATGAGGGCGGGCACGGCTGCCTGCTCAATCCAGGAGGCGATAATCGTTGCAATGCCTGAATCGACGAGGGTCTGCTTGAAGCCGCCGCAGCGCCGACAATGAGGAGAATGCCGGCGATTGGGCCAAGGGAAGCGCCGACGATGGAGGAGATTTCGTCAGCGCTGCGTCTGGGGATGACACCGAAGAGGATGATGGCGACGAGGACGGTGATGAGCAGGGCAGCGATGGGTTGGCCGAGGAAGTCGGCGCCCTGGTAGACCCAGGAGTCTGACTGAGAGCCCATGAGGGTTTCGACGAGTGTGCGCCCCAGCATGAGGATCACGGGAAGGAGGACGACAAAGATTGAGATGCCGAAGGAGGGGCGCTTGAGGGATTGCTCGTCGCTTGCTTCCCCCAGTGGTGCCTTGGCTTCGATGGGTACCCAGCGGGCCATCATTGGCGCGATGAGCGGGCCGGAGATGATGACTGTGGGGATCGCGACCAGTAGGCCCAGGCCAAGGGTGATGCCAAGGTCTGCGCCGAGGGCGTCGATGGCGATGAGTGGGCCGGGGTGTGGGGGCACGAGGCCGTGCAGTGCGGACAGTCCCGCGAGGGCGGGAATGCCGACGAGGACGAGGGGGAGGTTTGCTTTGCGGGCGACGAGCATGACCACGGCGATGAGGAGGACGACGCCGACCTCGAAGAACAGTGGGATGCCGATGACGAAGGCAATGAAGGCCATTGCCCAGGGCACTCGGGCGGCTGGGGTTTTGTCGAGGATGGCGTCGACAATGCGGTCGGCGCCACCGGAGTCAATGAGGAGTTTGCCGATGATTGCGCCGAATGCGATGAGTGTGCCGACGCTGCCGACGGTCGAGCCCAGGCCTTTCGAGAAGGAGGTGAAGGTGTCGGCGAGGGGGATGCCCGCTATGAGGGCGAGAACGGCCGATCCGAGGGTGAGGGCGAGGAAGGGGTGGACCTTCTTCCACACGATGAGCACGATGATCGTCGCGATGCCGGCGAGAGCGGTGAGGATGGCGGTGAGGGTTTCTTCCGGGGTTGCTTGTGATTCGACGACGATGCCGTCCTCGTCTTCGGAGAGGTCTTCGAGGGTGGCGAACTGGGAGGGCAGGAGTGCTGGGGGCATGAAGTGGCCTTCGCGCTGTTCCATTCGTTCGCGCAGGGCGTCTTGTTCGGCGACGAGGTGAATGAAGAGGACGCGGCCGGGCGCTGCGGAGAGTAGGTCGCGGTAGGAGCGTTTGAGTGCGGAGCAGGTGACGATGGACGAGGTGCCTTGCGCGGCTTGTTCCCCCATCCAGTCGCGCAGGCTTTCGAGCCAAGGCCATGCGCACCCTCGTCGCCGAGGTTCGTGAGGCGCTCCAGAAAAAGGGGCTACGCGGCTTCCTCACCGACGACTAGGGGTGGTCTATACGAGAAAAACACCACCCCTAGCGCCTTCCAGAAGAGGTGGAAATACGCGCTCAAAGTGGTGTTCACCTGGAGCGGACGACGGGAATCGAACCCGCGCTAGCAGCTTGGGAAGCTGCAGTTCTACCATTAAACTACGTCCGCAGTTACTGCCGTAGCAGCGCTCCCATGATACTCACCTTGGGGGCTTGCGTCCAAACACTCGCGTCGGTATTTCCTTCCCCCGCCCCACACTCGCCCCTCCCTCTACTCCCTCTGCACTCACCCTCCCTCGACCCCGCTCCCCCTCCATGGAGCTTTTTTTCAGCGAGCGTCACGAGGGCGGCGCCCTCGCCCTTTAGGATGGCAGGGTGACTTCCGCTTCGCCCTCCACTCCGCCATCTGCTGAGGCCTCCTTACTGCCCTCCTCGCCTGATTCCTCGCAGGCGCCCACGCCGCGCCCGATTGTCGCCGCAGCAATCGTGGATTCTTTGGAGTGTCCCACGCGACTGCTCTGCGCCTCGCGCGCCTACCCAGAAGAGTTGCGCGGCCAATTTGAGTTGCCGGGAGGAAAGGTGGAGTTTGGCGAGGCTCCCCTGGACGCCCTCGCGCGCGAGATCGCCGAGGAGCTGGGGTGCACCCTCGTGTACGGGCAGGAGGTGCCTGACGAGGGCGGGCGCTGGTGGCCCATTCATGCGGGGCGGACGATGGGCGTGTGGTTGGCGCAGTGCGCGCCTTCCTCTGGCGCGCCGACACTATCAGAGAATCACCTGGAGCTGGTGTGGGCGGCGCTTGATTCGTCTGCGGCGCGTGAGGATTTGCCACCCGTGGACTCTTTGCCGTGGATTGTTCACGATCGTCCGATCGTCGAGCGACTGGTGGAAGTGGCCACTGAGCTGCGAAGCGGGAAGAAAAGTTAGGTACACCTCACCCCAGATTTTCGGACATTGAGCCTAAATCTGTCAGAATAGCTTTATGCCGAAAATCATTGGGGACTCCCTGGCCGACCATCGACAGATGACACGCCACCGCCTCTTCGAAGCCCTGGGACAGCTGATGTCCGAAGGGCCTTTCGACAGCATCACCATGTCTCAGATTGCCGCCCGCGCCGACGTTGGCCGCACCGCTGTGTACAACCATTTTGCCGATAAAGAGACACTGCTCCTGGAATTCATGCACTACGCCAGCGGCCAGTTCACCCAGGTGCTGCGCACGGCCCTTGAAGGCCAATCCGACCCCATTGAGCAGATGCGCATCTACCTGCGCGCACACCTGGAACTCAAGGACCGCTACCACCTGGCTTCCGGCGTGAATTTACGCGGCCAGGTATCCCTGCAGACCACTCCCCGCCTACGTGAACACGCGGGCATGATCGAAGATGTCCTGCTCAATATTCTGCGCTCGGCAATGGGGGCAGAAGCTATCCCCATGCAAAACCCGTACATGCTGATCGGCCTCATCCACTCGGCGCTGGCCGGTCAGAACCTGCCATCCTCGGCTGTCGAGCGCGAGCACACAATCCGCGCCGTTCAGGCCTTTATCCTTCGCGCTATTGGCGTACCTGCGGAGAAGGCACCCATTCCTTCCAGCCGCATCCGCCCAGTTGACGAGGATCTGACGCTGCGCAGCGACGCCCAGGCCTTCCTCCGCTGCCCGGTCAGCCACGGCTGAGAGTGCCCGGCAAGAGTGCGGCTGAGCACACAGCCGAGGGTACGGCAGGGGCACAGCAGGCACCCTTGTTGAATGTGGGACTCACCGCATACAGGCCGAAAATCCTAGACTTGGCGCGCTAAGACAGTGCGAACATCGTAGGATCGTTGCATCGGTCAAGGGACCACATGGCCTTTTTGACCTGTACGCAACACTTGCCGCTGGCCCATGATCTGGTGCTGGCATGATGAAGGAGGCCCCATGGCCACGATCAACCTGACGAACGAGAACTTTGAATCCACGATTGTCGATAGCCCGATCGTCATCGTTGACTTCTGGGCCACCTGGTGCGGTCCCTGCCGTCAGTTCGGCCCGATCTTCGAGGCCGCCTCTGAGAAGCACGAAGACATCGTCTTCGCCAAGGTCGACACCGACGCTGAGCAGCAGATCGCTATGGCCGCTCAGATCACCTCGATCCCGACCATCATGGCCTTCCGCGACGGCATTGCTATCTTCCGCCAGTCCGGCGCCCTTCCTGCGCCCGCTCTGGAAGAACTGATCGCTGACATCCGCGCCCTGGACATGGACAAGGTCCGCGCCGAGATCGAAGCCCAGGGCTGATCGACCAACTCAGACTGACTGATCAGGGTGCTGGTCGCATAGCCTGATGGGCACATCTGGTCACTGTCTTTCACTCTGAGTCTGTTGTAACTCTGGAGGCGGGGGCCACCAAGGTGGACCCCGCCTCTGTTGTGCCAGCTCGGAGTTACCCCGAATACCTGGGAAGCTCCCGCATCTTCGCATGACGAGCATGTCTATGAGTTGTTGCCCCGGTAGTCCCCACCGATAGCTCCGCGTTGCACCGATGAGCCCGCGTTGCACCGATTACGCCGGGCCCGGAGCTTCCAGTGCAACGCCAAACAACCAGTGCAACACCAAACAACCAGTGCAACGCCAAACAACCAGTGCAAAGGGGAGCACCTAGTCCAACCCGGCAAGGCATGCGCGACCCAGCAAGATACCTGCAACCAATGATTGCCGGGTCACCACCCCAGAGCAGCACAGGGGGGCTGGCCCGCAATTCACGCGGGCCAGCCCCCTCAACCTCAGCCGCTCAGGGCTTGAAACTCAAAGCTCAGCGCTCAGATGGACTGCAATTCGGCGGCAACAAGCTCGGCAATCTGAATCGCATTCAAGGCCGCACCCTTGCGCAGGTTATCGCCAGAGATGACCAGCACCAGGCCCTTATTGCCCGGCACTGCCTGGTCCTGGCGGATGCGGCCGACCAGCACCTCGTCCTTACCGGCAGCCTCCAGAGGCGTGGGCACGTCAACGACGCGCACACCGGGTGCCGCTGACAGAACCTCCACAGCCTGGTCCACGCTCAGAGCATCGGTGAACTCAGCATGAATGGTCAGGGTGTGACCGGTGAACACCGGCACGCGCACGCAGGTGCCCGACACGCGCAGCTCAGGCAGGTGCAGGATACGGCGCGACTCATTACGGAGCTTTTGTTCCTCATCGGTCTCGCCGGAGCCATCATCCACCAGGCCGCCAGCCAGGGGCACAACGTCAAAAGCGATCGGAGCGACGTAGACGCCATTATCCGGCAGGTCAACGGCCGAACCATCCACAGACAGTGCAGCCAGGTCCTGAGAGACCCCAGCCTCCACCTGGGCCACCAGCTCCTGCACGCCCTTGAGGCCGGTGCCCGACACCGCCTGGTAGGAGGACACGGTCAGGCGATCCAGGCCACCCGCGGCATCAACCAGGGGCTTGATCACGGGCATTGCCGCCATCGTCGTGCAATTGGGGTTGGCAATAATGCCCTTGGGACGCACAGCGATATCGCGGCCATTGACCTCGGACACCACCAGCGGCACGTCCTCGTCCTTGCGCCATGCCGAAGAGTTGTCCACGACGACGGCACCAGCGGCAGCGAAGCGCGGCGCATACTCGCGCGAGGCCGTCGCCCCGGCGGAGAAAACAGCGATGTCAATGCCGGACAGGTCGGCGGTGGCGACGTCCTCGACGACAACATCCTCACCCTTCCAGGGCAGCACAGTGCCCGCTGAACGGGCGGAGGAGAAGAAACGAACGGTGGTAGCGGGGAAGTTACGCTCCTCCAGCAGGACGCGCATGACGCGGCCGACCTGGCCGGTCGCACCAACAACAGCAAGGGTCAATTCGCCGGGTGCCTTCACAGCAACGCCCTCAACACCGGCAGCAGCTTCAACGTTCATCGTCCAGTTCCTCCGTACACAACAGCTTCAGATTCGGTGCTGTCCAAGCCGAAGGCGGTGTGAACGGCCTGCACAGCGCGGTCAAGGTCTTCAAGGTCAGTCACGACGGAGATACGAATCTCCGAGGTGGAAATGAGGTCAATATTGATGCCGGCAGCCGACAGTGCACCAAAGAGCTTGGCGGACACACCGGGGTTGGTGCGCATACCCGCCCCCACCAGGGAGAGCTTGCCGATATTGGGGTTGTAGCGCAGTTCCTGGAAGCCCAGCTCATCGCGGCGAGCCTCAAGGGCGTCCAGGGTGCGGCGGGCGGCGGCCTCGGGCAGGGGGAAGGAGATATTGGCCCGGCTGGGGTTGTCGACGGGCGTGTTCTGCACGATCATGTCGACATTGGCGCCGACCTCGGCCGCAATCTCAAAGACACGGGCGGCGGTGCCGGGGGTGTTGGGCACGTTCGTGACCGTGATCTTGTCCTGGGAACGGTCGTGGGCGATGCCGGAGATGATGGGTTCTTCCACTTTTTCCTCCTTCGAGGTGGCCAGGGCGGCCTCGGGGACAAGACCAGCGAGGTCGGGGTGAGCGGGTGCGTTGGAGATCCACGTGCCCTCCTTCTCCGAGAAGGACGAGCGCACATGCAGGGGCACGTTGAAGCGGCGGGCGAATTCGACGGCGCGCAGGTGCAGGATCTTCGCGCCATGCGCGGCCAGTTCCAGGGTTTCCTCCTGGCTGATCGTGCGCAGGCGGTGGGCCTTGGGGACGATGCGCGGGTCGGCGCTGAAGAGGCCGTCGACGTCGGTGTAGATCTCGCAGACGTCAGCGTGCAGGGCTGCGGCGAGGGCGACGGCGGTGGTGTCGGATCCGCCGCGGCCCAGGGTGGTGGTGTCCTCGTCCTTCGAGGCGCCCTGGAAGCCGGCAACGATGGCGACCTCACCACCGTGGATGGCGCGGGCGACGCGTTCGGGCACCATGCCGATGATCTGAGCTTTGCCGTGGTGGGAGTCTGTGTGGATGCCTGCTTGGGCGCCGGTGTAGGCGGTGGCGGGCACGCCCAGTTCGTTGACGGCCATGGATAGGAGGGCCATGGAGATGCGTTCGCCTGCGGAGAGGAGGATGTCCATCTCTCGTTTGGGGGCGTTGGTGGTGAGTTCGGCGGCGGTGTCGAGGAGTTCGTCGGTGGTGTCACCCATGGCGGAGACAACGACGACGACCTGGTGACCGGCCTTGTGGGTATCAACGACGCGTTTGGCGACGCGCTTCATGGCCTCGACATCTGCCACTGATGAGCCACCGTATTTTTGGACGATCAGAGCCACTGACTATCCCCTCATTCCTCGTATCGATGTTCTCACTCGTCTCTTCATCCTAGGAGGCGCTCTTCATTCTTCACGGCTCGCCCAGCATTTGGTCACGCGCACACCAAAACCTCGTGGAAAATTATTCCAAGTAGAACGAAAGGAATCCCACATTTCCCAACCAGCACGGCTTCTACCTCGTAAAATACTCGAGAACACTGACGGGCGTGTCCCAGCTCGCACCAGGCGTCCCAAGGAAGTGCCGCCACCGAGGTCTAGGCTGTGGACAGCTCACATAGGAGGAATAATGTCCGACTCAACCACCGTTGTGCATGGAACCCCAGTCGTCCCCGGCGTCGCCTACGCTCCGGCAGTATGGGCCCGACGCCCCGAACTTCCTCCCATAGAAGCCCCCGACCTGCCCGACGACACCCGTGAAGCCGAAGTCGAACGCTTCAACGCCTGCACCGCAGCAGTCGCTGACGGCCTCTTCGACCGCGCCTCGCGCGCCACCGGCCACGCCGCCGAAGTCCTCACCGTCACCGCATCCCTCGCCATGGACCGCAGCTGGAAAAAGGACGTCGCCCGCCGCATCCGTGAAGGCCGCCCCGCCATCCAGGCCACCATCGCCGCCACCGAAAAATACATTGCCATGTTTGAAAAGGCCGGCGGCCTCATGGTAGAACGCACCTCCGACCTGCGCGACGTGCGCGACCGCGTCCTCGCCCACCTCCAAGGCATCCCCGAACCCGGCATCCCCGAGGCGACCTCGCCGGTTGTCCTCCTCGCCGACGACCTCTCCCCCGCCGACACCGCCGGCCTCGTCCCCGACATGTACGTTGCCATCGCCACCGAGCTGGGCGGACCCACCTCTCACACCTCGATCATTGCCCGCCAGCTCGGCATTCCCTGCATCGTTGCTGCCCGCCAGCTCGCCCAGATTCACGAGGGCGACGCCGTCCTCGTAGATGGCCGCCACGGCACCCTCACGCTGGGGATGGAGGTCGCTGCAGCGCGAGCCCGCGTCGCCGAGGACGAGAAACGCCGCGCCGCCATCGCCGCATGGGTCGGCCCGGCTCGCACCGCTGACGGCGTGCCCGTCCAACTCCTCGCCAATGTTCAAGACGGTGAGGCCGCCCACCAGGCAGCTGCCACCGACGCTGAAGGCGTTGGCCTCTTCCGCACCGAACTGCTCTTCCTCGACACCGCAGTGGAGCCCACCGTGGAGGCTCAGACCGAGGCTTACACCCCCGTCTTTTCCGCGTTCCCCTCCTCAAAGGTCGTGGTACGCACCCTGGACGCGGGTTCGGATAAGCCCGTGCCTTTCGCCACGCTCATGCAGGAATTCAACCCCGCCCTGGGCGTGCGCGGTATTCGCACCACCGGCCACAACCCCGACCTGCTCCTCCGCCAACTTGACGCCATTGCCGCCGCTGCGGCGCGCGAGCCTGGCACTGACGTGTGGGTGATGGCTCCGATGATCTCCACCGTGCCCGAGGCGCAGTGGTTTGCCGGGTTGGTCCGCGAGCGCGGGTTGAAGGCTGGCATCATGATCGAGGTGCCCGCTGCGGCAATCCTCATTGATCGTTTCCTTGAACACGTTGATTTCGTGTCCATTGGCACCAATGACCTCACCCAATACACCCTGGCAGCCGATCGTATGTCGCCTGACCTCGCTGAATACACTGACCCGTGGCAGCCCGCTCCCCTGGCGTTGATTGCGTCGGTGGCGGCTGCGGGCGCGCGTGCGGGCAAGCCTGTGGGCGTGTGTGGCGAGGCCGCCGCCGATTCCCTGCTGGCCGCAGTGCTGATCGGTATGGGCGTGACGAGTTTGTCGATGGCGCCCTCGGCGATTCCCGGCGTGGGTGCCCTGCTGGAGACTGTGACCCTGGAGCGTTGCCGTGAGGCCGCCGCTGCGGTGCTGGCCTCAAGCGATCCGGGTGAGGCTCGCCTGGTGGCCCGCCAGATTCTGGTCGTCGATAACTAAGGCTCATGAGGCAGCAGATGGCTGCTGGAACTTGAGTGCGGGGGTGTTGGCCGACTGGCCGACACCCCCGCACCGCATTCACTCACGCTTGGCGTGCCCTAATAACTACCTGCGTCTCTACCCAAGCAGCGTGCGGTCAGAGAGTTGCGCGCCTGCTGCCGTGCCGCCAGCGTTCCTTAGGCGGTCAAACTCTGCCAGCAGGGATTCTTGGGTGGCGTTCTTCTTGGCTTCACCGGCCAGCTCAAAAATGATCTGGCCCTCGTGCATCATAATGAGGCGATTACCCATGCTCAGGGCCTGCTCCATATTGTGCGTGACCATGAGGGTCGTCAGGGAGTAGCGCTCCACAGCTTGCTCTGTCAGGCGCGTAATGAGGGCCGCGCGCTGGGGGTCAAGGGCGGCAGTGTGCTCATCCAGAAGCAGGATGTCAGGGGCGGAGAAGGTCGCCATCGTCAGGCTCAGGGCCTGACGCTGACCGCCCGAGAGCAGGCCGACCTTGGTGGTCAGGCGATTTTCCAACCCCTGCTCCAAGGAGGCAAGAACCTCACGGAAGAAGTCGCGTTTCTTCGCGGTCAGGGCCAGCGCAAGGCCTCGTCGCTTGCCCCGCGCTAGAGCCAGGGAGAGGTTTTCCTCAATGGTCAGGTGGGGCGCGGTGCCCGCCATCGGGTCTTGGAAGACGCGCCCTACCCGGCGGGCGACCTCGAAGTCGCTCTGTCGGGTGACGTCTTCCCCGGCGATGAGCACTTGACCAGAGTCGGGTTCGTAGCGACCGGAGACGATATTGAGCAGCGTGGACTTGCCCGCACCATTGGAGCCAATGATCGTGACGAAGTCACCTGCTTGCAGAGTCAGGGAGACGTTACGCAAGGCAATGCGTTCATTGACGGTGTGGGGGAAGAAGGACTTGGTGATCCCGCGAACCTCAAGCATCATGCACCTGCCTTTGCAGAGTCGCGTTCCTCAGCCGTGGGCGTCACGTCAGGCTCAGCAATGAGTGAGCGGTTACGGCGCCTGGCTCGGATCTTGGCAAAGAGGCCCCATCGCGGCAGCAGCAATGCCAGCAGAACAATGACGGCTGAGATGATCTTCATGTCATTGGGCTGGAACCAGGGCACCATAAGGGCCAGCTGGATGACGATGCGGTAGACGATCGAACCCA
This sequence comes from Schaalia sp. Marseille-Q2122, assembly GCF_903645355.1. Taxonomy (GTDB): domain Bacteria; phylum Actinomycetota; class Actinomycetes; order Actinomycetales; family Actinomycetaceae; genus Pauljensenia. The sequence continues at coordinate 77,242 of NZ_CAHJXR010000004.1, read as the reverse complement.
GGACAACGGCCAGGACCATGACCCACACGCGCGGGGAGCCCACCAGGGCTGTGCCGATGATGACCGAAGCCAAGCCCGCAACGATCAGGCCAATACCCATCGAAATATCGGCAAAGCCCTGGTATTGGGCAATCAGCGCACCCGACAGGCCCACCAGGCCGTTAGAGAGGGCAAGGCCAAGGATCTTCATGGTGCCGGTGTTGACGCCCTGCGCGGCAGCCATGCCCGCATTGTCGCCTGTGGCCCGCATTGCCAGGCCTGTGTCGGTCGACAGGAACCAGTTGAGGACAGCCATGACGAGGACGAGCAGCGCGGCAAACACCGCCACAGACACCAGCGTGCCGAGCATACGTCCGTCGCGCAGGGGCGACAGAAGGGTCGGGACGCGCAGCAGGGGCACATTGGCCTGGCCCATAATCCGCAGGTTAATGGAGTACAGGGCGATCTGGGTGAGGATACCGGCCAGGAGCGGGTGGATCTGCCCCTTCGTGTTGAGCAGGCCCGTGACAGCGCCAGCAACGCAGCCCGCTGCGAAGCCGCCGAGCGTCGCCACCACAGGGTGAATACCGGCGGTGAGGGATACCGCCGCCACCGCAGCTCCGGTGGTGAAGGACCCATCAACGGTCAGGTCGGCGAAGTCGAGGACGCGGAAGGTCAGGTAGACCCCCAATGCCATGAGCCCGTAGATCAGGCCCAGGTCAAGTGCTGTCATCATGGGCTTACTCGATCACTTCAGCCGCAGAGGAGAGGAATTCTTCAGTCAGGTTCACACCAAACTCAGCGGCAGCCTTCTTATTGACTACCAGGGTGTAGGTCTTTTGCTGCTCGACTGCCATGGTGGCAGGGGCAGCGCCGTCCTTGAGGACGCGCAGTGCCATCTCACCGGTTTGCTTGCCCAGGGCAAAGTAGTCGATACCGTAGGTGGCGATCGCACCATTGCGAACGGTGTCCGCTTCAGCGCCGATCACGGGGATCTTCATGTCGATGGCGACCTGAAGCACTGAGCCCAGGGCAGAGACGACCGTGTTGTCAGTGGGTACGTAGATGGCGTCCACTGCCCCCAGTGCCTGGGCTGCCTGCTGTACCTCAGCGGAGTTCGTGACAGTAGATTCAACGATTTCCAGGCCCAGCCCCGCTGCTTCCTTCTTTGCCGCAGCAACTTGAACCTCGGAGTTGACCTCGCCAGAAGAGTAGACGATACCGACCTTCTTGGCGTGAGGAACGAGGGTGGTGACGAGCTCCAGTTGTTCCTTAATGGGATTCATGTCGGTGGTGCCGGTGATATTCGCTCCCGGCGCGTCCATGGTGGTCACCAGCTGTGCAGCCACGGGGTCAGTGACAGCGGTGAAGAGGACGGGGGTGTCGGTAATGGCCTGGGCGAGGGACTGGGCCGAGGGCGTGGCGACAGCGAGCACCAGGTCAAGGTCTGCGGCAGCGAACTTCGAGGCAATGGCGGTGGCCGTCGCCTGGTCACCCTGGGCATTTTGTTCGTCGAAGGTGACGTCGACCCCTGCCTCGGCAAAGGCTTCCTTAAAGCCTTCACGGGCAGCATCGAGGGCGGGGTGGGAGGTAATCTGCGTGATACCAAGCTGATAGCCCTGGCCAGAAGGCGCAGAACCCTCGGTTGCGCTCGGGGTGCAGGCGCTCAAGGCGAGGGCAGCGGTGGCGGCAATGGCGCTGAAAACTGTGAGTCGACGACGCATCGTGGAAACCTCCCAAGTGGACGTTGAGTGTCCAGCCACCCTAAACCGGCCCTTGAGGCGCGCGTGGGAGATGTTCGCTACTTGAACACGAGGGGCCGCCTTCTAGCTCGGCGCGCGGACTTCTGCGGGCGGAGCGAGGCGCGGTGAGCTCGGCGTCCTTACACCAGTGCCTGGCGCCCTTCCATGGCGCGTCCCAGGGTGACAGAGTCGGCGTATTCCAAGTCTCCGCCGACGGGAAGGCCCATTGCGAGGCGGGTCGTGGGCACGCCAATGGTGCGCAGGGTGCGCGCCAGGTAGGAGGCGGTGGCCTCGCCTTCGATATTGGGGTTCGTGGCGAGGATGACCTCGGCGATCCTGTCATCTTGCAAACGGGTGAGGAGCTGGCGGATGCGCAGCTGGTCGGGGCCAACACCCCGAATGGGATCGATTGCACCGCCGAGAACGTGATAGCGGCCGCGGAACACCCGAGAGTTTTCCATGGCGTGAATGTCCTTGGCTTCCTGCACAACGCAGATGAGCGAAGGATCTCGGCTCGGGTCACGGCAGATCATGCACTCTTCTGCTTCCGTGAGGTTCCCACAGGTGACGCAGTGACGGACACGAGTGCGCACTGCGCTCATCGCTTCAATGAGTCGCTGGACGTCCTCAGGTTCAGCCTCCAGGAGGTGCAGTGCCATGCGTTGAGCGGACTTGGGTCCAACGCCGGGCAGTTGTCCAAGTTCGTCAATGAGGTTCTGTAGAGCACCCTCAAACACCGGTCACCATCCTCCTTCTGTCGTGATCTCCTCAATGACCTTACCGCCCAAGACCTCCAGGACTGCTGGCAGGCCGTGAGATTGTGAGTTTTCGACATCTGCGTCGTCGATTGATGCAGAGTCATCCTCCTGTGCGGAAACCTGGGGGCGCGAGGGCGTTGCCGGGGACTGGCCGGTTGAGAACGACTCCTGTGCAGGGGAGAAAGGTGCCTGCTGCGCAGGAACGGAGGAACCTTCCTCTACGGGGGACACAGAGGGCGCCGAAGGTGATCCCTCACGCGCCCACGCGGATTCACCTGTGGCCGCTCCTGCGCCGCCTTCGACGTGTGTGAGGCGCGGGCGGGTGAATCCTGCGCTATGGGCCTGTCCCCCATTTGCCGAGGTTCTACCCGTTGCCTGGTCACCGTAGATCTCGTCACCAAAGACGGATGCTGCGCCCTTCAGCTCGGCGGCAGGCTCAGCAACTGTGCTGTGGGGAATGGGGGCGACGGGCTCAGACCATGCCGCCAGCGCCTGCGGGGCGGTAGGGGCGAAGGGATCGGGCTCGGCCTCCACAGCGGGAGCAACTGGCGCCTCGTCTTCAATGGGCCCGTTGGGAGGAACGACGGCCTCAGGCCATCCGGTCTGCATATCGGAGACGGGTGGAGCGGCCTCGCCCTCGTGGGGTGCGCTTGCCGACGCCAGATCCTCAGTGAAGGGTTCAGGAGCCTTGGCCTGTGGCGGGTCTAGGCGAAAGGGGTCTGCCGGAGCAGAGGCCTCCTGACGTTCGAAGGGAGCGTACTCAGGCGCGCTCTCGCGAAGAGCCTGGCTCTGCTCGGGCGCAGCAGAGCTTGGGGTTGCGCCGGTGGAGGCGTTGGCGCTAGGGGTTGTCACTTGCGCTCCGCCGCTGGCCTGACCGACCTGGGCAACAACGGTCAGCTGCAGTCCGGTTGCCTCGTGGATGGCGCGTTCGACGTCCACACCACGGTTGCCTCCAATAAACCGTCCCACCAAACCTTCGGAGGGGAGCAGCACCACGGCGGTTGTGCCGTCGACACCGCCGAGCTGCCCATTTTCATGCATGAGTGCCCATGCCACGCGGCTAATGGAGGAGAGGCGTTCAATGACCTCGGGCCAGCGTTGGCGCAGCATGTCGGCATCGGAACCGGTCGCGGTCGATTCTGGCGATGTCTCTGCCGGAGGAGTTGGCGTAGGAGCACTTGGCGCAGAAGAGGTTTGTGCAGGAGGAGTCGGCTGCGGAGCGGAAGGCTCTGCTTGCATACCTGAGGCAGGCACTGCGGGCACTGCAGGTGCCTCGTGGCGCGGGCTCTGAGCCTGGATTCCTGCGCCGGGAACGGCAGCTGTGACATCTGCCCACCCTGCCGCATCGGGCGCGGCAGTGGGCGGAGCCGAGGGCTGCACTGCAGTTTGGGGGCCGGAAAGCTGGGAGTTGGAAGGTTGGGGGCTAGGAGACTGCGGAGTGGACGGCTGGGCGCCGACAGAGTCAGCCTGCCTCTTTCGGCGAAGCTCTTCTCTGGCCTGTGCGGCACCAAAGCGCGGCGCTTCAGATCCACCACGAGCGCCAGCGGAGGCGGTGGCCTCGTGGGGGGCTCCCCCACCCACCATGCCAACGGTGCCGGGCAGCGCAGGCTCGGCGGCGCTGTGGCCTCCCGCGGCAGGAACGAGGATGCGGCCAATGAGTAGTTCAAGCTGTAGGCGCGGCGAGGTTGCCCCGACCATGGCACGCAGTGCCTGATCGGTGAGGTCCGCTGCGCGGGAGAGGTGGCGTGGCCCCCAGTTACGTGCTTGAGTGACCATACGCTCAAGCTGATCCACAGGAGTTCCACTGAGCACGTCGGCGGCGCCGTCCCCCGCGACCGAAATGATGAGCAGATCGCGAAGACGCTGCAGCAGGTCTTCAACGAAACGACGCGGGTCGTGGCCTGACTCCACCATGCGTTCAACGACGCGGTAGACCGCAGCGCCGTCACCTCCGGCGAGGGCGTCAACGGTCTCGTCAAGGAGTGCCGCGTCGGTGTAGCCCAGCAGGGCTACCGCCTGCCGGTAGGCAAGGGTGCCATCAATGGTGCCCGCCATGAGCTGATCGAGAACAGAGAGCGTGTCACGCACTGACCCGCCACCCGCGCGGATAACGAGATTGAGGACACCAGGGGCAACCTGAATCCCTTCCTCCGTGCTGAGCTGGGCGAGATAGGGCTCAAGGGCATCCGGGGGCACGAGGCGGAAGGGGTAGTGGTGAGTGCGGGAGCGAATGGTGCCCAGCACGCGGTCCGGCTCGGTGGTAGCAAAGACGAATTTCACATGTTCGGGTGGTTCTTCAACGAGTTTGAGGAGCGCATTGAAGCCCTGAGGGGTGACCATGTGGGCCTCGTCAATGATGAACACCTTATAGCGGTCACGTACTGGGGCGAAGGTGGCACGTTCACGAAGCTCACGCGCGTCATCGACGCCGCCGTGGGAGGCTGCGTCGATTTCGACGACGTCAAGGGATCCGGGGCCGCCGGTAGCGAGTTCTCGGCAGGAGTCACAGTTACCACAGGGGGTGTCTGTGGGGCCCTGAGCACAGTTGAGACAGCGGGCGAGAATGCGCGCTGAGGTGGTCTTACCGCAGCCTCGCGGACCAGAGAAGAGGTAGGCGTGCGTCACCTTATTTGCACGCAATGCTGCGCGAAGGGGGTCAGTGACGTGTTCCTGACCAATGACGTGCGCAAAAGAGTCTGGGCGGTAGCGGCGATACAGTGCTGTGGTCACGCTTAGAACTCTACGGGGTGAACCCCGTATCTGGCGATGCGAGTCCCGGTTTCAGACACTTTGTCTTTTCTCACGCTCTGAGACAAAACCCGTGCATTTTTTGAGACACCTTCACACATCATTGAAGGTGCGCCCAAAGAGTAGAGACGCCCCTAATCCACCAACACACCTTCGCGGGGCGAGCAGCACCCCTGGGGCAACATTCTCGTTTTTTATTGTCATTAAGGGAAACAAAGGATCCCCCGCGCACCCGGCAGAGCGCCCTTATCCTTGCTGCCTTCCGGCCCTGGGGAGGTTCGAACGATACCGTCACACGAGGGATCGGCCCTAGTCTACACCCATTTTCCGAAATAGACACTTTAAGGAACTTTCCAGCTGCATGTACTGCAATACTGAGAGAATCCGACTATCCTTGACATCAGGCATTGCAAGAATGCCTTAGACCTCCACCTGTCGTTTCACATGCTGAGACGGCCGGTGTGACCTCACTCCCACACTGAGGGAGCGAGCGAGGTATTTCAATCCTTTCAACACGAAAACTGAACTGCGTTAATGCCGATATCAATCGATTGCATAACGCGCAGAGCCAAACGAAGGCGGCATTTTTCTGACAGAACTGTCGCAACAGGGGTTCCGCACCCTTATTCTTTTTCTCTATCTATTCTTCAAATTCGACCGGAAGGAACATCATGCCTAGCTCAGCATCGCGCGCCAACTCCTGGGAGCGTTACTTCACCACCATCACCCGACTGACCACGCACATTGAGGCCCCCCTCAAGGCAAGCTGCCAGCTCACCATCCCCGAATACAACGTCCTCCTGCACACTCAGCGCGCAGGCGGCGAAGGCATTCGCCCTCGTGAGTTGGCCCGCGAGGTCGTCTTCAGCCCCTCACGACTGACCCACACCCTCAAGCGCCTCATTGATCGCGGCCTCCTCAACCGCGCCGAGTGCGCCACCGACGGACGTGGTGGAATCATCTCCATCACCCCCGAGGGTGAAAAGCTCTTCAACCAGGCCTCCCAGATCCACCGCGCCACCGTGCGCTCAGCCGTTCTGGACGACCTCACCGAAGAAGAGGCCGCTGTTCTCGACCGCGTTTTCGAGCGCATCCGCTCCCGCCTGGGCTGATCACCGACGCCATGGCTGCTCGACCAAGCCCATGGCCCGACGATCAACACAGCGCCCCTTCCCCGCCGTAGGCGCTCGTGCCTCCACGACACGCAAGCGGCAGTACGAGAGTTCAACTCATCGCGCCCCGGGTCGCCACACACCACAGGCATACGGGCGCACTCCTCCGGTCAGGGCCTGTCCCCCAATACAGGATCTCCTTGAGGGGGACAGGCACCGAATCTCGGACACTCCACCCTATTGCGGGCACGAGTGGCACGCAGCGGTATTTTCAGGCAGATTCACAGGGCTGTGACTCGCCCCTTTACCCCAGTCGCTCCCCGGAGCTACGCAACGTACTCGCGAGCACTCATTCGCTCCGCCGGCTCCACCCATCCCGCCAGCACCTCCACAGCCTGCTCCTCAAGCATCGTGATACATGGCGCAGCTCCATTGGCCCAGGGAACGTAATGGAAGACCTCTCCCCCGGCATCAATAAATGCCTGGCGGTTCAGGACATTGATCTCTTCGAGCGTTTCCAAACAGTCAGCGACAAAACCCGGGCAGATGACGTCAACACGACGACGCCCCCCACCACCCAATTCAGTGATGGTGTCGATAGTGGCCGGACCGATCCACTGAGCAGGCCCAAACACCGATTGATAGGTGAGCACAAGCTCAGCCTCGCTCAACCCCAGGCGCTGGCGCAGGAGTTCCGTCGTGCGTTCACACTCGTCTTGATAGGGGTCCCCCTTGTCCACCATGGCCTGGGGGATGGAATGGAAGGAAGCGACGACGACGTCACCAGCGGCAAAGTCGGGGCGGCCATTTTCCCGCCATGAATCCTCAAGAGCGCTGGCGAGGGCCTCGATGTAGGCGGGAGCATCCTCATAGGAGCGGACCGTGCGCACGGAGAGCTGATCACGCGAGGCAAGCCCCCAGCGGGCGACCTCGTCAAACACCGCACCCACCGTTGATGCGGAGTATTGCGGATAGGCAGGCAGGATGGCCACGCGGCGGTAGCCTTCGGCGTAAAGTTCGTCGAGGACGTCGCGGATACTACCCGTCCCGTAGCACATGGCGGGGCGGACCTCCACCTCTTCGCCGAAACGTTGACGGAGGCCGTCGACTTGGGCCTTGGTGCCCGCCAGCAGAGGGGAGCCTTCCTCGGACCAGATGGTGCTGTAGGCGTGGGCGACGCGAGAGGGGCGGACACGCAAGATGATGCCTTCAAGGATGGGCCGCCACAGCGCCGGGTGGGTTTCGATAACGCGGCGGTCACTGAGGAAGGCGCGAAGGAAGCGGCGCACTGCCGAGGGCGTCGGCGCGTCGGGGGTGCCCAGGTTGACGATCAGGAGCGCCGGTTTAGTGGGCGCCGAGGCGCTCGACATTGAGCGCTCCCCTCGACCCGATGGTGACAGATTTTTCTGATGTGTCATGACCGACACCATAGCGGCTTTCTGAGTGAGCAGATGTGACGGGCCGTCAGCTCAATTGGATACATATGTGCATCCATGTCAGAAGTCCCAGAATTTCGCGGATTTGAGGGCAAGAATGACACTAAATCATTCAGTGTCGAAGGATGTGTTCCCCGTGTCCCTAGCAACCGCAATCCCGATCCCCACACCCGATTACCCCACACTTTTCTTTTTCGAAATAGGTGAGTGGTGGGACTATCTCATGCTCATCATTGTCACCGCCGGCCTCGCATTCGGCGCATGGCTGGCACAACGCTCCAAATGGGCAGCGATTGGCCTCTTCATTGTCGTACCCGTCCTCCTGACAATCTTCTGGTGGCCCTACTCCACCGCTGGCACCAAGTCCGCCGGCTGGTTCCCCATCGTCAAGCAATACTCCGCACTGCTGGGCTCGCTCTCCCTAGTGGCCCTGCAATACTTCCCCACACTGCGACGCAAGTACTGGTACCTCCTGCTTCCCCCCTTCATCCTCGCCATCAATATCCTCGAAGCCGTCATCCGCGACTTCCAGTGCTACGGCATCCACGGCATCGACCCCTCCCAAGGCATCTTCACCTGGGGCGGCCCCTGGAATATCCTCAACGGCATTGCTGGCATCCTCAACCTCCTCGCCATCTCCGGCTGGGTAGGTATCTTCGTCGCCAAGGGTGAATCCAAGGCCATCGTCTGGGGCGACCTCACTATCGGCTGGATCATCGCCTACGACCTGTGGAACCTGGCGTATGTGTACAACTGCCTGGGAGATCGCGCCTGGTACTCGGGCGTGGCCCTCCTGGCCTCCTGCACCATCCCCGCTCTCCTGCCCTTTGGTCGCGGGTCTTGGATCCAATACCGCGCCTACACACTGACACTCTGGTCAGCAGTGGTGCTCACCTTCCCGCACTTCATGCACGATTCGATCTTCGAGCATCGCCCCTCCCACAACCCCACCGCGCTGCTCATGCTCTCCCTGGCTGCCTTCATTGCTAATGTGCTGGTCTTCGCCTGGCACATTCGCACCATCGTCCGCGAAAAGCGCAACCCCTTCACGCAAGAGGTCTACCTCAACACCCCTGCCTACAAGACACTCATTGACAGTTTCGCTTCAGCCGAGGACAAGGCCTACATCTCTTCACGCAACCCGGGAGTGCGCCTCTAAGCTCCGCTCCCACAGCCGCGAAGGGGCAGGCGCGAGGGGAGGTTCGCAGCGCACATTATGCGTGCTGCGAACCTCCCCTCCCCTCATTTATCTCAAGGCCGAAGGAGAGGGCGACTAGCGCTTCTTGCCCCAACCGGGAAGGTAGGTGCGCTCCATCTTCTGGCGGATCTGTTCCTCCCAGGAGAACTTGGGCTCTTCCCAGCCATCGAAGTATTCCTCATCGACGGTGTCCGCCCAGGGGGTACCGGGGCCAACAGGGGGCCATTCGGGATTATCAGTAACGGGCGGGCGAATCTCGGCCACAGCCGGGCTCTGGCGTCCGTAACGCATCCACTGGGTGTAGGTATCCTCGAACAAGGGAGTCCCATCCCAGCGGCCAGCGGGGGTGGAGGAGCCAAAGAAGCGGCCACCCAGGACGCCTCGCTTGAAGCGACCCATCCACTGCTCGCGCTTACGGAACTCTGCCAGGCGCTTGACGTAGATGTTTTGCAGGTGGGTCATGCACCCGCCGATGAGCTCAATATTGATCCAATTAATGAGCTTGGGCAGCGGAGTGTCCGGCTCGTAGCCGATACGCCAGTGGTTAATGAGGCGGCAACGCTCGCCCTTGAGGGGGATGACGTAGAAGCTCCAAGCGGCGGCGAAGTGCGTCATCGTGGGGTAGCGGAAGGCGTAAGAACCCGGCGCTGCCGGAGGATTCTTCGTATCCACCCACTGGGTGAGGTACTTGCCGGGCACCACGTCGGCCCACTCCATGGACATGCCCTGGAAGTCAAAGCCTGCAATGTCACCGGGCATGAGGGAGTCAGGCTGCTGGAATTCTTCCTGGATTTCGTAGGAGTTGAAGAAGGGCAGGCGGGCGAAGGTGCGCTCGAGGAACTCCGAGGAGAAGGAGCCGGACTTTTCGCAGCCGATCTGCTTGAAGATGCGCCAGACGACGTAGGCGGGGGCGTCAATGTCAATGGCGTAGGTTGATGAGTAGGCGTTGGCGTAGTTGGCGTCAACGATGTCGTCGGAGGGGTATTTCCACTCCTGTTCTTCCTTGGTGGCTTTACCGGTGAATTGGCTGAACACCACCATGCCTCCCAACACGCTGGCGGCGGTGAGGCCACCGGCAGTCAGGAGCCTGCGCGAGAGACTCTTGTGACGGGCCATGGGATACTCCTTTGAACTGAGTGAAGGTGCATACACCTGTGTATCGCACTTACTCCCACTGTATCCGACCATTCGTGCACTTCTAGGTCTTTTGGGCCTAATTCTGCGCCGATACACAGGTGTAGCATCACGACATAGTCCCCTGCACCGCGCAGAACACCACCCATTCCCACCCCATCGAAGCCCCTGGGGCCAACCCGCCCCACACTTCGATACACATCCGTACCCGGATTGGGTTGACTTCCCGCACTGCACTGAAGGAGTGAAGAAGTGTCGTCCCTATTCCTCTGGGAGATCGGCTCCCCCAAGGTCTACATCATCTGGATCGTCGTCTTTGCCGCACAAATCATCATCGCCGAAATCAACCGCCGCTGGAACTGGACGATCTTCGCCCTGTGGACCATCGGTGGCCTGGCCGCCATGCCCTACGCAGCCATCCACGGCACCCCCATGGTCGGATGGTTCCCCTTCGGTAAATACGCCATCATGGTCGCCACCGCCACCATGACTGGCGCCCTCCTTGTGTACGGCAAACGCAATCCCGTCAAAGCCCACCGCTACGCCATCTGGCTAGGCGTCGCCCTGTGGATCGGCCTCGCCGTCAACATTATGGAAGCCAATATCCGCGACCTCACCATCTTCTTCGAGGCCGACACCTACTACGCCTGCGGCGCCTCACCCGAATGCCTCCAATCCATTAACGATGCCCGCGTTGGCATCGACATGATCAACGGCCTACCAGAAACACGAGGCGTCACCGCCGCCCTCCACTCCCCCGAGTGGTACCAAGCCGTCGCTGACAACTTCAAAGCCAACCACGTTGGCATTGACCCCGCCACGGGCTTCCGCACCATCGGCGGCTACTGGAACATCCTCTCCGCCCTCGCCGGACTGCTCAACATCATCACCATCACCGGCCTGGGCAAGATCGCCATCACCTCACCCGGAAAACAAAAGGTTCGCGGCCTCATCTGGGTGGACATGGTCTGGCCCTGGGTCATCGCCTACGACCTGTGGAACCACGCCTTCCTCTACAACGCCCTAGCCGACTACACCTGGTACTGCACGCTAGCCCTGCTGCTCGCCTGCACCATCCCGGCCTTCACCTGGGCAAAAGGCCAGTGGATCTGGTTCCGCTGCTTCACCCTCATGTTCTGGATCGCAGCCAATAACCTGCTGCCCGAGCTACTCGTGCCCCCGGCACACATGAACAATTTCGCCACCATGAACCCCGTGGCCAATATCGTCTGCGCCGCAGCCGCACTCATCTTCAACGTGGGCCTCTTCGTCTACTGGATCTACAAGATCGTCACCACCAAGCGCAACCCGCTGACGAACAACCTCTACTTCGAGCTCGGCGAATTCCGCACCATCGTGCGCGAGCACTTCGACGATAAGGACAAGTACTTCCAGACTGACATGATCCCCGAAACCCCCACTGAGCTCAGCTTCGAACCCGAATCCACCACTCCCCCAGCCGATGGCTACGTCGGCTGGATGCCCTGGTGGACATCCGACAAACGCTACCCCAAGCCCCGTACGCCCCTGTCCGCCGACCCTGGCCTCGTAGCCAAGGGCGTCACCAGCGACCCTGCGTGGGACGTGAAGGCCTGAAACAGGCTCCACCTGCTCCACACACGAGGCGCGCGCCCCATCCATTACTGGACGGGGCGCGCGCCTCATTCTTCCCCTCTCTCACAGGGCCAAATTCAACGGCCGGGCCCCTACGCATCCTGACGCATATGGAGGCCAAAAGCGGCAACCATGCCCGTAAGCGCCCACGCCGCCAGCACCCACGGCCCCCACTCGCCCTGCCCATTCACCCCACATCACCGCCCCCGTGCAAGCAGAAGGCAGCGGCCCACCACCCCGGAAGGAAAGCAGCGGCCTCGACCATAGAGGCCGCAATAGGGGCAAGGACGCAGGAAACGGCAACAAGCACACTCATAGCGGCCGTTCGACGCCCAATGATGCGCGCGCAGGCCGCGCTCCACAGGGCCAAGCCCACACTATAAAGCGCGGTCGGCACCATCTGGATTGCGACCCCCTCCACCCCGAGAGAACCGGAGATTCCATCATCCAGGCGACAAGATGAGCCGCCCCCGAACTTGCCCCACCCCACGCTGCAGCCAGAAACGCCACCCACGCCATGCGCACACCAAGGAGGGGCGCCGGGGCGGGTGCAACCAAACGCACTGTCCGCGAAGATCGGCCGACCTCGTCAATCAAAACGACCAGCACCCCCACAGCAACGGGAACAAACTGAGCAAATCCCACCACCGCAGCACTGAGGGTAACGCCATCTAGGACGCTTGCACCCACCCCTTCAGCACCGCCCTGGCGTCCACGCGCCACGACCACTGCCAAAACGGCTGAGACCAGCAGCGACGCCGGAACAAACAGGCGCCCACCGGGTAGCCACACAAGCTGGCGCCCACTCACGGCCGCATATCGGCGAATCATTTCCACTCCCTCCGCATCATGACCATCCACGCCACCACAAGAGGGACTACTGCCCACGCCACCAGCACTGCGGCATTGGTCATATCAGAACGCGTAACCCGTTCTAAAAGTTCCGGGTAGAAGAAGGTATTGTGCGGCAGTTGCTCGGGGATGATCAGTCCAAAGGCAGCGACATCCGGCAAAAGGGCGACATGGGTCGTCATCGGAGACAACAGCAAGGACAGGGGCACCAAAGAAGAGTTAACGATCAACAACGCCAAGGGAAAAGTCGCCGACCTTGCCAGCAGTGTCAGCGCGTGGGACAGGAGGGCCATCGACACCCAGTAGCCGCACACAGCAGGTAGACGATCAAAGTAACGTAACCACATCTGCACGACACCTACCCCCTCTGGTCGTCCCAGAAACACAATCAAGACGTAGCTGAAGAATGCCACCGCAAGGCTCAGCACAATCACAAGAATGGACTTCGCCAGCAGGGTTGGCCAGCGACGCGGAAAAGCCCCGTGATTCACCACCCACCCCGTGGCCTGTTGTCGAGTGGGGTCGGCGGTGAGGAAGTCACCGCTTGCAATCACTGCCCCAATGGTGACTGCCGGGATAATGAGCAGCGCGAGATTTTGCGGCACAACATCCAACGCCCCACATTCGACGCAGTCACTGCTCTGCCGGTTAGCAATGAACGTGATAATACCCGGCAGAGCACTGAGTGCAAGAGCAATGGGGACACCCATCGTTGACCAGGCTTTACGCCACTCTGCGTAGGTGGCGCGGCTCAAGAGCTGGAGCTGTGTCAGCATCACTGCCCCCGCCCTGTTGCCGCGAAGAAGGACTCTTCGAGGGAGCGGTGTCTGCCTTGGACCTCAGCCACTGCGCCGGCTGCGACGATGCGCCCCCGGTCAAGCATGATGACGTCATCGGCGATGCCCTCAAGTTCGTCAATGAGGTGACTCGAAACGAGGACGGTCCGACCTTCTTGGGCCCACTGTCGGCAATCCGATCGGAGTTGACGGATGCCCTGAGGGTCCAGACCGTTGAAAGGCTCATCAAGGAGGAGGACGGCGGGGTCACCGAGCATGGCTTGAGCCAGGGATAGACGCTGGCCCATCCCTAAAGAAAAGGTTCCGACAGGCTGTCGGGCGGCCTCACTCAGACCCATGCGCTCAAGCATTTCCTCGGCGCGAGAAACAGGAATACCTGCCGCTGCGCACAGCCAGGCGAGGTGCTGGCGGGCGCTGCGTTTCGGGTGCGCGCCCGGGCCGTCAAGCATGGTTCCCACTGTTTCGAGGGGGGAGCTGAGCTGACGGTAGGGTCGGTCCCCAACGAGGGCTTGCCCCTGTGTGGGGCGATCCAAGCCGACAATGCAGCGTACAAGGGAGGATTTTCCCGCGCCGTTTTCTCCGATCAGGCCGGTGACTTTCCCTGGGCCTATGCTCGTGTGAATGTCGGTGAGGACGGCGCGCGTCCCTCGTTGTTTATGCAGGTGAGTGATGGTCACTGTGACGGGTTCTGCTCTCATACCCCCATCCTTGCGCCACTCCCCTGGCCCCACATCAGCCCCTGTGCCGATCTTTCAGGCATCAGCTCAGCCTCTAGGCTGAGGCCAAGTCCCCCATCAGGCTCTACACTCGCACTATGTCCACGACCGATCCCCTGACCGGCGCTGTCTCTTCCTCTTTTGCCTCGGCCACGCCTGATGGCACTGCCTCGCGGGCTGTGCCCGCCGACCCCGTCAGCTCCGTCAGCTCCGTCAGCTCCGGGCTGGCGGTGGAACCCCGTTCCTGGCGTTCTCAGCGCAGCACCTACCTAACACTGGGCCTGTGCCTGTCGACCATCTTCATGGTCATGGGGATCGAAGGAGTGTCGTCCTGGGTCGTGTGGGGGATCCGCCTGGGTCTCCTTGCCCTCATTGTGGTCACCATCTGGAGTGTGCGCAGCGATCGGCGCGCCCACCGGCGAGAACTCCAGGCATTGATGGTTCACCGGGCCATCGCCGAAGAGAGGCTACGCCTCGCGCGGAACCTGCACGACATTATTTCCGATGGTCTTGGGACGATCTCGGTGCGAGCCACCGTCGCCCACCGCCTAAGTGGCCGCGAGGGGCCCGCCCTGGACCGTTTGGAGCAGGCTCGCCTGGCGCTGGACGATATTAGCGTGACATCACGGCAGACCGTTGACCAGCTCCGCAAGATGCTCGAAATTCTTCACACCCCGCCCACCCTCACTCCCCCAGTGTCGGAGCCTTCCACTCCTGCACCCGGCACTCCTCCTCCGCTCGCGCCGCACGCATCGGCCGCTATTCCCCCCGCCCGCGACGTCGCCGCCATTATCGACGGAGCACGGCGCTCCGGCCTCGTCCTCGATATTGATGACCCCTTGGGGTACCTGGCGCTCACGGACTCTGTGTCGCCCGCGCTCATGGGACGCGACGAGGCCACCTCGCCCATTACGCACGGCGGATCGGCGCCCTCAGCCCGCATCCTTCCCGCCCCGCTCGTCGAAGCCCTTCACTGCGGCCTGCAGAACGCAGCGCGCCACGCCGGCCCCACCCACGTCACCGTCGCCATCAGCGTTGGCGAAGGCGTCAACGAGGGCGAGGCCGAGCTCCTCCTCTACGTCCGCGACGAGGGACCCGCAGACGGCTGGGTTCCCTCTCCGGGTGCAGGTGTAGCCCTTCATCACCTCGCGCACACGTGCGAAACGGCAGGTGGAAGCATGCGGGCTGGCCCCACTCCGACAGGAGGTTTCCTCCTCACGGCAGCAGTGCCTCTGCCCATACTGCAGCACGCTCCTCATCCTTCGAATGCCTCCGATGAGACCACTGATGACTGATACCACTCCCATTCGCGTCGCGATCGCCGACGATCAGGCCCTCCTGCGTGGATCCTTGCGCGCCCTGTTGGCCTCGGAGGAGGGGATCGAGGTCCTCTGGGAGGCCAGCAGCGGACCTGAAGCCCTGAGTTTGTGCGCCGAAGCCGTCCCTGATGTTCTTCTGCTGGATATTCGAATGCCCGGTGGCGGTGGGCTCAGCGCTCTTCATCAGATTCGTGCGCTCCACGGGCGAAGCATTCGGATCCTCATGCTGACAATGTATGAGGTTGATGAGTATCTCCGTCAGGCTCTTAGCGACGGCGCCGATGGCTACCTTCTCAAAGACAGTGCCCCAGAGGATCTCATCGCTGCGGTTCACGGAGCAGTGAGAGGCGAGCCGCAGATGTCGCCAGCGGTCTTGCGCACGCTGATGGCCAGTTTTGCGCGCGGCCCAGCCTCGGCGCGCGGCCCGGCCTCGGTGCAGGGCAGTGGTGTGCCTGCCGTTCCCCTCTTGCCGGGGGAGCATCTGACTCCTCGGGAGTATGACGTTCTCGCCTTGATCGCTGAGGGTTTGAGCAATGAGGAGATCGAGCGGCAACTGGTGATCTCGCGGGCGACATTAAAGACCCACATTGCTGCGTTACGTCGAAAGACAGGCGTGAATGACCGCGTCAAGCTTGCTCTCCTGGGAGTTGCAGCCCAGGTCGGGACACCCGGGTGCGCCGACACATGGGCGGATGGAGGAAGCTAGTCGCAGCGGCGATCAGTCCAACCGGCTGACCCGTCTAGGGCACCTGTGGCATGCCCCCGTCATATGCCAACCTCTAGACGTCGAAGCCGACGGCCTCCCAGCCGTCGTACTCCCCATTGAAACGTTCGGCGAGCTCTTCAAAGAAGGCGCGGATGCCGGGCATGGTGTCGGCGTTGGTGGGCTGGTCGTCGCGTCGGACCGTCATCGACCAGTCGGGGTAGCCGTCGAGCTGGTAGACGCCCTCGCGCGCACCCAGCCATCCGACGCGTTGAGCTTCAACGAGGGCGGCGCGGGCGGCCTCTTCGGTGGGGAAATACAGGTAGTGCACCTGGTCTCGCGGTAGGGCGAGGTTCACGCGCTCGCTGAGGATCGTGAGAATCTGCGTGTCACCGGGGTGGCTGGTGGAGATGTCCACAGCTGAAAGGGTGGCGTCAAGGACGGGACTGAGGGCGTTCGCGCCGTCGGTGGTGGGGACGGCCTGCTGGTTGAGAGCAGGCTCCCTGACCCTTCGGAAGAAATCAAAGAATCCCATGGGGCACCTTTCGCAGCGGCCTTCCGGGTGGGTGGCCGCGATTCGGTCGCCTACCTCGGATGGAGGGCGTGGCGTCGTGCTGGTCTCATCGTTGAGCTACCACCTCCATTTTTCGACATAAGGCGAATATTCGCATGTGGAAAGTCATTTCATCGCATTTTTATGAGATGATCTTGCATTGACGGCTCAGCGGTGAGCAAAAATGACCGCACGGTCATGTCTACTGCTCCCCGATTCACCCCTCAAAAAGTGTCAAGACAGCGCGCACCCGCCGATGAGTTGCCGAATCCACATGTAGCCCCAACTTCATGAAGATGCGCTGAATATTCTTTTCCACCGCACCTTCAGAGATGAACAAGCGTTCGGCTATCGCCGCATTGGAGTAGCCCTCCGCCATGGATTCCAGCACTTCGCGCTCACGGGCGGTGAGGGTCGAGAGGGGGTCCGCGCTTCGGCCTCGTCCAACAAGCTGAGCAACAACCTCAGGATCCATGACGGTGCCGCCTGCTGCCACGCGGTCAATGGCGGCGAAGAAGGTGTCAAGGTCGCTGACGCGGTCCTTAAGGAGGTAGCCAATGCCGCCCTCGCCATTGCTCAGTAGGTCGGTGGCGTAACTCAGCACGATGTATTGACTGAGC
The DNA here is from genome assembly GCF_903645355.1 of Schaalia sp. Marseille-Q2122. GTDB lineage: Bacteria > Actinomycetota > Actinomycetes > Actinomycetales > Actinomycetaceae > Pauljensenia. The sequence continues at coordinate 59,961 of NZ_CAHJXR010000004.1, read as the reverse complement.
AAAAGGATCGGAGCGAGGGGCCACTGCTCGCGGATACGGATCGCCGCCCGCAGGCCCTCGTCCCTGTGCGAGGGCGGCATCCGAATATCGCTGATGGTCAGGTCAGGGCGGGTTTTCAGGCACGCAGTGACCATAGCGTCGCCGTTACTGACACTGCCCACAACCTCGTGCCCCTCGTCACTGAGAATGAGGGCGAGGCCTTCGCGCAGAAGCAGGGAGTCGTCGGCGATCAGGATGCGCATGGGATGATTGCTTCCACTACGGTGGGACCTCCTTGCGGGGAGTTCAGAGTCAAGCGCCCGTCAACGGCTCGCAGGCGCTGCTCGATCCCTGCCAGGCCGTAGCCTTTAGACAAAGCTGCACCACCCACACCGTTGTCAGCGATAGTCACCCGCAATGCGCCCTCTTCGACACGCATGGTCACCTGAGCGGCACTCGCATCGGCATGCTTATTGACGTTCACGAGAGCTTCGGCAACGGTGAAGTAAGCGGCGGTGGCGACGTGCTCAGGAATGTGAACCGTTCCAAGCCCCAGCGCGTGCACTGATACGGGCACGGTGGAGAGCGCTGCGGCCTCGTCCACCGCCGCGGTAAGTCCTCGATCAACGAGGACGGGAGGGGCGATTCCTCGGGAGAGTTGGCGCAGTTCACTGAGGGTTTCTTGCGCGCTTTGGAGGGCTTCCTCCAGCAGGAGACTCGCTTGTTTCGGATCGGTATCAACGCGGCGTTTCGCGCGGGCAAGATCCATTTGCAGTCGGACAAGACGCTGCTGGGGTCCATCATGCAGGTCACGTTCAAGGCGCCGCAAGGAGCGAGTCTCTGCATCACGGGCGGCAGCTCGGGACTCAGTGAGATGCTCAATATTGCGGCGTTGGCGGGCGCGGCTGGACAGCATGAGGTCAGAGAAGGCAGTCAGCAGCAGCGTGCAGCCACGAAGTACAAACGGTGCGCTCACAGCAAAGAGGAGGCCAACACTAAAAGCGAAGCCCGCATCGAAGACATTGGGATAGGGCACGCCCAGAAGCTCACCGAGCCCCATTGAGTTGAAGTTGCTCCACCCTCCGTAGATGTCAATGAGTTCAAGGAAAGGGGTGATCACTCCTGCAATGGGAGCTGCCGACCAGATCAGCGCAACCACCCAGGTTATGAGGGCGATAGGGAAGCCCGCGATCACCCATATGATGTCGAGCCACGATTGGGGATCTTTCAGGAGCGTGAGGATCTTGTCTCGCGCCTTGGCTGTTGGCGTTGCCACGAGATAGGGGTATTCGGGCATAGGACGGCCCTGGATGGTGGCATTGATCGTGCGTTGCAGCTCCGCTGCGAGCCGGGCGATCATGATCGAAGCAATCATCATCGCAATACCGATCCCGATGATGGCAGTGCCGACGCCTGCCAGGAGCGTTGGCAGAACCAGCACAAAGATGACGAGGTGAACGGGCGCCTGAAGCAGGAGGTAGGCAGCGTTTTGTGGCGCTTTGGCAAGTGCCTGCCTGTAGAAGGAGTGAGGCGAGGTTGTAGCGTCAGGTGATGTATTCATGACTCCAGCCTTCCTTCTATGGGTGGTAAATGCGATCCAGCTAGCAGGACAATTCTGACAGCCGTGTTGACCAACAGCTCAACAAATCAACACATCAACACCCGCATGCAAAACCGCGCCACCCCAACTTTCCGTTGGAATGGCGCGGTTCCATTCGAGCCGCCTGTGGGAATCGAACCCACGACCTAATCATTACGAGTGATTCGCTCTGCCGACTGAGCTAAGGCGGCCTTGCTGACAACCTCACCGCAGTGAAGCCATAAGCAACGGGGTTAGATTACCGGATTGGCACCCGGCAAGCAAAACCCGCAGGCGGGAAGCTGATCACACCATGCGGTCCAACAGCACTCCCAGCAGGAAAAACCTAGTTCTCACAGTGCAGGCCGTCAGCGGGGACAGTGCCCGACACCAGGTAGTCTTCCACGGCGTCACGCACGCACTGGCTGGCATCCTTCGAGTAGGCGGTGTGATCCCAACCTTCCCAGGTGACGAGCACGCCCGAGCTCAGCTGCTTGGCCAGGTTCACGGACATGACGTAGGGGGTGGCCGGGTCGTGGGTGGTACCGATGACGACGATGGGGTTGGCGCCCTCGGCCTTGAGGGCCTTGCGGGTGGCGGTGCGTTCGAAGGGCCAGGCGGTCAGGCCAGCACTGTCGTAGCCGACGAACTCGTCCATGAGTTTGAGCTCATTGCGCAAGATCATGACCTGGGACTTCCAGTCCTGCTCGGTGCCGGTGGGCTCATAGTCCAGAGAGTTAATGGCGATCAGGGCGTCGGTTGAGGTTGCCGCGTAGCTCCCATCAGCGTTCCTGTCATTAAGCAGGTCGGCGATCGCCAGCAGGATCGAGCCATCGTTGACAGATAGTGCCTGAGTCATGCCTTGGGTCAGTACCGGGTAGCCCTCGGTGTTATACATGGCGCCGATCATGGCGGTGACGGCAAGGTTGGCGGTCAGTGGGCGCTCCGGGTCAGAGGTTTCCATCGGCTGACGTTCCAGTTCCTTGAGGAAGCTCTTCACGCGGGCAATACCCTCTTCAGTGTTGCCGGGCAGCGGGCAGGAGGATCCTGCCTGGCAGTCCTCGATCCAGTGGATGAGGGACTCGTCAAAGCCACGCATCTGCAGGGCGGAGATTTCAGCGCTGCTCATGGCAGGGTCAACAGCCCCATCGAGGATGAAGCGGCCAACATTCTGCGGGAACAGGTCAGCGTAGGTGGCGCCCAGGAAGGTGCCGTAGGAATAGCCCAGGTAGTCGAGCTTTTCTTGCCCCATGAGCTGACGCATCATATCGAAGTCACGGGCGGCAGAAACGGTGTCAATGTATTGGGCGATGTCACCGCTGTGTTCCTTGCAGCCCTCCCCCATACGTGCCGACAGGTCACGCGCGAAGGCGATCTCTTCGTCTTGGTTGTCAGGGCCCTCGCTGGCTTCGATCGCTTGCGCTCGTTCGATATCGGCCTCGTCAAGGACGCCGTGGGTGTTGTAGCGGTCCCGTTCCTCGTCGCTCATGCAGACGACGGGGGTGGAGGAGCCGACGCCACGCGGGTCGAGGGCGACGATGTCGTACTTTTCGACGAGGGCGTCGCCCATGGAGTTGCGCACCTGGGAGGCGAGGATCTTCACCGCCGAACCACCGGGGCCGCCGGGGTTGAAGAAGAGTGCGGGGGCGTTCTCATTGCCGGACCGGTGGACGGCGACACTGAGGGTGATGGTCTCCCCCTCGGGCTTGTCCCAGTCCTTGGGGGCGAGGACGGTGGCGCACTGGTAGTCGGTGAGGTTCTTCGGTGGGGTCTCATGCGAGGGGGTGATGGCATCGCCTTCGCAGGGGCCCCAGTTGACCTTCTGGGAGTAGAACGCGTCGATGCTTCCATCCAGGTCGGCGGCAGTGGTCTGCCCAGATTGCGTGTCGGCTGAGGGCACGTAGGCTCGGTTCGCGTTGAGAACTGCGAAGCCTGCGCCGAGGGCGACAAGGGAGAGGAGCGTTAAGGAGACGATGAGGATGATCAAGCGCGAACGAGAAGTCATATAGGCAGACTAGCGGGTTCCCAGCGTGAACGAGGAATGGGACGCACCTCAATAGGGTCCACCCGGCCATTATTCAGGGCCTCATCAGGGGTGTGTGCGGTGGGGCACTTTCACGGCGCGCGCCTTACCCACGAGCCGGCCCTACACCTGGGGCCGAAGAGCAATAGCCATCGCCTCCAACGCCAAAGCCGGGGCGACGTTGGCGGCCAGACGGCGGCGTGCTTCCTCGATAGCTTCCACGCGCTCAAGGGTTTGGACGGTGGTTGACGCACGCGCAATGTCACCGATAGTCACCGCGATATCCTCATTGACGAGGTCGGCGCCCGTGCCCAGTTGGAGCATGAGGACATCCCGGTAGATGGCGAGCAGGTCCACGAGGGCTCGGTCGAGCACGTCATGAATAGCGCGTTTGGCGCGACGCTTTTGCTCCTCTTCAAGCTGATGCAACTGTGCGCGCGAGTGGGCGCTGGGGCGCTCTCCTTCTTCCATGCCCAACTGTCGAAGGAGCTCAGCGCGTTCTCGCGCATTGCGTTCCTCGGTCTGAGCTTCCGCCTGAGTTTTTGCCGTCTCCAACAGGTCAGCGGCGGCCATGACGGCCTCACCAACGGAGCGGACCGTGATGGGGGCGGTAATAATCTCACGGCGACGCTGACGCATCTGAGGGTCACGCGCCAACGCCCTCGCCAGACCAATATGGGACTGCGCCGAACGTGCGGCCTCCACGGCCACTGCGGGGTCAACGCCGTCGCGGCGCACCAGCAGGTCGGCCACGGCCTGCACCGAGGGGATGCGCAGGGCCAGGTGACGGCACCGCGAACGGATGGTGGTGATCATGTCCTCAGGGCTGGGTGCGCACAGGAGCCACACCGTTCGCGCCGGGGGTTCCTCCACGGCTTTGAGCAGCACATTCGAGGTGCGCTCGGTCATGCGGTCGGCGTCCTCAACGAGGATCACGCGCCAGCGTCCCTGCGAGGGCGCAACCTGGGCGCGGCCGACAATGTCGCGGGCCTCTTCAATGCGGATCTGCGTGGCCTCGGTGGAGACACTATGCACGTCACCATTGGTGCGGCCCATGGTGGTGCGACAGCCCGGGCACTCCCCGCATCCGGGCGTGGGGCCCGTGCATTGGAGTGCGGCTGCGAAGGCGAGGGCGGCGACGGAGCGGCCTGATCCGGGTGGGCCGGTAATGAGCCAGGCGTGGGTCATGGAGCGGGCGTCGTCCGTGTCGGCCTCGGCGCCGCTGCGCTGGCCGTCCACGATGCGGCGTGCGGCGAGGGCAGCCTCGGCAAGCACCTCAATGGCGGCATCTTGGCCGACCAGCTGCTCCCAGACGCTCACTCCTGCACACCTTCAAGGGCGAGGTCCCACAGGGTGGCCTGCGCGGGAGTCATCAGCGCTTCAATACGTTCTTCCAGGACGCCGCGGATTTCGCTGAACACTTCCTCCGGTGTTCCCACAGCGTCAATGACGACAACCCGATCGGTGTTCTCCTCAGCGATGCGCAGGTATTCGCGGCGGACGCGCGTGTGGAATTCAGCGGATTCGCGTTCCAAACGGTCGCGTTTGCCGGTGCCGCGGCGGGCGCCGACCTCCGGCGGGAGGGCAAGCAGGAAGGTCAGGCGAGGGTCGAGCCCCTCGGTGGCCCACTCAGACAGGGAGCGAATCTCGTCCACACCGAGGGCGCGCGCAGCACCTTGGTAGGCAACAGAAGAGTCGATATAGCGATCCCCCAAGACAACGGTGCCAGCCTCCAAAGCCGGGCGGATCACAGTTGCGACGTGATAGGCGCGGTCGGCGGCATACAGCAGAGCCTCGGTGCGCGGATCAACGTCTTCTGGCCCATTTTGGACGAGGCGGCGCAGCTCGGTTCCCATCTCAGTACCACCGGGTTCACGGGTAACAAGCACGGTGTATCCGCGCTCCTCAAACCACGCGCGAACCTTCTGAATCTGCGTCGTCTTACCTGATCCGTCACCCCCTTCAAAGGTAACGAAAAGGCTGCCTTCAGGGGCCCGTCGCTGCCCACCCACTTGCGTCATGGCACTATCTTCCCACGGCCACCCCGAATCTGCGGAGTCGCCTCTCCTTACTTCGTTGATGAGCTGGCTGAGCTGGACTTTCGCGTCGTTGTTTTCTTTGCCGCAGTCTTTGAAGTGGTGGCCTTCTTCGTTGCCGTCTTGCGCGTCGTTTTAGCCTTCGCCTTCGTTGAGGGCCCCTTGGCACGCTTATCCGCCAGCAACTCAAAGGCACGCTCTTCAGTCAGGTTTTCCACCGTTTCTGCGCGCGGCACCGTAATATTCGTTTCCCCATCGGTGATGTAGGGGCCGAAGCGACCATCCTTGACAACAACCTTCTTGCCCGAAATCGGATCCACACCGAACTCACGCAAAGGCGGCTTAGCGGCCCCGCGCCCACGCTGCTTAGGCTGAGCGTAGATCTCCAGCGCCTCTTCAAGGGTGATGGTCAGCAGTTGATCCTCGCTGGACAGGGTGCGAGAGTCCGTCCCCTTCTTCAAGTACGGCCCGTAGCGGCCATTCTGGGCGGTAATGACCTCACCGGTGGCCGGGTCGGTGCCCAGTTCACGAGGCAGGGTCAATAGTGCCAGGGCGTCCTCAAGGGTGACGGTCGCCAGGGACATCGTCGAGAAGAGCGAGGCTGTGCGCGGCTTGGCGGCGGCCTTCTTGCGGCCCTTCGCTGCGGCCGGGCCCGAGGTCTTACCTGCGGTCTGCCCTGCAGCTTCCTCTCCGGCGGGCTCGGGCAGGATCTCCGTAATGTAGGGCCCAAAACGACCATTCTTCGCCACCAGCATGTGCCCGGTCGCCGGATCCACACCCAGCTCGCGCCCATCGTCAGCAGCTGCGGCGAAAAGCTCAGCGATCTTCGCATCAGTGAGTTCGTCAGGGGCGACCTCGTCAGGAATATTCGCCCGGGAGCCGTCCTCGCGCTCCAGGTAGGGCCCATAGCGGCCAATACGCAAGGTCACGCCATTGCCACAGTCAATGGAGTTCACGGCGCGCGCATCAATGTCATCGCCCAGGGATTCCACCTGGTGGCGCAGGCCAGAGCTTTCGCCCTTGCCGTCGGCACCCCAGTAGAAGCCCGACAGGAAGCCCACCCCGTCGGCCTCGCCAGCGGCAATACGGTCCAGATCAGACTCCATGGAGGCCGTGAAGTCGTAGTCAACCAGGTTCGCCAGGTTCTCTTCCAGCAGGCGCGTCACGGAGAAGGCCAGCCAGGTCGGCACAAGATATTGGCCGCGCCGGTTGACGTAGCCGCGATCCGAGATCGTCTGGATGGTCGCCGCATAGGTGGAGGGGCGGCCAATGCCCAGCTCTTCCATGGTCTTAACCAAGGTTGCTTCGGTGTAGCGGCCAGGCGGCTGGGTGGAGTGCGTGTCAGCCTCAGCGTCAGTCACATCCACAAGCTCACCCTGAGCGACCTCAGGCAGGACCTTCTCAGCGTCAGCATTGTCCTTCTCAGCGTCGTAACGGCCCTTGTCACGGCCTTCCATGTAGGCCAGGCGGAAGCCCGGCTGAGTGATCACCGTGCCGGAAGCAGACGAGATCACAGTATGCGCGCCCTGATCGTCAGCGACATCGGTAGCCACGCGGATGGTGGCGGTAAAGCCCACGGCGTCAGCCATCTGCGAGGCCAGGGTGCGCTTCCAGATGAGGTCATAGAGGGCAAGCTGCTGGGGCGAGAGCTGACGGGACACCTGCTCGGGGGTGCGGAAGTGGTCGCCAGCAGGGCGGATAGCCTCGTGGGCCTCCTGGGCACCCTTGGCGACCTTACCGTACACGCGGGGGGCATCAGCGACGGCCTCTGCGCCGTAGAGTTCACGGGCCTGAGCGCGCGCAGCCTGCACAGCCTGGGAGGACAAGGCCGTCGAGTCGGTACGCATGTAGGTAATGAAACCGCCCTCGTACAGGGACTGCGCGGTACGCATCGTTGAGGAGGCATTCCAGTGCAGCTTGCGGGAGGCCTCCTGCTGCAGGGTGGAGGTGGTGAAGGGCGCGGCCGGGCGGCGGCGGTAGGGCTTTTGGCTGACCTCGTGGACGGCCGAGGTCTGCGCCGCAGCGAGCAGCGCTGCCAGGCGGCGGGCGCCGACCTCGTCCAGATGGAGGACGCCGGCCTTCGCGGCCTTGGAGGTGAGCACGCCCTTTTCGCTAAAGTCCGCGCCGGTGGCGATGGGCGCGCCATCAACCTGCACGACCTTCGCGCCGAAAGACTGGCCCTTTGCCTCGACGGTCACGGACACCGAGGCGTAGTCGGCGCTGATGTGGGCGATACGCTCGCGTTCGCGGTCGACCACGATGCGGGTGGCCACCGATTGGACGCGGCCAGCCGACAGGGAGGAGCGGACCTTGCGCCACAGCAGGGGCGAGACCTCGTAGCCGTAGAGGCGGTCGAGGACGCGGCGGGTTTCTTGCGCGTCCACCAGGGAGGTATCAATGTCGCGCGTGTTTTCCAGGGCGCGTTCAATGGCTTCGCGGGTGATCTCGTGGAAGACCATGCGCTTGACGGGCACCTTGGGCTTGAGGACTTGCAGCAGGTGCCATGCGATGGCCTCACCTTCGCGGTCCTCATCAGTTGCCAGGTAGAGCTCGTCGGCCTCTTTGAGGGCGCGCTTGAGCTCGGTGACGGTCTTTTTCTTTTCGGGGGAGACAACGTAGTAGGGGGTGAAGCCGTGCTCGACGTCGACGGCGAAGCGCCCGTAGGGGCCCTTCTTCATGTCGGCGGGCAGGTCTTTGGGTTGGGGCAGGTCACGGATGTGGCCGATGGAGGCCATCACGTGGTAGTCGGGTCCAAGGTAGCCCTCAATGGTGGAGGCTTTCGCCGGAGACTCGACGATGACCAGCTTCTTTGAGCCCATTTCCCCTGTTCTTTCTGTTGATTCCCGTCATGCTCGCGCGCCGCCATCTACATGGCAAAGCGCGAAGCGTCTGAGGTGACCATACAACGCCGCAGGGCTTTTGTGTTACCTCTGGACATTTTTCGGCGCGGCCTCACGCACGCTCACACTGTATTACTGTGTGCCCGTTTTGGTGTGCCAGGCGCAGTTTTTCCTGCGTCTTGCCTGGCCAGGCGCCCGCCCCCTAGCAGCGAGTGAGCATTCCCGCGCGCAGCAGTTCAGGCAGGATGGAGGCGATTTCTTCCCGCACCGCTTGGGCGTCCACATCCATCAACACGCTGAGCGCCGTCACGATCTGGCCTGCTTGGAGTTCTCCGTCGCAAGCCCCGACAAAGGCACTGGTGGCTGAGCCAACACGAATGGAGCGCCCCATGCCACCTCCCTGGTGCAGGATCAGCGCCTTCGGATCGGGGATGCCCGGGGTGAAGTGGCGTTCCTCGGTGACATCGGGGGCGCAGCGCAGCGAGCACTCCCAGATGTCGTCCGGCAGCGTGAGGATGTCGAGGGCGAGGGCGACGTCGCGGCCGGTGGGCGCGTGCCCGTCGGGAACGTAGGAGTAGACCCTGGCTGGCGAGGCCGACGCGGCAGCATCACTCGCGTTCTCCTCCGAGCGCGCCCGCATGGCGAGGCTCCCCATGCCAATAGCCCCCACCCCGGCCTGGGCAAAGTCGCTGATCCACGCGTCGTAGGTGGCCTCGACCTCGTCGCGCGGAACCAGAGTGCCACCCGAATCACGAATCCACATCTCCACGTACTGCGTGGGGTCAAGGATGTCACGTTGGAGCACCCAGGCGTCCACGTTCAGGCCCTCAAGCCAGCCCTCCATGCGGCTGTCCCACTCGGTTTCTGGGTCGCGGTCGGCGGGAATCTCCCAGTTGCCAAGCATTTGCAGCGTGCCGCCCACATTGAGGTGCGCGGGGGCTTGGCCGATGATGGCGCCAATGAGCGAATCGCGTTCCATGCCGCCGTCGCGGTATTCCAGCAGGCCACCCTCGCGCAGGGAATCGGGCGTGATAACAAAGGGCGGGTTGGAGACAATGAGGTCGAAGCGCTCCCCCGCTACCGGCTCGAAAAGGGAGCCTTGACGCACGTCAATGCGGACGTCATTGAGGGCCGCATTAAAAGAGGTAATGGCGCAGGCGCGGGCCGACAGGTCCGTGGCCACCACCTGCTGGGCGTGAGTGGCCAGGTAGAGAGCCTGGATGCCACACCCCGTGCCAATATCGAGGGCGCGGCCGACGGGTGCGCGCATGGTCAGGGCCAGCAGGCTCATCGTGGCCCCGCCAATACCCAGCACGTGATCGGGGTGCAGGGGCTGGCCGGTGGTGACTTCGCCCAGGTCGGAGAGCACCCACCAGTGGTGCTCCTCGCGAGCATCCGCGTTGCCGCCTGGCGCGAAGGCCTCTGCGGCGGGCAGAGTGGCCGAGTGTGGTCGCAGGTCAAAGGCTGCGCTGTAGGTGACCTTGGGGCTTCCTGCCTCAGCATCCGCGCTTCTCTTAGCAGTGGTCAGGTCGTGTCCAGCGCCCTTCCCTTGCGCACAGCCGTTCTCACGCTCAGAGCCCTTCTCCTGCTCAGCGTCCTTTCCCCACTCAGCGCCAGCAGGCCGGAGGATACCCAGCTCCAGCGCGCCCTCAACGCCCAGCGCGGGCAGGGCAGCTGCGACGTCCTCGCCAGTTTCCACCGACCCGAGGATGAACAAGCGCGTCAGGAGGGCGGCGTTGGCCTCGTCAACGGGAATGCTGGGCGCACGCAATTCGACGAGGGCGGGCACGCGCTGATCGCGCATGAGGGCGGCGCGCGCGGCCTCGGATAGGAGCGTGTCCATGCGCTCCACCGTCCACCCGGCCTCGGCGAGGTCTGCGCGCAGGCGGGCGATCAGCGTCGGGTTGAGTGCCGGGACTGGCGAGGGCGAGGCGGTGGCCGAAGTTTGGGGAGAGGCTGAGGTGGGGGTGTGGTCACTCATGGGGCTACTCTACCCGCGCGGCAGCTGAGGGCTCCGAGGCTGTCCTGCACTGCAAGGTGGAGTCGTAGAATGAGGGCGATAGTCACCACCCCGCTCACCTGAGGAGCCACCGTGCGCGCACTGCGTAAAACCGCCCCAGCCCCCGGCCTGGAACTGTGCGAGATTCCCGAACCCGAACCCGGTTTTGGCGAAGTCAAGATTCGCGTCATGCGCGCAGGCCTGTGCGGCACTGACATTCACCTCTTCAACTGGGATGGTGGCGCGCCAGGGTCTTTGACGCCCCCGCAGACCTTGGGGCATGAGTTCTACGGCGAGATCTGCGCGATCGGCCGAGGCGTTGCTGAAGGTCGAGGCCGCGACGAACTGCACGTCGGCCAGCGCGTGTCCGTTGAAGGCCACATTGTCTGCGGCCGCTGCCGCAACTGTCGCGCTGGGCGGCGGCACATGTGCATCCGCACCATTGGCATCGGCGTCAACCGTGACGGGGGTTTTGCCGACTATGTCGTCGTTCCTGCCGGGAATGTGTGGGTGCAGCCTGAGGCGATTGACCCTGACCTCGGCGCGCTGTTTGACCCCTTCGGGAATGCGGTCCACTCCTGCCAGCAGATTGAGATGACCGGCCAGGACGTGCTTATTACCGGCGCTGGCCCCATTGGTGTGATGTGCGCTGCCCTGGCCCGTCATGCAGGTGCCCGCCACGTGGTCATCACCGACATGATGCCCTCGCGTCTGGAGCTGGCCCGCGCGGCCGGGGCTGACGTGGCCGTTGACATCACCCAGCAGACCCTGCCCGAGGTCATGGAAGCCCTGGAGATCCGCGAAGGCTTCGACGCGGGCCTGGAAATGTCGGGAGCGCCCGGTGGCCTGACCTCACTGATTGAGCACTGCACGCACGGGGCAACCCTGGCCCTGCTTGGCCTACCCAAGGGAGCCTTCCCCATTAACTGGAACCAGGTCATTACCCGGATGCTCACCATTAAGGGCGTATACGGGCGCGAAATGTTCGACACCTGGTACCTGGCCACCTACATGCTCGAAACCTCCGAGCAGCTGCGTGACTCGGTGCGCTCGATTATTACCCACAAGTTTGCGCCTGAGGAGTGGGAGCAAGCTTTCGCCGCCGCCGCTCAGGGCAACGCGGGCAAGGTCATTATCGACTGGGAGCGCTGAGCAGCTTCAAAGCACTGCGGGTGTTTCGGGCGCTATTTATCGCCCGAAACACCCGCACACTGTTATCAAGGCTCTTACATTGGCGCAGTGCTCGCGCCCCTGACGTGGACCGGTGTTCCTGCGCTGGACCGACGCCTCGGCGTTGCACCAGTGTTCCTGCGTTGCAGGGCGCCTCGGCGTAGTACCCCTGTTCCCGCGCGCACCAGTGCTCCTGCGTTGCACTGATGTTCTTGTGTTGCACTGGAAGCGCCGGGCCCGGACGCTTTCGAGCGACCAGAAGCAACAGGTGCAACCAGGCGCAACAGGTGGAACTAGAAGCAACAAGCGCAACCAGAGGAGACACCGGTTCTGACTCAGAGACACGATCCTCAACTGGGCTGCGGGCTCTCACTCCTCAAGCAGTGTGTTGAACCAGTATTCAGCCGAATAGCACAATGCGCATCGCAAACGTGCACGCCATTTATGACCTACGTCCTACATGACGGTTTCGTTTTTTAAAGACATTCTGTCTCCATCGCGACATCCACCAAACACGCCCGGACTTTTCCGCACTATTTCGCCATTTTTGCCTGATTCTCATACTCTTGCTTATCTCGCGAAATCCCACGCCCCTAGGCATAGCGTGGGAATACCTCACCACTCGTCCAAACACATTGCACCACCACCGGCACGCAGCACTCGTGCCGAACGCCCCCACCCACGAGACCTCGTCCAACACCCCAGCACCCAGCACACCGCCCTATTACCGGGCCCATTACCGGGTCTTACCCTGCCAACCGCCAGAGCCACTACCAAGGGAGTACCCCATGGTTGCCGACGTCATGATTATTGTCGAGCGAGTCTTCACCCAATCCCGCGAGGTCCTCTTCGACGCGTGGACCATCCCCGAACAAATGTCCCAATGGCGAGGAAGCCCCGGCACCCACGTAGAGGATGCACACGCAGAACTCACACTCGGCGGACGCCAATACCACGTCAAAGTCCTTGATGACGACCCCAACAACCGCGTCATCACCGAGTCCATCTTCACCGAATTCTTCCGCCCCGACGTCTTCGTCGAACAGCAACTGATCTCCGGCGATCCCGAGATAGACCCCACCACGCCCATGGAACAACGCGTCGAATTTGTCGCCACCGGCAGAGGCGGCACCCTCGTCCGCATCATCCAAGGCCCCTACGAAGCCAGGATCGCCGACTGGCACTGCCGCGGATGGGAACGTGAACTCAACCGCCTCGACGAATACCTTGCCCGTAACGAGACCAACACGCGGAAGGCATGATGATGAGCAGCGCCGCAACTGAAACATCCACCACCATCGTCCGCACCAAACCGCTGATGAGCATGAAGAACATCCTGCTCATGAACCTCGGTTTCTTCGGCATCCAGTATTCCTTCGGCATGCAACAAACCGCCATCAACCCCATCTACCAGATGCTCGGCGCCTCCCCCGAAGACCTGCCCCTGCTCAACCTCGCAGGCCCCGTCACCGGCCTCCTCGTCCAACCCCTCGTCGGCGCCATGTCCGACCGCACCTGGCACCCCAAGTGGGGACGACGACGCCCCTACTTCATTATCGGCGCCATCGGCTGCTCCATCTGCCTCGCCCTCTTCCCATGGGTGAGCGCCGTATGGATGGCCGTCCTGCTCCTATGGGCTCTTGACGCCTCCAACAACACGGCCATGGAACCCTACCGGGCCTTCATCTCCGACCGCCTCCCTCCCTCGCAACTAGCCAAGGGCTTCCTCGCCCAGTCCTTCTTCTGCGGCTTTGGCATCACCCTGGCAAATCTCTGCATCTGGGGCTTCCCCAAGATCCTCCCCGGAACGACAGGCCAGCTACCAACCTGGGTATTCGCGGCCTTCCTCGTCGGATCCGTATGCTCCATCGTCACCGTGATGATCTCCGTCCTCACCACACCAGAGCTTCCCCCCAGCGAAGCAGAACTGCGCGAGCTCGCCGAACAAAAAGCCAACGGTGGCGGCCTCATGGGATACATCAAGGACATCGGCAGCGCCATCGTTGACATGCCACCCACCCTGCGCAAACTTGCCCTCGTCTACTTCTTCCAGTGGTACGCGATGAACTGCTACTGGCAGTACGTATCCCTGTCAGTCGCAAAAGGCGTCTACGGCGTGGAGGACACCGCCGCACAACCAGAACTTTACGAACAGGCAGTGGCAACAACTGGCTCAATCAATGCCTTCTACAACATCGTGACCTTCTGTGTGGCCTTCCTTCTTGCGGGCCTCGCTCGAAAGCACGGTGCGAAGTGGGTCCACGCCATCTGCCTCTTCCTTGCAGCAATCGGACTTGGTATTTTCCCGCACATCACCGACCCCTACCTTCTTTTCGTCCCCATCGTTGGCCTCGGTATCGCCTGGGCGTCCATCATGGGCGTTCCCTACATCATGGCCGTGCGCGTCATTCCCTCAACCCGTTATGGCGTGTACATGGGAATCATCAACATGATGATCGTTATTCCCATGCTCATCCAGACACTCACCTTCGGACCGATCTACAAGCACGTTCTAGGCGACAATCCCCATAACGCCATCACCGCGGCCGCCGTGCTCTTGGCCTGTGCAGCTCTGGCAATGCTGTGGATTAAAGAACCTCCCATCGTTCGTGACGTCGAAGATATCCGTTCAAAATCCGGTGAAGACACCATCGGACAGCACTCGGAAGGATGATCTCCTATGACGAAAAAGCCCTACTCAACGATTGTTGTTGGCACTGACGGTTCCTCCCTGGCACCGACCACCATCGCCTCGGCCGCCCATGTGGCCGTCGCTGAGGACGCCGACCTGGTGATTGTCTGCGCCTACTCGTCCCTACCTCGGCGCACTGACGCGATGAATCAGGCCACCCTTGGCGGTGAAGTCACTTTCGACCAGGTGCCCGGTGTTGAAGCGGCCACCCTGGCCCTCGACGAGGCCGTTGCTCAGGCTGAGAAAGCGGGCGCACGAGTCAAAGCCGCTGAACTCATTGACGGACCCGCAGCAGCCTCACTACTGCATTCCATCGAGACTCACGAGGCTGACCTCCTGGTCATGGGGGCCATACGCGACCGTTCAATTGCAGGCAGGCTTCTTGGGACGGTTGCTCAAGAACTCGCAGGAAAAGCCCCCTGCGATGTGCTGATTATTCGCCCTCTCCCTGACACTCCCGAGCCTTCACGCCCTGAAGATGTCACCCTCTAAAACTCGCCGATCGCACTCAGGAACCACCATGACCCGTGTTGATACCACCTTGCGTCTGCGATATGCCCGCTACGGTGAAGAACTCCGCAACAGCCTTCATGCCGTCTACGGCGATGAGACTGAGCGCGTGTATGACCTCGTTGTTCGGATCATCAACCGCGCCTACCGCGAACGTTCAGCCGACCTCAAGGCTCTGGACGAAGCGCGCCTTCTCCAACCCGACTGGCTGCAGCTCCCCGAGCGTGTGGGATACGTGGCCTATACCGACCGCTTTGCAGGAACACTCAAAGGCCTCGAAGCGCGAGTGGACTACCTTTCTGACATGGGTGTCACCTACCTTCACCTGATGCCCCTACTTGAGCCTCGCCCTGATGAAAATGATGGCGGCTATGCGGTGATGAACTACAACAAGGTGCGCTCTGATCTGGGGACAATGGAGGATCTGAGCAATCTTGCAGCAGCTCTGCGTTCACGCGGCATCGCCCTTGTTGCCGACCTTGTCCTCAACCATGTTGCTGCCGAACATGAGTGGGCGCAAAAGGCCAGAGCAGGCGAACAGCACTACCGCGACTACTTTTGGATGTTCCCTGATCGGACAATGCCCGACAAGTACGAACAGCATCTCCCTGAGATTTTCCCCGATTTCGCTCCAGGAAACTTCACCTGGGATGAGCAGGCCAAGGCGTGGGTGTGGACAACTTTCAACTCCTACCAGTGGGATGTGAACTGGTCGAACCCCAACGTCTTCTGTGAGTATCTAAGCATTATTTTCAACCTGCTTAACCACGGGGTGGAAGTGATTCGCCTTGATGCGATCGCCTTCATATGGAAACGCTTAGGCACCATGTGTCAGGGGGAGGAGGAAGTCCACCACCTAACGCAGGCCTTACGCACCGCTATTCGCATTGCCGCTCCCGGTGCTGCATTCAAAGCTGAGGCGATTGTTGGCCCCGAGCAGCTTTTACCCTATCTCGGAAAAGGCGAGCACTGGGGGAAGGTTTCTGACCTGGCCTACCACAATTCCTTCATGGTCCAGCTATGGAGTTCTTTAGCGAGCCGCGATACCCGCCTTTTTGAGAATGCCCTCCGGGCTTTCCCCGCCAAGCCGTCAAACACGACGTGGGGGGCCTACATTCGCTGCCATGACGACATTGGTTGGGCCATCTCAGATGCGGATGCTGCTCACACCGGCTTATCAGGGCCGGAACATCGACGCTTCCTCTCTCAGTTTTACAGCGGCATCTACCCAGGGTCTTTCGCACGCGGCTTAGTGTTTCAGTACAACCCAGTCACTGACGACCGTCGTATTTCTGGCTCTTTAGCGTCACTTGCAGGCTTGGAAATAGCCCTGGAAAAGGGAGAGGCTGATGAGATTGATCTTGCGCTGCGACGTATCACCATGCTTTTGACTGCGGTAGTTGGCTTTTCAGGCGTTCCTTTGCTGTATATGGGCGATGAGATTGGGATGCTCAATGACTACACCTACGCTGATGATCCCGATCATGCGGCCGACAATCGCTGGGTTCATCGACCGGTCATGGACTGGGATGCAGCAGATCGGGCGCGAAAGGACCCGTCATCACCTGGTGGGCGGATCTATGCTGCGCTTCAGCATGTCATTGGGGTACGAAGGTCGTTACCGCATATGCATGCAAGTATTGAATCGACAGTTGTCCCCAGCCCTCATCAACATCTGTTGATCCTCCTACGCGATCATCCGGAAGGACGCATGGTGCAGGTCTACAACCTCAGTGAACATCGCACGAGTCTGAGCGCTGAAGTCTTGCGCGCTCATCTGGGGCATTCAGCGTGGGAAGCACTCAGCGGTTACGACTACAACCTTGACGTCCACGAGCTGACACTTGAGCCCTATCAAGCCTTGTGGTTTGTCGCTCACTAGCTCTTTGTTGTTCAAGGTCACTGGTGATACCGATCGGGCGTCCCATTATGGGGCGCCCGATCGGTGCTCTTCTTCGCTGTAAACGGGTTTGGTCGCACCGAGAATCAGCGTCAGCACTTATCGGATACATGATGTCGCTAGACGCGATTGTTATCACTTATTGGATATCCTTAGCTCATCGGGTCCATCGTCAACAGATACGCATTACCTGTCCGGCCTCGCGCGCCCCCCACACCCCCACACTCAGGACACCCATGGCTGATACCTCGACAACCCTGCTTTTCCGCTGCCGCGCTTGGGGTGACAGCGAACTCCTGCGCGCCGAAGGCACATTGGGATCAGCAAGTTTTTCCATCCGCAACGAGGTCCCCACCTGGACAGTCCACTGCGCACAACGAGAAAGCCTCATCGAATGTGAGGACGCAACAACCGTCATTGACGGACGCTGGCACGATATAGCCATCACCATTGGCGCACGCGGCACGCACCTGTTCATTGACGGCTATCTGGCAATGTGCGGCACCGTTGATGTGGGCCTTCACGCTCTCGGCGCTGACGCTTGGCACACCCCGCAGTCTGTAGCGGGAGAGGTCACTGACCTTCGCGTTCTTCCCCACCTACTCAGCGAGGCCGAGATCGCCGCCTCCGCGCAGCGCCCTCGCCCCTTCGTCGAGTTTGCAGCCAACCACCTCGCGCCTTTTGATGCCGCCCGAGTGTCACCCCTGACAGAAGGGACCCTGTGGACGCGCTTTCGCACGCGGGGCCACGGGCAGACGGGCACAATCCTGTCAGCAGGGATGCGCGGCCCCTCGGGCGAGGTTACAGAGCTACTTGCTGTGCGCGTCGACACGGGCGCGATCACCTACACGGCCCGCACGGCGGGCGGGCAGTGGCGTTCCTTCACCATTGAGGGCGCGTGGGCTGAAGGACAGTGGCATGACCTCGCCATCCGGGTCGGGCAGGGGGCGGTGGAACTCTACATTGACGGGTTCCGTCAGGCACACATTCCCGGTCAGGTGTTTTTCGCAGACACTGCCCCCACCACGCTTGCTAATGGACGTGCCGGCGCGCCGACCAGCGAAGCCAGCGAAGAACCTTATGGGCGTTCCGGTGAGCCTTCCAGCGGTTACGAGGTCGTGATCGGCCAAGATGTCAACGGCCAGCGTCTTTTCGGCGAGGTTGTACGCGCCGCCATCTACGATCATCCCCTTTCAGATGCGCAGATCAAGGGCTTGTCGCAGGTTCGCCCCATCAGCACCTGCGCGCTTTTTGATCGAGGAATGGACGGTGCGGCCAGCTACCGTATCCCCTCGCTTCTGGCCCTCCCCTCGGGCGCCCTCATTGCTGGTGCCGACCAGCGCACGAGCATCCCCAATGATGCCCCCAACCACATTCAGTTCGTCCTTCGGCGCTCACCCGATGGGGGTGATACCTGGGAGCCGATGCAGGTCGTGATCCCCTCCGAAGGGCATGGTGTCAGTGGGGCCAGCGTCATTGACTCGTGCAGTGTCTATGACCGCGAGCGCGGTCGCCTGATTGTCCTCATTGACCACTTCCCCGGTGGCGTTGGCCAGTTTAATGCGGTGCCCGGCATTGGGGTGGATGCTGAGGGCGCCCTCCTGCCCTACGAGCCCGCTGACGGCGAAGATTTTGGCGGCACCACCCCCGCATTACCGACCTCTTACCTGTGTATGGTGACCAGCGATGATGAGGGCCGCACATGGTCTGCACTACGGCACCTGAATCATCAGGTGAAAGAAGAGTGGATGGTATTCCTTGGCACTGGGCCCGGCACTGGCATCCAGATTGAGCAGGGCCCTTATGCGGGGCGTTTAGTCATTCCGGTGTATGTTTCCTCCGAAGCGGGCGTTGGTTTTTGTGCAGCTGCGGTGTATTCCGATGATGGTGGTGACACGTGGGTGCGCGGACACAGTGTGCTGGGCGTCTATCCAGGCAGTGGGGAGGCGGCCTCGTCAGGGGGTGTCCCGCGTTTGGAGGATCCCGCGTTGGCGACCTACGAGGCAACCCTTGTGGAGCTGTCCGGCGGGCGTATTCTCATGCTCATGCGCAACCAGCATCCCTCTGGCATGGTGGTGCGCGCTATCAGCGAGGACGGCGGACATCACTGGGGTGAGCTTGATCCGCTACCTGATGTGCCGGAGATTTTTAGTCAGCCCAATGTTGTTCGCCTCCATGATGGGCGACTCTGTTTCATGAATGCCTCCCAATTGTTGCCCTTCCGTGGCAATGGGGTGATTCGCGTGTCGGAGGACGAGGGGTGTACGTGGCCGTTGGCGCGCACGCTCAATCCTGGCCGTCACGTCTATCAGTCGATGGCGCCTTTGCCTGATGGTGGTCTTGGGGTGCTGTGGGAGAACGAGTGGCAGGGTTTGTATTTCACGCGTGTACCTGCTGAATGGTTGACGTGGTGATGGGCTGGTGAGGCAGTGATGGGTGCTCTGGTGAGGAGTACTGTGTCGAAGCGTTGCCTGGCCGCCCTCGCTTGTGGGCTTGTTGGAGTGGCGGGGGCTTTGATGCTGAGGTCGCGTCTGGTCGCTTCGCGCGCTCAGCGGGCGGCTTCTCTTGAGCGTTTTCACGAGGTTCACGGCGATGCCGACCTCGCCGCTGAGGTTCTCTCCCTGCTGCCGAAAGAGCGCGTGTTTGCGTGCGCTGTTGGCCGCGTCACCCCAGAGGCGACGCGGCTGGCCAGCATTGGCGTGCCTTTGGGGGCCACCTTCGAGATTGGCTCGATCGGCAAGGGCGTGACGGGGCTGCTCTATCAGCAGGCTCTTGATCGTGGCGAGGTGTCCGCCCAGAGCAGGTTAGGTGATTACTGCGACCTTGGGGATGCGCCGACTGCGCGGGTTCTGCTCAGTGACCTGGCTCAGCATCGTTCAGGTTTACCTGCGCATCCTGACGACGTGTTGACTGTTGCGCGCACTGTGCTGCGGGTGATCCGTGGTGAAAATCCTTCGAAGGGCGAGGGCGTTGCCGACGTGCTGACCTTTGCGCGAAAAGTGCGTTTGCAGCGAAGAAGGGTTGGTAGTTCTGAGTTTTCCTACTCGAATTATGGATACGCGCTTTTGGGGCACGCGTTGGCGACTGCGGCTGGCCTGGGCTATGCCGATCTTGTGGCACAGCGGGTGAGTGCCCATCTTGATAGGGGTGTGTTCTATGTGCCCGCGATGGATGATCCTCGCGCTTTGGATGCGCAGGCTGTTCAGGGCTATTCCTCGAACGGCCATCCGGTGAAGCCGTGGATGGATCTGGCGTATGCTCCGGCTGGCGGAATCCGGGCCGATATTGGCGCTATGACTGCTTTCGCGCAGCGCTTGTGTGAGGGGACTATGCCGGGAGCCAAGGCGCTTGAACCGACATTCACTTTGCCTCCTTTATCCTCCGATGCGCATGCCCCCTCCGCTGCGCAGGCAAGCGTGAGTCCTGATCAGATGGGGTGGGCGTGGCTCACCTCGGAGATTGAGGGCCACGCAATTGTGTGGCACAACGGGGCGACCGGCGGGTTTACCTCGTGGATCGGATGCGATCGGGAGCGAGGCTCAGCAGTGGTTGTGCTGGCAGCAACAAATGAGCCGGTCGATGAGGCCGGAGAGCACCTGCTGCTTCACCACGGCTAAGAGCAGGGCCGTTGCGCCGCCTGCCCGCTGCCTCCGGCACCGCCCACATGCATACAGGAGTACAAAAAGAGATGGTAGATTATTTTCCAAACTTCCTTTGTTGCATGAATAATAATCTGCGACAGTACCCACGATAAGGGCATCAGACGATGACTGACACAACGCAACCCACGCAGCAAACCACCGATCAGGCAAAAACATCTGTCGAGCTCGAAGAAAAATCCCAGTTTGCCTATGCCGTTCTCAAGCATGCTGCAAGCTTGACCGTCGTACGCATTGACCGTGACGCCTTCCTGCGCGCGCAACTAGCCAAACACCTTCCCCACATTGACGTTGAGCAAGCCATCGCAATGAC
The DNA here is from genome assembly GCF_903645355.1 of Schaalia sp. Marseille-Q2122. Lineage (GTDB taxonomy): Bacteria > Actinomycetota > Actinomycetes > Actinomycetales > Actinomycetaceae > Pauljensenia. Next base: position 39,261 of record NZ_CAHJXR010000004.1, on the reverse strand, counting down.
GCCTGCTCGCGCGGGGGCCACCCTCGATGAGCTTGATACCATCGCTGATGCAATTATCAATTTCGAGGTGAAGAAATGCTCGGGCATTTCTTTCCTTGCTGGCATCCCTGGTGGATTCGCAGCTTTGGGCACTATCCCTGCAGACCTTGCCCAGTATTTTGGGCACGTTCTTCGCATTGAACAGCAGCTCGCCTACATCTATGGCTGGCAATCCTTTATTGATGCAGACCAAGAAATCGATGACGAAACCCTTTTTGAGTTGATCCTGCTCATGGGCGTCATGCTCAAGGTAGGTGGTGCTGCAAGCGCAGTTTCTGCCTTGGCAAACGTCGCGCAGCAAGAGGTGACGAAGCGGATTGCCAACAAGGCTCTGACGAAGACTACCTACTACCCTGTCATCAAGCGTGTCCTTCGGATGATCGGCATCAAGGTGACCAAGGAGAGCTTCGCTAAGAATGCCGGTAAGTTCGTCCCCCTCCTTGGCGGTGTTCTTTCAGGCGGAATGACCTGGCTGAGCTTCAAGCCTGCCGCTCACCACCTGAAGAAATACCTGCGCTCACTGCCCCAAGCGCGGGGACTTGACGCTCCCGTCAAAGACCAGGATTTCCTGGAGGACTTCATTGAGGCTGAAGTAGTTAGCGACGAGGACATGCAGTCTGCTGAGTAGTGGATTACTGCTCAACCATCCCTTTTTGCTGATTCGCTGCTCGCTTCTCATTGCGTACGCCTCAAGGTTGCCCCAGCGGGTGTAAAACTCTGCTACCCCGCCTCGCAACGATGTCCCTGCGTTGCACGCATGCGCCTGCGTTGCACCAGTACCCCCGCGTTGCACCGGAACACCCGGGCCCGGGCGTTTTCGATCGACCAGACGCTGCTCGTGCAACCCGAAGACACTGGTCGAGCCAGAAGAAGGCTTCCGAAACACGCTCGCTCACCCTCACACGCCATGCGCAAGCAGTAGCCTCCCTACCTGCTCGCGCCGCTGTGTCAGGCTGCCCTCCAGCGAACATTCCTCCTGCAGCCGTCCATCCACCATGAGCATCACCCGCTCGGCACGCGCTGCCACCCCAGGATCATGGGTGACAACAACAACGGTGCTACCCGCACGGCGTACCTGGTCGATAAGGTCAAGGATTTCTTGCGTGCTGGAGGTATTGAGCGCGCCCGTGGGCTCATCTCCTACCAGAATGTCTGGGCGGTTAATGAGCGCCCGGCACAGTCCCGCGCGCTGACGTTGCCCGCCGGAAACCTCGCTGGGCAGGCGTGATGCGGCCTCGGTGATGCCGGTGTGCGCCATGAGTTCGCGGGCGCGCTCCTTAATGACACCACGCTCCTCAACCTTGAGCATCAACGCTGGTAGAACGATATTGTCCGCCAGGGACAGGCTCTCCATCAGGTGCGCGTCCTGGAAGACAAAGCCCCAGCGTTGCAGGCGGATGCGCGCACATTCCTCGGCCGACAGCTGCGTCACGTCCTGTCCCCACCATGTCACGGTGCCGCTGGTTGGCCGTTCAAGACCGGCCAGGATGTTGAGCAGCGTCGACTTGCCTGAGCCCGACGGGCCCATAATCGCCACGTATTCACCGGCGTCAATGTGCAGCGAGACATCGCTCAGCACCGGAACGTCCTGGTAAGCGTGGTGGATGGAGCGCAGGTCAATCATGGTGGCCTCCGGGTTCGTCGTGATTGGCGAGGGCGCCGCCGGTTGGCGGGGTAGCAGGGTGGGGTGCGGCATTGGTAGCGGGTGGGGTAGCGTGCTGAGAAGGGGCCTCAGCGGCAGCCGATCGAGGGCGGAGCAATGCGGGGCGGAGCGATGCGAGGTGCATCGGCCCAGCAGATTCGGCCTGGTTGGCAACACGAACCTGGGAAGCTTGCTCATCCGAGGCAACAACTCTCGGCACTAACGCAGTACGGGGTGCTACAACAGAGCGGGCCAGTGGCGGAATATGACTGAGTGCGGTGCGCGTGGCCAGCCACATTGCAAGGATGATCGCTGCGGGAATTGTAATCGCGGTCACCCACACATTGGGCAGGAGTTCCACGGCAGGCGCACCAAGTAGCCCAAAAGCCAGGCTGATCAGGCGTTCCCCGATAGTGAAGGTGAATGCTAGAGCCCCCAGTGTGCCCGCCGCACCAATAGCAATCATGCGCGCCTGGTAGGAGCGGCGCAGCCCTGAGGGTGAGGCGCCGATGCGCGCCAGCACCTCAATATCGCGCCTCTCACGCGCGCACACCAGCAGCGTGACCAGGTGAGTGATCAGGGCGATCACGCCCAGTGCGCTCAGCACAGCGACGAGGGTGACGATGCGTAGCTGCGCGTGCAATGCTCCCATCGTTTGGGCAATGTATCCGCTGATGTCGGTGACTTTTGCACCAGGGATTTGTTTGGCGAGGTCGTCTGCGACCGCCTGGGTTCGGGCCTCATCGGCAGGTTGGGTGAGGGTAGCGTATGCGACCTGCCAGAGGGGCTCACCTGCGAGCGCTTCGTAGGTTTTTCCGCTGCGACCGCCATTGGTGAGGTCTTGGTAGATGCCGCTCACGGTGAAGGTTCTCGGCCCAGCGGGATTTGCCGAAACAGCATCTGCAGCGGCAGGCCCATCCGATGTCTTTTCGCCGCCATCATCGAGCTGCAGAGAGTCTCCCACCTTCACGTCAAGGTCGCGGGCTGCCGAGTAGGACAGGGCAATCTCGGGCATATCACTGGCGGCCAGCACTCGGTCCGGCCTTTCCCGGTCGGGTGCAGGCGTGTGTGGCATCGCGCCTTCTCGTGGCGCGGGTAGGTTTGGCATCGCGCCTTCTCGTGGCGCGGATAGGCCTGGCATCGCGCCTTCTCGTGGCGCGGGCGCATTGCCCTCGATGTAGGCCACGGGGAACAGCTGATGGTCACCGACCTCGACCACTAGGCTTTCGGCATCAGCACCCGCAGCTGACACTTCCACGGAGTAGGAGTGGTAGATCCCGAAAGCATCGATCTGTTCATGGGTGGCGAGCGCGCGCTGCATGATGTCGGCCGCTCCCGCAGACGCATCCGCCTCCGCCGACGGGCGCAGGTCAATACGCAGGTCAGCTGGCCCGATACCCAGATAGGTGGCGAAGCGCGCATCGCTCATGGTGTGCGTGAGGGCGGCGGGCAGGATGGCTGTCATGCCAGCCCCCATCACAACCAGGGCCAGCATCACGCTGGTGGCCGAGCGCAACACGCGCACCGTCATCCAGACAAATGGCGGCATAAAAGAGGACATCAGCCGTGACGAGAGCGCGTGCTCTGCTGCACCATGCACCCCTGCACCATGCGCCCCCGCACCATGCGCCCCCGCACCATGCACCCCCGCTTCATCCGCGCCTGCGCCCTCGTCGCTCGCGCCAGCCTCGCCACCGCTGTCCTCGCCTGCGCCAGCCTCGCCACCGCCATTCACCCTCAGCCTGCCAGGCTCCTCTTCACCCGCTCGACGTTGACGACCAAACCCGGCCAGCAGGCGGCGCCCTCGTCCTTTCTTAGAACTGCCAGCCTGCCCCTGCGCCCCCATTCTCAGCAGCTCCGCACTGCTGCAGCGGCGCAGGCCTCGTAGGAGCCGCAGGCAAAACGCGACAGTCACCGCCACAACCAGCGCTCCAACCACGAAGGGCGCGGCCAGGATCAGCACTGAAGAGGGCGCATGGCCAAAGTAGAGGGTGATATTTGCCCCCAGCCACGCGCTCAACGGATAGGCCAGAAGCACTCCCAGCGCCGCACCCACAGCCGCCATCGCCAGATACTTCGCCAGGAACATACGGCGCACCTGCACAAAGGGAGCTCCGATTGCACTCAGTACAGCCAGGGGCGCGATCTCTTGCTGCAACGCCGACAGGACTGCCAGGCGCAGCGCAATCAACGCCACCACGGTCAGCAGCCCGGCGGCAATCAGGGCAATGGCGGCGAGGGCGAAGGTGCTCACGCCGTTCATCAACCAAAAGATACTGTCGGTGACGGCAATACCTTTCGCGGGAAGCCCGGCGGCCACATACGCATCAATGACGTCACTGCCCGACGCGCCCTCAGCCAGACGAAACTCGATGAGGTATTCGGGGGTGTAGTGCTCGTTCAGCGTCGCGTAATCCTGCGGGTGGAGGGCCATGCGTTTGGAGGTCACCAGCGAGGGGTTCATCTGCGCGTCACGTAGGAAGTCACTGACGCGCAGATGCAGCTGGGTTGCGCCAGTTTGGATGATCACCTCGTCGCCGAGCGCGGCCTGCCCGGCTGCCAGGTAGTGCACGGGCAGGGCGATCTGTCCGGGTTCGGGGGCCACCACCTGCCCGTCCTCGCCCAGCAGCAGGTCGAAGCGTTCCGGCGAGGTGACGGCTGCGGGTTCGAGGACGCTGTCACTGTGGTTGACTCCGGCGATCCACAGTGCGCGGCCGGGGATCGGTAGGGTGCGTTGAAGTTGGTGGTCAACGATGTCTTCACGCCCTGTGGCCCATTGTGTGACGAGGTCGGGGTCGAGTTCGCCGGTGTGCATCTGGACGACGTTGGGCACGAGGCTGGTGTCGAAGAAGTGGTCGATCGTGTGCAGGGTGCGGGCGGTGATGAGTGTGGCGGCCGCAGCCAGGGTGGTGACGACTGCGATGAGGGCAGTCAGGGCGGTGGCGACAAGCCGGTTTCTGGCGAGGTCGGCGCGCAGGACACGCGTCAGCATGAGTGTCCTCCCTGGTTGCCGGGGTTGTGGGCGTGTGCCGCATCGATGCGGGGGACCGTGAGCGTCAAAACGCCCACCGCAATGCCAACGCAGCTGATGAGCAGGCCGATGCCTCGTCCTGGTCCCACGTCAAAAAGCCAGCCGAGGGCGGGGACGAGGGCGCCGCCCTCCATGAGCGCGGGCGTGAACACGTGGTCGGCCAGGGGGCCGGCAAGGGCGTAGGCGATGAGGAATCCCATCTGGGTGATCAGTCCGATGCTGCCCCAGGCGCGGCCCTGCTGTTCATTGGGGATGAGGCCGCGCACACCGGCCTCGGCCCCCGCATTGCAGGCCGCGAGCGCTGCGAAAACCAGTGCGCAGCTGCCTGCCACCCACCACATGCTCGGCCGCAGTCCGACAAGTAGCGCGCCGAGGCTGACCGCGCCGATCCCAACGCGTAGAAGCCAGTCCGGGCGGGGGTTGGTCAGGACTGCGACAAGGGCTCCGCCGGCGATGAGTCCGCAGGCGGCCAGGCTTTCAACGAGGCCGACCTGGTTGGGTGAGTAGTGCGGCAACAGCATGGGTTTGAGCAGGGTTTGGATGACTCCAAGGGCGAGGGTCAGCGCGGCCATAATTGCCACCACGGTTGTGACCTGCGTGGAGGCGGTGATGGTGCGCCAGGAGTTGAGGAGATCGCGCAGGAATGAGGGGCGGTCGCTGCTTTCTTGCCCTGCTGCGCTTTCCTGCTCTGCCTTGCTTGCTTGCCCTGCTGTGCTTTCCTGCCCTGCTGTGCTTTCCTGCCCTGCTGTGCTTTCCTGCTCTGCCTTGCTTGCTTGCTCTGCCTTGCTTGCTTGCCGCGCTGCACCCAGCCTCCCCACCGGCGTCGCCCTCGTCAATCCGCGCCGGACGTAGAGGGTGCAGGCGACGGTGACGACGGCCGTTGCCGCGTCAATGAGTAGCACCACCTGCACGGAGGAGGCGGTCATGACGAGCGCCGCTAACACGGGTGAGATGAGGAATTTTGAGGACGCTGCGAGTTGGAGCATGCCCGAGGCACGCACATACTCTTCGGGTTTGAGCAGGTCAGACACCGTTGCGCGCAGTGCGGGTTCCGTGAAGGCCGCCAGGGACGAGGCGATGGTGATGCCGAGCAAGACCAAGGGCACGCTCGGCTCGCCTTCACCCCCGAGCCCTCCCCCGTTCAGCGCCCACAGCACGAGCAGCAGCCCCAGGATTGAGCCGCCGTCTCCGGCGATCATGAGTGCGCGCCGGTCGTAGCGGTCCGCGCAGGTGCCAGCAATCGGTGCGAGCAGCACCATCGGCGCGAAAGCGCACATTTGCAGCAGGCCGACGCTGGCGGCGCTCCCCTGCTGGGTGAAGATCCAGGCCGCGAGCGCGAAGGCGCTCATGCCTGAGCCGATCGAGGTGATGAGTGAGCCTGCGAAGAGGACGGAGAAGTACTTCATGGCCGCTGCCCATCAAGTGCGGCGGCAAGGGCGGCCGGGTCGCAGCCGAGGATGCGGCCAGTATTGAGGATGAGCGCCTGCGTGCGCCGGGCGCGGGTGGCCTCATCTGCGGGGAATATTCCCTGGTCGAGGAGCATTCCGGCTCCCAGCAAGATGAGTTCAACGCTTTCCGTCGGGTGGGGCGTGGTGAATTCTCCGGCGGCGACGCCCTCTTCGACGATGCCGGTGAGGATCGGGGCGATGCGCGCGATCGTTTCGGTGATGGAGAGTAGGTGATAGTCGGCGTTGCCCGTAGCGTGCAGCGCATTGACGAGGTGTTCGCCGCCTTCCTCTGCGGTGACGTTGAGTGCGCCGATGGTGCGGATGAAGCGCTCAATGGCGCTGCCTGGCGTGCGGGCGACAGCTGCGGCTCGGGCAGCGAGTTCGTCGCAGGTGCGCAGGACGAGGGCGTTCAGGATTGCTTCCTTGCTGGTGAAGTGGTGGTAGAGCGTGCCTTTGGCGATGCCTGCGCGGGCGAGGATGTCGTCAGTGCTGGTGTGGTGGTAGCCGCGTGTGATGAAAAGGTCTCGGGCAATGTCGAGGATTTGAGCGCGGCGCTCTTCAGCGCTCAGGCGCGTGCGCGTGGGGGCGGCAGAGGCAGCGACGGAGGCGGAGCGAGCGCGAGCTTCTTTCCCTGCCTTCAGGGCTTTTCCTGAGCGTGCTTGCTCCCTAAGGTCTGCGCCTTGCCTGGGCCTTGTGCCTTTCCCAGAGTCGTCAGCTTTTTCGACACCAGCTTCTTCTGCGACTTCCTCTGCAGGCTCCTCTGTGCCCGTAAGCACTATCTGACGCATGCTTCTCACCTCACACGCTAACCGACTGTTAGTCGGTAGCCTATCAGGGTGGACACAACCTCGCCCACCCTGATTCGCCCCTGGTCTGTACATCCGGGCTGTGCGCTCGAGCTTCCCCACTTCCTCAGCCACTCCTGCCCTCACTCCCACCAGTTAGGTGACAGTTGTTGCATTACGTGACACGTACACCTGCAACCAAAGACAACAAACGGCAAGCTATGCAACAACTGTCACACAACCACAGCCTCGGGACCAGCCCCAGACCGCACCAGCTCCAGACCGCACCTGCCCCCACCCTCGCAATCCCATCCCAACCTCATCACGCCGACAGCACCGTCCCGCCACGCCCCAGCCTTTTCCCCCAACCAGCCCACACCACGCCTCAACCTTCCCGCCCTAGCCTCCGAGAGTGCACAATGAAGACATGGATACTCTTAGCGCCACACTCGAAGCCGAGCTCCAGTCCATCCGCGAACAGGGCCTATGGAAGGCTGAACGTGAAATCCTGGGCCGCCAGGGCCCGCACGTCACCACCCCCGCCGGGGATGCCCTGAATTTTTGCGCCAATAACTACCTGGGGCTCGCGGGCGACGAACGCCTGACCCAGGCAGCGCGCGACGCCCTCGATACATGGGGCTTTGGCATGAGCTCTGTGCGTTTTATCTGCGGCACGCAGGACCAGCACCGCGCCCTCGAACGTGAGATCGCCGCCTTCTTGCACACCGATGACGCGATTCTTTTCTCCTCCTGCTTTGACGCCAATGGCGGCATCTTCGAGGCTCTCTTCACCGCCAAGGACGCGATTGTCTCCGACGAACTCAACCACGCCTCCCTTATTGACGGCATCCGCCTGTGCAAGGCCGCGCGCTTCCGCTACAAGAACGCCGACCTGGAGGATCTGCGCGCTCAGCTTGTTGCTGCGCGTGAGGGCGGCGCCGAGCAGGTTGTCATTGTCACCGACGGCGTGTTCTCGATGGATGGCTCCTACGCGCCCCTGCCCGGCATTTGCGACCTGGCTGAGGAATTCCGCGCGATCGTCATGGTGGATGACTCGCATGCGACGGGTTTTGTGGGTGCGGGCGGGCGCGGCACACCGGAATATTTTGGTGTGGAGGATCGCGTCGATATCCTCACCGGCACCCTCGGCAAGGCCCTCGGCGGAGCCTCTGGCGGTTACGTTGCTGCCGGTCAGGCCGTCATTGACATGCTGCGCCAGCGCGCCCGCCCCTACCTCTTCTCCAATACGCTCGCTCCCGCCGTGGTTGCTGGCTCTCGCGAGGCCCTGCGCCTGGCTGCCGCCGCCAATGCCGAGCGCGAGCACCTGGCCGCCATGGCCGCCCTCTTCCGCTCAGAGATGGAGGCCGCCGGGTTTGAGATCCTGCCCGGCACTCATCCCATCCATGCCGTCATGTTCCCTGGCGAGGACGGTGCCCGCCAGGCTGTTGACGTGGCCGCACGCATGTTGGAGCTTGGCGTCTACGTGACGGCTTTCAGCTTCCCGGTGGTGCCGCGCGGCAAGGCGCGCATCCGCGTGCAGCTCTCCGCCGCTCACTCGGAGCAGGACGTGCGCGCCTGCGTTGCTGCTTTCATTCAGGCTCGCGAGGACGTTGCCGACCGCTGAGTTCTGCCCGTCAGGTTGGGTGTGGCCAGCACGCGATTGGGGCATACCTGCCTTGGCGGCATTTTTCAGGTGAAACGGCAGTGGATGGGCACGCACAGCGTTCCCATCCACTGCTACGCTTTTTCACGCGGAACTATCCGCGGCAATAGCCTCGCCACACAGAGTGTCGGCGCTGCCGCCTGCCTGCGGTGCCCTGCCTCGTCCAACACTAACTATCGCCTGCCCTTGCCAATCCACCCATCCTGTCCATCGCCATCTGCCATAAGCGCCCACCCCTTGGCCGCCACCCCAGGCCTTCTCCTAATGAAAGTGAGCTGACTATGTCCGGAGGACTTGTTGCCCTACTTGACGACATTGCGACCCTCGCGAAGGCTGCCGCTGCGTCGGTGGATGATGTTGCAGCGGGCGCGGCAAAGGCTTCTGCGAAGGCGGCGGGCGTCATTATTGACGACACTGCGGTGACCCCTCAGTACGTTCAGGGCCTCTCTCCCGCGCGGGAGCTGCCGGTCATTGCCCGCATTGCGAAGGGTTCGCTGATTAACAAGCTGTTGATCATCTTGCCCCTGGCGCTGCTCTTGTCGTGGTTGGCTCCGTGGTCCCTGCCGATTCTGCTGATTGTGGGCGGTTCCTACCTGTGCTTTGAGGGCGCAGAAAAGCTGCTGCATAAACTGCACCTGCTGCCTCATCATGGGCCCGAGCACGGCGAAGGCGATGACGCAGGAGCTGCGACCAGTGAGGAGTTCGAGAAGAAGATCGTCGCCTCAGCGGTGCGCACGGACTTGATTCTTTCAGCAGAAATCATGCTCATTGCCTTGGCTGATCTGACGGGCAGCTCAAGCTCCATGCGCGTTGCTGTCTTGATCGCGGTGGCCCTGGCGATGACCTTCTTCGTCTACGGCGTGGTCGCGATCCTGGTGAAGATGGACGATTTTGGCCTGCACCTGGTGGCTCGCGGCGGCAAGCGCGCAGCTATGGGCGAGCGCATTGTGCGCGTCATGCCGAAGGTTTTCTCGGTAATCGGCGCTATTGGCACCCTGGCCATGCTCTGGGTGGGTGGGCACATCATTATCCTGTCCCTCCATGACCTGGGCTTTGACTGGCTCCACCACGTGGTTGAAACCGCTATGCACGCCGTTGAGGCCGCTGGTGGAGCGGCGATGTGGCTGGTTGAGACCGCGCTGTCGGGTGTCTTTGGCATCCTATGGGGCAGCGTCCTGGCGTTCCTGTGGGTGAGTGTTCAGCGCCTGCGCCACTCGAAGGCGCCGACGGAGGCGCGGGGCAGCGCGCACTGAGGCCGTCCTCGGACTAAGCAGCGTCAGCGTGACGCTCTCTGTCCACATAACGAGGCTCCTGCGGGAGCCTCGTTTGTTGTGCGCGGCGCACTGCCGGGTGCTTTGGTGGAAGCCGATCCTCCACTTACGTGACAGTTGTTGCATGATGTGACACGTATAGCTGTCACATAAAGTCGCAAGTGTCACGCAGTGCAACAACTGCTCCATAACCGGCAGCCGTCCGGCTCAGACCTCTGCCTCAGCCTTGCGCCCCAGCACCCCACTTAGATCCAGCATTCAGCCCCCAGCCAACCCGGACGCCCTGCTCTCTCCCCACCTAAGCCTCACGCCGATCAAACAATGCCCCTCGCCTGAAGCTCACTCCCAGACTCCCGCTTCGCCCTTCTCTTGCCTGTCGACGCGAGCCCCGCGCAACCCCAGATCGGCACCCACCACGTCACTAAAGTTTGCGAAAATCGCGCGAAATACCACAGGCTCCTATTGCGCACTCGGGACTAAAGGGCGATACCCTAACAGTGGACCTGCAGCGTTCACCTACCCGCTGCTCACTATCACTAGGAGAGAACATGACGGTCTACACCCTGCCCGAACTCGGCTACGACTACGCCGCTCTGGAGCCCCACATCTCGGCCACCATCATGGAGCTGCACCACTCCAAGCACCACGCCGCCTACGTTGCCGGCGCTAATGGCGCTCTTGCCGCCCTGGAGGCTGCCCGCGAAGCTGGCGACCACGCCGCCATCAATCTGCACGAGAAGAACCTGGCCTTCCACCTGGGCGGTCACACCAACCACACCATCTTCTGGCAGAACATGGCCCCCGACGCCGGCGGCCGCCCCGAAGGTGAACTTGCTGCAGCCATCGATGAGTTCTTCGGCTCCTTCGAAAAGTTCCAGGCTCAGTTCGCTGCCGCTTCCCTGGGCCTGCAGGGCTCGGGCTGGGGCATCCTCGCTTGGGACACCCTGGGTCAGCGCCTCGTGACCTTCCAGCTCACCGACCAGCAGGGCAATATCCCTGTTGCTACCGTTCCGCTGCTCATGCTGGACATGTGGGAGCACGCCTTCTACCTGGACTACAAGAACGTCAAGGCCGACTACGTCACCGCTTGGTGGAATGTCGTTAACTGGGCTGACGTGGCTGCCCGCTTCGAGCGCGCCCGCGCCCAGTACAACGGCCTCGTCGTTGCCTGAGCTCGGTCACTTCTGACTCCACCGCGCCCCTCCAGCCTGACGATCCCCGCCTCTGACGAAGCCGACCCTGGATGCGTTCACGCCGGAGGGGCGCGGTGTTTTACCATGGGTGTGCACGGGTGCCCGAGGATTCACCCCCGAGGGCTGAGAAGCGACGCTAACCGTTTCACCTGAACCAGGTCATGCTGGCGGAGGGACGCAACCACACACCTGTGCAAGGAGGCGCAGGTGACTTACCCCGAGGACTACACCGTGATCCAGCCGGTTTGGCCCGCTTTCGACGCTGACGAGGCCGTGCCCGTCATGGCCCGTTTCGGCTTCCCCCAGGCGACGGTGCTCAGCCAGTCCATTCGCATGATGTCCTGCGCGGTCACGGTGTTGACGCCGCATGGCCCCTTCTTCCTTAAGCGTTATCACCGCTCAGTCATGTCTGTGCCTGAGCTTCGCGCCCGCCACCAGGCGGTGAACCTGCTGCGTGACGTCGAGGACGAGCATGCGCTCACCGTCACCGGTTTCCAGCTCACGCCCGCGGGTGACAGCGTCGTTGAAGAGGGCGAGTGGCTGTACGAGCTCAACGATTTTGCGCCCGGCGAGGACCGCTACCGTGGCCGGTATTCATGGAATGCGCCCGATTCCTTGGGCGAGGCTGAGAGCCTGGGGCGGGCTTTGGCGGTCCTCCACCTGCGGGCCGAGGCCACCGCGAGCCTTGCTCCGGCCGATCCTGGGCCGGGATTCTTCCAGGCCCGCTGCGATCTGGCAATGGGGCAAGTGTCCGTCGAGGACTACCTGGCGGATCGGCCAATGCTCACCGAGTGGGCGGCAAGCTACGCGATTCAAGAGGGCGACGCCCCGCGCACCGTTGATAGTGCGCCCGGAGCGCGCACCAACAAAGAAGGTCACGGAGGAGGACACAGCGGTGCAAAAAGTAGCGCCGCAGACAGTACTGGCACGCTGAACTGCGCCGACGAAGCTGGCCATGCTGCCGCGCACCGCCTCAGCCTTGCCGCCGAGGTCGAGGCCGCCCTCGCATGGCGCACTCCGGACATCACGCGCGCCTACGCCTCCCTACCTCGTCTGTGGATCCACGGCGATGGCCACTGCTCGAACATGATGTACGAGGGCGACGCCGTGTGCGCGGTCTTCGACTTCGGCCTCTCTGCCGTTTCCACCGCCGTAGCCGACCTGGCCATCGCTCTAGAGCGCAACACCCTACTGTGGCTGGATATCCTCGACGGCAATGCCGACGCATATCGGATGGACATGAGCGAGGCGATCCTGCGTGGCTACCAGACGCTCCGGCCCCTGAGCGCTGTCGAGGCCGCCCTGCTGCCCCACATTATGCGCGCCGTTCACGTGGACCCGGCCTTGGATTGGATCCCCTACCACCTCATCAGCGGGCGCCCCTCGAATGCCCAGTGGGCGCTGGAGACCTTCTTGCGTGGGCATACCGCCTGGTTCACGACCGAAGCCGGACGGCGCTACCTTGACGAGCTTGCCGCAACGATCCAGGCCACCCGCCCAGTGCAGGCCACTCTCCCACCGTCCTAGCCCCGGCACCGCCCTCGTCCTTCTCGCCGACCTCGCCCTTGCGGCCCACCCCGCCCACGGCGGCAACCTCGCCAAACGATCCCGACAAGCCCCCAACCCGAGCAGAAAGGCATCCCATGAAACTGCGCATCCACCTCGAATACGTCCACCCCTGGCCCAACCATATTGGCCTCTTCGTTGCGCGCGCGAAGGGCTGGTATGCCGCGCACGGCTGGGATGTTGACATTATTTCTGACGGCCACGACCGCGGGAACCCCTCGGACCTAGTGGCGGCAGGCGAATACCAGGTGGCGTCGGTGCGCCTGGGTGAACTCATTGAGTACCGGCACACCGAGGTGCCACTGGTGGGCGTGGCGACCTTCAACCAGTGCCAACTGCCTGGCGTCTTTGGTCGCAAGTCGGATGGGATTCACCGCTGGCGTGACCTGGAGGGCAAGCACGTGTCGATCCCGCCCTCTCCGCGCCTGACCCACATGGTGCACGAGGCTGTCGAGGCTGACGGCGGCAACTTTGACCTGCTCAACGTCACCCACCCCGAATTCTGGGAGCCAGACATGCGTGCCATCGAGAAGGGCACCTTTGACGCCGTATTCAACGTGCTGGGATGGGAGCCCTACCAGGGGTGCACGCCCGTTGAGGACATTACTTTCCTTGATTTTGACCAGGTGGGTGTGGCTCCGCATCACGCCTACTTTGTGTGTTTCACGCAGGAGATGTGTGACTCCGAGCCTCAGCTGGTGCGTGACTTCCTGGAGGCCACGGCGCGTGGCTACCGTTTCGCGGCGGAGAATCCTGAGGAGGCGATTGCTCTGGCCGGCTCTCCCATGTGCAATATGGACCCCGAGGTGCTGCGCCTGTCCTTGGAGCACATGCGCCCCACCTGGTTTGCGCCCTCTGGCCGTTGGGGTGAGATCCAGCCGGAGCTCGTGCGCTCCTACACGCAGTGGATGATCGATGGCGGTTTCACCACTGCTTCGTTGGAGGATATTGAGGGTGCGGTGACGAACGACTTCCTGCCCTGACGCACCCTAGGTTCACGGCAATGCCCCCTCACGGCGGATTGCATGGTGTTCCGTGAGGGGGCCAAAGCTATAGAAGCGGGCCGAACCAATAGAGGCCGACTTATGGAGCACTTGTTGCATTGTGTGACGCCTATTGCTGTCACACAAGGTCGCAGGTGCTCCGCAACGCAACAACTGTCACAAAACTTGCCGCCCCAAGCGCCTTAGCCTGTGCATCCGAACCCCAGGGGGTGCACCGAAGTGAGCCCTCCATGCAAGCACGAGCAAGGGAACCAACAGGCAAACCGCACTCAACCACCAGCATAGGTATGAAGGGGAGCGCAAACCGCTGCCCCTTCAACAGACAGGCAGCCTCACGCCATGCGACAGTCAGGGGGTGTAACAATTCACCACTCCATCGCTTACAGCTCACGGGGGTGCGCCCCCCCGACACAGGGACTAACACCCCCACGCACACGCCCCCGCGCTCCCGCAAGCGCCTGCGGCAGCCTCGCACCCTATGACACAATCAGGAACGCCCTTCCAAGGCAAGGACCCCCTCACGGAACACCACGCAATCCGCCGTGAAGCGGGCCAAACCAACAGAAGGGAGAGGGGCACATATCCAAGGGACACAAAAGACCCGAATGGAAACACGTAGCCCGAACAGTCAAGGCAGTAGGTGAAGCCATTGCCAAGACCGTCCGGGCTATCGCAATCCTTTGGGAAGCCCTAGAGGACTAACATCCTCACAGCGGGCACGGGGGCAACTGTGCCCGCTTTTTATGCTTCCACCCCACAGCCTACCGCCGCGCCACACCCAAGGGCAATAGCAGGACACCCCACACCCAGCACCCTCAAAACCCCCTGCATGCTGGAACACAGGCAGGCAAACAGCAGCACCCCGGCACTCACCCCCTAGGGGCGGAGCTAAAAGCCCGCCCGCGCTACGCCACACCCCCACAAGCAACGCAGCAACGAACTGAGACGAACCGCGCAGAATCAACACGACAGCAACAAAGCCACCCCACGCCACCACAAACCCCACAAACACAAGCCAAACCACCACCCCAAAACACAGGCAAAAACTCCTGGAAACGCCGCGAACCATTTTTGCTATGACAGGGCGGGAGCAAAAGAACACCAAAGGGGGGTACATGCCCCCCTACCCGGGTGGCACACAGACACCACCACCACACAGACGCAGCCACACAACAGCCCAAGGATCCTCACACCGTGAGCACCCCTTGCAGACACAGCGCCACCCGGCATAAACGGCAAAGGGGGGTAAAAAAACGCTACCCCCCCCCCAACAGACAGACGGACACCCTCACGCCACACAGCAGACATGGGGTAACGATCCGTTACCCCACCACAAGCAAACTAGCGGGAGCGCAAGACACACCCCCGTACCGCACAGCAGGCATGGGATGACAATCCGCCACCCCACGACAAGAGGGGACTAACGTCCCCAAACACGCGCCCTCACACTCCCGCGAGCGCTCACGGCAACCACTCCCCGCAACCCGAAAACTGTTTTCATGTATCCCACCTGTATCCCACGGGACATAAGAAGAACCGCATGACCCCAACTTTTCGTTGGAATCATGCGGTTGTCAGTGGCGGTAGCGGTGGGATTTGAACCCACGGTGGCTGTGACACCACACAGCATTTCGAGTGCTGCACCTTCGGCCGCTCGGACACGCTACCTCGATCGCCTAGATTACAGGATTGCCTGCGAGCACGGCAATTCGAGTGACGAACACCAAGCGCGCAGGCCAATGAATCACTGGTGGTTGTGTTGTTCTTCCTCGGATTCGGCGACGCGCGTTGTTTCAATCTGGAAGGTTGAATGCGTGATTGACACGTCGAAATGCTCGGCGACACATTCACGCACTGCCATGAGCATGTCGACGGCGTGACCGTCGTGGAAGCATTCGTCTTCGACAATGATGTGTGCGCTGAGGGTGGGCAGGCCGGTGGCGACGGTGGTGGCGTGGACGTCGTGGACGTCTTTGACGTGCGGTAGCGACCGGATGTGCGCGCGCACCTGCTCAAGGTCAAGGCCGGCGGGCGTGAATTCCATGAGGACGACTGTCGTTTCCTTCATGAGGGTGAAGGCTCGTGGCACGATGAGTGCTGCGATGAAGAGGCCGGCGATGGAGTCAGCCTGCATGAAGCCGGTGGTGGAGATGACGATGGCCGCGATAATGACGCCTGCGGAGCCGAGCGCGTCGTTGAGGACCTCAAGGAAGGCGGCTCGCATATTGAAGTTCGCACCCCTCCCGGCTGAGAGGATGAGCATGGCACTGAGGTTCGCGATGAGGCCTAGAGCGCCGAAGATCAGTAGCTCGGTGGAGGGAATCTCTGCGGGTTCGAAGAAGCGTTTGATGGCCTCGATGGCGGTGTAGATGCCCACGGCCAGCAGGAGCGTGGATTGGGCGAGGGCGGCGAGGACCTCGACGCGTCGGTAGCCCCAGGTGTGCCGGTCGGAGGCGGGTTTCATCGCGAGACGTCCAGCCAGGAGGGCAACGAGGAGTCCGGAGGCGTCTACTGCGGCGTGCGCGGTGTCGGTCAGGAGGGCGAGGCTGCCGGTCAGGAGGGATCCGATGGCTTGGGCGAGGACGATGCCGCCGGTGATGGTGAAAGCCAGGGCCAGGCGCCTGCGGTTGCTTGCGGTGAAACCCCCGGCATGGTCATGAGAGTGGCCGTGTCCGTGGGAGTGGTTATGCCCAGCACCCATTGCGGATCATCTCCTTTAGAAGATTGTGCCCCCGAGACGATTCGAACGTCCGACACCCGCTTTAGGAGAGCGGTGCTCTATCCCCTGAGCTACGGGGGCATGCCCGAGCGAGCACTCGGTGCAGGCTTAAGCCTAGCACCCGCAGGCGTGGACCTCGTAAATCCTGGCGGTGCGGGTTAGCGTCGCTCCCAGGCGTAGCTTTCTCCGGAGCGTTCGTCGCGGCCGCGTGGGACGACCATGACGGGGCAGGTGGAGTGGCTGATGACGGTTTGTGAGGTCGAGCCGAGGAAGATATCGGCGAAGCCGCCACCTCCTCGGGTTCCAACGACGACGAGGTCAACGGCGGTCGAGAATTCGATGAGTAGTGAGGCGGGGGATCCGTCGAGGACGTGGCGCGCGACGGGGAGATCGTGGTCGCCCAGGGCAGAGTCGACGGCGGTGTTGAGTCCGTTTTTGATCTCGGCGATGACGGCGTCGTGGTTGCCGGTGTTGGGCACCCAGCCCATGACGCCGCCGACGCTGGGGATGGGCACGGCGGAGACAGCGGTGAGGGCGGCGCCCCACAGTTCGGTTTCGGCGATGGCGGCTTTGAGGGCGGCGGAGGTGTTGGATGAGCTGTCAACGCCGACAACGATCTTGTCGATGGGCGTGAAGGCCTTCCCGCTTTTGTGCTCGGGGACGACGACGACGGGGCAGTCGGCGTTGGCGGGGAGAGAGGATGAGACGGTCCCGAGGAGGCGACTCATGAAGCCGCCGCCGCTGGCGCTGCCCACGACGATGAGGTCCACTTCTGCGGACATTTCGACGAGGATCGAGGCGGGGTCGCCGGGTTCGATGGAGGAGCTGATGGTGACGCGTGTGTCCGCTCCGACGAGGCTCGTGGCGCGTTCAACCGCTGCGTCGACCACGCTTTGAGCGCCTTTTTCGAGGGCTTCAGCGTCGATTCCGGCGTATCCGCCGTCAAGGGCTGCGGCGGAGTATGAAGCCATTGCATACATGCACATGATGTGTACGCGAGCGCCGATGAGGTTGGCGCGGTGGATTGCCCAGTCGACTGCTGCGAGGCTCGCCGTTGAGCCGTCGACGCCGACAACGATTGTTGGAGTGGACACCAGCATCTCCTCCTCGTGATGTGAGTCACCCTCTATTGTGCCCCATTCGGCGGGCTACGTCATGCTTCAGCGCCGGACTGGGTAGTCGCGGCCGAGAAACACCGGGAACAAACATGGGGTCGATTCCGAAGAATCGACCCCACGCCCCCCGAAAGGAAAGGGAACCTCAGTAGCGGACGAACTGGTAGTCGCCCCACAGAGGTTGGATTTGGGTGACGTCACCAGGAGTGGTGGCCTCAATGACCATGCCGTTACCGGCGTAGATGCCGACGTGGCCGTAGGCGTGCCACACGAGGTCCCCGGGCTGAGCGTCAGCTGCGGACACGAAGGTACCTGCATATCCCTGAGCGCCAGAGGTGCGGGGGATACTGATACCAGCCATGCCGTAGACGTACTGGGTGAAGCCGGAGCAGTCAAAGCCTGCGGGGGTCGAGCCACCGTAGACGTAGGGGATGCCCAGCAGGCTGGAAGCGATGGAGACGATGTCGCCACCGGCAGCGTTTGCTGCTGCGGTGTAGGCAGCAACGGACTGGTCGGAGGCGATGTCTTCGCGCACGTTGTCACGGCTTGCTGCCGCATCTTCCTGGACCTCTTCAGCAGGTTCAGGAGCGACTTCCTCCGCAGCGGGAGCCTCTGCGACCACAGAGAGCTCATCAATGGCGGTCCAGGCGATATCAGGCACGGAGACCGTGGTGGTCAGGGCTTCAACCTGGGCGGTGGTCGTGAGGGCTGCCTCTTCGGTGTGCGCAGACACGGAAGGGCTAGCGTTGACAACAGGTGTCACAACTGCGGTCAGTGCAAGACCAGTTGCAGAAACGACGGCGGTACCTCGAATGGGAGTGAGGTTCATCGACGTCATTGTTTCCGCGAGATCAGCGATCGGCGCCATGGGGCGACGAGCTTTGCGGTGTCGCGGCGTGTACTTGGCGTTGGTCACGTAGTTTTCTCCTTGTAGCACCTGCGAGGTTAGCTGTCGGATTCGGGCAGGAGAGCCCGGTCCGGTTTCCCGGACTTCACCCCAAGACCTCAAGAGGCCCCATGTGGGTCCCCCGCGCTAGACCTGGCTGTTTCCTTACCCCTAGGGTCTAGCCTCGGCGGCTAAGGGTACGGCTGGTTGAGTAACAACCGAGTTACAGACTACCCGGATTTCTCCGTAAATGTCACACGTAGATAACGGCATGCGAAGTTGTTCACGAAAAACGGCCAAAATTGAGGGTCTAGTGTCCACGTTTTGGGAAAAAAGTCCCACTTCTACACAGTCTTGGACAAGATCCCCCAAACCCTGAGTTTTCCCTGATAGACCCCTGATCCAACCTCTCCCCTACTAGGGGTCAAAGAGAGGCAAAAAACTGGTGCTTCCCACCCGTAGGCAGGAAGCACCAGACGACACAGACGGGGCATCACGCGCGCCCAGCCGCACCAGACGCCCCCTTCATGCAGCCCTTAAAGAGGCGAGACAAAGAGGTGAGGAGTCAACGCATCCGACAAAGCCAAATACTCCGAAGCCAACTCTCCATCAATCACGGGCACCACACGCACCACCTTCTGATGCGCACTGAGCTGCACCTCAGCCCCGGGGCGCAAACCCAAGGCGTCAAAGTCAGCAATAATCGCCGACTCCGCCTGGATTGCCTCGCCAATACGGACGATCACGGCCCGCACCTCAGCCTCGCCGCGAGCAACATACTCCACGGACGTCCCCTTCGGAGCATCAGCGCCCGGCAGCGGATTGCCGTAAGGATCAGTCACCGGATCCCCCAAGAGGCCCACCAGGCGATCCTCCACCTGCTTGGACATGACATGCTCCCAGCGGCAGGCTTCCTCGTGAACCTCAGCCCATCCCAGACCAATTACGTCCATGAGCAGCCGCTCAGCCAGACGATGCTTGCGGACGACCTCCACCGCCACCTCGCGCCCCTGATCGGTCAGCTCAAGGCGGCGGTCGCCCATGACGTACAGCAGGCCGTCGCGTTCCATACGGCCAACAGTTTGGGAGACAGTCGGCCCTGAATGTCCCAGGCGCTCGACAATGCGCGCACGAAGGGGGGTCACACCGTCTTCCTCAAGTTCGTAGATCGTCTTGAGGTACATCTCGGTGGTATCGATGAGCTCAGTCATTGCCTCTTACCCTCTCCTTAGGTGGCATACCACTCCCACAGGTTTGTTCAGAATATGGTCTCTTTCCTAATTCGTCTCAAGATGGCGGAAAACCGCAGAATATCGCGGCTGGTTGGTCATAGCTTTTTATCGAAATCCGCACAATCGGCATGACCGAAATCGCCTCTGCTTGTTTCAGGCTAGATTTTCACTATGGCCGCTTCTCATACTCCCGTGGATTTGCCCGTCCTTCCCGCAGAACTTCAGCCCTCTGATGGCCGTTTTGGTTGCGGCCCATCGAAGGTCCGCTCGGCTCAGGTAGAGGCCCTCTCCGCTAGCCCTCTCATTGGCACCTCACACCGTCAGCGCCCCGTCCTCGACCTCGTCGCCTCCATCCGCGAGGGCCTGCGCGCCCTCTACGCTCTGCCCAGCGAGTGGGAAATCGCCATCGGTAACGGCGGCTCCACGGCGTTCTGGGCAGTGGCGACGACCTCGTTGGTCCGCGAGCGTGCCGCCCACGCGGTCTTTGGCGAGTTCGGCCAGAAATTCGCCGACGAAACACTGGCCGCCCCCTTCCTCGCCCCTTCACTCGTCCTTTCCGCCGAGGCCGGCGCCGTGGCCACCCTCGTTGATGAGGCGGCACTTTCCGCTTTCGCTCAGGACGAGGGGCCCGCCGTGGATCTATGCGCTTACCCCCACCATGAGACCTCCACCGGCGCTCTCTCACCGCTCTACCGCGTGACACCGGGATCTGCGGGCGTCTCAGATGATGCGCTGACCGTCGTTGATGCGACCTCGATTGCCGGTGGCGTGAACGCCGATGTGACCGCCACGGACGTGTACTACTTCGCTCCACAAAAGTGCTTTGCCTCCGATGGCGGCCTGTGGTTTGCTCTCCTCTCCCCCGCCGCTCAGGAGCGCGCCCGCGAGCTGCACGCGGTGAAGGACCGCTGGATGCCGCAGTTCTTGGATCTGTCGATTGCGTTGGATAACTCGGTGAAGAACCAGACGCTCAATACTCCGGCTTTGGCGACTCTCATCATGATGGATGAGCAGATTCAGTGGATGCTCGCCAGCGGCGGGCTGCCTGCGATGGAGGCGCGCTGCCGCGCGTCCTCGGGCGCGATCTACACGTGGGCGGATGCTCACCCGCATGCCGCTCCTTTTATTACGCGTGAGGAGTGGCGCTCGCCCGTGGTGGCGACCGTTGATTTTGACGAGGCCGTCGACGCTTCTTACCTTGCGCGCGTGCTGCGGGCGAATGGCGTGGTGGACGTGGAGCCCTACCGTAAGCTGGGCCGCAATCAGCTGCGCATTGCAACCTTCCCGTCAGTGGAGAGTGTCGATGTGGAAAAGCTGGTGGCGAGTATTGATTGGGTGATTGCGCAGGGCAGTTGATCGACGACCTGTAGAGTGTGGACTCCCCTGGGTGGAGTGTGGATGCGCGCCGCGCTCAGGGGTGCTGATGCACGCTGTGCCCAGGGGCTTTGCGGCCCTGCCAGGATCCTTCGAGGCCCTTCGGGCATGCACGCCTTGCGCCCCGAGAAATCAGGCGCGGCGGCGTGGGACGTCGAAGAGCCTTGGCGTAATGCCCTGGCTCTTTCGCCACAGGTATGCCCAGATACCCACCACGACGGCAACTGCGATGGAGGAGAGGGATCCGACAAGGATTGACCAGCGCGCGCCGAAGGCCTCGGCCACCCATCCTACGAAGGGTGAGCAGATGGGGTTCATGCCCAGGAAGATCATGCCGTACAGGGACATGACCCTGCCACGGATCGATTCATCGACGCTGAGCTGGACCAGAGCATTGGCCGAGGTCATCATCGTCAGCGACATCAGGCCCGTAGGGATAGCCAGCACCATGAAGGCTTCGAAGGTGGGCGCCAATGCCAGCGCGGTTTCTGCGATTCCAAAGCCCGCAGCGGCCAGCACAACGGTCCGCAAGCGTGGGGCACGCCTACGTGCAGCCATCAGGGAGCCCAGGACGCCGCCAATGGCAATGAAGGAGCCGAGGATGCCATATTCGGAGGCTTGCTTGCTGTAGACCTCCGTGGCCATGAATGCCGAGGTCATCTGCAGGTTCAGACCCAGGCCAGCGACGATCGCAACGGCGAGGAAGACCATCTTGATTTCGGGTCTCTGTCGGACATAGGCCAGGCCTTCGCGGATCTGTCCCTTCGCCTTAGGGGTGGCTACGCGAGGTTGAAACTCTGAAGCCTTCATCAGCAGGAGCGTCAAGGGTGGGACCGTGTAAAGGGCGGCATTAATGACGAACACCCACCCTGTTCCTGCCCAATCAATGACAAAACCTGCCAGCGCTGGCCCAACCAGGCGCGCGCTGTGGAAAGCCGTGGCATTGAGGCCAACCGCATTCGCCAGGTGAGTCTTGGGTACCACTTGGGACACGAAGGTCATGCGTGCGGGCCCGTCAAGGGAGGACACTGCCCCCAAGGCTAGCGCCATCAGATACACGTGCCAGAGCTGCACGACTCCGCTGATGACGAGGGCGCCCAGAATGAGGGCCGAAGCTGCTGAGCTCAGCTGCGTGAGATACAGGAGTCTACGCCGGTCAACGCGGTCTGCCAGGAGTCCCGCCCATGGTGAGAGCACAAGTTGGGGCAGGAACTGCAAGGCGGTGACGATACCCACCTGGGTGGCGTCGTGGTCGGTGAGTTCGGTGAGGACCAGCCAGTCTTGGGCGAGAACCTGCATCCACATGCCAATGGAGGCGAAAAGGATTCCGGTGAAGAGCAGGCGGTAGTTGCCAATGCCGAAGGATTGGAAGGTGCGTGACATGGGTGTCTCCTTCCTGTCCTGCGCGTTCTGTCGGTGGCGGTGGCCTCGTTCTTAGAGCCTACTCCGCCCTCCCCGAATCTCCCTACACACGCGCTCCCCTCGCGACATCTGTCCCAGCGTTGCGGGCGCGTTCTCGGCGTTGTTGCACGGCGAGGACACCGCCCATCAGCAGTGCGATCCCGAGCGTGGCGGCTCCGCCGACGGCCAGTGCCCAACGGGCACCGAAAGTCTCACCCACCCACCCGATAAAGGGTGCACCAATGGGCGTCGTGCCGAGGAAAACAATCGTGTACAGGGACATGACGCGCCCGCGAATCCCGTCAGGCGTGCGCGTCTGGAGGACAGAGTTGGCTGAGGTCATCGTCAACATCGACGCTGTGCCGAGGGGAATGACCAGGGCAGCGTAAGCCACGTAGGAGGGCGCAAGGGACACGACGATGAGCATGATGCCAAATGCTGTCGCAGCGGGGATAAGGAAACCCAGCCGGGCCGCCCCCACGCGGGCAGCAACGAGGGCGCCGGTGACACCACCGATAGCAGCGAAGGTGGCCAGGAGGCCAAACTCGCCTGCGCCTTTGCGGAAGACGGTGGTGGCCATCATGGCGCTGGTGAGTTGGAAGTTCAGCCCGAGGCTGGCCACCACTGACATGAGCACAAAGATGACGATAAGGTCAGGCCTGTTGGCGATATAACGCAGGCCTTCTCGGATTTGGCCGCGAGCGCGGGGCGCATGGTCTCGGGGGTTGAGTTCATGCACGCGCATCAGCGCAATGAGGACGACGGGCACAATAAAGATCGCCGCATTGATGACGAACACCCAACCAACCCCGACGCGGTCAATAATGAGCCCCGCGCCGACCGGGCCGATCAGGCGGGCGGAGGTGAAGGACATGCCAGACAGCGCCACAGCGTTCGCCACCGAGGTGGGCGGCACCATTTCAGCGACGAAAGCCTGCCGTGCGGGCGAGTCAAAGGCAGAGGAGATCCCACCCAGAAGAGCAAAGAGGTGCACGTGCCAGAGTTGGATCACGCCGCTGAGGATCAGAATGCCTAAGCCTAATCCCAAGATGCCACTGATACTTTGGGTGATTTGGACGAGGCGGCGCCTATCTACCCTGTCGGCGACGACGCCAGTCCAGGGAGAGATGAGCATCATCGGCAGGAATTGGAGGGCGGTCACGATACCAACCTGCGTGCCTGATTGATCGGTGAGGACGGTAAGCACCAGCCAGTCTTGTGCGACGCGTTGCATCCACATGGCCGAGGAAGCCAGGATGTTTCCGGCGAACCACAACCTGAAGTTGAAGTGGGCCAGGGATGCGAAGGTGCGTGACATTCCCTTATTTTCTCACCGGACGTTGAGGCCCTCAATGCGAGTCTCAGCCCGTAGAGCTGGGGTCAATGCTGGTTAACCTGCGGGAGGATGCTGCGCGCAAGGGCGCAGGCGGGTGGACTTAGCCAGCGGCGTCGGCCTCGTCAATCGGGTACGAGGCCGACGCGTCCTCCTCGGGCAGATATTCGAGGACGTCGGCGGGCTGGCAGTTGAGGACGCGGCAGATCGCTTCGAGGGTGGTGAAGCGGATGGCGCGGGCGCGGCCATTTTTCAACACGGCGACGTTGGCGGGGGTGATGCCGATGGCGTCGGCGAAGTCGCTGACACTCATGCCGCGTTCACCGAGGAGGCGGTCAATGTTGACGCGGATCATCAGATCACCTTCTCAAGTTCTTCGCGGTTGGCGCGGGCTTCAATGAAGAGTTGACGCAAGACGGTGAGTAGTAAAAAGACGCCGGGGCCTGCGGTAATCAGCATGAGGAAGAGGAGTACAACGCTCGCCGGACCCACACCAGTTTCTGTTCCAAAGGTAGCGTGGAGGAGGAGGCCGATTGGGATCAGCACGCTAAGAGCGAAGGCCACGCGCACGAGGTCAAGGGTGCGCAGGGTGGCGGCAGTGTAGAAAGCTCCGGTGGAGACGCGATGGAGCATGTACCAGATGCCCGCGAGGAAGAGCTGGAAAAAGCCAATGCTGATCACGCCCGCCGTGGAGTAGGGGATGACGAGGTGGGCGACTTCGGGGGCTTCTTTGCCGATCTCGCGGGCTAGGAAGACGACTATGAGTTGGACCAATGGCGTTGTGCATCCAAAGAGGATGACCGCCAGTTGCGCCAGGCGAATGTAGCGCTTCTTCATGGGAGTTCCTCCTATGTCAGTGAGTATGCGAGTACGTAGGAATGTGGCGCGATGCTGAGTGCAGGGATGCGAGAGGGGCCGGAAGGGAAGCTAGCCCCCAAGGCCGAGGTCCTCTGAAGACACAAGCCGTGGCCAACAAGCGGCGCAACAGCAACGCCTCATATCGATTATCGATAGGAACCTATCGTTTGTCAATAGATATTCCTGTTTAGCGGGCAGCGGGTATCGGCCCGCAAACACCGAGGTCGGCAATCCCCAACACTATGGCAGGCCACCCCCACTATGGGAGGGCTGTTGCACTTTACGGGGGCTATGCGGTGAACAAACGACAACGCGGTGTGCAAAGGAGGGCGGGTGGCGCCTCGTCAGATGAGGTGAGCCAGCAACGAAAGGACGGCGAGGTGGGGCGCTTACGGCGCGGATGGGCATAGGAGCCAGGGGAACGAGGAGGGCGGGTGGCGCCTCGTCAGGTTAGGCGGGCGTTGAGCCGGCGCGCAGCGCCAGGCTCATGGGCGAACGAGGCGCCACCCGCCCTCCGACACAGCCCTATCGCTTCTGGACACGAAAGGGCGGCCCCGCACTGTACGCGCGGGGCCGCCCTCGTCAATCAGAAAGCCGGAAACGTCAGCCTGCCAGCAGAGCCTGAATCGGGCCCAACAGGAAGTAGAAGACGAACAGCAGGGAGGTCAGCCACATCAGCGGGTGGACGTGGCGGGCCTCGCCCTTGGCGGCGCGGATGACGGTGTAGGTGATGAAGCCAATGCCGATACCCACGGTAATGGAGTAGGAGAAGGGCATGAAGGCCAGGGTAAGGAAGGCGGGGATAGCGATCTCGGGCTTATCCCATTCGATCTCGGTCACCTGCATCATCATGAGGAAGCCAACGAAGACCAGTGCGGTCGAGGCGGCCTCGGTGGGCACAAGCTCCACGACGGGCGCAAGGAAGGTCGAGAGCAGGAAGAGCACGCCGGTCACGACGGAAGCCAGGCCGGTGCGTGCGCCTTCACCGACGCCTGCGGAGGACTCGATGTAGGAGGTGTTGGAGGAAACGCCACCCAGACCACCGGCAACGGCTGCCAGCGAGTCAATGAGCAGGATCTGCTTGGAGCGGGGCGGGTTGCCTTCCTTGTCGAGGAGGTGGGCTTCGCCGCCGACGGCGACCATGGTACCCATGGTGTCGAAGAAGTCCGCTAGGAGCAGGGAGAATACCAGGAGGATGACGGCGACGGGGCCGATCTTGGTGACGGCGCCGAAGAGGTCAACCTGTCCGAGGGAGTCGAAGCTGGGGATGGCAACGAGCTGGCCAACTTCGGGGACGGTCTGGCCCCAGCCGGTGGGGTTCTCAGGGGACTTGGCCTCCAGGTGGACGAAGAACTGGATGAAGACGGCCAGTGCGGTCGAGGACAGCAGGCCGATGAGGATCGCGCCGGGGACCTTACGGACGTACAGGACGATGGTCAGGAGCAGGCCGAAAACAAAGACGAGTGCGGGCCATCCGGCGAGGGAGCCGTGGACGCCCAGTTCGACGGGGGCACCCTGCGAGGGGCGAATGATGCCGGCGTTGACCAGGCCAACGAAGGCGATGAAGAGGCCGATACCCACCGAGATCGCGGTCTTGAGCTGGCGGGGGACGGCGCGGAAGACGGCCTCACGGAATCCGGTGAGGACGAGGATGGTAATGAGGATGCCTTCCCAGACAATGAGGCCCATAGCCTCCTGGTAGGTCAGGCCGGCGCCGAGGACCAGGGTGAAGGCGACAACGGCGTTGAGGCCCATGCCCGCGGCCAGTGCCAGCGGGAAGTTGGCGACGACACCCATGAGGATGGTGACGATGCCAGCGACGAGGGCGGTGCCCGCGGCGATGCCCGCCGGGGTGATGGAGGAGCCTTCACCGATGGCGCTCGACAGGATCAGGGGGTTGACGACGAGGATGTACGCCATGGCGAAGAAGGTGACGAGGCCACCACGGACTTCTTGGGCGATGGTGGATCCACGCTCACTGATCTTGAAGAAAGAATCGAGAGGGCTGACAGAACCTGTGCTGTGGGCGCGCTTTGGCGCAGTCTTTGTGCTCACAGGGAAATCCTGCCTTGGGGAAGGTGCAAAATCCACACATTCCGCCTGTGATCTCACCGGGAAACACCACTGAAAGTTATCCGCTAGGATAGAACGAAGCCCACCGAAGGATCGGTGGGCTTTCGTGTGGGTGGTGCTACGCCGCAGCGGAGCTCTTGCGGCTCAGCTTGTTGGCATTGCGTGGTTTTCGACGGTGAAGTCGTTGACGCGCGAGGGGCGCACCGGCCATTCGGTCCCGTTTTTGGGGACGTCTGTTTCAGAGTGGGATCCGCAGGAGTGGTCCAGGCTCACGACTCGCCCGTCGTCGGCGGACCATGCGTTGGCGCAGACACCGAAGACTGTGCGCATGGATCCGGAGAGTTTGAGGAGGAAGCCGCAGGTGGAGCAGGTTGCTTTGGGTAGGCGACCTCGTTTGGGTCCCTGTTCGGAGGCGTACCAGCGTTGGATGGCTTCGGCTCGGCCTTGTGCGGAGAGGACGCGGGGGCGGCCTAGGCCGAGCTCGTGGGAGAGGGCCTCGTCTGCGTCCTCGCCGGTTGCTTCATAGCCCTGGTCGAGGCGTTCGTCGGTGGCGCGGTAGGGCAGGACGTCCTCACGTGAGACATCCTCAGGCAGGAGGCGCTCTTCCCAGGGCACCCATTCGGGCGCCAGGAGGGAGCCTTCCCCGGGGATGAGGTCGATTTCGCAGATGGTCGCTGTTTTCCCGCGGGGGACGCGGGCGATGGTGACGGCCCAACGCCAGCCGACGTAGCCGGCCTCGGTGGACGCGAAGTAGTGGGTGCCGAGGCGTTCGGCGACCATGTCAAAGCCGAGGTAGTCGCCGACGGCGCTTTCTCGGGCGATCGTCAGTGCCGCTTCGCGCGCGTGTTCGACTGCCTTCGCGAGGACGGCGTCCTCGCGAATCTTACGCGGGCGTGCGGCGGTGGTTTTAGGCATCGAATTCCTCTGCTACCGCGCGCAGCACCTTGGCGATCTGGTGAGCGTTGTCGGGGTACTTTCCGCGGCGTAGCTGGTTGGAGCCGGCGTCGAGGAGCTTAATGAGGTCCTCAACGACGGGCACCATGGCTTGGGGCTTGCGGCGCTGAGCGCGCGCAACGGAGGGCGGGGTAGCGATGACGCGCACCGACAGGGCTTGGGGGCCCTTGCGACCGTCAGCGACACCGTATTCTACGCGGGTACCGGGGCGAGGGTTGGGTAGATCCTCGGGCAGGGCTGAACTGTGCAGGAATACTTCATTCCCGTCATCACCTGCGATAAATCCAAAACCGCGTTCGGTGTCGAAGAACTTCACCTTCCCGGTAGGCACGATTGCACTCCTTTGCGTTTCAGGGTCTTTTCAGACCGGACTGATCTGACAGACCTCCTCTAATGATAGTCAGCCCACGCCCGGTCTTCGACAGGTAATCACCCACACCTCGCCACTACTCTTGAAGAACGTATTCTTCTGCGCGTTGAAAGGGAAGGCCTGTGGCCCTATTTCTCACCCTTCGTCTGCCGATGTTGGACTCTGTGGTGTCTGCCGTTGTGGGCGGCGGCTCTTTGGTTGTCGGTCTCACGATTGCGATTGCTGTGATCTGGGTGGCGGTCAGCGTTTTTCGTTCCCGTTCGGGGCGAACCTTAAGTGGCCGCGTGCAGCGTTCTTACGCGCGTGACGCCGCGCGGGACGAGGCTGCCGCCCAGCAGCGTTTGTTGCAAGCCGATGAGATTGTGCGTTTCGCCCGTGATGAGCTGGCTTTCGCTCAGGCTGGTTTCGGCGAGGTGCGCAGTCAGGAATTTGAACGCGCTTTAGGGAGGGCTGAGGAGGCTCTGCCTCGGGCTTTCGCGTTGCAGGAGGCATTGCGTAATGCGCCGACGGATGCGGAAAAGAGCCGTGTCGCCTTGGAGATTATTGCCATTCTTGATGGCGTGATGCCTGTCTTGCTTGAGGAGCAGAAGCGTTTCACGGAGCTGCGTTCGAAGGATTCGGGGCTGGAGTCTCGTTTGGCTTCCTTGCGCGGGCACATTGAGGAAACTGCCGCGCAGCTTCCTGCAGCTGAGGAGCGGCTGCGTGGTTTGGCACTGTCTTTCCCTTCGTCGTCCTTAGCGTCCTTGGAGGACAACCCCGACCAGGCGCGTTCCTTGTTGACGCAGGCGCGTGAGGCGTGTGGACGCGCTGAGGCAGCGCTGGGTTCGCAGCGTGATGTTGCTGTTCAGGCGCTGGAAACGGCTTCGCGTGCGCTGTCGATGGCTCAGCATCAGGTGCAGGCAATTTTTGAGGCCGAGGATCATCTTCGTGATGCAGCGAAGGCTTTGGCGTCGGGGATTGGTTCGTTGACGAATGATCTTGCTGACGCGCGACGTTTGGACGCTGATGACAGTGCTTTTGGGCCGCTCATTGACGAGGCTCGCGCGGCGATCCTTCATGCGCAATCAGCAAATGACGGGGGCGGGGACCCTTTGGCCGCATTGGAGCGCTTGACGGCTGCGGAGGCTGCTTTGGATGCTGCCCTGGCGCCTTTGCGGAGCCGGGAAGAGAACCTCAGCCGCCAGAGCGCCTCAGCTCAACGCTATCTTGAGCACGCGGAAGCCTCGGTGCGTAGTGCGCGCCAGTTCCTAGAGGCGCGCCGGGGTGTGATGCCTTTGGATGCGCGGTCAGATTTACGTGAGGCTGAGCGTTTCCTTGAGGATGCGCGCCGCTATCTTCATTCTGATCCTGAGCGGTCAATGCGGGCTGCTGATAACGCTGCCGAGTCGGCGAAGCGGGTCTCGGGTTCTTTTGCGCCGTTTGCTATGCCCGGCGGTTTCGCTGGCGGCACAACTGGTCAGTTTCCGCCGGTTTTGAGTGAGCCCCGGTCGATGATGAATATGGGGATGTCGGTGGGGGGTGCCCTGCTGTGGCAGGCGCTTGATACCGTCGTTGACGTGGTCATGGATGAGGCTTTGGAGGGGAAAAAGAAGAAGCGGAAGAAGCGCTGAGTGGCGTCAGCTTTTCAGGCTTTGGGTGGTTTCGCTGGGCTCATGCCTTGATTTCACACTAATGTTGATAACGACGGTTCGTTCCTAGCCTTTTATTGGAGGAAACCATGGCAGAGAAGCAGTCAATTTTCGGCCGCGTAGCACAGTTGGCTAAGGCCAATATCAATGCGCTTCTTGATCGTGCCGAAGACCCTCAGAAGATGCTGGATCAGCTGATCCGCGACTACACCAACTCCATCGTTGAAGCTCAGAACGCTATCGCGCAGACTGTTGGCGATCTGCGTCTGGCTGAGAAGGATTACGAGGAGGATGTCGCGACGGCAGCTGATTGGGGCCGCAAAGCTCAGGCAGCTTCCGACAAGGCTGAGCAACTGCGCGTCTCCGGTGACGCTGCTGGCGCCGACAAGTGGGATGGCCTTGCCCGCGTCGCTCTGGGCAAGCAGCTGCAGTACGAGCGTGAAGCCGCTGACGCTAAGCCTCGTATTGAGGCGCAGAATGCGATGGCAGACAAGCTCAAGAGCGGCCTGGCCACCATGAAGGATAAGCTTGAGCAGCTCAAGTCCAAGCGAGATGAGTTGGTTGCTCGCCAGCGCAGTGCCGAGGCTCAGACCAAGCTTAATGATGCTATTGGTTCGATCAATGTCATGGATCCAACTTCGGAGCTGTCTCGTTTTGAGGATCGTGTGCGTCGTGTTGAGGCCATGGCTCAGGGCCAGGCTGAGATTGCCGCCGCATCCCTGGAGGATCAGTTCGCTGAGCTGGAGAGCGACGAGGTCGATGTTGACCTTGAGGCAAGGTTTGCTGCATTGAAGGCGAAGGGCTGATTCCCCGAGTTTTTCACTCTTTGAGAAGGCGATAGGACTTATCACAGCCCTATCGCCTTCTTTAGTTTCGAGAAACTTTTCCAATGCCGCATATAAATTCTTCCCAGCGGCTAGGGTGGAAGGTATGGAAACTACTTACCTGGTAATTGATGGCGAAAATATTGATGCCACCTTAGGCTTGTCCGTCCTTGACCGCCGCCCTAATCCTGAGGAACGCCCTCGCTGGGACCGTGTTCTTCAGGCTGCTTCAGAGCAGTGGGGCGAGCAGGCACGAGGACTTTTCTTCCTCAATGGCTCCAATGGCTACCTGCCGATGGGCTTCGTTCAGGCTCTCAATGCGATGGACTATCGGGCGATTCCCCTGTCGGGTCCTGCGGACCTGAAGGTCGTTGACCTGGGTATTCAAAAGACCCTGGAGGCCATTAGTGAGATTGAGGGAGCTTCGGTCATCCTGGCCAGCCATGATGGTGACTTCGTTCCTCAGATTCAGGAGCTCTTGGCACAGGGGCGCAAGGTCGCGGTCCTGTGTTTCCGCGAGTTTCTTTCCACTCAGCTGCAAGAGCTGATTGACGAGGGCCTGGAAGTTATTGACCTTGAGTATGACGTTCATGCTTTCCAGGTCACCCTGCCCAGGATCCGCATCATCGACGTCGAGGACTTCAACCCCTTCGAGTTCCTCTGAGTCTTCACGAGGCTGCATAAGAGTCCCCCGGGTCGCTTGAGCTGTGCGCGTTGCCAGCTTT
Organism: Schaalia sp. Marseille-Q2122; assembly: GCF_903645355.1. Lineage (GTDB taxonomy): Bacteria > Actinomycetota > Actinomycetes > Actinomycetales > Actinomycetaceae > Pauljensenia. The sequence goes on along the minus strand of NZ_CAHJXR010000004.1, from coordinate 8,127 downwards.
CACTGGCGGTCCGGGGGATTTTCTATGCTCAGCGGGGTCTTGTACGCGCAGACTTCCAGCAGCGCCGCTGGCACCAGGCGCGCAGCGCCTGTGCCCATTCACCTGCGCTTCGCTCCGGCTCATATGCCCAGCCGCGCCGCAGGCACTGCGCGCCTAGCGGCGTCACTGTCACAGGAACCCTCCCCCGGCTACGGTACGCCTCAGCGCCATCGGTACATGGCACACCACCTACCCAAGGCACTCAACCACACCAATAGCGCTAACCCATACCAACGACGCTCAGCCATACCAACCACTATGACCGCCTCCACCCGCCCCGGCAGGCGAGCAATATGGGAGCGGCGTTGCAATTTCTGGGGCCTATGCGGTGTGAAAACCACAACGCAGTGTGCAAACCTGAGCAAAAGGGCCCGGCGAGGACGACAGCAGGGCAGGGCATGGTCGGGCTTCGGGGCCTTTGGGAAACACAAAGGCCGAGCGGGCGGGCCGCTTGCGGCACGCTTCGGCATGGGAGCCGAAGCGTAGCGGAGGCGAGTGGACGCGCACGGCCCAGCGCAGCGGCTAACCAGACCCGCCGTTCTTGCGACAGACAACTAACACAGCAGTGCGAGATTAAAGCAGCAATGCACCCCCGACACAGCGGCGCCGCCAGCGGGGATGCTGGCGGCGCCTGAGCTGCAGATCGCTATGGGGTCAGAAGGTGTTACTTGACGTCCTCATCGACCCAGTCGAAGGTACGAGTCACGGCCTTCTTCCACAGGCGGTAGGTGCGGTCGACCTCAGCTTGATCCATTGCTGGGGTCCAGCGCTTACCTTCTTGCCAGTTGGCGATGACATCCTCGGTACCCGACCAGAAGCCGACGGCAATGCCTGCTGCGTAGGCTGCGCCGAGGGCGGTGGTTTCGATGACCTTCGGTCGCACAACGTCCACGCCGCACAGGTCGGCCTGGAATTGCATGACGAGGTCATCGTGGGTCATACCGCCATCGACCTTGAGTTCGGTCAGGGGCACGCCGGAGTCGGCATTCATGGCGTCAAGGACTTCGCGGGACTGGAAGGCAGTGGATTCTTCGACGGCGCGCGCGATGTGGCCCTTGTTGACGTAGCGGGTCAGGCCCACGATGGCGCCGCGGGCGTCATCACGCCAGTAAGGGGCGAAGAGGCCGGAGAAGGCGGGGACGAAGTAGACGCCACCGTTGTCTTCCACGGTTTCTGCCAGCTTGCGCACGTCGGAGGACTTTTCGATCATGCCGAGGTTGTCGCGCAGCCACTGGACCAGAGAGCCCGCGACGGCAATCGAGCCTTCGAGAGCGTAGACGGCTGCCTCTTCACCGATCTTGTAGCACACGGTGGTGAGCAGACCGTTCTCAGAGAATACCGGTTCGGTGCCGGTGTTCATCAGCATGAAGCAGCCAGTGCCGTAGGTGTTCTTTGCCATGCCCTTAGAGAAGCAGGCTTGGCCGAAGGTTGCGGCCTGCTGGTCGCCGAGGATGGCTGACACGGGGGTTTCGATGAGCAGTGAGTTCGGTGCGCCGTAGCCGTAGACCTCCGCGGAGGACTTGATGGCGGGGAGCATGGACATGGGGATGCCCATGTCGGCGCAGATGTCTTCACGCCATTGCAGGGTGCGCAGGTCCATGAGCATGGTGCGCGAGGCGTTGGTGACGTCGGTGACGTGAACGCCGCCGTTGACGCCGCCGGTCAGGTTCCACACGACCCAGGAGTCGGTGTTGCCGAAGAGCAGGTCGCCTGCTTCTGCCTTTTCGCGGGCGCCTTCGACGTTGTCGAGGATCCACTTGACCTTGGGGCCGGAGAAGTAGGTGGCCAGGGGCAGGCCGCAGATGTCGCGGTAGCGGTCCATGCCCTTATCGCCTGCGAGTTCGCGGGTGATGGCGGCGGTGCGGGTGTCTTGCCAGACGATGGCGTTATAGACCGGTTCGCCGGTGGTCTTATCCCACACGACGGTGGTTTCACGCTGGTTGGTGATACCGATGGCTGCAAGGGAGTGGCGGTTGATGTCTGCCTTGTGGAGGGCGTCGGCGACGACGGCTCGGACGGATTCCCAGATTTCCATGGGGTCATGTTCGACCCAGCCGGGGTTGGGGAAGATCTGAGTGAATTCCTGCTGGCCGATGGAGACAATTTCGCCTGCGTGGTTGAAGATGATGGCGCGGGACGAGGTGGTGCCCTGGTCGATGGCCATGACGAACTTCTGATCAGACATGTGTTGTCCTTTCACTTCTTTGTGAATTGGGGGGATGGATGCGTGGTGGCGGTTTCGGGGTGCAGCTTAGGTGTGCTGCACCCCGAAACGATGGGAGATCAGGCGAGGCCGCTCATAAAGGCAAGAACGGTACCGAGGACGGCGCCGATGAGGGGGCCGACGACGGGGACCCAGGAGTAGCCCCAGTCGGAGTCGCCCTTGCCCTTGATGGGCAGGACGAAGTGTGCGACGCGGGGGCCGAGGTCACGGGCGGGGTTGATGGCGTAGCCGGTGGGGCCGCCCAGGGAGTTACCGATGACGACGATGATGAGTGCGACACCGAGGGGGCCCATTGCCGATTCGGTGTAGCCGGAGACGTAGATCCACAGGATCAGCATGGCTGTGCCGACGATTTCTGTGACGAGGTTCCAGCCGTAGTTGCGGATGGCGGGGCCGGTGGAGAATACGGCGAGCTTGGTTGCGGGGTCGCAGTCCTCGTCGAAGTGGGTCTTGTAGGTGAGCCACATGATGATGGCACCGACGAAGGCGCCGAGGAATTGGGCGAGGACGTAGATGGTGATGTTCATCGCTGTGACGGGGACGCCTGCGGCGAGTTCCACCTTGGAGTCGAACATGTTGCCGACGACCTTAGCCAGCGTCACTGCTGGGTTGAGGTGTCCGCCGGTTGCGTAGGCGACGTAGACGCCTGCGAAGACTGCGAGGCCCCAGCCGAAGTTGATGAGGAGCCAGCCGCCGCCATTGCCCTTGGTCTTGGGGAGGACTGCGGTTGCGACGACGCCGCCGCCCAGGAGGAGGAGGACTGCTGTCCCCATGAATTCGGACATGAAAATCTGTCCGCCGCTCAGCGGGGGTGTTAGCCCGGAGGATAAGAGTGCTGCAAACACTGTACTTGTACCTTTCTTCGGAGCTCCATTGCACCGAGATCTGGGACGATAGTCGCAGAGTGTTGCGACTTCATTGCAATTATCACAGCGACCGCACAAAAATTCGCTTCACCTGCACGGCTGTGCATGAGAGACTAGTATTTGTGACCATCCGTGATGAACAGGCTCATGAAGCCGCCTCAATGTACTACCTCCAGGGCCACACGATGGAGAACATCGCACACCACCTGGGGATCTCTCGATCATCGATCTCCCGTCTGCTGGCTCACGCCCGCGAGACCGGCCTCGTGCGAATCTCCGTCGCCGCAGCTCCCGGCACCCGCGGAACCCTCGCTGGCCAAATCTCAGAGATCTTCGGGGTGCGCACCTCCGTCGTCCCTGTCCGCGAGGTCGACACCGAAGTCAACCGCCTGCACAACGTCGCCCTCGTCGCCGCCGAACGCCTCGTCGAACTCATGGAACCGGGCGCTATCCTCGGCGTCGCCTGGGGCAACACCACCTCGGAAGTCACCCGCAACCTCCCCCGCGTCCACTTCCCCGGGTCGACGGTCGTCCAGCTCAACGGCGCCGTGAACGCTACCAAGTCAGGGCTCCCCTACGCCGACTCCATCATGTCCCAAGCCGCCCAGGCTTTCGGCTCGCGCACCCTGCAATTCCCCGTGCCAGCCTTCTTCGACTACCCCGACACGCGCGAAGCAATGTGGCGCGAACGCTCCATCCGCTCCGTCCTCGACACCATTGACCGCGCCGACGTCGCACTCTTTGGTGTGGGCTCCCTGTCGGGCACGCTGCCCTCGCACGTCTACTCCTCGGGCTACCTCGACCCGCAAGAGATTGCCGAGGCCCAGGCCGACGGCGTCGTCGGTGACGTGTGCACCGTCCTGATTCGCGAGGACGGCACCACCGACCTCCCCCTCAATAAGCGCGCCTCCGGCCCCACGCCAGAAACACTGCAGAAGATCCCGCGCCGCCTGCTCGTCGTCTCAGGCACCGGAAAAGCACTGCCGCTGCTGGGCGCCTTGCGTGCCAAGGTTGCGACCGACCTCGTCCTCGATGACGCGGCAGCACGCGCTCTCATGGACCTGGTTCGTCAGCGCGCACACCACGCCAAAGCACAGCAGGCGCGTAGCAGAATCGCAAAGTAGCCGATAAGATCGCCGTAACGAGGGATATTCCCTCAGCGCACGCATGTGCGTCAGCAAATGGGCTGGGTCAGAACCTCCACTGTTCTGACCCAGCCCATTTGTTGTGACGCTCAGGCGTCCAAGTCACGTCCCAGTAGCTCAACAAGAGCATCCAGGGACTCGCTTGCTGCATCGTCTTCGCAGGTGAGAGTAACTTCGTCACCATGCCCAACGCCAAGAGCCATTACTTCAATGACGCTGGCTGCGTCGGCATCTTCTCCACCGAAAGCGATGGTGACATCAAAACCGGTGTCATCAACAGCATGGGCGAAGATTGCTGCCGGGCGGGCGTGAAGACCCACAGCAGAAGCTACGGTAGCGGTGCGGGAAACCATGATTCTCCTTGGTTTTTGGTCTCCCCCGCTGTCCGCGCGTAGCCGAAGGAGACTACGCGCGGACAGCGCCCACCGACGTGTCAGGTAGTTACGCGAATCGCGCCGTCGCTACCTTCACTCCCGCCATAGACGGGTGTGAGTCGGTGATGGAGACATCGGAGACCTGCCCGTTCTTGGTAAAGACCACCGGTGTGATCGGGGTGCGCCCACCGGCTCGGATGGCAGCCATGTCCACGCTGATAATGGGCTGGCCGACACTCACCTTTGTGCCGCTTTCTACGAGGGCGGTGAAGTTCTCTCCCTTGAGCTCAACGGTTTCCAAACCGATGTGGACCAGGAGTTCTGCACCATCATCGCCCACGATCGCAAAGGCGTGAAGGGTCTTGAAGATCTTTCGAAGCGTTCCAGAGATGGGCGCGCACACGCTCACAATCTCTGCACCTTCCTCAGGGATGACAGCAAATCCATCGCCGAGCATACGCTGGGCGAAAACAGGATCGGGCACCTCTGTGACAGGAACAACCTGCCCAGCAAAGGGGGATGCTACGACAATCTTCTTCTTACCAAGACCGAACATGTCTATTCCTCAGGTAGTTCCTGTTGGTTCAGGCATCCTGTTCGCCCAGCAGCGTGACGCTGCTATCGGCGAGGATGCGAGCCACTTCGTCGTAGACGAACTGGACCTGCGGGCCAACAATCACCTGAACGGTCTTCTGAGAGGGGCGGATAACACCGGCAACACCGGCGCGCTTGATCTCCGCTTCCTTAACGAGCAGGTGGTCCTTGACCGCTACGCGCAGACGGGTGGCGCAGTAGTCGACAGAGTCAACGTTTGCAGCACCGCCTAGACCTGCCAGGATAGTCGAAGCGACCTCGTTCATCGCGGCATCGCCAGAAAGTGTGGCGCCTTCGTCGCTCTCATCCCCACGACCAGGGGTCTTGAGGTTGAGCAGACCGATGAGGAAGTAGAAGACCACGAAGTAGACCACCGCGTAGACCAGGCCCAGAACGAGCAGCATGTACCACTGGTTAGCCATCGGGTTCTGAGAAGAGAGCAGCATGTCGACAAAACCTGCCGAGAAGCCAAAGCCTGCGGTCCAGCCCATGGAGGCTGCAATGAAGACGGAGATACCAGTCAGCAGCGCGTGGACGATGTAGAGCAGAGGTGCGACAAACATGAAGGCGAACTCAAGGGGCTCGGTCACGCCGGTGAAGAACGAAGCCAGAGCGCCAGCCATCATGAGGGAGCCGACGACCTTCTTACGGGAGTTGTCCGCACGCAGGTACATGGCCAGACCAGCTGCCGGCAGGCCAAACATCATGACGGGGAAGAAGCCAGCCTGGTAGCGGCCAACAACACCCTGAACGGTGCAGACGCCATCAGCCCACAGGCCGGGGCAGGAGGCTGCGTCGGTAGCGGCAGCAGCAGCTTCGATGGTGGAGGCGCCACCGAGGAACTTGCCAATGTCGTTGATGCCGACAACGTCGAACCAGAAGATCGAGTTGAGAGCGTGGTGCAGACCGGTGGGGATCAGCAGACGGTTGAAGAAGGCGTAGATACCGGCACCAGCCGCACCCATGCCCTGGATGAGCTGACCGAAGTTGAAGAGCACGCCGTAAAGGATCGGCCAGACGAAGTACAGGACCAGGGCCAGAGCCATCGAGAAGAAGGTGATGAGGATCGGGACCAGGCGGCGGCCGGAGAAGAATGCAAGGAAGTCAGGCAGCTTGACGGAATGGAAACGGTTGTAGGTCCATGCAGCGAGCAGGCCGACGAGGATACCGAAGAGGACGTTCTTGGCGCCAACAGCACCCCAGCCCTGCGCAGTCCATGCCAGCAGCTCATCGCCGCCAGCTTCCTTCAGCGCGGCCAGGTCAACGCCCTGGTATCCGGCAACGGAGTTCTCGTTGATCAGGAAGGTAACGGTGGTGAAGCCCAGGAAGCCGGAGAGGGCGGCGGCACCGTTGGAGTCCTTGGCCAGGCCGTAAGCGAGGGCGATGGCGAAGATGTAGCCAAGGTTGTCAAGGACGGCGGCGCCTGCCTTGATGAGGATGGCGGCGACCACGCTATTGCCGCCCCAGCCATCAGGGTCGATCCAGTAACCGATACCCATCAGGATGGCAGCGACGGGCATGACTGCCACCGCTCCCATCAAGCCTTTGCCGAACCTTTGCAGGCTCGTCATGATTGTATCTTTCACTTCTCTCACTCCTTTGTTGGATGATGGAATTTCATCGAGAGGTCGTAGATCCAGCCATGGAGGAATACGGCGAGGAACGCCGTTTCTCCTGCTCTCTGCTCGGGGGAAAGCTCCCCACGGATCAGGGCGCCTGAGGTGTTACTGCTGTGTGCGGGCGCCTCGCCAAGCAGAGTCGAAAGGATCCATTCGGCGTGCGTCCACTCTTCGTGGAGGTCGCGCGCGATGGAACGCGGGGTGGTGAAGCGTCGGGCGCGCCCGCCCTCGATACGGCCCACGAGGGCGACGAGGTTGGCGCTGAGATCTTCACGCAGGTGTCGGGGGCATTCGCCAACGTTGAGTCGGCCGAGCGTTTGGTCAATGACGCCCGCGAGCGCGTTTGCCCGGCTGAGGGGGCGTTTGACGGATTCACCAGAGAGCGCGGCGTTGAGGTGGAGGGTGATGAAGGCAGCCTCGTCAAGGGGCAGTTCAACGCCGACGCGCGTGTTGATGTGATGGAGGACGAGTTCGGCAGCCTCGAACTCGCTGGGGAAGAAGGCGCGGATTTCGGGCAGGAGGTTGTTTTGGATGAGCTGCCCATCGCGGTAACGCTCAACAGCGAAAGCCAGGTGGTCGGTGAGGAGCAGGTAGATGGAAGGATGCAGGTGGCCCAGCGTTTTGGTTGCCAGTTCCACGCCTTCGGAAATGGCGGCAAGAAGTTCAGGGTCGAGGCCGTTGAGCAGGGTGAGGTAGTGGATCTTATCGGGCTCAATAGCGACGTATTGCTGCTGGACGATGGCGGGATCGACCGGGTCGTCGACTTTGCGATTGAAGCCGATGCCCGTACCAACGAGGACGGAGAGGCCTGATTCTGAGCGCACGACAACCGCATTGTTGTTGAGGACATGGGTGACCCGGTATTCGGGGTCAGCACCGGGCGCGCGGTCGTACACAGGAGGCTCCTCGTTGAGCTAGGGCGGAAGATTCCGCATCTCCAGTGATGCCTGCCGAACAGTGACACCCAGAGCAATATTCTTGACGAAATTATGACACAGGACGCAGCTGTGTCAATAACCTTTAACAAACACATGTTATCAAGACATTAACCACTCTTTGGCCACCTTACGTTCGCCCCCACTGCACATCTGCCCAAAAAGAGCACAAAACCCGCAAAATAGCTAGAATCGACCCCAAGAATCCGCGGGAATCTCCCACGTTCCCAACCGCACACCCCACCGATGTTCCGCAACGACGCGAAATGTCCACCTTCTCTCCCACTCCGCACGCGATGACCTCGTCCATCTTGGCCAAGGAGTCTGGTCA
>NZ_CAHJXR010000003.1 GCF_903645355.1 Schaalia sp. Marseille-Q2122 | reverse complement strand
ACCCGCAACACCACCGGCTTCAACCTCACCCTGCCCGCCAAACCCGGCACCCACACCATCTGCGTCACCGCCCTCAACCAAGGCGGAGGCACCAACACCCACCTCGGATGCCGCACCACAACCCTGGCACCTCCCCCCACCCAGCCCACCAGCCCTCGCGGCAACTTCGAAGAAATCATCCCCAACACCACCAAACAAACCCTGACCGTCAAGGGATGGACCTTCGACCACGACACCCCCACCCCCATCTCCATCCACGCCACCATCAACGGCACCACACACACCGCAACAGCCAACACCCCACGCTCCGACGTCCAACGCGCCTTCTCCCTGACCCGCAACACCACCGGCTTCAACCTCACCCTGCCCGCCAAACCCGGCACCCACACCATCTGCGTCACCGCCCTCAACCAAGGCGGAGGCACCAACACCCACCTCGGATGCCGCACCACAACCCTGGAGGGCGGACATCGATCAGGGTTTAATCCGGCTTCTATCATCACTGACGACCAACTATTTGCTCCCAACACCATGGATGCCTCCGCCATTCAGAGCTTCCTCAATGACAAAGGCCGCTCCTGCCGTGCGGGATCTCAGGGCGTCCCTTGCCTCAAGCACTACACCGAGCGGACCCTGCCGATGTCCCTGCCCTACTGCACACCTTTTAGTGCCGGACACTCCGATTCCGCCGCCCAGATCATCAACAAAGCAGCTAAGGCCTGCGGGATCAATCCACAAGTACTGATTGTCATGCTGCAAAAAGAACAGGGCCTCATCACAGCTTCAGGCAATGCATTAACGCGAACCCGTTACCAGCGTGCAATGGGTCTTTCCTGCCCCGACTACGGCACGTGCGATCCCTCTCAAGCGGGATTCTCCAAGCAGGTCTACGGGGCTGCCGCCCGCTTGGTGAAGTACGTGAAGGAGCCTCACCGATACAATTTCGCAGTTGGGAGGACCTCCCAGATCCAGTTCCATCCCTCAGCGTCTTGCGGTTCATCAGCGGTGACACCCCAGAACCGCGCAACCGCCGCCCTCTACAATTACACGCCATACCAACCTAATACAGCAGCATTAAACAACATGTATGGAGTCGGGGATTCCTGTTCCTCCTACGGCAATCGAAACCTCTGGAGACTGCTCAAAGCATGGTTCTAGACACATAGTTCGAGACACCTGGTTCTAGTAGACTTGCTTGTCTGCTTGTCTGCTTGTCTGCTTGTCGTAACACGCAGCCTACTTAGTTTTCCTGACACGCCAGCAAGGGTCACCACAATGCTCAATCACCCACGCTTGAAACGCCTGATACCCATCGTCGTTTTCTGGGCTGCAATCGTGACTATGCTCGGTATCCAGCTCGCCAAACCGCTGCTTGGCTACCAGGTTCTCACCGGCTACGACATGCTTGACCGTTTCACTCCCTGGTCGGCACTCCCCACTGCTCAGGACCAGCATGAGGGAAATCCTTATATCACAGACCAAATAGATGCCCAGATACCCGCTCTCTTTGAAGTAACAGATCGACTCTCGGAAGGCGACTGGCCTCTACAGTCGAATCTCGTACAAGGCGGCGCACCGCTTCTGGCATCCCCGTCCTTGGCGCTGCTCACCCCAACCCGCTTCCTATGGCTGCTGCTCCCAACCACTATCGCTCCGGCGTGGGTCACACTGGCAGAAGCAGCTTTCTGCGCAGGTTTCGCTTACTTGTTCGCCCGCCGCCTCCGTTTCACTCCCCTTGCATCCCTCGTCACAGGATTTGCCACTGCATTCTCAGGTTTTTCAATTGCGTGGAACGGGTGGCCTCAAAGCACCGTCGTCGCTTTCATTCCCATGCTGCTCTGGTCGATTGAACGCTTCCTTCAGGAGCGGCGAGTTCGCGATCTCGTGCCAGTCGCCTTAGCTGTCGCCTTCCTCCTCCTGGGAGGCTTCCCAGTTGTTGCCGGCCATTCCCTTGTCGTTGCGGGTATTTATTCCTTGGTAAGGAGCCTTTCTCCGACCATCGTCCCCACCTTCTCCTGGAGGAAGATCCGCACAAGCGCCGCCCTCCTCGGCGGACTTCTTCTCGCCGTTATCACTGGATTCGGAATCGCCGCATTTCAACTCATCCCCTTCGCAACGACGATCGTCTCTGATGCTGACCTGGAATATCGCTCCACCTGGTCCAGTCTCCAAGATCTTCCGGTGCGGTGGATGACAACGCTTCTTCCCCGCGGACTGAATATCCCTTTTTCGCCTCAAGATGCGGCAGCCTTCATTGGTGCAGCAGTACTGGTTGCTGCTGTTCTTGGATGCCTTGCCCTTCTGCGCGGTGCCCTCCCTCTCTCCGTCGCCTCAGTGTTCATTGGGACATGCCTGTTTGTTGTCGCTTTTGTTTCCTACCAAGATGTGCTGGATTGGGGAAGGCTCTTCCGCGATCTTCCTTTGCTCGCAAATAATCCCCCCGGTCGACTCCGAGCCCAACTCGCCTTACCTATCGCTGTCTTCGCTGGCCTAGGGATCATGTGGCTTGAAGGGCATTCTCCCAGGGGCCATTGGGTGGGATGGAAACGCCTCCAACCAGGTTTTTCAGTGACATCTGCTGTGACCGTCACTGTCACAACACTGGCCCTCGGATACGCCATCGGCATTACCTCACGCAATCCCGACATTCCCCACCCTGACTTCTACCTTCCGGATGCTGCCATTGCTGTGATACCGCTGGTAATCATCTCCATACTCATGTGGCTCGCTGTCCGCGTTGAGCTTTTACGCCCCCTCACGCTGTCTGCTTTGCTGGCGACGATCGCTTTCCAACCCCTGCCTGCATTGCAGTACTTCTGGCCGGTGGCCGACACTCACGAGGTCTACCCGCATTCAGAGGTCCTTGATTTCCTCGCAGATTCAGTCGGGCACAACCAACTTGCCACCGTCGGTTTGGCCCTCCGCCCCAATGTTCCCAATATTTATGGCATCCGCATGGTCAATGGTCATGCCTTCGTCACCCCTGAGTGGAAGGCCGCATTACAAGAGGCGGATCCTACGGTTTTCGTCGGTGGAGGTACGTATAGTTTCCTCGAGCAAACTCGCAGCACAGCATTTGACAATCCTGCCCTTGACAAGCTCGGCGTGCGATACGTCGCCGCAGCTGCAACCGAGCTCATCCCGGCAAGTCCTACTACTCTTGTCCCCCTCCCCGGTAGTTACGATGCTCCCGAAGGTGACCACTGGACGCCTATTCCCCCCTCGGGCCTCGATCTCACCCTCGCCGCTAACATCGAAGGCATCAACGGCTTGGTCGTCATTGTTGACAAAGCTGATGAAGCAACCGTCTCTGTTGAGGCACGCAACTCCTTAGGTCAGCACGTAGAAAATCACTTGCAGGTATTCCCTCGAGGCGAACGCACACAGGTTCCTATCGGTTTGTCGCTCAGGGGGCTGTCCGATAAAGATGTTGATCTCAGCGTGCGCGTCACTGCCCGACCAACTTCTGGCTCACACACTCCCCAGATCCAAACGTCTGCCGATGGTCAAGGATTCTTCCTCAATCATGGCGATGAGCGTTTCCCGTTGGTCTTTGCCGGAGAGGACACCCTCGTGTGGGAACGCACCACCGCTTTACCGCGCATTCGCTTTGAAGCACACGGACGCACAGGACAGCCCGCCATTACTGACCCCGCGATCACCATCACCGAGGACACAGGCGATATCGTGAGCCTTGAGGTCAGGGCTGCTTCACCTGGGCAGGTCGTCATTGCTCAAGCGGCGGCGCGCAACTTCGTCGCGATCGTGGACTCTGAGCGCTCAGAGATCATTAATCGTGAGGATGGTACCGTTGCGATAGCCGTTGACGCCGGGGACCATGAAGTTTCTCTTGAATACCACCCGCGCTACCTTGACGAGGCCCTCCTCATCTCCGCTCTGAGTGTAGTGCTGGTGATAATGACCGCACTTGTGCCGCTGGTGTATGACCGCCTTCGTCGTTCACGCCCTGACGATGAGGGACACAGCGAGTGATGTCACGCAGGCGCCAACTACACACATTGGAAGGCACAGCAATATGATGGACCAGATAACAGTGGCGGGTTTGTCCGTTTTCATACAACCGATAGCTAGGTGAATGCTTCAATGAGTGTTCAGATGACCAAAGGTACGCGCACCAAGCGAACCATTTGGCAGCAGTGGAACCTTATCCATGCCTTCGCACAGCGCGACCTGAAATCAAAGTTCAATGCCACCGCCCTCGGGTGGCTCTGGTCGCTCGTGGTTCCGCTGACGACTCTAGGAATCTACACACTCATCTTCGGGGGACTCTTCCAGATGCAAGCCCCGCAACTTGCTTCTCGTCATGAAGGCATTGCGATCTTCGCCATCTGGTTGTTCGCTGGGCTCATCATCTGGGGCTTTTTCCAGAACTCCATTAACGCTGGCATCAATGGCCTCGTTAGTTCCGGAGGTCTCCTCCAAAAAGTCTACTTCCCCGCCTACGCTCCCATTTTGGGCGCTGGCTACGCAGTGGCAATCCAATCCTTCATCGAAGTGGGCATCCTTCTTGTGGTTCTCGCCCTCCTCATGAATATCTCGTGGACCTGGCTTCTTCTCGTCCCCTTCTTCGTGCTGCTGCTTGTCTTCGTTGCTTCGCTAGCCACCGTTCTGGCCGTATGGAACATTTATGTGCGCGACCTCGCCCACCTTGTGGGGGTATTCCTCCAACTCCTCTTCTACGCAACCCCTATCATCTACCAGATCTCGCTTGTGCCGGACTACTTCCACGGCATTCCTCTGCGTCAAATCATGGGAAACCTTCCCATGGCGCAGTTCATCACCCTGTTCCGAACGCTCGTCTACGATCTCTCCCCGGGCACCGCAGCCCAATGGCTCTCTTGCCTCTTCTGGGCACTCATCTGCGCGCTACTTGCGTGGTGGGTACATCGTCACCTCGGATCAGACTTGGGTGAGAGGATCTAATTAGTTATGTCGACAGAACTCACCACACCTGACCACGAATACTCGATCATTGTTCGCAATGTGTCTAAAGTCTTTGAAGTACACGCTGATCGTCGCAGCACTCTGAAAGAACGCGTCATGCGTGGAGCCGCTCGCCAGCGATCCGTCTTCCACGCCCTAGACGATGTGTCCTTCTCAATCAAAAAAGGCTCCACCTTCGGCCTCATCGGCCACAACGGGTCAGGCAAATCCACCATGCTGAAGATCCTGGCAGGCGTCTACCAGCCCTCCAGTGGATCGGTCGAAGTTTCTGCCAAGGTTGATGCCCTCCTTGAACTTGGCGCAGGATTTCATGGCGAACTCAGCGGACGTGAGAACATCTACCTCAACGGGGCTATCCTTGGCCGATCCCGCAAAGAGATCGACGATACCCTTGAATGGATTATTAGCTACGCTGACATCGGCGACTTCATTGATGAGCCCGTCAAGGTCTACTCCTCAGGTATGACGGTACGACTTGGATTCGCCGTCGCGGTAGCAGTACGACCTGAGATCCTCATTGTTGACGAAATCATTGCTGTCGGCGACGAAGAGTTTCAGCGCAAGTGTTTTGACCTTATGCGCCAGCTACGCGCTCAAGGAACTACCATCGCACTCGTCACACACTCCCTGAGCCTCGCACAAGAAATGTGTGATGAAGTGGTGTGGCTTGATCACGGTCGCGTCAAAGAAGTGGGCGATGCCTCGACAGTCATCTCCTCCTACATCGCTGATGTCAACGCCCGTGAGAACGCGAAACGAGCCGCTGAAGAATCTCTTGACTTCGATCCTGATGACGAGTTCAACCAGAATCAAGGCATTGGAACCTGCCGGATGATCGGAGTGGAGTTCCTCAATAAGGACCTCCACCCCTCTCCCGCCCTGCTCACAGGGGAAGCCGGAACGGTTCGCATCCACATTCGCTCCGCGCAAGCCCTCGATAACATCGAGGTCGGTCTTTCTTTCGTTGCGGGCGGGACAGTTGGTGTAGCTGGACCTAATTCCCGACACGGCGGTCGATCCTATTCGCTCCCTCAAGGCTGCTCCTATGTCGACTACACGATGGATCCTGTGCTCTTCCTGCCCGGCCCCTACAAGCTGACAGTGGGCATATTCGGCGGGGACGGAACAATCTATGACTTCTCGAATATGCGCACCGATATGCGCGTACATAGCAGCCAAGTCGTTGAAGAACCTGGACTTGTAGCCCTACCACCTGGGATGTGGAGCCGCGAACCTGTAGTCACCACAGAAGAAGATCATTCATGAGCACTCAGACAGAAGAAGAACTGCGCCTCTTACGCGCCGCCCTGCGACATTCACAACAGGAGCAAAACCGCGTGCTCCTACGAACCCAAGCACTTGAAGAAGAACTAGCAGATAGCCGTCGGCAGCTTGATGAAACCCGGGACCATATGCGCGCTATTCGCTCATCCCTCTCCTGGCGCATTACCTTCCCTCTCCGAATTCTGACCGGACGACGATGACTGCTTCTTCCCGAACCCTCGTACGTGTTGCCTCTCCCGCGAATTCGATTCGCGTGGAGCGGGGAGATGTTGATTCCCTCTCCACGGGGCGTGTCGCGCTTATCGCGCAGTATTCGGCTGGGGCTGTCCAGTCTCGCTCACTGTCGGAATACGCTTTTGCTCTCAACCGCGCGGGCTTCTCGACCGTTATCATCTCGACGACTGAAGGTGATACCCCCCTGGAGTTTCCCCACGGGCTCCCAGATGACACCGTCGTACTGCGACGCAAGAACATCGGGTACGACTTTGGTTCCTGGGCCAACGCGTTGGATTTCCTCCCTCACGTGAGAAACACCCAGGCAGTCCTCCTCACCAACGACTCGCTTCTTGGCCCCTTCGCCCCCATTGATGACCTTCTGCAGTGGGCGTGTACACCAGGTCCGGATATCTCCTCGTTGACGCGTTCTTTCCAGATTCGCCCTCACCATCAGAGCTACTTCCTCTGCTTCCATGGGGGGATTCTCAATGATCGTCCATGGCGACGCTTCTTCGGGAATATCCGCACAGAGGCAGACAAGGAAAGCATCGTGATGCGTTACGAGATTGAGCTCTCTCGTTTCGCGTTCCAAGAGGCGTACTCCATGGAGGCTTATGTCAAGGATCACCAGATAGAACCCCATGGGACTAACCCCACCACCGAAGCGTGGCGGGCGCTCTTAGCTGCTGGTGTTCCCTTCATTAAACGCACTCTGCTTACCCACCCCTCTCTCTCAGATCAAATCCCGCTGGTTCAAGCAGCTGTATCTTCCCAGTATCGAACAAACATTAATCTTTGGTAGGAGTCTTCATGCGACGCATCACTAAGCACGGAGTGGAACGCCGTTTGAGGCACTATAACAATCGCCTCCGCCAGATTGCCGTAAATATCATCGAAACAGGAAATCCCCACGGGAGACTTGCGAAGCATCCCGCAGATTTTCTCAACTTTCTGGAGCGTCAGGGGGGCCGCCAAGATGAAGGCTTCCCCGCAGCGTGGAGAGTGGACGATCGCTTAGTCATTGACAAGCCCGCGCGCCTTGCCGTCGTGCTCAACTGTTACTACACCGACCTTCTTCCACAGCTCCTTGAGCGTTTGACCCTCATTCCTATTCCCTTCGATCTCTTCGTCACCAATGTGTCCGGTCAAGAGGTGAAGATCCCTACTTCGCTAGGCAATATGAACCATAGCGTTGTGCTTGACTGCGCCAATCACGGCCGCGATATCCTCCCTATGGTGCAGCTGGTCAATGCGCGTTTGCTCGACCCTTATGACCTCATTTTGAAGGTCCATACGAAGAAGAGCCCCTGGCGTGCCGATCATGCCGAACTTTCCGGCTCAGGAGAGCAGTGGCGCGATGAATTCCTCGACGCTCTGCTTCCCTCGAAAGAACGAATCGAAGAACTGATCACAGCGTTCCGCCAAGACCCCCATCTGGGGGTCATTACCGCACCAGGCAATATCGTCGGCAAAGAGTTCTGGGGCGGCGATCAGCGGATTGTTGAACAGCTTCTTCGCCGCATTGAATTATCGCTTGATCCCGATTCCTTGCGTTTCCCGGCAGGTTCAATGTATTGGTGTCGCGGTTTCGTCCTCCAAGGACTTCGCGCGTTTAACCTGATCGCAGACGACTTTGATCGGGAAGCCGGTCAAGTTGACGGCACTACCGCCCATGCCGTTGAACGCATTATTGGCATCGTCGCAGAGGAAGCTGGCCTCAGCCTCGCCACTTCAGATGACATTGAAACTGCTGTCGACCGAGACGCTCTCAGCCGTCTTCTCGACGCGTATCGACCAGAATGTGCTCCCACTCAGAGGGCCACAGTCCTTCCCTTCTACCTTCCTCAGTTCCACCCCTCCCCCCACAATGATCGCTGGTGGGGTACCGGATTCACCGAATGGCATAATGTTGCCGGGGCAATCCCAGCGTACGAAGGCCATTACCAACCCAAGATTCCAACAGATCTGGGCTTTTATGATCTGCGTCTTGACGAGGTCCGTCAGGCGCAAGCTGACATGGCTGCTGCTCACGGCATCGCGGGATTCATGTACTACTACTATTGGTTCTCCGGCGAACGGGTGTTGAATCTTCCCATTGAGCGTTTGAAGGACTCTTCCGTAGACTTCCCCTTCTGTCTCATGTGGGCCAATGAGAATTGGACGCGACGTTGGGACGGACGCTCACAAGATATCCTGATCGGCCAGGACTACCATCGTGTCCCCGCTGAGGACTTCATCGACGACATTATGGAGTTCCTTCTTGATCCTCGGTACATCCGTGTAAATGGCAAAGCCATCATTGCCGTTTACCGCCCCGGCCAAATGCCTGATTTTGGGCGCGTTGCTGCCGAATGGCGCCGCAGAGCCCGCGAAGCTGGCGCTGGCGAACTCATGATCCTCTCCGTAGCAGTTGCACGAGATTTTGGCGCCATCGACGCTGAATCCCGTTTGGAAGTGGACGGCACCCTAGAGTTTCCTCCCCACGGACTTCCATGGGTAGCTGGTCCCAGCTGGGATGCTCATCTCGATTCACGGTATGCAGGTAATTTCATGAGCTACCAAGCCAGTGCAGCCGCTTCCATGCGGAAGGCTCATGTGATGAACGATGACGAGTACCCCGGCGTGATGGTGACCTTTGATAACACGGCACGGCGCCAGTGGAAACCTGACATCTGGTACGGATCGAATCCCTATACCTTTAGACGCTGGGTAGCCTCCCACCTGGACGCGCTGATGACCCGCCCTCCTGAATCACGAATCATGTTCGTCAATGCGTGGAATGAGTGGGCAGAGAGTGCCGTTCTTGAACCGACAACACGTTTTGGCATGACTTACCTGCTCGCCCTTCGTGATGCGATTCGAGGATAGCCTCCACTCCGCCTCTTGAAAGGCCCTGGCTAGACCTTCTCGTCTGGCCAGGGCCTTCTTGTATGCTCAGGCCACTGGCCCGAATTGAGGCACCGTTGTCGATGGCGGAGTGTCACCTCGCTCCGCGGCAGGGCTCCCTCCAGCCTTCATATTTTTACGGGAGAAGGCGCGATTCTCTCCTGCCTGTCTGTTTTCTCCAGTGCGCGACGGTAGACAGGCAGCGCGGAAGAACGGCTGCGCAGCCGATGGTGGCGAGGATGATGCCGATGTAGACGTAGGAATACACGTAGAGCGCCTTTGTTTCCCAGAGCAAGTGGAAGAGAAAGCCTCCCACCATGAATAGCGCAACGCTGAGCGGAGCGGCCCGCATGAGGGTGCCCTGATCGCTTCGAAGGCGCCTCATGAGCTCAAGGGCACCAAAACCATAGATAAAGACGAGAACCCCTCTCATCGCCATCGTGACAGCGACATAAAGGGACCCTCCTGAATAAAGCTCGCGCACCAGTCCCTGCGAGAAACCTGGGCGATCAGCAGGAACATCGCTGGCCCACACCGCTTGAAACATCGGATCGAGCCATGTTGATTGAGCCTTAGTGGCCAGGAAGCGCAATCCGTGATCTGGGCTGGATATTCGCAAGTGTACGGCTGTCGAGAAGTCCTGACGAGCCTGCTCTTGAGCGGCAGCGGAGTTGTACCCGCTATCACGCCAAAGGGCTTCGGGGTAACCGTTGTACCAGCCTGGCAATGCGCCTTGGCGCAGGGTGAAAAACTCAGCATCCGTGCGCGAATCCTGGAAACCCATGGCGAGCCAACTCAATGATGGCAACCCTTCCGAGGCTTCCAGGCCGGTCACTTGTCGCGTCGATGCCTGCAGCGCTGCAGGCACCAGAGTGACGCTCGCTATCAGCACGAGGGCTGAGGCAGCCTTCCGCAGGGAGGGCGCTTTGAGAAGGGCGGCGAGGTAGACGCAGCCGATCGCAATAACCCCGATGGAATAGTTCGGACGGATAACGCAGGCGAGGGTCACAAGCACCACGCCCAAAATCCAGCAGCGCTCACAAGTGCCATCAAGAAAACGGACGAGGTAGTAGAGGGCCGCAAGAAAAAGAGCCAATGCCGGCAGGTGGTTGTACCCAAAGAAGATGAAGAGAAGATGGGGAACAAAAATAGCGGGCAAAACAATGGCCCCGGTCTG
This sequence comes from Schaalia sp. Marseille-Q2122, assembly GCF_903645355.1. Lineage (GTDB taxonomy): Bacteria > Actinomycetota > Actinomycetes > Actinomycetales > Actinomycetaceae > Pauljensenia. Next base: position 457,169 of record NZ_CAHJXR010000003.1, on the reverse strand, counting down.
AGCATATGAGTTGCCACCCGAGGTGTGACGAACAATCTGCCAGAGATAGAAATTGGCCACAATCAGCCACAGTAGATTCAGAGCGTACAGCCAATATGCGCCAGAGAAAACCGTCATTCCAAGAATGTAGTAATACATCAGTCCAAGCTGATGAGGGTACATGTGCATGTACCCTCCGGGTTTGAATGATTGATAGTCACCGCGAAGAAAGGCCTCGCCTGCTTGGAAGGTGAAGAGGGCATCGGCGCGCATCTGTGGGTCAAAATGAGAAATGAGGAAGACTCCTGTCAGCACAAGACAGAGAGATACTCCGAGAAAAAGATGATGGGCGCGAATACGGCTGAGAACGGCAACCATTCCGACGACGGAAAGGACAATCCCGACAACTACCAGGAACTGAGGAATACCCATCGACGAAATCTCAGGAATTTCATTACCGTCGAGCGGCAAAAAAGATTGCCGAAAGAGTGAGGCAAGAAATATTGAGGCCAGCACAAATAACGCAATACCAAAGACTGCGCGAACAGCCCAGGCCACGACACCCTTCACCATTGCCTCACTCCCCTGCCTCTGCGGCACCATCGGAAGCAGAGCGCCGCGGACCGGTAAAAACGTAGTACTTCTGGGCAAAATAGTTGAGAAGAGTATAGAGGATGGCCCCCAGAGCCATCGACACATTGCCCCTACTGATCTCAGACCAATCAGCGAGTACCCATCCAATGATGTGGAGCGCAAATCCGTAGGCTACAAGATAGCTCATGGCGATCGCGGCGATGAATCGAAAGATCTCAGCCCACGACTGCCCCTTTTGGCTAAAAGTGAAGTACTTATTGAGAATATAGGACAGGATACTTCCGACAATATAATTCATTGCCGACGAGAACCAATACCCTGCGGACGTGAAATTATAAAGCAAGAACATCACTAGTGCGCCAACAGCGGTATTGACGACACCGACACAGGCAAAACGAATAAATGTTGACAAGAAAATCGCCTCTCTCATGCCTTTCATCATCACGCGAGTTCACAATAACGTGAAACGAAAGCATGCTCTGAGCCTCGCCCCTCGCATTGCCCTGCGGCGCCCAGCACCCTCGTCATCATTCTCGATCCCGTCCTAGCGAGGGCCCGACCGCCCTCGCAAGGCGTGCGTCGCCCCCAAGGTCATCTGCCGAATGCGTTCACCCCTCCGGTCGGCCAATATCGCATTAAAGGCCGTGTACTTACACAACCAGAGCATATATCCCAAAGCCCACGGAAGGGTAAAGGTGCCTCGTCGGATCAGCGCTATCGTATTTCGCACAAGATAGTATGTGCGCACCGGCGCATGAATATGAATCGGCTGCGCTCGCCACCACAGCTTCGTCGTCGCATCACCCAAACTGTGTTCCATCGCCACACCTGGAATGACATACAGAGCAAAACCATGAGCGCCCGCACGTAAACCCCACTCCAGATCCACGTGATCAATGAACAGGGACTCATCCATGAGCCCTACCCTCTTCAGGCAACGCACGTCAATCAAGCAACCTGAGGCAATGACAAAGGGGACGCGCAGGGCTTGCGTGGCAAGTTCGTCAGGGCGGGCACGTCGTGGCCCCCAGCGTCGAGAGACATAGACGAGCTGATCCCCGCCTTCCTTCATCTCACCGACCAAAGGTCCAACGGCACCAGGAGGTGGAGAAATGCTCCCCATCGCAGTCAATAAGTCCTCCACCATAGACAGCGGCGGCTCCGAGTCATCATCAGAGAGAAGAATATGGGTGGCTCCGTGCCCCAAAGCGCGCTCAATGCCAATATTCTGGGCACGTGCAATGCCCTCATTGGCTCCTAAAGCGACAAGCTCCCTGGCACTATCCGCGCTGGCCCACCGTTGCAATACCGCCACTGTGCTCGCATCCGAGGCATTATCCACCACGACAACACCTGCGCACTGCGCCGCCAAAGTGTCCAGCAACGCCACTACACCCTCTTCAGGATGGTAGGTGACCACCACCGCATACACTGACGCTTGCGCAGCTGAGGCAACCATTGCGCCCTCCTGAAATTCTCCTGTGAACGCACCGCCCGCCATCACGCCTCCCCTGGAACTTCACAACGAGGCTCACCCCGCAGGTGTCCCGATGAACGCCCCAAAGCGTGATACAGAGCCCCGCCAGACACGCATAAGGCCACCACAGAGGCCACAACAAAGCCCATCGTCCCGGCGGCAACACCCCCTCCTGGAGTGACAGCGATCGTGACAGCCGACGACCCCAGAGACAGCCCCCAGGTCAGAGCCAAGGTCCCATAACGCTCCAAGGAGACGAACACAGCCGCCTGAAGCAAAGCTCCGCCCAGAAGCACCGTAGCAACCGACAAAATGACGATAAGCAGGGCTGAAGCCTCATAGGACTGGCCATAGATGAGGCGGATCGCCCAGGGGCCGAGCAGCCATGCTCCAGCAGCAAAGAGTACAGAGGTGACGACAATACCCATGAGCAAACGACCCTGAAGCTGAAGCAAACGGCGCCACTCCCCGCGCGCCAACGCCCTCGTGGTCACAGGAATAATGATGGCCTGCACCGGCGAGAGGAGCACCAGAGGGATCCTCGAAATAACAACGACAGCGAAGAAAACCGCCAGTCCATCCGAAGAGCCGAGGATGACGGTGACGATAGTCGGAAACCCCGTCAAGATACCGGCAAGGAAAGCATTCGCAAGAGCGAGGAGAGCCGTCCGGGTGAGGATCGTGGTTTTCCCAAGCCATTCACCATCCCCCTCCAAGGTCTCACGAGTGGGGCGAATGAAAGCCAGCCATGCAAAGGAACCCGCTGCCGTGGCCACCAAAGCCCAACGAGGCAGGGGTGCGACACTCACAGCGAACAAAGCAAAGAGCGCAAGGAAGCGAGCGATGGCCTCGCCAATAATGACCCCCGCATAGGCCTTCTCGCGCCCACTTCCCAGCAGCGTCCCTCGAACAAAAAACTGAAAAGAAAAGCCAACGTAGGCGGCCCCCACAGCGAGGGCACTCACCACATCCCCGCCGAGCACCGTCGTACCCAAACGACTGAAGGCAATCACGGGGATAGCCAGCATCGAGGCGACAACGCCCACCACAAGATACTGAAGGGTGGCAGATGGTGCTCCCCGTCCCTCCGCAGCAGCGCGACTGGTCAAACGGGAGATTTCTTGCTCCAACAGGGACAGGATGGAGCCCCCAGCAAAGAGAAGTCCCCATAAGGCGATGAAGCGCGCGTTATCGTCTGGGCTCAGCCAGCGTGCGGTGACACTCAAGAAGAGCACCCCTAAGATGCTCGAAACAATGAGTGCGATGCCAATCGTGCCGATACGCTTCAACATCGGTAGCTATCGCGCAAACTGCCGAGTGGCCATGAGCAGCCCTCGCATCAGGCCAGCACCAAAAACAACGCCGAAGGGGAGGCACAGGGCCGTCACGGAGGCCGCCTGGTGGGGCGTCGCACCGCACCAGCGTGCACCCACACCAGCGCTTACAGCGGCTCCCACCGCACCCACAGCCATCGCGCGTGGCGCGGCAATCATGCCAGCTACGCCCACACCTACGGCAGCGCATGCCGCCGCAAGATAGTAGGCAGGATTGGCGTCTTGGGGAAGATAGCCGTCGATAAAAGTCGTCCCTCTGTAGAACGACTGGCGCGCCCACCCCTTGAAGGAGTCCTTCCCGTAGTAGCCGCAACGGATCTGCGGAGTGAGGTTGATACCGCCGTTACGCGCAAAATATCGTAAAAGTCCCGTGTCATCCGAGCTATAGGCGTGCCCCTCGAAACGCGTGGTGAAAGCCTCCATCGCGACACGCATGAGGTCAGAGCGAGCGAAGAAAGCCCCTGTTCCTTTCGGGTAGCGATCAAAATTCTCCTCAGTCAGGACACTACGCCGAGGGTTTTGAAAGTACTCGCGCCACCAGACACAAGTAATCCCAAACCAAAAGGACGTCCATGGAGACTCAGCGTTCAACAGATCCACATGAGCACTCCAGACAGGATGGCTCCCCTGTTGAACCATTGCCCGCAGCGAAGCGAGTGTATCCGGATAGAGACGCACCCGGGCGTCCATGAGAAGCACGTAGTCGGAGGAGACCTCGTCCATCCCACGTTGGCGCGCGAGGAAACGCCCAGAGTTCTCCTGGCGAATCAGGTGAATCCTCCCTTCACCTGCAAGTTCGTCAAGGAAAACGGCGTGTTCAGGGGCAGAACCGTCATCAATGACGATCAGGCGAGTTTCCACCCCCGCCTGGGAGGCTGATTCTTCGATGCTCTCCAATGCGGCGCGGACATTATCCTTCTCGTTCCACACCGGCATAACGATGTCAAGACGCGTCAAGTCTGGCATGAGGCTTTTCCTTCTCTTGCGGCGTAAAGATCAGGTGGAGGGCGCAGGTGATAGCGACAAGGAATGCGCCAGAGGCGAAAATCCACCACATCATCGGTGTGATCGGCATCGACCACCACCATTCTTTCTGGAAGTTCAGATCATAGGAAGGCAGATCAGTGCCCGTGATATAGCGGCGCATCACCGAATGCAGAGCTGCGGCATTGACTACGGACAATACCAGCGCGAAAAACGCTTTCTGCCCGGAACTGAGCTGCAGCGCCTGGCGATCTGACGAGGAGACCCACACCAGGAAAAAGACCGCCAACAATGGAAGTAAGTAGCGCGGTTGGTAGATATAGGTCTTGAGATACCCCTGGCTGACCATCATGACCACGGGGATACCGCCCAAAGCTCCTACGAGCACGATGGACGACAGGGTTTTCCGCACATCGAGGCTCCGTGCCCCCAGAAATAGCCCCGCTCCCACGACAAGCATCGAGCCGATCGTTGAGGTGGCTTGCAATGGGACGTCGAACCATCCAGGTCCCCACTGGTGTCCATAAAGGCCACCAAAATACTCGGGAAGGCTGATGAGGTTGCTCATCACTAAACGCCGGAACGGAACACCGTGATTAACCTGGGTGGCTCCAATTGCCCCAGCATGCCCCGTGCTACGCATAATGAGGACACCGATAATGGCAGCAGCCCCTGACACGATGAAGGGTGCAATCCGCTTCTTCGACAGTGGAAAGCGCGCATAGAAGGCGACTGCCACCACGAAGCAATAGAAGGCAGCATCAGCGCGGCTTGAGCAAGCAAGCAGCGCCCCGAAGGCGGCGAGGGCACTGAGGAACCACTGCCGTTTCCCCTCAGTCTGAGCGGCAGAAAACAGGGCGGCAGCAAAGATTGCGATCCCCGACAGCGACCACGAACTCGGGTTATTCGATGCAACGAAATAGACACCCATCGGCATCCAGGCCAGCATGAGCGCCATCAGAATCTCGGAACGCTGAGCTCGAGGGCTCAAAGCCATCACCACTGCCACCCCAAAGACCGCCACAAAGACGTTGAGCACGCGCATCCACAGCACTGACGCATTCACTGCCGATTCGGAGGCGAAGAGGTGGTGGAAGTCGTAAAAGCCCGGCGGGTAGTCACCGTGATCAACGCGGGCAGTGTACGCCGATGTCTCTTCGGAGAAAGCAAGCGTGCACTCTGCTGACCTCTCTGAGTGCATGGCGTAACACAGAGATGCTCGCGCAATGGGCTCAGGCGCGGCAACCTCAACTTTGTCATTCACTGTGCGTGTCGGGCACTCGCCCTCAGCACCCCCTGAGGGACACCAAATCGACGGCAAATGATAGTCGTCATCAGGTGAACCACCTACCGGAGAGGCAAACGCCCAGCCGATCAGGGCGAGAGTCATGAAAAAGACGGTGGCCAGTGGGAGCGAACGCGCCAAGAAACTACGTACTGAGGGAGGGAATTGCCAGTGGAGACTCCCAAAGGACAAGGTTTCACGCACCCTGAGGACCTGTTTCTTCTTCGAGGACATCAACAATCATTCTTGACGGGTGGAAGGCGTCCAACTGTGACGGACGCTGGTAGTCGGACCAATTTGCAAGAAAGTCATCAAGGACATCAACATTCATGCCCGTGAGCACGATGTTCGCTCCAAGGCCCTGGTGACGTTCCGTGTATTCCCTGTGTACCGCACACGGGATCCCCAAAGCTGCACATTCTTCCTGGAGGCCCCCCGAGTCGGTGATGACAAGCTTCGCGCGCAACAAGATCGCCTGGAAGGATGAGTAGCCAAGCTTGTCAATCGGGATCAGACGCTCATCAAAAATATTCTCAAACCCGTACTCGGCTAACAATGCCTGCTCGGACTTGCCAATAATCATCACCAGCGGGATTTTGTGCGACAGCTCCTTCACCCGCTCGATCACCGTGCGGTAAGCCTCGCGGTCGTGAACCAGCTCAAAGCGATGGAGGGTCACCAGACCAAACTCTTCGGGAAGTTCAGGGGCCGGAGCCTGCACCTCGCGGGCAGTCCTCAAAGCATCAACGACGGTGTTCGCTTCCGTCACAACCACCCGCACTCCGCGCCGCCCAATGCGATACTTCAAGTTCTGCGCCTCACGGGCGGTCGGGGCGAAATGGATGTGTGCCAAGCGCCCAACGATGCGACGATTCAGCTCCTCAGGAAAGGGGCTTCGCCACGAACCAGAGCGTAATCCAGCCTCGATGTGGGCAACCTTCGCACCGATTGTGCGCCCAAGAATGGCGCCGATAACGGTCGTGAAAGTGTCACCATGTACTGCGACGATTCCCTTGTTGGCTTCCTGACGCAAAGTCGGTAGCGATCGCAAGGTGGTGACAGTCAGATCTGCCAGCCAGCGGGGAACCTGGGAGACCGTGGCAACGCCGGTACGATGCTTGCTCACTAAGTAGCGGTCTGGCTGGCGCACTCCCAAGTCGGACAATGTCTCTTCGACGCCCTGCGCGTGCTGTGCGGTACTCCAGATTCGATAGTCGATGCCACGCTTATCGAGTTCAACAATGACAGGGGCAATCTTGATGAATTCCGCAGTGGTTCCTGCGACAAAAACGATCATCTTTTCTTCCTTATGAAATATGTGCCGGGCGCTACTGCGGGGAGTTTCTTTTCTCGAGCTCACAGACGCGCCGGTCAAGTTCGGCAATCTCTTCGACAAGTCGACGTTTGTCTTCGGACAGGTGTGACAAGTCCACAGAATATTGAAGCGTGATGAACAGAAGAGTCAGACCCGCCAGGAAGAAAGCAAGATTGAGAGGAATAATGATGCCGATGGAACGGGCAAAGTTTGCCATTGCATCAGGGAAAATACTGACAGTGAGCACTGCAAATGCAATAGCAACCCACCACGTGGCATAACGCTGCTTCATCCGCGCGTTCCGTAGGCTCATAAAAATGACCACAAAAACAAGCAGAGAGAAGAGTATCCCGAGAAAATAGCTCGTCATGCCCTCTGTCCTTCACGTAGAGACCGGCGAGTGAGAGAAATGAGCAATGCGAACCACGCACGGATCAGGAAACGAGCGGCTCTCAGCGGGCTTTGTGAGGGTTCTCCTCCCGCACGAGGGCGCATAGCGACAGGCACTTGGGAAATATGAAGCCCCGACCGTCGCGCGATCACCAGAGCTTCAACGGTGTCACCCAGGTATTCAGCGGGATAGTCGCGAGCAAAAATCTCGATGGCTCGGCGGGACATGAGCTTAAAACCAGAGGTCGTATCAGTGAGTGTGGTGCCGCAGACAGCCGAAAGCACCGTTGCAAGTACCCTCATCGCCCACCAACGGGGCCCGCGCACACTGTACTCGCCTTTGCCCGCGAAGCGCGCTCCGATCACGACGTCTGCGCCGCTGCTTTTCGCATGTGCGACGAGCGTGGGGATCTCTCGCGGATCATGCTGGCCGTCAGCATCAAGCTGGAGCGCCCATTCATACCCGTACCGATACGCGTGGAGAAAACCTGCACGCATCGCACCTCCCACCCCGAGATTGAGGGGCAGATCGAGGCAAGAAACACCGCGTTCTCGCGCGACCCTCACCGTATGATCAGTCGATCCGTCGGAGACTACGAGGATATCCGCCCCTTCAGTGAGGGGGAGAAGTTCATCAAGTACTCCGCCGAGGACAGCTTCCTCATTCCACGCAGGAATGATGATGAGGAGTTCAGAGGTACCTTGCATAGGTGGCGCAGCCTACTCGGCCAGAAGATCCAGCAGGTACTGCCCGTAGCCTGACTTCACAAGAGGTTCAGCACGCTGACGCAAGCCTTCATCGTCGATGAAGCCCATACGCCAAGCTACCTCTTCAGGTGCGCCGATCTTCATCCCTTGACGTGATTCGATCGTTCGGACGAAGTTCGTCGCGTCGGCGAGCGAATCAAAAGTCCCCGTATCCAGCCATGCGGTGCCTCGCGGAAGAACCTCGACTGCGAGTTTGCCAGCTTCAAGATACACGCGGTTCACGTCGGTGATTTCGTACTCGCCACGCGCTGAAGGCTGAAGATCGCGGGCGATAGCAACCACGTCATTATCGTAGAAATACAGGCCGGGGACAGCATAATGAGACTTCGGCATCGCGGGCTTTTCTTCGATCGACACTGCCTTGAAGTCCTCATCGAATTCGACCACGCCATACTCTGACGGATTGGACACGTGGTAGGCGAAGACAGCACCACCGTTGGGGTCAACATGGCGACGAAGACGAGTCCCCATGCCAGGGCCATAGAAGATATTGTCGCCCAATACCAGAGCTGCCGATTCATTGCCGATATGCTCAGCGCCCAGCACAAATGCCTGGGCAAGACCATTGGGTTGCTCCTGCACAGCGTAGGAAATATTGACACCAAGCTGGTTGCCGTCACCTAGCAGGCGTTGGAAGGCAGGAGCATCATGCGGAGTAGTGATGACCAGAACGTCCTGGATGCCCGCGAGCATCAGAGTGCTCAAGGGGTAGTAGATCATCGGCTTGTCGTAAACAGGGACGAGCTGCTTAGAGGTCCCCAGAGTGATGGGATTCAAGCGGGTGCCCGAACCTCCTGCGAGGATAATACCCTTCATCTAACTTCAGCCTTCCAGTCGTGAGTAAGCAATTCTCTACCCGGATCTATTATGCCCCCTTCCTCCCTTATTCCTCGATATGGGCGCGGTTTGGCGCACCAATGACCATCCTCACGTGCCCCACCCACCGCTGGGGATCCGTCACGCGACGGCCATCAAAGAGAAGCTTCACCCCCGGCAAATCAGACGGGCACAGCTCTTGGTACTGCACATGGTCAGCTTGGATGATCGCGGCATCAACCTCGTCGCCAAGATGGTAGGGATCCCAGCCAAAAGCAAGCAATTCCGCGTCACTGTACATCGGGTCGTGTACCGCGACCCGCGCACTGCGAGCGCGCAGAGCATCAACGCTGGCGAACACACCCGAGAAAGCCGTCTCTTTGACCCCACCGCGATAGGCAGCACCCAAGACAGCAACCTTCAAGCCCTCAAGAGAACCGAGAACATCTTCAATACGGCCAATGACGTACTCCGGCATGCGGGCATTGAAGGCCCGCGCGTCGCGCACAATGCTGGCGTCAGGGTCGGTTGACAGGTAGAGACGGGGATAGACGGGGATGCAGTGTCCCCCCACGGCGATGCCTGGCTGATGGATATGACTAAAAGGCTGAGAATTGCAGGCCTCAATAACGCGCTGGATATCAATGCCGACCTCGTCGGCGTAGACGGCGAATTGATTGGCGAGGCCGATATTGACGTCCCGATAGGTGGTTTCTGCGAGCTTAGCCATCTCTGCGGCCTCAGCACTGCCCATATCCCACACTCCGTTTGGGCGGGCAAGGTCGGGCCGATCGTCAAAGTCAAGCACCTGCTCGTAGAAGGCAATACCTGCTGCAGCGCCTTCAGGAGTGAGGCCGCCCACCAACTTGGGGTAGCGGCGCAGGTCGGCGAAGACGCGACCTGTCAGGACACGCTCTGGAGAGAACACCACGTGGAAGTCTTTTCCTTCACGCATGCCACTGATCGATTCGATCATCGGCACCCAGCGCGTGCGGGTTGTCCCCACCGGCAAGGTGGTCTCGTAGGAGATGAGAGTTCCGGGGGTGAGATATTGCGCGAGCGAGGTAGTGGCTGCATCCATCAGCGCAAAGTCTGGAGCGCCGCCCTCGTCGACAAAAAGCGGGACGACGAGCACAATGGCGTCTGCTCCGGGGATCGCCTCGGCGTAGTTGGTGGTGGCATGCAGGCGACCAGCGGACACCACTGCCCTCAGACGCTCCGCAAGATGGGCTTCACCGGGGAAGGGTTCCACGCCGTCGTTAATGAGGGCAACGGTGCGCTCGGAAATGTCGACACCAACGACCTGGTGGCCTTGAGTGGCGTATTGGACAGCGAGGGGAAGGCCAATCTTCCCACATGCGACAACAGCAATGCGCATGACGTTTCTTCCTTCGTATGCCTTCTTCAGAGTGTGATGCCTGGCGCGCGGCACCGCATGCATCATTCTATGGGGACCCAGATTCCGCCATCACACTCTCAAGAAGTTGAAGGACCTGTCGTCCTGTCGCCGCCATCGAACGATGGGCACACACCCATCGACGACGACGCGCCGGGCTTTCCTCTTGCTCCGAGGCCGCCTCCGGAGGAATGGCACTCCTGAGCGCTTCACTCATCGAGGAGGCGACAGCATCGACCTCGTATTCCACCGCCCAGCCGAGGGATTCATTCCGAATATCCTCCGCCGCAGGACCTGTACCCGCGTAGATTACCGGCTTACCGACTGCGAGGGCAGAGAGGATCTTGGTGGGGTACGCGAAGTCATAACCGCGCCCAGGGACGATGGAAACGAGGGCTGCTACGGCGCTGACGTGGAAACGCGCTGCTTGGTCAGGCGCCACCACGGGGAGTTGGATGATGGGGGTATTCGCCCCGCTCTTCCCGCGTTCTGCTTCGGCAGCAACCCGTTGCTTATTGAGATCCGACAGATGCTCCCATGAGCTCCCCTGCCCAAGAAAGACGAGCTGCACGTTGGGATGGTGCTCTCGCACCTGGGCAATGGCGTGAGCGAAGATTTCGGCGCCCTGCCATTCTGAGGCAGTACCGGCGTAGAGGAAGAATGGGCCGGTGATACCGATTTGTGCACGCTCTTGTTCACTCAACGGGGCTGCGTGAGGCGTGAAGATCTCGGTGTCGATGCCATTGGGGATAACATGCACCCGAGCATTTGGTTCCAGGTCGCGCAGACGTTGAGCAACGCCTTCTGACACTGCGATGCTCGCGGTAGCGCCCCGGATGGTAGTCCGTTCCATCCAGCGCACAACAGTGGTGACCAAAGGGTGCGCACCGGCGATAGCGGTGGCATCTGACCAAATGTCGGCCGCGTACCACACATAGGGGACACGCCTGTTGAGGAGTGAACGTAGGCAAGACACACTGCGTACGACGAGGCCGGTGGTGGGTGGAGGTTCGACGAGGAGAACGCGTGGGCGAGGTGCGAGTAGCAGGCGAGCAACGAGGGGGATATCGAAGCTTAAGTAGGGCAGGTATCCACGAACGTATCCCGAAGCATCGCGAAGGACTGGCCAACGGGAAACATGCAGTAAGGGCGAACGCGTATCTTCGATCGGGGCTTGTTCGCGAGCATCCCGAACGGTCAGGACGTGTATGCGGCGCCCGGCGGTGATGGCGGCGTTTTCAACTGCTCTGAGACGGAATGAGGCTGCGGCTGCTTCAGGCTCATGAATCCGAGTGGCAATCATCACATCCACTGCCTGTCGACGCTTTGCCACTGCCAGTCCTTTCATGGAGTTTCACGACAGCTTCCCACTGCCTCAGCCTAGTTCTTCGCGAGTGGTCGCTTAGAAGCGACCACTCGCGTGTATGGTGCTGAGAGAAAGGGTCTTGACTGACAGCACTCTCAGACACCATAACCCCCCACTTGACAGGTGTCACCTGTCACCGGCGATGAGGGCGCAAAGAAAAACAACCTAAGGAGACTTCGCCATGCGCGTCATGTCTGTGGTGGGCGCACGCCCCCAATTCGTCAAGCTCGCCCCTATCGACCGGGCGTTTCGCGACGCAGGCATTGAGCACATCATTGTCCACACTGGTCAGCACTACGACCCGATGCTCTCCGACGTTTTCTTCACCGACCTCGGAATCTCCACCCCCCACGCGCACCTCGGGATCGGATCGGGCTCACATGGGCGCCAGACAGGCGCCATGCTCGCCGCCCTGGATGGGATACTCGAAGAACACCAGCCTGATTGGGTTCTTGTCTACGGCGACACCAATTCCACCCTTGCTGCCGCCTTATCCGCCGTCAAGATGCACATCCGCGTTGCCCACCTTGAGGCGGGCCTGCGTTCTTTCAATCGTCGCATGCCCGAAGAGCACAATCGAGTTCTCACCGACCACGCCTCTGATCTTCTCCTGGCTCCCACCCCCACAGCAATGGCACACCTGCGTCACGAGGGCCTGGAGGCACGAAGTGTCTGCGTAGGTGACGTGATGACCGACATCCTTTTAGCAGTGCGCGACCAGGTTGCTGAGCGTCCCTCCCCCGTCGCCAACATCGTCTCCGGGGACGGCTACCACCTTGCCACGATTCATCGCCCCGATAACACGGACTCCAAAGAGCGCCTCGAGAAGATCTTTGACTCCCTCGCGCAATGTGCCGATCCTGTCATCCTGCTCGCTCACCCCCGCCTCATCGCCAAGTGCAGTGAACACGGCATCACCATCGACCGCGGGAACCTCGTCTCACATGCACCTTTGTCCTACCCTGACCTTATTGCGGCCGCCTGCCACGCGCGGTCGATCATTACCGACTCGGGTGGACTCCAAAAAGAAGCCTTTCTCCTTCGTGTCCCCACAACAACGGTGCGCCCCGAGACTGAATGGGTTGAGACAGTCGATCTGGGGTGGAACGTCCTCGTTGAACCCGGCCCCGACCTCGTTCGCGCTGTCCAACGTCCCCATCCCGCTCCAACGAACGCCACCCCCTACGGAGATGGGAATGCAGCCACTGCGGTCGTACAGGCACTCATCCGAGCTCACAAGCAGGAGAAAGAAACGGGTGGGGACCGCTCAGCATCAGCTTGATTCACCCCTTCGACAGCACTGAGGAGTAGATCTTCCGGTAGCGGCCAACGAACGCCTCCTCGCTGTAACTCTGGCGCACATTCCGGGCAATCTCAGCGGCCGAGAGACCTGCAGTCGCGTGTAAAACCGCCTCAATCGCATCCGCATACGCCATGGGCTCATCACCGGAGACGAGCGCTCCCGAAGGAGCGTGAACAAACGCACGCTGCCCCCCTTGATCTCCCATGACAACGGGACGCCCAGCGCTGAGCGCCTCGGCAGCCGCAAGGCAGAAGCTCTCCCAGACTGTTGGCAGGAGAAAAAGGTCGCTAACAGCAAGGCTATCCCGCACCCGCTCAGGAGGGAGTGCCCCAGGGGCGTGCAAAGGCACCCCGGAGGCGTGGGCGTGCTCTCGTAAAGAACCCAGAAGCGGGCCTTCTCCAACCCACAGCAGTTCAACCGTTCTGCCGCGACGAATAAGCTCAGCGCACACATCCACCGCGAGGAGGGGACGTTTGCCAGCAACGGCATTAGCGACGCAGATAATACGCAAAGGACGTTGAGCCGCCCAAGGATTCACGTGCGGGCGAGCCTCACACAGTGCCATGTCAACGATATTGGGCACTGTTATTGCCTCGCGCCCTGAAAGCTGCGCAAGCTGGGCACTGAGCGTCGTGGAAACTCCGATCAGAACATCAACCCTGCGCATCACATATCCGAGTGCACCAAGGGTGATCCTCTTGCCAGCCCCAGGCGCGGGAGGAGCGCCTCCGTTGACAATAAACACCCCGGCATGCCGGTCTCCAGCATCTCCCGCCATCTGCGCCTGACCAGCACTTTCATCGCCATGCTGGCGGGGAATCTGAACGTCAGCGTAGCCGGACCAATGATCAGTATGAACCCAAGGAATCGGAACCCGGATGGCTCCCAGAGCCAATAGACTCGCCGGGGTAGCAGTGTGGAGTAGGTCGGCGTGAGCAAACCTCCGGCGGATACTCCTGCCTGCACGCAGAAGCGACAGAGGGTTCGTCGGAGTCGTCGGCACCCGCTCAATCGTGATCTTCCGCCCCGCTTGTTTCCAGATCTCCCGCTGAGCGGCCCCCTGAGCCAGATGAGGTGCGACAAGGTGGATAACGTGGACATCAGCAATGCGCGCCAATGCACGAATGTCACGCTCAACGAAGATACCGGTTGTTGAAGAGGCAGGAGTGGGAAGCCAAGCCGTGACGTAGAGAACACGAGGGCGCCGACCTGCCTCTCCAGGGGCGCCCGTCGCCTGGAACATCGTCATCGGTCCTCACTCCCCTGACGATCATAGAGGCCGGACACGTGCCATGCGAGAAGGATCATTCCTCCAAGAAGCAGTGCCATCGCCATGCTCATGACGCTGACCGTCGTCAGAAGGTCGTAAGGCGACAGATACAGAATCGCCAAAGGAACCACGCAGTAGACGATCGCGAAAGCCAATAACCACTGCTGGCGTTCGGTCACGATGAAGACCTGAGAAATCGGGGATGTCATCACCGTCATCGCGAGCCAGGGGGTGAGCGCTCTGGCGAAATACCCTGCCTCGGTCCATTGATGACCTAAAAGCAGAGGAAAAAGAGCCGGAGACAGTATGAAGATCAGGATGAAGGGGATGACAGCGGCCACACCTGCCCTGCGAACAAGACGCATGACGAGGGGGCGCATGTGGCCGGGTTCAATAGTCGTCAGTGTACGGAAAAACACCTGGGCGACAGCTCCTGTGATGAGCGCAACCGGGACTTGAAGGAGACGCCAGGCTTGGTCAAATTGCCCCAACTGGCTCACTGCCACCTGGGCAATCAAGATATTAATGCCGTTGATGCGGAGAGCGTCAACCAAAGCGTTGGGGCCGTTGAGCAGAGGCATGCGACGATAGCGAATGGCCATCTCACGCACGCTCGGAACAGGCCTTCCATCAGACATCACGGAGGGGTCTTGACGAAGCTCGGGCGTGTGAGAACGCAGACGCAGGAGAGCCAAAAGCTGTCCAGCTGCCTGTCCACACATCAGACCCAAAGCCCCGCCTATCCCTGAAAGCCCGCACAGAAGCTGGCCGAGGGCAGAGGACGCTGATTGAAGGACACGGTTTCCCGCCAACACGCCATAGCGTTCTGTACGGGTCAGCCAAAAGCTGCGCGCAGCGAGGGTAGCGCTCAACGCTACCGTCACCCCCGCACCAAGGAATGCCAATCCCTGCCAGGGACCGATGGAAGGAAGGGATGCCAGCACCGGATAGCAGGTGATAGCCACAAGGGTCGTGATCCCCGCCGACGAGAGGATAATCCGCATGGCCAGGGTCTGAATAACCCGCGCCTCAACATCGTGGCGAGGGAGCATCGTCGCCATCTCGTAGCGCGCACCGGCGAGAACAATAATGACACCGGTAGCTGAGGTGTACAGGGCGAAAACACCGAAATCTTCCGGTGTGTAGACACGCGCGAGCAGGATATGGATGAGCATGACCACTCCCTGCGCAGTGGCAGTGCCAGAGGCAAGGGTCAGGATCTGCGAAGTCGCTGGATGAGCCCGTTTCCACCGGTGCCAACGCCGTGTCACGGGACATCACCACGTTCCCAGCTTGCATTGCCTCTTTGACGTCCCAACTCAGTGAGCTCATGAGCGACCTGCTGTGCGCGGGCCGCCCAGGTATGGCGTTGTCCCTCACTACGGGCCCGCGTCTTTGCAGCAGAAAGTTCCGCACCGTTCTTCCCTGCCGAGGCCAAGCGAAGAAGAAGAGAACGCAGGGCGCCAGCCTCGTAGGGCAAAACCCACCCGCACCCCGTTGCGTCGACGAGGTCGGCGGCGTGTGTCCCTGCGGTGACGATCACTGGCTTACCGTACCCCAAGTATTCGTAGAGTTTGACAGGTGATGCAAAGCGACGGTACTCGTCGGGGCTGAGGAAGAGGACTGCGCAGTCCGCTTGAGCGTAGAGAGCAGCAAGTTCATCGCCCGAAGAGTGAACGACCTCAATATTGTCAGCCATCAATGGCGCGTACAACGCCCGTTGGGCCTCCCATTCGCCTGAGCGTGTGCAGATCGTCAGGTGAGCCTCCTTCACCCCCGCCACTGCTTTCACACATTCTCGAAGGTCGTACGCCGGGCCGATTCCTCCGACGTACAGCAGACGAATTGAAGCGGAAACCTGCGTCTCCCCTCCGGGAGACTGCGAGGAGGAAAAGGTCTCACCCCCGACAACGTCCACCTGAGGTGCCATCGCTCCAGGCGGTAATGGAGCCATCCTCGAGCGATCAATACCCGGGATATGCTCGCCCATCGCAAGGGAGGGAAGGTACAGGCGATCAACGTAGCGTTGATACCAGGCTAAGTCGTAGCGATACAGCAGGCGCATGACAGCCGCCAGCGGCTGCCCGAGCTGCTGGCTATAGGCGTCAAAAGCCCAGTAGATATCTCGATAGAACAGGCCCGTAGGAATCCCGTGAGTCCGGGCAAAAGCAAAGAGAGCGGGATCAAGCAGAGGGTGAGGCGGTAGATGCCGTGGCTCAGTCAACATCGTCGGTATGGTCGCTGACTCCGAGTAGAGGAAATCAATGCCGTGGTCTGGAGAGGAAGCGCACAGAGAGCGCACACCTGCGATGGCTTCACGCCTCTGACGTGCGTTGCCGGTGACTTCTATAACCTCGTATCCGCACTCCTCGAATGCCCTCCGCATGCACACCGGCCTGATTCCTGAGGCGGATTCAGCCTGAGGATTCAGAGGGAAAGGAGCGTGGTAGAGCATCCGCGACATGTTTTATCCCTGAGTCTTGAGCATCTGGCCCCCAGGGCCTTCGCAGGTGGACGCTGTGTCACCCGTTCGAGTAATGCTGCTCAATTCGACGGCTTGCCCACTACGTGCAGATTGGAGGATCGCGTCAACGACGGCCAAGGCACGCTGCCCCTCCTCCATCGTGACATGCTCGCTTCCAACCCCCCAGATGGCGTCGCGGAAGTGTTCATGCTCCACAGCGAGAGGCTCACGTTTAGTGAGGGCGTAGCGAATAGCCGCCCCTTCAGATACTCCGCGGAAAGCAGCGACCTGATCCCACTGCAGAGGCTGCGTGCCATTTTCGTAGAAGGTCAGATCCCCCAAGATAGTGTCAGCAACCAGGGCACCGTTTTCCCCGATAACAATGGTTGTCCGGTCTTTGTACGGGCTGAGCCAGTTGACAAGGTGGTTGACAAGGATACCGTTAGTCAAACGTCCTGCTACTGTCACCATGTCCTCGTGTTCACGTCCAGAGCGATTCGTTGTCTGAGCGTAGACGGATTCGTAGGGCGCGCCAACTACCCACGACGCGAGATCAACATCGTGGGTGGCGAGATCCTTCACCACACCCACGTCGCAAATACGCGCAGGGAACGGAGACTGCCTCCTCGTGGAGACCTGGTACACCTGGCCCAACTGCCCCTCAGCAATGCGTCGACGCATTTCCAGCAGAGCAGGGTTACAGCGCTCAACGTATCCCACCGCACCGATGAGCCCCCGAGTGGCGAAGGCCTCCGCAACTCGTTGACCTGAAGCGTAGTCGGTAGCGAGGGGCTTTTCGACAAGAGTATGCACCCCAGCCTGGGCGAGTTTGAGGGCGATCTCCTCGTGATAAAGGGTGGGAGCAGCGAGGATCGCAGCATCGATCCCCGCCTCGATCAGCGCGCTGACCTCTGAAAAGACGGGCACACCTCCGGCGACATTGTGCACATCACCAGCAGGATCAGCAAGTCCGACGAGGGCGACGCCCTCGGTTGCCCGGGCGTTTCGGACGTGGTGGCGTCCCATGGACCCAAGACCGATGATTCCCAGGCGGATTGGCGACTTCATATCATGCTCCCGCCGATACACAGGCGTGGACAGCCTCAATAATTCGTTCAAGATCCGCTTCAGTCAAAGATGGGTGAACAGGCAGGGAGAGGCATTCTCGTGCGACCTTCTCTGTCACAGGCAGTTCCAGATCCTGCGCAAAGGAGCGCAACGATTCGAGCCGGTGGTTAGGAATCGGGTAGTACACACCCGTCCCAACACGCCACTCATCCTTCATCGCCTGTGCGAGACGGTCTCGTTCGGCACCTGTCATCCCCTCAAAACAAATCGTGTACTGGTGGTAGACATGATCTGCCCCTTCGGGCACATACGGTGTGTGAACACCAGCCAGAGGGGACAGGCCTGCCGTGAGCACCTCCGCATTGCGTTGACGCTGCTGAGTCCATCCGCCGACCTTGGCTAATTGCACTCGGCCAACCGCTGCTGCAACATCCGTCATACGATTATTGAGGCCCACTACCTCGTTGGCATACTGTCGCTCCATGCCTTGGTTGCGCAGCAGGCGACAGACACGGGCAAGGTCGGGGTCTGTCGTGGTGATCATGCCCCCCTCAAGGCTGGTCATATTCTTCGTGGGGTAGAAGGAGAATGACCCCCATTGCCCGAAAGTACCCACCCGCTTACCGTTCAGCATCGCTCCATGAGCTTGGGCGCAGTCCTCGTACACGTCAAGGTTGTATCTGCGGGCGATTGCCAGAATCTCCTCCATTGCAGCGGGCAGTCCGTAGAGGTGAACGACCTCGATAGCTACCGTCCGCTCGGTGATCGCCGCCTCCACGCTGGCTGGATCGAGAGTGAAGGTACGCGGATCAATATCAGCGAAGACCGGCCGGGCGCCGGTGAGAGCAACAGAATTAGCGGTGGCAGCGAAAGTGAAAGAGGGAACGATGACTTCTTGATGAGCATGTGATGTCGCCGTGGCGTTACTTCCCATCAGATGCGGTGCGGGAACCAGCCTCTTACCATGAGCGTCCTCGCTCACCACCCCCATTTTGCAGAGGGCGGAAGCCATGGTCGCGATGTGCTGCGCAGAGGTGCCGGAGTTGACGGCAATGGCGTAGGTGCCGGGCGCCATCGCTGCGCTGAACTCTTCCTCAAAAGCCTGAACCTGCGGACCTTGAACGACCATGCCCGAGTGCATGACTTCAGTAACGGCAGTGATTTCCTCATCCCCGATGAGGGGTTTGGCAGCTGGAATAAAAGGGCGCTCACTCATCGTCTCTCCTCTGCATTCTTCATCTCTGATGACATTTGACCTGCACATTCCTCAGCGTTGAGCGAGGCGTCATCGTCACGTTCACCACGATATTCCTCGAGGGCGTCGGGCTCGCGCAGTCGATAGAGTGTCTGCGTTTGAGGGCAGCGGAAGAACCCTGGCCTTTGCGATTCCTCGACAAGCCGGATCCCTGCCTTGCCGACCCATCCAATACGACGCGCTGGAGTACCTGCAACGAGAGCGAAGGGTGGAACATCAGAGGTCACCACCGCGCCTGCCGCCACCAACGCCCATGCTCCGATATGCACCGGAGCCACGCATACCGCTCGAGCGCCCACCGCAGCTCCCTCGTCAATTCGCACACCAACGGGAAGCCAATCCGAAGCGGTCTTGAGCTCCCCCTCAGGGGTAACAGCACGAGGATTATGATCGTTGGTCAAGACAACGCCCGGACCAATGAAGACACCGTCCCCCAACTGAGCGGGCTCGTACAGCAAAGCGTGGTTTTGGATCTTGCAGTTCTTCCCCACGCGGACGCCTACCCCGATATAGGCGCCTCTGCCGATCACGCAGTGTTCCCCAATGACGGCTCCCTCTCTCACCTGAGCCAAATGCCACACGGCAGCACTCTGTGCAATATCGGCCGAGTCGGCCACATCGGCCGAAGAGGCGATTCGCGCCATGAAACTCTCCTTGATCGAGGTTGCCTATCTGACCGTTACTCGGGTTCCCATTCAGGCTCCATTATTGAACACATTACGCCCCCACAAGCACGCGATGATATTCGAGGCTGCTCCTGAACGCCGCTTTCTCTCGTTCATTCAGGAAGCAGTGCCATACTTAGAGCATGTCCACCATTACTGACACCTGCCTCGTTGTCCCCATGTACAACGAGGCGCGCGTCGTAGGCGAGGTAGTGTCTGACCTGCGCACAGTCTTTCCCAACGTCGTGTGCGTCGATGATGCTTCCGAAGACGGCTCAGTAACCCAAGCCCTCAAAGCTGGGGCAGTCGTTCTGCCTCACCCCGTCAATCTCGGGCAAGGCGCGGCCCTGCAGACGGGCTTCGAATGGGTCCTGCGACAACCCGAGTATCGCTACGTCATTACCTTTGATGCCGACGGGCAACACTGCCTTAATGACGCCGTTGCGATGCGTGAAAGAGCAGAGGCGCACGACCTCGCTTTCATTTTTGGCTCTCGCTTTCTGCACCACCCCGCCAACACCGGCATCGTCAAGCAGTGGATGCTGAAAACTGCGGCGCAGGTGACTCGCTGGAGAACCGGGCTGGACGTCACAGATGCGCATAACGGATTACGCCTCATACGACGCGATGCCCTCGCGGCAATCCGACTCACCCAAGCACGAATGGCACATGCCTCCGAGATCGTTGAACAGCTTGCAGCCACCGCGCTCCCTTGGGAAGAGCATTCTGTGACTATTCGCTACACCGATTACTCACGCGCGAAGGGACAACCTCTTCTCAACTCGGTGAACATTCTTGTCGATCTAGCGATGAGGTGACGTGCATGACCCCCTACTGGCTGATCAAGTTACTGCTGATTGGAAGCTTCCTTCTTGTCACTGTGGCCCTCATGCGCCCGATTCGTTCGTCGCGTGGACTCGCTCTGAGACGTCTCGGTGTACTCGCCATGCTGATGGCGTCGGTATATGTCGTGGCTGTTCCCAGCACGCTCACCAAGCTCGCGCAGCTTCTCGGGGTGGAAAAAGGCATTAATCTCCTGGTCTACGCGCTGGTAGTTGGTTTCTTCTCCCTCATCGCTTCGTCCTACCGGCGAGAGGTTGCCCAACAACGACGCATTGAGGAACTCGGACGCGCATTTGCCCTGCACTTCCCTCTATTCCCTTCCGAAGAAGACCCTCGGTCTCGAAAGAATCCTTCGACGCCGGACCTCAGCTCCTGAGATTCCTCGCTCGTGAGGACACTCTCCCTCCGCGGCCCTTTACTGCGCGCCTTCTCGCTCTTCAGGCAGCGTCGGTAGCGTGGCATTATTCCTGCTCGTCCTGAGCCCGAGATTGAGATTCCTCTCTCCACCCATCGTCACCGATTTGTTACACTGCCACTGATGAACACTCACAAGGCATCCCGCCATCTTCCTATCACGCACGCGGCCACTCCCTATGGTCGCTTTGGCGCGCTACGCTCGGTCACCGCTTTTTTTATGGCAGCCGGACTGTTCATCTCCTCAACGACTGGCTTCATCTATCGCGACCTCGTTCACCAGGTCGCCGACAACTCCATTGACGCCTCAGCCTTCCTCAAAGATTCATTGGATGCTCCCCCATCCCCTCAGCTACCATCCGATGCTTTTGAAGGGCGCGCACTCAACATTCTCATCGCGAATATTGATTCCCGCTACGACCAGGGCACGGATGAATATGGGGATGTCGAAGAAATCGACACCATCCATTCTGACGCGACCATGGTCGCCCATATCTCCGCAGATCGCACCCGCATCCAATTTGTCTCGATCCCGCGCGACCTCGTCACCGACATCCCCTCGTGCATCAACGCCAATAATGTCGAGACCTCTCCCTACACGGGAATGTTCAACTCCTCATTCTCCACCGGTGCTGTCACCGACAACACCGCCGCAGGAATCGCATGCACACAGCGCGCGACCGAGTACCTCACCGGTTTGAGTATCGACGCATTCGTCCTCACCGATTTCCGGGGGTTCACCGGCATGGTGAATGCTCTGGGGGGAATCTGGTACTACTTTGATGAGCCGGTCAACGACGACACCCTCGAGCTCTATATCCCCGAAGGCTGCATGAAACTTGATGGTTCAACAGCCCTGGCTTTCTCTCGCGCACGCTACGGCGTTGGCGACGGTTCAGACCTAAGCCGCATCGGCCGACAGCAAAAACTCGTTGCTGCGATGCTCCGAGAACTCTTCTCTAAGAACTTCGTCACGGAGTTCCCCTCCGTCCTCGCCTTCGTCAAATCCTCTCTCCAAGCGGTGAACACCTCACCGAACCTCTCGGATTTCAACGCCGACATGGGCCTCTTGTTATCGCTCTCAGGGATAGAGCGAGCCAATATCCAGCTCATGACGATGCCAACATACCCCAACCCTGACGATCACAACCGCGTTCTCGCCTCCGAGTACGAAGCTGAAGATATCTGGCGTGCCCTCCGTAACGACGAGCCTTTCCCAGCAGGATCAACGTACACTGACGGCAACGGCATGGAAGTCACAGTTCCTGAGATCCTCAACACTCCGGCAAATCCCGACGCCGCAGCCGACGGACAAGCCGACACCACAGCTGGCGCAGCCGACGCCGCCCCTGCTGACGACGCGACTGCTTCTCCCCAAACACAGGACCAGCAATCCCCTGCTAGCGAGGCTGAGACCCCCTCAATCCCTCAATGCCCGCCAAAATCCTGAGTGACAAATATGATGGCGCCTCTTGACCCCCCGCCCTCTTTCCCTCCACGTGAAAGAGAAAACCCCGTGGAGCGTCCATCGCGTCGAGCCGAAGATGCAGCCGTTTCTTCATCGCACTCGCCAGAACCGAATCCTATCCGCCCTTCACGCCCCGTATCCCAAGAAGGTCATGGGCCGCGCCGACTCTCCCAGAGAGGAGTCGCTCCCCTATCTCCCGCACGGCAAGACGGCACGCCCTCGGGTCATCTCCCGTCATCGGGCAATCCTCCTCCTCCCACCAAGGCAGTGGCTCCAGCCATGAGCGTCCTTCCCCCGCCACTCAGCCCTCCCCTACCTCCCGCCGTCAAGCGAACTGAACGCACCCATGCAGATACGCGGCGTTCAGAAGAACCACGCGGCGTTCCTCATCGCGCCCCCGCCTACCCGCCGCGTGTGCCTCGTCGCCGATCTGTTGTACCGCCCTCAAGGACACGCGAGGCTACCCCCACTGATGCCAACAGCCCAGAGACAACGCACACCCCGTCTCCTGTTTTCCGCCAACCTCCATCTTTTCTCCCTCAGCGGCAGTTTCACACCCTCCGCTCCTCCGATACCGACACCCCATATGGCACTCCCCCCATCACCCAACGGCCTGCGACCGCAATGAGAACCCAGACTCAACACCAGCGGACACATGCCACCCACCCGCATGCGTCAGCCGCTTCTGCGCCTCCTCGCCAAGCGCCACGGCCTCGTTCCCGAAAGCGTCGCCTTCTCCCCCTCCTTGTCCTTACCGCCTTGCTGATAGCATGGCCGCTTTTCCTCGTCACGGACGCTAACGCCCACCTTGGCCGCACCGACGGCCTCAGTGGAGCGCCGGACACTCCCGGCACCACATTCCTCCTCGCAGGGTCAGATTCCCGCGAAGATGGTGCTGTCAACGACGGCACCGAGGGACAGCGGGCAGACTCCATCATGCTCGTACACCTCGCCCCCAATGGCCAGGCCAGCACCGTTTCCCTCCCGCGTGACACATGGGTAGAACTCCCAACAGGAGACTGGGATAAGCTCAATGCGTCCTACGCCTACGGCGGAGCCCCTGAGCTTGTCTCCACCGTCGAAACCCTCAGCGGACTCACTATCGATCACTACGTCGAAATCGGCATGGGAGGGGTTGGACGTATCGTTGATGCCGTTGGAGGCGTGGAGCTTTGCTACGACGCCGACGTCAACGATGAATTCTCTGGACTCCACTGGCAGGCGGGATGCCACCTCTCCGACGGGACCACTGCCCTTGCCTTCTCTCGTATGCGCTATTCAGATCCCTTGGGTGATATTGGCCGTGCGCAGCGCCAACGACAGGTCGTGTCCCAGACCATCAAGACTGCTTTGTCTCCCTCAACGCTTCTCAATCCTGTCTCCGCCTGGCGGCTCGGAAGAGCTGGAAGTAGCGCTCTCACCGTCGACCAAGACACCTCAGTCCTTGACATTGGCAGGCTTGTTTTAGCCATCCGTCAGGCAAATAACGAGGGACTCACAGGCACGCCCCCGCTAGACAGCCTTGCCTACGAAACACCATCGGGCTCAGCGGTCCGCCTCGTTGACGACACTGCACCAGACTTTTTCACCGCCCTGCGTGAGGGCACCCTCACTCCGGAGGCCTTCACACAAGAGCTACTCTAGGCTGTTTCGGGCCTCACCACGGTGCTTCACTGCGGGAGCTATCGGCATCACACACTGTGGGTCAATGTCAGTGACATTGACCCACAGTTGTACTTCCGGCAATGAGGCTGAACGCCCTCGCAGAGCGCGCAATCTAGGGCACATCAATCCTTCGCGGCCCCTGCTGCCACCCCTCCCACGCGGACTCAAGGATCTCCTCCACGCCCAAGTTCGCCTTCCAGCCCAGGTCAACAGTGATATTCGTAGTATCGCCAATCAGCTGAGGCGGGTCGCCGGCCCTGCGTTCGAGTTCTTCAACGGGGAAGTCCCAACCAGAAACACGGCGCAGACCGTCAATAATTTCACGCACAGAGGTACCCACGCCCGTACCCACATTGAAGGAACGGTGTTCGGGCTTTCCCTTATCGAGGGCGTCCATGGCGAAGATGTGAGCCTCAGCCAAATCCATCACATGAATGTAATCGCGGATGCAGGTGCCATCAGGGGTGTCGTAGTCAGCGCCGAAGATCTTTGGCGAGTCACCGCGGGCAAGGCGATCAAGCACCATGGGAACGAGGTTGAGCACAGCGGGGTCAGCAAGGTCTGGCCAACCTGCGCCAGCGACATTGAAGTAGCGCAGACCAATCCAGTTCAGGCCCCATGCGCGCTCACAGTCGGCCATCATCCACTCCCCAATGAGTTTGGTTTCACCGTAGGGATTGATGGGGCGCTTCTCAATATCCTCAGAGACAACCTCAACCGGAGGCATGCCGTAGACGGCCGCTGAGGAGGAGAAGATCATCTTATCGACGCCGGTTTCTCCCATGGCCATGAGAATATTGGCCAGGCCGCCAACGTTTTGCTGGTAGTACCAGGCGGGGCGCTCGACGGATTCACCCACCTGCTTTCGCGCGGCGAAGTGGATGACGGCCTCAACGTCCTCGTCAACCATGACGTTGGCCAGGAGGGTGCGGGCTTTGTCGGAGGCGACGTCGACATTGACGAGGACGGCGTCCCCAATGCGGTCGGCGCGTCCGGTGGAGAGGTTGTCGGCGACGATCACCTTGTCGCCGCGCTGCTGAAGGAGTCGGACTACGTGTGCGCCGATGTAGCCGGCGCCGCCTGTGACAAGAATGCTCATGTCGATAATTTTACGCTGTTTTGTTGTCCAAGGTCACATCCCATCCCCCAACCCCTGTTGTATTTCCGCGAGTGGTCACATCGAACTGACCACTCGCGGAAAAACTCAGGGAGCACGCGGGAAACGTTCAGTTTTCTGGGGCGCTCACAGAAACCGCGCCCCTCCACATTCGCAAGGGCGCGACCGCGACAAGAGCAATCAGGCAGACACGCGGGCAGCCAGCGCAGCCCCCTTATCCATCGCCACCTGACGAAGCTCACTTTGGAATGACCGCATTTTCTCGCGCAACTTCTCGGCGGCCTCACCCTCGCCAGCGGCAAGAATACGAGCAGCCAACAGGCCCGCATTACGCGCACCCCCCACCGACACCGTCGCCACCGGCACGCCAGCGGGCATCTGCACGATCGACAACAGCGAATCCATACCATCCAAATACTTCAACGGCACAGGTACGCCAATCACCGGCAATTCCGTCAAGGAAGCGAGCATGCCCGGCAAGTGGGCGGCGCCCCCAGCCCCAGCGATAATGACGCGCAGCCCACGAGCGGCGGCCTCGCGGCCATAGGTGACCATGTCCTCAGGCATGCGGTGAGCAGAGACAACACCGACCTCGGCATCAATACCGAATTCCGCGAGGGCATCGGCGGCGGCCTTCATCGTCGGCCAGTCAGAGTCAGAGCCCATAACAATGCCAACCACGGGATGAGGGCCGGTGGCAGTGAGTTCAGGTTCCACAAAACGAGGATCGGTGGTCATTGTTTCTCCTGGTAGGACGGCTAGCGCGGCGACTAGCGGGGCTGACGAGCGGGTAATTGAAAGGGGCTGAGAGGCGAAAGGGCTGAGCGGGGCACTAGCGCAGGGGAGGGCATCCGGATCCGGCAAGGGGAGCGCGGGGACGCCTCCTAGCCTTCCAGCGTCGGCCCCGACAACGCCGCAATCGCCGAGTGGGCGGTTATACGCGACCACTCGCGAGAATCAGAACAGACAGTCACATGGCCGAGCTTACGACCAGGACGAACTTCCTTGCCATACAAGTGAATCTTCGCTGCGGGAGCTACGCTCATAGCTTCGGTGAGTCCCTGCGACGGATCCTCATAGGCGCTACCCAAGAGATTGACCATGACGGCAGCTTCCGCCCGCATCGAAGTATCCCCCAGAGGCAGATCCAACACCGCGCGCAGGTGCTGCTCGAATTGGCTGGTCACAGCGCCTTCAATCGTCCAGTGGCCCGAATTGTGCGGGCGCATGGCCAACTCGTTGACAAGCAATCGCAACTGCCCATCCTCACCCGGAGCGAGGAACATTTCCACAGCGAGCACTCCCGTGACATCAAGTTCGCGGGCAATGGTCGCGGCAATCTCCTGAGCCTGCTCGCCCAACTCCTCACTGAGATTCGGGGCAGGAGCCGTGACCACGGCGCACACACCGTCCCTCTGTTCAGTCTGCGCGACGGGCCATGCGCGAACCTCGCCGGAGGGGCGGCGGGCCAGGAGGGCGGCGACCTCGCCGATGAAAGGAACGCACGCCTCAGCCAAGAGGGGGCCACCAGCGGCCAGCCAGTCGTCGACGCCATTGGCGTCATTGACGAGGCGCACGCCGCGACCGTCATAGCCACCACGCGGAGTTTTCACGACTACGGGCCACCCCTGAGCATCCCCGAAAGCCTGCAGGTCGCCGGGAGTTTCGATGCGCTCCCACGCGGGGCATGGCAGACCAAGTTCAGTCAGGCGCGCGCGCATGGCGAGCTTGTCTTGGGCGTAGAGGAGTGCCCCCTGGCTGGGGTGGATTGGCAGGTGCGCAGCGAAGGCTTCGAAAGTGGCGGCAGGAATATGCTCATGCTCGAAGGTGAGAACATCAGCACCTGCTGCGATGCGTCCGACGGCTTCGATGTCTGCTGGGGCGCCTGCGGGGGCGGCGACGATGGATTGTCCGGCGGAGCCGTTGGTGGCTTCGACGAGGGCGCGCAATTCAATGCCGAGGGCGATCGCGCTTTCTTGCATCATGCGGGCGAGCTGGCCGCCTCCGATGACGGCAACAACAGGGCGGGGGCTGGTTTTTGCGACATGCACCCTTTCAACTTAGCGTCAGCACAGCGTTTTTCGCAGGTATGTTCACCGACTGGGCGAAGGCAGAGGAGGATGCTGGCGATAAGAGCACGGCAGCCCAGGCAGCCCAAGACAGAGGGAAGCGATGCGGGAACAACTCGCGACTCGACAAAGAAGCTGCCCTGAAAAGGCACCATCTGGTGAAGGTGCCATCTGGCGAAGTCGCCAACCCGACAAAGGCGCCAACCCAACCCCGGCGAGGGCGCCAACCCAACCCCGGCAAGGACGCCAACCCAACCCCGGCAAGGACGCTCACTCAGGCTACATGCTGCGGTCAATTCCCCTCCCCCACATTTGTCTGACACGCGAGTGGTCGGTTAGAAGCGACCACTCGCGAAAAATGTGGAAGGCGCGAGGAGAACTAGAAGCGGCGGCTGCGACGTCCCGTCGACACCAACGGCCCCTCAGGCATCACCCGATCGGGACGCAAAGAGGCCGGAATTGCCGCCAAAGAAATAGTGAACACAGGCGGCGAATTCTGCGCCAACTCAAGGCGCCCGCCCATACCAGCAGCTAAATCCCGCGCCAAAGCCAAACCAATACCGCTCGAGCCATGACCCGACACCCCATACTCAAACAGCTCCGAAACGAGATCTTCGGCCACCCCCTCGCCCTCGTCAGACACGTCAATCATCACGCCGCGCTTATTCGCACTACGGCGGGCCACCACACGCGTCACCCCCGCCCCGTAACGCAAGGAATTTTCGATGAGGGTGGCGAGCACCTGCCCAAGTTTTGGAGCGTCAGCCAGGACAGGAAGGTCGGCCTCGTCAGTAAAGATCAGCTCACGCCCGGCGCGCTCAAAAGCATCCTCCCACTCCTCACGCTGAGCGTTGAGAATCTCAATGATGTGAATGGCCTCCGTATTGCCGCCGGTGCGCGCCGAAGCATCCAACAACTCACTCACCACGGTGGTAAGGCGCTCCACCTGTTCCAGGCAACTAGCAGCCTCCTCGCGCACTTCCTCTTCCGTGCTGATCATTTCGATCTCTTCCAAACGCATGGATAGCGCGGTCAGGGGCGTGCGCAGCTGATGAGAGGCGTCCGCCGCGAACTGGCGCTCAGCCGCCAGGCGCCCAGCCATACGCTCCGCCGTGCGAGCAAGTTCTTCCTGCACAAGGTCAATTTCCTCAATGCCGCAAGGCTTCACGCGGGCTCGCACCTGGCCAGAACCGATCTGCTCGGCCTGAGCAGCCAGGTAAATAAGAGGCGCCGACAGGCGGCGGGCCAGACGCGAAGCCATCAACCACCCAACACCCAAGGATGTCGCCATCCCAGCAAGAAAGAGACCAAAGACCATCAGCACCTTACTGATCGACTTCTGGGCGGAAACCTCCATGTGAACGGCCGTTCCACTCGCGGAGGAGGTGAAAGCAACGAGTTTGCGGCCCGTGACCTCTCCACCCACCGCGTAGACGCGCCCACCGGGGATGGACACGCGGGCGTGAGCCTCGGCCTGATTTTTAGAAAAGGGCGTGGCCCACGCGTCAATGAGACTAATGGGCACGTCAGAGGAGTTTTGAAGGCGGCGATCAACGGCCCGCAGCAGGGACTCAGCGCGAGTTTCGAGGGCGGCCTGATCGTGGTGCCACACCACGATCGAAGCAGCGATCGCGCCCGGGACCCCCAGGAGGAGAGCGACAACAGTCACGGTCGTCAAAATCATGTGAACAGCGCGTTTACGCACGATTATCACCTCCGATAGTGTGGCACGGCCTCGCGGACCCCGCTGCTTCCACGAGTGTACGTCCCGCTGACGTCAGAGCCAGGTGGGCGAGCGGGGCACGTGTGAAAGCTGGTGACGTTAATCCCCCGGTCAGAACCGGGGGATTAACGCTTTGTGGCTTTGCTCAGGAGTTCGCGTTTTCGAAGCGGAAACCCATGCCGCGTACGGTGGTGATGTACCGCGGATCAGCAGCGTCATCACCGAGCTTGCGGCGCAGCCACGATACGTGCATGTCAAGGGTCTTGGTCGAGCCGGTCGGATCCGACCCCCAGACCTCACGCATGAGGGCGTCGCGTTCGACAACGGACCCGGCCTCGCGCACAAGGACGCGCAGGAGGTCGAATTCCTTAGCGGTCAGCTGAAGCTCGCGTTCTTTGACGAAGGCGCGGTGGGCAGCGACCTCGACGCGCACGTCCTGGGCGATGAGGTCGCCGTCGGAGTGGTCGGAGCCGGTGCGACGCAGAAGGGCGCGAACGCGGGCGAGGAGTTCAGCCAGGCGGAAGGGTTTGGTGACGTAGTCGTCGGCACCAGCATCAAGGCCGACTACCATGTCGACCTCGTCGGTGCGGGCGGTGAGGATGAGGATCGGGACGCTACGTCCGGATGCGCGGATTTCCCTGGCGACGTCGAGGCCGTCAATGTCAGGAAGGCCAAGGTCGAGAACGACGAGGTCGCAGCCGTCAACTTCGGCTAGCGCGCCGCGTCCGGTTCCATGGGCGCGCACTTCATAGCCTTCTCGGCCCAGCGCGCGGGCAAGGGGTTCAGAGATTGCGGGGTCATCTTCGACGAGGAGAACTGTAGTCACGCCATGATCATACCCTAATGAGATGTTTTCTTGCACAGTTGTTGACCAAGTAAAGCCTATTTCAAATCTCACATTACTTTCGACTCGGGGGGATACCCCCACCCCCAAACACCCCCTCTTTTTCGCGAGTGGTCGCATAGAACTGACCACTCGCGAAAAAATGCAGGATTCGCCCAGGAAACATAAAGAAAAGCCCGCCAGCAACGGCGAGCTCCACAGACTCCACAAACGCTCCAACACCCCCACGGGAAGACACCCCACACAACGCCCCACCCGCGACGCCCTCGTCAATCAAAACGACGCGACACCAAATACGGCAACACCGTCCCCACACCCCGCAACTCCGCCGGCGGGAACTCATCCACCATATAGCCAGCGCCCCCCTTACCAGCACCAATCGCCGCCGCAGTCGACGCATCCGTCAAAATCTTGCCCTCAGGCGCAATCCCCACCAAACGAGCCGCAAGATTCACCGTCGGACCAAACACGTCACCCGAACGCGAAAACACATCGCCACGCACAAAAGAAGCCCGCACAGGCAAAATCTCATCATCAGCCTGCAAACGGTCAATCAAAGACGTCACAACCTCCAGGCCCGTCTCCAGATCATCGGCGATAAACAACACCGCATCGCCAATCATCTTCACCACGCGCCCGCCCGCCTCAGTCACAGCAAAACGACACGCATCCTCGAAACGACCAATCAGATCCGGCAGACGCCCACCCAAAATCGTTGACGTCGACGTGTAGGACACCATGTCAACAAAACCCAACGAACGCGTCAGCGGGAAACGCTTCTTCGCATCCACGTGCCCACGGCGAGACACCTCATTAAACGTACGAGTCAGAAGCGCTTCAAGCTGGCGCTGCCAAGCGTGAGTGAAGGCCTCCTGGAGGATCTCAACACGCTCACGCATATGATCCAGAACGTAGATACGCGCCGTCGTGTCATCCAAGCCATGGCGACGCATCGCATCTTCCACCAAGGCCTCAACCTGCCACAACCCCAGACGGTCAGCGAGATGAGAATGGGCGCGAAGGAGAGAGCGCGAGGTAGCCTCGTCGATGTCGCCTGAAGCGACAAGGGCACTCCAGCGCTCGTAGGCCTCCAAGTCACGGAGGGTGAAAGCAAGCTCGTCAGCGGTGACCGTGCGAAAACCCATGGCGGACCAGAAGTCGTTGACCATCTCGACAGTGGTGGAGGTACACTCAGCAAGGTCCTGCGCACTTAAAGTCACAGGGCCGCCAAGCAAACATTCCTCGTAGTTGCTAATCGTATTGGGCACCTGGGGATGCTCATTCGAGGAAACCAAAGTCAGATGTGTGTCCGTCATCACCATCAGAGTGTAGTCATGGGCGCAAGAAAATGCGATCCCACCCCACCTCACCCCCTTTTTTTCGCGAGTGGTCGGTTAGATGCGACCACTCGCGTTCAACGCGCGGTGAATCAGCGACAATAGAACCATGCGTTTACTCCTCGCCTCCAAATCACCCGCCCGCCGCCAAACCCTCATCAACGCCGGAATCACCCCCCTCATCGTCGTCTCCAAAGTCGACGAGGACGCCGTCCTCGCAAACCTTCCCGGCGGACGCGCCTTCTCCGGCGGCACCACCCCAGCTGACGAGGTCCTCGCCCTCGCAACAGCAAAATGTCGCGCAGTCGCCGAAGACCTCCTGACCACCGGCGGCGTCGACCAATCAACAGGCGATCCCCTTCCCGCCACTGAGGACCTCGTACTCATCGGCTGCGACTCAATGCTCGAACTCGACGGACGCATGCTCGGAAAGCCTCACACCCCCGAGGTCGCTGTCGAGCGCATTAAGGAAATGCGCGAACGCGACGCAGTGCTTTGGACCGGCCACTACGCCATGCGCCTGACCCCCACGCAAGGGCCGGAGGACGCTGTCCGAACCATTCAGGGAGAAGCTGGCGCCTCAGCCTCGACGCTCGTTCACTTTGGAACCATGAGCGACGAGGAAATCGACGCCTACGTTGCTTCGGGCGAACCCCTCAAGGTGGCAGGCTCCTTCACGATCGATTCTCTGGGCGGCCCCTTCATTAGTGGCGTAACAGGAGATCACCATTCGGTGGTCGGCATTTCCCTGCCGCTGACCCGCTCCTTGTTTGCTGAACTAGGTGTCTTCTGGCCCGACCTATGGGATCACAGGCGCTAACCCCCGCTGGCCTTCTTCTCTTCTGTGCTCATCTCACCTCCTCCCGATTTCCTTCACTCCCCCAACTTCTTTTCGCGAGTGGTCGCATCTAACCGACCACTCGCGAAATCACTTGCTTCACCAGGGAACGCCGAGGGTATCTTCACTCCAACCTCAATTCCCATGCCCTCCCTCGTTGCTCCCTCCGGCGTGAGCGCCTGAATCCTCACCAGATGGACTTCCCGCGCAAACCCCCAGACACCGCCATAGAGTAAAGAACATGGAAAATACGAAAGCATGGGGTATTGGCCTCGCCACTGTCACCACCAGCGGCCAAACCCTCGACGTGTGGTACCCCGAGCCGCACCTCGGCGAACGCGCCGACGGCGACGGCAACGAACTGCTTGACACCCTCACAGCCCTGCAAACCAGCGACGACGCACGAGGAGTGCGCACCACCGTCGTCACCTGCAGCGCCGACCTCGACGACCAGCCACAATCCACCGCAGACGCCTACCTGCGACTGCACCTGCTCTCCCACCGGCTCGTCACCCCCAACTCCATCAACCTTGACGGCATCTTCTCGCGCCTCCCCAACGTCGTGTGGACTAGCGTTGGCCCGTGCGCCGTCGAAGATTTCGAAACCACCCGCATGCGCCTACGCGCCAAATATGGTTTTGGCGTCACCGTCACTGGTGTCGACAAGTTCCCGCCCATGGTCAACTACGTCGTCCCCTCCGGCGTGCGCATCGCCGACGGAGCGAAGGTCCGCCTGGGCGCACACCTCGCCGAAGGCACCACCGTCATGCACGCCGCATTCGTCAACTTCAACGCCGGCACTCTTGGCCGCTCCATGGTCGAAGGCCGCATTTCGCAGGGCGTCGTCATTGACGATGGCTCCGATGTCGGCGGCGGCGCTTCCACGATGGGCACCCTGTCGGGAGGTGGCCGCGAGCGCGTGCGCCTAGGCAAACGCTGCCTGTTGGGCGCCAACTCCGGTTTGGGGATTCCCTTGGGTGATGACTGCGTGGTCGAGGCAGGCCTGTACCTGACGGCTGGCACGAAGGTGACGATCATGCCCTCGGGCGGTGTCATCCCCGGCCGTCACGGCCTCTTCGCGGAGCCTCGCACGGTTGCAGCTCGTGAGCTCGCCGGCGCTTCGAATGTGCTCTTCCGCCGTAACTCACTGTCGGGTCGCGTCGAGGCGCTCTCGCGCGGCGGGGCGGGCATTGAGCTCAATGACGCGCTGCACGCGACGAACTAAATTCTGATTGACGAGGGCGGCCGCTGGAGATCCTTCCGGCGGCCGCTTTTGTTGCGATCTGGTGGGGAGGAGAGAGAAGCAGCCCCTACAGCCCCTCGCCTTTTCCGCGAGTGGTCGCTTCTAACTGACCACTCGCGGAAATATCCAGGGAAGATCCAGCCTTTCCTCACCTGTCACGCTCACGTCAAACTCCTTCTTCCACACGTGCCCCCTCAGCAACACACACTCCTCGGCCAGACGGACAGCGCCCCTCCTTACCAAACACCGGCCCTCCGCCTGCCCCTCAACGCTGCCCTCTCCCCACACCCCACCGCCACTCCCCCACTCCACACACATAAAAACCCGCCCCGATGCACTCGGCACCGGGGCGGGTTCCCTCGTCAAACAATGACGCAATGACGGCGACTTACTTCTCCATCAAACGCGGGCCGCGCTGACGCAGCGGCACATAATCACGCTCAACCTCGCCGACGTACACCTGGCGCGGGCGGCCGATCTTCGTGGCCGGATCCTCGGTCATTTCCTTGTACTGGGCAATCCATCCCGGCAGGCGCCCCAGGGCAAATAGCGGGGTGAACATCTTCGTGGGGAAGCCCATGGCCGAGTAGATCAAGCCGGTGTAGAAGTCCACGTTCGGGTAGAGCTTACGGGCCTTGAAGTAGTCGTCCGAAAGGGCGATCTCCTCGAGCTCCATCGCGATATCGAGCAGCTCGTCGCGGCGACCCAGGCGTGAAAGCACGTCGTGGGCGGTGTCCTTGACGATGGCGGCGCGCGGGTCGTAGTTCTTGTAGACGCGGTGGCCAAAGCCCATCAGACGCACGCCATCTTCCTTGTTCTTCACCTTATCGACGAAGGTTTGCACGCTCATACCCTCGTCGCGGATCTGGTGGAGCATGCGCAAGACAGCCTCGTTCGCACCGCCGTGTAGAGGGCCGGCGAGGGCGCCCACGCCGGCAGCTACCGAGGCGTAGAGGTTCGCCTGGGAGGAGCCAACGAGGCGCACGGTGGAGGTTGAGCAGTTCTGCTCGTGGTCGGCGTGGAGGATGAGGAGCATGTCGAGGGCACGCACGAGGGCGGGGTCGATGTCGTACTCCTGGTAGGGCATGCCGAAAGTCAGGCGGATGAAGTCCTCGGTGTAGCCGCGCTGCGCGTCGGGGTAGAGCAACGGCAAGCCAGCGGCCCGCTTGGCGATGTAGCTGATCATGGTGGGGACCTTGGCGATCAGCAGGACGAGGGCGTCATTGAGCTGCTTCGGATCGCGCGGATCCAGGGTGTGCTCGTAGTAGGTGGCCAAGCCGGCAATGCCAGCCTGGAGGATGGACATGGGGTGACCCTTGTGGGGGAAGGCGGTGAAGAACGCCTTGAAGTCCTCGTGAAGGAGGCGATGCTTTTGGACGCGGCGGTTGAATGCCTCGAGGGGGGCGGCGTCTGGCAGTTCACCGTAGATGAGAAGGTAGGCAACCTCAAGGAAGGTGGAGTTTTTGGCGAGCTGCTCGATGGGGTAGCCGCGGTAGCGGAGAATACCCGCATCGCCGTCAATGTAGGTGATGGCGGATTCGCAGGAGGCGGTGTTAGTGAAACCGGTGTCGAGGGTGACGATGTCCGCCGAGCTCATGAGGGTGCCGATGCGGACGCCGTCGCAGCCGATGGCAGCTGGGACACGAGGCAGGTCGATGACGGTCTCCCCCACGGTGAGGGTTGCGGAGGCGGGCGTTTGCTTTTCTTCCATCGCCACTTCGGGTGCTGTGGTTTCGTCAGCGGCGTGGGGCGTTGCGTCAGCTTCGTTGCTGGCTGCGGGGGACGCCTTGGGGGTCATTCGTGCCTCCTTGGGCATGTAGGGTCTTCTCGACAATGAAATAGGACTCTCGTCCTAACTGTAATACGTCGCATAGTCAGGCGCGAAAAAACTCCGCGCCCAGTTCCATGATTCGGGCAGCAGCCGCGTCGATCCGCTCATCCGTGGCAGTCAGAGCAATCCGGACATGATCACGGGCGGCCTCGCCGTAAAACGCACCCGGCGCAACAAGGATGCCCGCCCGGGCAAACAGCTCCACCAAAGCCCAGGAATCCCCCTCACCCTCTCCCCCACTTCCGCGAGTGGTCGCATCTAACCGACCACTCGCGGAAAAAGCAGCAAGATCTGAAGGTTCCTCCACGCGAGGGCGGCTCACCCACAGATACAAACCCGCAGCGGAAGCCTCGTCAACCAGCAAACCCGCCGACACCACAGCCTCTTTGAGCACCTCACGACGACGCGCGTACAAACGATACTGCTCGGCCACATGAGCCTCGTCCCCCAAAGCCACAGTCAACGCACGCTGCACGGGCGCGGGCACCATCATCCCAGCATGCTTACGCACCTCAACAACAGCACCAATAAGCGCCGGATCACCATACATCAACGCCGCGCGATAACCCGCCAAATTAGACTGCTTAGACAACGAATACAAGACGATAATGCCGCTCGGATCCTCCCCACACACGCGCCGATCCAAAACAGAGGGCACACCCTCAGTTACATAAGGCTCCGCCCACGGCAACGCGGCATAGCACTCATCCGACACAATCACCGCGCCACGCGCCCTCGCCCAATCCACAGCGGCCCTGAGCTCCTCAATAGAAAGAACGTGCCCATCGGGATTACCCGGCGAATTGAGATACACGAGGGTGGCATCAGGCCACGTGTCGGGACGCGTGGGGTCAACGGGAACCGGGGTCGCTCCGGCGAGGCGCGCGCCAACGTCATACGTCGGATAAGCAACATGAGGGACGAGGACAGTCTGCCCTGGCCGAACTCCCAACAGAAGAGGGATCCAGGCGACGGCCTCCTTCGAGCCGATCGTCGGGACTACCCCCTTATCACCCACGTCAACCATATTGCGCCGTGAACCCCAGGCGCGGATAGCATCACGCACCTCCTGAGTGCCGATGACCGTCGGGTAGCCGGGAGCGTCAGACGCCTCCTTGAGCGCCTCTTGGATGAGACGTGGCGTCGGGTCAACAGGGGTGCCGACCGAAAGATCGCAGATGCCGCCAGGGTGCGCACTGGCCTGAGCTTTAGCAGGAGCGAGTTTGTCCCAAGGGAAATCAGGCAGACCAAGAGTATTGGGGAGCATCAGTGGATTCTCTTCCTATCGGGCGCCTCCCCATCTCGAGTCAGAAGCTCAGGAATGAGCTCCACTGAGGTCAGGGGCAATGATGCGGCGCGTGGGCGGACGGTATCGGGGCGGGGTCTTTGATTAGTACTCGACCTTAGCGTCAAGACGCCCTCGGCGATCCCCAATTTCATCGAGTGGTCGCTTCTAACCGACCACTCGCGGAAATAAGAGGCCACGCATAGGCCCGGCGAACACCAAAAACCCGGGCATCCGTGGAGCGCCCGGGTTTTCTCGCGTGAGATTCAGTCTTGGTTCTGCGGCGGCAATGCGGCAATCATCGGCGGGTCGAAATCCTGCACGCCCGCACGCTGCGCACCACCCGGAGAACCCAGATCGTTGAAGAAGTCCACATTCGCCTGGTAATAGTCAGCCCACTCATCTGGCAGGTCGTCCTCGTAGAAGATGGCCTCCGTGGGGCACACAGGCTCACACGCACCACAGTCCACGCACTCTTCAGGGTGAATGTACAGCGAGCGGGCGCCCTCGTAGATGCAGTCCACCGGGCATTCGTCAACGCACGCACGGTCCTTGACATCAACGCAAGGCTGCGCGATCACGTACGTCATTTCTTCTCCTTCACTTGAACTGCTGCAATGAAGACTACAGCTTTTCTTCGAGGCACTCTATTATCACTCAGGTGAGCGAACAAGTAGGTGTAGGCGAACCTCAGCCCGGCAATTCCCCGGCTTCTCCACGCCCTCCACGTCTGCCCTGGCTTGAGTGGAAACCCGGTGATCGCGTGGTATTGCGATACAGGCTCGAGGACGGTCTACACGACGCCCTCGGGGACGTGATTGAATCCGCAGTGGACCATGTCACGATCAATACGCGCCGCGGCCCTGTGCGAGTCGAGGCTCCCACGATGGTCACCGGCAAGCGGGTGCCTCCGCCGCCCTCATTCCCGCTGAGTTAGAAGCTTTTAGTCGGCTTCCCTTTCTCCTATTACCGCGAGTGGTCGGTTCTATGCGACCACTCGCGGCAAAAAGGAGCGCGAGAGGGGTGGACTCACCTCGAACACTCTCAACGGTTCGCGCGCCGCTCGCGGGCAGCGATCTTAAAGCGCTCCTGCGAATCGAGCACAACCTTACGCACGCGCACAGCCTCCGGGGTCACCTCAACGCACTCGTCATTCGAGGCAAACTCCAGCGACTCCTCCAAGGTCAGGCGACGCGAAGGCGTAAGCGACTCATACACGTCAGCGGTGGCCGAACGCGTGTTGGTCTGCTTCTTCTCGCGGGTGATGTTGACATCCATATCCTCACCACGCGAATTCTCGCCCACAACCTGGCCCTCGTACACTTCCGAGCCGGCCTCGACAATGAACGAGCCACGTTCTTGCAGGTTAATCATGGCGTAGGGGGTGGCCTGGCCCGCGCGGTCAGCCACGAGCGAGCCCGTCAGGCGCTGCTCGATCGCGCCCATCCACGGCGCGTAACCGTCCGAAATGGACGAGGCAATGCCGGTGCCTCGGGTTTCGGTAAGGAAACGCGTGCGGAAGCCAATCAGGCCGCGCGCCGGAACCACGAATTCCAGGCGGATCCAACCGCTTCCGTGGTTGGCCATGGTCTCCATACGCCCCTTGCGCTGGGCCATGAGCTGAGTGACGGCGCCGAGGTATTCCTCAGGAATGTCAATGGTCATGCGCTCCATCGGCTCGCAGGTCTTACCGTCGATTTCCTTGGTGACAACCTGAGGCTTGCCAACGGTAAGTTCGAAACCTTCGCGACGCATCTGCTCGACAAGGATCGCCAGGGCGAGTTCGCCTCGTCCTTGAACCTCCCACGCGTCGGGACGTTCGGTGGGCAGAACGCGCAGGGAAACGTTGCCGACTAGTTCCTTATCGAGGCGGTCCTTCACCTGGCGTGCGGTGACCTTCGCGCCCTTGACGCGCCCGGCCATGGGCGAGGTGTTGATGCCGATGGTCATGGAGATTGCTGGGTCGTCGACCTTGATTAGCGGCAGGGGGCGGGGATCTTCCAGGTCAACGAGGGATTCGCCGATGGTGATGTCTTCGATGCCGGCCACGGCCACGATGTCGCCGGGGTGGGCTTCTTCTGCGGGCACACGCTCGAGGCCTTCGGTGCGCAGCAGTTCGGTGATGCGCACCGACTTGGTGGTGCCGTCGTGGCGGGCCAGGCCAACGCTTTGCCCCTTGCGGAGGACGCCGTTGTGGATGCGCAGCAGAGCCAGTCGCCCCAGGAAGGGCGAGGCGTCCAGGTTGGTGACGTGCGCTTGAAGAGGCGCGGTTTCGTCGTAGGTGGGGCCGGGGATGCGCTTGAGGATGGTTTCGAAGAGGGGTTCGAGGTTCTCGGTGGGGAGCTGCCCGTCGCCGGGGTTAGTGAGGGAGGAGACGCCGGCCTTTGCGGAGGCGTAGATGACGGGGACGTCGAGAATGGCGTCCACGTCGGCGTCGACGCCCTCGTTCATCAGGTCTTCGGCGAGGGAAAGCAGCAGGTCAGTGGTTTCGGAAACGACCTCTTCGATGCGCGAGTCGGGGCGGTCGACCTTGTTGACGACGACAACTACAGGCAGGTGGGCTTGGAGGGCTTTACGCAGGACGAAGCGGGTTTGAGGCAGGGGTCCTTCGGAGGCGTCAACAAGGAGGACGACGCCGTCAACCATGGACAGGCCGCGTTCGACCTCGCCGCCGAAGTCGGCGTGGCCGGGGGTGTCGATGACGTTGATGGTTACGCCGTCTTCGAGGCCGAGGGCGGTGGCGGAGGGTCCGCGGTAGTGGACGGCGGTGTTCTTGGCGAGGATGGTGATGCCTTTTTCGCGCTCAAGGTCGCCTGAATCCATGACGCGTTCGCCGGTTTTTTCGACGGTGTCGCGTTCGGAGAATGCGCCAGACTGCCAGAGCATTGCGTCAACAAGCGTGGTCTTGCCGTGGTCAACGTGGGCGACGATTGCGACGTTACGCAGGTTGTGACGCAGCGACATGGTTCCTCCTCAGTGTTTCTCTTTTTCCGCGAGTGGTCAGTTCTACGCGACCACTCGCGGAGAAAAGGAAAGAAAAGCGCAGGGTGCTGGCAGATCTGCCGGTTTTTCTGCGCAATCCAGGGTATCGGTTTTTACCCTTTGTTGACATCCGCGGTTGTTGCGACATGCACCACGTCAACACATGTCGCATAACTCCAAGAAGCCCATAATGCCCCCGCAGCTCTCACCTCCACCTCACTCACCAACCACACTCCAATCTTTCTACTTCCTCTCATCGCACTCTTCCTCTCACGGCCGCTGACGATCACGCCCCTCACGCCTCCGCCCCTCCCAGAGTGTCCACCCCATCCCCACGTTGCGACTCCAGGCGTTGCGAACTCGGTTCGTCCTCGTCCGACGCCATTTTTCTCGTAAACCGACGCGGAAACGACGCCCCATCCGCGCGCGCAAAGCATCCGCTACCGCCCGCTCAAACACAGGTTCAATCCCCGCCATGTCCTCCGCTCGCACGACAATAGCGTCCCACCCGGCCTCAGCTAGTTCAGTCAGGCGCCGTTCATCAGCTTCGCCTCGCTCCCCGCCCTCAGGGTGGAAATCACGACCGTAATACTCCACAGCCACCCCGCCCTCACCACAACGCCAACCAAGATCCATGCGGTAGAGTCGACCGCACTTACGCTTCACCTCAATCTGTGTGCTCGGAGGAGGAAGCCCCGCTTCTTTCAGCCGTAGACGAACAGCGGTTTCCTGCGCCGATTCAGACTGCGGATCAGCCTCCCGCACAGCGCGACGTAAAGTTTTCACCCCGCGTCGCCCTCGTCGAACGCGAATCGCTTCCCACAACTCCTTGAAGGTGACAAGCTGAAGGCGAAGAAACTCCTCCACCACTGCTGTCGCCCGATCAATCCTTTCCGACATCGCGATGTCGCACAGCGTACGAACAGGTGAGGTAATACGAATCCCCTGACCAACGACAACAACATCTTCGTCCTCAAGCATCATGGAACGGCAGCGTTCACCCGGACGGCGCAAGGAACGCCGACCCCGAGGCCGAAGGATACACAAGCGAAACGGCTCATCAGGGCGATCCTGACCACGCGCGTCAACGCCATAGAAAAGCCCTGCCGTTTCAGCAGCGAACACAACGTCTGCTGGCAGAATCTTTTGCATCTCCCACAGTAATTCCATATCCGACATCGGCCGGTTCGCATACCAGCCCCTGGCGACCTGGATCAGCTCACCGGTGCGGACCTTCCGCCGGATAGTCCGCGGCGTTTCTCCGCGCGCATACAGGTCCGTGCGGAAGAGAATGCACGTCTCATCGGCGGCGACTGCAGTTTTCGGGATCTGCGGCGGCTTTTCTCGTTGTTCCCCTAACGAGGGCGAGGCCGTCAGTTCACTGGGAAGACTCACGTCCTTCTCGGCGGGCGAAGAGTGGAATTCATTGATGCTGCGCGATCGCAGGGTGAGCAGAGGGCTAGATGGCGCGCTTGCTCGAAGGTTGGCGGCGGAGGGGTAGATGAGGGTGCTTGTTTGTTCCATGAAGGCAGTGTGGCGCGGGGGTGCTCGTGGATGAAATGACTTTTTTCTACCTGTGGATACCCCGTCTGGAGGGTAGCAAGCTGTGGATAACGCTGTTTCCTTGCCATCGCTGTGTCCCCAATTCTGTGGATATCTCCGCGAGTGGTCAGTTCTACGCGACCACTCGCGCGAAAGTACAGCTAACCAACCATCTTTGAAACTCCCTATAAGTTCATACAGGTACGCTGGCGGGCGCACTATTCTCAAACCATGACTGCTTCCTCACTCCGAACCGCTCACGCTCCACAGGCATACCTCATTGCCCGCAATTTCGGGGCGCAAGTCCTCTCGTGGCGCCCACAAGATGCAGACGAGGTCCTCTGGGTCTCCCCGCTTGCCTCTCTTCACACCCCCTCTCCCATCCGAGGCGGCATCCCCATATGCCTTCCATGGTTCGGGCAGCCAGCCCGCTCTGCTGCCATTGATACACAGCAGGCACCTTCCCACGGTTTCGCACGAAACCTCGAGTGGGAAACGGTGCAAGGAACAGGCGAGGAGACACTTCGTTATCGCCTTACCCACACCCCTTCCGCGAGTGGTCAGTTAGAAGCGACCACTCGCGGAAAAACCTCGGCGGAGCACTGGGCTCTCTACCCACATTCTTTTGAGGCGGAGCTATCCCTCCGCGCCCAGCAGACACTTGAGCTGTCTTTGACGGTGACGAACACAGATGACCACTCGTTTGTGTTCGAGAACGCTTTCCACACCTACTTTCGGGTATCAGATGTTCGCAGTGTGCATCTGGAAGGCCTAGCGGGTGAGCCCTTCTTCGACGGGCTTGTGGGCTTCACTCCAGGCATATGCGAGCCTCGGATGATTTTCATAGGCCCCACCGACCGCGTTGTTACCTGCAACGCTCCGGTGACGCTCCATGACCCAGGTTTTTCCCGAACGATCCGGATCGAGACGCAGGGATTTGGGAGCCGCATTGTCTGGACACCCTGGGAAGAAGGCACCCGCAGTATGGCTGATATTCCAAACGAGGAGTGGACGAACTTCCTATGCGTGGAGGCGGGCAATGCTTTCGGTACCGAGCGGAGAATCGAAGCAGGACAAACCCTCGAAATGGTGATGAAAGTGAGCGTCGAGAGCTTCCCAGGCGCCTAGGTCTAACCGGTAGAAGCGCGAGTGGTCGGTTAGAAGCGACCACTCGCGCCAGGAGAAGACGGCGCTACTCTTCGCGCAGAAGTTCAGGCTCCCCATCGGCATCAGCATCGGCGAAGAGAATCTCTGTGATCTGCACATGCACCCTCTCAACGCGGGGAACATCGTGAAGAACGAGGGGCTCCTCGGCAGCAGTTTCGAGAATAAGCGTGCCGCACCCCAGGACACGGTCCAGAAGGTCACGCTCGTACTGAACGTTATTCACGCGTCGCAGCGGCAGGTCATGCCCACTTCTATTCACCACCCCGGCGCGCGTAATGATGCGCCGGTTGGTGATGGTGTAGGTCTGCATTCGCCATTTAAGGATCGGCCACAGCACCCACACGAGCATTGTTACAACCCAGATGACAGTAGCAGCGATAAGGCCATAGGGGTGCCAGTTCAATGGCTCAAGGTAATAGGCCCCACCTAATGCTGCGGTCAGGATAATTCCCAGGAGTATCCTGCCAAACACTGCCTTCATATGGGTGCGCAAGTGAAGGATGACATGTTCGCCTGCACCCAGGTGGCTCTGTGGGATGCCCATTGCAGACCTCCATATAGATGGGGAGAGACTCTCTTGGTATCAGCATAGCTACGGGGAATCATCAACATGCTCAGCTCCCCAGACTCAAAAATCCGCGAGTGGTCGGTTAGAAGCGACCACTCGCGGAAAAAGAAAAGAAGGTGGTTCAGGATCCCGCGAAGCTGAACTCGAACTCCACACCTGGATCTACCCCTCGAATAATTGAGGTATAGAAGTTCTTACATTGGTCTTCGAGAAGCTCTTTGTTGTCCTGAATGTGCTGGTCCTTCGCCTCATTATTGAGGATCTTCGTCACCGTTTGAGGAATATCAATCTCTGGCGTCAAGAAGCTAATCACGCCGTTATCCTCCACTGCTGTCTCGAAAGACACGTCAGAGTGTCCCAGGAAGGTGAACTCCGGTACCGAGATGCGGAACTTCTTGTCGGCAACTTTTTCAATGTCGACCTCAGCGCCGTCAACGCCCAGCATCGCCGAGTACTTGTATTTCAAGAAATGTGCCCGTCCACTTCCTGGCAGGGCTTGACCGAACACTTCAGTAGCGACCGTCTCCTCGGCAATCCCCTGGATTCCGAGGCGAAGCAGCACGACTTCCTCTTCACGGGAGATCGACTGGACGACTTTCTCATCCGACGAGCTTGCAAACACCGAGAAGACAGAGAAGTTCCCCAGCCAAGCGGCAAACCCCAACAACACTGCCAACAGCAGCATCAGAACGATAATGCCTGCCACAAGCCTCTTCACCATGTTCTCCCCCAATCACTCCTATATTTCTCTAAAATTCTCATACAATCTCAGGGTAAAATTGACTGAGACAAGCGCCAGAATTGTATCAGTTTGAACCTGCTTCCCAGAGCATCACACCCTCCGCCTCCCGCCCGGCAACGGCAACGAAGCCCTCGTCCTCGTACAGCATGCGAGCGTAGTTTCCCTCTTCCACGGATAGACTGATGCGCCTCACACCTCGCCGCAATGCTTCAGCTTTCATCACCCGCATCAGCGCTCGGCCGATCCCCTGACTGCGATAGCCGTCCCTCACCCACAGGCTCAGCTCTGGCGTCGCCTCGTCTACGTAGCCGTATCCGGGGTTCTCCGCGCCAAGGTACTGCGCCCACACGACGCCGACCGCCTCGCCGCCCTCGCCAAGCGCAACAACCCCGAAGTCGCCCCTCTCTTCGACGAGGGCGGCGTAGCGGGCGAAGTCAGGCTGATCTGTGACGTCTGCAGCGCTGAATCGGGGGCCGCACCAGTTGATATTTCCAAGGACAGCCTCGGCTAGGAGCGAACGATCCTGACCACTCGCGCAACGAAATAGAGTATCCATGCCGACCACTGTAGTGAGCCGCCACCGGGGGCGGGAAGGGCAGCGGCAACTGACGAGGTGAACGCGCAACCGGCGGCCCGCTGCCCTCCTTCGTTCCGCTCAGGGCTCCCTAGCCTCTTCCGCTCGTTTCCCAGTGCCGTTCCTCGTTTCCCAGCGCCTGCTTCAGCGCCACGCTAGACTTTCTGCGTGCGAATCTGAGCGTGACCAGCACAAACATGACGCTCTTCTGCGCGCAGCGATGGTGGCTGCCCTAGGCACCTCTCGGGTACTCTACTGTCGTTTCCCATCCTTACTGTGCGGCTCGTCCTCGAGCGTCCCTTTCCTGCTTACCCACAAAAGGACACCGCATGACGTTTCGTACTGTCGCGGCAGGCGGCGGCGTGGCAGCGCTCTGCCTGAGCCTGCTGACCGGCGCGCCGGCCCTCGCGTCGGATTCCTCGTCGGCTCCCATGACGGCCCCAATCACTGTCGCCACCTTCAACGCGAGCCTCAACCGCTCCCGCGAAGGAGAGCTCCTTGAGCACCTCGCCAACGGGGACAATGTCCAGGCGCAAAACGCAGCGGAAACCATCCAACGCATCAACGCCGACATCATCCTCATTAACGAGTTCGACTACGACACTGAGCACAAGGCCGCTGACCTCTTCCGGAAAAACTACCTTGAGGTCGGCCATAACGGCGCTCAGCCCATCACCTACCCCTACATGTGGACCGGCCCGGTGAACACGGGCGTCCCTTCAGGCTTTGACCTGGATAATGACGGGCAGATTAAGCCGGGGAACGACGCGTGGGGCTTTGGCATGTTCCCCGGCCAGTACGGGTTCGTCGTGTATTCGAAGTACCCGATCAAGGCTGAGCAGGTGCGGACCTTCCAGAATTTCTTGTGGAAGGATATGCCCGGCGCGGCGCTGCCGGTGAACGCGGATGGCTCCTCCTGGTATTCGGTAGAGGAGCTGGCCAAGTTCCCGCTCTCGTCCAAGACTCACGCCGACATCCCGGTGGATGTCAATGGAACG
This sequence comes from Schaalia sp. Marseille-Q2122, assembly GCF_903645355.1. Classification (GTDB taxonomy): domain Bacteria; phylum Actinomycetota; class Actinomycetes; order Actinomycetales; family Actinomycetaceae; genus Pauljensenia. The sequence continues at coordinate 412,190 of NZ_CAHJXR010000003.1, read as the reverse complement.
ATCGTGCACGTTTTGGCTGCGCACCCCACTCCCCCTGCCTTTGACGGGCCCGAGATGCGCAATCAGAAACGCAATCATGATGAGATCCGTATGTGGGCGGACTACATTTCAGGGGCTGGCACCTATCTCTATGACGATAAGGGCGGGACTGGCACGCTGGCGCAGGATGCGAATTTTGTGATCCTGGGTGATTACAACGCTGATCCTTCTGATGGTAACTCTTATCAGCACGCCATTATGCAGCTGCTGGGCAACCCGCGTGTGCTCGACACTTTGCCCACTTCTGAGGGCGGCCCGCAAGAGCAGGCTCTGCAGGGCGAGGCCAACGCCACCCACAAGGGTGACCCGAAGTATGACACCGCTGATTTCAGTGATGGCCGCACCGGCAATCTGCGCGTGGACTACGTGCTTCCCAACCGCGGTGTCTTCGTGGAGGAGGCCCGCGTGTTCTGGCCGACTCGTGAGGATGAGCTCTTCCGTCTGACCGGCCTGGATAAGAATCCTCAGACGGGTGAGCGTCAGCCCTTCCCAACCTCGGACCACCGCGCGGTGTGGGTGCGGATGAGGTTCCCCGCGAGCGCGGATCAGACGGTGCCTCCAACCACGTCGCCGACGCCCCCTACTCCTCCGGCTCCCACTACTCCCCCGGCTCCTCCGGTGGCGCCGGGCCAGCCGACGCCTCCCGTGCAGCCGACGCCTCCAGCAACGGTTGTTCCTCCGAAGGCGGATGATGCTGCCTCCTCAAAGACAAAGACTCCTTCTGCTCCTCAGGGGAAGACTGCTGACGCTCCGTCGAAGAAGACTTCGGAGAAGTTGGCTGCCACTGGCGCTTCTGGCCTGACCTGGGTGCTTCTGGGCGGTGGCGTGCTTGTGCTGGTGGGCGTGCTGTTGGTGTTCCTGAAGCGTCGCGGCCAGTAGTGGCGTTTCGCGTTTGACGAGGCCGTTGCCGCTGGATAGTTCGGCGGTGATGGATCGTGAGGCGCGTTGAAGCAGTGTGGTGGAGCCGGAATTTTCCGGCTCCACCACATATTTTTTCCGCGAGTGGTCGGTTCTATGCGACCACTCGCGGTATTAGTGAGGAGGAGTTCAGCTCTCGGTGGTGACTGCAGTACTCACACGGTAGGCGCCTGGGAGTAGATCTGTAGCGAGGACGCTCACTGGCCCGTCCGGGCCGGGCAGGATCACGCGCAGGTGTGGGTAGTAGTCGATGAAGACTTGCCGATCCTTGCCACAGGGAGCGCATACTCCTCGTCCGTGGTTGCCAACGGCCACAATGTGAGTGACTTCGAAGGCACAGGCAGCACGGGCAGCGCCTAGTGCGACGAGTTCTGCGCATGGGCCGCCGGTGAAATGGTAGAGGTTGACACCGGTGAAGATGCGCCCGTCTGCGCTGCGAACAGCCGCACCCATCGTGTGAATGCCGTCCTCGTCAAGCTGGGTGGTGTCTGTGGCTGCGTCGATCATCTGCTGCGCGCTTTCAATGAGGGCTTCTTCTTCCTCATTGACGGGGCGTGCTGTTGGGTAGGGGGTTTCGGCCATGGAGTGGCCCTCCTTCTTATACGTCAAGTGGTCCGAGCAGCGGCCAGTTTGGTGGCCAGATTGGGGATCGGTGCCAGGCTCTGGATCAGGTTCTTGAGCACGTTCAGGGGTTGAGTCTACCCGGCAGGTCCGGTGGTGGAGTGAAAGACAGTTGGCTGTCCCTACCCCGTATGCCCGTGGCCAGCGTTTTCCGCGAGTGGTCGGTTCTATGCGACCACTCGCGGAAAAATGGGGGCGGGCGGGGCTAGCGTGTTTGCATCCTACGCACCGCCGCGCAGACATCATCATGCCAAGCTTGGGAAACCGGCTCGATACCTGCCAGCCCTGATGAGCCGTGCAAGGCTCCCAAGTGACGGGTGCCAGTGACGCTCACTCCCGCCACTCGCATGAGGCGCGCCAACTCCTCCCCTGCATCGCGCAGCGGATCGTACTCGGCGGTCATGACGTGAGTGGGCGGCATCCCAGCAAAAGACGTGGCCAGCACGGGGGAGAGCAGTGGGTTGTCCAAAGGTTCAGCCCCCGCATACATGCGGTACATCGCTGGAAGCTCCTCCAAGCCGTTCAGCGCGGCGTGCTTGCCAACCCACAGTGCCTCGTTCCGCATGTCTCCAATCGGCACCTCAAGGACGAGGCCGGCCGCGTTCTTCCTCCCCTGCCCCGCAGCGCGCAGGCAGGTCGCCATCGCGATGGAGGCTCCCGCGGATATCCCATCAATGACGAGCGTTGACGCATCCACCCTCAGTTCCTGGGCGTGAACGTGGATCCACGCGACGGCCTCGTCAATATCGTCGAGGGCGGCGGGGAAGGTGGCCTCGGGCGACAGGCGGTAGTCGACGCTGACGACAAGCGCCCCCAGGTCGAGGGCCCGCCGCGCAACGAGGACGCGGTCGAGGGTTGCCCCCGCGCTTCCCTGCCAGAATCCACCGCCGTGGTTGTAGAGCAGGACTGGCCGCAGGTTCGGGTTCTCGTCTGCAGATTCTTCAGTTTGGCGAGGTTTCCGCCGTGGTTGGCACAGCAGGAGGGGTACTCCGCTGGTGGTGGTGTGTTCCTCCCAGTCGAGGCCGTCGGGCATGCCTGGGTTGATGCGGGCAAAGATTCGTTCGCTGATGGCGTGCTGGTGTGCGCGTTGGAGGGGGATGGGCGCGGCGGGGTCGAGGGGCGTGCTTTCTTCTCTGCAGGCGAGGATCCACGCGCGGGTGGCCTCGTTGAGTTGGGTGCTGAGCTCCGGCTCATCCGGGCTGGCCCGCAGAACTTCCCCACCTTCTTCCCCCAGCACATTGTGACCACTCGCGGAGTATGGACTGGTCAGCGGCAGGTGTGTGGTTGATTGGGCGCTCTGGGCATCACGGCCCTGGTGAGCAGGAAGGTCCTTTTCCCCTTCCCTCGGCACATTGTGACCACTCGCGGAGTGTGGGCTGGTCAGCGGGGTGGTGTCGGAGGCGACGCCTACGTGGCCGGTTTCTACGTGGCCACTACCAGCAGCTCCAGCAGGTCCCGAGCCAGCACCTCCAGCAGGTCCCGAGCCAGCACCTCCAGCAGGTCCCGAGCCGGCACCTCCCGTACCACCGATACCTTCTCCGCTCACGATTTCACGGCTCCTGCGGTCAGGCCGCGTACGAAGTAGCGTTGCAGGGCGAAGAAGACGATGATCGGCACGATCATGAGGATGAAGGCCGCTGCCGTGAGCACTTCCCAGCCTTCGCCGCGCGAGTTCAGCAGGGAGGACACGGCCACGGTCAGGGGCGCAACGTCGGGGGCTCCGCCAAGGAAGATCAATGAGACGAGCAGGTCATTCCACACCCACATGAATTGGAAGACGCCGACGGCTGCGAGCGCCGGAGCGGCTAGGGGGATGCCGATCTTCCAGAAGGATTGCAGGTCGGTGGCGCCGTCGATGGAGGCCCAGGGGACGGATTTGACGGCGGCGGAGAGGATGACGGAGGCCAGGCCGACGCTCATCCACAGGCCGATGAAGATGAGTGCGCCGTTGACGGTGGTTTTGTCGGCTAGCCAGGCGATGGGGTCAACCGAGGGGAGCAGGCCGGTGAGTAGCGCGTTGACCGTTCCTGTTTGGGGCAGGCCGGGCGGCTCGTAGGCGTACATGAAGCTCCAGATGACGCCTGCGCCGACGAAGGAGATCGCGGTGGGGAGGACGACGATGGTGCGGACGAGTTTTTCGTAGCCGACGCGGTCTGAGAGTGTGGCGACGACGAGGCCGATGGCGGTGACGAATACGGTGTAGACGAAGATCCACAGGAGGTTGTTGCGTACCGCGATGAGGGTTTCGGAGCGGGTGAAGATGTCCACGTAGTTGGCGAGGGCGACGAAGGCTTCTCCCCTGGCGTCTTTGAAGGAGAGGATGATGGTGGAGACGAGGGGGTAGACGAGGGTGAGGGTGAGCAGGACGAGGGCGGGGGCGAGCCAGAGGGCGACGCGGATGGTGCGTCCGCCGCTGGTGCCTGCTTTTTGAGGAGGGCTTCACCGGCGAGGAGGTAGAGGAGGATCCCGATAGGGATTGACACGCCGGCGATGAGGGCGGTGAGCAGTGGCGACATCCGTCAAGACCTTTCTTCAGTGCGGGGCGGGTCAATCAGCGATTCGTGAGGCGAATCTTTTCGAGGTCGGCAAGGATGGTGTCGAGTTGGGTGGGGTCGTCGACGTATTCGAGTGTGGCGGCCCAGAATGCTTCGTTTTCTGCCGAGGGCATGGTGTCAGAGGCGTCGAAGAAGACACCTGTGGATTCCTTGATGATCTGGGCTTGGGCGAGGCGGTCGGGGCTGGGGAAGGCATCGTCGGCTACGGCGCTGTTGGTGGGGAGCCAGAGGCCGGTTTGGGCGACGAGGTTTTGCGCTTCGGGGGAGGCCATGTATTCCATGAAGGCGCGCACTTCGGGGCTGTCTTTGAAGGCGGCGAGGATATTGCCGGAGATTTCGATGAGGCCTTCGTTTTCTGGCTTGACGGGTGGGGCGATGAAGAAGTCAATGGTTTTTCCTACTTCGATGCCTTCCACGCGGGTGGAGACGGTGGCGGGCAGCCAGTCTGCTTGCATGGCGAGGGAGCAGCGGGGCGGGTCTGACCACATGGGGAGCAGGCCCTTGATGAAGTTGGTGGAGATGGCGGCAACGGGTCCGCCGTTGACCATGTCTTCGTTGGCGGCGACAGCTCCGAAGGTTTCCCACGCGGTTTTCATTTCCTGGGAGGTCCAGGAGATTTCATCGCGGGTCCATTTGTCGTAGGCGTCTGCGCCTGCGCTGGTGAGGAAGAGTTCTTCGATCCAGCCGGTGGCGGGCCAGCCTGATGCTGAGCCTGATTCGAGGGCGATGCACCAGGGGGTGTGGCCTTCTTTGGCTGTGGCGGTGGTCCAGGCGGTCAGTTCTGCCCAGGTTTTAGGGTCGGTGGGGCCGTCGTAGTGAGAGGGGTTGTAGTAGACGAGGCCCTTGAGCACTGAGGCGTGCATGAGCGCGTAGGGCGTGGAGTCTTTTTTGACAATGTCGAGGACGGAGTCGGGGTAGTGGGTGAGCGCTTCTGCGCTGACGAGGTCGGTGAGGGGGAGGACGTCACCGTTGGCGACGAGTTCGGTGAGTTGGCCAACTTGGGCTGAGGTGACGATGTCGGGTGGGTTGTTGCCGTCGACGCGGGTTTGGAGGACGGAGTTCATGTCGCGGGTGGATTCGAAGGCGATTTCAATGCCGGTCGCGTCGACGAATGGCTGGTAGAGGCTCTTGTAGCGGTCGAGTTCTTCACCGCCGAGGGATCCCAGGATCGTGAGTTGTCCGGAGAGGTTTTTCCTTCTGCGATGGCTGCGGCTTTGTCGTAGGCGGGCTGGTAGAAGGGGCTTTCTTTAATGGTGGATTGGACGGATTCTGCGGCTTCAGCGTTTTCGGTGGTGGCTGGTGCGCAGGCGGTGAGGGTGAGGATGAGGGCGAGGGCTGTAGCCGGGAGGATGTGGGTGGACTTGTTCATTTCGATTCCCTTCGTCCTTGAAGTCGAATGAAAGTGCATCGCAGAAAGCGCTAATTTAGATTCTTGCCCTCTTTTCCTGTTATCTCAACCGATAGCCAGAAACAATTCGGTAACTACTTTCGGAAAGCACTTTCCATCGGTAGGCTGGAGCCACAAGCCGCCGACGTAATGACGCGTCGCCATCACCAATGGAGGTTCCGTGAGTAAAAGTTCCCTCAGCAGAGGCTCCACAGGCAACGGCGCGCGTCCCACGATCTACGATGTCGCCGACAAAGCAGGGGTCTCCATTTCCACCGTCTCCAAGACTCTCAACACCCCTCATCGCGTTGCCGAGGCCACCCGCCGCCGCGTCCTTGAAGCCATCCAAGCCACGGGCTTCCGACCTCGTTCTGATGCATCCCGACGCGCCACCAAAGCCCTACGCTCTATCGGCGTCATTGCTCCTTTTTCCACTCACCAGTCCTTCTCGGAGCGCCTTAACGGCATCTTGCGCGAGTGCACTGCCAAAGGCATTGATGTCACTGTCTTTGACGCAATTTCCAATGAGGAGTCCTCCTCCGTTTTAGAGACTCTGCCCGCCCTGGACACGGTCGATGGGCTCATCATTATGGGGATCGAGTTTTCTGACCACGTCGCCCAAGCACTCCTTGCCCACCTGCCCACCGTCCTCGTCGACACCACCCACGAGGGATTCCCCTCGCTCACCATTGATGATGAGATCGGTGGCGTGATTGCCGGCCGCCATTTGGCTGAAAATGAGCGCGAGAGACTTGCTTACATCGGTATGGCGCAGTCTCGCCCCGACTTTGATTCCGCCTCCCTTAAACGTGAACGCGGTTTCACTAAAGCCCTCCGGATAAACGGAGTGGAGCTGCCCGACGACCACATCCTGATTGTGGGAAAGGAAGTCTCGGAGGCTCTGGCCGACATTGAAGCCTTCCTGTCTGCGGGTAGTTTCGATGGGATCTTTGCCGCTACCGACCGTATTGCCACCACCTGCCTGACCGCCGCCACCAACCTCGGTATTCGCGTCCCTGATGAGCTGGCCATTATTGGCTTCGATGACGCTCCCTTCGCTGAATTAATTGGCCTGACCACCGTCCATCAGCCCCTACGTGCCACCGGTGAGTGGGCGGTACGTTCCCTCGTTTCTCGCTTCGAGTCCCCCGATACTGTCGTTCCCTCCCTGACCCTCCCCGTCACCCTCATCCGCCGCGCAACGGCCTAAGCCTGAAAGGCAGACGATGATCCCCGGCATTCCTGCTCTCCCCTACTCCGCGCACAGCAGCGAACGCACCGGCTGCACCCCTGACACGGAGTGGTTCCGCACGGCGGTGTTTTACGAGGTCCTCCTGCGTGCTTACGCCGATTCCAATGGCGATGGTTTTGGCGACTTCCCGGGCCTGTCCTCACGCCTGGACTACCTGGCGTGGCTCGGGGTTGATGCCATCTGGATCCCACCCTTCTACCCCTCGCCCCTGCGTGATGGCGGCTACGACATTGCCGACTACACGGCGGTTGACCCGCGCTATGGCACACTGGACGACTTCGACGCCCTCGTTGAGGCAGCCCACGCCCGCGGAATTCGCGTGGTCATTGACCTGGTGCTCAACCACACCTCCGACGCCCACCCGTGGTTCCAGGCCTCCCGTACCGACCCCGATGGGCCCTACGGCAACTTCTACGTGTGGGCCGATGACGATAGGGGCTACGACCAGACGCGCATCATCTTTGTTGACACGGAGGATTCCAACTGGAGCTTTGACGAGGTGCGCGGCCAGTACTACTGGCATCGTTTCTTCTCCCACCAGCCTGACCTCAACTATGACGAGCCAGCCGTGTTTGAAGCCGTCGCTGACCTCATTCGTTTTTGGGCCGAACGCGGAGTTGACGGTTTCCGCCTCGACGCCATCCCCTACCTCATTGAGCGTGAGGGCACGAATTGTGAAAACCTGCCGGGCACCCATGACATTATTGCCCGCATTCGCGCCCTCCTTGACGCCGAGTATCCCGGTGTCATCACCATTGCTGAGGCCAACCAGATGCCCGAGGAGGTGGTGGAGTTCTTCGGCACTGAGGAGCGTCCCGAATGCACCATGTGCTTCCACTTCCCCATCATGCCGCGCATCTACCTGTCACTTCGGGAGGGATCGCCTCGTTCCATCCGCCAGGTCCTAGCTGAAACGCCCTCGATTCCTGCCCACGGCCAGTGGGGCACCTTCTTACGCAACCACGATGAGTTGACGTTGGAGATGGTCAGTGACGAGGAGCGCGCCCTCATGTACGGCTGGTATGCGCCTGAGCCTCGTATGCGCGCCAATGTCGGCATCCGCCGCCGCCTGGCCTCCCTCTTGGGGGATTCGCGGGCGGAGATTGAGCTCGCCCACGCGCTGCTGTTGTCCTTGCCGGGCTCGCCTTGCCTGTACTACGGCGATGAGGTGTTGATGGGTGAGAATATCTGGCTGGCGGATCGTGATGCTGTGCGCACCCCCATGCAGTGGGATTCGAGTGCGAATATGGGTTTTTCTGCTGTGAGCGACGCTTCACGCCTGAGCTTGCCGCTGATCGAGGCCGAGGGGTATGCGCAGCGCAATGTCGCCGACGCCCTAGCTGATCCTGCCTCTTTCTTGCACACCCTGCGTGGCATGTTGGCTGTGCGCCGTCAGCATCCTGTGCTCGGTACGGGCGATTTTGAGTTGATCGATGCTGGGGATGAGCGCATACTGGCCTACCTGCGCCGGGGGAAGGATAGTGGCACTGATGCTGACGCTGCTGCTGGCAGGCCCGCTGGGGAGGTGCTGGTGTGCGTGGCGAACCTTGCTGACGAGGCCGTCGCTGGCCGCCTGAGTGTGGGTGAGTGGGATGCGTCCGCAGTGCGCCCCCTCCTTTCTGTTGGCGAAGGCGCCCGCGCGGTGTCGAGTAGCCTCGGCGAGGACGGCGCGCTGGAGATTGCACTGCCTGCCAGGGGCTTCCAGTGGTTTGCCGTTGAGCGGGCCTTGGCCTGAGCGAGGCAACCTGGCCCCCTGAGAATGCCATTGTCGTCAAGAAGCCACCATCATGAGCAAGGAAGCGTCATGACCCTGCAGTCACACACCCCTCCAGTTGGGGAGTCCTCTCCTCGTCCTGGCGTCTTGGCGCTTCCCTCCTCAGGGGCCGACTCTTCTCGGCATGGCTCCTCGGTGCCTCCTTCCTCAGGGCCTGGCCCTTCGCCCGCGAAGCTCCGCTGGCCCAGCGACACTGAGCTTTTGGCCGCCCTCGGGCCGTGGATGTATGAGCGCCGCTGGTTCCCCCTGAAAGGTTCAGGCGTGCCTTCACCCGAGGCTCTGAGCATCGTTGCCGATGTAGAGCTGGCTCCGGGCGTGCGCGATCTGCTCATTGCCGTGGCCCGGCCGCAGGCAGACGAACAGGGTGGACGGGAAGGAGAGGAAGCACAGGGCGGACGGGAAGCACAGGGCGTACAGGAGACTCAGGAAGCGCAGCGAGGACAGGCAGGACAAAGCGATCGGGGCGAAAAGGACGCTTCTGCGCCCGTCCTCGTCCATGTTCCCCTCGTCCTTGACGCCCCTGGCACGTTCTCCAGCTTTGCTGCGCCCGGCGAGCCAGCCGCAGCAGCCGGATTCACTCTCCCCTCTCCCCCACCCGCGGATGCCTCTGCCCCACCTGTGAACGCTTCTGCTCCCCCGATGGACGCTTCTGCTCCCCCGGCGGACGCTTCTGACCGACCTGTGGGCGCCTCCGCACCGCCGGCGAAAGTCTGCGCTTCGGCCGAGGTCGGTCGCGGCGTCGCCCTCGTCGATGGCGCCCACCACCCCGCGTTCTGGGCGGCGTGGGCCCAGGCCGCGCGACTCTCTGGCAGCGTGCTCGACGAGGCCGACGCGCGGGCCATCGGTGAGCGCAGCGGTGCGGCACGGGTGATGACCGGCGAGCAGTCGAATACGAATGTCGTCATGCGAGCGCCTGCCAATGCCGCGACGCCCGACCTGGTGGTCAAGCTCTTCCGCGTGCTCTCGCCAGGGCCCAATCCTGATGTGGAACTCTCCTTGGCGCTCGCGGCCCAAGGATGGGATCGGGTGCGCAAGCCGGTGGCGTGGTCAACGCTGTCGTGGGTGGATGCCTCCTCTGGCAAGGAGGTGAGCGCTCATTCGGCGGTGGCCTGCACCTTTATCCCCGAGGCGCATGACGGTTTTGAGCTCTTCTGCGCCCTGGCAGCCCAGGACGCGGCTGAAAGCAAGGCTGATTGCGGGTGCCCAGGCGCGGATGCGCCCAACGCTGTCCACGCGGATACTCGCCAGGCCAATGGGGCAGGCGCGTGTGCGACTGAGGGGGCAGATGCTCCTAACACTCCGGGAACAGCTCGTCGCCGCGCCATTGCGCTTGCTCGCGATTTGGGGGCGACCACTGCTCAGATGCACTCGATTCTTGCCCTGGCCTGCGGCGAGCATGAGCCTGCGTCTCCCACGCACTTCGTCGCTTCCCTACGCCAGCGCGCCGCATGGGCACTGGAAGAGGTGCCCGACCTGCGACAACGAATTATCGGCATTGAGGGCAAGATTGCCCGAGTCTATGCCCGCCTGGAGGCCTGCGACCGCCTGGAGCCCGCAACACGGATTCACGGCGACTACCACCTGGGCCAGGTGCTGCGGGAAAAGATCCCCGGTAGTGAGGCAGGCTCCATGGGGGATTCTGGCCGATGGTTCGTCCTCGATTTCGAGGGAGAACCATTGCGACCACTCGCGCAAAGGCTGCTGCCTGATCAGCCGATGCGGGACGTGGCCGGGATGCTCAGGTCCTTTGACTATGCGGCTGCAGTGGGTGTCCCTGTCCCCGATGCCGCCGAGAAAGAGCGTCATGGGCACGCTTGGCTCTCCGATGTTCGTCGTGCGTTTCTGGAGGGCTACGAAGTCGAACGGCCAGGTATGTCCTCTGAGAACACGACTCCCGGCGGAGGTGACGGCAGTGCTTCGTTGACCACTGTGGCACAGCGGAGGGCCGCCCTCATCGATGCTCTCGAATTGGACAAGGCCCTGTATGAGGTGGTCTACGAGGCGCGTAATCGCCCTGACTGGTTGGAAATTCCCCTGCGTGGGATCGAGGCGCTCCTCGCTTAGGCTCGCGGGGCGGCCTCGACCGCCCATTTCGCGCGCGGCCCCATGAGGAATTCCCACTCGCGGCGGATCAGGCCGTCCTCGAACTCGAAGATGTCGAGGGAGCGGTTGTCGTCCTCGTCAATCAACAAGGTGGCGACGATATTGACGCTGGTGGATTCGCGATTCACGCGCCAAGCAGAGCAAGAGGCACAACGACCACTCCGTCAGCCCGACGATAAGCAACCTGTCCGGTATTGATGACGACAAGGTTGACCACTCGATCCGGGATCTGCTCACGAAGCCACAGCAGATGACGCACGTCCGAATCAGTTACCTCAGCGGAAAGCTTGACTTCAATGGCGAGCACTTGACCTTCGGGCCCCTCAACGATCAAATCCACCTCTCGCTCTCCACCATTCGTGCGCAGGTGACTCACGCGAGCCTCCGCAGCCTGAGCGGCGACACGCACGCTCAGGGAAACGAGCGATTCGAACAATGGTCCGAGCATATGCGCGCCAGCTGCTCCGATGAGGCTTCTCTCCGTCATCCCTAACAATCGCGCTGCCAGAGCTGGATCAGCAAGCTGATGCTTCGGGGCTTGTTGGAGTCGTTTGAGGGAATTATTGGCGGGCAACCAACCGGGCACTGGGTCAAGCAGCCATAGTCGCGTGAGATGGTCTCGATAAGCAACGGTCGTCGCTTTGGCTGGCTGACTTCCGTCCCCACCCGTTGTGGAATCAAGAATCTTTGAATACGCCGTCGTGGTTGATGATGCTGCGGCGTAGGCAGCCATCCATCGGCGCAGCGTTTCCGGACGTCGGACCTCAAAACCGTGATCAGGAAGCTCTCTGTCGATGACGCGTTCCAGGTAAGAGTCGAGCATCATGCGACGAACGCGGGAAGCAGCAGACATAATCCCGGGAAAACCGCTGGAAACTATGGATTCAACATAGTTCTCCAGCACACAATCAGTCGCACCTGAAACTGCTGACTCCCCCTCTAATAACGCGGCCAAGGAAACCGATGGCGCCGCTACGCCGCGCTCATAAAGAGCCATGGGACGCATACGAAGGGAAAGAATGCGACCGGCACCCGTGTGGGTGCCCGCTGCATGATGCGGGGTAGCCGATCCTGTCAGGAGGAAACGTCCAGATGGCGCGCCCTCGTCAACTTTCCGACGGACTGCGTCCCACACCTGCGGCACATGCTGCCATTCATCAATGAGCAAAAGACCTTCTGGCGCCGTTGATAGCGCAAAGTCAGCTTTGACGACATCTCTTTGAGCAGGATCATCAAGTTTCCAGGTGAAGTCTGCTCGACGGGATGCAGTGCCTGTCTTTCCAACGCCTTTGGGCCCATCAAGAGCGATTGCGGGGACATGAGGCAGCAATTCGTCAAGCTCACGGTCAACCGTACGTTCCAAGTAGGCCATGTCCCAACAGTAGCACTACTAGCCCATTTACAGATGCTCTACTAGCCTATTTGCAGATGATCTACTGGTCTATTTTCCGATGTTCCACAGGCCTGTTTTCCGATGACATGACTTCAACAGGGCATCATCTGCAGCGCAGGGAGTTCGATCGAGTCACGGTGGCGTAGCGCGGCCTCGCTCAGCGCCTTCCCACCCAGCACCTTCACGCTCAGCGCCTTCCCACCCAGCACCTTCACGCTCAGCGCCTTCCCACTCAGCGCCAGCCTTCACCAGGACCCATAAGGAATTCCCACTCTCGGCGGATCAACCCATCCCCGAACTCGAAGATGTCGAGGGAACGGTTGCCGTCCTCGTCAATCAACAAGGTGGCGACGATATTGACGCTGGTGGATTCGAGCACTTGGTGCGTGCGGAAGGTGACGGAGGAGTTCGCGTACGCCCGCGTGATGAGCTCCATGTAGGCCTCGCGGCCGTGGATGGTATTGCCGTGGAGTGTCCATTCGACCTCGGGGTGGAGGAATTCCACGTAGCGCTCCCAATCACGCTGGTTTTCGGCCTCGAAGAAAGCCTCAAGGGTGTCGCGCAGTGCGGTCATGTTTCCTGTCCTCCTCGTCGCTCAGTCTGCCATCTAGTTGGCTGCACCCTCATTATCGCCATGGTGCGCACGGAGGGGAATCGGTGATGTTCCCCATTGACGATTCGTGTGGGTTTCCCGATTGGCGAGGGCGACGTGAATGGACGCTTTCACGGGCGAAGCACAGCGAGTGGGGCGCCGAGGTCAGTGCACGACGGCGAGTTCGAGGAGGATCTGCCCGTCCCGGTGGCGATAGATCTGCCGAATCTCCCCCTGAGGGTCAGTCCCAGCAGTGAGTAGAGCGATCAGTTCCGGCGAGGCCGGGACGAAATCTTCATGTTGAGAGGGAGCCTCCGCAGCGCTCACAAATGTTTCCTCGTGTTCTGGGTCGACGCCTACAGTTAGCGAAAACCCAGCGTCATAGTCGATGGGAATCTCTTCGCAGGGCAGGCTCTGCACTGGAATCGCCCACGTCATTGCCACCTGCCCGGCGTCAGCCTGCATGAAGCTCAGCCACCAATAGTCGAGGGGCACACACCCGGCGTCGTGGACGGCCTGAAGAAGTCCGGCGAAGGCCTCGTTAAGCGATTCTTCGATGTCTCCCGTCAGGGAGAGCGTGCAGCGGAGCGAGACGATCTTCTGTTCTGGAACTGTTCTGACCGCGGTGGAGGGCAGTTCCGTGTAGCCGCGGAGGAGGTCCTGAACGGTGCGGGCAATGGCGTCCTCGGCTTCGCGTTGTTTTGCGCGTTCATGGAGGAAGGTTTCTACTGCCTGAGGTGCTCCATTGTCGAGGGCTTCCCGAATTGCGGGAAGGCCCATTCCCAGGGCTCGTAGGGCGCTGATAGTGGCGGCATCGCGCGCTTGTTCTGCCGCGTAATAGCGGTAGCCGGTGACGGGGTCTGTCGTTTGCGGTTCGAGGAGCCCAATCGAGTCATAATGGCGCAGTGCCTTCACACTCAGCCCAGTAAGCTGAGCAAAAAGCCCAATGGTGAACATAGTCAGAGCCCTTTCTCACGTTGACGGTGACGCGTGTCCGACCATTCTGAGGGTTCCTGTAGGAGGAGGGTCAAGGGGAAGCGAGGTGCTACTTCAGAGCGCGGAGCGATTCATGGGCGGCAATGCCCACAGAGGGCTCATCTGCCTTATCCACTCCGTGCCTCAGGAAAAAAGACCGGGGGCGCGCCCTCCGGCGCGCCCCCAACCTTCACATACACGGCAAATCAGACATTAAACCTGAACTCGACCGCATTACGCATGTAACGAACGTCATAGCCTCAGAGATAGCAGCGGCAGCGAGGGCTTGCCGTGATTTGCAGAGGTGTGCTAGGCTCGGAACAATCCTTCTGGCCGAGCCCAACAAGGGTAGGCACGGCGTGATATCTCCATGCCGCGAAGGTGAGCCTGGACCGGCGTGAGATTGGCCGGTTGAGGGTCCTCCGCGACCCTCACATCGCTCTCGACGGGATGAGCGGTGCCGATGAGATGAGCCGCACCCACCGTGGGCAGGAACCTCTCCCGTGCGAGGTTCAACAGGGGTTTCCTAGCGTTCACGCAGGTGACAAGCCTCTTTCCTACTCAGGGAAAGGGGCATTTTTCATGTCCTCCGCAACCAGGCTTTCCGAGCTGGGTACAGACTCGGATCGCACGCTCTCCTCAGCCGAGGCCGCCGAGTTCCTCGGGGTGAACCCCAAGACGCTGAACAACTGGCGCTCGCAGGGGCGCGGGCCCTCCTACGTGAAGTATGCGGGTGCCATTGACGGTCTCGGTCGTCAACGAGGCACCGTCGGCTATTGTCTCGGCGATTTGCGGGCCTACGTCGAGGCCCACCGCGTGAGCACGCCGAGCTTCGATGAGTCAGTTTCCCGTCACATCTCGGCCCTCGTTGATGCCGCTCCGCGCCTCAGCGACGAGCAGATCGCGCGCCTGCGTTTCGCCCTTGGGGGTGCAGCATGAGCAACACAAATGAAGACCCCCGCATCCAGGGGGACACGGGGGCCGATCAGTTCAATCACGAGCCTACCATTGAAGATGACGCCATTGAAAGCCTGATGTTCCTCATCGACAAGGGCGCGTTCATCACCCCGAGCGAGTTCTACTCCCTCATCTCCAAGACGGTGATCCGCTGGGCAAACGACAGGGGCCTCACAGGCCGTAACCGTGGTCGACAGATGGACCGCAAGGCGTTCGATCTGATCCGCAACCTCCTCGCCATCATCAAGGCAAACAAGGGCAGCTGCGTCGTCAAGAGCGCGCCAGAGAATCTGCCGCCGTTTATGCTCGCGCAGTTCATCGCCGCCGAGCATCGTGTGGTGCTCGTCGGCGAGGAGACGGATGAGGTCGCCAAGATGCCGCTCATGAGATATCACGCATCGGGTCGCTTCGAGGGCACGTACCGGGAGATCACCGAGCGCGAGGGTGTACGCGAGCTTCTGAGTTCGTACACGAAGACGGCGAACACGTATCTCGTGAACGAGGTGTACGCGCATCTACGTTCGTTCGCGCCGATGGTCAGCGAGTGCACTGAGCCTCACCTTGTCCCGGTGGACAACGGCATCTATAACGTTGAGACTCGCACGCTTGAAGCGTTCTCGCCGGATCGCGTGTACCTCACGAAGTGCATGACCGCCTACAACCCGAGCGCCGTATCTCCGACACGAACGTTGAAGGACGGGTCACAGTGGGAGTTCAATACTTGGCTGGCCGATCTGTTCACGGGAGACATGGAACGGGTCGCGCTCGTCTGGCAGACGATCACGGCGGCTCTTCGAGTCCACAAGAACTACGACAAGGCCGTGTGCTTCTACTCGTCCAAGGGCGAGGGCGGCAAGGGCACGCTGCTCGTGCTCCTCAAGGAGCTCGTCGGTGCTGGCAATTGGGCGTCCGTGCCCCTCAAGAAGTTCTCTGACCGCTTCGGTACCGAGCCGCTCTTCGGTAAGTCTGCGGTTTTCACCGACGAGAATTCGGTGAGCGTCTTCACCGAGACTGCGAGCGACTTGAAGCAGTACATCACGCATGAGGTCATCACGATCGACCGTAGGAATCAGCGTGCCGTCCAGTGGCGTCCACGTGGGGTCATGGTGCAGTGCTTGAACGATCTTCCTGAGTTCGCCGATAAGACCGATTCGCTCTGGCGGCGGTTCGCGTTCCTGCCCTTCGACAAGTGCTTCACCGGAGCCCGTGACTCGTCCATCAAGGACAAGTTCATGCGTGACCCTGAGGTGCTTGAGTACGTCCTCAAGGTCGCGCTGGAGCTGCCCGACTTCGACGACTTCATCGTCGGAGCGAAGGCCGTCGAGCTCGGTGAAGACGTCAAGCTCAACAACGACCCGGTTCGTGCTTGGTGGGTTGAGAACTCGCACCGCTTGATGTCCTCTCTCTTGCCGGTCGAGTTCTTGTTCGCGACCTACGTCGCTTGGTTTAAGCAGACGAACCCTTCAGGCCGACTGATCTCGTACCGCAAGTTCCGTGACCGTCTGAAAGTCATCCTCGACGGTGAGACGGCACCTGCGTTCCGCCTCATGGATCGCAACGAGAACCCGGTCGCCTGGACTCAGTACTGGAGCGATGAACCACTTGCCAAGGAGTACGGCTACGCGTTGGGCGTCGAGTGGGGAGACATGTCCGCTGGGTACCCGCGCTTCTTTGAGAACCGCCCTCGGGGTCGTGGCCTCGTTCGTCTTCAGCCGATCACCACCATCTAGCCCTCACGCCGGGTCGGCACCGGCACTCAGTTTCCGTGACGAAAGGAAGAGAACCATGTCGAATCTCGATAAGGAGATCGCAGACGCTCTGGCGAAGGTCGAGCGCCTTCGCAAGAAGAAGCGCCTCGCCGAGGAGAAGGAGCGTGCTCGTTTCGCCGAGGCGATCATGAGCGCCCTCGATGAGATCGAGGATGCTGACTCGGTGAGCGTTCGTGCTCTGGTCGATCGAGCACGTGCGATGCTCGACGAACAGAACGCGAAGCGTAAGCGCGCAGCCGCCAAGGCTGCGGCGTCGCGCCGTGAGGCGGCACGCCGTGAGGCGGCACGCGAAGCGCCGAACGAGGCCGTTCCTCAGCCCGGTTGGGGTGAGGAACGATGACGAATCCCGATGCGAGCGTGTGGGGGGAGTCCAGAGGGGGGCGTAGCCGCCCCTCTGGCCAGCACGATGAGGCGTCAGCCGAATCGTCTGCTGGCCGACCTGTGTCACACCCTCAAAGGACGACTCAGAATGAGTCGAAAGATGGTGTGCCACGGGTCCAGCCGGAGGTCAACACCGCTGCATCGTCCCCGGTGGGGGCAATGCACGGTGGGGACCGGAGGATCGCGAGCCGACAGGCTCGTGAGTCGCGTGTGACTGTCAGGTTCTCCGAAGGAGAAGCTGCACAGCTCGCCCGCGTTGCTCAGCGCTACCGTCTCCCTGAGTCGGGAGCGATTAGGGCCGCCATCGACATGCTCGATGGCGCGCCTCCGCCCCGCGTTGTTGACCGCGACGTGCTTCGTCTCGTCGCGGCGGTCAACGCTGTGGGCGTCAACATTAATCAGCTCACCCGTCAAGGGTGGGCTGGTATTAAGCCGGAGCTTGGCGATCTGCGTGATGCGACGGCTCGGCTCCTCGCGTTAGCGAAGGAGATGAGTGAATGAGTATCACGAAGCAAACGACGACGGTGAGAGCAGCCGCTGCGATCATGTATGCCCATTACGGGAGGCCCGCGAACGTGAAGCAGTCGCGTGCTGCGGCGTGGCGGTCTGACTTCCGTTCTCCCTATGACGCAATCACGAAGATCGAGTCGATGCTCAAGGGCACGGGTCGTAAGAATCAAGCCTTGATGGTGATCCAGTCGTTCTCGGCTGCTGAGCTCGACCCGAACGATCCAGCAACGCCACAGATCGTCGCTGACGCCGCTTATGCGTTGGCGAAGGAGGTAGCCCCCAACAGCCCGTGTGACGTTGTTGTGCACCTCGACAGCGACGGTGGGAACCCTCACGCGCACATCACCATCGCGAACGTCGATCTCGTAACGGGCAAGGCGGCGAGAGAGAACGGCCTTGCTCATTGGGTGCTCAAGAAGGCCAACGACAAAGTGATGCGCGAGATGGGCTTGCAGGTTCTTGAACCTGCTGCCCTCGCTCACGATGTGAACAGATCACGTTCCCGTGAGAGCGCTCAGGGGCTCACCGTCGACGAACTCAACAAGAACACGTGGAGAGAGTTCCTCGCGGATCGTGTCGATGAGGCGCTCCTCGATCCTCGCTCAGTGGACTTCGAGAGCCTGCGCGCAGTCGCTCGCGAGCACGGCGTCTCGATCGAGAAGAAGACGCGTAGGAAGAGCGAGGCCGAGGGACGAGACCCGAGCGTGACCTATGCCCTCGTCGATGACAACGACGAGGTGCGCAGGTTCGGCAGATCGAAAGCGGCGTGCACCGCGCGCAAGCTCGGTGCGGACTACTCGTGGAGCTCGCTCCACAACACGATGAACGAACGCATCATGCGAGAACGGGAGATGGAAGATGTCCAGAGCCTTGCAAAAGATGGAGAGCAGCTCGACGCCGCCCTCGCAGACCTCCGAGCAGCTGAGGAAGATCGAGGAGCTGCTCCTCGCCCTCATCGAGTCGCAAGCGAGCCTGAGCAAGCGACTGACGAGCGTCGAGCAGGAGATGATCACGCGCACGAACGCGTTGAAATCGTCGATGCAGACCTCGGAGGTCTCGCTGCCCGACTCGTTGACGAACGACGTCAACGAGATCAAGAAGACGCTCAACAAGCAGAGCGCGACGCTGAGCACGCTCGGCGAGACCGTGAGCGACAGGCGCGTCGTGAAGCAGAGCGACGGGTCCACAGTGAGCGCGTCGGATCTGGAGGCGTTCAGGATGATGAAGACGCTCGAAGCGTCTCATCAGACGATGGCCCGAGCCTTGGGTGAGCTCACTGCCCAGGTGAAAGCCAAAAGCCGCGTCACGCTCAACGAGGAGAAGGTCGCTGCCTACATGTCTCGGCGGGTCGAGGAGCACTTCCAGAAGGGCGTCCAGGAGCCAGTGCAGGCCCTCAGGCGCGATCTCCAAGGGTTCCGTGAGGAGATGAGTGCTCTGGGCTCTGAGAGGCTCTCTGAGACCCGCGTAGCCGTCGATGAGTCGCTGAGCGAGCTCAACGAGGCCCGCAGAAACATCGAGGCGATCGAGCGCCGGGTGACTTTTGTCGGGATCTCGCGGCTCGCGCTTGCAGTGCTGCCGCTGTTCGCCTCGCTGCTCCTCGTCGGTGGCCTCGTGTGGGGGCTGGGCACCATGTTCGGGATTGGACCGCTCTTCAGCTGGGCCTGGGCGTCGTTCTCTGCTGCCTT
This sequence comes from Schaalia sp. Marseille-Q2122, assembly GCF_903645355.1. Taxonomy (GTDB): domain Bacteria; phylum Actinomycetota; class Actinomycetes; order Actinomycetales; family Actinomycetaceae; genus Pauljensenia. The sequence continues at coordinate 393,279 of NZ_CAHJXR010000003.1, read as the reverse complement.
GCTGTGGTGGGCGAAGGCGCTGATTGCGGTCGGAACCCTCGGTGGAGCTGGGCTGTTTGTGTGGCTCGTGCTGAGGGTGAGTCAGTGGATCTATGACGAGCTGCGATGAGGAAGGAGGTGAGGACGATGATCCAGCCAATGATGGGAAAGGGCCTCACGATCGGAAGGCCTAAGGCACCCGAAGAGCGCGCAAAGCGAGCCGAGCGCCTCGACGGCAGGATCCGGGAACGCGAGAGCGTCGTTGATTATCAGCGCCGAATGATCGGCCAGATTGAGTCCCTGGACTGGGGCTCGGAGGGCGATGATGAGCCCGAGCTGTGAGGAGGAGACAAGTGAGGAGGAGACAAGAAAGACCCCGGTCACCGATGAGGTGACCGGGGTCTTTCTTTGGCCATTGATGGCCCAGTAATGGCCCAGTAATGGCCCGGAGGACCTCAGGGACAACGAAGGCCCAAAGTGGGGCCGATGTGGGGCATGAAAACGCCAGATGGGATCTGCGCTAGCGGGCGGTCAATGAGGGCCATTTTTAATGCCCGATAGAGGGTCCGTCTTGAGACCTTCATTGACCGGGCGACCGGGGTCAGGCTCAGGGCTCAGCAGGCCACTCCATGACCATCCTCAAGGACCGCATCCGCACCCGCGCCCACCGAGAACTCCTCACCAAAGACCGCAACAACTAGGGGCAGAGAAGAAGATGCGTGGCTGGGCCCCCCACCTCGCGCCAGGGCTCACCCATCAACACGTCAGCTGATGCTGTACTATTTAGCACATGCTGACCATTGCTTCGCGTCTTGACGCCCTGAACCGCATCGGACGGGCCCTGGCTGACCCCACCAGAGCGCGCATCCTGTTGAGCCTGCTGGATGCGCCCTCGTATCCCGCCGAACTCGCCCAGAGTCTGGACCTGACCCGGTCGAACGTGTCGAACCATCTGGCCTGCCTGCGTGACTGCGGCATTGTTGTGGCCGAGATGCAGGGGCGCAAGGTCCGCTACGACATCGCCGATCATCACCTGCGCGACGCTCTCACTTCGCTGGTCGAGGTGACACTGGCCGTGAACGACGCCGCACCCTGTCTCGATCCGGCCTGCAGCAATAGCGCCTGCCAGGAGGTCCGCTGATGTTGGCCACCATGATCCAAGCCGTCGGCCTGTTCGTCGCGACCAACATCGACGACGTCATCGTGTTGTCGCTGTTCTTCGCTCGTGGCGCTGGCCGCGCAGGAACCACGCGACGCATCGTCGTGGGTCAGTACCTGGGATTCCTGGGCATCCTTGGCGCGGCTCTCCTGACTACTTGGGGCGCGAGCCTGGCCCTGCCGGAATCCGCCATCCCTTACTTCGGTCTGATCCCCCTGCTCTTGGGGCTTCGCGCCGCATGGGAGGCATGGCAGGGCGAGGACGATGACGAGCTCGATGACCGCAAGAAGGTCGCGCCGTTGACCGTCGCGGCTGTGACCTTCGCCAATGGCGGGGACAACATCGGTGTCTACGTCCCCGTCTTCCTCAGTGTCAGTCCAGCCAGCATCCTGACCTACTGCGCAGTCTTCCTGCTGTTCGTCGCAGTCCTCGTGGCCATTGCGAAGTTCGTGTCCACCCGGCCGGGTATCGACGAGGTCCTCGAGAAGTCCGAACACATCCTGTTCCCACTCGTCCTGATCATCTTGGGCGTCATGATCCTTGTCCAAGGAGGCGCTTTTGGCCTGTGATCTCAGTCGGACGGCGCCCGGACCTGCTCAGTTTTCAGGCATCGATTCCTGCTCACTTTTCGGCCGTCGTTGACAGCGGATGATCGCGAGGATGACGGGCCCGAGCTGTGAGTGAGAAACGAGAGACCCCCTAGCCACCTGGGCTAGGGGGTCTCTCGTCGTTCACAGATCTAGGAACACGTGGACGCCGCCGTTCTGAGCCTCGCAGAGGGTGTAGTCGTGTTGCGCGTCTCGCTCATAGAGGTCCCAATTGAAGTACCTGACTGCCTCCTCGAGCCAGTCACGCTGCAACTCCGCAACCTCCTCAGCGAGGTAATCCCGGAACGACTCCCACCAGCCTCGGTAGGCATCCTCGAAGCCCGTGAGGGACGGAGCTCCATCCTCGTCGAGCACGGCCATGCCGCTGTCGATCCACAATTCGAGCGCTTCCTGCATGTTCTTCATGTTCACGATGACCTCCCGAGCTAGGTGGAGGCCGGGCTGCAGCAGTCCACTCGGGAAAGGACGCTCACGAACAGCCCGACCTCCAGGAGGTCGCTCGGACCCCGGCAGGGGTCTGCCTCACCTACAGCGCCCCTACGGGGCGGCAGGAACATTCATCGAATCAGCGAGACCTCCCATCCTGCGTAGGGCTCGGAGGGAGCAAGGGAGCAGGAGGGTGATGAGGTAGGCAGGCGCCATTGTTTGTGAGGCGCGTCACCTTGAGTGCATACAAGTCGGGGCCTCGTTGAGATGTGTGCAGGGATGTGTGCAGTGGTTTTGCCTGGCACCTCAATGAAAACTCGTTAAATGCACACATTGCACACATCTTTCTTACTCATTGCTATAGGGAGAGAACAGCACCCAATAATTGCTCTATAGGGGGCGTAATGCGTTGAGATGTGCGCATGTGTGCAGGGGCCGAGTTTCGCCTGGTATTTCAACGAAAACTAGTGCACACATCATGTGTGCAGATGTGTGCAATGTGTGCAGCAATGTGTAACCGACGTCACACACCGCTGCACACACACTCCACCCGCTTCCCCCGAGCCCGATCTCGTGCGCGAATGATCTCGCGCGCCCGCAGGGCGCGCTGACCAGTAGCGCCTTTTCGCGCCCGCAGGGCGCGGTCTTGTGTGTTTCTGGATCCCCAGGTGGAGCACCCAACGTCAGCGCCCCGAAGCCAGGTCACTTCCACACGATCTCAACCGACTCGGGATCGAAGCCCTTCTTCCCTTGCTTCGCCCGCCTGAGCCTCACGGTCATGAGGGTGTCGATCATCGTCCGTTGCAGGGCCATAGGAGCCTCCAGAAAAGCCGCTGCGGGGTCGTCGACCCCCAGGATGGGTCCGAGCACCGTGCCGGTTCCTGAGGCCAGTCTCTCGGCCTCAAGGCGGGCGATCTCAGCCCGGGCAGCCTTGCGGATGCGAGCGAGATCCTCACCCTCGATGACCTGAGAGTCGTAGTCCCGCTCAGCCCTGGCGATCCGGGCCCTATGCTGGGCGATCCGCTCGGAAAACGCGTCCTTGACCTTTGGGTCCGCCTGCTTCTTGCGACGCTTGAGGTCCTTCTTCTGTAGGCGGGCGACGACGAGAGCCCGCACGAAGTCGTCAATCGCGTCTCGGGTGCGGTTGAGATGCCCGGCGTTGCAGCTGTAGTAGCGGGCGCGGGTCCTCACACGCTCGCCACACACTTCACACCGGTAGAGCCCCGCCCCGAGATGCTTGCGAACGGTGGAGCCGCTGCGGTTCGTCACACGGGCAGGGTCGTCGAGAAGGTTCTGCACAGTCCACCATTCGTCGGCTTCGACGATGGCCTCCCACTGTCCGAGGACGAGTTCCCCGTGCTCGTCCTTGACGAGGTTGTCTCGCAGAGCCTTGCGACGAGACTCCCCCGCCTCCTGCCTGCGTGTGTCCTTCGAGGTATACACGGAGTACCCGGCGTAGCGGGGGTTTCTCAGGATACCGAGCACGGTTGAGGCGCTCCATGGGCGGTCCTCGGGGATAGGTCGAGGCGCCTTGCCCTCGGCCTCGCGCCGCGCGTTGCGTTCCAGGACAATCGTCCGGCTGTGGAGGGGCAGGTGCGGCACTCGCGCACCCTCACCGTCGCCCTGAGTCCCACTCAGGGCACGCGCGATGCCCTGGAGCGAGTCACCTCGAAGGAAGGCGGCGTAGATGGCACGGACGGCCTCGGCCTCATGCTCGATGAGCTCGCCCGAGGTCGTATAGCCGAGGGGCCGGACGCCCTTGGGCGGCCTCCCTTGCCGTGCACGCTGGACATGGGCACGGGACTGTCAAGCGCCCTTGCGCTCAACCTCTGCGCGGGCGACCGCCGCCTTGATACGGGCGTACATCCGGCCGCCGTCTGTACTGAGGTCGGCGTCCCCGTTGGCCGTCACGAGGAGCAGGCCACGGGACTCGGCTCTGTCGATCCAGTCCTCCAGCTCGCGAGGCTGGCGGGTGAGCCGGTCGAGGTCGTAACACACGATCGCGTCAAGTAGCCCCGCCTCGTAGTCCTGCACCATCCGCAGGTAGGCAGGGCGCTTCTTCGTCTTGTCTGAGGCCGAGATCGATTGATCGACGTACGTCTCGACAATCTCCCAGCCACGGAACTGCGCGAGCTTCTCGCAGTCCTCGCGCTGACGGTCGACGGCGAGCCCGTCCATCTCACGGTCGAGCGAGATGCGCAGGTAGATCGCTGCACGGACAGGCTGGGAGGAGGTCGTCTTCATGCCTCCAGTCTACTTCTTAGACGTAAGCCCCGTGCGGAACTCCACCACGTCACCGTCAGCCATGACATAGTCCTTGCCTTCCATGCGCACGCGGCCAGCCGCGCGAGCCTCGGCAACAGAACCGTAGGTCACCAGGTCCTCGTACGACACGATTTCGGCCTTAATGAAGCCCTTCTGGAAGTCCGTGTGGATGACGCCAGCGGCAACAGGAGCAGTATCACCCTTGTGGATGGTCCAGGCGCGCGCCTCCTTGGGGCCTGCAGTCAGGTAGGTTTGCAGGCCCAGGGTGTCAAAGCCGACGCGTGCCAGTTTATCCAGGCCCGATTCGGACTGGCCGGATTCTTCGAGCATTTCGCGGGCGTCATCCTCGTCAAGTTCAACCAGCTCAGCCTCGAACTGAGCGTCCAGGAAGATCGCGTCTGCGGGGGCCACCAGTGCGCGCAGTTCGTCCTGCTTGGCCTCGTCAGCCATGCCGTCAGCATCCATGTTGAACACGTAGATGAAAGGCTTGGTGGTCATGAGCTGGAAGGACTTGAGGGCGTCCTGATCAAGGGGCGCACCCTCGGGGCCAGAGAGGACGTGACCCTTTTCGAGGATTTCCAGTGCGGCGCGGGCGGTGTCGAGGACCACCGGATCGGTCTTCTTACCGCGCACTTCCTTTTCCAGGCGCGGGATGGCCTTCTCCAGGGTCTGCATGTCGGCCAGGATCAGCTCGGTGGCGATGGTTTCAATGTCGTTGGCGGGCTCGACCTTGCCGTCAACGTGAATGACGTCGGGGTCGGTGAATGCGCGGGTGACCTGGCAGATCGCGTCGGCCTCGCGAATGTTGGCGAGGAACTGGTTGCCCAGGCCTTCGCCTTCGGAGGCGCCGCGGACGATGCCGGCAATGTCCACGAAGGAGACGGTGGCGGGCAGGATGCGTTCGGAGCCGAAGATGTCGGCCAGGCCCTGCAGGCGCGGGTCGGGCAGGGGGACGACGCCGACGTTGGGTTCGATGGTGGCGAAGGGGTAGTTCGCGGCCAGAACTGTGGCGCGGGTCAGAGCATTGAACAGGGTCGACTTGCCAACGTTGGGCAGTCCCACGATACCGATAGTAAGAGACACGCCCTCCATTGTAGGCGCTCGCTGTTGTTTGACGAGGCACCCGCAGTGTGGCCTTGGGCGCTCAGGCAGCGCTCACCCATCTCCCACCTCACGCCCACCCATGCCCTCCTTTCCTGAAAGAACACCGCGAGTGGTCGCGTAGAAGCGACCACTCGCGGCATTAGCAGGCAATCAGAGGGGGTGAAGCCTTGTTCAGCCTCAGTGTTTTGTCAGCTCGTATGGTTCGGACCGGACTTGCGCCTCGCGTGCGGGCGCGCATCCTCCATGCCCTGCGCAGACAGTTCTGAACGCAGGTTCCTCGGCAGAGCAAACGTAATGGTCTCCGTCTCGGTGCGGACCTCTTCAACATTGGGAAAGCCCCGCTCCCCCAGCCACTCGATCACGTCCTTGACCAGGATCTCCGGCACCGACGCGCCCGAAGTCAGGCCCACCGTGCTCGCCCCCTCAAACCAGGCCGGATCCAGCTCCGAGGCCATATCCACCCGATATGCCGAGGGCGTCCCAGCCTCCAGAGCCACCTCAACCAGGCGCACCGAGTTCGACGAGTTCGCCGACCCCACAACCACCATCACGTCCACTCGCGGCGCAATATTCTTCACCGCCACCTGACGGTTCTGCGTCGCATAACAAATATCATCCGAAGGCGGATCAATGAGCGCCGGGAAACGCTCCCGCAGGCGATCCACCGTCATCTTCGTCTCATCCACCGACAGGGTCGTCTGCGAAATCCACACGACGCGCTCGGGGTCACGCACCACCACCTTGTCGACCTCGTCAGGTGAGCCAACCACCTGAATGTGCGAGGGAGCCTCGCCGTAGGTGCCCTCCACCTCCTCGTGGCCCTCATGGCCAACGAGGACAATGTCGTAGTCCTCCTTCGCGAAACGCACAGCCTCACGGTGAACCTTGGTCACCAGCGGGCAAGTGGCGTCAATGGACAGGAGGTTGCGGGCGTCAGCGGCCTCGCGAACCTGCGGGGAGACACCGTGAGCGGAAAAGACCACGCGCGCGCCCTCGGGAACCTCGTCGGTTTCATGGACGAAGATCGCCCCGCGGCGGCTGAGGGATTCCACGACGTACTTATTGTGGACGATTTCCTTGCGCACGTAGACGGGCGGGCCGTACAGGTCAAGGGCCTTTTCGACGACGTCCACAGCGCGGTCAACACCCGCGCAGTAGCCGCGAGGGGCTGCGACGAGGATAGTGCCGCCGCTTGCCTTCTCAGCCGGAGCGGAAGCAACGCTGGTGGCCGCGTCTGCAGTGACGATGTCAACGGGAGTGCTGGACGAGCAGCAGCCGCCAGTTTGGGGCGAGCAGCAGGCGTCGGCCGCAGCGGAGGTTTCAGTCATGGACAAAACTCTAACGGGCGGGCCCTCGCAATGCCGCGTCTGCCCGCGCCACACCGCAAATGTCACACTCACGCTCCCTCTTTAAGCCCCTCCCCCTCTTTCCTATTTCCTTTCTTATTTCCGCGAGTGGTCACATCTAACTGACCACTCGCGGAAAACAGGAAACCCACAATGCAGCTCTTCCTCGTGAGATCCCACCTTTTTGTCTCACGTCGGGGTGCCCTCCCTGCGCCAGCGCCGTTGAGGTGGAATGCTGACAGGGTGCCTGACTACCAGACCCCTCCCGCCCCCGCAGCCCGCGCCGCCGACACGACGCGCGAAAACCCCTGGCCGCTGCGGCGCCTGAGCGAAACATCAAGATCTACGTCGACAAGATGTCCACCCTGTGGGTCGAAGGACAGGTCGTCGAATACAAGCCCCGCCCCGGCACACTGGCCTTCTTCGTCCTGCGCGATGTGGAAACCGACATGTCGATGACGGTCTCCACCTACCCGGGTGTCCTCGACGCTGCCGGTCCCGCCTTCGAAGAGGGCGCGCGAGTGGTCACCCGCGTTAAGCCCGTCTTTTGGGAGCGGCGCGGCACGCTGAACCTGCGGGCCGACGAGGTGCACCTCCAGGGCATTGGTGACCTTCTGGCGCACATCGAACAGCTGCGCCGACGCCTCGCCGCCGAGGGTCTTTTCGCAGATGAACGCAAGGTTCCCCTGCCTTTCCTGCCGCGAGTGGTCGGCTTGGTATGCGGACGTAACGCCAAAGCCAAGGATGACGTCATCGTCAACGCCTCGGCCCGCTGGCCCTCCGTGCGCTTTGAGATTCGAGAGGTCGCCGTCCAAGGCGAGCATGCGGTGCGCGAGGTCAGCGCCGCGATGGCGGAACTGGATGCGATCAACGAGGTTGACGTCATCGTGGTGGCTCGTGGAGGCGGCTCGGTGGAGGACCTGCTGCCCTTCTCTGAGGAGGCGCTGGTGCGCGCCGCGGCCGCCGTGCGCACTCCTCTGGTGTCGGCGATTGGTCACGAGGGCGACGCGCCCCTGCTGGATTTAGTGGCCGACTATCGTGCGTCCACACCCACCGATGCGGCGCGGCGGATCGTGCCGGATCGGGCGCAGGAGCTGCAAGGACTGGATCATGCGCTGTCGCAGGCGAGGGCGGCGCTCGGGCGTCGACTGGGGCGCGAGGCGGAGGCGTTGACTCTGCTGGCTTCCCGGCCTGTGCTTACTCACCCTGACGCGGTGGTGGAGGGGCATCGTAATTTGCTGACGACTCTGGAGATGCAGCTTCGCCAGGGCGTTTCGGCGGTTGTGAACCGTCAGTCGCGTGAGATCGCGGCCGCCCAGGCGACGCTGACGGCACTGTCTCCCCAGGCCACCTTGGATCGCGGGTATTCGCTGCTGCGTTTGCCTTCGGGCGAGGTGATTCGCAGCGCTGAGCAGATCAGTAAGGGTGCGCTCATTGAGGGCATCCTCGCTCAGGGCCGCATGGTCGCTCAGGTTGTGGGATCCACGCCCGGCACGCCCAAGCACGACCCCTCCCCCTAGTCCTTTTTCGCGAGTGGTCGCTTCTAACCGACCACTCGTGAAAAACACACAGGACTGTTCCAGACAGTCCCCCTATTCCACTCCCCACATATTCGACTCCCCACGCTGAAGGATCACCATGACTGACATTCCCACCACCGACCCGCAGACCATGGGCTACGAGGCCGCCCGCGACGAACTTGTCAACATCGTGCGCCAACTCGAAAGCGGCCAGGCTCCCCTTGAAGACACCATCGCCATGTGGGAACGCGGTGAAGCGCTGGCCGCCCGCTGCCGGGCCATCCTCAATGACGCTCAATCCCGGCTCGAGAAGGCTGCCACGCCCACAAAGGACTGAAGCCCCTTCTCCACGTAAGGATGCGGGCGGGAACCTCGTCAAAAATTTGTCTGACACGCGAGTGGTCAGTTCTATGTGACCACTCGCGGAAAAAGAGAACGTACCATTAAGACTGTGCCCCTCGGGCACTCCCCCGCGAGCGCTCGTGGCACGCCACCGCGCCACCCGCCCTCGCCCCACACCGGATCTGGAGCGCCACATGGACCTCACCACCACCCCCCACATCCTCGCCATCGGCGAAGCCCTCATCGACGTTGTCACCCCCGCCAACGACCCGGACAACCGCAAGGAGATTCCCGGCGGCTCGCCCGCAAACGTGGCGATGACCCTGGGGCGCCTGGGTCGCGATGTGGCCTTGCAAACGTGGATCGGCAACGACCCCTACGGGGATATGATCGCCGAACACTTCGCCGCCTCCAAGGTCTACATCACCCCCGAATCACGCGGCGCCACCCACACAACCACGGCCAACGCCCTCCTGAACGAAAAGGGCGCCGCCACCTACACCTTCGACATGGAGTGGGCCCCCGTCGCTCCCATCGCCGTCAGCCCGCAGGCCCGCATCGTTGAGGCCGGTTCAATCTCGGCTGTTGTTGAGCCCGGTGCGAGCGCTGTGCTCGATGCCCTGATTTCCGCTCGCCAGCACGCCCTCATCACCTACGATCCCAACGCGCGCCCCTCGATTATGGGCACGCCCGAAGAGGCTTGGCGGATCGTCAGCCGTTTCGTTGCTGTGTCGGACGTGGTGAAGGTGTCGGACGAGGACATCGCGTGGCTGACGAATAATCGTCCGCTAGACGAGGTCGTCACCGAGTGGCTGAATATGGGGCCGCAGCTGGTGATCGTCACTCGCGGTGGTAAGGGCGCGATTGCCCGTACCTCCTCGGGGGTGGAGTGCGAGTCTTCCCCCAATGATGTGAAGGTCGTTGACACGGTGGGCGCAGGCGATTCCTTTATGGGCGCGATCCTGGATGCCATGTGGGAGCTTGGCTTCCACGGGGCGGAGGCTCGCCACGCGCTGCGTTCCCTCACGGAAGAGCAGGTGCTGCGAATTTTGGCCAGGGCCACCGAGGTGTCCGAGGTGACGATCTCGCGTGCGGGCGCCAACCCTCCGTGGTCGCATGAGCTCTGAGTGAGGTCTGCCCTCGGGGCGACCCCCAATCCTGAATATTTCCTGAATACGCGAGTGGTCGGTTAGAACTGACCACTCGCGTATTTATGCAGGCGGGAAGGAGTCTACGTCAACGGAATTCGCGAGTGGTCGCGTAGAAGCGACCACTCGCTTTCACAGGGGATATACAGGAAAGGAAGAAGGTAGGAATAACCTCTCCGCCGGAATTACTGCCGGGTTGGCGCCAGGGACTACCTGCCCAGGCGGCGCTCCCGCTGCGCGTATGAACGCAACGCACGCAGGAAATCCACGCGACGGAAATCGGGCCAGTAGGCCTCGCAGAAGTAGAACTCAGAATGCACCGACTGCCACAGCATAAAACCGGACAGGCGCTGTTCACCGGAGGTGCGAATCACCAGGTCAGGGTCGGGTTGACCCTTGGTGTACAGGTGGTCGGTGATGTCCTCGTCGGTGAGTGTCTCCGCCAGGTCTTCGAGGGTACGGCCCTGCGCGGCCGCCTCTTTCATCAAAGAGCGCACCGCAGAAGCGATCTCATGACGCCCGCCGTAGGACACTGCAATGTTGACCGTCATCCCCGACACTGTGGCGGTTGAATCCACGTGGCGTCGGATTTCCTCGGCAATCTCACCCGGCAGCAGCTCAAGGTCGCCGACCACGCTCAAGCGCCAGCGTTCAGTGGCTGCTAGGGAAGCGACCGCGTCGGCGATAATACGCAAAAGTTCGTTGAGCTCGCCCTCGTCGCGGCCAAGATTGTCGGTGGACAGCATCCACAGGGTGACGATTTCGACGCCGACCTCGTCAGCCCATTGGAGGAATTCAGAGATCTTCCCGGCTCCCGCGCGGTGGCCGTGGGAGGCCGTTGTGCCGATGGATTTCGCCCAGCGGCGGTTGCCGTCAAGGATGACGCCGACATGTCGGGGGATAGCCGAGGAGTCAAGGTCGGCGCGAATACGACGCTCGTAGAGGTCGTACAAGAGGTTCCACTGTCCCATGTCGTCTCCTCCGTGGTTCCTTGGGTGCGCAGGCGCGCAGGCGTTGTTGTTGAACGAGGGCGGCGCGGCACGGCGCCTCAGAAGATAAGGCTACTTCGAGAGTGGCGCGATGTCTGTTTCATCCTCTGCCTGTTGCCCATCTTTTCGCGAGTGGTCGCATAGAAGCGACCACTCGCGATGATTGGGAAGGAAAGAGCAGGGGCAGGAGTGAAGGACAAGGAGTGCGAGGCAAGACAAAGATGTGAGGGAAAAGCAATGCATCTTGCCAGGACTGAAGTCCCCCGGTGGCCTACCCTGTAAAGAGCGTCCTAATTCGCCTACCGAGGAGACTACGGTGAAGATTGCATCCATACGCCCCACCCAGTGGGTCCCCGACCAGCTTGTGGCTATCAAGCCTCACCTGCGCGGATGGCTTCACCTCATTGCTGCGCCGCTCTCGCTGGCGGCCTCCATTGTCCTCCTCGTCCTCGCCCCGACGACGGCAACGAAGTGGGCCTCAGCCGTCTACCTGGCTGCCTCCCTCGTCCTCTTTGGTATTTCAGCGCTTTACCACCGCTTCTACTGGGAGCCCCGATGGGAGAAATTCTGGCGACGCCTGGACCACTCCAATATTTTCCTCCTTATTGCGGGCACCTACACTCCTTTGTGCGTCGCGCTGCTGTCCCCATGGGATCAAAAGGTCATTTTGTTGATCGTGTGGATTGGCGCTGCTGCCGGCGTCATCTTGAGCCTCTTTTGGCCGCATGCTCCTCGATGGCTGATCACCATTATTTACATTGCCCTGGGCTGGGTGGCCATCGCGTATCTTCCGCAGCTGTGGGTGGCTGGCGGCCCGGCGATTGTGCTGCTGGTCGCTGCCGGTGGCGTGCTCTATACGATCGGCGCTGTCTTTTACGCCTTGAAGCGGCCAAATCCTTCTCCCACATGGTTTGGTTTCCATGAGCTTTTCCACCTGTTCACGGTTTTAGCGTGGGCGTGCCAGTGTGTGGCCGTGTATCTGGCGGTACTCAACGCTTCCTGACCCGTTCCTTTCCTTTCTCCTTCTTTCCTTCCTTGCTATTTCATAATCCTCATTATTTTTCGCGAGTGGTCGCATAGAACCGACCACTCGCGAAAAACAGATGGGTTGCTATGCTATTCAAGGAAACGCCGCCGGCCCTTCGTGGTGCCGGCTCAAATCTTTTTCGGAGGACACCATGTCTGACACTCAGTGGCTCACTCAAGCCCAGTACGACGCTCTTAAGTCGGAGCTTGAAGAACGTATTGACGCCAAGCGCCCCCACATTGCCAAGCTCATTGACGCCGCCCGCCAAGAGGGAGACCTCAAGGAGAACGGCGGCTACCACGCTGCCCGCAACGAGCAGTCCATGAATGAGACGCGCATCAAGGCCCTCCAAGAAATGCTCGCCAACGCTGAGGTTGGTGCCACCCCCGCTGACGACGGCATCGTCGAACCCGGCATGGTTGTCACTGCCCTCGTTGCTGGCCGCGAGCAGAAGTTCCTCCTGGGATCGCGCGAAGCTGGCGGCGACCTGGGCATTCAGGTGTTCTCCGCCGACGCGCCCCTGGGTGCGGCAGTGATTGGCCACCGTCCCGGCGACGTCCTCTCTTACGAGGCCCCCAACGGCCGTGAGATTGAGGTCAAGATCCTTGAGGCCACGCCCTTCGCCGGCTGAAAGCCCCTGCTGCGCGCGCCCTTAGGCCGAGCCCCCGAAGAGGGTGCGGCGTGACGCGACCGGCGCGTGTGATCGTACAGTTGACGCCCGCGAGTGCTCCCACTAGAGCCGCTCGCGGGCGTCCACCATTCCAGCCGCTGCTCCTCAGAAGGTCCCTCGGCAACCGGGCAGGAATTCCGGGGGGTTCCTAGTGGGATCCTGAAGAAGAGTCCTTCTTGGAAGGTGGCGGGTTCTCACGCCTCTCTGACGAGGGCGCCGCCCCATCCTCCTTCCCCGGAGGTGTTGCCTCTTGGGGCACTGCGGCTTTCCCTGCGCCTCCTGCTCCCCCCGTAGCCAAGTACGCGCCTTCCTTGGGCGTCTCCCGGGAGGGGGCTCCCGCGCCGCGCTGAGCCGCAGCGGTGGCCTCGTGAGCGGTCGTGGTCTTTGACGAGGTTCCCGCAGTGCCAGCCCCGCTTGCGGGCGTGCTTCCGGCCGGTGTCCCAGTCCCTTCCGGGGCATTCTTCGCGAGTTCGAGGTCTTCCTCCACAAAGGCTGACCCCTTGTCGGAGTAGGTGGCAATAATCATCTCGTTGAGCATGCCTGGGGGTCCGCCCGGGCGGTCCCTATCGGTGCGCAGGGAGGGAATCGGATCGTAGCCGTGCAGGTAAAGGAAGGTGGAGTTCAAGAACGCGGCGATGGGCACGCCAAAGAGCGCACCGGGGATGCCCGCCACCGAGCCAGCACCGGCGACAACCAGCAGGACGGCCAGGGGGTGCAGGGATACTGCCGAGGACATCAGCCAGGGCTGGAGGACGTTGCCCTCAAACTGTTGGACGCCCAAAATGATGGCCATCATAATCAAGCCTGCTGTGGGCCCCTGGTCAACGATGGCGACGAACACGGCAATCGCTCCCGACGTCATGGCACCCACGATGGGGATGAAGGAGCCGAAGAAGACCACGACGGTGATCGGCAGCGCCATCGGGACACCCAGGAGAAAAGCTCCAATACCGATACCAACTGCGTCGATAGCTGCGACTTTGATCTGCGTGCGAACGTATCCGCCAAGAGTGACCCAGCCGCGAATGGCTGATTCGTGGAGAGGTTCACGGGCGGGGGCGGGCAGGAGGCGAACAATCCACAGCCAGATGGTGCGCCCGTCTTTAAGGAAGAAGAACAGGCAAAACACCATGATCAGGGTGGATGCTGCGATGGACAGGACTGAGGTGGTCACCGAGAGAGCGCCCGACGCGAGTGTCGTCGAGTTGCGTTGCAGCCAGGAGGTCACTTCTGTTTGAAGCATTTGGATGGTTTGCTCTGCCCCTGACATGTCGATGCCGAAGGGGTTGGTGGTGAGCCATTGGGTGAAGCGTTGCAGGCCGTCATTCGCTTCTGACAGGAGCGTCGGCACCTGTTTGATGATGCCGCTGAGGGCTTGAGACAGGACGAGGACAACAAAGAGGACCGACAGGATCAGGCCGAGTGCGGCGGAGGTGGTGCGCCCGATGTGGAGCCTGCGGTGGAACCATGCGACGAGCGGGTCAAGCAGGACGGCGATGAGGAGGGCGACGGCAACGGGCATGATGATCATGGACAGTTGCATGGCCAGCCAGGTGAGGCCGGCTGCGGCAACTGCGACAACGATCATGCGCCATGAAACCGCAGCCGATACTCGCAGGGCCCAGGGGACGGCGGCCTCGGCGTGCGCTTTAGGGCGGAGGCCTTCGCCTTCACGGAAGTGTATGACGCCTGTGTCGGGCGTTTCGGTGGGCAGGGCAAGTTGTGCGGGGGCGAGGTTTCTCAGTGCGCGCAGTGCCGCGACGGGATTGAGTGTCCGGCGGGAGTTTTTCTTCTCCATGTCACCTCCATGAAAGGTCCTGCTTTGAAGGGTACAGCCTGCACCCCGTCTCTGCGTCCTCCTGTTGTCCTGTTTTCGCGAGTGGTCGGTTCTATGCGACCACTCGCGAAAACACTCAGGAAGTAGCAAACTATTCTCCAGTGTTCGCTACCAGCACATTTAGCCTCGTCAGTAATCCGACGTTTAAGGAGCAGCCCGTGTTTGACCTCCATAATGTTCTTCAGCCCCGCCCCGCCGACCCGCGTTTGCACGTCGTCCTCGGCGCCCCCATTGACGCTGAGCCCAAGGAGGGCGAGGAAGTGATCTTCTTTGCGGCTGGCTGCTTCTGGGGCGTTGAGAAGATCTTCTGGAGTGCGCCCGGCGTCGTCACCACCGCAACTGGCTACATGGGCGGGCACGCCCCCTCCCCCACCTACCGCGAGGTCTGCACGAAGACCACCGGTCACGCTGAGACCGTGCGCGTCGTCTTCGACACTGCCCGCACCAGCGCCGCCGACCTCATCGCCCTCTTCTTTGAAATCCACGATCCCACGCAGGGGGACCGTCAGGGCAATGACATTGGCCCGCAGTATCGCAGCGCCATTTGGACCACGACGCCCACGCAGTACGAGGTTGCCGCCGCCACCCTGTCCGCTTACCAGGATCGTCTCGCTCAGGAGGGTTTCCCACCCATTACGACAGCCGTCGCTGGCGCTGAGGGCGTGACCTTCTGGGAGGCTGAGGACTACCACCAGGGCTACCTGTTCAAGAATCCTGACGGGTACCAGTGTCATTCTCGTACCGGCGTCGCCTGCCCTGTCATGAAAACTTCCTGACGTTTTCCGCGAGTGGTCGCATCGAACCGACCACTCGCGAAAAAAGGGGAGCCCGGGCGAATGAACAGGCGGGGTGCTGACCGTGTTGGTCAGCACCCCGCCTGTCGTTTTCTTCTGCAATCAGTAGGCAGCCTCCACCGCCCTCACGGCGGCGGCATCAACTGTCGGCAGACAGCTCAGCTTCCAGCGCCCGCAGTGAACGTCCGCCCACGTCAAGAAAATCAGCGCACGCCGAGGATATCGGTGACGAACACCAGAGTGTCGCCCCCAGCAATGCCCGCCTGCGGCACGCCAAAGTCACCGTAGCCATATTCGGAGGGGATGGACAGAAGCACGCGTGAGCCCACCTTCTGGCCTACCAGGCCGTCATCCCAGCCACGGATGACCATGCCGACGCCAATCTGGAAAGCCAGGGCCTGGCCGCGATCGTAGGAATTGTCAAAGACGTTTCCATTCCACACCTGGCCCAGGTAGTGGCACTGGATCTGATCGCCGGGCTCAACCTCAGGCCCATCGCCTTCGCGCAGGACCTCAACAAGCAGTTCGGGGCTGGGTTCAGCGCCCGTGAACTCCAGGGAGGGCTTACGGCCAAAATCGCCAGTGACAGTGATGTTCTCCATCGTCACTCCTTCATCAGTCAGCGTTGAATGGGCACCCCGGGGAGGGCCCTTTACCTCTTTAAGACTACAGTGCCCGCCACTGCCGAACGAGGGCAGTCCCACATGCTGTAGGAGCACGCTCGGCCTCGGCCTTCGCGCACTAGGACCACGCCTCTGCCTCGTCCCCTCACGCTCCGCTCCCCCTCGACCTTTTCCCCTCTCTCAGCCGCCCTAAAGACACAAATACGCGAGTGGTCGCTTCGAAGCGACCACTCGCGTATTCACACAAAAAATCAGTCTCGCAAGATTGCCAGCAGACGCAGCATCTCGGTGTACATCCAGATAATGGTCACCATCAGACCAAACGCGCAGGCCCAAGCGAACTTCGCCGGAGCGCCCGCACGCACGCCCTGCTGAATCTGATCGAAGTCACCGATGAGGGAGATCGCGCCGAGGATGACAGCAAAGACACCCACTGCAAGACCCAAGGGAATACCCATGATGCGCATATTGTCAACGCTGGTTGACAGGACTCCGGTCCACACGAGCACCATGTTCAGCAGGCGGTAGACAATCAGACCAACCATGCCAATGAGCATGAAGCGCATAAGCTTAGGCGAGTTACGCACCTTACCGGAGCTGAAGAGCACAAGGGTCACGGTGAACACAGCTGCGGTTGCCAGCAGAGCCTGGATGACCACGCCCGGGTAGGCCAGTTCCATCACGGCCGACAGTGCGCCCAAAGCCAAGCCTTCCACCAGGGCGTAAGCGAGGACGAGGGCGGGGCGGATGGTGCGCGAGAAGATGTTCACCATCGCCAGCACGAAACCACCGAGGAAGCCAACAGCCATCGCCGCAAGGCCAAAAGCGGGGTTGAGTGCGAAGAGGAACCAGCCCAGCGCGGCGCCAAGAATCACGGCGCCCAGGGAGATCGCGGTCTTGATAATGACGTCGTCGTAGGTCATTTGGCCGCGGTCAACAGCGTCTGCCGGAGCGCCCGTGTAGGCGTGCTCCATGGCTTCGATGTCAGCGGGGTTGTACGCGCTGCTCGGAGGAGGGGGCTTGCGGGCGGGGGCAGGGTCTGCGATCCTTGGCCGACCTCGTAGCCGGGCATGGTCGGGTAGCCGGCAGGAGTGGTGGCGTTCCACTGGTCCTGCATGCGGTTAAGAACGGGGTTGGACATTGTCCCTCCAGCTTCGTTGGGCCAGATTATTCAGGCAGCGGGCGCGGTCTGGCGCCCAGCTCTACAAGTAAATGTCCCATGTTTAGGCGCGGGCTGCCACCTGATTCCACCTTTTTCACATGCATTCGGGGTGAAATCAGGGGAATGCGGCGCACGCCACTCGTGCTGGGTAAGCGTCGCACTCCCTCTTCACGGGGTGACGCATCTTCACGGGGACAACACGTCATGGTTGACGTGAGGCGCTCCTATTGTTTGACGAGGGCGCCGCCGCTCCTTTCTTTTTGCGCACCGTGGAAGGGGCGCTACGGCCTCGTTTGGCGAGGCCGACGCCCTCGCTTCCTGAGGGAAGAGAGCGCACTGCTCCTGCGGCTGCGCAGCTGCCAGGTGAGGTCTCAGATGCGGGTGGGGGGCGATGGTGAGCGCAAGCAGAATCCACACCAGCATGGGAAAAGGTTTCCAGAGCGTCTTAGCCAACGGGAGAGTACGCTTCGCCGAGGGTTTCTCTCTTGAGCGTGAACGGTAATCGTGGTACCCCCAGTCGGACTCGAACCGACAACACACCGATTTTAAGTCGGTTGCCTCTGCCAATTGGGCCATGGGGGCCGGGGCAAAGCCGCGTTTGCCTGCGTGCCATACTACCCGATTCACCCACCACAGCCGCACCCCCGCCTCGCGCCTGCCCTCACTCTATTTCCGCGAGTGGTCGCTTCGAAGCGACCACTCGCGTTCACCGACGGAGGAAACCCCCGTTGGACGCCACACTGTGACTCTTCCCGAAAAGGACTATCCGCCTCCGTCCTCGTCAAGCATTTCCCCTAAAATAGAACCTGGTTTACTCCGTTCTTCTCACGAGTGGTCGCATCGAACCGACCACTCGCGGCATCGACAACAGGCGAAGGATCCTGCCCACCATGAACACTGCAGAGCGCACCCCCCGCTCGCCCGCCAAAAACCGCATCTCCCACCGCGGCCAGGGCGTTATTCGCCGATCGGTTTACAACCTGCCCGGCCAGCGAGGCATCCAGCGCCCCATCGCCCTGTCCTCCGCAACGCCTACCCGCCGAACTGCGGCCCTGGGTGCAGGCGCGCAGGCCCACCCGATTCTGCACCTGCGCCGCTCGGTCACGCGCTTCCTCGCAAACGAGACGAAAGCTGGCCTGCTGCTCATTGGCGTGGCCGTCGCCGCCCTCGTCATTGCGAACACCCCCCTCAACGACGCCTACCAGCACCTCGCCCACCTCCACTTTGGCCCCGAATCCTTGGGTTTGAACCTGTCGGTGCACGCGTGGGCCGCTGATGGCATCCTCACCCTGTTCTTCTTCGTCGTTGGCCTGGAACTCAAGACCGAGTTCGTCACCGGCGCATTGCGCGACATGCGCGAGGCCGCGCTGCCAATGATCGCCGCCGCTTTCGGTATGGTCGGACCCGCGCTGGTGTACGTCATTATCCAGAGCGTCACCTCCACCCACGCCTACCACGGCTGGGCGGTCCCCACCGCAACGGATATTGCCTTCGCGGTGGCGCTGCTGGGGATCTTCGGCCGCGGCCTTCCCCCGGCCGCCCGCACTTTCTTGCTGACCTTGGCGGTGGTTGATGACCTGCTGGCGATTATCGTGATCGCAGTGTTCTACTCGGGCACCCTGAACTTCATTGCTCTGGCAGGCTCGCTGCTGACCGTCGCTATCTTTGCTGTGCTGATCAACCGCAATGTGACCTCCCCATGGCTCCTGATCCCTCTGGGCATCATCGCCTGGGGTCTGATGTTTAATTCCGGCGTCCATGCCACGATCGCGGGAGTCGCTCTGGGCCTGGTGGTTCCGGCTCGCCGCGATGCTCACGGCCATCAGATGACCCACGCTTTCGTTGAGAAAGTGGGCCCGTGGTCGGCTGGCTTGGCTCTGCCGATCTTTGCCTTCTTCGCCGCTGGCGTGCCTGTTCTGGGTGCCGAGGGCGGTCTCGCAGGCGCCTTGACTGATCCCGTGACCTTTGCAATCGCACTGGCCCTGCCCCTGGGTAAGCTGCTGGGCATTTGGGGCTCTGTGGCGGTCTTGGTGCGCTTCACGAAGCTGCGCCTGGGTAATGGTGTTGACCTGCCCGATGTTGCGGCGATCGCGTTGCTGGCGGGTATTGGTTTCACCGTTGCGATGCTGATCGCTGGTTTGGCTTTCAAGGGTGACGAGGTCGAAACCTTCCACGCGTCCTTCGGCGTCATCCTGGTACCTTCTCGTCAGCGCTTCTGGGTGCTATTGCGCTTCATCGTCGCACGCGAGTGCGGGCGCGTGGCGCCTCGTCGGCGAAGTAAGCGGATGCGTCCTGCGGGGGCGGCTCACTGCGGTGGGCCGCCCCGTGTGGTTCCCGCTGGGCGGGTTTGGTGGAGGCTCGCGCTTGGCGAGGGCGGGTTGGGTCTGGGAGGCGAGGTGGATTTAGCGCGAGTGGTCACATCTGTCTGTGCTTTTCCTACGCGTTGCCCCCCTCCTGAGGATGCCCCTCTTCCTGAGAAAACACCGCGAGTGGTCACATCTGTCTGACAGTTCCCTGCATGCAACCCCTGCTTCCTGAAAAATACCGCGAGTGGTCGCATAGCGACCACTCGCGGTCAACACTCAGGAGGAAGGAAGCTCAGAGCAAAGACATAGCAATCCCATCAAGAATGTCGTGCTCTGAAGTCACGATCTTGCCCAGTTCGCGCCCATCCTCGCCAATGCGAGCAGCAACACGGCGGATGATCCTCTCCCAAATCAGCGCGCCCGCCGCGATCACGTCTTCACGGCCCGTAGGCATGAACCCTAAAGCTGCCTTGACGGCAATCGGCTGATCCACCATGAAATCAATCGCCGCCTGATGCTCCTCGGCGCTCAACGCCGCACCATCAATCCGCTCAGGCTGGTACATCTCCAACCCCAGGGCTTGCGCCGTCACGGTTGTCACCGTACCCGCCACCCCCACAAGGGTGCCGACAGCCCGCAGGTCAACTGCGGCCTCAGCCTCGTCAAGCTGAGCGTCAATCCACGCGCACGCCGCCTCACGGGCAGCGGCATCGATCCCGGCAGCAGGGTCACAGTGGGCGAGGAACTTTTCCGTCACGCGCACCGACCCCATGTTGATCGAGATTGACTGCATCACTGAGGCGTCCCCCAGCACCAGCTCAGAGGATCCACCGCCAATGTCAACAACCAGCATGGGGCGGGCGGCCTCGGTAGGCACAGAACGGCACGCCCCCGTGAAAGACAGTGAGGCTTCCTCGCTACCGGGAATTACCTCTGGTTCAATCCCGAGGATCTGGCGCACTCCGTCAACGAACACGTCACGGTTTGCGGCATCACGGCTGGCGGAGGTTGCGACGAAGCGGATACGCTCCGCGCCCAGTCGGCCGATCATCTCGCGGTATTCGCGGGTGGCCTCGAGGGTGCGCTCGATCGCTGCCGGGTCCAAGAGGCCGGTTTTGTCGACGCCTTGCCCCAGGCGCACGATGCGCATCTGCCGGGTCAGGTCGGAGAGGTGGCCGGTTTCTGGGTCGGTTTCGGCCACAAGAAGGCGGATGGAGTTTGTTCCACAATCTATTGCTGCTACTCGAGTCACCCGCCAATCCTTCCACACCTGGGCCGCCCACTCACTCAAGGTGACCTGTGAGCTTTCCCCCGTCCCTGTGTGCTCCGCTCGGATTCGGGCCAACGAGGGCGACGCCGTGGCCTCGTTTGGCGCTTCCGGCACCGCGAGTGGTCGCTTCGAAGCGACCACTCGCGGTGAACACACAGGAATGGGGCAGGTAAATCCACGATTCACCTGCCCCATCCTTCAGCAAAGATCATTCAGCACGAGCAGCGTTCAGCGCTCCACAGTCCCCGCTCAGCCATCATGTCAAGCGCGCGATCGCCCACCACATTCACTCCCCGGCCAGCCACAAGCGCGTGGCCCACCAGAGCGTGCAGGCACTTCACGCGGGTCGGCATCCCACCGGCGGAAATGCCGGCGATCTCAGGAACTTCGCCCAACTCGTCACGCAGGGCGATGTAAGCATCGTGAGCGCGAGCGTGCGCGGCGGCGGCGTCCTCGTCCTCGGCCAGCCAAGCGTTGAGTTCCTCCATGACCTTCTCAGCCTCAAGTACCGAGCAGCCGTGCACGATCGGCGGGCTGGTCAGGTAGAAGGTCGTGGGGAAGGGCTCGCCGTTCTCCAGACGAGGCGCGGTGACAACGACAGTGGGCCGACCGCACAAGCAGCGCGCGCCGATGCCAACGACGCCACGAGGGACACGATCGAGTTGTTCGCGCAGAACCTCCAGGTCCTCGTCGGTAGCGGCGTCAAAGTGAGCGCTCATGGCGGTTCCTCTCAGTGAGATAGGCGATCAGCACTACGCCAATCAGCGGACGGCAGGGGCGGGAGGGCCAGCTTAGGGTACTGCGGACTGCGGCTCGGTGGGGGCGTCTGCCTCGCTGGTGAGCAGGGCGAACATATGCACCCATGGGCGGGCGGGGCCGCGCGGAGCGGCGGCGGCCACAGCAGCCTGATCCTGGTATCCCGGGCCTGGATCGACGACGGAGTATTGCGTCTCTCCGGGCATGACATACCCTAGACGTTCGCGCGCCTGGGAGGCAATGAACTCGGGGGTATTCCACAGTTCGAGTTCTCGTTGAATCTCCTCATTCCGTTCGCGCGCGGCCTCGACGCGAGCTTGAATGTCACGGTAGTCCTGTTCCTGGCGCCACCACTGGTAGAGGGAAGGCATGAGCATTACCGCCAGCAGAGCTCCGATGATGACAATGAACATGAACTTCAGGGAGATCTCGACGCCGCCGATATTGACGCTGTGAGGGGGCGCGGCGGCTTGGGTTTCTCGCGTGCGCGTGCGTTGACGTGAGCGTTCTTTGGGGCGGGTGTGCCGGGGGGGGGTGGGGTGGCTGATTGGCGAGGCTCCGCGCGCGAGGAGTTCAGGGAGGGCGTCGCTCGTTGGGGCGGTGAGGAGGCGCGCTGCCGGGGTTTCTCGCGGTGTGGAGTGAGCCGCGCTGTCGGCGGGCTTGGCGCTGGGGCCTCGGCGGCTGCGGCGGGCCGAGGGGAGGTGGTGGAGCGGTAGCCTCTGCGGCGGGGCTGTGGGGCCTCTTGGGGCGGGGTGTGTGTTCCATGTTCTTATGGTGCCCTGCCGTAGGGGGTGGGCGCATCTGCGGCGCGCGGGGAAGACGGAGTCTGCCGCCTTTGCCACAGCAGGACGGGCTTCCGCAGGCTGGGAAGGACCTGGTGTCTTCCTGTGTATTTCCGCGAGTGGTCGCTTCTAAGCGACCACTCGCGGAGGGTTATTCAGGGCGTGAAAAAGGTGGGGGCGCGTACCTCCGAGGAAGTACGCGCCCCCACCGTCGTCTTTACCCTTCAGCGAAGGGCAGGCGCGAAACGGTTATCCGCTCGCTTATCCGACAGAGACGAAGGCTCAGGCGGAGAAGCGGGGGAAAGCGTCGCGGCCAGCGTAGACAGCTGCATCGCCGAGTTCTTCTTCGATGCGCAGCAGCTGGTTGTACTTGGCGACGCGCTCGGAACGAGCGGGAGCGCCGGTCTTGATCTGGCCAGAGTTGGTGGCAACGGCGAGATCGGCAATCGTGGTGTCCTCGGTTTCGCCGGAGCGGTGCGAGGTCATGGAGCGGTAGCCGCAGCGGTGTGCGAGCTCAATGGCGTCCAGGGTCTCGGTCAGGGAGCCGATCTGGTTGACCTTCACGAGCAGAGCGTTAGCGGCACCCATGTCGATGCCCTTGCGCAGACGCTCGGGGTTGGTGACGAAGAGGTCGTCGCCGACGAGCTGGCAGCGGCCGCCGATCTGAGCGGTGAGGGCCTTCCAGGCATCCCATTCGTCCTCGGAGAGCGGGTCTTCGATGGAGACGAGGGGGTAGTCGGAGATGAGCTTCTCGTAGTAGGACACCATGTAGTCGGTGGGGCGGCCTTCGCCTTCGAACTGGTAGAGGCCGTCCTTGAAGAACTCGGTGGAGGCGACATCCAGAGCCAAAGCCACGTCGGCGCCCGGCTTGTAGCCTGCGCGCTCAATGGCCTCGATGATGAGGTCGAGAGCAGCGGCGTTGGAGTCGAGGTTGGGGGCGAAGCCGCCCTCGTCGCCCAGGCCGGTGGAGAGGCCGCGTTCCTTGATGACGGACTTGAGGGTGTGGTAGACCTCAGCACCCCAGCGGAGGGCATCGCGGAAGGTGGGAGCGCCGATGGGGGCGATCATGAATTCCTGGATGTCAACGTTGGTGTCGGCGTGGGAGCCACCATTGAGGATGTTCATCATCGGGACGGGCAGAACGTGTGCGTTCGGGCCGCCGATGTAGCGGTAGAGGGGCAGGCCTGCGGATTCAGCGGCGGCCTTGGCCACGGCGAGGGAGACGCCGAGGATGGCGTTGGCGCCGAGCTTGCCCTTGTTGTCGGTGCCGTCGAGGGCAATCATAGCCTCGTCGATCTGGCGCTGGTCGGCGGCGTCCTCGTCGATGAGTTCGGGGGCGATGACCTCGATTACGGCGTCAACGGCGTCCTGAACGCCCTTGCCGAGGTAGCGGTCCTTGTCGCCGTCGCGGCGCTCAACAGCTTCGAAAGCGCCGGTGGATGCACCGGAGGGAACAGCAGCGCGCGAAACGGTGCCGTCCTCAAGCAGAACCTCAACCTCAACGGTGGGGTTACCGCGGGAGTCCAGGATCTCGCGTGCTCCGATAGCCTCAATCCTTGCCACGTCATTCTCCAATCGATCGTCTGCGTGGGCAGTCAGGTTCCACCGTAGCCCCGGTGGCGGGGTTTCAGCACCCCCGGGGTGGGGGTACGAAGTCTGTGCGGCCCAAAGGTCGGGCCGTTTTGAAGGGCGAGGGCGACGATGGTCCCATCCGCGGGGAGGAAACGCTCCTCTGGCGGGAGGGGTGCGTCACACTCTGTTCTGAGGGGGCTGTCGCACCTTCAGAAAACTAGTGGGCGCCGCTGGCGTGGGGGCCGACAACGTCACCGAAGGTGAGGGGAACGAGGTTGAGGCCCAAGTCGAAGGCGCCGTAGCGGGGGTTGACCTCAATAGGGGTGTTTTGGAGGAGGTCAGCGTACAGCTCGTTGGCGGCCTCAGCCTGAGCGGGGTCAGTGATGACGGCGCCGAGCTTATCGGAGACCATCTGCAGGCGCAGGTAGTCGCGGGTCACGGTCGCCAGTTCACCTTCGGGGACAGTCACGAACTCTCCCTTTTCGACCTGTCCTTTGAGAAACTCGACGACCTCGGAGTCGGCTACGGTGATGCCGTTTTGCTTAGCAAGTTCGGTGATGATGGCTGCGCGGGACATGGAGTTGACGAGGAGGGGGGGATCCACGGGATGTCCGGCCATTTCACTGATCTGAGCAACGCCTTCTGCGATGTCGTCGTTGCTGTAGACCGTATCGCCGACGCTCAAGGCGATTCCAGGGTTTCCGGCGCAGGCGCTCAGGGTGAAGAGTGCGGCGAGTCCGGCAGTCCATGTGGCGATACGTGCCTTGCGATTGAGATGCACTGTTGTCCTCTCGTAGGGGCCCTTGGTGGGCCATCACCTATTTTAGCGGTCTCCCACTACTTTTCACACACGAGTTTTTCACGAGGGCTCCCATCCTGCTTCCTCTTTTTTCGCGAGTGGTCGCTTCGAAGCGACCACTCGCGAAAAAAGATCAGGATGTGAAGAGAAGATGCGGAAGCAAAGCAGTGGAAAATCCCCAGCTCAACTACTAAAAGGCACGAGAATCTTCATCACCAGATTCTCCACCCACTCCAACAAAGCCTCGTCGGTAACGGGCTCGCCACCAATACGAGCAGTCAACGGCAGGGGCACAAGCACCTGGCGGACCGCAGCCTTAATCACCGCACCTGGGTGCAGGCGCTTGAGCCTCATCACCTGAGAGTCCGCCAGCTCAACGGGAGCAACCCGCACATACTTGCCCTGTGTGGCAACCTCGGCAATCCCCGCCCCTCGCAGCATCTCGCGCATGCGTGCCACAGCGAAGAGCAGCTCCACCTCGCGAGGCAGCGGCCCGTAGCGGTCGGCCAGTTCTTCACGCACATCGGCCTCGTGTTCGGGCGTGAAGCAGGCCGCGATCTTGGCGTAAACCTCCAGACGAAGGCGCTCAGAAACCACATAATCCACCGGAATGTGGGCATCCACCGCCAGATCCATCTTGACCTCAGCCTTCTCAGCGGGCTTTTCCCCCTTGAAGGCAGCCACAGCGTCAGCGACCATACGCACATACATATCAAAGCCCACGCCCTCGATGTGCCCTGACTGCGCGCCACCCAGCAGGTTTCCGGCACCGCGAATCTCCAGGTCCTTTTGCGCCACAGCCAAACCCGAGCCCAGGTCTGAGTGGATCGCAATAGTCTTGAGACGCTCATGCGCTGTCTCGGTCAGCGTCTTATCCGCAGGGTAGAAGAAGTAGGCGTAGGCGCGTTCACGGCCTCGCCCCACGCGGCCACGCAACTGGTGGAGCTGCGACAGGCCGAAAGCATCAGCGCGATCCACGATCAGCGTATTCGCATTGGAAATATCCAGACCGGTTTCAACAATCGTCGTACACACGAGCACGTCAAAGTCGTGGTTCCAAAAATCGACAATGACCCGCTCAAGCTGCTGCTCGGAGAGCTTGCCGTGGGCGACGCGCACGCGCGCCTCAGGCACGAGTTCTTGAATGTGCGCGGCCACCTTATTGATGCTCTCCACCCGGTTATGAACGAAGAACACCTGCCCGTCACGCAGCAGCTCGCGGCGGATCGCAGCACTCACCTGAGCGTCCGTGTAACTGCCAACGAAGGTCAACACCGGCTGGCGTTCCTCGGGCGGGGTCTGCAGGATCGACATTTCTCGGATGCCCGACACCGCCATTTCCAGGGTGCGTGGGATGGGCGTTGCCGACATGGACAGCACGTCCACGTCCGTGCGCATGGCCTTAAGCGTCTCCTTATGCTCCACGCCAAAGCGCTGTTCCTCGTCAATAATGACCAGGCCAAGGTCCTTGAAACGCACGGTGCCCGTCAGCAGGGAGTGCGTGCCGATCACCAGATCAATCCGCCCCGAAGTCAAGCCTTCCTTGATTTCTTCGGCTTCTTTGGCGGTGGTGAAGCGCGAGAGGGAGCCAATCGTCACGGGGAAACCCGCATAGCGTTCGGTGAAGGTCTCGACATGCTGTTGGACGAGCAGCGTGGTGGGCACGAGGACGGCTACCTGCTTGCCATCCTGGATGGCCTTAAAGGCGGCGCGCACAGCGATCTCCGTCTTGCCGTAGCCGACGTCGCCGGTGAGCAGGCGATCCATGGGGACGGACTTTTCCATGTCGGCCTTGACCTCGTCAATGGTGACGAGCTGGTCGGGGGTTTCAACGTAGGGGAAGGCGTCCTCGAGTTCGCGCTGCCAAGGCGTGTCGGGCGCGAAGGCGTGCCCGCGCGTGGATTGGCGCGCGGCGTAGAGGCGGATGAGTTCCTTGGCGACCTCGTTAACAGCCTTCTTGGCCTTCGCTTTGGCTTTGGCCCATTCGGCTCCGCCCATCTTCGTCAGGGCAGGCTGGTCTGAGCCCGTGTACTTCGAGATCTGGTCGAGGGAGTCGGTGGGCACGAAGAGGCGGTCGCCGGGCTGGCCTCGTTTGGAGGGCGCGTACTCAATGACGAGGTAGTCGCGCGTGACCGCCCCGTCCCCACGGCCCACCGTACGCGAAACCATCTCAATGAAGCGCCCGATGCCGTGTTGGTCGTGGACGATGTAGTCGCCTGGCTGCAAGGTCAGCGGGTCAACGCCCTTGCGGCGCCTGGAGGGCATGCGCCGCATGTCGCGGGTGGTCGCTCCGACGCGACCACTGAGGTCAGATTCGGTGAGGACCGCGAGTTTAAGGTCAGCAGCGACAAAACCCTTGCCCGCGCCTGCGGAGGTGACGTAGACGAGGCCTTCTTCGGGGGCGTCGGTCAGGTCATCAACGAGGCGAGCGCCCACCCCGGCCTCGCCCAGGATGCTGGCGATACGGCGGGCGGGGCCGGGCCCTTCGGAGGTGACGAGGATGCGCCAGCGCGCCCGGGCAAGGTCGGCAAGATCAGCGGAGGCTTTGGCGAAGTCGCCGCGGTAGGGGCGTACGTCGCGTGCGCCGACGGCCATGAGGGTGGGCGAGGCGATGGCGGCGTGGGCCTCGCGGGCCAGGAGGGCACCGGAGGAGGCGAGGACGTCGTCCTCAACGCTGGCGGCGGCAAGGGCGGCGACCTCGTCACTGTCCCCACTGACCTCAGCGAGGGCGGCCGGCGGCAGGTCGGTGAGCTCCCACCATGCGCGCTCGGCGGTGGGGGCCACTCCCCCACCCCAGATGTCGTCAAGTTCGAGGAAGGAGGCGCTGCCGGCCTCAAGGGGCACGTCGCCCCCACCTGCAGCCACCGACCAGGCGGCGGTGAGGAATTCATCGGTGGTGGCGACCAGGTCGGCGGCGCGGGCGCGCACGCGTTCAGGGTCGGACATGAGGAAGACGGTGTTGGCCGGCAGGAGGTCGGCCAGGGAGTCCATGCCGTCAACGAGGATTGGCGCGAGGGATTCAAGGCCAGGCGCGGCGATCCCCTCGGAGGCAAGCGCAAGGATTTCCGCAGCTCCGGGCAGTTGACTGGAGGCTTGGGCGGCGCGGGCGCGGACCTCGCGGGTGAGAAGGAGCTCGCGGCAGGCTGGCGCCCACAGGCCGTCGGGTGCCGCGCCGAGGGTGCGCTGATCCTGGACGGAGAAGGCGCGGATTTCGTCGACCTCGTCGCCCCAGAGTTCGATGCGTAGGGGGTGGGCTTCTTGCGGGGGGAAGACGTCGAGGATGCCGCCCCTGTGGGAGATTTGGCCGCGAGATTCGACCATGTCGACGCGCTGGTAGCCCAGGGCGGTCAGGCGGGTGACGAGGCCGGGCAGGTCGACGATGTCGCGTGGGCGCACACGCACGGGTTCGAGCTCGCCCAGGCCGGTGATGATGGGTTGGAGGAGGGCGCGGACGGGTACGACGAGGACGTTGATGGGGCCTGCGTGGGGTCGCCGGGGTGGGGTGGGCGAGGCGGCGCAGCACGGCGATGCGCGTGGCCATGGTGTCCACTTGGGGTGAGAGGCGCTCGTGGGGCAGGGTTTCCCAGGCGGGGAAGAGGGCGACGTTGTCGGTCCAGGCGCGCAGGGCTTCGGCGGCGATGTGGGCGTCGCGTCCGGTGGCGGTGAGGTAGACGGTGAAAGTGCCCTGTTGGCGAGGGCCCCTGCGAGGGCGGGGCGGATGCCGGAGGGCGCGACGAGGGTGCCGTCGTGGCGGGCCTGCATGGAGGACAGGGCTTCGCTGAAGGCGGGGTCGGTGGCGAGGAGGGGGGCCAGGCCGGTGATCTTCATGTGGGGGATCCTTTCGTGGCTGGCCGCTGGCGGGCAGTGGGTGTCAGTGGTGCTTGAAACTCGGTATTGTTCGTCGTGGTCTCACCACGACCACAAAGCTGAATAAACCCTGATAACGCGAGTGGTCGGTTCTACGCGACCACTCGCGGAAAAAGAGCTTAGGATCGGGAGTGGAGGCGCTGCTGGGCGTCAGTAAAGCCCAAGGTCACGACCTCTTCAACGACGTCGGCGGCTTCCTCGTAAAACACGTCCCATTCGGGGCGCTCTTTGACGGGCAGGGTGGCGAGGACGAAGTCGGCGGCATCCTGGCGGCCCGGCGGGCGGCCAATACCCATGCGCAGGCGGTGATAGTCCTTCGTGCCGAAATGCTGAGAGAGAGACTTGAGGCCGTTATGGCCGCCTTCTCCGCCCCCGAGCTTGAGGCGCATCTGGTGCGGCGGCAGGTCGAGCTCATCGTGGATGACGAGGAGTTGGTCGGCGCCCACACCCAGGAATTTAGCGAGGGCGGAGACGGGGCCGCCCGAGACGTTCATGTAGCTGTCGGATTTGGCGATGATAACGCGCGGTCCGGGAATGCCTCCGGGGAGCACGCCCAGCCGAATATCAGCCATGTGAGTGCGACTACGATGGCGCACCAGGCTGGTTCCGGCGCGGCGGGCCAGCACGTCAATGACCTGGTGTCCGACATTGTGGCGGGTGTGTGCGTATTGCTCTCCAGGATTGCCCAGTCCAACGATGAGCCACGGCTGCGAAGTCATAAGCCTGATTGTCCCATTGCTCCCAGGTGCGGGCACAATCGCCCACCTTGTGATCTTTGCCCCTCACCACACTTGAACATTTCCCGCGAGTGGTCACTTGCACCTGAAAATTTCCCGCGAGTGGTCACTTCAGGCTGGGAATTCACCGCGAGTGGTCACTTCTATGCGACCACTCGCGGAGAATTCCCAGGGAGGGGAGGAGGGAACACAGAAATAAGGAGTGGGGCTCCACTTGGGAACCCCACTCCTCCAACTGCCCTGCTGCGCTCTAAACAGCAAGCGTCAGACAATCACTCCACGCGGCCAGCCCCATCAGCCGGGGTTGCCACGAAGACATGCGGTTGCGCGAACCCATGATCAGCAAAAGCGGCCGTAACAGCCTGGGCGATCTCCTCGCCCTGACCGATCTTCACCAGCGCGATGACGCTGCCGCCAAAACCACCACCCGTCATGCGCGCACCATAGGCGCCGCGAGCGCGCGCAACATCCACGGCCACGTCCAGCTCGGGGACGGTGACCTCGTAGTCATCGCGCAGCGAATCGTGGGAGTCGTTCATCAGACCGCCCAGCACCTGCAACTTCTCCTCACTGAGCAGCGGCGCAGATTCGAGGATCTCAATGAAGGCTTTGGTGCGGGCGATCTCGGAGAGGACGTGGCGGGTGCGGGCCTGCAGGCGTGCGCGCTCTGCCTCCTCGGCCTCTCCCGATTCAGCGCCTTCTCCGGCCAGGGTCGCCATGGCCGCCTCATAGTCCTCCACGTCGACCAGCAGGTCCACGCCCAGCAGCGTGGCGGCTGCCTCGCAGTCGGCGCGGCGCTGCCCGTACTGGCCGTCCACCAGCTGATGGGGAGCGCGAGTGTCTATGACGAGCAGTTCGCATCCGCTGGCGGCAATGTCGAAGGGGGTTTGGCGCACGCTCATGTCGCGCGAGTCGAGGACGAGGGCGTGCCCGCGTGTGCAGTGCATGGAGGCGCTCTGGTCGAGGCCGCCGGTGTTGGCGCCCGCAATCTCGTTTTCTGCGCGGCGTGAGGCGGCGACGAGGATACCTCGTCCTTCCTTATTGGGGGCGTCGACGCTGCCCGCCAGGCCCAGCCCGGCTAGGTCGTCGAGGGCGACGGCGGTGGAGCATTCAAGTGCTGCTGAGGAGGACAGGCCCGCTCCCAGTGGCACGCAGGACCACAGGGCGATGTCGAAGCCTGCCAGCGGCCCGTATCCTGCTTGTTCGAGTGCCCAGGCGACGCCAATGAGGTAGGCGGCCCAGCCTTTGACGGCGCCTGCGCTGCCGACGGGGCCGACGGTGTCGAGGTCGAGTTCGTCGACGGCATCCACGGTTTGGGGGGATACGAGGCGTACGCGTCGGTCTGGTCGGGGGCGGACGGCGACGTAGGCGGCGTGGGGCAGGGCGATGGGAAGGCAGGGGCCGCCGTTGTAGTCGACGTGTTCGCCGATGATGTTGACGCGTCCGGGGGCTCGCCATACGCCTTCGGCCTCGCCGCCGAAGATGCGGGTGAAGAGTTCGCGGGCGTTGCGTGCGCCGTCTTCGGTGGAGGCTGCGGGGGTCCAGATGATGTCGGGGGTGTTCGTCATGGTCACCACACTTCTTTGATGTCGCTCTGCTTCGGGTGTTAGTGAGCTTTTGTTGTCACAAAGGGGGCGATCTGCAGGGTCAGCGTTTACTCCATGTGCAGCCTGTAATGAGAGTATCTCCACAGGGTCATGTGATAACAAAATGCCTCTAATCTGCGAATTCGCTCACTCCAGGTCAAGTTTAGGGCATTTATTGCCCGTATTCACACGTCTGCGCAGGCTTTCTTGCTGTTAAACTCAGCAAATCGGCTCCGACAAGGGGCCTCACTTTGTACACTCATAAAGTTAACGGTTCGTCGTGTCCGCCTGCGCACTCGCTGAGAGCAGTCTGCGGAAACCAGTCAGAAAAGGGCGCTATGTATCTTCCTCCCCTTGCCGACGGGCAGGAGTGGATCGGCATCATCATTGCGATCCCTGAACCCTGGGTGACGCAGCTGACGGATTTGCGCCGTTCTTTAGGAGACGACCAGGCTAACCGGGTACCCGCTCACATCACGCTCCTACCGCCAACGGCGGTGAATACGAGTGACCGCGAGGCCCTCATCCACCACCTGTCCAGCATTGCCCAACGCCATCGAGCTTTCACGATTACTTTGCGTGGTTCTGATTCCTTTCGACCAGTCTCACCCGTTGCCTTCGTCAAGGTTGAGGGCGGCGCGCAGGAATGCATAGAGCTTGCTGAGGATATTCGCAGTGGCATCCTCGATGTCGATCTGCGTTTCCCCTACCACCCGCATGTGACTTTGGCTCACGGTCTTGATGACGCTTCCCTCGATGCTGCACTAGACGCCACCACGGATTTTGAAGCATCCTGGAAGGTGCCCGGTTTCCGCCTTGATCGTGTTGATGCCACGGGCCACTACTCGTCGATGGCCCTCTTTGATTTCGAGGTCAACTGACCACCCCTACCGTGAAGGAGCGCCCTTTGGACACTCCCGCCACCCCCGCAGTTCAATCCCCACCGGCTACTGCCTCGCATCTGGTTGCGCCCTCGTTCCGCCAGGCCCTTGGCGCCCCCACCTTTGGTGGGAAGCTCCAAAAGCTCCTCCAGTGGTGGCCCACCACCCGCCTGGCGCGCACCCTTGAGCGCTATTTCGGTGTTGATGGGGACCTTATTGCCTCCGGTTTGGCTCTGACCATTTTGATCTCCCTCACCGCCGCAATGACGGTCGCCTGGACGATCTTCATGGCGGTGCTGGGCACCTACGATGAGATTCGCACGGCCACCCTTGAGGCAATCGCCTCAAACTTCCCTGGGCTGATTGATACCCCGTCTTCCCCCGGCATTGTCGACCCCGATGAGCTGGTGTCCTCCTCAGCGTGGACGCCGACGTCGATCGTGGCCTTCCTTGTGATGGCGTGGACGGGCATTGGTCTGGTGGGGCGTCTTGGCCGCTCGCTGCGCACGGTTTTTGGCCTGGTGGTTCTGCCTGAGCATATTGTGAAGTTCTACCTGCGTAACCTCGTGGGCGCGGTGAGCCTAGCTCTGACCCTCCTGGTGGGTGTGGGTGTGGGCCTGGTGGTCGATGTAGCCCGCGAGTGGCTCTTTGGTGTGCTGTCCATTGAGCCAACCCCGTTGACGGGGAGCCTGGTGTGGCTTGCCTCCCTCATTGTCCCCTTCATTATGTACATGGGGGTGGGGTTCATCCTTTTGCAGGTCGTGGCTGGTATCCGCCCGCCGAAGAAGGATCTTTTGTGGGGTTTAGTGCTCATGGCCTCGGCCTCAACGCTGTTGCGTCTGGCGGGAACGAGCGTGGTGTCGTCGGTGTCGGGGCCGCTGCTGACCACGGCAACAACACTGGTGACCTTGGTGCTGTGGATTAACCTGCAGATGCGCGTGACGTTGATGGTGGCGGCGTGGATTGCGAATCCGCCGCGCGCACTGCCGATCAGCGACCCTGAGCATATGCGTTTCGAGGAGCGTCCGAATTACGTGACGATGTCGGTGCCGACCACGTTGGAGTGGCCGCGCCACATGATTACTGGCGATTTGGCGCCGCCCGATTCCTCCTCCTCCCGCCCTCTCCCTGCCGTTCTTCGATAGGAAGCTGCGGACCTTGCGCTCGTGGCTGTTTGGCCCTTCGGAGATCGCCCAGCGCGAGCAGGCGCGCGCCCGGCAGGAGGCCGGGGCGGTCGATAATCTTTCGTCCGACGAGGTGCGCGCCGCCGCCGTTTCGGCCGTCCCTGACCTTCCGGCAGGCAGTGGGGTTCACGTGGCCGACGCCGCTGCTTCCTCCGCCACGCGTGAGCTGGCGCGCGCGGAAGGAGAGCCTGAGGATAAAGCGACGGTGAACGAGGCGCATACCGCTCAGGCGGGCACTACTCCTCAGAGCGATACTGCAGGTGAGCACGCCTCCGATGGGGATGCCTCGTTGGAGGAGCTCACCGACGTTCAGCGCCAGGAGCGCGCGGGCGTGAAGGAGCAGGACGCGAATTTTGAGGGTCAGGCGCCTTCAGCGTAGTGCCCGTAGTGGCGTGCATGCGCTTACTGTCTGAACGGCAATGCCCTCGCGAGGTGATCCTCGCGAGGGCATTGCGTTCCCGAGTTCAGTCTTCAGGTGGGGTTGAGGGGCATCTGGGGGTGCGTGCCGCCAGATTGCATGGCCATCACGCCCGCCGGAGCGAGCGGCCTTGGGGTTTAGCTCAGGGCGTAGTCAATGGTCAGGGGCGCGTGGTCGGAGAAACGCTGATCGTAGCTGTCGGGGCGGTCAATGCGGAAGGCTTGTGCGGCGGCAGCTAGAGCGGGGGTGGCGTAGTGGTAGTCGATACGCCAGCCAGCGTTATTGTCGAAGGCTTGGCCGCGCCAGGACCACCAGGTGTAGGGACCCTGTACGTCGCCGGCGAGGTCGCGCATGACGTCGTGCCAGCCCTCGCTCACCCACCGGTCGAGGAAGACGATCTCCTCGTCAAGAACGCCAGAGCGCTTATTGTGGTTGGGCTTCCAGTTCTTAATGTCCTTCTCGGAGCGCACCACGTTGTAGTCGCCGCCGACAACGACCTGGGGGCCACCTGCGGCGGCCTCGGCCTGCAGCTGAGCCAGGCGGGCGCCGATGCGGGGAAGGTGGGCCATCTTGGCTTCCTGCTTGGGGGTGTCTTTTTCGCCGGAGTGGAAGTAGGCCGAAATCACGCGGATAACGCCTCCGCCGACGAAGTGGACGTTGGCTTCGACCCAGCGGCCAGAGTCAGCGTCGCTTTCTTCCTCGTCAAGGATGGTGCGTAGGGAGTCGCGGTCAATGGTGGCGCGCTCCTTGTGTGCGGCGATGGCAACACCTGCGCGGCCTTTAATGCGGCAGGGGACGGTGATGACGTCCCAGTCCTCGCCCATGAGTTCGGCGGCGACGTCTTCGGGGGCGCGCACTTCCTGCATGAGGACAACGGCGGGGGCCTCGCGTTCGAGCCATTCGTAGAGGCCCTTCTTCGCGGCGGCGCGGATGCCGTTGAGGTTGACGGTGGTGATGGATGCGGTTGAAGTCATTGCCTCATCCTAACGGCACTGCCCCGCTTTTCCTCCCCCAGTGCACGCGAGTGGACGCATAGAACTGACCACTCGCGGAAAAATACAGGGGAGGGTCAGGGATTGTTCAGAAATGACGAGGCTATGCGGCGCCGTCCTCGCCCGCAGGCAGCACAAGGGTCCCGCCCCGCCCCTCCACCAGCGCGGTCACCTCGTGGAGGGAGCCAATGACCGCACGCTTGCCCGTCGCCTCCACGAAAGCGCAGGCCGCCTCCACCTTGGGACCCATTGACCCCGCAGGCAGCGCCAACGCACGCAACTGCTCAGGCGTCGCCCGCTCCACGCGAGTGGCCGCCTCAGTCCCATAGTCGCGATACACGCCATCAACGTCGGTAACAATAATGAGCATGTCCGCCTCCAGCTCGCGCGCCAACAGGGCGGCACTGAGGTCCTTATCCACCACGGCCTCCACCCCCATCATCAGGCCACGCTCATCACGGACCACGGGAATACCTCCCCCTCCCGAGCACACCACCACAAAACCACCATTGACGAGCATACGAATCGCTGGTGCTTCCACAATGGCGTACGGCGTGGGTGAGGGCACCACGCGGCGCATGAAGGGTCCGTCAGCGGCGAACACCCAGCCCTTCTCCTGTGCGAGCGCGCGGGCTTCCTCTGGACTGAGCACCTCCCCAATGAACTTCGTTGGCGCATTAAAAGCCGGATCGTCAGCACGTACCTCCGTGCGCCCAGCCAAGGCCACAACGTTGCGATGCGGCAGAGCTTCTTGCAGGCCCTGCACCAGCCAGTGGCCAATCATGCCCTGGGTCTGAGCGACGAGGGTATCGAAGGGGTAGGGCTCACTCAGGCGCGGGTCAGCGGAGGATTCCGCCGCCAGCACGCCCACCTGCGGCCCATTGCCGTGCGTGACCACCAGGTCGTGCTGGCGCGCAATATGGGCCAGCTGTTCGGCGGCGATCCGCGCGTTCTCAACCTGTGGCGCGTGGTCTGATGATTGCCCGCGCTGCAGCAGGGCGTTACCTCCCAGGGCTGCCACGATTCGCATGTCCTGTGTCCTCCACGTGTCGGCCAGCCCTCAGGCCAGCGGTGACGGTCCCGTTTGAACGAATGAAAAGTGAATGCAGGGCGCCGACACTCCCGGCGCCCTGCATCGGGCTGTGAGCCGCCTCAAGGCTCGATCAGCGCCCCAGGGTTGCCACCATCACGGCCTTAATGGTGTGCATACGGTTTTCTGCCTGGTCAAAGACGATGGATGCTTCTGACTCGAAGACATCATTGGTGACCTCCACCCCGTCCATGCCGGTGGCCTGGTACAGCTGCTCACCGATGACGGTATTGCGGTCGTGGTAGGCCGGCAGGCAGTGCATGAATTTTGCCTGCGGGCCGGCCGTGGCCATCAGCGAGGCGTTGACCTGGTAGTCGCGCAGCATGGCGATGCGCTCGTCCCACACCTCCTTGGGTTCGCCCATGGACACCCAAATGTCGGTGTGCACGAAGTCCACCCCGGCGACGCCCTCGTCCACCGATTCAGTGAGGGTAACGCGGGCGCCTGTCTCTTCTGCGACGCGACGGGCTTGAGCGATGCATTCCTCGTCGGGCCATAGGGCTTTGGGGGCGACGATGCGCACGTCGGCGCCAATCATCGCGCCGTTGATCAGGAGGGAGCGGCCCATATTGAAGCGGGCGTCACCGACGTAGGCGTAGGAGATTTCGTTGAGGTCTCGCCCGCCGGCGTGTTCGAGCATGGTCAGGGAGTCGCAGAGCATCTGCGTGGGGTGCCAGTCGTCGGTGAGGCCATTCCACACGGGCACGCCTGAAAGCTCGGCGAGGATGTCCACATTGGACTGCAGGTCACCGCGGTATTCAATGCCGTCAAACATGCGGCCCAGGACCCTAGCGGTGTCGGCGACGGATTCTTTGTGGCCTATCTGCGAGGCCGTGGGGTCGAGGTAGGTGACGTGGGCGCCTTGGTCGTGGGCGGCGACCTCGAAGGAGCAGCGGGTGCGGGTGGAGGTCTTTTCGAAGATGAGGGCGATATTCAGGCCCGTCATCGTCTGTTTTTCACGGCCATCCTTCTTCGCGGCTTTGAGTTCGGCGGCGAGGTCGATGAGGGAGCGCCATTCGGCGGGGGTGAAGTCGAGCTCGCGCAGGAAATGGCGGCCGTGAAGCGCGTGGGGCATGGGGGTGTCCTTTCCCGGAGTGAGGGGATGTTGGGGTGCCGGTGCGGCGTGTCGCTCGTATGGTATCGCGTTCGTCGATTGACGAGGGCGAGGCCGCCCTCCCAGCGTGGCGGCCTCCCGTCCCCCGCCGTGGGGCCCTTCACCACCGGTGGTGGCCGCCTCTCCCAGGGCGGCCACCCCTCCCGGCATAGCCTCCCTTCCTAGGGCGCGTGCGACTTACTCCTCGTCGGAGTCGCGGGCGATGGGGCAGCTCATGCAGCGCGGGCCGCCTCGTCCTCGACCAAGCTCATTGCCGGGGACGGGCACGACGGTCAATCCCTGACTCTCCAGATAGTCATTGGTGACAGTATTACGTTCGTAGGCAATGACGACACCGGGAGCGATAGCCAGCAGATTAGAGCCGTCGTTCCACTGCTCACGTTCGGCAGCCAGGCTGTCCATCGGCGGGTTAAGGACGCGGATGGAGTCTAGGCCAAGAGCTCCGGCGATCACCTTGTGCATGTCTTCGCCGGGATTGTCGGTGACGGACACGCTTCCAGGGGTCAGGCCGGGGCGGATCGTGTGGGAGCGCAGCATGCCAAGGCCTGCGTATTTGACGAAGGTTCCCTCATCAGCCATGG
Organism: Schaalia sp. Marseille-Q2122; assembly: GCF_903645355.1. Classification (GTDB taxonomy): domain Bacteria; phylum Actinomycetota; class Actinomycetes; order Actinomycetales; family Actinomycetaceae; genus Pauljensenia. The sequence continues at coordinate 356,345 of NZ_CAHJXR010000003.1, read as the reverse complement.
TCATGGCCGTATCGAAGTGCATGAGGGCGCGCGCTTTGGGCATTTCCATGGCGATCACCTGAGCGATGGTGCCGCCCTCGAAGAGTTTGAGCGCGAGGCGTTCAACGCCTTGGGCGTTGGTCCGTTCCCCCATACCGACTATGACCGTGTCATTGCCGAGCACCATAATGTCGCCGCCTTCAACGGTGGCGGTGCCCGCGCGCCCGTCATCCCACTGCAGGGTGTCAGCAAAGCGCGGGTGGTGCGAGTAGATGAGGCGCGCGTTGACGGATTCACGCAGGCGGGCACGCTTACACATGGAGCCGATGAACACCCCGTCGTGGATCCAGGCGGAGGTGTCACGGGTGAAGAGGTGGTTGGGCAGGGGGGTGAGGATGAAATCGTCGGCGTTCAAGGCGCCAATGATTGTCGAGGCTGGCACGGCCACACGGTCTAGGAGTTCACGCTTGGTGATACCGGCGATGAGAAGTTCAGCCAGGTCTTCAGGGCTGAGGCTCTCAGCGTAGGAGCGAATAGCGTCCAGGGCGGCGCAGCCGAAGGCCTCGGTGGTGACGACCTCGTTGAGGGCCTGTTCGCGGGCCTGGGGTGAATGCAGGGCTTCCGCTAGGAGCGTCTCAAAGTAGAGCACTTCAGCTCCGCGGCTGCCCAGGGCCTGAGCGAAGGCGTCGTGTTCTTCTTGGGCGCGTTCAAGCCACAGGAGATCGTCGAAGAGGAGTTCGTCCTTATTCGACGGGGTCAGGCGCAGCATTTCCTTGCCGGGGCGGTGCACGATGACTTGGGCCAGGGGTGCAAGATCAGAGACGATCATGGGCAGGTTCCTTTCCAGAGTCGCTGGGGTGCGCGCGTCGAAACGCTTTGCTTAACCGTACAGCTTTCGGCGCGTACGGGGGATTTTGCCCAGCTCGTGGCATTCCGGAGAGGGAGCGATCAGGCCAGGCAGGTGCCCGGATGCGAGTAGTCCCTTAGCGACGGGCCACTACACGGCCAACACAATGCCTGGGCGATGCGGGGCCGTTGCTAGGGCGTTTCGACGCACTCCACCACAGGGGCGGAGTTCTTTCCAGCACCTTTAGCGGGGACCACGACAACTTCCAGGCAGGTGCGTCCCTTGACCGGATCCACTGTCGCTTCAGGGCTGCGGGTACGCCGAACCTGGTGCTCTTCCAGGGGGTCACTGACGCGGAAAAGATAGATGACATCGGAGTCTTGGCGATCCCAGGTGAAGCGCACGCCCTGATCGTTGACCTCCCCGCGTAACCCGGTCACAGGGGCTGCAGTGTCTTCGACGGGCAGTTCATGGGAGGGTTCTTGATTGGGGGAGGTTGAGGGCAGGAGGCTGCCCTGAATGACTCCCCAAATCCCCCAGCCCACAAGAGCGCTGAGAATGATGAGCACCGCGCCCAGGAGGCCACGCGACAAGGAGGAGGGCTTTGCTTTATCGACGCCACCGCGGGTGGTAAAGACCAGGCCGTCCTCAAGCAGGGTGCCGGTACGGGTGGACCAGGTCGTGTGGGTATCGTTGCCGGTACGGGAGGCGCTGGTGACCTCGTCAATTTCTGAGCCCAAATGCGGCATGGCGGCCGGTGAGGCGTATCGCCTCCCGTCGGTCATCACGTCGGTGGGTGCGAGTTCACTCTCGAGATCGCGCGGGCCATCGGCGGCGGATGCCTCCTCACTGCCTGCCGACGACGCAGGCGCGTGGGGGGCATTCTCTGACGAGGCCGAGGCGGAGGATCCAGTGTGGGGGGCGGTGGCGGCATGCCCGTAGGAGCCCTGGCTCGTTGAGGCCTCCGTCGGGGAAGATGCGGCGCGTTCGGCGGGAGCGGCGCCTCGACGCAGGTCAATGGCCAGCAGAGGGCGGACACGTGTGCGGTCATCGTCGTCGATCGTGACCGACAGGGCCGGTTCGGTTTCGAGGACGTCGAAGTGCGTGGGCCGCTGATGCATGTCGGCTTGGACATGCTGTAAGGCGATGGCCAGGTCCATCGCCGAGGGGTAGCGGTGGCTGGGATCTTTGGACATGCCGATCGACAGCACGCGCTCCAGTTCCTCAGGGACGTCCTGACGTCCGATGCTGGGAACGGGTGAGCGCAGAACGCGTGAGAGGAGGGCGACCTCGCTATTGTCTCCGCCGGGGATTTCAAAGGGCGAGCGTCCTGTCAGCATCGTGTAAATGGTTGCCGACAGTGAGTACACGTCCATGGCTGGGCTGAAAGGGCCCACCCCGTTTTGCTGCTCGGGGGACGCCCACGGGATAGAGAACCCTCCCCCACCTAGGCGTTTGGTCTGGTCGGTTGCGACAGCCACACCAAAGTCGGTCAGGACCGGGTGGCCAAATTGGGTGATGAGGATGTTGGAGGGCTTAATGTCGCGGTGAAGGATATTCGCCCGGTGGAGTGTCTCCACCGCTCCTGCGATCCTGATGCCCATATCGAGCACGCGAGGCACTGGCAGGGGACGCTTTCTGGCACGCTGCCCAAGGTTGGGGGGCGGGCAGTATTCCATCATGAGGTAGGGACGCCCATCTGAGCTGACGCCTGCCCCATACACGGACAGGATTGAGGGGTGTGCGGACATGCTCGCCATGAGGTTCGCTTCGGCTTCGAAGGCGACGTTCTGCTCCGAGGTCGCTTCATGGCGAAGGACCTTGACGGCAATATTGCGTTGAGGAATGTCCTGTTTGTATAGGAAAACGTCAGCGAAGCCGCCACTACCCAAGTGGCTCATATACGAGGCATTGGGTAGTGGCGGCGGGTCCAGACGGCGTCGAGCCATCAGTACTCCAATCGAATGGTGATGGATTCTCCTAGATCAATAGTGTCACCATTACGCAGGATCACGGGGAATGCCTCGCCCACACGCAGGGGTTCTTGCCCCTCACGTGTCAGGAAGGTGCCGTTGTTGGAGCCCAGGTCGCGAATGCGGATATCCCAACCGTCCACGCGGATCTCACAGTGATTACGAGAGATTTCACGATTCGGGCTTGGCAGGGACACCAGGCGTGGTTCCGGCCGTCCCTCTTGTTGTTTGGCCGAAGGGCGGCGGCCCACCACAACGTCGCGGTCCAAAGAGACCACTTCACCGGTGGAGAAAATCAGTGAACCCAACGGTGGGCGTGGGACGCGCACCAGATTGCGGCTCATCGGCTTTTCACACACGCGGCACTGCTTGACGTGAGTGGGATTGGGGTGTCCATCCTCGCAGAGGATAGCGAGGATTTGGGGAACCTCGTCTGCTCCGTGAGGATCACTCACAGTCGCCCCTGAAACCATCACGGTGTCACCCGCATGATCGCCGAAGTCGCTCTCTTCCTCAGGGGTGGACTGGGTGTCAGAGGGGATGAACTCCTGAGGAACCGAGTCAATGAAGAACTTCCCGGAGGTGAACTCCGCCGGGTACTCCTCAGAGACATTCGTCGGCGTCGCACTGAAGGCGGGCTCCTCATCGTCAACACTGTGAGCAGCGTCAACGTGATCCTCCACTGGCTCAGCTACGACGATGGGTTCCTCGGACAGAGCGGCATCCTGTGCAGCCTCGACGGGCTCATCGACGGGTTGAGGCTCAACCATTGGAGCTTCCTCGTCGAAGATTGCGACGTGATCAATGACCTCGGCGACGGGTTCGGGCTCATGAATCTCTTCCGCTTCCGTCTCCTCTGCCTCGGGCAGGGCGGCGCCCTCGTGAGCAGGATCAGCCTCCGTCACGTCGAGCTCAGCCTCAGGGATATCCTCCCTCTCAGGCGCGCCCTGTGCATTGTCCTCCGGGGCGGAAGGCAGCTCTGTTTCCACAGGCTCTTCGGATTCTGCGGGAGACGCAGCATTCTGAGGCTCCTCAACGAGGGCGGCCTCCTGGAGCTCGGCGGCAGGCATACCGTCCACTGGGGTAATCGGATCGGTATCACCTAGGAGGTCCTCTGCGCTCTCCTCGTGGTCATCCACGAGGGCACGGGATGCCGAGGAGTTGTCGTCAACGATGTCAGAGAGAATGTCAGCGGATAACTCCGCTGTGTCTCCCTCCTTATCTGAAGAGCCGGAGCCTTCAGAGCCGGAGCTGAGGGTATGGATAGGCAGCACACCGCTGCTGGCGGTCCACTCGGTGGCGACCGGATCAATGGCTGCGAGGGTGGAGCGAATACGCCAGCCTTCAGCGCGGATGTCACGCTGCTCGGACCAGGTAATCAGCGAGGCGCCGGAGATGGTCTGGGAGTGTCCTCCCATGTGCAGATCGATGTCGAAGCTCCCACGAACCGCGATATGTTCACTGTCACCGTTGTGGATCATCACCACGAAGCTTGGCAGTGACTCCAGGTCAGCGTTGGACGCTGCGGTGATCTCTTGCAGGATACGTCCCAAGCCCGCGTCGGCGTTGAGCATCTCCCACAGACGATGGGCAAGCTGTTCGTATCCGTTCTCGAGGACAACAACGCCGCCGGGAGCGATTGCCGCCGGCGCCGAACCGATGGTCCATTTCCAGTTCTTCATGTCTACCTTCCTAGGGTTGGTGGGCTTCTTGAGCCCGATAGTGGTCTGGTGTGTCCGCAACGTTGCGGGGGAGTCTCATCCGCCAACCACGAAGGTTCGGCGGCCGAATATGACAGAGGATCCTGCTTCAGCACGTTCAGGTGTGCCCGGGGTCAGCGAACGCGAACCTCCTGTGGGAGGCGTAATGCGTGTGCCATTGGTTGAGTGGAGGTCTTCCACGATGACGGCATCGCCCTCTACCGCGACCCTCAGGTGGGTTTTTGACACTGAGCGACTCGGATCACGAACGGAAAGGCGACGCACATGCGTGTGCCCTTCAGGAAGCACGGGGTCGCGGCCGATGACAGCCTCACCCACGAGATCAATGCTTGTTCCGTCGTCGAAGACAAGGCGGATTGAACCGATCGGACGGAAACCCAGCGTCCTTTCAAAGGCGCTGAAACCTTCATCGCCTTCCTGAGCGGCCATGGCAGCCATCAGGGGGACGCCACGCACCGTGGTCAGGTCAATATCGCGTTCGGCCTCAACCTCAGAGGGGGCCAGAGGAGCCTCCTCCACCTCAGGGGCGACGGGAGCAAAGACGCTCATATCAGTCTGAGGGGTAGCTTCTTCAGGCGTGGGGGGCACAGAGGGCGTCGGCGTTGATTCGTCTGCCGGTTGAGGAGCACTCTCATGCGAGGAGGAGGCTCCTTCTTCCGGATTAATGATTGAGCGAACCTTTTCAAGAGACTGACGAATGTCGTCGTAGTCTCGCGACATTTCAATAGGAATGGATGTCACGGGTGCGTGTTCCACGCCCATTTCTTCGGCGAGTGCCCCAAGTGCGGGGACATCACCGATGACACCGTCATCCTGAACGACAACCTCGTCAGGACGCGCACTCAAGGCGTAGCGCCGGTTGCCACTGTCCTCGGCGGCCGATCCCTGCGAGCGTTCCTGACGGCGGCGGTAACGTCCTCCCCGACGACCAAGCATGGCCGAAGGATCCGTTCCTTCGCCAAGGTGAATGGTGACGGTGCCGCAGACGCGGTCAAACCATGTCCTATTGACCTCGCCCTGGGACGTCAGCCAGACCACCAGCGGGAAAAGACCTGCGCTCACAAGACCCGTCAGAAGCTCCAAGGCGAACTTGCGGATAGAGCTGCTTCCGCCACGGGTACCGTCATCAAGGCGGATCCAACGAATAGAGGCAATTTTCATCCCGGGGGTTTGCCCATCACGACTCACCCAGTACAGGCTCATGATCGTGTAGGCAGCGACGAGAATAATGCCGAAGATCGGCCAGAACACGACAAGCACGGCGTTCCAGCCCTGGTCAGGCATTGAGGCGACGCCCGGATGAAGGGAAAGAAGGATCCGGGGGATACCAAAGGTGATGAGCAGACCAAGCACGTAAACGATAATGTCGACGATCTTTGCCTGCGCCCGCGGGCTGTTTCCTGCTGCAACTGCCCCGTCAAGGTGCTCAGGGACCACGACGGGAATGCGGCCTTGGACCTTCATTTCAGCCATTGCGGTTCCTCCTGCGGGATGTGGTAACGGCAGAGACACTACCATTCCCGCCACGTTTGTGTGCGGCTTTGCGTTGTGCAATCAGTTTTTTGTCCCGCCGTTTGTGAATTCGACGTCGTCGTGCCCGCATTCGTAGAGCCCGCGTCGAGAAAGTCCCTCCCAAACGCTGGCGCCACGAGGCGCGCTTACGCAAAGTTTTGACAACAGTAACACTTCTTGACCACATGTCGTCACTTTGGCTGCTGCTCACCCGCGGAGCGCTAAAGACCGCCCGGTCCAGCTCCTCCGCAAGGGTCACCAACTCCGAACGCTCATCGTCATAGGCGAGGAAACTCAACTCGCTTCCCTCAGACACCGTGGCGTCGGCCTCGTCACTGAGCTGACGATCAATCCACTGAGCCTGACGCGGGCGCGAAACTCCCATCATCACCTCAATACCCAGGTCAGTCGCACGGTCCACCACTTCATCCCAGGCGGCAGCAGCGCGCAGATCCTCACGCTTGCGACGGCGACGCAGCAAACGAATCATGCCCTTGATTAGGACAATCACGACGAAGGGCAGAATCAGAACCGAAACCCCGGCCCCGATCTTGACAATGAGAAGCAGGAGCTCTCCCCACCCATCGTCCTTCGGCTCATCGTCATCCTTGGGATCTTCAACGGCCTCCGGAGGAACCTCCGCAGGCTCCTCAGGAGGCTCGGGAGGCTGAATCACCAAAGGACGCGGGTTCGGCTTCGGCTTTGGCACCTCGGTTTGAGGCTGCTGGTCCTTGGGCGGAGTCGGATCGAAAGGCACCCACCCCGCACCTCGGAAAGGAACCTCCACCCACACGTGGACATCCTTGCCGGTAATCGGAATCGGCCCATCAGTGTAGGTCTCCGGGTAAAAGCCCATGACCACCCGAGAAGGAATACCCAACGAACGCAGCATGAGCGCCATCGCGGGAGCGTATTGATCGTCATCGCCCACCATCTGCGGCGCCTCAAGGAAAGCCGCCAAACGATCGGAACGGTGCCCGGGGACAGAACTCCCCGAAAGACCATCAGAGTAGAATCCCTCGTCATGCAGGCGCTGTTGAAGGGCGCGTACCTGCTCGATACCCGCGTTCTTCCCCTCGGTGAACAACTGCGCCGTATCGTGAATACTCTCAGGCACATAGCTGTCTTCAGGCAGCGTGATCTTCTCAAAGGGTTTGTCCTGGAGCTTAGCGTCAGCCCACGGCTTGGCAACAACGCTCTGCGCTCGGTAAGTGACGCCCTCACCTAATTGACGCACACTCAACGTGGTCGTGAGCTCCTCGGAGTAGAACAATGCCGAGGCGAGTGCATCGAGATCACCCGCCGTGTATTCCAAGGAACGCACCTGACCGCCGGTGGGCAACCAGTTCCCGTCATAATTCGCCAAAGAGATCGTCAGAGTGCGCGTTTCGCTTCCCTCAGGCAGGGCATAATCAGTGAAGTCACGACCCACATGTCGGAAACTCTTCGCCCCTTCTTCACCGTTGATCTTAAAGACAGTGCCGTCGTAATGGTCTAAGGTCGCAAGATGGATGCGCTCATCCTTGCCCAGGCCTTCAACGGTGAAGAGAGTAGTGTCGGCCTCCTGCGTATTCCACGCACGAAAGAACACCAGCGGCGAATGGTATTCATGCAGGTCCAAAGGGGGATCAACGTAATCGCGCAGCACTGTTCGATGCGCCGCTGGCAGCATGGGCACCAGCACTGCAGTCGTCACCGCGGCGAGGATCACGACCACAGCACCACGGGTTCGCTGGAGGTGAGCGGATTGCTTGGCGCTATTTACGAAGGTAACCGAGCTTTGCTCGTCCGCGTGGCGGCGGCGGTTACTGATTTCCGCAGCCCACACCCAGGCGATAATGCTACCCACAGTACCCACAGCCAACGCGTAGTCTGCACGCTGAGACCCCCACAGGATCCCGATCACAGCGAAGACTATGGCCGGAAGGATTGCCCATGTGCGCCTCTGTGAACGCATCACGATGGTACCGCTGACGAAGGCTGCGACGAGGCCGGAAAGATAAGGGACTACTGTCATCCCCGAGAAGGACTCCGCTGGAGGTTGGATGGTGAGCAGGTCCTTCCACGCTGTCACCGCACCAATGAGCAGTGCACGGACCGATTCCAAGGTGGGCAAAAAGCCTCGGGAAAGAGTCTCCGGCAGCGCGAGGTAGGCCCCAGCGGCGAGATATCCGGCGGTGAGCATCAATGCGCTCATTGCCGGGCCAAAGCGCGCCTTCGCGGCAATGAGCGCGCACAGCAGTCCAACAGCAACGCCACCTGTTGCCGCAATGTATCCCGAAGCGTCACCAAAGACATCACCGTGGGCCACCCCGGCGGTCAGGAGGAGTACCAGGGCCAATATGAGGTCGGTGAGCAGGTAGCGGCGCTGCTGTTTCTTATCGGCCCCTGAGGTAGTCAGATAGAAGGTAGGGATCGTGTTCATCCTGCCACCTTCCTCATTGCAGTTTCGAGAGCATCAAGATCGGGGAGACCTAGAACGGGGACGCCAGCAATGGTTCGTGATTCCAGCTCCGTGTTGGGCATTATTCGCAAAGCGGCAATCAACAATGAGACGGGCAGTTTCACTAGGGCCGAGTGGAGGTCAGAGATCGATGTTCGTGAGCCAGTAACAACAATGACCACAGACGCTTGAGGAACTTCCGTGACTGCCCGATGGGTGAAGCTCACAAGGCGTTCAGCGACGCTGAGGCGTTCAATACCAGCAAGCACGTCAAGGGCATGGACGGCAGTAGGACACTTTAGTTGGCCGCTCTGAGTGACAATGGACGTCTCTTTGGAATCACCCATGGACACACGCACGAGGGAGGCCACTGCGGAGACGCCTAATTCGAACTCGTGATCGTCTTCCCACGCCTCCTCATCAAGGTCGAACACGATCAGCAGGTGAGCGCGGCGGGTTTCTTCGAATTGGCGAACCATTAACGAGTTCGTGCGCGCCGTCGTTTTCCAGTGAATATTGCGTCGGTCGTCGCCGGGCATGTAGTCGCGCAGGGCATGGAAGGAGACATCTGTTGAGGACAGATCCTGAGTGGTGGCTCCTTCGACGTCGCGGATGAAGCCCACGGCTGACGATGAGATACGCACCGTGCGTGGGTGGACGAACAGTTCAAGTACCTCCGACGAGGCCTTCGCGTGGAGGAGTAGACCAAGAGCGTCTCCTCGCACACATCGGGCAGGGCCGACGGTGACGACGCCGCGTCTATAAGTGGAGATCGCGAAGGCTTCGCGGTGTTCCTCCCCTGCTGCCAGACGGGGGGCGGTAAAAGTAGCCAGTGTCTCCCCCACACGGAGGTCAATGCGCGTGCTACTAAATGCCCGGCTGGTGGGGTTGAGGACGGTCACTTCGCCCAAAGCGTGCTCCCCAGCTACAACGCGGCACCTTTCAAGGGCGACCTCAACCTGTTGGCCGCCACGTCCCATAGAGGAAAGCACCCCCAGCAGAAAGATGGTGAGTGAGACAGTGCCCGTGGCAATGGCTTCAATCCACGAGAAGTACACGCCAATGCCGAGGCTGAGCACAGCGGACCAGCACACTGCCCATCCCAGGCGGGTGATAGCCAGGCCAATGGGTCTGAGTCGACCAACAATAGGGATGCGTTCGAAGGCCATTCCGGCAGCAGACCACGCTCGCGACAGGCTCTCCTTTTGCGCCTGGGCACGCAAACGCGTGCGGGCGCGCAGGGAAAGATCGTCACGACGGTGGTGGGCAAGAGTCGAACGCGGCACCACTACCCCCTTGCGGTCGGCGAGTCAACTGCCTTAAGGGCAGCACTGATCACGGCCTCGCGGGTGGCACCGCCAAATTCTGCGTCGGGGTCGAGGACGAGACGGTGTGCCCACACGCGCTGGGCCAGGCTCTGGATGTCGTCGGGAGTGACATAGTTGCGGCCCTGGGCCATGGCCCACACGCGGGCTGCGCGCATCATGCCAATTGCACCACGAGTGGACACACCAATACGGACGGTGGGATCCATACGGGTGACCTCGCACAGGCTCTGAACGTAGCTGGCAATAGCCGGATCAACATGGTTGCCCGCAGCCAGGTCGGCCATTTCGGCGACAGCCTGCGTGGAGACGACGGCCTTGAGGCGAGAAGAGCGGTCCGGGGCAGCAGAACCGAGGATGATGGACACCCCGGCATCATGGTCTGGGTAACCCAACTCAGTCTTCATAAGGAAGCGATCCAGCTGTGCTTCGGGCAGCTTGTAGGTGCCAGCCTGCTCGACTGGGTTTTGGGTGGCGATGACCATAAAGGGGCGGCCCGTTTCGTGGCGGACGCCGTCAACGGTCACGCGGGATTCTTCCATGACTTCCAGCAGTGCGGACTGGGTCTTAGGCGAGGCGCGATTAATTTCATCCGCAAGCACAATGGAGGCAAAGATCGGACCCTTGTGGAACTCCCAATTCCCCGTCTTCTGCTCGTAAATGGTCACGCCGGTGATGTCTGAGGGTAGCAGGTCGGGGGTGAACTGGATGCGCGAGTGCGTGCCCTGCACGGTGGCGGCGATCGCACGAGCCAAGGCGGTCTTCCCCGTTCCGGGAGCATCCTCAAGCAGCAGGTGCCCCTCAGCAAACATGCAGGTCAAGGCAAGGCGAACAACCTCTTCTTTACCCAGAACAGCCTGCGAGACGTTCTTCGTGATGCGGGTGAAGGAGTCAGCAAACCACTGTGCCTTTTCCACTGTCGTTGTCATAGAAGACCTTACTTTCTCTTTCTTGGAGGACAATTGCCGCGCGTTAGTGGATCCAGATATTCGGTTGGCCGTCAATAGAGTAGAGCTGGATGGAGAAATTCTCGTTGGGCCTCTGAGATTGATACTGGTTACCTGAGCAGTAGAAGTTGAAGCCTCCACGCCCAACAAATTCAATCGTCATCGGCTCGCTGGGAAAGCGAGGATCGGGAGCTAGCCCGAGGAAATTACCAGGATTATGGAACGAGTCACCCCAGTTGATCTGATCCTCGGAAGCAGCATTCCAGCAATAAATCTTGTACCGACCTTGCGGGAGATTATCTCCGGTGTAGGTAACCTGCCCATATGGCCAGCGCATGTTCAGGCTGAATGTTAAGTACCCATTATCAGGTGGATTACCGCCACCCGGAGGATTACCGCCACCCGGAGGATCACCGCCACCCGGAGGATCACCGCCACCCGGAGGATTCGGCGTGGGACCGGGCGGTTCTGGTTCTGGTTCTGGGTCTGGCGGGGGGTGGGGTGGGCGTCCGAAGTTGCCGACGCACAGTTTTGGACGGCATGGTTTACCGAGTCGTTCTGTGTGAACTCAATGCAGACGCGCACGGGTGTTGAGGGTTCAACAGGGAAGTTTTGCTCACCTTGTGCGGCAACTTCGCGGTTGACGTGACCACGCAAACGGTGGGTTCCTGAACGTCCGTTCTCCGATCCTCCATGCCACCTACAGTAAACGTGCTTGTCACCGCCTCGACAGGTGATCTCAGGCGCTTGAGGGGGGCCGTAAGGTATGGCGGCATTGGAAGTTACCGGTTCAGACGCCACTGATTGCCCATTCCTAAGGCCGACAGCGCGTAGCGACACCCTCTGAGGTGTTCCATTCGTCCATGCAGGCTCGCGGAGAACATCCTCTCTGAGAGGGAACCACTGGCTACCATTGCTCCATTCGTAACTAAGCTCATCCGGGTTCCAACCGGCAGCGCCGAGGCTTCGCTGCCAGCTCAGCCGCAATTCATTGCTTCTTCCCGTTGGGGTGAAGGACAAAATCTTGGGCGGAGCAGGACGTCCATACACCCAGATCGAGACTGATGCAGCCGTTGATGTCGATTCGTTAGGCTTGGATCGATTATTCGTCGCTGTCACCGTGAAGGTGACTTGCTGTGTTGGGAAGCTCGGCAATTCGATGGTGGTTGACGTTGTAGGGGCGTCCACAGTCTTGACAATATCGCCAGATCGCACGGTGTAGTACTCGACAGCGCGACCATTGTTGGACGAGGGGCGCCAGCTCACGGAAACTATCGGCTTGTCACTCGGCGCTGCCGCACCGAGGTTGGCGTAAGTAGCCTCCAATCCCTCGACAGGACTGGGACGCCCGTAGGGCCTCACCTTTACGCTGGCAGGCGAGGCGACAGAGGTTCCCTGCGCGTTGGTGGCGGTCACTGTAGCAACATACTCAATGCCGTTCGTCAATCCGTTGAACACCGCTGTTTGAGGGCCGTGTCCGGGGCTGACTTGAATAGTCTGGCTTCCATGAGGAGACAAAGTTACTTCGTAGGACTGAATGGGAGATCCTTCATTGCGTGGCGGAGACCATGTCACCGACACTTCGCGATCTCCTGCTTTCACGGACGGCTGGGCGAGAGCCTCAGGAACAACATCAAGTTTGATGCTGACATGAGCGGAAGGATCGGAAGGACCGACCTTATTGTGCGCAACAACAGAGAAGACATGTTCTTGTCCTGGGCGTCGATTCTGAAGAACGCAGGTAGTCACAACTCCACAATCAATGGTGTCACCCTGGTGATGATCGGTGACAACAAAGCGAGTAATCGGTAGGCCTCGTGTGTCTCCTGTCTCCCAGGTGAGGCGCACAGCGTTTGATGAAACTGCTTCGGCCTGGAGGTTCCTTGGGGCCTCAGGAACGCTTAGAACTGAAACAGAGATCGTGCCCGTTACCTCGCGAGAGGGATCCTTAGTAGCGTCGCCAACGCGGTAGGTGACAACAAACTTTCCGGCATACTTAGGAGCAGCTTGGATGGTAATACGCGTGCCGCTCGCCGTGGCAATGCCGCCTTCGCTCGCCTGCGGTTGTCCAATGAGGGTAAGAGGACCTTTCTCTGGCATGGGATTGACGGCGTAATCGACAATGTCGATCTCCTCACTTGCATCGCCTTCGAGGACAATATGTGCGGGCGAGATTTTAATCGGAGGCAGGCTCGTTGCCAACACTGTGATGGGGAACTGCCCACTTGCCGATGCTCCCTGACCGTCAGTGACAGTGACGGTCAAGGTTCCGATAGGGCCTTTTCGCTGTTCGATACCGGCGCTCAGGGTCAAGGTGCTACCTGAAAGCTGAGCATTGATTCCTACTGGAACATCCGCCAGGGCGTAGGTGAAAGTAGTGGGACTCTCGCCGTCTGGATCTGAAACTGTTGGTGCGAGGTCAAGCGTTATGGGGTCTTCACCTGCTCCGACATGCAAAAGACGGGGGCGAATTGTCGGCGGCCGGTTTTGTTTTCCAAGGACGCGAATTGGCAGGGTGATGAATGCGGTCGCCCCCTCAGAATCGTTGATATCAGTGCCGTCTGTGACTTCAAAAGAGATGGAGGTCATTCCAGCAAAGTCAGGTACCGAAGTGAAAGTCAAGGTGGTTGGTGACTTCACGAGACGCGCACCGTTGGCACCGATACCTGCACGGACTTTGTCTTCAGAGGTCAGACGTACGCTTCGTCCTTCTCGGGTTACCACATAGTTATTGATGGAGATATCAATGCTCTCTCCGGCGTTGACTTCCAGCGTCCGGGGACGGGTATCAAGGGTGGGACGTTCATAGGTGCGTCCAGGTACACGGACAATCGCCGAGGCCGTCATCTTATCGGGGTCGGTGATGCTGTAGATGAGAACCTGTTCCTTTTCGGTGACAGTCACCGTGACGGTTTTATCAGTGTTAACTCGAAGATTCTTGTCATTACTAGTCAGCTCAAGATCGTCGGTAAGTCCATCGGGATCCTCATCATTCATGAGGACTGAGATGGTGACGGTGCTGTCTTCAGTTGTCTGTACCTGTTCAATGGTGACAGCATCGTCTCGCGCGATAGGCGCAAGCAGCGGAGCATCGGGGGTAACCAAGAGAGTGAGTACCCCTTCTGCCTTCCCGCCCGCACCATCGGAAACTCCGTAGAGCACCGTATGGCGAGATTCTTGCTGCGGAGCTTTAAGGACAATTCTGCCAGAGTGAATGGTTGGGCTAATGAGGTTTGCTGTAGGGCTACTCAAGGAGCCGTCAACAAGGCGAACTGTATCACCGTCGGGGTCTGTGTCATTTCCTAAAACGTCAACAGCAACCTTCGCTCCCGGCCGTACTCGAACAAGGTCCGGCAGAGCAACAGGGTTTTGGTTCAGGGGAGAGCGTTGAACGATACCCACACGTATACGTCCTACTGCCGCCAAGCCAAGTCGGTCACGCACGCTGTAGCTAAAGGTGTCGGTCCCAATAGCCTCGGGGCTAGCGTCGTAGTGAATGGTCGTGCCCTCAAGGCGCGCTGTACCCAGCCGGGGCGAACTTGCAAGACCTTCAACTGTAACTGAATCACCTTCCTGGTCGATTCCGTCAAGGGGAATCTTGATGCTCGTCGTTGAACCGGCAAGGGCGCGCACGATGATGTCCCGAGGCTTGGGCGCAGTGTTATCTCCCTCGTCAGTGTCTCGAACGATAAGGTGAACAACCGAGGTGTGGAACTGACCAAAACTATCAACCACGGTGTAGTGAATGTCGGCTGCCCCCGGAGTGTTGCCGCCACGCACTCGCACAACATTATCGGAAAGAAAGACGGTAGCCATCTCGAGTGGCACACTGTGTTCGAGGACAGGCGCAACGCTCAGTTTGAGCCCGGCAGGGGATCTATCATTGTCGAGGACAGCAACGCTCCCAACGTCGCCGACTCTGACGACAAGGTTGTCGGGTGCAGCCTGAGGTCTTTCGGGAGCGTTGTCTGCAGGGCGTGGGATGACGGTGACCGTTGCGATCGCAGAGAAACTTCCATTAGACACCGTATAATCGAAGGTCTGGGGACTATCAAGACTGTGCGAGGCCGAGATTCGCACGACTTGGTGATTGAGCAGGGCGACAGACAGCGGTGATGTCTCTGGAAGATCAACTTTTTGAACTGCGAGGATACCGCCCGAAGGATCTGAGTCATTAGCAAGGAGATCGACAAGTACATAGCCGCCGACGGGAAGGACTCCGAAATCATCCTCAGCGGAAATATGCAGATCATCGGCCACGTCAACGACATCAACACGCACAATTCCTGAGGCTGTTGATGGGCCATCACTCACGATATAGGTGAGATAGTAGGAGCCAACGCGATCTCCACCGATTGTGAGAGTGCCTTCGCTACCGTCCCAGTCGAGGCTGATGCCGAGTGGCGGAGATGAGACTTGGACGATGCGCAGGGGGTTGCCATTGGCGTCCGTGTCATTGTCGAGCACTCGAGCAACCGCAGTCTCGCCCTGACGAACAACCAGGTGGTCAACGTTTGCGACAGGAGGAACATTACTTTCGCCACTGATATTGGCAGCAATCTCACCTTTACCAGTAGCACGCCCATCGGAGACAGAAAGTTCAACGACGGCTTTCCCAGGGCCGTGACCTGCCTCAGTCATATCGATAGTCCCGGTTTCACGTTGTCGAACACTAATGCCTTGAGGAGCCTTTGTGGATTCAAGGTAGAAGGGGTCCCCATCTGGGTCGTACCAATTCGCCAGCGCGTTGAAGGTGGCCGTACTCGCAGTGCCAAGGTCAACAGAAGGAATGACCATCTGGACGGGGGCATGGTTCTCACCATTCTCACGAACGAGAAGTTTGACGGTAGCACGGGCGATTCCACCACGTCCGTCATTAACTTCGTAGTCAAAACTAAGGCTTCCAGTGACGCCGTCCTTAAGTTTCACCTGAAGCGCTGCCCCATATCTGGCGACGGAAACGTCTGCCCCTTCAGGCTGCGTGACAGGTACCGCAGTGAGGAAATCTCCATCAGGATCGGAATCATTGAGGATTACCGGCAAGATGTTGGTACGTCCTGGGCGAACACCAAACTCATCATCCTCAGCGATGGGAATACTGTTCTCTTCGGTGCGTTCAGGAAGGATGGTCTCCTTCGTAGTGTCGACGGAGTCTTCCTCTGACTCTTCCTTTTCCTCAACTTGGGAGTGTACCTGGTCCCAATCTTGGATAAGGATCATGTTGTGATCAGGAAGCCACAGTGAACCGGACTTGATATCGTTCAGGACGATGACATCACGGTTCGTGCGGAAGCGTGCTTCATGGACGTTGCTGAGGGAATCAACGAGACCATGTGAGTCAGCTCCATCTTTGAGGCAGTCGCGGCTGAAGTTCCCAGAGCCGGTCCAGGCACCATAGGCGCAGCCTCGGTGAACAACGGGCCTGACAGGATTACCGGAAGATTCGTGTTTTTGAGAGAATGCGATCTCTCCACCTGCGAGGGGGACGCTCAGAAGCCGAGTCATGTCAGCGAGAATCACGCTGTCGGATTCTGGTCCGGGTTCTTGAAGCGCGTAAGTGGACGGCTCAAGAACACGCCGATCACCGTTAGGGAGATAAAGGGTGGAGTGTGCTCGATCGAAAACAACTGGCTTGGAGCCAACTGCCGTGAGCACGAGGTTTGCGTTCTCCCCAAGCTGAGGAAGTTCACGTACTACGGCGCTGCTCGCGTCACGTCCTGCTGGTACGGAGACGAGAATCTTCGATTGAGGAGAGGTTGCATGGACAGTGCCGTCAGTACCCACGAGAGTGACGGCACTGGGAACATTATCGATAACGGGAGCGACAGCATCGGGTGAGAACTCGCTAGCGGACGTGAGTGACTGGGTCCAAACACGTCCTGAACCCCTATCACTGAGAGCGATGGTGCGCCCTCCGGCATTGACGCTAAGGTCAGGGAAAGACACTGGATTGACAATGGAGGATGTCGCCACGTCGATAGGGGCGAATGTGTCGTTTTCGGTGTCAAGCAGATGAACGCTTTCACCGTTTTGGACGACATCAAACTCGCTGCTACTGGTGCGCATAGCCGAGTCGAGTGTGCGGGCGCGGTAGTTCAGGTGTCCGACGAGGTTGAGACTGCTGTTGGTCACCCATACACCACCATCGTGGAGGTTCACCTCGGCTGTGTGCTGTCCGGGATTAAGGAGGGCAGCAAAAACGATACTGGTAACGCCGACCATTGTCGTTAAGCTTGTCATTTTCTGGATGAGGCGTTTTTTCCTCATGGCACCAGCCTCCTTCCTCGAACTTTGACGATCAACTCACTGCCTCCAAAGCATTTTTAATATGTGCATACCCGAGAGCCAGCTTAGGCGGTTTTAGGAGACTACGAAAGACAAATGGCGCAGCAATTTCCCAACTGTTTATACACCCTCCCAATATGTGAAGCGCAGCTGTTTTGGGTGGGAGTTCCATCAAAGTGGCGAGAACGCGCCGATGATAGTGGGTTCGCAAGAGATCCCTAGAGAAGTGAGACGGAGTACTACAAGCGATCACTAAGTATTCTATTTTGTCTGAATGGTTGCCGACTTCACAACAAGCAATGGCAGTCTTCGCTACTTTTCAAGGCTTCTCTCAGCTACCTCAACGACGTTCGTCATTAGCAACGCTCGTGTCATTGGCCCGACACCGCCAGGATTTGGCGAAAGCCACGAGGCAACCTCGTCAACACCATCAGCAACATCACCCTGCAGGCGCACCTTCCCATCCTCGGTCACGACGCGACTGACGCCCACATCGAGAACGATCGCACCTGGCGCACACATATCGGGAGTGATCAGGCCCGCACTACCAGCCGCAGCGATAATGACATCAGCTTGACGCACCTTCGCGGCCAGATCTCGCGTGCCGGTGTGGCACAGGGTGACAGTGGCATTAACGCCCCGACGGGTCAGCAGCAAGCCAATTGAACGACCGACGGTGACGCCGCGGCCAACCACGCACACTTCCTTGCCATTGAGGTCAATGCCATGACGCTCCATCAGCTCAATGACTGCACGTGGGGTACAGGGCAAGGGAGTGTCGATCGGCCCAGAGCCTCGCAGGACCAGACGCCCCAGGTTCATGGGGTGCAGGCCGTCAGCATCCTTGGCTGGATCAATGCGCTCAAGGACGGCATTACTATCGATGCCCGCAGGGAGGGGCAGCTGAACGATGTAACCGGTGCACGCGGGGTCAGCATTGAGACGATCAATGGCAGCCTCAATATCGGCCTGCGTGGCATCTGCGGGCAGGTCGACCCGGATGGATTCGATGCCCACCTCGGCGCAGTCGCGGTGCTTGCCCGCCACATAGGCAACCGAACCGGGATCTTCCCCGACAAGGACTGTGCCCAGGCCTGGGACAATCCCCTGAGCGCGCAAGGATGCGGTACGTTCGCGCAATTCTTCCTTAATGGCAGCGGCGGTTGCCGTCCCATCGAGGACGCGCGCTGAGCCGTTCCAGGGAGCCCTCATTGCAGACCCGCGTATAGGGGGTGAGCGTCGGTGAGGGCCTTGACGCGAGCGCGCAGGCCGTCAATGTCAACGTTATTGCCCGAAGCGCCCTGAACCAGTGCGGTGCCGATAATGTCGGCGACCTCAGCAAAATCGGCCGCATCGAAGCCTCGCGAGGCCAAGGCCGGAGTGCCGATGCGCAGGCCCGAGGTCACTGCCGGCGGGCGGGGGTCGAAGGGAACAGCGTTGCGGTTGACGGTGATACCGACCTCGTGGAGGAGGTCTTCTGCCTGTTGGCCGTTGAGTTCGGAGTTCACCAGGTCAACGAGGACGAGGTGGACGTCCGTACCCCCGGTAACAAGCTTAATTCCGGCATTTTGGGCATCTTCGGCGCCGAGGCGCTCGGCGAGGAGCTGGGCTCCCTCAAGGGTGCGACGCTGACGGTTCTTGAATTCCTCGGTCTGGGCGACCTTCATGGCGATGGCCTTGGCAGCAATGGCGTGCATGAGGGGGCCACCCTGCTGGCCGGGGAAGACGGCAGAGTTGAGCTTCTTGCCCCACTGCTCGCCGCGAGCCGAGAGGATCATGCCCGATCGGGGACCGCCGAGGGTTTTGTGGACGGTGGTGGTGACAACATCGGCGTAGGGCAGAGGGTTGGGGTGCAGGCCTGCGGCGACGAGACCAGCGAAGTGGGCCATATCCACCCAGAGTGCGGCGCCGACCTCGTCAGCGATTTCACGGAAAGCAGCGAAGTCGAGGTGGCGAGGGTAGGCCGACCAGCCCGCGATAATGACCTTCGGACGTTCACGCAGGGCTGCTTCACGGACGGCTTCAGGTTCGATGCGCATGGTTTCGCGGTCCACCTCGTAGGCGACGGCGTTGTAGTTCTTGCCCGAGAAGTTGATGCGCATGCCGTGGGTGAGGTGGCCGCCATGGGCCAGGGAGAGGCCAAGGATGGTGTCACCGATATTGGCCATTGCCATGAGGGCGGCAGCATTGGCTTGGGCGCCGGCGTGGGGCTGGACGTTGACATAGTCGGCGCCGAAGACCTGCTTGGCGCGCTCAATGGCGAGGCTTTCGGCGACGTCGACGTGCTCGCAACCACCGTAGTAGCGGCGGCCAGGGTAGCCTTCGGCGTACTTATTCGTGAGCACTGACCCTTGAGCTTCGAGGACGGCGCGCGGGACAAAGTTCTCCGAGGCAATCATCTCGAGGGTGTCCCGCTGGCGGCCGAGCTCAGCGTCGAGGACGGCTTGAATTTCGGGATCGAGTTCCGCGAGGGTCATGTCGTTGAGGGCATCGCTCATGTGTGGCTCCTGATGTCATTATCTGCCGGTTTCCCGGTCGGGTTCGTGGCCCAGGCGGGCGGCCACAAACCCATTCCTTCGCTCCCCGGTGGTCACCCACCTATTCGCCAGTCACGACCTTCTAAGGGTAGCGCAGTCACCGGTCCTTTAGCATGAAAGTATTCACTTCTGAGATAGTACGTTTTTCCATACTCGCAGACGGAAGCATTTTTCTACCTAACGGTCGATTTTCAAATCGGCCCCTAATCCTCTTTTCGGCGTCTAAACTAAACAGCGAAGGAATATTCCTCGAAATAAAGTCTCTTTAAGCAGTTCTTGAAGGAGATCCGTGGCATTGAGTGAAGCCCCCATCGAGCGCTCACCGCAGGCCCTGCGTATAGCTCGCCTGTTCAAGCGCCCGCGGCTTCGCCGCACTCTCGTCGTCGCCCTCGACGGGATCATCATTACCCTCTGCCTGGTCTACACCACCCTTCCCGCTGAGCCGGCCTTCACCCCGATTCAGCACAGCAACCCCTTCACCTACCCCTTCGAACTCCTCGCCCAAGCCCTCGGCTCCGATGCCTTCCTGACGATCCTGCTGGGTACAGCCCTCTGGCTGACCGCCCTCGCTCTTGGCGGCATGTACGCCCGGCCGCGACCAGTAGCACTGTCGACAGCGCCCACGAAGGTCGCCACCACCGGCCTCACTGCCGTTGGCCTGTTCTCTCTCGCCCACTGGCTTCTACCCGAAATCGTTCCGATCTTCCCACCCCTTGGCGCCGGGCTCATCATCCCCGCTCTCCTCATCGAGCGCGAAGTGTGGGCAGGGGCCATGCAATACTCTCCCCGCTGCTTTGAACGCACCCTCCTCCTTGCGCCCAAGTCAGAATCCGCCCTGCTTCGTCAGCACATCGCCCGATACGCCCAGCACCTTGGCCTCGATATTGTCGGCACCATGTCCTGGGATGACTGGCTCCCGCGCCCACTGACCAACCTCACCGCCAGCTTCGACGAGATCACCCAGGCCATGGATGACTGCGAGGCAGAATCCTTAACAGTCTCCTCAACCTCGCTGACCAATCTCGCTGACCTGCAAAATCTTCGCTGGCTTCTTGAACAAACCGGACGCCATCTCAATATCCTCGCTGAGCCCTCCTCCCTCTCCTCTCAGACCATGATCACGCGCTCAGCTCCTGGACTCATGCTTCTAGAGACGAACGCCAATACCGACTCCCCTCTGGAATCAGTATTGCGCCGCGCCTTTGATATCGTCGCCTCCTCGGTGCTGATCGTCCTCCTCCTTCCTCTGTGGTTCATCCTCATCGTGTGGATCCGAGTCTCCGACCGCGGCCCGGCATTCTTCTTGCAAACCCGCGTCGGCAAGTACGGACGCCCCTTCAAGATGATGAAGTTCCGCACGATGGTGACCAACGCAGAAGCCCTGCTCCCCCAGCTCCAAAAGCAAATCTCCATCCCCGAGGGCGCAGTGGAGGGTGGCGACAGTGATGACCCTGATACCGGAGTCCTCTTTAAACTCGAAGAGGACCCGCGAATCACCCGCGTGGGGCGCTTCCTGCGGCGCACAAGCCTGGACGAACTGCCTCAGCTCTTCAACGTATGGATGGGGCATATGAGCCTGGTTGGTCCTCGCCCTCCCCTCTTTAGCGAGGTTGAACGCTACTCCCCCAAGGTGATGCGAAAGTTTACCGTCCGTCCTGGCATTACGGGGCTGTGGCAGGTTTCGGGGCGTTCCGACCTTTCCTGGAGGGAATCAGTTCGCCTTGACCTTCACTACATTGAGCACCGTTCCCTCCGCATGGATCTATGGATCCTCGCAAAGACCGTCAAAGTCGTCTTCGATCGGGATGGCGCCTACTAGGAAGCTCTCAGCCAAGCGAGCATCGCGCTCGCGCTACTGAGAGTTCGCGCTACTGAGCGTTCGTGTCGGAGGGTTTCTTCGGGTAGACCGCATACTCGTCCCAGGGGCCCAGAGCTTCGACCTTGGCGATCAAGGAGCGGGATTTACGCGAGAATCTCAATGCGTCAATGGTGTAACGCCGGAGGACTCGTCTCGGTTCGTGAAGAATCCTCCACGCCCATCCGAGGCGCAGTTTGTGCACCCATCGAGGGAAGTAGTGCTCCGAACGAGCGAGCTGATCGATCCAACCACCGACCGTACAGACCATTGCCTGCGGGCAGGCTGCGTGGAGTTCAGCAGCAACCTCTTCCTGGAGCCCTGCCCCCAATCCCACGAGGATCAGACGGGGCGCAAAATCAATGATCTCCTGCGGATGAGCGCGAATCTCACGCAGCTGACCATAGCCGTCGAATGAGCGAATGTCGTGAGGCCCCATCCGCTTGCTGGCCTGTTGAGCCACGCCGGGGGCAGCGCCGACGACGACAATCCGCGATCCTTCTGGCAAGAGATCATGCAACACATGTGGGAGCACAAGATCAGCCGACGTGCGGTGCACGTGGTGGCCCGCTCGATAGAGGGCAAGTTGGAGGAATGTTCCGTCGAAACCAACCCGGTCCATAGCGCTCAACGCCGCCCAGTTGGCGTGCATCAGCGACCAATGATTCAACCACGATGTGGTACCCCCGCCGGCACTGACGATTTCTTGAGCAAAATGCCGGTGCATCTGCTCTTCCTCATCCAAATGCCGGGGAGGTGGTCCCTCATGAGGAGGGGGGAAAGTCATTGGCGAACCTCAGCGATGGTTTCAAACAACATGTCTCCATCATCGGGGATAGCACGGTGAATCTCAACTGCGATGCGATTCATCCCTTGACGCAAAACCGGCGCGTCCACTCCCGGAAGCGCCGATGGGACTTCGACGACAAGGGGTTTGCCTTGGGCGTCTGCAGAGGACCTTCCGGTAATCGCTGGGGTCATCAGGGTGAGGTCTCCTTCAGGCAGCCCCTGACGCGCGACCTCAACGCCATTCACTCGCACGACAACCGCATCATCAGCCTGAACATTCAGCACCAGGCGGGTGTTGTCAGTGATCTCCCCCAAGGTAATGTCGCGCACTGCGAGCAAGTGAACGGGCACGGGGTGTGCCGCCGGGTCAAGCTCAGTGGCAATGGCCTTCGATCCCCACCCCAGAGGCGCCTTAGCGGTCTGCCACGGGGACAGATCAGCGTCGGTTTCCCACCCCTCTACAGGGGCTGCGGGAGAGAAAAGGTAGCGCCACGTCGATTGAGGTTCAATGAGGCGAATATTCTGGCCATCGCAGTCCGCAACAACCAATTCCTCAGCCGCAGCGTCGTCACCCTCTAGCTCTTCCATGTCTTCCGCAGGGGTCAACATGGCAGCGCGCGGTGTCAGCGGCTCACTCATAAGGCGAGCTTGGAAGGTCAGGGTGCGGCTCGAACGGTAGTTGAGGTGGGTCTCAACGCTGAGGACATTCTTTCCTTCGCGAATCTCCTCAGGTGTCAAACGAACCTCAGTCGGATCATTGAGTGCCGCAGTAGCGCCGATTGATCGGTTGGCGCGCGTATTGTGGTCGATACGCCCCTCAGAGAGTCGCTCGCGCGATACTTCCTTACCGTTGAGATAGACCGCTGCTCCATCATCAGCAACGTAGGTCAACACCAGTGCCGAAATGGTCGTGGGGTCATCCACGGTGAACTCGTGTCGGAAGTAGGTGGTGATGGGACGTTGAGCACCCTGACCGGAGTTGAGTGTTGTTCCCAGTCCAGGTGAGCCATAGCCCAGCGGAGCCTTGCCTCGACCCCAAGTGGAGTCATCGAAGTCAACCTCACGCCACTGAGCGTCAGGGGCTTGGGGAAGGTTGTAGTACTTCCACTCGCTCGCTTCCTCAATGAGGATCTCCGGCTTGGGCAGCTCCGGGGTCTCCTCATTGACCTGTGGAGCCGTGTACACCGCGCTTGAGGCACTGATATTACCGGCCTCATCAACAGCGCGGACGAAGTAGCGGTCATCGCCGCCACGAGGGATCACCAGGGTGGTGTTCGTCGTAGACGCGATGGGACGGTCATCGCGGAGGATCTGGTAGCGGGCCGCACCTTGCGAGCGCCCCCACTGGAGGGTGACAGTGTCTTTGTCGTAGGAGCTCGCCCACAGTGGTTGCGGGGTATTCGGAGGAGTGGTGTCACCTGCGGGGTAGCGGACGAAGCCCCCATTCCACTGGTGACGGTCCATCGAGGTGTGGGAACCGGTGAAGTCTCCACCGACCCACAAGGCTCCGTCGTCGGCAACGTACAGGCTCCACGCACCAGCATTCTTGCTGGCTAGACGGAAGGGCACCCAGGGGATCTGGGAACCGTCAGTGGCGCTCCAGGCTCCAACACCTTGCACCTTGTACGCCTGGGTCCACCCGGGGCCGAGGCCCGGCCACGTGACGGCGTCCTCGTAGGACCAGCCGAAACAGTGGCAGCCACCGTAGATGACTTGACCGTCGGTAGCGAAGGCTTGGAAGTCGCCACCCGAATGGCTCGTGATCGACGAGGACACACGCTGCATCGTTTCGGGGAGGAAGCCATAGATGCTGTGCTGGGATCCACCGAAGAAGACAAGTGTGCCGGTGTGGGCCACCGCCTGTTGGAAGTCATTGTGTCCGTAGCTTCCTCTGAAGGCAAAGGGAATAATCTCAGCCCCAGCCTTGTCGGAGACGACCGCCGCTTTATTGACTTCATAGCGGTTGGCCGAGCGAGAGAAGAAACCTGCGGCGTAAACACGTCCCTCGGCGCTGGAAGCGTCAATGTCCATGACGCCGCCATTGAATTCCGGGTTCCAGGAGCGGTCGGGCCGACCGTTGAGATCAACTCGTCCGGCAGCACGCGCATACACGTTCTTCACTCCCCTACCGTTGAGGTGGGTGAAGGTGCCACCAAAGTAAATGTGGTCGCCTGAGCGGACGATTGAGCGAACGGAGACAACGCCGCGACGTAGGCGGTTATCGATCTGCAGGTCCCAGGTGGAAATGGGGTTACCCGTTCGGCTGTCGAGGAGGACGGTTCCCGAGTGGCGTTGACCATTGACCGTGGTGAAGTCACCGCCAACTAGAAGATTCCCGTCAGGCATGGCGACCAGGGCCTTGACCTGATCATTGAAAGTGGCTCCAAAGTCGGAGATCCACTCGCCCGTCGTGGCGTTGAAGGCAGCCAAGGCAGTGCGCGATTGGAAGGCACCGTTGCGACCGGCTTGAACGCCGGTGAAGTTACCGCCGACGTACATGGTGTTGCCAATCTTCACAAAGGCCTGAACGGGAGAGTTCCCCTCTCGGGTCTTTCCGTTGAGGTTGCCAACGACACCCCAGCGTGTGGGGGTTGCCATGTCAGAAGCAACGAAGGGGCGGACAACAGCGGGCGTGCCTTCGTCAGGGATGCGGGTAAAACCAGAGTCGGAAGAGATGATACGCGGGCGGACGTAGACCTCTGAGTAGGGCAGAACATGAGAGTTGCTCTGCCACCAGTAGTTGGAGGGCGAAGTGGAGCCGCCGTGGACCTGAGGGCCAAAGGCGTATCCCACCCGGTAGGAGCGATTGGATCCCTGGCTCATGTCGAGGTTGCGGTAGCCCGAGTCCAGGCCGAAGCGCTTTTGGAAGCTACCCCCGAAATACCATTGACCGCCATCGAAGCGGTAGGAGAGGGTCTCTGCCGAACCGAAGGCCCACTGCCAGCGGAGCATGTGGCCAGGTCGAATGTCGATCGCCTGGAAACTTCTCCCATGAGGACTCGTAGCGCGCAGGACGCGGAAGCCTTCGTCAAGGGAGTTCACGGGGGTCCGGTTAATGAGGCCATCGATCACTTCACCGGGCATTTGAACGGTATCGAAGGCACCTGGGCCACGATCACGGCTGGTCAGTGCCGACTGATTGCCCTTCCCCTGGGGGTAGAGGTCCCACCCTTCACGGCCACGACCAACAAGGGCCCAGCCGCCCCCGTCCATGCGCTGGTCGCAAAAGACCTGCATGGGCTCAGGCATTGAGGGGGTCACGATCCAATAAGTGCCGCTATCGGCGGCGGGGTTCTGCTGTTTGATTTCCCAGCATGAGGCTGCGGCGGTATCGGCGGTTTTACCGTCACGAGTACCGATGGCAGTACCGGCAGGGCTCAGCATGACGAGCGTCGAGAAGGCTAGAGCAGCAACGGCTGCAACCCCCGCAAAAGACCGAAGTTTCACCTACGATCCCCCCTGTTCACACGATCTCACTAATGAAAGACTCTGTTTTTTATTGTCGCACTTTAGTGATCAATATTCTTCACTTCGGTGGATTCTTCAGAAGAATGAGACCTGATAGACGCAAACGTTCTCGGAACAGGAAGCAGGCGACAAAAAAGCTCACTATTGAGACACATATCGCAGCCCAAAAGGCACCCAAAGTTGGGCCATTGATGCTCGCAATGAGCGCTGAGGGGAGGCCGACAACAAGGAGATTGAGCAGCAGCGGCCCCAATGCAGCCCTGAGGGGAACAGGAACCCCGAGGAAGATTTTGACTTCGATTGCCGCCATCAGCGCGTCGAGAACCATGC
Source organism: Schaalia sp. Marseille-Q2122 (assembly GCF_903645355.1). GTDB lineage: Bacteria > Actinomycetota > Actinomycetes > Actinomycetales > Actinomycetaceae > Pauljensenia. The sequence goes on along the minus strand of NZ_CAHJXR010000003.1, from coordinate 330,334 downwards.
AGACTGCCCAGATGCAGGCGGCAGCCACAATGCCATATACAGGAACCAATAAGATATTTCCCAGGATATTTACAATAACCACAACGGCTTTATTCGACGCAGCCCAGCCACTACGACCACTCATGATGAGAAGCGAATGAATGTTGCCCGCCAGGAAAGCCGTAATTGCCCCCGCACTCAATAGGACGAGCACGATCCCACCCTCAACAAAATCAGGACCAAGCACCCCCATAAACACAGGTGCGAACACGGCCATGAGCAGGTAAATTGGCGTCGCAAAAAGGACTAACCACATCGTCGCCGTTGTGTAGGTATCCACAAGTTCCTCACGCCTACCCGCATGCAGGAGAGCCGAAAAACGAGGAGCCACCACGAGCCTCAGAGCAGAATCGACAATCATGCCCGCCTGGATGAAACGGCTTGCCCCGCCGTACACACCAGCAGCCCCAGAACCCACCAACGCACCAATAATGACGACGTCAACCGACACCAGGGTCTGCTCCAACGCCGCCGAGAGCGTTCGAGGCAGAGCAAAACCCACCAGGGCATGACGCTGCCCCTTCGGCGGAAAGAAAGACCCCTCCGACCTCGTCAAACGGTGAGTTTCGGCCCTATGTGCATCAGCCGCCTCACTCTCGATCCGCCGCAGCGACGAACCCAGCACCCCAAGGGAGAACACCACGGTCACCACTACAGGAAGCGCCCACGCGACCGTCACCACAGCAAGAGAGCCCCCCGCCACAGCAGCAAGCGCAACAGCCGGTGGGCGCAGGGCAGGCAGAGCAATATTGTGGATAAGGACATAGGCCTTCATCCCCCCTAAAGCCCGCATCATTGCCGCAGCAACCAAGGCCCCGGAACCCACGGGAATAAAAACAGCGATCGCGCGGATACTCTGCTGCAACTCAGGGTCACTCCCCCGCCAGATCACCGGAACCATCAGATACAGCACTGCCGCAGCAACAATGCCAATCACACCGATGAGTGCAGCCATGAAATGCAGCATCGGGCGAATCTGAGCTGGATGATCCGCCCTCAGGCGCGGCAATAAATACAGAGCGGTTGAATCTAGCCCACACTTAGCAAGCGCCAACACAATGCCGAAAACACCCGTGGCCTGCATGACCACCCCCGCGCCCTCCTTACCCAGGAGACGCGTCAGCACAATCGTCAAGGCAAAACCCAAGATGGCACTCAAGGCCGCACCAATAAAACCAAGAGCACCACCCCGGGCAAGACCACGGCGAGCCTGCATCGGCGCAGACGACGATCCTCCTCCCGAGACTCTCCCCTCTACCGGGAGGGCACCGGAACCCCGGTAATCATTCGCGTCCGTCATCAGCAGCTTCCCCCCTTCAAGCGCCTTCCTCCCACAGCAGCGGCGACCTCTCCGCCCACAGGCACTGTTTGAGGAGTGTGACATGTACCGTCATGATCTGTGCCAATGTTTCGCTGTGGAGCAGGGTGAAGGCAGGATATGCTCAACAGAAGAGAACACACCCAACCACCCGTGGAAGAAAGGCCTGCCGTGAAGAAAACCCTGGCATCACTCTCAAAAGCCGCGCTCTTCATTGCCCTGTGCGCAACCCTGGCCTTCCTCCTCGCAGCCGGAGTGGTCTTCCTCCGCTCCCACACTGCCAACCAGTCCGAAGAACCAACACCCCACGCCAACGCCGCACAATCTGCGCAGTCGGCGCAGTCCACACAATCCGCGCAGTCAGCAGCCCCAGCGGGCCAACCCCAAAAGAACACTGCGCCCATTGACGTCACCATCCCCATCGACGCCATCGACCACGCCTTCGCCCGCTCAGCAGAGGTCCTCGCAGCGCCTGCTGACACCATTGACCCCAGCGATTCCCTCGCCAATACTGCCCTGGAAGACCTCCAAGCAACAGCTGAAGAGTGGAACCTACTGGGATACACGCAGGAAGGCACACCCGTCATCTCCGATGTCCAAGTCCTGAAGGTCTCAGAAACCGGCACCACCATGCAAGTCCTCGCCTGCGTCGACTCCAGCACCGTGCGTGTCCTCGACGAAAATGGCGCCGAGGTCTCCGATGACCAGGCCCCCACTCGCTCACGATCCCTCTTTGACCTGGAGTTCATTGACGGGAAATGGAAGGTCACGCACCAGTCCTTCCCCGAGAACCCCGAATGTTGACCACCGGATCTGGAAGCACATCCCCTCGAGCAATCACAGCAATGGCAACGAAGGTCACAATCAAACCCGTCGTCATGCCGTAATACATGGTCTCAACAATCGTTGCCAAGACGGCACCGGCATACACCGCCCCCGCCAAATCCGTGCGTCGGAAGGCGATAAGAAAACTGAACCCCAAAAAGCCCATGAACAGGGTCGCCCCGACGTAGCCGTGCGAGAAAAGAACCGTCCAGAACTGCCCCTGGGTTCCCAAAGAGGGAAGCCACGGGAAAGGCGAAGGACGAGGCGCTCCAAAGCCCAATAAGGGAGAGCCGTTCAGCTCAGCCAAGGTCATGGAGTAGAGCGAAAAACGATCCACCGTCGATTTCGTTGTCTCTAGGCGCTCAAAGAAGGCCGTGCCCGCCGGAGAGACCATCCAGACAACACCTGCAACACCCAGCGCCCCCGCACCACTCACCACACCCTTCCAGCGCCCTTCACGCAGGGATTGGATAGCCACCCACAGCGCCACCACTGCCAAGCCGACAAACATCCCACGGTTCAAGGTGTACACAGCGGGAATCGTCGACACGAGGCACAGCACTGTCACCGGCCAGCGCCACAAAGAGCGCCGGTCCCATTCCAAACGCGCGTGGAGCAACGACATAGGCAGCAGCAAAGAATAGATATTTCCCCAAGTGTTGGCATAAAGGAAAGGAGCCGAAGGGCGGGGCTCCCCCTGAACCAGCAGCGTCGGATCCCACTGGGTCGTGTGGCGGATCGCCATGTCACGCACCAACTCATTGTCCAGCAACGAGGAGGGCACAATGTAGGCCATCGGCGTCTTGATCACCAGATCCGGTTGTGCCATCGCGAGGAAACCACCCGCAGTCACCGCCAGCAAGAAGAGCGTCATGGCCGCGCTAATTGCCCGCAAAGACAAGGATCGGCGCGCGTTATAGACGTGCAGCCCAAAGACGGTAGCCGCCAACAGTAAGAGAAAACGATACAGGGCGCCCACCATACGCCCGCTGGTATCAATCATGCTGAGGGAGACGACAACCCACACAAGGAAAAGCGCCCACAGCAGCGCCCCTCGAGGGAAGGCGAAGCCTCGCGCCCCCACCCAGAACATCGCCATCAGAATCGCGGCGGCCAGCCACACCATATCGCCCGGCCCCAGTAGCCACCACAGGAAATACCCAGCGAAGGCAATATGGAAGGGCCAGGCGGCCATGAGATCTGCGCGGTGGCCTCGTCCATTATCGAAAGGGCCGCCGCGCTCGCGCTCTTTCCACAGTGCGGTGAGGCGCTCTTCACGCACGCCAAGCGCCGTTGGCAACGTTTCTTTCATCCTCGCCCCTCACCACGTGAGCGGAAGGAAGGACGAGGGCGTCGCCGGCGCCGCACACGCTCAGCGCGCAAGCGAGCCCGAACGTACAGCAAAGGCCCTTCCAGGAAGCCGCGGATCTCCTCGCGGGTGAGGGAGGCGGGCACATCAGGATCGCTTCCCACTACCCGCTCCGATCCAGGGGCGACGCGACGAGCCACAGCCCCCAATCGGGACGCCACCAGAAGCAGGCTCGAGGGCCGCTCGCGCACGGCCTTAGTGATGAGAGCCGACATACCCGACCCATTGCCGCGAACCTGACGCTCAAGGCCCTCCCGGTCCGTGCGATGAACGTGATGCACGACCGCATCGGGGCTGTGGATAATGGCGTAACCAGCGCGCAGGACACGCGCAAACATGTCAAGATCCTCACCGCCTCGGGTGAGGGTTCCAGCCCCCAGCGCCGGGTCGAAGGGGCCGACCTCACGGAGAACTTCCGCGCGGAAGGCCATACAGACCCCTGCCCCCACGCGGGCCGTCGTCACGGGATAAAGGGGCCCGCCCTCGCCGACCTCACCAAAGGAGGCCAGGTGCGGCTCCTCACGCAAGGACCACAGGCGCGGGATGAGGTCCTTGGGGAAACCGCCGCGCGCTTCGAACCACCGTTGCGTGCGGTGGGTCAGCTCTGCGGGGAGGACAATCCCCGTGGTGGCGCCGATCCGTCGCTCCGGATCGGAGGCGAAAGGGTCGCACAGGGCGCGCAACCAGTCGGCGTCCACGAAGGCGTCATCGTCGGTGAAGGCGATAATCTCACCCGTTGCGGCAAGAACCCCACGGTTGCGTGCCCGCGACAAGCCCGGCTGGGATGCGTTCACAATGCTCAGGCGCGGGTCCTCAATATCCACAAGCGCCGCCCTGGTCGCTCCGGAAGCTGGATCGTTATCAACGACACACAGGTCGAAGGCGTCGTGGCGCTGTGCGAGGACGGCTTCAACACTGCGGCGCAGGTAGGGCGATGTTCCCGTGGTGCAGATGACGACGGTGGCTCTCAGTGTTGCGCCCGCGCCCTCAGTCCATCCGCGCGGTTTGACCATGACGGGAGGGAGTTCACGCAGGATGGTCGGCAGTGCTGCGGCGGGGGCGCAGTCAATGATGTGGGAGCTTCGGCCTTCGCTGCGCACAAGGACGAGGGCACGCGGGTCGGCCTCGCTTCCCGCAAGGACATGAAGGTCGCGTTCATCGACATAATGCGCGATAAGCGCGCCCTCGCCCTGGGGAGCATCCTGCATTCGTCGGTCGCCCCCATGCTCCTGCTCAGCGTGGGTAGCGGGAAGAGGGGCGGGTGTGTTCCTCTGGGGGACGGTCATTGCGGGAAGCCTCCTCGAACGGGAGTGCGCCTACCAAAAAGCCACATGTTTGGCGGCGGCAAGGGATGTGCTAGTGAGGGGGAAGTGCAGTGCCGACATCGTCACGATGCTCGCGCGGCTCTGCCCTGCTGCGGGGCGCCGCTATAGTGACGCTGCGGTGGGTGACACTGCGATGGGTGACACTGCGGTGGGTGACGCTGCGGTGGTGACAAGAACGCGGCAGGCGGGCCTCCTATGCGTTGTTGCTCGACGGCTGGGTGGAACCCGGGTGGGAGATCCTCCCCGGAGCTGTCCCCTTGGGGATGATGGCGACCGTCGGTGCTCGATCCTCACCAATAATGAGGTCGGTCTGAGAGGGGCGGTGACTCTCCCGGGAGCGCCAGTCCTGCGCGGCATCACCTGCTGCGTTGTCAGAAGCGCCGGTCTCAAGAACAGCGGCGGAGGGTGCGTCTCCTGAATCTCCTGCATCACCGGCCTTGGCGTTGACTTCACTGCGCGCAGACTCGGTATCGGCTCCGAGAACGTACTCGTGATGAGCCTCTGGGCCACCAACGCCCTCATCATCAGCGCGTTCAAATACCAGCTGGGGATCAGGCAACTGCGCGTACTCCTCTGCAGACAAGGTGCGGCGGCCTTCCTTGGAGGTATCGGCGGGGACGTTGAGCGTGTAGTCAGCCTCTGCTGCGCGGCCACTCTTCTCTCCCGCCGAAGAATCGCGTCCTGCCGCTGCGGAGGTGACCCCCATCATGTCCTTCCCATCGGCGTAATACTTTGGCGGCAGGATGAAGGCGCCGATGAGGTGACATCCACTGGAGTCGATCTGGTCAACAAGCTGACGCACCTCCGCACGCGGCATGTGAATACCGGGCGCGATCGACACGTGACCAACGAAAGCCAGGGAGCGCAACACCTTCTCGCGAGGGGCATGCAGATCAATGACCAGCAGATCCTCCCCATTCCCCTGGTCGTCATTGGCGTCGGCAACGGCACTCATCAGCAGTTCAGCCTCAGCCTCAGTGGAGTCAATGATGAGGGCGGCACGGCCATGCTCCTTCCCCGCTAACACGGCCATTCGGGCCGCACCGTACCAGCGCACGGCGCCCTCGCCGGTCAGATCAGGGCCCCACACAGGCGCTGCTACGATCTCTGCCAGCTGTGCGGCGTCACGAATACGCGGGTCGGTTTTCTCACGCAGGAGGACCACCAGAAGGCCAAGGAAAACACCGCTCAAAAGGGAGGCGGCAATAATCTTCACGCGCGACGGGCCGATAATGAGGGGAACGGCAGTATCGGGCGTGATGATCTGACCGGCTGGAGCATTGTAATTTTCCAAGGTTGCCCGGCGAGAGACCAGGGTCGTAATGGCACTAAAAATAGCGTCGCGCTGGCCCTGAGCGCTCGGTGAGCTGTCCGTAATATTCTTCAGCTCTTCCTGATGCTTCTCTATCTGAGTGTCGAGAGACTCACGCAGAGCCTGCGCACGAAGGCGAGCTAACTCGGCGCGCACCTGCAGATACGCCTTTGCCAGCGCTGCAGAGGCAGCCCTAGCGCGATCCGGGTTAGTGTCCGTCCATGAGATCGTCAGCACCGCGCCAAGGGGATCAGCCGACACACTGACATTCTCCATAAGGTCTTCGAGCACCCACCCCGACCCCAGATGCTCCAACGCGTTGGAAGCAGTCTTCGCTGAGCGAACCAGCTCCACTTCCGTTGTCATATCCACCGAGCCTGAACGCGAGGGAGCAGCGGTTTCAACCCCCAAGGGCGTGATCTGGACCGTATTCGACGCCGTGTACTGACGAGGAATGAGCGTCACAGCAAGCGCGCTGGTCAAAAGCACCACAAAGAAGGTGATAATGAGGGCTCGCCAGCGAGTATGCAGCACTCGCTTCACAACTTGAGGGCCCGCAGATGGAGGCAGAGTCAAAAGGGTCATCGCGCAGTACCTTCCTGAGTGGTGCGGGTGGCGCTGTCAGCAGTGATATCAGCTAATTGTTCAGCAGAGTCTGAGTGTCGAGGCGAAAGCGCGGGGGCACGATCGACAGGAGGCGTGTAGGAGCTCGCCCACGCTAAACGCTCATACAACTTCCGACGCAGAATCCGCGCGCTCAAAGGTTCCTGGGCATTAATGGCAGGAAGGAGCGCGCTGCGGAAATCCACTAAAGCGGCAGCTTTGCGCGCGGGAGGAAGCGCGGCCAGACTCACGATGCGCTCGAGAGGCCGACCTACCAGCGATTCACTCAGCTGAGCAAAGACCTGCGCCTGCTCAGGATTGTCCCACGAGGATTGGCGCCACTGGGCGGAGGCCGTAATTTGCGCATCATGCATGCGGTAGAGCAGCCCCCACAGCGGCAGGCGCCGGATTCGTGCGCCCGCGAGCGCTGCCCGCATCCACAGGTCGTAGTCCTCGGCGGGCAGGTGCCGGTAGCCCTCAAGCTCGCTGAGAAGTTCACGCCTGGCAAGCATCGTCGGGTGAGAGACGGGGTTGGTCAGCAGCAGGTGCAAGCCAAAAGCCTCCGGCGCAATACCGATGGGCGGCTTGGGGGTGAGGCGGCGGCCTCGATCCTCGATGATCTGCGTAAAGACCATGTCATTACCGGCTTGGAGGGCAGCCAAAGAGCGGGTGAAGCGCCAGGGAAGACAGCGGTCGTCAGCATCCATACGCGCAACCAACGCTGAATCCGTGGACTCCAGAAGGAAGTTGAGGGCGTGCGACACTCCCCCACTGCCCTCATGCCCGATGATGCGCATGTGGGCAGCTTTTCCCACACGCTCAGCTGCTGCGGTGGCCTCTTCGGCGGTGGCATCCTGGGAACCATCGTCCACAATGACCAACTCAGCGTCACGCGGCATGGCACGCAAGGTGGAGGTGACCGCCTGAGCGATGGTGGCGGCCGCGTTGCGTGCGGGAAGGAGGACGCTGAGTTCAGGCATTGCGATCGAGGGCGGTCAGGTCGCGGTAACGACGACGCATCGACATGAGCGCGTGAGCCACGGCAATAGCCGCCAGAGCCGTGTACAGCAGCGCAAAGGGCGACAGTCCAGCCCAGGGGGCAAGGCCCCATAGGAGGAAGGACCAGCACAGGGTGCCAGGGTCGGTGGGCAGGAGGATCCAGGAGCGCAGGTTCCCGCCTCGCGTTTGCGGGCGGCCAGCGGCGCGGACAAAGGCCTCCGCAAGGATCTGGCTGAGGAACTGCGCGGAGGTAACCAGGGAGTATCCCAGGGCAACGAGGGCAAGCCACCACAGGTGCGGCTGGTAAAGGACGGTGGCGATGGCGACGCTGAGGTGAATGGCGGGCGAGCGGATCGCGTCAACCACATGGTCAAGCCACTCCCCCGCTTTGGAAGAGCGGCCGGTAAGGCGGGCAAGCTGTCCGTCAGCGGAGTCAAAGATGTAGCCCAGCGCGAGGAGCACTGCGACCCCCACACCCTGGAGGGGGTGGGGGGGTTGGCTGAGCATGAGGGCCATGCCACCCAGTGAGAGGAGGAAGGAGATGCCGGTGACCATATTGGGGGTCATGCGGCTGGCCGCGCCGAAGGAGGCGATGAGGCGGGCGGCGCGGCGGTTCACCCAGCGCGTGTAGGCGGGCACGCCATTGCCGGGCTTTTGTGCGGCGTCAAGGGTGGCCCGGGCGGCGCGGAAATGATCGGGCCACGAGGCGTTGGGAGGAAGCTGAAGGGGGGCGCTCATCGGAGGGCTCCGCTGGCAGGAGCGGGCGTGCTTTGAAGTTCTTCTTCAACCTCGGCGGCAGAGAGGAATTGGCGCAGCATGGTCGAGGAGGTTGAGGGCGTGTAGGGCAGGTAGACCACCGTGGCGCCGACCTCAGCGAGCTCGGCTTCGAGGCGGGCACCCTTTTCAGTGCCCTCCCAATCATCGCCTTTGAAGAGGACGTCGAAGGGTTGGAGGTGCCATGCCAGACGTTTGTCCTGGTCAAGATCGACGACGACAGCGTCAACGAAGCGGAGGGAGGCGATGAGCTCGCAGCGCTCTCGGAGGGGGATGACGGGTGGGCGGCCCTTCATCCGTTCGAGGGATTCGTCGGTGGCTACCCCCACGACGAGGCGATCGCAGCGTTCCCGTGCAGCACGCAAGATATTGAGATGCCCAACGTGGAGCATGTCGAATCCACCGGGGACGTAGCCGATAATCACGCCGTTTCCTTTACTTAGACTGCTACTCCCCTGTTTTTGCCACTGTGGTGAGGAGCGGAAGTAGCTTTGACACAGTCATTCCAGCGTAAAACACTTCCGCCCCTCTTACCATCACTTTGGGTTATTGAGAAAACACAACAGTTCTCGCACCATCCATCAACACGCGGTGCTCAGAGTGCCAGCGCACGGCTTGGGCGAGGACGCGTCGCTCCACGTCTTGGCCCAGTGCGACCATGTCAGCAGTGGAATCGGCGTGGGTAACGCGGGTGACGTCCTGCTCAATGATGGGCCCTTCGTCAAGATCGGGAGTGACATAATGCGCAGTTGCGCCAATGAGTTTCACGCCGCGTTCATGCGCTTGAGCGTAGGGGCGAGCTCCCTTAAAAGAAGGAAGGAATGAGTGGTGGATATTGATAATTCGTCCGGCCATTTCTGCGCAGACATTCTCTGAAAGAATCTGCATATACCGGGCCAGAATCAAGAGTTCAACATTTTCAGCGCGCACGAGGGTCAAGAGCTCCTCCTCGGCGCGTTGCTTGGATTCCTTCGTCACGGGCACCAGCAGGAAGGGAATCCCGTAGAACTGTGCGACGGGAGCCAGATCAGGGTGGTTGCCGACAACGGCGACGACCTCGATCGGCAAGCCTTGAGAGCGCTGGCGATACAGCAGGTCAGAGAGGCAATGCCCTTCGCGTGAGACCATAATCACGGTGCGCAGAGGGCGTCCGAGCTGGTCGACATTCCATGTGGCGTTAAAGCGCTGCTCAAGCTCACGCATGCCTTCTTCAACGGGTTCGCGCCCCACAGGGGAATCGACCTCAACGCGCATAAAAAACAGGCCTGAGTCGGGATCTCCGAACTGCTGCGACTGGATGATGTTTCCACCGATGCGTGTGATCACCCCTGTCACTGCGTGCACGATACCGGGCTGGTCGGGGCAGGAGAGGGTGAGGACAAGCTTTTCCGAGGTCGCAGGCGCGAGGGGTGCAGAATTCGTCATGGCCCTAGGGTAGCCCGCTCCCCTTGCCCTTTTCCACGAGCGCTCACAAACCCTTCCTCCCCGTAGCCCACCTGAAAAAACACCGCGAGTGGTCACCTCCACACACCCCAACCTGAAAAAACACCGCGAGTAGTCACCTCCACACACCCCAACCTGAAAAAACACCGCGAGTGGTCGCGTCGAAGCGACCACTCGCGGAGAGGGGAGGGTGCGTTGGCGCCGTAGGGATCAAACTGTTACCGTGGTGATTTGTTGTTGCACTGAACTTGACCACCTTAGCCCGGCGAAGCCTGGTGCCCCGCACCACTCAAGACAGAAGCAACACACGATGCTGAGCTTTCTGACCACTGATGAAGGGAACACGCCCATGCAGACCCGCATGCGCTCCTGGCCGCACTCACTGCGCCACATGTGCTGCTGCCTGTGTTCCTGTCAAAGCTTCCTCTAACTCTTCACGCTCCCTGAGTATCGCCGCCTCGCACGGGGCTCCCCTCTCCTGTCCGGGTGCTCCCCGCAGCGACCACTGTCACCGCCCGCCCTGTGCAAAGCGGCGGCGGCCTCGCCCATACTCCCCTGAAAACTGCCCGCCCTCGGGGCCAGGCAAACGCCCTCTCGGCGCCTAGCCCAGTACCCCTTGGACGCGGGCCCTGGTCGCCCCCGGACCAGGCACCGGACCCCTCAGGACCACACCCGCTTCCCTCGCAAGAGTCCATCCCCAGCATCAATCCACGCTGACCTGCAGGATGGCTATCACCTCGATGAATTGAGAGATCACCCCATGGCTCATCACTCCACAACCCCCACCAACACGCCCGCCTCACCTGGCTCCCGCAGGCGCCTCCCCCTGCCCTCTTTCACCGTCCAGATCTTCCTGGGCCTGGGGATCGGCATTGCGCTGGGCTTGCTCGCCTCCTACCTTCAGTCCAACGAGGGCGGCGGCACATGGCTGATTGCCACTATGAACTGGATTGGCTCCAGCTTCGTCACCCTTCTCAAGGCCCTCGTACCACCGCTCATCTTTGCCGCAATGGTCATCTCCATCAATAACCTCAAGGGCGTAGCCAACGCGGCCAGCCTCGCAGTCAAGACCCTCATCTGGTTCGCAATCACCGCCTTGGCTTCGGTGGTGACCGGCATAGTCCTGGGCCTTGTCGTGAATCCAGGCTTGCACACCTCCGTGACCAAGGATGCTGCGACCATGCCCTCGCGCGTGGGCCAATGGTCGGACTTCCTCCAAGGCCTGGTGCCCACCAACTTCCTGGGCCTGGAGATTCGCACGCGCGTGGCAGAGGACATTGTGAGCGCCTCCCCTTCCTTTAATGCTCTGCAGATTCTCGTCATCGGCATTGCCGTTGGCGTTGCCGCACTCAAGGTCGGCGAGGCTGCCCAGCCTTTCATTTCCGTCGTCGATTCCCTCCTCAAGGTGCTTCAGAAGGTCCTATGGGGTGTGATTCGCCTGGCACCCATCGGCACCGCAGGTCTGATCGGTCACGCGGTTGCCACCTACGGATGGGATAAAGTCGCGTCCCTGGGGTGGTTTGTTCTGACGGTGTACATTGGCTTGTTGATCGTTATTGGCATCATTTACCCGGTGGTGCTGCGCCTGAATGGCCTGTCCCCCCTTGCCTTCTACCGTGGGGCGTGGCCGGCCATGCAACTGGGCTTCGTGTCGCGGTCTTCCTTGGGAACCATGCCCGTCACCCAGCAGGTGACCACCGAGAATCTCGGCGTCAATCCCGCCTACGGCTCCTTCGCCGTGTCTTTGGGGGCGACAACGAAGATGGACGGTTGCGCCGCAATTTACCCGGCGGTGGCCTCGATCTTCGTGGCGCAATTCTTCGGCATTGAGCTGGCCGTCAGCGACTACCTCATTATTGCCTTCGTTGCTGTGGTGGGGTCGGCAGCGACCGCTGGTCTGACGGGTGCGACGGTGATGCTCACCCTGACCCTGTCCACCCTGGGCCTTCCTCTGGAGGGCGTTGGCCTGCTGCTGGCTGTCGATCCAATTCTTGACATGGGCCGCACGGCGGTCAATGTCGCAGGTCAGGCGCTGGTACCGACCGTGGTGGCGGCGCGTGAGGGGCTGTTGGATCGGGCGCGTTTCATGTCGCGCACGAAGGGCGAGGCTATCGCCCACCGCTGAGTTGACGAAGGGAGGCCGGGTTGCGCTGTGGTGCGGCCCGGCCTCCTGCTGGTACCTCAGGCTTGGGGGAGCATGATCCGCAGGCAGTGGTAGGTCTCAGCTCACTCATCACCCCGGGTTGCACCGAAGTGCCCGGGCCCGGCGACTTTAGAGCGACGCCGAGCTAAAGGTGCAACGGGCAGCCACCAGAACAACGCGGGAGCACCAGTGCAACACAACGCCACCAGTGCAACGCCGCGCACCAGGAGCAGCATCAGCGCCTTCACTCAGCACCCACCCTGCACGCCCCGAAGAATGCACAAAAGGCTGGTGGGAGAACCTTTCGACTCTCCCACCAGCTTGTATGTCTATGCGCCTCCTCGAACGCCCCCTAGAGCGGGAGGCGTTCCTCAGTCAGGAGGGCAACGCTCACTTGACGAAGCCGAGTTCGCGCACAGCGGCACGCTCTTCTTCGAGGGCGGCAATGTTGTGGTCGATGCCTGCGCGGGTAGCGGCAGAGATCTCCAGATCCTTGACGATTTCCCACTCGCCACCGTTGGAGGTGCAGGGGAAGCCGTAGATGAGGCCTTCGGGGACGCCATAGGAGCCATCGGAGGCAACACCGGCGGTGACCCATTCGCCCTCGGGGGTGCCCTGGACCCAGTCACGCATGTGGTCGATGGCGGCACCGGCTGCCGAAGCTGCCGAGGAAGCACCACGGGCTTCGATAATGGCGGCGCCACGCTTGGCAACGGTGGGCACGAAGTACTCGGAGAGCCACTGCTCTTCGACCAGTTCGGAAGCGGGGCGGCCTGCAACGGTGGCGTAGGAGACATCGGGGTACTGGTCGGCGGAGTGGTTACCCCACACGACGATGTTCTTGATGTCGGCGGCGTCGGCTTCGACCTTGTGGGCCAGCTGGGAGATGGCGCGGTTGTGGTCTAGGCGCATCATGGCGGTGAAGCGGGAATCCGGTACGTCGGGTGCTGCGGCTGCGGCGATCAGAGCGTTGGTGTTGGCGGGGTTGCCAACGACGAGGACGCGGATGTCGTCTGCGGCGTTGTCGTTAATGGCCTTGCCTTGGGGGCCGAAGATGCCGCCGTTAGCGGAGAGCAGGTCGGCGCGCTCCATGCCTGCGGTGCGGGGGCGTGCGCCCACGAGGAATGCTGCGTTGGTACCGGAGAATGCGGCGTTGGCATCGTCGTAGATGTCAATGCCCTTGAGCAGGGGGAATGCGCAGTCGTCGAGCTCCATGGCGGTGCCTTCAGCAGCCTTAAGAGCGGGGGTGATTTCCAGCAGGTTGAGCTTGACGGGGACGTCAGGGCCGAAAACCTGGCCGGAGGCAATGCGGAAGAGCAGTGCGTAGCCGATATTGCCAGCAGCGCCGGTGACGGTGACAATGCGGGGTTCTGCCATGGTGATGAACTCCTCGATAGTTCCTGCGGCACCGTTTTAGTGCCGCTGAGCATTTCCTGCCGACGAGGATGGCCCTCGCCGGACACGACCCTTCAAGGGTACGTTGTCGAAGCCTCTTTTGGGAGGGTACGCGGTCCTAGTCCCCTCCCCGCCCAGACGTGACCTGCGGCATAATTGTTCGCTGCTCGCTGCCGATTGACGAGGGCGGCACACTCTCGCGCGGCAAACAGGTGTCAGAGCGCGCGGGGCTGCGCCGTGCTGTCACGTATGACGAGTTCAGAGCGAACCACACGCTGCGCTATCTGATGTGCATGCGAGTGAGAGGGTTGGTGCATCTGTTCAAGAAGGAGGTCGACAAGCTCGCGCCCCACGGAGCGGAAATCCTGGCGAACCGTCGTGAGAGCAGGTGCGGAGAACTCAGAGAGTTCAATGCCATCAAATCCAACGACAGATACGTCATCGGGCACGCGCCGACCCGCGTCATGGAGGGCTCGCATAAGGCCAAAGGCAATCTCGTCATTGGCGCAAAATACTGCCGTCACTGCAGGGTCCTCGGCTATTGCTTTTCCCGCGTAGTAGCCGCTTTTGGCGCTCCAATCCCCCAGGTGAGGATCTGGCGCAGGATGGCCTGCTTCTTCAAGGCTGCGCCGCCATGCAGCCCGTCGCATGAGTGCTGAGCGTGAGTCGCTAGGGCCGGTGATGTGGGCGATGCGTTGATGTCCAAGGTCAAGGAGATGGCGCATTGCCTCGTTCACACCGTGTTCTTGGTTATGGACAACGGAGGGGTAAATATCAATAAATGCCGAGTCTGAGGCGACGACAGGCATATTCGCTGGAAGATTCAAGGCTGCGGGTTGGGCTTGCCCCGCCTGAACGATGATAAGACCATCAACGCTTTGCTGAGAAAGACGCCGACCCGCTTGGGTGAGCTCTTCTGTTTCGGGGTGTGCGACCTGGAAAAGGTTGATGGAATAGCCTTTTTCTGCTGCAGCCTCAACAATCGAGGCAGTGATCAGGGCTTCGCCTGTCCGTGAGACTTGTTGCGTAATCACCCCAATGGTTTTGAATCGACCATCACGTAGGGCGCGAGCTGCCTGGTTTGGCGTGTAGCCAAGTTGAGCCATTGCTTTAAGGACACGCGCTTTGGTTTCCGGTCGAACACTCTGCGCACCCGTTGACACCCTCGAAACGGTTTGTGCCGACACCCCTGCCAGTCGGGCAACGTCGGCGATCGAGGCACTCTGGACACTGCGAGGGCCGAGGAGTCGGCCAGGCATTTGGGAAGTCGAGAGCTGAGGGGAAGGCATGGAAGCATCCTATCAAAGCGCATAAATGTTTACGTCACCATAGAGCAAAGAACTCAGCGTCCTGAAAATACCATCAGAAAAGTATGAAATAACCCCTTATTATTCGCGCGATAGGGCGAGTCTGTTACCCAATCGTTACACCAGAGTAGTGCGCCACGCAGATCGAGAAGCTAGCCTATGTTTACGTAAACATTCGGACTCCTCCCCCGGCGGAGCCCAACAGATTGCGCATGAGAATACGCACCACCCCACACCGCGCACCCCGCGCACGACAAAGAAAGGGCTCGACGATGAGCACCCTTCGTAAACTCCTTGCCCTCGGCACCACCCTCTCCCTCTCACTGACCCTCGCAGCATGCTCAGGCGGCGCCGACTCAGGCGCATCCGGCAACGCCGGGGGCGACTCCGACAACACTTTGACTGTCTGGGCTTGGGATCCAGCCTTCAACATCTACGCCATGGAAGAAGCCGCCAAGGTCTACCAATAAGATCATCCCGACTTCCAACTCAACGTTGTGGAAGTCCCCTGGGACGACCTCCAGGCAAAAATCACCACCCTTGCCCAGTCCCAGCAGCTCAGCGATCTGCCTGACATCTTCCTCATGCAGAACAACGCCTTCCAAAAGAACGTCATTAATTACCCCGAGCTTTTCTCGGACTTTAAAGACACCCCCGTTGATTTCAGCCAATTCCCCACATCCGTTGTGGACTACTCCGTCATTGATGGCATCAACTACGGCATCCCCTTCGACTCCGGCACCGCAATTACTGCCCTACGCACCGACATCCTTGCCGAAGCTGGCCTCAGCGTCCAAGACTTCACTGACATCACCTGGGATCAATTCATCGAAAAGGGCACCATCGTCAAAGAAAAGACCGGCAAGCCCATGTTTGCTACAACCGCAGGCAGCTCAGACCTGATCATGATGATGATGCAAAGCGCGGGTGCTTCCCTCTTCGATAAGGACGGAAACCCCGTTATCGCAGACAACAACGTCCTGCTCAAAGCTGCGGAAACCTACAAGAAGCTCATTGATTCAGGTGTCGTCATCGAAGTGAACTCCTGGGACGAGTCCATCTCTGCCTTCGTCAACGGGGGCGCAGCCGGAACCCTCAACGGCGTGTGGATCTCTGCCTCGATCCAGACCGCCAAGGATCAGGCCGGAAAGTGGGCTGTCACCAACGTTCCCTCCCTCGTTGGCATTGACGGCGCAACCAACTACACCGCAAATGGCGGCTCATCCTGGGCAGTCAGCTCGAACGCCAACCGCGATCTTGCCGTTGACTTCCTTAACTCCACCTTCGCAGGTTCCACTGATTTCTACGACACGATCCTGTCGTCCTCGGGAGCTATCGCCAACTGGATTCCCGCAGGCAAGTCCGATGCCTACGCAGCACCCCACGACTTCTTCGGAGGCCAGGCCATCTACGCTGATGTCGTTGGCTTCGGTGAGAAGGTGCCGTCCAACTATACCGGCGTGTACTACTACGAAGGGCGCGACGCCGTCTCAGCCGCACTGACCAAGATCATCAACGGTCAAGACCCCAAGGCTGCCTTCGCTGAAGCTCAGGCAACCGTTGAGTTCGCGATGAAGTAATCCCCCGGGCTCGCCCTGCCTCCCCGCGCAGGGCGAGCCCCTCTTTTCAGGGCACCCGCTTCTCAGGAGCCCCCTGCTCTCAGGACATCTGGCTTAGTTTCCTTCTCACCTCCATCGGAGACCTCATATGAGCACAGCGACCCCAGGCGCCTCCAGGTCACTACTGCCTTCCCGCGCCTCTCTCAACCGCAAGCGAAACCTCGTGGGCTGGGCCTTCCTCATGCCCGCCACCATCCTCATCACCGTGATGAGTTTCTACCCCATGGTGCAGGCCTTCCTCCTGTCAATGAAGACAGGCCGAGGCTCCCGACTCAGCTTTGCTGACCCACTGTGGTTCAACTACGAAAGGCTCATGGGGGACGAAATCTTCCTCATGACCTTGAAAAACACTTTCATCTACCTCATCATCCAGGTGCCCATCATGCTGGTCCTGGCCCTGATCTTGGCAGTGCTGCTTAACAATCCCACCCTCAAGTGGAAAAGCATGTGGAGAACCGCCATCTTCCTGCCCTGCGCGGTTTCCCTCGTCTCCTACTCCCTGGTGTTTCGCACCATGTTCGCCACCGACGGTTTCGTCAACGACGTCCTCATGAGCATTGGATTCATTGACTCCCCCGTTAACTGGCTGGGCCAACCCGACACCGCACGATTCGTCATTATCCTGGGTCTGCTGTGGCGCTGGACCGGCTACAACATGGTGTTCTTCCTAGCCGGCCTGCAAACCATTGACCGCTCCACCCTTGAAGCCGCCCGCATTGACGGCGCCGGCCCCTTCAAAACCTTCTGGTATGTGACTGTTCCGCAGCTTAAGCCCATGATCCTTCTGACCGCGATCATGTCCACCAATGGCACCTTGCAGCTTTTCGACGAGTCCTGGAACCTGACCAAGGGCGGCCCCGCCTACACGTCGATGACCATGTCTCACTACCTCTACGAGCTCTCCTTCCTGAAGAACCCCAATTTCGGCTATGCGGCCGCCATCTCCTATGTGATTTTGATTCTGGTAGCCATCTTGGCATTCATCCAAATGAAGGTCGGTGACAAGCGTGACTAAGTACCTGCGCCAAATCCCCGGATACCTGACCCTGACGATCTTCTCAATCTTCTCGGTATTCCCCCTGTACTACATGGCTGTCAGCGCTACCCACACCAGCCAAGACGTGCTGGCCTCGCATATGCTCCCGGGTAGTAACCTCCTGGCAAACTTCTCAGACCTCCTTGCCCAGCAAGATGTCGCCTCCGCCATGTGGTACTCAGCGGTCAACGCTATCCTCGCCACCGTCTTTTCCCTCGCCGTATGTTCCATCGCTGGCTACGGCTTCGAAATCTACCACTCGCGCGGCAAAGACCTGCTCATGTCGATCCTGCTGCTGGCCATGATGATCCCCTTCGCGGCCACCATGATCCCCCTGTTCCAGCTCTTCGCCAAGAACGGTCTGGTGAACTCCATCTGGGCGGTCATCCTTCCCACCATCGCCACCCCCTTCCTTATCCTCCTTTTCCGCCAAGCCTCGCGTTCCTTCCCTCATGAAGTTCTTGAAGCTGCGCGTCTTGACGGGCTCAGCGAGATCGCAATCTTTGCACGCATCTACATCCCCACCATGCGCTCGACCTACGCTGCGGCAGCGGTCATCACCTTCATGGCAGCGTGGAATAACTTCCTATGGCCGCGTGTCATCTTGGTCGACAACGCCTACCAAACCATGCCCATGCTGATCTCCAACCTGTCCGCTGGTTACACCACGAACTACGGCGTGCTCATGCTCGCGGTCCTTATCGCGTCACTGCCCGCCATGGTCGTCTTCCTTATCCTGCAGCGCGCCTTCACCGAGGGCATTACAGGAGCAATCAAATGACCTCTCACCGCGATCCCTCCTCCCCTCTCGCCCTTCTCCACCCGTCAGAGCAGCGTGGCCTGACAGACCCCAGCTACTACGCTGAGGGCACCCTCCTTCCCCACTCGGACCACCTGTACTACGCCTCCCGCGACGAGGCCGACGCAGGCGCCTCGTCGTTCATCCGCTCTCTGAACGGCACATGGAAGTTCCACTACGCCCCCTCCCCCGCGCTCATTCCCACAGGGTGTGAGTCCCCTGAGTTCGACCACAGTTCCTGGGATGACCTGCCCGTTCCCGCCCACATTCAACTGCACGGCTACGACCGCCCCCAGTACGTCAATACCCAGTACCCCTGGGATGGCAACGAGGATGTGCCCCGCGATCACGCACCCGTCGATTTCAATCCTGTGGGGTGTTACGCCACGACTTTCGAGGGCGGCCTCAACGGTGCAGATCGCGTGAGCATTGTGTTTCACGGCGTGGAAAGCGCCTTCGCCCTGTGGCTGAATGGCCGCTTCGTGGGCTGGGCGACCGATGGTTTTACGCCCTCAGAGTTTGACCTCACTGATCTGCTGGTGCCGGGCACAAATACGCTGGTCGTCAAGGTGTTCAAGTGGTCGGCTCAATCCTGGATTGAGGACCAGGATTTCTTCCGATTCAGCGGGATCTTCCGCGATGTGGAGCTGCGCCTACGCCCGCGAGCGCATGTGGAGGATCTGCAGGTTCTCACCCCTGTGGAGTGGGGTGAGGATGACGCCGTGCGTGCCCGTATTCTCCTGGCTCTGACAGTGCAGGGCGAGGGCGAGGCGCGCGTCCACTGTGAGGGGGTGGGCGAAGCGACGCTGATCGGCGAGGACGAAGCTCGCGCGTGTGGACTCCTGCCGCAATCCGAAGTAGCGGATGCTGCAGGGGACGCTGGGCCAGACTCTTTAGCAAACACAGCTAACGGCACTACGGCTGGCCCTGCTGCTGGTGATATCGCGGCAGTCGAGCCTGACTCTCAGCCTCAGGCGTCGGTCTTGCCAACGGGCACACCCACCGCTAGTTCGCGCCCAACCCGCACGCTCTACTACGCACTCAACCTCGACACCCCGCACCTGTGGAGCGAGGAGGACCCGCACCTCTACGCGCTGCATATTACCGTGAGCGGCTCTGACGGGCTGGTGTGCGAGTATGTGCGCCAACCCGTGGGCGTGCGCCGTTTTGAAAGCGCTGATGGGTTGCTGCTGCTCAACGGCAAACGGCTAGTGTTCCGCGGGGTGAACCGGCACGAGTTTGGCCCGCACGGTCGCGTCATGGACGAGGCTGCCATCCGCGCCGATCTGCTGGCGATCAAGGCCTACGGGTTGAACGCGGTGCGCACAAGCCACTACCCCAATAGCAGTAGCTTCTATCGTCTGTGCGATGAGCTGGGTTTGTATGTCATTGATGAAATGAACCTCGAATCCCACGGGTTGTGGGATGAGATTCGTTTCCATGACCTGCCTCTTTCGCAGGCAACCCCAGGGGATCGCCCGCAGTGGGAGCACACCCTGCTGTCGCGGGCGCGCTCCATGCTCATGCGTGATCGCAACCATCCGAGCATCCTCATGTGGTCGTGTGGGAATGAGTCCCTGGGCGGTGGGAACCTGCTGGCCGTTGCCGACTACTTCCGCAGCGTTGATGGGCGCCTGGTTCATTACGAAGGCGTGCACTATGACCCCCGTCTGCCTGACACAACGGATGTCACCTCGCAGATGTACACCAGTGCGGCTGACATTGAAGAACACCTCCGCACTCATCGTGAGAAGCCGTTTATCCTCTGCGAGTTCGCCCACACGATGGGGAACTCCTTTGGCGCGGTGGATAAGTACATGGATCTTACCCGCACTGAGCCTTTATTCCACGGTGCTTTCATCTGGGATTTCGCTGATCAGGCTCTACCTGCTCGTGATCGTTTTGGGCGGGCCTATGACGCCTACGGTGGCGATTTTGGGGATCGCCCCCACGACGGCGACTTCAGTGGGAATGGCATCTTTTACGCTGATCACACGCCCAAGCCGTTTATGCAGGCCGTGCAGCATGTGTATCAGCGTCTGCGTACGCGTATTGATGAGGATGCCTTCACGGTCACGAACGAGTACCTTTTCACTTCCTCGGCTGTTTTTGACTGTGAGCTGAGGCTCGCTCGCGAAGGCCAGGTCATTGCTCAGACAACGGTTGCCACAGATGTTGCCCCTGAAAGCACGCGCACCTATCCCCTGCCCTGGTCGCTGGTGGAGAAACTGGCCGACGTTAGCGGCGTGCCACACACTGGTGACAGCGGCGTTGGCAATGGTGACGGCAGCATTGGCGGCGAGTACACGGTGACCATCACGTGGCGTACCCGCACAGCCTCGCCCTGGGCTGAGGCTGGTCACGCTGTGGCGTGGGATCAGCAGGTCTTTGCCCTCACGCAGGCAGCCTCTGGCGAAGAAGCCTCCACCACAGCCGCCTCATTCCCCCAGAGCACCACCACCTCTCACCCGCCGCGCGTCATTGAGGGTATTCACAACATTGGTGTTCAAGGCGAGGGCTTTGCCCTGCTCTTTTCTCGGGTCAGCGGCCAGCTTGTCTCTTTCCGCGTGGAGGATTCGCAGGCAGGCCCTCACTCCCCTCGTGAGCTGCTCACCCGCCCACCCCACGCCAACTTCTGGCATGCGCCCACCTCCAATGAACGAGGCTGGGGCGCCCCCGCAGAGGACAGCCAGTGGCTGCTTGCCAGCCGCTACGCCACCTTACGCGGCGGTATTGAGGGCTTGAGCGTGGAGCACGGCGAGCACAGCGTGACGGTGCGCGCCAGCTTTGACCTGGCCACGCGGCCGGCCTCGTCCTACAGTATCGACTACGAGGTGTGGGCCGACGGCCAGATAGAGGTCACCCAGCATCTGACGCCAGGTACAGGCATGGGGGACCCACCGGAGTTCGGCATGCTCTTCCAGATTCCAGCCGACTACTCCCGCCTGCGCTGGTATGGTCACGGCCCCGCTGAATCCTATGTTGACCGCCAGCAGGGGGCTCTGCTGGATGTGTGGGAATCGACAGTGAGCGAACAATTCGCCCGATACATTCGCCCGCAAGAATGTGGCTCTCACACGCAGGTCCGGTGGGCAACCCTGAGCGACGAGGACGGTGTTGGCATCGGCTTTTCCTGCGAGGGCTGGCCGGTTCGGGGGCGCAGTGAGCTTGACGCGCCCGTGTTCGGGATGGAGTTTTCTGCCCTGCCGTGGAGCCCCTTCGAGGTGGAGAATGCCACCCATCCCACTGATCTGCCACACGCACACTCCACCTGGCTGCGTCCGGCCTTGATGCGTCGAGGGGTGGGCGGTGACAACTCATGGGGTGCGCGCACCCATCCCGAATACTGCCTGCCAGCGGGAGAGGAACTGATTTTCCGCTTCTCCTTCTGGCCGGTCACACCGTGAACGCCTGACTCAACGGCGCGTGAGGTGTTCATGATACGAGGCGGCCGCCTCCCCTCCTGTCACTCTCCGGGGAAGCGGCCGCTTCGTTATGACATTCGCTCAGCTACAGTGCCACCCTTGACGCTGTCAGCCTCGATGCTTGCGGTAGTACTCAATGAGGGCGCGGGTCGACTGATCCTGCGCTGCCAGAGCAGCGGCGTCGCCCTCGATAGCGGGCATAATCTGCTTGGCCAGGACCTTGCCCAGCTCCACGCCCCACTGATCGAAGGAGTCAATACCCCACACGGCCCCCTGAACGAAGGTGATGTGCTCGTAGAGGGCAATGAGCTGGCCCAACACTGAGGGGGTCAGTGAGGGAGCCATGATCGAGGTGGTCGGGCGGTTGCCCGTGAACACTCGGGCAGAGACGATCTCTTCAGCGGTGCCCTCGGCGCGCACCTCCTCGGAGGTCTTACCAAAGGCCAGGGCCTTGGTCTGAGCCAGGAAGTTGGACAGGAACAACTCATGCATGTCCGCATCGCCGTCAGCCAGGGGCCACGCGGGGGTGGCGAAGGCGATGAAATCAGCCGGGACCATGCGGGTGCCCTGGTGGATGAGCTGGTAGAAAGCGTGCTGGCCGTTGGTGCCGGGCTCACCCCAGAAGACCTCGCCGGTGTCGTAGGTGACGGAGGTGCCGTCACGGCGCACGGACTTGCCGTTGGACTCCATGGTGAGCTGCTGGAGGTAGGCCGGGAAGCGGTGCAGGTACTGGGAGTAGGGCAGGACGGCGTGCGTGTCGGCGCCCAGGAAGTTGCCGTACCACACGTTGAGCAGGCCCATGATCAGCGGCACGTTTTCGCGAGCGGGGGCCTCGGCGAAGTGGCGGTCCATGGCGTTAAAGCCCGCCAGGAAGTCAGCAAAGCCTTCGGGGCCAATCGCAATGGCGAGGGCGGTGCCGACGGCGGAGTCCACCGAGTAGCGGCCACCCACCCAGTTCCAGAAGCCAAAGGCGTTGGCGGGGTCGATGCCGAACTCGGCGACCTTATCGAGGGCGGTGGACACGGCCACGAAGTGCTTGGAGATGGCCTCGGCGGTGGAGGCCTCGTTGGTGGCCAGGCCGCGTTCGCGCAAGGAGCCCAGGAACCATTCGCGCACGACCTTGGCGTTGGTGATGGTCTCCAGGGTGGTGAAGGTCTTGGAGGCGACGATGACCAGTGTGGTCTCGGGGTCGAGGTCCTTGGTGGTTTCGCCCGCGTCGGTGGGGTCAATATTGGAGATGAAGCGGCAGGTCAGGCCCTCCTTGACGTAGGGGGCGAGGGCCTCGTAAGCCATGACGGGGCCCAGGTCGGAGCCACCAATACCGACGTTGACGACGGTTTCGACGGGCTTGCCGGTGATGCCCACCCATTCGCCGCTGCGGACGCGCTCAGCGAAGGCGTAGACCTTGGCCAGTTCGGCGTGGACGTCTGCGATGGCGTCCTGGCCGTCGACGATGAGGGTGTCGGTGGCGGGGCGGCGCAGGGCGGTGTGAAGGACGGCGCGGTCTTCGGTGACGTTGATGTGTTCGCCTGCGTACATGGCGTCGCGCAGCTGGGCGACCTTGGTCTGCTCAGCGAGGGCGAGGAGGTCGTCGAGGACGCCCTCGTCAATGAGGTTCTTGGACAGGTCAACGTAGAGGTCGGCGGCGCTGAGCGTCCACTTCTCGGTGCGCTGGGGGTCAGCAGCGAACCATTCACGCAGGTCAGGGGCGAAGGTGTCGGCACGCAGGTCGAGGGCCTCCCAGGCGGGGGTCATGGTCGGGTCAATGGGGGTGAGGTCACTCATGCTGAGTCGTCTCCTACTGTCCGGTGCGCCTCGTCGTTTCTCCAGGGCGCGCATACTGTTCAAGGGTAGCGCTTTCCCGGGCTTCCCCGCGATCAGCGGGGAGGCTGTCGGCGTGATTGAGCGACGAGGGCGGCGCGCGGTGCCTCGTCGGCTCGTGAGCGCCGTTTTCGCTAGGGCATGGTCCTGCCCTTTCCTAGCTTCCTCGCACTGCCAAGGTGGCCCCTGCGAGGGTTCCTGCCCGCTACACTGCTGAGATGAGCACCCGCGACATGACCTTGGACATTGCTAAAGGCTTGGCGATTATTGCCATTGTTGTTGGCCATGTCCTGCGTGGCCTTGGCAATGCTGGCATTGTCGCCAAGGAGGGCGCCGGGTATCTGCTGGCCGACCGCGCGATCTATTCCTTCCACTTGGCGGTGTTCGCTGTTGCGGCTGGCCTGCTGGTGGCGGGGGCGGTTGATCGGCGAGGGATTGGCCCCTACCTGCGTCATCGCCTGGTGACCTTTACCTGGCTGTATGTCTTGTGGAGCCTGCCTTTGGGTGCCTTGCAGGTGGTGTTTTCTGGCAGCGTGAACCATGAGAAGGATTGGGCGACGGTTCTGAACTTGTCCCAGCCCCAGAATCACATGTGGTTTTTCCCGTGGATTGCGGTGTGTTCTTTGGTGGTAGCCCTGTGGCGTCCGTGGCTATCGAGGACGAGGACGGTTGTTGCGGTCCTTATCTCGGTGGTGGTTTCTTTGGCCGCCTGGGGCTGGTTTGGCCCCGTCATTTTCTTGCAGGGGCACGGCCTGACGGCGTTCTTTGTGATTGCTGCCTGTGTGGGGCTGACGGGATTCCAGCGGGTGCGCGGAAGGCTCAGCATGTGGCATGAGCTGCCTGTATTTCTTGCCGCCACGATGGCCTGGCTGCTTCTCGTGGTGATGACTCCTGCTGCAGGTCCCACCTATTCGAAGTTAGAGCGGACGGTTCCCAACATTTCGGTGAGTGTGCTTGCAACCTGTTTGGGTGTGCTTGCTGTTTTTGCACTGTCTGCATTGCTGTCGCGCCTGCGGGTGGTGTCAGAGTGGCTGGCCTATGTTGGTCTTCATTCGTTGGAGATTTTCCTGGCTCACACCCTGGCCACAGCCGGGGTGCGCATTGCCCTGTCGAAGATAGGCCTGACAGACCCTATGCTTCATCTTCTGCTGGGAACGATGACAGGTGTAGTTGTGCCGCTAGCCCTATGGCTACTGACGAGGCGGTACCTTCCGTGGCTGTGGCAGGCACCAAAGGCCTTGACTGCAGGCCGTTAGAGACTCCTCCCTCGTTGCCGTCGGTACGGATCGGCGCCATGGGTACGGATCGGCGCCATTGGTACGGATCGGCCCCATGGGTACGGCCTACCCTGGGGACGGATCAGCGCCGTCGGTACGGATCGGCGCCATGGGGACGGATCGGCGCCATTGGTACGCGGCATGCCACGTACCCGAGGCGCCCAGCCGTACCACAGCCAAACACAAGCCATTAGTCGGCGAGGCGGGGCGCTTGCGGCGCGCTTGGGCATAGGAGCCGAAGCAAAGCGAAGGCGAGTGGGCACGAGCGCCCCACCTCGTCGACCACAGAACCTGCAACAAGGCACCAACACCACAGCTACTAATCAGCACCGCAGACCTGTCGTGCCTGAGGAACTGATGGTCGCCATTGGTGTGGATCAGCGCCATGGGTACGGCCTACCCTGGGGACGGATCAGCGCCGTCGGTACGGATCAGCACCATAGGTACGGATCGGCGCCATTGGTACGCGGCATGCCACGTACCCGAGGCGCCCAGACGTACCGCAGCCAAACACAGCCAAACACAAGCCATTAGTCGGCGAGGCGGGGCGCTTGCGGCGCGCTTGGGCATAGGAGCCAAAGCAAAGCGAAGGCGAGTGGGCACAAGCGCCCCACCTCGTCGACCCAAAACCTGTGAAAGCTCAGTGCTTCATACTCTCCGCATCGGCAATATGCACGGGCATCAGCTCGGCCTGGCTGTTTTGCAGGGAGACAGCTTCTAGCACCGGGCGCAGATCCATCCACCACTGGTTGTAGGGGCGGCGGTTGACCAGGTCAAGGTCCTCGTCCATGCGTTCGACGGGTCGGGCTTCGATCTGGTTGCCAACCATGCCGATGTAGACGGCAGATGCTTTGCCTTGTTCGAATTGTTCTCCAAGGTAGCCCAGTGCCTTGTAGACCAGGCGGGTGGCCAGCAGACGGTCATAAGGTGAGGGCGCTCCACCTTGTTGGAGGTGCCCCAGGGCCTGGTGGCGCACATCGAAGAGGCCATCGCCGACGGCTCCGAAGGCGGTGGCGAGGAACTCACGGTCGTAGTGGGCGGAGACGCCCTCGTTGACCAGGACGAGGAAGAGGCGCCGACCGGCTTCGAAGGCGGCACGCAGGGTACGCGCATCGTCGTCGATCTTCGACAATGAGGCGGGTTCTTCGTTGAGGTAGGCGTATTCTGCGCCGCTGGCCAGGCCGGACATGAGAGTGAGGTAGCCGCAGCGGCGGCCCATCATCTCAGCGACGAAACAGCGTCGGGATGCTGCTGCGGATTCCTTGATGCGATCCAGTGCCCACACGGCATTATTCAACGCGGTGTCGGCGCCGATGGAAAGCTCGGAGCCGGGCAGGTTGTTGTCGATGGAGGCGGGAACGAGCACCATGGGGATGCGGAATGCGGGGTAGCGGTCGCGTTCAGCGGTCAGGGCTCGAACGGAAAGGTAGGCGTTGAGGCCGCCGATGACGAGGAGTGCGTCAATCTCGTTGCGTTCGATGGCGCGGCCGAGGGAGTAGAACTCTTCGATGGTGGGAACGGGGCGGCGGGTGCCGAGTTCGGCACCGCCTTGGAAGGCCCAACCTTCGACGTCGCGCCATTCGAGTTCGCGGACGCGATTGTCGGCCAGGCCTGCCCAGGATCCGTCAACGCCGAGCATGGTCCATCCGCGGGCGATGCCGAGGCGGACGGCGGCGCGGGCGGCGGTGTTCATGCCGGGGGCGAGGCCGCCTGCGTGGAGGATAGCGACGCGGGCGCCTCGTTGGAGGGAGGTGCCGTGGAGGTCGTTCAGTTGTGCGGGCAGGCCATCGGTGCGGGTCTGTTCGCTGGAGGGGGCGGGGGGCTCGGAGAGAATTTGGTTGATGGCGTACATCGTGGTGAAGGAGGAACCGCGTGCTTCTTGGGCTGCGGTGTAGTTTCCGTCGGCGATGTAGCCCTTGACGGCGCGGGTGGCGAGGACGGCTTCCATGAGGGGGATGCGCGTGATGCGGTTGTGTCGCACGCCGAGGATGCAGGGTTGGGCGCTGCGGTCGCCGCCGAGGATTTCTTGGACGGCGGCGTAGCCCAGGAGGGTGGACATCCAGCGGTCGTAGGCCGAGGGCGAGCCGCCTCGTTGGACGTGGCCGAGGATGGTGATGCGGGCGTCTTCGCCAGTGCGGTCTTTGAGGGCGGCGGCAATGCGGGTGGCGCTCATGGCTTCACCGGCTTGGTCGGCGGCGCCTTCGGCAACGAGGATGATGGACTCGCGGCGTCCCGCTTCACGGCCGCGGACGAGCTTGTCGCACATGTCGTCTTCCCAGCCGGGGCCTGCGGGGGCTTCAGGAGTAAAGACGTAGTCGGCGCCGCCAGCGACGGCTGCCATCAGGGGAAGGTATCCGCAGAATCGGCCCATGACTTCGACGATGAAGGTGCGTTGGTGGGAGGCCGCGGTGGAGCTGATTTGGTCCATGGCGTCGACGATGCGGTGGAGGGCGGTGTCGGCGCCGATGGTCATGTCGGTGCCGACCATGTCGTTGTCGATGGATCCGACGAGGGCGACCACTGTCAGCGTGGAGTGTTTTTCAGCGGTTTCTGCGCTGATGACGCCTTCGGCGTGGAGTTCTTGAACGTGTTGGGACCATTCGCCGCGGAATTCGTCGGTGCCGGTGAGGGAGCCGTCGCCGCCGATGACGACGAGGCGGTCGATGCCGCGTTCGAGGAGGTGTTTGGCGGCGAGGTGGCGGCCTTCGTAGTCGCGGAATTCGGGGCAGCGGGCAGTGCCGATGACAGTGCCTCCGGCGGGGAGGATGTTGGAGACGTCTGTCCATCCCATTTCGCGGATGGAGTTTCCGCCTGCGACGGCTCCTGCCCAACCTTCGAGGATGGCGAAGGGGTGTGCGCCGTGTGCGAGTGCGGAACGAACGACTGCGCGAACCGCAGCGTTCATGCCTTGGGCGTCACCGCCGGAAGTGAGGATGCCGATTTTAATATCCGCGTATTGGGAACCCGCCACAGGAGTGTTTCCTTCCAGGAATGGGCGAGGCGGAGCGCCTCACCTCACTACAGGTGTCCAGTTTAGTGTGCTGAGGCGCTGATGGGGAGATGAGTTGTTGCGGGAGTGTAGTGCGCAGGAGGAGGGCGTGAAGCGCGAGTGCGGTGTGCAGGACGAGGGCGTTGCCGCCTTGCGCGGGAAGGCGATACGCGTTCGTTCCTTTGGGCGCGGCGGTGGGGCTTGGGCTCACCCTGTTGCGCTGCCCTCCTCTGCTAAAATACGGGGTTGCACCGAGTCCTACGAGCCGCCGGTTTTTACCGGGTTCACGGTGAATAAGAGAGCCACACCGCCATGACAACCGACACCACCACGCCCGCTCCGCAGATTTCGCAGCGCCTTCATAAGGTCCGCAAGCTTCAAGAGCAGGAGGCTTCAGAGCGCCGTGCGGATACTCAGCGTCGCCTTATTGAGGCGGGCCGTCACATTATTGCCGAGCATGGCGTTGGTGGAACCTCGGTCAATCTCATTACCTCCCGCGCTGGTTTTACTCGTGGCGCGTTCTATTCGAACTTCACCGACATGGACCATTTTGTGCGGATGGTGATCCGCAACGAATGGAAGCGGACGCTGTCGAGGGCTTATGCCGCTTTGCGGGGCGAGGCTCGCGCGGAGCGCGGGGCGGGCCCCTTTGACGAGGCCACCTCCGATCCTCTCCAGAGCATCCCCGACTATGTCAATAGTGCGAAAGTCACTGCGGGCCTTCATGCTGCGACGGAGGGTTTCTTCGCCAGTATTGAAAGCGAGGGTGCGGCAGACGATAAGGCACGGTTTACCGATGTGGCGACGCGCCTCTTGGCAGCTCTTCCCCAGGATCGAGAGACTTTGTTGCTGTGGACGAGCGTGAGTAACTATCTGGTGCGCTGCGCTGATCCTTCTCACCCCACGATCGTTGCTTTCCACGAGTTCCGGCACGGCATTTCTGTCTTCATTGATGAGGCTCTGGAGCGCTTGGGGTTGACCTGTGTGATCAGCACCCATGATCTTTTGGATCTGGTGGTGGCAGTGGGGTTGCGTTCCATTCGTAATGAGCTCATTGCTTTGGACGGGACAAGGTCGGTGTTGACGGGCCGCGATCTGCAGTCCTCCTTAACGGACCGGCTTTTCTCGGTGATTCTTCCTTTGTTGGTGGAGCGCACTGCGGCGTCCTAGCTCCTGCGTTCAACACCTACGGGGCCACCTGCGCCTCAACGAGGAGAAGCCGGCGTTTTTCTTCTGGCGTTTTTCGCCACCCTAGAGAGACGCGCCTTCAGCATGTCTGCCGCCACTCCTGCCAAGACCCCTCGCCAATGGGTGAGCGTACTTCCTCAGCGTTTGAAGGTCTCTCTTTTCTGGGGAGGAGTGCCCTGAAAATTGACGGCTCGAAGCCTTCCCACAGCAAACACTCAGCATGTAGAATTTGAGATACCTCACACTCAACGCGGCGTGTTACGGTTTTCAAATATTGGGGAGGCGTGTTATGAGAAAGTGGCATTGGGGAATAGGGGCATCATCGTGGGCGCGGAAATTGACCGCAGCCCTAGCATCCCTCACGCTCATCGCGGCGGGCACTGCACTATCCGGAGTTGACGCCAGTGCGGCGCAAGTAGAAGACCCGTTGCACACACAGCAACACGATGACGCTGGTGCACCTACGGAAGAAAGCTTGCCAGAAATCAAGGCGGTGACTGAAGCCAGAGCGCTAACTGCGGCTGTAGTGGGCGGTAGCGTTGAAGAAGAAAAAGGGGGCGAGCACACCGAAACGAGCGCAGCCCCCTCACCCGCACCATCGGTGCCCGAGACTCCCAAACTAGAGAGTACAGAAGCCACTCCAACGGCGTCTGAGCCGCCAACGCCTCCTGCGATCGAGTCGCTACCGGAGGTGGCACCACTTCTCAACGTCCCCCAGATGGGAGCCGGGGAGATAGCATCGCACCCCGCCCCTCGGCCCGTGTTACTGGCCCAGAACCAACCGCAATCCACGGGCAGTTTCCAGGTAAAGCTCAGCAGCGTAGGCGCTCCCCTTCCTGAGAACAGGGCGAGCACTGTTTACTGGACATGTGGCGAGGAGTCCGGGGCCGTGAGTGCTGCCACCGACGGCGTTCCTGTTCCTGCGGGGAGGGACTTTGCCGATGGGACAAGCTGCACGCTTTCTGTCTTTAACTTTTGGCCCTTCGGCAAGGATGGCTATGCGGTAGTTGTTCCCAGCAAGACCTTCGTGATTGAGGCGGGGAAGTCGCCGGTTTACGAGATAGTGGCGACCTACCACTCCGAGACAGGTAGCCTCACGATACGCAAGAAGGTGGAAGGTGGACCTACTGAGGCGCGCACCCACCGTTTCGTTTTCAGGGTTGACTGTGGCCAGGGTAAAGAACTGGTCCAGCTGAGTCCCGCGAAGGGCATACACCAGCATCGCCTTTATCCTGTCGGCACTGAATGCACCGTCTACGAAGAAACTCCTAGCGCCCAGTTTGACGGGTATGCGTTGATTCCGCCGCCGCAGCAGAAGGTGACCATTGAACTCAATAAGTCACCTGTCTTGGACTTCGTGAACGACTATTCCAAGCCAGGTGGAACATTCGAGGTGAAGAAGGTCGTACAGGGCGGGCCGGGCAACGTCACCGACAAGGAATACGAGTTCTTCTGGACATGTGGCGAACTCAAGGGCAGGGTGACGGCCAAGGGCGATGGTGTTCCGGTAAGAATCAAGCAACTCTTCCCCGTCGGCACACAGTGTGAGATTGCTGAGAGCGATCACATAAGGCCGATCGGGGGATACACCCTGGAAAAGCCCGCCCCTCAACAGCTTGTCATCGCGGCAGGCAGTTCCCCGGTCCTTGAATTTGTCAACACCTATAAGAGTACCCAGCCAGAAAAACGCACCTTCAAGGTGAAGAAGGTCGTTCAAGGCGGTCCGCCAGAAGCGGTGAATAAGGAATATGAGTTCCAGTGGGTGTGTGGCAACGAGCGCGGAACTGTGATGGCAAAGGGCGATGGCGTGCCCGTCCGTGTCGACAAAGATTTCCCCGCAGGCACAAGATGCCTCATCCAAGAAAATGAACAAAAGGCTGAGATTGACGGCTACGCCCTCGAACCCCCTCGCGGAGCGGGTGTCGAGCTAGAGGATGGGGAAACCCCGGTTGTCGAGTTCGTCAACAAATACGCCGACGAAGCGGGTTCGTTCGAGGTGAAGAAGAGAGTAGAGGGTGGCCCCTCCGACGTCGACACTAAAGAGTTCGTTTTCGTGTGGTTCTGTGTCGACGAGTATGGCTCTGAAAAAGGTGGCGGTAGCCTCACTGCGAAGGGCGATGGTGTTCCCGTCTCGATCGGCAAGCTCCTTCCCGCTGGATGGAGATGCACCGTCGGAGAGGTTTTCGACTCTGCGATCATTCCCGGTGAAGCGCTCATTGTGCCTCCGCCTCAGACAGTAGTCATCAAGAACGGGACAACCCCTGTCCTGGAATTCACCAATACCTACTCGGACAGAAACGGCAGTTTCCAGGTGTCGAAGACCGTGGTTGGTGGCCCAGCAGATGCGGCAACCCAGGAGTATGGCTTCTATTGGAAATGTGGCACTCTCGAAGGCATTCTGGGAGCCAAGGGCGACGGCGTTCCAGTAAGTCCCGAACTCGTTTTCAGTCCCGGCACTGAGTGCCTGGTGATGGAGGATCTATCGGGAGCCGCGATTGACGGGTGGGCACTACAGGCACCCGCGTGGCAGAAGGTTCGAATTAGCGCCGGGAAGAAGCCCGTGTTGCACTTCACCAACACATACACGAAACAGTTCGGCAGCTTTGAGGTGAAGAAAACCGTGTCAGGTGGCCCCGCAGCGGCATCAGACAAGGAATACGACTTCCACTGGAAGTGCGGGGAGCTTGAGGATGAAATGTCCGTGACGGGCGACGGTGTGCCCACTCCAGTAGGGGTGAATATCCCCGCCGGAACTGAATGCACCGTAACGGAGGCGCTTGACTACCAAGACATTGACGGTTTTGTCAGTATTGCGCCACCACCCCAGACGGTGACGATTGAAGCTGGCAAGACGAGTGTGCTGGAGTTCGAAAACACGTTCTCCGACAAGTTTGGTGAGCTCCACATTAAGAAGACCGTGGTCGGTGGACCCCCTACAGCCAAGACCGTCCCCTTCGTCTTCGACGTGAAGTGTGGCAACGCTTCCGCCGTGCTTCTAGCCACTGCCGAGGACACGAAATACAGCCTCGACCCGGTGGTGCCTGCTGGCACGCAGTGCACGGTCACTGAGCGGAAGGGGTACGCCAGTATGCCCGGCTACGTTCTCACTCCGCCGCCTGCCCAGCAGGTGACAATTACGGAGAATGAGACTGTAGAAGTCGAATTCGTCAATACCTACTCCGAGGCCGGCTCCTTCGAGGTGAAAAAGACTGTAGAGGGCGGACCAGCTAGTGCAACGACCAAGAGCTATGAGTTCAACTGGAAGTGCGGTAACCGTGAAGGCACACTGATCGCAAAGGGTGATGGCGTGACCGTTCCCCTTGGTGAATCCCTTCCGACCGGAACGGTCTGCACTATCTCCGAGAACACTGCTCAGGCCAAGATCGACGGATACACGTTGGCTCCTCCTGCCGAGCAAACGGTGACGATCGTGTCCGACGAAGATATTGAGGTGAGCTTCCTCAACGTCTACAAGGCCGAGAAACCTGCGGGGGCGAGCGGCACTGACGGCAAGGTCGTGAAGGGCGGCAAGCTGGCTCACACTGGTAGCGACGCGTTCATGGTGAGCAGTGTTGCAGCTGCACTGCTCGGCGGCGCACTGCTGGTGGGGGTTCTTCGCCGCAAACGACGCTAATCCGTAGCGGTCTGTGACTGCTCAAACTGTCGGTGGGGTTCGGGTTCTTGACCCGAACCCCACCTTGCTTTGACAAGAAGGTGCTGGTGCTAAAAACCTCTGAGTGCCATTCAACGTCGACAAGTGCCTCCTTCGCCGATCACTCACCGGGCGGTGGGCGCATAGCTGCTTCTTCCTCTGTAAGGAGGGTTCGGCGCTCAGCGTCCTCCTCATTGCGGGGCACCCCACGTGTCAGGCTCAACCTGCTACGACTATGCGGGTGCCGCCCTCCTCATGGAGGGAGGCACCCGCATAGTTCAGTCAGGAACGGCCTCCGCCCCGCTCACCAGAGCGGGGCCGGATAGGCCAGCTTCAGGCGGAAGGGCCGTTGACCTTGGCGGAAGCTTCGAGTTCTTCAGCGGAGACGACGCCTTCAACAGCGACCTTGTCGAGGTAGGCCATGCCATCGAAGGACAGCTCGCGAGCATTCTCGGGGTGGGCTTCCACACCGAGGCGACCGTCAGCCATCTTGTCTACGACAAGGGCGATCGCACCGTCGCCGGTGACATTAGTGGCGGTACCTAAAGAGTCAAGGGCGATGTAGGTGGCGATCATGAGGGCCACATTCGCCTCGCTGAAGCCGAGCATAGAGACGAGCAGACCGGTGGCGGCCATAATGGCCCCACCGGGAACGCCGGGGGCTGCGACCATCGTGATACCGAGCATGAAGATGAAGCCAACCCACTGGGTAGCGCTCACCTCAATGCCCTGGGTGTAGACGATGGCGAAGGCGAAAGCGAAGATCTTCGAGGTGGAGCCAGCCAGATGAATGGTGGCGCACAGCGGCACGGTGAAGGAAGCGACGGCCTCGGACACACCGTTCTTGCGCACCTGACGCAGGGTGACAGGGATGGTCGCTGCGGAGGAGGAGGTACCCAGTGCCGTCAGGTAAGCGGGCAGCATGGTGGCCAGTGCCTTGAAGGGGTTGGTGCGGGCGTAGGCGCCAGCGAGGAGGTACTGGGTGAGGAGGATGACGACCTCAAGGGCGATGACGACAAAGACGACGCGCACGAGGGTCTGCATGATCGACCAGGCTTCACCGGTGTAGGTGAGGTTGAGGAAGATACCGAAGATGTGGATCGGCAGCAGCGGGATAATGACGCGTTCAATGAGGGCCTTGATGATGGCGCGGAATTCAACGAAGCCCTTGCGCAGGACACCGCGGGGCACCATGGACAGGCCGATACCGATGACGAAGGAGAGCAGCAATGCGGTCATGACGCCAACGGGGGCTTGCATCTCGATCGTGAAGTAGCTTGACAGCGCGGACCCAGGTTCAGCAACGTCGCTGAGGCTGGAGGGGTCGAGCAGCACAGGGAAGAGGGTGGCGCAGGCCAGGTAGGTGATGAAACCTGCGAAGAGGGTTGAACCATAGGCGATGGCTGCGGTGATTCCCAACCACTTTCCGGCGCCTCGTCCAAGGTCTGCGATAGCGGGGGTAACCAGACCGACAATAATCAGAGGAATCGAGAAGGAGAGGAACTGTCCGAAGACGGCGGAGAAAGTAGCGAAGATTCGGCCGACAGCCTCGGGGACGAGAGGGCTACCACCGATGGTGATGGAGCCCAGGACGAGTGCCAGAATGATCGCGAGAAGCACCCAGACGAGGATGCTGCCTTTTGCGAAGAATGCGCGCATATCAGGATTCCTTGACGAGTCACAGAGGAAATGAACGAATAAGTATCTTCAGCCTTCCCCCCTTGCCCTGCTTTGTCGACGAGGGCCACATGGTGAGACATCCTTTCTCGTCCGATTCGCAAGCGTATTTGCCTCTCACCACGGCAGGCGATGCAATAGGGTGAGATGGATAGACCGATGAGCACCGGAAGAGAACACATGGCTAAGCCCTTCACACTTCACTCCCTGAAAAACTCGACGAAGAACGCCCTCCCCGATTGGATCGGGTGGGCAAGCTTCATCGCGGCAGGGTGGAGCGTTGTCGAACTATTCCTCGCCGCCCTTCCCAATTCTGTCGTTGATGTGGTCGGCGTCGTCTTCGACCTTTTCAATGTCATCCACGGCCCCTCCCTCTTCCTTGCGGCCATCATGTTCATTGTCGGCACAGCGTCCTTCCGTCGGAAGAGATTCATCGTCCCTCTGCTGATCTTCATCCAGGCCATTGTCCTGGTGAGTAATGCGCTCTTCCTGGCCTTCGTCGGGATTGAGGCCATTGAGGGAGTACCGACGAGCTTCATCGTCCAAATATGGGCCAATAGCGTCATCAGCGTCGCCCTCGTGGCGCTGATCGTGTGGGCGCGTGACTCCTTCCCCGCTCCCGTCCACGCGCGGTCAGCGAAGACGGCGTTCATGCGGCTGCTCATTGGATCAGGCATTGTGCTCGTGACGGCCTTCGTCACGACCTGGCTATTCCCCGGCGACCTCAAGGGGGCCGGAGCTAAGGCACTGTGGGCCCTTCAGTCGGCTACCGGCTATTCCTCTCTTATTAGCAGCGCTGGGGTGCCTGCGGGTGGCAATGTTCTTCTCGCGTCTTTCCTCTCCCTGGCGTCCCTCGTGGTCCTCGTTGTCTCCCTCCATGGCTTCTTGCGCGCCCAGGGGGTGCCTGCTCGAAGTGCAGCCGAGGACCAGAGGCTGCACTATCTTCTGGCTCGTTTCCCTGCGGATTCCCTGGACTATTTCGCTACTGGTAATCGTCGTGCTGTCGTTTTCAGTCCTGATTCTCAGGCGGCTGTGTCCTATGCCGTCTCCTCGGGTGTTGCGATGGCTGGCGGTGACCCTATTGGCGACCCTGCCAGCTGGGATAGCGCGATCAGCACGTGGATGAAGGCCATGTACGCGCAGGGTCTCACTCCCGGCGTGATGTCGACCTCTGAGCGTGGTGCGCGCGCCTATAAGAATGCGGGTTTCACCCTGCGCGCAATGGGTGACGAGGCCGTCATCGAGGTCCCTCTCTTTAATCTCAGCGAGGCGGCGATGCGTCCTCTTGCTGCCGCGAAACGACGTGTGGCGCGCGCCGGTGTCGAGATCGCCTGCCGTCCACTGTCGGCGTTGACTGACGAGGAGCTCGCCACCTTGAGTTCCAAGGCCGCCCTCTTCCGTGAGGGTGACGAGCGTGGTTTCTCCATGGCGCTTGATCGCATCATGAATCGTTTGGATGGCGATCAGATGATCGTGACGGCTCATACGCCCGACGGTGAGCTTGACGGAATGCTCACCTTTGTCCCGTGGGGTCGTAAAGGTTTATCCCTCAACCTTATGCGCCGTAATCCTCGGAGTACGAATGGCGTGGTTGAGGCCATGGTCTTGGCCCTCATTGACCACTGCCGTGACGTGGGTGTCGATCGCATTTCGTTGAATTTCGCCATGTTCCGTAATGCTTTCATTGAAGGTGACGCGGTGGATGCCACCTGGGGGCAGCGCCTGTTGCGTCGCATGATGATGTTGGCGTCACGCGTATGGCAGTTGGAGTCCCTCTACGAGGCCAACGCCCGCTACAACCCGACGTGGACCACCCGCTATCTGGGCTTTGTGTCTCCAGCGCAGTTGACAGCCACGCTCATTGCGGCCGCTCGTTTGGAAGGCTTCTTGCCCGCCTGGGGTGAGCCTACGCCGGAACTGCCCGCGTGGCTGGGCAATAGCGAGCA
Organism: Schaalia sp. Marseille-Q2122; assembly: GCF_903645355.1. Taxonomy (GTDB): domain Bacteria; phylum Actinomycetota; class Actinomycetes; order Actinomycetales; family Actinomycetaceae; genus Pauljensenia. Next base: position 294,053 of record NZ_CAHJXR010000003.1, on the reverse strand, counting down.
TGTAGCGACGGTGGCAGGCTTCTATGCTGATGCGGCCCGCGTGGCTCTTCCTCCGCAGCGTTTGAATGACCAGCAGCGTACCCGCCACCTCAAGGCGCAGCGTCTGATGGAGGCGGGGATGGACCCCTATCCTCCAGGTGATCCCAGTGTCGCAACCACGCCGCTGAGCACGATCCTGACCAATGTGGAGGGCTTGATGGGCGCCAATCTCGTCTGTCACGCGCGCGTGGAGGCGCGCCGTCACCATGGGCGTTTGCGCTTCCTCGATGTTTTCGAAGGTAATACCTCCCTGCAGGTGCACTGCGCGGCAGATTCGACCGAGCACTACGATCTGCTGGGGTTGGTTGATGTAGGTGACGCCATTGAGGTGCGCGGCCACCTGGGCCGTTCTGATACCGGTGAGCTCACCCTCTTTGCTTCCTCGTGGCGGATGCTTGCCAAGACCCTCCGTCCAGTGAACCCGCCGCGCCAGAACGTGGATCGCACGACCCTGGCCCGCCACCGCAGCGCCGAACTCATTCACCAGCCGCGCTCTCTGGAACTATTGCAGATGCGTTCGCGCGCCACTGCGGCGATTCGCGAGTGTCTGAATGGGCGGGGCTACCTGGAGGTCGAAACCCCTATCCTGCATGCGGTCAAGGGAGGCGCCAATGCCCGCCCCTTCGTCACGCACCTCAATGCCTACAACTGTCAGGTGACCTTGCGTATTGCCCCTGAGCTCTATCTCAAGCGCCTGATGGTGGGCGGGATGACGGCCGTGTACGAGATTGGCCGCTCGTTCCGTAACGAGGGCGTGGACCGTACCCACAACCCCGAATTCACCTCCCTTGAGGCCTACGAGGCCGGCGCCGACTATGTCGTTATGCGGGAGATGACCGAAGAGCTGATCCGTAGCGCAGCCCGGCGGATTCATGGGAGGGAGGTCGTGTGGCAGCCTCGTGAGATAGTGGAGCGCTGTGCGGCAAATCCGCTGCCGGGCACGCCTGAGTTGAAGGTAACGACGTCCCTCCCCCTTGAGGTCCCCCGAGTGGCAGATGCTCCCATCATGCCCGCCGCGCAGTGGGCCAAGCACCGGGATGTGTTCACTGCGAGCGCTGACCTGGTGGAGGTGGACCTGTCCGAGCCGTGGCCGGTGGTGAGCGTGTGTGAAGGTATTTCACGCGTGACGGGGCGAATGGTGAGTATGGATTCCTCGCCGGAGGCCCTCCAGGCCCTGTGCCGCGCTGAAGGTATTGAGGTAGCTGCTGACGCAAGTGTGGCGTCAATGATCAATGAGCTTTACGAGGAACTGGTCGAGCCGCGTACGGGCTACCCCACCTTCTACACGGATTTCCCTGCCGAGGGATGCCCTCTGACACGTATTCACCGCGAGGATCCGCGCCTCGCTGAGCGCTGGGATCTGGTCGCTTTCGGCATGGAGATAGGCACTGCCTACACCGAATTGACCGATCCACGTGATCAGCGTGAACGTTTCATTGCTCAGTCTCTTGCTGCCGCTGCAGGCGACCCTGAAGCCATGAGCGTTGATGAGGAATTTTTGGACAGCCTGGAGTTGGGCATGGTTCCGACGGGCGGTATGGGTATGGGCGTTGATCGTATGGTCATGCTCCTGTGCGGCACTGATATTCGTGATGTTATCGCCTTCCCCTTTGTGAGGCCCCTCAATGGCAACTGATCCTCTTCCCTCTTCCTGCCGCCGCTCGGTTGGGCTCGCATGCCTGTTGCTTGTCCTGGGCGCCCTGGCCTATAACAACTGGGCATTGAGCTCCACCCTCAACCCGGATTTGCCTGCTGCCGCAGCCTTCGTGTCGGAGTACTCGGTGCCTTCACAGCCGAACTCGCTGATTTTCCGGGCAATGGATGCAGTCTCGGGCGCTCTGGTACTGATCGCAGCGATCATGGTGGGGATCCACCGTCATCTGTTGCGCGTTTCGGGCTGCGTGACGCGCTATATGGCTCCCCCGGAGGGGTGGAGCATCCTGGCGTGGTTGGGGACCGTGCTCTTTGCCCTCTCCACCATGGCCGATGCTGCCTTCCCTATGACTTGCGCACTGTCGATCTTGCCCCCCGCCGAGGCGACGGCACCTCCCTGCGTGGGCCCCTTGGCCTCGGCTCATGATGTCACCTCTACCTTGGCCGGGACAGGGGCGATTATTGCGTTGGTGGCAACGACAGTGGCTCTTGTCCGCTATTACGGCAGGTCATGGCATCGCAGGCCCATGATGTGGGTCTTGATTGTCTGTGCTGGGGCCCATGTGAGCGGCGCGGTCTACACCTTTGTGGGAGCTCTCGTACCGGGCTTAGCTGTCATGGGTTACGTGCAGCGTCTCTCTATTGCGGCATTGTCCCTGTGGACGATACTCCTTGTGCTTTCTCCGACGGGCAGGGGGTTTCTGCAGGGACGCCATCGTGTGGATTCCCAGTCTTTGTCTCATGTTCTCAAGCGTGCAGCTTCCCCGCTCTCTGCAAGTCCAGAACCTTCGCGCGTGTAGACGACACTTCCTCGCAGGACGCTCATCTGCCTGCAATGCCCAGTGAAGGAGAATGCGTTGATGGATTCCCTGTCTGTTCTTGGACGCTGGGCTGCGCTTCGGCGCCGTGAGGAGAGCGCCTCGCGCAGGTATACGCTGCTCGATACTGGCTTCCCTGACCGCTCTCGTGCTGGCCTCAATGATGTGCCCGGCGAGCTTGGGGACAGCAACTCCAGCGCCGTCCTCATTCTCTCGGGAGTGGCGGTGCCGTGGGTGGATTGGGCCGATGTCCTCTCCCTGCTCAGCTCACGCGAGCGCGTCGTCCTCGTCGAAAGAGACGGAATGGAGGGCCTTGCCGCACCCCTCCCGCCCAGCCCTGCGGGGGCTGCCTCTTCCCCCTCCCTCGTTGACGAGGCGCACGCCGTGGCTGCTCTGCTCGATACGTTGAAGATTGCGCGCGTTCGGATTCTTGCCCACTCGATGGGGGCTTTTATTGGGGAGGCTTTCGCCCGCCTTTATCCGGAGCGCTGCGAACACCTTGTGTTTGTTGACGGCTCTTGCACAAACCCTCCCACCTACGCTTCGAGAGATACGGAGAGCGTTCCTGAATTGCGGTGTGCTGGGTTGACCGAGAGGCTTCTCCTGAGGGCCGCGCGTTGTGCGTGGGTGCGTGCCCTGTACGCCCGGGTGTTGTGGTGGCCGCGCCGCCGTGGGCTTCGCACGATCGCCCGCGAGGAGGAACGCGTCTACGCCCAGTCATTCTTCGCTGATGAGCGCTTTATTCACACCATGTGGCAAGAGATGCGGGTCTATGACCTGTGGGCCCAGGAGTTGAATGCACTGACGCGTAGGCTGCCCCTGCGTTGCGAGCTTCGGGTAGCGGTGGCGACTCGTCACCGGGTGTTGCAGGACCCGTGGGTTGTCAGGCAGCGCGCACGTTTTGAGGCCCTTGATGCTGAGATTGAGGGCGTCGGCATGTCGGGGGCTGCGGGAAGGAGCGGGGCAGGGGTTCAGAACTCCTACGAGGTCGTTTCCGCATCACACCTCCTCATGCGTGATAACCCTGAGCTGGTTGCGTCCCTCGCGGCCAGACGCCACGAGTCTCCTTAGGTCGCCGCATGGTCTTCTCCTTGCGGGGCGCCTCAGCATCAGCGGGTAGGGTCAAGACAGTGGGTCGTCCACGCGACGTCGCAGTACGAGGACTGTCACCCCGGCGCCGACACAGAGGGCGACCACGGCCGCAGCCTTCGCCGAATGGGCGCCGGTCTGGGCAAGAAGATCAATGCTGCGGGTCTCGCTGGGGCGGCGTTTCACGGCGCTCACCGGGCTCTTCTTCAGGTCAGGGAAGGCGGCCACCGTCACCGGCATTTTCAAGGTCTTACCCGTCGTACCGATCGCCAAGACCGTGTGTTCACCGGGAGTGAAGTCTTGGGGAATGGTCCAGGTGACCTTCGCGATGCCCATGGAGTCGGCGCGCACCAATCCCATGGTCTTGGAGCCGACATTCATGACGAAGGTGACATACTCGTTGGAGGCGTAGCCTGAGGCAACAACCGTCATGGTAGCTCCCGGCGAGAGCGTCAGATCCGTGGTCAGGCCGATCTTTTCAATACCTGCGCCCAATTCCGCAGGGTTGATCTTGCCTTCAACGACGGCGCTCTCTAGGGGCGAGGTGCCAGCTGCGGTTTCGGAGGGCTTCAGTGCTTTTTCTGCCGCAGGATCCACTTCAGAAGGAGAGGGGACCATGCCTTCTGGAGTGTTCTCACCAATGCTGAGGGCGTCTTGCAGGGAGGACCCAGCGAGGGGCTCTTGGCTTCCACTGTCAGTGGGGCTCAGCTCTGTTCCTTCAGTGGGCGTGGTGAGGGGAGGCTGAGCGGGGGGCGCTGTCTCGTTGGATGAACCTTCCTCAGGCGACTGGCCTGTTTCTGGTGACGGCACCGTGTCTTCCGGTCGCTCAGGTTGCGGCGAATCGTGGGGCGAAGCGGGGGTTTTTCCGCCTGTCCCCGGCCCTGTCGTGGGAGGCTGAGGGTGAGTGGGTGGCGCCGGATTGGCGGGGGGAAGCGGATTGGCGGGAGGTTCGGTCTCGTTCGCACGGAAGGGGAAGCCTCGTTCTGCGGCGTAGCGTTCCACCACAGAGCCCTTCTTGCCAACGAGGGTCACCTTCGCAGCTTCGATCGAGGCAAATGCGTCGGGCGCCAGCGATTCAAGGCTGTCGGGGAAGACGACCTGACGCAGTGCAGGCAGCATGGTGAAGGCCCGTGAGGGGATAGTTCTCACCCCAGGCTCAAACACAATGGTGTCGAGGCTATTCTTCTGAGAGAACGCCCCTTCCTTCACCGTGGTCTTTCCGTGAACAACGAGGCGCTTCATCCCACCGGGGATTGCCCGAAGGGATGAGAAATCCTTCGAATACAGCGCACCCTCGTGGGCAGCGTAGGTGGTGTTATCTGCGTGAACGTTGAGAGTGCCTAATGCAGGAGCTGCAAAAGCGTTGTCCTCGTCCAGGGAGCGCGTTGCTGCGGGCAGGGTGAAGGACACTGCTGGTGCGGCCATCGGGTAGGCAAGGAGTTCGGCCTTATCAGCGGTGAAGAGCGCGCAGCCTTCAACGGCAAAGGAGGCGTGACCTTCAGCGACCTCAAAACATGTGAGGGAACCGGTGCCCGCCCGGGTATCGACCCTCGTGACGGAGGTCGGCAGGTACAGGGTGTTCAGACCTGGGGTGGAAAACACTTCCTCAGAGACGCCCACGACCGGCATGGCCTTAACGCTGCTGGGAACCTTCAGCGCTTGAGAGTGCTCAGCACCCTTGACGCCCTTGAGGGAGACTCCTCGCTTGTATTCGTACTCGTAGGCGCCATCGCTCATACTCACGCCGTGGATGTGGACGGTGGCATGGTCGACAGAGAAGTCACGCAGGGACTTGCGGAAGGAATCCTTCCCTCCTGAGGCATCAGAGTAGAAATATTCACCATTGAGGAGAAGGACATTCCACTGGTGGACTCCCTGCGTGGATACGCCACTGACCACGGTATTGGGAATGGACACCGCGTCAAGCATGGCCTTGTAGAGGTTGGCGAAGCCGACACCTCCGGCAACGCGCTCTTTCAGGACCTGCGTCGGACGCTGGTCATGCTTGTCCCCGGCAGCAGAGAAACGAATATTGGTGCTCATCCACGCGTGAATCCTCTGGGCCTGAGTGGCTGGATCGGTGGCGCCCGCAAGGACCTCGCGGAGGGTAAAGGCAGTGACTTCCTTGCGTTCCTCGTCGGTGTACGCGCCCAGAAGAACCCCCCGTTCACTCAGGGCTGTGGGTGCAAGGAGCTGGAGGAATCGCAGTGCCTCCTCATTGGCGACAGCATCAGAGTGTATCGTCCCACCTGCGGGTCCCTCATGCGCAATTGCGAAGGGAGGGGTGAGGAGGGCGGCACTAAAAGCCAGGGCGAACGTTGCGGCCCCAATGAGAAGTCTCTTCATTGCTCACAATCCTGCGCAGGAGATGCACTTGTCAGGGGAATTTCCTCTTCGACACTACCAGTTTCCCCAAGGCTTCACACCCCTTTTGAGAGGACAATTACCTCCTATTCTTCACACGCCGCACGTTCGTCAAACTCACTCCACTTCCGAGCCTCCTGCGGGCTCCACGCAACCTCCGCGATCGCCAGCAGGCGCGGGAAGATCAGCCTGGCAGCATCCGCAGCGCCTCGAACGGTTTCGCTCCACAGGCAGGCCTCCACACCAATGACCTGCCCACGCAAGGCAGGGGGAAAGACCTCAAGAGGATCCCACTCGTACGTTTGGCGAGTTGGCAGCCCCTCTGGGCAGGCCCAGGTCAGCCCCAGCACATCCTCAAGACGGATCTTCTGATCGAGGTAGACATGCCGAGCATCAGAGTTAATGATCCGCAGCTGGCGCTCCCCAGCAGCCTCCAAGAGGCGCTCCACCTCCCCCGCCGCACCATAGTTCCACAATTGGACGCTGTCGGTAGCAGACTCAAGGGCCATCGCCCCTTCTTGCCAGAGGGTGACGCGCTCAAAACCGCAGGTTTTAGCCAGGGCAACCACGCGGGCGACGACCTCGTCATAGGTGTCCTGCCCGAGGGTGCGCAGCATTTTCAGGGCCTCATCCCCACCCAGATGCAGGTGCTCACCACCGAAAATGGCGCGCACCTGAGCCATGACGTGGCGGGCAAAACGCCAGGTGTCCTCATTGCCAAAGTCAAGGTAGGAGTGGCCCACCTGCCAGCGGGTCCACGGCGCCACGCCCTCGCCCTCGTCGCAGGTCGAGGCGCCCGCCGTGGCAAGGTGAGGAAGGGCGTGGAGAACCACGTGGTTATGGCCGGGGAATTCCAATTCGGGCACGAGGCGCACATGCAGATCAGCAGCGTAGGCGACGAGGCTACGGAGTTCGGCTTGCGTGTAGTAGCCGGGAATACCTGCGGCGATACTCTCAAATCCGGCGTTCATGGCCACAACCTCGCTCATGGCAGCACCGGGGATGTCAAAGCCCGGGTCGCTGCCCGGGTTGCAGGCGGTCAGGCCGCCCACGCGGTGCAAGGCGGTGTAGTCGGTGGGATCGTCGGCTTCGCGGCCCTCGTTCGTCATCTCCATGCGCCAGCCCTGGTCATCAACAAGGTGCAGGTGAAGGACGTTGATTTTCAGCGAGGCCACCGCCGCAATGAGATCACGCAGCGCCGAGACGGGCAAGAAGGAGCGGGCCACGTCAACCATGAGACCTCGGTGCGCAAAACGAGGGGCGTCCTCCACGAGGCAGCCCACCTGGAGGGCACCACTACCGGCCAGGGCAGCCAGGGTATGGCCCGCGTAGAAAAAGCCTGCGGGGGTGGCGGCCTCGGCCTGCACGACAAGCGCGGCTTCCTGCCCGGCGGCGGAGGCAGGGGTGGGCAGGCAGCGCAGGCGGTAGGATTCCGCACCCACGCCCTCATCAGTGAGGGTCTCAACCCGGAAGTACTCCGCCTTCTCCCCATCCACGACAGTGGCGGGACACAGGGAATCTCCTGCGTCCTCCCACCCCCGGAGGCGAAGGGCAGCGAGGATCTCAACCCCGGCGTTAGCCTCGTCCTGCAGATCGCGCGCATTCTCGAGCACCCACCGCATGCTCGACGTTGAGGCGCTGCGGGCCACCCCATTGATGACGGCGGGTAGAGGGACGAGGGCGGCGGGGATGCGAGCAGTGAAAGGGCGTGTGTCAGCGGATGCGGAGGTTGAGGTCGACATGGTGTGCCCCTTTCGCGAAGAACACAGCGCCAGTACTGTGTGATTTGTCAGAATATGGCATAAGAATTGCTCGGGCAACACTGTCACGCGAACGCAACCCGGCCGCACAACCGCAGCGCACATACAAGGGCCGCAGCGCACATAAAAGGGCGGCACCGCCCCCAACAGGAGACGGCACCGCCCCGCAGTTTCAGGCGGGAAGAATCACTCAGCCCAGACGCTTTTGCAGATTCTCATCCAAGGCTGCGAGGAATTCCTCGGTGGTCAGCCACGGCTGATCCTCACCCACGAGCAGCGCCAGGTCCTTCGTCATCTGCCCGGCCTCAACGGTCTTGATGACGACGTCTTCGAGGGTCTGGGCGAACTCCGTGACCTCGGGGGTGTTGTCGAGCATGCCACGGTGGGCAAGGCCTCGGGTCCAGGCGAAGATCGAGGCAATGGGGTTGGTGGAAGTGGGCTTGCCCTGCTGGTGCTGGCGGTAGTGGCGGGTGACGGTACCGTGGGCGGCCTCTGCCTCAAGGGTGCGCCCGTCAGGGGTCATGAGCACCGAGGTCATCAGGCCCAGCGAACCAAAGCCCTGGGCGACGATATCGGACTGGACGTCGCCGTCGTAGTTCTTGCAGGCCCAGACGTAGCCGCCTTCCCACTTAAGGGCAGAAGCCACCATGTCGTCAATGAGACGATGCTCGTAATGCAGGCCAGCAGCTTCGAATTGCTCCTTGTATTCACGCTCATAGACGTCCTGGAAGATGTCCTTGAACTGGCCGTCATAGGCCTTGAGGATCGTATTCTTCGTCGACAGGTACACGGGGTAGCCGCGCTTAAGGCCGTAGGCGAAAGAGGCACGAGCAAACTCGGTGATGGACTCGTTGAAGTTATACATGCCCAAGGCGACGCCACCCTCTTCGGGAATGCGCACGACCTCGTGAACGATGGGTTCGGAGCCATCCTCGGGGGTGTAGGTCAGGGTGATGGTGCCAGCACCTGGGAGCTTGAGATCGGTGGCGCGGTACTGGTCGCCGAAGGCGTGGCGCCCCACGACAATGGGCTGGGTCCAGCCGGGCACGAGGCGGGGAATATTGTCGATAATGATGGGCTCGCGGAAGATGACGCCGCCGAGAATATTGCGGATGGTGCCATTGGGGGAACGCCACATCTTCTTAAGGCCGAATTCTTCGACGCGCGCCTCGTCGGGGGTGATGGTGGCGCACTTGACGCCCACGCCGTGTTCCTTAATGGCGTTGGCGGCGTCAATGGTGACCTGGTCGTCGGTGGCGTCGCGGTTTTGGATGGACAGGTCGTAGTAGCGCAGATCCACGTCTAGGTAGGGGTGGATGAGGCGGTCTTTGATGAACTGCCAGATGATGCGGGTCATTTCGTCGCCGTCAAGTTCGACGACAGGGCCGACAACCTTGATCTTCGCCATTGATGCTCCTCGGTTGAGATAGGACGCGGGGTCTTTTGCCCCGACACAGCCCCAAGATTACTCGATATCGAGATATCTGTCAGGGGGCTGCCACATTCACGTAGGGCGAGAAATAGACTATCGCCGCGGCAATGGCCAGAAGCAGGGCCGTGTCGGCAATACGATTCCGGGAGGAAAACCACGGTCGCCCTGGAGTAATGGCGCGAAGAATAGCCACGATCGCCAGAAGGGCCGCCACACTGAGCACGCTGGGCGAGGCAGGCGACCGCACCACCAGCGAGACCACAGCGATCGTCGCAAAGCGCGCAGCCACGTGATGCGGGGGCGCAGGGGGAATAAAGGAGTGCTTTTCCATCACTCTGAGCTTATCACCGCCACTCACACATCGCCCCTCAACCTCGCCCTCAATCCCCACCTTCAACCGCGCGAGCGCACCCTCGCACGGCAATGGGCCCTAGAGCCCTTTCCCCCTTATTGATCGACACTCACGCCTCCCTGAAAAGCGCCACAAAATTGAGCGTTTTCACTTTCGATATGACCAGAACCGCAAACTAAACGACGCCCAGGAGCGATATCATGGAAGCACTGTGACCGCAGCGGCCACACCTCGTCGCCCGCATCGTCAGCGACGACTCACGTCCTACGCATGACACCCTACGCAAAGGAGCCCCCGTGACTTCCCGCTACATCGTCATCCAGCCCGGCATGAACGATCTCGCACACCAGGTGAGCAACGAACTCGCCACCCTGCTGGAGGCGCGCGGCGGATTCACCCGCGTCAACCCCCTCGACTCCATCAAGGGCTCCTGCCCCATCGCCAACCTGCCCACCGCCGTGCAGGCCGTGCGCGACATTGACAGCGACTCCGTCCTCATCGACGCAGGCGAATTCTCCGTTTCCGCCATTGACGCCTTCGGCTGGAACCTCGACCTTGCAGCCTCCACCGGCGCGCGCGGCGTCCTCGCCCTCGACGTCGAAGGCGCCTCCGAATCCCTCATCTCCGCTGAGATCCACGGCGCCCGCGCCCGCGCCCGCCGCCACCATGTCACCCTCGCTGCTGTGGCTCTGCCCGCCGCCATCGCCGCACAGGTATCCGTCGACGGCCTTGCCGTCCTGCCCCTGCCGCTGACCGAGGCCTCCCTGGCCGCCCTCGACGCTGTCGAACTGCCCAGCGTCGTCACCCCCCTTGCCTTCCAGGCTGACCTCATTGAGCGCGCCCGCGCCGACCGCAAACGCATCGTCCTGCCCGAACCCGAGGATGACCGCGTTCTCAAGGCCGCAGCCGAGGTTCTCGAACGTCAGATTGCCGACGTAATCCTTGTGGGCGACGAGGCTACCGTCCGCGCCCGCGCCGCTGAACTCGGCCTCAACATTGACGCCGCCTCCATTGTCTCCGTCGACGACCCCGCCTACAACGAAAAGTACGCCGTTGAATTCGCTCGCCTGCGCGAAAAGAAGGGCGTCACCGTTGAGCAGGCTCGCGAAACGGTCAAGGACGTGTCCTACTTCGGCACCATGATGGTGCATATGGGTGATGCGGACGGCATGGTCTCCGGCGCCGCCCACACCACCGCTCACACCATCGTCCCCTCATTCCAGATCATCAAGACCGCCCCTGGCGTCTCGATCGTGTCCTCCATCTTCCTCATGCTGATGAAGGATCGCGTGTGGGCCTTCGGCGACTGCGCTGTCAACCCCAACCCCACGCCCGAGCAGCTCGCGGACATTGCTGTCACCTCGGCGCGCACCGCCGCCCAGTTCGGCGTGGAGCCTCGCGTAGCCATGCTCTCCTACTCCACCGGTTCTTCCGGTTCGGGCGCAGACGTTGAGGCCGTTATCGAAGCCACCCACCTGGCTCGCGAGAAGGCCCCTGAGCTCGCCATTGAGGGCCCCATCCAGTTCGACGCCGCTGTGGACGCCGACGTGGCCGCCACTAAGCTGCCCGACTCCCCCGTTGCCGGCAAGGCCACCGTCTTTGTTTTCCCAGATCTCAACTCGGGCAACATCGGCTACAAGGCCGTGCAGCGCTCCTCCGGCGCCGTGGCTGTGGGCCCCGTCCTGCAGGGCCTCAACAAGCCGGTGAACGACCTGTCCCGCGGCGCCCTCGTCGAAGACATTGTGAATACCGTCGCCCTCACTGCCGTTCAGGCGCAGGGCTGAGTATCCTGAACGCCTCACCTTCTTTTCAGCTATTAACCCCTGAAAGGCACGTTCCGTGACCCAGTCTGTTCTTGTCATCAATTCCGGCTCTTCCTCGCTGAAGTACCAGCTCGTTGACCCCACCACCGGCGCCTCCATCGCCAAGGGCCTGGTCGAGCGCATCGGCGAAGAAGACGGCCATATCCGCCACCACTACGGCGTGACCACCGTTGACGTTAACGAAGCTGTGCCCGACCACGAGGTCGGCCTGCGCGAGGTCCTGCGTCTCTTCAACGCCGTCGGCCCCAACCTCAACGACGCTCATATCGTCGCCGTTGGCCACCGCGTCGTGCAGGGCGGTAAGTACTTCTCCGGCCCCGCCCTCATCACAGACGAGGTTCGCCGACTCATTGACGACCTGTGTGCCCTCGCCCCGCTGCACAACCCCGCCCACCTCAAGGGCATTGACGTGGCCCGCGAACTCCTGCCCGACATCCCCCACGTCGCTGTCTTCGACACCGCGTTCTTCCAGTCCCTGCCGGCCGACACCGCGACCTACGCCCTCGACCGCGCCACTGCGGAGAAGTACGCCATCCGCCGCTACGGCGCTCACGGCACCTCCCACCAGTACGTGTCCTCCCTTGTGTCGAAGATGCTGGGCCAGAGCACCCTCAAGCAGATCGTTCTTCACCTGGGCAATGGCGCATCCGTCTCCGCCATTGACTCGGGCCATGCCGTTGACACCTCCATGGGCCTGACCCCGCTGGAAGGCCTGGTCATGGGCACACGTACCGGTGACATTGACCCCGCTGTTGTCTTCCACATTCAGCGCCAGTCCGGCATGACCGCCGACGAGGTCGACACCCTCTTTAATAAGAAGTCGGGTCTGAAGGGCCTCACCGGCGAAAACGACATGCGCGCTGTGCGTCAGATGGCCACCGAGGGCAATAAGGATGCCCGCCTGGCGCTGGACATCTACGTCACCCGCATCATCAAGTACATCGGCTCTTACACTGCAGAAATGGGTGGCGTTGACGTCATCTCCTTCACCGCTGGCATCGGCGAGAACGATGCCGCCCTGCGCGCCGAGGTCTGCAAGCGCCTCGCTCCCTTCGGTGTCGAGCTCGATAAGGATGCCAACCGCGAGCGCGTGTCCGAGCCCACGACCATTTCCACGAGGAATTCCTCCGTGCGCGTCATGGTCGTCCCCACCAATGAGGAGCTCGCTATCGCCCGTCAGGCAATGACCCTGATCTGAGTGCAGTAGCTGGGGGTGAGTGCGTCTCACTTCATCCGAAGGGACCCTCACCCCAGCTGAACGCCTATGTGCAGCTCAATGCGCCTTGCTGCTAGAGCATCGCTGGTAACTCATTGCTGCTAACGCATTGCTGTGTGAGCCTGTGGCCCTGGACCTACCGGTCCAGGGCCACAGTGTTAGGCTCGCAGTGCCCTCCGGCCCCGCGCACTCTGGAATGCCAGACGATCATGCAGTCAAGGGCGTGTGCAGGCGTATGCTGACTGTGCCCTGCGCTATCTTCTCGTTGTCTCCGGCCCACATCGAGGTCAGGTCTGGTACGACGGCCGCGTGGATGATCCCCACCAGGTTGAGCCGGTGCGTGATGATTCAGGCGCGCCGCTTAGTTTTTACCGCTGGTTCATGACTTGGCTGGAGGAGCAGGAGAAGGACCACACTCTTAGGTTCCGAAACGATCAAGATCCCGTGATCTGAAACCATCCCTCCCCCATGCCTACATCTGTTCTGCTCAAGTGCGGGGAACCTGTCGCAGACTCTCACTTTTTGCTCTACCTTTCCCCCTCGTCCGCCCCATGTCTTTCGATGAAGCGCGCCATGCCCGGGACGGTGAAGGCGAGCTTTCCGCGTTCGGGAGCATAAATGGCGCCCTTCTTAATAAGGGATGCCCTCGCTACACTCCATTCAGAATAGGCCCCTCCAAGGGAAGCAATCACGTCTGAGGTCTCGATGACGCCCTGTCCAGCGTCGACCATGGCACGCATGTATCGACGTTCTTTCTCAGTTGCTCGATCCCAGCGAGAAGGAAAGAAGCCGCGGTCAAGATGTTCAAAACCGCGATACACCGCTTCCTGAGCATCACTAATCGAGAACTCCTTTTCGTGGGCTATATCCCAGATCTGCTGCCCAAACACTTGAAGGAAGAAGGGGTAGCCCTCTGCCGCGTCGATGAGGTATTCCACGGCAGGATCACTGTAACGGGCTCCACATTTTTCTGCTGGTTGAGCAAGCGCTAGTCGCGCTGCCTCTTCGCTCAGTGGCCCAATTACCCGATAGTCAAAAAGACGTTCCGCATAGGAGCGCGCACTACTCAACGTTGCAGGAAGCGTTGGCAGACCTGCTCCGATGATGAAGAATGGCCACCCGTCCTGATGGGCAGCATGCTGTACCGCAAGCAATGAGCTCAGGAGCTGGGGTTCAAGTTCTTGCATTTCGTCAATAAAGAGGGCGCACCCCTTTCCCGACCCCTTAAGAGGTTCCACCACTACCTCTACAAGGTTCGATAGGCCAATCTCTAGTGTCACCGAATTCCGGTTCTGAGAAGAGAAATCAACCTCGATGCCAGCACCAAGCAACTGCACTTTGAAGGATGAGACTCCCGGAAGGAGAGAATTCAAGGATTTCTTGATGCGCTGGTTTCTACTACGCAGGAGAGCCCTTTCGAACTCTTCGGCCAGCCTTAGGTGATTTCCAGCATCACCCTTTTCTTCGCTGCGCCCTTCAAATTGGATTGTAAGCCAGTTATGCTGCTCGGCTTGATGCCGAAGCTGGTTCAACAAGACGGTCTTTCCAACTCCGCGGAGGCCCGAAAACACCAGACCTCGATTGGCAAGATTTCCCATACCAACGCGGATAATTAACGTGTCGAAGCGTTCAAGCTCACTGGAGCGACCTGCCAGGAGCGGCGGCATCAACCCTGAGCCCGGATTGTATGGATTCAAGGCAGGATCCATGTCGACTCCATTCTTTCATGGCAGGCTTCAAGCAAGACCACCCTGAGTATACGACACTATATCACTGTATATAGCATAATATATACTGCCATATAAAGCGATATAAAGACGCCTACACTTCTTTGAGCGCGCCGACCTCCCCTTCTCCACGCACAGCCAAAAACAGGCACAATAGAAGCAGTGCTCACACAAGGGCTACCCCAACGATCTGCGGATCACTCAAGCATCAGGGGTGAATTCGCTGCCAGTAGATAGCCCCCGCGGCACCCCCGCAAGTGACAGGCCACCAGCAGCCGATACCTCAGGAGACCTTGTGAACTTCCATTCCCTCTACGACCATGGTTTTGCCCGCGTCGCCGCCGCGTCGATCCCAGTGCACCCAGCTCGCCCCGAACTCAACGCTGACGAGGTCATCGCCGCCGCGACGCTGTGCTCGAATGCGGGCACCGCTGTGGTGACCTTCCCGGAACTGTGCTTGACGGGCTACTCCCTGGATGATCTCTTCCTCCAGTCGACCCTCCAGGATGAGGTTGAGGCTGCCATTGTGCGCGTCGTGGAGGCCTCCCGTGATCTGCTGCCCCTGCTGTGGGTGGGTGCTCCCCTGCGCCACGGCAACCGCCTCTATAACTGCGCCCTGGCCATTCACCGCGGCACAGTCTTGGCCATTACCCCGAAGCGTCACATCACGAACTACAACGAGTTCTACGAGAAGCGCTATTTTGCTGCTCCCACCGACCCCTTCCCGATGACCATTGACCTGCCTTTCCTCACTCCCGCAGGAGAGGAAACCCTCACTGTCCCCTTCGGCACTGTGGTCCTATCTGCCGAGGACGTACCGGGTCTGACCGTCGCAGCGGAGATCTGCGAGGATCTGTGGGTGCCAACCCCGCCCTCGACTATCGCGGCACTGCAGGGCGCGCACGTCCTCGTCAACCTATCTGCCTCACCGGCGACGGTGGGCCGCGCTGGCGAGCGTTCCAAGCTGGTGGCAGCAACCTCGTCGCGCCTGAAGGCCGCCTACGTCTATGCTGCCGCAGCCGAAGGTGAATCCACGACGGACCTGGCCTGGGATGGGCACACCATGGTGTACGAGGCTGGCACCTGCCTGGCTGAAGGTGAACGCTTCTCTCACAATGGCGCGACCTTTGCTTTTGCTGACGTTGACCTCGATGCCCTGGCGAACTCGCGCGCCCGCTACAACTCCTTCGAGGACAATGCCCACAGCGTCATGAGCCCCACAATGGGGATCTCCACCATTCCACCAATCACCTTCCGCCTGGACCCACCCCGCAGAGATTTGGGCCTCATCCGCGAGATCGAGCGTTTCCCCTTCGTCCCCTCCGACCCGGATCTGCTGGAGCAGGAGTGTTGGGAGGCCTACAACATTCAGGTCTCGGCCTTGGCGCAGCGCCTGCGCGCTATTGGTAACCCCAAGATCGTCATTGGCGTCTCGGGCGGCTTGGATTCCACGCACGCGCTGCTGGTGGCCGCCCAGGCAATGGACCGCCTGGGCCGCCCTCGCACGGATATTCTGGCCTACACGCTGCCGGGCTTTGCCACCACCGATCACACCAAGTCCAATGCCTACAAGCTCTGCGAGCACCTGGGGACCTCTTTTGAGGAGATCGACATTACCCCGGCTGCTCGCCAGATGCTCGCCGATATGAAGCACCCCTTCTCCGATGGTGCCGACCTCTACGACATTACTTTTGAGAACGTCCAGGCAGGCTTGCGCACGGATTACCTCTTCCGCCTGGCGAATCATCATCGTGGCATTGTGCTGGGTACGGGTGACCTCTCCGAGCTGGCCTTGGGCTGGTGCACCTACGGTGTGGGCGACCAGATGAGCCACTACGGGGTGAACGCCGGAATCCCCAAGACCATGATCCAGCACCTCATCCGCTGGGTGATTGCCTCGGATTTGTTTGGCGAGGGCGCCTCTGCGGTGCTTGATTCGATCCTCAATACGGAGATCAGCCCCGAACTCATCCCCACGGTTGAGGGCACGGCTCCCCAGTCCACGCAAGCCAGCATTGGCCCCTACAACCTGCAAGACTTCACGCTCTTCCACTTCCTGCGCCACGGCGCACGTCCCTCGAAGATTGCTTTTATGGCGATGCACGCCTGGGGGGATGCGACGGCTGGCCGCTGGCCGGAGGGCTTCCCAGAGGAGTCGCGCGTGGCCTACTGCCTGGGGGAGATCGTGAAATGGGAGCGCGTCTTCCTGCGTCGTTTCTTCACCAACCAGTTCAAGCGCTCAGCGATGCCCAATGGCCCCAAGGTGCTGGGGGGCGGTTCCTTGTCGCCTCGCGGGGATTGGCGGATGCCCTCGGATGTGTCGGGGGCTGCGTGGCTGGCAGAATTGGACGAGGCCGTGGCCGGCTTGGAGTTGGGCGAATAGTAGCCGACTGCTCGCGGGGAGTTTGCGCTCAGCTTGTGCCTGGCTTCTGCCTCGTTGAAGGAGAGAGAAAATGACGATTCTTGCCATTGTGTGCGCCGTGCTTTTCGTGTTTGCTGCGGTGCGTTTTGGCCTTCTCGCCCACTATGCGCGCACGGACGCGCTGCCTTTTGAGTCGTCCATGGGGATTCGGGCCCGCGAGGTCCGCTCCGATGTTGACACGTGGAATAAGGCTCACCGGGCGGCGTGGCCGATCTATGCTGCGGCGACAGGTGTGTCCGCCGGGCATGGCGTGGCCTGCGCCTTAGCGCCCTGGGCCTCGGGCATTAGCATGGGTGGTTTTCTGGCGGTCATTGTCGGCGCTGGCGTTCTCGTGCTGGTCGCTATGTCGATTCTGGCGGAGAAGGCTGGCGTGGCTACGGTGCGCTGACGGGGTCAGCGATGAGTAGACTCTCATGTTCTCCACCTCGGAGCTGGGGCGCCTCCGCGCTGACGGGGGCTTTCGCCTGCGGAGGCCCCAGTAGTTCCTCTGTGACGAGGAGGATGCGCAGGAGGACGATTGTTTTCCTCAACAATCGGGGGGCTGGTTTGCAGGCCGCGTGGGTGCGGGCGGGCATGCCGTCTGAGGCTCATGCGCCCGGTGCAGGCGGGCCTGGGAACGCGCGGCTTCTTGCGCGTCGCGCCTTTGTGCTCAAACCTCCGCGTGCTTCACGCGCCGATGGCCGCCGTTATCTTGAGCACCCGTTATCTCGCCCTGCCCGCCCTGCATCTGTCCTGCCCCTCCAGTCGGCAGATCGCCCTTCTCGGAGGATCCCCCCGCCTCTGACGCGCGGGCAGGTGTTCCTCAAGCAGCTTGGAATCTACCTTGCTGGTGGCGCTGTCTTGACCCTCGCGTACGCTCTCTTCATGCTGGGGTTGCGCTGGTTTCCCTTCCTACCGGGGATGGCGAATCTTGAGGCGGCGCTGACCCGGGGCGTGACAGTTGGCACGCTTCTCCCCCTCGTCTGGCTCGCTCTGTATCCGATGACCTTCCTGCTCGGCCAGTATTTCTATGCTCCGCGAGGCTGGCGGGGTCCCCTGTTTGTCACGATGGGCGGGGTCATCGGTTTTCTTCTCCTTCTGACGCTGGGACCCGTGGGGTGGCTCAAGGAATCCGGCGCAGTTCTGCCGCCCGGAGCCGCGCTCATCGGTCAGTTATGGGCGATAGCCTTGGATTATCGCCATGCTCACCCGCATGGACGGCAGCTGCCGCGTCCTGCAGGAGCGCCCTCCTCACAGGCATCATCGTCTGCGCCGACGGGACGCTAAAAGCGCCACTCATCCGCCGTGCTGTGGCCGACGCGCATGGCGTGGGCCGCGCCAGCCGCTGAGCGCCCGGCGCGCTCGTGGCCTCGCAGGACGAGGGCGGTCAGGGCGATGAGTAGGCCCGCAATGGGCAGGACAATCATCGCTGCCTTGAGTGAGGTTGCGGCGACGATGAGGCCAACGATCGGCGGAGCACAGAGGAAGGCTAGGCGTCCCAGCCAGGTGACAACGGTCAGCCCGGTTCCCACGGGGAGTCCAGGAAGGTCGTCGGCGGCATTCATGGCGATGGGGACGCTCGCTGCGCAGCCCAGGCCGGCGGCAGCCATACCGATGAGGGTGGTGGGCAGGGAGGGCCAGAGCAGGGCGAGGCTCATGCCCGCCGCGATGAGGAGGCCGCCTGCCTGCAGGGTCGCGCGTGAGCCAATGCGGGCGATGACCCCGTCGGCGAGGAAGCGCCCAATGGCTTGGGCGGCGAGCATCACAACGAAGGCTGAGCCTACGGCCGCGCCATTGACGCCCAGGAAGTCACGCAGATAGAGGGCGGACCAGGTGGAGGAGGCGTCCTCGATAAGCATCCCTGCGATGGACATGAGGGTCAGGGCTGCCAGGAGGATGCCGACGGGTAGGGCGATAGTGGCGGCGTGGGAGGATGCCTGCTCAGCGTCGCGGGTCGGAGCCTCGTCCTGCCCACCCTGAGCCTCCTGATCATGCTGGAGGGTGGCCGATTGGTCGGCGTCTCGGCCTCGCAAAAGGAAAGGCTGGACGGCCAGGCCCAGGGCGACGAAGCACAGGGAGGAGGCGATGAGGTGAACGGACAGGGGCAGGGCAAAGCCAACGGCGAGGGAACCCAGGAGGGCGCCGCACATGGCGCCAACGGACCATCCTGCGTGGAAGGAATTGATAATGGGCCGACCGTAGTGTTTTTGGACGCGCAGACCGTGGGCGTTCTGGCCGACGTCGGTGATGGCGTCACTGGCTCCGGCGAGGAAGAATGCGGCCGCGAACAGAAGGTAGGTGATCCAGCTCAATGCGCTGCTGGCGGCGCTGGCGTTGAGGGCCGCAAAGAGGCCGACCATGCTCATCATGAGACCAACACCCACGGTTCCCATAGCTGCGGTGCGGGCTGAGGAGAAGCGCCGGATGATACGCCCGGCAAGGGGACCTGCGGTGATGGCGCCAAGGGGGAAGAGGGCAACTGTCAGGCCGTAGACCGGTTCGGAAAGGCCAAAAATGTCTTTGATCTCCGGGAAACGTGGGACGGCCGCAGCAAAGAGCGCACCGTTCGTCATAAAGAGCGCGAAGACGGCGACGCGGGCACGTCGCAGAAGAATTGCGCGATCCGGTGGCTGCGCGAGTGTCATGTGCTCTGTCATGTGGGGTCTCCTCAGGAGAGCTTGGGGCGCTGGACGTGGAGTTTTTCAGCGAGGGGGCACCGTTGGCGGGAAGGGTACTAGGCTCTGTCTTTGCCTCCCCGTGGCCTTCAGGTTCCCACTGGTCCTTAGACGCCTATGGCTGTAAAGATCATGCCGCCGATCCACGCCGAGGTGGCCACCAGGGCCGCAAGCAACTCGATGACAATGGATAGGCCGACGATCTTCAGAGCCTCAAGGGTGGCTTTCCACGCATCTTGAGGGGATTGAAGGCGCAGGTATTCCACAACGTAAATGACGGCGACCAGGCCAACGATGAAGCCCACCACGGGGATGACAAAGTAGCCGACGACGGCGCCGACCAGTCCCCAGATCAGCGTCGAATTCGGGATGCCCGATTGGGCGAGTTTCCTTCCTGGGATGACAAACTTTGCCACGAAAGCGACAGCCAGGATAAAGAGGGCGAAGGCGAACACGCCCCAGGCCAACGGGGTATTGACATGAAACGCCCACAGTAGGATGCCACCGGCGACGAAAGGGCCGGAGGGCCAGATTTGGACAACGGCGCCGACGATACCGGCGAGGACCAAAAGACCACTGATAAGGATGATGAGAAAAGAGGCACTCACTGTGGGCACGCTCCGTCATGAGGAGGAACAAAACTTCCTCCATCCTAGAGGGAAGCGGGACTCTTCACCCTGCGTGACTCTTCCCCCTGAATCCTGACCGTTCATGGGGAATAATGTGGGGACGCCCAATCTCCCCACTTCAGAGACGAAGGAATAGCATGAAGACCCGCTTCGTATGCTCGGCGCTGCTTGCCTCAGCACTGGCATTCACCCCTCTGGCTGCTGCTGTAGCTGACGACCCAGCTACCGTCACCGTGGATGTGTATGGCATTACTGACTTCCACGGTCACCTCGAAAGAGTCATCCAAAAAGCCAAGGAGCCCGGCAAGCCTGACAAGGTCGTTGATCCCGGCGCGGTGACCCTGGCCTGTGAGCTGAAGAAGGCCCGCGACACCAACCCCGACCTGCTGTTCGCCTCCGCTGGCGACAATATCGGAGGCTCGGCATACACCTCCTCCATCCTCAAGGATGTGCCGACCCTTGAGGTCCTCAACGCCATGAAGTTGGATGTGTCCGCTGTGGGCAACCACGAACTTGACCTGGGCATTAAGGACCTCACTGACCGTGTCTTCCCGCTGGTAACCTTCCCTCACCTGGCAGCCAATCTCTCTGGTTCGCCTGCTTTGGACGCTCAGGGCAATGGCGGCGGCGTGTTCATTAAAGAGGTCCAGGGCGTCAAGGTGGGCTTCGTGGGTGCGCTCACTGACGAGCTGCCCTCCCTCGTCTCTCCCAGCGCCCTGGCAGGCCTGACAATCACCCCCGCCCTCGCCGCCGCCAACGCGAAGGCTACCGCTCTGAAGGACGGGGATGCCGCCAATGGCGAGGCCGACATTGTCGTCGTCCTCACTCACGAGGACGCCGCCGACCAGGCCACACAGTTCAATAAGTCCGTTGACGCGGTCTTTGCCGGCCACACCCACGTTGATTTCCTTGAGGTCGTCACCGGCAATGAGGGCAATCAGATTGCTGTCATCCAGGCTGACCATTACGGCTGGAACCTGGGGAAGGCCTCAATCAGTATTGATCCGGCGACAAAGACCATCACAGCGGTGAAGGCCGAATCCATTGACCTGCAAAAGTCAGAGTGCCTCGAGGACGCTTATGGCGTGCAGGCCATCGTGGATACGGCCGTCGCTCAGGCGAAGATCGAGGGCGGTAAGCCCCTGGCACGTATCGGGTCAGACTTCCTGCGCGGCACGAATAAGGGCACGGATCCGGGTTCGAACCGTGGCACCGAGTCCACCGCATCGAATATGCTCGCCGACTCTTTTGCCTCGTGGTTGACTGACGAGGTGTCCCACCCTGTGGCGACCCGCGTGGGTGTGATGAATCCCGGTGGCGTGCGCGCTGACCTTCTCTACGCCAAGTCGGGCGACGAGGCCACCGACGGCGTGGTGACCTTGGGCGAGGCTTACACCGTGCAGCCTTTCGGTAACGAGATGGGCTACGCGCAGCTGACCGGCGCCCAGTTCCGGGAGCTACTCGGGCAGCAGTTCCAGCCAGGTAAGGACCGCCCTGTTCTCATGCTGGGCCTGTCAAGTAACGTTGAGGTGACCCTCAATCAGAAGGCTGTGCGTGCACTTGCTGCTCTGACGGCCGCTGATGACCCGCAGATCCCTGCCCTGCGCTCAGAAGCCGTGGAGTCGGTGATGGTGGATGGCAAGGCTGTGACCGCCGACGCTCCAATCCTTGTCGCGAGCAATAGCTTCGTCCTGGAAGGTGGCGATGGATACCTTGTCTTTAAGGGCGTTCCTTTCGTCAACACCGGAACCCTTGACCGTGATGTCACGGCCATGTACCTGAACAAGTTCGCAGCTGACCCGCTGGTGGCCACCACCAAGAAGCGCCAGATTGCTGTTGAGACCGACTCGACCTTCGTGAACGGCGCCACTGACCGTCTGACGCTGTCCGTCTACGGGGCTGTCTACAGCAACGATGCGGAAAAGACCCTGGGAGCGACGACACTTGATGTGGAATTACTCGGCACGTCAATTGCGTCGGCGCCTATCGATATGACTCCCGTGGCCCTGCGTCCGGAGATGGGTACCGCCTCGATCAGCGTTGATATTCCACGCACTTCGCCCTCTCAGACCTGTGTGAAGACGCCTGGGGCTGATTGCTACCCGCTGTCCTTCGTCCTCCGCGATGCTTCTGGAAAGGAAGTTGCGCGCCGAGGCGCTGAAGCGCGAGTTCCTGACATCGCCCCGAAGGTGAGCGCGACTCCGGGGTCCGTTAAGCGCGGTGAAACCATCACCTTCGAGGCATCAGGTTTTGATCCTGGTGTTGACCTGACTTTCACGGTGCATTCGACTCCCGTGACAGCGGGTACTTCCAGGGCCAACACTGAAGGTGCAGCGTCATTGAAGTGGACAATTCCCTCCGATTTCACCGCTTCGAAGCACCGCGTCGTCGTCACCGACACGGCAGGTCACAGTGCCGAGGCTGAATTCACGGTGAGACCCGCTGATGCCACCATCACGCCGAAGGATCCTCTCACACCCAAGGCTCCATCCAAGGGCGGTAAGATCGCGCAGACCGGTTCGGTAGCTGGCTATGCGGTAGGCGCTGTGGTGCTTCTGGCAGCTATTGGTTTGACCTTCATCTTCCTGCGTCGACGCCGCTAATTGCTCGGTTGTGTGGGGCAAGGGTATTGCCCTCGCCCCACACAACTGCCACTGTTTGGCCCATTTCCACGGCGCTGTCATGCCCTTGCTTCTGCGGGTACTTGCTACATCTGAACTGCCCGATTGCAAATCAAGCACTATCACTTATAAAATGGCTTCTGGTAGCAGGAGATGCGGCGAAAGCCTATAGGCTCCCATGCGCCGACTCCGGAGGCCCCGCTCGTGCGGGGCCTTTCGCGTGGAAAGAATGGAAGCCCTATGCTCATCGCATACTTGGATGAGGTGGGAGAAACCGGCGCGTTTGTCTCACGTTCCGATTCCCGATACAAGACAAGTCCAGCGTTTGGCTACGCAGGCTTTATCCTTCCAGAACAGGCCGTTCGCACATTCAGTAGAGAGTTTCATTACGAGAAACACACGCTTTTCGCTGACCTCATTGGGGAGAATGATCCTGGGACATGGGAAGCGAAGGGGCCTTCGTTTTCCGAGAGAAAACGTCGACAGAAAACCCTCAAAACTTGCGTGTTTTTCGACATCTCGTTCGCAGGGTGACTCAGCTAGGAGGAAGACTTTTCTACTACGCAGCAGAGAAGCCCTTGGGAACCCCACGACAGACGAGTCTCGACCAGAGAGCCCGGGAAAGTGATGCGCTTAAAGAGACCCTCAATCGGGCTCTTCCCAATTGAGGGTGTATTGGTGGTGTGATCCAGGGGAGGGTGTGTTGGTGTGTGGGTAGGGGTTGAGGTCTTCCGATGATGGGAGTCATCACACCGCCCAACGGGAAGACCTCAACATGTCCAACGCTACCTTCGTCGCGCCTGATCTGACTACTTTTGCTGGCTTGGACGAGCTTGGTCTTGTCGTTACTGGCCAGCGTGTCGAGCCTGAGCGGGCGATACTGGAATGCCGCCTGGTCGAGCCTGATGACTGGTGTGGGCGGTGTGGCTGTCAAGGCTTGGCACGTGACACGGTCAAGCGCCGGCTGGCTCACGAGCCCTTTGGATGGCGTCCCACCACACTGGAAGTGCGACTGCGTCGTTACCGCTGCCAGGAATGCGCACACGTATGGCGTCAGAACATGGACCTGGCAGCTGAGCCCAGGGCACGCCTATCGAGGCGTGCGGTGCGTTGGGCGTTGGAAGCCTTGGTGTGTCAACACCTGAGCGTATCCCGCATCGCTCAGGGCCTGTCCGTGGCTTGGGACACCGCCAACGATGCTGTGCTGGCCGAAGGACAGCGCCTCTTGATCAACGACCCCGTCCGGCTTGAAGGAGTCAGAGTTATCGGCGTGGATGAGCATGTTTGGCGCCATACTCGCGCAGGTGACAAGTACGTAACCGTGGTCATCGACTTAACCCCCGTCAAGGATGGCACTGGCCCGGCCCGGCTACTCGCCATGGTCCAGGGCCGCTCCAAGCAGGCTTTCAAGGGCTGGCTGGCCCAGCAGCCCCGAGCATGGCGAGATGGCGTGGAACTGGTCGCGATGGACGGTTTTAGCGGGTTTAAAACCGCCACCACCGAGGAAATGCCCCAGGCCAGGGCCGTGCTCGATCCCTTCCACGTAGTACACCTGGCAGGCCAGGCGCTTGATGAGTGTCGTCGGCGTGTTCAGCAAGAACTACATGGACGGCGGGGACGGGCTGATGATCCCCTGTACAAGGCCCGCCGTACTCTGCACACCGGTAGCGACCTGCTCACCCCTGCCCAGCGCAAGCGTTTAGACGCGCTCTTCGCCAACGATGACCATGCCCAAGTCGAGGTGACCTGGGGTGTGTACCAGAAGATGGTGGCCGCTTACCGTCAGCCCGAGCGGGCCAAGGGCAAAAGACTCATGCAAGAACTGATCACCGCGATTTCTAGCGGCGTACCTGCCGCCCTGAGCGAGGTCATTACCCTGGGACGAACACTGAAGAAACGCGCCGGTGACATCCTGGCCTACTTCGACCATCCCAGGACCAGCAACGGCCCCACCGAAGCACTCAACGGACGCCTGGAACACCTACGCGGCTCAGCACTCGGCTTTCGCAACCTGACCAACTACATCACCCGCAGCCTGCTCGAAGCAGGCGGATTCAAACCCCAGCTACACCCTTAAATGGGAAGAGCCCTCAATCGCCTGGCCCGTTACGCGGATAGTCATGATGAGAACATCATGGTCATCATGGATTGCGTGAATGAGAAAGAGCGTTCCCGGCAAACCTCAGACATGTACGCTTAAGTGTTTTCTCGCTCCCAGGAGCATGAGGATATGCGACGGATCATAGAGGCTCCTATGCACCTGGACAGCCGCATCAGTCCGTGTATTCAGTTTGCTGATTGGGTTGCGGCCTGCGTTAATCGGGCAATCGACTACCAGCTCATCAAAGATTCACGCTTCACATGGATTCCTGACCTTGATCTAGCTGCTCTTAGACCCTTCACCTTCGAGTCTCGCCTTTTTCTCTATCGGAGTAGTTCAGGCGGTTTCCTCAAATCCGATCTATTTCATAGGCATCGTCCGCACTTTGACTCACCGACTGGGAACAGAATCGCTTCGGCTCTGCCTGAACAGGAAGAGACGCGTGTCAGAATCAAGGCCCAGATGATGGCTGTCCATAATGCTGCAATGAGACAGAGGCGAGAAAACGTATGACGAGCCTTAAGTCTTTCTCACTCGTGCTTGTGTCACACTTTTCTTCTTGAACCTGAGGTGGGTGCGCGACTCTCATCGTGCACCCACCTCATTACGTTAGCCCCCCGCCTAGAAGTCGCCGGTCATGGAGCGCACATCGAGGGCGGCGTCCAGGTCAGCTTCGGTGAGTTCGCCGCGCTCCACGTAGCCCAGGTCAATGACGGCCTCGCGGACGGTGAGGTCGTGCTTGACGGAGTGCTTGGCAATGGCGGCGGCGGCCTCGTAGCCGATGAGGCGGTTGAGCGGGGTGACGATGGAAGGCGAGGATTCTGCTAGGCGCAGGCAGCGTTCCTCGTTGGCGGTGATGCCGTCCACGCAACGCTGGGCGAGTACGCGGGAGACATTGCCGATGATGGTGATGGATTGGAGCAGGTTGGAAGCCATGACGGGCAGCATGACGAGCAGGTCGAAGTTGCCCTGAGCTCCGGCGAAGGCAATGGCTGCGTCGTTACCGATGACCTGCGCGGCGACCTGCACGGTGGCTTCGGGCAGGACGGGGTTGACCTTGCCGGGCATGATGGACGAGCCAGGCTGCAGGTCAGGCAGGTTGATTTCTCCCAGGCCCGTGCGCGGGCCAGAGCCCATCCAGCGCAGATCGTTGGCGATCTTGACCAGGGACACGGCCACCGTGCGCAGGGCTGCTGACATTTCCACGAGGGAGTCTTGCGCAGCCTGTGCTTCGAAGTGGTTGTCGGCTTCGCGCAGGGGCAGGCCGGTGTGCTGCGCAATGTGTTCGATGACGCGGGCGGAGAAGCCCTCCGGGGTGTTGATGCCGGTGCCGACGGCTGTGCCGCCCAGGGGTAGTTCGGCTAGTCGTGGCAGTGCGGCTTCGACGCGTTCAATGCCTTTGGCGATCTGGGTGGCGTAGCCGGAGAATTCTTGGCCGAGGGTGATGGGGGTGGCGTCCATGAGGTGGGTGCGCCCGGACTTGACGATGTTGGTGAATTCACTGGCCTTCGCCGCGAGGGAGTCGTGGAGGGTGTGCAGGCCAGGTAGGAGGACGTTGACGACGGCGCCGTAGGCGGCAATGTGGATGGAGGAGGGGAAGACGTCGTTGGAGGATTGGGAGGCGTTGACGTGGTCGTTGGGGTGGATGGGGAGGTCCTCGGTGGAGGCCAGGGTGGCGATGACTTCGTTGGTGTTCATATTGGACGAGGTGCCCGACCCGGTCTGGAAGACGTCAATGGGGAAGTGCTCGTCGCACTCGCCGGCGATGACGCGGTCGGCTGCGGCGACGATGGCGGCGGCTTGTGCTTCGGTGATGACGCCGAGTTCATGGTTGGTCAGGGCTGCAGCCCGCTTGATGTGTCCCAGGGCGGCGATGTGGTGGCTGTTGAGCCGCTCGCCGGAGATGGGGAAGTTTTCGACGGCGCGTTGGGTTTGTGCGCGGTAGAGGGCGTTGGTAGGAACGCGGACCTCACCCATAGTGTCGTGTTCGATGCGGTATTCGTCGGTACGCTGCTGGGACATAGCCTCTCCTTAGTGATTTTCGCAATGAGCGCCTTATCTATTGTCCCTTATTTTTACCAAAGCGGTAGGACGAAAATCCCTCCCCCTCCCCGGCCTTTCGCCCCACATCCCCGCACGTCACCCACGCATCCCACCCTCCCACCCACCACCAAACCCCGGTTTTCCGCCGAAAACGAGGGCGGCGTCGCCCTCGTCAGTCATGACAAAAGCACTGAGGGACCCCTGTCCCCCTTCCCCCCTCCGCGCCACCTACCTTTAGGGTTGCAGACACGCTGTTGCGAAACTACGGGCGTAAAGGAGCCACTCATGACTGAGTTCTTCTACGAGGACATGCTTCCCCTCGGTGAAGACACCACCCAATACCGTCTTCTCACCACCGAAGGGGTCGAAACAGTCGAAGGCCCCGACGGGCGCACCTTCCTCAAGGTCGCTCCCGAGGCGCTCTCCCTGCTAGCCGAGACCGCCCTCCACGACATCTCCCACTACCTGCGCACCGCCCACCTGCAGCAGCTGCGCAATATCCTCGACGACGAGGAAGCCTCAGCCAACGACAAGTTCGTCGCCCTTGACCTGCTCAAGAATGCCGTGATCGCCGCCGGCGGCGTACTGCCCATGTGTCAAGACACCGGCACCGCCATCGTCTCAGCCAAGCGCGGCCAGCAGGTCCTCACCGAGGGCCCCGACGAGAAAGCCCTCTCGCGCGGCATCTACGACGCCTACGTCAACCTCAACCTGCGCTACTCCCAAAACGCTCCCCTGACCATGTGGGACGAGAAGAACACCGGCAATAACCTGCCCGCACAGATTGAGATCGCCGCCGACACCAAGCCCGGCCACGAGGCAGAATACTCCTTCCTCTTCATGGCCAAGGGCGGCGGCAGCGCCAACAAGTCCTACCTCTACCAAGAGACGAAGGCCCTGCTCAACCCCGAGCGCATGATGCAATTCATCGAAGAAAAGATCCGCTCCCTCGGCACCGCAGCCTGCCCTCCCTACCACCTGGCCCTCGTCATTGGCGGCACCTCCGCCGAGTACTGCCTCAAGACCGCCAAGTACGCCTCCGCGAAGTACCTCGACGCCCTGCCCACCCACGGCGACATCACCGGCCACGGCTTCCGCGACATTGAGCTCGAAGAACAGGTCCTTGAGCTCACCCGCCAGATCGGTATTGGCGCCCAGTTCGGCGGTAAGTACTTCTGCCACGACGTGCGCGTCATCCGCCTGCCCCGCCACGGCGCCTCCCTGCCCGTCGCTCTGGCCGTGTCCTGCTCGGCTGACCGCCAGTGCAAGGCCAAGATCACTTCCGAGGGCGTATTCCTGGAAGCCCTGGACACCGATCCGGGCCGTTTCCTGCCCGAGGTCACCGACGCAGACCTGGACGCTGAGGCCTGCGGCGTGTCCTCCACCGGTAAGGGAGCGGCCGTCAAGATTGACCTCAACCGCCCAATGCCTGAGATCCTCGCTGAGTTGAGCAAGCACCCGATCAAGACGCGCGTGTCCCTCAACGGCACGATTATTGTTGCCCGCGATATTGCCCACGCCAAGATCAAGGAGCGCTTGGACGCTGGCGAGGACATGCCCCAGTACCTCAAGGATCACCCGGTGTACTACGCGGGTCCGGCCAAGACCCCCGAGGGCATGCCCTCCGGTTCTTTTGGCCCCACGACCGCCGGCCGTATGGACTCCTACGTTGACCAGTTCCAAGCTGCGGGCGGCTCGATGATTATGCTCGCTAAGGGCAATCGTTCCAAGGCTGTCACCGACGCTTGCGAGAAGCACGGCGGCTTCTACCTGGGCTCCATTGGCGGCCCCGCTGCGCGCCTGGCTCAGGACTGCATTAAGAAGGTCGAGCTGGTCGAGTACCCCGAGCTGGGGATGGAGGCCATCTGGAAGATCGAGGTTGAGGACTTCCCGGCCTTCATCGTTGTTGACGATAAGGGCAATGACTTCTTCGCTGGCACGCAGGAAGTGACCCTGACGATCGGAAAGCGCCCTGGCCTGTGAGGCCGCGCGGAGTCTGACTCTGTAGAGGGCTGGAGGCTCTGTAAAGGGCAGGGGGGCTGGTGCTGTGATGCACCAGCCCCCCTGCCCTGTCTAGTGGTCGAGGGTTCTGTGGTCGAGCCTCTTGTGGTCAGGGCTCTAGTAGGCGAGGTGAGACTTCTTTAGAGCACGGACTGTTGACGGCGACGGTACGCCGCAGCAATCGCTGCGCTTCCTAGGGCTCCGCCACCGACGAAGAGGAAGGCATCCGCGCTTGCTCCACCGGTGAAGGGGAGGGCGGGGGGTGTGATCGCGGTATTTGCGATAGCCCCAAGATCGATCTGGCTGCCCAGTTCCTGCGCACTAATGTTTCGCACGAGGGGCTGCGTGTTGCGGTGGTAGCCGATCGGAGCGACCGTTTCAGTCAGTGTGTAACGTCCAGCTTCTGTGGTGAGAATCCGGAAGTAACCTCCCCGGTGGTCCTTATCAATCCCGGTGCAGGCTTGCTGATTAGTGGCCACGCAGTCGGGGATCGCTATTGTTGCTCCGCCCTGTCGTTCCAAACGCCATTGAGCGCCTGAGAGTGTGCGACCTTGTCCGGAGGCATCTACCTTGCGCCAAATAATAGGCGTGTCATTGGGCGCGTTAGGGATAGGCGCGGGAAGAGCCACATCGATGATGCCGTTCACCATGTGGGGGAAGTGGTGCATGCGCCCATCCTTACGGAATCCGGCAGGGGCCGCGAGTTCCTGCACTGTGTAGTCTCCCCATTTCAGCGGGGTGACTTTGAAGAATCCCGGTCGATTATCTTTATCGAGGCCGCCGCAGGCGCCGCTCATGCAGTCTTCAACAGTTACGCCCGAAGGGTGCGAGGGGCCTCTGAGCGTCCATGAGCTTCCGCCCAGGTGATCCCCGGTCGCTTTATTCGTTTTTTGCCACGCAAGGCTGGCGGGTTTGGTGGTGTTCGTAATGCGACACAGGACGCGGTCAGCTTGAGCAACGGACAATCGGCCGGAGGCGACGAGGCTGCTGCTGTAGCTGTGCCCTGGAGGTTTAATAGTGCCGGGAGCCTCAGAACAGACCCACTGGCCGGCTTGATAAGCAACCGCTTCTCGGGCAGTACTGCTCTCGGTTAAGTTAAAGGTACCGGCAACAACCGGAGTCTCTACCGTTCGCCCACTACCTGTGAGAGCGTACCCATCTCCAGTAAGCCTCTGGTGCGTAAGTTTCAGAGTCCATCTGTCTGCTGGAAGCGGATTAGACGTCCAAGGAGCGCTGACAGTCTTTTCAAGGGTGACTGTGGGAACGTAGACCTTCAGCTCGTAGTCTTCAACTTCACCCGCCACAGTAACGCCAGTCGGTTTGAGTTCAGCATCGCGAGTTGCGTTCGCGATTCGTAAACGCATGAAGGTGTTTGCAGATCCGGGCTCTCCGGCAACGGAACGCTTGGCTTTCATCGGAACAGTCCATTGGAGCTCAACCTCGGAGCCGGAACATGTGGCGACATTACTGCGCTCTGCAGTGTCATCAAATACGCCGTTACGGTCCCAGTCAATCCAGCCAGCAACCTTGCCTGGCCCTTGACAGGGCACACTCACTGCGTGCGTGCCACCTAAATTAACGTTGATACCTTTCGTGCGCAAGGCCTCAGCGTTAAGCGCATCCTCGTCACTGGGCTGTTGCCCGGATTGATCATCCTGGTCAGCCCCGACACTGGCAGAGTAATGAGAATCAGCATCAATTAGTTGGCCAAGCCGAGTGGGGCCAGGTATAACCGTTGCTGGCCTTGTCTCCATAAGATTGGCACCCATATGCGCTTCATGGGTTGAGTTGTTGGCTGGTTGTCCCGCTGACCATTTGGGTTGGAAAAGGGAACCTGCAATGCCGTAGCTTGATGGCGCATCACCAAAATCAGAAGCGATCACCATGCCAAGGGCAACTGCAGAATATCCACTACCCTGCATGCGAATGGTTGCACCATTAGCGCCCTCCATAAACATCACAGCACCAGGACCGCCAACACCACTTGGTGTGCGGTAGCGGCCTTGGTTTTGGTAGACGCACTCTTTCCCACTAGGAATCAAGCGCAGAAGCTGCGTGCTGTTAATGTCAGCATCAAGGTAACTACCACGGGCGAAGGTCGGACAGCCATCGGATCGGAGGGTGTCCAGGACGCGCCATTTCGTGCCTGGGTTCCAGGCGTACGCTTGAATCCACTCGTCCCTGTCCCCACCGTCGTATGCACTTGAGGCTTCAGCATCTGCAAAAACAAGCCCGTTTAGGGGAATGTTTCTTTTTTGTCCGGAGGGCTCAACAAGCTCTGCCGAACACTGAATATTGAAGCTCACTTCCGAACTAAATCCAGAAGCTGTGTATTTCTGTCCCGCGATCGACCCATTACCGTTATAGGCATAACCATTTGCCAGGCCAATAACCATTTTATTCAAGTTGGTGTAGTGCTCGGGGTACGTCTCCCAAGAAGCCCGTACTTCACCCCCACTACTCCATTGACCGCCCTTGCCACTGTTATAAAGATTATCGAGGACGTCTCCAGCCCAGGCTCCTGGAACTGTTGCGACAAGCGGTCCTCTCGCTTGAGCGTCCGGCACTCCCGATCGCGCACTGTGGTACGTCAGGTCCGAAAGAGTGCATTGTGTCAGCAAGTAGCCTGATGTACCAAAATCTCGGTAGTTCCTCATCGTTCGCGATCTACCGTAGTGAAGAACAGGCACATCAGGGCGAGAGGTCCCCGCGAAATCGTCGTCGTAATTTCCCCATTGGAGCCACTGGATCCATTCTTTGTAGCTGCCACTACCTCCCGCTGCAAACACTGCGGGCAAAATACTGGGGTCACGAGGCACTGTGGATGTCCCACTTGGCTGGCGAGCCCGGAAGAAGCCGGAGTACCCTGTAGGCGATTTTTCAGGCTTTTTCTCGCCTGCTACCTCTGAGCCTTCATCCTTTTGAGGCACGGCTGTTTCAGCAGCAGAGCCATCCTCGGTGGCCTCGCTTGCGTCGCCAACTGGGGCGCCAGAAACATCGGGACTGCTCGCTCCCTCGTTCCCACCATCTATACTCCCGGTGCCAGCCCCGTCCTCCCAGGAGGGGACTTGCTGATCGTCCGAGGTCCCTCCAGGTTCCTGGTCGCGGGGGTTATGACCACGAATACCTGGTTCGTGGGCATCGTCCCCCTCAAGTGCGCCGCGATAGGCGTCACTCTGTGCCGATTGAGCCTGTTCTGAGTCCCGCTCAAGGGCAATGTCAATGGCGAAGGAGCTATTCAATGCTGCCAATGTACTGAGGGCAAGAAAAGCCGCAAGGGAAGATCGAAGAATACTGCGGCGCGGCTGATGAGCGCGCGCACGCAATGAAAGATCGAGCCTACTGTCTCGCTTTCCGTGCTTCACGAGGCGTTCCTTTACTTAACGGCTCACACATGATGGGATGCGCGCCGTGTGACACTGTGCGGGATTAAACCGTATGGGATAAACGATGTGGGGATGTAGGGGTCCGGCGTGAAGAAAAACCACGGACTGCAGATCTTCATCGCCTTCCCTATCGGCTTAAATCCTACTATTTCTCCCTATTCGAAGACCATTTTCATGGATAACTACACAGAAGAACTTTTTCAAAGCTCACAATAATAGCTACAGCCTGCCCATTTGGCAAAGCCATTTTATTTAGATCTCAACCCATATTAACTTTGCCCGACAGGTCAGTAATCCGACGGCTGATAAGGACTCACCACCACGTTCACACGCTGCAGATCCTTCACCTCCGAATAGCCCGTCGACGCCATCGTCCGACGCAAAGCCCCAACGAAATTCAAGGAACCATCCGCGCGATGGGACGGCCCATAGAGGATCTCCTCCATCGTGCCCGAGGTCCCCACATAGGCCCTCTGCCCACGGGGCATATCCGGATGAGTCGCCTCAGACCCCCAATGCCAGCCCCGACCCGGAGCCTCCTCAGCGCGAGCCAAAGCCGCACCCAACATCACCGCATCCGCACCGCACGCAATCGCCCGGCACAGGTCACCCGAACGGCCAATGCCTCCATCAGCAATGACATGCACATAGCGGCCACCCGACTCATCCATATAGTCACGCCTCGCGGCCGCCACGTCCGCCAGGGCCGTTGCCATCGGGGCATGCACACCCAGTGATTGGCGGGTTGAATGCGCAGCGCCGCCACCAAAGCCCACCAGCACACCAGCTGCGCCGGTGCGCATCAAATGCAAGGCAGCAGTATCCGTGGACACCCCACCGACAATCACCGGAACATCCAGCTCATAAATAAAACGCTTGAGATTCAACGGCTCAGTACGTGAGGAAACGTGTTCAGCTGAAACAGTCGTTCCGCGAATCACAAAAAGGTCCACGCCCGCCTCAACGACAGCACGCCAATGTTCCTGCGTGCTCTGCGGGGAAAGCTTTCCCGCAACCACCACACCCGCTTCACGAATCTCGCGCAGTCGTTCGGTGATCAGCTCATTCTTAATGGGCTCGGAATAGATTTGCTGCAGGCGAGCAATCGAACGATCCACCGGCAAGGCAGCGATTTCTTCCAAAATCGCTTCAGGATTCTCATAGCGAGTCCATAAACCTTCCAGATCGAGCACGCCAATGCCCCCGAGGCGGCCAAATTGGATGACGGTCTGCGGACTCATCACCGAGTCCATTGGCGCAGCCATAATGGGAATATCCACGTGGTAGGCGTCAATCTGCCAACCGACATTGACGTCCTTCGGGTCACGAGTGCGCCGCGAAGGCACCAGGGCAATGTCATCAAGGGTGTAGGCGCGCCGCCCGCGTTTACCGCGGCCAATTTCCACTTCAGTGCTCACCTTGACAATTTTATCCAGATCCGAGCCTCCTGTGCTCCCCCGCACGCTGATGTGCACGCTCCCGATACGAGAAAGTCGGGGCCGATAGCGCACACTAGGATCAGTAGTGAAAATGCTTGCGCACGAAGGAGAACCTGCGATGACACTCTCGTGGACCGAGGTCCCCTGGATGGGTTTTGACACGGAAACAACTGGCGTTGATCCCAGCGCTGACCGCATTGTCACAGCCGCCCTCGTCCTGCGCATGGGCGGGGCCACCCCCGAGGGCGCCGACCACACCCACACGTGGCTGGCCGACCCCGGCGTCCCCATCCCCGAGGCCGCGAGCGCCGTCCACGGCATCAGCACCGAGTACGCACGCGAACACGGCCGCCCCATTGGCGACGTGATTGACGAGGTTGCCGCCACCCTCGTTGCCCACTGGCAGCGCGGTTTCCCCGTGGTGGCCTTCAACGCCCCCTATGACATGACGATCCTTGACGCTGAACTGGCCCGTCACGGCCTAGCGACCCTGGATGAGCGCCTGGCAGGTGCTCCCATGTTCGTTGTCGATCCCCTTGTGCTTGACCGCCATTTTGACCGCTTCCGTAAGGGCAAGAAGACGTTGACAACCATGGCGCCCGCCTACGGCGTGGAGGCTGACGACGACGCCCACACGGCCGAGGTTGACGTTGCCATGACCTTGGATGTGCTGGGGGCGATGGCGCATAAGATCGAGGCCCTCGCAGGGTTGAGCCCTGCGCAGTTGCATGAGCTTCAGGTGCGAGCCCACGCCGAATGGGCCGAAGATTTTGAAGGCTATCTGCGTCGCCAGGGTCGCGATGCGCATATTTCTCGCGCTTGGCCGCGCTCCTGAAGCTGCGGCTTATTCACGCGACAGGAGATCGGTCCAGGTGTGGCGTCCACCCACCAGAGAGGCGAAGTCGTCATTTTGGTCGGCAATGGCCGCATCGGTTGCGGGGTTACCGACCAGGTGAGCGAGCACGTCAGGGTGGGCGGTGATGGCGCCAATGCCCGCGCGAACAAGTTCTAGAACCTGCTCGGAGTTCTTGAAGGAGGCTGCGAGCACATCGGAGTCGAGTTCATGGGTGCGCAGCATCTTGTGGATATCCGCTGCCACGCGCACGCCATCAATACCGTAGTTGTCCATGCGGTTGACGTAGGGAGCAATGTACTTGGCACCTGCCTTGGCTGCCATAAAGCCCTGCATGGAGGAGTGGATGCCCGTAGCGGTCACGCGGAAACCCAGATCGGTCACTCGGGGAATGGCGGCGTAGCCTTCACGGGTGACGGGGATCTTAACGTAGAGGTCATTGCCCAGCTCGGCGCACAGGGCCTTGGCCTCGGCAATCATCCCCTCGGTGGTGGTAGAGACCAGCTGGACGTGCAGCTGGGCGCGGGCGGGCAGAAGCTC
Organism: Schaalia sp. Marseille-Q2122; assembly: GCF_903645355.1. Classification (GTDB taxonomy): domain Bacteria; phylum Actinomycetota; class Actinomycetes; order Actinomycetales; family Actinomycetaceae; genus Pauljensenia. The sequence continues at coordinate 259,091 of NZ_CAHJXR010000003.1, read as the reverse complement.
GCGGATCTCACGTAAGACCTCAACCGGGTCCTTTCCCACGCGCGACAGAATCGTCGGGTTGGTGGTAACGCCGTCTACGGGCAGGTAGGACAGGACGTCGGCAATGGCGGCGACATCTGCATCGTCAATGAGGATCAGCATTGATTTCCCTCTGTTCTGCTTGAGTCGTGAGCGCTGCGAGGCACTCACATCATTATTTATCTCTCAAGATACCCTAGCCTCTGCCCACCACAAGGGGACTCAGTACCTGATCGATCCGGCAGATGCCACCAGGCCAGCCAGCGCCTGACATATCCTCCGCAGCTCCGAGTTGAGCGCCCTACTCCCCCGCTTGAGCGCCCTACTCCCCCGCTTGAGCGCAGACTGGACACCAGCCGCACCACCACGCTCTTCACACACGCAAGCGGGGCCGCACACGAAAGCGGGGCCGCAGTCGCGACCCCGCCCTCGTCAGACACTACAGCTCAGCGTTACTTCGCACCCTGACCGTGGTAGTTCGGGGCCTCTGTCGTCATCTGCACGTCGTGCGGATGTGACTCGCGCAGGCCTGCCGAGGTGATGCGCACGAAGCGGCCATTGGCCTTGACCTGCTCAATAGTGGAGGCACCCAGGTAGAACATGGTCTGATGCAGGCCGCCGACCAGCTGGTAGACCACGGAGGCAAGCGCGCCGGTGAAAGGCACCTGGCCTTCAATCCCCTCGGGCACGATCTTGTCGTCGGAGGACACATCGGCCTGGAAGTAGCGGTCCTTGGAGTAGGACTTGCGCCCGCGCGAACTCATCGCGCCCAGGGAGCCCATGCCGCGGTAGCGCTTGTACTGCTTACCGTTGGTGAAGACCAGCTCACCGGGGGATTCCTCGCAACCGGCCAGCAGGGAGCCAAGCATGACCGTGTCAGCACCGGCCACCAAGGCCTTACCGATGTCACCCGAGTACTGCAGGCCACCATCAGCGATCAAAGGAACACCGGCGGGCTTGCAGGCCTTGGCCGCCAGGTAGATGGCAGTCACCTGGGGCACACCCACGCCTGCGACCACGCGAGTCGTGCAGATGGAGCCGGGACCAACGCCGACTTTGACGGCGTCCACGCCAGCATCAATGAGGGCCTGAGCGCCCTCCGTGGTGGCGACGTTACCGCCGATGACGTCGATCCCCTCAAAGCGCGGGTCAGACTTGATGCGCTTGACCATTTCGATCTCCAGGCGAGCACCACCATTGGCGGTGTCCACGACGAGGACGTCCACGCCTGCCTCGGCCAGCGCGATGGCGCGCTCCCAGGAATCGCCGTAGAAGCCGATGGCAGCACCGACAATGAGTCGGCCGCGAGCGTCCTTGGTGGCGTTGGGGTACTGCTCAGTCTTGACGAAGTCCTTGACGGTGATGAGGCCCATCAGGCGGTTGTCGTCATCGACGATGGGGAGCTTTTCCACGCGATGCTCGGCCAGCAGGGCCTTGGCGTCCTCGCGGGAGATCCCCACATGGCCGGTGACGAGGCGCTCGCGGGGGGTCATGCAGTCCGAGACGGTCAGGCGAGACCAGTCCTGGGGTGGCACGAAACGCAGGTCGCGGTTGGTGATAATGCCCAGCAGGGAGCCGTCTTCAGCAACGACGGGCAGACCCGAAACGCGGTAGTGGCCGCAGAGCTTGTCGAGTTCTTCAATGGTGGCATCGGGGCTGACGGTGACGGGGTCGTCAACCATGCCCGATTCGGAGCGCTTCACCTGGCGGACCTGGTGAGCTTGTTCTTCAATGGACAGATTACGGTGAAGGATGCCGATGCCGCCTTGGCGGGCCATGGCGATGGCCATGCGGGCTTCGGTCACGGTATCCATTGCTGCGGAGATGAGCGGGATACGCAGGGTGATGTTCTTCGTCAGTCGGGAGCTGGTGTTCACTTCGGAGGGCACCACATCCGTTAATTCAGGAAGAAGCAGGACGTCGTCGTAGGTGAGGCCGGTCAGAGCGAAGGGGTCTGTGTCGTCAAAGTGTCCCATGAGCCAATGTTAGGCGCTGGAGTGTTTGCTCAAAAACCTCAGATCGGATTCTGAGCCTCGGGGTGGCGAGTTTCACCCCGAGGCCTCCTTTCAGTCAAGGTAGATGAACACCGGCGCCAGGTGCCCGTGCTTGAGGGCGCTGGCAATGGAGGGGGCGAGCGGCAGGCGTGCAAGCATGAGCGGGGGCAAAAGACCGTAGAGCATTCCGTGCCGGTGGTGCAGCATCTCCCATCCGGTCGCTGGCGAGGTCGATGCCTCCTGCCCCTTGCGCGCCTCCCATTGGCCTGGCCCGCGCCGCAGATGCAGATCCGCCCAGGTCATCGCCGTAGCGAAATCAGCGCTGAGCTGGGTTAACCACTCATCCCTACCACCCGCGTACTCCAGGGTTTTCCCGAGGGCTTCAGCTGCGCTGACGGCCTCGGCCAGCGGGCAGAAGGCTGGCGGGCACTCTAGGGCATCGTCTGTGGCCACGACACCCGTGGAGGCGAAGGTTGCAAGGGGGGAAATAACGGGAGAGAAGCCCTCCTCCTCACCCTTCCAGGATGCCTTCATTGCCCAGCGGTAGATACCCCATGCGCTGGTGAGCAGCCATTCGGGCGCCTCATCACCGGCCTCAACCAGGTGGGCTCGCAAGAACAGGAGCTGGCGCACCCAGGTGAAGTACACGCCACTGTGGGACGCGGGGCTGATGGGGGCGACGAGGGCGGCAGAGGAGGTCGCGCCTCGCCCTCGTTGGACTGTGTCAGCGGCAGGATCGGCGTTGTTTCCTTCATCAGCCGATGTGGGGAGGCAGTCCCCGCCTTCTGTGATTGTGGTGGCCCGCAGCGGCAGGGCCCCTACGGGGAGGCTGCGCGCGAGGGCACTGGCGACGGCGCGGGCACGGTCAGCCCACAGGCGTTCACCGGTGACCTCGGCAGCGAGAATGTAAATGCCGATGGCGGCCACATTCGTGGCCAGTTCATAGCCGTGGTCTTCGCGCGTCGAGCCCAGGAGGCCGTAGCGCGGATCCCAGTGCCTCCGCTCATGTTCACTGAGAAGGGAGAGGAGATCCTCTGCTGCCCCTTCGATTCCCAGGAGGGTGGCGTGAGCGGAGGCTTCAATGAGGGCGAGAGCTTCGCGAGCGCTGAGCTTGCGGGCACACGAGGCTTCAGCTTGCCGCGCACGTGTTGCACGCCCTGCCTCGTCGTGGAGGATTTCGGTACTGCGGAGGCAGTGATAGAGCTGGCCTGCCTGGCTCGTGATCTGCCCCGTGTCCATGGGTGTGAGTGTCCATGGGGCATAGAGGGCGGCACTGCACCACAGTGAGGCCAGGTGGGCACGCTCAACCACCTGGCACCCCGCCGCCTGCGCGTCATCTTCGCTGAGCGCATCTGTGGGCGTGTGGGTCATTGCGGTGATGAGAAGACGGATTTCTTCGTCGAATTCCGTGCGGACGGCCGGGTGGGACCATGGAGTCTGCATGTTCAGCTCCTTCGCTGGCATGGAGGGTGCCCAGAGGTTGGGGGAACGGTGCCTACGCTGGCACCGCAGGACTCTGGAGCTGCGCTAGTTGACGAGGTCGGGGCAGGGCCCTTCCTCGCGGGAGAGTGCGAGCATTTCTTCAACGCAGGCTGCCAACGAGCGGACTCGTTGGATCCGGGGGTCAAGGATGCGGGGAGCTTCAGCGCTGACGAGGATGATATTGAACTCAAATCCGTCAAGGCTGCTCTCAATGAGTGTTTCGCAGCGGGCGCCGCGTCCCATCATGATGACGCTGTGGGGCTTCTTGGCGTTGAGGTGGGCGCGGAGGCGTTCTTGAGCTTCCTGCCCGGCGTGTTGGCCTGTGTCGAGGATAGACGTGGGGATCCCGTTCCATTCGAGGGCGACCCCTGTCACGTGAGCTGCCAGCATAACATCATGGTCGGCGACGATGACGGCTGGCTGGTAGGTCATGGATGTGTCGTCGCATTGGTGGGAGAGCTGTGCCAGCACGCGCAACACCGCCACAGTCAGCATGGCTGAGGGGGCATAGCCGGGCTTTTGCCCGTCTTCGGAGGAGTAGATCCTATCCAGTGCCGGCTCGAGGAGGTCCGCCCAGGTATGGACGAGGCCGTTGGCGGCGATGGCAATTCCAAGAAGGTTCTCGAGGGCGGTGAGTTCACCTGAGGATGCGCAGCGGAGAATATCTTCGACGGCCGGGGGGTTTGTGTGGTCGTAGGCGATCGCTCCTGGCATCGCGTTGAGCAAGCGTTTGGCTGCTTCGGAGGCTGCTACGCCCGAGCGGATCATCTCGACCATACGTTTGAGGAGGGCGACGTCCTCGGGGGTGTATCGGCGGTGTGCGCCTGAGCGGCGGCTGGTTGGGCCCATGCCGTAACGGCGCTCCCATGTGCGCAGTGTGGAGGCGGAGACACCGAGTTTGACGGCGACGGCTGCGACGCTGAGGGGGGCTTCAACGGAGTCGGCAGCAGTGATTGTGGTGAGTGTTGCACGAGGCATTCCGCTTCCTCCCTTCAGTGTTGTGGTGTGTGCTGCGGTGTCTGCTGGGGCCGCTGCAGCGGGTTCATTTTTCTTTCATCTTCGATTGTGGCCCTTTTGAAGCTCTCGTGCCACCGGAATGAAAAAGGAAATCTCGAACTTGCGCATACATTGTTCATCAGCGAACACTCAGGAAGCAAATTTCTTTCTCAGGAAACTCTCAGACTTGTGGATTGTTCTGAGAAATCGCCATAAGTTTTTCTCTGCTACTTGAACAAGGCATGCGCAACTCTGTAGTGTTACATGTGTTCAAAACGGGAGGAGCCCCTCCCCTACCCCGACCGCGAAAGGAAGGGACCCCATGACCGATGTTTCACGCTTGCCCGGTCCAATGATCGACGCATGGGAGTGGCAGTATCAGGGGGCATGCCGCGAGGTCGACACCGAGCAGTTCTTCCACCCCGAAGGCGAACGAGGCTCCACTCGCCGCCGCCGCGCAGCCGCCGCCAAGGCCATCTGCGCCACCTGCCCGGTCCTTGAGCAGTGCCGACAGCACGCACTCTCCACCCAAGAGCCCTACGGCATCTGGGGTGGAATGACCGAAGAAGAACGTCGCGAATACATCCAGGCACGCCGCACCAAGCGCAGCGCCTGATACACAGCGCGCAGCGCCGGACACACAGCCCCACAAAGAGCCTCTCCGCCGGAGAGGCTCTTTTGCTATGCAACAACAGGGCTAAACAAGAAAAGGCCAGGCTCTAGCGAAGTATTCCTCACTCCACACCGCCACAGGGGCCTCAGCCAACACCACCCCCGCAACACAACAGTGCCGCCCTCGTTCACACGAGGGCGGCACTGGAGGCTCTCAGAAGATCTGTTCAAGCACAACCATTCCGGCAGGCTCGCAGATCAGGTCAGAGTGTTCAGCGCTCAACGACAGCCAGGACGTCGCGGGCCGAGAGGATCTGGTATTCCTCGCCTGCGTACTTGACCTCGGTGCCACCGTAACGGCTGTAGATCACGACATCGCCAACCTTGACATCCATAGGGATACGCTGACCGTTGTCATCAACGCGGCCGGGGCCCACAGCAAGAACCTCGCCCTCCTGGGGCTTTTCCTTGGCGGTATCAGGGATCACCAGGCCAGAGGCGGTGGTGCGCTCAGCTTCCACCTGCTTGATGACAATACGGTCTTCGAGAGGCTTGATAGTGATGGACACTTCGCCACTACCTTTCTTCATTCACACATTGGCCCTGCATTACTGCCGTCGCGGGGGTCAGTTCTGCGGGGGAGGCTGGCGGTCAGGCGCAGCCGATCACATCCAGCTTAGAACCCTATTGGCACTCTGACAACCTGAGTGCCAAAAGCGCGGGCCGCCCTCACCCTCCCCAACACCGCCCCTATCCCACACTTTGCCCACCTCACGCACCCACCAACTACCATGGGAACGTGACCTCCCCCATCGCCCTCGTCCTCGACAGCCCCGGCGCAGAACTACTGGCCGAATGGGACACCAACCCTGAGCGCCACTCGATGAGCGCCTTCGAACTCAATGCCGCACTGCGCACCCAAGGCGCATCTGCCGAGGTCGCAGCCGCCGTCATCACCCAATGCGAACTCCGCGACCGCGCCGAAGCAAAACTCGGCCCCCTAGCCCGACGCCTCCTCTTCACCCGCGACGGCATTGAGCAAGCCACACGCCTTGCCGTCGCCACCGCCCACGCGCAGCGTTTCGCCGCGTCAGGGGCGCACACCATCGCTGATCTGGGCTGCGGGAACGGCGGCGACTCCCTCACCTTCCTCCTCGCCGGCCTCAATGTCCTCGCCGTCGATATTGATCCCGACGCGGCCGCCGCAGCCCGCTGGAACCTTCAAGCTGTGGCCGCCACCCTCCCCACACCACCGGATGCCACGGTCATCGAAGCTGACGTCACCATCATGGACGTACCCGGCCTGGCCGCGCAGGGCGTCGACGCCATCTTCGCCGACCCCGCCCGACGCACCGGTGCTGCAAAAGGCTCAGCCCGCATCCTCTCCCCCGAGCAATGGTCCCCCTCTCTCCCAACCGTCCTCTCCTGGCGCGCATCCTACGAACGCATCGGCATCAAACTCGCCCCCGGCATTGACCACACCGACCTGCCCGCTGACTGCCACGCACAGTGGGCCAGCGTCGACGGGAACCTCGTCGAAGCCGCCCTGTGGACCCCCGCCCTCGCGCCCGAAGGAGCTGGCCGCTCCGCCCTCGTCCTTCGCGGCGAAACGACGCACGTCCTCACCGACCCCCAGATTCACGAGGCCACCGCCCCCGTCCCCCAGGCACCCACCGGCGCCCTCGGGGCAATGATCGCCGAGCCCGACCCCGCAGTCATTCGCTCAGGCACCGTGCGCGCCCTCGCCGAAGAACTCGGCGCGCACCTGATCTCCGACAAGATCGCCTACCTCAGCGGCGACACTCTGCCCTCCACTCCCTTTGCAGCACGCTTTGAGGTGTGCGAGGTCGTTGCCCTCCGTCCCAAAGCCATCACCGCCGCACTGCGGGCAATGGACGTGGGGCAAGTCGAGGTGAAAAAGCGCGGCGCTGACCTGGATCCTGCGGCTCTGCGTTCAGCGTTGAAGCTCTCCGGTTCTCAGGAGGCCACAGTGATCGCCACGCGTATTGCGGGGCGGCATCGGGCGATTATTGCCCGGCGCGTGCGCGACTAAAAACTAGGGGCCGCCCGTTAAAAGGCGCACTTTCAGGCGCGTGGCGAGCCGACACGAGCTGCACGCAGCCCTCCGGACCTGCACGGAACAACAGCCCGCAGGAAATACAGGCCAAGCAACCCCGTTCAGGTCACACTCAGCTCAGCGGCCTGCAGGAAGCATCGACGTCTGCGTCAGCGGCATGCCTGAATCGGGCGAGAAATCCCAATCAGAGGGCTCCACACCAGCGCGCACAAGCTCCGTGCCCATGGCAGCAATCTGAGCACCATTATCGGTGCAAAAACGCAGCGGAGGCATGCGTACAGTCAGGCCAGCGGCATCGGCACGCTCGGCCAGCAGGGCGCGCAGGCGAGAATTCGCGGAGAAACCACCGCCCACCACAATGGTGTCACAGCCGTGATCGAGGGCTGCGCGCACGGCCTTCGCCGTCAGAGAATCATTGATCGCCTCAGAAAAGCCCGCACAGATATTCTCTGGATGAATGGCTTCTCCGCGTTCGCGGGCACCCTCAATGTAGCGGGCGACGGCAGTTTTCAGGCCGGAGAAAGAGAAGTCATACTTATGACGTTCCTTGTCTTTACCTGCGGCCAGACCTCGGGGGAAGCGAATCGCATCACGGTCCCCCTGCTGAGAGAGTCGGTCAACGTGCGGCCCACCCGGGTAGGGCAGATCCAGCAGGCGCCCAACCTTATCGAAGGCCTCACCCGCAGCATCATCAAGCGTGCCGCCCAGTTCACGCACGTCAGTGGCAATGTCATTGACCAGCAGCAGATTCGAATGCCCCCCGGAGACAACCAAGCCAATGAAGCGCTCCGGCAGCGGCCCATCAGCGAGCTTATCGACGGCGAGGTGCCCAATGACGTGATTGACGCCGTAGAGAGGCTTACCAATCGCAGTGGCCAGGGCTTTAGCTGCGCAAATACCCACGGTGAGTGAGCCAACCAAACCCGGTCCCGCTGCGACGGCCACGGCGTCGACCTCGTCAAGCGTCACTCCGGCCTCGTCAAGAGCAGCGTGCAAAGTGGGGAGGAAGGATTCAAGGTGAGCGCGAGAGGCGATCTCGGGGATGATACCGCCATAGCGGGCGTATTCATCCATCGACGTGGCGGTGCGGTCCGCCAGTAGTTCACACCCGCGCACGAGGGCGACGCCGGTTTCGTCGCAGGTGGATTCGATGCCGAGGATCAGGGGTTCTTGGGGTGTTGTCGACTCACTCACCCGCTTATTCTAGCCCGCGGTTAGTGGGGTGCTGACGGTAGCGTCGCTCACGCTGGTGCGGCAGTTCCTGCCTGAGTGGGTGCCTCTCTGGAACGATCGCTGAGCCTCAGCTGGATTCAAGCGCTCATATTCTGGCCGTGTTCCCCTCGCATCTGCCGTGTTCCCCTCGCCCTCCCAGTTAGGTGACAGTTGTTGTCTTGCGTGACCACTACGCCTGCTCCACAAGGCAACAAATGCTCCGCCACGCAACAACTGTCACGTAACGATGCCAACACTGGCATTTCCACGTCCAACGGAAAGTTATCCACAGCTTGACGCGATCGTTTGCTGAGCGCCTGTGAATTCGACACCATCGAAGTGAGACAGTTTCACATGAAAAAAGGAAACGAGCATGGCTATCACCTCTGAAATGGTTGAATCCACTGCTGCGGCACTCATTCACGCCGAACGCGACCTCTATCCCTCCTTGCGCACTCGTATTTCCTCTCATGAGTACGCCAAAATCTTTCGCGGTTTCTGGCTGCCCCTCGAATTCCTTGACTCTTTCGACTACCTGTGGCAACGCCAAGAGGTGGTGAATATTGCCCGCATCCTCACGAGCCAACGCTTGCTCAATGGTGGCGTTTTTGCCCGAACCTCTGCTGCGATTCTCCACGGGGTTGGGATCCTTCAGGGCAATCCTGATGTTCATATTCAGATAGCTGATGGCGGGTCGCGCCGTCGTGTTCGCATGCCTGCAGTGCGCCTCAGTCCACAGCGCTTGGCTCCCGCTGTGAGCATTCAGCGCCACTGTGGAACACCCGTGAGTACCGAGATGTGGGAATTTGCAGGGTTGCCACTGACCTCAAGGCGTGCAACCTTGGTCGATTCTGCGCGTTTCATGCCCTCACGCGAGGCAATCGCCGTGGGTTCCGCTTTGCTGCGTCAAGAAACCCAGTTCCGACGAGGGGATGTTGCCTCCCTCGAACGGGCGCAGAAAGTCGGACAGGAACTGCTCACCTTCATGGAGGATTCGCCCGTGAGCTATCGTCGCGCACGAGGCCGCCGCCTCCTCGAGTTGATGAATCCCGCATGTGAATCCCCTGCTGAGGGAAGTTTCCTGTGGGCCCTCCATGCCTTTAGCGCTGATGCTTGGGATCTCCAGTATCAGGTTGGCAGCGTTTCGGGCGACAGCCTTCAGGGGCGAACACAGCAACGTTTTTACTACCTTGACTTTGCTCAGCTTGCTGCACACGTCGCCATTGAAATCGAAGGCGAGAGCAAGCTAGGCCCAACAGAAACTGAGCAAAGAGTGAGGGCCCGTGAGCTCCTCATGCGAGGCACGGATGTGTCTGGTCAGGGCTGGCGGATCATTTACGTACCCGCTGCGCTTGCCCTGGGCGATCCTCGACTCTTACGGAGATTCCTCAGTGAGCAGGCGCCTCATCTCTTCCCGCGGAACCGGCTCATCCCTATTGCTCTACAAGATTCATGGATGTCACTGAGCTAGCCGCCTACGCTGCGCGCTGGCACTGACAGACACTCCAGACCATGCTACGAGAACAGCCAGCCCAGGCAGAGGCGCCTGCCAGAGGCGCCTGCCAAAGACCTGAAGGAAGTTAGGTGACAGTTGTTGTCTTGCGTGACCACTACACCTGCCCCACAAGGCAACAAATGCTCCACAACGCAACAACCGTCACAAAAGTCAAGGTTCAGAGCCGCCGTAAAGACACTCATCCCCTCCCCCGAACCACAACCCAGGACACTTCAAACGGAGAAAGCAGCCAGCCCAGCCAGAGGCGCTTACCAGCGGCGCCTGCCAAAGACCTGAAGGAAGTTAGGTGACAGTTGTTGTCTTGCGTGACCACTACACCTGCTCCACAAGGCAACAAATGCTCCACAACGCAACAACCGTCACAAAAGTCAAGGTTCAGAGCCGCCGTGGAGAGATTCAGGACGGGTCGAGGACAGTTCGGGACGCCCCGCAGATAGATCACGATAGGTCAGGACAGATCGTGGCCAGGTCATGCCATATCAAGGACAGACCAAGGACATTTCAAGACGGACCCAGGCCAGGTCGGACCGGAGCAAAGACAGCTCAGGGACACTTCAAACCCCAACTGCGAGAATCACGCATGTTCTCCGACACCCTGGAGAGCCCCACAATCACGGCCTCTATGCCCGGGCAGAACTCATGACACTGACACCGCGCGGCATTCAGGAAAGATCACGGCCTCTATGCGCGGGCAGAACGATGGCCCCGAGGAACGCGCGCGTTCCTCGGGGCCTCTGCCTCAAGCGGGCAGGTGACTCAGACGGCGATCAGCTGGATCAGACGCCCTTGAGGGCGGCCATGCCGAGCTGGCGGTTGAGGGTGGAGATCACGTCGAGGGGGATCTCCTTGGGGCACACGGCTGCACATTCACCAATGTTGGTGCAGGTACCGAAGCCTTCTTCATCATGCTGGTTGAGCATGTTGACGACGCGGCGGTAGTTCTCCGGCTTGCCCTGGGGCAGCAGTTGAAGGTGAGTGACCTTCGCAGAGGTGAAGAGCATGGCCGAAGCATTCGGGCAGGCTGCCACGCAAGCGCCACAGCCGATGCAGGCGGCTGCTTCGAAGGCTCGATCCGCGTCCTGCTTGGGGACGGGGGTTGCGTGGGCGTCGGGGGCTGCACCGGTGTTGACCGAGATGTAGCCGCCTGCCTGGATGATGCGGTCGAGGGCGGAGCGGTTGACAACCAGGTCCTTGATGACCGGGAAGGCGGTTGCTCGCCAGGGCTCGATGGTGATGGTGTCACCGTCGTTGAAGGTACGCATGTGCAGCTGGCAGGTCGTGGTGACCTCCGGGCCGTGGGCGATACCGTCGATGACGATGCCACATTGACCACAGATGCCTTCGCGGCAGTCTGAGTCGAATGCGATGGGTTCTTCACCGCGGGCGAACAGCTCTTCGTTCAGTACGTCGAGCATCTCAAGGAAGGAGGATTCCTCGGAAATGCCGCGGATCTGGTATTCGTGCATGGCGCCTTCGGCCTCAGGGCCGGACTGACGCCAGATCTTCAGTGTCAGGTTCACTTGTAGCTCCGCTGCTTCAGCTCGATGTTGTTGTAGACGAGATCTTCCTTGTGCAGGATGGGGGGCTGGCCTTCGCCGGTCCACTCCCAGGCTGCGACGTAGAGGAACTTGTCATCATGACGCAGTGCTTCACCTTCGGGTGTCTGCGATTCGGCGCGGAAGTGGCCGCCGCAGGATTCCTCGCGGTGGAGGGCGTCAATGCACATGAGTTCGCCCAGTTCCATGAAGTCGGCCACGCGGCCGGCCTTCTCGAGGGACTGGTTGAGCTCGCCAATGGACTTACCGGGGACTCGGACGTTCTGCCAGAATTCCTCGCGCAGCTTGCGGATCATGCCGATGGCCTTGGTCAGGCCTTCCTCGGTACGTTCCATGCCGCAGTATTCCCACATGATGTTGCCCAGTTCCTTGTGGAAGGAGTCCACGGAGCGGGTGCCGTTGACGGCCATCAGGCGGTCGATGCGCGACTGTGCTTCTTCGAGGGCGGCAACGACGTCTGGCGAGGTTTCATCCAGCTTGGGCAGGTTGAAGGCGTGTGCCAGGTAGTCGTTGATGGTGTTGGGCAGGACGAAGTAGCCGTCCGACAGGCCCTGCATGAGTGCGGAGGCACCCAGGCGGTTGGCGCCGTGGTCGGAGAAGTTGGCTTCGCCGGTGACGTAGAGGCCGGGCAGGTTGGACTCGAGGTCGTAGTCGACCCACAGGCCACCCATGGTGTAGTGGACGGCGGGGTAGATACGCATCGGAGTCTCGTAGGGGTTGTCGCCCGTGATGCGCTCGTACATGTCGAAGAGGTTGCCGTACTTTGCGGAGACGGCTGCCATGCCCATGCGGTTGATGGCGTCGGAGAAGTCCAGGTAGACGCCGCGTGCTACGCCGTCAATCTTGGGGCCGACGCCACGGCCCTCATCGCACATGTTCTTTGCCTGGCGGGAGGCGATGTCACGGGGGACGAGGTTACCGAAGGCGGGGTAGATGCGCTCCAGGTAGTAGTCGCGGTCCTCTTCGGGAATGTCGCGGGGGTCCTTTTCGCAGTCTGCGGCCTTCTTAGGCACCCAGATGCGGCCGTCGTTACGGAGGGACTCGGACATGAGGGTGAGCTTGGACTGCTGATCACCGTGCTGCGGGATGCAGGTGGGGTGGATCTGCGTGAAGCAGGGGTTGCCGAAGTAGGCGCCCTTGCGGTGTGCACGCCACACGGCGGTGGCGTTGCAGCCCATGGCGTTGGTGGAGAGGAAGAAGACGTTGCCGTAGCCGCCCGATGCGAGGACGACGGCGTCAGCGACGAAGGTTTCCAGCTTGCCGGTGGACATGTCGCGGGCGACGATGCCGCGGGCGCGACCGTCGGAAACGATCAGTTCGACCATTTCGTGGCGGGGGTATTCCTTGACGGTGCCTGCTGCGACCTGGCGTTCCATGGCCTGGTAGGCGCCGATGAGGAGCTGCTGGCCTGTCTGGCCGCGGGCGTAGAAGGTGCGGGACACCTGCACGCCACCGAAGGAGCGGTTGTCGAGGAGGCCGCCGTATTCGCGGGCGAAGGGAACGCCTTGGGCGACGCACTGGTCGATGATCGCTGCGGAAACTTCGGCGAGGCGGTAGACGTTGGTTTCGCGTGCGCGGTAGTCGCCGCCCTTGACGGTGTCGTAGAAGAGGCGGTGCACGGAGTCGTTGTCATTGCGGTAGTTCTTCGCGGCGTTGATACCACCCTGTGCGGCGATGGAGTGTGCGCGGCGGGCGGAGTCCTGGTAGAAGAACACGTCGACGTTGTAGCCCATTTCGCCCAGCGATGCGGCTGCTGCGCCACCGGCGAGGCCGGAGCCGACGATGATGACGCGGAGCTTACGACGGTTGGCGGGGTTGACGAGGGCTGCGGTGAACTTGCGCTGCTCCCACATCTGGGAGATCGGCTGGCTCAGGTCAGCCTTGGTGTCGGCGATGGCTTCACCTTCGCGGTAGAAGCCTTTAATCAGGTCAGTCATTATTCAGTGCCTTCCTCAGATGGTGATGAATCCGAGCACGATGGCAACCGGCGGGAGCATGAACATCACGAAGATGAGGCCGCCGATGAGGCCCGAAAGAATCTCAAGCGGCTTGCGGGTGCCAGCGCGGACCCAGCCCAGGGATTGGAAGGCGGACCAGAAGCCGTGTGCAACGTGCAGGCAGGCTGCGGCGACGAACACGAGGTAGACGAGGACCCAGATGGGGTTCTGGAAGGACAGAACCATGCGCTCGTAGGGGGTGTTGTCGTGGACGAAGCCGGTCTGGACGGTGCCGGTGGTGAAGTGGAGGATGTGGAAGAGGATGAGGCCGAGCAGGACGACGGCGGTGACGCGCATGGTGCGTGCTGCGTAGGCGTCAGCTGCGTTCTTCTTCACCACATAGCGGGATCGGCGTGCGCGAGCGGAGCGATGCCAGGTGATGGCGGCTGCGGCGACGTGGATCACGAGCATCAGCAGCATTGCTGCGCGGAAGACCCAGATGAAGGCACCGTGGGGGAAGATGGGGTACAGAGCTTCGTGGTGGAGCCAGTGAGCGTAGCTGTCGTACGCTTCCTGACCCAGGAACATCTTGAGGTTTCCGTAGGAATGGAACAGGAGGAAGAGGACGAAGACGATGCCGGAGACTGCCATGAGTTGCTTGACGAACACACTGGTAGTCCACGCGCGGCGCTTCTTCGTTGCGACATTTGTAGTGGCCATGAGGGAACAGTAACTGGCAATATCACCGTGAAAGTGGGACCGGCGGCCCGCCCGACTAGGACCTTCGTTCCCACCCCGAGTTTTTTGGCGGATTCTCGCCGTTTTTGCGCGCCTCTTCTGCCGCACACAGAGGGCCTTTGAGTGTCAGAAAAACCCGTGTCCTTGCCTCGCCTGGGGGGTATTTAAACAACAGGGCTTTCTCAAATTACCTGGCACTGTGTTTTCTTAGTGAACGCTTGGGTCACTGGGGCGTTGTCGGACCATGGTGACGGCGTCTTCGAGGGGATTGCGGAAGTAGCGTCGGATCCGCCCTACAGTGTCGAAGCCGTGCTTCTCATACAGTTTTTGTGCAGCCGTATTCGATTCGCGTACTTCCAGGAAGATTCGTTCAGCGCCCGTCTGGGTGGCCGCGTCAATGAGGGCGTTGACGAGGGCGCTGCCCATTCCTACGCCGCGCGCGCTGGGGAGGACGCCGATGGTCATAATGTCGGCGTCGAGGCCGAGGCTCACTCCCCCGTATCCGAGGACGCTTTCGTCATTGTCGTGGCCGTCGTTGTCGTGGCCGTCACTGTCACTGCCGCTGTCACTGTCGCTGTCACGCTCGCAGGTGACTTCGCCAATGGGACATGGAATTTGGGCAATGAAGTAGGCGCGCGCTGGTGAGGCAAGTTCTTCTGCAATCATGCCGTCAGTCCAGGGGTCCTCGGGGAAGATCTGGTCCTCAAGGCGGCGAATGAGAGAGAAGTCGTCGGAGGTGGCCTGGCGAATCAGCGTGCCACGCACGCGGGTCATCACATGCGCTCCATGGGCTGGCCGTGAATTTCGGGGCGGCGCAGGTACAGGGGTTCGGTGTCGAGGGCGTCGTGGAGGCCCCGTGCGAGGCGGGCGGTGACAATGCGGGCGAGGACGGCCGCATCCAGGGGTGCGATGGGGCCCTGCTCAAGTCCGGCGAGGGCGTCTGCGGCGTGGCCCGGGATGGGCGCGCAGGAGACGAGGCGCACGGCGTTGCTTTTCACCGCACGGGCGAGGTCGGCTGCGCTTTCGACTTCGTGGCCTTCAAGGCGGATGACGTCGTCGGGACCCTCGGTGCGGTAGCGCGCCCAGTAGAGTTCCTTGCGGCGCGCGTCAGTCAATGCGATGACCTCGCTGTCCTGCGACAAGAGGTCAAGGGCTTGGCGTGCGACGACGTCGAGGCTGGAGACGCCGTAGACGGGTACGCCAGCGGCGGAGGCGAGGACGCGGGCGGAGACGAGGCCAGCGCGTAGGCCTGTGAAGGGGGCGGGGCCTGTACCGACGGCGACGGCATCGAGGCCAGCTTCGGTGACGGTTGTGGGCATGCCTGCCTCTGCGAGGGCTTCACGCACGAGGGGGGTGATGGATTCGGCGTGGTGGCGGCCGGATTCATTGCGGGCGCGCGCGAGGACTTTCCCGTCGCGGACGAGGGCGATTGCGGTTGCCTGCGAGGTGTCAATGCACAGTATGGTCACAGGGGGATTTTACTTCCTCGTGGAGGTTGCGTGCTCAGGCAGTCAAAGCACTGTGGCGTTTCACGCTGGTGTGGGCGTGAAACACGTGGGCAGGCGAGGTCCTCCTCACCGGGGCAGGTCACTCCAGAGTCAAGCCTGCCTCGGCCACGGCGGCTTCAATAACGCCCTCCCAGCGTGTGCCGTGGGGGTGGAAGGTGATGACGCGGCTGCCGTCATCCATGTGTTCCAGGTCGATGACCTCCCCGTCGGTGGCTGCCATGCCGCCGGTTGCGCGGGTGACGTCCACTTCCAGGCGCGCATCGGACATGGCTTCGGTCTTGCCTTCGCCCCACTCGACAATGGTGACGCACTCGTCGATTGTCGAATCTAGGTCGAGGGTTTCGAGGTCCTCAAGATCGGTGATGCGGTAGGCGTCCGCGTGGATGAGGTCGGGGCCACCTACCAGGGAGGGGTGGACGCGGGCGACGATGAAGGTCGGCGAGGAGACCTGCCCGCGCACCTGCATACCTCGTCCGATGCCTTGGGCGAAGGTGGTCTTACCTGCGCCGAGTTCTCCGCGCAGCATCAGCAGGTCGCCGGCGCGAAGGAGTCGCCCAAGGGCCTGGCCCAGGGCTTGGGTCTGGTCAACGGAGGTGATCTGCACGAACATAAGGACTCCCCTTGGTCATTCAGGGTGTGGTGGTTGTGATACTGCGGCAGGGGGCAGGGCGCCAACTAGATCGCCGGGACGTTATTCCAGCTCATAGAGGGCACGATGTGGCTGCGTGGCACGCGCTCGCCCACCCGACACACGATCTCGTAGTTAATGGTGTCAGCAGCGAGCGCCCACTCGTCAGCGGAGGGCACATTCTCGTCGGGTTTCCCAAAGAGGATCACCGTATCTCCGACGAGGGCGGGCGCCTGGTCTGCGGCTTGGGCGCTGGTCATGGCTGATTCGGGAGCTGGCCCCAGGTCAATCATGAACTGGTCCATGCAGACCCTCCCCACGATCTGGGTGCGCAGGGGGGTGGCAGCATTGACGCAGACGGGGGCCTTGTTCGACACGGCGCGAATAATGCCATCGGCGTAGCCCAGGGGCACGATACCCACCCATCGGCGTGAGGGCGCACGCCAGGTTCCCCCGTAAGAGACGGGCGCGTCAGCCTCGATAATCTTCACGGAGGTCAGGGGCGCCATGAGCGTCATGACGGGCTGGAGGCCCAGGTCAGCGCTGGTGGCCTCCTCAGGGTCGGGACTCAGACCGTACAGGCCAATGCCGGGGCGCACCATGTCGTAGTGGGTGTCAGGGTGCCACAGTAGGCCCGAGGTCGCGGCAATGTGGCGGATCTGCGGGGTGATGCCCACTGCCTCCAGGACGGTCAGGCCCGCCTCAAAGTACCGCAGGTGAGAGGCTGTGGATTCGCGCCCCTCATGGCTGAGGTCGTCGGCGCGGGAAAGGTGGCTCCAGGCGCCGACGACGGTAATCAGTCCGGCATCTTTGGCCATGCGCGCAGCGGAGGCAAGGGCGGGAAGCTCATCAAGGGTCGCCCCGGCGCGGGACATGCCAGTGTCGATCTTAATGTGGATACGGGCCTTGATTTCACGCTTGAGGGCCAGCCCTAGAGGGAGTTCTTCGGTGCTGGTGTCGGCGTGGGGGTGGCGCGGAGGTGCGGCAATGGTTTCTTCACCGGGGTAGGTGAGGTCGTCACCCTCGTGGGTGAAGGCTGCGTCGACGTCCTCGTAGGCTTCAGAGGCGCCATTCGCGCTGCCGTTCGTCACTCTGTTGGAGTGTTGATCCTCCCAGCGCGCGCACTCAGCCTCAGCCTCCTCACGGATGGCACGAATGGTCGCGCAAATCTGGGCGAGCGCCGCCGTGGAGGATACGGAGAGTTCCAGATCGGCGTCGATCGCGCGGCGCCAGTCGTCCTCGGGGTGGTTAATCCAGGTGAAGATCTTGGCTTGGCTGCGAGGAATCCCCGCCGAATCGAGGCCCTCACGCAGGGAGATGGCTTCTTGCACCTGGGCGACCCCCAGGTAGTCGGCTCCTGCGTCGAGAGCGGTGAGGGAGACTGGCAGGAGGCCATGCCCGTAGGCGTCGCCCTTGACGATCGCCATTTGCAGGCAGGCGGGTGCGAGGCGACGCAAGACACGCAGGTTTTGGGTGATCGCGGCGTGGTTGATGACTGCCCGTCCAGGGTAGGTTTGAGCTGGGCAGGGCGTTGTCATGCGCTGCGCGTTCAGCTTGGTCTCTCCAGTCACGCTGTCCAGTATCCCACCTTGCGGCTGATTCGTGTACGAGTATTACTCAACAGTGACTGATTTGGCGAGGTTCCTTGGCTGGTCCACGTCCAGGCCCTTGGCTGAGGCAAGCTCACAGGCAAAGAGTTGCAGGGGCACCACAGCCAGCAGCGGCGCGTAGAGCGTGGGCGCTGCTGGCACGCGGAAAACCACCTCGGCATGCTGGTCAACGGCGGTATCACCATCTTCTGCGACCACGATGGTGTGGGCACCGCGAGCGCGTACCTCTTGGATATTGGAGATCACCTTGGCGTGCAATTCGGGCCTGCGTGGGGTGGGGACGACGATGATGACGGGCTGGCCTTCATCGACGAGGGCGATGGGGCCGTGCTTGAGTTCACCGGCGGCGAAGCCTTCTGCGTGGATGTAGCAGATCTCCTTGAGCTTGAGGGCGCCTTCCATGGCGACGGGGTAGCCGACGTGGCGGCCCAGGTAGATGACGGAGGTGGTGTCAGCCATGGTGCGGGCGGCCTCACGCACAGCGTCGCCGCGTTCAAGAACCTGAGCAATCTTGCCGGGGATTTCGCCGAGCTTGTCGAGGTAGTCAGCGATTTCATCGGCGTACTTATTGCCGCGCACCTGGGCCAGGTACAGGCCGAGGATGAAGGTGGCGGCAACCTGCGATGTGAAGGCCTTGGTGGAGGCCACGGCGATCTCCGGGCCAGCGTGGGTGAGGAGGACGGCGTCGGATTCACGGGAGATCGTTGAGCCGGGAGTGTTGACGATGGCGACGACCTTCGCGCCCTGTTCGCGGGCGTGACGGATCGCCATGATGGTGTCCATGGTTTCACCCGATTGAGAGATGGCGACGACGAGGGTTTTTTCAGTGACGACGGGGTCGCGGTAGCGGAACTCGTGGGCGAGTTCGACCTCGACGGGGATACGGCACCAGTGTTCGATGGCATAGCGGGCGACCTGTCCGGCGTAGGAGGCGGTGCCGCAGCCAATAATGATGACCTTGTCGATGCTGCGCAGGACATGTTCGGGGATGCGCACCTCGTCGAGGCTGAGCATGCCGTGAGCGTCGAGGCGTTGGGCGATGGTGTCAGCCACGCCCCGGGGTTGTTCGTGGATTTCCTTCTCCATGAAGGTGCTCCACCCGTCTTTGGTGGCGCGTTCGGAGGAGTATTCGACGGTGAAGCGCTTGGGGGTGACCTCCGCTCCGTCCTCGTCAACGACGGTGACGGAGTCGGCGGTGACGGCAACGAAGTGGTCCTGCCCGATTTCGAGGGCGTCGCTGGTGTGTTCCACGAAGGCCAGGGCGTCAGAGCCGAGGAAGTTCTCACCCTCTCCCAGGCCAATGACCAGGGGAGAGGAGCGGCGGGCGGCAATGATGACGCCGGGGGCGTCGGCGCTCACGGCCAGGAGGGTGAAGGTGCCGTGCAGGGTGGCGGCGACGTGGCGCATGGCGGCGAAGAGCTTTTGGGCGTTGGCCAGGGCCTCTCCTTCGAGGGCGCCGATGGGGCCATCCCAGGGGGTGATGGCCGGGTCGGCTGCGGCGCGTCCGAGCAGGTGGACGACGACCTCGGTGTCGGTGTCGGAGGAGAAGTGGTGGCCTTCCTGACGCAGGCGGGCGCGCAGGGCGCCAGCGTTTTCGATAATGCCGTTGTGGACGAGGGCGAGGCGCCCGTCCTCGGTGGCGTGAGGGTGGGCGTTGGCGACGGATGGGCGTCCATGGGTGGCCCAGCGGGTGTGTCCGATGGCAGCGAGGGCGGGGCCGGGGGTGGCCTCGTTGATGGCGTCGCGGAGGTTGGCGAGTTTCCCGACCTCACGGATGATGTCGAGCTTCCCGGGGGAGGCGAGGGCGACGCCTGCGGAGTCGTAGCCGCGGTATTCGAGGCGTGCGAGCCCGTTGAGGACGACCTCTTGGGAGCGCCCGGATTCTTCGTGTCCAATATGACCGGCAATTCCACACATGCGGTCTATCTCAGCACAGGCGGGCGGAGGGCTTCCACCTGAAGAAATGCGCAAAATCCTGCGGATTTGTCAGACAACGGTGTCGAGGGTTTTCGCTACACCGATCAAGATGGCGCCCCCAACCACACCGACGACGCCGAAAACCGTCCACAGCATTTCCTTGCGTGTACGGGTCTCGCCCAACCAGACGATTCCCAAAAAAGTGGTGAGAACAACACCCATTTGCGACAGGGTAAAACCAGTCGCCACCCCCACTCGAGCGCTTGAGGTGAGCATAATAAGCAGCGCCGCCCCGAAGATGAGGCCGGGCAGGAATTGACGCAGAGTAATCAGGCTCCACCGGGTATCCACCGGTCCGCCCTGAGGATCAAAACGAGGAGAGGTCAGCACCAAGGTACTCAAAAAGTAGCCCAGGGCCTGCGGAAATAGGGCCGTCACCCCATCAATATCGAACCAGCGCAGCAGCAGCACGTAGGTGACCAAGCCAATAGAGGACACCACAAGCTGGGGAGCTCCCCTGCTCCAATCCACGTCAGCATGGGCAGCGCCCTCGCTACGCGAACACAGGTAGATTCCACCAACGATGAGGGCCAGCGCCAAAGCACCAACGGGGAGGGCGCCAGGGCCACGCCACTCCCCCATCAGCACGACCCCACCCAGGGCGATACCAATGAGCTGCGCGCCCGTCGAAATCGGCATGGCACGCGACACGCCCACACTGCGCAAACTCTTAAGCTGCCACTGAATACCCACACCCAACAGCACGCCAGAAAAAAGGGAAATAAGGAACACCGGCATCGTCCACGTGACGCCCAGGAAAGGCGTCACAGCGGAGGCAAAAAGGAAGCCGCCGGTGAGTTGGCCAGTCGTTTGCTGGCGGTTATCCCCGCCGATTTTCATGACGAGAGGCGAAATAACGCCAAACATGAGGGATGGGATGCAGGCAATGAGCAGATCAAGCACTGGGCAA
Organism: Schaalia sp. Marseille-Q2122; assembly: GCF_903645355.1. Classification (GTDB taxonomy): domain Bacteria; phylum Actinomycetota; class Actinomycetes; order Actinomycetales; family Actinomycetaceae; genus Pauljensenia. Next base: position 238,320 of record NZ_CAHJXR010000003.1, on the reverse strand, counting down.
CAGTACGCGCCCAGACTCCATTTGCGCCACTAGCCACCTGCCATCGGCTCAAAAGTGAGCGTATCTGCACGCGAACGCCCTCAAAATAGGACAAAATGATCGGGTGGACAGCACGACGCACACCCTCCAAGGCCCCTCAAGCCCCTACACGCGCTTTGAACGCAGCCAGTGGGCCCACCTCGTCAAGAGAACCCCCCTGCCCCTCACCCAAGATGATGTCGACAGGATCGCAGCCTTCGGCGACCCCATTGACATGCGCGAAGTGGAAGCCATCTACCGGCCTCTATCGGCCCTGCTGCAGCTCTACGTCGATGGTCGGCGTCGCACCATCCGCGAGCGCCAAGCCTTCCTCTCCCTCCCTGGCGCCCCCACCGAGCCCGACACCCCATTCATTATTGGTATTGCCGGGTCCGTTGCCGTGGGCAAGTCAACGGTGGCACGCCTCCTTCAACTGCTCCTGTCCCGCTGGGAGACGACGCCGCGCGTGGACCTGGTAACCACGGACGGTTTCCTCCTCCCCAACGCTGTGCTCGAAGAGCGCGGCATTATGGCCCGCAAGGGGTTCCCCGAGTCCTACGACCGCCAGGGACTCATCGACTTCCTGGCCGCCGTCAAAGCCGGGCAAGACTGCGTGGAGGCGCCGGTCTACTCTCACCTCTTCTACGACATTGTTCCCGGTGAAAGCATCCGCGTCTCCCGCCCCGACATTCTCATTGTCGAGGGCCTCAACGTCTTGCAGCCTCCGCGCGTTCACCCGGGCGCACCGGGTGTGGCCGTGTCGGACTTCTTTGACTTCTCCATCTACGTTGACGCTCATGAGTGCCACATTGAACAGTGGTACGTCAATCGTTTCCTCGCCCTGCGCGACACGGCCTTCAGCCGTGAGGATTCCTTCTTCCGCACCTACGCCTCCCTCAGCGACGAGGAGGCTGAGGCCACCGCCCGCATGATCTGGCACGCCATTAACCTGCCCAACCTGCACGAGAATATCCTGCCCACCCGGCCGCGCGCCTCGATGATCTTCACCAAGGGTGCCGACCACCGCGTCGAATCCCTCCTCCTGCGCAAGATCTAAGTTCCCACGCTCCCAGGTGCGGCCCGCGCACGCACCACAGCACGGGCGGTGGCCTCGTCCCACCGTTCAGGGACGAGGCCACCGCCGCGTGTCCTTCCCGCCTACTTGCGGCGACGGGGCGCGGTGTACAGCGGCACGCTGGGCATCCATTCACGAGGCCGACGCGGCGTGGCCACCGCATGATCAATCATGGCGTTGACGCGCTCGCGGACGAGTTGGCGTTCAGCCGCATCACGCAGGCGCTGCTCCTCGTGGAAGGCCTTGAACATGGACACGCAGGACAGAACCATTACCACGGAGAAGGGCAGGGCGGTCATGACGGCAAGCACCTGCAGGGCAGTCAGACCGTCGGTGGCGTGACCGGTGGAGGCACCCACCCACAGTAGGGTCGCGGCGATCGTTCCCTCCATTGCGGCCCACACGAGGCGCACGCCCAGTGGCGGCTGGGAGGAGCCTCCGGACGAGAGCATGCCCAGCACGAAGGACGCCGAGTCGGCGCTTGTGACAAAGAAAACCACCAATAGGAGGATGAACAGGCCCGATAGGACCGGCCCGCCGGGGAGCTGCTCAAGCATGGTGAAAAGGGCGGTGGTGCTCCACCCTTCATTGGCCGTTAGATCCACGCCGTTCATCTGCTGCCACAGGGCGGTGCCGCCCATGACGGAGAACCACAGGAAGGTCACCAGGGTGGGCACGGCCAGGACACCCACAATGAATTCACGGATGGTGCGGCCACGGGAAATGCGGGCGATGAAGATGCCAACGAAGGGCGACCAGCTCATCCACCAGCCCCAGTAGTACACGGTCCACGAGCTCAGCCACGCTTGACCCTCCTCGCCCAGGAAAGGCATCGTGCGGAAGGACAGGGGGATGAACTGTTGGATGTACTGACCGAGGGATTGAACGAACTCTCGGAGAACGAAAAGCGGCTGCCCCAAGAGGAGCACGGCTAGGAGCAGGATGATGCCCAAGATGAGGTTCGAGTTCGAGAGAATCTTAATGCCCTTGTCCAAGCCTGATGCGACCGACAGGGCCGCCAGGGAGGTCACGCCAATGACGACCAGGAGGAGAACGACGGGCGTGGAGGTGAGCACACCAAGGTATTCCATGCCTGCGGTGAATTGGACGGCACCAAACCCCAGGGATGCAGCCACACCAAAAAGGGTGCCAAGAACGGCGGCAATATCGATGAGGTCCCCCACCCAGCCGCGCACGCGATCCCCCAGAAGGGGTTCAAGGACCCAGCGGATCGACACGGAGCGGCCCTTGCGGTGGGACATGTAGGCCACAGACAGGCCCACAACCGTGTAGATCGCCCAGGCGGACAGCCCCCAGTGCAAGAAGGTGGTGTCCATCGCGTTCTGGGCGAGTTGGGCTTGCGTGCCTGCGCTAGTGCCCGGCGGCGGCGAGACGTAGTGGCTGAGGGGTTCGGATACGCCGAAGAAGACCAGACCGATACCCATGCCTGCGGCGAAGAGCATGGCGAACCAGGAGGCGCGCGAGTAGGCTGGCTCGTCATCGTCGGCGCCCAGGGTGATGTCCCCGTAGCGGGAGGTGGCAATGACGATGACGTAGATGACGAAGCCGACGACAATGAGCGAGTAGTACCAGCCCAGGGAGTGAATGAGACCCAGGCTAATGGCGTTGACAACGTCCTTCATGGCGTCGGGGACGAGGATCGCGGGGGCAATGAGGGCCACGGCGATGAGGAGCGCTGGAAGCATGACCCGCCAGGATACGGTTCCAACCTCATCGTCGGCGGCGGCGATGGTGGCCATGGCTGCCTCGTGTTCGGTGACGAGGGCCGCGTCGGAGTGGGCGGCTTCGAGTTCTGCGACGACCCTGGCAACGCTGGCGGGGTCTTCAGGCAGGGTGATTTCGGGGCCGAAATGGAGGTTGTGCTCGGGCACGTTCTGTTCGACGAGGCCAGCGTCAGGGGTCGTGGCGCTGATGGCGTCGAGGGCGTTGGGCGCTTCTGCGCTGTGTTGGGCGGCGAGTTCTTCGGGGGTGGGTGTGGTGTCGGCGGAGACGACTTCGATGCGGGGCAGGGAGCCGCTTGGGGGAGCCTCAGTGGTGGGCTCGCGGTGTTCGCAGGGCGTGCTGTTCTCTTCGCGGGGTAAAGTCACGACTGCCTTTCATTGACATTTCTTTACCTCCACCCTATCGGCATATCACCCCATCGCAACCCGAGCACATGTTGGTGGGCCCTTAACCACGAGGGGTTAAGGGCACACTCATACACGCAACAGGGCGTTCCTTCAGAGCGCCAAACGCTCCCGAACCACGTAGGACAGGTGAGCAGCAACCTCATCAGCCGTCTCCTGCGTCGCAGCCTCCACCATGACGCGCACCAAGGGCTCTGTACCCGAAGGGCGCAGGAGCACGCGACCCGAATCACCCAAGCGGGCTTCAGCGGCGCGCACGGCCTCAGCCAAGCCCTCATCCGTCGCACAGCGCGCACGATCCACACCCGAGACATTCACCAAGGTCTGCGGCAGACGCTTGACGAAAGAGGTCAGGTCAGCCAGGTCACGACCCGTTTGCTTAACCATGCGGGCAAGCATGAGCGAGGTCAGGACGCCGTCACCGGTTGTCGCATGATCGGAGGCAATGATGTGGCCGGACTGCTCACCACCAAGGTTATAGCCACCAGCGAGCATGGCTTCGAGAACGTAGCGATCGCCCACGCCAGTCTGAACGGTCTCAATACCGGCCTCCTGCATCGCGAGGAGCAACCCCAGGTTCGACATGACGGTGACAACCAGAGTGTTGTCGGCAAGGGTGCCCGCATCACGCATATGAACAGCCAATGCGCCCATAATCTTGTCACCGTCAATAAGGTTGCCATTACGATCGACAGCCAAACAACGGTCAGCATCACCGTCGTAGGCAACACCGAAGTCAGCCTCAGAAGCCGCAGTGACAGCCTGGAGTTGTTCAGGATGGGTGGAGCCTGCCTTCGCATTGATATTGCGACCATCGGGAGAGGCGTTGATGACAACAACGTCTGCACCGGCTTCACGCAGAGCTTCGGGACCAAGCATAGAGGCGCCACCATTAGCGCAATCCACGGCGATACGCAGACCCCGCAGGTCGCAATTCGTGGCCTTCACCAGGTGATCGATGTACGACTTTTCTGCCCAATCGTCGTCGTAGCCGACTTCGCCAACGTTGGCGCCAATCGGGCGATCCCACTCGGTACCAATGAGGGCTTGAATCTGGTCCTCGACGGAGTCGGCCAGCTTATAGCCGCCGTGGGCAAAGAACTTAATGCCATTGTCAGGCATGGGATTGTGGGAGGCGGAGATCATCACGCCCAGATCCACATCGGGGGCGGTGGCGGTGATGTGGGCGACCGTGGGGGTGGAGACGACGCCGATACGCACCACATCCATGCCCGCCGAGGCAAGGCCAGCGGCGAGGGCGTGGTCAAGGAACTCACCCGAGATGCGCGTGTCACGGCCGATGACGGCCTTAGGCTTTTGCCCGTCGGGGCCCGGTCCGCCGCCAATGAGTCGGGCTGCGGCTTCGCCGAGTTGGAGAGCAAGGCCAGCGGTGATGTCCTTATTGGCCAGGCCGCGCACACCGTCGGTGCCGAAGATGCGTGACATGGGCGTTTCCCCTTTCTGCGCGCCACGGTGGGGTGGCGCGGGTGGATGAGTGTGTCTGCAGCGGTATATCCACAGTGATTTTACGGGGTAGGGATGGGGGCGCGCATTAACCCCGCATGACGAGGCACATTCCGCTGCTGCTCTGAAGATGCACAACACCCCGCTGGGGTCGCCCAGCGGGGTGTTGTTCTGTGCTCCACCACAAGGCGGATGACAGATCAGCGCTTGGAGTATTGCGGCGCCTTGCGGGCCTTCTTGAGGCCTGCCTTCTTACGCTCAATGGCGCGGGCGTCGCGGGTGAGGAAGCCTGCCTTCTTCAGAGCAGGACGGTTAGCCTCACGGTCGATCTCGTTGAGAGCGCGGGCGATACCCAGACGGAGGGCGCCAGCCTGGCCGGAGATGCCGCCGCCGTTGATACGGGCGATGACGTCGAAACGGCCGTCGAGATCAAGCAGAACGAAGGGGGACTTCACCAGCTGCTGGTGCAGCTTGTTGGGGAAGTAGTCCTCCAGGGTGCGGCCGTTAATGGTCCACTGGCCGGTGCCAGGAACCAGGCGGACGCGGGCAACAGCCTCCTTGCGGCGGCCGAGGCCGGCGCCGGGGGCGGTGATGGACTGACCGGCGCCAGCGGGAGCTGACTCGGTTTCAGTGGTGTACGAGCTAGGGGTGGTTTCCTCATCCAGCTCGACGAGCTCGGTGGTGTCAGCCACAGTTCTCCTCAGTGCAGTTCGTAGTGCTCAGAAGCGCGACGCGCTCACTGGGCGACCTGGGTGATTTCGAAGGGGACGGGAGCCTGGGCTGCGTGCGGGTGCTCAGCACCTGCGTAGACGTGCAGCTTCTTGAGCTGCTTACGGCCGAGGCTGTTGTGGGGAAGCATGCCGCGAACGGCCTTCTCGATTGCGCGCTCAGGGCGCTCTGCGAGGAGGTCGCGGTAGCTGACGGCGCGAAGACCGCCGGGACGGCCGGAGTGGCGGTAAGCCATCTTCTGTTCGGCCTTCTTGCCCGACAGAGCAATCTTGTCAGCATTGATGACGATGACGTAGTCGCCCATATCCAGGTGAGGGGCGAACGTCGGCTTGTGCTTCCCACGAAGGAGGGTGGCGACATGAGACGCCAGACGACCCAGGACAACATCAGTGGCGTCGATGACGTACCACTGCTTGTTAGCGTCCCCAGGCTTGGGTGAATAGGTGCGCACGGGCGTAACCTTCAATTCTTTCTGTCATGGAACGCGCCGGAGCCACTGCAATACGGGGCCGAGCACGCTCACGATGAGATCGGTTAGCGCGAAGCGTCAGCGTTCATGCATTCGGCGAGTGGGAAGGCACCGATAATGCTGCTGACGCACAGCGTCCATTAGTCTAGCCGCGCAGAACATCTTCGGTCAAAGCCTTGCCGGGACTGTGGCAGACTCCACCCGACCTAGTCGCAGCACTCCCCAGCGCCCGCGTCGACGCCGACCTCGTCACGCCGACGCCGCGCCGCAGTCGCCCTCGCCGCCCACTCCTCCGCCGGCGGATAGTCCACACGACACAGGGTCAGGCCATGAGCGGGAGCGATGGGGGCAGCCTGCTCCCGCGAGCGCGCGGCAAGCAGCTCCGCCATCCACCCCACCTCGCGCCTCCCGCTGCCCACCTCAATGGCGGCTCCTACGAGCGAGCGCACCATGGAGTGGCAGAAGGCGTCGGCCTCCACCTGCGCCTCCACCACTCCCTCGTCGTCACGTCGGAAACACAGGGTGCGCAGGGTGCGGATGGTGGTGGCCCCTTCACGAGGGCGGCAGTAGGACAGGAAGTCGTGTTCGCCGAGGAGGGCGGCGGCGGCTTCGTTCATTGCGTCGACGTTCACGCTTGCCCCGCCCAGCCAGAGGACGTCGTGGCGACGCAGGGGGCTGCGAGCGGCTTGCCCGTCGCTCATGCGGTAGATGTAGGTGCGGCCGGTGGCGCTGAATCGGGCGTCAAAGTCGGTGGATACGGGGCGTGCAGCGTGGATAAGAATGTCGCTTGTTCCACGAGGCACCCGCATGCCTCGCTCCTGGTAAAACTGGGCGTAGCGGCGGGCGAGCATGCCATTGATACGGTGGGCCAGACGGTTGCTGGCCGCGTCTTGTGCCTGCGGGCTGCCCACCTCACTGGCGGCATCGGTGACCAGATCATTGGCGGTTTCAGGGGCGGCATTGTTAATGGGTTCGTTGGTAGCGCCACGCGCAGCATTGCCCCCGCTCGGGGCACTGCGGCCTCGCACAGCGCTGTCCCACACGGCGGCAGGCAGGTCAACGTGGGCGGTCTGAGCGCTGGCGTGCACTCCGGCGTCGGTGCGACCGGCAACGGTGAGGGTCACGGGCCTGCGAGCGATCATGCTGAGGACCTCGGTGATCTCTCCTTCGACGCTGCGCAGGCCCGGCTGAGCTGCCCACCCGTGGAAGAGGGTGCCGTCATAGGCCAGGTCAAGGCGCAGGCGCTGGGTGAGTGGGCTCTGCGCCGACGCGTCTACCTCTGCGGTCCCCATCCTGGCCCTCCCCCTGTTCGTGTCCGCCGTCTAAGCCTGGCTCCAGCTACCCGAGTCTGACCTACATCTCCCGGGCCATTGGCTGGCCACGGCCGCAAGCTCAGGCAGGTCATTTCCGTGTCCGCACTTGGCCAGTCTCTTTAATGTTAGCGGTGTTGCTCAAGCCATTGGGCGGCGAGCACCCCGGCGGGCAGGCCCTCATTCACGCTGCGGGAGTTAAGGGTGACAAGATCATCGGTTGTCAGCTGGGCGTTCACCGCATTCAGGGTGGTCACGGCCTCCTCACTGAGACGTTCGGAGACCAGAGGCACCACATTTGAGGCAAGGAACAGGCCCTTGGGGTCCTCAAGCGTGACAAGGTTATGGGTGGCGATCGCGGGGTCAGCTGTGTAGATATTTGCCAGCTGGATATCGCCATCAAGCAGTGCCTTCACCGTGAGTGCGCCGCCGCTATCTTCGATGGGCGTGAAGGAGATGTCGACCTCGTAGGTGGCCGCCAAGCCCGCTGGGCCGTAGGGGCGTTCCTGGGCTTCAGAGTTCGCGCCAAGCAGCAGCGGATCAGTGACCTTCGACAGGTCAGAGATCGACTTCAGCCCCCACTTGTCAGCGAAAGCGCGGGTGACGGTGTAGGAGTCCTGATCGCTGGCTTGCGCGGCGGGAAGGACACGCAGCCCAGCGGGCGCGGCGGCCTGCAGCTCGGTGATGACCTCGTCAGCCTGGCGGGCTTGAGTCTCAGGCTTCCAATACTGCAGCAGGTTCCCGCTGTATTCAGGGAAGACGTCGATGTGTCCGGCCTCAATCTCGGGCAGGTAGACGTCGCGTGGGCCGATGCGCAGTTGTCGATCGACGGTGAATCCTTCCGCTTCAAGGGCTTGAGCGTAGATCTCAGCAATGATCTCGTTGGAGTAGTAGTCCTGCGAGCCCACAACGATCGCACCCATTGGGGCTGCGGTGTCGGCGCCAGCCTCGCCGAAAGGGTCGGATGCCGCGCAGGCACCAAGGACGAGGGCGGCTGCGGTGGCGAGGATGCCCATACCCTTGCGGCTCGCGCGAGGGACGGCAAAGCGAGTGCGAGCGCGGGAAGCGCCGCTACCACTAGCGCGCATGTGCTCCGTCCCCGCCTGGGGGTCGTGAAGGTGCGCGGCATCGGAATCATGCTGGCGTGAAAAGAGACCCATGGCGTGTCCTTTAACGTGCGGTGGTCGGCTGAGCGCGGCGGCTTGAAACTTTCTGGAGGCGGCCGAGTCCGACCTCGACAATCAATGCCAACAGCGTCACGAGGAGCGCCGCACCCAGCATCTGCGGGTAGTCACGCGTTTTCAAGCCGATAAAGAGGTAGCGTCCGAGCCCCAAGTCGGAGGTGTAGGCGGCCAGGGTCGCGGTCGCAATAATCTGGATCGAGGCGGCGCGAATGCCTCCAATGATGGTGGGCAGGGCTAGGGGGAGCTCCACGCCCCACAGCACCTGCGCGCGGTTCATGCCAATAGCGCGGGCAGCCAGCGGGATCGCTGGATCAATCGCCTGCACTCCGGAATAGGCGCCTGCCAGCAGGGAGGGGATCGCCAAAATGACGAGGGCGAGCAGGGGCGCACCCACGCCGATCCCCAGCCACAAGCCGAATAGAGTGAGCAGGCCCAGGGTGGGAATGGAACGGGCGGCGCCCGTCATTGCCGCGATGAAACCTGTGCCTTTACGCGTGTGGCCAATGATGAGGCCCGCGGGCAGAGCGATTGCGGCGGCAATCGCGAGTGCCATGCCGTAGATCATGAGGTGTTGGAGGATGCGTGCGAGGATGCCAGCATTCCCCATCCAGTGGCCTGGCGTTGTCAGCCATACGATGGCGGCGATAATGAGGCTCATGCGCGGGCCCTCCTTCGCCGCGTCCACGGCATCAGAATCGAGGCTCCCGCCCGCAAGAGCACGTCGATGAGCATTGCCAGGAGCATGGTGGCGATGACGCCAACCCAGATTTCCTGGCTAATACCTCGTTGGAAACCGTCGGTGAGTAGGGACCCCAGGCTGGGAATGCCGATGAGCGCACCGATCGGCACCAGCCCAATGGTGGAGACCGCGACCACGCGGATGCCGGCAACGAGCACCGGTCCAGCGAGCGGCAGATCAACCTTCCAAAAGATTGAGCGCGGAGAGTTGCCCAGGGCAACCGCAGCTTGGCGGACGCGGTGATCCACGGAGTTAAAAGCGTCGAGGGCGGTACGCACCATGAGGGAGAGCCCGTACAGTGTCAGCGCGATCATCATGGTGATTGGGGAACGCAGTGGCACCCCGAACACGGCTGGGATGATGACCAGCAGTGGCAGTGCGGGGATAGCGTACAGCAGGGTGGCGCCACTGAGGATTGAGCCGCCCACCCTGGGGTAGCGGAAGGCTAGCCTCCCGATGGGGATGGCAAGGAGGGAGGCGGCGATAATCGGTGGGATACTCAACCACAGGTGTGCGATGAGGTAATCCACCACCATCATCCAGTTCTGCTGTAGCCAGCTCACAGCGCGCCCTGACGATCGAGGGTAGGGGCGCCCTTGACGACGCCGAGTGGTGTCCCAGCAGCGTCGAGGACGACATTGCGTCCGTTGAGGAGTTTGATCTCCAGTTGGCGTTCGCTTTGGCAGGCGCCAATGAATTTTTCGACGAACTCGTTGGCGGGTGAGGCCACGATTTCTTCAGGAGTGCCGTATTGGGCGATCTGGCCGCCTTCTTGGAGGACCACGACCTCGTCGGCGACACGGAAGGCCTCGTCAACGTCGTGGGTCACGAAGATCATGGTCTTGCCGATCTCGTCTTGAAGGCGAATGAGTTCGTCTTGGAGTTCGCGGCGGACAATCGGGTCGACGGCTCCGAAGGGTTCATCCATGAGGAGGATCTTCGGGTCGCCAGCGAGGGCGCGGGCCACGCCGACGCGCTGCTGCTGCCCGCCGGAGAGTTCGAAGGGGTAGCGTTGGGCGAGCGCCGGGTCGAGGCCGACGCGTTCAAGGAGTTCGCAGGCCGTCGCTCGCGCTTGGCGTCTGGGAATGCCGTTGAGGATCGGTACGGTGGCAATATTGTCAGCAACCGTGCGGTGTGGCATGAGGCCTCCAGCCTGGAGGACGTAGCCGATGGAGCGGCGTAGTTCGACGGCGTTTCGTGTCAATACGTCGTCACCTTCAATGAGGACGGTGCCGCTGGTGGGGTCGACCATGCGGTTGACCATGCGTAGAAGCGTGGTCTTTCCTGAACCTGAGGAGCCGAGGAAGGCAACGGAACGTCCGGAGTGGATGGTCAAGGAGAAGTCGCGTACGGCAACCACTCCGCCGGGATAGGTTTTGGAGACAGATCTGAATTCGATCATTGTCATGCTCGTTTTCTTCAGCTTCACGGGTGTAATGAACGCTATCAGGTACCAGTATGTCCGGCAGCATCACAGGCGGCGATCATACTTCTTTGAGAGATTCCCCGCTTAAGACACTGATGGGTGGAGGCCTCAAGAGGCCTCCACCCATCAGTCGCTTGTGGTCATCTCATCTCGTGAGTGAGTTGCTCAAGCGTTGTGAGCTGGTCAGGCGCGACGGCGCATGAGGAGAGCGCCGGCGCCGGTGATGAGGAGGACAAGACCCGTGGCGGCGATACCAACGCCGAAACCAGTGCGGGCGAGGCCCTTGTGGGCGGAGTCGGCCTTGGCTTGACCAACATTCTTCGGCGTGACTTGGCCCGAGTCAGGCTTGTCCGCATTGTTAGTGTTCGGCTTCTTGGATGAGTCGTCATCCTTGGCCTTAGGGGTGTCCTTGGGAGCGGGTTGGGTGCCCTGGTCATCCTTTGTATCGGAGGCGAAGGTCCACACGCCTTCGTAGAAGGAGATACCACATACCGAGGCAGTAGCAGCGGGACGGTAGGAGCTGAAGGTCCAGGTGCCATCTGCGGCCTTGAAGGTCTTTTCTACGGGGGCAGCAGGAGCCTGAGGCTTGGCATCCACGGTGGGATAGTCGACGCGGCCGGGAGCCTTGTTAACAAGCTCAGCAGGGAGGTCCTTATTGGCTGTGCCAGAAACATAGGCGACAGAAAGTGCAGGGGTGATTTTACGCGAAAGACTTACTGTAGGAATGGATGCATCAGCCGTTTCCATATTGAGAGTCAGGACGTGGCTAGTCCCCTCATGGCTTAGCTCAGAACGGAAAGACCCCTCAATGTTAAAAAAGCTAGAAGCGAAGTCTGTGCCCTTTCCAACATTGTCACGGGTCATAGAAAAAGCTCCAGAAGGGAACGCCAGAAACATCTCAGCGCGCCCAAGAGCACCATCCATAACTGTACGCAGAGCAGTGTTTTCCGCAATGCTATAGGTCACCCGAACAGAGCGGCCTTCAATATTTACGGCCGTAGGGAGCAGAACTGCGGCAACAGGATGACCGGGATTCGCCGCCCGGTGCGCCGCAAGCATGGCCTCAGCAGTCAGTGCTTCCTTATTGATATCAATGTCCACATCCAGCACCGTTGTGGCAACAATTGTTCCCGCAATCTTTGCGTTATCCACGGTCTCAGTGCGTTTGTTGTCAGGAATAGGAGAAGCGACGAATGCTTGCTTCACAACCGAGTCAAGACTCCTCCCAATGGGCGGCAGGCTCACTGATCCCTTGTAGGCCAAGGAATACATTTCCTTGTCATGAAGGCAAATCAGCCCCCGAAAACTATCACTCTCACTAAGCGAGATATCAGACGTAGCGGAGTCAGCCGACGCAGTCACCGACACTTGCAGTCGACTTGTGATGTCATCAGAAGCATGGGCGGCAGAAGGAAAAGAAACCGTCATGCCCAGGGACATCGCTACCACAGCCGCAGTAGCAGCAGTTAACTTTCCAACTTGAGACACTATCTGCGCAGTCGTAGTCGGGACCAGAGTCATAGAAACCATCCTCATCAATAAACAATCACAGAACCCTGTGAGGCAAGTCCCCATAGTAGAACTCGCTGAATACATAGTAAAGCTATACCCCGGAATTCACACCCCACTCAAAACTAAACTCGACGTGCGAAAACACACAACATCTATCATTGCACTTATCTTGATATAGCCATCGTGCACATTTTCCCAGGTATTCCAAATTCCTAAATAAGCTGGAGCTTATATGTCACTAGATGGAATGAAACGCCTTATATAGTGTCAACGCCAGAGCAGTCCGATCAGGCGCATCACACTTACGCAGCAACGACGACACATGGTTTTTCACCGTCCCCTCAGCCAGGACCATTCGCTCCGCAATCGCCCGATTGGACAAGCCTTCCGACACTAAAACAGCGACCTCACGCTCCGTTGGGGTCAACACCGCAAGAATAGGGGCCTCGGTGGCCCCCTCGTCAGCAGAAGAGGCGAGGGCGAGCCTCGCAATCCGCGGGTCAATCACCATCCCGCCATCAGCGACCGCCCGCACCGCCTGAGCTAGCGCCTCAATCGAAGCATCCTTGAGCAAGAACCCAGCAGCTCCCGCACCAATCGCCCCCTGCACGAGGTGCGGTTCATCGAAGGTGGTCAGAACCAAGACAGGAAGATCCGGATACAGTTCCTGACAGCGGCGCGTCAGCTCAATACCGTCCATTGTTGGCATCTTGGCGTCGGTCACCACTACGTCAACAGGCAGCAATCCTAAGACGGCCAGGGCTTCTGCACCGTGAGCTGCTTGAGCAACGACTTCGATTCCCTGCACTGTCCCAAAGAGCATGACCAGGCCGCGGCGCAGCAACTGATGGTCATCCACGACGAGCACACGAATCATCTGCTCTTCACGCATCTTCCGCTCCCCTCTTTTTCGCGCCGGACGCTCCGTTAGCCGCGCCATCGGTCGCAGGCGGCTGATTGGGAAGGAAGAGGTGGAGGACAAACTCCGCGTTGTCACGGCCCGCCCGGACCCATCCTCCAAGTTCACGCGCACGATCGGCGAGTCCGCCAATCCCAAAACCTGCTGCGGGGCCGCCCCTTTCCCCTACTGCCGAGGCGGGGATGGCCGCCAGCAGCTCGGGGGCGATTCGATTCACCATGCGCATTTCAATGCCGCCCTCGACGCAAGCAACTGTGATGGTGACATGACGCGCGTGAGAGTGGCGCAGGGCATTCGTCAGGCCTTCCTGGACGGCGCGATGGATCACAACATCCTCAATCTGCTCCAGCGCTCTTTCTCCTAGGCGGTCCTCAACATCCACATGTACCCCGGTCCCACGGAAGGAAGCCGCCACCGCATCCAGGCCCGCCACTCCCCGCTCGCCCTCGCCAATGGCCGGGCTCAACGCCCGCACCCAGGTGCGCATCTCGCCCACGGCCTCGCGAGTGGTCCGTTGAGCGACGGCGATCTCTGCCCACGCTGCTGACGGATCAGAATCCCTCACGCGGGAGGCGAACTCGAGGCTCATGCCGATGTGCGTCAGTCGGTGCCCCAGCCCGTCATGAAGCTCGTGTGCGGCGCGGGCTCGCTCCTCAGCGAGGACAAGTTCTTTTTCAAGGACGGCCTGGCGTTCGGCTCGCACTAAGGCGGCGTCACGTTCGCTGATCATGGATTGCTGGTCGGCAACGAGCGCCTCGTAGCGAACCAGGAGCAGGCCCAGGGCGGTCCCCACCGTCGTGAGGATGAACACCAGCAGCCCATTGACGAGGGCGGTGCTCAGCTCCCCATGGCTGGCCAGAACAATCATTCCTGTAGCGGCCACGATCGCATTACCCAGCAGCCCGGCCCACAATCCCACATCGATCACGAGCAGCGCCTGCGCCACCAGGAGGAAGGGGACGTTAAAGCCGAGCTGCCCAATGACACTGGGGATTAGGAGGAGGAGAAGGACGAGAATCGAGCAGGCGGCTCGCCCTCGCCCTTGAGGCAGGCGATGGCGCACGATCCACAGCACGCCCACGATCACCCCTGCCGCAGGCAGGAGGAGAGCAGGAAGCAGTTCATCGTCATCGACGATGGCAAGAATTGTTGCCGAGAAGGCGATATAGCTCAGGAATGCCAGCACCTGGAGTATTGCCATCATGGTGTGACCGACGTGCTGGACGTCTGTACGCCCACCCAAAGGAGTGCCGTTTAGGATGCCCATAGGTGACACCCTAGATGAGCGACGGTCACGCCGTCCCATGACCGTGGTCATGATTCTTTCCAGAGAAGTCCCGACGGCGGGCACTCGTTGGCGCTGGGGCATCTCCATACCGTGGAGCTATGGATACTCACACTCTTTCTTCTGCCTCCGCGCCCGCCGCGTCCTCTTTTTCTCGCAGTCCACGTCTGCCCGCCTGGGCACGGATCCTCATGACCATGATCGCCATGTTGGCCGCTTACGTGCCGATCATGGTGATCTCGTCGATTCCCGCCTTCAGGGAATGGTTGAAGTCGAGCAATTACCTGGTGAACACCGTGGCGAATCTCAGCGCGCAGTTCAGCGTGGGACTCATGATGCTTGCCTTCGCTGCGATGTTTATCCGCGTGCTGGATCGCCGGACCTTTTCTGCCCTGGGCCTTCGTGTGAATACCCGAGGCATTGTTTCCCTCCTGTGCGGGACGCTGCTCGCCATCGCCATTGTGTGGGGGACAGCCTTCGTGCTCTACGCGCTGGGCGCAGTGTCTGCGGTATCTGGCGCGCACGCTGGGCCTGCTGACGCCCCCGTCGCGCTGATCGTGATGATGTTTATCGGGCAGGCGTTCCTCCTTCAAGGTTTCGGGGAGGAGGTACTCTTCCGCGGTTACCTCATGCAGTCCTTGTCGGAGCGCCCGCAGCGTGCGCTGTGGATGTCGGTCACAGCATTCACGGTCCTTCACCTGCTGTCCCACGGCCCTCAACAAGGCGTCCTTGATCGGGTGCTCTACCTGATCCTTCCCTTAGGTTTTGCGGCGCTTGCCGGTTATCTGGCGGTACTGTTGCGCAGTACCTGGGCTGCTGTGGGGGTGCACGGCGGCATGCACATGGGCGGTATGCTGCTCAGCCTTTGCTTTGCATTGGATACGAATACGATGCTTTTCGTCATCGTCAGCGGGTTGGTTTTCCTTGTTGCTGGGCTGGTGGTTGCTCGTGTCATCCCGCGCGCCCGGTGGGACGAGGTTGCCGCCCACGGACCGTACGGCCGCTAGCTACCGGGCGCTGCGGGATTTGCCGAGGCTAGTGTCGGTTGCGTCGGGTGAGGACGAGCGCCCCGCCCACAATGAGCATGAGCACGGCTAGGGCTCCGAAGACGCCAGCGTCAGTGCCGGTCGAAGCGATGGTGCCTCCTGGCTTGGTGCTACCGGGCCTAGTCGCGCCTGGTTTATCAGGTGTATTGGGGGTCGGCGTCGCTGACTTCTTCACGTAGGTGTTGACGAATGTCAGATCAGGCGTTTCTCCATTGTCATTAATGGTGAAGGTCTGCGGCGGAGCAGGCGTGAGTGTGTAGCCCGGAATCTCAGCCGTACTCAGCTCTTCACTGACCGCGCACTCCGTACCCGTCGGAAAATACACCTTCGACCCGGTCGGACCACCATCACCAGGAGTGATGATCTGCCCCGTTTCATTCCCACAGGTGTAGTTGAAGGTGTACAACTTCTTCTTCGTGTCCGCCCCCATCGAGGACTTAATAATCCGGAAAGTTCCAGTGTCCCGGGTGTAGACGTTTTTGAAGAGGAACAGCGTGTGGTCCCCTTCCGTGTCAAGTGTCAGGGTGATAGGACTGTTGACTTCCAAGGTATGGCTTCGGACGTGCCCCTTGTCGACGTCCTCGGTCAGTGTGCACACGGTGCCAACCGGCAGCGCCAGGTTACTCACGGCTGGGCCCTCGTTGGCCGATGCTTCAAGGATTGGGGGCCATCCGTTTGGCACGATTGTTTCCCCGTTGAAGGTGCATTCGTAGGCGAATTGGTATCCCCTGCCGTCGAGCATGGGCACGCCCGTGGCGGTGACCTCCAGCGCTATACCTGCTCCCTTGAGTGAGTAGTCGATTTCCATCTCAACGGTCAGTAGTTCGGGTCCAATGGTGAGGGTGATCGGCTTGGGGATACTGTTGCGGTAGTGGGGAATCTCGATGTTCGTAGTATCTAACGTGACCGTACATTTTGTTCCCATGGGGAAGGTCTGAGTGGTCTGCACAGGCACCCGGTCTCCCTTTGTGACGACAGTGCCCGTGTCGGCCCCGCAGATGTAGGAGTAGGTGAAGGTCTTGTTCTCAAGATCAGGCTTGTCGTTCATCATGAAGTCGACGCGCGCCGTTGTAGCGACTTCGAAGCGTTCCTCGTCAACCTGACGGACGGTGGGCGTACGGGTTGTCATTGACGAGGTTCCCGCGTCGTCTTCAGTGGCGGGGGTGGAGGCGTTTGTTGGTGTGTCTGTTTGAGATGTCTCGTCGGCGCCGAAAGCTGGTGGGGTTCCCCCTCCGGATAGCACGAGGCTCAGGGCGGCTACGGAAAGGCCGAGGATTCCTCCGAGCTGTCGTATGCGTGAAAGTGTGCTCTGCGGTGGGGGCACGGTCGTGTTGGTCATCATCATTCTCTCCTTCATTGAGATGAATGCTCGACCTCCGAGCATCCTCGCCAGGATTGCCCTGACCCTAGTCGGGTGGTTTTGCCTTTGCTAGCATGCTGCAAGAATTGAGCCATTTTTCACCGGGGGCGTGAATAATGATCAAAGTCCGCCCATCAAATATCCTCCGACCTCGAAGGATGCATTATTCACGAGGGCGCCACATAAATTACTTTTCACAGCAGTGAAACAGAGCCTCCAAAACTATGTCACAGGACACACCCCCTCTTGTCTGACAAGAGGGCCCAAGGTCGCACACTTTCCGCTTGTCACGCCAGAAACCCACCATGGTCAGCTCCAGGACCAGGCAAAACACACCAAAAGGCTGGGGCCCAGGATCCTACGATCCTGGGCCCCAGCCTCACATCAGGTCATGCACGGTACCTCAGTACCGGAACACTCACTTCTCTTCAGCAGCCTCTTCGGTTGCCTCAGCCTCAACAGCAGCCTCTTCCACTGCAGCCTCTTCGGCAGCAGCTTCCTCAACTGCGGGCTCTTCAGCCTTGGCTTCCTCAGCCTTAGCCTCTTCAGCCTTCTTCTCTGCAGCAGCAACGGTAGCTTCAGCAGCGGCCACAACAGCCTTCTTCTCAAGGCGCTCCATGACGAACTCGATGCGCATCAGAGGAGCGTTGTCGCCCTTACGGTAGCCAACGCGAGTCAGGCGGGTGTAACCGCCCTTACGCTCAGCATCCATGGCGGGAACGATCACGTCGAAGAGCTCGTAGAGAGCATCCTTGTTGGTGATGCGCTTAGCAACGGTACGACGAGCGTGCAGATCGCCACGCTTAGCCTTGGTCACCATCTTCTCCACGTAAGGCTGCAGCATCTTGGCCTTAGCTTCGGTGGTGGTGATGGCGCGGTGTTCAATGAGCTGCGTGGCCAGGTTAGCCAGGATCAGCTTCTGGTGTGCCGGGCTGCCGCCCAGGCGAGCACCCTTCTTGGGGGTGGGCATTGGTGTCTCCTACAAAAGTATGAAGTCGAGCGTCTGGCGACGCCCAGGGTCAGAAGGACTGGTCGTCGCTGAACTGGATCGAACCGGAGTCGCCCTCGCCGGGCATGGACGGCATCAGGGAATCCTTGAGGGTCATACCAAGGGCGCCCAGGGCTTCCTTGATTTCCTCAATGGACTTGGTGCCGAAGTTGCGGATATCCAGCAGGTCAGCCTCGGAGTGAGCAACGAGTTCGCCGATGTTGAGGATGCCACGACGGCGCAGGGCGTTGTACGAACGCGACTGCAGGTTCAGGCTCTCAATCGGCAGGGCCAGGTCGGCAGCGAGGGTGGCGTCCGTGGTGGACGGGCCAACCTCAATACCTTCAGCTTCCTCGTTGAGTTCGCGCATCAGGCCGAAGAGCTCCACGAGGGTCTTGCCAGCGGAGGCAAGAGCATCGCGGGGGCTAATGGCCGGCTTGGTCTCCACGTCAATGACGAGGCGATCAAAGTCGGTGCGCTGCTCAACACGGGTGGCCTCGACCTTGTAGGTCACCTTGAGGACCGGCGAGTAGATCGAGTCAATCGGAATACGAGAGATCTCCGCCTGGGGATCCTTGTTCTGAGCGGCAGAGACGTAGCCGCGGCCACGCTCGACGGTCAGTTCGATCTCCAGCTTGCCCTTCTCATTGAGGGTGGCGAGGTGCAGATCAGGGTTGTGGATCTCCACGCCGGCAGGAGGAGTGATATCTCCAGCCACAACTGTGCCAGGGCCAGCCTTGCGCAGGTACATCACGACAGGTTCGTCGTTCTCCGAAGAGAGGACGATCTGCTTGATGTTGAGGATGATTTCGGCAACGTCTTCCTTCACGCCCTCAACGGTGCGGAACTCGTGAGGCACTCCATCAATGCGGATGGAGGTCACGGCTGCGCCGGGGATCGAGGACAGCAGGGTACGACGCAGGGAGTTACCCAGCGTGTAGCCGAAGCCAGGCTCGAGGGGTTCGAGGGTGAAACGGGAGCGGAAGTCGCTGACTTTTTCTTCGGTCAGGATGGGTCGCTCTGCAATGAGCACGTCTTGTTCCTTTCTTCCCGGCGACCGCCATATGACGCCGGATGCGGGTCCCGATGAACGGGGAAGGGAGTGTGGAGTGGCCACTTAGCCGAGGGCGCAGTGCCACTCAGACGTGGGGTTGTCCCTGTACGTGCGCACGGGGACAGCCCGCTCAGGCTCGGGTCAGACGCGGCGACGCTTCGGAGGACGAGCGCCGTTGTGTGCCTGGGGAGTGACATCCTGGATCGAACCGACCTCAAGGCCAGCAGCCTGGAGGGAACGGATCGCGGTCTCACGGCCGGAGCCGGGACCCTTCACGAAGACGTCAACCTTCTTCATGCCGTGCTCTTGTGCGCGACGTGCAGCAGCCTCAGCAGCGAGCTGAGCGGCGAAGGGGGTGGACTTACGCGAACCCTTGAAGCCGACCTGGCCGGAGGAAGCCCAGGCGATAACGGCGCCGGTGGGATCGGTAATGGAGACGATGGTGTTGTTGAACGTCGACTTAATGTAGGCGTTGCCGTGGGTGACGTTCTTGCTCACCTTGCGACGCGGCTTGCGCGACGCGGAGGAGCGGGTGGACTTAGTAGCCATTGAAAGTTCCTTCGATGTCGAAGAGCTACAGGGGCCTGCAGCTCAAGCCGGGTCTATTACTTCTTCTTCTTACCTGCGACGGTACGCTTGGGGCCCTTGCGGGTACGAGCGTTCGTCTTCGTGCGCTGGCCGTGAACGGGCAGGCCGCGGCGGTGGCGAAGACCCTGGTAGGAACCGATCTCAATCTTGCGGCGGATGTCGGCCTGAACCTCGCGGCGCAGGTCACCCTCGACCTTGTAGTTGGATTCGATGTAGGTACGCAGCTTGACGAGGTCGTCCTCGGTGGCGTCCTTCACGCGCAGGTCGGGGCTCACACCGGTGGCCTCGAGGGTTTCCTTGGCGCGGGTGCGTCCAACACCGTAGATGTAGGTAAGCGCGATCTCCATACGCTTTTCGCGAGGGAGGTCTACGCCGGCAATACGTGCCATTTTGTTTCTCCAGTGGGTTTTCGGAGGTCGTCACCACTCCATCCGGATGATCTCCGGCCCCGGCCTCCGAACCGGGGGTCGTTGCTAGGCAACGTTTGGTGTGATGCTGACGGGCCTTCTCGGCCCCAATTCCAGCTACAGGATCAGGATTCAGCCCTGACGCTGCTTGTGCCGGGGGTTGTCGCAGATGACCATGACCTTAGCGTGGCGACGAATCACCTTGCACTTGTCACAGATCGTCTTGACACTCGGCTTGACCTTCATGGGTATACCTCCACGCCATGTCAGCATGGCGCTGTCGTGTCGGTTGGTTTACTTGTAGCGGTAAACGATACGGCCCTTGGACAGGTCGTAGGGGCTCAGCTCCACCACAACGCGGTCCTCAGGGAGGATACGAATGTAGTGCTGACGCATCTTGCCCGAAATGTAGCCAAGAACAATGTGACCATTGCTCAGCTCCACGCGGAACATTGCGTTAGGCAGGGCTTCAATAACCGTGCCTTCAATCTCGATGACGCCGTCCTTCTTCGCCATGAACTCCGTCTGTCCTTAGTATGTCCAGTAGTACCGCGGTGTTACCGCAGAGCGCGCCCGGCCCGACACTCATCCGAATGCGGGTATGCGTGGACACGCCCGACTATCCACAATAGGCCATGCGCAGGGTTTTGTGGTAGTCAACAACACTGTTCACTCCCTCACCTTTTAGCGCAGAAGGGAGTGGGGGTCCCCCACTCCCTTCTTCGCAGGCTGCCTGTCGGCGTCGTCTTGACGCCCCAGAGGCATTCCGTTGCTCACACGGTACCGCCCCGCGCCGGGCCTTTAGTCAAGGAGCACCGGCGTCACACCATAGGGAGCCAGACCCGCCACTCCCCCGTCAGGTGCTGTGAGGATCGAAATACCATCGTCGAGGATTGCCACCGAGTGCTCCCACTGGGCGGCATCCGACCCGTCCATGGTCCGCACCGTCCACTGATCATCCTCAGTGAAGGTGTCAATCCCGCCGGTGGTCAGCATGGGCTCAACAGCCAGCACCATGCCGGGCCTGAGGCGGGCCGTCACCCCACGCACACGATAATTGAGCACATCGGGCGCCTGATGCATGGCAGTGCCAATGCCGTGCCCCGTGAATTCCTCGACGATGCCCGCTTCCCAGCCGAGCTCATCGGCCTTCGCAGCCACAACATCTTCAACGGCGTTTCCAACAGCACCCACGCGCTTGCCCTTGGCAAGGCTTGCCAGCGCGGCCCACATAGCCTCGCGGGTCACTGCCTCCAACTCGCGGCGACGCTGCAAGACGACCCCATCAACCTGACCGGCAGCCTCGTCCTCGCCAATAATCATGGTGAAGGCGGCATCGCCGTGCCACTGCTTCCCCCTGCGCTCCACGAAGGCACCGCAGTCAAAGGACACAATGTCACCCGCCTGCAGGACGTAGTCGCCGGGAATACCGTGAACGACCACATCATTGGGGGAAATACACACCGAGGCAGGGTAGCCGTAGTAGCGATGGAAGTTCGACTTCGCACCGGCATTGCGGATGACCTCGTGACAGATCGCGTCAAGTTCGCCCGTCGGTACGCCGGGGACGGCAGCTGCACGCAACGCAGAATGAATCCGAGCGACAACGAGACCAGCTTCACGCATGTAGCGAATCTGGTCTCGTGTCTTGAGTTCAATGCGGCCCACTGCCGGTCAGCCCTGTGTGCGTTCGCAGGTTGGCAAGGCATCCAAAACGGCGAAGATCCGTTCGGATACCTCATCAATACTGCCTGAGCCATCCACAACCTCTAGCAGATCCTGGTCTGCGTAGTAGGTCGCCATCGGCATGGTCTGCTCGCGGTAGACCTCCAGGCGGTGGCGCATGACCGGCTCGGTATCGTCCGTGCGGTGCTGCTCCTCGGCGCGCTTGAGCATGCGGGTGACGACCTCGTCCTCGTCAACCTCAATCTCAAGGACGAGGTTGAGCGTGATCCCCAGGTCAGCAAGCATGTCACGCAGGACGTGCGCCTGATCGAGGGTGCGAGGGTAGCCGTCAAGCAGGAAGCCGTTCTGAGCGTCGGGAGCTGCGAGGCGCGCCTTCACCATCGGGTTGGTCACGGAGTCGGGAACAAACTCGCCGCGATCAATGTAGAGGGCGGCTTGCTTACCCAGCTCGGTGCCTTCCGACATGTTGGTCCGGAAGATGGCGCCAGTCGAAATGGCCGGGATGCCGAGGCGTTCGGCAATCCGCTTGGCTTGAGTTCCTTTGCCAGCCCCAGGAGGGCCCAGCAAGATGAGGGTTGTCATCGGAGGAAGCCTTCGTAGTGATGCTGCTGCAGCTGCGTGTTGATTTCCTTCACGGTCTGCAGGCCAACGCCCACGATAATCAGCAGGGTCGTGCCGCCGAAGGGCATCTGTCCAGCCCCAAGGCCCAGCGGAATGATCAGGAGAGAGGGCAGGAGCGCAATCACCACGAGGTAAACAGCGCCGGCGCTCGTAATGCGGTTGACGACGTAGCGCAGGTACTCAGCGGTGGGGCGACCAGCGCGGTAGCCAGGAATGAAGCCACCGTAGCGCTTCATATTGTCTGCGACCTCTTCAGGGTTGAAGGTGATCGACGTGTAGAAGAAGGCAAAGAACAGGATCAGCAGCGCGTAGACAGTCAGGTACAGCCATGCGGTAGACGAGAAGTTCGTGCGGATCCAAAGCACCCAGTCAGCGTCCTGAGCGCCAAACTGTGCCACCAGTGAAGGCATTGCCAGAAGCGAGGAAGCGAAGATGACGGGGATAACGCCCGACATGTTGATCTTCAGGGGGATGTAGGTCGAGGAGCCTCCGTAGGTGCGGCGTCCAACCATGCGCTTGGCGTACTGGACGGGAATGCGACGCTGCGCCTGCTCAATGAAGACCACAGCGATGGTCACGCCCAGGATCATTGCGACGATGGCAGCGACGGCGCTCCAGTTACCGCCCTGGCCGATGGAGAGCAGCTGCGAAGGAAGCTGGGCGGTGATCGAGGTGAAGATCAGCAAAGACATGCCATTGCCGATACCACGTTCAGTGATGAGCTCACCGAGCCACATGATGACCGAGGTACCTGCCGTCATCACGATCACCATGACAAGGAAGCTGGTCACAGAGTCATCAGCAATGATGCTCTGCTGACAGGTCGGGAACAGTGCGCCCGATCGAGCCAGGGTGATGGTCGTGGTCGACTGGAGCACGCCAAGGAAGATCGTCAGGTAGCGGGTGTACTGGGTGAGTTTCGCCTGCCCGATCTGGCCTTCCTTGTGGAGGTCATCGAAGCGGGGGACGACCACGCGCAGCAGCTGAATGATGATCGACGCAGTGATATAGGGCATGATGCCCAGAGCGAAGATCGACAGCTGGAGGAGTGCGCCACCGGAGAAGAGGTTGACGAGGTCCAGCAGGGACGCCTGTTCCTGTTGGGCCAAACATGCTTGGACGGCCTTGGTGTCCACGCCTGGTGCGGGAATAAAGGTTCCCAGGCGGAACAGGGCCATGATCAGCAGGGAAAAGAGCAGCTTCCGACGAAGGTCGGGTGTGCGGAATGCCTGCGCGAACGCACTGAGCAAGGCGTTCCTCCTCCGGTGTTGTGGGGAAAACCCGTGGTCTCGGGATTAGGACTGTGGAAAGCGTACCCGAGGGACGGGGAAATATGCGAGTTTCGGTGACAAGACGATGTCACTCCAAAAAAGTCATTTAGGACGTTGGTCCTATTCGTGGGGAAAGGGGTGGCCCGGTTTACCACCGGACCACCCCTCCTCACACGTTTCAGCGGGCCGTGAGGCTACCGCCAGCCGCAGTGATCTTGGCTTCGGCGGAGGCCGACCAAGCATCGACCACGAGGTCGAACTTGACGGTCACATCGCCCGTGCCCAGCACCTTGACGGCGTGGCCGTCACGCACTGCGTTGCGTGCAACGAGATCTTCCACGGTCACCTTGCCACCCTCAGGGAACAGTTCCTGCAGGCGATCGAGGTTGACGACCTGGAATTCAACGCGGAAGGGGTTCTTGAAGCCGCGCAGCTTGGGCAGGCGCATGTGGATGGGCATCTGACCACCCTCGAAACCTGCCTTCACCTGGTAGCGGGCCTTCGTACCCTTGGTACCACGACCAGCGGTCTTACCCTTGGAGCCTTCACCGCGGCCGACGCGAGTCTTAGCGGTCTTGGCGCCCGGAGCGGGACGCAGGTGGTGGAGCTTGATGACGCGAACCTTCTCGGTTGCGCCCTCAGTAGCCTTGGAGTTGGCCATAATCAGTCGACCTCCTCAACGGTCACCAGGTGACGAACGGTGCGAACTGCGCCGCGAACAGCGTCAGTATCCTCACGCACGACACTCTGGCCGATCTTACGCAGACCGAGGGTACGCAGGGTATCCCTCATGTTCTGCTTGGTGCCGATGGTGGACTTGACCTGGGTAATCTTCAGATTTGCCATCACTCGCTCACCCCTGCAGCGGCCTTCTCAGCCTCGGCTTCTTCAGCCTTGGCGCGAGCCTCGGCCTCACCTTCGGCGCGTGCACGCAACATTGCTGCGGGAGCAACACGCTCGAGGGGCAGGCCACGTCGGGCTGCAACGGCCTCAGGCTGTTCGAGCTGCTTGAGAGCAGCCACGGTTGCGTGAACGATGTTGATTGCGTTGTCTGAACCAATGGACTTGGTGAGCACGTCGTGCACACCGGCGGCCTCGAGCACGGCGCGAACCGGACCACCGGCGATAACGCCGGTACCGGGAGCTGCCGGGCGGAGGAGCACCTCGCCGGCGGCGTCGCGCCCCTGCACGAAGTGGGTGATAGTGCGGCGGATCATGGGAACGCGGAAGAAGTTCTTCTTCGCTTCCTCAACACCCTTGGAAATAGCCTGGGGAACTTCCTTGGCCTTTCCGTAGCCTACACCCACGGTGCCTTCACCGTCACCAACGACGACCAGGGCGGTGAAGGAGAAACGACGTCCACCCTTCACAACCTTGGAGACGCGGTTGATGGTGACAACGCGTTCGATGTACTGGTTCTTGTCCTCGGCGCGACGATTGTCGCGACGGTCCTGCCGGCCCTCGCGGCGGCCACGGCGTTCGCCGTCAGCGCGCTCAGTGCCTTCCTGACCGTTCCTGCCTCGCTGCTGTGCAGCCATCAGTTGATCTCTCTTTCCTCAGACGCCATCACAGCTCGAGTCCGCCCTCACGGGCGGCCTCTGCGACAGCCGCCACGCGGCCGTGGTACTTATTGCCACCGCGGTCGAAGACCACGGAGGTGATGCCGGCAGCCTTAGCGCGCTCTGCAACGAGGGCGCCAACCTTGTGTGCCTTCTCAACCTTGGTGCCTTCTGCTGCGAGCAGATCGGCCTCGAGGGTGGAGGCGGACACGAGGGTGTGGCCGACAGTGTCGTCGATGACCTGAGCAACCATGTGACGGTTGGAACGGGTAACGACCAGGCGCGGACGCTCGGCGGTGCCGGAGATCTTCTTGCGAAGGCGCAGGTGGCGACGCTTGCGTGCAACAACCTTGCCCTTGCCGGTGATCTTGAAAGCCATCACTTACCAGCCTTTCCGACCTTGCGACGGATGGTCTCGCCCACGTAGTGGATACCCTTGCCCTTGTAGGGTTCGGGCTTCTTGAGCTTACGGATACGAGCTGCGGTTTCACCCACGAGCTGCTTGTCGATGCCAGCCACAGTGAACTTGGTCTGGGAATCGACGGTGAACTCAATACCCTCGGGAGCGGGGACGAGAATGGTGTGCGAGAAGCCGAGGGAGAACTCAAGGTCCTTGCCCTTTGCAACCACGCGGTAACCGGTACCGGTGATTTCAAGCTGCTTCTTGTAGCCCTCGGTCACACCAATCACCATGTTGGCGATCAGGGTGCGGGTCAGGCCATGCATTGCACGGGAACGGCGCTCATCGTCGGGGCGAGCCACAACGATCTGTCCGTCTTCAATTGCCACGGTGATGGGGTCAACGACAGTGTGGGTGAGGGTACCCTTGGGGCCCTTCACGGTCACATCTGCGCCGTCGATGTTGACATCGACGCCACCGGGGATGGCAATGGGGTTCTTACCAATACGCGACATTGTCCAGCCTCCTTATCACCAGATGTAGGCGAGGACTTCCCCACCCACACCCTTGTCGGCTGCCTGACGGTCGGTAAGCAGGCCAGAGGACGTGGACAGGATAGCCACGCCGAGGCCGCCGCGGACCTTGGGCAGGTTGGTGGACTTGGCGTATACGCGAAGACCGGGCTTCGACACTCGCTGGACACCCTCAATGGCGCGCTCACGACGGGAGCCGTACTTGAGGTTGAGCGTGAGGGTCTGGCCCACGCGGGCGTCCTCAACGTCGATCGAGGCAATGTAGCCCTCTTCGACGAGGATGTTCGCGATGGCGGCCTTGAGCTTCGAGTAGGGCATTGAGACCGACTCGTGGTACGCCTGGTTCGCATTGCGCAGACGCGTCAGCATGTCTGCAATGGGATCAGTCATAGTCATGGGGGAAATTTCCCCTTCCTCGTCGCGGTTTCTCCGGCGTACCGGGACCTACGACGTCAGTGTTTACCAGCTGCTCTTGGTCACGCCCGGGAGCTCACCACGGAGGGCGAGTTCGCGCAGGCAGACGCGGCACAGTCCGAACTTACGGTACACCGAACGCGGACGACCGCAACGGTTGCATCGAGTGTAGGCACGCACACCGAACTTGGGGGTACGGGCGGCCTTGATCTTGAGGGACGTCTTGGCCATGGATCAGTCCTCCTTGAAGGGGAAGCCGAGGTGACGCAGGAGGGCCCGGCCCTCTTCGTCGGTGGAGGCCGAGGTGACGACCGTGATATCCATGCCGCGCACTCGGTCAATCGAGTCCTGGTCGATCTCGTGGAACATGGACTGTTCCGTCAGACCGAAGGTGTAGTTGCCATGACCGTCGAACTGCTTGGCCGAGAGGCCACGGAAGTCGCGGATACGAGGCAGTGCGGTGGAGAGAAGACGGTCGAGGAATTCCCACATGCGGTCGCCACGCAGGGTGACGTGCGCGCCAATGGCCTGGCCTTCACGCAGCTTGAACTGAGCGATGGACTTGCGAGCCTTGGTGACGTAGGGCTTCTGGCCGGTGATAGCGGTAAGGTCGCGGATTGCACCCTCGAGTGCCTTCGAATCGCGAGCAGCCTCGCCAACGCCCATGTTGACGACGATCTTGGTCAGACCGCCAACTTCCATGATGTTTGCGTGCTCGAACTCCTTGCGAAGGGCATCGCGGATCTCGGAGTTGTACTTTTCCTTCAAACGCGGGGCCATCTCAGATCTCCTTGCCCTGCTCGATGCCACGCTTGGCGCCACCGCGGGTCACGCGAACGCGGACGGTGCGGGTGCGGCCGTCGCGCTCAACGGTGTCCTCACGGAAGCCAACGCGGACGCGCTGCTTGGTGTCGGGGTCAACCAGTGCAACCTTGGACAGCGAGATGGGGGCTTCCACAGTCTCGATGCCGCCGGCCTGGTTGGGGCCCTGACGGACGTGGCGGGTCTTGAGGTTCACGCCCTCAACGAGGACCTTTTCCTCTGCGGGGAAGACCTTGATGACGCGACCCTGCTTGCCCTTATCACCGGGCTTGAGGGGCTCGAGGCCTTCAGCTTCGCGGCGAGCGTTGCGCTCGGCGAGCTTCTGCTCGTCAGCGGTGCGGCCGCGCACAACCTCTACGAGGTCACCCTTACGGATCTTCGCTGCCATCAGATCACCTCCGGAGCGAGAGAGACGATACGCATGAACTTCTTGTCGCGCAGCTCGCGGCCAACGGGGCCGAAGATGCGGGTTCCGCGAGGTTCGCCGTCATTCTTGAGGATGACAGCTGCGTTTTCGTCGAAACGGATGTAGGAACCGTCGGGACGGCGGGTTTCCTTGCGCGTACGCACAACAACCGCCTTAACGACGTCTCCCTTCTTGACGTTGCCGCCGGGGATGGCGTCCTTCACGGTGGCGACAATCGTGTCGCCAATACCCGCGTAGCGCCGACCCGAGCCGCCGAGAACACGGATGGTCAAGATCTCCTTGGCACCGGTGTTGTCGGCGACCTTCAGTCGCGACTCCTGCTGGATCATTTTTCAGTGACTCCTGTCGTCGAGCCGGTTCTCTGCGGGCGGGACACCGCCCGCGAGCCTAGCCGAACATGTACGGACAACACGCAACGCTTGTTGCGCATCTTGTTCTCTCATCAAGCAGACTCGAGCACACCGTCAGGGTGCTAGGTCTCTGCATGAAGAAAGCCGAGCCTCAGCTACTTGGGCTGGTGAGTTACTCCAATGCCAAGCGTACGCGTGAGACTGCAACTTCCTTATCCTACGCTATCGGCTGAGTTTCGCGAAAGTAGCCGGTAATCGCAGGCGCTGTGCGCTTCCTCACCGGCTTAGCTCAGCAGCTTCCCTCGCCCCCGCCCTCGCCACACTTTCCACACCGCGTTGCAGTTTCCACACCGCATAACCCCCACAAACTGCAACACCCCTCCCCTGTTCTTGTGCCCCTGGAAGGTTATCCACAGGTCCCCCCGCTCGACCTCGCTTATCCACAGGGCATCGATCCTGATGTGCTTTCCGGGCTCGCGAGCGCAACAGTGGGGACTACACAACGTCAAAGGAGCGCGCCGAATATGAATCCCACACCCCCATCCACCTACGAGAGCACTCGGCAGGATGCCATGCTGCTTCCTACTCCTGAGGGTCCCAACCTAGAATCCATCCTCAGTCAGGTCGTCATAACAAACCGCGACAACCACCCGGTCTTCCGCCGCGACATCGAATCTGGTAACTTCTACGCCCTCACGCGCGGGTTCTATCTTCCCAAGGAGCATCTCGATAGTTCCGCACCACACTGGAAGCAAAGGCGCGATCTTGCACTTTTCAGACACTACGTGCATGCCGTCCGCACCGAACGCCTCCTAGTATTCAGCCACCAGTCTTCGTTGCTTCTGCGGGGCCTCCCCCTCAAGCGCTCGCCCCTCCATATTCATGAGCGTCGGACACACCGACGCCCAGGTAAACGGCCACGCTATCCCGCAATCTCGCTGGAGAGTGGGGTCGACATTCCGTGGGCAAAGGTCATTACTCACGAGGATCACACGGTGGATGATCCACCCGACTACATCGCGGGAATGCCGGTAAGCAGCATTCGTCAGACCGCGCGGGATATCCTGTGTTCCGCTCCGCCGGTCGAGGCGGTCGCCGAAGTGAGTCTGCTCATGAGGCACGCCAGCACTTACGACCGTTGGAATAAGGACGAAAGCATGCGGCGTGCGGAGCAGCTTCGCGAGGATTGGGCTGACGCGATTAGTGCTGTGCCATCTTCATTCAAGAAGCGCAGGGCGCTCACACTCCTACAAATGTGTGATCCAGCATGCGAATCGATCGCCGAATCCACATTCCTGTGGTTCCTATACACCTTTAATGCCGTGCCATGGCAGACGCAGGTTGAATTCTCCTTCGGCGAGCACCTGTACTTCGCAGATTTTTTCTTTCCTGATATCCGCGTGCTCATCGAGATCGAAGGCGTTGCCAAACTTGGCCAACAACATCGTCAGATTAAGGACAATCTCAATGACCTCCTGATGCGGGATAATCAACTGAGTGCTCAGGGCTGGAAAGTCCTTCACCTTACCGCGTCGCAAGTATTCGGCCCTCCTCCCGAACTCTTTGCCCATCTGAGAAGTGTTGCTCCTGAGGTATTCCACTCGCGGGCGCCTCAACATTGGCTCCTCACCGACTATCGCTGAGCGCCTCCCGCGAAGCGGCTCATCCAAACGCTCAGGCACGCCCTGATCGTCCTATTGGCAGATTGCCCCCTTTCTGGCCTTCTCCAGAGCGCACCTTCACTGCACGCCCCTCCTTATGGGAGGGGCGTTGTAGTTTCAGGGGGCTATGCGGTGTGGAAACTGCAACGCAGTGTGAAAAGTTGGGGAAGGGCGAGGCTGGCGCTGGGCCGGGGCTGAGGTTGAGGCGAGGCCGAGGGGCGAGGCCGATGGCCAGAGGCAGGCTGGGACCGAGGGCCAGGGGTACAGGCACAGGCAGTCGACTATGGGAGGGATGTTGTAGTTTCAGGGGGCTATGCGGTGTGGAAACTGCAACGCAGTGTGAAAAGTTGGGGAAGGGCGAGGCTGGCGCTGGGCCGGGGCTGAGGTTGAGGCGAGGCCGAGGGCCAGGGCCAGGGCTGGGACCGAGGGCCAGGGGTACAGGCACAGGCAGTCGACTATGGGAGGGATGTTGTAGTTTCAGGGGCCTATGCGGTGTGGAAACTGCAACGCAGTGTGAAAAGTTGGGGAGGGCGCGGCCGACGGGGAAGAGAGGCAGAAAAGGCTGCGGCCCCAGAAACTAACAGAAAAGGCTATGGCCCCTCTCCGAGGAGAGGGGCCATAGCCATAAACCTGGAAGTCAGAGACTCTCGATCACTTCGCGCGTTCGAGGATCTCCACCACGCGCCAGCGCTTGGTAGCGGAGAGCGGGCGGGTTTCCATGATGAGGACGAGGTCGCCAACGTGGCATTCATTTGCCTCGTCGTGAACCTTGAACTTCTTGGACTTACGCATGACCTTGCCGTAGAGGGCGTGCTTGACACGGTCCTCGATCTCGACGACGACGGTCTTGTCCATCTTGTCGCTCACAACGTAGCCACGACGGACCTTGCGGTCGTTGCGTGCATTGGTGGTCTCAGACACTCGACTCACTCCTTGGTGCTAGGGGCGGTACGGAAGCCAAGCTCCCTCTCGCGCGCAACGGTGTAGATACGGGCAATGTCGCGGCGCACGGTCTTCATGCGGCCGTGATCTTCAAGCGAGCCAACGGCCTGCGAGAAACGCAGGTTGAACAGCTCGGCCTTAGCCTTCTCGAGTTCCTTGGACAACTGCGCGTTATCCATGGCATCGAGATCGGCGGTGGTCAGACCCTTCTTAGCCATCAGATGTCACCACCCTCGCGGACCACGAAACGGGTCTTCATAGGAAGCTTGTGCATAGCACGGCGCATGGCCTCGCGAGCGAGGGGTTCAGGCACGCCGGCCAGCTCGAACATGATACGACCAGGCTTGACGGGAGCAACCCACCATTCCACAGCACCCTTACCGGAACCCATACGGGTTTCAGCCGGCTTCTTGGTCAGGGGGCGGTCCGGGAAGATGTTGATCCACACCTTGCCGCCACGCTTGACGTGACGGGTCATGGCAATACGAGCTGCTTCAATCTGACGGTTGGTGATGTAAGCGGGCTCGAGAGCCTGGATGCCGTACTGGCCGAATGCCAGTTCGGTTCCGCCGGAGGCCACACCAGTGCGGTGCGGACGGTGCTGGCGGCGCCACTTAGTACGACGAGGAATGAGCATTGGGCTCAGGCCTCCGTTCCGGTTTCAGCAGCCGCGGGAGCCTGTGCGGCCTGCGACTGGGCGTTGTCCTGCTGAGCGGGGCGGCCGCCACCACGACGGGGGTTGCGACGCTCACCACGGCGACCGCCGCGGTTGTTCTGCTCAGCCTGCTGACGGGCGAACTCACGCTCGGTGATATCACCCTTGTAGATCCACACCTTGACGCCGATGCGACCAAAGGTGGTACGTGCCTCGTGGAAGCCGTAGTCGATGTTCGCACGCAGGGTGTGCAACGGCACGCGACCCTCGCGGTAGAACTCGGAACGGCTCATTTCAGCACCACCGAGGCGGCCGGAGACCTGCACACGGATACCCTTAGCGCCTGCACGCTGCGCGGACTGAATGCCCTTACGCATTGCGCGGCGGAAGGAAACGCGTGCAGCGAGCTGCTCGGCGATGCCCTGAGCAACGAGCTGAGCTTCCAGATCGGGGTTCTTGACCTCGAGGATGTTCAGCTGCACCTGCTTGCCGGTGAGCTTCTCCAGGCTCTGGCGGAGGCGGTCAGCCTCTGCGCCACGGCGACCGATGACGATGCCGGGGCGAGCGGTGTGGAGATCAACGCGCACACGGTCACGGGTGCGCTCGATATCGACCTTGGCGATACCGGCGCGCTCGAGGGTTTCGGTGAGCGTCTTGCGGATGGCGACGTCCTCGGCGACGTAGTCAGCGTAGCGCTGACCCTTCGCGCTGGAGTCGGAGAACCAGCGAGACCGGTGATCGGTGGTGATTCCCAGGCGGAACCCGGTGGGGTTTACCTTCTGGCCCATTACCGGTCTCCCTTCTTCTTATCGTCCTTGGTGCCGACCACAACGGTGATGTGGCTGGTGCGCTTGAGGATGCGTCCGGCGCGGCCCTGGGCACGCGGACGGAAACGCTTCATCGTGGGGCCTTCGTCAACGAAGGTTTCCAGAACCAGAAGGTCTGCTTCGTTGAAGGTCTCGCCGGCGAGCTCTGCCTTGACCTTTGCGTTGGCCACGGCGCTGAGCAGCACCTTGCGGACGTCGGTTGCAACTGCCTGCGGTGCGAACCGCAGAATGTCGGCGGCCTCCAGAGCGGCCTTGTTGCGAATCTCGTTCACAACGCGGCGAGCCTTCTGGGGCGTGACGCGGACATAACGCGCCTGCGCCTTGGCTTCCATGAAATCCTGCCTCTACTTCTCTGAGGGCCGGCTCAGCGCCGACGTCCCTTACGATCGTCCTTGTCGTGGCTGCGGAAAGTACGCGTAGGTGCGAACTCGCCGAGCTTGTGGCCCACCATCGACTCGGTGACGAAAACGGGCACATGCTTGCGGCCGTCGTGAACGGCGAAGGTCAGACCCAGGAAGTCCGGGGTGATGACCGAGCGACGCGACCAGGTCTTAATAACGTTCTTCGAGCCGGTCTCGTTCGCGGCGTCAACCTTCTTGAGCAGGTGAGCGTCGACGAAGGGACCCTTCTTCAAACTACGTGGCATTTGTTCAGCTCCCTAATCAGCGCTTCTTGCCGGTGCGGCGACGGCGCACGATCATACGATCGCTGGGCTTGTTCGGACGGCGGGTACGACCCTCGGGCTTGCCCCAGGGGCTGACGGGGTGACGGCCACCGGAGGTACGGCCCTCACCACCACCGTGGGGGTGATCCACGGGGTTCATGACAACACCACGAACGTGAGGACGCTTGCCCTTCCAGCGGGAGCGGCCAGCCTTACCCCAGTTAATGTTGGCGTGCTCGGAGTTACCGACCTCACCAACGGTGGCGCGGCAGGTGATTTCCACGTTGCGGATTTCGCCGGAGGGCATACGCAGCTGAGCGAAGCGGCCTTCCTTTGCGACGAGCTGCACCGAGGAGCCTGCGGAGCGGGCGATCTTGGCACCGCCGCCGGGCTGCAGTTCAACGGCGTGAATCACAGTACCGAGGGGGATGTTGCGCAGGGGCAGGTTGTTGCCGGGCTTGATGTCGGCGTTGGGACCAGCCTCGACGCGGTCGCCCTGAGCGAGCTTGGCGGGAGCCAGAATGTAGCGCTTGTCGCCATCTGCGTAGTGCAGGAGGGCGATGCGAGCGGTGCGGTTGGGGTCGTACTCGATGTGAGCGACCTTTGCCGGCACGCCGTCCTTGTCATGACGACGGAAGTCGATCATGCGGTAGGCGCGCTTGTGGCCACCACCGCGGTGACGGCTGGTGACGCGACCGTTGGAGTTACGACCACCGGTCTTGTGCAGGGGGCGCACTAGCGATTTCTCGGGCTCCGAACGAGTGATCTCGGCGAAGTCGGAGACGCTAGCGCCGCGACGACCCGGGGTCGTCGGCTTGTACTTGCGGATTCCCATAATGTTCCTCTACTCTCCAGCGCCGATTCAGGCCAGCTCGCCGAAGACGTCAATGGTGCCTTCACGCAGGGTGACGATGGCGCGCTTAACGTCCTTACGCTTACCGGTGCCGGTGCGGGTGCGGTAGGTCTTGCCCTTGCGGTTCTGGGTAGCGATGGAACCGACCTTGACACCGAAGATGGCCTCGATGGCGATCTTGATTTCGGTCTTGTTCGCGCGGGGGTCGACCTCGAAGGTGAACTTGCCCTGGTCCATGAGGACGGAGGACTTTTCGGTGACGACCGGCTTCAGGATGATGTCGCGGGGGTTCTTGCCCGCTTCAATCGTGCTCACTTGGTCTCCTCCTTGGTTCCGAGGAAGGTAGCGAGGGCATCCTGAGTGAAGACCAGATCGTCGGCGTCGAGGACGTCGTAGGTGTTGAGCTGGTCGACCCAGAGGACATGCGCCTCGGGGACGTTGCGCAGGCTGAGCAGGGTCAGTTCGTCGTTGCGCTCCAGGACCACGAGGGCGCTGCGGTCAGCCACGAGGGCACGCAGGGAGGCAAGTGCAGCCTTGGTGGAGGGCTTTTCACCTTCAACGAGGGCGGTAACGACGTGGATGCGGCCAGCGCGTGCGCGGTCGGACAGAGCGGAGAGCAGTGCGCCACGAATCATCTTCTTGGGGGTGCGCTGCGAGTAGTCGCGAGGCTGAGGGCCATGCACGGTGCCACCGCCAGTGAACTGGGGTGCGCGGATGGAGCCCTGACGGGCGTTGCCCGTGCCCTTCTGGCGGTAAGGCTTCTTGCCGCCGCCGGCGACCATGCCGCGGGTCTTGGTGGCGTGGGTGCCCTGACGGGCAGCGGCCAGCTGGGCCACGACGACCTGGTGCATCAGGGGGATGTTGGTGGGGACGTCGAAGATCTCGGCGGGAAGTTCGACGGAGTCGACCTTCTTGCCCTTGAGGTCAAGGACGTCAACGGTACGGACGTCAGACATGATCACGCACCCTTCACAGCGGTACGAACCAGGACCACGCCGTTCTTGGGGCCGGGAATGGCGCCGCTGATGAGCAGCAGGCCCTTCTCGACGTCAACAGCCTGAATGGTCAGGTTCTGGACGGTACGACGCACGCCGCCCATGCGGCCGGCCATGCGCTGGCCCTTGAAGATGCGTCCGGGGGTGGCGCAGGCGCCGATGGAACCGGGCTTGCGGTGGTTGCGGTGTGCACCGTGGGAGGCGGAAACGCCGGCGAAGCCGTGGCGCTTCATCACACCTGCGAAACCCTTGCCCTTGGTGTTGCCGGAGACGTCAACGTGCTCGCCAGCTTCGAAGAGGTCGGCTGCGAGTTCCTGGCCGAGCTCGTAGGAGTCGGCGGCGGAGGTGCGAACCTCGGTGAGGTGACGACGGGGGGCTACGCCTGCCTTTTCAAAGTGGGCGGCGAGGGGCTTGGTGACCTTGCGCTCATGGATGTCGCCGAAACCGATCTGAACGGCGGTGTAGCCGTCGACCTCTTCGGTGCGGAGCTGGGTCACAACATTGGTGTCCACCTGCACAACGGTCAGGGGCACGAGGCGCCCTTCGGCATCCCATACCTGGGTCATGCCGAGCTTACGGCCGAGCAGCGCCTTAACGGGCGTGCCAGCCAGCTGCTTGGTCTTAGTTGTCATTGCAGATGTCCTCAGAGCTTGATCTCGATGTTGACGTCCGCAGGTAGGTCGAGACGCATGAGCGAATCGACAGCCTTGGGCGTCGGGTCGATGATGTCGATGAGACGCTTGTGTGTGCGCATCTCGAAGTGTTCGCGGCTGTCCTTGTACTTGTGGGGCGACCGAATGACGACAAACACATTCTTTTCGGTCGGCAGCGGCACCGGGCCCACGACGGTGGCACCGGCACGCTGCACGGTGTCCACAATCTTGCGCGCGGAGCTGTCGATGACCTCGTGGTCATAGGACTTAAGCCGGATGCGGATCTTCTGTCCCGCCATGCCGTCATACCTCTTCTCGTACAGCTTCGACCGGTCCCCGCATTCGGGCGTGTCGCAACGCGCTAACAACACTCTGCAATCACACTCTTGTGCGGTCCTCCCATCCTGAGAGAGGTGGACCGTTGTCTTGTCCAAAGAACCAGGGCAAATTTGCCCGGCCCAGAAAGATTCTGGATAAGCCCCTTCCGGGGCAACTGTCCTAGTCTGTCAGATAGGCACTTGCCAACGCAAGTCGCTTTGACTTTTCATCGTGTGAGTCCACCGACATTAACGATGCGGGTCTGATAACTAGACATGTCAACGGTAGCGGCCAGCATCGCGCGGCGACAACATTAGCTTCGCCACAGCGCTTCTCCCCCAGCGTCGAGGCTCGTCGCGTGGCGCGGAATGTTGAGCTCCACCTACGTAGTGGCCTCAACGAGGTTCGTCGCACACTCAGAGGACTCAAAGGGGCGCCTAGGTGAAATGCCACGTAAGCAAGATGCCGCACGCACAGAATGTGAGGCGCCTAAAGTAGCAGTGTGCAGAGTGCGGCGCACTTGCTCTTAATGTGCAGGTCTGCACTTTCGTGACCGCTCCTTTGATGCGCGCTTTTTTGTGCAACGGGGTAGACCCGCCCACCAGATGTACACGCCGATGAGGGCAATTCCCGCCGGAATCCAGATGGCCCACCAGGGGAAGAATGGGAGTTCAGGCCGCTTTCCCACCTGCTCAACATCCTTGGCCGGAGTAGGCAGGACCCGCTCACCAGTCACAAGGATGCGGTGGGTGTTAATCCCCAGGGGCGTACAGGTGACGAGGGTGGCAAGGTCACGTCCAGCCTCGACGCGCAATGCTTCGGTTTCCGTGGGTTCAACAACCTTTTTATCGAAAATCTTGTAGGTGTAGACCTCGTTGAACACCTCAACGCTGAAGGTGTCCCCGACGTCAACCTCGTCAAGGTCGGTGAACATTTTGGCGTTTGCGAGGCCACGGTGGGCGGTGATGACGGATCGCGTTGAGTCCCCGCCTACGGGAAGGGAGGTTCCCTGCAGGTGTCCGGCACCTGCTAAGAGAGTCTCATCCGAGGTGCCGTGGTAGACGGGCAGGTCCACGTAGATTTTGGGGATACGGATGCGTCCCATGAGTCCGCTGTCGTTGGCGCGGAGCATGTGCGCGTAGTCAAGGGAGTCATCCTCAAGGTCACCGTCACCTGTTGGCACGTTCGTATTCGCCTCCAGAATCGCACCGGAGGAGAGCGCACGATTGTATTCGGCTGCCTTGAGGAGCTGCTCATGTGCGGCTGGGCGCACCGTTTCGACCTGAGTGACGTAGGAGGAGATGATCTGAGATTGGTTGTACTGCGACAGCCAGTTTGCAACCGTTGGGTAAGAGACAACCAGTAGGCCCACCAACGCCAAGGTGGCAGGAAAAAGCGAGAAGGGGTCAAAACGCCATGCGGGCGATTCTTCCTGCTGGCGTTGATGACGCGCAATGTGGCGGCCTTTGACTGCGTGAACCACAATTAAACCCCTTTTATGATCAGGGAGTGGCGGACGTAGGAGATACTCTCACTCGCGTCCGCCACCCCATGCAGACACCTTTGGGTGCTCGTTAGATTTCACCCTCGGCCATTTGTTGGCGGCGGCGCACAAGCACTGCTCCGACGGAAGCAAGTATGAGTCCGGTTCCGACAGTGCTGGCGATCAAGGTGCCCGAGGTACCGGTGAGGGGCAGTTCAGGGACGGTGACGCGCTGGTTGGAAATCTTTTGGACGTTGCCAGTGGAGGTAGCGCCTGGCACGACTTTCACCGGCGTGTAGGCACCCTGACCCGGGGGAAGGATGTAGCCCAGCGGGGCGACAACTTCCTTGAGGACATAACACTTGTGAGCGTCCCCGATCTGAGGGTCGGTTTGCCCGCTGCTTGCAGCGGAGGCAACGAACAGGCCAGGAATCTCAACGATTCCCTGCTCATTCGAGGTGAAGCGGGTCTTGCCGTTGACCTTGATGGCATTGCCTGTGGGGTTGGGAAGGCAGGCTTCTCCATTGTTAGCTGCCACATAGATTTCGAACTCAGCGCCCTGAAGCGGGGTGCCGGGGGTATCGTCGCTGATCTTAGTGAATTGCACACGCCCCCATGCGGTGACCACCTTGTTGGTGGGAATAATGTCGGGCTCGTTACTCTTCTTGGTAGGAGTCTCGCCTGCCTGTGTGGGCGGGTTGTAGGGACGCCCGGTCTGCTGCGTGTAGGGAGGTTGAGTGCCCTTGGTGGTATCCACGATGAGGTAACCGGTGTTGGGCAGCTTACCGTCGCTGGGCAGGGTGGTGGTGTTGGCGGCGATGGTGACGACAACGTATTTACCAGCGTTGTCGCGCAGGTAGCTCAGCCCTTTGGTGTTGGAGGTCCGTCCTTCCAGGAAGGAAACACTCAGCCAGTGGCGGGTGGCACTATTGTTGTCAGCTTCGTAATAAGTGGCGGGAATATCGCTGCCTGCCTCAGTATCGGAGTTTGCGAGGCGGACGGCCGTCACCTGGCCTCGCGTGTGGCCAGCAACGAGGGAGTCGCCAATGATGAAGTAGCGGAAGAACTCATCGCTTTGGGGGTTGGCCCTGGTGTTCTTTGCCAGGTTGGGGATTTTCACGCGGATGTCGAAGGAGACTTGACGTTGGTCCTCGTGTTCGCCGATACCCACACCGGTGACCTTGACGGACTTGACAGGAGTGTTAATAACGGTGTTCTTCGGGAAGGCGTGAATGTCGTAAACCCAGGATCCTGGGGTGGCACCTGGCTGAGGCAGGGTCACAATGAAGGGGGCAGCCTTCTTTTTCACAGTATCTGGAGCATTAGTCTCACAGATCAGATAGGCGCCAACAGTCATACGATTGAGCACGGTTGCACCATCAGCCTGCGTTTCGGGGAAGGTCTTGGCTGCACCGAAGGTCAACGTAGCAATAGAGGGCCTATTGCCGTCACAGGCGTTTGCTGGCACTTGGAAGTTGTGGAGCTTTTGCCAGCCTGCACTGGTTGTGAGGTTGACATTGCTGATGGGGTAGGCGGTGAAGGTGACGCCCGCAACGCCTGCTCCACCGACTGAGTTGGCGTTTGCGCCGTTGATCTGACCGGCAGCATTTTGGGTGCCGGATTCGTGCTTGTGCAGGGTGATGGAGCCGGTCCGGTCAGTTTTGATATTACCGAGGTCGCCTTCGGCGGCGTGCGCGCTGACGCCCGATACTACCGAGGTACCAATGAGAACGATGGATGCGCCTAGCGCAACCATACGCCGCCTCATGTGCAGCCATTTGTTCATTGACTTTGCCTTCTTGAGCTGCCCGCTGTAGGCACGCTGTGATGTTATGGGCACAGTGTGGCGCTAACATCACGGTGTTGCGCTGCGGGCTCAGTGTGATGGGAAAAGGAGGAGGGAGTCGAGAGATACCGCAGGATGCCTGCTGGCACTCCAAAGTTTCTTGAGTGAATGAGCAGGGTGCTCTGGGAATCGCACGGAGTCCCAGAGCACCCTTGCCGATTCAGCGGGTCATCACAGGTGTGTGATGACACGACGTATTCGTTCAGGCCTCAATGGCCTCGCGGCGGCGGCGCACCAGCACTGCGCCTACAGCCAGGAGCAGCAAGGAGGTGCCAACGACCGTTGCGATCACGGTGCCAGAAGCACCGGTGATGGGCAGTTCGGGAACAGAGACCGGGGTGTTGGGGAAGTTCACGGTAACCTGATCCATCAGGCCCGGCTCAACCTTGACGGCGACCTGGGAGGCGGTGTCCTTGGGAAGGACGTAGCCAAGGGGCGCCTGGATTTCCTTGAGAATGTAGCAGCGGTGGCTCTCTGTGGGAACAGGGTCTTCATTTCCTGTGGCCTTACCAGATGAGACATAAAGGCCAGCAACCGTGACGATGCCCTGATTATTTGAGGTGAACTGAGACTCGCCATTGACGGTGATCTTCTCGCTCTTCGTCGTGGAAATCGCGTTCGAGCTGCAACTATCGTCCTGAGTCTGGGCGTGGTAGACCTCGAAGATTGCGCCTTCAAGGCCGGTTTCCTGACCATCCTGCGAATGCTTCTTCAGCTTGGCTTCGCCCCAGGTGGTGACCACCTTATTGGACGGAGGGATCGGAATTTCGCGATCAGGAGTGTTCGTGGGAGGGTTGCCCGGATCGGTGGGAGGCGTGTAGGGAGGGGTCTCCGGCTGATCCGGAGGAGTCGGCTTGCCCGTGATAACGGTGTCCATGATGACATAACCCGTGTTGGGCAGCACGCCAGTTCCTGCAAGGTTATCAACCTTAGCAGTCATGGTGACGATGACGTACTTATTCGGGTTATCACGCAGGAAAGCAAGGCCTTCCTTATTGAAGGTCACAGAAAGCCAATGCTTCGTATTATTCGTAGGCGTTGTGGAATCAGCCTTGTCGTACTTGCTGGTCTCAATGACACTGGGGCTTCCGCCCTGGGCATCGTTGGCGAGCTGGACATTCGTAATCTTCCCGTCACTGTAGCCAGAGCCAAGGGAGTCACCGATGACGAAGTACTTGAAGTACTCATCCTTAGCCGAGGGACCATCATCACCCTTGGAGAGCTGGGGAACCTTGGCAGTAATGGTGAAGGTCACCTGATCGTCGGTTTGGATACCATACTTTTCTACGGGAAGGACATCCTTGACGGCAGGATGAAGCACAGTATTCTTCGGATAGGCATGAACGTTGTAGACCCAGCCCTTGATGTTGTCAAAGGTCGGAACCGAGACAACGAAGGGTGCAGCAGGCTTCACAACCGTCGAAGGACGGTCAGTTTCACAGATCAGGTACGCGCCGATACGCAGAGAATCAACCTTGGTATCACCGGCTGCATCCGTCTTCAAGGGGAATTTCACGCCATCTTCAAGAGCGTGCCCGCCGATCGTCTTTGAGGTCTTTGCCGTATCGCAGCTATTAGCAGCGACCTTAAGTTTGCTCAACTTCTCCCAGTCGAGAGGCTTAGTAAGATCCAGACCGCTGATCTTGTAGTAGGTGAACTCAACGTCCTTGACAGGGCGACCCGCATCAGTCTTCTCGAAGACAGAACCGACGGTTCCACCTTGAGAGCCAGACTCACGCTTGTGAAGGGTGATAGAACCCGTCTGGGCGGTATTGATATTTCCGTACTCGGGACGGTGTTCTTGAGCGTTGGCTATGCCTGCTGCGGTAATGATGCCGGTCAGTGCCAGCGCCGCAGCAGTACCGATAGCCATGATGCGGCGCCCCAGAGATTGGGGATGTGCGCTCATGATTTTCCTTTCGCAACGTCACCTCAGGTTTTCGGGGTGACAGTCATGTGTTGTGGGATGTTGCCCGCCCGCTATAGAGCGGGAAGAATGTGGGGGTGTAGAGGCGTTCTCCACTTACTCAAGATTGAGAAAACACTCCTCCAAAGACAGGAAAGAAATTAAATCTGATTTTAACCCCTCTCTGTCTTATCCCCATACAGGGATTGTGTAGCAAGACTGCTCACTCCTGCGAGTTGCAGACGACGCATCAAGGCTGCTCCGACCGCAAGAATCAGAATGCCCGCACCAGCCATGAGAAAGCTGTCAGCTCCCATGCCACCGGTGAGTGGAAGCAGGGGCAGAGTGACGGTCTCATTCGTGATTCGACCAAAGTTTGCTTGTAGGGCGTTCTCACCAATTGTTCGCCTCAGCACTTCAGTGTTACGCCGATAACCCGGCGGTGCGGCTGTCTCTTCTAAGGTGACCTCTTGCCATTTCAGACCCTCCAGGCGGAATCGGCCTGGCCGAGGGTCACGATCACCGCCGTTTTGGCATGCACCTGCTCTCACACAGTCTTTCACAGTAATGACACCTTGCTGAGTTGTCGTTACCGACCACTCCGAACCAGAAAGGTATGTTCCCGAGGCATCAGTTTTCTCCCATACGACGCTGCCTGGCAACTGCTTATTGGTCACTACACATAAAAACTTTTCGCCTGGAGTCACCGCAGCAATATTCAGCCCATTACCTGCTGCCTCAACGGGCTGGCGCTTATTGCTCGTGCATCGTATTGAAGCCTGATAGCTGGAGGGCTTAGGAGCCTCGGTGATACGAATATCCTGGGTTGACGTGGAGTTCGGGAAAGCCACCGTCCATTGCTCAGGTACTGCGCCAGATGCGTCCGACACCTGGTGCTTTCCAAACCACGGATTGTTTCTGTCCTTCAGCGGAGACAAGGTGCCATTGAGTCGAGTTGCCAGGTCAACGGACATGGTCCACCCTGAAGCGTTCGCCACCTTTCCCCCGGAGGGATCGCGAACTTCTTTCGTCACTTGAATCTGCGCAACAAGTCTCTTATTGTCAATCTTCCCGAAGGAACGCTGCTGCTTATCTGCGTCAAGTGTCTGGGTGAAAGTCTGCGTTGTCCCCTCATAGCCACTTGGCGGGGTCGTTTCCCTCAGGGTGTATCGACCAAGGTAAAGGTTATCCACCTTGAAGTACCCCGCACGCGGGTCAGTGTCGTTATCCTCCGCGCGACACTGGCTGGCATTTGCCACCACGCAATCTTTCACGGTTCCCGAACGCCCTCGGGCAAGGGGGCCACTAATGGTCCAGACTGAGCCTGCCAGGCGCGTGTTCCGCTCCTCACTATCAACCTTTTCCCACACAAGGCTACCGCTGAGTGGGGTATTCGTGAAGGTGCAGATCACCTCAGCGCTCGGGGCGTTAGGAATCACAACACTGCCGCTACGCCCCTCACCCGCAGCGATTTGCGCACTTTTATCTACACAACGCCACGTAGAACGATAAGTACCTGCGGCAGAGGGGCTGCTACTCGCCATGTTTTCACTAAAGGTGTACTGCGTACCAGTACGAACCGGGAACACACCAATCGTCTCGGCCTGCAAACCGTCACGATTACCTGTCGTTGTCACTGAGGGAATCACCGTTTGCTTCCCACCTGGACCGTTCTTGGTGAGGTTTAAGACGAACTGATCGTCCGCTGCGTGCCTGGCCTCCACATTTTTTCGCAGACGGAATGTTGCTGGGGAGGCACAGGAGGCAAGGTCGCGGCTCCCAGTCAGACCACTCTTGAAAACACCGAGATTCTCATAGTCAATGGGATCATGCTGGCGCACCGTTGTCGCATCTCCAAGGTAGAGGCGACCGTGCGCGTCAAACGCAATTCCATTGACGCTCTCATCTGTCCTGATGGGAGCGGTCGATGAAGCGGGTATGTTCCCGCCAT
Organism: Schaalia sp. Marseille-Q2122; assembly: GCF_903645355.1. GTDB lineage: Bacteria > Actinomycetota > Actinomycetes > Actinomycetales > Actinomycetaceae > Pauljensenia. Next base: position 195,763 of record NZ_CAHJXR010000003.1, on the reverse strand, counting down.
TAGCTCGCGCGAGAGCGTCTGCCGTAATCGAGTGAATACTCGTTTCTTTAATGGACGAACCATAGGAGCGAGTACCACTGCGCACAACGAAGAGGTTACCCTGATCATCGAAGGCCATATCACCATTGGCCGCACTGTTGTAGGGTTCACCTGCCGCAAGCTGTCTACCCGTAGCGAAGGAGCCCAAGTACTGCGTACTACCATTACGAGGATCGAAACGATAAAGACGGAATCGGAGTTGTCGCACGGTGTTGACGTTACCCGGCGCATCGTACGTACCGAAGTAGAACATTCCAGTGTTCAACTGTACTGCGCCTGCAATATAGGGAACGTTGAGACCGCTTTGCGTGCGGGCCGTTTGCCGGACCCAACGATTAGCGCCATGGTCGTATTTGTAGATGACATAGTCCCACTCGCCAAGTTCGGCATAGGGATCATAACGGTATTCGTAATGGCGAATTGCGTAGATATCCTCGGCGTTTGCTCCAATGCCGAGGGCATTCACACTAGTTCCTAGATCACCTTCTCGCGGAGGGTACGGGTAATGACTTCCATAGCGCCAATCCTCGGTAGGAACTGCTCGGAACTCACGGGTTCTACCTGAAGAAAGTATTTCAACGAGAGTACCATCATGCCGGATGGAGAATACAGAGCCATTAAGACAACTTGATGCGGTAAGTGCTGCAGCCCGTCGGAATCCACTCCTCGGGGTCGGCCTCTCATCATCAGTCGCACTATCTGGCTGGGACGAACCCTTGGAATCGGTTGCAGCAGAATTGTCAACACGCTCACTGCCTGTCTGAGCGCTATCATCCGAAAAGGACTCTTCCATTAGGGGTAGTTCAGGTGCATTAGCACCCACCAAATCACCCTGCTTCTCGCCAATCTCGCCTTCGCTTGCGGGCCTGTCAAGCAACGACGATTGAGGATCATCCGCATCACTCTCACCCAAATTAGCGGTATGAACTGAATCGGCGTAGGTGGGGGCGGGAAGCGCAAACAAGATGCTCGCAACAAAGGCAAGAACGCTGAACAGGACGACAGCGAGGGGCAGCAACCCCCCATTCCGAGCATTCATATGTCCCGCATTGCGGAGCATTTCGCGCATCTTCGTATCCCTCATTCAGCCCACAAATGACATTGTTCGGAGTGTCTGCGATTAATGCACCAACACCAAATGCCGATCACGCTTAGGCAAACATCAATGCATCTATGTAGCCACAATTTGAGCACAATATAAAGCTAAATCGTATAGATGAATGCCACAGGCATAAAATTATTCCTTAAACACCTTTACTAACTCAGCGTTTTCCCAGGTGTATCACCGTATTTTCACAGTTTCAGTAATGTCGCGCAACCACTGTGGCAAAGTAGACACCACGGCACCTTATACCCCCGGTCGCCCCACAATAGGAAAAATTTATGTTTTCCTAATTGACCTGCCCTACCCTTCCCCCAGCACGCCATGTCAACGGCAGCAACAGCGGGCGCACGCTCGCGAGGATCAACATCGCAGGTATATCCACGCACTTCAATGCAACGAGGCACTACCCTCTCGTAAAACTGCTCCTTAACCCCTTGCGTAATACGAGCTATCAGTTCAACGGGACAAACTAGGCAGCTCACGGGGTCACGTCCATTCGGGCGGCTCTTTTGCGCACCTTGAGTAAATCACCGGCAGGACATAGAAAGAGGGTCCGCCGTGGATAGCATCCACGGCGGACCCTCATGGGGGATAACCCCTCCGAACTATTCCCTCACAACAGCTCTACGCTGCAGAGGGAGAGAATCACTTGGTGATCTCGGTGACGCGCCCGGAGCCAACGGTGCGGCCACCCTCACGGATAGCGAAGCCGAGACCGGGCTCCATAGCGATGGGCTGGATGAGCTCAACGGAGATCTCGGTGGTGTCACCGGGCATGACCATGTCGGTGCCCTCGGGGAGGGTGATGATACCGGTCACGTCAGTGGTACGGAAGTAGAACTGAGGACGGTAGTTGGTGAAGAAGGGGTTGTGGCGGCCGCCCTCTTCCTTCTTCAGGATGTACACCTGGCCGGTGAAGTTGGTGTGGGGGGTGATGGAGCCGGGAACGGCCACAACCTGACCACGCTCAACCTCGTCACGCTTGGTGCCGCGCAGGAGCAGACCACAGTTCTCGCCTGCCCATGCCTCGTCCATCTGCTTGTGGAACATCTCGATACCGGTAACGGTGGTCTTCTGAGGCTCGCGGATGCCGAGGATTTCAACTTCGGAGTTGATCGGCAGCTTGCCACGCTCAACACGACCGGTCACAACGGTGCCGCGGCCGGTGATGGTGAAGACGTCCTCAATAGGCATGAGGAAGGGCTTGTCCATGTCACGCTCGGGGGTGGGGACGTAGGAGTCCACAGCCTCCATGAGCTCAGCAACCTTGGCTGCCCACTCGGGATCGCCTTCAAGAGCCTTGAGAGCGGAAACCTGAACGATGGGAGCGTTGTCGCCATCGAAGCCCTGGGAGTTGAGCAGGTCGCGGCACTCTTCTTCAACGAGCTCGAGCATGTCGGGATCGTCAACAGCGTCGGACTTGTTCAGTGCAACGAGGATGGTGGGAACGCCAACCTGACGAGCAAGCAGAACGTGCTCGCGGGTCTGGGCCATGGGGCCGTCAGTGGCGGCAACCACGAGGATAGCGCCGTCCATCTGGGCAGCACCGGTGATCATGTTCTTGACGTAGTCGGCGTGGCCGGGAGCGTCAACGTGAGCGTAGTGACGCTCTTCAGTCTGGTACTCAACGTGGGAAACGTTGATGGTGATACCACGGTCGCGCTCTTCAGGAGCGTTGTCGACCTGATCGAACGGGGTGAACTCGTTCAGATCCGGGTACTTGTCGTGCAGCACCTTGGTGATAGCTGCGGTCAGGGTGGTCTTGCCGTGGTCAACGTGACCGATGGTACCGATGTTGACGTGCGGCTTGGTGCGCTCGAACTTGGCCTTTGCCACTTGGTGTCCTCCTGGACTCGGGTAGATCTTTCAAGCCTATGGCTAGGTGTACTTTAACACCTACAGGGCGTGAGATCCTACAGGGATTTTCAGTTGGTGTGGGGTGCCACATTTTGGCCCGCCCGAGACAACCTCGAAAGATCGCTGAACGGGCCAAAACGTCACTCCCCTGTGGGACTCACTCGCCCCGAGACTTTCCGATGATCTCCTCGGCAACATTCCGGGGGACCTCGGCGTAGCTATCGAACTGCATCGAGTACACGGCGCGGCCCTGCGTCTTGGAACGCAAGTCGCCAACGTAGCCGAACATTTCCGACAGCGGGACGTGTGCGCGAACAACGCGCACACCGTGCTGCTCATCCATGGACTGGATGGCACCACGACGAGAGTTCAGGTCGCCGATAACGTCGCCCATGTACTCTTCAGGCGTACGAACCTCGACGTCCATGATCGGCTCAAGCAGAACGGCAGAAGCCTTCTTAGCAGCTTCCTTCATTGCCATGGTGCCGGCGATCTTGAAGGCCATTTCGGAGGAGTCAACGTCGTGGTAGGCACCGTCAAGCAGGATGGCCTTCACGCCAACCATCGGGTAGCCAGCCAGAACGCCGGTCTCCATTGCGGCCTGGATGCCCTGGTCAACCGAAGGAATGTATTCGCGAGGCACGCGACCACCGGTCACGCGATCTTCGAATTCGTAATCCTTCTCCGCGTCAGCCTCGATAGGCTCAAGAGCAATGATGACGCGGGCGAACTGACCCGAACCACCGGTCTGCTTCTTGTGCGTGTATTCGTGCTTCTCAACCGCCTTGCGGATGGTTTCGCGGTAAGCAACCTGGGGCTTGCCAACGTTAGCCTCAACCTTGAACTCGCGACGCATACGGTCAACGAGAATGTCGAGGTGAAGCTCACCCATACCACCGATAACGGTCTGGCCGGTCTCGGGGTCAAGCTCGACCGAGAAGGTCGGGTCTTCTTCAGCAAGCTTCTGAATAGCGGTACCCAGCTTCTCCTGGTCGGCCTTCGACTTGGGCTCGATGGCGACGTGGATAACAGGCTTGGGGAAGGTCATGGACTCAAGCACGATCTGCTTGTCCATGGCGCACAGGGTGTCACCGGTGGTGGTGTCCTTCAGGCCGATCACAGCGTAGATGTGACCTGCGTGTGCGACGTCCACCGGGTTTTCCTTGTTGGAGTGCATCTGGAAGATCTTACCGATGCGCTCCTTCTTGCCCTTGGTGGAGTTAGCAACCTGAGCGCCAGCCTCAACCTTGCCCGAGTACACGCGGATGAAGGTGAGCTTGCCGTAGAAGGGGTGAGCTGCAACCTTGAATGCGAGTGCAGAGAAGGGCTCGTCCTCGGAGGCCTTACGAACCTCGGTGTTGCCCTCTTCTTCATTGCCGGGCTTGAAGCCCTCAACGGCAGCGATATCGAGGGGCGAGGGGAGGAAGTCCACAACGGCGTCGAGCACGGGCTGAACACCCATGTTCTTCAGAGCGGTACCGCAGTAGACGGGGAATGCGCGACCGGAGATGGTCAGGGCGCGCACGCCAGCCTTGATCTGCTCAACGGTGAGTTCACCGTTCTCCAGGTAAGCCTCGGTGAGTTCGTCGGAGCCTTCAGCGGCAGCTTCCATGAGCATGTCGCGGTACTCTTCGGCCTTTTCCTGGAGTTCTTCCGGGATGGGGCCACGAACGATGAGCGAACCCATGGTGGGCTGACCATTTTCGTCCTTGGCGGGGTAACGCACGGACTCCATGGTCACGAGGTCAATGGAGCCCTCGTACTCGTTCTCAGCACCGATAGGCAGGTGCATGACGATGGGGGTTGCGTGGAGGCGATCCTTGATGGTCTGAACCGAGAAGTAGAAGTCGGCACCCATCTTGTCCATCTTGTTGATGAAGCAGATACGGGGGACCTCGTACTTGTCGGCCTGACGCCACACGGTCTCGGACTGAGGCTCAACGCCTTCCTTACCGTCGAACACAGCGACGGCGCCGTCGAGGACGCGCAGGGAGCGCTCAACCTCGACGGTGAAGTCAACGTGGCCGGGGGTGTCGATAACGTTGATCTGGTTACCGTTCCAGAAGGAGGTCACAGCTGCGGACGTGATGGTGATACCACGTTCCTTTTCCTGCTCCATCCAGTCGGTGGTCGAAGCGCCGTCGTGGGTTTCGCCCAGCTTGTAGTTGATGCCCGTGTAGAACAGGATGCGTTCCGTCACGGTGGTCTTGCCAGCATCGATGTGTGCCATGATGCCGATGTTGCGGACCTTGTTGAGGTCGGTCAGCACGTCAAGTGCCACTGAAATGTCCTTCGCTCGAAGTGTCGTGAGTGGCTGGTGGAGGGAACGACGAGAGCCCGGGGGCCCTCGTCGTTCCTGGAAATCACCAGCGGTAGTGAGCGAACGCGCGGTTCGACTCGGCCATCTTGTGCATGTCCTCGCGGCGCTTCACAGCGGCACCAAGACCGTTGGAAGCGTCGAGGATCTCGTTCGCCAGACGCTCGGTCATGGTCTTCTCGCGACGCTGACGCGAGAAGTCGACGAGCCAACGAAGGGCGAGGGTGGTTGCGCGGGAAGCGCGGACCTCAACCGGCACCTGGTAGGTGGCGCCGCCAACACGGCGGGAACGCACCTCAAGGGCGGGACGGATGTTGTCCAGAGCGCGCTTGAGCACGGTTACGGGATCCTGGTCGGTGCGTTCGCGCACGGACTCCAGAGCCGAGTACACGATGCGCTCAGCAACGGTCTTCTTACCGTCGAGGAGCACGCGGTTCACGAGCTGGGTGACAACCTTGGAGCCGTATACGGGATCGTCAACGAGGGGACGCTTAGGAGCGGGGCCCTTACGAGGCATTACTTCTTCTCCTTCTTAGCGCCGTAACGGGAACGAGCCTGCTGACGGCCGCGGACACCCTGGGTGTCAAGCGAGCCGCGGATGATGCGGTAACGCACACCGGGGAGGTCCTTCACACGACCGCCGCGGACGAGCACGATCGAGTGCTCCTGCAGGTTGTGGCCTTCACCGGGGATGTAAGCGGTGACTTCGATGCCGGAAGAGAGGCGAACACGAGCGACCTTGCGGAGGGCCGAGTTCGGCTTCTTAGGGGTGGTGGTGTACACGCGGGTGCACACGCCGCGACGCTGGGGAGAACCCTTCAGCGCAGGGGTCTTGACCTTGCTGCGCTTGGAGCTGCGTCCCTTGCGAACGAGCTGCTGAATAGTAGGCACTGGTACTCCAGTCTTTTCCGTTGGTGGTCTTCTTCGGCCTGAGCATGAAAAAAGACCCTGGTGTCAGTCAGCCAGGGTCTGCCGTTTTCCCCTTTACGGACGCACGGGTGTCCGTCAGGGGCCGGCGCGCCATGATAACCGCTGTGGAAGAACCACTTGGGTCAGAGAATGACGCCCGGAGCTCCAACGGAAGGGAGCCCGCGGTCAGCACCAGCACGCAGGAGCGAGCAGTGCGACTCAAAGAGGAATCCGGGCAGAACCCCAGATACCGTCAATAATGATAGCGATCACCACGCCCCTTTCACAATGGCAAAGGCGCAACAACAACGGTTATCTTCGCCACAAGCCCCCGCGCGCAGCAGATTTTCAAACAGTTAACAACGAGCGTCTTATCCACGGGGATACATTTGCCCACATCGCTTCTCAGTGACTACCGTAACAAGGTGGATATCCCATACAGAGAGGTTTGGCAATCCAATGAAATCCATCACAGTTCTTGCAAGAGTGTTGTGCGCCGTCACTGCGACGACAGCCTTAACAGCCACTTCCCTCATCGCTACCTCCGCCGCTCACGCAGCTGACAATGACGCCCTTAACGTCGCCTTCGGCGGCTCGTTAGTCGGCACTCAGCAGTACACAACGACAGAAGGTGAGATCATGCGCGGCACCCTCCAAGGGGCCTCCGGTAATGAATCTCAGATTTCCTCGGGCGTGTCTCTCGGGGGAGGACAGCAAGGCTTGCGCTTCACAGCAAGTGACCTCACACTTGGGCAGGAACGCATTTCCAAGAGTTTCGTCATGGAAACGATCTTCGTCCCCAAGGGAGAACAGGGCGCCCTTGCCACTCTCATGTCTGCCGGCGGAAACTTCTCCGTCCGCTATGACGGCGACCAGTTGAAGTACGGTTGGGACACCAACGGCACCGGAAGGTGGGTGAAGCACCTCGGCGGTGTCACTCCTCCTTCTAATGGCCAACCACACGTATTCTCCGCCCACTACCGAGTCAAAGATGACGGCGCTGTCATCCTCAATGCCATGCTAGATGGTGTAGAGCTACCTACAGTAGAAGGCCCCTCGGCCGCAAATATCGCTGCGGAAGGTGCCAAGCTATTCGGATTCGGTAACGACGTCCACCCACAGGCTCGTAACCGCGGTTTTAATGGTGAACTTCATAGAATTCGCGTTCATGAAACTGCTGATCAGCCCACTACACGGGCGATGTTTGAATTCCAACCTCAGCCCAACACAGAAGACCTCCTCCGTACTTCATGGGTCGGCACCCTGGACGACACGTACGCGGGAGCAGATTCAGAGCTTGTCGAAGGTACGGCGACCCGTAAGGGCAATGCTGCGGCCAGTGATGGTTCCCTCACCTTTTCCGGAAACACTGATGCCGTAATCTTTACCCCCACCACTGATGCCTTAAGCGCCCAGGATCTCACCAAGGGGTTCATTGTTGAGACGACCTTCACCCCTCAAGGTACACAGGCAGATATGGCGACGCTCGTCAGCGTCGGCGGTAATTTCTTTGCCCGCTACCAGGGCGGCAAACTCCGCTATGGGTATGCTGCTCGATCCCAGAACGCATGGCCTAATTTCACTGCGGAGACCGATATTCCCAGCGCTAATCAAGAGCACACACTTTCTCTAGCCTACTTCCCGGGAGACAACGGTACCGTCACCGTAACAGCTTGGCTTGATGGTGTCGCCCTCACCCCCATCAGCGGCAATCTTCCCACTCGCCAAAACGAGAGTGTTGCTGGCAGCGCTGCCTTCGGCAACGAAGTCAATCCCGGAGCAAACACCCGAGGGTTTGTTGGCTCAATAGGTGAATCCCGTTTCTCGCTACTCAATGGCCCTCTGCGCCCCAACGACTTTGTCCTCCAAGAGCTTGCCGAGGTATGTGCCGATATCAGTGATGTCGAACCTGGCAACTATATCGATATCTCAGCAGAGGATTGCAGCGCCAATATCCTTAAGAAGGCGGCTCTCGTCCGTCCGACAGAAAAACAAGCCGTGTGGCAAGAAGAAGGTTTGACCGCCTTCATGCATTACGGCATCAACACCTACACCAAGGCTTCCAACGGGAACATTGGTATCGAATGGGGTTACGGGCGAGTCCCTGCCAGTGAGTTCAATCCCACGGGCGAGGTAGATGCCGACACATGGGTGCGTACTCTGCGTGATAGCGGATATCGCACCGCCATTCTGGTCCTCAAGCACCACGATGGATTTATGAGCTGGCCGACCCGCTACTCCGATTACGATGTCGCCTCCTCTCCGTGGAAGGACGGCAAGGGGGACCTTCTGCGCGATTTTACTGACGCCGCACACAAATACGGCATGAAGGTTGGCGTGTACATCTCCCCTGCTGATTCCCATGAAGAAACCCGTATTGGCGGCACGCACGGTAATGGTTCAGCACGATCCCCCCGCACTATTCCCACCTTGGTAGACGGTGATGATCGTGCTGGCAAGATCCCCGAGGATAAGGTCTTCGTATACGAAGCCACCGACTACGGGGCATTCTTCCTCAATACACTCTATGAAGTTCTTACAGAGTACGGCGAAATCCACGAGGTATGGTTTGACGGCGCCACTGGCAATACGGAACGACCTGAACTCTATGACTATGACGCCTACTACGACATGATTTACAGACTGCAACCAGGAGCAAACGTCGCAGTCGGCGGTCGTGATATCCGCTGGATTGGTAACGAACGCGGAGAAGCACGTAACAATGAGTGGTCTCCTCTGCCTATTACCGATCCCGGCACAGGCAAGATCAACCTGTTCCAGCCGGGAGGGCCTTTCAATCAAAACCTTGGTTCTGATGAACAGCTTATTGCTGCAGCTCGCAGCGGCCGAGGCGTCAATAAACTGCACTGGTGGCCTGCAGAAGCCGATATGAAGCTCACTCAAGGATGGTTTGCCCACCATAATGCTCAAGGTGTGAACATTGACCGCCCAAAGAGTGCCGCACAACTCATGCGTCACTATGAGGAAACAGTCGGCCGTAACTCCGTCATGCTCCTCAATGTTCCTCCTACTATCACGGGTTCATTCGCTGATAGCGCCGTTAGTGCGATTCAGAACTTCGCCGCCGAGCGACGCAAGGCGTACACCCGCGATCACGCCTTGGGACTACCTGTAACCATTGGCGACACCACTACGGATCAGCTCACCAACGGGAATGTTCGTGATGGTGTGACGCGCCCAAGTGATGACAGGACTCCTTTCGAGATCGACCTCGGAGTTCCAAAGACCGTTCATCGCCTAGGTATCAGTGAGGACATTCTCAACTCTGGTCAGGTAATCCGCAGCTTCACTGTGCATGCCGAGCTCGACGGTGAATGGACCGAGATTGCCTCCAGCGGTGTCATAGGCTCACAGCGCATTATTAAGCTTGGATCTGGCGACACTGGGATCACCTCGCAAAAGTTCCGTATCACCGTAACCAGCGCGCGAGCGGACTACACGATCTCAAGTTTCCAACTCTACGAGACGCTGGCTAGCGATCCCGGACTCCCGAACGCCGTCTGGATCAACTGCGCTGCCGAGCGCGCTGGGACTGGCACGGAGACCTCACCCTTCAACTCCCTTGAACAACTCAGAAAGCAAGAGCTTGCTCCGGGTGCCACCCTTCACTTCCGTGCAGGGGTTGACTGTGCGGACGCCAATCTCACCGTGTGGGCGTATGGCACACAAGACGACCCCGTTGAACTGCTGACCTGGGGCGAAGGCACTGCCCCCACCGTTGGCGGCAAGCCCTTAGCTGAACATTTTGCCCGCTACAGCGCCCAAGGATGGTCGTTACCTGAGCAACCTACAGACTCCGGCGATCCTAACGAACCCGCGTTACCTTTGAAGCCATCACTCAGCATCACTTCTGGTGTCGTAGCCGATGAAGATGGCATTCCAAGGGTTCAGCCCGGCACGAATGTTACCTTCGCACTCAAGGGGCTTGAGCAGGGTAAGGAAGCGACATTCACTGTCTATTCAGAACCGCACCGTGTTGGCACTGTGAAAGCCGGAGCTGACGGTATTGCCAGCATCACGTGGCCCGTACCTGCTGATTTTGAGCGCGGGCGTCACCGTGTTGTTGCCACCGGTGATTTCAATGAAATCACCCTTCACTTCCTCGTGAAGGAAACAGCAAAACCAGATCGGGACCAGGAGACACCGTCCGCCGGTACGCCCAATGATGGCCCCTCCTCCACTAAGACCAACACTAAGGTGACAGCGCCTGGGAAGAAGTCCTCCTCCCCATCGCAATTGGCCTTTACAGGAGCCAGTGGCATCGCCCTCCTCGGTAGCGCACTGCTTATCTCCCTCCTCGGTGGAACCACGGTGCTCGCGCATCGCAAGCGAGTGAAGGAGTGACATTCCGATTCCTCTGAGTCGACGCAATTGCTCCCTCACCGTTTCAGAGACGGGATGTTCTCACGTCTCCGACGGCGAGGGAGCAATTGCTCGATACCTCTAAATCTTGCCTGTAATTGACACATATCAGCGAGTCGAGGAGTAGGTCCTCAGAATTTAGGGGTTACCTTGCAAGCTTTGTTAGGCTAGACACCAGACTCTCACCCCAGCTAGCCTCGCTGAAATACTCTCTTACGCACGAAATCTTTGGGATGCAGAGCGCTATTTCGTACATAAGGAACTATGTCGACGGGAGAGAAGCCCGCGAGCGCGGGAAAATAGAGTCATGGTAGCGCCCACATTGGACCGGAATTCTCCCGTGCCCCTTTACGTTCAAATTGAGGATCTTCTCCGCCAAGCGATCGCTCGTGGCGATTGGGCTCCAGGGGAACGCATTCCTTCCGAGCTGGCTCTGCATCAACAGCTAGGTGTTTCACGCATGACTGTGCGCGGCGTCATCACAAGTTTGGTTAATGACGGAGTCCTCCAGCGCGTTCCCGGCAAAGGCACCTTCGTCACCGAGCGCCGCATTGAAGCCCGCTCCCCCGCCTATATGGGAGTACGTGAGCAGCTGGAGGAAATGGGCTTTGATACCACCACAGAATTAGTCGAGATCCGCACAACGATTCCCTCACCCGATATCCGGCAAGTCCTTGGTATTGATGCAGCCACCCCTGTTCGCGAGATCCTTCGCCGTCGCCTGGTTGACGGATCACCAGTGAGTTTGCACCGCTCCTATATTCCCCTTCACCTGGCACCGGGCCTTGAAGACGATGACGTCATCACCGAACAGCTCTGTGTCATTCTCGAAAGTAAGTACGGCCAGTGGGCAACGCACACCAAAGAGTTCCTTGAAGCTACTGCCGCCACAAAAGAGGAGGCTGCTCTACTTGGCCTGAAGGTTGGCGCTCCTTTGCTCCTCTTGAAAGATCAGCTGAGTAATGCGGAAGGCACTGTCTTCGAGTACTCCAAGATCCTTTTCCGAGGTGACCGCGTGACCCTCCATTTCGACTACACCTCTTCGTGAGGGTGCTCCCCTCCCCCACCAGCCCGACGGCACACACCACCTAGCGGGCAGGCGAGGGGAGTCAAATTCGCCGCCTAGAACACGCGACCATTCAACGCCTCGTACACATCGACGAAACGCTTGAAGGCGTCCTCGTAAGCCTGCTGTGTTGACGGGTCGGGATCGTAGCGGCCTGTTACTGCTACCGAACGGTCGGCTGCCTCCTGGCAGGAGCTGAACAGGCCTGCACCGACGCCAGCGTACATCGCTGCCCCAAGGCATCCTGCCTCAGAGGTGCGCAGCACTTCAATGGGTTTTTGGAAGATGTCGGCAAGCATCTGCGACCAGAAGGGGGACTTCGCGGCCCCGCCCACCAGGCGAATGGTTTCAGCCTCAATACCCGCTGCCGCCTGAGCATTGAGAATATCCTTCATCTCAAAGCAGATGCCCTCCAGCACAGCTCGGGCGACATCGGCTTTGGTGGTAGCCAGTGTCATTCCGTTGAAATTAGCACGCGCATGAGGGTTTTGGCGTGCTCCTGATACTCCACCCAGGTAGGGCAGGAAAGTCACGCCGTGGGCTCCAATCGGAGATTTCGCCACCTGCGAGGTGATGAGGTCGTAGGGGTCTTGACCGGAAAGCTCCCCGGCGAAACGCTCGCCCGCGCAGAAGGTATCGCGATACCACCTAAAGGACGAGGCCGACGTGTTGGAGAAGGCTTCGATCGTCCAGTTCCCAACGCCGTGGTTGGGTTTGACGACGAGTTTGCGTTCTGGGTCGCGCAAGGGTTCGTCCATGACGACGTAGCACGATCCGAAGGTGCCCATCACCATCACGCAGTCCCCTCCGCGAACAGCTCCACCACCAAAGGTTGAACAGTTCTGGTCGTGGGCACCCACGCACAGGAGCGTTCCTTCGGCCAAGCCCGTTCGTCGAGCGAGGTCAGGTCCGATGGTTCCTACGACCTTTCCGGGTTCGTGTGCGATCGTTGCACGCTGGTCCAGAGAAATCCCTATGAGCTCATGCACCGGGGCGGACCATTCCTGGGCGTCAACATCAAGCATGCCTTCACGCGAGGCCGAGGACAGATCCGTCCAGTACCCTTCAGCGCCCCATTCCTTGAGCAAGTATTCCTGCTCAGAGAGGAACCAGCGTGTGCGCGCCCAGTTTTCTGGCTCATTGTCACGCAGCCACGCCCACTTGGGCGCAGCGCTATTGGTTCCCAGCGGGTCGCCCGTTTCTCGGTAGAAACGTTCGGCCCCGTAAGCCTCGCGTAGCTGAGGAATGTAGGGGGCGCCGCGCAGGTCTTGCCAGGACAGGAAGGGACGGATGAGATCTCCGGCCTCGTCAACCAGGGCCAAGAGGGGTGCCTGGGAGGAGAACGCCACCGCCCGGATTTCTTCCGGCGGCACTCCTGAGGCCTCCACCGCAACGCGGCAGGACTCCTCCAGAGGCGGAATAATGTCCTCGTATCGTTGCTCCACTAAACCTGGACCTGGGTAAATGCACGGGTATTCGCGGTAATCCTGCCCGAGGACATTGCCTTCCAGGTCAAAGACAATGCTCTTGCAGCCCGTGGTGCCCGCATCGATGCCCACAAGGTAATCAGCCATGATCTATTCCTCCGTTTCTTAGTCGTCGGCGCCGATGTAGGCGGCATACTGGGCGACGAGCTTTGCCGCCGAGCGGGTACCAATAAGGGAAACCCCTAGTTTTTCGATCATCCACAAGGTCGCTGGCATCGTGAAGGTGCGCGGCACGCCCGACACCTTCAGCCGCGTATTGGGATTGGTGATATTGGCGCGCATAATGGCCACCTGCGCCTCGGTGGGGAAGCCCTCAGAGCCGGTGGCGGTCTTGACGTAGTCCACCCCCGCGTCCGAGCAGATCCGGGTCAGGCGGGCGATCTCCTCGTCATTGAGGAAGCACACCTCGAAGATGACCTTCGACAGGGCGCGCCCGTAGGTGCGCTCCACGAGGCCTTCAACCTCGCGTCGCACGTAATCATTGTCGCCCTCACGGAGGCGACCAATATTGACCACCATATCCACTGCGGTCGCGCCCAGCTCCAGGCCCTCGTCGATCTCAGCGAATTTCATGGCGGTGGAGGTACAGCCATAGGGGAAAGAGATCGCGGTACCGACGCGCACGTCGCTACCAGCCAGCTCTTCAGCCACCACCGGCGTCCACATGGAGTTTGTGTAGCAAGCAGCCACGCCCGCCTCGCGGGCGGTGCGCGCATGCTGGCGGATATCATCTTCGACGCTGCTTTGCAGGTGCAAGGCCATATCGAAGTGCTTAGCGTATTCCTCAACTGTCAGATTCATGATGTCCCTCCTGGCATCGTTGCCGTCGACCCGCTGAGCAGCCTCATTGCCATGCAGCGGGGTAGGTACTCCACTTGTCGTAGTAGGTGAGGTGGTAGGCGCGTAGCCTCCACCTGGCGGGGGCGCCACCCAGGGGCAGCGCCCAACACAGGATCATGCGGCTTAGGCCTGCCCCTGCGCGGCAGCCATAAACCGACGTTGATAAGAAATGACCTGGTTCGTCGAGGTAAAACGAGCCAGATATTGGGGTTCAGCAGTGACCACCACACGACCAGCCATATCGGCAAACTCCTCTTCAACGAGGAGGCGGTCAATGTCGGGATAGTTCAGCTCACCCTCCATCGAACAGATAATCAGGCGAGTGTCCGGCAGATTCGCCTGCCTGAGCACGCGCAAACAGTGGCGCGCCGAATCCAAACCATCCCCCACAAGGGGAGCGTCGGCGTCACCCTCGTCAACCCTACGAATGTGAAGGATCGACTCAGCCAGGGCACGCACGCTGTGCAACTCCAGGGTGTCCTCGTGGGAAGCCAGGTAGTCGTTGGCCACCATATAGGCGCGCAGATCCTTGAGGAAGGAGTCATCTCCCGTCACCGCGTAGGCCTGCATGAGCCCAGCCATGCGGCTGGTCTGCATCCGCCGGTGACGGACGAAGGCGTTAATGAAGTAGGGCCTGGCCTGCAGAGCCATCTGCGCCTGGTAGGGCTCAAACATGAGGGTGAAGTTCACGCGGAAACCCTCCTCACGCAGTTTGAGCGCCAGGTGATGGCCGCGCATTCGGTCCTCCGTTGTGCCCTGGGAGTAGCGCACATCCAAGCGCTTATCACCCTCAAGGAGCTGACCCACATTGGCAGCATTCACCGGCCCTGTGTGAGGGACCTTAATGACTACGCGCCAGGGAGAGAGGATCTCACGGAAACGCTCGGCTTCTTCCAGGATTGCCCCGAAGTCAGCCTCGAAGGGATTATTGAGCTCAACGGAAATATCCGCCCCCGGGCCAAGGACCCTCCCCAACTCGGCCATGACCTCGTCACGGTCTTTGAAATGGCCGCCCACATTAGCTGTTGGGTCATTGAGGAAGAGGTCGTAGATAATACCGGGATTGCAGGTCAGGTTTGCGACAAAGGGCGCGACGTGGGCGACCTCATAAGGGTTGGCTGAGTCCGCCGAATACAGCACCTTCGTGGGGCGCTCAGTACCGTCAACGTCACAGCTAATATCGCGCACGAGGTCCACGCACACGATGCCCTCACCGTTGAGGCTGAGCGTGCGGCGGAAGCCCGCCGGGGTGTGGCCCTCGGGGGTGGCGAAGTAGGTGACGACCTTTTCGAGTTCAGCACCGACGGTGATACCCGTGGCGTAACGGCGGAAAAGCTCGTAGGTTTCGGGGTCAAGGGGCGTGTCAAGCACGCGGTGGACCATGGTGTCCTTCCCGGTTTTCACGGGAAGAGCAAGGTCGTTGAGGGTGAGGCGCAGAGAGGCTGGTTGGGGGGTGGTGGTCAGACGCATGTGAGTTCTTCCTTTCGGCCGCGCGCCTTTGCGCAGCCGTCATCCCATCGCATTCGCGCATTACTCCTGCTGCTGGGCCAGAGCGTGAATGGCGGCAATCACCCCCATATCCACCATGTCGCGGCCCGCCATCAGCTGATACGGGTCAGAAAGGACGAGGGCGGGCGCGTTGGCCTCCCCCAAGCTGTCCACAACCAGGCGGGCGCCACTGAAGTCATCCTCGCGCGTGTAACCGGCGACCGTGACCAGCAAGGACATGCCCGCAGCGAGGGCGGCTCGGGCGCCCACGCCAGAATCCTCCACAGCTATCGCGTGCTCGGGGGCGATGCCCAAAGCGTTGAGGGCATGAAGGTAGATATCCGGAGCGGGTTTCTTCCGGGGAACAATGTCGCCAGCGAATACGGGGATCTGCTCGGCGACTTCCACACCCACGACCGTGCGGAGCACAGCTTCTACCGACGCCTGAGCGGAGGTCGACGCAACAGCGACATGCCAGCCGACGGCGAGGGCCTCGTCAATGAGGCGGGCGACACCGGGGCGCGGCGGGACCTTCCCCTCGGCGACGAGGTTTTGGAAGATGCGGGATTTGCGGGCGTGGAGGCTGCGGATCAAGGTGTCACGATCGAGGGCAGAGGCGGCGGGGTCACTGCTGGTGACTGCGCCGGCGCTGGCAGGCTTGGCGCTGGAGGGCCTGGCGCTGGAGGGCCTGGCGCTGGCGGCGCCCTCGTGATCGCCTTTTTTCCCAGACGCACGCAGGAGCTCGGGGGTAAGCACATGACCGATGCGTTCTTTCCCCCCACCAATCGTGACAAGCTCGCCGTAAAAGCCTGCATCCCAGTGAATGGGCAGGCCAGCCTCGCTGAAGGCCGCGTTGAAGGCGACGCGGTGTCCGTCACGTTCGGTGTCAGCCAGGACGCCATCACAGTCAAAGATGAGCGCGCGGACCTGCGCCTGCTTCCGCACCGTGGTCATTGCGCACCCCCTGGAATCGCGCCGCAACTTCCAAAAAGAGCAAGATGCTCGGCAACGGTCCCCGCCACACGCTGTTCGATCTGGGCAAGGATCGGCAGGGGTTCCACGCGACCGTAGGCGCGCGCTTCAGCGCTGACATCCACCAGTGCATCCAGGAAGGAATGTTTCAGGGCGGTCGAGACGTTGATCTTACTGACGCCGGCAGCGATGAAGCTGGCGAAGTCCTCCGGGCTGAGCCCCGTGCCGCCATGGAGGACGATGGGTAGGCTGGTCATCGTGCGCAGCCTGCGTACTCGTTCAGGCAGGAGGGCGGGCCGCCCCTTATAGAGGCCGTGTGCCGTACCCAACTGCGGGGCAATCATGTCGACGCCCGTTTCCTGGGCGACCGTCACGAGTTCTTCGTCGCTGTAGGCATGGACGATGACGTCGCTCCCGACGCCGTCCTCGACGCCGACGATGTTTTCGATCTCGGACTCGACGTGGGCGCCGCGCTGATGGGCGTGGGCGGCGACTGCGGCGGTAAGTTCGCGGGCTTGTGGCAGGTCGTAGCTGGAGGCGTCAAAGAGGACCGAGGACCAACCGGCATCAATGACCTCCATGGCATAGGTGGGGTCGGGGCAGTGGTCGAGATGAAGGGAAAGCGGCACATCAACGCTCGTGGCTGCGGCGGAGAACATGTCCGCGACGAGTTCTGCCCCGATAGCTTTGGCGGTGCGCACGGAGATCTGGATGATTACCGGGGAGCGCTGCTCCTGGGCGGCTCTGGCCACAGCGCGCAGGCTCAGGTCATCGAAGACATTGAAGGCGCCAACGGCGTAGCCCTGTTCTTGAGCTGCGGTGACGATATCCAGGGTTGAGGCTTTCATCATTCTCCCAAGGGCAGAGGGCGGCAGTGATGTGGCCCTCATCCTAACACCATCCCCTAGACTGGTCTATACCAGACTGCGCTTCGATGCGGTAAGACGGCGACGGAGGAAAAGCGCCCCACGCAAGCTCACGCTGGGCAGCCCTTTGTCAGACAGCCCATCGCCCTCACACATCAGCAACTCTTACAACAAGAACAGGAATACAAGCAAAAAAAGGGGGCGGGGTTCTCGCTCCTCACACACGGTGAGTAACGAGAACCCCGCCCCTTAGCCTATTCAGCCTCAGCTACGGAAAGGCATCCCGAAGTCGATACTGCCCAGGGCGTTGAGGAAGTCCTCGGACACCTCGCCATCCTGGAAGTCCATCTCCGAGTAGTTAGAGTTCGCCATCGCCTCAGCGGTGGGCTCCACCAGCACGCGGTTGTAACGTGCCAGACCCGTACCAGCCGGGATGAGCTTACCGAGGATGACATTCTCCTTCAGACCCAGCAGAGCATCCGACTTGCCGTTCATCGCAGCCTCAGTCAGAACCTTCGTGGTCTCCTGGAAGGACGCGGCAGACAGCCACGAATCGGTAGCCAGCGAAGCCTTGGTGATACCCATGAGCATCTGACGTGCAGAAGCGGGCTGGCCACCCTCAGCAGCAACCTTACGGTTCTGCGTCAGGTAAGCCATACGGTCAACCAGCTCACCAGGCATGAAGTTCGTGTCGCCAGGCTCAAGGATGGTGACCTTGCGCAGCATCTGGCGAACGATCACCTCAATGTGCTTGGAGTGGATACCCACACCCTGATCGCGGTAGACCTTCTGCACCTCGTCCACAAGCTGCTTCTGAGCCACATTGCGGCCCATAATGCGCAGAACTTCCTTGGGATCAAGCTGGCCTTCGGTCAGCGGAGTGCCCGCCTCAATGTGCTCACCCTCAGAAACCAGCAGCTTCTGGCGGCGCGACACCTCAATGACCAGATCCTCCTTACCATCATCACGGGTAATCACCACGCGACGGATTGCAGGATCATCATCGTCAATGTGGACGCGGCCAGCGGCCTCGTTCATCTTGGCCTCAGCCTTAGGTGTACGGGCTTCGAAGAGCTCTTGCACACGCGGCAGACCCTGGGTGATGTCAGCAGCCGAAGCAGCACCACCGGTGTGGAAGGTACGCATCGTCAGCTGCGTACCAGGCTCACCAATGGACTGAGCAGCAATAATGCCAACAGCCTCACCGATGTCAACCTGCTTACCGGTTGCCAGAGAGCGGCCGTAGCAGGTGGCACAGGTGCCAACCTGAGATTCACAGGTCAGGACCGAACGGCAGTGAACCTCAGCAACACCTGCAGCCACAAGCTCAGCCAGGAGCTGGTCGCCCAGGTCGGTGCCAGCAGGAGCAACAACAGTGCCATCCTCAGCCACAGCGTCGCGCGAAAGTGTACGAGCGTAAGCCGTGGTTTCGTTGGTCTCCAACGCAACCCAGGTGCCGTCCTCGTTCTTTTCAGCGATCTGAATCTTCAGACCACCGCGGGTACCACAGTCGGCCTCGCGGACGATGACATCCTGCGACACGTCAACCAGACGACGGGTCAGGTAACCCGACTCTGCCGTACGCAAAGCGGTATCGGCCAGACCCTTACGGGCACCGTGGGTCGCGATGAAGTACTCCAGAACCGTCAGGCCCTCACGGTAGTTGGACTTAATCGGACGCTCGATGAGCTTCTGCTTCGGGTCAGACACCAGGCCGCGCATACCAGCCAGCTGCTGGACCTGCGACCAGTTACCACGAGCACCTGAGGACACCATGCGGAACACAGTGTTGCGCTCATCGAAATTCGCCTTCATGTCGGCTGCGACCTCTTCGGTGCACTTCAGCCACAGATCCACGAGTTCGTCGTAGCGAGACTGCTCAACGATCAAACCCATGTCGAATTGCTCTTGAATCTCAGCAGCACGATCCTCATAACGAGCCAGAATCTCTTCCTTACGGGGAGAGGCCTGAATGTCCGAGAAGGCGATGGTGATGCCCGACCACGTCGCCCAGTGGAAGCCGGCAGCCTTCAGAGCATCGAGGCATTCTGCGGCCAAAACATTGGGGTAACGCTCAGTCAAGTTGTTGACAATCGTCCCCAACTGCTTCTTACCGACAACCTCGTTAACGTAGGGGTAGTCGATCGGCAAAGTCTCGTTGAAGATGGTGCGGCCCAGGGAGGTGACCAGGGTGATCGGATCGCCCTCAGCCCACCCCTCCGGAGCTCCCCAGCCCTCAGGAGCAACAATGTCGGTGAAGCGGATGCGAGCCTTGGCATTCAGGTGCAGATCACCATTATCGAAAGCCATACGAGCCTCGGCGGCGGAGGTGAAGGAAGGAATCACCTCGTTACCCTCAGCGTCAACCTCAACCTCAACCGTCGGATCAGGCTCAGAGGTCAGGTGGAACAGACCAATAATCATGTCCTGCGAGGGCATTGCCACGGGTCGGCCATCGGAAGGCTTGAGAATGTTATTGGTCGAGAGCATGAGGATACGGGCCTCAGCCTGAGCCTCAGCGCCCAGGGGCAGGTGAACTGCCATCTGGTCACCGTCAAAGTCGGCGTTGAAAGCGGCACAAACCAGCGGGTGAAGCTGGATGGCCTTACCTTCAATGAGCTGAGGCTCGAAAGCCTGAATACCCAGACGGTGCAGCGTAGGTGCACGGTTGAGCAGCACAGGATGCTCGCGGATCACATCGTCAAGAACGTCCCACACCTCAGGACGCTGGCGCTCAACCTTACGCTTAGCAGCCTTCACGTTCTGGGCGAAGTTCTTCTCAACGAGGCGCTTCATGACGAAGGGCTTGAAGAGCTCCAGAGCCATCTGCTTGGGCAGACCACACTGGTGGAGCTTGAGCTGCGGACCAACCACGATGACCGAACGGCCCGAGTAGTCAACGCGCTTACCCAGCAGGTTCTGACGGAAACGACCCTGCTTACCCTTGAGCATGTCCGAGATGGACTTCAAGGGACGGTTACCGGGGCCCGCGACAGGGCGGCCGCGGCGGCCGTTATCGAAGAGGGCGTCCACAGACTCCTGGAGCATACGCTTTTCGTTGTTGACGATGATCTCAGGAGCGCCCAGCTCAAGCAGACGCTTGAGGCGGGTGTTGCGGTTGATGACACGACGGTACAGGTCGTTGAGGTCCGAGGTCGCGAAGCGGCCACCATCAAGCTGCACCATGGGGCGCAGATCCGGCGGGATCACCGGAATGGTGGTCAGAACCATCGACTCAGGCGCATTGCCGGTAGCAACGAAAGCGTTAATGACCTTGAGGCGCTTGATGGCGCGGGTCTTACGCGGGCCCGTTTCGGAGGCAATCACACGGCGGAGGTTCTCCACCTCGCCCTCAATGTCGAAGTTCTGCAGGCGCTTCTGGATGGCGGCAGCGCCCATATCACCCTTGAAGTAGGTGCCATAGCGCAGCATCATCGAACGGTAGAGGCGCTCATCGCCCTCAAGGTCACCGACCTTGAGGTCCTTGAAACGCTCCCACACAGCCTCCAGGTGCTCCATGTCAGCTTCGAAACGACGGCGGATCTGAGCCATTTCACGCTCAGCAGCCTTGCGTTCCTTCTCGCGCTCAGCGGGCTTAGCACCCTCGGCCTCAAGCTGGGCCACGGTTGCCTCGGCGCGCTCGGCGCGAGCGTTCAAAGCGGTGTTCATCTGGTTCTCAAGGTGGCCCTTTTCCACCTCAAGCTCACCGCGCAGGTCGGCGAGGTCCTCGTCGCGGCCCTTTTCGTCAACCTCGGTGATCATGTAGGCGGCGAAGTAGATGACCTTCTCCAGGTCCTTCGGAGCCAGGTTCAGCACGTAGCCCAGACGAGAGGGCACGCCCTTGAAGTACCAAATGTGGGTGACGGGGGCAGCCAGGTCAATGTGACCCATGCGCTCACGGCGAACCTTCGAGCGGGTAACCTCCACGCCACACTTTTCACAGACAATGCCCTTGTAGCGGACACGCTTGTACTTACCGCAAGCACACTCCCAGTCGCGGGTGGGACCGAAAATCTGCTCGCCGAAAAGGCCGTCACGCTCGGGCTTGAGCGTACGGTAGTTGATGGTTTCAGGCTTCTTGACCTCACCGTGAGACCAGCCTGCGATGTCCTCAGAGGTCGCAAGGGTGATCCGGAGGGAGTCGAACGTCTTGGCGTCCAGCAAAGTCTTTGCTCCTTATCAGATCGTGTCGATGGTCGCCGCAGCGTTCGGGCGGGCATCCAAAGAGACGCCCAGATCCTCGCGCGCATTGAAGTCATCGTCTTCATCCTTGAGGTCGATCGTGTTGCCGACAGCGTCGAGAGCTTCGACGTTCAGGCACAGCGAACGCATTTCCTGGATGAGAACTCGGAAGGACTCGGGAATACCGGGCTCGGGAATATCCTCGCCCTTAACGATGGCCTCGTAGACCTTGACACGACCGGTGGTGTCATCGGACTTGATGGTCAGCAGCTCCTGAAGGGCGTAGGCAGCACCATAAGCCTCCAGGGCCCACACTTCCATTTCACCGAAACGCTGGCCACCGAACTGGGCCTTACCACCCAGGGGCTGCTGCGTAATCATGGAGTACGGGCCTGTGGAGCGTGCATGAATCTTGTCATCAACAAGGTGGTGCAGCTTGAGCATGTAGGCGTAGCCCACAGCAATGGGGTACGGGAAGGGTTCACCGGAACGCCCGTCGAAGAGGATGGCCTTCCCCTCGTCGTTGGTGAGGTGCTCACCGTCGCGGGTGGGGTTGACCGAGCGCAGCAGACCTGCGAGTTCGTCGGCCTCAAGACCGTCAAAAACGGGGGTAGCAACCAGCGAACGAGGCTCTGCCTTCACACCGTTTTCGGGCAAGAAACGAGTCCACTCTTCGCCAGCCTCAACAGCGGCAGTGGCGTCCCACCCCTGGCTGGCTAGCCAACCAAGGTGGTATTCGAGCACCTGGCCGACGTTCATACGGCCGGGGACACCCAGAGGGTTGAGGATAATGTCAACCGGGGTGCCATCAGCGAGGAAGGGCATATCCTCCACGGGCAGAATCTTAGAAACAACACCCTTATTACCGTGGCGACCAGCCATCTTGTCACCGATGGTGATCTTGCGGCGCTGGGCCACGTACACGCGCACGGTCTGGCGCACGCCGGGGGTCAGGTCGTCCTCGTCATCGTTGAACTCGCGCACGCCGATGACGATGCCCTCTTGACCGTGAGGGACACGCAGGGAGGTGTCGCGCACCTCGCGTGCCTTCTCACCGAAGATGGCGCGCAGAAGACGCTCTTCGGAGGTGAGTTCAGTCTCGCCCTTGGGGGTGACCTTACCGACGAGGATGTCACCGGCGGTGACCTCGGCGCCAATACGGATGATGCCGCGCTCGTCCAGGTCAGCGAGGGATTCTTCCGAGACATTGGGGATGTCGCGGGTAATCTCTTCTTCACCGAGCTTGGTTTCGCGGGCGTCAACCTCGTACTCCTCGATGTGGATGGAGGTGAGGATGTCCTCTTCCACAACGCGGCGCGACAGGATGATGGCGTCCTCGAAGTTCAGGCCTTCCCAGGACATGTAGGCCACGAGGAGGTTCTTACCCAGAGCCACTTCACCATTGTCGGTGGCGGGGCCGTCAGCGAGGACGTCACCTGCTTCCACGCGGTCGCCCTCGTCAACGATGACACGCTGGTTGGTGCAGTTACCGGGGTTGGAGCGTTCGAACTTCTCCAGGCGGTAGGAGTCGCGGCCTCCCTCGTCGGTGGTGACAACAATGAGGTCAGCGGAAACCTCGGTGACCACGCCGGAACGGGAGGCGAGAACCATTTCACCGGAGTCGGTGGCGGCGCGGCGTTCCATACCGGTACCAACGAGGGGCGCCTCGGTAGTGAGCAGCGGCACGGCCTGACGCTGCATGTTCGCGCCCATAAGGGCTCGGTTCGCGTCGTCGTGCTCAAGGAAGGGAATGAAGGCGGTCGCGACAGACACCATCTGACGTGCAGAGACGTCCATGTAATCCACGCGGTCGCGAGCAATCAGCGAGGGATCCTCACCGGCCACACGGCACAGAACGAACTCTTCAGCGAAGGAACCATCAGGGTTCACCGGCGAAGAAGCCTGAGCGATGTAGTGAGTGAATTCGTCGTCGGCGGTCAGGTAAGCAACCTCGTTAGTCACCTTGCCGTCGCGCACCACACGGTAGGGAGTCTCGATGAAACCAAAGGGGTTGATGCGTGCGAAGGTTGCGAGCGAACCAATCAGACCAATGTTGGGACCTTCAGGGGTTTCAATCGGGCACATACGGCCGTAGTGCGAGGGGTGAACGTCACGCACTTCCATGCCGGCGCGATCACGGGACAGACCACCGGGACCCAAGGCCGACAGGCGACGCTTGTGCGTCAGGCCAGCCAGGGGGTTGTTCTGGTCCATGAACTGCGACAGCTGCGAGGTGCCGAAGAACTCCTTGATCGCGGCCACAACGGGACGGATGTTGATCAGCGACTGGGGCGTGATGGCGTCAGCGTCCTGCGTGGTCATGCGTTCACGGACGGTGCGCTCCATACGGGACAGGCCGGTACGGACCTGAGCTTGGATAAGCTCACCCACAGCGCGGATACGACGGTTGCCGAAGTGGTCAATGTCGTCGGTTTCGACGCGGACCTGCACGGGCTCTCCATTGCGGACGCCAGCGAAGGTCTTGTCACCCTTGTGCAGTGCCAGCAGGTACTTGATGGTGGCGACGATATCTTCCAGGGACAGGACCGAGGCCTTGGGGTCGGCTTCAATACCCAGCTTCTTGTTGATCTTGTAGCGGCCAACCTTTGCCAGGTCGTAGCGCTTGGAATCAAAGTAGAAGTTGTTGAGCAGCACTTGGGCGGCTTCAACGTTGGCGGGTTCACCCGGGCGCAGCTTGCGGTACACGTCCTGCAGAGCGGCTTCCTGGGTGTCGACGGTATCCTTCTCCAGGGTTTCCAGCAGGACGGGGTAGTCCGCGAACTCGGCGCGGATTTCGCCCTCGGTCATGCCGATGGCCTTGAGGAAGTGGGTGACGGACTGCTTACGCTTGCGGTCAATACGTACGCCCACAGAGTCGCGCTTGTCGATCTCGAACTCAAGCCAGGCGCCGCGGCTGGGGATAATACGGGCACCGAAAGTGTCCTTATCCGAGGTGCGGTCCGAGGCGCGTTCGAAGTAAACGCCGGGGGAACGGACGAGCTGGGACACAACCACGCGCTCGGTGCCGTTAATAATGAAGGTGCCGCGAGGGGTCATCAGGGGGAAGTCACCCATGAAGACGGTCTGCGACTTAATTTCGCCGGTGTCGTAGTTCATGAACTCGGCGGTGACGTACATTGGGGCCGAATAGGTGTAATCCTTCACCTTCGCTTCGTCCACCGTGTACTTGGGCTTTTCAAGGCGGTAATCACGGAACGACAGTTCCATGGTCTCTGCGAGGTCCTTAATCGGGGAGATCTCGGCAAAGATTTCTTCCAAGCCCGAAATGTCGGGCACGTCAACGCGACCATCAGCCTTTGCGGCTTCAACTCGCGCCTTCCACGCGTCGTTACCCAGCAGCCAATCGAAGCTTTCCATCTGCAAGCCCAGCAGGTTCGGCGCCTGCAAAGGCTCAGAAAGCTTAGCGAAAGAAATGCGGGTGTGGGACTGGTTGGCAGTAGTACTGGCAGCCAAAAGGGGTCCTTCCCTGCGAAAACTTTTCAGCGCGGACACGCCTACGGCCCCTAACTGACGGGTACCTATATTTGCTCGGCGCTGTTTACGGCAAAATGGGTACAGGTCACCTCGGGCACACTGAGGCGCAACTATTCATCATAGGCAAGCCGCCGCGCGGATTGTAGGGAGTCTGGGGCGGTGTGCTCAGATTCACTCTTGGGCCGCCGCAGGAGCCTCGTCAGACCGAAGGCAAAGACCCAGGACCACAGCTTATGGGAGGGGCGTTGCAGTTTCTGGGGGCTATGCGGTGTGCAAACTACAACGCAGTGTGTAAAAGCAGGGCAGGCAGCAACGCAGTGTGTAAAAGCAGGGCAGGCAGTAACGCAGTGTGGAAAGCAGATGGGGCCACCGCCCCAGTCAAACCGCCCACTCAAAGCACCCGCCCTCGCCGCCAGCCGCGCCCCCAACCCGCCCTCGCTCCCCAACCCGCCCATGGGAGGGGCGTTGCAGTTTCTGGGGCTATACGGTGTGCAAACTACAACGCAGTGTGTAAAAGCAGGGCAGGCAGCAACGCGGTGTGTAAAAGCAGATGGGGCCCGCACGCCACCGCGTGCAGACCCCACCTATGCCATCACAGCTCAGAAATAGGAAACCGAAAAGCGCTGAGCAGATGACGCCTCTCAGACCGGCCAACCCTCCTTACGCCAGGCCGCATCCCAGAACATCCACTCATAGCGCGAGGCCGTCGCGTAGGCCTCGTGCATGCGGGCACGCTCCTCAGCCGAGGCGCGCTCACCCAGGCGGTCGACAATGTCACGGGCGTGACGCACGGACTGGGCGAACTCCTCGTCGGCGTACATGCCAATCCAATCCCCGTAGTTGTGGCCCTCCAGGTCACCGGCGCTGGCCAACAGGTGCTGGCCGACCTCCTGGTAGATCCAAAAACACGGCAGCACGGCGGCAGTAGCCACACCATAGGAGCCAGACTCAAGGCAACCCAGCAGGAAAGAGGTGTAGGCGCGGCAGGTGGGGCTCATCGGAGTCTTCGCCTCAAGGTCCACATGCGAGGCGTGCAGCTGGCGCTCCACCACAATGGCCGTACGCGCCGACTCCACCCAAAACAGCAGGTCATCAGGGTTATCGCAGCGAGTGGCCAAGCCTGCCAGGACCCGCGCATACTCGCCCAAATACAGGCCATCCTGGGCCATGTAGTAAGTGAAAGTCTCACGAGGCAGGCTACCGTCGCCAAGCCCGGTGACGAAAGGATGTTCAGTGATCGCCTGGTACACGTCGGTGGTGTTATCCCAGAGTTCATCGGTGAAAGTCATGGGAGGCCCCTTTCAAAGGATCAAGAAGGAAGGAAGGTCAGCGGAAGGTGCGCGGTGCGATCTCAGGGAAAGCCAGGGTGGTGGCCTCGGCGTTCTGAGCGGCCGACCACAGTTCGTAGAAGTGCTGGACAGGCCCGTGTCCGTGTCCAAGATCGAGGCTGTCCACCGCCCCAATCGCGCCCGTCAGGTAGCGCTTGGCGCGGGCGACGGCCTCGTACCACGAGGGAGAGGCCGGACGCAGGGCGGCGATCGCGCTCGAAAGACTGCACCCCGTGCCGTGCGTATTGCAGGTCGCCACGCGCGCCGAGGTGATAAGGCTGATGCCATCGGCGTCGGCATACACGTCCGTCGCAACATCATCAAGGTGCCCGCCCTTGACAATCACCCGCCGCACTCCCAGATCCAGCAGAGCCTGATCCTGGTCGCACAGATCATCAGGAGTAGTGGCCACCGCGCAGTCAAGGAGCACGGCAGCCTCGGCCATATTCGGCGTGATGAGGTCTACCTGTGTGCACAGTTCACGCACGGCCTCGATGGCATCAGGAGCCAGCAGTGGATCCCCCGAGGTTGCCACCATCACCGGATCAAGGACCACATTGGTCAGGCGCGGCAGGTACTCCCCCACTGCCTGAGCCAGGTCACGACTGGCGAGCATCCCCACCTTCGTCGCATCCGGCGTGATGTCATCAAGCAAAGTGTCGAGCTGAGCGCGCACAAAATCTACTGGCACGGCATGCACACCCATCACGCCCTTCGTCGACTGGGCGGTCAGGGCCGTAATGACCGTCATGGCATAAGCGCCGCAGGCACTCATAGCTTTCAGGTCAGCTTGGATGCCCGCCCCGCCCGACGGGTCAGAGCCAGCAATAGACAATACGCGGGGGATACTCATTGGGCGTCCTCCTGAGAGCGGTCAGAGTGGTTCTTCAACGCGCGGCCACGCTGCCACTGCTCCAGCAGCGTGCGCGAGGCCGCCTCCGCATCCGGCGCGCAGCAGATCGCCGACACCACGGCAGCACCATCAATATGCGACTGACCCAAGGGCGCCATGTCGGCCTCGCCAATCCCACCGATAGCAACGGCTGGCAGGCTGCTCATCGCGGCGCGCTCGCTCACGCCCTCAACCCCGAAAGCCTCGGGGCATCTTCCTTCGTAGCGGTAGCGCGCACCGTCGCAATCCCGATGTAATCGACGACGCCGGACTCCTCAGCGAGGCGAATCTCCTCCGGGGTGGAGGCCGACAAGCCAAGGATCGCGTCGGCGCCGATCATCTGACGGACGAGGCCTGCGGCCAGGTCACTTTGGCCGACATGCACGCCAGCGACCGCCGCTCCCTGGGCGCGGGCAGCGAGGAAGACGTCGACGCGGTCATTAATAATGACCGGGACCTTGGCTCCGACGGCCTGGCAGACCTGCATCGTCAGGTCAAGGAAATCCTTAGCCTGATTGTCCTTCTCACGCAGTTGTACGCAGGTCACTCCCCCGTCAACGGCAGCGATGACGGTGTCGAGGATGCTGCGGCCCGCCCCTTCGCACAGATCGTGATCGGTCACAAGGTAGAGGGCGAGGGCGTTCACTGGGCCGCTCCCGTGGGGGTAGCTTCACCAGCGCTGATCTGTTCAACGGTGACGGACACAGCGTCAAGATCGGCGTCGCTCACAGCAGCGAGCTCGTCAAGGAAGTACACGCCAAAAGTGCCCGGACCTGTGCAGCGAGCAGCAGCGTTTTCCGAGGCCGCAGCGTACATGACGTGGGCGGCAACCACGCCAGAGAGGGGGTCGGCGGCCGTGGAGGCTGCAGCGCCAATAAGTGCGCCGAGGGCGCAACCTGCCCCCCGTCACCTTGGTCAGCAGGGCTGAGCCACCGGCTACCCGCACGAGCGTGTCACCTTGGACGATGGCGTCAACCTCGCCGGAGATGGCAACGATCGACCCGTAGGCGTCAGAGAGGGCCTGAGCTGCGAGGATCGCCGCATCCACCGAGTCGGCAGAGTCAACACCCCGGCCACCTGCGCCCTCACCAGCGAGGGCAATAATCTCCGACGCATTGCCCCGAATGACGGTCGGCCAGTGTGCGAGGAGTTCCTTCGCCAGGGCGGTGCGCACCGGCAGGAGGCCGACAGCGACCGGATCAAGAACCCAGGTGCGGCCGGCCTCGTGAGCTGAGGGGGCTGCTTCGAGGGCGGCCTGACGCTGCTCTGGCGTGGGGGTGCCGAGGTTAATGAGGGTGGCGTTGGCGACCCCGGCGAAAAGCCCGGCCTCACCAACAATGTCGACCATAGCGGGAGCGGCGCCGACTGCGAGCAAGAGGTTAGCGGTGTAGTTTGTGACAACCGAGTTGGTGATACAGCCGACCAGCGGCGATTTTTCACGGATTTCGGCGGAAATTTGGCGGGCAGGAACCAATGTCACCATAAGGACATCCCTTCGTCAGCATTATCTGAAGCAGGTTCAACGGGTGTTTTCTCAGCGCACGCCTCTTCTGTGTGGCGTGGCACCCCGTGTCACAGGAATGAGTGTAACAGAGCTTAAATACTGGTTGACAGACGAGGTGCTGGCTCCGCCGCAGCCGCAACATCACACCACCAATGGGAGGGTTGTTGCAGTTTCTGGGGGCTATGCGGTGTGCAAACTGCAACGCAGTGCGTAAAAATCTGGGCAGGCAGCAACGCAGTGTGTAAAAGCCTGGGCAGGCAGCAACGCAGCCTGGGAAAGTGCGATGCCCATCCGGGGATGAGACGCACCTGCGGCATCACACCACCAATGGGAGGGTTGTTGCAGTTTCTGGGGGCTATGCGGTGTGCAAACTGCAACGCAGTGCGTAAAAACCTGGGCAGGCAGCAACGCAGTGCGTAAAAACCTGGGCAGGCAGCAACGCTGCCTGGGAAAGTGCGATGCTCATCCGGGGATGAGACGCATAAAGCGTGAGGCCCGCGCGTAAAACGCGCGGGCCTCACAGAGCAATGGGCACTCACAGAGCACTCAGTGCTCACGAAAGACTCAGTGATGGTGAAATCACTTGAGGGTGACGGAGCCGCCAGCCTCTTCGATCTCAGCCTTAGCCTTCTCGGCGTCTTCCTTCTTGGCGTTCTCGAAGATGGTGGAGGGAGCGCCGTCGACGAGGTCCTTAGCTTCCTTCAGGCCCAGGCCGGTCAGGTTCTTGACGACCTTGACAACAGCGATCTTCTTGTCGCCAGCGGACTCGAGGACAACCTCGAACTCGGACTTCTCTTCAGCGGCGGCAGCCTCGCCTGCGGCGGGAGCAGCAGCAACGGCCACAGCAGCGGGAGCAGCGGCGGTCACGTCGAAGACCTCTTCGAACTGCTTGACGAACTCGGAGAGCTCGATGAGGGTCATTTCCTTGAAAGCTTCGATGAGCTCTTCAGCGGAGAGCTTAGCCATGGTTGGCATCCTTTCCTATTTGGCCTGCTACGCGAGCAGATTGGGTTGAGTTCCGTCAGGCCGGAGCCTGACCGGGCCTGTCGCGTCAGGCCGCCTGCTCCTGCTTGTCGCGCAGAGCATCGATGGTGCGCACCGTCTTGGACGGAAGCGCGTTGAAAACGTACGCCGCCTGTGCGACCTTGGCCTTGAGAGCACCTGCGGCCTTGGCCAGCAGGACCTCGCGGGACTCGAGATCGGCAAGCTTCTTGACACCCTCAGCGGACAGCTGCACGCCGTCCATGGCGCCGGACTTCAGCACCAGCGCAGGGTTTTCCTTGGCAAAATCACGCAGCGCCTTGGCAGCCTCAACGGGCTCACCGGAGACAAAAGCAATAGCGGTAGGACCGGTGAGATCCTCAGCGAGGAAGTCGAGGCCGACCTCCTTAGCCGCCAGTGCAGCAAGCGTGTTCTTCACCACGGCGTAGTTCGCGTTGTCGCCCAGGCTGCGACGCAACTCCTTGAGCTGCTTAACAGTCAGGCCGCGGTACTCAGTGAGCAGCACTGCGTCGGCTGCGCGGAAACGTTCCACGAGCTCGGCGACAGCAGCCACCTTGTCAGACCTCGCCATGGTCCTCCTTCCAATGTGTGTGCCGCCGGACAATAACGAAAAAGCCCAGCACGCAGGATCGTGCTGGGCTCCGAAGATTCCCTCTACCCCGGATTCTCATCCGTCGATAGTCACTCACCTGCGTCGGTTGCTTTCGCTCTTCGATCCACAGCAGTGGATTCCGACGGTCTCTGGCCCGATAAGGCTAACAGGCCCGACCCACTGGACTCAAGCAGCGCAACTGTGCATCGCGCCACGCCCTCGTCCTTCACGTCAATCGGCAGGCTACGCGGGTGCATACTGAACGCATGACCGCAGGCCCCTCACCAACACACACCACCCGACGGCGTTCGCTTTTTCTCGCCCTGCTCATCCTCGTCCTGACCTTCTTCCTCATTGTGGGCGGCGCATTCGCTTACCTGCGCCACTCCATTAACGCGCAAATCCGCCACATCCCCATCGCTGTCGAGGCCGGCCCCTCCCCCGCCCCACAGTCGGCACGACCCGCCGCCACCCATCCGGCCGTGAATTTCCTGGTTCTCGGCTCGGACTCACGCTCTTCAGGCGGGGACCCGAGTGACTGGCATGCCGGAGCGCAACGCTCCGACGTCATGATGGTCCTTCAGCTCAGCGGCGACCGCAAACGCCTGTCGGTCATGTCCCTGCCGCGCGACCTGTGGGTGGCAATTCCCGGCCACGGAGAAGGCAAGATCAACTCTGCGTACTCCCTGGGAGGGGCAGAACTGGCGATCGACACGGTCGAGGCCGTGGTGGGCTCCCCCATTGATCATTTCGCCATCGTCGACTTTGAAAGCTTTGCGCAGATGACGGACCAGTTGGGTGGGGTGACGGTTCAGACCGTGGATGGCCCGAAACATTTGGACGGGCAGTCGGCACTGGCTTTCGTGCGCGAACGCTACTCGCTACCCAACGGAGACCTGGATCGCGTGCGACGCCAACAGGCGTGGATTCAGGCGATCCTGACGACGATGTTTGACAAGCAAACCCTGCAAAATCCCCTGGCGATGAACGAGATGTTGCAGGCGTTGCTTCAGCATTCGGCCGTGGATGAGGGACTTTCCTTCGATTCCATGGCGGCACTGGCGTTGGAATCGCGCGGCCTGCGGCGCGATGGCATAGTGTTCTTCACGGCACCGATCGCGGGCGCGGGGACCTCCGATGATGGGCAGTCGATTCTCCTGCTCAATACCGACGCGATGAAGGAGTTATGCCAGGCGTGGGCGGAGGATCGCGTGAAGGAATACGTGGCTTCTTCGCCGGATGTGCAGAGGCTGGGCAAGAGCCCGGTTCAGTAGGAGCTTCACAGGCCGGGTCTGGGCGGGGTGGCCCGCTGTGCCGGGCGGCTTTGGGCGAGCAGGCTCGCTGTGCGGGTGCGGCCGGTGGGCGGGTGCACTCGGTGGGCTCGGCGCTCGCTGGGCGGGCCAGCCTGGCGGCCAGCTCGGTTTGACGAGGCCCCCGCGCAGCACCTATCGGCGTCCGCAACGGCGCGCTTTAGGCCCGGTTTCTTGTCTGCCGCGTGCGGCTGGTATTCGCTCCCGTGGCGCCCTTACGTTTCTTCTCGCCTGCCCGGGCGGCCGCATTCTTTGCTGCTTTCCTGCGTCCGACGGGGCGCCCGGCCCACCAGAGGTAGAGGATGACGACGCACAGGCTCAGGAGGAAGAACACCGCCCACCAGGGGAAGAAGGGCACGTCGGGTGGGGAGCCTTTCTGTTCGAGTTCGCGCACGGGTGTGGGGATGACGCGCTCTCCGGTGACGAGGATGCGGTGGCTGTTGATCCCCAGAGGCGTGCAGGTGATGAGGGTGGCGAGGTCTTGGCCTTGCTGGGCGCGAATGGCTTCGGTTTTTTCGGGTTCGATAACTTCGGTGGTGGTTACCCGGTAGGTGAGGACTTCGCCGAAGACCTCGAGGGTGAAGGTGTCGCCCTTGCCGATTTTGTCGAGGTTGGTGAACATCTCTGCTTCGGCGAGGCCGCGGTGGGCGGTGATGACGGTGCGGGTGCCGAGGCCGCCCACGGGCAGGGAGGTACCTTCGAGGTGTCCGGCGCCGCTGAGTAGGGTGTGCTCCGAGGTGCCGTGGTAGATCGGCAGGTCGAGGTGGATTTTGGGGATGCGGATGCGGGCCATGAGGCCCGTCGGCGAGGCTTTGAGCTGGTGGTTGTAGTCCAGCAGTTCGTTGACCGAGGTTCCCGTGCCGCGGGGCTTGTTGGCGTTCGCATCGAGGACGGCGCCAGCGCTGAGGGCGTCGTTGTAGAGCCGGGCTTGGCGGAGTTGCTCGGAGGCTTCGGGTTCGGCGTTATTGACCTGTTCTTCGTAGACGGCGATGATCTGAGATTGGTTGTATTGCGTGACCCAGGCGGCGGCGTCGGGGTAGAGGAACATGCCCACTCCGACGATCGCCATGAATGCGGGGATGAGGGAGATGCGGTTGAGTTTCCAGCGTGGTCTGCGGTGCTGAGCGCCTGGTAGGACGAGGCCGTCGCGCATGGTCCCTCCTTCCGTGGGGTGGCCGGGTGGCCGTTGGATGGCCGGGTGGGCTGGTGGGTAGCCGGGTGGGCTGATGGCCGGGTGGCCGTGGGCTGGTGTGGGCAGTGTGAAGGGTGGAGCCGCAGGGGGCTGCGGCTCCACCCTTGGTCATAGCCCGCTCGAGCAGAGGTCAGCGCGGGCTATGTACTGATGTGGGACGTCTCAGGCCTCAGCGTTGCGCTTGCGGAGCACCATGACGAAGCCCATGGAGCCGAGCACGAGGGCCAGGCCGCCGACCATGAGCAGCACGCGGCCGGAGGCACCGGTCAGGGGCAGCGCAGGGACAGTGACCTTGGTGTTGGAGAGGCTCCAGTCAGCGGTAGGCGAGGTGCCAATATTCACCCAGACGGCCTTCTTCTGAGTGCCGTCGGTAGGCAGGACGAAACCTGCGGGAGCCTTCGTTTCCTCCACAACGTAGCAGGCCTTGTTCTTCGGGGTGGTTTCGCCGGTACCCACCGCATCGTTGCTGTCAAGGAAGAGACCCGCAATTGTTAAGTCTCCACCGTTTTCCGTGGTGAAGGTTGCCTTGCCATTAACAGAGATGGCGTTTCCGTCGTGGGCAGTGTCGGTACAGTTCACCTGGTCGTTGGCCCAGTAGACCTTGAACTCAGCACCATCGAGGCCCGAGTCAACATTGCCCGCGTCGTACTTCTTGATCTTGAGATCGCCCCAGGTGGAGCCGGTCTTGTTCGAGACCTTGAGGGCGGGAACATTTTGCTCCTTCAAAGAAGGTGCTTGACCAGGGCCATTGGAAGTCGCAGGCGTTGCAGGGTTGACTCCTGGAGCAACGTTCGTAGTATCAACTGCAACGTAGGCGACATTCTCAATCTTGGCCTGAGGCAGGGTCTCGACAGTAGCAGTGAGCGTGACAACGATGTTCTTGTTCGCCTTGGCTCGCAGATCCGAAATTCCCTTGGAGGTGAAGTTCACTGCGAGAAAATCCCTATCCTCCGTGTAGTCCACGGTGTATTCCTCATTGAGATCAAAGGTCTCGTTGTCGACCGTGACACTCGCGACCTTGGCCTTGCCTAGTTCGGTAGGCATCTGGTCGAGGATGGAGAAATACTTGAAATGCTGATTGTCCAGCAGGCTAGGAACCTTCGCGGTGATGGTGTACTGGAAGCCGTCAGCAGTCTGGATACCCTTTGCCTGAACCTGGCCGCTCTTAGAGGGAGCTTCAATAACCGTGTTCTTGGGGTAAGAGTGGACCTTATAGATCCACTTCTTAGTAGCGGCATCAGGGCGAGGAAGGGTGACAACAAACGGCGCCGCCTTCGCCACAATATCAACCTTTGTGCCGTTAGCGTTCGTCGCATCCGGCGCGTTCTTTTCACAGACAAGGTAGGCGCCAACCGGTGCCTCAATGGTCACGGTACCGGCAGTGGTAGTGCCTTCGTACTTCTCAGCATCCTTCTGAGTCACAGTAGAACCGAAAGCTGCGAAGTTTGCTGCACCATCAGCACCACAAGCAGTTGCAGGAACATTAAGACCGGAGATGAGGTCCCAGCCTTCCTTCGTGGTCAGGTCAGCATTGATGCGATACATGACGAAGGGGACGTTATTCACGGCAGAGCCGGTGACTCCGGCATCACTCGCTGCGCTCGGTGTTCCACCGAGAGAGCCTGTCTCGAACTTATGGATGGTCAGTGAGGCCTGAGCATTTGCCTGAACATTGCCATATTCCGGCCCTACGAGCGGTCCCTGGTCAGCATGGGCAGCGCCTGCAATGAGGCCGGAAGCGGCCAGAGCAACCGCAGCTGCAGTGCAAACGGTGCGCTTCACAGAGAAGCCTCCGTTCCTGCTCATAATTTTTCTCCTTATTTTTCGGGAGGGAGTTTCCCTCGCCAGTGTGATGGGTTGTGGATTCAGTAGTCACGTGTCGTGAAGATCGGTGATCTATCCGGCATGGCGGCCCCAGCGTCCCACGGCTGCACCACCAGCCACGGACAGTAGAGTGACCATGAGGCCACCGGCCACATAGAGGACGGAGGCAGTGCCTCCAGTGAGAGGAATAGCCACGGGCTCACGCAGCTCATTGACGATTCCTCCAAAGTCCCTTTCAAGGACTTGTCCACTGAAAGTGACGCTCTCTTCCTGCGTACGGAGTTGATACCCCGCAGGAGCTCTACTCTCAGTAAGTACATACCTGCCCCAGGCCAAGTTCCCAATGTCGAAATACCCTGGGCGCGGGTCACGATCAACAAAGTCAACGTTCTGGTTGGAACATGTTTGATCGCGACAATCCGTGATGGTGACGGCCTGGGCATTGTTCGGCCGTTGTAGGGACCATTGCGAACCAGCAAGGGCTGTTCCGTCGGCGGAAATCTTCGACCACTTCAGTACCGCAGGAGTCGGCGTGTACTGGATGGTGCAGATCATCCTGTCTGGAGCTTTCATCCACAGACGCGAGGACTTTCGGTTGAGCTCGAAGCTCGGCGTGACGCCCTGGGGATAGCGCGAATCGAGTCGAACGCTGCAGCGCCATCCTTCGGTGGTGTATCCGGGAACCGGACGGTTGCCCGGTCCATTCGAGGACAGGGCGTACATCAGGAATTGCGCGTGAGTCCAGTCAAATCCGCCAGAGCCTGACAGGCGGTGGACCGGCTGATGCTGACCAACAGGGATGGCTCTCACAGTCCAAGAACTCGGCGACTCAAGGCGATCAGCGTAATGATGCGGATCAACAACCTCGACCACGGTTTTCAGCATAGGAGCGAAGATTTCGACTGCGTAGTCTTCAACCTCGCCGCTTGCCGTGGGGTCAATGGGGGAAAGCGCCCCGTCACCGGGAAGGAAGGCATCTTGGCTATCAGCGGTTCGCAAACGAAGGTAGGAAACGCTATTGGGCGTGTCAACCTCGTTGCGCACAGCGCGCTTGACGTTCCTGGGCACGGCCCACGTCAGCGTCGCTGAACCATTGGTGCAGCGGACTTGATTGCTCTTTTCTGCGTCCTCGAACGTGCCGTTCACGTCCCAGTCAATCCAGCCAGCGACGATCCCATTGCCGCCGCAGGAGACAGTGCGAGAGAGGTTAAGACCAGGAAGGGCGACAAGTTGAAGATCATTGGCGCTCAAAGCGTCGTCAC
The DNA here is from genome assembly GCF_903645355.1 of Schaalia sp. Marseille-Q2122. Lineage (GTDB taxonomy): Bacteria > Actinomycetota > Actinomycetes > Actinomycetales > Actinomycetaceae > Pauljensenia. The sequence continues at coordinate 159,851 of NZ_CAHJXR010000003.1, read as the reverse complement.
CACTGTCGGCATCCGCTCCGACGCTGTGCTTCTCAGCGTTGTCGTTGCTCGTGTCAGCGCCGAGGCGGAATGTCGCGGGTTGCCTTTCGGGGGCGCTCTGGATGCCGTAAACCAGGTCGTTGGTTCCCTCGACGAGCGTATGGGTACCCCAGTCGGGGCGGTAGAAGGCAACCGGATTGCCATACGAGGCCGGCGCATCACCGAAGTCGGAGGGCACCATGACGCCGACCGCTACCGCCTGAGCGCCGGTGCCGTGCAGCAGCACATTCGCGCTCGTGACGCCCTCTGCGAAGAGGACAGCACCGGGGTTGGTCACGTCAGAGGCTCGGTTCGCCGGGTCGAAGCATTCGGGGCCATTGGGTTGGATGACAAGGGTCTTCTGACTCGTCTGCGAGGAGGCGGTCAAGATACCAAAGGACGAGGTCGCGCCCTCCCGATTGTTTGGCGAGGGCAAGACTGGCATCTGCCCCGCCTGCGGAACGCAGAAGGGGCTCCTAAATTGATCGAGGACGCGCCACTGCACATCAGCGGCAGTGGTCACCTGGACTCGTTCAGAGACGGAGGCGCCGCTACGCATAATACCGTTGCTCGCAGTCTCAGCATCAGCAAAGACAAGCCCGTCGATGGGGAAGGAGCGGGGATTGCCGTAACGATTCTGACCGGTCTTGCTCCACACTGCTGCTGTACAGGACAGATCGAAACTTGGGGTTGAGCCATCGCCGGGTCGCCAGCCCACTTGGTTGGGGGAGACGTTTGCCAAGCCAATGACGAGCTGATTGGCCGCGTTGAAACCGCCAACGCTGTAGAGGTTATCGAGAAAGTCACGATGCCATGCACCTGGGACTGATGCGACAAGGGGCGCGGTCTTCCGAACGGATATTGCTGAACTCGTGGCGGCGTGGCTGAGGTTGCGGACCACACAGCTTGTCACCACTCGATAGTCCTGACCGACGTCCTTACGGTTATGCCGAGTCTGAGAGGTTACAGGGGTACGGGCAGCGTGGGAGGCATCGCCTGCATATCCGGGATCAAGAACGATGGTCCGAGGATCAATGTGGTTGCGAATATCGTTCTGAGGGATCCCCGGGAAGCGGGGGGCACCTTGTGCGTCGTAATCATCGCGATTCGCCCACTGCATCCACTGAATGAGGTCCTTGAAACGGCCAGAGCCATTATTGGCGAAGAGTGCCTCGGGGATTGAGGGATCGTTGGCATCTGCCGATGTCGGAGCATTATTGGTTGCTGCGCGCAGAGCGGTGCGCATTGGTGCTGGCTGAGGTGAAATACCCTCAGGGTCGGACGGAGCAATACCCTCTTTATCCGTCTCTAACGTGGGATCCGATTCTTTCCTCTCAGGATCGGATTGAGGATCTTCCGCACCATTATCCGCAGTCTCAGAGGTGTGAGGTTGGGGAAGATTCGAATGCGGCATTTCGCTGGACTGCTCGCGGTCAGGATGGGCTACTGATTCTGTCGCGACGGCGTGTTCTGCATCAGTGGTGGAAGAATCATCAGTGGTGCCCGTGAGGCCTTGTGCCTGAACAGTATTGAGTGTCAGGACGGCGGCACTGACGGCTGCGATAAGGAAGGCAAATGATGAGCGCCTTTTGACAGGACTCACTCTTCCCCTTCCTACTTGAAATCTAGGCAGGGTTCGTTGTCAACGCATGCGCCAAGCACACGGTCCTGCTCATCTGATGCTGATGGAATAGCGTCATCTTATTGACCAGCAATATCTAAAACAAGTGGTGAAGTTCACTTTTTTCCCAGGGCCCTTTAGGTGCGCAATCAGATAAAGCTGAATAGCCTGGAAAAATGCTGACAAATCCGCAATGATCGATCCTCAATATCCCGATATGACTTTCTACACAATCGGTAGATTGTACCATTCTGTCTAACTATTGAATTTCCTGTGGTGATCCTTCAACACAGCTCAGCATCCCCTCCCCCACAGCCACCAATATTCCATCAATCAAGAAGGCGCCGCTCCCACGCAGGGGAGCGGCGCCTTCAACACCCTATAGGGCAACCTGAAATCAGGAAGCATCCTCAGAGGTGAGGTTACGAGTCTTCGTAACATCCACAGGGATACCCGGACCCATGGTGGTAGCCACGGTGCCCTTGATGATGTAACGACCCTTAGCGGCGGTCGGCTTCAGACGCAGAACCTCTTCGAGAACAGCAGCGTAGTTCTCGGTGAGCTGCTCAGAAGTGAAGGAAGCCTTGCCAACAATGAATGCCAGGTTGGCATGCTTGTCGACGCGGAACTCGATACGACCACCCTTGATCTCACGGACAGCCTTAGCGGTATCCATGGTCACGGTGCCGGTCTTGGGGTTAGGCATGAGGCCACGGGGACCGAGGACGCGGCCCAGGCGGCCGACCTTGCCCATGAGGTCGGGGGTAGCAACAGCAACATCGAAGTCGGTGTAGCCAGCGGCCACCTTCTCGATCAGCTCGTCGCCGCCGACCTCGTCAGCACCGGCGTCAAGGGCTTCCTGCGCGCGCTCGCCAACGGCAAAGACCAAGACCCGAGCGGTCTTGCCGGTGCCGTGCGGCAGGGTGACGGTGCCACGAACCATCTGATCAGCCTTACGAGGGTCAACGCCCAGACGGAAGGTGACCTCAACAGTCGAGTCAAACTTGGTGACGGTGGTTTCCTTGGCCAGACGCATGGCGGCCAGGGGAGCGTAGATCTCGCCGGCGTGGATCTTCTCCGCGGCGGCGCGGTAGCTCTTAGAGCGCTTAGGCATTCTGCTTATCTCCTTGCAGTCGTGGTAATCCGGGCAGCGCATGCCCTACCACTTGGGGGTTGATGAGGTCGAGATCAGTCTTCGACGGTGATGCCCATAGAACGGGCAGTGCCAGCGATGATCTTCTCAGCCGCATCGAGGTCATTTGCGTTGAGGTCAACCATCTTGGCTTCAGCGATCTCACGAGCCTGAGCGCGGGTGATCGAGCCAACCTTGACAGTGTTGGGGGTTGCCGAAGCCTTCTGCAGGCCAGCAGCCTTCTTGATCATCTCAGCAGCCGGAGGCGTCTTGAGAACGAAGGTGAAGGAGCGGTCTTCGTAAACCGTGATCTCAACGGGGATGATGGAGCCACGCTGGGCTTCAGTCGCAGCGTTGTAGGCCTTGGTGAACTCAACAATGTTCACGCCGTGCTGACCAAGCGCGGGACCAACAGGCGGAGCAGGGGTAGCTGCGCCTGCAGGGATCTGCAGCTTAATCAGGCCGGTGACCTTCTTCTTAGGTGCCATGTGATTCGGGTCTTTCTTCTACTTCCATGCCACGGCGGATACCGCAGCACACTATGCATAGCCAGCCGCCCGCGTCGCCCTCGTCAAACAACGAAAGCACGCAAGGCACACTGGTGCCATACACAAATGGTCATCTTACCGCGCACCCCACACTCTCCCCAAGTCCGGGTGCGCGACATCACGTTACTGGGCAGAATGTCCGCCCAGCGTCGGCAAATGGCCCCGAAAATACCTCCCCGACAGGCAGAGGCAGGGCGCCAGAAGACGACGACACCGCAATTACGTGACACTTGTTGCGCAAAGGAGCAGTTGCGACCTTAGGTGACGGGTATAAGCGTCACCTCATGCAACAAGTGCACCACAACCACGCCTACCGCCCGCCGCAAGCCCGCGACAGGCAAGGCCCAACAACTCCACTCCACACAACGCCCCTTCAATACAGCTGCGCTCCCTCCATACAGCTGCGCACACTCAATACAGCTATGCCCCCGAATGCGATCGCATCCGGGGGCACAACCTCAGTCAGTATCAGGCTCAAGCAGAAGGCTCACACGCAGAAACCCCAGGCAAGAGCACACGACAAGAGCATCACATACGACGCTCTCCTCAGAGAATCACTTCTCCAGCTTCTCCACCTGATCGAAGGAAAGCTCCAGCGGAGTCTCACGCTCGAAGATGGTAACAAGCACCTTCAGCTTCTGAGTCTCAGGCATGATCTCTGAAATAACAGCCGACATCGCCTCGAAGGGGCCATCAATAACGGTGACGACCTCGCCCACCTCGAAGTTGACCTCGATCTCCTGAACAGGCGCAGGACCCGTCTTCGCCTCGACAGCAGCTTCCTCCATGACATTGGGGGTCAGCAGCATGACAACCTCGTCAATGGTCAGCGGCACAGGATTGTGCTGGTCGCCCACGAAGCCCGTCACAGCCGGAGTATCCTTCACGACACGGTAAGCCTCTTCAGTGAACTCCATGCAGACAATGACGTAGCCAGGAATGCGCACGCGACGCACGCGCTTCTTCTGCGAGCCACGGAAATCCATGACGTACTCGTCAGGAACCTCAACACGGTAGATCTGCTCTTCCATGTTCTGGGTCTGAATACGCTGCTCCAGGTTGGCCTTGACCTTACGCTCGTGGCCCGAGTAGGTGTGCAGCACGTACCATTCGCCCGGCTGGAGCATGAGGTCCATACGGAGCTTCTCCACCGGATCCATCGCAGCCTCTTCGAGGACGACGGTCTCTTCAGCGACAGCTTCCTCAGCTACAGCCTCGTCAACCGAAGCCTCGGTAGCCTCAGCCTCGGTCGCCTCAGCCTCGGTCGCCTCCTCGACAGAGTCAAGCATCTCCTCAACGGCTTCCTCAGCCATGAACTCTTCGCTCACAGTTACCCTCCTAGTTCAGCTCGCGCGTGAGAATCGCGAGCCCGAGCCGTGCAAGCCCCCTGCCGGTGGCCGCCCGTTCCCCACCACAGATGGGGTGAAATTATGGAAAAAAATCCGCCTACAGTGTCCTGTAGGCGGTGTCTTTTTGGCGTTCAGCCGAAGACCAATGCATTCAGTTTACCGAATGCGAAGTCAAGAAGTCCTGTGTAGGCCATGATGACCGCCACAAAAACGATGACGACCACGAAGTACGTCCAGGTTTCCTTCGACGTCGGGTAGGTGACCTTCTTCAGCTCGGAAACGATCTGGGTCAGGAACAGCCAAATACGACGGAAGAAATTCGGAGTTTCCTCAATGGGATGCTCAGCTTCGGCGCGAGTGCGGGTCGGAGCAGCCTTCGTGCGGTCCTTGCGCACGGGTGCATCACCAGCGTGAGCCTCAGTCATGGCATTCCTCCGTGTCGTCGTGAGCGTCTCTACAATGAACACTCGCTTAGATATGACTGGCAGGGCAGGCGGGACTCGAACCCACAACCGCCGGTTTTGGAGACCGGTGCGCTACCAATTGCGCCACTGCCCTACGCTCGATCAAGAATCATCTTGAACCAGCTCGATAGAGTCTAGGGGAATCCCTGGCCGAATGTCCAACTGACCCCATTTAAGGGACACACATCACTGTCCAAACACTCCGCTGCCCCCGAAACTCTTGCGGCGGGCGCCTCGTCGGAAAGTAATGGCACACCCCGGCGCTACCGGTATGGGCCAACACCATCGGTACGGATGAGCGCCACCGGTACATGGCATACTCCATACCAACAACGCCAAACCCTACCCACGGCGCCGAACTGTACCCACAACAACACCCCAAGCAGCAACCGGTGCACCCAAGCTCCGCACGGCAGACACCTCGCCAAACAGCACCGGCACACCCCGGCGCTACCGGTATGGGCCAACACCATCGGTACGGATGAGCGCCACCGGTACATGGCATACCCCCTACCAACAACGCCAAACCCTACCAACGGCGCTGAACCGCACCCGCAGCATTGGCACACCCCGGCGCTACCGGTATGGGCCAGCATCATCGGTACGGATGAGCGCCACCGGCACATGGCATACCCCCTACCAACAACGCCAAACCCTACCAACGGCGCTGAACCGCACCCGCAGCACCAAACCCTACCCACGGCGCTGAACCGCACCCGCAGCACCAAACCCTACCCGCAGCCACAAAACCTCCCCAGCCTCACCCCTTCCCGCAATACGGGCCCGGTCTCCCCGCCACCCCATGCGACCATAGACAGGTGACCACTCACCTCGTTCTCGCGTCTCCGCACGCTTTGCTGCCATCACTCCCTCCGCCACCCTGGCCGTCGACGCCAAGGCCAAGGCCCTCAAGGCCGCCGGCCGCCCCGTCATCGGCTTTGGCGCAGGTGCCGACTTCGCAACCCCCGCCCACATTGTCGAGGCCGCCGTGGCCGCCGCCAAAGACCCCGCCATGCACCGCTACACGCCAGCCTCAGGCCTGCCAGTGCTGCGCGACGCCATCGCCGCTAAGACCCTGCGCGACTCAGGCTACGAGATCGACCCCGCCCAGGTGCTCGTCACCAACGGCGGCAAGCAGGCCGTCTTCCAAGCCTTCGCCGCCCTCATCGACCCGGGCGACGAGGTCCTCCTGCCCACCCCCTACTGGACCACCTACCCCGAGGCCATCGCCCTGGCTGGCGGCGTCACCGTGCCCGTCTTCGCAGGTGCGGACGCCGACTACAAGGTGACCGTTGAGCAGCTGGAGGAAGCGCGCACCGACCGCACCAAGATCCTCCTGCACTGCTCGCCCTCCAACCCCACCGGCGCGGTCTACACGCCCGACGAGGTCATCGCCATCGGCCAGTGGGCCCTTGAGCACGGCATTTGGGTGATCACCGACGAAATCTACGAGCACCTGCTTTACGAGGACGCCGCCCCCGCCCACATCGTGCGCCTCGTCCCTGAGCTCGCCGACCAGACCATCGTCCTCAACGGCGTGGCCAAGACCTACGCCATGACCGGCTGGCGCGTGGGGTGGATGATCGGCCCGGGTGACATCATCAAGGCCGCCACCTCCTTCCAATCCCACCTGACCTCCAACGTCTCCAACGTCGCGCAAAAGGCCGCCCTCGCGGCGCTCACCTCGCCGATGGATGCCGTTGTTGAGATGCGCACTGCCTTCGACCGCCGCCGCCGCACCATGATTGACATGCTGCGTCAGATTGACGGCTTCGAGGTGCCCGTCCCCAAGGGCGCGTTCTACGCCTACCCCTCCGTCGAGGCCGTCCTCGGCCGTGAGATCCGCAGAAAGGTGCCTACCACCTCCGCGGAGCTCGCCGACCTGATCCTCGACGAGGTTGAGGTTGCTGTCGTGCCCGGCGAGGCTTTCGGCCCCTCCGGCTTCCTGCGCCTGTCCTATGCCCTCTCCGACGAGGACCTCATTGAGGGCGTGGGCCGCATCCAGGAGCTGCTCGCCTGAGGTTGCTCAACCTGAGCACACACGCTGAAACGCTGGGTCCCTTGCCCGCCGCATCATCACTGCGGTCGGCAGGGGACCCAACGTTTTGTCATAGGTAGAATAAGTTCATGGAGATCCGCTGGCGCCTCGCAGACACTGACAGCCCCCTGGGCACAGTCCTTATTTCTCATGGCTACGCCGAACATTCCGGCCGCTTCATGCACCTGGCTGACGCCCTCGTTGACGCGGGCTACGACACCTGCTTCTACGACCACGCCGGACACGGCACCTCCCCCGGCAAGCGCGCCTGCGTGGACGTCGGCAAACTCATCCTCGACCACGTCGAACACCGCCGCGACGCCCTCGTCAATGCGCGCACACCCGAGCTCTTCCTCTTCGGTCACTCCATGGGTGGCCTCATCACCGCGGCCTCCAGCCTGCTTGACCCCACGCAGCTGCGCGGCGTGGTCCTCACCGGCCCGGCCTTCTACCCCCTGCCGCACATGCCCCTCGCCGCCGCGAAAGCCCTGCTGCCTGCTGCGCGCATGGCCCCCGCAGCCCCTGCAGCACCCCGACGAGAGGGCCTCCTCTCACGCGACCCGGCTGTCGAGGAAGCCTTCGACGCCGACCCCCTCACCTACAAGGGCTCTGTACCACTCCTGACCGGCGCGACCATGACCGTCCAGGGCTACCAAACCCTCAATAACGCCGCCATGGCGCGCATACCCATGCTCATCATGCACGGCAGTGACGACCAGCTCACCGACCCCGCCGGCTCCGAACTCTTCGTCACCCGCGCCTGCGACGCCCACCCCAGCCTCGACATTCACCTGAGGATCATTGACGGTGCCCGTCACGAGGTCCTCAACGAGCCCGAAGGCCCCATGCTCATGCGCGACATCGTCCTGTGGCTAGGTGAGCACTGACAGTGACCCACACGCCTGCATCCCCCCAACGCCGCACCCCCGACCACTGGCCAGCCTCCGCGCGCTTCACCCGCCGCCACGAGGCCCCCGCCCCGCGAGTCCCCCTGCTCACCCTCCCGCCCACACCCGAGGCCGCCGCGACCTGCGCGCCCTGCCCAAGGCGCACCTGCACCTGCACTTCACCGGCGCGATGCGCCCGCAGACCCTGGTGGAAATGGCCATCGAGCAGGGCGTTCGCCTGCCTCCGCATCTGCTTGACCTGGACCGTTGACCGTCCCTGCCGACGCGCGCGGCTGGTTCCGCTTCCAACGCTCCTACGACTCGGCGCGCGCCCTCGTCCGCTCTGAAGCCACTATGCGTCGCATCGTCCGCGAGGCCGCCGAGGACGAAGCCCTGGAGGGGTCAGTCCGCCTGGAAATGCAGGTCGACCCCACCTCCTACGCGCCCTGGGTTGGGGGCATCACCCCCGCCCTCGAAATCGTGCTCGACGAGGCCAAAGCCGCCTCCCGCGATACCGGCGTCGACGTGGCGATCGTCGTCGCCGCCTCCCGCATCCGCCACCCCCTCGACGCCCGCACCCTGGCGCGCCTGGCCGCACGCTACGCCGGGAGCGGCGCTGGCGAGGTCGTCGGCTTTGGCCTCTCCAATGATGAGCGCATGGGGGAAACCTCCGCATTCTCGGCGGCCTTCCGTATTGCCCGCCAGGCGGGCTTGGCTTCCCTGCCCCACGGCGGGGAGCTGCTGGGCCCGCACTCCGTCCGCGAGGTCGTCGCCGCCCTCGCGCCCCGTCGCTTGGGGCATGGCGTGCGCACCACCGAAGACCCCGACCTGCTGCGGCGCCTGGTTGACGAGGGCGTGGCCTTCGAGGTCTGCCCCACGTCGAATGTGCAGCTTGGGGTGTATCACGACCTGGGGCATGTGCCGCTTAATCTGCTGATTGATGCCGGGGCGGAGATTGCCCTGGGTGCGGATGACCCGTTGCTCTTCCACTCGCGCCTGCTCGCCCAGTATGCGGCAGCCCGCGACGTGCATGGGCTGAGCGACGCTTCCCTGGCCGGTCTGGCGCACTCGTCGATTAGCGCTTCCCTAGCTGAGGAATCATCAAAGGCACGCTGGCACGCTCAGATTGATGCGTGGCTGGAGACAGAGCCCACTGTGTAGGTGGCCGTGAGGGTGCCCGGAGCTACCAGGTGACCCCCACCGTGACAGGCTCAGGCACCAGATCCACGCCGAAGGCCTCGCGCACCCCATCGCGCACCCGATGAGCAAGCGCCAACACGTCCCTCGACGACGCCCCACCACGGTTCGTCAACGCCAACACGTGCCGCGTCGACAAGGACGCCGGCGCCCCCTCCTCTACAGCAAAGCCCTTCGGGAAGCCAGCGTGAGCAATCAGCCACGCGGCCGAGGTCTTCACCCAACCATCCCCCGCAGGGAAACGCGGTGCACCCTCCGGAAGAGCGGCAGCGGCCTCGTCAGACAGAATCGGATTCGTGAAGAACGAACCCGCACTCCACGTGTCATGATCTGCCGAATCAAGCACCATCCCCTTGCCCCGACGCAAAGCCAACACAGCCTCACGAACCTTCGCGGCAGGAGCGACCTCGCCCACCTCAACGCCTAAATGACAGGCAAGTTCACCGTAGAGCACCGGCGCCGACATCTCCGAGCGCGGCAAGGCGAAGGTCGCGCTCAACACCACCCAACGGCCGGTGGGTCCATACACGCGGCCCGACGGCTGCGGCGTCGTCAGCGATTCCTTCAGCACCGAATGACGGTAGGAAAGCTGCAAATCCTCACGACTGAGCGTCACAACCCGACGAGCGTCACGATCCCAGGCGCGCACCTCTTTAAGCGTCGCGCTGACATCCTGACCATAAGCGCCAATGTTCTGCACCGGCGAGGCACCCACCGTACCTGGAATCCCCGAAAGAGCCTCCAGTCCAGAAAAGCCTTCCTCCACCGTCCAGGCCACCAACACATCCCAGGTGGTCCCCGCAGTAGCGCGCACGCACACCGTCGGCCCATCCTCAACGACCGTGATCTCACACCGGCCATCCTGAATAACCAGGCCCTCAAAACGCTTATCACAGGCCAAAATGTTCGAACCGCCACCGATCACAAGCAGCGGAGTACCATCGGCGTCAGCCTCGCGGACCTCGGCGATCATCTCCTCTTCCGAGGTGGCGCGCACAAAACGATCAATCGGACCGCCCACACGGAAGGTCGTCAAGTCCGCAAGGGTGTAACCCTGAAGTGCCGTCATCGGTATCGCTCTTTCTACATCTACTGGGCCCGCAATGCCGCACCTACGGGAGGCGGATGCGCGCGGGAATCATTACGACCGTATCACTAAACGAGGCTCACTCAGTTGAGCTGTCAGCGCGTCGGGCGAGCTAGTGGGTGGGCGGGTGGAAGGAGGGCGGTCAGGCAGCTGGGTGGGTGGGTGGAAGGAGGAGGTCAGGCAGCTGGGTGGGCGGTGGAAGGAGGAGGTCAGGCAGCTGGGTGGGTGGGTGCGCCTAAGGGATGGCCCTACCGGACTAGGGTTGGGCGAGGTGCGGGCGGGTGAGTGGGCCGGGAGCCTAAGGGGTGGCGGGCTAAGGAGTGGCCGAGGTGCGGGCGGGTAAGAAAAATCCCCGGGGAGTGAACTCCTCGGGGTATTTCTTAAGACTGCAATCAGCGGGTCTCGCGGTGTGCCGTGGACTGACGGCAGCGCGGGCAGTACTTCTGCAGTTCCAGACGATCCGGCGTGTTACGACGGTTCTTCTTGGTGATGTAGTTACGCTCCTTGCACGCTGAGCAGGCCAGCGTGATCTTCGGGCGAACGTCCTGGGACTTGCTTGCCACGGTGGTCCCTCACTTGTGCTTAGGTGGTCGATGCGCGACCTTGTTTTAGAGACGCTTGGTAGCGGGGGCGGGGCTCGACCCCGCGACCTCACGATTATGAGTCGTGCGCTCTGACCAGCTGAGCTACCCCGCCGCAGCGGCGCGGCTCGTGCCGCGACCAGAGCCCCGAAAGGGAATCGAACCCTTGACCTTCTCCTTACCATGGAGATGCTCTGCCGACTGAGCTATCGGGGCAACGTCGAGAACCTTACATCACTTTCGATCTGCTTTGCAAATCGGTTTGAGCGAGAAGAAACTCACGTCATTTTGATCCCAGATTGTCATCCAAGATCAGTGGCGGGAGAGGGATTCGAACCCCCGAAGCATTCCGCGTCTGATTTACAGTCAGATCCCTTTGGCCACTCGGGAATCCCGCCATGCCGCCGTTTCGGCGACGACATGAAACAATAGCAGGGTCTACACGCCAAACGCCAATCAGATTTGACGTGCACTGCAACACACCGCCAGAAAGGGCTGAAAAATGGCCGATTCTTCATTTGATATCGTCTCCAAGCTTGACCGCCAAGAGGTCGACAACGCAGTCAACCAGGCTGCTAAGGAGGTCGCCCAGCGCTACGACTTCCGAAATGTCGACGCTGCAATCCGCCTCTCCGGCGATTCCATCGAGATGGAAGCCAACTCCCCAGAACGAGTCATGGCCATCCTCGATGTGCTCGAAACCAAGCTCATCCGCCGCGGCGTCTCCCTCAAGGCCCTCGACCTAGAAGGCCGCGAGCCGAAGGCATCGGGCAAGATCTACAAGCTGGTCGCACCCCTACGCGAGGGCCTCAGCCAAGAGGTTGCGAAGAAGATCACAAAGCTTATCCGCGATGAGGGCCCCAAGGGCGTTAAGGCTCAGATTCAGGGCGATGAGGTGCGCGTCTCCTCTAAGTCTCGCGATGACCTACAGGCTGTTATCGCTCTGCTCAAGGGCGAAGCTGGTGCCAATATCGACGCCGCCCTGCAGTTCGTCAACTACCGCTGAGGCCACCCAGAAGGTCCGCACCTCTGTGGAGGGGCAGTGCCATAGGCACGCCTCGTCACTACCGGTACGTTTCGGCGCCTTAGGTACGGCATATGCCATCTACCTAAGGCGCCGAACCATACCAACAGCGATGAGCTGAGCATCAGCCACTCGCGCAACACCAGCCAGATCCAGACATCAGCGCGTCTCGATGTCATCAATACGTCACCACCATCACCGCCACCGGTACGTTTCAGCGCCACCGGTACGTTTCAGCGCCACTGGTACGGCGTATACCTCGTACCAATGACGCCAGGACGTACCATTCACGCTCATTCATGCCCTTCAGCACTTGGCGACGAGCCAGCAATGCCGGTCGCAGGACGCTCAAGTGCGCAATAACCACTTTTGCGGAGGCCGCATAGCGAAGATACCCGCCGCAACCTGACGCAAGTGCGTGTAAAGAGCGATGGGGTCCACGAAAATCTGTTGCGCTGGAACATGAATCACGTTCCAGCCCTGAGCACTCAGCAGGTTGCTTCGCTGCATGAGCGCATCAAGATTCCGACCAATCTCCTTCCTTTCTGCTCCCAGCTTGGTGAACCCCTCAATCTCGACAAGGACCTTCTGATCGGGGAAGCAGAAATCGGCAACAAACAACGAACCATCAGCCAGAATCTCAACTTGCGTCTTCCATGGATGCGCGTTGAAAGCGTGAAGAAACCAGGCAAAATAAGCCTCAGCTATCGATTCGCAGGCAGGATCACACATGGAGAGCAACTCCAGCGCTCTCCTTTTGCTCTTCACCGACTCAGCCTCGTCAATCGTTCGTTCCACAAGCGCCCGGAAGGACGAGGCACGAGACTCAGAATCTTGCCTCTGCCAACGACTGTAACCCGTTACCGATCGCAGCAACATGGACACCTCGGCAACCGCCACAGCCGGAGGGCTAAAAATCAAAATGTCTCGTGCCGTCTCACGAAGAGTCGTCACTGGCAGACCGCCTATGGTTTCAAACTCATCACCGACAGCCTCGCCGCTATGAACGACGACACGACCGGGAGGGGACAGAGTCTGCCTCCCCATTCGGACGGCTGGATACTCTGAGGCAGATCGTCCTTGTTGTCTTTGTCGGCGCTCATGAATCCCCCCAGGACGCCTGAGAACCGGAAGCCCACGAAGAAGCAGCGCTGATTGATGCGTAAAAGCTTCAATATGACGATGCGTTGGATAGTGGGCGATATGACGTGCAATTGCAATCCGCCGATGGACCATCCACTCCGATGCTTCACCTTCCAGGCACTGGCGATCCAGGTAGAAACCACTTCGAATCTGCAGGTAACGCCCGGATCTCACCTCCCTGCGCAGACGCGGGTAACTCGAGTGATCCGTGACCAACATTTGCGCACTGATCTCACGAATGTCCTTTTCAGCACTCAGAATCAAGTCCCTATCGCCGTACATGACAGCGTCACTAGACTGCACATTCCCTAATGACTGCATCGATCCTCCCTTTCCTTCGCACAGCTCCTTCCCTTTAGCTTGCCCGCGTTTATTGCTGTGCCCTAGTGACAAATTGGGACCTGTGGATAACGCATTTTTAGGTCAGGGCCTGTGGATAACAGCCTTTCCTAGCCCGGACCTATGGGGAAGAAGCTCACCAGACACTCTGCCCACACGAAGAAATACACAGTTTGCATCCAATTGCCCTAGGAAAGACCGGCGCCCATGTTGAAGCGTGACTCTGCAGAGACAGGCTGGTCCGGCACCTGGGGGACGGATCAGCGCCATCGGTACGGATCAGCACCATCGGTACGGATCAGCACCATGGGTAGGTGGTATACCACGCACCAAAAGCGCCCAAAGCTATCAACAGCGACCAGATGCACCGATGGAGCTCTGTAACGACAAGGCAGTGCAGCTGCGAAATGACACACCCTTGGGGAGGAAACAGCACCCAGGGCACAGGCTGGCACCTAGGGGACGGATCAGCACCTGGGGGACGGATCAGCGCCATAGGTAGGTGGTGTACCACGCACCAAAAGCGCCCAAAGCTACCAACAGCAACCAGATGCACCGATGGAGCTCTGTAACGACAAGGCAGTGCAACTACGAAATGACACACCCTTGGGGAGGAAACAGCACCCAGGGCACAGGCTGGCACCTAGGGGACGGATCAGCGCCATCGGTACGGCACAGCGCTAACGGTACGGCACAGCGCCATAGGTAGGTGGTATACCACGCACCAAAAGCACCCAAAGCTACCAACAGCGACCAGATGCACCGATGGGGTTCTGCAGGCATCAGCATAAGAAAAGGACTGCACATATGGCAGGGATACAACAACGCTTAGCGTGCACAGTTCCCTGCATCCACTAAGCGTTGTTGTATCCGCGATGTAACGTTATCTCCGCCAGAGGCTCAGTAGCCCGCCATCTTCTCTAGGCGAGCAATGCGGTCATCCATGGGCGGGTGCGTTGCAAAAAGGTTACGCAGCCCCGCGCTGCGGAACGGATTGGCAATCATCATCGCCGCGACATTCTGATGGGCAGGTGTTGGAGCCAGCGGCACATGATCCGTACCGGCTTCCAACTTCCTCAAAGCAGAAGCCAAGGCCAAGGGATCCTGAGTGAGGGCGGCGCCGTCCTCGTCGGCGTCATATTCGCGGGTGCGAGAAATCGAGAACTGGATGAGCATCGCCGCAATGGGCGCCAAAAAGGCCATCAGCAGCATGACCAAAGGATTCACCGAGTTCTCATCACGGCGACCTCCACCGAAAAACATCAACCCCTGCGCCACTGAGGTAATCAAACCAGCAATCGCAGCAGCAACCGAAGAGGTGAGAATGTCACGGTTATAGACGTGCATCAGCTCATGGCCCAGAACGCCACGCAACTCACGCTCGTTGAGAAGCTGCAAAATACCCTCCGTGCAGCACACGGCAGCATTTTGCGGATTACGACCAGTGGCAAACGCATTGGGCGTTTGCGTCGGAGCAATCCAGATAGTCGGAGCGGGCTGACCAGCGCGAGCGGACAGCTCATTGACAATCCTGTGGAGTGCGGGCGCCTCAGCCTCGGACACCTGATAGGCATTCATTGAGCGCAAGGCCAAGGTCGCAGAGTTCCAATAGGAATAGAAGGTCGTCCCCAAACCAATAAGAGCAAAACCAAAAAGGAAAATTGGACGCCCAGTTGATTGGGCGATAATTCCACCAATTGCTAAGAGAATCAGCCACAGACCGCCAAAGAGGAAGGCAGTCTTGAGGCCATTGTGATGACCGTGTCCCATCATCATCCTTTCAGTAATGCCTCCACCGTAGCCGGGATCGCCCCTTAGAGCATCTTGAGACCGCGATTGAAACCCCGAACGAGGAAAAGGCCGCAGCAGCAACACCCACAGCCAGAGGTAGGCCCCAGAGCCTTCGGTATACCCCAGCGCCAGTGGGATACCTCCTGCCAGTGGTGGGTCCCAGCACTAATGGTAGGGATGAGAGTCCTCAAGGCAGTGCTTGAGCACTACAAGCTGAGTCCCAGCACTAATGGTAGGGATGAGCGCCATCGGTACATGGCATACCCCAGGCCAACAGCGCTGAGCCGTACCAACAGCGCTCATACATACCCACAGGCGCTAAAACACCCCGCCTGGCACCCACAAATCCCGAGCAGCTGAAGAAACAAGAACCCCAGACAGCCTGAACAGCTCCGCCATCCAACACCCGGCATCCCAACCAGAGGTATGCCCCAGAGCCTTCGGTATACCCCAGCGCCAGAGGCATACCTCCTGCCAGAGGTGGGTCCCAGCACTAATGGTAGGAATGAGAGTCCTCAAGGCAGTGCTTGAGCACTACAAGCTGAGTCCCAGCACTAATGGTAGGAATGAGAGTCCTCAAGGCAGTGCTTGAGCACTACAAGCTGAGTCCCAGCACTAATGGCTAGGGATGAGAGTCCTCAAGGCAGTGCTTGAGCAGTACAAGCTGAGTCCCAGCACTAATGGTAGGGATGAGCGCCATCGGTACATGGCATACCCCAGACCAACAGCGCTGAGCCGTAGCAACAGCGCTGAGCCGTACCAACAGCGCTCATACATACCCACAGGCGCTAAAACACCCCGCCTGGCACCCACAAATCCCGAGCAGCTGAAGAAACAAGAACCCCAGACAGCCTGAACAGCTCCGCCATCCAACACCCGGCATCCCAACCAGAGGCCATCCAACACCAGGCCCAAACAGCGTCACACCCAGGCAGCCTCAGGCCCAGGCAGCCTAGCGCCTGGACATCACACTCGACTCACTCACTGATGACGAGTGGAACCAGGACCGGTGTAGTGATCGCCGAAGCGCTCCACAGCCCCCGGCACGCCCATTTCGCCGGGCTCACCGATGAGGTCCGCAGTCACCTCTTCACCGCGAGAGATCGCAGTCATGGCCTCACGGGAGACGACCTTGATGCGCTCACGGGTGCCGCGATCCCCAGGCAGTTCGCCGTACTCGGCGCCCAGAGCCTGCTCATAAGCATCAAGCAGCTCCCAGCCCTGCCAGGTCGTGTAGGCCACGCCGCGCTCCTCCAACAAAGCCACCATCGCCTCGTGGCCAACATCGCTGGTGGTCGCAGCCAGGCGGCCCGCCTGCGCGTCCTCCACCAGGTGCGCAATCGTCTGCTGCGCGTCAGACTTCGTCGAGCCAATGAGGCCCACAGGCCCGCGCTTCACCCAACCGGTGGCGTAGACGCCATTGAGGGTCTGCTCTGAACCCACCTCAGCGACGACGCGGCCCTCAATATTGGGGATCACACCACGCACAGTATCGAAGGGGATACCGTCAATGGGCGAGGAGTAGTAACCGACGGCTCGGTACACGGCCTGCACGGGCCAGGTGGTGATGACGCCGGTGCCACGCACATTGCCATCCCCTGTCAGCTCGGTGCGTTCAGTGCGCAGAGCCTTCACGTGGCCGTCCTCATCAGGCACGATTTCGACGGGCGATTCAAAGAGGTGGATGTGGATGCGGCGCGACGCGGTGCGCTCCTCAGGATCAATGGAGGCGTAGTTAGTGAGGGTCTTGACGACCTGGCGCTGCTGGTTGGAGCTGCGCAGTGCCTCCTGCGAGCCCTCATCAAAGTCGAAGTCTTCCTCGCTGACGATAATGTCAACATCGGGTACGTGGCCCAGTTCGCGCAGTTCCAGGGGGGTGAACTTCACCTGCGCGGGGCCGCGGCGGCCAAAGACATGCACGTCGGTGACGGGGTTTTCTGCCAGGCCCGCAGCAACGTTCTCAGGGATTTCGGTGGTCATCATGTCGGGCAGGTGCTTGGCGAGGACGCGCGCGACGTCCAAGGCCACGTTGCCCACGCCGATGACCGCGATTTCCTTGGCATTGAGGGGCCATTGACGAGGGTAGTCGGGGTTGCCGTCGTACCAGGACACGAAGTCGGCTGCGCCGTAGGATTCGGGCAGGTCAATGCCGGGGATCGGCAGGGGCGCGTCGCGGTCGGCGCCGGTGGCGAAGATGACGGCGTCGTAGTGGGCCTGCAGGTCTTCGACGGTGACGTCGCGGCCGACCTCGACATTGCCCAGAAGGCGGATGTCGCCGCGCTGGAGGATCTTGTACAGGGCGACGATGATCTGCTTAATGCGGGGGTGGTCGGGGGCGACACCGTAGCGGACGAGGCCGTAGGGGGCGGGGAGGCGCTCGAAGAGGTCGATATTGACGTCCAGGCCCGACTTGGACAGGATGTCGGATGCGTAAATACCAGCCGGACCTGCGCCGATGACGGCCACGTTCAGAGTGCTCACGTCGGCACTCCCCTTTCTTCGCACGGGCGAATGAGTCGTTCCGCTAAGCTGCGGGGATTTTTGCATAACAATACTTCGGTAATTCTAGCGCCGCTATCCCCCGCTGTTGCAGTCCCACCGTCATGGTGTGAGCCACCCCCGCCCTAACATCACAACGCCCAAAGCCACCCTCACCGCGCCCACAACCACCCGAGGCCCCACCCCACCCGAGCGGCAGAGCACACAAAAGGATTGCGGAAGGCGGCAGCCCGCGCCGGACTGCTCACCTTCCGCAATCTCACTGGTGTTTTAGCGGCGGCGCCTCAGCAGGGCGATCATTCCTCCGCCCACTACTATCAGGCCAGCCGCGAGCGCTCCGATGATTTCCACACCGCCCAGGCCGGTGCGGGCGATCGGCGGCTTCGGACCGGGTTTCTCAGGCGTGTAGCTATTGACGATCTCAATCTGGACGTTGGCGGCGACCTCGTTGATCGTGACCGTCGTGGGTTGAGGAGCAGTCAGCGTGTATCCGCGAAGCGATGCGCTCTGGGCGCGTTCTTGCAGGAAGCAGCTGGTTCCATAGGGCAGGTTACTGATGGTCACTGCCTCGCCATTACCCTTCAGCACGAGGCTACCCTTCACGGGGTCCTCGACGCCGCTGCAGCTGTAGTCGACGATGAAGGAGTGGTTGGTGAAGGCCGCGTCGGCGGCCCCTTTGACGACCTTCTTCACCGCCAGCTCACCGCGCTTGAGGGTGTAGGTATTATCGGCGAGGACCTCGACTGTCACATTATCGGCGACGGTGAAGGTGGCGACGCCCTCGTCGTAGGTTGTGCCGCCGACACGAAGGAGGCTACTCAGCGTCGTCCCATTGACGAGGCTGGGCCGCTCGCGCACTTCACACTGGCCCACCGGGACGTTGGAGACGGTTGTTGCGCGTCCGGGCACGACGGTTGCCTCGCCCTTGATGATCTTGCCGGAGTCGGCGGTGCAGGTGTAGTCGAAGGTAAAGGAGGTGGGGGCAAGGCCTGCGCCATCGCCGCTGAGCACCTTCTCAATGCTGAAGCCTCCGACGAGGGCGCGGTAGGCGTTGGTGATTTCTACCGTGTTTGCCCCGCTCTTCTCGATGCGCAGCGCGGAGGCGGGCACGATATTGGTCTGCACCTCGTATCCTGCGCGTTTCTTGGTGTCTTCGCTTTCGGAGACCACACAGTCTGTGCCGACAGGCAGGTCGTCGCGGACGAGGACGGCAGTCCCATTGCCGGGCACCTTCACGGTGCCGGTGATGGTATCGGCGCGGGGGACTCGACACTCGTAGGCGACGGTGAAGCTGTCAGCCTCAAAGTTTCCGTCCCCGGTGACGCGTTTGCGGATGCTGAAGGCGGCGCGTTCGCGGGTGAAGGTGTTGGTGGCGGCGACCTCGACGGTGGCGCCCTTCGTGGTGAGGTCGAAGGTCAGCGGCGTGTTGGGGGTGCCCGCTGCCTTCCCGTCCAGGATCCAATTCAGGGCGTGGCTGACATTCTCGACCGTGATGGGCTCTTCACTGAGGGTGCAGCGGCCCAGCGGTAGGTTGGTGACGCGGGCGGGCGCGGCGGAGGCGACCTTCAGGGTGCCCGTGACGGGGGCGAGGCCCTCAGCGAGGGGATCGCA
This sequence comes from Schaalia sp. Marseille-Q2122, assembly GCF_903645355.1. Classification (GTDB taxonomy): domain Bacteria; phylum Actinomycetota; class Actinomycetes; order Actinomycetales; family Actinomycetaceae; genus Pauljensenia. Next base: position 140,522 of record NZ_CAHJXR010000003.1, on the reverse strand, counting down.
GCTGTAGGTGAAGGAGTAGTCGGCGGGGGCGAGCACCACGCCATCCCCCGCCACGCTCTTGCTTAGGGTGAAGTGTGCGCGTTCCAGCTCGTAGTCATTGACGAAGGTGAGGGCCAGGGGTGCTGTCCCTGCGGCAATGGTGACCTTCTGTTCAGCGGGCGCATGCAGGCGATAGCCGGGGAGGCTCGGAGCCTTCGCGGCGTCTTCCGTGACCGTGCATTCTGTGCCGACGGGCAGTTCAGGGCTGGTCCATACCTGGCCGAGTTTGACTTCCGCCGTGGCGGTGGCTCCTCCGCAGGTGTAGGTGAAGGGGAAGGCGGTGTCAGCCAGGCGTGTGCGCAGGTCTGCGGGGGTGGTGGGGCTCAGGGTCTTGGTGATGCTGAAGCGTCCGAGCATCCGTTGGTAGAGGTTGGTGAAGGAGGCGAGATTATCCTTGCCTGCCTCCAGGGTGAGGGTCTGGGCCGAGGGGACGGTGAAGGTGTAGTCCTTGAGGTGATCGGAGGCCGGCCCCACTTCAGAGATGGTGCATTGGGTGCCGGGGGCGAAGGTTGTGCCGACGGCGACGACCTCGTTGGTGGGGGGCACTTCGAGGGTGCCGCTCACGGTGCCGCATTCGTAGCGGAAGGTGTACTTTTGGTCGCCTAAGACAGCTGCGTCGACACCCTGGACTGTCTTGCGGATGGCGAAGGTCGCCTGCTTGTCGACGGGGTTGGTGACGGCGATCTCGGTGACGTTTTGGTTGAGGATCTCGAAGGTGGGGCTGGTGCCTTCAGCGGTGTCGGTGCCGACCGTGTAGGTGGGCGTGCCCCAGGCGAGCAGGGTCTTCCCGACTTCAGTGGGCAGCTGCTGGGCGTCCTCGGTGACGGTGATGCGCGTGCCGATGGGGAAGTTCAGGGGGAAGGGCACTGCCTTTCCTGTTTCTTCGACGATGAATTCGGCGGGGTTTTCTGTTGGTGCTGTCCAGTTGGGGTAGTCCTGCGGGGTTTTTCCGTCGGGGAGGGTCCAGTTGACGAGGAAGCGGTAGCGTTGGGTGGCGGCAACGGTGTCGCTTCCCGATCCGCGCAGGGACTTGAGGATGGAGAATCCGCCAAAACCTTGTTCCATCTGCACGGTGACGTTGAGGGATTCGCGCACGGACCCCTCTTTTGTGATGTCGCGCGGGTAGTCGGCCAAGGTGACGCTATTGGAGAAGCGCTGTCCGACTTGCGCGTTTCCTTCGCCTGCGGTCAGTCGGCTCTGGTAGACGATGCGGTAGTTGGCTTCGCCGTTGAGGAAGGTTCCAAAGGGGCCGGTGAGTGTGACGCTGAATTGTTTGGGGTTGTTCGCGTTGGGTGTCACTTCGAGGGTGAAGCCGTCCTCACTGATGCCCTGATTGTTCGCGACGACGCGTGAGGGAATTGTTGGGTCGTCCTTGCGGCGGTAGAGGTCGAGGCGCACGGTGCAGGTGTCAAGGCAGGGTTCGTGTCCTTCGCCGACGATGTCGGTGAAGACGAGGCGGTTGATGGGCTTTGCGCCAGGCCATTGTTTGGCGAGGACGGAGGGGTTGAACCAGATGGACCAGGACACTAGTTTGTCGCCGGGAAGGATGGCGTGGTAGCCCTTGTCGAAGCTTGCTTCCCAGTATCTGGGTGCCGGGGGATCAGTGATCTGTTGGTTACCTGGCAGGGGGACGGATTGGGTTTCTCCGTTGACGGTGATGGTGGTATCGGTGGTATCGGTGTTTTCAACGGCGAGCAGTTCGGCTCTGCCTCGGCCGCGGATGTTGACGTAGCCGCGGATGTTGTCGTTGAGGACGCAGACGATGCGTTGAGTTTCGAGGCGACATTCGCCTGCTTTGATGTTGCTGGCGGTGAGGAGTACGCGGGTGCCTGAGGTCTGACGGTTTCGGAATGACGAGGGAAGGCTGATGGTGAAGGCGTCTCCGGGGCGCGGGTCGGCCTTGGTGGCGTCCCAGGTGAAGTTCATGCCGACGATATCCCAGCGGCGGATCTGGCCTGGGATGGGCTGCTGTTCGCTATCGGTTCTGGACAGTTGCGTGATTCGGACGGCGATCTTTGGGTTGATCTTGTCGACGTCAGTGTCCGCGTGAACTTCGGTGGCCGACAGGAGGGGGAGAAGGACGAGGGTGAGGATCACGATCATCAGTACCCGAACACGTCGACCGATGAACATTGCTCTGGCATTCATTGCATACTCCATCGTCTACTGCATTGACGGAATTCCCACTTTGTATCGGAGTGAAACAGTAGGAAATGCTGCACAGAATGTCATATATAGAAGGCACATTCAAGGGGAATTATTTATTGACTTGAATAAACCACCTAATTCCCTATCCAAATACCCATAATCTTACCGAATGGACAGCATCAATCTTCAGCATTCAATATACTATTGAAGTGACTAATGGACCCCTATCCCGAAGAGCCGCCAAATCTTGCGAAAAAGTACTCCCCCACTCGATACAATCGCCGTCGATCCCGGTCTTTCAGCGCTAACACCCTCACGCATCTTGACGTTCGGTCAAAATTTCGGGCAACAAAAAGTCCGCATACTGAAAAGTAATTCTCAGTATGCGGACATTCTGTAGGGGGTATCTACCGTCGGATCAGAGCCTCAGACACGGCCAAGCCGCCACAATTAGACCATCCGATCAACCATCAGATGCGCGAAAGATACGAGCGCCGTCTTCGCCTCAGTCTCAGGCAAGGATTGACACTCAGCAATTGCCTCCGCCGCCCAGTCACGAGCCATCTGACGGGTCTCTTCGACCACGTCATGCTCACGCAAGGCCGCGACGACCTCGGCCAAGGCTTCGTCAGAGGACAAATCGTCAGCCAACATCCCAAGGATGCGAGCGCCAGCCTCGTCAATCGTCCCCTCCGCCTGGCGGCGACGCAGCAACAACACCGGCAGGGTATCGACCCCCTCACGCAAATCCGTGCCCGGAGTCTTGCCTGAGGTCACCACCTCGGAAGCAAAATCCAACACGTCATCAGCGATCTGGAAAGCCACACCGATCTTCTCACCAAAACGGGCAACCGTGGCAGCGATCTCCTCACCCGCACCACCATGGAAGGCACCAAAGTGAGCGGCAGAGGACAACAACGACCCCGTCTTATCAGCCAACACCTGGATATAGAAATCCACCGGATCAGCACCCTCAGTCACCCCGAAGGTCTCATTGAGCTGGCCAATACACAAACGCTCAAAAGTATGCGCGTGGTAAGCCACCGACTCTGGCCCCAGGGAAGCCACCAGGACCGAGGCACGCGCAAAGAGCACATCCCCAGCCAAGATCGCCCGGTTATTTCCCCACTGATGCTGAGCCGAAGGCACACCACGACGGGTAGGAGCCGAATCCATAACGTCATCGTGGTACAGGGACGCCAAGTGCGTCAGCTCAATCGCAGTCGCAGCATTAAGCACCTTCTCACCCAAAGCAAGCTGAGGGCTCCCAAACTGCGCGCAGGTCAGCGTCAGCAGCGGGCGAATACGCTTACCACCGGCGACCGCCAAATGCGAGGTGAGTTCATCAATAAGATCCCTCGAACCAGAAACAGCCCGGTGAAGAGATTCTTCGACGGCCTCGAGGCCCGGCAGAATGCGGGCCTCGAGGTCAGGGACGTGAAGATCGGGTGTGGAGACGTTCACGGGAGAAGCACGACCACCTGATTGAGTAGGGACAGAACCGGAGCCGGGAAGAGGCCCAGAACGATCGTACCCAATGCGGCGACAATAATCGCGACGGTGCTCAAACCTTCAGAACGAACAACCACGACCTCACCCGTGGGCTCCTCAAAGAAGAGCACACGCACCACGCGGAAGTAGAAGAACGCGGTGACGGCCGAGCAGGCAAGCGCCAGGGCCACAAGGTACCCCAATCCACCAGCGAAAGCATCCGCAAAGACCACGAACTTCCCAATGAAACCAGCGGTCAACGGGATACCCGCAAAGGACAGGAGGAACACGAGGAAAGCGCCCGCCACCACAGGGTTGGTACGACCAAGGCCTGACCAGCGAGTGAAATCCGTGACCTCAGCGCCGACAGTGCCCTCGCCATCCTGACGGCGCACAAGAGCAACCACGCCAAAAGCGCCAACTGTTGCCAGACCGTAGGACAGCAGGTAGAACAGGGTGTTGCCTGCCGAACCCGGCGCCAGTGAGAACACACCCAGCAGGATAAAGCCAGCGTGCGCAATCGAGGAGTAGGCGAGCATGCGCTTAATGTCAGTCTGCACAAGGCCCGCGAAGGTACCCACCAGCATCGTCAGAGCAACAATGGCGAAAAGCACCCCGAGCAGTTCCCACTGCAGTGCAGCAGCCACCACGTGGTAGAAGCGCAACATCGCAGCGAAAGCCGCAACCTTGACCGCAGCAGCCATGAAGCCAGTGACCGGCGTGGGAGCGCCCGTGTACACGTCAGGGGTCCACGCGTGGAAGGGAGCAGCGCCCACCTTGAACAGCAGACCCACCATCACCATGAAAACACCGATGTAGAGCAGCCAGTTCATGCCGCTCATGTGCGGCAGCGCGGTCCCGATCTGAGAGATGGTCAGCGAACCGGAGAAGCCATACAGCAGGGCCGAACCCATGAGCATGAATCCCGAGGCGAAGGCGCCCAACAGGAAGTACTTCAGAGCAGCTTCCTGGGAGAGCTGGCGGCGGCGGCGCGCAGTCGCAGCCATGATGTACAGCGGCAGGGACATCACTTCCAGGGCCACGAACAGGGCGATGAAGGAGTTCGCTGCGGGGAAGACCATCATGCCACCCAGAGAGAACAGCACGAGAGAGAAAATCTCAGTGCGCTGATAGTTCTTCGAGTCGGTCAGCTCTTCCTCATGAGAACCAGGGCGATCCGAGGGCTGGCCAGCAAAGGCGCCGTCACCAATCTCCGTGCGGTCCGCGATGACGAGGACCGCGAAGAAACCCAGGACGGCCAGGATGAACTGCGAGGCGACGGTCAGCGGATCGTCGAGGTACTCACCCAAAGATTTCGGTGCAGCGAGAACGGGAATCCACCGCAGGGCGAGGACGGTTGCCGCAGCGAGGGTCGAGACCAGAGCGATCCCAATACCCATGGCGCGGCGCAGGCGCACCGGGGCGAGAGCCTCGGCCAGGACAGCGACGACAGCGCCACCCAGGACGATGATGACAGGAAGCAGCGAGAGCCACTCAATGGTGGGTGCTACAAAACCGTCAACGGGAAGGTTATTCACTTCGCGCTCCCTTCGGTGGCGACGAGGGAGGCAGCCACCAAACCGGTGGCGGCCTCATCAGCGATCGGGGTCAGCGAGGAAACCAGCGGTGCTGCCCACACGCCAAGGATGACCATGGCGGCAACGAGGGGAGCAACGACAACCTTCTCACGACCATTGAGATCTTCGAGCTTCGCGCTCTTACCTGCCGGGCGGCCGGTGAAGACACGCTGGTAGGGCAGCAGCACGTACACGGCGGCAACCACAACACCCAGAACCGCAAACACAGCCAGGCCAGCAGAGACCGACCACGTGCCCATGAGCACCAGGTATTCGGGCACGAAGCCCGACAGGCCAGGCAGAGCGATGGAGGCCATGCCCGACACCAGCCACAGGCCGGCCAGGATCGGCGTCACGCGCTGCATACCGACGTAGTCACGCATGTCGCGGCTACCGCCACGTTCAGCGAGGAAGCCCGAAATGAGGAACATCGCAGCGATCGACACGCCGTGAGCGACCATGTACACCATGGCGCCGGTCATAGCGATCGAGGAACCCACGAAGACGCCCAACACCATGAAACCGAAGTGAGACACGGAGGTGTAGGACACCAGTCGCATAATGTCGTTCTGGCCGATGGCGGCAAAGCCACCCCACAGGATCGACACCACAGCGAGGACGCACAGCACCAGCGCGGCCTGAGCCGAAGCAACAGGGAAGAGGCGCAGGACCAGGGCGATCATCCCGAAGGTGCCGATCTTGTCGAGCACACCCACCAGCAGCACTGAGGTGCCTGGGCGGGCCACGGCGGCAGTGTCAGGTAGCCAGGTGTGGACGGGCACCATCGGGGCTTTGATAGCGAAAGCAATCATGAAGCTGACGAACACGCCCATCTGCAGGCCTGCAGGCAGGTTGCCTGAGAGGCCGGAAAGGGTGTCCAAGCGGAAGAAGGTGGCGGAGTGCTCCGGGATTGCTGCCCAGAGAGCAACCATGCCACCGAGCATAGCCAGTCCGCCAGCCAGGGAGAAGAGGAGGAACTTCATCGCAGCGCGACGACGAGCCTCAATATCACCCACGCCGTAGCGACCGATCATCAGGTACAGCGGGATGAGCATCGCTTCAAAAGCGAAGTAGAAGAGGACCACGTCGAAGGCGGCGAAGATGAGGACCATGAAGGTTTCCAGGACCAGGATCAGCGCCAGGTAGCCGCGGGGATCCTCGTCCTCGTCCCTCCACGCAGCACCGATAACGATCGGCACCAGCGCCACTGCCAGCAGGACCATCACCAGGCCCAGGGCGTTGACGCCCAGAGCCCAGGAGACGCCCATAGGGGGAATCCACGAGTAGGACTCGACCATCTGGTAGTCACCCGACTTCGACCAATCGAAGGCGGTGACCGCAGCGAAGACGGCGAGGATCAGTTCGAGGATTGACACGCCCACAGCGAGGACGCGCGCCTGGGGACGCAGCCCCGGGATAGCCAGGACCAGCGCACCCAGCAGCGGCAGCACCACGAGGATGCTCAGCCACGGGGTGGTGGCGGGGATGAGAGTGTTGATTTCCATGAGTTCTCCTCCCACGCTCACAGTTGGAAACCGATGATGACGGCCAGGGACAGCAGGACGCCACCCAGGATGTAGGACGCGTAGGTGCGGGCATTACCGGTTTGCGTGATGCTCACCAGGCGGCCCAGGCCCTTCGCGGATGCGGCCACTCCATCGACCACGCCGTCCACCGCTCGCTTGTCGCCGCCGGAGGCCATTGCCACGAGGGCGGTGCCGGGGGTGACCACGAGGGTTTCGTTGATGGTGTCTTGGAAGAGGTCGTTACGAGCAGCGTGCACGAGGGCATTGCCTGCGGGCACTGCGGTGGCGACCTCGCCCTTGCCGTACTTCATCCACGCCAGAGCCGCGCCCAGCGCGACGAGGATCAGCGAGGCGGCCATAATGACCGGGATCGGCAGGACGGGGTGCCCGTGCTCGGCGGCGCCAATCGAGGGCGTCAACCACACGGAGAAGAAGTCTCCGATGGAGAGCAGGCCACCAATGAAGACTGCGCCAACAGCCAGGATGATCATGGGGATGGTCATCAGCGGGCCGGACTCGTGGGGGTGGACGGGCGCGCCTTCAGCTTCAGTGGTCCAACGGGCGGTGCCGTGGAAGGTCATGAAGAACAGGCGCGACATGTAGAAGGCCGTCAAGCCCGCACCGAAGAGGGCGATACCGCCAAAGACCCAGCCAGCCCAGGGGGCGGGGGTGCCAGCGAAGGTATCCATGGAGAAGGCGGCCTCGATGATCTTGTCCTTGGACCAGAATCCCGAGAAGGGCGGCACACCCAGGATGGCGAGCCAACCCATCATGAAGGTCAGCCAGGTGACCTTCATGGCGGTGCGCAGTGCGCCGAAGCGACGCATATTCACCTGGTCACCCATGCCGTGCATGACCGAGCCAGCACCGAGGAACATGAGGGCCTTAAAGAAGCCGTGGGTGAAGAGGTGGAAGATGGCGAATGCCCAGCCGATGGGGCCAAGGCCAGCGCCCAGCATCATGTAGCCGATCTGGCTCATGGTGGAGGCGGCCAGGACCTTCTTCATATCGTCCTTGGCGGCACCGACGATCGCGCCGAAGAGCAGCGTAATCGCACCAATAATTGCCACGATGGTGGCGGCCACGGGGGCAGCCTGGTAGACGGCGCCGGAACGTACCACGAGGTACACGCCGGCGGTGACCATGGTGGCGGCGTGGATGAGGGCCGACACGGGGGTCGGGCCCGCCATTGCATCCCCCAGCCATGCCTGGAGCGGGAACTGTGCGGACTTACCGCAGGCACCCACCAGAAGGAAGATGCCGATCATGGTGGCCTGGGCGACGGGGATTTCAGCGACGCCGTGGGCAACGGCTTCCATGTTGACGGTCTTGAAGTTCGCGACCATTGCCATCATGGCCAGCAGCAGGCCCATGTCACCCACGCGGTTCATGACGAAGGCCTTCTTCGCGGCCTTGGCGTAGTCAGGGACGTAGTTCCAGAAGCCGATGAGCAGGTAGGAGGCCAGGCCCACGCCTTCCCAACCGATGAAGAGCACCGCGTAGGAATCACCCAGAACGAGGGTGAGCATCGCAGCGATGAAGAGGTTGAGGTAGGCGAAGAATCGGCGGCGGTCCTTGTCGTGTTCCATGTAGGCCACGGCGTAGACGTGGATGAGGGAGCCGACGAGGGTGACCAGCATGACGAAGGTCATCGACAGGGGGTCGACCATGAGGCCGAAGTCGACGGAGAACTCTCCGGCGGGGATCCAGCTAAACAGCGTGGACGCAAAGCGGCGGCCTTCAGGGGCGGTGCCCAGCATCTGAACCAGGATGGCCACACCCACGAAGAAGGAGGACCAGGAGGCCAGGACGCCCAGCCAATGGCCCCACTTGTCGGTGTGACGGCCAGCCAGCAGCAGGAAGAACGCGCTGGCCAGGGGGATTGCGATCATCAGCCACGCGAAGGAGGCTGCGCCGGTGGCGGCGACGGGCTCAGCGATCGCGCCGTGCCCTTCCATGCCAGCCAGAGCGGGGAGGAATGCGTTGTTCATTGATTGACCTCCCTCAGTTCTTGAGCAGGTTGACGTCGTCAACGCTCGTGGTGGCGCGCGACTTGAAGATGGACACGATGATGGCCAGACCCACCACAACTTCAGCGGCGGCGACGATCATGACGAAGAAGGCCATGATTTCGCCGGCGACCTCGCCGTGAATACGGGCGAAGGTCACGAAGGCCAGGTTTGCCGAGTTGAGCATGAGCTCCACACCCATCAGGGAGATCACCGCAGAGCGGCGGACCATCACAATGACGGCCCCCAGGGTGAAGAGGATGGCGGCAAGCAGCAGGTAGTATGCGAGGCTCACTTCTCTGCCCCCTCAGTGGTAGTAGCGGTTGCCTCGGCCTCCTCCGACGAGGCTGCCGCAGCGGGCACCTCGGGAGCAAGAGGCTGGTTGAGGCCGGTGGGGGCTGCAGGGCCGGGCATACCCCAAGCGCCAGAACGCTCGGCGGTGCCAGCGGCGCCAGGGCCGAAGGGAGACTGCGAGGAGTCGCCGGTGCGGGCCAGCAGCAGGGATTGAGCGACCTCGGGTTCGACCATGCCGACACTGCGCTCCAGGCCGCGCACGCGAAGTACGCGGGGCACGGACTCTTCAACCGGGCCGAGGGTTTCACCCGACAGGGCCGGCACGTCCACAGCGGTGCTGGTGGCGTACACGCCGGGCGAAGGCAGCTGGCCGATGTGACGCCCCTTAGCCTTGAAGGCACGCATCTTCGCTTCAGCGGTGCTGCGCTGGTCAACCTTGGGGCCGAGCTCATCGGTGTGGGTCAGCAGCATGGCACCAATCGCGGCGGTAATGAGCAGCGCGGCAGCCAACTGCATGGAGAACCAGTGCTTGGAGAAGAGCTCCGCAGCGAGGATGGTGATCGGCGTATTCGAGAAGGGATCCACGGCGGGTGCGGGTGCGGCCACCACGTTGGCCTGAGCAATCGCGCCGCCAAGGATGATGACCAGTCCCAGGCCAGCCAGGATCGAGGAGATCACGCGAGCGCGGCCCTGGCGGGTGTACTCATCGGAGGCACCCAGGCCGATCATCATGATGACGAAGAGGAAGAGCATCATGATGGCGCCGGTGTAGACGATCACCTGCACGGTGCCCAGGAAGGGAGCGTCCATGGTGACGTAGAGGACAGCCAGGCCCAGCATGACGCCGACCATGCAGATCGCTGCGTAGGCGGCCTTCTTAAACAGGAGGATGCCGAAAGCGCACGCAATCATGAATACGGCGACGCCAGCGAAGAGCACTGCTTCTCCGGTGGAGGCCATTGCAGGCCAGTTTCCAAAGAGGTTCACTTCAGTGCCTCCTGCAGGTAGTCAACGACCGTGACGGTCGCAAGGCTCTCGTCCTCGGGGCGGTGTTCACGCACCCAGTCAACCTGAGCTTGGGTGGCTCCCACAACCGCACCGCGGTAGTAGTCACCGTCAGACAGGCCTTCAACCATCGGGTGCGGGGGCTGGAGCATGCCCTCGGACAGGGGAACGAGAATCTCGTCCTTTTCGAAGATCTCCGACTCGCGATCGAACTTCGCAATCTCAAAGTCGTGACCCATCGTCAGTGCGCGCGTCGGGCAGGCCTCAATGCAGAAGCCGCAGAAGATGCAACGCAGGTAGTTGATCTGGTAGACCGCGCCGAAACGCTCACCGGGGCTGTACTGAGCCTCGGGAGTATTCGAGGCAGCCTCAACGAAGATCGCGTCAGCGGGACACGCCCAGGCGCAAAGCTCGCAACCAATGCACTTTTCCAGGCCGTCCGCGTAGCGGTTGAGCTGGTGGCGTCCGTGGAAACGAGGTTGGAGCACTGCGGGCTCAAAGGGGTAGCACTCGGTGGCGGTGGGCTGGAAGAACTGCGTGATCGTCACACCGTAGCCAGCCAGCGGCGCAAAGAATCGGGCAATCGGCCCCATGGGGTCGTGCTCGTAGAGCATTTCCTTGTCGCTCACGATCAGGCCTCCTCAATAACGATCGGTGCGCGGCCCGCGCGAGGCGAGGGCGGCAGTGTCTGTCCGGGCAGGGGTGGGACCGGGTAGCCGTCGGCGAAGGCGTCGAAGGGACGGTCGGCGGGTGCCTCGTCCTGCTCTTCCTCCCCACCGTCGGTGAACCACACGACGATGAGGGCAATGACGAAGATGCCGACGATGACGGCGGCGATGACCGGCAAGGAGACATGCACCCAGCTGGTCACGCCACGCAAGATGGCGACGAGCACGATCCACACCAGGGAGATGGGGATGAGGCGCTTCCAGCCCAGGGCCATGAACTGGTCGTAGCGGAAACGCATGAGGGTGGCGCGGGTCCACACCATGAGGAACATGAAGAACCACATCTTGAGGAAGAACCACAGGATGCCCCACCAGCCGCCATCCATGATCCCGAAGTAGCCCAGCGGCCAGGGTGCCCGCCAGCCACCGAAGAAGAGGGTGGTCGCAACGGCGGAGACGTTGAGCATGTTGACGTACTCGGAAAGGAAGTACCATGCGAACTTCATCGAAGAGTACTCGGTCATGTGGCCGGCCACGATTTCACCTTCCGCTTCAGGAAGGTCGAAGGGCAGACGGTTGACTTCACCGACTGCGGAGATGCAGTAGATGATGAAGGCCGGCATGAGGGCGAAGGCCCACCACACCCTCTCCTGGGAGGCAACGATCTGCGAGGTCGACATGGAGCCCGCCATGATGAACACGGACACCAGGGCCATACCCATCGACAGTTCGTAGGAGATCACCTGAGCGGAGGAGCGGATCGCGCCGTAGAGCGGCAGGGTCGAACGGGACGACCAGCCACCCAGGACGATGCCATACAGGCCAAGGGATGCCATCGCCAGGATGTAGAGGACAGCCACGGGCATGTCAGCCATCTGCAGCGGAGTGGAGTAGCCAAAGATGTTGACATTGGGGCCCAGAGGCATAACAGCGAAGATGCTGAACGCGCAGAAGGCGGCGATGACGGGTGCCAGCAGGTAGAGGAACTTGTCCGAGCGGCGCGTCCACATGTCTTCCTTGAAGAGCAGCTTCACGGCGTCGGCGATGGCCTGCAGCAAACCGAAGGGGCCGGCCACGTTCGGGCCGGGACGCGACTGCATGCGGCCCAGGCCTCGACGTTCCACCCACAAGGCGATGAGCACGTTGAGGATGAGGAAGACGATGAGGAACACTGCCTTAATCAGGGTCAGCCACCAGGTCTCCTGCGAGAAGTCCGCAACTGCGCTCTGAACTGCCATGGGGAGTTCGAAGGGAAGAGCGTTCATCGGGCCACCTCCGCTGTAGCGGTGAGGGTCACGACGGAGCCGGTGGCTCCGAGGGACGAGTGGACGAGGGAATCCTGCGAACATTCGGGCACCCACACGACACCGTCGGGCAGGTCCGCGACCTCAACAGGAAGGGTGATCGTGCCGCGCTCGCCGCTGAGGGTGACGGGCGCGTCTTCAGCGACGCCCAGGCCCTCCAGGGTTGCGGGGGACACGAAGGCCACCGAACGGCGGGCGGTGCCGGCAAGCTGAGGGGCACCGGCCTGCATGCGGCCAGCGTCCAGCATCGGCTTGTGGGTGGTGAGCAGGGCCTGACCGGGGGCGATAGCGGTGGGGGCGGGGGCCTCCACGGCCACGGGCTCAACGCGAGCGCCGGTCCAGGTCATCAGGGGGTTGACCTCGTCGTAGACGTCGGTCAGTTTCTCCAGGCCCAGGTCCACACCGAACTCGCGTGCCAGGCGCACGAGGACGTCGCGGTCGCTCAGGGAGCGGGCCGAAATGGCCTGGCCGAAGGGGCGCAGGCGGCCCTCCCAGTTAATGAAGGTGCCGTGCTTCTCCACGGCGGGCGCCACGGGGAGGACCACGTCGGCCAGCTGGGTGACAGCGGACTCGGTGACCTCGAGGGAGACGATGAACTGAGCGGTCTGCAGGCCCTTGAGGGTTGCCTCCGGGTCTGCAAGGTCGCGCACGTCAACGCCACCGACAACAAAACCGGTCACTTCACCCTTTGCTGCGCGTTCGCACTGGCCGCGGGAGCAGGAACCACGCTGCGCGGGCAGATTCGCCCAGCCCAGCGAGGCGCGGGCGGCCTCGTCATTCAGGGGACGACCAAAGGGCAGCAGGCCGGGTAGCAGGCCAGCCTCAAGGGCGGCGCGGTCGCCGGCGCGACGCGGCACCCACTGCAGGCGGGCGCCTAGGCGGTCAGCGAGTTCACCAACGGCGGTCAGCAGGCCAACAGCGCGGGCGGCGCGCTCGCCAACGAGGATGATGCCACCGCGCAGAGCCTCGGCGAGCTCGGCATTAACGCCACCTTCCGCGATGGAGCCAAGCACCTCAACCTCGGTGCCGGGCGCTGCGTGCAGCACCTGAGCGCCGAGCTTACGCGAGCCAGCGGTGGTGAAGGGCGCAACGGTGGCGACCTTCACGCTGCCAGCGAGCACGCCCTTACGCAGACGCAGGAAGAGGGAGCCGGCCTCGTCCTCGGGTTCGAGGGCCACGAGGAGCACCTGGCCACCCTTCTCCACATCCGTGTAGGTCACGCCCAGGCCCGAACCGGCGATACGGCTGGACAGGAAGGTGCGCTCCTCGGAGGAAAGGGTGCGGGAGCGGAAGTCCACGTCATCGGAATTCATGACGGTGCGCGCGAACTTCGACCACGCGTAGGCGTCCTCGAAGGTCAGGCGGCCACCGGCCATGAAGCCCACGCGGCCCTTGGCGCGAGCGGCCTTGAGGCCCTCGGCGGCGCGGTGCAAAGCGTCCGACCACGAGGTCGGCACCAGCTCGCCGTTCTCACGAACCAGGGGCTGGGTAATGCGGCCCACGTTCTGCCACTCGAAGGCGAAACGATCCTTGTCGGTGATCCACTCTTCGTTGACCTGCGGGTCATTGCCCGCCATACGGCGAACGACCTCGCCGCGGCGCACATCCACGCGGATCGCGGCACCCGAGGCGTCGTGCTCTGCCACCGAAGCGGTGGACACGAGGTCGAAGGGGCGGGCGCGGAAACGGTAGGAGGCTGCGGTGAGCGCACCCACCGGACAAATCTGGATGATATTGCCCGAGAAGTAGGAGGCGAAGGTGCGGCCCGTCTGGTCGCGGTCCGACTCGCGCATGTCACCCGAGTTCGCCGAGCCGATAATGCCAGCCTGGCCGTAGGGGCCCGAAATATCCGCCGGGGCAGCGCCGTGAGCGCCATCCTGGTGGAAGTCAAGCACCTGGGTGTCGAAGGAGCCGATCTGCTCGGCCATGAAGTAGTGGTGGTCGGTGGGAGCCGAACCGCCGCCACGCCCCTGCAGATCAATGAAGGCGTCGCCAGCGATTTCCTTCCCGAAACGCACGCAACGCTGGCACAGGATGCAGCGGTCGCGGTCGAGCAGAATGTGGCTGGTCAGGCGCAGAGGCTTGGGGTAGGCGCGCTTAGCATCAGCGAAACGCGAGGTGGCGCGCCCGTCGGTCATCGCCTGGTTCTGCAGGGGGCATTCGCCGCCCTTATCGCAGATCGGGCAATCAAGGGGGTGGTTAATGAGCAGGAACTCCATGACGCCACGCTGAGCGACGGCGGCAACCTCGGAGGTTTCCTGGGTCTTCACCACCATGCCGGGGGTGACGGTCTGCGCACACGAGGGCTGGGGCTTGGGCATGAAACGCACCTCGCCGGTGTTGCGGTCGGGCATGCCGACCTCAACGAGGCACTGGCGGCAGGCAGCCACGGGTGCCAGCAGCGGGTGGTCACAGAAACGTGGGATGCGGATGCCAGCCTCTTCGGCGGCGCGGATGACGAGCGTGCCAGCGGGGACGCTTAGCTGCACGTCATCAATGGTGACGTCCACCATGGTGGTGGGCTCAGTCATCGTGCTCCTCCTCGTGCGAAAACAGCGGAGCGCTCGTACGGGAAGAGTTCCCGGGCGGGCGTGGTCAGTCCGGCCTCGAATTCCTCACGGAACTTCTTAATGCCGCTCATCACCGGCGTTGCCGCCGCGTCACCGAGGGCACAGAAGCTGCGGCCGAAGATATTGTGGGCGATCTCGTCAAGCAGGTCGACGTCGCCAGGCAGGCCGCGACCGGCCTCCAAGCGGAGCATGATCTGCTTGAGCCAGTAGGTGCCTTCACGACAGGGCGTGCACTTACCGCAAGACTCATGCTGGTAGAACTCAATCCAGCGGGTGATGACGCGCACCACGGAGGTCGTGTCATCGAAAACCTGCAGGGCGCGGGTTGCCAGCATGGAGCCTGCAGCGCCGACGGCCTCGTAATCGAGGGGCACGTCAAGGTCTTCCTCGGTGAGCAGCGGCGTGGAAGAGCCACCCGGAGTCCAGAACTTCAGGGTGTGGCCCTCGCGGATGCCGCCAGCCATGTCAATGAGTTCACGCATGGTGATGCCGAAGGGAGCCTCGAACTGGCCGGGGTTCTTCACGTGGCCAGAGACGGAGAAGATACCGTGGCCGCGGGACTTTTCGGTGCCCATGGCCGTGTACCAGTCCACGGAGTTGGCGAAAATACCGGGAACCTGAGAGACCGACTCGACGTTATTAATCACGGTGGGTCGGGCGTACAGGCCAGCCACCGCCGGGAAGGGAGGCTTGAGGCGGGGGTGACCGCGGTAGCCTTCCAGGGAATCCAGCAGCGCGGTTTCCTCACCGCAGATGTAGGCGCCAGCACCCGCGTGGGCGGTGATCTTCAGGTCGCCGAGCAGGCCAGCGGCCGTCGCTTCCTCGATGGCGTTCATCAGGCGGCGGTAGACGTGCACGACCTCGCCACGCAGGTACACGAAAGCGTGGGTGCAGTTAATGGCGCGCGAGGTGATCGCCATGCCCTCCACGAGGATGTGGGGGTTAGCCATGATCGTGGGAATGTCCTTGCAGGTGCCCGGCTCGGACTCGTCCGCGTTAACCACGAGGTAACGCGGCATGCCGTCGTCGGGAGGCAGGAAGGACCACTTCAGGCCGGTGGGGAAGCCAGCGCCACCACGGCCGCGCAGACCCGAAGCCTTGACGGCCTCAACAATGTCAGCGGGTTCCATGGTGTTGGCCTTCTTCAGGCCCTCGTAGCCGCCGCGTGCCAGGTAGGACTCCAGGGTCCAGGAGCGGTCCTCGCCCCAGCCCTTGGTGAGGATGGGGGTGAGGGTGGAAGGTGCAGAGTAGGTGGTCATCAGGCCTGTCCTTCCTTGCTCTCGGAGCTTTCAGCGGCAGCGTCGGCTGTGTTGTCAGCGCCTTCGATGGCGACCGGTGCGGTCCACCCGTTCTTCGCAGCGATACGCACGCCCAACAGCGAGGCCTCACCAGCGGAGGGACCCTCGTGGACACGACCATCAGGGAAGCCCGCCAGGACGTGCTCGATCTCCTTGAAGGTGGCCACGGTGTCGGGGCCGCGGGTGGGGCGCACGGGGCGTCCGGCCTCAAGGTCATCAACGAGGGCGATGGCCGACTCTGGGGTCTGGTTGTCGAAGAACTCCCAGTTCACCATGACAACGGGCGCGTAGTCGCAGGCCGCATTACATTCGAGGCGTTCGAGGGTAATCTTTCCGGACTCGTTGGTCTCATCAGAACCGACACCCACGTGCTCGGACACGGCCTCCCAGATTTCATCGCCGCCCATGACGGCACACAGGGAGTTCGTGCACACACCCACCAGGTAGTCACCATTGGGGTGACGCTTGTACTGGGTGTAGAAGGTGGCCACGGCGGACACCTCGGGGCGGCTCAGACCCAGCACGTCAGCGCACAGGGCAATGCCGTCAGCGGAGACGTAGCCGTCCTCGGATTGGACGAGGTGGAGCATGGGCAGCAGTGCGCTGCGCTCGTGCCCCGTGGGGTAGCGCCCAATGATCTGGGCTGCTTCGGCGCGCAGGCGCGCCTCGACTTCTTGCGTGTAGCTCATCGGTCGACGCCTCCCAGCACCGGGTCGATGGCGGCCAGAGACACGACGACGTCGGCCAGCTGGCCGCCCTCGGTCATCATGGCCAGGGACTGAAGGTTCGCGAAGGAAGGATCGCGGAAGTGGACGCGGTAGGGGCGGGTACCACCATCGGACACGAGGTGGACGCCCATAATGCCCTTGGCGTGCTCAATGCTCTGGTAGACCTGGCCTGCAGGAACGCGGAAACCTTCGGTCACCAGCTTGAAGTGGTGGATGAGGGATTCCATCGAACGGCCCATGATCTCCGCAATGTGCTCCAGGGAATTACCCTGGCCGTCATTGCCGACCGACAGACGGGCAGGCCAAGCGATCTGCGCGTCGCCCACCATCGTGGGGGCGCCCTCGCAGGCCTCCAAGCGATCCAGAACCTGGTGGAGAATGCGCATGGACTGGTAGCACTCGTCGAAACGCACGCGGGTACGGGCGAAAGCATCCGAGGCGTTGTGCGTGCACACGTCGAACTCGTAGGTCTCGTAACCGCAGTAGGGCTGCATCTTACGCAGGTCCAAGGGCAGGCCAGCGGCGCGGGCGGTGGGGCCGGTCGCGCCCAAGGCCATCACGGCCGACAGAGGCATATAGCCCACATTGCCGAAGCGCTGGTGGAAGATGGGGTTAGCCTGGGTGAGGTCCTCAAGCTTGCCAATGGCCTTGCGAACCAGGGGCAGCTGCTCACGCACGTATTCAACGGTGCCGGCGGGAATATCCTGAGCGACACCGCCAGGGCGGATGTAGGCGTGGTTCATACGCAGGCCGGTGATGCGCTCAAAGATACGCAGGATCTCTTCACGACCCTGCAGGCCCACACCGAACATGGTGGTTGCGCCCAGCTCGTTACCGCCGGTACCGATAGCCACTAGGTGCGAGGAGATGCGGTTGAGTTCCATGAGCAGCACGCGGATGAGCGTGGCGCGCTCGGGAATGTCATCGGTGATGCCCAGCAGGCGCTCCACACCCAGGCAGTAGGCCACTTCCTGGAAGAAGGGGGCCACGTAGTCCATGCGGGTGCAGAAGGTGACGCCCTGAGTCCAGGTGCGGTACTCCATGTTCTTTTCAATACCGGTATGGAGGTAGCCGGTATCGACGCGGGTTTCACGGACCTTCTCACCATCGAGTTCGAGGATGAGGCGGAGCACGCCGTGGGTGGAGGGGTGCACGGGGCCCATATTGAGCACGATGCGTTCGCTGGAGATCTTCTCAATCTCCGCCAGGACGTCCTCCCAGTCGCCGCCCTGGGCGAGGACCTCGGGAATCTCGTCAACGTCGATCCCCAATGAGGACTGAGGCGCGTGAATACGCGTGTTGAAAGCTTGTGCGTCGCTCATCAGTTGTACGACCTCCGCGAGTCGGCGGGCGGAACTGTGGCGCCCTTGTATTCGACGGGAATACCACCCAGAGGGTAGTCCTTACGCTGCGGGTGACCGGTCCAGTCATCTGGCATGGCGGTACGGGTCAGCGCCGGGTGGCCATCAAAGACGATGCCGATCAGGTCCCAGGTTTCACGTTCCTGCCAGTCATTGGCCGGGTAGATGTCTACCACGGAAGGAATATGGGGATCTGCATCAGGGCAGGTCACTTCCAGTCGCAGCATGCGGTTGTGGGTGACAGACATCAGGGGGTAGATGGCGTGGAGTTCACGGCCCAGGTCTGCCGGGTAGTGGGCGCCATTGGTCCCCAGGCACAGTTCGAAGCGCAGGTCCTGGTCATCGCGCAGGTACTGGCAGACGCGACGGATGTGCTCGCGGGCCACGAAGATGGTCAGCTGATCGCGGTAGACCGTCACCTTTTCGATGACCTCAGCAACCTTCAGGCCGTCCTCGGTAATGAGCTCTTCGAGGATATCCACGACCGAGTCGAACCAGCCGCCGTAGGGGCGGGCGGTTTCGCCAGGCAGGGTGAAGGTTTCGACCATGCCGCCAAAACCGGTGGTGTCGCCAGCGTCCTGCACGCCAAAGGATCCCTGGCGGCGGGCGATGGTTTCAGGGTGGGCGAATCCGCGGGTGGCCTCGTGGGTGGAGGGCAGGTCGGCGGAAGCGGCCTCAGGCAGGTTTTCGCTCATGCCAGCAGTCCCTTCATCTGGTGGGTGGGGGTGGCAGCCAGCGCGGCCTGTTCGGCCTTGCGTGCGATCTCGCGACGGTGCACGCCCAGGGGCTCGTTGGCGATCTGCTCGCGCAGGGTGAGGACCGCGTGGATGAGCGCTTCGGGGCGGGGCGGGCAGCCAGGCAGGTAGACATCGACGGGCACGATGTGGTCGACGCCCTGAACGATCGCGTAGTTGTTGAACATGCCGCCCGAGGATGCGCAGGCACCCATGGAGATCACCCATTTGGGTTCAGGCATGGAGTCGTAGACGCGGCGCACGATGGGGGCCATCTTGTGCGAGAGGCGACCCGACACGATCATCAGGTCAGCGTGGCGAGGCGAGGCGCGGAAGACTTCCAGGCCAAAGCGTGCCATGTCGAAGCGGGGGGTGGCGGTGGCCATCATTTCGATGGCGCAGCAGGCAAGACCCATGGTGACGGGCCATTGGCTGTGCTTTCGCGCCAAGCCCAGCATCTTTTCGATGCTGGTCAGGGCAACGCCCGCCGGCAGGTGTTCTTCAAGTCCCATTATGTTTCCTCAGTCCTGTCCTCAGTAGTCCAGACCGCCGCGGCGCCACTCATAGATGTAGGGCACCGTGATCAGGGCGATGAAGGTGAGCATTGCGGCTAGGCCGAAGAGGCCCAGCATGTTGAAGCTCACCGCCCACGGGTACATGAAGACCACTTCGATGTCGAAGATGATGAAGGTCATGGCAACGAGGTAGTAGCGCACGGGGAAGCGGCCCTCGTCGGCATACTGGCCAGAAGGATCAACGCCACATTCATAGTTGTCGGCCTTAATTTTGCTCTTCTTGCTCGGACCCAGGATCGCCGAAGCGCCCAGGCCACCGAGTGCCAGGACCAGGGCGGCCGCAAACATAATGAGTAGCGGCCAGTAGGGATTCGTCATTGTTCCTCCCAGCGGGATCGGGTCAGGGTCAGTGGAGTGTTCGGGGGCGCGGCTTTGTGGAGCCGCTGATGTTCTCGTGCTCTAAACGCACAAAAACCCCAATGAGCGCGAGCAGCTTCAGTCAGTTTCTGCTCGGCTATTGGGGCCGTCACGGAGGTGTGAGGGTGTGCGGGGGCACACACGACGCCATCAGCGTCGATGCGATTGGCTTGCGCAGAGCGCACGAGCCTACCCGGCACAGTATTCCTCCATGACTGAACGCGCAGCCCGTCGACTGCACGAATGTTCACAAACATCGCTGGCCATCTAGCGAAGTTCCTCATGAAGATTAGCGACATTCAGGACTCGCGATGAACACAGGCAGATTCGCGCATTATTTGGCGGTTTTTCGGACTCATACACAGATCAAGAAACCCGTATTTGCGAAAGGAAATGCTTATCTTATTCAGGGCTGGGTGAGCTAGCACCCAGCCCAAACATGCCCCAACAGAGACCTTCGACCCACCTCGCGCTACCTTTACCCCTTTTTAAAGAGGCGGCGACACGCTACCTAATGACACCCAGCGCCTTCACGGTGTCCAGGCCAACAACAAGAGAGGGATTCAAGATCTACCAACACGGCCCGAGTGGGAAACATCACTATCAAAACAGCGATGGGGAAATTATCTGAGTTTTTAGACTGTTCAGCAATCGTTCACCTTGATGGGGGGAGGGGCGTTGGCGTCCGAATTTGCTTTATGCCTGGGTGGCCAGAGGGCTGCTGGCGCCCGCGTCGAGTCAGCTTGTGAGGTTTTTTCACAGGAGTGGGATGTTTTCACTACTGAGATCCAAGCAACTAACGAAGGGCTCATAAACTCTGGCATGCCTGTTTTCGCGGAAGCGTTAGGTGAATGGAGCCTCGCTTTTAGCGATTTTTCCTCAAATTTGATGGCCTACGGACTCTCATTGAGTGCGGTCGATGATCGTGTCGAGCACACCGAGCTTGATGTTGTCGATGAGTTCACCGAGCTCGCTCGCAGGCTCGGAATCAACTGAGATGGCGAATCTCACGTATTCTCGTGCCACTGTGGATGAGCTTCAACGGGCCATCACCTCCTTACGCGATCATTTGAGCTCTGAGTTCACACAGATGGACACGCAAGTAGAGATTCACATCTCCGGCTGGTCCCCGGCATCAGAATCACGTCAAGCTCAAATCCGCCAACGCAAGGAAATGCAGCAGCGTTTTGACCAACTGATGGATGCCCTCACCCAGGCCAGTGATGCCTTAGAGCGGGTCAGTGAAGCCGGGTATGCGGCTGAATCACGATGCGTTGTCTTGATGTCGGAAAGGTAGACGCTGGTGAACCGTGATTTCAGTGTGGATGCTCAGGGAATGAGCGAGCTTGTCGAGAAGATCTCCGCAGTCGAAAAGATGGTCTGGGAGCACGACATTGAAGATTTCTTACCCTCCGGCGAAGTCGGACACCCTGGTGTCGCTGAAGGTATCCGAGAGTTTTCCGCGCGATGGGAGCTGGGGATTAACAATCTGGCGGCTGATCTCGGCGAAATTGGCGGGCGCCTCGGGGGAGTTCTGCAGGCCTATGGCGAATATAACCAGTCCGCTGAAGAAGCCATGGTCGAGTTTCGCACAGCCATGCAATCACTGCAGGCCAGCGTTGGAATGCCTCGCGTGAATGAAGGGCAACGATGAACGCATCACATCGAGGTGCTCCTGATTTCACCATCGTTGGAGACGTCGCCGACCTACGTCTCTCAGCACAACAGTTGGATCGCAACTCCACCCTTTTCGGGGATATCGAACGAGCGTTGAAAGCCGTTGAGGTCACAGGATGGAGCGGCCCTGCATCTGGTATTTTCCGCGAACGCTTCCACACTGAACCTTCCCGGTGGGCAGAGGCGTCGTGGGCGTTCCGGCACGCAGCTGAGGTTTTGGATGAGTATGCCGATGTGCTTGAGCAGTGTCAGCAGGCAGCTCAAGAATGCCGCGAAAGGTACGCGCGCGGGACGGAGTTGAACGTTCAAACCGCTTGGCGTCACGTCGACACAGCGATCTTTTCTTCGCAGACCTCAGCTGCAGTTACTCGTCCTGGCGACGCTTTGAGAGAAAGTGCCCTCAGCGATTTCGCACGGATCATGTCAGATCTCAATCGGGCAGGTGATCAATGCGCCCGCGCGTTGGAGGCTGCGTGCGATCTCGCTCCCGCAGAACGTTCGTGGTTGGATGAGGCTGGTGCTTTTTTTGGTGGGGCAGCGGAAGCCTTGTTTGATCTTGGCAAATTACTCTTCTTGCCCGTTACCAACACCTTTACTTTGGGCGAGCAGCTCAGCCAATGGTGGGACGGTAAACTCACCCCTTCCGAGGTCCTTGCCCTTCAGATGCGTCCTTTCGAGCAAGCCGCTGACCTTGCAAGCGCTGCGTGGAATCGGCCCGGTGAGACTTTCATCAATGTTGTCAGTGCGGTAGCCGATGTTGAAACCTGGGCCGACGACCCAGCCCGCGCTGCTGGCCGCTTGGTGCCTGACGCAGTTATTTCAGTGCTCACTGCAGGCTCTGGAACGGTTGCCACTAGGGGTGCGTCTCTCGTGACCAAGATTGACGGTATCTACGCGGGCTTGAAAGGCACCCGTGTCCTCAATCATCTTCCTTCGCACCTTGACGATCTCCATCTTTCGTCGCCCATCAAAAACGTCAACGATCTTCCTCACACCAAGCTGATTCCCGACTCGACAAATGGCTCCGTTCACGACCTTGGGCTGAGTAGAAAGTCGTCGCCCGCATCTGCGTCGGCGCCCGGTGCTGCACCCGTATCGCTACCCGAACGCGCCTCATCACTTCCGCCCTCCGTCGGCAGCACTCACCACGCGCCCACCTCCCCACCCACGCCACAGGCGCAGGCACAGGCCGAGCCTCTTGCCGAACTCGAACGACGCCTCTACACCCGAACCCACACCTCTAATGCCCCCTCATCCGCACACACAAGCATCGACCACGACCGCCTCCTACGGCGTCTCGACCCCACCCCAGAGGTAAGCGCCCACCAGAAGGATGCTGTCTTGGAGGCTCGTAGCCCCTCCCCTGATGCAGGGAGGGATATGGAGGTATCCAGCGCGACCCACCCTGGCGATGCCAGGGCCAATGTGAGCGCTGACCCCTCCCCACATGGTTCGGATCAGCCTCGCTCTGCGCCTCCCAACACGCCGACTGAAGCAACCACCCCGAGCTCCAATGCGGTCAGCAATGCTGACTCACCCGTCGGTAGAGAGGCTGCTCCCCAAGCCGAAGCAGCTTCACTCAGGGGCGATGACGCTTCTGCCCCCACCCCCACTCGAGACGCTGACTCTTCGGGTGCTGCAGCAGGCCATGCTTCCGAGCCTGTCGGCAAGAATGACGCGGACGACAACACCGTTGTCAGCACCCATAAGGACGAAGAGGCCCCCACTCGAAGCGATGAACCAGACACGCTTGACGACGACACCAACGTAGAAACTCAGCCCAACACCGACACCGACACCGATGCTGGCGCTGACTCTGGCTCCATCGTCGATCCGAATGAAACACCTGCTGCGGACTCCACTCTCACTCCGGACGAAACTCCCACCACAGACTCCCCTTCACCCGAGGCCAAAGATGCCGAAGCGCTCGCCCCTGCGCCTAAGGCCGATGCAGACACTGCACACGCGGATGAGGTGCCAGACTCGACCACAACCACCAACGCTGACACTCCTGACCACGGCGAAATAGAAGCTAAATCCGACGCTGACTCTTCGGGTGCTGCAGTGGACCATGCTTCCGAGCCTGTCAGCAAGAATGACACGGACGACAACACCGTTGTCAGCACCCATAAGGACGAAGAGGCCCCCACTCGAAGCGATAAACCAGACACGCTTGACGACGACACCAACCTAGAAACTCAGCCCAACACCGACACCGACACCGATGCTGGCGCTGACTCTGGCTCCATCGTCGATCCGAATGAAACACCTGCTGCGGACTCCACTCTCACTCCGGACGAAACTCCCACCACAGACTCCCCTTCACCCGAGGCCAAAGATGCCGAAGCGCTCGCCCCTGCGCCTAAGGCCGATGCAGACACTGCACACGCGGATGAGGTGCCAGGCTCGACCACAACCACCAACGCTGACACTCCTGAACACGCCGAAATAGAAGCTAAATCCGACGCTGACTCTTCGGGTGCTGCAGTGGACCATGCTTCCGAGCCTGTCAGCAAGAATGACACGGACGACAACACCGTTGTCAGCACCCATAAGGACGAAGAGGCCCCCACTCGAAGCGATAAACCAGACACGCTTGACGATGACACCAACCTAGAAACTCAGCCCAACACCGACACCGATTCTGGCCTCAACCCGGATTCCATCGCTACTGGAGTCAACAAGTCACATGCAGAGTCTTCGTCTTCTTCAACTCACTCCAAGAACGATCCCGAGAACAACAGCATCCCAGACAGTCCTGGAAGGAATTCCGCCCCAGACAACTCTGTTGAGCCAGGAAAAACACACGAGCCTGATACCGACAACAGTACGGCTGCGAGTAACAAAGTAAACGACGCGGAAGCGGATGAGGCTTCAACAACTGGCAACGACGAAAAGAAGGTCAATTGGGAGCTGACGCCCGAGGTCGAGGCACGCAGGGCAGTGAGGCCAAACACCATCGACGACATATGCGCTTGTTTGACTAGGTACGACAACAGATATGACGTGGTTCTTCCTCCCCCTGAAGATGCTAGCGGCATGGATCCAACGACCCGTTCTCTCATTAAAGACATTGATGAGATCTTCGGTCGAAACGAGGATGGCTCTTTGCGTTCCTACAATGAATGGCACGCAAAGTACTCGAAATGGATCGAAGACAGCGCAGAGATTTACCACGGCGCTTATCGCGCCGAGAGCCATCTCTTCGGCAATGCCGTGCCGGAAAAGTCGGAGACCACGGGCATTGAGGGCATGGTTCACAATGGCATGACCCACCATAAGACCACCGGTATCCAAGACACTCTTCGCAGACTCTACGATCTGCCCGAAGATGGGGTGATTCGCTTCGACCGTATTGGCCATCCTTCAGGGCAGTATCTTGGCCTGATCGGTAAGGATGGGCCTGCGAGCTTTGGGGAACGTTCGCTGGCTCCCACCTCCGTCCACGGCAAATACTATGTGTATGAGCTCAATGTTGATGATCTACCTGAGGGGTGGTCAATGACCGTTGGCAAGGTCGCCCCATGGCACGGCGGTAAAGGGGGCGCTATTCAGATCCAATTCTTCGGACCTGACGCCGATGGCGTGACCCTTGTGGAGAAAAGCATCGAAGAAGTCATGCAAGCAAAAATAGTCAGGGATGTGACACCAAGATGAGCCTTTTTGATAACCTTGAGCCTTTTTGTCGTTTTGCGGCGAAGAGTTGTAGTTATTGCTTCGCCCCCAATGGGGTGACGTTTCACTGGATTGATTGGCATCTGCGGATCTGGGAAGATCGCGGCACCTTTTTCGCGGCTTCAACCAGGCGCGGTAGTGAGCCCGTCGTGGAATGCTACGGGACAGAAGAACTCGTCTGGAAGTGGGCCCTCACCCGTATTGGTGCCTACACGCGGTATTGCATGCGCTACCCCGCCATCACCCCACCCCTCACCAACGACGCTCTCCCCGCAGGGGTTCATCTAACCGGGCAAGGCCTCAAGCTCGACATCGCCCCTGGCATCCCAGCCTTCCTCAACACCGACCTAGATACTCTCGTTACGGCCTACATGTCGCCAACAGGCGGCCCACTCCGAGACCTAACAGACTTCAAGACCTGGGAAACAGACCCCATGGGGAAAGGCTTCTTCCCCAACCTCGAAACCCTCGTCAATTGGCACAAAGCTGGCCAGGGAAGACCCTGGTTAACTGACCTATGCGGCTTCGCCCTTAACGAACACAACACCCCCGTCGTTACGGACTACCTTTTTTCTGACCATCCAGAAGACAAAGAGTATTTGCTCTACGACGGCGAGAAATACTACCTTGAGAGAAGTTCGCGGGGCGGCCCACGAGTACCTCAGTTCCGCACTCCTGCGTTTGAGATTTTCGCACGATTCCTGATCCTCAGGTACGGCCGATGGGCCCGTTCCTACCTTCACCACGCTCCGCTTGAGATTCCCTGCCAACCCGATCAAATCGCACCAGGATGGGAACTCGTTGATGATGGTCTCCGACCGTTTGGCATCACTACCCCTGATGGAATACTCCTTCTGACTGCCGCCACCCCGTATAGTCGAGTGGAATTCATCCGGACCGCTCATTTGTCTCTTGAAGAACTGATTAACGCTGTCCTGGACCCCTGGGGTGGAATGCTTGCCCACTACCGCGACGAGGAGTACTGGGAAAGAGCCATGCGCCCAAGATTAAGCGGCATGAAGCCCTACTCTGACTACGATCTGAGCAGCTACGACACGTTCATCGCCTCCCACCCCTGGTACACAACAAACTAAGCAGAGACGAGGGCATCCCATGGACACTCTTGCCGACCTTGAGGGTTTTCGTCGTTTTGCGTCCTCGTGTGCCAATGTGAGAGTCACTGCTGGTGGTGTGACGTTGCACTGGCTTGATTGGTATCTGCGGATCTGGGAAGATCGCGGCACAACTTTCGTGGCTTCTGCTCGGCGCGGTAGTGAGCCCATCGTGGAATGCTACGGAAGTGAAGAACTCGTCTGGAAATGGGGCCTCACCCGTATTGGCGCCTACACGCGCTATTGCCTACGCTACCCCGCTATCACCCCACCCCTCACCAACGACGCTCTCCCCGCAGGGGTTCATCTAACCGGGCAAGGCCTCAAGCTCGACATTGCCCCAGGCATCCCCGCCTTCCTCAACACCGACCTAGATACTCTCGTTACGGCTTACATGTCACCAACAGGCGGCCCACTCCACGACCTCACAGACTTCAAGACCTGGGAAACAGACCCCATGGGGAAAGGATTCTTCCCCAACCTCGAAACCCTCGTCAATTGGCACGAACCCGGCCGTGGAAGATCAGTGTTACGTGACTTGTGTGGTTTTGCTCTTAATGAATACAACACCCCTATCGTGACGGACTGCCTTTTCTCTAACCCTCCTGAATTTGAAGAGTATTTGCGCTACGACGGCGAGAAGTACTACCTTGAGAGGACTTCGCGGGGCGGCCCGCGAGTGCCTCAGTTCTATACTCCTGCGTTTGAGATTTTCGCACGATTCCTGATCCTCAGGTACGGCCCGTGGGCCCGTTCCCACCGTCACCATGCTCCGCTTGAGATTCCCTGCCAGCCTGAGCAGATCACACCAGGATGGGAACTCGTTGATGATGGTCTCCGACCGTTTGGCATCACTACCCCTGATGGAATACTCCTTCTGACTGCCGCCACCCCGTATAGTCGAGTGGAATTCATCCGGACCGCTCACTTATCGCTTGAGGAGTTGCTCAACGCTTTCTTGGATCCGTGGGGGGGGATGCTCGCCCACTACCGTGATGAGGAGTACTGGGAAAGAGCTATATGTTCAGGCCTCAAAGGCATGAAATCCTACTCTGACTACGATCTGAGCAGCTACGACGCGTTCATCGCCTCCCACCCCTGGTACACAACAAACTAAGAACACCTACGAGGACATGCCATGAACACCCCTGATACTCTTGAGCCTTTTCGTCGTTTTGCGGCGAAGAGTTGTAATTATCGCTTTGCTTCCAATGGGGTGACGTTTCACTGGTTCGACTGGTATTACCTCGTCTGGGCCGAGAAAGGCTTGACTTTTGCGGCTTCCGCCACGCGTGGGGGTGAGCCCATCGTGGAATGCTACGGGTCAGAGGAACTCGTCTGGAAGTGGGCCCTCACCCGTATTGGCGCCTACACGCGCTATTGCATGCGCTACCCCGCCATCACCACACCCCTCACCAACGACGCTCTCCCCGCAGGGGTTCATCTAACCGGGCACGGCCTCAAGCTCGACATCGCCCCTGGCATCCCTGCTTTCCTCAACACCGACACGGACACCCTCATTAGTGCTTACATGTCACCAACAGGCGGCCCACTCCGCGACTTGGTAGACATGAAGACCTGGGAAACAGACCCCATGGGGAAAGGCTTCTTCCCCAACCTCGCAACCCTCGTCAGCAAGCACAACGCCCGCCAAGGAAGAACAGCGTCACGTGACCTATGCGGTTTTTCGCTTGATAAGCATAACAATCTTGTCGTTACGGACTATCTTTTTTCTGATCATCCAGAAGACAAGATGTATCTCTGGTACGACGGGAGAAAGTACTTTTGCGGTTCAAGTTCAAGAGGAGGGCCGCGTGGCACTAACTTTGCCACCCCAGAGTTTGAAGTATTCGCCCGCCTACTCATCCTCGAGCATGGTTGGATAGGCCGTGAATATCTCGAGTATGCACCCCTCGAGATTCCATACCAAGATGAGCAGATCGCACCAGGATGGGAGCTCATTGACAACGATGGCTTTTCTGTAGGCCTTCAGTCACCTTCGGGTCTCCTCCTTCAGATTGGCGCAGCATCCTACAAACGAGTGTGGCTAACGCACACCGCCCACCTGTCTCTTGAGGAGTTGCTTAATGCTTTCTTGGACCCTTGGGGAGGAATGCTTCACCACTACCTTGACCGTGAACACTGGGAGAGATTTATGCGCCCAAGCCTACGAGGGATGCGCTCCTACTCTGACTACGATCTGAGCAGCTACGACGCGTTCATCGCCTCCCACCCCTGGTACACAGCAAACTAAGAACACCTGCGAGGACATGCCATGGACATCCCTGATGCTCTTGAGCCTTTTCGTCGTTTTGCGTCCTCGTGTGCCAATGTGAGAGTCACTGCTGGTGGTGTGACGTTGCACTGGCTTGATTGGTATCTGCGGATCTGGGAAGATCGCGGCACAACTTTCGCGGCTTCAACCAGGCGCGGTAGTGAGCCGATCGCGGAATGCTACGGGTCAGAGGAACTCGTCTGGAAGTGGGCCCTCACCCGTATTGGCGCCTACACGCGCTATTGCATGCGCTACCCCGCCATCACCCCACCCCTCACCAACGACACTCTCCCCACAGGGGTTCATCTAACCGGGCACGGCCTCAAGCTCGACATCGCCCCCGGCATCCCCGCCTTCCTCAACACCGACCTAGATACTCTCGTTACGGCTTACATTTCCCCCACCGGCGGTCCACTCCACGACCTAACAGACTTCAAGACCTGGGAAGCAGACCCCATGGGGAAAGGCTTCTTCCCCAACCTCGAAACCCTCGTCAATTGGCACGAACCCGGCCGTGGAAGATCAGTGTTACGCGACGTGTGCGGTTTTGCCCTTAACGAACACAACACCCCTGTCGTTACTGACTATCTTTTCTCTAACCCTCCTGAATTTGAAGAGTATTTGCGCTACGACGGCGAGAAGTACTACATGGAGAGGACTTCGCGGGGCGGCCCGCGAGTACCTCAGTTCTACACTCCTGCGTTTGAGATTTTCGCGCGATTCCTTATCCTCGAGCACTGCCCATGGATTCGTTCATATCTTAACTATGCTCCGCTTGAGATTCCCTACCAGCCTGAGCAGATCACACCAGGATGGGAACTCGTTGATGACGGTCTCCGACCGTTTGGCATCACTACCCCTGATGGAATACTCCTTCTGACTGCCGCCACCCCGTATAGTCGAGTGGAATTCAGCCGGACCGCTCACTTATCGCTTGAGGAGTTGCTCAACGCTTTCTTGGATCCGTGGGGGGGATGCTCGCCCACTACCGTGATGAGGAGTACTGGGAAAGAGCCATGCGCCCAAGATTAAGCGGCATGAAGCCCTACTCTGACTACGATCTGAGCAGCTACGACGCGTTCATCGCCTCCCACCCCTGGTACACAACAAACTAAGAACACCTACGAGGACATGCCATGGACATCCCTGATACTCTTCAGCCTTTTCGTCGTTTTGCGTCCTCGTGTGCCAATGTGAGAGTCACTGCTGGTGGTGTGACGTTTCACTGGTTCGACTGGTATTACCTCGTCTGGGCCGAGAAAGGCTTGACTTTTACGGCATCTGCTAGGCGCGGCAGTGAGCCCATCGTGGAATGCTACGGAAGTGAAGAGCTTGTTTGGAAGTGGGTTGTCACCCGTATTGGCGCCTACACGCGCTATTGCATGCGCTACCCCGCCATCACCCCACCCCACACCAGTGAAGCCCCACCCACCGGGATTCACCTCACAGGCAACGGCATCAACCTCGACATTGCCCCAGGCATCCCAGCCTTCCTCAACACCGACCTAGATACTCTCGTTACGGCTTACATGTCACCCACAGGAGGTCCACTCCGAGACCTAACAGACTTCAAGACCTGGGAAGCAGACCCCATGGGGAAAGGATTCTTCCCAAGCTTCGAATCATTTAATGCGTGGCAAAACGACCAGGGTCGGTCTGTGCGCCATCGCCATCTAAATGGCTTTGCTCTCGACGAAAACAACCGTCCTGTACCCCGTGAAGAGGTCTATTCTCCTCACCCTGAGAACCCTTCTTACATTTGGTTCGACGGACAAGTCTATGGCTTTGAGACCTCTTCACGCGCCTTCCGCAGGCTAGAGTTTACGACTCCTGACTTTGGTGTCCTTACCCGACTCATCCTTCTTCTCGATGGAGAGGATCTCCGTTCCCTTCGCATGTATGCCCCTCTCGACATCCCATACAAGCTCCACCAGGTGCCTTCGGGATGGATGCTAGAACGAAACCTCTTCCCTCAAACTGATGGCATCACTGATCCTTCTGGAAATTTTATTCCCGCTAGTACCGGCTTTGGCAGAATGGTGGAGTACGCACAGACCATCTCTCTGTCTCCCGAACAACTCTTTAACGCTTTTTGTGACCCCTGGGGCGGAATGCTCCACCATTACCTTGACGAGACCTATTGGCTAACCCACATGTACCGTCGATTGCGTGACAAAGAATGCGGAGACTACAAGTACTACGAGGATTTTCTACGAGAACAACCCTGGTATATTGAAGGATAGGAAGCGACCACAATCGTGATGCCTAATTCCAAAATGAGTAACTTCCGAAAGTTCGCCTCCAAGTTCTGCCTTGTCAGATCCACCTCCGACCTCATAACTTTTTATTGGTTTGATTGGTATCTGCGCATGTGGGAAGATCGCGGCACCTTTTTCGCGGCTTCAACCAGGCGCGGTAGTGAGCCCATCGTGGAATGCTACGGGTCAGAGGAACTCGTCTGGAAGTGGGCCCTCACCCGTATTGGCGCCTACACGCGCTATTGCATGCGCTACCCCGCCATCACCACACCCCTCACCAACGACGCTCTCCCCGCAGGGGTTCATCTAACCGGGCACGGCCTCAAGCTCGACATCGCCCCTGGCATCCCTGCTTTCCTCAACACCGACACGGACACCCTCATTAGTGCTTACATGTCACCAACAGGCGGCCCACTCCGCGACTTGGTAGACATGAAGACCTGGGAAACAGACCCCATGGGGAAAGGCTTCTTCCCCAACCTCGCAACCCTCGTCAGCAAGCACAACGCCCGCCAAGGAAGAACAGCGTCACGTGACCTATGCGGTTTTTCGCTTGATAAGCATAACAATCTTGTCGTTACGGACTATCTTTTTTCTGATCATCCAGAAGACAAGATGTATCTCTGGTACGACGGGAGAAAGTACTTTTGCGGTTCAAGTTCAAGAGGAGGGCCGCGTGGCACTAACTTTGCCACCCCAGAGTTTGAAGTATTCGCCCGCCTACTCATCCTCGAGCATGGTTGGATAGGCCGTGAATATCTCGAGTATGCACCCCTCGAGATTCCATACCAAGATGAGCAGATCGCACCAGGATGGGAGCTCATTGACAACGATGGCTTTTCTGTAGGCCTTCAGTCACCTTCGGGTCTCCTCCTTCAGATTGGCGCAGCATCCTACAAACGAGTGTGGCTAACGCACACCGCCCACCTGTCTCTTGAGGAGTTGCTTAATGCTTTCTTGGACCCTTGGGGAGGAATGCTTCACCACTACCTTGACCGTGAACACTGGGAGAGATTTATGCGCCCAAGCCTACGAGGGATGCGCTCCTACTCTGACTACGATCTGAGCAGCTACGACGCGTTCATCGCCTCCCACCCCTGGTACACAGCAAACTAAGAACACCTGCGAGGACATGCCATGGACATCCCTGATGCTCTTGAGCCTTTTCGTCGTTTTGCGTCCTCGTGTGCCAATGTGAGAGTCACTGCTGGTGGTGTGACGTTGCACTGGCTTGATTGGTATCTGCGGATCTGGGAAGATCGCGGCACAACTTTCGCGGCTTCAACCAGGCGCGGTAGTGAGCCGATCGCGGAATGCTACGGGTCAGAGGAACTCGTCTGGAAGTGGGCCCTCACCCGTATTGGCGCCTACACGCGCTATTGCATGCGCTACCCCGCCATCACCCCACCCCACACCAGTGAAGCCCCACCCACAGGGGTTCACCTAACCGGACATGGTATTAACCTCGACATCGCCCCAGGCATCCCCGCCTTCCTCAACACCGACCTAGATACTCTCGTTACGGCTTACATGTCACCCACAGGAGGCCCACTCCACGACCTCACAGACTTCAAGACCTGGGAAACAGACCCCATGGGGAAAGGATTTTTCCCCAACCTCGCGGCTCTTGTCAACATGCAGAAAGAAAATACAGGGAGACAAGCACTGGCAGATGTTTGTGCTTTTGCGCTTGATGAGTACAACATCCCTCAAGTCACTAAACACCTATACGCCAACGGTCCAGAAACGAAGACCTATCTCTGGTTTGATGGGGAAAATTACGTCTGCGGCACCAGTTCACGCGGAGGTCCATGTCGCACCGAGTTCGCCGCTCCCGATTTCACGGTGTTCATTCGCTTACTCATCATGGAGCAAGGCTGGATAAGTCGTTACTACCGCGAATTTGCCCCTATCACGATACCTTCCAAAGCCGATCAGCTCGCACAGGGCTGGGACATCGTGGACGATAATGACAACGACTTCTATGGCCTAACAACACCAGAAGGAGTCTATATTTCTGCCACCACGCAGCCCTACCGGCGGGCACGGCTCGCTAATACTACTCATTTGTCTCCTGAGGAGTTGCTTAATGCTTTCTTGGACCCTTGGGGCGGAATGCTTCACCAGTACCTTGACCGCGAACACTGGGAAAGATTTATGCGCCCAAGCCTACGAGGGATGCGCTCCTACTCTGACTATGACCTGAGCAGCTACGACGCGTTCATCGCCTCCCACCCCTGGTACACCTCGTAAAAACACTCCCATAGGCACCCTCACCCAAGCGTTTTCAAGGTAATCTAAAAAAGAGGTCGCTACCGCGTATCTCAGATCTTCCACTAAGGAAACTTGTATGAAACCTACTGCGACTACTGACGTTTTCCGGGCAGTGAAGAGGCAATACAACCTGCCCCAGGATCAGCCAGTGTTCTTTGATCGGGTGGGACCCGGCGCCGGGTTCCAGCTCTTCCTTATTCTTCCCGAAGGCCCCTCAAGCTGGGGAGAACGCTGCCTCCCCCCCTTCTACATCCACTACCAGTACCACCGCTATCAGGTAATCGTTGATGACCTACCTGAAGGTTGGCGCATTAGCGCGGGCCCGCTTGCTCCTAAGAACGGGCAGAAGGGCGGAGCTATCCAGTTCCTCTTTATGGATGATCAAGAAGAGTTCCAGTCCGCCGAGGATCTTATCCGACACGGACTCGTGGTGGAGGTGCCAGCAGAATGACATTCCTTATTACCTTGGGAGACTACGCCGAGGCTCAGGCAGGAGCCCGCGTCCAACATTTCGCTTCACAAAGCATCTTCGAGTGGCACGAGTGGAAGTACCGCGTCTGGTTTGACACTGATACGTGGTTTTTCAGCAGGACTTTCCCTTACGGAATCGAACATATTCACGCAGCCAGCGAGGATTTTGACGAGGTCGCACGCTGGGCGACTGTCATGATCGGAAGCATCGCGCGTGAGGACTCAAAATTTTCTCCGATCACCCTGCCTGCAGGCCCTGAGGGTATCGCTCCAGGCTGGCAAACGGTATTTGTCGAGCCTCGGCGCGGGCAGCTCATCACCCCGAAGGGGCAGACACTCAGCCTCATGATGAAGGATCACCCTAAGAAACTGACAAGGCTTGCCGCCTACACCCATATTGCCGGGCTCTCCCCTGAAGAAATCCTTGAGGCGTACTCCGCCTCGTCCCCCGCTGGTCACATGGCGCAGTTTGTTGTTGCGCTTGGAGGTCGGGAGTAGTTTTCTCAGCTGGAACAATTGATCGACAAGGCCGTTCATTCCAACCAAATACCTCTAAGCCTGAGGCCCGATCGGCTCGCGCCGCAACCGTGCTACACGCGGGGGAAAACGATCTCCCTACCCGGGAATACCTTTGAAGGCCCCCATTCTCACCCCGGTGTCTACGTACAGGGTGGTGAGGTGTTCAACCGATCGATACAGCCTTCCTCATTCAATGACATTCCTCAAGGATCGCCATTGGCATCTTCGACAGCCTAAGGAGTCCTCTTAGCATTACTAGGCGGACTCACGGCTTTCGTCTGCACTGGAAGCCCCCTAACTCCCTCCGACCTCAAACACACAGGAGGTAGCAGGAAGGACTCTCCTTCCTCATCGCGACTGTGCGCTCATGGCGAGGGTCAGACCGACACAGCACATCTACGGGAAGGGTTGGCCTTAGCATTGGCGGCGTAGCCAGCTGGTTTTAGACCACAGGCTTCGTGGCCCTATGCAGGGCAGCGATACCGCCGGTCAGGTTGCGGTATTCGACGTTCTCCCAGCCAGATTCGAGGATCATGCGGCCCAGCTCCTCCTGGTCGGGCCAGGCAAGGATGGACTCCACCAGATAGTCGTAGGCATCGGGATCATCCGCAAAAGCCTTGGCAATCGGGGGAATGACCATCTCCATATGTCCACGGAAGAGGCGGCGGAAGGAGGGGTTGGGGGGAGTTGAGAACTCGCAGACCACCAGGCGTCCGCCCGGTTTGGTCACGCGTAGCATCTCTTTGAGGGCGGTATCCGTTTCGGGGATATTGCGCAGACCCCAGACGATGGTGACAGCATCGAAGGTGTCGTCCTCGAAGTCCATGTCCATGGCGTTGCCGTGGACGAACTCGATCTCGGGGTGACGTTGGCGGCCAACCTCGATCATGCCTTCAGAAATGTCGCAGGCAACAACCTGCGCGCCTGTCGCGGCGAGGACGGCAGAGGACGCACCCGTGCCGGCCGCCACGTCCAGCAGAAGCTCTCCGGGCTGGGGGGCAACAGCGTTGCGGACTGCTCGCAGCCACACATGATCCATACCGCCCGTCAGCAGGGCATTATTCAGGTCGTAGCGGGCAGCCACACGATCAAAGAGGGTGGCGATATGCTCAGGGTTTTTGTCCAGATACACATTGGCGGACAAGGACGCATCAGTCATAGGCACTATCTTTCCACATCTGGCGGCATCCTCAGGCTTCGCCTCAGAATGAGCCCTGCCTTCGCACTTACTCTCATGCCAAACCACGCCGCCTCGTCAGCCTCCCGGTTCCCCCACACCCGCCCTCGTCAGCCTCTCGGTTCCCCCCACCCGCCCTCGTCCTTCACACAGCCAAGCTTTACACCCTCCCCCACCCTCACCCCAGGCAGTTACGTGACAGTTGTTGCATTGCGGAGCACCTGCGACCTTTTGTGACAAGCTATACCTGTCACGCAACGCAACAACTGTCACAAAAGTCCCTGCCAAGCCACACGCCCCACACCCCTCACACGCCCACACGCCCACACGCCCCAGCTCTTGACAACCTCATCGGTTCTATGGTTCATTAGTCATGTAATGAACCAAGGAGGTGAGCATGTTTGATAACGACTCCCAACCGATCTACATCCAGATCGCCCAGGACCTCGAACACCAAATCCTCTCGAGCACACTCGCAGAAGGAGATCAGGTGCTGTCAACAACCCAATACTCCACGCTCTACCGCATCAACCCCGCCACCGTCGCCAAAGGATTCTCCCTGCTCATCGACGGAGGGATCCTCGAAAAACGCCGCGGTATCGGCACCTTCGTCGCAGCGGGAGCACGCGACCGCCTCAACCAACGAGCCCGCGAAGCCTTCGTTGACGATCACCTCGCTCCCCTCATCAAAAGGGCCTCCGACATCGGCATGACACCCGACGCCCTCATCAACCTCATCCGCATCCACTTCACTGAGCTGACCGGGAGGACATCATGACCACCCCACTGACCGCGAGCGCAACCGGCCTGTCCTACCGCTACGGCAAGAACACCCTCGCCCTCGATAATCTGACGCTGTCCTTCCCTGCCGGCCAGGTCAGCGGCCTCTTTGGCTCCAATGGTGCGGGCAAGACCACGCTGCTCAGCCTTATGGGTGGCCTCCTCTTCCCCACTGCCGGCAGCATCCACATTGGCGAGGAAACCCGCACGGATTACTTCTCCGGTAGCGTGGCCCTGGTTGGGACGGGCGCCGACCTCATCCTCAAGGATTTCAGCCTTGAGGAGAGCATTAAAACCCACAGCGAATTTCGCCCGACCTTCGAGCGCGCCCTCTTCGATGAGTTCCTCTCCCCGCTCAACATTGATCTGGGCAAGAAGGTCGATGCTCTCTCACGGGGGCAACGCTCAGCAGTCTCGGCCGCTATCGGCCTAGCATCCCGAGCACCCGTGACGATCTTTGACGAGGTCACCCTGGGGATGGACGCGCGCACACGCCAGCGTTTCTACGACATCCTCCTCACCGACCATGAGGCGCACCCGCGCACCATCGTCCTATCCACCCACCTGATTGCCGAGGTTGAGCGCCTCATTTCCTCGGCGGTCATTATTGAGGGCGGCCGCCTGGTTGCCCAGGGCAGTCCCGAAGAGATCGCCAGCAGTGTCTTTGCCATCAGCGGCGAGGCCTCCCAGGTGCAAGCCTTTGCCGACACCCACCTCGAGTACACGCTGCTTGACCGCCGCGACGCCGGCTCCTTCACCCGTTTTCTGTTGCGCGGGCAGGCTCCACAGTCACTCCACCGCGAGGCCGACGCAGCCGGTGGGCTCAGTGTGGAAGCCCGCGTGAGTTTTGACGAATGTGTCACCGCCCTTGGCGTGGACACCACCGAAATGGAGGCATGATGAACACCAATGTTGCTTTGAAGAAGCCCTTTGCTCTGGTCCCTTCGGCTGTGGGCACAGCCCTTGCCACCTTCCTGGGCATGATGGCCATTGGCGCGGTCTTTGCTGCAGGTACCTACGTCATGGCCAGCAGGAGCGGCGCCCCGATGATAGTCAATAACTACGCCGTCGACAGCATGTGGAAAGCCCTTTTCGTGGGCAGCATCGTCGTCTGGTACGGCTCACTGACGGTGGTCGGCGCGGTCATGGCGATCTACTCTTGGAGTGTCATCACCCAGTGGCTGCGTGTGAGCGTCAACGCCGGAGACCGACGCTGGGACTTCTTCGTCTCCTATTGCGTGGCCATCGCCTCCGCTTTGGTTGTCACCGTAACTCTTGGTGTCCTTCACATGTTGATTACCCCTGCTGGAATGATCTCCACGATTGACGATCGTATGAGCTTTGGTTTCCGAGCGGCCTTTTCCCTGGAGGCGTCGGCCTTCGACATTCAGGTCGGCGCCTCCCACGGGTGGAGCTGGGTCGCCGCAGCCGTCCTCTTCATTGCGATCTTTGCCCTGCTCAGCGGTGCTTTTGCCACGATGTACCTGCACTCAGGGCGTTCCTTCGAGGTCGTTGCCCTGGTTGTGCTACTGATTATCGCCACTATTGGCCTCGGCTTCGTCTTCGAGCAGGGAATGGTGGGCTACCTCGGCTCTACGCTGGTCGTCCTCATGCTGACCGCAGCAATATGGTGGGGCATGCGCCGCGCACCGCTGATTCCTCGCTAAGAGGACCTGCGTGACCTAATAGGTGGGGCTCCGGTCGTGCGGCCGGGGCCCCACCGTGTGCGCGCACTCCGCCTGCCCCAACTTGGCTACCATGGGGACATGTCCGACGTGCTTTCCGCTTCGCCCTCGCCCTCTTCCGACCATTGTCCCCTCACGCCTTTACGTGTCCGCATCGCTCGGATTCCTGCGGAGCACCCCGCGCAGACTTTGAGTCTGCATGAGCTCCTCCCCGCTGACATTGAGGGGTCTCACGCGTGGTTTGGGCACGCCCGCCGCATCGTCGGCTGGGGCGAAGCTACCCGCGTGTCCGTCGTTGGCCCGCATGCGATCCGTGATGCCGCTCGCGCGTGGGATGACCTACGAGGCTCTGCCCGCATTGAGTGCGTATGCGCGCCCACCTGCGCCAATGATGAGATGCCCGTATTGCCGATTGCCTTTGGCTCCTTCGGCTTTTCAGCGACCACCCCCGGTTTCTTGGTGGTTCCTCAGGTGGCGGTGATTGAGGTGCCCGCTGCAGCTTCTTCCCACTCCCCCACCTCCGTGTGGGGCAGTGACTGGGGTGGGCTCGGCCCCGCCCGCAGCCTGCGCTACGTCATCACCACCGAGGTCGCACGCGAAGAGGCAGACAGCTCAACGGAAGCGGACAGCGTGGGAGAGGCGGCGGGGGCCTCGTCGCACAGCAACGAAAGCACCGACGCACCCCACGGACTGGACGACCCCCTTGCCGTCCTAGACGCTGCCCTTACCCGCCGCGCGGAGGTTGCCAGCGCCGCCCCTGAGGGGCTCACCACGGCGTCGGGGCGCATGACCCAAGCCCAGTGGATGGCTTCCGTCAGCGAGGTCATCGACCTGCTGCGCGCAGGGGCGGCCTCGAAGGTCGTGATGAGCCGCGACATGGTGGTCCAATCCCCCACCCCCGTTGACCCGCGTTTCCTGCTTGAGCGCCTCACCGACCTCTACCCCACCACCTGGGCCTACGCCGTCGAGGGCCTGGTCGGAGCAACTCCGGAAATGCTCGCCGCCATGCACGACGGGCAGGTGTGCTCACGCGTGCTCGCGGGCACGACCTCCCCAGGGGAGGGCGAGGCACTGATGGCCTCCATGAAGGACCGCACCGAGCACATGTTCGCCGTGGAGTCTGTGGCCCGCGCGCTCGCACCTATTACACAAACGCTGGATGTGCCCGAGGTGCCGATGGTGCTTGACCTGCCCAATGTCTCCCACCTAGCCACCGACGTCACCGCCACCCTGGCCAGCGGCAATGTTCTGGACGTTATTGCCGCCCTGCACCCCACAGCCGCCGTGTGCGGCACGCCCACCAAGCTGGCCTTTGACATCCTCGAACGCTTCGAGTCCACCGAACGCGGCCGCTACTCCGGGCCCGTGGGCTGGGTTGATGGGGCTGGCGAGGGCGAATTTGGTATTGCCCTGCGCTGCGGGCAACTCTCCGAAGACGGGCAGCGCTTGACCATCCTTGCAGGAGGCGGCATCATGCCCGACTCCATTCCCGAGGCGGAGCTGCGTGAAACCCGCGCGAAGATGGCGCCCCTGCTGCAGGCGCTGGGAATGACCAGCGAGGACTGAGACGCTTCTGTGGCAGTTAGGGCTGCGACAGAGTTCTATCGCCTGCCCCAGCCAGCAGCGTTGCCAGGTGCACGCCATCTCGGTCAGCCAATTGGCGCGCCTGCGTGCGGCAAGAGAAGCCATCCGCCAAGTACACGGCGTCAGGATGCTCACGCAGGGCAGGCAATAACGAGCGCTCCGCGACGGCGACAGACATCTCATAATGGCCCTGCTCCATGCCGAAGTTACCGGCCAGGCCACAGCAGCCCGACAGCTCAGTCACCGTCGCCCCCAGGGACGCCAAGAGCGCCCGATCTGCCGCCCAGCCCATCACCGAGTAGTGGTGGCAGTGAGGCTGCGCCACAACCTCCACACCCGTCAGGTCCGGCAGGCTGCGCTGCTCGGCGGGCACCTCGGAGAGCACCTCCGCCAGCGTCCGCGTCGCGGCCTTCACCGCGTGCGCGCGCGGATCATTGGGCAGTAAATCCACCAGGTCATCGCGCAGCACCGCCGTACACGAGGGCTCGACGCCAACAATGGGAATCCCATTGGCCGCATAGGGGCCCAGCACCCCGAGCAGTTCTTCCAGCTTGTGGCGGGCGGTTTCCAACTGGCCGGTGGTAATCCACGTCAAGCCACAGCACGCGTCCGGCGGGATCAGCACCGTGAAACCATTGGCCTGCAGGACGCGCACAAGGCTCTTCGCGCCCTCGGACTCCAGGGTTTGTGAGAAGGAGTCCGCCCACAAAACAACGTAACGCGGGCCGCCGCCTGAGGTCGCGGCGGCCTCGGCCTTCAGGCCCTGCGCGCGCGCCCACGACGAGAAGGTCCCGTACTGCAGGGGCGCCATCTGGCGGCGCACATCCATCCCGAAGGTGCGGAAGAATAGGCGCCGGATAGGTTCGATGCCCAGCATGAGATTGCCCAGGGCTGCCACGCCGGGCACGCGGGCACTCAAACGCCCCCACCTGGGCAGCCAGCCCAGCATGTAGTGCGAGGCTGGACGCAGTTTGCCCTGGTAGCGCCGGTACAGTATCTCTGAGCGGTACTTCGCCATATCCACGCCCGCCGGACAATCCGAGGAGCACGCCTTACAAGCCAGGCACAGGTCCAGGGCCTCGGCAACCTCCGGCCCCGCCAGGGAGGTGACGAGGCGACCGTTCGCGGCCTCTTGGAGGATGCGGGCGCGGCCGCGCGTGACATCCTTTTCTTCGCCGGTAGCGGCGTAGGAGGGGCACATGAAGGTGCCGGGCATATTCGCGCGGCACTTGCCCACGCCCGTGCAGCGGTGCACGGCGGTGGTGAAATCGCCACCATCCTCATGGAAAGCGAAGCCGCGCGTGGCGGGCATGGGGGTGGCCGCCGGGCGGCGCAGGTACTCATCAAGCAGGTCAACGCCAGGCTGGGGGTCCTGGTGGGGCGCCGCCGCTGGGGTCTGCGCGGGTTGGTCTGCCTGGGCTGGGGGGAGCTGCGAGAGGCGCTCTGCCTTCCTCTGGGCGGCAACAGCTGCGCTCATCGGCGCGGTCAGCACGCCAGGGTTGAGGAGATTGCGCGGATCAAACAAGGCTTTAACCTGGGCGAACAGGTCAAGCATGTCGGGTGAGTACATGAAGCGCAGCAATTCAGACCGCGAGCGCCCATCCCCATGCTCGCCTGAGATTGAGCCCCCGTAGCTGGCACAGATCTTCGCCGCTTCCTCCATGAAACGACGCGAGTGGGCGACGCCCTCGTCAGTTTCCAGGGGCATGTCGAGGCGCACGTGCACGCAGCCATCCCCAAAGTGCCCATACAGCAGGCCGTCGATCCCGTACTCGGACATGAGCGCGGTGAAATCACGCAGGTAGCGGCCAAGGTTCTCCGGCGGGACGGCGGCGTCCTCCAGGCCGGGCCAGGCCGGGGCGTTACCCTCGCCCGTCTCAGGATTATAGGGCGTGCGCCCACCCAAGCCGGCTCCATCAGCGCGAATACGCCACAGGGCGGTGGCCTCGTCCCCCGGAGGGTAGACGGCGACGGCATCGGTGTGCGCGTCGGCGGCCAGGGCGTGGGCGCGCGCCAGGGAGTCCTCCGCTGAATCGCCGCCCATCTCAACCATCATCCACCCCTGCCCCTCGGGCAGTGGGGGCACGGCGCCAGGACCCTTGTGTTGGCGGACAACCTCGACCAGCTGCGCATCCAGCCCTTCGGCGGCCAGGGGCTTGTGGCGCAGCAGCGTGGGCACGTCGTCAGCGGCCTCGATCATGGAGGGGTAGCCCAGGGCGACGAGGACGGGCGCAGTGGGCAGAGGCACGAGGCGCACGGTCACGGCCAGGACAGTGACGAGGGTGCCCTCGGTGCCGACCAGCATGGCGGCGAGGTTGCGTTTGCCTTCGGGGGTGAGGTGTTCGAGGGAGAAGCCTGACACTTGGCGGCCGAAGCGGCCAAGCTCTGTGCGGATGAGGGCGAGGTTGCCCTCGACAAGGTCGGCCAGGCCGGGCACTTCAGGCAGGCCGACGTCGTGGCTGAGGGTGGCGGTGAAGCGCCTGCCCAGGCCGTCCACGCAGTCCAGGGCCACGACATTATCAGAGGTCCGCCCCCAGGCGGTGGCGTGGGGGCCGCAGGCGTTGTTACCGACCATGCCGCCAATGCTGGCGCGGTTCATGGAGGAGGGGTCGGGGCCAAAACGCAGCCCGTAGGGGGCGGCGGCGGCTTGGAGGGTGGCTTGGATGCAGCCCGGTTCGACGAGGGCGGTGCGCGCTTCGGGGTCGATGCTGATGA
This sequence comes from Schaalia sp. Marseille-Q2122, assembly GCF_903645355.1. Taxonomy (GTDB): domain Bacteria; phylum Actinomycetota; class Actinomycetes; order Actinomycetales; family Actinomycetaceae; genus Pauljensenia. The sequence goes on along the minus strand of NZ_CAHJXR010000003.1, from coordinate 98,636 downwards.
CGCGGTTGAGGTGTCGGGTGAAGTCGATGACGACGCCGGGGCCGCAGGCGTTGCCCGCGCATGAGGTGCCGCCGCCTCGGCTGGTGACGGGCACATTGTGGGCGCGGCAAGCGGCGAGGATGGCGAGGACGTCCTCGGTGCTTTGGGGGAAGCAGACGGCGGCGGGGACGACGCGGTAGTTGCCGGCGTCGGTGGAGTAGCGTGCGCGCCCGCCCACACTGAGATCGACGAGGTTTTCGCGGCCGTACTCTTGGGCGTAGGCGCGGAGCTCGTCGAGGAAAGCAAGAGGAAGTTCGACGCTGTCGGTCACGGCCTCTCCTTTAAGTGGGTGGGTGTTCGCGGGCTTGGCGGGCTGGGTAGCAGCGCTGGAGGTCGCCCTAGAAGTAATAGGGGTAGTCGGACCAGTCGGGTTCGCGGCGTGCAAGGAAGGCATCGCGGCCTTCCTGCGCTTCTGCGGTCATGTAGGCCATGCGGGTGGCCTCGCCGGCGAAGACCTGCTGGCCAGCCAGGCCATCGTCAGCGAGGTTGAAGGCAAACTTGAGCATGCGGATGGCCTGCGGCGACTTGCGGGCGATGGTGCGCGCCCAGTCCAGGGCGGTGTTTTCCAGTTCGGCGTGGGGCACGGCGCGGTTGACCACGCCCCAGCGTTCAGCGGTCTGGGCGTCGTAGCGTTCAGCGAGGAAGAAGATCTCGCGGGCGCGTTTGTCGCCAATCTGGCGGGCCAACAATGCTGAGCCGTAGCCGGCGTCGAAGGAGCCCACATTGGCGTCGGTTTGCATGAAGGCCGCGTGTTCGATGGAGGCCACCGACATGTCGGCTACGACATTGAGGCTGTGTCCTCCGCCTGCTGCCCAGCCGGGGATGGCGGCGATGACGACCTTGGGCATGGTGCGGATGAGGCGCTGAACCTCAAGAATGTGGAGGCGTCCGGCGCGGGCGGGATCAACCTGTTCGCGGCGCTGGGCGGTGTCGGCGTCTGCGTCGGCGCCTTCGACCTCGTACTGGTAGCCTGCGGCGCCTCGGATGCGCTGGTCGCCGCCCGAGCAGAAGGAGTAGCCGCCGTCCTTGGGTGAGGGGCCGTTGCCGGTGAGGATCACGGCTGCGACGTCGCTGGTCATGCGCGCGTGATCGAGGCAGCGGTAGAGCTCGTCGACGGTGAGGGGCCGGAAGGCGTTGCGGATGTCGGGGCGGTCAAAGGCGATGCGCACAACGGGCATGTCAGCCCCGGCCGGGCGGCCGTCGAGTTCTTCCCCGCGGGAGATGCCCCGGTGGTAGGTGATGTCAGAGAGGGTGAAGCCCTCTACTTCACGCCAACGCGAGGGGTCGAAAGTGTCGGAGACAAAGGGAAGAACGCTCATACCTTCAAGGGTACGCGTTTCAAGCGGGGCAGGGGTCAGGACCCCATGGGGCGAGATTTTCTATGAGATAGGGGAGCCCTAAAACATGCTCGGCGCAGCCTTGTTTCGCTCATTGAAACAGCCTTTCTCCTGCTCACAAAGCGCAATCAGGCTCCATTTAGCGGGATCGTCAGAACCAGCAGTATCAAATATGGCAATACCATAAAGCGGCGTGGAATCCGTCATGCCCGGTACCGTAAAAACAAGATCGGTATAAATATTCCCTCGCTCACTTAAATCTGCCGCAGAGGTCAGGCCATCAGCTTTTGAATCATCACCGATTCTTTCGCCGGGACTGAGAATCATGTCATCCTGCCCAAGATACTCGGGATGCCAATGGCTGATGTGGTTATAACCACTCCCATCTGCAAGTTTAATCAAATCATCATTAACATCTGGGGGGATAGCCCAGACATTCTGGTCGTCAACCAGAACGCATGTCGGACTATCACCTGCTTCGCGAGTTAATGGCGGAGGACGCCAATCAAGACTATCTGTCAAACATGGAATCAATAACCGGATAGCACTTGGCCGATCAATCGATATTGATACATCACGCTTTGAGGAAAGGCCATTTTCAATTCCCAAGCGCACCTTCAACTGAAACTGGTTAGGGTCAGAATATCCCTCTTCCGTGTAGGCTGGCGCATGGCACCACCAGTACACCCTCAGCATCAGGTTAACCTCATCCCGAAGATCATTTGGCAAGGGGCAACCGATACCCGCTGGAAGATAGCCTCCTTTTATTGTTCTTATCTGCACTGGCTGCACAGAATCTTGCCCAGAGCTCTTCCTCACAGAATCACCCTTTTCCTTCATCGTAACATCAGATTGCTGCACACTTTCTGGAGTCGCAATAGGCGCTTGAACACTCTCAGGAGAGTCCATTAGAAAAATGGGCACGGCCGCCAGAGCGAGAGTCAGCAATTTATAAAGAATATCAATTCGCCAAGAATATCGCTTCTCCTCTCGGGCTGCATTTTTATGACTGCGACCCCCTATAGATTCAGAATTTTCCACGCGACGACGAAGTAGCCATTCTGCTACGTTCAGAACAATCACAGAGCAAAACAATACGTAGAACGTAAAGCGCGATTCAATCTCCAGGTATTCACGCAATAAAAATGAAAGAATTGAGGCCAAAGACAGTCCAATTGCCAGCCAATAAACTATTCGATGCTTCACTGAAGAATCTCCAAAAGTTCTCCCAGCTCCGTGGTGCCGATATACTTCGACCCCGTTCGCCTATTTTATGCAGTTGCGGCTAACACTGAGGCCAATCCGACCAGCAAGGACTCTTGCTGTGATTGACTTCACCCCGACGAAGGTTTAGTTACATAATGACCTTGAAGATATGTACTGGTAGAGGCCTAATATCTTTCATATGACAGCAGTTGTCACGCCTTCCGTCCGCAAGGGAATGCCATGTTCAATGCCACTTTCAGCAGGTTCTTCTTGACCTTTGCGCGTACCGTTCAGCAGGTCATCTACAGCATCCACGGGATCGAATCGTTGAACTATCGGCTACGAAAGATCGTTAGGACCCGTGGCATTTTCCCCAGCGCGCAGGCCACTTTAAAACTCTTGCGGTTACTCAGGGAACCCCACGCTCCAGCATGTCTCCGAAGTCATCGAAAGTGCCCCCCCCTGTAGGGACCATGCATTCGACGAACCTTCCCTCTACCACCCTGAGCGCTTCCCCAGCGACTAACTCGCCAACGCAAGAGGCAACATGAGCTTCTCAATGCGCTGACACGGGATGCTATCGAGAACGGTCTCTACGACATAGACTCCGCAGCCGCCCTTGAAGCTCTGCAGCAAGTGAGAAAAGGCTGAGTCTCAGGTGCGATACGCCCTAACATCACCCGACATTCACTTAGAGAGGCCGCCTCAACAGGAAGATATGCTGGGAGCATGACTTCTGTGCCAGCCTCTCCTGCCTCAACTCACGCTGCCTCACATAGCACTGCCTCACCGTCGAGCGCCGAGCCTTCAGGCACGCTCTCCGCCGCTGCTCGCCTTGTTGAGCGTCTGGGTGGACTGGCCTACGGCGGCGACTACAACCCCGAACAGTGGGTGGACGCACGCAACTGGCCTGCCCTTCCGGAAACTCCCACCACGTCGATTCACGAGGCCGACGCCGTCCCTCCCACCAACACGCCCTCCACCGTTGCCCCCTCCCCTTCCGTTCGCTGGCAAAGCACCACCTTCGACGAGGATCTTGCCCTCATGATGGAGGCGAAGGTGAACCTCGTCAGCCTGGGCATCTTCTCCTGGGCCCGCCTAGAACCGCGCGAGGGCCACTACGACTTTGAGTGGCTGGCCAGCATTATCGACCGCCTCTACGAGCACGGCATCTACGTTGACCTGGCCACGGGCACGGCCTCGCCGCCGGCGTGGATGGCCCACGAGCACCCCGAGATCCTTCCCGTCAGCGCCGAGGGCGTGCGCCTGGGGTTCGGCTCACGCCAGCACACCTGCCTCAGCTCCCCCTACCTGCGCGAGCGCAACCGTGCGCTCGCCGCCGCCCTCGCCCAGCGTTTTGGGGACCATCCGGGCGTGGTCATGTGGCATATCGGCAACGAGTACGGCTGCCACGTCCGCGAGTGCTTCTGCGCGACCTGCTCCGAAGCGTTCCGCTCCTGGCTGAGTGCCCGTTACGCCAGCATCGATGCCCTCAACACCGCGTGGGGCACGGCGTTTTGGTCGCAGACCTACACGACCTTTGAGCAGGTCACACCACCCGGCGCCATGCCAACCTTCCGCAACCCCAGCCAGGTGCTGGATTGGCGTCGTTTCTGCGACGCGCAACTTCGCTCCATGATGGCCGAAGAAGCCGCAGCAATCCGCGCCCACTCACCCCTGCCGGTTACGACGAATTTCATGGGGTCCTTCCCGTGGCTGAACTACCGGGCGTGGGCCGAGCACCTGGACATCATTACCAATGACCTCTACCCTGATCCGGCTGACCCGGCCGCCGCATGGGAGATCGCCTGGAATGGGGACCTCATGCGCGGCCTGGCGGGCGGCGATAACTGGCTGCTCATGGAGCAGGCACCCTCGGCCGTGCAGTGGCGTCCGCGCAACTCCCCTAAGCGTCCTGGGAATTTCCTGCTGTGGTCGCTGTGCTCTGTGGCGCGCGGCTCCCAGGGTGCCCTGCAGTTCCAGTGGCGTCAATCCGCGCGCGGCTCGGAGGCTTTCCATTCGGGGATGGTGCCTCACGCTGGGCGCCTGAGCCCGACCTGGCAGGCAGTGACGGACACAGGCGAGGCCCTGGCGCGCCTGGGTCGCGCGGCCGATCAGCGCGTGGTGTCGCAGGTGGGGATCGTTGTCGATTGGGAGTCGGAGTGGGCGCGGCGGGCTTCCATTGGCCCGGCGGCTGAGGATGAGCCTTTCTCGCAGGCGCGCGCCTGGCATCGCAGCCTGTGGGAGGCGGGGATTACCGCCGACATTATTGGTGTTGAGGATGCGCTGGATGCCTACTCGCTGGTGATTGTGCCCGCGCTTTTTATTGACTATCCGGATTTCACGCGCGCCTGCGAGCGGGCGGTGGCGCGTGGTGCTCAGGTGCTGGTGACGGGTCCGAGTGGCGTCGTTGATTCGACGCTGGGTGCGAAGCTGGGCGGCTACCTGGGGTCGTGGCGGAGTGTGCTGGGCGTGCAGGTGGTGGAGCATGCGGCGCTGACGGGGCCGGTGAATCCGCTGAGCGACCGCGACGCCCTGACGGCCCGTATTTCGCGCGCGGTGAGCACGCCCGCAGCCGAAGAGTGGGTGGGGTTGGAGCCGCTGGCAGCTCCGCTTCTGCGCGCCCGCGACGCTTTGGGCAAGCCCGCCCCCGATTTACGAGGTGGACGCTGGGTGGAGGATGTCCGCCCCTACAGTGGCGCCTCGGCTGGCGGCGCCCAACAGAACCCAGGCCAGACTGGAACAGGGGGCATTGTGCAGGCTCCTGCGCATTTTGCGCTCTGGCCACAGCCTGGCACCGCAGCCGCTACAGCCGCCACTGTCGACGGGCTTGCAGCCTCAGCCACCACCGTTGAAGCCTCGTCCGCCGAGGTCATTGCCGCTTTTGACGGTCGCGGTGGCGGCGCCGACATGGTCGGGAACGCGGCCATCACTCGGGCCGCTGTGCAGGGTGGAGGCGCCGCCTGGTATGCGGCCACCGACTGTGATGCTGTCACCCGCCAGGCACTCCTGACGGTGCTGTGCGCTTATGCGCGCGTGCGCCCAACCATTCCGGCCTTGCCTGATGGTGTGGAGGCTGTGAAGCGCGGTACGGTGACCTTCATTGTCAACCACTCCGATCGGGCTGCGGAGCTCTCCGGCGTAATCGGCACCGATCTGCTCACCGGAGCCCAATGCACGGGACACGTGGTGGTGGCACCGCGTTCGGCAGTGGTTGTCGAGGCCACCGGCAAGTAGCCCGCGCCTGCGACAATCCCACGGCAAGATCGGGTGGAGGGCGAGCTAATCGGCAGAAGGGAGACAATTCTGACCCGCCCTGTAGAAAGCTGCGCCCCCGAGGCGGACAATAGACAGTGAGAGAGACATTGGAACGTGCGTAGCGGAAGGAGGCACAGGATGGACACCCCCACGGCCTCCTCCACGCTCCCCTCGCACGCCCCCGCGGCGCCCTCGCACGCCCCCGCGGCGCCCTCAGTCGGCACCAACCCTGCCGCCTCCTCCGGGGCGACAGCTCCCTCCGACCCGCCCCCACCACGGGCAGACGTCCTCGACCAGCTGCGCGCGCACGCCCTCGCCGCCGAGTCCCCTGACGTCGCGGCCGAGATCGTCGCCCGCGAAGCGCACCGCAACCAGCTCGATAAGGTCGGCAAAGACTACATTGACCACCCGCGAAGGGTCGCCCACCTGCTCAAAGAACAGGGCTACTCGCCGGAAATCGTCGCCGCTGGCTGGCTGCACGACACCATCGAAGACACCTGGGTGACAGCCGACATCCTGGGGGATCTGGGCTTTTCTGAACACGTCGTGTGCATGGTTGATGCGATGACTAAACGTGAGGGTGAATCCTCCGAGGACTACATTCAGCGACTCCTCGACGCCGACGCGGTATGCGTCAAACGAGCAGATCTGGCTGACAACACCTGCCCCATTCGCCGCTCTGAACTCGACCGCGCCACCCAGATTCGCCTCAATAAGAAGTACGCGGACTTCACGGCCGTCCTCGATCGGATGACCGGTCACCTCGGCACCTACGGCGAGGGCGCCTCCGAGCACGTGTGCCCCCTGGTTCACGTCCCGCCCCTGCACCGTCACTTTATTGTTGAACTGCGCGAGCAGCGCAGTGCTGTTTCGGGAGAGAATAAAGAACTGTGAATGCCTTCCTTCTGAGTTCTAACCGCACGGACCTGCGTGGAATCCACGCTGCGCCCCCCGGCGTGACCTCCCTGCCGACGCACTCGACGCCCTCGGGGGAGCGCACGCCCGTTCCGCCGCCCTCGTCGGGCTCTGGTCTGCAACTCAGCGAAGTGCCGCTTGATTCCCTTCCCACCACCGTGCAGCGCACCCTGGAGGGCATTGACCGCCTCCTCGTGTATTCCACGCCCATGCGGATGCGTTTTCGTGGGGTGACGGTGCGTGACGGTCTGCTGCTGCGCGGCCCCCACGGGTGGGCCGAAGCCGCCCCGTTTTGGGATTATGCGCCCCACGAGGCCTCCGTCTGGCTCCGTTCCGCATTGCGTTCAGCCCTTCGTCCCTCCCCCACCCCCCTGCGTGAGCGCATCCCAGTCAATGTCACGATCCCTGTGTGTTCACCGGCGGTAACCCGCGAGCGCGTCCTCAATTCGGATGGGTGTTTAACAGCGAAGGTGAAGGTGGCTGACCCTGGGGTGAGTCTGGCGGAGGATTGCGCGCGCGTGGAGGCTGCCGCGCAGGCTTTAGCTGAGATTGCCCGGCCTTTGCGGGACGTGTCCTCAATGGCGGGACCTGCGGCTTTGCGGGCGATGGCGAATCTGCCCCGCCCACGCTTGCGGGTGGATGTCAATGGCGCCTGGGATGTGGATCAGGCGCGCACGGCGTTGGAGGAGTTGGACCGTGCGGCTGAGGCTGTGGGCGGCTTGGAATATGCCGAGCAGCCCTGTGCGACGGTGGATGAGTTGGCGAGGTTACGCCGCAGCTGTGATATTCCCATCGCTGCCGATGAGTCGATTCGCCGCGCGGAGGATCCCCTGGCGGTGGTGCGCGCGGAGGCTGCCGATATTGCGGTGGTGAAGGTTGCACCTCTAGGTGGGGTGGAGCGCGCGCTGGCGATTGCCGCGGAGACGGGCTTGGATGTGGTGGTGTCTTCGGCGGTGGATTCCTCGGTGGGTTTGGCGCAGGGCGTGGCACTGGCCGCTGCTTTGCCGGATCTTCCCTACGCCTGTGGTTTGGCGACCTCGCAGCTCCTGGCGGCTGATGTGTGTGCTTCTCCTCTGCTGCCGGTGAATGGGTTCTTGGGGGTGCGCGAGGTGTGCCCCGATGAGGATCTCATTGACCGCGTGCCGGTGGCGCAGGAGTGTTTGACGCGCTGGTTGGCTCGGCTTGAGGCGATGTGTGATGTCATGGGGGCCGCCTAAGCCCGCTACATTCTGCGGGGTGGCTGGGGGTATAGATTGGGAGACGTGTGGCGCTGGTGCGCCGGTGGAAAGGCAGTGTGAGTGTGTCCGTCGCTGAGTCTTCGTCGATTCTTCTAGCCCGCGCGCTTGTGCGCGCGTTGCGCGCACAAGGTGTGCGTGACGTGGTCTATTGTCCCGGTTCGCGTTCGGCACCCTTCGCTTACGCGTTGGCCGAGGCTGAGGCTGCAGGTTCGCTTCGTTGTCATGTGCGCCTGGATGAGCGTGCGGCCGCCTTTGTTGCTGTTGGTTTGTCGAGGGCGGGCGCCTTGGATCCGCTGGAGGTGGAGGCCGCCGCCTCCGAGGCCAAGTCCGACGGCCAGGCCGCGCTGGCCTGTCATTCTGAACCGGCCTGCGGTGCAGCGTCGGCCGCTCAGCCTGCCGCAGCCCCGTCCCCCGCGCGGCGCCCTGGGCCTTCCCTGCACCCTGCGCCTTCCCTCCACCCTGGGTCTTCCCTGCACCCTGCGCCTTCCCTCCACCCTGGGTCTTCCCTGCACCCTGCGCCTTCCCTCCACCCTGGGTCTTCCCTGCACCATGGGCGGCGCCCTCGTCCTGTGGCCCTCATGTGCACCTCCGGCGGCGCCGTTGCCGAGTTCCACGCCGGCGTTGCTGAGGCGTCCCATTCTGACCTTCCACTGATTGTTATCAGCGCGGATCGTCCTTTTGAGATGCGTGATGTCGGAGCCTCCCAGACGACGGCTCAGGTGGGGATTTTTGGCTCCCATGTGCGTGCAACCTGGGATATTCCTGCTGGTACTGCGGCCGATGCTCGTTTGGATGCGATGGTCGCTCGAGCCTGCGCGGCTGCGCTGGGCGCGCCGACGGGACGGCCTGGGCCGGTGCATGTCAACGTGGGCTTCCGTGATCCTTTGGTGCCTGAGGCGCTCGACTTCCACGCTGCCTGTGCCACTGGCCCGCAGGTTCTGCGCACCGCCCCCACCGCCCTCCCCTGGGAGCAGGTGGTGGACCTCTCCTTGCGGACGCTCATTGTCGCGGGGGATGGGGCGAATCCGCAGGCGGCCTCGTGGGCAGAGATCGCGGGGGTACCGCTGCTAGCTGAGCCGTCGAGTAATGTGACGCTCTCAGCTGCGTGGGTTCCTCACCAGCAGACGCTGTTGACGGCGATTGCCGGTGGGGCTCTCAGCGCAGCCCCGAGTTCGGCTGAGTTTTCCTCCATTGCCTTGATTGAGCAGGTGGTGGTGACGGGCCGACCGACGCTCTCTCGGCCGGTGTCGGCTCTGCTGGCTCGCGCGGATGTGCGCATCATTGTTGAGCACGCGCATGAGCAGTGGCCTGATGTCGCTGGTCAGGCCGATATTGTGTGCGCCTCCCTGGCGGCCCCATTGGGTCCGCATGCGGATGCTGCATGGCTTCCTGCGTGGCGAGCCGCCGCTGAGGAGGTTGGCCGCCGCTTTGAGGCGAGGGCCGCTGCGCCTTCGCAGGCGCTGTCTCTGCTGACGGTGGCGGAGGCCGTGTGGACGAGCGAGGCCTCGACCCTGCTCCTGGGTGCGTCGAATTCCGTGCGCGCAGTGGACCTTGTCGCACGAGGGCGAGGCCGTGCGCGCGTGTGCGCAAACCGGGGGCTTGCCGGCATTGATGGCACCCTTGCCACGGCCATGGGTTTGGCCTGGGGGTCGGGTGAGCCGGTGCGTGTCATGCTGGGGGATCTAGCTTTCTTCCATGACGTCTCTGCTTTGTCGGTCGCTCCGGGCGAGGTCATTCCCGATGTGCAGATCGTTGTGGTGGATGATCATGGTGGCGGGATTTTTGCCTCCCTTGAGCATGGCCGCCCCGAGTATGCGGAGGTGTTTGAGCGCTGGTTTGGGACGCCTCAGGATGTGTCGGTGGAGGATCTTGCCCGCGCCTATGGAGCCTCCTACTACCGCCCGAAGAACGCTGCCGATTTGCGCGAACACTGCGGGCGACGGCCTCGTGGCATGGAGATCGTCCATGTTGTCATTGAGGATGCGCGCCAGGAGCTGAAGTGGGTGAAGGGCTGCCTCACCCACCCCTAACGCTTTCAGCAAACATTCAGCAGAGCTTCAGGAATCCACGAAAGCTCCGCCGCACAATGTCAGCATTGCGCATATGAAAGAAGGATTGATGACCGAGTTACCCTTTAACGAAAACAAGGAAAACCGCTCCACTATTCCGCCGCTGCCCACACCCGATGAGCCGCGCGAGACTCCTCTTCCCGAGCCAGAGGCAACCCCCACAGAGGCACCCCAGCCCGAACACTCAATGGAACCCGCCGACGATGCCCTGACATCCACTGATCACACCGCTCCACTGGATCCCATCGCCTCCCCGTGGCCTGCGCCCGCAGCAGAGACTCGCTGGACCGCTCCCACGCAGGCCGCCTCACCCTTCACTGCGCCCGCACAGGCAGGACCGGCACAGGCAGATCCGGCACAGGCAGTCCGCTCCGACGCAGCTCCAGCGGCTTCCCCCTCGGCCTTTTCGGCCCCAGCACATTCAACCCCGGCCCCTTCTACTGCGGCGTTCTCTGCCCCAGCGCCCTCTACTGCGGCATTCTCTACCCCGGCGCCTTCAACCCCGACCCCTTCTACCCCGGCGCCCTCTACTGCGACATTCTCTACCCCGGCGCCGCAGCATGCAGCAGGCACTCGACTGGAACCACATGCGGACGCGCGGGTGGCAGCACCCCCCTTCCCCACCTTCCCCGCACCCACGCCTGCCCACGCTGAGCAGCCCCGTCAGCGCAAGGGCGTTGGCCTGGGCACCCTCCTGCTCGCCATGCTCCTCACCGCAGCGCTAAGCATGGGCGGCATGTACGGCCTGTGGAAGTACCTCGTCCCCCGAACTGCAGGAACGGCGTCGGCCTCGTCAAACACCGCTGCCCCCGCCCCCACCACCACGCCGACCACAAACGGCGGCGCAACCATTGACTGGCAAGCCATTGCCGCAGCCGTCTCCCCCACGGTCGTCACCATTCACGTCACCGCCCCCACCGAATCCGGAGTCGGCTCGGGCGTCATCTACGCTGATGACGGCACCATCGTCACCAACCATCACGTCATCATGCCCGCCGTCAACAGCCAAGGCCGCATCCAAGTGACCCTCAAAGACGGACGCCTCTACGAGGCCACCATCGTTGGCACCGACCCCAGCACTGACCTTGCCGTCATCCGCCTGACCAACCCCCCGTCGGATCTCGCGGTTGCTCAATTTGGCTCCTCCGCGAACCTCACGGTCGGCTCCCACGTGATGGCGATCGGCTCGCCCCTGGGCCTGTCCAACACCGTCACCACCGGCATTATTTCTGCCCTTGACCGGCCCGTGTCAGTGCAGGCCAAGTCCCAGCGCCAATTCGATCCGAACGATCCTTTCGGCCAACTCGACCCCAATGCGAATGCCACCGAGTCTGTAGTGACCAACGCGATCCAGGTGGACGCCTCGATTAACCCCGGCAACTCCGGCGGGCCTCTCTTTGACGCGGCCGGTTCGGTGATCGGCATTAACTCTTCCATTGCCTCGCTGACGCAGAACTCTTCGGATACGGCCGGCTCGATTGGTCTGGGCTTTGCCATTCCGGTGGATCTGGTGCGAAACGTTGCCGATCAGCTCATCGCCACCGGCACCGTCGCGCACGCAATCTTGGGCGTGAACATTTCCACCGCCGCCGTTGAATCTGACGGAACGACCTACGTCAGCGCCCGCATTGAAGAGCTCGTCCCCGGTGGCGCAGCAGAGCAGGCGGGCCTGCAAGTCGGTGACGCCATCACTCACGTTGACGGGTCGATGGTGACTTCCGCCAAGTCCCTGTCGGGTTTCATCCGCCGCTACAGCGCGGGAGACACGGTGACCATCACCTACATTCGTGGTGGTAAGAGCTCCGAGGTTGAGGTGACGCTCCAAGCGAAGTGATGCCTGAGCGCACCTGAATTTTGGTCGCACCTGGTGGTAAAAATAAGGCGTTTTAAGCCCCTGTTTTTACCACCAGGTGCGACTATTTTTCTGTCGACAATCTTCGAGAGGATGCCATGCACATTCGCGAACTCACCGCTCTTGACTGCGCACTCGGTTTCGCCGCTATGCGCGCACTGCGCCCGGCCCTGAGCGCCGATTCCTTCCCCACGCTGGTCGCGGCGCAGATGCAGCAGGGCTACCGTTTGCTGGGCGTCTTTGATGACACCTCTGACGAGGCCATCGCCGTGGCGGGCTTGCGCCTTGGGCGCAACCTTGCCTGGGGTGAGCACCTCTACATTGACGACCTCTCCACCCTGCCCGAAGCACGCGGCAAAGGAGCGGCTTCACTGCTGTTGGAGTGGATTGTGGAGGAAGCCCAACGCCTAGGCATTACTCAGATTCATCTGGATTCTGGCGTGCAGGCTGAGCGCCAGGATGCGCATCGCCTGTATTTCCGAGCCGGGTATCGGATTAGCTCCTACCATTTCAGCCGGTCAGTCTCTTCTGCGGCAGTGCCCACTTCAGCCATGTAGCCTGCTTCGGCGCACAAGCCTGCTTCAGGTGCACAAACTGCGTCAGCCGCACAGCCCAACAGGCGAATCACTGCTTACAGCTCAACGGCCGGTGCCCCAGGCGTAAGGCCTGGGGCACCGGCCTGAGCGGGCAGGCTAAGAAGCTTTCAACGGCAAGATCGGACAGCCCGCGCAGTGAATCTTCACCTCATCAGAGGTTCCACCTCCACAGGCTCCCAGGCCTGAAGCGCACAAGCTTTCAGCCCGGTCAAGCAGGCCCTGGCGCTTCATCTCATCGCACATGATCTCCGCATAGGCTAGATCAACACCAGCTTGAGCAGCCGCAGCGTTGAGGGTCGCGCCCCTGCGGAGGGCAACGTAGAGCTTTTGGCGTGCGCCTGGAGGGCGAGATGGAGTCCTCCTCGAAGCTAAGATCGGAGCGTTTGATCCTCCGCCGCTCACTGGTGAGCAGCACGAGGCTTCCTGCTGCTCAGAGTTCTTGCCTGGGGATTTACCTTCGGCTTTCCCCTCTCCAAGCTGGCATCCACAGCCAGCAGCACCGACTGGCGCAGTGGCACTCTCCTGCACAGCAGCAGCCCCGGTCCCGTCCACGAACCCAGCCCCGGCGGGAGCCTCGTCCTTCTCCACGAACCCAGCCCCGGCGGGAGCCTCGTCCTTCTCCACGAACCCAGCCCCGGCGGGAGCCTCGTCCTGCGGTAAACGCCCCGCGTGGAGGAGGCCCGAAACGAACCTCCTCCACGCAGAACGCAACGCTGAAGGCGTCACAAGAACAAGCGTCCGATCTGGAAGATCGCCACCGCCAAAATCCACGCAGCTGCCAACTGCACCACCACCGACAAGGCAGTAATACGCCCGCCAATCTGACGCGCCTGCTCGGCGACCGTCGCCAAGCACGGCGTGTAAGTCAAGACGAACATGAGGAAGGCAAAGGCCGCCAAGGGCGCAGCATCGCCCGCCGACTTCTCGAAAGACTGCGTGACCAACTCAGGCAGAGAACCCAGGTCCTCGCCAGCATCCTCAGCGTCGCCGCCATCCACCTCAGGATCCAGGTTGTAGGACAAGACGATCGAGGAAATCACCGTTTCCTTCGCGACGAAGCCGGTCATCAGCGCACCCGTCATGTGCCACTCGCCAAAGCCAGCAGGAGCAAAGACAGGCTCAAGAGCCATGGCGGTCGCCCCGTAGAGGGATTCCTCCATGGGAATCTCATCAGCAAAGGAGTGCTTCGAAGTCACCGGAATGGCCGACATCAGCCACACAATGATCGTCATAATGACAATGATCTTGCCCGCACCCTCAACGAAGGACCACGCGCGCATCCACGTGTTCTTCAGGATCACCAGCACGCGCGGCACCTGGTAGGGCGGCAACACCAGCATCAGGGGAGCCTGAGACTCACCCTTCGTAATGAAGGGCTTGAGCACCAGCGCACCAATAATCACCATAATGATCGACATGACATACATGGCAAAAACAACGGTGCCCGCATTATCCGGGAAGAAGATGCGAGCAATCATCAGGTAGATGCTCAGGCGCGCAGCGCAAGAGGTGTAGGGAATGATGAGCGTCGTCACCAGACGCTGCTTCGTGCTAGGCAGGGTGCGGGTCGCTGCCAGGGAGGGTAGGTTACAGCCAAAGCCCATGATCAGGGGCATAATGACGCGTCCATCCAAGCCGATCAGTCGCATGACGCGGTCGCCGAGGAAGGCCGCGCGCGCCATGTAACCCGAGTCTTCCAGGATCGCAATCATGAGGAAGATGACGAACATGAGGGGCAAGAAAGAGGCGACAACCCCCAGGCCGGTGGCCAGGCCATCGACAAGGAATGCTTGCAGCCAGCCTCCGTCAGCACCCACCGCCACCAGGCCCGCATTAATCAGGTTCGCCAGCGAGAAGGCGCCCTCGTCGGTCGAGGTGAACAGCCCGTCAAAGAAGTCCTGCAGCGGCCCCACCCATTCGGCGGCGGCCTTGAACAGCAGCCACATGAGCGCGAAGAACACCGGGATGCCCACGATCGGGTGCAGCAGCAGACGGTCGACCTTATCCGAGGTCGAGAGGGTGGCGGCGTCAGCACGCGCACCGAAGGCGCCGTCCTCGACAGCCTCCACCCAGTGGAAGATTTCGTCGGCCTCCGCCATAGAGTCACGCCCTCCAGACTCATCTGCGGCGAGGGCGGCGGCTGCGGCTGCCGAGGAGTCGGGCACCTCGGCACAGTTCATGGCCTCCTGACCGCATCCGCAGGGCCCCGTGGAGCAACTGTCAACGGCAGTCAGGTCAAGCGGGTCGACCTCGCGATGTCCACGAGAGGCTGCGGCGAGGGCGGCCGTGTGGTTGTATCCGGGCGCGCGAGGGTCAGGCACGATGCCGGTCACGCGAGGGCGGGTGCGCAAGGCGGCCGCCACCATGTCATCCAGGCCCTCAATGCCCTTCTTGGAGCGCGGGTCGATGGACATGACCGGGATGCCCAGAGTGCGCGAAAGGGCAGAGACGTCCACGCGCTTGCCGGTGTCGTGTTCTTGCACATCATTGAGGGTGACGACAGCGGCGACGGGGCGGCCGGTGCGGGCGACCTGGCCAAGCAGGTACAGGGAACGGGTGATCGCCGTGGCGTCCAGGACCACGAGGACGAGGTCAACGCCCTGGCCTCGTGCGGGGTCGGTGAAAGATCCTGGGGCGCCAGCGAGAGTGTCGACAACGACCTGCTCGTCGGGAGAGTTGGCGATGAGCGAGTAGGTGCCGGGCATGTCGAGGATGCGCGCACCGAGGCTTCCCCAGCGGCCGCGCATGACCTCGACGGTGGTGCCGGGGGCGTTGACGACGGCCTGTCGGGCGCCGGTAATAGCGTTAAAGAGGGTGGATTTACCAACGTTGGGGTTGCCCACGATGAGGATGGTGGGTTCGACCTTCTTGCCGTCGGCGGTTTCTTCGACGAGGAGTGGCCCCTGGTCAGGGGTTCCGGGTCCGCACTTTGAGCAGCTCATTGGGCCACCTCCACTTGGATTCGGCCAGCAGAGCGCCGATCAACGGCGACGCGGGTGCCAGCAATATTAATGACGACGCCGCCAAAAGCAGCGCGATTCGTCAAAAAGAACTCGGCGCCGGGACGCAGGCCGAGTTCTTGGAGACGGAGTTGATAGGCGGGATCGACGTCAATCTTGGTCAATCTCGCGCGCACATTCACGGGACATTTAGCGAGCAGCATGTAAGGGAGTTTAGTAAGCCCTAATGCCTTGAAGCGGGACCTTTGTAACCATTTTTTCGCCTTATTCCAACGATTCGACGCGCCGAAACTATATGACAGTCCTCCTTTAGACTGTCAGATAGCGTGGAGGTGTCCTCACATCCCCCACATCCTCGGCCTAAGCAGAGGAACACAACAGCCTCGACATACAAACAGTTGCCTCTGCTTTCGCCTACCCGAAAATGTGACATCTTCGAAGAGAAGGGGCAGCCAACCCTCCAGACGCCCACATCCATCCACTGAGCGCCTGCACCGCATCATTGCCCTGGGCTTCCCATAGTCATACCGGGCTACCACAGCTGCACTGCACACTCTTGGTTGTACTACACACTCTTGGTTGCAGCGGGCGCCGCCTGCACCAGTTACTCCTGGTTGTACTGGTTGCGCCTGGTCGCTCCGCACACTCTTGGTTGCAGCGGGCGCCGCCTGCACCAGTTACTCCTGGTTGTACTGGTTGCGCATGGTCGATCGTGTTGCGCTGGGCCCGGCGTTACCAGTGCAACCCGGAGCCAGCAGTCAACAAGACAACACCAGTGACGCCCCCAGCCTTCGCCCGCAGCAGACACACGCCCGCCACCTCATCCACCCGCAGCTCCACATGCAGGCAGCACCCACTTGGCCCCGCGTCTGTTGCAGCAGGTGCGGGACCGCAGCTCCACATGCAGGCAGTACCCACAGCTCCATCGCTAAATACACCCTGCATTCCCAGCCCAGCCCCACTCGCCGCCCAATCCCCTTACGGCACTAGAGTGCCTGTGGTTGCACTGGGTGGCGCCTTTCTGCTTCGGGCGCCGCTTGCAGCAGTTACTCCTGGTTGCACTGCACGCTCTTGGTTGTACTGCACACTCTTGGTTGCAGCGCGCCTCGCCTGCACCAGTTACTCCTGGTTGCACTGGTTGCGCCTGGTCGATCGTGTTGCGCCGGGCCCGGCATTACCAGTGCAACCCAGCGCCAGCAGTGCAACAAGACAACACCAGTGACACCCCTAGCCTTCGCACGCAGCAGACACACGCCCGCCACCTCATCCACCCGACGAGGTCCAGACCCGCAGCCCCACATACAGGCACCGCCCACAGCTCCACCGCGCTCTCGCCCCACAGCCACCGCCCGCTGAAAGAACCATGAGAAACACCTGGGATACACATGGACAATGGCGCGAGTTATCCACAGTTTTCCCAATCGCCACCACAACCACCAGGCAAGGCTGTAGCGTGACACACATGAACTGGTTGAACTCATCAAAGAAAACTCTCACACTCGCCACAGCCCTCCTAACCGCCTCCCTCTCCCTCACTGCTTGCACGAGCGAGCCTGAGGTCATGAGCATGTCCGAGGCCTACCCAGGATGGGACTTCAGCCAATCAACTCCCACCCGCAAAACCGACACCGCCATGTCAGCAGGCTTCGAGGTGGGTGCCGACGGCAAACTCATCAATCCTGACGCAGATAAGACCTACGAGGCCCCCACCCCATCCGACCTTGCTCAAGCCCCCGACAAGAACGGCGCCAAAGCCTTCGCCCAATACTTCATCCACGTCGTCGAATACACCTGGCAAACCGGCAACACCGAACTCCTTCGCAGCATTTCCGGCCCCGAATGCGCCTGGTGCGCTCACATTGCCGACACCACAGACGCCCGCACCCAAGCCGGAGGGTGGATTCAAGGAGCACGCATCGCCATCATCCGCACAGAAGATGCCATGCCCATTCCCGACCACCCCGGATACTGGAACATTTTTATGGATCTCAGCCAAGATCCGCATACTCACTACACCGGGAAAGAGATCGTCGAAAAAGACCTTCTCGACACCCGTTTCCAGGTCCAAGTTTTCCTCGATGGAGACACTTGGAAGGTTTATGCAGCCCAGGCGTTGGGAAGCGAAGAATGACATCTGCATCCATTGCCACCACAGGCCTACTCGCACTCCTTGTCCTCTCATTACCAAACTCCATCGTTATTCCCTCCCCTTCAGACCCTCCACCTCCAAGTGCCGACACCTCTACCCTCACCACCGAGGTGCTGGATAACTCCACCTTGGCGCTGGGCATGTCTGGCTTGATTGCTCCTGCGCCTGTTGAGCCTCCTGTGCCTGGACAGTTATGGCAGGGGTGGGGTGTTGATCCTCAGGCCACGCCCGCCCAATCCTGCGATGGCTTCTTCGCCAACATCCCTCGCACCCCCCTTGCCTGCTACCCCGAGACCCCACCAGCTGAAGAAACCATCAACACCCTCCCCGCAGGAGAACTCGCCTACCGGGCCCTCGCCCTGACAAAAATCGAAGGCGCAGGCCTGAAAGTCCAACCCCACATCCGCGCCTACGTCGGCGTCCCCACCCTCGTCCACGCCACCCACCCCACACGCGAAACAACCGTGGAACTCCTCAGCCACCCCATCCACATCACCTTCACCGCCTCCTCCTACACCTACACCTTCAACGACGGCTCAGCCCCACTGGTGACCACCGACCCATCAGGCCCCTTCCCCATCAGCCGCCTACGCCACATCTACCACCAGCCCTTCCCCACCCAAACCATCACCCTAGAAACCATCTGGAGCGCCCACATCACCCACCCCACCACCGGGCAGGTCATCACCCTCAACAACGCCCTCACCACCCGCGAAACCTCCCAACCTTTCGAAGTCCGCAAAGCCAAGGGCTACCTGACCGACACCGCCGAAGAACTCAAAGGCAGATAACACCCCCAACCACTCTCCCCAGCAGGACACCCAGCCACACCACCAGGCAGGCGCCCAAGCACAGCACAATCCCCTCACAGCACTAGGCGCCTGTGGTTGCACGGGGTGGCGCCTGTCTACTTCGGGCGCAACCTGCACTGATCACTCCCAGTTGCTTCGGGCGCCACCTGCACCAGTTACTCCTAGTTGCACCGGTGACGCGTGGTCGATCGTGTTGCGCCGGGCCCGGCGCTACCAGTGCAACCCGGCACTACCAGTGCAACAAGAAAGCCCCGGTACAACCAGACGACACCCGTGAAACTCCTCAGCCCAAACCTGCACCGGACGCAACCTGCACCAGTTACTCCTGGTTGCACTGGCTGCGCATGGTCGATCGCGTTGCGCCGGGCCCGGCGCTACCAGCGCAACCCGGCGCCAGCAGTACAACCATGCGTCACCAGTACACCCGGGAGATACCGACACCAGTAGCAGTACCAGCGCAGGCAGCTAACGCCCACCACACACGCCGCACCCTCACTCAGCCTTTGCACAGGCCTCAGCAACGGCGTCGGCCTCGACAATCGTCAAGGGGATGGCCACCGGCACCCCCGTTACACTCTTCCACCATGCAAACACCCGCCCGGCCTCGTGGGCCAGGCCACTAGCGTAGGTGGTGTTCACGTCACAACAGCGGGTGGATGACCCGCAAAGGAGATGTCATGTCCACCGCAAACGCCGACAACTGGTCCTTCGAAACCAAGCAGATCCACGCAGGCTGGGACCGCGACGCCGCAACCGGCGCAACCGCCCTGCCCATCCACCAGACTGCCTCCTACGCCTTCGACAGCGCCGAGCAGGCCGCCGCACGCTTCGCCCTCCAAGAGCTCGGCCCGATCTACACTCGCCTGGGCAACCCCACCCTCGACGCCCTCGAAAACCGCATTAGCGCACTCGAAGGCGGCGTCGGCGCCCTCGTCGTTTCCTCCGGGCAGGCCGCCATTACCCTGGCGATCCTCACTCTGGCACAGACTGGCGACAATGTCGTGGCATCGCCCTCGCTCTACGGAGGTTCCGTCTCCCTGCTGAAGTCGACCCTTGGGCGCCTGGGCATCGAGACCCGCTTCGTTTCCGACCCGCGTGACATTGACGCGTGGACCTCGCTGGCCGACGATCGCACCGTCGCTTTCTTCGGCGAGACCATCCCCAACCCTCGCGGCGATATCTTGGACATTGAGCCCATTGCCGAGGCCGCCCACGCCATCGGCGTGCCGCTGATCGTGGACAACACTGTGGCCACCCCCTACCTGGTGCGCCCGATTGAGTGGGGCGCCGACATAGTCATTCACTCGGCCACGAAGTACCTGGGTGGTCATGGCAACTCCATCGCTGGCGTCGTTATCGACTCGGGTAACTTCGACTGGACTGCTCAGCCTGAACGTTTCCCCCTGTTTAACCAGCCCGATGCCTCATACAACGGCATTGTCTTTGGCCGCGATTTGGGGGCCGAGGGCGTCTTCGGCGTCAACCTTGCGTTCATCCTGCGCGCCCGCACTGTGATTCAGCGAGACATGGGCTTTGCTCTGTCGCCCTTCAATGCCTTCCTGCTGGAGCAGGGCATTCAGACCCTGTCGTTGCGCGTGCAGCGTCACGCGGATAACGCTCTGGCGGTGGCGAAGTTCCTCGAGGCTCACGCTCAGGTTGAGTCTGTGGCCTACGCGGGCCTGGAGTCCTCGCCGCACTACGCCTTTGCTCAGAAGTACGCACCCCTGGGTGCGGGCGGCCTGCTGTCCTTTGTCATTAAGGGGGGCGCCGAGGCTGGTAAGGCTTTCGCCAACGCTCTGGAGCTGCTGCCCACGGTGGCCAATATCGGTGACACCAAGTCTCTGGTGATTCACCCGGCCTCTACCACGCACTCTCAGCTGTCCGAGGCTGAACTGGTTGCCGCAGGTATTTCGGGTGGCACCGTGCGCCTGTCGATCGGCATTGAGAATATTGCTGACATTCTGGCTGACCTGGAGAAGGGCTTCGCCGCTGCAGGCTCTCTGCCCTAACAGATAGCTTGCTCAGGCTGCGGGGGGCCGTGTGTGCGGTGCGCACACACGGCCCCCTTGCGTATGCTCAACCTCTGCCGCATACCCCTAACCAGCCAATCTCCAACCGGCAGAGGCAGGTCTTGTCGGCCTTCTGCTCAGATTTTCACACCGCGTTGCACTTTCCCCACCGCATAACCCCCAAAAACTACAACGCCCCTCCCATTTCACCACCCCACCCCGGCCACCCCACCCCGACCACCCCACCCCAGACCTCTGCCCCAGGCCACCGACCTCGCCAATCGCGCAAAACCCCAGAAATACACACCGCGTTGCACTTTCCCCACCGCATAACCCCCAAAAACTACAACGCCCCTCCCATTTCACCACCCCACCCCCGACCACCCCACCCCAGGCCACCGCCTCAGACCACCCACCCCACCACAACATCCCCACCAACAACGCCTGTGAAGCGCCACCCAGCGCCCTCCCCACAGGCATTCAGTTCAGCAGGGCCTCAAAGCGGCCCTACCGTCAGCCAACACAGCTTCACTCGGAAACCTTGGACTCCACTGCCACGCGGCCAGCCTCCAGATGCGACGGGCACGCGGAAGGGAGAGCAGGACACGTAGTCCAGGCCAACATTGTGGAAGAAGTGGATGGACAGCGGGTCGCCGCCGTGCTCACCACAGACACCGAGCTTGATGTCGCCCTTGGTGGAGCGAGCGCGGCGCACGCCCTCGGCCACAACGGTGCCAACGCCGTGAACGTCGATGGACTCGAAGGGCGAGGTGCCGAAGATGCCGGCCTCAATGTACTGCGGGAAGAAGACGCCTTCAACGTCGTCACGCGAGAAGCCCCACACGGTCTGGGTGAGGTCGTTGGTGCCGAAGGAGAAGAAGTCAGCCTCGGTGGCGAGGTCCTCAGCGGTCATGGCTGCGCGGGGCAGCTCGATCATGGCGCCGATGGTGACCTTG
The DNA here is from genome assembly GCF_903645355.1 of Schaalia sp. Marseille-Q2122. Taxonomy (GTDB): domain Bacteria; phylum Actinomycetota; class Actinomycetes; order Actinomycetales; family Actinomycetaceae; genus Pauljensenia. The sequence continues at coordinate 77,240 of NZ_CAHJXR010000003.1, read as the reverse complement.
GACAGGTCAACGCCCTTTTCAGCGGCAACTTCAGCGATGATGGCTTCGCCTTCAGCGCGGATGAGCTGCAGCTCGCGGATGGAGCCAACCAGGGGCACCATGATTTCGGGGCGGGGATCCTTGCCCTGGGCGACGAGCTCGGCGGCAGCCTCGCACAGTGCGCGCATCTGCAGGGCGAAGAGGCCGGGCAGGTAGATGCCCAGGCGGACGCCGCGCAGACCCAGCATGGGGTTTTCTTCGTGGAAGCGGCGCACGGTGGCGAGCATCTCCTCGTCGGCGGGGTCAGCCCCACCGGCGGCCTTCGCCAGAGCCACCTTGACCTCGAGGGAGGACAGGGAGGGGAGGAACTCGTGCAGCGGCGGGTCGATGAGGCGCACGGTCATGGCCTTGCCGTCCATGACGTCCAGCATCTGCAGGAAGTCTTCCTTCTGCAGCTTCTCGAGGGCGTCGAAGGCTTCCTGACGCTCGGTGGAGCCCTCTTCGGAGAGGATCACGCGCTCAACGAGCGGGCGACGATCGCCGAGGAACATGTGCTCGGTGCGGCACAGACCGATACCCTCAGCGCCGAAGTCCAGCGCACGCTGGGAGTCTTCGGGAGTGTCGGCGTTGGCGCGCACGCGCAGGCGACGCACGGAGTCAGCGTGGGTGAGGAGCTTGTGGACTGCCTCGATGAGTTCGGTGGTGCCTTCATCGCCTTCAGCGGCGGCGATGCCAGCCTCCAGGCCGCCAGCCAGGTAGGTGGTGACGGGGGAGTCGGTGACGGGAACCTCGCCGAAGAAGACCTCGCCGGTCTGGCCATCGATGGCGATGGTGTCGTTGGCGGTCAGGACGCGGTCGCCGATGGTGACGGTGCCGGCCTCGGCGTCGATCTGCAGGGCCTCGGCACCGCAGACGCAGGTCTTGCCCATGCCGCGGGCGACGACGGCTGCGTGGGAGGTCTTACCACCGCGGGCGGTGAGCACGCCTTCAGCGGCAACCATGCCGGGCAGGTCGTCGGGGTTGGTTTCGCGGCGGACGAGGACGCACTTGCGGCCTTCAGCGGCGGCGGCCTCGGCCTGAGCGTTGTCGAAGACGATGACGCCGACGGCTGCGCCGGGGGATGCGGCCATACCGCGGGCGACGAGCTCCTTGGAGGCTGCGGCGTCGAACTGCGGGAACATGAGCTGGGTCAGCTGGTCGCCGGTCACGCGGTTGAGGGCTTCATCCATGGTGATGAGCTTCTCGTCGACAAGCTGGATGGCGACGCGGAAGGCGGCGGCGGCGGTGCGCTTGCCCACGCGGGTCTGGAGCATCCACAGTTTGCCGCGCTCAACGGTGAACTCAATGTCGCACAGGTCGCGGTAGTGGGTTTCGAGCTTGCGCATGATGCCGCGCAGTTCGTCGTAGGACTTCTTGTCCAGCTCTTCGAGAGCGGACAGGGGCAGGGTGTTGCGGATACCGGCAACGACGTCCTCGCCCTGAGCGTTCTCGAGGTAGTCGCCGTACACGCCGGAGTGGCCGGTGGAGGGGTCACGGGTGAAGCACACGCCGGTGCCGGAGCCGTCGCCCATGTTGCCAAACACCATGGTCTGGACGTTGACGGCGGTGCCGAGGTCGTGGGGGATGCGCTCGCGACGGCGGTAGATGTGGGCGCGCTCGGTGTTCCAGGAGCGGAAGACGGCCTCGGTGGCCATGTCAAGCTGGGCGCGGGGGTCCTGCGGGAAGTCCATGCCCTTTTCGGCCTTGACGATGGCCTTGTAGGTTTCGACGAGGCCGCGCAGGTCTTCGGCGGCGAGGTCGGTGTCGGCGGTGATGCCGCGTTCCTTCTTCAGCGCGTCGAGGGCGTCGGAGAAGAGGTCGCCTTCGATGTCGAGCACGGTCTTGCCGAACATCTGGATGAGGCGGCGGTAGGAGTCCCATGCGAAGCGCTCGTTGCCGGAGGCTTCAGCCAGGCCTGCGACGGACTGGTCGTTGAGGCCGATGTTGAGGACGGTTTCCATCATGCCGGGCATGGAGAACTTGGCGCCGGATCGGACGGAGACGAGGAGAGGGTTGGTGGCGTCGCCGAGGTGGCGGCCCATCTTGTCCTCAACGTTGCGCAGTGCAGCGGTGACCTCGGTGGCGAGGGTTTCGGGGACAACGCCTTCGCGCAGGTAGGCGCGGCAGGCTTCGGTGGAGATGGTGTAACCGGGAGGCACGGGCAGCCCGAGCTTCGTCATTTCTGCCAGGTTGGCACCCTTACCGCCGAGCAGGTCCTTCTGGGACTTGTCACCCTCGGAGAAGTCGTACACGTACTTGACCATTGAGGCCCTCTTCCTTCAGATTTTCGATATCGGCCCTTCTTTGGGCACGTCGATCCCATCCTAGCAAGTGTGGGACCTAGGTCACCACGCCCGCCAACGTGATCTTCGCCGGGATTTCGCCGTTCGTCGCAGGTCGGACGGGGCCGCTCACCCACCTTCGTCCCGCAGATAGATAGGGCGCACAGCCGTTGAGAACATCGTGTTTCCAGCCCGCTGCACGCCCTATCGCGCCGGGGTCAGTTTGAGGCTTGGGACGCTCCGCATTCCGGGCAGAAGGCTGGCCGCGCACCCTCGAAGCGCACTCCGCATCCGCCGCAGAACGAGGCCACTGCGGCAGCCTTCGGGCGAGGCTGACCGCATGTGGGACAGAAGTTCGTGCGGTTCGTTGTTGAGCAGTCCGCGCAGTTCCATTCGGTTCCAGTGGTGGGGATGGCAGCTCCTGCGGCCATCTGAGCCTGGTTGGAGGCCGAAGCTGCTTGGGTGAAACCACTACCGGCCTGCATGCCGATGCCAACTCCTAAGAGGGCGGTGCCCGCACCTGCCTCGTTTGATCCGGCGGCCTCAATACCGCGGGCGACGCTGCCTTGAACGTAGCCCTCACGGAGGGAGGGGTCTTGGAGGGCGGCGCCCTTGGAACGCATGTCGATAATCTCGCGGGAGGCGTCGTCGTAGCTCAATGCGGCAATACCCACCGAGCATACTTCGATGCCTCGACGCTCTCGCCACTCTTGATCGAGTGCTTCGCGCATGTAGCGTGACAGTTCCATCGCTTTCGAGGTGACTTGAGAGATGCGCACTCCATCAACACTCATTTGGTTGATCGCGCTTTGCAGGGCTTCAAGGAATTCCGCCATGTACTGCTCTTGAATGTCATTGATGTGCACATGGCTGGCATTCCGTGCGATCACTTCGCGGTAGAACAGGATCGGGTCGGTGATTTTGATGGAGAAGGTTCCGTGGCATCGCAAGAATAGCTCGGCGTTGTAGAAGCTATCGAAGTAGTTAATGGGGTTGGGGGTTCCGAAACGAATGCCCTTGATTTCTTGGAGATTGACGTAATAAGCCTGCTGTTTCCGAGGTGTCACGCCGCCGAACCTGAAGCGTTCGAAGGTGTCACGGACGCTGGCCTCAAGTTGGCCGACCATGACTGAGGGCGAGCTTGAGGTGTTGACGGTGTAGACGCCAGGTTCGGCGGTGACGTCGACGATTGCGCCGGAGTCGACGAGGAGCATCGCCTGGTTGTCATATACGTGAATGCGTGATCCGGAGGAGATGACATCTTCGGTACCCGCATTGACGCCGTTAGAACGCCCTGCGCCCTTGAGGCGTGAGCCTTTGGTGAAGACAACGCCTTCTCCCATGTTTGCAGCTTCAATGACCTCGAGCCACTGGTCTCCCAGGCCACCGAGAACAGCGTCTTTGCCTGCTCGCAGAACGTCACCTGCGGTAAAGGATTGAGGCGTTTGGTCAGTGACACGTTCGAGCCCCATGAGATCTCCTTAGAAAATGGAATGATGGAAGGCGGCGAGGCAGCGCGCGGGTTTTTCTGGAACGGGTGGCTCTGCGTGGCCGTCTTCCTAGAATTCTTCCAGATTTGCCCGCTCTGCGGAGGCAGTTCACAAATTGTTTAAGTCGTTCCTCACAAGTGAGGACTGCTCTGCCTCTAAAATGAATTCTGCTGCCCGAGGCACGCGTCACTGCTACATCAGAATTTCGGAGCATCACACCTATGGCCGCTACCTCCTATAAATGTCCCTCCTGCGGAGCCTCCATTGAGTATGTGGTGACATCACGAATGATGCATTGTGCCTTCTGCCTGTCACAATTCACGCCCGCACAAGTCGAGGCCGCCCACAATCCTCCCACCGCCAACACGACGCCACCCGCCACCGCTCCTCGTCAACGAGGACGAAGCCTAAGCACAGGCGAGGAGCACAGGCCACAGCAAACTCCACAAACGCCCTCGCCAGTGGAAGAGGTCGACCCCCTAAAGGAGGTCGAGTGGACCGAACCACCCGAAGAAGACCTCGTTTGGACATTACGCGAGGGGAAGGCCCTCAGTGCGCGGGACAAGGAGGCCCTGTCCTCGTGGGAATGTAATTCCTGCGGCGCTCATGTGATCTCTGACCGGACGCTGCTCTCGACCCGTTGTGGTTACTGCAACAGCACCCTGGTACAAAGTTCTTCCAGCATGGACGCCCCTATGCCAGAACTCATCATCCCCTTCTCTATCGACCGCGACGCAATGGTGAAAGCCTTCCTTGAGTCAACGAAGGGACGTTTCCTTCTTCCTCGCCGTTTCAAAGACGAGGCCCTCATCCGCCAAGCTCAGGGGACCTATGTGCCGTTCTGGATGGTTGAGGGCGTCATCACGGGCACCTTCCTCTTTTCAGCCTCCGACACCTGGAAGGAACGCGAACTCACAAAGACCGTGACCACCACCGATGAATATGTGGTCACACGAAAAGCACATTCGGGCTTCAAATTCCTTCCGGTATGCGCCGATAGCGCTTCAGTTCAGCGTCGTATCCCCGTAACTCCAGCATTCACTCCCGACGCCTTCGTTCCTTTCCAAGGCGCCTACCTCGCTGGCTACATCACGCCGAATGTGTCGGTGTCTGCGGAAAAGGCAAAGCTCTCCGCAAAGGTTGAGGCAGATAGCGAGTTTTCTTCCCGTGTCCGCAACTCGGTCCGCCACCAGGTCGTCTCGTTACGACGCAAAACGACACACCTCACGCATCCCACGATCACCTACACCATGATCCCGTTATGGTTCCTCAATATCGAGTACCGCGGCAGCACCTATGAGTATCTGATTAACGGTTACAACGGCGAAGTGACCGGGCACTACCCTGTCTCGGTGCTGCAAAAACGCAGCATTATTGGCGCTTGCAGTGCCGCAGCGACGGTCGCAGCGCTATGGCTGGGCGACATCGTCACCCAAGTAGTTCTCAATATGTTTGGAGTGTAAGACCATTGACTCCCACACATGTGCCTCGGTGGCATCGACTTTTCCTCAGCCTCGGCCTGGCGTTACTGCTCGTCACTATCCTTCCGCTGACGCAGCCAACGGCAGCGTATGCCGCCACTGCCGACCAGGAGCGCCTTCTGTACGACGATGACGAAATCTTTACTCCCGCACAGGAAAGCATTCTTAATCGCGTTTTAACCGACGTTTCGCGCAAGACCCAGATGCAGATCAGCGTCGTCTTCTCCCCTGTCAAGAACGGGGATGTCGCTGGTAGCGCCGCCCAGTACTTTGACAGTCGGGGCCTTGGGTATGGCTCTCGCCGAAACGGGGTGCTTCTCTTCGTCTCGGTCGCTTCGCGAGACATGCATCTCCTGTCGAATGGGAGAGCTCACGATATCCTGCGCCGCGAGGGACTTCGTAGAATTGGCACGACCACTCGCCCGTTTCTCAGTAGATCCGACTGGGTTGATGCTGTTAAAGCCTTTGCCAAGCAAAGCGAGAGGGAACTCTCAGCCTATACGAATCGGTCTTTGATTTTCCCTCGCGATCCGCTCGAAGCACTGCCGCCCCTCATCATCGCGCTGATTGCTTTCTTCGTTGCGAAGCACTTCGTGACCGCGAACCTGGAAAACCGTGTGTCGCAGTCAAGATCCCTCCCCCAGAAGGCCAAAGCAATCGTGATCTCCTTTGGGATAGATGAGCAAAACGAAAAGTTGATCCGGTCGAAAGAAGAACATGACGACATCCCCGTTTATCATTCCTACTTCGATGACGATGACTCGCCTCGCTCCTCCTTCTGGAGTGGCTCCTCACGTTCTTCTTCTGGATCCTCCTCCTTTCGAGGATGGTCATCATCGAGTTCATCACGTGGAGGCTTCTCCTCGAAGTTCTAACGCCTCCTAGGCGCATGTCAAAGGCTGGGGCTCACCTCTATGAGGTGAGCCCCAGCCTTTGATGCAGGAATGAACGCTGAACGACTTTTTACGCTCTGCTCGCTTCACTCACCATTGAAGGTGAATTCACGCTCCAGGCCTTCGCCCTTGACGCCGACGGTGACGACCTCGCCGGGCAGGATCTCACCGAAGAGGATGCGCTCAGACAGAGCATCCTCAATGTCGCGCTGGATAGCGCGACGCAGCGGGCGAGCGCCGAGGACGGGGTCGAAGCCGCGGTCGGCCAGCAGCTCGCGGGCCTCGTCGGTGATCTGCAGCTTCATGTCCTGAGCTTCCATGCGCTTGGCGAGGGAGGCGATCATCAGATCGACAATCTTGGTGATCTGCTCCTTGGTCAGCGGCGGGAAGACAACAACCTCGTCCACACGGTTGAGGAACTCGGGGCGGAAGTGCTGCTTGAGTTCCTCGTTGACCTTGGCCTTCATGCGGCCGTAGTCGTGGGCCAGGTTGTCGGTGGACTGGAAGCCGGTGAGCACACCCTTGTTGATGTCGCGGGTGCCCAGGTTGGTGGTCATGATGATGACGGTGTTCTTGAAGTCCACCTTGCGGCCCTGCGAGTCGGTCAGGCGACCTTCTTCAAGGATCTGCAACAGGGAGTTGAAGATGTCCGGGTGAGCCTTTTCAACCTCGTCAAAGAGGACGACGGAGAAGGGACGACGGCGCACCTTCTCGGTGAGCTCGCCACCCTCGTCGTAGCCGACGTAGCCCGGAGGGGCACCGAAGAGGCGCGAGGAGGTGTGCTTCTCGGAGAATTCGGACATGTCGAGCTGGATGAGGGCATCCTCGTCGCCGAAGAGGAACTCTGCCAGGGCCTTGGCCAGCTCGGTCTTACCAACGCCGGTGGGGCCAGCGAAGATGAAGGAGCCGCCGGGACGCTTGGGGTCTTTCAGGCCAGAGCGGGTGCGGCGAATGGATTGGGCCAGAGCCTTGACGGCTTCCTCCTGGCCGATGACGCGCTTGTGCAGTTCGTCTTCCATCTTGAGCAGCTTCGCCGACTCGGTCTGAGTGAGCTTGAAGACGGGGATACCGGTGGACATGGCCAGGACGTGGGCGATTTCTTCCTCGCCGACCTCGGCAATTTCATCGCGGCTGCCGCCGCGCCATTCGGCTTCCTTGGTCTTGCGTTCCTCACCGAGTTTTTGCTCCTCGTCACGCAAGGACGCGGCCTTTTCGAAGTCTTGATCGTCGATGGCCTGTTCCTTATCGCGGCGGACCTGGGCGATCTTCTCATCCAGGGCGCGCAGCTCGGGGGGTGCGGTCATGCGCATGATGCGCATGCGGGCGCCGGCCTCGTCCATCAGGTCGATGGCCTTGTCGGGCAGGAAGCGGTCGGAGATGTAGCGGTCGGCGAGCTCTGCGGAGGCTTGGATCGCGGCGTCGGTGATGATGACGCGGTGGTGGGCCTCGTAGCGGTCGCGCAGTCCCTTGAGGATATTGACGGTTTCCTCAACGCTGGGTTCTTCGACCTTGACGGGTTGGAAGCGGCGCTCGAGGGCGGCGTCCTTTTCAATGTACTTGCGGTACTCGTCGTTGGTGGTGGCGCCGATGGTTTGGAGTTCGCCGCGGGCCAGCATGGGCTTGAGCATCTGGGCGGCGTCGATGGAGCCTTCGGCGGCGCCGGCGCCCACGAGGGTGTGGAGCTCGTCGATGAAGAGGATGATGTCACCGCGAGTGCGGATTTCCTTGAGGACCTTCTTCAGGCGTTCTTCGAAGTCACCGCGGTAGCGCGAACCGGCCACGAGGGAGCCCATGTCGAGGCTGTAGATCTGCTTGTCTTTAATGGTTTCGGGCACGTCGCCAGCGACGATCGCCTGGGCGAGGCCTTCAACGACGGCGGTCTTACCGACGCCAGGTTCACCCACGAGCACGGGGTTGTTCTTCGTGCGGCGGGAGAGGACCTGCATGACGCGCTCCATTTCGGTGCGGCGTCCGATGACGGGGTCGAGCTTGTTTTCGCGGGCGGCCTGGGTGAGGTTGCGGCCGAATTGCTCAAGGATGGCCGAGGTCGTCTGGCCGGGCACGGAGGAGGCGCCAACGCCGACGGCTTCGCGGCCTTCGCCCTCGCCACCACGCTGGTGGCCTTGGAGCAGGTGGATGACGGTTTGGCGCACCTTTTCGAGGTCGCCGCCGAGCTTGATAATGACCTGGGCGGCGACGCCTTCGCCTTCCTTGAGGACGCCCAGGAGCAGGTGCTCGGTGCCGATGTAGTTGTGGCCGAGTTGGAGGGCTTCGCGCAGGGAGAGTTCGAAGACGCGCTTGGCGCGGGGGGTGAAGGGGATGTGGCCTTCGACGGGCTTTTCGCCCTTGCCGATAATGTCGATGATGGCGTCGCGGACGGCGTCGCCCTTGATATCGACGCTGTCGAGGGCCTTGGCGGCGACGCCCTCGCCCTCGGTGATGAGGCCCAGGAGCAGGTGCTCGGTGCCGATGTAGTTGTGGTTGAGTCCGCGTGCTTCGTCGCGAGCGAGGACGACGACGCGTCGAGCTCGGTCGGTAAACCTTTCGAACATGGGCTCTCCTTCGTGTGTGTGCACTGCGCTCTCTGGCGAGGTTCCCCGCAGCTGCGCCCTCGTTCAACGAGGTCGTAGCGGCGGCGCGTGTCCGCTTGAAAGCGGGGCTTTCGTGCGGGCGGGCGTGGCCGGTGGGCCTGAACCGGGTGGCAGGGCGAGTACAGTGCGCCTGTCTGAGGTCAAGCCTAGGGGCTTTGTTCGCGCGCCGCGTTCGTGTTCACTGTTGGCGGAGAGGCGACATGGCTCCTGGTGTCGTCTGTGTGGGGGTTGGCGGGTGCGGTGGGGGTTGATGGGCGCGTGAACTCTTCCGCGTCCCTTGACCCCAGATGTAGCAGGTGTGCTACATTCTCCCTATCGACATGTAGCACATGTACTACATAAGAAAGGGGAGAGACATGCTCATTGACGTCAACAATCTTGAGTTCTCCTACGGATCAACGCCCGTCCTCCAGGGGGTGAACCTCCACGTCCAAGCCGGAGAGGTCGTCGCCATCCTCGGCCCCAATGGCGCAGGCAAGACAACCCTCATTGAAAACCTCATCGGCACCTACGCCCCCGCCGCAGGCAGTGTGCGCGTCCTTGGTATCAACCCGCGTGAAGCCGACAACGCCTACTGGTCAAACCTTGGACTCGTCCAACAGCAGTGGAATGACCACCGTAAATGGCGGGTCTGCGACCAGCTCGAATGGGTGCGCAACGCCCACCTCAACGGATCTTCCAGCTCCCCCACCCGCGAACCGCGCACAGTGGACGAGGCCCTCGCCGCAGTTAGCCTCGTCGACAAGAAGCACGCACGCCTGGGCAAACTGTCGGGCGGACAGCGCAGGCGCATTGACTTCGCTACCGCCACCATCGCTCACCCCTCGCTCCTGATCCTTGACGAGCCCACCACCGGCCTTGACCCTGCAGCGAAGGCGCAGATTCACGATCTGATTAGCGCAGAGGTTGACGCCGGTGCGACAGTTCTGGTGACCACTCACGATCTGGCCGAGGCAGAAAAGATTGCCTCGCGCGTGGTTATCCTGGCCGGCGGACGCATCATTGCGGACGACACCCCCTACGGCTACCGCGAGAAATACACGCATCATGCGGAGATTCGCTGGCGTGAAGACGGACGCCCACAGGTCCATTCCTCGACCACGCCCGAGGATTTCGTCCGCGAACTCCTCGGTCGCAATGACGCAGACATCACGGCACTGACAGTCACACGCCCCACCCTTGAAGATGTGTACCTGCGCATGATCGGTGAACGTTCGCTCGTAAGCGACGAGGCTGCCGCCCTCAGCAGCCCCACATTGGCAGGCGAGGCACAGCCCACCACGAAGGAGTCCCAGGCATGAGCAGCATTATCCGTACCGCCCTCACCCAGGCTCGCGCTGACCTGCGCGCAGTGTTCTTCTCCCCTGCGGTTATTGGTGTCCTGCTTGGCCCTGCCTTCATTCTGGGGTGGGCCTACTACCTGTCTGACCGGGTAAGCGACGATATGCCGCTCAGTGTTGGGGGCTTCATGCTGGTCAGCACCATTGGCGTTTTTTCAACGATGATCGTCATGCAGCTCTCCTCTGAAATGTCCTCTGAGCGTCTTGACGGCACCCTTTTGCGTGTGCGCACCCTGCCGCATGGGGCGCTCTCGTGGGCGATTGGGAAAACCCTGTCGAATGTGGTGCTCCAGGGCATTTTGCAAACCGTCATTATGGTGGGCGCGTTCCTTTTACTGCCGCCCCTGGGGATTAGCGGCTCGCAATGGCTTGTCACCATTGGCCTTGTGCTCTTCACAATTTGTGCCACAGCACCTTTAGGCTTCATGGTCGGCGCCCTGGCGCGGGGCGTGTACTCGCAGATGTTCCTCTTCTTTGGGACGATGATCGTCGTGGCGACAAGTGGAGCATTCTTCCCTATCACCATTTTGCCCACCTGGCTGCAATACCTTCACATGCCTTTGCCGTTCTACTGGGCTGGCCACCTGAGCCGCTGGGTCCTGCTGGGAGCCGATGGAGCATCGTATGACTTCGCAGGAGGTTCCCAACCCTTGTTGGCCGCCGGTATTTTGTTGGCGTGGATGATTGGCGGCTTTGCCCTGGCAACGTGGAGTATTAACCGCTCCTTCCGTAAACTTTCCCTGTCAAGCTTGGCGTCAATGCAATCCGCAATGCGTTCCCAACTGGGTGTGTGAGCCCGTACGGAAGGAGAGGTGATGGAGGAAAAGGTCCTCAACCGTATCGCCAGCCTCCGTAAGGAGCGCAATATTTCCCGCCGCGAACTCGCTGCCGCTCTTGGCGTCCACTATCAAACGGTGGGTTACCTGGAGCGCGGCGAGTATTCGCCCTCCCTCGCTGTGGCCTTACGCCTCGCGGCGCTCTTTAAGGTGCCGGTAGAGGCCATCTTTTCCCTGAGCGAGAATGAAAGCGAGGGCGAGGGCGAGGGCGAGAACCCCGCTTAGCGGCAAGTGGCAGCGAGGCGGGTGATTGAGTGGCGGACATGCCCCCGCAGAATGTACTCAATCTGGCGCACAAAAGCCTCAGGTTCAATGTGCATATCATTGGCGAGCCAATGGAAAAGGTGGCCAAGGATTGTCACCGTATAGTGGTCAATGACCATGTCTTTATCCTCGGGGTGCAGGTGAGGTTTATCCTCCTGCTCGCCTGGGGATGTCCCTGGATCGCTGGTCAGTTGGGCGACGATCGCGACCATCATGGGGCGCAGAGCGTGGAAAAAGAACTGCTCAAGCTCCCTGTGGCTCAGTGAGTTCACAACCGCGTAGGTCTGGACTTTGTTGCGTTCAAGGTATTCGAGCATTTGGCAAAATCCGGCAGACCACTCTTCGTAGCTGGCGTTGGAGAGGATGCGGTCGGCCACCTCTTGGCGGAATACCCATACGGCTAGGGCGTAGACGTCCGCGAAGTGGTAGTAGAAGGTTTGCCGCTTGATGCCTGCGGCTTCACACAGGCCAGAGACGGTAATTTTCGCCAGGGGCATCTGGGCAAGTTGTTGCCGTAAAGCAGTGGCTAAGGCCATGCGGGTGTGTTCTGCCGACATGTGTCTTCGCCTTTCGTGTTGCCTGCATTCCACTTTAGGCCCCCTGAGCTGCTGATGGTTTCGCTGCTGCCGTTTCAGCGCGTCACTTTCGTGCAGCTCAAATGGGCTGCGCCCACGACCTTAGTCCCCTTTTTCCTCTGACGAGGCTGCCGCTTTTACCTCGTTCAGCCGAAATTCTGACACTTTCGCGTGTGTGTCAGTATTAGCACCCGCTGAGGGAGCCCTACATTCATGGCATCCCAGCAACGACATGTCGGCCGTTGCGTGACAGCGAGGTGGAAAAATGTTCCTCTTTGAGTCGATTCCTTGGTATTCCTGGGTGGCGTGGTGTGTTGTCCTCGCCGCCCTCATTGGGCTGAACGAGGTCTCCCGCCGCTGGCGTTGGGCGGGCTGGTTCTTCTTCATTGTCGTGCCGATCGTCTGCACGATCTTCGTGTGGCCCACTACCGCTAATCCAGCGACTTCGTCCACAGGCACCTGGTTCCACTGGGTGAAGGTCTACTCGGCATTGGCTGGCTGCCTGGGCTTCATGCTGTTGCGCTACCACCCGAAGATTGCGGCGAAGAAGGCTGCGTTGGTTTTCCCGCCCGCCATTTTGGCTATCAATATCCTTGAAGCCTGCATCCGTGACTTCGAAGTGGGCACGATGGGAGCCAATGGCATGGTGGATGGCGTGTTCATGGTGTCTGGCTCGTGGAACTACATGAATGGCATTGCCGGGATCATTAATCTGCTGACAATCTGCGGCTGGTTCGGCATCTACATCTCGAAGGATTCCTCTCAGGACATGATGTGGCCTGACATGCTGTGGTTCTGGATTATCGCCTACGACTTGTGGAACTTTGCTTATGTCTACAACTGCGTGGGCGACCATTCCTTCTACGCTGGCGCTGCTTTGCTGATTTCCTGCACCATCCCAGCTTTCTTCATGAAGAAGGGTGCTTGGCTGCAACACCGCGCCCACACCCTAGCGTTCTGGATGATGTTCACCATGGCGTTCCCAGCTTTCGTCACGGACTCGATGTTCGCTGTCGAGGCGTCCCACAACCCCACAGCACTCTTCACCGTGTCCCTGGTTGCTCTGCTGGCGAATATCGCGGTGGCGGTCTACCAGATCTATGTGATTGTCTCGCGCCGTCTGAATCCGCTCACGGATGAGCTCTACACTCATCTTCCCCAGTACAAAGAGGTTGTTGCTGCCACGAAGTAACTGACCTGATGACTGTGGCCCGACACGCAGAATGCGTGTCGGGCCACTTGTTTCAGCAGTGCTGAGCTCAGCTCAGAACCCTGTTGAGGTGATTAGCCTCAGGCGCGGCGGCGTGCAGCTGTCAGTGCTCCCGCGCCGAGCAGGACCACCAGGCCAGCGCCGAGTGCGAGGACATCGGTCTGGGCGCCGGTGGCGGCGAGCTTCTTCGAGGTCTGAGCATCCTGCTTGCCCTTGGGGGCAACGTCCTTGCCAGTCTTTCCGTTGTTCGGCGGCACCGGGGTGGTAGCAGTGTCGGGGCACTTGACGGTCACGGTCAGGCCGGCTGCAGTGGGAATGTGTGTGCCCAGTTCGCTGGTGACGGTGACGGGAAGTTCAGCGGTCTTAGCGCCAGCTGCGCACACCTTCGCCGGATCAAAGTCGATCTTCACGGGCACGAGTGCCTGACCAAAGCCGTCGGTGGTGATGATGGCGGTGGGCAGGTTTGGCGTTGCTTCCTGGATGCTGTTGTTGACGCTTGCGCTGCCCTTGGCCGAGCCGACCATGACGGTGACGTTTTGAGCCTGGGCGCCAGCGGTGAAGGACAGGCTGCGCAGGGCGAAATCGACCTGTGCGCCCTGTTCAACGGTGCCGGTGGGCAGGATGATGCCGGTTGCACGCTTGAGGGTTGAGGGGGTCAGCGTGCCAGCCTTGGAGAGTTTGCCGAGGTGGCGGGCGATGACGTCACGATCGAGTTCGCCGGTGCGCACAACTTCGGAGGACTTCGGGAAGTAGGAGTCGCCGCCGTTGAGGACGAAGTCGGTCGAGCCGACGATGTAGGTGGCCTCCGGGTCCAGGGGTTTTCCGTTGATGAGGACGGAGGTGATGCGCTCGCCCATGGGGCGGGTGGCATCGTAGGTGTAGGTGACGTTGGAGGAGGTCGCCATGCGCAGCAGGGGACGGGAGTTTGCGCCCGTCTGGGTGGTCCACTGGTTTTCGAGTGCCTGCTTGAATTGTGCGCCGGTGATTTCGCGGTAGGCGGAGTAGTTGGAGAAGGGGGCGAGGTTGAAGACGTCCTTGACGGTGACGGCGCCGCCCTTCTGCTTGAGGTCGGAACGCAGGCCGCCGGCGTTGGTGACGCCGAAGTCGACGGGCTTGCCTTCCTTGGTGGTGATTTCCTTGTGGAAGGCGTCGGCGACGAGGTTTCCGACTTCGGATTCGGTGCCTCGGTTCTCGGTGGCTCCCTTTCCTTCGACGTCGTAGGTGCCGCGTCGGAAGTCACCGGTGGCGTTGTCGGCGAGGACTACTGCGCCCAGGGGCTTGGATTTCTCGATGTAGGTGTTGATGACACCTGCGATGGGAGAGTTGGTCAGGCAGTCGCTGCCTTCAACGGCCTTGACGACGGTTTCTGCCTTGATGAGCTTGGCGTCAGCGGAGAGGACCTTCTTGGCTGTCGTGTCGTAGGTGAGGGTGACGAGGCCAAGGTTGTCGGTGTAGGAACCGGAGGCGACGCCAGCGAGCAGGGGGTTGACGGATTCAAGGGTTTCCTTGGAGTCAACGTGGTCGAATTCGTAGGGGCGGTGGGTGTCTCCACCCATGAGGACGTCGACCTCAGCGGGCATGCGCGAGTAGTTGCGGCGCACGTCGTCGTCAAGCATGGCGACAACGACGTCGGCCTTACCTTCGGCCTTGAGGCTCTTGGCGAGGGCGGCGAGCTTGGGGTGGGGGTCGTTGAAGGTGATGCCTTCGATGGCGCTGGCGGGCAGCTTTGCGGGGGCGTCGTCGGCAATGACGCCGATGTAGGCGACCTTCACTCCGGCGATTTCCTTGATGACGTAGTCGCCGAGGTAGGGGGTGTCGGTGCCGTAGGTGCCCATGCCGTCAACGTTGGCCCCGAGGTAGGGGAATTCGAACTTGATGTAGGCGGGGTCGGTACCGTCGATGCGCTTCTTGAGGATGTCCTTACCGGCGTCGAATTCGTGGTTGCCGATGGTGGAGGCCAGGGGGCGCATGAGGTTGAGGGCGGCGACAACGGGGTTATCGTTGAGGGAGCCGGATTCAAAGGTGGAGGCGCCGATGTTGTCGCCGAGCAGGGTGAAGGACTTGTTGGGGTTGGCGTGGGCCTCCATGTAGCACTGCATTTCGGCCAGGCCGGCTTCCTTGATGGCGCCGCGGTCGATTCGTTTGACGAGGCGTCCGTGAATGTCAGTGAGGTTGAAGAGGTCGAGAGTGACCGTGGTGGCGGGTGTCGCAGTGGTCGGCTGTGCGGTGGAGGTGGTCGTCTCGGCCGCAGTGCTCGGCTGTGCGGCGGGGGGTGTCGTCTCGGCCGCAGTGCTCGGCTGTGCGGTGGAGGTGGTCGTCTCGGCCGCAGTGCTCGGCTGTGTGGTGGAGGTTGTCGCCTCGGCCGCAGTGCCGTCGTTGCCGTCGGCCAGTGCTGCCACAGGGGTCGCGGCCACGGCGAGGGCTGCGGTGAAAGCGACGGATCCGCGCAGAATCCGATTCTTCATTGAATGTCCTTCACGTTGATAGGGAACTCTTTTGTTAGGCTTTGAATATGCCTTCGTTTAGGCTAACAAACCCTTGGGCAGCCGAAAAGTCCAGGTCAGAGGCAGTTCATTGAGACATTGAAAGAGAGGGAGGGGTGGGGTAAGAGGCCCCACACCCAGGCGCTTTCCTCTTCGATTCGGCAAATTCACAGGGACATGGCAAACTATTAGGGCTGCCCCGTAAGCATCAGTGTTGACTCGTTCATCCCTGCATCTCTGTGCGCAGCGCGCCACCTTAGCTCAGTTGGTAGAGCACCCGCCTTGTAAGCGGACGGTCGCGGGTTCGAGTCCCGCAGGTGGCTCCGCCCATCGTCCCAAGACCTTCAGTTCTTTTGGGGCTCCGTTTGCCCCCTTCTCCCGTAGTGCCAGGCTGTTGCAGTGCCGATATGCGCTTGCACAGAAGCTCTCGGGGGTGTGCACAGATTTTCACGGGCGCTCTTGTCACCTCGCGTAACTCAGCCTCTATCACAGGCTTTGGGGGGCTGAGGCCCTTCCTCGCCTGTCAGAGATCACAGCACAGCGGCCTTTTCTCCCTGTCTTTCACTCCCGGGATACGGGTCTCCCATGCTACGTTCAGATAAGACCTCGCTGTTTTTCAGCGTGTCGAAGAAATTATTCGCAGATTGCAGGAGACCTCATGTCTTTCCCTGACGGCCAGCCCCGCCCTGATGAAACTCCTTCAGATCAGGAGTTTCCCCCGGTTCCCGAACAGCCTCAGCCTGAGATGCCCACGGAGGCAGAGTCAGCAGCCGAGCCGGTAGTTCACCAGGACCCCTTCGTAGCTCCCTCCGATCAGGCTCCGGAGGCTCCTCTCACTCAGCCTTACGCCGCTCCCTATGCGTCCGGCCCCTTCGCCACGGCTTCTGAGGAACCGGCGCAGCCCGCCACCCCCTACGCTTCCGAAGAACCGGTCGCTCCGGCAATGCCCGAGGCTCCGGCCCCCACTGAAGCTCCCTACGGCGTTCCTCAGGATCAGCCCTATGGTGCACCTGAGGCCGTTGCTTCCGCTCAGTTCTCCGAGCAACCCCAGCCCACGCCCTACGGTGCCCCGCAGGCTGCTCCTTATGGCGCTCCCCAAGCTGGCCCTTACGCTACGCCTCAGGCTGCTCCCTATGGCGCTCCGCAGGCCGCTCCCTATGGCGCCCCGCAGGCCGCTTATGGCGTTGCCCCTGCGGGCGCTACCAAGCCGCTGTCGGCGCTTGGCATTACCGCCCTCGTGATGGCCGTTATCGCCATCCTGCTGAGCTGGATTCCCTTCATCAACCTGCTCAGCTACCTGCTGGCGATTCCGGCTCTGGTCATGGGCATTATTGCGATTGTGAAGAGCGGCCCTCAGGGAGCGACGCGCGGCCGCGGTATTGCGATTGCCGCCACCATCATTTCCGTACTGGCACTCATTCTCACCTTTGCTCTGCAAGCCCTTTACGCTAGGGCCCTCACTGAGTTCGGGAACGACCTTGAGAAGCTTCAGCAGCAGATTGAGCAGCAAGCCAACGAGGCTCCCACGACTGAGCTTGCTCCTGAGGGTGACGCTCCTGTCACTGCACCCGATGGTGGCAGTGGCATGGTTGCCGAGGCTGAAGGCGACATTGACGAGGGTAACTACCACATCAAGCTGCTCTCCATGTCGAAGTCGGTCAACGATTACGAGGGCAACGCCACTGCTGCCCTGACCTACGAGCTGACCAATCAGCGTAAGGACGGGGAATACAACATGTTCGACGTCCAGATCAAAGCCTTCCAGAACGGTATTCAGCTCAAGACCGCTGTCTACTCCCAGGAAGTGCCTGAGGGCTTTGACTACAAGGATGTCTTCTTGGAGCTCAAGCCTGGCGCCACCCACACCTTCGTGACGGGCTTTGTCCTGAGGGATCCCTCAGCACCTGTGCTCATTGAGGCTGAAGGCCTCTTCACCGAAGGCATGGTCACGAAGGAATTCCCCCTCAATTGATGAGCGCTCAGGTGTCACCTTCGTAGCTTTCATGCTGCTGTCACACCAAGGCGGGTGGGAGAAGCAACGCTTCTCCCACCCGCCTTGTGTTGTGTGAGGCCATGACCTGCGCCGCAATGCCTATTTCACGCCAAGTTCCTTGTGGATGGTGGCGATGACGGCATCGGGGTCCCAGCTGGACAGTTCGATCTTCTTCTTGCCATTGGCGACAAACTCTGGGGTGAAGAAGCCCTCACGGCCCTCAACCGTGGTCGCTTTCCACGTCTCGCCCGCCTTGGTGAGGTATTCTTCGGCGGCGTTGACTGGGAAGGTGGCGACAACGTCTTCGGGGACGCCGACGCCTCGGGCGAGTTCACGGACCTGTTCTGCTGATTTGTCGAGGTCGCCGACGATGCGCCCTTCCCCTTTGGCCGTCTGGTCGACGAAGAATGCCATGAGGGCGTGGTGGAAGTCCAGCCACTGATCGGGAGCTTTTTGGGCGACGACGAGGGAGGCGCTGACCGCTGGGAGCTGGTAGAGCGCGTGTCCGCTGACGGGCTGGTAGGCGACGTTGTATTTGCCATCCTTAATGCCTTGCGCGATCTGCTCCCCGAAAAGGGTTTCTGCCTGGGCGCAGGCTCCGCAGGAGTAGTCGAAGTACTCGCTGAGGGTCGGTAGTGCAGGGTCGGCCTCGCCGATGCCCGTGGGGGATACGACGATGGGTCGGCCATCAGCGTAGATGCCGAGGGCGGCAGCGGGGTCGACATTGGCTGCTTCGTTCTGGGCCTGCACCTGCTGACTAATGACGTAGGCGACGACCGCGATCACGGCCACCACAATGCCAAGGACGGAGCCGATAATGTAGGTGCGCACTTTTTTATCTGCGCGTTCTTGGGCGGCGCGAAGCTGCGCTGCTTTCTCGCGGGTAGCGGCAGAGGCCGCACTCGTTGGTGATGCGGTTTTCTTTGACATATGACGAAGCTACTCCTCCGCACCCCCTTTGCACTAGTCCGATCCACCTTTCCGCCCTATCGCTCTGGCAGCCCTGGCAGCACCGACAGCCCTGGCAGCCCTGCCAACTTCTGCCTCAGCACGCCCAACTGACAAGCCAGGTTCCGAGGTGGAGCGCATAAACAAAGCGGGGCAGGGTGTTCCCCACCCTGCCCCGCCTGCGGGCTCCCTCGTCAGCTATGCCAAGGAGGAAAGGCTCAACGTCTTCACTTCACACCCAGGCCTTCACGGAAGGTGGGCAGCATCTGCGCGGGGTCGAAGGAGGTCAAGTCAACCTTCTTCTTGCCGTTGGCGATGAATTCAGGGGTGCCAAAGCTGTTGGGGTCGCGGCCTTCGAAGGTCGCGGCCTGCCAGGCGTTCGTGCTGGCGGTCAGGTATTCCTCGGCGATGTTCTTCGGGAAGGTCGACACGAGGGACTCGGGCACGCCCACGCTCAGAGCGATTTCACGCACCTGCGCAGCAGACTTGTCCAGGTCACGCACGACGGTGCCCTGACCGGCGTTGTACTGCTCGGCGAAGTAGGCCATGAGCGCGTGGTGGAGGGCCGTCCAGTGTTCGGGGGATTCCTTCGCGACGATCAGCGAGGCCGTGGTCGCAGCGTACTGGTAGGGTGCTTCGACGGTGTTGACCGGCTGGAAGACGATGTTGTACTTGCCTTCCTTGGCGTCTGCGACGAGTTCTTCTCCGAAGCCAACTTCAGCGTCTGCGCACACGTGGCAGGAGTAGTCGAAGTAGTCGGTAAGGATCGGCAGGGAGGGGTCGGCCTCGCCAATGCCCGCAGGGGACAGCACGATAGGTGATCCGTCAGCGTAGGCTCCCAGGACAGCCTTGGGGTCAACATTGTTGATCTCTGCGTCTGCCTTGACCTGCTGGGTGACGACCACGGCGACGACGGCAACGATGGCGAGGACGATGGCGGAAACGGAGCCGATAATGATGGCTCGCATCCTCTTGTCGGCGCGTTCTTGCTCCTGTCGCATCTGCTGAGCCTTGGCGCGAACGGCGTTTGTGCCGGTGGGCTTCTGAGACATGAAGATCCTTCCAGAAATAAGTTACTGGAACACACTAGCGAATTGCTCTGGGCCAGCGCGTGTTATGTGATGCACGCTGCGCTTGCTCGCCCCTGTGGCCGGGGTGTGTGCGCGTCGACTACGGGTGGGTTTATCCCCATGGCGCGGTGGCTGCGGTGGTGACGCTCCAGGTGGCGCCGATGACGCTGAGCAGCATGAGGACGAAGATGACGCGCGCCCAGGTGGGAGGCAGTGCGGCGCGAGCGATGGTGGAGATTCCTTCGCGTAGGGAGTCACCTGTGGGCATGGCCCATGTGGCCAGGGTGACGAGGGCGCTGAGGCCGTAGAGGGTGAGGACCACTGGCTGGGAGTCTGTCATGGTGAAGATGGCCAGCGGCTGGCTGCTTTGCAGCAGTGTGAGGGGCAGCCAGGCGTCCACGACGGCGATCTGTTGGAGGTAGGGGTGGGCGAGCCACCAGATGAGGATGCTCATGCCGACGCCAAATGCGGCGCCGACGGCGAGGGTGAGGGCGCTCCAGAGCAGGAGGAGTGGGGATTGGAGGGCGACGATCCAGTAGTCGGAGCGTCGGGGCGCCCCGTAGAGTGCGCTGCGTTTGAACAGGGTTTTGCGGATGGCTCCGGGCAGGGCGAGGGCGAGGAGGATGATGCCCATGGCGATGGTGCCATTCGTGCCGAGCAGGATGGGCAGCATGGCGATGGTGAGCATGAGGGCCAGTCCCACAAGGGGCGTGGGTCGGGCGCGTGTGCTGAGGGCGGGACTTTCGGTGTCGATGGGCGCCCATGTGGGGCCGTGTGCCTCGGGCAAGTACGCGGGGTAGCCCTCATTGACGAGGTTCCCGCCTCCGGGGTCGTGCGAGAGGGTCGACTGGGGTGGGGCGTAGTTGTATCCGGGGGCTGGTGGCGCCTGGAGAGGGGGTGCCTGGAGAGGGTGCGCCGCGTAGTGGGTGGCCTGCGTGGTGGGGAGGATGGAGGTTTGCGCGAGGCTGGGTGCCGGTGGCCGGTTGATGGGCGGGTCGTAGGCGGGGAGGATCGTGGTGGCGTCCTCGGGGGTGGTGTGTGTGCTCGCCTGGGGAAGGACGGCGGTGGCCTCGTCTGACGAGGCGCCCCCGGGCTGAGGATGCGGTGCGTGCGCGGGTAGGACGGCGGTGGCCTCGTCAGGGGAGGTCTGGCCCTCAGCGTGAGGATCCTGCGGCGTGGGCGGGGGGACGAATTGCTCGCGGTGGGTGAGGCTCCACATCACCTCTTCGGGGGTGGAGCGCACGCTCGGGTCAGCGACGAAGGCGGCGGTAAAGATGCTTGCCAGGTCGGCGGGCAGGCCCAACACGTCGGGGTCTCCTTCGAGGACGCGACGCATGACGGCCTCTTGCGCGCCCCCACCAAAGGGCGGTCGGCCGGTGGCTGCTGTCAGGAGAGTCGCGGCCCACGCCCACCAGTCGCTTTCTTCACTGGCGCCCTGGCCGCGCAGGAGTTCTGGGGAGGCGTAACCAGCGGTGCCCGATACGAAACCGGTGACCGTCAGGGGGTCATCGTCGCTGCTCTGGGCGATTCCGAAGTCGATGAGGACGGGCCCGCGCGGGCTCATAATGACATTGCCTGGTTTGACGTCGCGGTGGACGATTCCGGCGGCGTGGACGGCGCTGAGGGTGGCGTGCAGGGTGTGGGCCACTTCGATGACCTGATCGAAGGGGAGGGCGCCGTGACGGAGGAGGGAGGACAGGGTTGGGCCCTCGACAAATTCTGAGACGATGAAGGGTTGGGCGTCGTCAACTTCGACGTCGAGGACGTGGGCAACCCCATCGCTGCGGACCGCGTTGACGGTTTGTGTCTCACGGATCAGACGCTTGCGTGCCTGTTCACTGTGGGCGAGGGCGGGGTGGAGGAGTTTGAGGGCAACGCGCATTCCGCCCTCATCTTCAGCGAGCCAGACTGTTCCAGCTCCGCCGATACCGAGGCGTTCAATCAGGCGATATCCACCTAGCCATTGCCCTGTTTCCACACCGACAACCCTAGCGGGAGAGGAGGCACTGTGTGGCCGTAGCGTGGCAGTGCCTCGGGATCCTTTGTGGTGGCTCGCCTCATCCCACCCGTACTCGTCAGACAAATATGCTCTGAAAAGCGCGATTTGTCAGACAAAAGTCGCTGTCCATTTTCTCTCATTCACCTAGATAAGACGGCCCGCACATGCTAGTTTGATTCTCGTTGAGGTTCGCATCCAATCTTCGAAGATGGAGGTCGGATGAGTGCTGCGGCCGCCCTGGTGAAGACGCCAAGGTGACATCTCTACTACGGATCGTCCGGCACGTACCTGCCGGTGGAGGGAATTAAATAATGGCAACCGTGTCCTTCAAGAAGGCAACCCGCATCTACCCCGGTGCAGACAAGCCCGCCGTTGATGGCCTCGACCTTGAAATCGCCGACGGCGAATTCCTGGTCCTCGTGGGCCCCTCGGGTTGCGGCAAGTCCACCTCCCTGCGAATGCTCGCAGGCCTCGAAGACGTCAACGCTGGTCAAATCTTCATTGGCGACCGCGATGTGACCGACGTCCAGCCCAAGAACCGTGACATCGCCATGGTCTTCCAGAACTACGCCCTGTACCCGCACATGACCGTGCGCGAAAACATGGGCTTCGCTCTGAAGATCGCCGGCACCCCCAAGGAAGAGATCAAGAAGCGCGTCGACGAAGCTGCCCGCATCCTTGACCTCGAACCCTACCTGGATCGCAAGCCCAAGGCGCTCTCCGGCGGTCAGCGCCAGCGTGTGGCTATGGGTCGCGCCATCGTGCGTAAGCCCCAGGTGTTCCTCATGGACGAGCCCCTGTCCAACCTGGACGCCAAGCTGCGTGTCCAGACCCGTACTCAGATTGCCTCCCTGCAGCGCGAACTCGGCGTCACCACCGTGTACGTCACCCACGACCAGACTGAAGCTCTGACCATGGGCGACCGTATTGCCGTGCTCAAGGACGGCCTGCTCCAGCAGGTCGGCACCCCGCAGGAAATGTACGACACTCCCGCCAACGACTTCGTCGCAGGCTTCATTGGCTCCCCCGCCATGAACCTGGGCAAGTTCGACGTTGAGGGTAATGTCGCCAAGCTCGGCCCCGCTCGCGTGCCCCTGTCGGCAGCGACCGTGTCAGCGTTGGTTCCTGAGGACGGCGGACAGATCACCATCGGCTTCCGTCCTGAAGGCCTTGAGGTTGTTCCCGAAGGTGAAAACACCATTCCGATCGAAGTGGACTTCGTGGAAGAACTGGGTTCGGACGCCTTCATCTACGGTCACCTGGCAGGCGGCCACGGTGAAGCCCTGGGCTCGGGTGAGGAAGGCAAGGGCGGTCAGCTGATCGTTCGTGTTCCTCCTCGTACTGCTCCGGCTCGCGGCGGCATCATCCACACCCGCATCCTGCCCGGCCAGCAGCACAACTTCTCGGCCTCGACCGGCATGCGCCTTCCCGAGTGAGTTGCTGACCTTGAGCTGATCGCTTGAGAGACCCCGGGGGTGCCCCGTCCACACGGACGGGGCACCCCCCTTTTCTTCGTCTCCATGTGCAATTCAAGTAAAGGGTGCGACAATAGAAGGCATGGCA
The DNA here is from genome assembly GCF_903645355.1 of Schaalia sp. Marseille-Q2122. GTDB lineage: Bacteria > Actinomycetota > Actinomycetes > Actinomycetales > Actinomycetaceae > Pauljensenia. The sequence goes on along the minus strand of NZ_CAHJXR010000003.1, from coordinate 54,204 downwards.
AACGCTATGGAGATTACTGCGGCAACAGTTGATCCTGCACTCCTTGACCTCCCCTGGGAGGTCCCCCTTTCCCAGTGGCCCACCGATATTATTGCGGCCCTCCCACGCGGCCTTTCCCGCCACGTGGTGCGTTTTGTCAACCTTTCTGACCGAGTGATTGCCGTCAAGGAAATTGGCGAATCTGTAGCCCATAAGGAGTATGAGCTCCTTCGCGACCTCCACCGTCTGGATGCTCCTTCAGTCATTCCCACCGCTGTCATCACGGGACGACGCTCCCCCGACGGCGAAGAATTGAACGCCGTCCTCGTCACTGAACACCTGCAGTTTTCCCTGCCTTACCGCGCACTCTTCAGCCAGTACATGACCCCCGACACCGCTAAACGCCTTATTGACGCCCTCGCGGTACTGCTGGTCCGTCTGCATCTGCTGGGCTTTTACTGGGGCGACGTGTCCTTGTCCAATACTCTCTTCCGCCGCGATGCCGGCGCGTTTTCGGCCTACCTCGTCGATGCGGAAACCGGTGAACTCCACCCCGCCCTCACACGCGGCCAACGCGAATACGACGTCGACCTGGCGCGCACGAATATCATCGGCGAACTCATGGACCTGCAGGCCGGATCCTTCTTCCCCGAAACGGAAGACCCCATTGAGGTGGGCGACCGTATTCGCAGCCGATACGAGGAACTATGGCGTGAGCTCACCGAATCGGAATCCATCGAAGCGAACCAGCGCTGGCGCGTGGCCGAACGTATCCGCAGACTCAACGACCTGGGCTTCGAGGTGGGCGAGCTGACCATGACCTCCGACGTGGATGGCACGCGCCTGCTCATCCAACCCAAGGTCGTTGACGCCGGCCACCACCACCGCAAGCTCATGCGCCTGACCGGCATGGACGTGGGCGAACTCCAGGCCCAGCGTATGCTCAATGACCTGGAAACCTTCCGCGCCATGACGAACCGGGCAAATGTGCCCCTGGAGATCGCCGCCCACGAGTGGATGCGTGAAGTGTTCGAACCCGTCATTAAAGCCATCCCGCCGGAATTGGCGCGCAAGCTTGAGCCCGCGCAGGTCTTCCACGAGTTCTTAGACCACCGCTGGTTCCGCGCCCAGCAGGCCGGGCATGACCTGCCCCTGTCTGAGGTCATCGAGTCCTACGTGCAGACCGTGCTTCCCACCAAGCGCGACGAGGCTCTGCTCCTTGACCCCGGTGATGGGGTGGACACCTCAGAGTATCCGGCGTTGGGTGGGGATTTTGCCGCCATGTTTGATGCCCCCGAGGATGACGAGGTCTTGCCCGTTACCCCCGACTGGGAGTGACGCTGGGCTTGGCGCGGCGCACATTTACCCATGCGCCCCCGCGGCGGGCAGACTTTTGCTGCCATCCCCGACGAGGGCGACTGACCCCCGCAGGGTCAAGCGTAAAATGGCCGGGATCTTATCTTTCTGAGTGAGGCATTATGTCTGAATTTCCCCGCATTATTGCGCACCGCGGCGCATCCTCCCTGGCACCCGAAAACACAATGGCCTCTTTTGTCAAGGCCATGGAGGTCGGAGCGCGTTGGATCGAATTCGACGTGGACATTATGGGAGATGGCACCCTGCTGGTCATCCACGACGACACCCTTGACCGCACCACCAATGGCAGCGGCGGCTACTACAACCTGGGCTTTTCCGACTTGCGTAAGCTTGATGCTGGAGCCTGGTTCTCTCCCACGTACCGCTTCGAGCGTATCCCTGAGGCAGCAACCGTCCTCGAATTCATCAACGGGCATCGCATGGGTGCCAACCTCGAAATGAAGCCCTGCCTGGGCGGGCCGCAGATGCAAGAACGCCTGGTGGAATCCGTTGCCGTTGCCATTGATAAGGTCGCTGATCCATCACGCTTCATTGTGTCCTCCTTCGACCACCGCCAGCTGCGTCGCCTGCACGAGTTGCGTCCGAATGTGGCGCTGGGCTGGCTGGTTGATCCTGAGGATGAGCGCACCCACTGGTCCCACGGAGCCGTCGAACTGGGCTGCAAGGCCGTTCACCCCGGCGTGGAGGGCCTCACCAAGGACGAGGTCGCTGAGCTGCGCAACCTGGGCTTTGAGGTCAATGTGTGGACCGTCAATGATGTCGAACAGGCCCGCGAGCTGGCCTCTTGGGGCGTAACGGGTATCTTCACCGACCGTCCCCAAGACTTCCCCGCCGAGGCACTATCCGCCTCCTCATAGATGGCGCACTGAGCGTGTCTCCTATGCTCGGAGGATGACACGCCACGCCTCCCACACGCGCTTGCCGCCCCGCACATTGTGCGGGGCGGCAAGCATTTTCACACCTCACTCACGAAAGATCAGGGGGTGGTGGTCGCTCCTTCCAATGCGGCCACGGCGGCCTCGGCCTCGGCGACCTGCTGAGCTGCGGCGGTGGCCTCGGCCTGCGCGGCGCTCACGGCTTCCTCCTGCGAGGTTGCCTGCGAGGTCGCCTCCTCAACGGCGGCGGTTGCGTTCTGTGCCTCGCGGGTGGCTTCACTCTCGGCAGTGGTGGCCGCGGTGACCTCAGCGGCGAGTTCATCGGCGCGGGCGATGGCGGAGGTATCCACGCCATTCTTCGCTTCCGTCGCCTCCTCAACGGCGGCGCCCGCCTCGGTCACTGCGCCCTGCGCTTCGGTGAACTCTTGGCTGGCCACGCGCTCGGAGTTCTCCGCATTTTCTGTCACCTCGGTGGCGGCAGCGAGGCTCTGGCCGGTGGCCTCGTAACGCTCAGTGGCAGCGTCGAGTTCGCCCCGGGCCTGGCGGAGCGCCGAATCCGAGGGGGGCTGGACGCCTTCGGGGCGCACCTCGGGGGTGAAGGAGCTCGGAGCATCAACCACCGTGTAGGTTCGGCGGTTCTCCTGCGGAGTGGGGGTGTAGCCGGGCGAGTTGGCAAGGCGCGCGGTCTCTTCCGTGGCAACAACGCCGTAGATGGCGCCCGTATCGGGCACCTCCCACACGGCTTCGGCGGGGGCAGTGGGGACGCCCCACGCGCGGTGGGTTGCCCACACGCGGTTGGTCTCGTCAATGACGACACCCACACCAGAGAGTTCATGCAATTCGTTCTCAAGCAGGTTCTTGTTGTGACCCGGAGAGTTCTTCCAGCCAAGGAAGAGGAACTTTGCGATCTCGATGGGATCTTCATCAGCGTAGAAACGCGGGTTGAAGATGTTTTCACTGAAGGAGTTCGCGTTGTAGCGCCCGCGGAGGGTGGTGTTGGCAAAGCGGTCGTGTACGTAGTTCTTCGTCGTCGCCATTTGGCGCGACCAGATTCGTGCGTCCTCCATGACGGCGTCATTCGTCTTGAAGGCGGGCAGGCCCTCACTGTGACGGTACTTGTTGATGAGGTCAAGGACGATGACCTCAATGACGCGCTCGCGAGTTTCCTTGGGAACGCTGTTCCAGTCCGTGCCGACCTGTCCTGCACCTGCCTCGTAGGCGGCGCGCTGCGCATCGTAGCGTTCGCGTTCAACGCGGACCTTGTCTTGCGCGCGGACGAGGGCGGTGTTGGCCAGCTGGTGTTCGCCGCGCTTTTCGTTTTCCAGCATGCGGGCGGTAGCCAGGGCTCCTTGAGCGGTAGCGAGGTTGATGCTTGCCCGGGTTTCGCGGGTGCGAGCCCCTTCGAGGGCGGCAGTGGCCCGGTTGAGGGTGTCCTGCGCGGCGGCGAGGCTTTCGCGGGCCTGCTGCGCCTGGGCGCTGGCTTCACCGTGGGCGCTGCGCAGCTGGGCCAGGCGGGCGGAGGCCTTTTGTACCTCGGCCTGGGCGGCGGCCTGGCGGCTCAGGGCGTCAGCCTTGGCGGTCTTCTTTGCGTCGAGGAGTTCGCGGGCTTGGGCCAGTGCGCTTTCTTTGTTCTGGCGCAGGGTCTTTGCTACTTCGAGGCGCGCCTTGGCTTCAGCCAGCTTGAGGGCTTCGTCGGGGACAGTGATGGGAGCCGTTCCAGCGCCGTTGCCTTCGCCCGCTCCGGCGTTGGTGCCGTTGTCGGTGCTAGGGGGCGTGGGGGTGACTGCGGGAGGCTCGCTTGCGGGGGGATCTGCGGGCTTCGGATCGGCAGGCTGCGAGGGCTCTGCGGGCTTGGGCGGATCGGTCGGCTGCGGATTGCTCGGCTGGACCGGATCGGCGGGCCTGCTCGGCTGGACCGGTTCGGCAGGCGTTGCTGCGGACGCATTCCCAGCTTGCGCAGCAGGGCGCCGTTGCTCGTGCCTCTGAGGTGCGGGGATGGCAGCTGCGGCGCGGGGTCGTCCATTCTCGGAGGTAACGGGAGCCGGTGCGCTCTGGCGCGGGCTAGCATCCTGCGCTGCGGAAGGCTCCTGTGAAGGAGCTGTGTTGGCAGCAGGCTCCTTGGCGGGGGTGGCGCCCTCGTTGGCCTTTTCTTGCTCCTTCGAAGCGTCCCCGGCCTTCGGTGTCGATTCCGTTGTGGATTCTGCGCCCTGGAGCGATTCTTGGCTTTGTGGCGCCTCTGCGCTTGGCGCGCTGGCCTCAGGGGAGGCATCGGCGGTATCTGCACCATGTGAACAGCCAGACAGTTGGATGGCAACCAGTGCGGCGAGGGCGCTGGCGGCAAGACGCTTTTTCGTCGAATGAGTTGTCATGTCGAAGGAACTCCTAAGCACTGTGAAGGATGCAACAGGCACCCTACTATGTGCCGAACTCCACAATCCAATCACCTGCGATGCCCACTTACTTATGTCTCACTGAGCAACAAAGTGAGAACTCCACAACACCAAACCGCTTACCACGTGGTCAAATATCACTCACAACATCTTCGCGACCTACGAAAACTTGAGATAATTTCATCTCATCTTCCACGAGGCGAACAAAGTGTCATAAACATCACATTCCCGAGAGGGGTAAGGTTAGGTACACCTAAACTACGGATCGTTGATGAAAGACCCGACCATGGACTCTTCACCCACTTCAATCAGTGACGACGTCGAGATCCGCAGCTCCGCACGATCAGGACTGCGCGACTCCGTCCTCGGCACCCGCAACCTCATGACCGTCGCGGCATTGGCCGTCGTCGGCTCCCTCATCGCCATCCCCCTGACCTACATCACGCCACTCGTGGCAACCTCCCCGCGAGGCATCATCATCATGTGCGCCATCATGGGCGTGTGGATGATCCCCTACCTGCTGCCCGGCGTCATCGTGAACAAGCCCGGAGCCTTCGTCATCGCAGGCCTCATTCTGGGCGTGATCTCCACCTTCACCACCTCTCTTGGCGCAGGCGCCATCGTCGGTAACCTCATTGGCGCCGCCTTCGTCGGAATTCCTGTGGCGCTATTCCTCTACCGCTTCTGGACCTGGTGGGTGTACATGATCTCCGCCGCAGTCTTTGGCGGCATGAACGGCTGGATGTACTGGTCCGCCTACGGCATTGACGGCTCCACCAGCGACATGGCCATCTCTATGGTCCTCTCCCTACTCTCGTGCTTCGCCGGGGTGGGCGTCTGCCTGCTGCTCAAGCGCGCCCTCGCCAAGGCCGGCGTCGGCATCACGAAGTGAGCCTGCCAGTCACAGTGCCACGCTCAGCAATGCTTCCCGAACAGGCCCCCTCATCCGAGGGGCACACCACCCCTTCCGAGGCGCCCCTTGCGACAGCCGCCGATCTGGCCATCCGCTACCACGGCGCAGAGCAGTGGGTGCCTCAGCCCTGTTCTCTCACCCTCCAGCCCGGTCAGGTGACTCTCCTGGCTGGGCCAAGCGGCTGCGGTAAATCCTCCCTGACCTTGGCGTTTAACGGGATCGTCCCGCATTCGATTCCCTCCCACTACCGAGGCTCACTGCGCCTCCTCGGCGAAGAGGTAGCTGACGCCTCCCCCGCTCACCTCGCCGGCCACGTCGCCCTCGTCCTTCAAGATCCCGACGCGCAGATCCTCACCACCCGCGTGTGGGACGAAGTCTGCTACGCGCTCGAAAACCTGCGCCTCCCCCAGGACGAGATTGACCAGCGCGCCCACAGAGCGCTCAAGCAGGTCGGGGTTGCGCATTTAGCTGAGCGCAACCCCTGGCACCTGTCGGGCGGGCAGCGCCAGCGCGTCATTTTGGCCGCCGCTTTGGCAATGCACCCGCGTCTTCTGGTCCTAGATGAGCCCACCGCCAATCTTGACCCCCAGGCTGGCGCCAATTTCTACGCACTCCTCCCTGACATCGTTGGGCGCGGGACGGCTGTGCTGGTGGTGGAGCACAATCTCGATCCGGTGATCGCGCACGTCGATCACATGCTTGCCTTCGACGCCGATGGGCGCGTCATCGCTGAGGGCGCCCCGCGCGAGGTCTTTTCCGCGCACGCGCCCACCCTGCACGAGCAGGGGATTCGCCTGCCCTCCGCCCTGCGTTTTCAGCATGCCCTGGGGACGCTGCGCACCCCCTCTTACGACGAGGCCACCGCGCCTGGCGACGTAGGGGGAGGCGACGACCTTACGCTCTCCTGCCCTTTGACGATTGACGAGGCCGCCCGCGCTTTTGCTCGGCAGGCAGGCACGCTGACCTGGGATGATCCTGCGGGAGGAGCCCCTACTGCCCCAGACCCGCTACCTGCGCACACCTCCGCCTCTCGGCCCCTGCTTGAGGTCGACGGCCTCCACGTCACGCGAGGCCGCGGCAGGCAGGCGCGCACCATCTTGCACGACCTCAGTTTCCACGCTCACCCTGGCCAGATCATTGCCGTCGCTGGCATCAATGGCAGCGGAAAATCCACGCTGCTGCGCGCCCTATCCGGCGTCCAACCATGGAAGGCCGGGCGGGTCCTCGTGGACGGGAAGGCTCGCCATCCGCGCAGACCCAATGCGCGCGTCACCCTCGTCCCCCAAAATCCTGAACACCAGTTCCTCGAAGGAACAGTCGCCGCTGAACTGGGGCGCGGCCTGCGTATTGCCCGGCGTCCAGCCGAAGAGATTGAGCGCACGGTGGCGCGCCTGCTGGAGGAGTTCTCACTCTCTGCGCATGCCGACGCCAATCCTTTCACGCTCTCTGGCGGGCAGAAGCGGCGCCTGACCGTCGCCTCCGCTTTGGCCGAGGAACGCCACGTCATCTGCCTCGATGAGCCAACTTTTGGGCAGGATCATCGCCACGCCCTGCGGCTGATGGATGCCATGGTGCAGGCGGCTGCGCGCGGGGCGGTGATTGTCGTGGCCACGCACGACCTAGAGCTCATTAGCGAGTACGCCGATGCGATGGTGCTGCTTGGAGCGCATGCAGACGGCGGCGACATGCGGTCTGCCTTTATGCCTGCCGCGAGCGCACTGGCCGACACTGCCTTGCTCGAAGCCTATGGACTGATGCCCACTCCCCTGGCTCAGATGACGGCGCGGGCACGCGAGTATTCTGCGGTCTGCCCGCAGTGGAGCGCATGGAAAGAGGTCGTGCCCGCATGACCCCGCCAATGATTCCACCGCCCCTGCCCTCCCTACCCGGTCTTGCAGGCAGGTTGAACTTCGATCCGCTCTCGCCCTTCGCCGCCGCGTTGCCGCTGATGCTGGCGGTGGCCTCGCTCAACACTCCCCTGCCAGCCCTGTGGACGCTGACGCTCACGATCCCGCTGCTCTTCCTTATTCAGCCGCGCAAGGGCATTCCTATTGCCCTGGCACTGCTGGTGTTTGCCACAGTGTTGAGCCTGTCGATGGCGCAGGCCACGCCCATTTCGAAGGTTGGCGCCTCGCCTGTGGTCTTTGAATTGTGGGGGGCGCCCATTGAGCACAATCAGCTGTTCGTTGGCGCGAAACTGGGGGCGAAGCTCGCGGCGGTGATCTCTCTGGCGGCGCTGACGGGCCTGCTGGCCACGCCCCAGGACCTGCTGCGTTCCCTGGTCCAGCACCTGCGCCTGCCCTACCGCGTGCCCTACGCGGGTATCGCCGCCCTGAGTTTCATGTCGCGTTTTCGCGACGAACACCGCGCTATCCGCGAAGCCCACGCCCTACGAGGTTCGCGCCTGCGCACTCCGCTGCTGACCGTACCTGTGCGGTGGGTGACGTCGATTCCGGCCTTAACGGCGGCCGCCGTGCGCCATGCGGAGCGCATGTCCATGTCCATGGATTCGCGCGCTTTTGCCGCGTTTCCGACGCGCACGGAGCCGCGCGTCCTGACCTGGCGGTGGCGAGACAGTGTGCTGCTTCTGGCGGGCTGGGTGGCGACCGTCGCGGTGGCGTATTTCTTTGGTGATGCTGGCGTGGTTCTCCACGACGTATAAGTGAGGGTGAGATGACGGACGCGCACACAGACGACGCCCAGCCGGTCGGGCACAAGAAGGGGGCGGTGGCCTCGCCGGGCGAGGCTGGTCCCGCAAGCGAGACTGGCTCCATAGGGAACACTGATCCTACAGGCGGCGCTGTTCCCGCAGGCGAGGCTAGTTCCACAGGCGACAGCGGCACCGCGCGCGCCCCGCAGACTGGCGCATTGTCGACCCTCCTACGTCCCGTGCGAGGCAAGATGATCACCGCCTTCGTAGCGGGCATGATCGGCGCGGCCCTTTCCCTGCTGCCTGCCATTGGCATTACCGCCATTGCTGAGGGACTGCTGGCCGGCACACTCACCTCGGGCGCGGCATGGGCGTGGTTTGCAGCGATTGCGGCGGGCGTCTTCCTGTCCCACCTGGTGCTCTTCAGCTCAACGGGGTGGGCCCATATTGTTGAAGGGCATTTCCGCCACGACCTGCGTACCCGCGTGGCCCGCCATCTGGCGCGCCTACCGCTGGGCTGGCATAGCGAGGAATCCTCGGGCCGCGTACACACGATCATCAGCGAAGACGTGGCGAAGATTCACACGATGATCGCCCACTTTTCCACCGACCTGGGCGCGGCCATTGGCACGCCGCTTGCTGCCCTGACCTACCTGCTGACCCGCTCGTGGGTGTTTGCCCTGCTGGTGTTCGCCTGGGTGGTGATCGTGTTCATCCTCCTGGCCTACCTGGGTTTTGTGCGCGCCGCCGACACGGGCGAGCGCTTCATGTCAGCAGAGAAAACCCTGGCCGCATCCACTGTGGAGCTCGTCGACGGTATTGCCACCGTCAAGGCTTTCGGCAATGGAGGCTCGCTCTTCACCCGTTTTTCTGGAGCCTTGGACACCTACACCGGCGCAGCCTACGACTGGATGCGCAGTTCAGGCAGTGTCATGTCCGTGGTGCAGGCCCTGTTTTCCCCTGCGGGCATGCTCATTCCCGTGCTGGGCTTTGGCGTAACGCTGAACGCCTGGGGCGTCATTGAGCCCGTCACGTTGATCCCCTTTATTCTGCTGGGCGTCTCCCTGCCCGGTGGCCTGATTTCCGTCAGTCAGCTCTTCCACCTCATCACCCTGGGGGCGGACGCCGCTGAGCGCCTGAGCGAACTCCTTGACCTGCCCGAATTGCCCGAAGCGGAGCACCCCGTTTCCCTCGATCTGGGCGGGCGGGCACCCTCGTTAGTCTTTGACAACGTTACCTTCGCCTACGCCGAGGGCGCCCCGCCAGCGGTGGCGGGCGTGAACCTCGTGTGTGAACCGGGCACAGTCACCGCCGTTGTGGGCCCCTCCGGGTCGGGCAAGAGTACGCTGGTGCGCCTGGCCGCGCGTTTTTGGGATGTCAGCGGCGGCAGCGTGCGCGTCGACGGGGTGGATGTGCGTGACCTCTCCACGTCCTCGCTGCTGTCGACGATGACGATTCTGCTGCAAGACCCTGGTCTGCTAACCGACACCGTGCGTGAGAATATCCGCCTGGCTGTGCCCGGCGCCTCCGATGCGGCGATTGAAGAGGCCGCCCGCAAGGCCCTCATTCACGACCGGATTATGGAGTTCCCCCACGGCTACGACACCGTGCTTGGCGAGGACGGCGCGCACCTGTCGGGCGGCGAAAAACAGCGCATCGCCCTGGCGCGGGCTTTCCTGTCCGATGCGCCGCTGCTGCTCTTGGATGAGGCAACCTCGCAGACCGACCCGCATTCGGAGCGCCTCATCCAGCGGGCCCTGACCGCCCTGGCGCGCGAACGCACCGTCATGGTCATCGCCCACCGCCTGAGCACCATTGAGGGCGTTGATCAGATTGTTGTCCTGGATGAAGGGCGCGTCGTTGAGGTCGGCACGCATGAGGAGCTGCTGCGAGGCGGGGCTTCTGGAGGCGAGGCTGGCGTGTACCGACGCATGTGGGAGGCACAGCAATGATTACCCAGTTTTTCCGCATTATCGGCCAACGCGCGGCGACGACGCGGATGCTCGTCGGCCACGCTCTGGGCGGAGTGTTCCAAGGCGTTGCCCTGGGGCTGCTCATTCCCTTCCTCTCACGCTTCCTGGCTGGTGAGCCCGCCTGGGGCTGGCTGGCCGCGGTGGCGTTAGCTGTTGCCGTGTCCTTGGCGTTTTCTATTACCGCGAGCCTGCAATCCATGGCTCTTGCCTGCCTGGAGGTGTGCGGCACGCTGATCTGCCGGGTGGCCGAACGCGTCCAGAAACTACCCCTGGGCTGGTTTAATGCCAGCGCGGTGGGGAAGGTGAGCAAGGCCGCCTCACGCGATGTCAGCTTCCTGTCCCACATGCCCTCAATCGCACTGCCCTATATTGCCTCGGCTGCAGGGAGCCTGGTGGGCATTTTCCTGGTGACGGTCGTGGTGGATTGGCGTGTGGCACTGGTGATGGTGCTGCCCGTGCCCGTGGCATTGGGGGCGCTGCGCTGGATGCGCCGCATGGTCGTGCGCGAGCATCAGGTGCACGCCGTGGAACTGCATCACCTGTCGAATCGGATTATGGAGTTCGCGCAGCTCCAGCCTATTTTGCGGGCGACCGACAGCTGCCGCAATGGGTGGGCTCCTTTGGAGGATGCCCTGGCGTCAGAGCGTGACACCATGTTTACCGCAGGTAAAGCTAAAGGCCCTGCCGGCTCGCTGTTCCACACGGCCGTCGCTGCGGGCATGCTCGGCAGTATTGCTGTCGGTATTGCCCTGCTCTTTGCCGGGTCAATGAGCGCGCCGGTCTTTATCGCGTTAGCCCTGATGGCGGCTCGTTTTAGTGAGCCCGTGGGCATGTTGGCTTTCTACGTTGATGCCCTGCATGAAGCGCAGGTTGCTATGGACGCCATTGAGGACATTACAGAGGCTCCCCTGCTGCCTGCACCCGCTGTGGGGGCAGAGAAAACTGCGAGCGCGCCTTTTGATATTCGCTTTGAGGGCGTGGAGTTTTCCTACGACGAGGCTGGGAATACGCCTGGTACAGGGGATGCGTCTGGCTCAGAGAGTGTGTCCGGCTCCGGGAGTTTTTCCGCCCCCGAGGCACTACCCACCTCTGGGTTTGCGGCCGGCCAAAGCTCTGGCCCTCACTCAGGCTCTGCGCTCACCTCTGGCTCTGCTCCCACCCCTGGCTCTGCTCCCACCCCTGGCTCAACTCTCAACCCTGGCTCAACTCTCAACTCAGCCGCGCGGGCACCTCGTCAGGTTCTCCGTAATGTTTCTTTCAGCGTGCCGGCCGGGTTGGTGACGGCAATCGTCGGCCCGTCAGGTTCAGGCAAGTCCACCCTGTCGCGCCTGGCCGCCCGCTTCTGGGATGTCGGCGCCGGACGCATCACCGTCGGCGGCGTGGATGTGCGCGACATGAGCGAGGAGCACCTGATGAGCCTCATGTCCATGGTGTTCCAGGATGTCTACTTGTTCGATACCACCATTGAGGAAAATGTCCGCATTGGTCGGCCCGGCGCCTCCGATGAAGAGGTGCACGCCGCCGCTCAGCGCGCGGCATTAACCGAGGTCATCGAGCGTTTGCCGCAGGGGTGGCAGACCCGGGTTGGCGAGGGCGGCGCCTCAGTGTCGGGCGGGGAAAGGCAACGCGTGGCCTTAGCGCGCGCATTCTTGAAGGATGCCCCCATCCTTCTGCTTGACGAGGTCACCAGCGCCTTAGACGGCGTCAACGAGGCGCGCGTGACTGAGAGCCTGGATGACCTGGCACAGGGCCGCACGGTCTTGGTGATTGCTCACCGCTTGAGCACCATCCGCCGAGCCGATCAAATCATTGTCCTCACCGATGGGGCGGTGGAGGCCGTGGGCAGTCATGATGAGCTGTACGAGGCTTCCCCCACCTACCGTGAGTTCTGGGAGGATCAAAGCGCTGTGGCCAGGTGGAGGCTGTAGCGGGTTTTCTTGGCTCAGCTGTGGCTTGCGGTTGCACTGGTGGCCTCTGGTCGCTCTTATTGCGCCGGGTCCGGGTGGATTGGTGCAACGCGGCGCCACCGGTGCAACGCGGGAGCATAGGTGCTGCCTCTTAGCGGCCCATGAGTTCTTCAGCCGTGTCGGTCAGGTACCCCTTTGCCTTGCGCACCTCAAAAGGTGCTGACACTTCCGTAGTTAGTAAGGCTGAAGGCACCGTCAAGGTCTCACCCGTCACAGGATGAAGCACCCTAGCCCTCCACTTCGTCTCCAACACCACACTCACCCACTCCCTGGGCTCCAGGTACACATGATGAAGCGTCATCACCGGAAACCTCGAAGACGGATCCGTCGTCACCAACGGATCCAACCCATCCCCAAAGTCATACTTAAACGAGGTTGCCTCAAAATCGACCACCACATCATGGTCAAACACCCGCACCACCTCCTGCCTCACAGGAGTAGCCGCATGCACCAGGGTTGGCAGCCCCACATAGGTACGAATTCACGGCTCCACCTTCAGCCCAGCGCCCTTCACCTGCGTCTGGGCGAGCGCATGATAGAGAAGATCAATAGTAGGAATCTCCTCAGCAGGCTCATCATCAGCAAAACGATACGGACACAAATCCGCCCCACTCCACCCACCCGCACTCAACTGACCCACACACCCCAAATCCGCAGACGGCGGAGGAGCAGACCGCCCCAACTCCACCCGAGAAGAACCCGGAGCAGGCAGATCCGACTTGCCCTCCTGACGCTGCGAGTAAACCCCACTGACATCGACCATGTCACGACCGGAATTGTTCACTGAAAACGTCGTCGTACCCCCATCATCTTCTGCGTAAGCAGCTGGAGAAAGCACTGTAAGCAGCGCCGGAATAGCGACGAAAGCACAACACAAGCGAAGAGATTTCATTCGGAAATACTCTCTCCCTTGCTACCGCTAATCTTCCATGCACCCTCTTCATAGCGCATTTGGAGCGATAAACGCACTCTCTCCTTTTCAACCTCTTTCAGTCTCTTACCGTCATACTCCTGGTGAGCACTAGTTTCAGACACTGTGTCAACGTGCCACAGACCTGGATGATCAGGGACCTCAAACGCCGGTTGCACCTCGATGACCGTTGCCCGCAGGTTGCGGACCCAGCCTTTATTCTTCATGCGCTCGTCGGTAGTTGCACTCATGTATTCACACCACGTGCACGACGGCAACGAGATTTCCTTCAGCAAGGATGTGTCTCCACTATCCCAGGTGTACTCCACCACCCGAATGAAATACTGTGCGAACTCCTCAGCACCGTTATTGTCATGCACTTTCGCAACGTCGCTGAGCTCAGGCTTATCTAAGCGAGGATCGGAGGAATACCTCAACAACTTCCCCTCACGCGTCACCTCATAAATGCCAGACATCGCCACCACATCATCAGGCGACCCCACCTGAGACTGCACAGCATCTTCTACAGGAAGCGACGCAGACATCCCCTGCTCTGAACCAGCAGAACCACACGCACTAAGCGACACGCTCACCACCACACAGGCAAGCAGCACACCAACACTTTTCCTTGAGGCATTCAACAACATCATGCCCCAACGCTACCGCCCCCACACCCACACCACAGCTGAACAGAAAATCTGTGGATAACTCGCACTTCGATGGCGTTTCACGCGTGAAACATTATGAGGTTTTCAACGGGAGTATGCGTTAGCCCCTGCGCCGCCATCTGCGTTAATTCCCCCTCTACCCTCCTTCCCACACGATCCCTCCCACGCAACCTCTCCCGCGCGCACCTCACCCCAGACCCTCTTGTCTCGCACCGCTCTCCAGTCCCACTTCGACCGGGCTTCCCCCTCCCCAGGCCTTCCCTCAGGCTCTCAGAAAGCAAAAACCACAATATCTATTGAATAGCGAATTAATTCCCGATATTTTAGGAAAGTCCCATCGAGCAACAAGGAAGTTGCCGCCATGTTCACCCCGCCAGTACAGCCACTCCCATCACTCCCACGACTCCGGCCACCCCAGCCCCTCGCCCCTCCTGCACGCTCTGCACTTCCCTCACCTCGCCAGAACACATCCTCACCACCCTCCACAAACTCCCATCCCACTCGATACCAGATACAGGCGATGACCTCGTCAGTCTGAGCGCCACACTCAGCAAACACCTACGCGACCCCAAACACCCTGCCCATCAATCAACCGAAGCTTTGTCTCCACTGCTCGCACAACTCAGCACCGCCCTTTTGCTTGAAGCATTCGAAGGCACCCTCACCTCCAAGGTTCACCCTCAAGCATTCACTCCACGGGAAGGCAGCGACCCCCGCCAAGCCATTGATGAACTCGTCGACATTCATGCGGCCAGTGCAGGCAGCTCACTCCTCTTTACCTTTGCCCCACCTGATTGGAGGGCGCTCGCCCCACGCCTCAGCGATCTTCTTCCCCTTCAGGATCGCTGCGTCCACCTCGACGCGCTGATCCAGAATGCGCTGCCTGTCCACGATGTCTTCCCTGTCCGCCACGCCCCAACAGACAACCATGCCCTGCCTGCCCCCACAGCCCGCGCACAGACCTTTGACCACCTTCGCACCCTCATTGTCGATAACCTGCTGGCCCCCATGGATCACGCCCTGACCGACCTCGGCCTGGCTTACGCGCGATTCGGCGCGACGGGAGCAGTGTGCGCCCTGCGCGAGGCAGACCTGCACGCAGCCAAGCTTGTCATTGAGCAACACGCGAATCTCACTAGTCTTCCTCTTCTTTCCTGCGAGATCACCTGCTTTGCCACAGAAGATGCTGACGCCTTCCTTCGGCCCGACCTGTCTGCCTTCCCCAGCTCCCCTCGGCTAGAAGAGGCCGGTCACGCCGACCAAGTCTTATACGTCGGCCGCGACGGAGCGAGAATCCGCGTTGCCTCGGGCCGCGTGATAGTCGCATCCCCCACAGGCACCGCAGAGATGTCCATACCCTGCCGACTGGTGTCGCGGATCGTACTCAGTGGAAATGTCGGTTTATCTGCGGGCGCGCGCTCGTGGGCGCTGCGTAGCGATGTTGCGGTGTGCTTCCTGACGCGACGCGGCGGCTACCTGGGACAGCTCGCGGGCAAGTCCGGCGCAGCCCACGCCCAGCGCCTTCTACGGCAGGCCGCGCTCTCAGCCCAGGAGGAGACACGCCTGCCCCTGGCCAGGGCGATCGTACGTGCCAAACTTCGTAACCAGGTGTACCTCGTCCAACGTCTGGCCAGGCGGTCCGAAGAGGGCGACGTGCGGCGAACCTGTCAGGCGATCCGTTCCCTGAGCGCAGAGTGCGAATATGCCGAAACAATCAGTGAGCTTATGGGGTTGGAGGGCGCGGCATCCGAGGCCTACTTTGAGGCTCTCCCCCGTTTTGTTCCGCCGGAGGTGGCGTTTCATGGGCGTAGCCGCCGCCCTCCGCGGGATCTGGCGAATGCGGCCCTGTCGTATGGGTATGCGATTTTGTTGTCCGAGTGCGTGGGCGCATTAATGGCTGCCGGGCTGGAGCCTTCTTTGGGGATTTTGCATGCCTCAACGGATAAGCGCACGAGTTTGGCTTTAGATCTGATGGAGGAGTTTCGCCCGCTTCTGGTAGATCAGACGGTGATGGCATTGTTGCGGTCAAAACGTTTGCGCGCTGAGCATGCCAACCCGGCTGACGAGGGCGGCGTGTGGTTGACTGCTGAGGGGAAAAAGATAGTCACTGACGCATACGAGCAGACATTGCAGCGTTCGGTGCGTGGCGCTCTGCCGGGGTTTGCTGGCTCGTGGCGCAGGCACATTCATCATGAGGCTCAGTTGTTGGCGCGGGCGATGATGGAGCCTGACTATCGGTGGGTGGGGGTGGTGTGGCGGTGATTTACCTGGTTGCCTATGACATTACCTCTGATCGTAGACGTAATCGCGTGGCGAAGATCCTGCAGAGCTGGGGATATCGGATTCAGGAGTCTGTTTTTCAGTTGCGCGTGTCGGTGGCTGATATTGGGGTGGTTCGCCGTCAGGTCACCGATGCGATTGATGACCGTGAGGATGTAGTGCACATTTATCCCTTGTGCGCACATTGTGAGGAGCGGGCCGAGGTTCACGGGGTTGGCGTGGCCCTGGATGATGTGGGGTTTTGTCGAGGGCTGTGGTAGGTGGGCGGTGATGGTTGCTGCTGCTGGGTGTTGTTGGGTTGTGGTGTTGGGTTGCGAGGTCGGCTTGGCGGGGGTTGGGTTGCGAGGTCGGTTTGGCGGCCCGACTTGCAGGGCTGGGTTGCGAGGTCGACTTGCGGGGCTGGCGTTTTCTGTAATTTTCAGTACGACGAGGGCGAGGCGAGGGCGACTTTTCCGCATAACCTCGTTCAAAGTCGGCGGAGAACAAGCGAAAACCGCCGTCGGTGGCGGGGTGGTTCTGACCTGGGGTTTTATGGTTAAATAGGGCCTATCAGAGCCTGTTGAAAAGCACTGTTTTTGATCGGTGGCGGAAATGCTTGTAAAGCCGCAGGTCAGAAGGGGTGTTTTTCGGTAGGGGGTCAGAAGGCTCCCAGCGCCATAAGGTGCATTGAGACCTTGCATTATGAGCGTTGCCCACGGTTGTTTCAGCGTGTCAGAAGGCTCCCAGCGCCATAAGGTGCATTGAGACAGCGCTCAAAGTGGGGGTGTGACCTCCGCTCCGCGGTCAGAAGGCTCCCAGCGCCATAAGGTGCATTGAGACTGGTTCTCGGTCTGCTGGTCAGTCATTCTCTGTCTCCGTCAGAAGGCTCCCAGCGCCATAAGGTGCATTGAGACCAAGCACGGGTTCAACATCTCCGGCGTGGTTTTCGAGTCAGAAGGCTCCCAGCGCCATAAGGTGCATTGAGACCCTCGTAGTCGTCGACGGTGGGGCGGGTCTTCCAGGTCAGAAGGCTCCCAGCGCCATAAGGTGCATTGAGACACTGCCTCATCATGAGGATCAGCGACTGGATTTCGCTAGTCAGAAGGCTCCCAGCGCCATAAGGTGCATTGAGACTCGTTCTCGTAAGCATCCAAGAGCGGTGCTGCCGGTCAGAAGGCTCCCAGCGCCATAAGGTGCATTGAGACGTGTGGCCTGCCGCGGTAGGGCAGCCGCTTTTAAGTCAGAAGGCTCCCAGCGCCATAAGGTGCATTGAGACCGCAAGGCTGGTGGAGTTATGGTCCCAACCGAGAGCCGTCAGAAGGCTCCCAGCGCCATAAGGTGCATTGAGACTCAACAGCGGAGGTATGGGAGAACTTTTTGGTCAGGGTCAGAAGGCTCCCAGCGCCATAAGGTGCATTGAGACATCCAGAGCCTTGACGTTGCCACGCGGCTGTTGTGTCAGAAGGCTCCCAGCGCCATAAGGTGCATTGAGACTGAGCATGGTTTGGCGTGTGGTGGTGGTGTCCACAGTGTCAGAAGGCTCCCAGCGCCATAAGGTGCATTGAGACCTGGGTGGTCGAGACGTACCAGGAGACGCTAGAAAGTCAGAAGGCTCCCAGCGCCATAAGGTGCATTGAGACTCGGTCAGAATTTCATGAGCGTCCATTTTTCGAAGTCAGAAGGCTCCCAGCGCCATAAGGTGCATTGAGACTACCAAGCTCTTTCATAACTGTTGCAAAGGCTTCCCTGTCAGAAGGCTCCCAGCGCCATAAGGTGCATTGAGACCACTCTTCGGAAAAGCACAGGAAGACCACCCTCTTAGGGGTCAGAAGGCTCCCAGCGCCATAAGGTGCATTGAGACGCGCGCCATTGGTGCTGTTGTGAAAAAGCCGGGATCGTCAGAAGGCTCCCAGCGCCATAAGGTGCATTGAGACTGACTCAGGGATCCTCCACGTGCCCTTCACCGTGCGTCAGAAGGCTCCCAGCGCCATAAGGTGCATTGAGACTGGCCGCCAACGTCGCCCCGGCTTTGGCGTTGGAGGTCAGAAGGCTCCCAGCGCCATAAGGTGCATTGAGACAAGGGTTCCGATAGCAGGAAGGGCATACTTTGTTGCGTCAGAAGGCTCCCAGCGCCATAAGGTGCATTGAGACTCCCACGACCACAGTTGTACGTGCTCTGGACTATCTACCAGGTCAGAAGGCTCCCAGCGCCATAAGGTGCATTGAGACAAAGCAAGAAGCTGTGTATCCCCGTCCCCGATGTGTCAGAAGGCTCCCAGCGCCATAAGGTGCATTGAGACCGCTCACTCAGGCGACCTAGGAGGGTCGATTGCTGCGTCAGAAGGCTCCCAGCGCCATAAGGTGCATTGAGACCTAGAGCTCTGTTGTGCACGAATACCGTTTACAGTCAGAAGGCTCCCAGCGCCATAAGGTGCATTGAGACGGGAACTCCAGATCGAGGTGCAGCAGCACCGACTTGAGAGTCAGAAGGCTCCCAGCGCCATAAGGTGCATTGAGACGTTCTGAGTGGTGTATTCGGTGTTGAGCTGACGGGTTGTCAGAAGGCTCCCAGCGCCATAAGGTGCATTGAGACGCGGGAACGTCTGCGGATTCATCGGCTGGGAGCTCAGTCAGAAGGCTCCCAGCGCCATAAGGTGCATTGAGACACGAAGGCCGCGAAGGAAGAAGTGGCGGAGGCGCGCGTCAGAAGGCTCCCAGCGCCATAAGGTGCATTGAGACTTAGGCTACCGTTCGTGTGGGTGGTGGTGAGGTGACGGTCAGAAGGCTCCCAGCGCCATAAGGTGCATTGAGACTTAGGCTACCGTTCGTGTGGGTGGTGGTGAGGTGACGGTCAGAAGGCTCCCAGCGCCATAAGGTGCATTGAGACCCACAATCGCTAGACCAGCCAACAGAGCGACAGCCTTGTCAGAAGGCTCCCAGCGCCATAAGGTGCATTGAGACGCAGGGCCTCAGCGGTTGCCTGCTGGACGGCCTTCACGTCAGAAGGCTCCCAGCGCCATAAGGTGCATTGAGACGCTAAAAGCCTGCGCCGAATATGCGCCACGGACGTTCGTCAGAAGGCTCCCAGCGCCATAAGGTGCATTGAGACGATTTACGAGCCTCACTCCATCCCAGCTCATCCCAGTCAGAAGGCTCCCAGCGCCATAAGGTGCATTGAGACCGCTGACGCGCCTCAACCCCAACTCTGGTGTGTTGGGTCAGAAGGCTCCCAGCGCCATAAGGTGCATTGAGACGCGCCATTTCGATGAAGATTGCGCGTGGTGTTGTCATGGTCAGAAGGCTCCCAGCGCCATAAGGTGCATTGAGACGCCGCTCCCGCGCTGCCGTAGCACGCGCGCTAGGTGTCAGAAGGCTCCCAGCGCCATAAGTTGCATTGAGACAGAAAAATCGTAGACCGTGGACCCTTCGGGCTTCAGTCAGAAGGCTCCCAGCGCCATAAGGTGCATTGAGACACCCAAGCTGAAGCTGTCGCCCAGCTCCGCGCTGATGGTCAGAAGGCTCCTAGCGCCATAAGGTGCATTGAGACTTGACCGTGCGCGCCGCGAGCTTGGAGAAGTCCGGCAGGTCAGAAGGCTCCTAGCGCCATAAGGTGCATTGAGACAGCCCGCCCTGCACGCCGAAGATGCGGTTGAATGTGGTCAGAAGGCTCCCAGCGCCATAAGGTGCATTGAGGCAGGTATGAACGCGAATCTCACGCCTGACGCGGCGGTGTCAGAAGGCTCCCAGCGCCATAAGGTGCATTGAGACCCGTGAACGAAGCCCTCTCGGAGCCCATCTCCTTCAGTCAGAAGGCTCCCAGCGCCATAAGGTGCATTGAGACGTCGGAGGAGGTGGGCGTCTGACACTTCGCGCCCCTGCGTCAGAAGGCTCCCAGCGCCATAAGGTGCATTGAGACAAGCAAGAGTTGTTCTTCTTCCGCGAAGACTTGCCTGGTCAGAAGGCTCCCAGCGCCATAAGGTGCATTGAGACGCTCTTGACAGCCCTACTCACCGGTCTTGATACCAAGCGGTCAGAAGGCTCCCAGCGCCATAAGGTGCATTGAGACAAATCAACAAACAATGTGATCGTTACTAATTCCCCTGTCAGAAGGCTCCCAGCGCCATAAGGTGCATTGAGACGAAGAAATGCCCCTCTTCTACGTGCTCATCGTGCCATGTCAGAAGGCTCCCAGCGCCATAAGGTGCATTGAGACGTCATTGCCTACCGCGAAGGCATGTTCTGGGCCGTCAGAAGGCTCCCAGCGCCATAAGGTGCATTGAGACAGGTCGAATATCTCCGCCATGTGTTGCCAACTGTCGTGGTCAGAAGGCTCCCAGCGCCATAAGGTGCATTGAGACCTTGTCGGATGCGGCTTTGCGGACGATGGTGCGGGGTCAGAAGGCTCCCAGCGCCATAAGGTGCATTGAGACTCGCAGCCCGAGCACGTCACCCATTCCGAGATCCCTGTCAGAAGGCTCCCAGCGCCATAAGGTGCATTGAGACGCCATCTGCCGCATCCTCTAGTGCGCCGATGACCATTTCAGTCAGAAGGCTCCCAGCGCCATAAGGTGCATTGAGACTTCACCGACCCCAACGTCGTGGCCGGTGAAGTGGCCGTCAGAAGGCTCCCAGCGCCATAAGGTGCATTGAGACCCGACGAGGCACGCCTCGTGAAGAACTGCGAGGACGTCAGAAGGCTCCCAGCGCCATAAGGTGCATTGAGACCATCTTGGAACGCTCCACGAAACCAAGTGCCTTCGTGTCAGAAGGCTCCTAGCGCCATAAGGTGCATTGAGACTTCTCACTCATAGTGCTCGCCCCCCTTGATTCTCGGGTCAGAAGGCTCCCAGCGCCATAAGGTGCATTGAGACCGAGGGGGTGCTCTTCGTCTCCGCTGATGTCTGCGTCAGAAGGCTCCCAGTGCCATAAGGTGCATTGAGACTCCGCAAACCCATCAAGATCATGCACCTGGCCCGTCACGTCAGAAGGCTCCCAGCGCCATAAGGTGCATTGAGACGGTCCAGTTCCTCATCAGTGATGAGAACGCCAGGCGCGCGCCAGAAGGCTCCCAGCACTTTCGTCGAAACTCTGTCTTATCGACAAAACTCCGGGCAACTCGGCTCTATCTCGTCAATACGACAGAGTTTCGACGCATGATGACAGCGCCATAAGGTGCATTCACTTGACATGAGTAACTGCCGAGCGACGGATCATCCACGAGCTGCAGCGGTGTTCACGGGTAAGCTCTAACTTCTAGCGACTCACCCTTCCATACAACTTGTACATGTTGTACGGTTGATACATGGCTACGGTTACTCTGTCCCAATTCCGCCAAGAGCAAAGCACATGGCTGGCTCACGCTCAGCGTGAGCCTGTCACCATCACCTCGCGTGGCGCAACTGCGCGAGCGGTGGTAGTTTCACCTGAACTTTTTTCACGTGCCATGGAAGCCCTGGAAAATCAGCAGGACATAAAGGACGCTGCCGCCGCGCGCATGGAGACTGGTCGCATCTCGCATGCTGACGTCACGCGTGAACTCGGATTCTAACCCTTCGCGATGTACCAGGTCTCATACACCCCTTCAGCAGTCAAGTACCTACGTAAACTTGACCGCTCAACCCAAAGGCGTCTCCTCAATGCCATAGAGGAGCTCGCCAACGATCCCACCCCTCCCAGAAGCATCCACTTCAAGGGAGGTCAGGGAGAACGGCGAATCCGAGTCGGCGACTACCGCGTGATCTACGAGGTCAACAACGGCGAGCTAATCATCCTCGTCCTCAAGATCGGCCACCGTCGAGATGTCTACCGACAGCTACCCTGAAGCGTCTACTTTTATTCTTAATGGCCGCCTTGAGCCTGGCTGGCGGGATCCTTGGCCGTTCAAACCCCTCGCAGCAAGGAGAGTGGAACGGTGCTACCCATGCCAACACGGCTCATCAATGCCATTGAGGCTCGCATCACCTGACGTCGGCGACACTCAATAATTTGCCTTTCCCAGCGCCTTCGATCAACGAGCTCACCCGCAAAAAGGCTTCCCACCCGCCTTCCTTCTCACTTGTGCGATACCCCTAGATAAGGTGGACACCTTCGAAGAATCAGAGGGAACTGAGCTTCTCACCTAGCAAGATACGGATGCCGACAGAGAACGCTTAGTTGTCAGACAAGCAGACTTTTCCGCATGTTTGCGTTGGCAAGTCGGTTCCAAAATCAGCGAAAATGCCATCGGTGGCGCTATAGCGATGACATGCAGTTATGTGCTTGAATATAGGGTGTTCGAGCCTTCCAAAACACCCTATTTTTGGTCGGTGGCGCAAACGCGAGTAACGCCGCAGGTCAGAAGGGGTGAAAAACACGAGGAGCCGGAAGGCTCCTAGCGCCATAAGGCGCATTGAGACATGCGGCCGTCAGAGACGGTGTGGGAACCTGAGTCGCCGGAAGGCTCCTAGCGCCATAAGGCGCATTGAGACAAGGGATATCCCGAGACGATCGGGCAGGTAGCGTGTGCCGGAAGGCTCCTAGCGCCACAAGGCGCATTGAGACGTGTACCAAGTTGCCTTGGTGCTTTCGACGCACTCGCCGGAAAGCTCCCAGCGCCACAAGGCGCATTGAGACATGATTGTCGCTACGCTCAGTTGGCCCAGAACGGGGGCCGGAAGGCTCCTAGCGCCACAAGGCGCATCGAGGCCAATCAGCCACTTTTACGGTGGATGTCATGCGCCAGAGACGGTTCCCCCAACACCATAAAGCCCATCTGAGCCTCACCCAGCACAATGCCAAAATGCTGTTGATCTGACATTAGATCGATGGCGCTTTGACAATACTCCTGCTACGACCACAAAACATCAGTGGGGAGGTTCGATGGAGTTTGAATACGACTCAGCCAAAAGCCGCTCCAACAAGATCAAGCACGGTCTCGACTTTGACCAGGTGCAGCAACTTTGGGAAGGACCAACCCTAGTCATCCCCACCTACGCAGGGAGCGACGCGGAGCGTTTTCTTGTGATCGGCCTCATCGACGGTCTCCCTTGGTCGGTGATTGTTACAGAACGCAATGGGCGCACACGCATCATTTCGGCTCGCCGCTCTCTCCTGAATGAAGAGGAGCTTTATCGTGACTACAGCAGCAGACGGTAAAACCAGGATCTCCACTGAAGAGTTTGACCGCAAGTTTGAGGAAGGAGAGGACCTGATCCCCTACCTCAATCTTTCCCACGCTCGCATGGTTCAGCCCCAGAGCAAGGGAAACAAGAAAGCAACTTTCACTATGCCCGCTTGGCTCATCGATGCCCTTGATGAACGCGCAAAGCATCTAGCAATCTCCCGCAATGCACTCCTGAACGTGATCGTCGCCGAAGCTTTCGAGGTACAGACACACTGAGGCAGCGCCCCACCCCTGATCGTTGAAGATCGCACCGCGCGACGCCGACATTCTTTAGCGCCCCTTACCTCCGTGCACCATCGAGTCACGAGGGCACCCGCTGGGCTGACCTGTCGGCGACGCTCCTTTTCGCGTGTTGCGATCTAACTTGAAGGAGGCACCGGCAGTAAAGGAGTGCCTTTCGATCAGAAATCTTCAGTGCCCTAAAGCGCATTGATACATGGCACGCGGTTAATACCCTCTGATAGCAAGGGTCTTAACCGTGATCTTGAGACAGGAATACGCTATTTCCGCTTCGGCATCGGTATCCGAATCGGCGAGGGCGTTTCAGCCAAGTCTTCAGGAAATACGCCGCAGCCTCTAAGAGGGTTACGTGTCTCTCGGTTCACACGATTGTTCGCCTGCTCCTCTTCAAGGCTCATGTATCTCACGGGAACTCTTCGGGGCTCACGATCATAGCCATAAGCAGCACGCTGAAAAGCTTTCACCCACGATCGCCTTCGGAGATTTGCTTCCATCTGTTCACTGAACCTGAAATCAGAAACAACAGAGCAACTATCTTCAGTGCTGTCAGTGCCCAGACAAAAATCAAGTTGACGGTACGCGTCAGCCAGGTTGCTACCTTTCACGGCAGTGAAACTCTGTTCATCAACGCGAACCTCGACAGCTCCGAGGCCGTACGGCTTGCCAATCCCCATTCGCAGAAAACCTACACTTCCCTGAGATGCATTTTCTTCAGGGCATAGGTTTTCAGGTGTGAGCACCCACAATAAGGCTCGTAGTTCGTCTTCCATAAGATTGACGAATGTCAACGTGCATTCAAGACGTACGCCTTCTGGTATCCAGCTCTTGACACGAAGACAAACTTCTTCATTGTCCTGTTTCAGCTTTCCGTCATAAGGTGGCTGCAGCGACTCTGTGGTGAATTTTTGGGTGAAGCGCTCGCGCTGCACCGGGTAGGCAGCCCGACCTAAAAATTGGCCAGATGTGTATAGGTTCTCTCGACGCAGGGGATTACCTCCAGTAGTGGGCGTCCTCCCTTGAATCGTTGCGTCGGTCAAGAAACGCCTCGCCGCGCTAGGTTTTGGCTCTAGCAATGGAGGTAGCACCACCTCCCTTTGCTTTCGAGCCTCCTCGAGAGAAAAGCCGACAGAGACCGGCCCAAACTCTATTCGGCCTCGAAGACTGCGTCCACGTTCTGGCAGGAGGGTATCGGTAGTTTCATCCTCGGAAGAGTCAATAACATATCCAAACAGCCGGTCAGCAGGCGAAGATTCAGAAGGAGCCTTTAAAGGAAGTACCCCTTGCATTTCCCCTAGAGCACGGGGAGAGCATTTGTAGGCTCGTCGCCCAACCATCGTCGGCACAATAGCAAATCTCTTGAACGGATCCTTCACAGGGCCCAGAGGAGCGACGAAAACTAGATCACCCTCCTCCAGACCGCGCTTAGAATCCTCCCTATGCTGGAAAGCTGCCCGATTCAGCTTCTTGAGTTTTTCTGGAGGGACTTCCTCCATCCTTCTTAACCCGCGCTCAAACTCATCGACATAAGCTTGAAGGATGCGCAGGTATGGCTTGATGTGCTCCTCTTCGTCCAATACGCGCGTCTGGGGTTGACCCCCTTCTAGATCTTTGACAAGGCGCTCATATTTCTTACGAATTTGTTTGGAGGGATCCGATGAATCCTCCTCTGGTCCGAAGAGTTCTGGAGAGTAGGCACCATCTGTGGCAGTTCGGAAAACCACACCAGGAACATCCGCTCTCTCTAAAACACACTTACTTCCGTGCACGCCAACGCTTACTCGCTCTCCATGCCTCAAACGTTCTCTGAGCTTTTCGATTTTTTGCTTACGCCTAGGCCCTCCGGTTGGGTCATCCTCAATGAGCAACAGGCGCGTCTCTTTAGTTGGATCTTGCGGCAACCGAATTATGAGGTTCTCTCCTTCTTTTTCAACCTGAGCGCCGACAAGCCATGAGGCCTCATCACTTGTACTCCGGTAGGTTAATGGCCGACTATGCTCACCGAACACGCGGAATCGCGAGGCAGTGAGCGTCTCGTATGCGCGGGAAATCATCCCCTTCACCATTGTTGCCGGGAGATAGATTTCGTCTCCGTTCACAGGTAACTCCACATACTTCACCCCCTCGCGCTTGTTGAGGTAGTGCTGCTGCCCATAAACTAACGGAGTTTGCACCGTCATTACCAGCTTTACTGTCCCACTCCAGCACTCAGCCGACAGATGATCGTGACCAAGAGAAGCGCTATCCCCAAAGAGGACAGCAGGTAGTGTCCCCTGCCTCACCTCTCGCAGAATTTTTTCGCGCGGCACGGGAATGCGGTTGACTGCTGAGTGGAAGGGGCTGCCATCAATGCGTCCCTGTGGCCTGGGCTTTCCTCCCTGAGAGCCTTTTTTCCCTTTGCTCATCTCACGCCCACTTTCCTGTCATAAGTTCATCGGCGAACACGACATTGCCGTAAGTATCTTCGGTAAAGACCTCCAATGAGGTCATGGTTGGGCCATCAATCTCCTGGCCGTGCTGCAGATACTGATTTTCTCGGTACCAACACCCGGTCTTATCTGACTCCACTGCTTTCACTACGCGGAGATCAACTGCGCCCCCGCCGTTGACCCACCGCAATTCATGGGCCAGTACGTTATCGGTATTCGAATTGAGATTCACGCGCCACAGGCGCAGTTCATATGCAGTATCCAGAAGATCATCCGATGCACGCTCTGTCGATTTTACGGAGTTGCCACTTACCCCGTAGACGAGGAAAAAGCCCCGGGTACTGTAGACAATCCCTGCCCATTCAGCCCCTTCCACTGAGTCCGCATGGCGGCAAAGCTCCCTCGCACTTGCCGCCTGCAACGCCGCCCGGTCATCACAATCAGGACGTTCGAAGCGCGCTTCTGTCAACGGAGCTAATGCTAGGGCTTTCAATTCCTGAATCTGATCGCTGCTCATAACTGCTCCTCCAAACCTTCACCACTGGCCGAGGGTGCAGCCTCGGGCTCCTTCGTCAAATAATCCGTCCAATTACCGTTGATTCCCTCATTCATTTCCCGCAGTTTCTTGAGAAGCTCACGCGCAATCGCCTGTCCACCGCCCTCGAGCTCCCACCGGGACGTACCAAGCAGTTCCTTAGGTCCGGACACTTCCACTGTCTTGACCTCCACAGCGCCCATACCGCGCGTACCTCGACTACCAATCGGCAGAGTTCCGGTGGCAAACTCAGCCACCACGAGTCCTAGAAGGACGAGGGAGGAAAGCCGCCTTCCCCG
Source organism: Schaalia sp. Marseille-Q2122 (assembly GCF_903645355.1). Lineage (GTDB taxonomy): Bacteria > Actinomycetota > Actinomycetes > Actinomycetales > Actinomycetaceae > Pauljensenia. The sequence continues at coordinate 27,581 of NZ_CAHJXR010000003.1, read as the reverse complement.
CGCGTACTCATCGGATACTCCCTGCCCATCCTTGGGTCTGTAGAGATAGGCAGGGTCAATCTCTAGGCGGATGTCTTGCCAATCCATATCGACGTAGTACTCCTCGGAGTACAAGCCGCCATCAATGACACCGCCCGTCCAGCGATCCCCTGCATTGTGGGTGACCGTGATCTTCTCGCCCAGTGTTCTTGATCGAACCTCGCGGACGGTCAGTGCGCCACGACGATCAGTAGTCCCAAAGAGGTCATGAATCAACGGCACGTCGGCTGCTAGCTGCTTGTGCACGTCCTCGTCCGACCAGTCCGAGGTATATTCCCCGCCTGCACCTTCGGTCGCAAACAGTATCGTCCTGGCGATCCGAGTCGCCCGATTACGCAGAGCACCACGAATGGATGATCCTGGGATGACAAGCTTATTCTTGGGATCCTTGGAAGGCTCACTGAGCTGACGCAAGGAAACCGGCGGGCACTCCTCCGGCTCACCTGTCTTCTTTCGGGACTCCTCGCACTCTTTTTTCTTCTTCAACTCATGCTCGTAGCGTTCCACATCGGCCACCAGAATGCCCGTCGGACTCGACCATTCCACACGGATCGTCAGTCGTTCCTGAGCGTCGGACACACTCTCAATAGCAGGAAGCTCTTCAAGAGGAAGCTTCTCTCCGCCGCTAAGCCATGAGACTAGCCCGTCAGGAGTATCAAGCTTTGTCCTTGTCAGGAAAACCGACTTTTCAGGCAAGTCTTGGGCGAGTGTCACACCACCCCAACCGGCACCTTTGCGCTTACCGAAAGCAATCTGTTCGGCCTTGAAGAGCTCCACAATCAGACGCAGCAGTGCTTCAACCTGCTCAGGCGTCCTACCCGACTCGGTATCCACATGCGCGCTAATTCGCAGTTTCAGTTCCGCACCAGCAGGCAGCACCTCGTGCACGAAAAGAGCCCCATCGCCGACGGCACCCCAGTAGCGGTCAATGGCAATACCTGGGCGCTCACGCAATACAGCGCGGGCACCGTCCTCGCCCTCATTCTCGCCCTGCTTCTCTGCGGCTTCTTCAACGACTGGCAGGACAATCGGATGGACCGTCAACACCGAGGCAGCCGTCTCACCGCCCCACAGCGCTTTGAGGGAGTCCTTCGTGAGCAGCCCGTCCTCGTCAATCGCACCATCCGCCCGAGCGACAGTCTGCTCGCAAGCTGCGCGAATCGCCCCCTTGATAGAGCGCCCCGGCAGGTAAGGCTGCCCCTGACCGTCCCGGGCGAAACGCTGCGCGGTGGCTTTCCGCTCCTGCTTTGTCTCCGGGTCTTCACGATTGACCGTTTCCTCAACCCCGCCTGAGTGCAGCGCCGATATGGTTTTCAGATACATCATCAGTTGATAGCGCGTAATGCTCATGCCTCTACGCTCCCTTCCACTGCCTCGCTATCTGGACACTCCTCGGTGTCTGCACTGGCCTCAGTACCGGCGGGAGCCTCGTTTGGCGGCTGGGTAACAGCGATACGTTGCTCCCGTAGAAGCGGGTGCCCGACGAGCATCCGCCCGTAGCCCTGCGCTCTCAGGTCTCCCAGTCCGGTGGTGGCGATTTTCGCCAGCGCCTCGGTCACCTGCGCCTTGTCTGCGTCGGCAGCGAGCTTCACGCGCAGAACCGACCCCGCTTGGACGGCCATTCGTGTGGGGCGAGGCTGCCCGTCGGCTCCATCGCCGCCACCTGACCATGAGTCCACGCGACGGTGGCGAATGGACACGCGGAACAGTTCATCTTCAGGTGTATCAGCTTCCGGCTCTTCGAGCCGATCAACCTCCACCCCCACCCTGCGAAGAGCACGGATAATGTCCTCCACGCTGCCGCCGTGTCCAAGGGAAGAGGAACGCACTAAGAGGTCGGACGCGCACCATAGAGTCGTCGTGTCGTCATCCTCCCACGGCCCCTCTTCGCAGTCTGAGTCAGGCATACTCCAGTAGTTGGGGAGTTCGGGCACTTCCCTCACGGTACCCGCTTGACATGTCACCTGACCGTAAGTGCCAGAAAGCTTGCGTGTGCCCAGGCGCGCCTCTCCGCTAAGAACTGCAGAAAGGTCAAGAGAAGACAGTTCCTGTTGAAGCCTGGCCGACATTACGACCGTCGCGCCGAAGTCCTGCTCGGCCGCGAGCGCGCGCACTAGGAACAACTGAGCATTCGCCGTCGCACCGGTGACGGCATTGTGGGCGTTGGATTGACGGCCAACCGTGCTGGGCCCTCCAAGGGAGATAGGGTCCTCCGGGCCACGGAGGAAAATGAATCCTCCGCGCAGTGACACGTGAGTTTCAGGGATGCCCTCACCGTTCTTCGCGGGAGCCGTTCGCAGACGGTTGAGAACATGGTCCGCATCATCGCCTGCAGCTTTGCTCCGCGACAGGCACAAGGGAGTGGGCAAGCCGACAACTGGCGTATCCTCACCGCAGCTTGAAGAACCAGAAGTTTTAGCCATGAACAGTGCATCCGAGACGTAAAGGTCGCCGGCTACCACTGCGTCACGGATGATCTCACTATCAGGCATCGCAGCGCGCAGTCGGCTGTGAACCCAGGGCAGCAGGGTCGTACCACGCAGGAAGTCCAGAGTGCGCACCTCGTTGGACATGGGTACCTCGTAGGAGACCACTGGGCTGCACAGTTTCAATGTCAGGGGGATTTCTACGAAGCCTGCGGAGGCCGTATCGCGTCCGTCACGCGTCGCATCCCGCTGAGCCTCAATGAGAGGTGCAGCCTTGAGATCCTGTGATGCCTCGGGAAGATGCGGGGGCCACTTCTTCTCGCGTTCCTCTGGTGACGCTGAGAGGTATTCCTCCATCTTCTTCTTGCACCACTGGCGCTGCTGAACCTCATCAGAGTGCTCGCCCACAAGCACCGCGCACTCGCCATCACCCGAGCTGCGATCCGACCCGATACCACGTACCAGCGTGGCCGCAAGGCTCAGGACAAAACGGACGGCCTGCTGTTGTTCCTCTGTCCACTCAATGGGGTTGCCCGCATGGTCGGTCTCCATGAAGAGCACTTTCCCGATAAGTACGTTGGCTGATGCGCGCTCGATTGTTCGGAAGAAGTCGTTCTTGACCGACCCGGTTTCCGGGTCAATAGAGATGCTCACGGCTTCGGTAGTGGGATTCTGATCCGGGGCCTTGCGATCCTTGTCGATCTCAGCATCGCTAAAACTCAGGAGCCTAGCCGTCGTCCCTTCGCTGGGCGCGGCGTCCTCCCCGCTGCCGCCAGCGGCTCGGCCTCGTGAACCGAAGAGGCGCGCAACGAATGTCTGCCACTGCCCTTCGGACCCATCGGGCTCTGCGCCGCTATCGAGAGCGCGGGCGACGACCTCGGCCTGCTCACGCATAATGCCGGTCAGGACGGTTGCCCGCACAAGCGGATAGCCTTTCGCGTCGGTCTCAACGGTGGAGTTCACGATGCCTCGCGAGCCTTCGCCTGTGGCCACACCCCAGTTGGTTGTGAAGTGAATGCGGATGGGCAACGCCTGAGGCTGCTCGGAGCGATTTGTGTGTGTCATCGGTGTTCTCTCCTCACTTGCCCGAAGCGTCGTTATCATCCGAGGTCAGCCCCAGTTCGCCTTGCAGATAAGCGTCTGGCAGCAGCTCCTTGAGGTTAATCAGGTCGAAGAAGAACGTGTGGCTGCCAATCGCTTCACATGCCGCCTTCAGGGCTTCACTTTCGCCCTTTGCGACCTCCCATTCATCTGCGAGCAGTTGCGAAGGCTTCTTTCCATCCCGCTTGTTTGGCCCCTCCGTTATTGCCGGTAGCCCGTACTCGACTTTGTTCTTGTCCGCTGCGATCAAGGCGGCATAGCGGCGCATCCGTTGGGCTCGCGTGCCAGGGAAGGCGACCGCCTCACTCTGGCGGTCTGCGGGAGTCAGGCCGGTAAAGAGTGCGGTCTTACGGATCATCTCGGCCCAGTTCGTGCCATGCAGTTCCTGTGCGTCCCCTTCGTTTGACGAGGTTTTCGCCACCCATCCTTCGCTGACCACAAAGGGCTGGCAGGAGAGTTTGCGATACCTGCTGACAAGGTCATCCGGGTCAAGGATCGTTGTATCAACAAGCTGATGGTAAGCGAAGGTTGAGATTCCCTCTTTCTTGCCAAAGCTCTTCGCTTGAGATGCCAGGTGCTCTGCCAGATCGTAGGCCAAGTGGAAGGGGAAGGCGGTGCGCACAATCGCAATGCCCGCGCCTGCCGTGAATTTCCCTTCCTCAGCAACGACTGACAGTAGCGGATCTGCCGCAGTGGCCTGCTCGAAGGCGCGAAGGAACTCGGCGGTGAAAGGCAAGGCGTAGTCGGCGTTTGCAATGACAGTCGCGTCATCGCCACCTAGAAGGACGGACACGACGTGGATAATCTGCTCCGGCTTTAACCGTTCATGGTCATGGGGGTATTGCAAACGCGCCACCATCCAGTAGGCCTTGCGGCACGCGTCGGTGATGGCTTTTTCAAGAGCTGCGTTGATGGCCTTGACGAAATTGTGGAAAGCGTAAGGATTAGTCTCTTCGAGGCCCTGCTTCCGAAGGAGCTCAAGGTCGCTGCACCTGTCTTGGAACGTCTTCAGTGCACCTTCAAGATTCTGCATGAGGGCACCAATGCCATTGCCGTCAATATGGATCACGGCAACGCGACTCAATCGCTCTTCGGGTTTCACCGTGGCCTCATCGTGAACCTTACCTTCAAAGGTGTCAGCAAGTTTTTGCACATTCTGCTCAAGCTTGGTGAGGTCACGGACAAGGTTTTGATAGTCGATGCTGCGATGGCCAGCCACATTCAGTAAGAAATCTACTCGTCCGCGCAAGGCGTAGTAACGCTTGACGCGGCTTGGTAAAGCTAGAGCTGTCGTCCGATCATCCTTGGCTTCACCGAAGCACTCGATCTTCTTCGTCTCCGAGTCTGGCAACTCTGATGGCGCGTGCCGCCCATTACCTTCTTGTGAGGACTCCCCATCGACAAATTTCGCCAACCTCGGCGATGCTGGCAGCGCAGAATCGCGTCCGCGCGTCAGGAAGGGCATCTGCGCAAAACGTGCCACTGCAGGGGGACGCGATTGAGAGTAACGCTCAGATTGTTCACGAATCCGCCACAGATCGTGGCCCGTTAGAGTCTTGTTGACTGGTAGAAAGGTGCCGATGACATCCAGACCTGGAGCCTGAGCCGCCACACGCCGTGTGACAGCGGCGATGAGTTCTTTGGCAAATCCGGCATCCTCGACGTGGAGAATCACCTTTCCTGATGAGCGTGACACACACGCCTGTTCATAGGTCGGATACGCACCTGAACGCAATCGGTCATATTCTACTTTTACCCAGTCTTCAGATTGACAGGAGTCTTCCCCACCATTCGTTGTGCCGATGCGCGCAATCAAATAGGAGGCACCAATCGCGTCACGCAGGCGCGGCGAGGAGAAAATATATCGCTGGTTTCCTTTAGTTTCGATCATTACTAACTGCACGAAGAACCTCCTTTGGTCCGCATCCACACACAGTGTGCCACACCAGTCCCGGATCTCCGCGATTTTCGACGATCTCTCATTTAAGGCGGCCACATCCTGGAGAATTTGACTGAGTCCTTTTCTTTGACATTCTTCAGAGGCATAATGATGTGTTGCGCTTAAGGATGAGCCTCCGACCTGCAGCACTCACACTGCGTTTATGTGTGCCACTTACCCAATGAAGAGGGAGTACTGATGAGCAATATCCAAGATCTGCACGAACAGGGCTCGAATGCCGCTACAGCTCCCACTGCGGCAAGCTCATCGACAACACATTCCACAGGCGATGGCACTGTCTTTATTTCCTACCGCCGCGACGATGGCAAGGACTACGCTAAGGATCTTCGAGACCTATTGCGCGCAGCAGGACTTGATGCCTGGCAGGATACCGAAGACCTCGATCACGGTGTCACCGCTGATCAAGTCACTAAAGTCATCGCCCAAGCACAAGCAGCAGTGCTCATAGTAACGCCGGACATCGTCAAGAGTAAGGTGGTACGTAACATTGAGCTTCCGGCCCTGCTCAAACGCGCCGAGGACCCCAACTTCTGCTTGTGTATTGCTAACGCTGTGCGAGCCGTGGCAGGTAAGCCTCAATGCGACTATGATGCCCCAGACGAACTTCTAGGGACTAGCTGGAAAGAGACACTCGCTAATAGGAACCAGGTAAACCTACTTGAGCCCTCAGGCTCAGAGGAGATCGTTCAGATACTTCTGAAGCATCGCCTCAAACAGCGTCAAGCCATAAATACCTTCGACAAGCGCGACTTCACTATCCATATTGATACTCGCTGGACGGGAGTTCGGCCTGTTCCTCAAGGGGAGGATCTCCACATCCTCCTGGAACCTTCAGAGGATTCACGCCTGCTCTCCACAGAGAGCATGGACCTCCTCCGCAAATCTCTCCCGCTCATCAGCAGTACAGTTCAATCGTCTCGCGCCCAAAGCATCCGCATCTCAGGTCACGCACATCTATCGGTAGGACTCGCCTTGGGTGCAGCGCTACCAGAGACACTGGCTAATGTCTTAAATGTGGAGCACCGAGACGGTCAAACATGGTCGTCATTCTCTTCACAACAGCACTCTGAGGCCGATTCAATTGCGGTTATCACATCCTCACACTCAGAACCAAAACCCGGCAAAGCTCCCCGTATCGCCCTCTTCGTAAACCTCTTAAGAAGTGCCGACGACGAGGCTTTTAATTCCCTCGTTGTCAATTCTGCTCGTCCCTTTCACGCTGCCGGAAGCATCACATTGACCGAGGACAGAGACATTTCCTCGCACGAAGCTGCTCACTTAAGTAGGGATATCGCCACACAGATCAAGAAACTCGCCCGAAGCATCAATGGAGCGTCTCAGGCCGAAGTCCATCTTGCTTATGCGGGTCCGCTTCCAATGGCCGTGCTCATCGGACGACTCCTCAATACCTTGACCACCGTTGTCTACGAGTATGACAACAACGCCTACACCCCGGTCTTTTCTCTCAATCCCGGCCAAGAAGGCGGCCCCATCACGGCAATCTGCTAATCCCTATTCCTCCACAGCCCTTGCCACCATCACGCCCAGTCCATAGCTCGTGTACGACCCGGCATTGGTGTAGCGGCTCAGCGCCATGAGTTGTGAGAACTCCTGGGCGTAGGCACCCGCCTCCAGGGCGTCGATCCACATCTTCCCTTCGTAGGCTTCAATGCTGCGTGAGGCCAGGCGACCTCGCGTGTCCCCACGGCCTTTCGCCAGGCTCAAGGTCACGGGCTGCAGGTCGGTCTCCCAGTCGAAGAGTGCCTCGATCTCCTCGCGGTTGGGCTTCGAGGGTGCGCTTGCAGAATCGTAGCTCCACCAGCGCTGCTGCAAACTGGTGGCCAGGGCTGCTGGCGTGACCCCGTAGAGGTGAGATCCGCGTGAAGAAAAGACGATTGGCGTTACGAAGTCCACTTCCCACGACATTGCTGGTGCAGTGGCGGCCAGCTCCTCCCAGGTCACTTTCGAGGTAATCTGCGCGTCCACAGCAGCCAGATGAACGGTGTCCGGCCCGCCATCACCAATGGGCAGCACACCACCCCACGCCAGCCAAGCGTCCAAAGTCGAGATCAGCCGGTCATCCAGAAGGCGCATCTCCATGACGAACATGTCACCAATCTGGCTCATCTCGCCGATGGAATAGGGTTTTAGCTTTCCACTGTCGTGCGTGGGACGATGAGCAAGAGAGGCGATTGTCCGTGCCCGATCAGGGTCAACGCCTGCTGGCAGGTCAAAGATATGTCCCAATGCTGCGTGTAGACGACGCGGCGTAGCGGGCACAGGGGCGGGCGCGTCGAAACGCACAAAGATCGTTGCGGGCACGAGGATCCTCCACCTTAGACAGACAATCACACGCAATAACCCCCGGCACGCACTCGAGCGCGCCGGGGGTCATCGGCTCAGTACTTCACATCGGTTCCCAGATCATCCGCTCCGAACTCGCCGACGTAACGCGCGCGTTCTTGGATGGCGCGGCGGCGCGAGTAGCGGGCCAGGGACAGTTCGGCGATGGAGTCAACGACCATCAGGCCGCCGACGATACCGGCCAGCACAGTCCAGCCCGAACGCGGGGGGCGCTTGATGATCGAGAAGCCCAGCAGGCCAGCGCCCACGGCGGCTTCGGCGGCGACGGCGGCGCGGAATGCCCAGGGGCGGTCGACGGCGAAGCTCTCGTAGGCGTCCCACAGGGGGTGGGTGGGGCCTTCCATGTCGGTCAGCAGCATGTCGACGCTGCGGCCAATGGCAGCCGGGACGCCGCGCGAGCGGTGGAAGGTGGTGCCTTCGACCTCGTCCAGGGCGATCTCGCCGGCGAGGAAGCCGACCACCGATTCGGGCAGGCCCAGGGCGAGGACGGCGTCACGCCATGCCTCGTCGCGCTTAGGTGAACGCGCGGCGGCGATGAAGGCATCCACGTCGGCTCCGGGGACGGCCTCGGCGATGCGCAGTAGGTCCTGGCGGGAGGTCACGAGGTCGGTGAGCTCGGGGGCGAGCTCGGCGGTGCCGTAAGGGGTGGTGCCGCCAACGAAGATGCGGCTCATCGTCCAGTCGTAGGCGGACATGTGCTCGATGTGGTCGTCGGTGACAAGCAGGGTGCTCAGACCGTGGTCGTCGATCGCGAGGGTGACGGTCGGCAGGTCGCCAAAGCCCCAGCCAGCGGCGCCTTCGGGCAGGTTCGCCATGAGGGCCCGCCAGCCGTCGGCGAGCTCCATGTCGGCCACGTCCACGCCTTCAACAGCGGCAAAGAGGGGCACTGACGAGGCTACCGCGCGGGAGAGTTCGACGATGCGGGTGGAGTCGGGGAAGACGTCGTCGAGTTGGCGTTCTGGTTCTTCGGAGGAGGCGCAGCAGGAGGTGGTGGCGCAGCAGGCGTCCTCGCTCTCGGCTGCAACGTCGGCCGGTTCGCAGCACTGCTCGGCATCGGCGGCTTCTTCTTCGGGGAATCCGTCGGCGAGGGCGGTGCCGATGCGGACCTCAGCGTCCAGGAGGCTGGCCAGTTCGGCTGCGAGTTCATCCAGGGTGGGGCCTTCAGTCAGGTGGCTTCCGTCCTTGGCGAGCAGGCCAACGTGGCCGTCTTTTGCGGCGACGACGAGGCTGACTTGGTTGAGGGCGTAGTCGAACCAGGATAGTTCTGCCATGACGCCGCGTTCTCGCAGAGCTTCTGCGACGAGTTCGGGGTCGAGATGAACGCCCACCACTACGCCGTGGCAGCGGTTCCAGTCTTGAAGTTGAGCCTGCGACATCGCGGTTCCTTCCATCATTGTTTCACTGTACTAATCCCACCATAAACAGGGCGAACCCGCCAAGGTTTTCCTTGGCGGGTTCGCTCGCAGTGAGATAGCTGACCGTCAGGCCATCTTGGTGCCGACGGAGCCGAGGCGCTGGCAGGCCTCAACAACGCGGGCAGCCATGCCTGCTTCAGCGACCTTGCCCCATGCGCGGGGGTCGTAGGTCTTCTTGTTGCCGACCTCGCCGTCGATCTTGAGGACGCCGTCGTAGTTCTTGAGCATCCAGTCGGCGACGGGGCGGGTGTAGGCGTACTGGGTGTCGGTGTCGACGTTCATCTTGATGACGCCGTTGGCGACTGCCAGTGCGATTTCTTCGTCGGTGGAGCCGGAGCCGCCGTGCATGACCAGGTCGAAGGGGCGGTGGTCGATGCCGAAGTGGGCGGCGACCTCGTCCTGGATGGTGCCCAGGATTTCGGGGCGGAGCTTGACGAAGCCGGGCTTGTAAGCGCCGTGGACGTTGCCGAAGGTCAGGGCGGTGATGTAGCGGCCGTTTTCGCCCAGGCCCAGGGCCTCAACGGTCTTGATGCCGTCGGCGGTGGTGGTGTAGAGCTTTTCGTTGATTTCGCCAACGACGCCGTCTTCTTCGCCGCCAACAGCGCCAACCTCGATCTCGAGGATGGTCTTGGAGCGGACAGCGAGGTCCAGCAGGCGCTTGGCGATTTCGAGGTTCTCGTCGAGGGAGATAGCGGAGCCATCCCACATGTGGGACTGGAACCAGGGCAGGCGGCCTGCCTTGACCTCTTCAGCTTCGAGTTCCATGAGGGCTTCGGTCCAGCCGGGGAGGTTTTCCTTGGAGCAGTGGTCGGTGTGCAGGGCGACGGTGATGCCGTAGCCGTCGGCGATTTCGCGGGCGTAGGCAGCCATTGCGCGGGAGCCTGCGATGCGGTCGCGAACGGTGGAGCCGGACCAGTACTCAGCGCCACCCACGGACACCTGGAGGATGCCGTCGGATTCTGCTTCGGCGAAGCCGCGGATTGCAGCGGTCAGGGTCTGGGAAGAGGTCACGTTGATCGCGGGGTAAGCGAACTTACCGTCGCGAGCGCGGTTGAGCATTTCGTTGTAGACCTCAGGGGTTGCGATAGGCACAGGAGCCTCCTCATCGACTTAAGCAACTGACAGATCAAATTGTCCCACATTCTGCACCCCTGTGAAGGGCATGAAGTCCCGGCCCGCCACGCCCGCACATCCGCCCTCCATAGAGAACGGATGTTCACGGGAGGCCAACACCAAATTTTCCGCTCAGGCGTTAGCTTTCACCCACGCCCACATGGCAATCGCCGCAGCATGTCCAACATTCATTGAACGCGTGGAGCCTCGTTGAGTGATGTGCAGCACTCTGGAGCACTCTTGACGCATCTGCTCACTGAGCCCCGAGGACTCCTCCCCAAAGACCACACACACCTCGCCGCGCAGCTCATCGGCCTCAATCGGCTGCGAGCCCTCCGTATTATCAATGCCCACCACATCCAGACCACGCCCACGACAATCGGCAATAAACGCGGCGACGTCCTCGTGGTGGAGAACCTCCATATAGCGGTCGGTCACCATCGCGCCACGCCGATTCCACCGCCGACGCCCCACAATATGCACCCGCCGCGCGCCCAACGCATTAGCCGTGCGCACGATGGAGCCGATATTGAAGTCATGGCCGAGGTTTTCGATCGCCACCTCGAAGGGCAGGGTGCGTTCGGCGATGTCGGCGCTGATTGCCTCGACCGTCCAGTAGCGGTACTGGTCTTCCACATTGCGCCGGTCCCCATGTTCAAGCAATTCGGGGTCGTAGTGCTCGCCTTCAGGCCAGCAGTCGCGCCCGCCGGGCCAGGGGCCCACACCGACGCTTGCTTGCGTGGCGGCCTGGCCATCGGCGGTGGCCTCGTCAAACGATGCAACGCCGCCCGCCCGGTCGCCCGCCCGGTCACCCGTTGCGTGTCCCCCCAGGCTCACGCCCTCTGCCCCCTCATGTTCTGCGCTCATTTGCTCTAGGGTAATCGCCCGCCCTGCACATCGGCACCCGCCGCCCGACGAGGCCGCCGCGCACAGCGACTTTGGCGGTGATGCGCGCTACATTTGAGGTATGACGACAATTGATGCTGCCCCCACTCCCCTGGATGACCTGCCTCCCGTTTCCGCCTGGCTCTCCGACATGGACGGCGTCCTCGTCAAGGAAAACCGCGCCCTCCCCGGCGCACAGCAATTCCTCGACGCCCTCGAACAGCGCGGCATTCCCTTCCTCGTGCTGACGAATAACTCCATCTTCACCAACCGCGACCTTTCCGCACGCCTGGAGCGTTCCGGCCTGCACGTGCCCGAAGAACGCATCTGGACCTCCGCAAACGCCACCGCCGCGTTCTTGCACCAGCAGTCCCCGCGATCCACAGCCTTCGCCATCGGCGAGGCCGGCCTGACCACCGCCCTGCACTCTGCGGGCTACATCATGACCGACCAGGACCCTGAATATGTGGTGCTGGGCGAGACGCGCTCCTACGACTTCAACGCCATTACCCGCGCCATCCGCCTGATCGAAAAAGGCGCCAAGTTCATTGCCACCAACCCCGACGTCACCGGCCCCTCCGACGAAGGCACCCTGCCTGCCACCGGCGCAATCGCCGCCATGATCCAAGCAGCTACAGGCCGCTCACCCTACTTCGTGGGCAAGCCCAACCCGGTCATGATCCGCGCTGGCCTGAATAAGATTGGCGCCCACTCCGAGCATGCCGCGATGGTGGGCGACCGCATGGACACTGACATTCAGGCCGGTGTTGAGGCAGGCCTGCGCACGCACCTGGTGCTCTCGGGCTCAACCTCGATTGAGCAGGTGGAGAACTTCCCCTTCCGTCCCTTCGGGATTCACACCGGCATTGGTGAGCTCATTGAGTTGATCGAGGGAGGACACTGAGGACCTACGGGGTTCACCTCCCCTCCGTGTCCGCCTAAGAAGCCACAGCCAGCCATGGAGTCGCAGCGCCGCCATCCCCACTCTCCATGACCGGCGAGGTGGATACTCCTCTGGAAACGCTAGGCTTAGCACTATGACGAATGATTCCCACAAGGCACGCCTGTCCGAACTGGTCCGCGAACTCGCAGTCATCCACGAAAAAGTCACCCTGGCTTCCGGCCTCGAATCCGACTTCTACGTGGATATGCGTCGCGCAACGCTGCACCATGAGGCTGCGCCTCTAATCGGACACGTCATGCTGGATCTGCTGGAAGAATCCGGTTTCGCCCCCGGCGACTACGACGCCGTTGGTGGCCTGACCATGGGTGCCGATCCTGTGGCTACCGCAATGCTGCACGCTGCCGCATCACGCGGCCTGGATGTGGATGCTTTCGTCGTGCGTAAGGCCGCGAAGGATCACGGCATGAAGCGCCAGATTGAAGGCCCCGATGTTTCGGGCCGCCGCGTCATTGTCCTGGAGGATACCTCCACCACGGGCGGCTCCCCCTTGGAAGCTGCGCGCACGCTGCGCGAGACCGGGGCCGAGGTGTTGGCTGTGGCCGTCATCGTCGACCGCGCAACCGGAGCGAAGGAAAAGATCGAGGCCGAGGGCTTCCCCTACTTCTACGCCCTGGGCCTGGAGGATCTAGGCCTGGCCTGACACAGCAGGCGCGCGGCTCTCACGCTTCTGCTGGCGGCCTGAGGTTGTCGCTGATGACCTGGGCAATCGCGGCCTTGACGTTGCCTTGTCACGCTCTGCGCGTGTCGCCAAAGACTCTCGTCTTTGGCGACACGCGCTTTTTTCGCCTTTCGTCGCGCAAGATCTGTTTGCACAGCTCTTTCCTTTTTTACTCCCTCGCCACATAATGGAAGTGACCTGCCCCATATACATCCTGTGGGGTTGAGGCTGATTGTTCATCATCCGATTCCCCAACACAGCGCATGAATGTGTCGCTCTTGAGTGTTCACCGCACTCGCTGATAGTTGAGTGATGCCCCCAACGAGGCGACCAATGGCGGTTGCCTCCGCGCGTTACTCTCTTGTGCTCCACGACCTGTGGCCTCTGCCCTGCTGCATCCCGTGAAGTGCCGATGCCGAAGGGCCACCTGCTTGCACCCCACGCCCAAGCTAAGGACTGCCATGTTTAGCCGACATTTTCCGCACACACTACGTATTCTCACCACCGCTTCACTTCTCGCCCTCGTCACCACCAATCTGAGCAACGCCGCTTGGGCAGCGGACACTAGCGCCGCGAGCGAGTCCACACCGGCAGTGTCCATCACTGTGATCACCTCCAGCGCGGATGCTGATCTGCCCCAGTCGCAGCCTCTGACTGAAGACGCCACCACCGCCACCCCCGAGGCAGCCACACCAACACCGACCAGCGCACCGCCCGCGTCTGCCGTTGAAACAGACACCACCACAGAAGATGGCGGTGCTGAAGATGACACTGCAGAAGCCGACAGCACAACAGGAGGGGCAGTAGAGAATGGCACCTCCGCAGAAGTTGATACAGATGCCAGCGAGGCGACGCCGCCTACCTCCACCGCTGCTGCTGCAGATCCTGCAGCAACGACCGCTTCTACCGAAGACGAAACGAACGCAACGGACTCCGGCGTAACGCCAGCCGAGCCGCCTGCTGGAACCACGGCGTCAGCCTCGTCAGACGCACCGGAATCAGCCAAGCCCCTGCCTACCAGCGCACCGGTAGGAGCCGCTTTCCGCCAAGCCGACAGTACGCCGATTGACTGGGAAAAATCCTTCCCCGATCCGGTATTGAGGGCCGCCATTCAAAAGATGCTCGCAGGCATTCCGACGCCTACCTACGCCGACCTCACTCGTGTGAGCGGTCTTACCCTGAGGAATTCTGAGGTGAAAAGCCTCGAAGGCATTCATCTACTTCCTCACCTGTCTTATCTTGACCTGTCGAACACGGCGGTCACCTCTGTCGACCTCTCACGCAATCCCAAAGCCCACGACATTATCATCACGGGCACCCCTATCTGTCCGCGCGTGGAATTCACTCGCGCTGGCAAGCCACAGTATTACGACCACCGCCTATGCCACACCAACCACTCATGGCCCTCTGGCGCCTACATCCTCGACGGGGGCGAACACACCTACTCCTACAAGTACGGTTCAGGCCGGACCTCGTACTTCAGCGTGCGCCCGGACCTGAGGGGCGCACGTCCGCTGAGTTTTGAGGCCTCCCCCAACGGCACCAAAAACTCTTTCCTCCTTGGCCAAACGTTCAAGCGCGACGAGGTGCGCCTCGTCCAAAGTGACGGCACCATCGTCCACACCGTGACGGTCACTAATGTCACCGATACCCCTCAGGCCACTGAGATCCTCATGAGTATCGACACGGAACTGGACGGCAATGACATTGTTGATCTGTACACCACCGGCAGGGGCGGTGTTGTCATTTCCAACGACGAGCTGTCGGTCTACCTGGATGCCATTAGCCTGCCCTCGGGCACGATGTATGGTGGCACCTGGAGTGACTCGTACAACAACGCTCGAAGCGTCCGTGACGCTATCATCGCCAAGAGAATTTTCGATGTCACCAACGCTGCTGCTGGCGTGCAGCTGACCAAGAGCGTTGACTCCGCCGTCTACTACCTGTTCTCTCCGCGCACCCTCGCTCCAGGAGAATCCATCACCTTCAGCGTGCGCGAAGCCCTGCATGTTGCCACAACGCTCTTTAACGGCCGCGTGGACTACGTGACGCTGGATAGCAATGGCCAGCCCACCGTCATTCACTTCTTGACGAAGGAAGGCGCCAAGGGCGAGGTGTGGGACTTCTCCTCCTACCCTGAGATGCCAGCTGGTTACGAGCTTGATCCGGCTCACCCTGCGCCGACACAGATGGTGCTGGGACAAGATGGGCAGTTCACCATCGTGCCCGTGTGGGTGAGGAAGGCGACGACACCGCCACCTGCACCAAATCCACAGCCGCAACCCCAACCACAGCCCCAACCGCAGCCGCAACCCCAACCACAGCCCCAACCGCAGCCGCAACCCCAACCACAGCCCCAACCGCAGCCGCAACCCAACCCCAGCCGACGCCGCCGCCTGCTCCGGCACCCGCTCCCGCTCCAGCGCCAAAGCCGAAACCCGCACCGCCAGCTGTCACCCAAACGAAGGCTCCAGCTCCTTCCAAAGGCCTGGCCGCCACCGGTGCTGATGCCCACGTCCTTGTTCTTGCTGCCACCTTGGGTATCGCCGGTTTCGCTGCCGCGACGCGACGCAAGAGGAGCTGATCGAAGAAGACACACTCAGATCACATGGATTCAGGCTCCCTCAAGGGCTGAGTGACGCATCTGCGAGGAGCCTCCCATAGCTGAGTTGGGGGTTCATGCGTGGTGCGCATGAACCCCCAACTCGTGCGTTGTCAGTTTTTGAGCGTTCCATACGTGGCGGCTCATTGTCGCGCAGTAGCTCACTTTCACGCGGCGGCCTCGCCGCACGACGCCTCTCACATGTGGGGGAACAGGCCTGTCACCTTGTGCACAAGGCCGCGCGGAGCCAAGCGCACCGCAAGCTGCGCCACCTTGTACTGGGCGCCTGGCGTGACATGCTTTTGCCCGCGGCGCACCGCATCAAGAGCTTCGGTAACAACCTGCTCGGCGGAGGTCCACGCCCAGGTGGGCATGTCCTCGTAATTCATGCCCGTGCGCTCATGGAAGTTCGTCAGCGTGGGGCCAGGGCTGACGCAGGTGGCGGTCACGCCGGTGCCTCGTAGATCCTGGGAGAGCGCTTCAGTGAAGGCACGCACCCAGGCCTTATGGGCGCCGTAGACTCCCATGCCGGTGACGGCTGCAACTGAGGAGACATTGAGGATGGCGCCGCGTCCGCGAGCGCTCATGGAGCGTGCGGCGTGATGGGAAAGCATCATGACGGCGCGGACCATGACGTCCAGGCCGGCTTCTTCGGCGTCGAAGGCGTTGGTGAGGAAGGATTCTCCCAGAGCGTATCCGGCGTTATTGACCAGCAGGCCAACAGGGGGCAGTTCCTCCCCGAGGCCAACGTCCAGGCGTGCGCACACGCGCTCGCAATCCTCACGGTTGGACAGATCTGCGGAGATGACCTCAGCCTTGACTCCGGCAATCATGCGTAGATCATTGGCCAGAGTTTCGAGGCGTTCCTCATTGCGTGCCACAAGCACCAAGTCGTGCCCGGCTGCAGCCAGTTGCCAACAAAACTCTTCACCAATGCCGGAGGTCGCTCCGGTCACTAAAGCTGTACCCATGGGTGCAATGCTACGTGTTGTCAGTCGCTGTTCTTGAAACGGCTGCAGCGCTATTACCTCACCCCGGGGTTCCAGCAGCCACGCTCCCGCATGTGCGTCCAACGGCTTTCCAACGCCCAAAACCCACGAATCCGCCCTGAAGTCACACGCGGGCGCAGACGAACTTCACACCTACTTCGTACTAGTACGAAGCTCAGTACTAAGTTGGTATGAAGTTCAATTCTTCCTTGCGATTCCAGCATTCCCTTCACAACAGCACACTACGGGATGCTTCACCAACATCCTTTACCCCGGCGTTCCAGCAGCCACGCTCCCGCATGTGCATCCAGCGGCTTTTCAACACTCAAAACCCACAAATCCGCCCTGAAGTCACACTCGGGCGCAGCAGAACTTCACACTGAACTTCACACCAGCTTCACACTAGTACTAAGCTATGTACTAAGTTGGTGTGAAGTTCGATGGAAGGATGGGCCCATGGATGCTGCAGCCTTGGCAGCCACGATCGCCGACCTACGCCTTGTCGGGAAAGATACACAGCTCATTGAGGTGAAAAGCGGTATCGGGAAGTCAATTCTTGAGACTCTTAGCGCCTTCTCCAACAGTG
The DNA here is from genome assembly GCF_903645355.1 of Schaalia sp. Marseille-Q2122. Taxonomy (GTDB): domain Bacteria; phylum Actinomycetota; class Actinomycetes; order Actinomycetales; family Actinomycetaceae; genus Pauljensenia. The sequence goes on along the minus strand of NZ_CAHJXR010000003.1, from coordinate 10,479 downwards.
AAGGGGGGTTCATCTTCGTCGGCCTTGACGAGCAAACTGGCTTTCTTCCAACCCCCGATTTTGACGCCAAAAAAGCACAGGATGCGCTTATGGCCCGCTGCGCCGAGATGTCACCCCACGTTCGCCCGCAGATCGACGTTTTACCTTTCGAGGATTCCCTGGTTCTCGTCGCAGAAATCCCTGCCCTACCCTCAGAAGATAAGCCTTGCTACATCGAAACACGAGGTCGCTACAGCGGAAGCTACACACGCACCGGCGACGGAGATGTCCGTCTTGAAAAATATGAAATCGACCGCCTACTCGAAGAACGCACACAACCTCTTTGGGACGAAGAGGTTGTCCCCGAAACCAGCACTGATGACCTTGCTGCCGAAGCCCTTAATGCTTTCATCGACTCTCAGCGTGCGCTTCGGCAACGGACTTTTAGCCAGGGAGAAGATCGCGCTTTCGAAAGACTGCGGGTAACTAAGGGCGGCAACCTGACCCTTGCCTCTCTCTTGGCATTGGGTGACTACCCCCAAGAGTTTTTTCCGAGGCTATGTGTCACCTTTGCCGAGTTTCCAGGCACATCAAAAGGCTCGGTGACAGAGGGGGTCAGACTCACAGACTCAACGGCTTTTAATGGCTCAATACCGGAAATAGTAGAGGCCGCAGTCGAAAAGCTGCGCCACAATATGCGCAACGCGGCGTACATTGAAGGCGCCTTCCGTCAAAATCTGCCAGATTACCCACTTGTTGCCGTTCGCGAAGCGATCACCAACGCTCTCATGCATCGCGATTACTCGCCAGCATCTCGTGGCACAGCCATTCAAATGAACCTATACATTGACCGGCTTGAGATTAAGAATCCTGGCGGCCTTTACGGGGCAACCACCCTTCGCACTCTCGGACAAGATGGCATTAGTTCGACCCGCAACCAACGCTTGGCAACAATCCTGGAGTCTGTCCCCCTTCCGGGTGGAGGAGTCGTAGCGGAAAACCGCGGCACAGGCATTGCAGTCATGCAGTCCGCACTCGCCGAGTCTCTTATGCCGCCCCCAGAGTTCATTAACTCCTCATCAACCTTCACGGTTATTTTCCGCAGACGCATTGTCGCCCCGAGCGAGAAGTACGCAACGGTCCGCGACCGTGTCCTAGAGGCTTTAACACATCAGGAAAGCGCAAGCAGTGCAGAACTTGCGGAAATGTTAGCGGTTTCGCGTAGTGCCGTTCAAAAAGCTTTGAGCTCTCTCTTAGATGAGAAGAAGATCCGCCAAACCGAACCTGCACGCAGTCCGAAACAGCGTTACACCAGTAGGCTTCACTCATCGAAACTTCACACCTAACTTCACACCTACTTCGTACTAGTACGAAGTTCAGTACGAAGCTGGTGTGAAGTCCCACCTTGTGCCTCCATACCGCCACCTCTGCCTGCCCTCCCGTAGGCTAGTGCCCATGAGGATTACCACCTGGAACGTTAACTCCATTCGCACCCGCGTTGATCGGGTTATTGCTTTCCTGGAGCGCTCGGGCACGGATGTGCTGGCTATGCAGGAGATCAAGTGCAAGCCTGACCAATTCCCCACCCAGGCTTTTGAGGAAGCCGGGTATCATGTTGCCGTTCATGGCTTGAATCAGTGGAATGGTGTGGCGGTGGCGAGCCGTCTGCCGATTGTGGAGGTACGCCAGGAGTTCCCTGCTCAGCCCACGTGGGGTGATCCCGCTGTTGTCGAAGCGCGCGCCTTGGGCGTGACCGTGGAGGACGAGGCCGGGCAGCGCACCACCGTATGGAGCCTGTATGTGCCCAATGGGCGCGAGTTGGATAACCCGCATTACCCCTACAAGTTGGAGTGGTTGGCCGCCTTGCGCGCCGAGGCAAGGACCTGGCTGGAGGCTGATCCCAACGCTCGTATTGCTCTGGTGGGTGATTGGAATATTGCGCCCTTTGACCATGATGTGTGGGATATGGCGGCTTTCGAGGGCGCCACGCACGTGTCCGAGGCTGAGCGCGCCGCTTTCTTCGCCTTCGCTGAGGATGGCTGGATGGAGGTCACTCGCGAGCGCGTGGATAACTACACCTACTGGGATTATCAGAAGCTGCGTTTCCCGAAGAATGAGGGCATGCGCATTGACTTCGTCTACGCCTCCCCCTCGTTGGCCGAGGCTGTGCGCGCGGCGGAGATTGACCGCAATGAGCGTAAGGGCAAGGGCGCGTCCGATCATGTACCGGTGATTGTGGACGTCAACTAAGCGCTCCCGGCGAACAGGAAGATCGCGGTACCGACAAGCCCAGCACTTACCGCCCGGCGGTGAGGGCGTCGTTGAAGTTGGCCCAGTTGTCCTTGTGCCAGGGGCCGAAGGGTTCTGTGCCGAGGAAGGCGGCGCCGAGTTTCTCAATGGGATCAACCCACAGGAAGGAACCAGTCACCCCAAAATGTCCGAAGGCCTGGGGTGAGGCTCCCCGTGGCATCCAGTGGGGGTCTTTGTCGCCGTGGATTTCCATGCCCAGGCCCCAGAGACATTGGCGGTAGCGTCCATACCCGGGGACGACGCCAGCCAGTTCCCCAAAGTGAGGGGTGATGGCCTCCATGTACATGGCCGGGGTGAGCAGGCGCGGAGCGAGAAGTTCCTGCCCGAAGATCACCAGGTCGGCAACCGAGGAGGTAATGCCGTGGGCTGGGGAGCCTTCAAAGGTCGTGTCATGCAGACCCAACGGTTCAAAAACGGTCCGCGCTACCCATTGGTCAAAAGCGGTGCCGGTGGCGGCGGCGACGGCCTCGGCCAACATTTCAAAGCCGGTGTTGGAATAAATGCGGCGCTTGCCGACCTCCACTTGAGCCTCGCGCGACTCGTAGGGCAGGCCGGAGGCGTGGGCGAGGAGGTGGCGCAGGGTAGCGCCCTCTGGGCCAGCTGGCGTGTCGAGGGTGATGTAGCCGCCGTCAATGGCGATCAACGCGCCGTAGGCGGAGAAGAGTTTGCTGACCGAGGCCAGCGGATAGGTGCGCCGCTGGGCTCCGTCACGGATCAGCGTCTCATCGGGGGTAAATAGTGCGTAGGCGTGCTCGAAGGGAATGGGGAAGTCATTCAATGATGTGGCGAACAAAGTACATCACCCTCACGTAGACGTCAGCGATCTCTTCAGAGACGTGTCCGCTGAGCTCTACGAGGGTATCTGGGGTGACCTTCATTTGAACGATGCAGGTCGCCAGGAACTTCGCAATGGTGTCCAGCGCACTCTCACCATTCACCATATACCGAGATTGCAGCCCTGTCCCCTGCCAGTAGGTGAGAATCATGTCCGCGAGGCGATCTGCGGGGATGACGAAACCTAAAGAGCCTTCTTCGCGGGCCTTTTCAGCCTGCGCGGTGAGGAAATCCAGGATGATCTCACGGCGGGCAATAATGTAGTCGCGGGCGGGGTGGTCCTGAGCGGTTGCTTCGCAGGCGACGACGGCTGAAAGGGCCAACATGATGTCCGCGTCTTCGCGTTTTGTCAGACGCATAAGGCACATTGCCAGCTCACTATAAGACTCAATCTTGAGGCCGTGAATAACCAGCTCATCGGTCTGCGGATCAATGGCAACATCGATGGCGCCATAGGCTTCTTCCCATCGGACAACAACAGCCCGAATGAGGGATTCTTTATTGGGGAAATGGTAGACAACTGCCGGGTGGGAAATACCGACGTGGCGGGCGAGATCGCGCAGGGAGATGCCGTGGTAGCCGACTTCAGCGATCAGTTCAGTCGCTGACTTAAGGATGGCTTCTCGCGTTGCCAGACCAACAGAGTATGACCCTTTTAATCGACGCCCCTCAGGCATGGTTTCTCCATTTCCTTCACATCCAGAGCTCAATGCTGCCGCATTATACGTTAGACAATCACTTAGCGAGGTTGTTTCAAGACTTACTTTGGTTGTCACCTATTCTCTCCCCTCACACAGCCTTCAGGCAAGCCTTTAGAACTACTTAACTACCTGCTTCACTAATGGCTTTTGTTCGGCAACATTGCAGAACTCCTGAGATCACAAGGCTTTTCACATATTCCAACCAAATGCTCAGTATTGATCATGCCAGAAAAGGAATGGGATAGCACACGTTTGTGCTATCCCATTCGCTCATCTATCGAGATGAACCTACGACGCAGACTCTGATGCGATCACCATTAGCCCCTCACCCGCACGATCCACAACAACGCTCTGACCATCCTTGACCTCTCCGGCCAGAATCAAGCCAGCCAGACGGTCACCGATCTCCCGCTGAACCAGGCGACGCAGCGGGCGAGCACCATAAGCCGGGTCATAACCAACCTCAGCCAGCCACTCACGAGCCTCGTCCGTCACGCTCAGCTCAATACGTCGACCCACCAGGCGCGCAGCCATCGCCGCCACCTGCAGGTCAACAATATGAGCCAGATCCTCACGCGACAGCGCCTCGAAAAGCAGCGTCTCATCCAGACGGTTGAGGAACTCCGGCTTGAACGCCCGACGAACCGTCGCCATCACGGATTCTTCACGCTCCCCCTCACTGAGCATCGGATCAACCAGGAATTGCGACCCCAGGTTCGAGGTGAGGATCAGGATCGTATTGCGGAAGTCCACGGTGCGGCCCTGACCATCAGTCAGGCGGCCGTCGTCAAGGACCTGCAGCAGGATGTCGAAGACCTCAGGATCAGCCTTCTCAACCTCGTCAAGCAGCACCACGCAGTAGGGGCGGCGGCGCACGGCCTCGGTCAACTGACCACCCTGCTCATAGCCCACATACCCCGGAGGCGCACCCACCAGGCGGGCCACCGAGTGCTTCTCGGAGTACTCGCTCATGTCGACACGCACTATCGCGCGCTCATCATCGAAGAGGAACTCTGCCAGCGCCTTGGCCAGCTCCGTCTTGCCCACGCCCGTGGGGCCCAGGAAGAGGAAGGAGCCGGTGGGCCGGTCAGGATCGGAAATGCCGGCGCGAGCACGTCGCACTGCATCCGACACCGCGCGCACAGCCTTCTTCTGGCCGACGAGGCGCCCGCCGATGACCTCCTCCATGTGGAGCAACTTTTCGCTCTCCCCCTGGAGCAGACGCCCGGTGGGAATCCCCGTCCACGCCTCAACGACCTCGGCGATCTCCGTAGGGCCCACCTTCTCGGCGATCAGCGGATCGGCGGCGTCAGCCTCGGCGGCTGCGGCGTCAGCCTCGGCCTGCGCGATCTGGGCTTCCACCTCGGGGATCGCCCCGTTTTGGAGGCGGCCCGCATCCTCCCAACGGTTCTCGCGCACGGCGAGTTCCAACTGGGTGCGCAACTCATCAAGCTGCACGCGCAGATCACCCACGCGGTTGTGGCCAGCCTTTTCCGCCTCCCAGCGCGAGGTGAGCGCGGTCAGCTCCTCGTTCTTATCGGCCAGGTCAGCGCGCAGCTTCGCCAGACGATCCTGCGTGGCTTCATCCAGGCGCTCGGGGTCAGACTCGGCGAGGTAGGACTCCTCCATCCGCAGGCGGTCCACCTGACGCTGCAGGGCATCCAGTTCCACCGGGCTGGAGTCAAGCTCCATGCGCAGGCGGGAGGCGGCCTCGTCAATCAGGTCAATGGCCTTATCGGGCAGCTGACGGCCCGTAATGTAGCGGTCCGAGAGCTGCGCGGCGGCAACGAGCGCACCGTCCGAGATCGTCACCTTGTGGTGGGCCTCGTACTTGGGGGCGATACCGCGCAGGATCGCCACGGTGTCTTCCACCGAGGGCTCACCGACGAAGACCTGCTGGAAGCGACGCTCCAGGGCGGGGTCTTTTTCGATGTTCTCGCGGTACTCGTCCAGGGTGGTCGCGCCCACCATGCGCAGTTCACCGCGGGCCAGCATGGGCTTGAGCATATTGCCCGCATCCATTGCCCCTTCCGAACCCGCGCCTGCGCCGACGACGGTGTGCAGCTCGTCGATGAAGGTGATGATCTGCCCGTCGGAGCGTTCAATCTCGGCCAGCACGGCCTTGAGGCGCTCCTCAAATTCGCCGCGATACTTCGCCCCGGCGACCATAGCCGTCAAGTCCAAGGCGATGAGTGTCTTGTCGCGCAGGGAGTCGGGGACGTCGCCTGCGACAATGCGCTGGGCCAGGCCCTCAACGACGGCGGTCTTACCGACGCCGGGTTCACCGATGAGCACGGGGTTGTTCTTGGTGCGGCGCGAGAGGACTTGGATGACGCGGCGGATTTCGGTGTCGCGGCCGATCACGGGGTCGAGTTTGCCTTGGCGGGCGACCTCGGTGAGGTCGCGGCCGTATTGGGTGAGTGCTTCGAAGGTGCCCTCCGGGTTTGCGGTGGTGATGGGGTCGGGGCGGAGCTGGGCCAGGGCTTGACGGAGGGCGTCGGCGGTGGCGCCAGCTTCGGTGAGAATGCGCTGGGCGTCGGATGGCGTGTTGGCCAGGGCGATGAGCAGGTGCTCGGTGGAGACGTACTGGTCGCCGCCTTCCTTGGCCAGTTCTTGGGCGTTATTGACGACCTCCAGCAGGGCGCGGGAGGTTTGGGGTTGGGCTGCGCTTGCGCCTCCTGTCATACGAGGCAGGGCGGCGACGCCGTTTCGGGCGCGCGCGCCGATGATGGCGCGGTCGGCTCCGACGGCTGAGAGCAGGGAGAGGGCGATGCCGCCTTCTTGTTCGAGGAGTGCTTGGAGCAGGTGGAGGGTGTCCACCTGGGGGTTGCCGGCTGCGGCTGCGTTCTGGAGGGCAGTCGAGATGGCTTCTTGAGATTTCGTGGTGAATTCTTGGGTCACGGTGCCTCCTTTGAGGTTGTTGGGGCCTGGGTGCTGATGCTGTTCGAGGCCGGGTAACGACATACTGCGCAGGTCAGACAGGTTTCTACGGTGATGTGATGTGGGCGTCTGCGCTTTTGTGGCAGCCCCACCAACAAAGTTGAGCCTACTCCACTCAACTTTGCTTTTCCAGGGGAAGCGCTGTGTCGCCCAGCACAGGGCGCTCACCCCGTGGACTGGATTTTGCTCGCACCTGGTGGCACGAATCGGGCCTTTTTAGCGCCGTTTTTTACCACCAGGTGCGAGTAAAAATCTCCAGCGCTTCGAGCAGCGCACGCAGTAGCCTCCCAACGCTCCCCGGGCCCTACAACCGATTTCCCACGGTGTTAACCTCGTTTTATGGCCAGCCCTCTGTCATTCACCGGCGGAAACACCATCCGTTACCCAGCTCCCGATGTCGCGCGCGGCTTCATGCTCATCCTCATCTCCCTGGCCCACGTTGGCCTCTGGGCTCAACTCATGCCCGCCCAGGCCACCCCCTCACGCCTCGACACCGTCTTCACCGTGCTGCGCGTGGGCCTCGTAGATGTGCGCGCCTACCCCCTTTTTGCCATGCTCTTCGGGTTCGGGCTCGCCATCATGGCCCAGCGCAGAAGCACGCACACCCTTCGCAACACACCCGAGGAGCCGCAGACAGCAACACAGGCAGCGCAAGCCGACGCCCGCAGGCTCCTACGCCGACGCGGCTGGTGGATGCTGCCCTTCGGCTTCGCACATGGGCTCATCTTCCCCACTGAAGTCATTGGCACCTACGGCATCCTGGCCCTGACCTTCGCTGGCCTCATCTCTCGCGGCAAACACCGGGCAATGCTCGCCATCGCCACGCCCTTCTTCATCATCTCGATTGCGGCCGCTTCCTTGCGGGTGTTTATTGCCAACGATGGCACCCCACCCTTCCGCACTCTGGAGGGCACCTGGGCCGCACTGCTGTCCAATGCCAGCGGCTGGGTGGTCACGACCTTCGCGGGTCTCGTATTCACCGCCGTTGTCATGGCCACCAGCATTGGCACCTACCTGGCCGCCACGGACGTTATTACCCACCCCGAGAGGCACCGGAAACTGCTCACGCTCAGTGCGATTGCGGGTCTAGGGCTGGCGATGCTCAGCGGCTTCCCCCAAGGTCTTGCTCAAGTAGGAGCGCTCACCGGTGTTGGCCTCGCACCCCCTCATGGTGGATGTACTGCCTGTCCATGCTGGGAGGTGTAGCGGGCGGATGGGGGTGGCTTGCTCTCATTGCCCTCCTGACGGGTCCAGCGCCCGTTCGCGGCGATTTACGAGGGGTCCGCTGGGTTCTTTCCGCTGTTGGCCGCCGTTCCATGACTGCCTACATCGCCCAAAGTGTCGTGTTCTGCCTGCTGTTCGCGCTCCTTCAACACACCTCGGTTCCCATGTCAGAAAGCCTCAATGTGCTGATCGCCTGGCTGGTGTGGGCGGTCATCGCGGCTGCATGCGTGGCGATGGAGAAGGCTGGTAAACGCGGTCCGCTGGAGACACTGCTGCGCAAGGTGGTCGCTGCGACGGAGCGCGACCGCGCTTAGGCGAAAATTTTAGTCGCACCTGGTGGTAATAATTGGCCGTAAAAGCGGCGGTTTTTTACCACCAGGTGCGACTAAAAGGACTGTCACCCTTCTCAGAGATTACAAGGGCTGAGCCCAGGTGCCCCGACCATCCTCATTGGGGTTGGTCGGGGGATTCCCCTCGGCAGGCGAGGAGGGAAGATCCGGGGTAGGTTGAGAGCCGGGCTGCTGAGGAGGCTGCACCGGCATCTGCTCACCCATAAGAGGCGTCATCGGATAGGCGCCATTGGGGGCTTCCTGACCCGGCTGAGGATAGGGGCGAGGAATCACCGGCACACGCTGCATTGGGGGCTGTGCAGGCTGGCCGTTCTGTGCAGGCTGGCCGTTTTGAGGAGGCGGCAACGTACCAGTCGACGCAGCATAGCCCGGCTGAGCATCGGGGACGCTGGGCACAGCAGCACCCGGGTAGCCCGCAGGCTGGCCAGGATACCCAGCAGATTGGCCAGGATAACCGGCAGTCGCGCCAGGGTAGGGCGCCCCAGTAGCCATCGGCATCCCCTGCACGCCCGGAACACCCGGAGGCAACAGCACCGGAGGAACCGGAACCGGCTTACCCGTTGACGTCACCGCACTACGCAGCAGCACCTCAAAGGGCCCGCGCTTGCCCGCAAACTCCAAAGCCACACACAGGGCCGCAATCATCAGCCACGTCGCCCACGCGAAGAACACCGTCGCCGTTTCTGACACCGGCCACTCCAGCGCATTCGCCACGAGGAAGATCGCCAAGAAACTCAGGCTCTGCAGCAGGTAAGCGGTCATCGAACGGCGGCCAACAGCGGAAAGAACCCAGCGGACGCCTCGTAGTTCACCCGTCGTCGGAGCGGGACCGGCAAAGAGGGTCAGCAGGCTCAGCCACCCCCACGCGCCAATCGGGCCACCAATGCCGGTCAACACATACATCCACCACGAGGCTTCCCAGTCAACCAGCTCAGCCATATACAGGCCGCCGGGCAACCCCAGCAAGAATGCGGCACTCAAGCCAAGCACGGCACTGGTCACCAGCAGGCGACGATGACGCTCCGGGTGAGTAATGATGTCGGTCGTCGCCAAGAACGCACCAAAACCAACCGACAAAATAATCGGAGTGAACAGGTTGCTCGCAGCGGTGGAGACGAACCACAGACCAAAATTACGCAGCAGATCCCATGGCCAGTAAGTCAAGGAGATGAGGTCATCAAGGCCCTTCCCACCCTCCTTATACGGAGCGAAAGCAGCGCCCATCAAGCCCAGCAGCAGCGGGAATGCGCCAATGATCATCATGCCGCGGTAGCGTTCATGCACGATCATTCCCGCAAAAATCAAGGCCACCAGGGCGTAGGTGCCGATAATATCGCCGGGGAAAATCAGGCCGTGAACGAGGCCAAAGAGCAGCATCCACCAGCCGCGACGGCGCAGCAAGTGGCGGGCATCCACCAGCGAGGCCTGCAGGAAGGACTGCTCCTGGGCATCCATGAACTCCCGAGGAGTTGTGGCAGGATCCAAGGCCCCCATGGAGGCCCGAGCCTTACTCATGTAGTTCGCTTTACGGCGAATGACCATGGTCATCAGCCCAAAACCGAAAAGCATGGCAAACAGCGGGTAAGCGCGCTGGCTGACAAGGCCCACTCGGAGCACGGTAAAAATCGCGTCAAGCTGCGTACTTTGAATGTGAACAGACAGAGCCTTAGCCCACACGCCAACGTTTGCAAGGGCGATCAGGATCAGCATGAATCCGCGAGCGACGTCAGGCGCCGGGTAGCGAACGGCCCTTCCTTCGGTAAATGAAACAGCTTTCGACATGCATCGAGCCTATCAGGCGCAAGCAAAGCATCGCCTCAACCCGCAGCGGCAGACACACTTGTTCAGTAGTCTGATGAAATGAGCTTGAATCCAGATAGCCCACAGGGCACGCCCGCATCCGCTGATTCCGCGCAGCCCCAGATGCCTCAGCCCCACTCTCCCCAGCCTCCCAACACCCAGCCTCCCAGCACCCTGGCTCCCATGCCCCAACCTGGGCTGCCACACCCCCAAACCTCACAGCCCCAAGCGCCCCTGCCGCCGGCGGCGCCCTCGTCAGACCGCAATATCGTCACCATCCTCGCAATCACAGCCTCCGTGATCCTCGGCTTCGTCGTTGCCGGCATCGCCGCCTACTCCAC
>NZ_CAHJXR010000002.1 GCF_903645355.1 Schaalia sp. Marseille-Q2122 | reverse complement strand
ATCCCGTTGCATGAAGAGACTCTTGCCCAGCGCGAGGAGGTTTTGAGTCCAATACACCCCACCACGCTCATGAGTCGTAACAACCTCGCCCACGCCTACGTGTCGGTGGGGCGCTTTGATGAGGCGATCGTTCTGCTCGAAGACACTCTTGCCCAATGCGAGGAGGTTTTAGGCCCAATACACCCCACCACGCTCGCTAATCGTAACAACCTCGCCTACGCCTACATGAAAGCAGGACGAGAAGACGATGCGCGTCGTCTCCTAGGAGAAGCAGACGGAAACGACACGAACTAAGCAACTGATCTTCAGGACGCCTGCAAAACAAAGGGCCGCGCGGGAATGTTTCCCGCGCGGCCCCTCTCAGCCCTGCTCAGCGATTGACAATCACTCCTTGGCGGAGCGCGATAGCCGCTCCGCCAAGTTCAACGCTCACTCAGCAGCAGCCTCGCCAGCTTCGGCTTTGTCGCCCTCAGCCTTTTCTGCCTCTGCCTCTTCGCCACGCTTCTTCGGCGTAGCGTCCACGCCGGCTTCCTTACGCTGCTCGGGCGTGATGGGGGCCGGGGCCTCGGTCAGCGGGTCGTAGCCGCCGCCGGACTTGGGGAAGGCGATGACGTCGCGGATGGACTCAGCCTTGGTCAGCAGGGATACGATGCGGTCCCAACCGAAGGCCAGGCCACCGTGAGGGGGAGCGCCGAACTTGAAAGCGTCCAGCAGGAAGCCGAACTTCTCCTGAGCCTCTTCCTCACCAATACCCATCACCTTGAACACGCGCTCTTGCACGTCACGGCGGTGGATACGGATCGAGCCGCCGCCGATCTCATTGCCATTGCAGACAATGTCGTAGGCGTAGGCCAAGGCGTTGCCCGGGTCCTCGTCGAAACGATCCAGCCATTCGGGCTTGGGCGAGGTGAAGGCGTGGTGCACGGCCGTCCAGGCGGAGTTGCCCAGGGCCACGTCACCGTCAGCCTCGGCAGCGCCGGTGGGCTTGAACAGGGGTGCGTCAACCACCCAGGTGAAGGCCCACGCGTCAGGATCAATCAAGTCACAACGCTTGCCCACCTCCAGGCGCACGGCGCCCAGAAGCTCACGGGTGGGATCAGCCTTGCCCGCGCCGAAGAAGATGCAGTCGCCGGGGTTCGCGCCGGTTGCGGCAGCCATGCCCTCACGCTCAGCGTCGGTGAGGTTCTTGGCAACGGGGCCACCCAGGGTGCCGTCCTCGCCAATGGTGACGTAGGCCAGGCCCTTCGCGCCGCGCGCCTTGGCCCATTCCTGCCACTTGTCGAAGGTACGGCGCGGCTGGGAAGCACCGCCGGGCATGACAACAGCGCCGACGTACTCGTTTTGGAACACGCGGAAGGAAGTGTCCTTGAAGTATTCGGTGAGGTCCACCAGCTCCAGGCAAAAACGCAGGTCGGGCTTGTCCGAACCGTAGCGCTCCATGGCCTCCTTGAAGGGCATGCGAGGCAGCGGGGTGGGCAGGTCAACGCCAATCAGCGCCCACACGTTCTTGAGGATGTCTTCGGCAACAGCGATGACGTCATCTTGCTCGACGAAGCTCATCTCAATATCGAGCTGAGTGAACTCAGGCTGGCGGTCGGCGCGGAAGTCCTCGTCGCGGTAGCAGCGGGCGATCTGGTAGTAGCGTTCCATGCCACCCACCATGAGGAGCTGCTTGAAGAGCTGGGGCGACTGGGGCAGGGCGTACCAGGAGCCGGGCGACAGGCGGGCCGGCACGAGGAAGTCGCGGGCGCCTTCGGGGGTGGAGCGGGTGAGGGTCGGGGTCTCCACCTCAACGAAGTCGTGGGAGTCCAGGACGCGGCGCGCCGCTTGGGAGACCTTGGAGCGTAGGCGCATGGCGTGTTGCATGGAGGCGCGGCGCAGATCCAGGAAGCGGTACTTGAGGCGGGTTTCCTCGCCGACGTTGCCGGAGTCTTCGGCGTGTGCGGATACCTGGAACGGTAGGGGTGCTGCGGTGTTGAGGATGGTGATGTCGTCACCCATGATCTCAATGGTGCCGGTGGAAAGATTGGGGTTTTCGTTGCCTTCGGGACGGGCACAGACCTCGCCGGTGACCTGGAGGACGTACTCGGAGCGGAGCTCGTGGGCAACGGATTCGTCGCGGACGACCACCTGGACGATGCCGGAGGCGTCGCGCAGATCCACGAATGCGACACCACCGTGGTCACGGCGGCGGTCTACCCAGCCGGCGAGGGTGACGGTTTGGCCGACTTTGTCCAGGCCAAGGGTGTCGATGTTGTGAGTGCGCAGCACAGTTATTCCTTTCGTAGTTACCATCCGCGAGACGGGCGGCGGCAGTGGATATTCTACGCCCTTTGCGCCCCTCCCCCAGCACATGAGACGATCCTTCCCATGACGTCTTCGCCACCTTCACCTTCTGCCGCCTCGCCTGAGGAAGCGCACGCTTTGTCCGCCTCTTCACCGGCGGCGGAGCGCGACGCTGTTGGCGAGGCGGCCGCGCAGGTGGCGCGGACGCGCTGGTCGCCTCAGGAGATCACGCTCATGATCGGGTCGGTGGCGTTAATTACGCTTGGCGCTTTCGAGTCGCTGGCAACGACGACGATTATGCCGCGCGTGGTCGCGGACTTGGGTGCGCAGACGTGGTTTTCGGTGGCGTCGGGGGCGGCGCTGACCGCTCAGTTGTTTGCGGTGGTGATCGCGGGTTCGTTGTCGGATTCACGAGGTGCTCGCCCGGTTCTGTGGGCGGGGATCGTGGCCTTCAATGTGGGCTTAGTGCTGTGCGCTATCGCGCCTCATGTTGCGGTATTCGTGGTGGGCCGCCTGCTGCAGGGCCTGGGCATGGGGCTGCTGATCGTGCCCCTGTATGTTCTGATCGGCGCAATCGCTTCCGAGGAGCACCGCCCGAGCTTTTTCGCTGCGTTTTCTTTGGCGTGGCTGGTTCCGGCTCTCATTGGCCCGGCGATTGCCGGGTGGGTGGCTGATGCTTTCGGTTGGCGCATCGTCTTTGGTGCTGTGCCCGCTATTGCTCTCATCAATGTTTTCCCGCTACTGCCGCTCCTGCGTCAGATCCCTCCGCCTTCTCACGAGGCCACCGCTGCAGGCGCCCTGTCGTTAAAGACCCTGACGTTGTTGGCCCTGGCCGGCGGTGTCGGCGTCTTCGCCCTACAGCTTTCTGGTGCGCTTTCTGGCCTGCCTATGCTGGTCTTGGCCTGCGTTGGCCTGGCGTTTTCCATCTATGCCCTGCCGCGACTGCTGCCGCGGGGGATTTTCCGTGCACGCGCCGGCTTGCCGTCGATCATTGGTGTGCGTCTGTTCATCATGGCGGCGTTCATGGGTGGGACCGCGTTTCTTCCTCTGCTTTTGGTGGAGGTCCACGGGTGGGCGGCGAAGGAGGCTGCCCTTGTCGTGACCTTAGGGACGGTGGGATGGTCAATGACGGCAGCTATCCAGGCCAGGATTCATGCGCCGAAGACACGCGAGCTTCTGCCGCTGGCTGGCGCGATCCTCATGGCCGTTGGTCTTTCCTGTATCGCCCTGCTGACCTCATCCCACACGCCGGTGGCGGTGGGAGCGGTGGGTGCGCTGCTGATGAGCGGCGGAGCGGGTTTTGCCCATTCGACGATCTCGGTGCTTGCCCTGAGCGTGACACCTCAACATAAGCACGGGAAGGTGTCGTCCTGGTTGCAGGTTGCTGACGCGGCTGGGTCGGCTTTGCAGCTTGCTGTGACGTCGGTGGTTCTTTTTGCGTGGTCACATCTGCCTATTGCTGGTGATATTTCCTGGACATATGCTCCGGCAGTCGTCCTTGCTGTCATTTCGGCGTTGATTGGCGTGTTTTATGCGCTGCGTGGCCGGATGCCGGTGAGGGATGTCACCGGCGCCTAGTCGTGGTTTTCTGCGCATTTGCGGGTAGGGTTATGGGGCGATGAGGCGCAGCCCCACAGTGATGGTGACCGGCAGGAAGTGACCGGTGAGTGTTGTTGGTGAGTTGAGGCCGCGCTGAAGGTCTCCATAGACCCAGCCGTGGCACGAGCCCCGGTTTCGACTCCACATTTCCAGCCCAGCAACTCCCCTACGGTTTGTGTGTAGTGGGTGTATTGTGCTGCGCGCTGGCCAGCCACGAAAGATGACTGTGCCCATGTCTGCTGACACCCATCAATTCTCCTCTCCCCTGTTCCTTGAGCCCGAAGACATTGACATGCTCAATGTCGAGGTCGAGTTCGTCGGCGAGGACCACTCCGATATCGCTGTTGAGGACGCCGCTGAGATCGTCGGCGAGGTCGACGAGGATGTTCTTCCCTCCGCTGAGGAAGAAGACGAGACCGACGAGGCTGACGATGACGACTTTGACGAAGACGGCGACGACTTCGACGAAGACAATGACGCTGACGATCACACTGACGAGGATGACGAGGACCTCGACGACGACACCGAAGACGACGACGCCGAAGAGGACGACGCCTCGGCCTCGTCCAGCGTAACCTTCGCCGACCTTGGCCTACCCACCCGCATCCTCGACGCCGTCACCCAACTCGGCTTCGTCACCCCCACCCCCATCCAGGCTGCCTCCATCCCCGCGCTGCTCGAAGGCCGCGACGTTGTGGGTATCGCCCAGACGGGCACGGGCAAGACCGCCGCTTTCGGCCTGCCGCTGCTGGCTGACATTAACGCTGGTCACAAGTACGTGCAGGCACTGATCCTGGCCCCCACGCGCGAATTGGCGATGCAGTCCGCTCAGGCGCTGGAAAACTTCGCTGACCTCTCCCGCGGTGTGGAGATTGTCCCCGTGTATGGCGGTTCTGCCTATGGCCCGCAGATCAATGCCCTGAAGAAGGGTGCGCAGGTCGTGGTCGGCACGCCTGGCCGCGTCATTGACCTGATTGAGAAGGGCGCGCTGGACCTGTCCCAGGGGCGTATGTTCGTCCTCGATGAGGCCGATGAGATGCTGCGCATGGGCTTTGCTGAAGACGTTGAGACCATTACGGCCTCCGTCCCCGCCGAGCGTCGCACTGCGCTCTTCTCGGCCACGATGCCTCCCGCGATTGAGAAGATCGCTGCCACCCACCTGACTGATCCGGTCAAGATCGAAGTCACGGCCGCCTCCTCTACCGTCGATACCATTACCCAGACCTATGCCGTGGTGCCCTACAAGCACAAGATCGGTGCCCTGGGCCGCGTCCTGGCCACCCGCGCCGCTGACGCCGCCATTGTTTTCGTCCGCACGCGTATGGACGTTGAGGAGATCTCCATTGAGATGGCCTCGCGAGGCTTCCGTGCAGCTGGTATTTCCGGCGACGTCGCGCAAACTGAGCGTGAGCGCCTGGTCCAGCGCCTGCGCAACGGCAGCCTGGACGTGCTGGTCGCCACCGACGTGGCCGCCCGTGGCCTGGATGTTGAACGCATTGGCCTGGTGGTGAACTTTGACGTTCCGCGCGAGCCGGAAGCCTATGTGCACCGCATTGGCCGCACGGGCCGCGCTGGCCGAGAGGGCCTGGCGCTGACCTTCTTTACTCCGCGTGAGTCTGGCCGTCTGCGCCGCATAGAAAAGCTCACGGGCACGCCCATGATCGAGGTGCAGATTCCTACGCCAGCAGCGGTGTCGGAGTTCCGCTCCCGTCGCATTCTTGAGGGCCTGGCCGCTCGCGTGGAGCGTGGCCGCCTGGACCTGTACAAGAACCTCCTGTCCGAGGTCGTTGCCGCGTCGCAGGCCGCTCACGAAGAAGCCGAGCTCGCAGCCCTTGAAGCCACCGAAAATGGGGAAGAAGCTCCCGCTGTGCCCGCAGCCATGAGCTTGCTCGACATTGCAGCGGCGCTGATGGCCAACGCCGTCGGCGATGAGGGCCCGGCTCTCCGCATCGAGAAGGACCGCCGCGGTGAGGGCAAGACCCGCCGCGAGGAAAAGCTCGACGAGAATGGCGAATTTGTTGGCGCCGTCTTTGAAGGTGGCCGCGATAAGGGCGAGCGCGCTGATCGTGGCAAGGGGGACAAGGGGCGTCGCCCTCGTCCTTCGGGCGCTTTCGGACGCCGCTTCCGCGTGGAGGTCGGCAAGAAGGACGGCGTGAAGCCCGGCGCGATCGTGGGTGCGATCACCGGCGAGGGCGGCATCGCCGGTAAGGACCTGGGTCGTATCGAAATCTTCCCGACCTTCTCTTTGGTGGAAATCGCCGCCGATATGGACGACCAGACCATGGCGCGTATCGGCAAGGCTCACGTGCAAGGCCGCCCTCTGCGTATTCGTGAGGATCAGGGTGCCCCCTCTCGCGGGCAGCGCGATGGTGAGCGTGAGAATCGTTTCCAGGACCGAGACCGCAGTTTCGATCGTCCGCGCGGCGAGCGTGGACGTGATGACTTTGGCCGTGGAGAGCGCGACGGACGAGGCGACCGTGGGGAGCGCCCTCGTTTTGAGCGCGGTGGACGCGATCGTGATCGCGGTTTCGATCGCGGTGAGCGTCGCGAGCGTGACTACGGTCGTCGTGATGGTGGCCGCGACTGGGCGAGCCATGATGGCCGAGACCGTTTCCGAGGCGACCGCCAGGATGAGCGTTACGGCGACCGCAGTGGCCGCGACGGCTGGCGTGAGGGCGGACGTGAACGCGGTGGCCGTGAGTTCCACGGTCGCTCCAGCCAAGGCTCGCACGCCTCGCACTCCAAGCAGGCAGGGTATGGCCGCGATAGCCGTTACGGTGGTGGCAGCCGCGGTGGTCATTCGGATCGTCGCTTCGGCGGGTCGCGTGGGGAGCACCGCCCTAAGCGCTGACGCTTCTCGACGCTGACACGCCTCAACCCCAACTCTGGTGTGTTGGCGTCACAGTCCGCCGATCGCGTTGGCTCTACCACTCCCCTCTCTCTGTCTCCCTTCGGGCTCCGCCCAGGGTGACGGTGGGAGGGGATTGACGTATCCGCCTTTTCTTCATGGCCAGCGTGTTAGGCTCACCGTGGTTATCAGTCGCACTCACATCGCAGCGAGGAGGGCACCATGGCGCACGACAAGGTGAGGGCTCTGCTTGCTGCGCACTGCGAGGAGCTCGCCGAGCGAGGCCTCCACATCGGCGACTGGGCTGAAGCCATGAGTTTCCTCGCGATGATTGGCGTGCGTCGTTTCGACCACTACGCGCGTTACTGGACCGACCCCACCCCCATGAAGGGACCGCAACCTTTCGATGAGGGCGCCCGCTTTGAGGAGATCCGCAGTCTCTACGAGGCCGAGAGGGATCTTTCTGAAGCGATGATGGCGGGATTGCGCCGGGCTGAGGTGGGTTTGCGCGCCCAATTCGCCCTGCATTTTGAGGCTGTCTCGGGCAGCCCGCGCCTGCTGGTGCCTGAGGCCGCTGAGGATGGCGCCCCTAACCGCTCCCCCGCCGAGGTGCGCATGCCCTGGCCTGCGATTATGAACGACCTGGCGCGCTCGAAGGAGCCCCATATTGTCAGTCGGCGGCGTCAAGCTCTCGAGGAGGATTGGTCGGATCGCACGTGGCAGCGTTTCCTCATTGCCGAGACGGTGGACACGTTGACCTTTGGGACGCTGGCGCGCTGTATTGAGCAGGCCTACGGGTCGGGCGTGTCAGAGTCCTTGGAAGATGCCCTAGGCACGCCGCGCGGCTACCTGAAGTCGCAGGTGCGGGCGCTGGTGTACTTGCGTAATCGTGGGGCTCATCTGGCACGCCTGTGGAATCACACGTGCACGCGCTCCCCTGAGCTTGCCGGCGAGGATCTTCATGCTGCCAGCCGATACCGTGTTTTTGTGGCGCATTCGGTGTATGAGCATTTGCTGGTGATCTCTGTGCTGCTGCGCCAACTGGGGTGTTGTGAGGATTGGCTGGGCTCGACGGTGGAGCCTTTGTTGGAGGCTCATCCGGCGCTGGCATTGGGGATTACGCACCCGTATAAGTACGGTCAGTGAACGTGTTCAGCTCTTTCGTGCCATGATTCTTCTATGGCTGATTTTGTGAATCCGCATGCGGCACTGGCGCCGCTGCCTGAACCTCTTTCTCATTTTGCTCGCGGTGTTGAGCTGCCTGACCCGATGGAGGCTCCTGCCTTGAGGTGGGGCATCATCGGCGCTGGCGGTATCGCTCGGACTTTCGCTCGTGATGTGCCGGCCTATTCTTCGGGGCGTGTGGTGGCAGTTGCCGCCCGCGATCAGGAGCGCGCGCAGGCTTTCGCGCAGGAGTATGGCATTGAGCGCGTCCATGATTCCTACGAGCAGCTGGTTGCTGACCCGCAGGTGGATGCCGTGTATGTCGCCACCATTCACCCCATGCACGCTGAGCATGCGCTGCTGGCGATTGAGGCTGGTAAGCCCGTGCTGGTGGAGAAGGCTTTCACGATGAATGCCGCGCAGGCGCGGCGTATCTTTGATGCCGCGCGTGAGCGTGGAGTGTTCGTCATGGAGGCAATGTGGACTCGCCACCTGCCCCACCAGCGGGTGCTGCGTCAGGTGCTGGCCAATGGGGGCTTGGGGCAGATCGTGTCTGCGCAGGCTGATCACGGCCAGTACCTGTGGCATGTTCCGCGTTTGACTGATCCTGAGCTTGGCGGCGGCGCCCTGTTGGACTTGGGCGTGTATTCCCTGTCCTTTATTCAGAGCATCGCGCCTGATGCTCGCCTGGTGTCAGCTGATGGTGTGTTGACGGATGCGGGCGTGGACCTGGCTAATGTTGCTGTCCTTCGTGCGGGCGAGGCTCTGGCCGTGGCACGTTCGAACTTTAGTGGCCGCTCCGCTACGGCCGCTGAGGTCGTGTGCGAGCGCGGCGCGTTGGAGTTGCCGCTGCAGTTCTACCGTCCCGGCGTGCTTCAGCTGCGCACCTTCGGTGGCGAGAATCCTGACGGCGACACCGTCACCTGGGATGCGACGGTGCCGGGCGGCTTCCAGTACGAGGCCGCTGAGGTCGCCCGCTGCGTTGCGGCGGGGGCGCTGGAGTCTGCGGTGATGCCCTGGGCGGACACCCTGGCCGTCATGGAGTTGATGGACGAGGTGCGTGAGCGCATCGGAGTTCATTGAACGGCTTTGTTCAATAGGAGTCTGTAGTCGGAGGCGTAGGTTGGCTGCTCTTTTTCAAGTTCTGCCTGCGCTGTCACAAGTGTGAGGACCAGAGCATCGTCTGCTCTGGTCAAGTAGCGAACGAGGCCTTCTCGTTCACTACAGTACCTGCGCAGGGTCGTGTGGAATCGCCATCTGCGTTCCCAAGCGAAGTCCCACTTGCGAATATGTGGTCGTACTGCCCCCAGTATGACCGAGGTGCCGATGAAAAGTCCGATGAAAGATGTGAGAGCAATGAGGTGTGCAGCGCTTATTCGCTGGGAAATGTCGACGAGTTTCTCGATCATACCAAGAGTCGGCAAGAGAAGGGCCGCAGTCACTGTCCATCGCAGGATCTTCATTTCGGCGTCTATTTGAGTGCCTCCGCTGAGGGAAAGGACATACTGCACGAACGCCACGATCCACACGAGTATTGTATAGACCAGCACCTTAACGGAGTTGCTCATCCATACGAGGCTGATAGCAGCGCTCAGGTTGACACCTATGACAGCACAGCTTACCCACACGCCAGCGGGCGAGGGCGGCATTCGGAGCTGAACCATTACTGCCAGGAGCTTTCTTAGCCGTTGGAGCCGTTTGAGTTCTCCCCCGAGTTTGTCGCTTAGCGGAACGGCGACTTCCACCATCGTGATGAGGATGATGATGAAGAGCACCAATTGGGCCAAGAGGTAGTTGGGATGGATCCATGAAACGTAGGCGAATTTCTTGATCTCGCGTATGAACGATGCTGGCATGTACCACTCGTAGTGGCGGATAAGAGCTGCGCTTCCGATGACTCCAACAAAGTGGTAGATCACGAGAGTCAAGGAGACTAGCCACGCGGCAAATATGACAGCTTCTCTTTGCTTAACCCTTTGGTGATTATCTTGAATTTCCGCCAACATTTGTGAGCCGTCCCGTGAGGCCGTAGAGGGAAGATTGCTTGCGGGGATGGCGAGCAATGCTCCGTAGAGGGCGAGAAGTACGCTGGGGATTGCAAGGAGTGCAGAGAACGATGCGTCTCTTTGCTCTTTAAAGTGGTTGGAATGGTTTAACAGCCAAGCGTCCACGTGGGCCTGATCGGGGAAGTTAAGCAGGAGAATGAAGCCCATGAGAGGGAGCATCCAGATGAGGACTGCGCTAATAAACACTATGCCAAGCAATCGCTGGAGTAGACTCGGCGTCGATGGACTCGTTGAGCCGCGAGGAGGTGGAGGCTTAGCCTCAACGGGCAGCGGATACATCATGTCAACCACGGTTCCCCGCTGATCTTGATCAAGTGTGGCGCGCAGTCTGATCATGAACCCACACTAAGAAAACTTCTCCAAAAGTGTGCCAACTCAACACAAATCCATCATTTTCTCGGAATTTTCTTAGCTTATGCGCAGCTATTGTTGCGTCCGGACTATTCACGCAGGTCCGGGGTAACAGATTAAGGGGTTCCCGTTTTTAGTGCCGGGTGTTGTTAGAGTGTGTGGGTTGTTTTCCAGTGTTCAGCGTACTCGGTTGGGGTGAGGTAGCCCAGTGATGAGTGGAGGTGTTGGTGGTTTGCCGCGCTTGTATGAGGTTAGCAATGTCGTTGCGCCGTAGGCGCTCCCTTCTGCGGTAGTTGTTAAATGATTCGAGATACCCGTTGTTCCAGGGCGTACCTGGAGGGAGCATGCCACGCCAATACGCGTGCCGCACTATCGTTGCAGGCGTTTGGAGATGAATTCTGGGCCACTATCGGAGGGTGCCACGAAGGGCGAAAAGGGCGCTGAGCGCCTTGGCAAGAGCATCAGCGTCGACACTGCGCTCGATCATGTCGATGAGGGATACACGGGTGAATTCATCGAACATGGGCACTATCTTGACTGCGTGACCATCCCTGGTCACACCGTATTGGAAATCAATACTCCACACATGATTCGGGCACGTGGCTTTCACCTGGGGCGTGGTGGTTATCCCACGGCGTACTTCTTTACGTGGGGTCTTACGGGTTAAGCCTTCCTCGCGCCAGAGGCGCTGGATCTTCTTGAGGTTAATCTCCATTCCCACATCATGAACCAGGTAAGCGTGAGCTCGGCGGAAGCCGTGACACGGATGCGCAAATCGGATACCGCCGCAGCGTGGCGCGAAGTTCTTTATCAGGATCACGGGGCGTGTCCTTGGCCCTATCGCGCGCAAATGCAGTCCTGGACATGCCAAGGATCGCGCACGCGCGGCGCACGCTAAAACCCAGGGTGTCGATCACATGATAGATAGCCCGGTGGCGAGAGTCCGGGCATAGAATTTTCCCTTCGCAATGAGTTTCGGCGAGTCGATTTCTAACACTTGATCAGCCAAAATCCGTTTGAGTCGAGCGATTTCGTCTTTCGTCTGCACATACTCAGCAACCTCGTCACTAGTCATTTGCCCAAAGTGCTTACGCCAGTTGTACAACGTCGCAGTCGAGACCTCTAAGTCGGCAGCGACCTCCTCAGTGGATAGTCCTTGAGCGGGTCAGTTCGGCATCGTGTTCCAACAAACGCACAATCGCCGTCACAGAATGAGGCTTCCCCGAAGCCATATAAAATCAGTCCTTCCATCAGTGCCAACGCACATCAGCACCACGAATATGACTCTAACAACCCCCGGACCTAAAAACAGGGATCAGGTCGATAGGCAACAGAATTTAGCCGTTGCCGAACAGAAATTCGTACCGACTAGCAGCGGACACTACAAGCGTCTTACATTAGGCTGGACGCATACCGTTAGCATTTTTTGAAAGTAATTTCCCCTTTGCCGCCCACCTCAAATAGAACGCAAAGAAAGGATCTGCAATATGCAAATTTGAATGAGGGTCATCATCAGTGAACTCGATAATCGGCTGAAGATTCAATTCGTCATTTACAGCATCATCGGAATTGAGACTATCATCCGCTTCTGTTTCATATGACATAGCTAGACTCAGACGCTTTTCAGCTATATTGGACATGTACTTAAGGGTTCGCGTTATCTGGTGACCCGCGGGTCCATCTCCCGAAACGAGGCGTGCCACCTCCTTTTGGATCTCCGTATTGGATATTTCCAACCTTGGCCCTATGGAGGCAATAGCCAACAGGGTAAGGCCGTACGAGTCGAGCTTCACGCCATCCGCATCTCTAATTGCCCATCGGGTACGATCAGTTCCCCTCGTAGCAGGCCCATTCCAAAGGCGATTAAACCAGTCTTCCGAAGAAAGATCAACCAAGTCGCTGAAGAACCTAGCCCAATCGTTTGGGGCGCGGAGAGGTGTTGCTGTTTCCTGCGCGTACCTGACATTGTTCTCTTTACAAAGCTCAAGGCAGAAAGTCTGCATCAGATGGGGGCTTCCATAGGACTCTGCGGCGAGTTTAAGGGCTAGAGAGTCGTCACGGTCTTCACAGTTGAGCGCAGAAAAGCCCTTTTGTGCAATTTGAACAAGATCCTCTTCAGACCAAAATTCAATCTGAAGCGCCTTGACCCGTCCAGTCATATCTGGCTCCGCTGTAAGTACATCACGAACGCGATGCGATATCGATACTAGAATTATAGGTAACCCCTTATGTACAGACGGCTTGAGTCCGCGCACAATCTCGCGCTGAACCTTTCTTGGGATGAAGTGAAAGTCGTCGATCACCAAAGCTTTTTTTGCCTCGATAAGCATTTGTGGCGCGAGCACCTCAAATGGACGCTGCGTGGAGTAACGATAAGTCTGCGTATTATCAGTTGAGGAAGATAGCTTCGTCCCGATATCAAATAACGCACGTATTCCAGTGTTTACAGAAACTTCACCTGACAAGGATGCAGTATCGTCGGTCTGGACCTCAAGCCCCGGATAAGCTCCGAGCTCATACGAAATGCGCTCCCAGAGAATATTGACCGAATCAATTCCTTGACCGTCGATCCAGATTGGCTCCTTGATTACTCGGCGCAGAAGAACAGTCTTACCGGTCTTGGTCGGTCCAGCAATCGTTAATATTGCACCTGTCTCATGAAGATAATCTTGAACGCGTTGCTCAAGACGCTGATCCTCTCGAGGATTATAGGTAACGCTAGGAAGCTTGCCTGGAACAAACACATCGTAAACACTAGTGACACTCATAGTTTAAAACGTACACCTTTTGATGCATTTTGCCAATGGCTTTACCGGCTCTTCCCATTTAAGGGTGTAGTTGGGGTTTGAGCCCGCCTGCTTCGTGCAGGCTGCGGGTGGTGTAGTTGGTGAGGTTGCGAAAGCCCGGTGCTGTGCCGCGTAAGTGTTCGAGTGGTCCGTTGAGTACTTCGGTGGGGCCGTTGCTAGTCCTGGGGCAGTCGAAATAGGCCAGGATGTCACCGGCTCGTTTCTTCAGTGTGCGCCCCAGGGTGATGACCTCACTCAAGGTGGCAGGTACGCCGCAAGAGATTGCGATGATCAGCTTTCGTATGAGTCTTTTGCCTTTGCCTCTGTCGGGCTGGCGGTAGGCGGCCACCATCTTCTGGTACACGCCCCAGGTCACCTCGACTTGAGTGTGGTCACCGTTGGCGAAGAGCACCTCTAGACGTTTGTGTTGGCCAGGGGTGAGCAGGTCGATACCGGTGTGCAGGGTACGGCGGGCTTTGTAGAGGGGATCATCAGCCCGCCCCCGACGGTCGTGCAGTTCTTGCTGAACACGCCGGTGAGACTCATCGAGGGCTTGACCGGCAAGCCTGACGACGACGGAGGGATCTCACACAGGTCTGGCCTGGGGCATTTCCTCTGTGGCGGCGCTCTATAAACCCGCTAAATCCGTCCATCGCGACCACCTCCACGCCATCTGGCCATGCCTGGGGCCGCTGGGCCAGCCAGCCTCTTGAAGGCCTGCTTGGAGCGGCCCTGAACCATGCCTGGCAGCCTGGCCGGGCCGGTGCCATCCCTGATGGGGGGGTAAAGGTCGATGACCACGGTTACCTACTTGTCACCTACACGAGTATGGCGCCAGAGGTGCTCCTCCACGCCGATAACTTTGACTCCTTCAAGCCGGGCGGGGTCGTTGATCAAGAGGTGCACGCCTTGGGCCAACACAGCATCGTTGGCGGTGTCCCAAGCTACTGCCAGGCCCTGAGCGATGCGGGCCATGCTTAGGTGTTGACACACCACTGCTTCCAACGCCCAGCCCAGGGCGCGTCTCGATAGGCGCGCCCTGGGCTGGGCCGCCAGGTCCATATTCTGACGCCATACGTGTCCACAACTTGCGGACAACCTCACCCCATTTGGGAAGAGCCAGATATCTAACATGGTCCAGTCTCTATTGGAGAAGTCCTCACGACTGAACCGATGTCAGTTTGTTTTTGTGTTTTTGAGGTGCTTCCCAATGTATCCAATATACGCCTTTTGGGTACCTAGAGGATCGGCATAGTAGTACAGTCGAGGTGCTTTTGTGTCTCGAGTGACGGGCTTAAAATGTGCGAACATGACCATCTTCCCACTCGGATCGAGCGAAAAAGGAACTCTAAACTCGCGCATCTTTCTCATTGCTGTATTTGTTTGGACTGTATCGCTTTCATTCTCGCTATGTCGAGAAACTGGACATTTCTTTCCCGACACCTCGGAGCTAGAAAGATAGGCATGCATACCTCCCCTAAATCCGCTCTCGACACACTCCTTCATATAATCCCGGAGGACCATGATGGACTCCCAAAGCCGCGCTGCAATCATTAGATCCCCGTCTGATTGATCGAGAACATCTGCGTCATCGACCGCTCTTTCAGGATCGCAGACCTCTACGTACTTCGTGATTTCATCATAAATTCCGGACTCATCGTAGGCTAAACGCTCAACGATCTCAACAACGCTAGAGGGGGTGGCGTCATAGAGAGAAGGGGGATCTTCAACATATTCATATCTATCCTTTCTAGAGGATTTCCATCGCTCAAGAGATCGTCTCTTCTTCTCCTCTTTTCGCCGCTCTTCATCAGTCAAAGCATGCTCAAAACGCTCCTCCTCCAACTCTTTCTGGAGGACGATTAGCTGATCCTGCAATTCATACTTTTCTTCATTCGCGCGATTTATATCCTCTTTATAGTGGCCCACGCGGGATTTATGTGAATCCAATTCCTTTACTACATCTTCGAATGAACTGAAATCATGCCCGCTGAGTTTAAGAGTAGAGGCAACAAGTGCCCACGCATCCTCAAACGAGAAGCCTGCAACACTTTCAATAGCCTCATCGTCCGCTGATGATTGAGGAATAGCATGCGATTGTGTAGCGGAGTCGTCAACTTGGATTGAAGTGAAAAATCCGCTGGTCTTGTCAGGCGCAATGTCGTTGAAAGGAGTGTCTATGAGGTCTAGTTCTATCTTCCTCTTTTCCAATAGACGAATAGACCTCGTAAGCTCACTTGGAATACTCCTGTCGAGTAGATATCTCCGCGGAATCACTGAAATTGTTTCAGCAAGCCTGCCGGAGAATCGCATCCGATCCGTATTCAGGTGACGTGCAAGAGTTTTTGCAGTAAGAATCCGATGTCGCCAACCATCAGCAGGATCATCTAAATGCACTTTGGGAACAAAAGTGCGAACAGCACCCAATGGAATCTCATGTGCGGCGCCTAGTTGCTTGTTTAGGTAGCAATGGGACTCCTCATTAAGAACGAAGAACGCTGCACAACCATAAATCTGAGTGGTTAGAGATTTGAGAGCATCGACCCAAGTCAGTAGCGGAACGTCCGGAACGGGAGCAGCGACAATGAGAGGAATGTGTCTGTCAGCGCTCGTAATGTAGGAATAGAGATCATCACTGTTTTCGTCTTTGACAATCTGCCAACGATCCGATATTGGCACATTACCAGCAACCACATTGACAGACTGAAGCATATTTCGAACGATGCCAGGCGGGCCAGGTTGTATTATCGCCCCATTTTTAGACCGCCCTTCGCATTCAAGAAGAATCATCTGACGGGAATGCTTCGTAGACAATCCCGAGTAGGAGACCAAACGTGTTACCCAACGTGTCTGGTGAGCGTCGTAGTGTTCGAGTTCGAGCAGGAGACGTTCTATATCAGAACCTCGGTCTTCGATGACGGTCAGGATCGCACCGTTTCCCACGCTGAAACGCCCGGTACCCTCCCAGTCATAACGATTAACCGGGTGTTTTGAACGGCCTGCAAGTAGTTTCAGCCAAGATCTAAACTGCTGTGACGAGATGTCGAATGCACTTTCGTTGGAGGCGATCTCGAGAATCGATCGGTAGCCAATTGTCATGACATTCACTTCCTTTTAGTCGCACACGGTAGGTTAGTTGGGATGAAGGGGATGAATAAGTATCAATGCGTTACATGGCAAGCCAAATCAAGGTGGCTGGTGACGGTCTTGGTTCGGCGTTTGCGGCCGAAGGTTTGGAGGATGGCGGCGTCGAGGGCGGTGCCGGAGAGGGACGGGTCTGCGGCTTCAAGGAAGCGCTTGGTGTTGCGGATCTCGACGGGGCTAATGTCAGTGAAGGCACGGCCAGCGTTGGAATCGTTCGGGCGGAACTCCCTCCAGGACTCCGGATCAATATCGCTCGGCCACACAAAACCCTGCGCATCCACAAACAGTCCATACTGGCGCACCTGACGCTCGAGCTTCTTTTGACGCGCAGGAAACAAACGGCTCAAGCCAAAAGAAGCAGCCGTCAGCCGACACAAACGCCCAATATGAACAGGGCCCTCAAACTCGGCAATCTCCGCAGCAACCGCGCGCACCTGCTCCTTCGCGACCTTCTTCGGCAGATCGTCGAGCACAGACACCTCCCCCACCACCACAAGCTGCCACGGCTCAAAAGTGTGTCGGCCAGCTCCAATAGTGGGTGTGTCTTGGGTGTCGTCGCGTGAGAGCACGACGCCATCGGGCGCAACAAACTCTTCCGCTGGTTCTCCGCCCGGTGCATCATCTGTCGTATGATCACCACCGCCGGTGGCTCCGAGACAGCTAGATTCCGAGGCATGGGTGGCGATGCTGTTCTCCGCAGCCAAGGCCGCCAGAGCTTCATCCCGAAGTGCACAAGCGCGGTCAGACCCATCTTGGTCACCGAAATGCTTAAGCAAGCGCGCGCAGAAGTCATGCGTGTGCCATGCGTCAAGGACCGAGAGCTCATCATGATGAACCCAGCGGTTTCGCATAATGCGCAGCTCATTGCCTAAAGTGCTGACAACACGCGTGTGATCATCAAAAGGGAAACCCAGTTGGCCCAAGCGCTCCGTTAACACCTTGAGCTGAGCCTGCAGATCAGATCTCGCGTATTCCCGAGGGACCTTGCCATGAGAGCGATCTAGTTCAATCAGAATCCGCGTCCATGACAGGGAACCAAGGTGGAGGCGAAGATGGGCATCAATGATCGGTTCGAGGCGCGCTGAGAGATTTACCAAATCACTGTCGATAGAGTACCGAGGAGTAAACACGCCTCACTCCCCCGTCATCTCGATATATCGCTGGAAGAGGATTGCCAGGCGTTCGTCATTGTTGGCGCACGGCTCAGTTGCGCCAAAAGCGCGGTCGACAAGAATATCGAGGGCGTCATGTGCTGCAAGTAGTGCCTGATCCATATTGTCAGGCCGATAGTGTTCAGCCAACGAACGCTCGGGATACAGCTCGCGCGCAGCGAGCACGCCCTTGCCAGCTTCAATAATCTGCTGACGGAGCTCAGCATCAACCGGAGGCAACGGCAGATTGTTCCACACGATCGTGTTGGAGAAATTTAGATCAGACTTTAAGCGGCCTCCCACAGCCTTCTGCCAAGTGATGAACAATGATGAGCTGACAATCGAAAAAACGAAGCCGTCAGGATCCACAACGGTATACAGCTTATTTCCTGCAATGATCTCTTCTCCACACCATGCTGCCGTGTAATAGTTGCGGTTCGCCGAGACCACTGCAGGAATGGCGACATAGGGCACTTTTGGTTGATGGTCTTCTTGGAAGAGATACGAAGTTTCGGCAGAGCGTCTGGTCGGTTCTTTCTTAGAGGCAAGGCGCATCTCCCTAACTGCCGTAATGCGTTCGTTAAGTACTGGACTTCTTTGAAGATCTGCTGGATCAAAATCCTCAACAGCCATCCATAGACACCAACGATCGAGCCCTTGTACCAACTCTTTGCCCATCCGGAAAGGGCGCACATACTTCGCAGCGATAGCGTCAGCAACTACCTCTTCGTATTCGTCACTTTCGACAATCAGATGCCCGCCATCAGTTGGCTGAGACCCTCTATGCACAGGCACGATTTCTAGGCTGATCGGTTTATTCTTCCTATCGACGAAAACGCTTGGTCCGTTGAGAAGGTAACCATTGATGTTCGTGACCTCGGTGCCAACTGGTCTACCGCCAAAGTCTGGATAGCTAAAAAGCTGAGCAGGTCGCACTTCGCGCTTATCAAAGCCGATAATCACACAATGCACTGCAGCCTTATCTGCTGCCTCCGATGACCAGGGGAAAGTCTGATGCGCAAAGCGGATGCGCCAACCGGCCTCGAATAGCGGTTTGAAGAGTGCCGCCACAGGCTGGCCTTGCGCAATCGAGTTCGTCGAAACGAAGGCGAAGCGACCTCCTCGCACGTCCTCGAAGTAATCTGACGCCTTTTTATACCAGCAGGTGACGTAGTCCAGATAGCCGTCGTAGAGGTCTCCCCACACTCGTTTCGTATCCTCAACCTGTTCCTTCGTTTTCAGGTACTGACCGATAAAAGGCGGATTCCCCATGATGAAAGAACAGCCCTCTGCGGGAAGGACATCATTCCAATCGATCCTCAACGCATTGGCCTGAACGATGTTTGCGCGCTCATGTAGAGGGAAGTCATCGCCGCCAAGATCGTAGAACATCGAAGTTTCGCCGTTTGCCTTCAACCTCGAGATCCAGAGTGCAGTTTCAGCTACCGTGACCGCAAAGTCATTGATCTCGATACCGTAGAACTGAGACAGGCTCACACGCTCAGAGTTCTCCTCATCGCTTGAGAAGCCCAGCTCAGTCTGACCACCGCGCAGCTCATTGAGCACCGCGTCCTCAAGTTTACGCAGGCATATATACGTCTCTGTCAGGAAGTTACCGCTGCCACAAGCAGGATCTAAAAAGGTCAGGTGGCAAAGCTTCTGGTGGAACCTCGACAGTCTGTTCTTACGCTTCCTCGGAGTCTGGTCAACCTCACTGCAGATCTGAGCGAATTCTTCCTTCAATTCGTCCAAGAAGAGAGAATCGATGACCTTGTGGATGTTCTCAGGACTGCTGTAGTGCATTCCACCAGAGCGCCGAGTCTGTGGGTTGAGTGTGCTCTCGAAGATGCCGCCAAAGATAGTGGGGCTGATCTGCGACCAGTCGACCAAAGCAGAGACTTCTCGAAGAAGAAACTCCTTCATTTCATCGCTGAAGTTAGGGATCTCAGCTTCCTCACGGAACAATCCCCCGTTCACATAAGGGAAGTCCCTCACGGACGTGTCGTAGGGATCTCGATCCTTGACCGGCGTATCAAGAGCGCGGAACAACCGCTTCAATGCCAAGCGGATGTTATCCGATGGAACCGCCCGAAGATAGCGATAGAAAGCATCCTTAGGGAACAGCCCCGCGTCCTCGCAATACAGGCAGAAAACAAGCCGCACACACAAAACATTGAGCGAATGCATCGATGTGTCCGAATCCGGATCGAGGTAACCCGAGCGCATCTTGTCATAGAGTCGTCCGATCAGCTCACCGGCTTGGATAGAGGCACGTTTTTCCTTTTCCAAACGGCTATTTGCAGGATCAACGATAAACGCGAGGTATTCGGGGTGATCAGCAAGCTCCTCTAGCGTGAATTCAAAAGCATGGTCCGCTAACGTACTTTTGGCATAGTTATCCCTGTCATACACGCGGAACGTGCCGAAGTTACAGGTCACGACATAGCGTGGCTGTTCAGGACGAGGAAGCTCCTCAACGTAGTCAAGAGCCTGCTCAAGTGCAGTCTTAATCTTTCCTTGGCGTAGTTCTCCTTTGTCCATGTCGACCTGGATTGACTTCTGCTCAATGAGAACATCAGCCTCCCGAATCCAGACATCAACGAACCCTCCACTTGGCAGGTGATGCTCAAAGAGAACTTCATCGATATGTGCGTACCCAATCACGCGTAGTAGCTGAAGCCAAAACTGCTGAGTCTCGCCCTTCTCGTAGCCTCGTCCCTGCCAACGCTCAACGAATTCGCGGGCAGCCTTCTTATCAAAGCTCATCGCTTACGCTCCCTGGTCAGAACTACTGTGGCCCAATCCGCCAGATCGTATGCGGAGAGCAGTTTGGACGACCTGGAGGGCAGAGGCAGTAGCACGAGAAAGGAAGTGCGACACCTTACGGTGAAGAGAACTTTCAAGGATCTGCGTCATTGGGTATCCGAACTGTGACGGTGGACGGGGTGGAACTAAAAAAGATTCTAGTTAGTTCACCCCGAATTTGAATGAACGCACCCGGCGTGGACAGGAGGGTGAATGCGCATGGCACGCTATTCCCGCACTCCAAGCATGCAGACGCCACGAAACAGACCCCATCATGAGCCCATTCGAGCGCAATACGCATGCTCACACGTGCTCGCCGAAGCGATGGGAGCGCTGAACCCGACTCCTTCCCACCCAGCCCTAGAACAGCTGAGCAGCGACCTCAGGGCGTTGAAGCGAGGCAACAATCAAAGCGCAGGCCTCAGCGTCGGAGTCAGCCCGGTGATGATTCAGGTGGTACTCTGGCACGCACGCGCGGGCGACAGTTGGCAGCTTATGGTTCACTAGACCCGGCATCACACGGGCTGCAAGGCGGTAGCTACAGAAGAACGTCTGAGGAAAGGTACTCACCTGGTAGTACTCATCCAGGTCCTTCCACACTCGGGCATCAAAAGCCGCATTGTGTGCATACACCGGCAGCGCACCGATGAAGGTACCCACCACTGCGCCGACGCCCTCCCACGATGGCGCACGCTGAACATCCGCAAAAGAAATCCCATGAAGGTAGGTGAATTCAAAGCGTTGGAAGCCTTCGGGCGGTAGAAGGTAACTCACGAAGCGATCGACAACGCGGCCATGACGCACCTTCACCAGCGCAATCTGGCAGGCGGACACACCGCCTTGCCGATTCGCCGTCTCGAAATCGACAGCCACAAACTCGCGAGCCATCAGCTGATCAGCGCTCGGAATGTACCGGCTCCTGCGCTGAGATGCCCTCCGAGAACGAGGAGCAGAAACGCGGCGCCTCTGGGCAGGACTTCCCGACCAGAGGGAGGAAGAAGCAGGATCCGCCTGCACCGCACCCTGCTCCCTCGGCAGTTCATCGAAAAGACTCATCTCACTCCCCTCCCCCAGATACCCAGTTACCCAGATACCCAGATACCCAGATGACCCGGCTATCCATCTCCCCGGACGCCCCGCTATTATCCCGCGCACACCGTCGGGGGAGCAAAAGCAGCCTTCGCCCTGTCACAGGCGATCCCGCGCATGCCTTCCGCAAGCCAAGTCGCCACGGATGCGCCTCCTCGATTCTGCGTGTCTCACTTATCAAACCTCAGCAAAAACGCCTGAAGGATAAAGTACTCTTTTGTGGTGAAGCGGGAACTCTCCTCACCAACTTCCCTCCACTTCAGGCAAGGGACGCCATCCATGACCACCACAGTTGCCGAATTGCGCCTCGCAGCTTGCGATGCCGCAAGCTCCCAACGCCTACTGGCCGAGATTGAAGACGCACGCCAGCAGGGCCTCGACGTGACAATCGCTGCCGTCACCCTCGACCATGCCTACGCATCCCCAGAGGCCATCACCGCAGTCTACGTTGACCTCGCTGAACGTGGCCGCAGCTTCCTGAATGCACGCGCCTCCATCCTCCAGCGAAACCCACTATGGGCCCTCATCCATCGCACGAGTGAACGCCCACGCCTCTCACGCACCCTTGCCAAGCTCGCCTTCATCCGCCGCAGCCGCCGCGCCCTCAAAACCCAGCTTGACGCTGAACGCAACCGCATCCTCTACACCGACATTGCCGCCACACCTTGGCTTGGGCAATGCGGGCGGGCCCTCGCCCTTCTGACCATAGCGGCAGCGCATGACCTTCACTGCGAGGCCGAAGGCGCCCCCGGCCCCGGCCAACACGCGGGCATGGGCGGCCCACTCACCGGCGCTAACCTCCACGCTCCCTTCACAGCCGCAGGGAACATGACTGGGATGAGCGTCGCAACATTGCTCTCCCCCAGCACACCAACCTCCACGCCAACCACCAGCAACGCCACTGTTCCGCGCCACCTCAGCGACGCCCAAGCTTTCCTCGACGCACCCATTACCGAAGGTTTTCGCCACATCGTCCGCTACTGCAGCGACAGCCTCGGTATTCGAGAACGCAAAGAGGCCGTCAACGACCTCATCACCGCCCACCTGCGCCAACGCCACCACGACGGCCAGGGCTTGGATGCGATGACGATGCTCAGCGTCGGATGCGGCACCGCGCTACCCGTCCTTGAAGCAATGCGCAGCCTCCACAAGGCCTACGGCCAATGCCCGCGCCTCATCCTCCTCGATCAAGACCCCGTTGCCCTCAAAGCCGCTGAAGAGCTCGCCGCCCGCATGGGGCTTGAAGAGCGCATCGAACTCCAATGCCACAACCTCTTCACCCCACGCGGCAAACTGCTCAACCTCGATCACGTGCTCAACGGCCGTACACTCGACGTCGTCGAAGACTCAGGCCTGCGCGAATACCTGCCCGACAGCATCTACGTCGACCTCACACGCGCCAGTATGCGCGCACTCAAGCCCGGTGGTCTGATGGTGACAAGCAATATGAACGCCAACCGGCCACAAAAGGAATTCCTCTGCGGCCTCATGGGATGGCCCATCCCCGTCCTACACCGCACCATCGCGCAGGGCGTGCGCCTGCACGAACGGGCGGGTATCGACGCCCAGCGGCTGCGCATCCAAGTGCTCCCAAGCGGCGTGTACACGGTGTTCAGTACCACCGCCGAATAGGACTCAATCAGCCAAAAACGAACAGCGTCGCCATTTGCACCGCCAGGGCAGCGTTCAGCTCAAGTCCTTTTCAAGGCAACACTCACAACCTAGAGCTCCGATCTGCCCCAACAAGGCGGCAGGAATGAATCCACCCCGGCCCTCAGTACCCTCACGGCCTGCGGTCGCTAATAGGAGCGAAGACCGCCTTCGTCAGTGCCGCCAGATCAGCCGGCGCCAGACGAATCGACAGGGTGCGTTTCCCGCCGGAAACCACGACTTCATCAGCGTGCTCAGCGTCAGCATCAATGACCGTTGGCAGCAGAGTGCGCTGCCCCAGTGGAGAAATCCCGCCCGTCACGTACCCGGTCAGGCGCTCGGCCTTCGCAGGATCCATCATCTGCGCATGTTTTGCCCCCAAAGCGCGTGCAATCTGCTTGAGGTTCAACAAACGATCAGCCTGGACCACCCCCACCGCAGGCTTCCCGTCAGCTTCCACCATGAGAGTCTTCAAGACGCACTCCGGATTCACGCCGAGGACTCGCGCAGTGTCCAGCGCATAGCCCTTCTCCATCACCCGCGAGTGCTTATACTCAATGAGTTCAAAGTCAACGCCATGCGCGTCAAGGACCTGCAGGGCGGGAGTACCCGCACGCCCCTGCTTGGCAGCCTTTTTCTTCGCCACGATCCGGCACCCTCATTCCACAGCCAACCGGCCTGCCCTACGCAAAGCCACCTTACCTGGACGGGCTACTCCCCTACCAACGCTTCAACAACCGCAGCTTGACGCTCATGCTCAGCCATGAGCGGCTCGCCAATATGAATGGCAGCAACCTCAGAAACCGCACTGCGTAAACGCCCTCGAGCCACAGCCGCACGCCGACGCGCGCCCACACGCCCTGTAATACCCGCAACAACCGCCACAAGCAGGGAGGCAACAATGCCGCCAATCAGCAGCCACGTTGGAACAGGGACGATTCCCCACTGAGGCGCCCCAATGTCAACCAGCAGGAAGTGCTTCACCATGTGAATGACGCCCAACCAGCCACCGCCGACAATCGCGACGAGCCACATCAGCCACTGCACGAGGTCGGCCACCTTCCACCAACTTGGCGCAACCCCCATCCCCAGGTCTGTGCGGGCAATGCCTCGTTGAAGAGCGTCCGTCAGACTCTCCGCACGATCACGCGCAATCTGGCGGATACGCTGCCCCCACGCTTGAGGGCGCCCAGCAGCGAAACCCTCCACTGACTGACGCAAGGCCACCGACACGCCCGACGGGCCCATGAGCTGCGACAAATCCACGTGAGTCAAAGACGACTGGCGCCCATCCCCTGACAGGTGCAGGCGCTTCAAGGGATCAATACGCAAGCTTCCCAGCCAGCGAAGAGGCAGCCACCCGCAGGTCTTCACCTGGCGATGCCGGTAGGCTGAACGCACCGCCGAAGCCACGCTATCCACTGCCGCTGAATCGGCCAGCGCCCTGCCCAGGCTCTTATGGACATCCGCGCCCTGATGCTCAGGCTGCCACGCGCCCACCGCGCCCCGCGAAGTGGGCGCGCCGACCCCCAGATCAAGTTCGGCCCGCAGACGCGCCTTCAACGCATCCAAGTCAGCATGGAGCGTCACCGCATCTTCACGCACGCGCTGGGCGCTCGCCGCCACCTCACTGAGCAGTGCTGCGACCCCCTCGCCGGTGACTGCGGAGGTCTCAACGATGACGGGATCTTCCAGGCCGTCCTCATGTAACAGGCGGGTGAGGCTGCCACGCACCGTCTGACGTTCCTCGACGCTCAAACGGTCCACCTGGTTCAAGGCAACAATCACCGATTGCACGCGGGCTGCCATCGGCGCAATCCACTCATTGTGAATGATGGCGTCAGCATACTTTTGAGGATCCACCACCCACACGACAATATCCACCCGCTCGTGGAGGCGCCGCGCCAACTCCCCATTGGCCCGATCCACCGAATCAATGTCGGGCACGTCGATAAGGCACACTCCCGCCGGCAGACGGCCAGGCTTGGGAATCTCCACGCGCTGCGTCACCCCCGCCCAATCCAGCAGCGCGCCAATACCCGCACCTTCCCGCGCTAGCGAAGCGTTCGCCTCACCCTCGTCAACGGGAGCGAGGGCAGCCAGGGGCAGACGCGTGGTGGGGCGAATAACGTCCGTGGCGGCCAACTGCGCGCCAGCAACGGCATTAAAAATGCTCGACTTGCCCGAGCCCGTCGCTCCCACGAGGGCAACAATCACGCTAAAAGGATCCAGACTATCGCGCGTTCCCACCCGTTCCATGACGGCCTTCGTCGCCGCCAAGCTAGGCGCGGATAGGTCCTCTTCGAGGGCGTAGAGAAGATCGTTCAACGAGGCCACCCGCGTGCGCAACGCGCCCTCAGGCATATCGAGGGCGTGAGCAGGGTGAGAGGCACGTCGAGATGAGGTGGCATTCGTCATTGCATAACCTCCTTGAGAGCATCCTCAACCGTCACAGGCTGCCCTTCCCCATCTGCGGCCACGAGCTCAGGAGCATTATCCTCACAAGCGGCTCGCAGTCCGGCGACCATCGCCTCTGCCGCTTGGGCAAGATGCTCACGCAAAAGCTCCTGAGCGCGCTTCGTCATTGTTCGCACGGCCTGGTCGCCAAAGATCGCCTCCAGAAGCTTTTGAGAGACAGCTGCGCTCGCTCCCGCCACGCCCAGTTCCATGCCGGTAATACCACCAGTGGAGGCGAAAATGACGATCATCAACGCCACAGCGACAACGTTGACGCCGATGGCCATGATCCGCGCCCCCGTCCGCTTTGAAGCGCCCTGGGTGCGAACGATTTCCAGGAGTTCAGCTTGCCACCTGTGGGTGACATCCACAGCGAGCTCACGAGCGTTCGGCGCAGCAACCGCCACAGGAAGCAGACGAGACAGCCACTGATCGGCCCTCCAGGCCCCTTCAGCATCCTCACGCAAACGCATGAGCTCATCTTCAATAAGAGTGCTCAATCCCGCTTCCAAAGCGTCCTCAACCGGCGCGACAGGGGCGGGCTTACCCGTCAGGTAACTGGTGATACGGTCGCGGACCGTCGCCACCGTGCGCGTCAGCGAGCGCGTAAAGTCTGCAGCTCCCACGATCTCTTGCCAGCGGGCAACGACCTCGCCGCGCAACAGCGTCCCATCGGCTGTGGAGTCAGCCAGGCGCAGCAACGCCGCGTCAACAGCATGATCGACGAGCTGACGGCTGCGCTCGCGCAGCGCCGCTTCGGCCTCCTGTGCGGCCCGGACTTCCTGCGCGGAGTGGATAACTTGAGCGACCGATGCCGCCACCGCACGTTGGGCGACCTCCGCGCGGGTCTGCGCATCAGCCGACTGGGATTCCAACCACTCCCTCACGGGGGCAATATCGCTGTCGCTCAGGCGCGCGTCCTCCAAGGCATGTTCCTCGATGACGAATAGTGGCGCCCTGCCCAAGCCTTGCGCCCCCATGAGGCGCGCCAGGTCAGCAGCGACCTGCTCGCCAGCACCGGGTGGCACGCGATTGAGCACAATAGCGACCAGGACGCCGCGCGCAGCAGCGGGCGCGAGCACTGACCACGGCACGGCGTCAGCATAGCGGGCGGCAGTGGTGACAAAGACCCACAGGTCGGCAGCATCAAGCATCTGCCGGGCGAGTGCGCGGTTTTCATCCACGACGGAGTCCACATCGGGCGCGTCAAGCATCGCCAGCCCCACAGGGAGCGCCGCGCTCTCACGGAGTTCAAGGTGGGCGGGGGTTCCCGCCTCGTGAGGGGCGGAGGGCCACTACGCGCCATACGCGGCAGTGCGGGCAGGATCGTCGAATCCATGAACCACTGCCCGTCCTCCTGACGATGGACGAGGA
Organism: Schaalia sp. Marseille-Q2122; assembly: GCF_903645355.1. Lineage (GTDB taxonomy): Bacteria > Actinomycetota > Actinomycetes > Actinomycetales > Actinomycetaceae > Pauljensenia. Next base: position 340,083 of record NZ_CAHJXR010000002.1, on the reverse strand, counting down.
CGGGGTGGCGGGTGGTGGGGCGCACGACCGAAGAAGTTGAGAGATTCTCACCCACCAGGGAGTTAAGCAATGTTGACTTCCCCGACCCCGTCGAGCCCCCGATCACGCATAGCAGGGGCGCATCGGTCGCCTCAAGACGAGGCAGGACGTGGTCATCAAGGATGCGTAAGGCGCGCGCAGCTGCTGCAGCCCCCTGCGCGGAGGCCTCGGTCGCAATGGCGAAGGACGCCTGCGCGAGAGCCTGACGGAGGTGACGAAGGGCAGAAAGTGAAGTGCTCATCACTGTGAGCCTACACTTCCCACGTTGAGATAGTTAAGTAGAAGCCTTGGCGTCCCCTGGGTGCGCAGGTCGGATGGGGGAAGGACTTCGGGTGTGCCCGAGTATGGGGCGAAGGCGCTCAGTATTCCCAATTGAGAACGCCCTCACCCTTCACAGGTCTAGTTTCCATTCGGCCAACCTGCTTTGATGACCTTCCACGTGTCGTCATTCCAGCGAAGCAGCACGTCAAAGAGCGCATCCCTGCTCGGGATATCATGCAGCTCACTGCCGGTATAGATAGTGGTCGGCTCCGTCCTGACATGCAGTCGAACACCCCACGTACCTGGCTGGTCAGTCGCCTCCATCGCGTCGCCACTTTGCAACACCTTACTGTAAAGGTTGTCTACCCAGCCGTCGGCGTGCTTCATCTCCGTGATCTGACGGGACGTCTCCTTGCACCACTCGCATTCGTCGGCGCTCACTGCGCCAATCAATGCAGGATCACCCGTATTCCAGGCATAATCCGTGACATAGATAAAGTATTCGGCGAAGCGGCTGGCGCCCTGTGCGGTATTGTCCTTCATCCCCTCAACCTCACGAGGCGGCTCGTAGTTGCGATCGCGGTTGGGGTTCATGGGCTTACCTGTTGCTGGATCGACGTCAATACGCCCGGACATCGTCGCATCCGCGCTCTGCGACACATCCGCCGTAGCCGCAGTGCTTTGCGGAGCAACGGGCTCTGCTGAGCTTTGAGTGGTAGGTGTTGACCAGGTACAGGCACTCATTGTCAAGCCAAGGAGCGTTGCAATTATGGCCGCCGCCAAAGCTCGACCACGCCTGCGTGTATTAGGCCACGGGAAGTCATATGTGCGATTCGTCATACCCACACGCTAGCGCATAAGAGCAGGTCAGGCCACAGATGACGACCTATCATCGCTCCCTGCCCTTGCCGAAGTCAGGGAATCTCACCCCCTGCACACCTCAACGTGACGCAAACCGTGACGGCTGTGGAAATGACAGCATCAGATGTCACGCAACTCCCAAGAGACGAGAGCGCTCAGCGCTTCGTCCGTTCTTAGCGTCCCCTGAGTTCCTCAGCCGTATCCGTCAAATACCCCTTCGCTTTGCGAACGGGAAGAGGGTGGGCGCTCTCTGTCGTTTGGAGCGCACCCGTCACGAAGATGGCATCCCCTGTTTCTGGGTGCACCACCTTCGCGCTCCACGTTGTCGTGAGCGTGACTGTAGCGAAATCCTGCGGTGCCTGGTAGATGTGGAAGTTCGTCATGTCGGGGTACGGGGCACCAGGTTCGCTCGACACTAGAGGCTGCGAACCGTCGCCAAAGTCAAAGGAGTATTCCCGAGCGGTGAACTCCACGGGAACGTCTAATCCCAAGACGTTGACACTGGTATTGACTATTGGCTGCGTGGCGTAGGCCAAGGTTGGTACGCCAACGAAGGTTTGAATCCACGGTTGAATGCGCAGACCCGCACCATCAATGGTCGCCACATCCAGCGCAGAATAGAGCAGCGTCAACGGGTCTTGCTCGTTACGCAGCTCCTCTGGGTCGCGCGTATCGCACGGTCCGACGAGGCCGGCGTCGTAGTCCACCCACGCGCACCCAAGGAAGTCTTGCCAGCGCCTCCGATAAGTCTGCGCAGAAACAGCGGGCGGGGCTTCTGCCATAGGGGTTTCCGGAGGCGGTAGAGCTGCGGGTACTGTCCTCGTTCTTTGGACAGCGATGCCGTTGTTGTGCACTTGTTCTGCGCCCAGACAGTCATTGGTGCTACAGGCAAAAGCTGTCTGAGGCCAGCCGACTAAGCATGAAACAAGAGCGCATAACACTAACCCCCTTGGTCGAGCGTTGCGGCTCATTGCTGTACCTGTTCTGCGATAACCGCCCATACCTTCCATCGATCTCCCTCATATCGTGTCTGGATATAGAGCACGGCTTTGCTCTCGGGCGCGTCCTCTACGGAAGTTCCGTCATACACGGAGCGTTTATGTTGAAAGACGTCGATAGTTGTATTCCACAGTCCCGGATGACCTTCGATCTCAAATGCGTCCTCTAACCTCGCAATCGTAAAATCCGCGTTATACACCCAACCTCCGGCTGCGGTGCGCTCATCAGTGAGCTGAGCATAGTGCTGGCACCACACACAATCAGGCAGTGAGACTTCACGGAGCAAGGAGCTATCGCCACTGTTCCATGTGTAGTCGAGGACCCGAATGAAATACTCGGCAGCGCTGCGGGCACCCCTGGCATTGTTCTCTTCCATTCCGGGCACCTCGCTGGGACGCTCGATGCCCCAATTCCTTGCCGGATTCAACAGTTTTCCGGTTGACACATCAAGCTCATAACTCCCGGACATGACGATGTCGGCACTCTGCCCTCCCTCACCCGACACGTTCCGCACTTGTGAACTCTGCGCCCCTCCGCCACCGTCGCAGGCCGCGAGGAAACATCCCGAAACAACGACTAGAAGGACGGACACGAGGGCGCGCAACCCTGCGCGTCTCCTAACAGGAAGCATCTGACCGGAGTACCCGATGTTGGGTGTCACCACATTGTTCGACATGGCTTTTACGCTAGCGCACACCGCGCATTTTTCGTCGAGCTTTGGATGATCTGTGGATAACTCCCAGCTTTCCCAGACAATCAGCATAAAAGTGTGGGAGCCGGCACTGCGGCTCCCACACTCCACACATCACTGAACCCCTAGTCAGCACAGCTCCACTTGAGGCTGCAGATCCTCAACCGAAGGCATCCACTCACTTGCGAGGGCATCAATCTGCTCACCGCTGCGAATATCCTTCACCGTGTCCGCCTCGCCCTGCGCCCCGGGGAACCACACAAAGGGAATCCCACGCTTATCAGCGAACTTAATCTGCTTGCCGAACTTCGCAGCAGACGGCGCCACGTCACAGGGAATCCCCCGTGCCCGCAAAGCCGCAGCAACAGCGTCAGAACGGTGGCGGTCAGCCTCGTCAATCACGGCCACGAGGACGGCGGTGGGCACCTTACGCGAAGCGCGCAGCACCGGAGCTGAAATCAGGCGCGACACCAGGCGGGAGACGCCGATTGAGAGGCCCACACCCGGATAGGTGCGCTTGCCATCCGTCGCCAGCGAATCGTAGCGGCCACCCGAGCAGATCGACCCCAGATCCTCATGGCCTTCCATCACAGTCTCGTACACCGAACCCGTGTAGTAATCCAGACCACGCGCAATCTTCAGATCCGCGACCACTACACCCGGCAGGCGCAGTTCAGCCGACTCCAACAGGGCGCAGAGCTGATCAACGCCCTCCTCAAGGAGCTCCGAGGACAACCCCAGCGCGGCAACGCCCTCGCGAATCTCCGCCGCCAAAGCAGAGCGAATCTGCGCCATCTCCAGCAGAACCTGCGTCTGCTCTAAGGTCATGCCATTGTCAGCCAGCTCGGCAGCGACACCCTCGGGGCCAATCTTGTCGAGCTTATCGAGGCCACGCAACGCCGCCTCAACGTCGCTAACGCCCAGCGCCTCGCACACGCCCTGGACAACCTTGCGGTTATTCACCAGCACGGTCACACGCGGAATCGGCAGCGTCGACAGAGCCTCAGCCATCACCAGAGGCAGCTCAACCTCGTAATGGAAAGGCAGCTCACCCATACCGACAACGTCAATATCGGCCTGCATGAACTCACGGAAACGCCCATCCTGAGGGCGCTCACCCCGCCACACCTTCTGGATCTGGTAGCGCTTAAAAGGAAAGTCCAGCTCATTAGCGTTCTCAATGACGTAGCGGGCGAAAGGCACCGTCAGGTCAAAGTGCAAGCCCATGCGACGCTCCTTCGACGAGCGACGCCCCGCTTCGGCCTCCTTCATGGCCTGGAGGCGATCCAGAACGTAGATCTCCTTGGAGGTCTCGCCCTTGGATTCAAGCTGCTCCAGGGTCTCCACAGCGCGAGTCTCAATGCCGGCAAACCCATGCAACTCGAATACGCGACGCAGATGATCAAGAACAAATTGTTCAATAACGCGCCCCTCGGGCAGCCATTCAGGGAATCCAGAAAGAGATGTACGTGCCATGCTTCTATTCTCACATGCGAGAAGGCGGGCAGAGAAAACGCCAACTGTGGTGTTCCCCTACCCGCCCTCGCCAGACAATCCCAAATGACAGACCACGTCAGTGTGGCGGCTAACCAATCTTTCGCGCCCGTGACAGATACGGGTTCGTCGCGATCTCATCCGCTAAAGTCGTCACCGGCCCATGCCCAGGAATCATGAAGGTCTGCGGGTCCAACGCATTCGAAATCGTGCGCAGGCTGTGACGCATCTGCGTTTCATTCCCGCCAGGCAGATCCGTGCGCCCCACCGAACCAGCGAAAATAACGTCGCCGGACAGTGCCCACGGAATCGGAGTGGACGAGGAGGTCACTTCCTCACCATCAACCACTACCGTCACATCACAATGTCCAATGAATACCGCCGAGCCCTCGGTGTGACCAGGAGCCGGAACCATCTTCATCCACAGACCGTCAATCAGCTCCACGGAACCGGCCGGGAAATCACGCAGGTCCTCGGGCTTACGCCACGGCCCCAGCATGGCCGTCACCTGTGGCGGCGCTGGAGTATGCGCCAGCGGGTCATCCATACGGTAGCGGTCAGGCCCAGGAATGTAGACCGGAACTTGCGTGCCCTCCTCGTTGAGCGAGGCCGCAGCCGCCGCTTCCCACACGTGGTCAGCGTGGCCGTGGGTACAAAGAACCGCCCCTACTTTTCGGCCTTCATCTGCCAGGATCCGCGTGATTGTGTCGATAACGCCCGCAGACGGGTCAACGACACAGGCGGTCGTTGACCCGTCCGGGACGATAATCACGCAATTCGCGGCGTAAAAAGGCGTCGGAATAACGTGCAGGCGCATATCAGGCCATCGTCGAGCGAATCTGTTCCAGCCACGCCTTCTTGGTGGCCAGAGCCTCAGCGAGGTCCTTCGCGCGCTTGGCATTGCCAGCCTCTTCAGCGGCCTTCAGATCAGCCTCAAGCTGAGCGAGCTGATCCTCAAGCTGGCCGAGCATCCCTTCGGCGCGAGCGCGGGTCTCCGGGTTGGAACGCTGCCATTCCTTCTCTTCCGCCTCACGCACAGCATCCTCAACGGCGCGCATGCGGGCCTCAATGCGGCCACGCTCAGCGGAAGGCACGAAGCCAATCTCATCCCAACGGTCCTGGATATTGTGGAGCAGGGGCTTGACAGCCTCAAGATCAGTGACGGGCAGCAGAGCCTCAGCCTCAACCAGCAGGGCTTCCTTCGCCTCAAGGTTGGCGCGGTATTCCTCGTCGGTCGCCTCATCCTTCGCACGGCGAGCGTCGAAGAAGACCTGCTGAGCAGCGCGGAAACGCGCCCAGAGGGCATCATCATCCTTGCGAGTAGTGCGCGGGGCGGCCTTCCAACGGTCCATCAGACCACGGTAGGCGGCAGTGGTTGCCCCCCAATCGGTGGAGGACTGCAGAGCCTCAGCCTCAGCAATGATCGCTTCCTTAATGGAACGAGCCTCAGCCTGAGCCTTATCCAAGGCAGCGAAGAACTGGCGGCGGTTACGGTCAAACTGGGTGCGGGCGCTGGAGAAACGCTTCCAGAGTTCATCCTCCACAGCCTTCTCCAAGCGGGGGCCGGAGCGCTGCAGGCTCTTCCACTCATCGAGCAGGTCGCGCATGGTCTGCCCCGACTGCTTCCAATGGATGCGCTCAGGGGCCTGAGCAATAATGGCCTCGGCCTTCTCGACCACGGCAGTGCGGGCAACCAGAGCGGCTTCCTTCGCAGCCTTCCGTTCCTCGCGGGCAGCTTCCTTACGCTCCTCAGCGCGGGCAGCCAGCTCCTCAACGCGGGCACGCAGGCCATCAAGATCACCCAGGGCAGCGGGTTCACGAACGGCCTCGCGGATGGTTGCCAGGGTCTGGTCAATATCCTTGGGAGTCAGGGTTGCGAGGCGATCCTCAAAGAGCTTCACCGTGGCCTGGAGGTCCTCGAAACGACGCACGTACATGGCGAAGGGGTCTGCGGGAACATCGTCGGGGTATCCGCCGATCAGGCGTTCCTCCTGACCGTCACGCACGTAGACATTGCCATTTTCGTCGATGCGACCAAACTCGTGAGTCGCTGGAACTGAGGCGGTAGCAGTTGCTTCGGTTGTGGTTTCTTCAGGAGTGTTAGGCGTCGTTGTCACGATGTTCCTTCATGAGACGAGGGCGGCGAAGCGCCCAAGCGCGTTGGTCGGTACGCAGGCGCGGGCGCCCAGTACACGCACAGTACAATCATGCCACCGTGTGGCACAACTCCTATTCTATGGCCTTTTCGTCTCCGAATACGACACAACCGTCAAATAGCGGTATAACATTCCCGCCACAAAGTACACGCGCAGCATAAAAGACGGACTTTTGGCCGACTTTCCAACCTAGTCGTCAAGGACCTGGCCGCGTACACGCCTCTCCGTCCCCGTCCGACGCGTCGCCTCAAAGACACCATCAACGCGCCGCAACGCAGACAGCACCGCATTGAGGTGGCTCATATCGGCCAGCTCGAAGGAGAAACGCGCGCACGCCACCTGATCGGCAGAAGTCACCGTTGACGCCGTCAAAATATTGACCTTATAGTCCGACAAGACACGCGTCAGATCCGACAGCAGGCCCGCACGGTCCAAGGCTCGCGTCTCAATCTGCACGAGGTACTGCCCACCAGCGCCCTCGTCATTCCAGGACACCTCCACGAAACGTTCGGGATTGAGCTCACTCAAACGCATCGCGTTCTGGCAATCCTCATGGTGGACAGACACGCCCTGGCCACGAGTAATGAAACCACTGATCGGATCTCCAGGCACCGGAGCACAACAACGCGCGAGCTTCACCCAAATATCATTCGAGCTCATTCCCGCCACCGTCACGCCAGACGCCGACTGGGTGCTCTTCTGCACGCGAGGTGCCCCCAGGGTCACGCCCTCGGAAAGCGTTTCTTCCGTGCCGTCACCGCCGCCGAGGTTCTCCACGAGCTTGTTGACGACATTATGTGCGGAAATGTGGTTCTCCCCCACTGCCGCGTACAAGGTCGTCACATCGGGATAGCCCAAGGCGTTGGCTACCGACAGGATCGACTCGTGGTTCATCAGGCGCTGCAGAGGCAGATTCTGCTTGCGCATGACCTTAGCAATATGTTCCTTACCGGCCTCGACCGCTTCCTCGCGGCGTTCCTTGGAGAACCACGCCTTAATCTTCGAGCGCGCCCGAGGAGAAGCAACGAAAGCCAACCAGTCGCGAGATGGCCCGGCCTTATCAGACTTCGAGGTGACAACCTCAACGGTCTCACCAGACTCAAGATGCGTGTCCAGTGGAACGAGGCGTCCGTTCACACGCGCCCCAACGGTGCGGTGACCGACCTCGGTGTGCACCGAGTAGGCAAAGTCGACGGGCGTCGCATTGGCGGGCAGGACCACGACCTCGCCCTTGGGAGTAAAGACGTACACCTCATCGCCGGCGATCTCATAACGCAAGGAGTCGAGAAACTCCTCCGGATCACCCGTCTCGCGTTCCATCTCAATCAGGGAACGCAGCCAGTTCATCTGCTCATCGGCACTCATACGGTCCGAATCATCACCCGAGGCAGCGGTCGCATTCGGGTTCTGCTTGTACTTCCAGTGGGCCGCCACACCATTCTCAGCCCGCTCGTGCATCTCAAAGGTGCGGATCTGGATCTCCACCGGCTTACCGCCCGGGCCCACCACCGTCGTATGCAGCGACTGGTAAAGATTGAACTTCGGCATCGCAATATAGTCCTTGAAGCGCCCCGGAATGGGGTTCCAATGACCATGCAAAGACCCAAGCACCGCGTAGCAGTCCTTCACCGACTCCACCAAAACGCGCACAGCAACCAGGTCGAAGATCTCATCGAAGGCCTTCCCGCGCACGATCATCTTTTGGTAGATCGAATAGTGGTTCTTCGGGCGGCCACCCACGGTGCCCTGAATACCAGCCCGACGCAGGTCGTCCTCGATATGCGAAATGACGTCACGCAAATAGGTCTCACGTTCAGGCGTGCGCTCTTGGACGAGACGGTCAATCTCTTCGTAGATCTCGGGATAGAGGGTCTTGAAGGAGATCTCCTCCAGCTCCCACTTGATGGTGTTCATACCCAGGCGATGGGCCAAAGGCGCGTAGATCTCCAAGGTCTCACGGGCCTTACTCTGCGCAGACTCCTTGGGCACGAAGCGCCACGTGCGGGCATTGTGCAGGCGGTCGCCAAGCTTAATAAGGAGCACGCGAATATCGCGGCTCATGGCGACGATCATCTTACGGAGCGTTTCAGACTGGGCGTTCTCCCCGTAGCGGACCTTGTCGAGTTTGGTGACGCCATCAACGATCTGAGCAATCGCTTCACCAAAGTCGGCGGTCAGCTCCTCAACGGTGTAGTCCGTATCCTCCACCGTGTCGTGCAGCAGTGCAGCGACGAGGGTCGGCGTCGTCATACCCATTTCGGCAAGGATCGTGGCCACGGCAACCGGATGGGTGATGTAGGGCTCGCCGGACTTGCGCATCTGACCGCGGTGATAGAGCTCCGCGGTGGCGTAGGCGCGTTCGATGACGCTGACATCAGCCTTAGGGTGATTGGCCTTGAGCGCTCGCAACAGCGGTTCAATTTCGGGGAAGGCTGTGTTTCGTGGGGTGCGGCCACCAAACCACACCAGGCCCGAGCGCACCAGCGAACCTGCGGCTGGTGCTTTCCGGGGCGTCGTCTCGTTGCGTTGCTCAGTCATTTTCCTATGATAACCGCCACAGGATTAAATGACTGACATTGCCCACAGATGGACCAGTATTCGCCCTGGTCACAGACGCAAAAAGTGAGGGTGGATCACCAGATCCACCCTCACTCGCGTGTCGTGCCAGATCAGCTCGCTGTCATGGCCGATCGACAAGACCTCGTTCAGAAGCGCACAGCGGCCTCAACCTCGATGCCTTCAAGCTGGGAACGGCCGTTGAGGTCGACGAGCTCCAGCAGCACGGCAACGCCCGCCACCTCAGCGCCACAGTTGCGCAGCAGCTTCACCGAAGCAGCAGCGGTACCGCCGGTCGCAAGCACGTCGTCCACGACGAGCACTCGCTGGCCATCCTCGACAGAATCGGGGCGCAGTTCCATGCGGGCAGTGCCATACTCAAGGGCGTAGTCCACACCGATGACAGGTCCAGGCAGCTTGCCTGCCTTACGGATGGTCACCATGCCAATGCCCAAGGCAGTTGCCAGAGGTGCGGCGAGGATGAAACCACGCGACTCCAGGCCGGCTACGGCGTCAATGCGCCCGCGGTAATGATCCGCCAGCAGTTCGATCAGACGTCCGAACGCTGGGCCATTAGCCAGCAGCGGCGTAATGTCTCGAAAGAGGACGCCCTCTTCGGGGAAATCGGGGATCTCACGAAGATTGCAGGTGACGAGTTCGGCAATTTCGGGGTTGAGTGTACTCATCGCTTCTTCTTCTTTCGGGAGGGCTGAGCACGGTTCGACAGACGCTGACCGGCTGTGATGGCGCCTTCGGGGGCATCCTCGGTGAAGGAGACCGCGAGGTCTTCAGCCTTGGAGTCACGGCCGGAACGACGTTCACGGGTGCGCTCGACAAGAGCGTTGTGTTCGCGGGTGCGCGCGCGACGATCCTCCAAAGCCACCAGCAGGGTGGAGGCGATGAAGATCGAGGAGTACGTACCAGCGATCATGCCAACAAAGAGGGCAAGGGAGATGTCAATCAGCGTACCTGCACCAAGCAGGTAGTAGCCGATGAACAAGATCGCGCCAACAGGTAGTAGGGCCACGATCGAGGTGTTAATCGAACGAACCATGGTCTGGTTCACGGCCAGGTTCACGCGCTCACCGAAGGTGTAGTGCTTCTGGTCCCACACGTCGGCGGTCAGCTCACGCACCTTATCGAAGACCACGACGGTGTCGTAGAGCGAGTAACCGAGAATCGTCAGGAAGCCGATGACGGTTGCAGGCGACACCTCGGCGCGCACGAGGGCGAAGAAGGCCACAGTCACGAACACGTCGTGAAGGAGGGCGACCATCGCCGACAGGGACATCGTCCACGAGCGGAAGTAGACCGTCATGAGGACGCTGACCAGGGCCAGGAAGATCACGAGGGACAAAGCCGCCTGGTAGGTGACGTCCTTACCCCAAGAGGGGCCGATGGATTCGTACTGGACGCTGGTCGGCTCAACGCCGTAGGCCTGTGCCAGGGCATCACGCATCGCGCTGGCTGCGTCGGGGTCGAGTGTTTCGGCCTGGACGCGCATTGAGTCGACGCCAAGGGAGGTCACGCGAATGTCGCCGGGAAGTTTCTGTTCGGCGGCAACCTCGCGGGCAATCGCCTCGGAGCTCTCAGAGACGCCGACAACGGTGAACTGCGAGCCACCCGTGAACTCGATGGAGCGGTTCAGACCGAAGATGCCGACAATGAGTGCAGACAGGGCCAGGACCACGAGGGTGGCCGTGACGAAGCGCTTGCGGTGACCGACGACCTTGTAGGACTTCTCACCGGAGTAGAGGGCGTTGCCCCACTGAGCGAAACTCATCATCACTTCTCACCCTCTTCAACAGTTGCAACGGCGGATTCAGCAGCAAGGCGCTCCTGACGACGCTGTTCGGCCAGGGACAGGCGCTTACCTTCAGCATCACGGACGGGCTCGCGTACGGTCACGCGACCGCGGCCCGCGTAGGTGATGCCGCTCTTGGCGCCCAGGTGCTCTGGGTCAAGGCCAGAAAGCTTGTGCCCGTTTCCGAAGAAGGGAATGCGCACGAGTAGCTCCATCATCGGGTGGGTGAAGAGGAAGATCACCACAAGGTCAACGATCGTCGTCACGCCGAGGGTGAAGGCGAAGCCCTGCACGCCACCGACAGCCAGGACGTAGAGGACCACCGCTGCCACAAGGTTCACGGCGTCGGAGATAAGGATCGTGCGCTTGGCGCGCTCCCAGCCTTCAGACACGGCGGCCGTCAGAGGACGTCCATCGCGGACCTCGTCACGGATACGTTCAAAGTAGACGATGAAGGAGTCGGCTGTGACACCCACCGAGACAATCAGGCCCGCAACACCCGAGAGGGAGAGGCGATAGCCGATCAGCCAGGACAGGAGGGTGATGACCATGTAGGTGAGAAGGCCAGCGACGAGCAGTGAGGTGGCCGACAGGAGCGACAGACCACGGTATTGCCACACCATGTACAAGACAACGAGGAGCAGGCCGATGAGGCCAGCCCAAATGCCCTTCTCAAGGTGTTCCGCACCAAGGGTGGCGGAAATCTGCTGTTCAGACTGGACCTCAAAGTTGAGGGGCAGAGAGCCGAAGTTCAGCTGGTTAGCCAGGGCTGCGGCGGAGTTGGCGGTGAAATTACCGGAGATCTGAGCGTGTCCATCGGGAATGATGGCGTTCATTGCCGGAGCGGTGATAACGCGACCATCCAAGACCGAAGCGAAGTGGTTACGTGCAGCACCGGCGCCGTAGCGCGGACCTTCTTGGTCTTCCTGGAACTCATAGAGGCGCTTGGAGGACTCAGCGAAAAGGGCAGACCCTTCGGAGTCGAAGGTGAGGTTGACGCCCCATTCGCCGGTGGGCTGGCCTTGATTGTTGTAGATGAGGCCGGCAGCGGCACTCGACAGCTTGTCGCCAGAAACATCAACGGGTCCAAGAATGAACTTCGTAAACCCTTCACTGTCGCAGGTGACAAAGGGCTTCGCCGGGTCCGACACGGCACGCTTCGTGCGCGCCTCAGCGGAGGTGCAATCGAGGGTGAGGTAGTCGAAGATGGCCTGCTCGGTGATCCACTTGAGATCAGAGTTGTTGGTGGTCGGGCCTTCGGGGGCGTCAGAGAGCTTGCCATCGCGGTTGTGGTCGGCAATCTGCATCGCTTCTTCCTCAGAAGCGACGAGCGGCACCAGCTGAGGTTCGCTCTGCGCAGCATCAGCGGACTGTGCCTGCGTCACAGGTTCGGCATCGCCAGCAGATTGGGCGGCCTCAGCGGATTGAGCATGTTCGCCAGACTGAACGACTTCACCCGACTGAGCGGCCTCGCCCTGCTGCTGTCCGCCGATGGAGGACATCGCCTGCTCGTCGGCGGTGGTCACCGCCTGCCCAGCTTGGAGGACCGGACGGAAGTCCATCTGCGAGGAGGAGCGAATCAGATCCAGGGTCTCCTGCGAGGGAGTACCCGGCAGGGCGACGACGATATTGCTCGTCCCCAGGGAGGTGATTTCAGCTTCGGCAACGCCAGAGGCATCAACACGCTGACGAATGATGTTAATGGCCTCTGCGATGTCCTTCTCCGTGACTTCACGGTCGTCTGCGGCCGTGGATACAGGGGTGAGGATCAGTTGCGTACCGCCCTCAAGGTCAAGGGCGAGTAGCGGGGTGTAGGACGCTCCCTGTGTCTGATGACCCGCAACCAGTGCGCCAATAGAGGCGACGATGGCAACGAGCAACACAAGGAGCGAACGCACGGGACGGCGCTTCTTAGACGACACGTTCTAAACCTTCAGATGATGTTGTGTGACGGGGTGCAGGAATCAGAGCTTGGATTGACCGGAAGGATCCGTATCGGTGGGATCAGAGTCGAGGCCAAACACGCGCTCGTCCTCGTCCTCACTGTCGACAGCTTCGGCAGCGTCAATCTCTGGAGCGAAGGGCAGCTCGCCGACTTCGCGAATCGCTGAACGCTCCCAGTACATCTCAGTACCGTCAGCTGTTTCGAGGATCACGATGTCGCCGTCGGTATCAACGTAGCGTGCCCACAGACCAATTCCGGTCCTGACCCACACACCGGGCACGAGGCTCTCATTGAGCATGCGTTCCTGTTCAGCCTGTTGCTCCATCATCTTCTTGCGGCCACGAGAACTCATAATCATCATGAGAACCAGCAGACCAAGGAGAACAATGAGCATGGGGTTGTTCGTAAGGAACTCCATGACGAGGGACCTCTTTTCTCAGCAGAAAACAGCTGCGCGGACATTCCGCACCACAAGCAGTCTAGTCCCCTCCATCGATTCTGTATGCATCACCGGGGTATTTGAGAACTGTGATGTCGCTTGTATCTGTCCCCTCATCTGCTCTGAAGCGCCACTGCCCCGTTTCTACGAGGTTCCCGCGCGCCCCCCTTTTAGGAAAAGAGCGTGCCCTCTTGTGGAGGCGTCAAGCCCAAATGCTGCCAGGCTTTCTGCGTCGCGGCGCGCCCACGAGAAGTACGCATGAGGAAACCCTCGCGAACCAGATATGGCTCGGCAACGGTTTCCACTGTCTCCGCTTCCTCCCCAACCGTCACGGCAAGGGTCGTCAACCCCACCGGGCCGCCAGCGAAACGCAGGCAAATCGTCTCCAGTACCGCGCGATCCAAGCGGTCCAAGCCATAGCGGTCAACCTCGAAGAGGGTCAGCGCCCCCTGCGCGGCGGACAAGGAAAGCCTCCCGTCGCCGCGGACCTGAGCGAAATCCACCACCCGGCGCAGCAAACGATTGGCAATACGAGGGGTACCGCGCGAACGCGAAGCGATCTCGTGGGCCGCTTCCTCATCAATCGGTGCGCCCAGGAGCCCAGCTGAACGCTTCACGACGAGCTCCAGGTCGGCCACATCATAGAACTCAAGATGAGCGGTGAAGCCGAAACGATCGCGCAACGGCGCGGGCAGCAACCCAGAGCGGGTCGTCGCACCGACCACAGTAAAGGGCGGCAAGGTCAGTGGAATCGACGTCGCGCCCGGCCCCTTACCGACCACAATATCGACGCGGAAATCCTCCATGGCCAAGTAGAGCATTTCCTCTGCCGTGCGCGCCAGGCGGTGAATCTCATCAATGAAGAGAATGTCCCCCTCCTGAAGCCCAGACAGGATCGCCGCCAGATCGCCCGCGTGTTGAATGGCCGGACCGGATGTCAGGCGCAAGGAGGTGCCCATTTCAGCGGCAACAATCATCGCCAGCGTCGTCTTCCCCAGCCCGGGAGGGCCAGCAAGCAGCACGTGGTCGGCGGGAACGCCTCGGGCGCGCGCAGCATCAAGAACGAGCTGCAGTTGATCGCGCACCACCGGCTGACCCACAAAATCCGCCAAACGTTTAGGACGCAACGCGGCTTCGGCAGCGCGTTCTAAGTCCCCCGCATCGGGGGCAACAATACGCAGGCTCTCCGTGGGAGGAACCTCGGCGGCGGAGTATCCGGGAATATCGAAATCCTCAGCCACGCTGGCCTCCCAGCTTCAACAGCGCTGCACGCAAAAGATCCGAGGCCCCCAAACCCTGCCCCGCCAAAGAATCCAAGGCCTTCGACGCCACCGCGTCACTCCAACCCAGCTGAATGAGCGCAGACTTGACCTCGGCGGCAGCCTCGTCCTGCGCGGCGGGGGTAGACAGCGGATCGACGTGAGCGGGGATACCCAGCTTGTCCCCGATCTCGAGGACCATACGCTGAGCGGACTTCTTTCCAACACCCGGGATGCGCTGCAAGGTTGCCACGTCAGAATCGCGGACCGCGCGGCGCAGATCATCGGGGTTAAGGACCGACAGCGCAGCGAGGGCAGTGCGTGGACCAATCCCCGACACGCCAAGGAGACGCTCAAAAACCTCACGTTCATCAAAGGACGCAAAGCCGTAAAGCGTCATGGAATCCTCACGCACAATCATGGCCGTGTGAACGGTGACCTCAATGCCCTTGACCATGCCCTGCGCTGCTGCGGGCGTAACGTGGACGCTCCAGCCGATGCCACCGACCATGAGGATCACCTGGTCGAGGCCCACATGCTCCACCACTCCCCTAAGCTGTGCGATCACCCGCAGCGTCCTTTCTACCCTCACTCACCGGAAAAGCTCTGAGGCCAAGCCCTCATGCGAACATATGTACGATACTAGCCGCTTTGGTGGCATGCCCCCGCATGACACCCCTAGAGGGGTCACTGCCCACTCTTGCGCAGACGCGGATCCACAGCGCCCGTACGACGCTGCGCGGCCTGAGCCTCCGCCCATGCGCGCTGCGCGGGGGTCATCTCACCGCGAGCCTGCAGCTTGCCTGAGATCGACACCGAAATCTGAGAATCATCCCCAGCCCCCAGCAAACCTGTCCCCCGCCAGGCATGACAGATCGCGATCGCCAACGCATCCGCAGCATCAGCAGGTTTGGGCGCCTGAGCCAGTCCAAGCACACGCGCCACCATATGCTGCACCTGCGCCTTATCAGCCGTCCCACTGCCGGTGATGGCAGCCTTCACCTCAGAAGGCGTGTGGACCGCCATTGGAAGGCCCGCACGCCCCACACACACCATCGCCGCACCCATGACCTGCATGGTTGTCGTGACCGACTGGAGGTTGTCCTGAGCGAAAACCCGTTCAATCGCCACAACTTCAGGCTGGTAGCGCTCAATGACGGCATCAATCGCGTTCGCAATATCACGCAGACGCAGGTGGGTGGCCATCTCTGTTGCCGAACGAGCAACCCCCACATGGACGAGGTGGGCGCGCCGCGAAGCATCAACGTCCACGACGCCGATCCCACAACGGGTCAAACCCGGGTCAATACCCATGACACGCATAGCGCACCCTCCCCTCCCTGCCTCAACAGTGAGATCTAACTGCCCTCACACATGCTGACGAACAGGGCATGCATACGGTGATCCACACCCACCTCAGGATGGAAAGAGCTCGCCATGACGCGGCCCGAGCGCACCGCCACCAAGGGGCCGTCAGGATCATTCCCAGCGCGGGCAAGCACCTCAACCCCCTCGCCAATGCGCTCCACCCACGGGGCGCGGATGAACACCGCGTGGAAGGGACCGCCCTCAACGCCCTTCACGTCCAGGTCTTCCTCGTAGGAATCCACCTGACGACCAAAAGCATTACGACGCACAGTCATGTCCATGGCGGCAAAGCTCTTTTGATCCTCGCGCCCGTCAAGGATCTCCGAGGCGAGCATAATCATGCCCGCGCAGGTTCCCCACACCGGCAGACCAGCATCAATGCGCGCCTTCAAGGGCTCATACAGCCCGAAGGAGAGCATGAGGTTGGAGATGGCCGTGGATTCGCCGCCAGGAATAATCAGGCCATCGAGGCCATCCAGTTCGCGCTCACGTCGCACTGACACGGCGCGGGCGCCGGATTCCTCCAGCGCCCGCATGTGTTCGGCAACGTCGCCCTGAAGGGCGAGAACACCGATGGTCACCATCCGCGCTCCGCCAGGCGGTGAGAGACGGGCACATCGTCAACGTTGATGCCGACCATGGCCTCACCCAGTCCGCGAGAAACCTCGGCGATGACGGCAGGATCGTCGTAGAAGGTGGTGGCCTTGACGATCGCCTTAGCGCGTTCGGAGGGGTTACCGGACTTGAAGATACCCGAACCGACAAACACGCCCTCAGCGCCGAGCTGCATCATCATGGCAGCGTCAGCGGGGGTGGCGATGCCACCTGCGGTGAAGAGCACCACGGGAAGCTTGCCTTCGCGGGCAACCTCAGCCACCAGCTCGTAAGGGGCCTGGAGTTCCTTCGCGGCAACGTACAGTTCATCCTCCGGAAGAGAGGTGAGGTGGCGGATCTCGTCGCGGATCTTACGCATGTGAGTGGTGGCGTTGGAGACGTCACCGGTTCCGGCCTCACCCTTGGAGCGGATCATGGCGGCGCCCTCGTTAATGCGACGCAGGGCCTCACCCAGGTTGGTGGCGCCACAGACGAAGGGGACGGTGAAGTTCCACTTGTCAATGTGGTGCTCATAGTCTGCGGGGGTGAGCACCTCGGACTCGTCGATGTAGTCGACGCCGAGGGACTGCAGGACCTGAGCCTCAACGAAGTGGCCGATACGGGCCTTTGCCATCACGGGGATGGACACGGCGTTGATGATCTCGTCAATCAGGTCAGGGTCGGACATGCGGGCGACGCCACCCTGTGCGCGGATATCGGCGGGGACGCGTTCCAGGGCCATGACGGCCACAGCGCCAGCATCTTCAGCGATCTTGGCCTGCTCGGCGGTGACGACGTCCATGATGACGCCGCCCTTGAGCATTTGGGCCATTCCGCGCTTGACGCGGGGGGTGCCAACCTCGCGGGCGGTGGGGGATTCAGACATGCTCACTCTTCCTCTTCAAAGTGGGCGCGGACTTCGTCCGACATGGTCATATTGTGGTAGACGTTCTGAACGTCATCGGAGTCTTCAAGGGCGTCGATCAGCTTATTGACCTTCGTCACGCCCTCAACATCCAGGTCAACCTCGGTAGACGCAACAAACTGGACTTCAGCAGAGTCGTAGTCAACGCCTGCTTCCTGCAATGCGGTGCGCACGGCCACCAGATCGGTGGGCTCGCACTCAATGACGAAGCCTTCACCCAGGTCAATGACCTCCTCGGCGCCTGCGTCGAGGACGGCTTCCATGAGGGAGTCTTCGTCAACGCCGTCGGCTGCGGGCACTTCGATGATGCCACGACGGGAGAAGAGGTAGGCGACCGAGCCGGGGTCAGCCAGGGAGCCTCCGGAGCGGTTGAAGGCAAGGCGAACGTCTGATGCTGCACGGTTGCGGTTGTCGGTCAGACACTCGACAAGGAAAGCAACGCCGTTGGGGCCATAGCCTTCGTACATGATGGTTTCGTAGTTTGCGCCACCGGCTTCAGCACCGGAGCCGCGCTTGACGGCGCGGTCGATATTGTCGGCGGGGACGGAGTTCTTCTTTGCCTTCTGGATGGCGTCGAAGAGAGTGGGGTTACCTGCGGGGTCGCCACCACCGGTGCGTGCTGCGACCTCGATGTTCTTGATGAGGCGAGCGAAGAGCTTGCCGCGCTTGGCGTCAATAGCGGCCTTCTTATGCTTGGTGGTTGCCCACTTAGAGTGTCCCGACATCAGTGCTTCCTCTGGGGTAGATACGTACCTCGTTATTCTAACGGCATTCCTGGCCACCTTGTTTTGCGCGCACGCCCTGCTGGGCGTGCCGCTGCTAACAGAGCTGAGCGCGCCCTACCGCTGGTGGAGGATTTCGAGACTGCACGAGTGCGGTCCAATATTCGCCCACGTTTCGTCACTGCGCAGGACGAGGGCGGTGGCCGTGGGAACGCCTCGATGAATATCCTGGGAATCCCTGGCGAGGAAAGCGCCGACCTCGGACACTGTCGGCTCATGTCCGACGATGATGGCTGTCGTGGCCTCTGTGAAGCCGGAAATCAGGGTGAGAATGTCACTGGGCATCGCGAAATACACGCCATGGTCGGCCCATTCTTTCGTCGGAGGACAGGCTTGGCGGATGTGCTCGGCGGTCTCTTGGGTTCGGCGAGCATCGGAGTAGACCATGATGTCGACGGCGGGCAAAAGCTCCGCCAGGCGTGCGGCAAGGGACTGAGCCTGCCTGTGACCGCGTGCGCTCAGCGGCCGACTATGGTCGCCATCGAAGGAGTGTGCTTCGGCTTGAGCATGTCGAATGAGGACGAGAGTGTGTTTCATCTCTCTATTATCGCCTCCCCCCTCCGGCGGGCACTGTTGGCCGCCCTGAAGGCGGCTCTAGACTGGTAAGGGTCAGGTTTGGTCAGGAACTCCCACCCGTGGAAGGATTCGATGATGGCTCTTGCTCGCGGCCCCCGCGACCTCATCTGCTCAGCTCGCGAGTGCGAGGAGAAGGCGACCCATGCCCTGGTGTGGTCAAACCCCGCGATCCACACCGGGCGCCACAAGACATGGTTGTCGTGCCCAGAGCACGTGTCGTTCCTGCACGACTACCTTGCCTACCGGAAGTTTCCGGTTGAAACCCTCGCTCTGCACGAGTTCCTTGCCCGTGAGGCTCACTCCACAACGGAATGATCCACGTGCCGAGGTGGGCGCTCGCCCAGTTCACGCATGAGGAAGTCAGCGTCGCTGTTGGTCACAGACAGGACGATGTCGCGCCGCCCATCAATGTGAAGGCGAATGAGGGGCGCTCCGACAGAGAAGTAAACAAGACCGTTCTTCAAACGCACTCCAAAACCGGCAAGGTCCTCGTTGTCAGGATGCTCCACAACGGCACGGATCGTGTCCAGAGGGATCGTGCGGGAAGTGCCAATGACACTTTCTTGAACGATGAAGTCTTCACGAGTCAGGCGCCACTCGATGCGCGTGCGCCCCACGGTAGCGACACCGACGAGGGCGAGGGCGATGACAACGGCAACCAACGCCATGACCCAGGTGTTGATGGACTCTGAGTCGGTGAGCATCCAGCGGATGATGGCGATGCAGGCCAAGAGGGTGATGATGCCCATCGCGATCATCATGAATTTCCAGACGCGCCGCTTTTCGGTCGAGAAAGTCCGAACGCCCTCGAAGAGCACTTCGGGCTGAGCGGGAGAGAGCGTGTGATCCGACATGGCTGGCCCCTTTCGCGCCGTTGCAAAGTGACACTTCCATTCTCCCAGCCCAGCGCAAAAAGTGCAGGGGATCACACTGTGTGTCGATTCTTGGCGTGGGCTCAGCCGTTATTCAGACTCATGACAACGCCGTCAGAGACGTCCCATTCCCCCACGGGACGCTCATTCCAGGTCTGTGCTTCAAAGCCGCCCAGCATCGCATCGAGCGATTCAAGGGCGGAAGAAGAAGGCAGGTCTAGGACGGCAGTATGTGTGTTCTCGAGGCGGTACTTCATAACGAGCGGGACAGTGATCTCTGGGGCAAGCGTCGCTGCAATGACACGATTGAGCGCCCCATGGGCGACAATCACACCGACGCCGTGCTCGCCAGCCACATCAAAGGCATGGAGGAGGACCTCTTGCACAACAGGAAGTGCGCGACCAAGAATCTCCCGCCCACTCTCACCACCGGGCATCCGCACATCCCAGTCTCCACCGGCCCACGGGGCAAGGGTGCCCATGTAGCGCCCAATGTCGGACAGGGAGGCGTTCATCTCCAGGTCGCCTGAGCGCACCTCACGAATACCAGGGCGAACCATGGGTGTAATGCCGTAACGCTCGCACAGGGGCGCTGCCGTTTGACGGGTGCGCGTCAGGGGCGAGACGGCGATGGCCGAAGGTGGGGCTGCGACCTCGCTCTCCCAGCGCCGAGCGAGGGAGTGGGCTTGTTCCTGTCCGCAGCCATTGAGGGGGGCACCCGGCCTGCCCGTGTCAAGTGCTCCCGTGGCATTTGACGAGGTTTGACCGTGACGAACCAGTACCAAGCGCATTCCATCATCCTTGCAATCGCGATGCGGGCAGGATTGGCCCGCTGGACAATCTTCTCACTCACCGTCCAGGGAAGAAACACTCCATCAAGCTCCTGCCCCACAGCACTTCTGTGCAGCGTGCGGAGCTAGGCCTCGTCGGCTTTGCGTCGGCGAGGCCTCCTCCTTAAGAGCGGAGGCTCTTTCTCACGGCCAACACAATGACGATCCCCGCAACGATGACCGCAGCGAGAATGGTGCCCACGGTTGCTGGAGAGTAGCCGCCCAGCACGGTGTTGACGGCCGAGAGGGCCTCTGCGGACTGCCCGCCATCTGCGGAGGCGCTTTGGGCGTTATCAGTGCCACGCGCACCGGCAGATGCCTTCGCGGCCTTCGCTTTCTTCTTCTGCGCGTCCTTCTTCGCAGCGGAGCCAGACTGTGCGGCATCGCCGCTTTGCGGCTTCTCAGCCGACCGGGCGCTCTGGGCTGACGATGCGGAGTTTCCAGAGGAAATATCGACCACGCGGCCCACACGTTGAGAGGAACGGGCGCTACTGCGCCCCTCAGAGGAAGAGGCAGAGGCCGAGGGAGCCTGTGTGGAAGAGGAGCCCTGTGCCGTTGAGGAAGCCTGCGCCCCGGCACTGCCCGAAGGCTTGTCAGCCCCCGCAGAAGAGTTGCCAGATCCCGAAGAATCAGCGTTCTTCGGTGCCGTCATCCCCTTGATCTCATTAATGTCCCTGCGCAGATCAGGCTGGTTGGGAGCGGGAGCATTTGCCCCAGGAGCCGGCGCACCTGGGCTGTTTGGTGCGGGCTTTGTGTCTGCCTTGTCATCACTCGGCGTCCCATCCTGGCCATGACGAGGGCTGTCCACAGGAGGCTGTTCCTGACGGTCCTGATCCACAGCAAAGGTGAAGATCTTCGCTGGAGCGATCTCCGTAGTACCGCTCACGGCACGCACGGACACGCGGTACACACCGGGCTCACTGAACACCCAGGCACCGTGCAGGTGGGTGCTCTCACTGGTGCGGATCCACTTCTTCTCAGCGTCCTTCGAATGCACGCGAAGATCAATCCCCTGTCCGATTCCCGCCGACGTGAGGAAGGACACTGCACCATTCGCAGGGCCCTCGGCCAAGGTGACCTCATAATCAATGCCCTGCGGGTACTTCCCATAATCGATACCCTCTGTGGAAAAACCGGGCCAGATGAGGGAATTCACCTGTGTTTCGGGCAGAACATAGAACTCTGCACCCACGGGGCCAAGGAAGTTCAACGAGGGATGAGCCATCTGCTCAGTACGACGTTCACGCGCGGAACGCGGCACAACCAAGGTCACAGCGGAGGGTTCACGCAAGAGGCTGCGATTCTCGCCGCTCAGACTGTCATCCTTGATCGCCATTTCGAGGCTGCCACTGGCAGTGGGCGCCAGGCGGATATCCAGGTGCCCCTGACGAATCGCAAGAGGTGCAGTCGAGAGGGCTCAACAGCGGGCGCTTCTTCCACGATCGGGGGAAGGTCGGGCTTGGGCAGGGGTTGAGGCTGGGGCTTGGGCTGGGCGCTGGGGAACCTGAGCCACCAGGCGTCCCGGGAGAATCTGGCGTCCCGGGTGCCTCGTCAACGGGCGGCTCGGTGTGCAGGTCGTAGTCATTATTGGCCCGCAGCGGCAGCGTTAAAGGGTAAACCCGAGCCGTCGAGATATCAGGGTTATTGATGGTCAGGGTCACCGGCGCTACATTCGCGTAGGGGTGGGGCACGATGGAGACTCGAGCAACCGCAGAGTCCTTGCAGTAGTTCATGTGGGCGACAAAGAGTGCCTGACCGTTGACGAGTTTTCCTTCGGAGGAGCAATCCGCGATGTCGGTGCGCTTATTCGGGTAGAAACCCAGGGTGAAGGTGGCGTTGAGGCGCTGATCGCCCCGCAGGGCAACGGAGTGCCCCTCGCCATCTGGCAGGGGCATAATGGCCAATTCAATGGCGCCGCTGCTGACCTGCTGGTCCTGGGCAGTGAGGGTGGGCGAAATCTCCCGCGCGCCCTCAGCGACCAGTTCGTCAGTTCCCTGAGTGATCCTCACCGGGTCCTTGTGCTGACGCGAGAATTCCACGGGCTGGGAGGCCCAGCGCGCGCTGGCGCCGTCACCAGGAATGTAGATGGCCTGGAAAGTGGATGCTCCATCACCGATCATCTCATCAAAGGAGGCCGCGCCATTCTCGACCGGCACTTCGGTCATGTAGTAGCCGTCAATCGTGACGACGAGGGTGCCGCGGTCGCTCGTATTCCCCGTTGTGAAGAGGAAGTCGGTGAGAGCGTCATCGCCGACGACGAGGAAGTTCGTCTTCTGGGCGATGGTGAGTTCAGGCTGGGCTGAGCCACCATCGGCGCGTTGAGTGCGAGCCTGCGCGAAAGCTGCCCGGACGTCCTTCACCGTTCCGTGGTCGGGCCGAGTACCGCCCACCTGCCAGACGACAGGGGTCACGCGGGAGGTGTAGACGGTCTTGCCTCGTGCGTCGCGCGCGACAGCTGCCACATTGAGTTCGTAACGACCCGGCTTGGAGAAGGTTGTGAAGGCATGCATGTGCCGGGGGTTAAAGATCGTGCGGTAGGCCTTGTCGTGGCTTGACCAGCTTCGACGCACACCGGCTGAGGTACGGGTGAAGAGTTCCATGCGGCCAGGACCATGAACGCTCACGAGATCAAGAACATAGTTTCCTGCTTCAAAGCGTGAGGCGGCGCCAAAGAGGGATCCATCGACACCAATGCCCGCCCAAATGGGGGTATTACCAGGCCCGGGATCCTGAGGGGCAGAGAGCCACATGGTGCCGACCTCACCGAGGAAGGCAAGTTCGGGATCCTCAGGGACGGAGAAGAGGTGCTTGACGATTGGATAGGCCGAACTGCCACCCCACCCGCGCCCAAGCCAAAGAACGCGCCTGTCAGCAGGGTCTTGTCCCACTTGGATAGAGAGAGTTTTTGCGGCCGAGTTCCAGGCAGGAACGGGAGCGTCAACGTGCTGGCGGGTGATGGTCACGCGGTCCTGGTCGGGCCCGGCGTAGGCGCTGTCGGCGAAGACACCTGTTGTGACGGTACCGAGGAGGAGGGCGACTGCGGCGCTCAATGTTCGGCGCAGTAGTGCCCGGTTTTGGGGGTGTCCGACGCCCTGGGAGAGGGCGGGGTTGTGGTCTTTGCGGAAAGACTGTTGCACGTGTGAACGCCTCGTGAGCATTCCGATCCTCACTCACTACTATTGATAATCGTTATCATTATAGCAAGCGCAGGATCGCCTTCACAAAAACGCAATGACGTCGCCTACACCGCATCGCGGGTCATCACAGGCGCTATCGCACCCCTAATGCAAGCCGTAAAACACCTCATCCATAACCACGCGCGCGCGGCGCGCCGCCCGCAACCAATCCTCCTCAAGCTGACTCTCCTGGCCACGCCCATAGCCCATCAAACGCGCCAACGGCATCGAATCGCGCACATCACGGGACAGCACATCAAGCTTTGCACCGCTCATCCGACCCGAAATCAACACATTGCCCGAACGAATCCGCGCCGCCAACTCCCACGCCCGACGCAAATCCTCCGCCTGCTCACCAGCGAGCAGCCCCTCCCCCAAAGCGGCCTCCAAAGCCCCAAGCGTAGAGGTGGTGCGCAGTGCAGAGCAGGTGGCGGCATGCTGAAGCTGGAGCAGTTGCACCACCCACTCAACATCCGTCAGACCACCCGGCCCGAGCTTGACGTGGCGGGCAGGTTCAACGCCGCGAGGTAAACGCTCCCGCTCCATCCGCGCCTTCAACAGGCGAATCTCGGTCAGCGCCGCATCAGACAATGGCTCCCCATAACGAATTCCATCAACGCACGCCATCATCTCCACCAAAAGATCCGCAGGCCCCGCAGCCGGGCGGGCACGCAACAGCGCCTGCCTCTCCCAAGCCAAAGCCCAGCGCCCGTAGTACTCCTCATAGGCCTGCGGGGTCTTCGTCATCGGACCGCTACGCCCCTCCGGACGCAGATCCAGATCCAAACTCACCCCCATCTGAGAAGAGGTCGAGCCCAAGAGCGTACGTACCCGATGAACAATCCGTGTCGCAGCCTCCGCAGCCCCGGCTTCCGACACTCCTTCACGAGGGCGATGAACAGCCATCACATCCGCGTCAGAGGCAAAAGACGACTCCTCCCCGCCATAACGCCCCATCGCCAGGAAAGCCACATCCACCAGCTCGCCATAAACGGCATACTCCTCGCGGCAGGCGATCTCCAGGGCCGCCTCCAGCACCTGATCAGTAGCAGCAGCAATCTCAGGACGGACAGGCCGCAAATGGTCCACCGCATCGGCCATAGCAGCGCGAGTCAACTCACGATTGCGAACAGCCCTCACCCTCGTTGCCGCCGATTCCGCATCAGGATGACGATTCAGCAGGGCAGTCATCTCAATTCCCAAGCGCTCCCGTCCCACAGGAGCAAGCAACGCGTCATCATCCAACCACTGCACAGCCTCAGGACGAAGCTCCAAAGATTGCGCGATCCAACGGCTCGTTGACAACACCTCGCACAGGCGCTGGGCAGCGACCCGCGAATCACGCAAAAGCGCCAAATACCAGTGCGAATCGCCAATATGATCTGACAAGGTACGGAAATTCAGCAGACCCATATCAGGATCAGGACCGTCAGCAAGCCACGACAGCACAATCGGCAAAAGATTGCGTTGAATAGTTGCCCTGCGCGAGGTCCCCTCCGTCAGAGCATGAATATGGCCAAAAGCACCACGAGTGTCGCGGTAGCCAATCGCCGCAAGACGAGCCTGCGCCCCGGCCTCGTCCAACCCCGCAGCGTCCATCGCCACCAGACCCGCCTGATCGAGGCTCAACTGCGCCGTTGCCGCCACGATCGGACGATAGAACATATCCTCGTGCAAGGCGCGCACGCGCGCACGCACCCGCGAAAGCTCCTGAGTAAAGGCCTCCCCACTGGTGAAACGCTCCCCAAAGGAACGCCACAAGGCCCGCAGTTGACTGTCTTGCGTGGGCAGCAAATGCGTGCGCCGCATACGCGGCAGCTGCGCGCGATGCTCCACAGCCCGCAAGAAGGTGTAGCACTCGCGTAGCTCCGCAGCGTGGGAGCGCGCCACATAGCCACCTGCGCTCAAAGCCGCCAGAGCCTCAACAGTATTGCGCTGATGGAGGGCATCATCATAACGACCGTGGACGAGCTGAAGAAGCTGCACAGAAAACTCCACGTCACGCAGGCCCCCACGCCCAAGCTTGAGCTCACGATCAGCGTCTTTTCGCGGCACCGACTGCTCAACGCGCACACGCATGGAACGCGCAGCCTCCACGAAGCCCTCCCGGCTCGACGCACTCCACACGAAGGGAGCAGCCGCCTCCACAAAATCACTACCCAGGCGCACATCACCAGCTGCGCAGCGCGCCTTCATCAAGGCCTGGAACTCCCAGGTTTGCGCCCACTTACTCCAATATGCCCTATACGAATCCAGGGTCCGAACAAGCGCCCCATCCTTCCCCTCCGGACGCAAGGCAGCATCCACCGTCCACAGCGGCTCTTCCCCACCCGCCCCTGAACAGACCTGCGCGGTCATTGAGGCAAGCCGAGTTGCAATCGACAGCGCCTCCTCATCACCCTGGGAAACATAGACGACGTCAACATCGGAAATGTAATTGAGCTCCTCAGCTCCCGTTTTCCCCATGGCAATCACCGCCAGAGGAACCCGCCCCTCAGGATCGATATCACGGCGCGCCACGGACAACGCCGCCTCAAGCGTCGCATCCACCAACTCAGCCATACGGCGGCCGACCTCAGGCATATACGCCACAGGATCCTCATGCGTAAGATCGTCGGCCACGATCCCCAACAAGACCTCACGATAGGCCCGGCGCACATCATCCACGCCCGCCGCAACCCCAGCACACACAACGGTGCCGCCACTATCGGCATCGTCCTTCTCGCTCCCCAGGGACTGGCCACCATCGCTCAGCGGCATGGCACACACTGCCTCAAGAAGGTGCTTCCTCACCGAATCAGGCTTCATCCACAGCCACCGCGCTCGCTCAGGAAGGGCGACCACATAGTCGCCCAGCTGGCGAGACATACCAAAAAGCGCAGCAAGACGCTTCGAACGCAACGCATCCGACGCCAACTCCGCAACCACTGCCGGAGCGACCTCGTGGAAGCGAATCATCTGCAACAGACACAGATCAGGATCCGCACTCGCCCCGCACAACTCAGCCCACCACTGTGGATCGCCCGGCAGTTCCTCACACATCACCTGCGCGCGTTCAACGCTTGTAAACCCCCGCGCGCGCAACTCCTGCGCGCGAAGATCACGGCCACCGCGCTGCCGGGCAGGGCGGCCCGCATCAACCTCCCCGATATCCCCCTCCGCCAAGGAAGCAGAACCCGGCGACTCCACCACCATCAGTTGACCTTCATGAACTCGCGAAGCTCCTGAGGCGTAATCTGCGCCCGGTACTCACGCCACTCCTTCTCCTTATTGCGCAGCACGTAGTCAAAGACCTCCTCGCCAAGGGTCGCCGCCACCAGCTCTGAGCCGCGCATCAACGCCGCCGCCGACTGCAAAGACGCAGGAAGAGGATCGATCCCCAAGACCTGACGTTCCCTCTCCGACAAATCCCACACATTGTCCTCAGCCTCGGGCATCAAAGGCAGACGCCGTTCAATGCCGTCAAGACCAGCAGCGATCAACACCGCCAAACCCAAGTAAGGGTTCACCGCAGGGTCCAAGGCGCGGTACTCAATACGTGCTGAGCTACGCTTCGTCGGCTTATACACCGGCACGCGCACCAGGGCAGAACGATTATTGTGCCCCCAACAGATAAACGAGGGCGCCTCTCCCCCACCCCACAGGCGCTTATAGGAGTTCACGTGCTGGTTCGTCACCGCGCACATTTCAGCCGCATGCTCAAGCAAGCCAGCAATGAAATGGCGCCCGGTGGCCGACAGACCATACTCACCCGCCGGGTCATAAAAGGCGTTCTCTTCACCTTCAAACAAAGAAATATGGGTGTGCATGCCTGAGCCCGGATGCTCAATAAAAGGCTTGGGCATGAAAGAGGCCACCATATCTTCACGCAAGGCAACTTCTTCAATAACAGTACGTGCCGTCATGATGTTATCGGCAGCGGTTACCGCGTCAACAGCGCGCAGATCAATCTCGTTTTGTCCGGGACCACCCTCATGGTGACTGAACTCCACATTAATCCCAAAATCTTCAAGCATTTGCACTGCGCGGCGGCGGAAATCATTCGAGTCGCCCCGGGTCACGTGATCAAAGTAGCCCGCATTATCAACGGGAACCATATGGTCGACCGTCAAGGGCTGCTGGAAGAGATAGAACTCAATCTCCGGGTGGACCATAACGGTGAAACCCATGGCGCGGGCCCGTTCCACTGTGCGCTCCAGCGCACCACGAGGATCCGAGCGTGCCTGCAGGCCATCGGGGGTGTAGACATCGCAGAACATGCGAGCGACAGCCTTATCGCTGTCATGCCAAGGCAGCAGCTGGAAGGTCGAAGCATCGGGCCGCAAAAGCATGTCGGACTCGTGGACGCGGGTCAATCCCTCAATGGCGGAGCCATCAAAGCCAATGCCTTCTTCGAAGGCCTCTTCGAGTTCACCTGGATCGATAGCCACCGATTTCAAGACGCCGGCAACGTCAGTGAACCACAGGCGGATGAAACGAATATTGCGTTCGGCTACTTCACGCAGCACCTGTTCTTGAAGTCGATCCATGGTTTTCTCCTTGACGCCAAATCAGTCAACAGTGAGGAGGCCGTGTATGTCGCCATGCGCGCCATACACGGCCTCCAGCCGTTGTCAGTTCTTTGCTCCGCCAAATCCCTTGGCGACAGCATCGAGTGCTGCGGTGAGCTCGGTGGGAACAACCCACACCTTCGAAGCATCGCCCTGAGCAATCTGTGGCAGCATCTGCAGGTACTGGTAGGACAGCAGATCCGGTGTCGGGTTGCCATTGTGAATGGCGTCAAAGACCGTCTGGATCGCCTGGGCTTCACCCTGAGCGCGGGTCACTGCAGCCTGTGCGTCACCTTCTGCGGACAGAATTGCCGACTGCTTCTCGCCCTCAGCCTTGAGGATCTGCGACTGGCGGACACCTTCAGCCGTGAGGATCGCTGCACGCTTGTCACGCTCAGCACGCAACTGCTGCTCCATAGCGTGCTGGATTGAGGGCGGCGGATCAATAGCCTTGAGCTCCACGCGGTTCACGCGGATACCCCAGCGGCCGGTTGCCTCATCCAGGACGCCACGCAGCTGAGCGTTGATATTGTCGCGGCTCGTCAGGGTTGCTTCAAGGTCAAGGGAACCGATGACGTTACGCAGGGTGGTGATCGTCAACTGCTCGATAGCCTGAATGTAGTTGGCGATCTCGTAGGTGGCGTGCATCGGGTCGTTGACCTGGTAGTAGATCACCGAGTCGATGGAGACCACGACGTTATCGGCGGTGATCACCGGCTGCGGGGGAAAGCTCGTCACCTGTTCACGAAGATCCACGCGGCTGGCGATACGGTCGAGGAAGGGCACGACAAGGTGCAGGCCCGCATACATCACCGAATGGAACTTACCAAGACGTTCAATAACCAATGCACGCGACTGGGGAACAATCTGGACTGCGCGCACCACGATCGTCACAATGAAGATGACGAAAAGAACGATGGCGATCAGACCGATCGTTCCCCCAAAAAGCGTCAGGCCCGAGGGAGACAGGGGAAGCACAGGGGACATAAGTCCGTCCTTTCTTTAGGGGTGTGATCCCAGAAAAGCTAGTGTGTAGAGCGCTCAGCACTCACAGGGCGCAGCAGCAGGCTGAGCAATCGGCATCACCACAGCTGTCGCGCCATCAATTTCCTTCACAGTGACAGCCGTCCCCTTAGGCAACAGAGCACCATTAACAGCTCGGGCACTCCAAATCTCACCATCGAGACGCACGCGGCCGTTGTCACCCTCAAGGGGCTCAGTGACCACTGCATTCATGCCCACAAGGCTCTGCGCATTCGTCTGCACATTCGGAGTCGAACGTGCCAGGTGGGCTTTCGCCCACGGACGCACAAGGAAGAGCAGAATCATTGCGGCAATGGCAAACACAGCAACCTGCACAATCAGAGGCGCACCCAAGGCAGAGGCCAGTGCTGCACACAGTGCAGCGAGAGCCAGCATGAGGAAAATCAGATCAACGGTTAGCAACTCAACAATGCCAAGCCCAACTGCTGCGATAACCCACCATACCCAACTCATAACATCCTCCTTCGAGATTCCGCTGACTCAGCGGTCAGAACCGCAACGTTCCGCTAACGAAATAATAGACGAGGCTCACTCTTCGCGAGGCGCATGCGCGTGCCAACGGCCATCTGCATGCGTCACATTGAGCGGCAATCCAAAGACCATTGACAGGTTCACACCCGTCAGCACCTCGTCGATGGGTCCAGCATGAGTCACTTGCCCGTCGGCCATCAGAGCTGCGTGAGTAAAGCCAGCCGGAATCTCCTCAATCTGATGAGTGACAAGGATGAGCTGCGGCGCACGCGGACCCGCAATAATCTCTGACAGTGCCCGAAGCAGCAACTCACGGGCACCAAGGTCAAGGCCCGCCGTTGGCTCATCCAAGATGACAACCTCAGGATCTGTCATCAATGCGCGGGCCAATAGGACGCGCTGACGCTCCCCCTCCGACAGGGAAGAGAAACGCCGATCAGCCACGTGCCCAACCCCAAAAGCAGCCAGCAGATCATTGGCACGCTCCGTATCGGACTCCTCGTATTCTTCATCGAAAGACCGTGTCTGCCCCCACGCGGCAGTACGCACACACTCACGTGCGCTCTGGCCCGGACGCAGGCGCGAAGCAACGCTCTGCGAACTCAGGCCGATAGCCGTCGCGAGATTACCCACAGGGTGCTCCCCAACTGGGGTTCCCAGGATGACGACCTCGCCCTCGTCGGCAGCTTCGCGTCCCGTCGCCACCCGGACCAGCGAGGTCTTTCCAGCGCCATTGGGGCCCATAATGACCCAGTGCTG
This sequence comes from Schaalia sp. Marseille-Q2122, assembly GCF_903645355.1. Taxonomy (GTDB): domain Bacteria; phylum Actinomycetota; class Actinomycetes; order Actinomycetales; family Actinomycetaceae; genus Pauljensenia. Next base: position 309,632 of record NZ_CAHJXR010000002.1, on the reverse strand, counting down.
TCCGCTGTCGGTCGCCCACGTCACGTCGTGAAGAATTCGCTGGCCGGAGTGAGTCAGGCTCACTCCCTGGAGGTTAAGAACGCTGCTCATAAGAAAAGACTAACCCGCGTCAGGGCAATTCGATGCCATGACGCGGGGCAGTTCAAGAATAGAACTTCGCTATATGGCCTCCAACGAGGTCATTCCCAAGGCTCAGACGAGAGTCCGGTACAGCTCCAGCGTCTTCTCGCCAATGGCCTGCCAGGAGAACAAATCCCGCGCGCGTGCCAGACCAGCAGCCCCCATGCGTGCCGCGAGCTCTCGATCGTCAAGGACGCGAATGAGCCGCTCTGCCATGTCGGCCTCGAAACGCTCCGGATCAATCGGGGTGCCCGTCCCATCCTGAACCTGCTCAATGGGAACGAGGAAACCCGTCTCACCGTCAACGATGACATCTGGAATACCGCCCGTCGCCGTACCAACGACAGGCAACCCCAGAGCCATCGCTTCCAGGTTCACGATGCCCAGAGGCTCATACACCGACGGAGTAATAAACACATCGGCGGCATCGAGGATAGCGGCCACATCCTTTTGCGGGAGCATCTGCGTAATGAGAATGACTCCCGAGCGCTCTTCACGCAGCTGAGCGACCAGACCGTCAACCTCGGCAGCAATCTCAGGGGTGTCCGGAGCGCCCGCACACAGAACGATCTGGACATCCTCAGGCAGACGCCGAGCCGCGCGCAAGAAGTGAGGCAGACCCTTTTGGCGGGTAATACGCCCAACGAAGACAACCGTCGGTCGTGAGGTGTCGATACCGTGCTCTGCCAGCACCTGTTCCTGGCGCTCGCGCTCAGCATCGCTGGAAGGAGCGTGCCACTTCTCAAGGTCAATACCGTTATGGATGACATGAACCTTAGCGGGATCGACAGCTGGGTAGCTGCGAAGGATGTCAGCCTTCATGCCGTGAGAGACGGCGACGATCGCGGATGCAGCCTCGTAGGCGGTCTTTTCGACATAGGAGGACAGGCGGTAGCCGCCGCCCAGCTGTTCAGCCTTCCATGGACGAAGAGGTTCAAGAGAGTGGGCACTAATGACGTGAGGGACCCCGTGCAGGAGAGAGGCAAGGTGTCCAGCAAAGTTGGCATACCAGGTATGAGAATGGACGAGGTCGGTGCCTTCGGTTGCGGCCGCCATTTCGAGATCCACAGCGAGGGTACGCAGCGCAGCATTGGCATTCTTGAGAGATTCAGGCTCATGAAAGCCTGTGACACCGGGTTCGCCCCCATCAGTGCCCGGCACGCGAGGCCCATCGAAGGCTTGAACACGCAGGTCATCAACTAGCGGGCGAAGAACCTTCGCCAGCTCGGTCACATGCACTCCTGCACCACCGTAGATGTGGGGTGGGTATTCGCGGGTAAGCAGGTCTACGCGCATCAGGGCCTCCTTCAGGATGGGTGTTTCACCAAGCCTAACGATTTTACGGCGCACGTGTGGTGGAACACCTTAGGACGTTACGACTATTGTCATACCCCGCGAGCCCCTTTGCACCGCTCAGAGCAGGCTCTCCTCGCCCGAATTTTGAGTTTTCAGTCGCTGATATGCTCGCCTTCTGCGCTTCAGAGCCCTAAAGTGTGATCTATGGCGAAGAATTCTGTGCTTGCGATTGTCCTAGCCGGCGGCGAAGGCAAGCGGCTCATGCCGCTAACCGCTGACCGCGCAAAGCCCGCTGTCCCCTTTGGAGGCCACTACCGCATTATCGATTTTGCTCTGTCGAATATCGTCAACTCGGGCTACATGAAGGTTGTGGTGCTGACGCAATACAAGTCGCACTCCCTGGACCGACATGTCACGAAGACGTGGTACATGTCCCCCCTGCTCGGAAACTTCGTTGCCCCTGTGCCTGCCCAGCAACGTCGCGGGCCCCACTGGTACCTTGGATCTGCGGACGCCATCTACCAGTCCCTCAACATCGTTGAAGACGAAGCACCCGAATACATTGTCATCATCGGCGCTGACAACATCTACCGCATGGACTTCTCACAGATGGTCCAGCACCATATTGACTCTGGTCTTCCCTGCACGGTCGCCGGCATCCGCCAGCCTATAGAACTTGCTCCCGCTCTCGGCGTGATTGACAGCAAGGACGGCGTTGTCCAGAACTTCGTTGAAAAGCCCGCCTCCCCCGATCATCTTGCCCTTCCCGACGACCCGATGAAGGTTTTGGCCTCGATGGGGAACTACGTGTTCACCACCGACGCCCTGACTGCCGCGCTGAAGGAAGACGCAGCCAACCCCAATTCCAAGCACGATATGGGCGGCAATATCATTCCCTGGTTCGTCGAACGAGGCGAATGTGGCGTCTACGATTTCCAGGACAATGACGTGCCAGGATCCACCGATCGCGACCGCGATTACTGGCGCGACGTGGGTACGCTCGACGCCTACTACGACGCGAATATGGATCTCATCTCCGTCCACCCGGTCTTCAACCTCTACAACCGGAAGTGGCCGACGATGACGATGATCGACGGCGACCTGCCTCCCGCAAAGTTCGTCTACGGCTCTGAGCATTCCCGTATGGGTCACGCCGTTGACAGCTTCGTGTCACCGGGAACGATTATTTCCGGAGGCGAGGTCTACCACTCGATCATTTCGCCGGGCACCTACATTCATTCGTGGGCTCAGGTGACCGACTCCGTCGTCATGCATGATGCCCGCGTGGGTCGCAATGCCATCGTCGCCAAAACGATCCTCGATAAGGGCGTCGTCGTCGAAGAGGGTGCCACCGTTGGCGTCGACCTTGAGTATGACCTCGCACGTGGCTACACGGTGACAGAATCTGGGATCACCGTTGTTCCTAAGGGAATGGCCGTGACCAAGTGAGTCAAGGCGACCGCCTGGCTCTCATTCTTCCGCAGGCCCTGCAGTCCGGGGAGTTCCTCAAGCGCTTCCACAGCGCCGGGATACTCCCCGGACTTCGCCCTGCCGCCAGCTACGAGGCCACCGCTGGCCTCCCCGCACTTGACGTGTTTCCTCTCGGCGTCGGCGTAGACCTCGGCACCTCCGCTCTCATGGAGCTTCGCAGCTGTGGTGGCGAGGTCATCGCCATTCCCGAAGCGATTGCATCCGAGGGGGCGGGATTGGTCGTCACCGATGTGGATTCGACGCTTATTGGGCAAGAAGTCATCGAGGAGATCGCCCACTACGCAGGAACCCGAGAAGAGGTGGCACGCATTACCGAGCGAGCGATGAATGGCGAGCTTGATTTTGCGCAGTCCCTCCGTGAGCGGGTTGCCACCCTTGCTGGCGTGCCTGAACAGGTCTTTGCTGAGGTAAGCCGATCGATTACTGTCACTGTCGGTGCGCAGCACCTGATTGATGCCGTTCATACCGGTGGCGGGTTCTTCGGTATCGTCTCAGGTGGTTTTGAAGAGGTTGTCGGGCCTTTGGCCGCCTCACTCGGTATCGATCACTACTGTGCCAATCGCCTGGAGGTCAGCGAGGGGATTCTCACCGGTCGTGTGCTGGGCGATATTGTCACCGCCGACACGAAGGTAGAGATGCTCCGAACGTGGGCGGATGCCCATCAGGTTCCCATGAAACGGACCGTCGCCATTGGTGATGGCGCCAACGATATCCCCATGATGCACGAGGCAGCCCTCGGCGTCGCCTTCTGCGCCAAGCCCGCCGTGCGTGAACAGGTCGGCGCTCAGTTGTCTGTGTCGCGCCTGGATGTCTTGAGTGTTCTCACTGCCCCTCTGGAGAACGTCCCTCCCACATCTCGCGCATAACGCCATCCCAACCGTCACGCCACCGTGGTGCCAATTCAGGCAATCCCGCCGGAGTGAGCATCGTGGTCTGAGACAGCTCCTCCAGATCCTCCAGATCCCACCAGCGTTGCTCGTCGAGAACATCACGTTCAAGATCAGTCCAACCCTGGTCAGATAGTTCAGCAGCATCCGTATGGACGACGAAGTAGTGTTCGTCTTGGCGGGCCGTGACCGCGAGGAACTCGAATTGGGCACGACGGTAGAGGACGGGACCGATCAGATCATCGGCGGACACCTTGATCCCCGTTTCCTCATAGAGTTCCCGCACTGCTCCGTCTCGGGGATCTTCACCCGGCTCGAGCCCACCCCCGATGGTGAACCACCAGTGGTGCCTTGGGTCTTCACGATCGTGGCCGTGAACGAGGAGGATCTGCCCCTGAGCGTTGAACACCACCACGCGAGCCGCATTCCGGTGAGGGAAACCGTCCTCGTCCGGCACCCACTCCGAGCCCAGCGGCGACATTAAATCCTCACTCCTGCGCTCTCAAGAAAGACCTGCCGATGGCGAGTAATCTCCTGCAGGACCTCCCTGTCATGCGCCACGCGCAGAGGGTCGGGACCCAGGCGACGCATAATCTCTTCATCCAAGCCCAAGGTTGCACATCCATTGAGGAAGGCTGTCATTGACTCATGCGAGGGCTTACCGAATTGCTTCGCCCAGGCCTGAGCGCTCTTGCGGCCGGTGCGAGTCGTCACCATCTGCACCTCGTTGGGGAGCAACCATCCGGAGGCCACGTAGGTTTCCAGTCCGCGCGCGATGACCTTTGCTTCCGTAGCTGAGGCGCTGCGCAGGAAGAGCATCCACACGATAAACATCGGCAGGTGCAGGAAAAGGTAGAGGGCGATCCACATACCGGGCGAGGACAATACTGCGGTGGCATTCCACGCCGCGTGGATTGCGACGGCCGCAAGCCAGCCCGCAGGGATCAGAAGGAATCCTGTGGATCGTTGCGCCATTCGCACCGCCGTCCACCCTGCTGCCAGGCCGATCATCGAGGTGGCCATGGGGTGGAGGAAGGGACTCATGACGCCACGCATAAAGAAGATGATGCCCAGTCCAGCCACACCACCCGTTGCAGCCCCCTGCATGAAGTACATGACGTTTTCAATGAAAGCGAAGGCTGCGCCCGCAACCGCCGCATAGTACACGCCATCAAGAATCGAGTTCAGACGGTGGCGCCGTTTCCACAGAATCAAGACCACGCCCAGGCCTTTGAAGGACTCCTCCACAATGGGCGCCGCGACGATGATGGTCATGGTCTGCGCCAGTACGGCATCACCGGTGACGGCCTCGACCACGATTTCAAAGACCGTGTTGAAAATACCCGAGAAGAAAGTGGCAATGCCTCCTCCCCAGAGAGCAACGATTGCCGTTGTCCCCCAGGGTTCACGCTCCCATCGATCAACAGCGGCAAGCACCTGCATGATGACAAGGAAAGGCAGGAAGGCAGCCACCGTCAACAAAGCGGTGGGAATCACGCCACCCTGCAAGGACATAACCCACAGGACAATGAGCATGGCAATGATGCCAAAGGCCATGACGAGCGCCTCAAAGATACCGGCCCGTCGGCGTTGCAGTTGGTGCGACCAGTCAGGCGGCTGCACCCCGCCATACACCGAGATTGTCGGGTGATTCACTACTCATCTCCTGTGAGTGTCCATGCCTGCGCCAAACGACGGCGGGCGTCTTCTAGTAATTCGGGAATGGCCTTTGTTTGCGCAATGATGGGCAGGAAATTTGCATCCCCCGCCCACCTGGGCACAATATGCTGGTGCAGGTGAGCGGCGATTCCCGCTCCTGCAACATCACCTTGATTCATACCCAGGTTGAAACCGTGCGGTGCGGCAATTGCCCGAGTCACGCGCATAGCCTGAGCCGTGAGCTCTCCTAATTCAACGCGTTCGTCCTCGTTCAACTCCGTATAGTCGCTGACGTGTCGATAAGGACACACGAGCATGTGTCCCGAGTTGTAGGGGAAGAGGTTCATCACGACAAAACACTGCGCTCCACGATAGACAATCAGCCCTTCTTCGTCGCTGCGCTGCGGCGCACGGCAGAAGGGGCATTCATCTGCCGAACTGTCTGTGGGTTTGGCCTCGCCCCGAATGTAGGCCATACGGTAGGGCGTCCAAAAGCGGGAGAAGCCATCGGGCACCCCGGCAATCCCACGAGCATCCTCGTAGCGATCATCCCCTGCCAGGGGTTCGCCCAAGGGCATATTGAGCGGCTGCGTCATGGTGATTCTCCTTTCCGACCTCCCGCCGATCGATAACGGGGAAGCACCTAATGGCACTCCCCCGCTACGACCTTACTCTGTGGCCTCGGCGTTCATCAGGCCTTCGACCTCATCAGAGTTCACGCGCTGTTCAATGTGGGCAACGATCGCCGCCACAGCGTCGGCGACGGGCACCCCATTGGTCTGGGAACCGTCACGGAAACGGAAGGACACGGCGCATGCCTCCGCATCCTCGCCGCCAGCGATGAGCGTGAAGGGGACCTTTTCCTTCGAGGCATTGCGGATCTTCTTACCGAAACGATCGTCGGAGAGATCAACCTCCACGCGCACGCCGTGGGCGCGCAGCTGTGCGGCGACATCCTCAACGTAGTCGTAGAAGGCCTCGGCCACCGGAACGAGCTTGACCTGCACGGGCGACAGCCACGCGGGGAACGCGCCGGCGTAATGCTCAATGAGCACGCCGATGAAGCGCTCAATGGAGCCAAACTTCGCCGAGTGGATCATCACCGGCTGCTGGTGGGTGCCATCGGGTGCGGTGTACTCCAGGCCAAAACGTGCAGGCTGGTTGAAGTCGTATTGGATGGTCGACATCTGCCAGGTACGGCCGATGGCATCCTTGGCTTGGATGGAGATCTTCGGGCCGTAGAAGGCGGCGCCGCCCGGGTCAGGCACGCAGGTCAGTCCGGTTTCCTCGGCGCACTGTTCCAGGATACGGGTGGCTTCTTCCCACTGTTCGTCGGTGCCGATGAACTTGTCCTTCTTCTTCCCGTCGGTGTCGCGGGTGGACAGCTCCAGGTAGAAATCATCCATGCCGAAGTCACGCAGCAAAGTCAGGATGAAGTTCAGCAGGTGCTTGATTTCGTCAGCGGCTTGTTCGGGCATGACATAGGAGTGCGAGTCGTCCTGGGTGATGGAGCGCACGCGGGTCAGGCCCTGGAGCACGCCGGATTTCTCATTGCGGTAGACGGTGCCAAACTCAAACAGGCGCAGGGGGAGCTCTCGGTAGGAGCGGCCACGGCTGCGGAAGATGAGGTTATGCATCGGGCAGTTCATGGCCTTGAGGTAGTACAGCTGGCCGTCATCGTCCATCGGGGGGAACATGCCATCGGCGTAATAGGGCAGGTGGCCCGAGGTGTGGAAGAGGTCTTCCTTGGAGATGTGCGGGGTACCCACGTAGAGGAAGCCATTGTCGATATGAGCCTGGCGGACGTAGTCCTCCATGACACGCTTGAGGATGCCACCCTTGGGGTGGAAGACGGGCAGGCCGGCGCCGAGTTCTTCGGGGAAGGAGAAGAGATCCAATTCGGCGCCCAGACGGCGGTGGTCGCGACGCTCAGCTTCCTTAATGCGCTCCTGATAAGCCTGGAGATCTTCCTTCGAGGCCCACGCAGTGCCATAGATGCGCTGGAGAGGATCGTTGGCCTGGTCACCCTTCCAATAGGCCGAGGAGGCCTTGGTCAGGCAAAAACCCTGGCCGATGAGGCGGGTGTTGGGCAGGTGGGGACCACGGCACAGGTCGGTCCAGATCACCTGGTCGTCGCGTCCGACATTGTCGTACATGGTGAGTTCACCGGCGCCGACCTCAACGGATGCGCCATCCGCACCCGAGCCCTTGGTCTGGACGAGTTCGAGCTTGTAGGGCTGGTCGGCGAGTTCGACAGCGGCCTCGGCCTCGGTGATGACGCGGCGTTGGAAGCGCTGGCCTTCCTTGACGATACGCTTCATGCGCTTTTCGAGGTCACGCATGAGCTCGGGGGTGACGGCATCAATATTGCCAAAGTCGTAGTAGAAACCGTCGGTAATGAAGGGGCCAATACCGAGGTTCACGTCAGGGAATACCTGCTGGACGGCCTGGGCCAGGACGTGGGTGGTGGAGTGGCGCAGGATATCGAGGCCAGCCGGGGAGTCGATGGTGATGGCATCAACGGTGGCGCCTTCAGGCAGTTCACTGTAGAGATCGCGGGGCTCGCCGTTGATGTGGAGGGCGATGACCTCCTTACGGTCGGCGTACCAGGTAGTGCCGGTTGTGCCTGCCTCGATGCTGTGGTTGACACCGTCGATGATGACGTCGATAGAAGGCACCTTGAGCTCCTCAGGGGTTACAGAAAACACTAACTGGCCCATTCTACCCCCTGCGACTGGGGCGCTTAGTTCCCCTCACTCCCTCGGGAGGTGCTGTGACCACAGGAGGCCTGCACGCGCGAACGCGGGCAGAAGATCACGAGCAAGAATCCCTCAAGAAGAGCGCCGTGTTGGGGAGGACTCAGGCCCGCAGGGAACGCTTGAGTCGCAGAGCAGCACGCAGGGCCTTGTACAGGGTCGGTTTCAGAGGCATATCCCAAGCGCCAGGAACGTCGGTGTAGTGCTGTGCGTAGCGCTTCTTGTACTTGCCGACGCGGAAGAGCTGGGGAATACGCGGAGAATGCGCGCCCATCAGGTCAAGGCCACCCGTGATTCCCTCCGCTGCCAAAATCGCGGCCACACCAAAGTCCAAAGCATCGGGACCCAAAACATTGCGCGCCTGAGCGGAGGAAGCCCCGTAGAAGGCCACTGCCTGCTTGTCATAGACAAGCACGAGGTCCCAGCAGACGAGCTCACGATTCTCCCCTACCCTGACGCCAAAGAGGCGCGCATGCTCGGGACCAAGAGCAGACAGCATGGAGGTGTAGTACTCCATCGGATGAGGCGAGAAACCATCGCGTTGAGCCGTCTCGACAAGGATCGAGTAATACTCAGCGAAATCCTTCTCGGACAGGCCGGTTTCCTCGACGATGATGCCGCCGCCCTCGTCCATCCTCTTCTTCGCCCGACGAACCGCACGTCGTCCCTCGGTGGTCATCGATTCGAGGACAGACTCTTCGCTCCCACCGGAAGTGTCGATAATGACAGTGCGGTCGTAGGTAATGATCTGCAAGACGTCTTCCAGATCCTCAGCGCTGTAGGTGGCATGCAGGCGAACGAAGGCCACCGAACGATCACGCTTCTTCACCTCGGCCGCCAGATCAGCGCGGAAAGCTGCCTCACGCTCAGGCGTGGCTTCCTTGAGCCAGACCGGGCCGTGCTTGGCCCACAGGTAGGTGACTCCACGCAGGCTGTGCGCGTACAGGCTAATGACCGCGCAGCGTTTCTCACCCTCGAACCACTCAAAGCGGCCCCAATGGCGGTTTCCTCGGGTCGCCTCAAAAGCCTCCCAGGGAGCCGATTGCTCAATAGGCAGCGGAGCAACACCCGCAGCGCCAATACGCATGCCTTCAGCGTCAACTGCGACCAATCGCGTGGCCGGGGCATGGGACTGAGGTGAGGTCGTCATCGCCGTCAAGCTCCTTAGGTGTGGTGAACGGTGGCGCCCTGCGGGCAGCAACGCATCAGAAAGACTGGTCCGTGGCTTCAGGGTAATACCTGGCAAATTTTCGATGCTGATTCAGTTTCTGTAGGGCGACAATGAGGCGCCGCTTCATATCTGTTTCCACCGGGTATTCCAGGGGATTGAGGGCTTCCCCGCGGGCAATAATGCCCTCCACGCGAGCCCGCAGAGCGTCGTCGCGAATATAGCGCAAGAGGAGGGAGTTGGGAACCAGGGTGTAGAGAATCTCCTTACGAGCCTCCACGGGTTCACATTCCATCTTGTCGATAAGATCGGCCACCATCACCGACATGGGGTTGGCCCCCGCAGCACTCATGTACCAGTTATTCCGCCCGATGCGGGGATTAACCTCAAAGAAGAGTGCGCGGCCGTTACGCGGGTCGATCTTGACGTCGAAGTTCGCAAAGCCGCGATACTTCGTTGCCTCGAGGATGCGTCGAGCATCCTCCCACAATTCCTCAAAGGGCTCTGTCACCATCGCAACAGGGTTGCCAATCAGTGTCGGGTCGTGGTCTTCAAGAAGCACGCGAGCCGAACCGATCAGCGTCATCTCACCGCGCGAATCCACGTAAGCGGTCACGGAGCGCATGTAGGTGTTGTCGCCGGGGATCAGTTCTTGGACGAGGAAGGTGTCGGTGAATCCGGCATCAATGAGCGTGCTCCACAGCTGTTCAAGCTCCTCGGCAGTCTCAATGAACCAGATCTTCCGCTTGCCCTCAAAAACGAGTGCGTCGTAGGCATCGCCGCGCGCGGCTTTGGCAACGACGGGGAAGTCGAAGGGAATTGTCGGAGCGCACCATTGGGCCTGTGTCGCTGCCGAGAAGTCGACCTCAACGGTGCCGGGAGTGGCAATGCCCAGCCCCTCGCAGATGTGCGCGAAAGAGGCCTTGTCCGTGACAGCGTCGACCACCTCAAGAGTGGGGAAAGGTAAGGCGTAGTGAGAGGAAAGGACCTCGCGGTTGCGGGCAATGAAGGACGAGAAAAGATCGTGGTTGGCCATCAGAATAAGCTCACGACCGGGGTTCGCCGCCGCCAAACCAACGAGGACAGCAAGGAGTTCCTCGTCTCCTATGCGCGGGGGGATGCGCTCCACATCGAAGAAGACCGAACGTTTAATGGCTTCGGTGGGTGCCGAGGCAACCGCGATGCATCGACAGCCAAAGGCCTCGTGAAAGGAACGACCGATAGCGTAGACACCGGTATCCCCACCAATGATCACGGGAAGCAGGGAGTGTCGGTCTGTCTGAGTCATTCGGGCGTGCTCCTTTCGGCTTCTTTCCATAGAAGCGTCACCTTGAGACTAGCTTGTCCCTCCTCGACGTGCAGGGAGAATAGGTCTTCTTGGGTCAAGCTGTGGGATATAACAAAAGGCGGCACACGAGTGCCGCCTACTACTGGTGGGCGATACTGGGATCGAACCAGTGACCTCTTCCGTGTGAAGGAAGCGCGCTACCACTACGCCAATCGCCCGAGGTGGGTACGGGATTCGAACCCGTGTATACGGCTTTGCAGGCCGCTGCCTCGCCTCTCGGCCAACCCACCGAACATCCCACCGTTCGTCGGAGAGTTTCCGAGGGGGACCGAGCGGATGACGGGACTCGAACCCGCGACCCTCACCTTGGCAAGGTGATGCTCTACCAACTGAGCCACATCCGCATATTTTGGGGATCAACCCCGCGTCCTCCTGTCACCAGGTGACGACGAGTGGGCGATACTGGGTTCGAACCAGTGACCTCTTCCGTGTCAGGGAAGCGCGCTACCGCTGCGCCAATCGCCCGAGCGGATGACGGGACTCGAACCCGCGACCCTCACCTTGGCAAGGTGATGCTCTACCAACTGAGCCACATCCGCGTGTACATCGTGAGGATCTCAGATCGCTCCGTGCAACGAGTAGAACTCTAACAACTTCTGCGCCCGCATGCAAAATCAGCACTCAAGAGCGGGTTTTGGCCGTGAACGCAAGGGAAATACCAATCTCAGACCACGTTCAGGCAAACGTGAGGTGCGCAACACCTCGTTTTGAGGTCTCGCACGCACACGCATCTTGCGACCACAATGCGCCTCTATTCACCGCCAGACGGCGCGCCTGAACAGCGCCGCCGCAGGAGGGATTTACGCTGAAGGAGTGAGCGAAACACCTATTCCGGCGGACTTCATCACGGCCCTCCTCAGCCTGCGTGACACCCCACGCTCACCCGAACTCATCCTCGAAGAGATCCCCCCTCCTCGCCAACTCGCGCCCTGGAGCGCTGGACTGTCGATGCGCACGCGCATGGAAGGACACCAAAATCCCCTCGCGACGGGACGTTTCGTCGTCCTCTATGATCCTGACGGGCAAATCGGCTGGAATGGTACCTTCAGGATCGTCGGCCAGTTACGTACCCAAATCGACGCTGAAATGAGCACCGATCCTCTCCTGAGCGAAGCGCTGTGGAATTGGGCTCACGATTGCTTGGACGACGCAGGGGCGGGCTACCATGATCTGACCGGAACCGTCACAAAAGAGATGTCAGAATCCTTCGGCGGACTTGAACTTACCGACTCAACGCTCTACGTTGAATTACGCGCATCATGGACGCCGACCACCGCCTACCTCGGTGAGCACCTCAGTGCCTGGATGGAACTCCTGTGCCGCACGTCCGGCGTCGTTCCTACCCGTCACCTCGAACACATCTAACACCTGCATGCGTATTTCCAACAGTGGCGACCTCCCCAGCGGAGACAGCGAAAATCCTGTGCTCCTGGCAGGTCCGCGACACGGCGTCCCGGCAATCATCGACACCCCAGAAGCCTATGACAAGGCCATCAACGCCTTTCACTCGGGTACGGCGCCCATCGCCGCAGATGTCGAACGCGCCCACGGATTCCGCTACGGCGCAGACCCCTACCTCATCCAACTGCGCCGCGAGGACGTTGGCACCTTCCTCATTGACCCCACCATCCTCAACGACCTGAGTGCTCTGACTCCCGCAGCCTCCACCGTATGGCTACTCCATGATGCCGAGCAGGATCTACCGAATCTGCGCCAAGTCGGACTGGAACCCCAGGCTCTGTTCGACACGATGATGGCCGCGCGCCTCGTGGGAAGCCAACGCTTTGGCCTTGCCGCTATTACCAAGGAATTCCTGGGGCTTGCTCTTGCCAAAGAACACCAGGCCTCAGACTGGTCTGTTCGACCTCTCCCCACCGGCTGGCTACGCTACGCCGCCTTGGATGTTGAGGTCCTCACCGAGCTCTACCGCAAGCTCGCCACACGACTTCATGACTCCGGTCGATGGGAATGGGCAGAAGCCGAATTCGCCCACATCCTTACCCGTCCGCGCCCCGAACCGAAAACCGAGCGCTGGCGCAAAGTCCCCGGCAAGGGCGCCCTCAAGTCCCGCCGCAACCTCGCAATCCTCCGTGAGCTCTGGCTCGCCCGTGAACGCATTGCAGAGGCCATCGACATGGACCCAAACCGCCTGCTGCGAAACTCCGCACTGATCCGCGCCGCCGCCCAACCACCCCGCAACCGCAGAACACTGCTGACCATCCAGGACTTCCGCTCCCCGCTTGCGCGCGAACACACCGACCAGTGGATGCGCGCCATCAACCGAGGCCGTTTCGCGACGGAGGAGGAACTGCCCTCCCGAGGAGTGCCCCGATCCAGCGCGGGCATCCCAGAGATTCGCCACTGGAACCGCCTCGACCCCGAGGCTTTTGAACGACTGCGAAGCGTACGCTTTGCTATCGCGCAGATCGCAGAGGGACTAGACCTCGATCCTGAGATCCTCCTCGAACCCAAGGTCCAACGCTATCTGTGCTGGGCGCCCCTCGAAGGCCGCCGCCTCGGAGAGGAAATCGAAGAACGCCTCGTCCACAGTGGCGCGCGCGAGTGGCAGCGCACGCTGTGCACCGACGCTCTCATTGATGCCCTCAGCACCTGATCGTGCGCCCTTTCGCCTGACGAGGACGGCGCGTTCGCCTCGTCCTGCGTAGCAGAGCTACCCCCGCAACTGAGCGCAGGCATCCTTCACGGCCCTCACGATGCCATCAGCATCGAGACCAAGTGCCGCCTTCAAACTCACACGGGAAGCGTGAGGGAGGAAGGAACGCGGGATACCGCAGCTCACCACCGGCACGCGGGATAGGGCAAGGGCATCGCGCACAGCAGATCCAAAACCGCCCTCAACGAGGCCATCCTCGACGGTCACCACCAGGTCGGCCTCCCGCGCAAGATCCACCAGGGCAGGATTGATCGGAAGGAGCCAGCGCGGGTCAACAACGCGAACCTCAAATCCTTCGCCTCGCAGGCGCTCAGCGGCCTCCAAAGAGTCCGGCAAAAGCGCGCCTGTCCCCACACAGAGAACCCGCGACACTCGCGTCCGAGCAGGGGCGTCGGAGGATGCGACGTCGCCGACGAAGGAATCGCTGACATCGCGCTCAGTGAAGGAATCAAAGAGAATATCCACTCCCCCAACACAGCGAAGAGCCTCCATCGGTTCAGGCAACTCGCCCTTGCGGTAACGCACGACTGTGGGCGCATCCTCAACGGCAATGGCTTCACGCAGGCACGCACGCAGATTCACCTCATCGCGCGGGGCAGCCAAGCGCAGTCCCGGCACCATCGAAAGCATGGCAATATCCCACATGCCATTATGCGACGCACCATCGTCACCGGTCAGACCGGCACGATCAAGAACAAAGGTCACACCAGCCTGATGGAGCGCAACATCCATCAACACCTGGTCGAAAGCACGATTGAGGAAGGTCGCATACACGGCAAACACCGGGTGGGCGCCCTCGTAGGCCATCCCTGCGGCGGCGGCCACCGCATGCTGCTCGGCAATGCCCACGTCGATGACACGCTCGGGGAATTCCTCCGCCATCGGTCCCAACCCCACAGGCAGCATCATCGCCGCAGTCACACCCACCACATGTGGATGCTCACGAGCGATCTGGCACATCTCATCGGCAAAAACGCTGGTCCATCCGAAACGGGCAGGAGCGACAGGCAGTCCCGTCTCCGGGTGGATCTGCCCTACCGCGTGGAAACGATCAGCGATGTCCTCCTCAGCCGGGGTGTAGCCTCGGCCCTTCTGAGTATGCACGTGAACGAGAACAGGCTGATTGAGGCCCTTCGCTCGGCTCAAGATATTCTCCAAAGCCGCGACGTCATGACCATCCACCGGGCCGAGGTACTTCAATCCCAGGTCCTCGAACATAACCTGCGGAATGAGCGCGTCCTTTAAACCTGCCTTCAGACCGTGAAGAGCATCGTAGGCGGCTCGGCCGGGCTCCCCCAAGCCCAAAAGAGCACGCTTACCCCAAGCGAGCGTTCGCTCATACCCTTCAGAGGTACGCAAAGTGTCAAGATGATGGGCAACCCCGCCAATAGTGGGCGCATAGGACCGGCCATTGTCATTAATGACGATGAGTACGCGGCGGTGCTCCGATGCCGCGATATTATTCAAAGCCTCCCAGGCCATGCCGCCTGTCAGGGCACCATCGCCAATGACAGCCACCGTCCACGTCTCATCCCCCTGACGCTCCTTCTCACGCGAAATACCATCGGCCCATGACAGCGAGGAGGAGGCGTGCGAATTCTCAAGCACATCATGCTCGGACTCCGCACGCGAAGGGTACCCAGAAATACCTCCCTCTTGGCGGAGCTGCGAAAAATCGTGCCGACCCGTGAGCAGCTTATGGACATAGGACTGATGTCCGGTATCAAAGATGATGGTGTCTTCAGGTGAGTCAAACACACGATGAAGGGCAATCGTCAGCTCAACCACACCCAGATTCGGACCCAGATGCCCACCCGTCCGCGAAACCGACGTAATCAAATGGCGGCGGATCTCAATCGCCAACCGCTTGAGTTGAGGCACCTGAAGGTTCTTCAACTCAGCAGGGTGTTGGATGCCTGCCAGGAGAGTAGGCACTGTCTGGAGTCCACTTTCAACCATGAGCACGATTCTAGAGGCCCAAACGCACATTAGCGGTATTCACGACGCGAATCACCCTACGGATGTGACCACATCGAGACTGGATCCTCCCTCCTGAGCGCGCCAAGCATTAGCATGGATGGGGAGGCCCGCCCTCCTCTATCGCAGTCTTCGGAAAAGAGGTTCCCTCTCATGGCTCCGGTCGTCGCTCCCTATGGTGAATGGACTTCTCCTGTCACTGTTGACTCATTCACGGCGCGTTCCGTGACCCTTGCTCAGGTACGTGTTGATGGACCAGACACCTACTGGGTCGAAGGCCACCCCAAGGACGATGGACGCAATGTCCTCCTCCGGCGTAATTCCCTCGGTCAGACCACCGAGGTCCTCCCCATGATCGACGGCATCCGCCTGCCCGACGTGCGCACCCGCGTCCACGAATACGGGGGCCGCGCCTACGCCGTCGTCAACGGCATGATCATCTTTTCTGACGGTTTTGACGGCCGCGTCTACCGCTACGACACAGAGGTCTCCGGCGGTATCCTCCGTCCCCTCACCCCCCTTGATAATCGACGCTACGGCGATTTTGAGTGCGACGACACGCGAGGACTGGTCTACGCCGTCTGCGAGGATCACTCCGTCGGTGAGGAGCCTGTCAATAGCCTCGTAGCCATCCCCCTTGATGGTTCCGCCAGCCGCGACGCTTCCTCCATCGAAACGGTTTTCGAGGGCACGGATTTCGTCTCCGCCCCCACCCTGTCCCCTGATGGCACCAAACTCGCCTGGATCACGTGGGACCATCCACATATGCCATGGACGCAGTCGGCGCTGCATGTCGGCGACCTCGGCTTCGGCGGGCAGATTCGCCACCAGCTCAGCATCATCGACCGAACAGATGTCTGCGTCTACGAACCACGATGGACCCTTGATGGCGACCTTATTCATGTTGATGATTCCTCAGGCTGGGCAAACCTCTACCGCACAGAAGGCTTCACCTGGGTAGAAGGCGATGATGATCAGACGTGGGCCACTCGCCTGCGCACTCGTCCCCTGCGCCCTGGCCCCCGGGCCTTCTCCCACCCGCACTGGGCACTGGGCCTTCACTCCTTTGACAACTTTGACCATGAGCAACTCATCTGCTCCTGGGCAGAAAACCACACCTGGCACTTGGGGACGGTCCGCTTGGACAATGGCCTCACCGAGGAATGGCCCACCGGCTGGTGGCCGATCGGTAACGTCGCCTCCACTGACGAGCGCGTCGTATTCCTTGCCGATTCCGCCACTCACGCCCCCGCTATCGTCGAGGTAAAGAACGGCACCACCCGAGTGATCCGTCCCTCCTCTGAGGCAGAGATTGACCCCGGACTTGTGTCGCGGGCACAGATCATCAGCTGGGATACGCGCGATGGAGAGAAGGCCCATGGCTTCTACTACCCTCCGGTCAATCCCGAGTTCACTGCCCCCGAGGGCGACCTGCCTCCCCTCATTGTCAACGTCCACGGCGGCCCCACCACAGCAGCCCGACCGGGCCTTGCCGTCCCCCTGCAATATTGGACGAGCCGCGGTTTCGCGGTGCTTGACGTCAACTATCGGGGCTCTACCGGCGCCGGGCGCGCCTACCGCGAACGTCTCACGGGACAGTGGGGCGTGCTCGATGTTGCTGACTGCGCCGACGGCGCTCAGTACCTCATCGCTCAGGGCCTCGTTGATCCTGCCAGAGTGGCAATTCGCGGAGCATCCGCTGGTGGCTTCACGACGCTGGCAGCTCTCGCCACCACCGATGTCTTCACCGCTGGCGTGTCCCGCTACGGCATCGCTGATCTTAAACTCCTCGCTCAGGAGACCCATAAGTTTGAGTCGCACTACGCCTACCGCCTCGTCGGTTCAAATGACCTCAATGACCCCGTGTGGGAAGAGCGCTCTCCCCTGAGCCACATCGATCGCATTACCGCTCCCCTGCTGCTCCTCCAAGGCGAGAAGGACCGCGTCGTGCCCCCCTCCCAGGCCCGCGCCATGCGTGATGCCCTGGCAGCAAAGGGACGAGCTGTGGCAACAGTATTCTTCCCCGATGAAGCCCACGGCTTCACAAGGGCACCAAATATTCAGGTGTCCTGGGCAGCTGAGCTCGGCTTCTACGGCCAGGTGTGGGCGTTGACTACCGATGGCGGTATGGATGTGGAGATCCTTAACCTGTAGGCCATACTCTCTGCCGCGATGATCGGCGATCTCCTGGGGGTCATTGCTCATAAGCATGACCCCCAGTTCTCTGTGCGAAATAGCTTCAGGGCCGTTCCCTGCTGGGAACGGCCCTGAAGTGGATCAGAATGAATTCTCTTCAAAGAGAGAAGAGATCCTCACCTGAATCTATGCGGTCTCTTCAACACGGCTACGACGGAGGAAGAAGACACCTGCGCCACCAAAGCCAAGGGCAAGGAGAAGCACTCCACTAGCCCAGCCGGTCAAGGCCAGCTTCGACGAAGCTCCGGACTTGGAACCATCCTTCTTCGCGGAGCCCTTGTCCTTGGCGTTGTCACCGCCATTGGGCTTGCCGCCTTGGTCCGCACCGGGCTTCTTCCCGCCCTGGTCGTCGCCACCGGGCTTCTTCCCGCCCTGGTCGTCGCCACCGGGCTTGTTCCCACCCTGGTCACTTCCGCCAGGAGTAGTGCCGCCATTGTCACCCGGCTGAGCGGCAACCTTCACGGGAAGGCGAGCGGCAACGCCCTCGCCGGACAGGACGACGATATGGTGATCCCCAGCGCTCACTGTCGCAGGGAGAACGGCCTCGACATTCAAAGTGCCGCCAGCATCCGAGAGCGCTTCACCCAGATCAATCGGATCGGAGTGCAACTGAACCTTGTACAGGGTCAACGGCTGCAGACCAGTCACTGTGAAACGCACCGTGTTCCCCGCAACGAAGGGAGCTTCCTCATCGACCTCAAGAGCCGGAGTCTCCGGTTCGGGATCGCTCGGTTGCGGCAGGATCGGCGTGTCCACCTTGGTGCGCGTCTCCACGCTCGCGGCTTCCGAACGATTACCCGCGAAGTCAACGGCCACAACACTGAAGGTGTAGGCAGTATCAGCGGCGAGTTCTTCGAAGGTTGCGGTCAACTCAGTGGTCGTCAGCGTCTTGTCCGCACCGGTCACCTCGTAGTGCTTCACACCCAAAGCATCCTCAGCGGCATTCCAGGTGAGGACGACGCTAGAGGTAGCAGGGTCAGCAACAAGGTTCGCCACCGTTGACGGCGCCACACTGTCGCGCGCCAAAGCGTCAAGGGCATCCTTGAGGCCGTCAGTGGTGAGCGCCACTTCGTCAGCAGTAACTTGCTCAGCATTCATCACGAGCACAGCCATGGCACGTGCCTCTTCAACAGCGGCCAAGGTCTCAGGCGTGTAGATCTTCGGATCCAGATCCATTCCTGCCAGGCGCTGGAGCTGATCCTGCAAAGGAGTGCGATCCACACCGGGAACAACGATCTCGAAGAAATCGAGCTCGATCTTTCGACCACCATTCGTTGGAGACACGGTGATCGTGTGCTCGCCGTACTCCAGCTCGGTGAACTCAACGAGCTTTTGCTGGTGCAGATCGGAGGCAGTACTAGTCTGAGCGGTCTTGCAATTCTCTTCACCCACGCAGGCCTTGATATCAGCCAGCGTATTGCTCGGGTGGTTATTGATATTGCCGTAAACAGCCACGCTGGAGCCAGTGAAGGTCAGAGTTGCTGTGGCCCTGGGACCCTGAGAGAAATGCAGGGTGGTCTTATGGTTACGGCTATCGGTGTTGTAGGTACCCCACCTACCGGAGTACTTCACGGAAGGATCCGCGTCGTCAATCTGACGTGTAGCGGTCCGGCCGGAGATGATCGTGACATCGAAACTTGCCTTCACCGTTGGATCATCGGCGAGGGCAACGTCGATCCTGACCGTGCCCTCATCGACCACAGAGGTCACCACACCATTGTTAACGGTGGCAATCTCCGGATTGCTTGACTGCCAGGTCAAAGCTGGGACACTTCCGTCGGTCAGGCGACCATCACGGACCTTCGCACGCAGGGTCAGGGTCTTATCCTTGCCACCAATGACGTGTGCGCCGGTGACAGACTCGACACTCACGCTCCGAATGCCAGAAATGGTGTAGGTCTTTCCAGTTTCAGTGGGGAAGGTGATGTGGCTGTCGTCAAGGACGGTGATGGGCACCTCTGTCCCCTCAGCATCGTGGACAATGGCGCCACGAGCACCAGCAATGGCGAGCGTTGCTGGAATGCCCGAGCCGGAGGTCAGACGGACCTCGGTCACGGAATGATCCGCCCAGTCAATATCGATGCCGAAGTTACCGCGCGCACGCAGTCCCTTCACGCTGCCGCTCGCCCACACATCAGGCAGTGCGGGAAGGACATTGATGTAGTTCACATGTGCCTTCTGCTCCGAATCCACGAAGGTGGAGTTGGACTGCATGAGCATCTCATTGACTGCGGAGCTGTAGCCGAAGTTACCGTCAATCTGGAACGGTGGGTGCGTGTCAAAGAGATTCGCGTAGATCGAGCTGGCGAAGAGACTACGGATAATGCGGTGGACGCGGTTTCCATCGCCCGTTCGAGCCCAGGCGTTCAAACGCTGTGCGATACCCCAGCCGGTGGCAGAGTCGGTACGCTCGTTGAGCGAGACCTTCGCAGCATCCATGAAGGTGGGATCGTCAACCGTGATCAAGTCACCGGGGAAGAGACCCAGCAGGTGCGACATGTGGCGGTGTGGGCTTTGGAAACTGTCGACTCGGCGCCCGTCCTTCCACTTGCCCAGTGCTCCCTCGTCGTACCATTCCTTGATCTGGTTATCAGTGCCGACAACGACTGGCTTGAGCAAGGACAGCGCGCAGCTCCACGAGCGGTTAGCGTCGGCGTTAACGAAGGCGCCCGCACGGGCCCAATCTCGGTTCCAGTTCGCCGTCGCGCAACCCTCGAGGTTACCCACCTTGTCGCCGTCACGATCAAGAACCTTCGCTGAATGGATCGTGTCGTTGAACAGCTGCCAAATAAGCATTTGTTCATAGGTGTTGCCTGCGGTCACGGGACCATGTTCTGGCGAGTAGGCAGGGGCGGAGGCCAAGCGTTCCACGCCGTATGCGTCACGGGTCGGCATCAAGATCTTGGAGATGTAGAAGTCAGATTGTTCCTTCATCAAGGGGTAGATGCGGGAACCCAAGAGCTCGGTATCCAAGGAGTACTCGTAGGCGTCATAAACGTTTTGCAACATCCACGGAACACCTGCCGGGGACCATCCCCATTTGAAGTTATAGCCAGGTGCGGTCCAACCGTAGGGGGTGGTTTCAGTGTGTGCGGAGAAGCCTGAACCCTCTGATCCGTCAGTACCAAAGTAGACCTTTGCTGTCTCGCGGCCGGGCTTGACCAGGCCTTCGATGTAGCGAATCATCGGGTCTGCTGACTCGTACAGGTTGGCCGCGTAGGTCGGCCAGTAGTTCATCTGCAGATTCACGTTGAGGTGGTAGTCGGACTTCCAGTCCGCTTCCGGTCCGGTGTCGCTATTTCGACGTTGCCACACGCCCTGAAGGTTCGCGGGAAGCTGTGAATCTTCACGAGAAGATCCGACAGTCATATACCGTCCGTACTGGTACAGCAGTGTTTCCAGGGTGCGTTCTTCAGCAGATGTCGCCTGGCCACGCTTGTAACGCTCAAGGAGCTCATCGGTTGGCCGAGCGTTGTCCCATCCCAGGTTGAGCTGGACACGGTCCATCAGGGCTTGGTGATCGTTCACGTGCTCAGACTTAATGGTGTCCCAACCAGCAGCGACAGCCTTAGCCAAGACGGTGTTGACCTGCGCGTCGAGGGCCTCTTCTGATTGGCCTGTGCGGTAGGCGGGGAACTCGTACTTAAAGTCGGTTGCGGCGCTCAAATAGATAACTGCCGAGGCGCCGCCCTTGACCTGGAAGGAGTCCTCATCATTGGTGATGGTTGACCCGTCGGCGACAACAGCGACCTTCGAGTTGTACTTGAGATCGTTGTTGTGGAGGGCGCCCTTCGTGGTCATCACATTGTTGGCGAAGGCGATGGTTTCACGGTTCCGGCGCGTGTCACCGCTGCTGGGGAAGGCGATATCCAGGTCCAAGCCCTCAGCCCGGTTGGTGGAGATACGCATCGCGAGGACATTATGCGGGTGAGAGACGAACATTTCACGTTCGTAGGTGGCGCCGCCGTTTTGGAAACTCACCGATGCGATGCCGGTGCGCAGATTGAGATCACGACGGTAGTTCTCTCCTTGTGGAGCAGCGCCCAGTTTGTGATCAATGAGCAGTTCACCCCAGGCTTGGTAGGCGCCTTGCTGAACACGACGTGTTCCTGTGGGAGAGCCGTCGGCTCCTCGCTTCACACCCGTGAGACTACGGCGAGCGAGTTCAGCAGCCTCAGCATTGTTTCCTTCTTCGAAGAGCCTTTGCACATCGCGCAGGGCTTCACCATTGCGGCCCTTGGATACATCGTTGCCCCAGCTGTAGGTCGGATCGGAACCCGGACCACCGGTCCAGAGGGTCTTCTCGTTAATGACGAGACGTTCACGCCCGATTTCACCGTAAATGGTGGCCCCGAGGTCGCCATTGCCGATGGGCAAGGTTGTCTGCTGCCATTCCTTGTCGGTATCTTCGTGCCCGCCATGGTACATGCGAGTCTGCGACGCTGGTTGCCTGTACCACAGGATCGGTTCCTGCGCTGTTTGGGCATCGGCGCCAGGGTCAGCATGCGCAATGGGGGCGCCTGCCAACACCAGAGCCGCTGCCGCAAGAAATGCTGCAGGTGCTGTTCTTATTCGCATAAGGGGCTCACTTCCTCGTGACTACCTCGTATGTCTTTCTTCAGGATGAGCATTCCACAACGAGCGCTCCACGTTAACGTTAACGAATTCATCACGGTGGTCACAAATCCGTCCGCATCCTCACACAGGGTTGAACAAACGTCCAGACTCTGCTCACTTTTTTGCCAGGTGGCACGCAGTTTAATTTCTCAATTAGCGCTGAAGAAAAACGACCGTTATGAAGGGATTGATGCCTCCTCCGCTGCGCAGAAGGCCCCTGGAGCACTTCCGGTGACGGAGCACTCCAGGGGCCTTAGCTCAACAGCTCCCCTTTATTGGGCAGCCAACTGACGCAGCACGTACTGCAAGATACCGCCATTGCGGTAATAATCAGCCTCGCCGGGCGTATCGATGCGAAGCACGGCGTCGAACTCGATGGGCGCCTTGCCCTCTGCGATCGCAACCACGCGGAGGGTCTTGGGAGTCACGCCCTCGTTGAGCGCTTCAATACCGGTGATCTCGATGACCTCTTCACCGGTCAGCCCCAGGGAATTGCGGTCCTCCCCTGCTGGGAATTGCAGGGGCAGAACGCCCATACCGATAAGGTTCGAGCGGTGGATACGCTCAAAACTCTCGGCGATGACGGCGCGCACGCCCAGCAACGAAGTGCCCTTAGCTGCCCAGTCACGCGAGGAACCCGAGCCATACTCCTTACCGCCAAGGACGATCAGCGGAGTGCCCGCAGCGATGTAGTTCTGCGCGGCATCGTACACGGTGGAGGTCGGCCCACCCTCAAGGGTGAAGTCGCGGGTGAAGCCACCCTCAACACCGGGAACGATCTCGTTACGAATGCGGATATTGGCGAAGGTGCCGCGGATCATGACCTCATGGTTGCCGCGGCGGGAACCATAGGAGTTGAAGTCGCGTTGAACCACGCCATTATCCAACAGGTAGCAGCCCGCAGGGGTTTCAGGCTTAAAGGAACCAGCCGGAGAGATATGGTCGGTGGTCACCGAGTCCCCAAGCTTGAGCAGCACACGTGCAGCATGAATGTCAGTCACGGGATCGGGGGTCATGGTCATGCCCTCGAAGTACGGGGGCTTGCGCACATAGGTCGACGCCTCATCCCAGCTGAAGGTATCGCCTTCCGGGGTGTCCAGACCCTGCCAGCGCTCATCCCCGGCGAAGACATTGTCATAGTCCTTTTCGAACATCGAGCGATCCAGGGTGGAGTCGATGGTTGCCTGCACCTCTTGCGCGGAGGGCCAGATGTCGCGCAAGAACACGTCGTTGCCGCTCTCATCCTGACCAAGAGGATCAGTCTCGAAATCGAAATTCATCGTGCCGGCCAGGGCGTAGGCGATGACCAGAGGCGGAGATGCCAGGTAGTTCATCTTCACATCGGGGTTAATGCGGCCCTCGAAGTTACGGTTACCGGAAAGGACCGACACAACAGCCAGATCGTTGGCGTTGACGGCCTCGGATACGGGTGCAGGCAGAGGGCCGGAGTTACCGATGCAGGTAGCGCAGCCGTAACCGACCAGGTGGAAGCCCAGGGCTTCGAGAGCGGGCCAGAGCCCTGCCTTCTCGTAGTAGTCCGTGACCACCTTCGAGCCAGGTGCCATTGAAGTCTTCACCCAGGGCTTGGCGCTCAGGCCGCGCTCGACGGCATTGCGCGCCAGTAGACCGGCAGCGAGCATGACCGAGGGGTTAGAGGTGTTCGTGCAGGAGGTGATGGAGGCGATGGCGACGTCCCCGTGGTTGAGGCGGGTGACGGTGCCGTCTTCAAGGGTGACGGGCACGTCCTCGCGGGGGCCGCCGGGAGCGTAGGTGCCGATGACCTCGTTGAACGAGGCCTTCGCGGCGCTGAGTTCGATGCGGTCCTGCGGGCGCTTGGGGCCGGCAATGGAGGGGACCACGGTGGATAGGTCAAGTTCGAGGTACTCAGAGTAGGCGACCTCGCGGGAGGGATCGTGCCACAGGCCCTGTTCCTTGGCGTAGGCCTCGACGAGGGCGATGGATTCTTCGGAGCGGCCGGTTAAGCGCAGGTAGTCGAGGGTGACCTCGTCGATGGGGAACATGGCGGCCGTCGAGCCGAACTCGGGCGACATATTGCCGATGGTGGCGCGGTTTGCCAGGGGTACCTTGCCCACGCCTTCGCCGTAGAACTCAACGAACTTGCCAACCACGCCGTGTTGACGCAGCATCTGGGTGATGGTGAGGACGACGTCGGTGGCGGTGGCGCCGGAGGGGATCGAGCCTGACAGTTTGAAGCCAACAACGGGCGGGATGAGCATGGAGACGGGCTGGCCGAGCATGGCGGCCTCGGCCTCGATGCCCCCAACACCCCAGCCGAGCACGCCCAGGCCATTGACCATGGTGGTGTGAGAGTCGGTGCCGACGCAGGTGTCGGGGTAGGCGGTGACGGAGCCGTCCTCTTCAGTCTTGGTGAAGACTGTGCGGGCGAGGTATTCGATATTGACCTGGTGGACGATGCCGGTGCCCGGGGGGACGACGCGGAAGTTTTCGAAGGCTCCCTGTCCCCAGCGTAGGAATTGGTAGCGCTCGTTATTGCGCTCGTATTCGCGCTCAACATTGCGTTCGAAGGCGTCAGGGCGGCCAAAGACGTCGATCTGCACGGAGTGGTCGATGACCATTTCAGCGGGTGCGAGGGGGTTAATGCGGGTGGGGTCGCCACCGAGGTCTGCCACGGCTTCACGCATGGTGGCGAGGTCAACAATGCAGGGGACGCCGGTGAAGTCCTGCATGACCACGCGGGCGGGGGTGAATTGGATTTCGGTGTCGGGCTCGGCGGTGGGATCCCACTGGGCGAGGGCGCGGATTTGGTCAGCGGTGACGTTGGCACCATCCTCGGTGCGCAGCAGGTTCTCTGCCAGGACCTTGAGGGAATAGGGCAGTTTCGTGAGCCCTTCGAGGGCGTCAAGGCGGTAGACGGTGTAGTCCGAGCCGTCGACGGTGAGGGTGGACCGTGCGCCAAAGGAGTTCAAGGATGTCATTGGAACCTCCAAGGGATGAACTGTGTCGGCTGCGTTCTGACAGGCAGCCAGAAAATATCTTGACATCAAGATATTACATGACACCCTGTCAGCGCCACCACTTTCACGAAGTGTCCACTACGTTGCCCACCACCGACCACTACATCACGGTTCAGGAGGGAGCATCAAACTCTTCTCTACCCGATCAAAAAGCGAATCGTAGTCGCCATCAATCACGCAATAGTTCACCTGATGTTTCTGAGCACACTCACGGACACGCGCGTTGTCCCTCAAAACCGACTCCAGAGTGCACCACGCGTCATCGACACGGTTTTCAATCACCCGCGCATAGGCCTTGATGTCAGCAAAATGCTCCCTCACATGGCGTCCACTCATCACCAGACAGACGTACCTGATGTGCTCCAGGTATTCGCGCTCAAATGCCTTTGACCAGTCGAAAGGAATGTAACATCCCTCCACAATAAGGTTCTGCTGGTTCTCCACTGCGGTCTTGACGATCTCACACACAATCGGCCATAAGTATTGCGTAAGCTCCTCATCACCACTCATCGAGGTCAAGTGCGTCTGGCCACTACGTATGAGACCCATCTTAAGGTGATCAATAGAAAGGTAGGGAAAAGCATACTTTTCCATCAGTCTTTGAGAGAGTGCAGTCTTACCTGTGTGGGATGCGCCCGCTACCAGGATGATCATACCGTTGAATCTCCGACTTCTACTTGTTGTACTCAGCCAACCCTCTCCTGAGCGCGATCTCCCATGCACGCAGGAGTCTGTTACTCAACGCCGATTCAACGCAGCAACAAACTCAACGTGGTGCGTATGCGGGAACAAATCCCAGGCTCGAAGCGACTCCAACTCGTAGCCAGACTCCGTGAGTACACGCAGATCACGGGCTCCTGCAGCCGGGTCGCAGGACACCAACACCACACGAGCAGCCTCGGAATCAGCAATACGTGCGCACACCTCACGGCCAGCGCCCGTGCGTGGAGGATCACATACCAGCACATCAGGAGCCGAACCCAGTTCACCCACGAGATCCGTTACCGCACCCTCATCCACAGCTCCAACGAAAGTGTCGACCGTGCCGTAGGCTGCGCAATTTGCCGTTGCATCAGCAACCGCGTCCTCGGCCCCTTCGACGCTCACCACGCGGCCCTTCTCCCCCACCTGGGATGCCAGAACCTGTGTAAACAGGCCTGCGCCAGAGTAGAGTTCGGCCACTTTCTCTCCCCCACAAAGCCCGGCGGCATCGCTTACCGCCTGAGCAAGTACCTGAGCGCCCTCGCGGTGGGTTTGCCAGAAACCATCCATACGCACTCGATAATCGAAAGTCTGCTCGTTGACCTCAATACGCCAGTGGCAGGTATCGTCCTCAAGCATCTGACGCTCAGCATCGAAGAGCCCCTGCGGGGTGCGCACCAGGACGCGATTATCTCCGGTGTTACTGGCCACCACGCGAATACGATCCTTCGGCGACCACAGGTGACGCCACGGAGAATCCGGACCAAAAAGCCCCACATCGACAATCTCCTCCACCGCCAAAGGCATATCCTTCAACGGCAAGACCACCCGATCGCGGAAACGATGCATTCCAGCATTACTGTCCTGATTCGCCACCAGCTCAATGCGGGAACGACGGTGCAACAGCGGATCACCAGCCGCAGTATCACCCGGGGCTGCCTGCACACGCACGCCACCAATATCGCTCACAGCATCAGCCAAAGCTTCGCCGCCAATCCGGCGAATCTGACCGCGCAGCACATCAGCCTTCCACCGGCGCTGAGCCTCCGGGGCGACATGAGCGAGCTCCCCTCCACCCACGCCATTGTGGCCAGCCTGCGGCCACACCGACGGCACACGATCTTCCGAGGCAGAAAGGACCTCTATAGCATCAGCCCACGCCAGGCTCTTCTGGGTGGCCGTCACCTGAGCAATCACCCTTTCGCCCGGCAAAGCGTGGCGAACGAACACCACACGCCCATTATCATCGCGAGCCACGCAGGCACCGCCATGAGCGGGCTCGCCCACGAGAAGTTCCAGCGTTTCCTTCGGAGGACGAGGGCGCGAGGAACGCTGCGCCGAACGCGCGCCCTTCTTCGCACCGCCCTTCGAAGTTCCCTTCACGGAACTGCGCTGGCCACCACGACCAGAGGCCGACTGCCCCTGAGAGGAGCGAGAGGGACGACGGGAAGGAGTCATCGGGGATCTTCTTTCTCGACAACTCGCGTCGTCGCTTCTGAGCGTTCATTACTGGGGAAAGGATCATTCACCAACTGCCGGCCTTCCACCTGATCGTCCTCGCCTAACTTCCACGGGACGGTGGTGATAACAACGCCGGGGATATGCAGCAAAGCACGGCGCAAGCGTACAGCAGTCTGATTGTGCAAGATATTCTGCCACCAGCGGCGCACGAGGAAAGCTGGCAGATACACGATAACCAGTTCGTTGGGGCGGCGCCGCCGCAAGGCGCGCACATGAGTTTCCACCACGTGCGTAATATCGCGGTACGGAGAGTACAACAGCGTCAGCGGGGTGGGCAGGCCAGATTCTTCCCATTCCCGGCGCACCAGCTCTTCTTCAGTTTCGTCGGCAACCACCGACACCAGTTCCAAGGACGAGGGCGCCGACGCGCGGGCAGTCGACACCGCACGCATCGTGGGTCGGGCGAAGTTCGACACCAACACAATGGCGTGAACACGGGTGGGGAGCGCGCGTTGCATATTCCAATCCTCCACCCTCAGATCGGCCCGCACCTGATCATAGTGGCTGCGAATCAGGCGCTGAACAATGAAGACACTAACCATCATCACCAGCGTAATCCACGCCCCCTGGCCAAACTTTGTCACCAAGACAACCATCAAGACAGAGCCGGTCATCATGAAGCCGATAATATTCACCGCACGAGAACGCAGGACCATACCCCGTTCCGTGCCCGTCTGGCGGGTGCGCAGCTGGCGGTTCCAATGCCGGATCATGCCCAGCTGGGACAGGGTAAAGGAGATGAACACGCCAACAACGTAGAGCTGGATGAGGCGCGTCACCTCAGCATCGAAGGCAATGATTAACGCAACCGCGCTGCACGCAAGGACGATGATGCCATTCGAGAACGCCAGGCGGTCGCCTCGCTTATGGAGCTGGCGGGGAAGGAAGGAATCGCGTGACAGCACCGAGGCCAGCGTGGGGAAGCCATTGAAGGCGGTGTTCGCTGCCAGGACGAGGATCGCTCCCGTGACCACAGTGATGACCAGGAAGAGGATGCTGCCGTCACCAAAAATCGTCGCCGCCAGCTGACCAATCGCCGGAGCGAGGACGACCTCTTCACCGACCGGCACACCATCCACCAGGAGTTGCGCCTGCGGGTCCTCGACAAGGACCAGGCCAGTGGCCTTGGACAGGATGAGGATTGACATCATCATGACCGCAGCAATACCACCGAGTAACGCCAAAGTAGTTGCCGCATTCTTCGACTTCGGCGGAGCAAAAGAAGGAACGCCATTGGAGATGGCTTCCACTCCGGTCAAGGCCGCACACCCCGATGAGAAGGCGCGCATCATGAGGAATGCCCCGCCTAAACCAACGATTCCATCCACATGCGTGGGATCGGCAACAACCTCGTAGTGCGCCGAGTCAGCGAGGGCAAGGCTTCCCGTGAAGAGCTGATAGAAGCCGGCCACAATGAGCACCCCGATAGCCAGCATGTAGATGTAAGTGGGGATAGCGAAAGCCGCACCTGCTTCGCGCATCCCCCGCAGATTCAGCAGCGTAAGAATGACGATGAGGCCAACGGCGATCGTCACCTCATGGCCGGCGAAAGTCGGGAGCGCGGCGGTGATATAGCGCGAACCAGCAGAGATCGACACGGCGACAGTGAGGATGTAGTCAACCAGGAGTGCCGAAGCGACCACCAGCCCCCAGTTGTGACCAAGGTTGGTGGTGACCACCTCGTAGTCGCCGCCGCCCGAGGGATAGGCGTGCACCGTTTGACGGTAGGACAAGACAACCACTGCCAGCACTGCCACCACTGCCACCCCCACCCACAGGGAGTGGTAGCCAGCAAGGCCGCCAGCCAAAGCAAGGGTGAGCAGCACCTCATCGGGGGCGTAGGCCACCGACGACAGCGCGTCGGACGCAAAAACCGGTAACGCCAGTTTCTTGGGAAGAAGCTGGTGTCCGAGTGCCTCAGAACGAATAGGCCGTCCGATCAGGACTCTTTTGACGCGGTCATAACTGTCACGCACGAGCGTCCAGCGTAGTCCTTTCGTCAGGGAAGTAAAACCCGGATGCACAAACGCCCCGCATAGATCCCCTGGAACTGCATCGGTCCAAGTACACAAGCGCCGAAATGGGGAGTAGCGTTGTGACTGTGCATTTCATTGTGATGGGGTGCGGGCGCGTTGGCGCCCTCTTGGCCACCCAATTAGATTCTGATGGTCACTCCGTCGCCGTCATTGACGCCGACCCGAAGGCCTTCCGCCGCCTCCCCAGCGATTTTTCGGGGCGGAAAGTCACCGGCCAGGGAATGGACCGCGATATCCTCCGCAAGGCGGGTATTAAAGAGGCCTACGCCTTCGCGGCCGTCTCCAACGGCGACAACTCCAATATCATTGCCGCCCGCGTGGCTCGTGAAACCTTCGGTGTTGAACGAGTCGTTGCCCGTATCTACGACCCGACCCGCGCCTTTGTCTACGAGCGTCTAGGCATCCCCACGGTCGCAACCGTTCGCCGTACCTCCGAAGCGGTCCTGCGCTGGATGATGCCCCGCAATGCGCATGTGGCGTGGAGCCACCCCGCTGGCAATGTGTCGCTTGTGGCCGTCATGCCCGTCCCCTCCTGGTATGGGCTGGCATTCACGACCGTCGAGGCCCTTGCCGGGAGCCGTATCGCTTTCGTCTCGCGTCTGGGAGCGCTCCAGGTCGCTACCCCTGACCTGGTCATCCAAGAAGATGACGAACTCTTCTTCGCTGAATCAGGTGTGGATTCGACGCGCCTGCGTAATCTCCTGACTTCCCCGCCTGAGCTCGAGGATTGATCCCCATGCGCATTGTTATTGCCGGAGCTGGCTCCGTCGGACGCTTCGTTGCCAAAGAGTTGCTTTCTCACGACCACAACGTCACCTTGATCGATAACCACCCTGAAAAACTGCAGGTGTCGGCTGTTGTCGACGCCGACTGGGTGCTCGCTGACGCGTGTTCTCCTGATTCCCTTGCCGACGCGGGGGTTCGCGAGGCCGACGTCCTCGTCGCAGCGACAGGTGATGACAAGGCCAATCTCGTCATCTCTTTGCTGGCGAAGACAGAGTTTGGTGTCCCCCGTGTGGTGGCACGCCTCAATAATCCCAAGAATGAGTGGCTTTTTGATGCCTCCTGGGGTGTCGATGTTGCGGTGTCAACGCCGCGTATTATGACCGCCCTCGTAGAAGAGGCGATTAGCATCGGCCAGCCAGTCAAGCTCTTCTCTTTCAATACCGCTGACGTTTCCATGTACGCCATCGTCTTACCCCACCGCTCCCCCATAGTGGGTAAGCGCGTAGCCGATGTGGATCTTCCTGCTCAAACGGTGCTCACTGCATTGCTTCGCGATGGTCGTCCAATTCGTCCCGATGACGATAACGTGTTCAGTGCCGGTGATGAGCTCTTGCTGCTGGTGCCCGATAAGCACGCAGGGGTCATGGCGACGCTCGCCGCTGAGATTGAGGCACCCGCCGAGCTCGTTGAATCCCTCATCGAGGAGTAAGGCGTAACGGCCCACCTGTAGTGTGAGGCCGTTCAATGGAGGCCGCCCCAACACACCCAGGAGCGAAAGAATCAGGCGTACCTGTGCGACTAAGCTGCAGGAACGCCTGGGAGGATACGGTCAGACATGCCAGGGAAGGCCAGTCTGAGAGAACTCCCCCGGCGTTTAGTCTGCCTCTGTGTGCGCTGGCTCAGGCGCAGCCCCCTCAGCAGACCCTTTGACGGAAGGCTGCTCCTTGCCATACCGGCTGGCAAAGGGGCGCAATCCCATCCACGTCAGCCACACCAGTGGCGCAAAGAGGGGAATGCCCAAGATGAGCTTGGCGACGGCAAGAGCCTCGAGCATGGCAAACCACCACAGGGGCAGTTGGACCGCGAAACGGATGAGGAATAACAATGCCCACGCCCAGGTTAGCTGCACGCTGCGACGGTACAGGGGCGCATGCGCAGGGTCGGTCATCCACCCGGAGGGAAGCTTCCACGCCACCGCGCACCCCAGGGCGATCACAGGCTTCCTCGCGATGAGCGAGACGAGGATGATCGTGAAGAAGAAGGCCGCATTAATGAGGCCCCCGACGAAGTAGTTTTCCTCTCGGCCTGTTGCCAGCGCCCAAGCCACGCCAATCGCAACCCCGATAAAGCCTGAAAGCGCCTGGGTGATGGGCTGACGGGCGAGCACGCGAACAATGCAAAAGACGAGGGCGACAGCGCTTGCGGCAGCTGCCGTCAGCCACAGATTCGAACTCGCAGTGAAGACCGCGACGAACACGAGAACCGGCAGCGCCGATTCAACGATGCCGCGCCATCCCCCCACTGCGCTCTTCCACGAGAAATCCTCAGAGCGCAACTGGTTAAAGGCACCGCCAAAGGATGTTGGTTCGGACATGGTGCTCCAATTTCGAGAGGGATTCGGGCGGGATGAACAACAATTAGACCACCGGACTTGCAGGACAAGCAGGTGGCGGCCCGGTAGTACAGGGCCGGAATTACTGGACGTGGGGAAGAATGCGGTAGAGGGGATTCATGATCACCATGTGGTCCCCTTGGGGGGTGGCCGTTCCTTCAACCTCAAGGTGTAAACCTACTCGAATCCCGGGGATATCTCGGCGCCCCAGCCAACGCAACTCCACCGTACCGGTGCCGTCGTAAAGGATGGCATTGAGCTGAGCGGGCCGACCGATCGCCGAATAGGTCATCGACTGTACAACACCCGACAGACACACTTTTTCACGGGCAGCGACCTCGGCAATGGGGGTCGTCCCCCGTGCGCCACGCAGAGCAGCCTCATCCTCGGCTTCCAGTCGCGTCCGCAGATCGGTCCGCGCGGCCCCGAAGGAAAAGAGCCTCGCGACGGCCTGGAACCAAGGGTGCCTATGAGGCATCGGGAACCTGCGGTGCTTGTTGCGCGAAGGAAACCGGCAGGATCTCAAGGCGTGCGCGGGGTTCGCCCCCGCGAACAACGACAATGCGGTCAATGAGTCTTTCGAACTCCGCCCCTGCCTGGGGGTCAACGGCCGCCTGTCCCAGCATCTTGATGCGAGACACCCACCGAGGGCCCTCATGTCCGATTTCACGCACATAGGTCTGCCCCTGACCACCGTCGGGCATGGTCACCGGGATGGTCACGAGGTGTTCAACACCGTAGCGCGTGGCCTTCTCCTCGACCTGGGCACCGTGTTGGAGGGCGAGCTCACGCAGGCTCTGGCGCATGCTGTCCCACACTCCGCCGGATTTAGGGGCCGCATAGGCTTCGATTTCCACCAAGGAAGTACCGATCACGAGTCGAATACCTGCGGCAACGCCCTGGTTCAGCGGTCCCAAAGGCTCAACACGCATACCGTGCACGGCAGGGATCCTCAGTGCCCCATGGTCAAGGTAGCCCAGCGACGAGTCCACTTCCTCAGCGGAACGCGGCCCAGGCTCATCCCAGATAGGGTGCTCGTCGGCGAGGGTCGGCAGAGTGACCGTCACTTCCTCACTGCGGGTTTCTACCGGCGCGGACGCGCGCTTTTTCCGGCCAAACATCAGTGAATCAGCCAGCGCACTCGGTGCACACTGGCAGGCCTGCTGCACTCATGTGGTCAAGCTGGGATGCGTGATGGACCAAGAAGCATTCCGAACAGGTGAACTCATCTTCCTGGCGGGGCACCACGTGAACGGTGAGTTCTTCCTTAGAAAGGTCAGCGCCGGGAAGTTCATAGCTCTCAGCGGCCTCATTTTCGTCCTCATCGACGTTTGAGGAACCAACATCGTTGCGGCGCGCCTTGAGTTCCTCGATTGAGTCCTCTGCAACATCGTCATCGTTCTTGCGCGGGGCATCGTAGTCAGTTGCCACGGTCTTTCCTCCTTGCTGTCGAGCGCTAGCGCTCGGGCGTTGGGCGCTCCTCACAATGAGAGGCGCTTGCGGTGGGAGGATAGCACTTGCGAGGCCCCATCGTCATGTCATGTCGTGCGCGTTTTGGGACACGCGGTCTAAAGTCGAGCAGGACGGGTGGGAATCTGTCACGATCATTGTGTTGAGTGATGGAGGGCGAGCGCATGATTGAACTCGAGCTTTTAGGTATTGGCGCAGATAGCGAGACCTTAGTCTTCAGTGACGCTCACGGTGAACGCTACTGCGTACCCATCACCGACGAGCTGCGCGCCAGCGTCCGCAGAGACCGCCCCAAGATTGAAGCCATCACCTCGACCCAGCGCAGCTTGCGCCCGCGCGAGATCCAGGCGCTTCTGCGCTCAGGCCTTTCCGCTGAGGAGATCGCAGCCGAGCACGGCATGGATGTTCTCTACATCCAGCGTTTCGAAGCCCCCGTTGAGGCCGAGAAGAATTACGCCCTTAACCGTGCGCTGAACTTCCGGATAGGCGGCACCGCCGATGGCCCCATCATGGGTGAACTCGTCGTTGATCGTCTGGCAGCACGAGGAGTCTCCCCCCGATCCCTCACATGGTCCGCCCGCCGCGATGTTGACGGCCCGTGGGAGATCGTCGTGACCTTCGTGCAGGGCGCCAACGAGCACTCCGCTTCCTGGCACGTTGATACGGCCAGCGCTCACCTCGAAGCCATTGACCAGGAGGCGCGCTGGTTGACGGAGACCGTCACCGCCGCCCCCACGCAGGCGATCTTCACCCCCGCTACCCCAACCGGCGAGGTTGCCACCGAGTCTGAAGAAGAGCTGCAGGCGCGCGATGCCCTCATCGATCAGCTCAACGCAGCGCGAGGTCGGCGCGTTGAGGTGGAGATCGATACGGAGGACACTGCCGATGAGTTCGCGGCACTCTTCGGTGAAGAGGCCCCGCCTCAGCCCGCCCCGCCGCCGTCGATTTCTGCACGCATCTACTCCATCGCCCAATCACGCACCAAGACATCAATACCAGCTCTTGACTCGCCAGAGGCGCCCGCTAAGAACCCCCTCTCGCCCAGGAGCAGCTCCGGGCAAGAGGCAGTATCTTCACCCTCCGCTGAGCCCACAGACGCGGCTCCAGGTGCGCCTACTGAAGCCGCCTCCGAGCCCGCCACCGCATCCGCCTCGTCCGACGCCGCGACGGCTCACGGTGCTGACACACGCGCCCAAGCAGACGTTCAAGACTCCCTGCTGCCCGGCATGGAAGGGGTTGAAGCACAACAACCCACCGGGAAGAAACGTCGTAAGCGTCGCTCCGTACCCAGCTGGGACGAGATCGTCTTCGGATCAAAACCCCAGTAGGGGGAACAGCGTCCTAGTTCAGACGCATGACAGGGATGAGCATCTCATCCTCCGTCAGTGACCCGTGGACGCCGACGAGCCCAATTGCGCCCGGCGTTTGAATGCGAGAATCAACAACGCCATAGCGTTCAGCCATAAACACCACCGCATCCCCCACGAGATCACAGCCCGGTCCCTCACCAAGGAACTGCCGGGCCTCCTGAGGGCTCATCACCCACGCCCTCTCGCCAAGGTAGTCCGCCCAGCGTTGCCGCACTTCTTCGCCACACCCAGGCTGAGCGTGGACGTGAATGGACCGAGTCTCACCGGCAATAATCCGCACGCCTTCAGACAACGCCGGATGGGACGCACAATCAAAAAGGGTTGAGGGGGAGACATCAATCATGCCGTGATCGGCTGTGAGTGTCGCCATGACGCCGCGTGGGAGACGCGCCAAGAGGCTACGCAACCCCGCGTCGAATTCTTCAAGCGCAGCCGTCCACTCAGGCGACTCCACACCATGCACATGGCCGGTGTGATCAATCTCAGACCAGTAGAGATACACCAGAGGCGTACCCGCCCGTAGTTCGCGGATCGCCGCGTCGATACGCGCATCCAAAGAAACCGCACCAAGATGTCGAGAACCTCGCAGGGCAGCACGAGTGAGGCCAGAGTAGGCAAACTGCGGCGGAGAAATCACCGCAGCCTCCACCCCCGCGCGGGCTAGCCTCTCAAAATGAGTCTCGCAGGGCTGCCACTGCTCGGGGTCAACGTCCTCCTCAAAAGCCAGGAGATTCATGACGCCCTCACCGTGGGCAACGGAATAGCCCACCATCCGGGTCTGGCCCGGCATACACCCCGTCCCAAAGGCCGTGATACCCGCCGCTGTGGTGGAGGGAATGACAGTGTGAGCGCACACAGTCTCCTCCCGGTGTGCGCGCAGCACAGGAGCGTGCCCGATCCGTCGCTGCAAGGGCAGGTAGCCCAGACCATCAACGAAAATCACAAGCATCTGCCCGGCTGCAGGTACGCCCAAACGCTGGGCGGCCCGCGCGTCAGCGCCGGGAAGCGAAGGATCGAGGGCAGCGATGCACGCCCCCAAGACCTGCGTCAGACGCGGAGAATCAGCCTCAGGCAGACACCACTTAGCCATGAGTGCTATCCATCAGCGCGGAAAGCACATCAACGAACTCCTCAGCCTGAGCGAGGGCATCAAGGCCATCTGCCGCAGCCGACACTCGAATCGTTAGATCGTCGGGGATGGAAGAAATCGTGAAACCATGATCAGCAACGCACTCAGGGTCCTCACATTGCAAGGTCTCCACATCACCTCGTCGGGCAGACCCCAGATTCACGGCAATCGTAATCTCCGTGACCGCACCCCCCTGCCTCTCAGGGGAGGTCACCTGCTCCATGTAGGACATTCCCCGAATCGCCCGCAGAGGATGAATGGCAGAAGCGACCGTCGCGCCACCGTCTTCAAGCTCGTCAACATGCAGTTGAACGAGGCTCCCCGTCGACACAGCAACGACATTGAGATGCCGGAAGAGCGACCCGTGATCGAAGCCCGCATCGAGCTGTAATAACAAGGCGAGGAGTTCCTTCCCACCAAGGGCGCGACGCAAGGAGCGCGTCACAAGCTCAGGGTAAAAACCCAACTCTTCAATGTGTGTCCACGTTTTCATGCTCATAATTGTGCATTGCTGCGGCGTGGGAGTCGATACGACATGGCCTTTATAGGGACAATAGTGCCCATGCGTGATGTGGAAATGATGATGCCGCTGACCGATGACACCGGCAATGAAAACATCTCAGAGATCGATGTCTCCGATGAGATGCGAGGCTCCTTCCTCGAATACGCATACTCCGTCATCTACACCCGCGCACTGCCCGACGCCCGCGACGGCCTCAAACCCGTTCAACGGCGCATCCTCTACCAGATGGACCAGATGGGCCTGTCTCCAGAGAAAGGCCACGTCAAGTCCCAGCGCGTGGTGGGCGAAGTCATGGGTAAACTCCACCCGCACGGCGACTCCGCCATCTACGACGCCCTCGTGCGCCTCGCCCAAGACTTCAACCTGCGCGTTCCCCTCATCGACGGGCACGGTA
This sequence comes from Schaalia sp. Marseille-Q2122, assembly GCF_903645355.1. Classification (GTDB taxonomy): domain Bacteria; phylum Actinomycetota; class Actinomycetes; order Actinomycetales; family Actinomycetaceae; genus Pauljensenia. The sequence continues at coordinate 272,964 of NZ_CAHJXR010000002.1, read as the reverse complement.
ACTTCGGTTCCCTCGACGACGGGCCGGCGGCTGCACGCTACACCGAAGCACGCCTTGCTACCTCAGCGCTTGACCTCGTGACCGACCTTGACCAAGACGTTGTCGACTTCGTCCCCAACTACGACAACCAATTCATGCAGCCCGAGGTCCTGCCCGCCGCCTTCCCCCAACTCCTCGTCAATGGCGCTTCGGGCATCGCTGTAGGCATGGCAACCAATATCGCTCCGCATAACCTCGCTGAAACGATCGCAGCTTCCTGCCACCTCATGGACAACCCCGAGGCCACCGTTGAAGACCTCATGCGTTTCGTGCCTGGCCCAGACCTTCCCTGTGGCGGAGTCATAGTCGGTTTGGATGGAGTGAAAGAGGCCTACGAAACTGGCCGCGGTAAATTCCGCACCCGCGCCAAGGTTGCCATCGAACGCATCACTGCCCGCAAAATGGGTCTTGTCATCACAGAGCTCCCCTACATGGTGGGGCCGGAAAAGGTGATCGAGAAGATTAAGGAGAATGTCTCGGCTGGTCGCCTCAAAGGCATTTCTAACGTTCAAAACCTCACCGACCGTCACCACGGCCTGCGCCTCGTTGTGGAGGTGAAGAACGGCTTTAACCCCGAGGCTGTCCTCCAACAGCTCTACCAGCGCACCCCCCTGGAAGAATCCTTCGCGATTAACGCGGTGGCCCTGGTCAACGGTCAGCCCCAGACCCTTGGACTCAAGCAGATGCTCCAGGTCTTTATCGACCATCGCGTGAGCGTCACCCGCCGCCGCAGCCAGTTCCGCCTCACGCAGTACGCTGAACGCCTGCACCTGGTTGAGGGCCTCTTGATCGCCGTCCTTGACATTGACGACGTCATCGCGATTATCCGTTCCTCCGATGATGCCGCATCAGCACGCGAACGATTGATGGTGGCCTTTGACCTGTCTGAGCGGCAAGCAAACCACATTCTTGAACTCCGCCTGCGTCGCCTGACGAAATTTTCTCGCCTGGAGCTGGAAAACGAAGCCTCTGACCTACGGGCAAAGATTGCTGAGCTTGAGGAGATCCTCGGCTCCGATATTCTTCTTCGTGACCTTGTGAAAGAAGAAATGAATGAGGTTTCCGCTCGTCTGGGAACGCCGCGTCGCACCCTCTTGCTCACCGCCGCTGGAGGCGATGCCTCCGTCGCCGCCCTTCCTGGTGGCACTCTGGCAGCTTCAGGCAAATCAAATGCCGGCGTTGATGCTGGCATTGCGCTCGCAGCGGCCCTGCCTGAGACGAATACCCGGAGTAAGGGCCTCGATCTGGAAATCGCTGACGATCCCTGTGTGGTCGTCTTATCAGCCTCAGGAGGCCTTGCCCGCGTCGCTGAGGGTGAGCCTCTTGAACCTGGACCGCGTGCCGCTCACGATGGCTGGATCGCGCAACTGTCCACCAGCGTGCGCTCACAAATCGCAGTCGTTACCGGCGACGGTGTGGCTCATCGCGTGGAGGTCGTTGACCTGCCCGCCCTTCCCCGCTTTGAGACGGGCCTGTCCTTCGCGGCAGCCGTACCCGCCGGCATGCTCGTCCACTCCGACTCCCCCGCTGTGGGCCTTCTCGACCCCAACGCCGACACCATCATGGCCATGGGGACCCGCCAAGGCGTCGTCAAGCGCCTGCGTCCAGACGTTCTCGCACGCGACGAGTGGGAGGTCATCGCCCTCGACGCGGGCGACGCCCTCGTTGGCTTTGGCCCCTGCGCAGACAACGCCGACCTGTTCTTCGTCTCCACAGACGCGCAGCTACTCCGCACCCCTGCGGCGAAGGTTCGCCCGCAGGGGCGTACCGCCGGCGGCATGGCGGGCATGAAGCTCTCCTCCGGCGCTGAAGCCCTCGGCTTTTGGATCGTTGACACACCTGACGAGGCAGTCGTCGTCACCGTCGCAGCCGCTGCAGGTGCCCTTCCGGGAACGGGACAGACCACGGTGAAGGTCACGCCCGTGTCTGAATTCCCTGTCAAGGGCCGCGGCGGTCAGGGCGTGCGCGCCCAGCGTTTCTTACGAGGTGAGGATCGCCTCGACCTTGCGTGGGTGGGCCCTGCGCCTGCTCGAGCAGCTGATGCTCACGGTATGCCCGTCGCCCTACCCGAGATTGACATGCGGCGTGACGGTTCAGGCTCCGGCCTGCTCCACGCTATCGCGACCATCGGCTAAGGCAATCACCGCGCTCTGCGCCTGCCTCCGGGAGGGGGCGGGACGACACCTGCCATGCCCGCGATGCGCCGTCGTGGGCGCCACCACACCTGCCCTGATCGCGGTGGAATGCCCTTTAGATGTCGAGGGCGTAAAGGCGGGTCTGCCCGACGACGCGGAAACCAAGAGACTCATACACGGCGAGAGCACTCGACTGATTCGCTGAACCCAACCCCGTACCCACGCGCTCCATACCGTCACGATTCTGGGCGTGCATGGTTGCGATAATAAGGGCATCGACAACGGCAGCGTGGCGCCAATCAGCCAGCACGCCCATCTGGTCGATGTATCCTTCCTTCCACCCCAGCGCAGCCCAATCCTGCTCGTAGCGGGAGGCCAGGAGGAAGCCGGCGACCTTCGGGCGGTCGCCTCGATAATCCACGGCGACGAAAGACCACTCAGGGACAAAGGCGGTACGGCCCATCAACCACTGCTCTTCCGTAAGTGGACGGCCCCATTCTTGCTCGTTCAAACGATTAGCCGCGCGGCGGGTGGCATCTTCCCACTGCGGGCCCCACTCTTCAATCCTCAGATAGGAGCCAAGATCCGGGGCCGGAGGTAGGTCACTGAGTTCGGCGCGCAGCTCATAGTACGTGCGTGACCAGTGGTAGCCCAGTCGTTTGAGATGGTCTTCGAGTTCTTCATTCCCGGGGTCAACATTGGTCACCACGCAGCCAGCCTGGCCAGCGTAGGGGGTGAGGCTGAGAACATGCCGGGCAGCGTCAGTCTGCCACTGGACGAGGGCGCCGCCCAAACCAATCCTGCGGAAACGCGGATCGACACCGCCCTGGCACAGGCACTCAATGTTGCCCGTCTGACGGACGACCATCTGCATGAAGGCAACCATCTCGCCGCGGGCCATGCCTCGCGAAGCGAAAGCGGCAATACCAAACCAGTCGCTCGCCTCGGAGAGCATCTCCTCAACTTCTTCCCGCGACGTCCGGTACGGGGGATTGTCACGAGCCTCAATGCGAGCAATGAGATTGGACAGGGCATGAAGATCACCGGGGTGGAGCTCACGCCACTGTACGCCTCGATCAGCTAAGGGGAGCTCAACGGAGGGCTGAGGCGGCTCGCGGCCAGCGTCATCATTCATCGCAGGATCATGCGAAAGTGACATGTCGCCCAATGCTGGCTCCTCCTTTCAAATGGTCAGTGCGGAGTCGAAGTTTGGCGAATATATCAGGCCATTATGCGCCAAATGGGGTGCACAAGCTTTTAGTGTTCGATGGCGTAGTAGACCTCGGAACGTTCGTCAACAAAGCCAAAATGCTCGTATATGCCGTGCGCGTTACTCGGCGACGAAATATCCACATCCAAGCCAATACGGCTCATCCCCGATTGCGCCGCCGCAGCAACCGCAGCGCCCAGCAAGGTCCTGACAAGCCCCTTACCACGATGTTCAGGGCTCGTACCGATCAGGGACACATAGGCCTCGGTACGACCCGTCGCAGCCCAGCGATCAACAGGACGTGCGCACACGCAGTAGCCAGCCAAGGTCCCCTCAGGATCAACGATGCCGAAAGACCAGCGGGGCTCACATTCGTCCATGGCCTCCTCCCACCAACGGCCGCGCATCTCAGGCCAGTAGTGGTCGGTAAAGACCGCGTCATGAAGGTTACGTGCTTCCTCGATATTGACGTCGTTCCAGGGCAGCAGGCGGTACCCGTGCTTGGCCGAAGGCGCACTCTCTGAGCCTTCAATCTCGCGGTACATGATCGCGAAGGTTCGTTTGGCGTAGAAACCCGCTGCAATGTAGAGCCTGCGCCGATCCGTCATGTGAGAATCGACGGTGTTCATAATCTGAGCGCGAATGGGGTTATCCGCCCCGAAGTGTTCAACGAGAAGCTGGCGTGCGCGCCCATCCTGCCAGAACAGCAGAGCACGCCCCAGGCCTCGGCCTCGCCAGCGGGGGTGGATAAGAGCGTTGACGACGGCCACGGCCATCTCGTCAACAGAGCGGAGAACTCGCACCGATGCGACTGCGCCAATCGCCCCGTCAACATCCACGCCGACAATAGTGTCGATGAGGTCCGCGCCGTGTTTTCCTTCCATGAGGTCAGCAATCGCCCCCGGAGAAATCCTGTGGATCGCCTCGTCGGCATCTTCAACCACGCGGGCAAGCTCAGCAATTCCCGGCCCATCGGAGGGAATGAGTTGACGCCACCGAAGTCCAAGGTGTGCTCCGGGGTAGGCGACCGAAGCGGGAGGTTGGAGACGCTGCGCAAGTCCAGTCATAGTATCCATTCTAGGTAATGGGCGGCCCTAAGTCCTATTTGCCTAGGCGTCAATGCGATCTCGATCGATCATGGCAGCGCCCTCAACGATAAAGTCACGACGCGGATCCACGACCTTCCCCATCAAGAGCTCAAAGACATCCTCTGCCTGACGGATCGCTTCCTCGTCAGCCAAGGTGATCCTCCGCAAGGAGCGATGCTGGCGGTCCATCGTCGTTTCAGCCAGCTGATCAGCATCCATCTCGCCCAAACCCTTGTAGCGTTGGATCGGCTCCTTCCATGATCGACCAGCCTTCTCCAGGGAGCGTAAGGTGCGATGCAGTTCCTCCTCCGAATAGGTGTACACCAATTCACGAGGCTTACGCCCCCGCGCAGCCACCTCAATACGGTGCAGGGGCGGCACGGCAGCGTAGACGCGGCCAGCCTCCACCAAAGGACGCATATAACGGAAGAAGAGAGTGAGAAGCAGAGTGCGGATATGCGCTCCGTCCACGTCAGCGTCCGTCATGAGAATAACCTTGCCGTAGCGGGCCTGACTCAGGTCAAAAGTGCGCCCCGACCCAGCGCCGATCACCTGGATAATGCTCGCACACTCGGCATTGGCAAGCATGTCAGCGGTGGAAGCCTTTTGCACGTTCAAGATCTTGCCGCGAATGGGGAACAACGCCTGATACTGACTATTCCGAGCAGACTTTGCTGTGCCGAGAGCCGAGTCGCCCTCCACGATGAAAAGCTCACTTTCGCTGACGTCCTCACTACGACAATCAGCCAACTTCGCTGGCAACGATGAGGTCTCGAGGGCATTCTTCCGTCGGGAGATCTCCTTGTGCATGCGCGCAGAGATGCGCGCCTTCATCTCACCGACAACCTTCTCGAGGAGCATCTGCGTCTGCTGCTTGTCATCGCGCTTAGCCGAGGCAAACTTGCCCTCAATCCATTCGGCAATCACCCGCGACACCACCGCACGAACCTGCGGCGTACCCAAGACTTCCTTCGTCTGCCCCTCAAACTGTGGCTCAGGGAAGCGCACCGTAATAACGGCTGTGAGGCCAGCGAGAACATCATCCTTTTCGAGGCGACCATCCTTCGCACCCAACTTCAACTTGCGGGCATTCTTGTCGACCTGGGAACGCAAGACCTTGAGCACAGCCTGCTCAAAGCCCGTCACGTGGGTGCCCCCCTTTGGAGTGGCGATGATATTGACGAAGGACTGCAGATGCGTGTCATAGCCAATCCCCCAGCGGATCGCACAGTCCACCTCGCAGGTGCGATCCACCTCGGTAGCCCTGAGATGCCCGGTGTCAGGGTCAAGCTGCTGGACAGTCTCGGTGTAATTGCCCTGCCCGGTAATGTGCCAGGTATCCGTGACAGGGCCGTCAGAAGCGAGCCAGTCAGCGAAATCCACCACGCCACCATCAAAGCGGAAGGACTCGGAAACGACCTCTTCGCCGCGTTCGTCAGAACAGTTGATGGTCAGGCCCGGCACAAGGAAAGCTGTCTGGCGAGCGCGGGCCAACAGGCCCTCCCAATCAAAGCCCTCCGTCGCAGGGAAAATCTGGAAGTCCGCCCAGAAGCGCACGCGAGTGCCCGTGACATTCTTCTTTACCTTCCCGACCTTCAGCAGCGCAGAAGAATCAACGAAGGGGGTGAACGGTGAGTTTGGTGTGCGTTGGGTCGAGTCATCGAAAGTACCCGGTTCGCCGCGTCGGAAGCACATCTGGTGCGTCACTCCCCCACGGTCCACCTGCACATCCATGCGGGCAGACAGGGCATTAACTACTGAGGCACCCACGCCATGCAGGCCGCCCGAAGCCGCATAGGAGCCGCCACCGAACTTGCCGCCGGCGTGGAGCTTCGTGTACACCACCTCGACGCCAGACAAGCCAACCCCGGGAACCTCGTCAACAGGAACACCGCGCCCATTGTCTGACACCGAGGCAGAATGATCATTGTGGAGGCGAACATCAATGGTGTCGCAGTGTCCCTCCAGGGCCTCATCAACAGCGTTATCGATAATCTCCCACAAGCAGTGCATCAAGCCACGCCGGTCAGTCGAGCCGATGTACATGCCAGGGCGTTTACGCACCGCCTCAAGTCCCTCAAGGACAGACAGGTGCCGAGCGTTGTAATCCGATGATGCTGAAGGAGTCACCCCCACATTCTAGGAATCCCGCCCCGCTTTTGATGTCAGGCACCACCATCAGGGCATAAATACGGCGATTCTCACCATCATCCCGCCTCCTGCCATCCCCACTCACCCCTCAATTCGGCCCCTGGCGAACAACGGTGGACACTACAGGAAAAAACACGCGGGCAATGATGGGATAGAGACATGATGACAACAGCATGGATGGAAGAAACGGAGTCCGCTACTCCGGTGCTGACCGCAGCAGACCGCTGCGATCAATGCGGTGCCCGCGCATGGGTCCGAGTCACGATGAACTCCGGGCAACTCCTTTTCTGCGCTCACCACGCCAACCGCCACATGGAATCGCTGCGCGAATCCGCCGTAGCCATCCTCGACGAGCGCCACCTCCTCGCCGAAGACTAAGCCTCTTCACAGATCGGAGAGGATGCTTTCCCCAGTCACCCTTCCGACTCCGCTGACATTCGATAAACTGAATTGGATGCGCGAAGCTGCGTTGACACCGTACCAACGAGGAAGTGAGATTCATGGGTTTCTTCTCCCGCAATGAGCCTCAGGAGCAATCCGTTCCTGCGATCACTCAAGAGCGTTTGACCCAGCTCTTTGACGAAAAGAAATGGCATTACTTTATCGATAATGAAGGTGACCTTGGAGGAACCTGGGATGAGAACCAGTTCTACTTCCTCCTGCGGGGTAAAGAAACCGAGATCCTCCACATCCAAGGCCGCTGGCACAACACCCTTCCCCTGGACAAGCTCGAGATCGTTCGCGACTTCATCAACCGCTGGCACCGCGACAAGCTCTGGCCCAAGTGCTACCACCGCATCAACGATGACGGCCGTATCTCCGTATTCACTGAGGTCCCCATCGACCACGAATACGGCGCCACCAACGAACAGCTCTACCAGCAGATCTCCTGCGCACTCGGCACCTCAGCCCAGTTCTTCGCAGCACTCGCTGAAGAACTGGACATGTGAGAGAGGATAGGAACACACATCATGGCTTGGTTCTCCCGTCAAGCAGAAACCACACCTGCTGACCCCGTTCTTCCCCTCACCCAAGAACGCATCGTTGAACTCTTCGGCGAAGAAGAATGGCACTACATCATTGACGACGACGGCGACCTTGGCGGCCGCTGGGGCGACGTCATTATCTACTTCATCATCCTCGGCCAACACAAGGAAATGCTCCAGATCGTCGGCCGCATGAGCACCCCCATCGATGAACTCAACCACGACGACGCCATGATCTTCATCGAAGACTGGCACCGCGACCGCTTCTGGCCCAAGGCCTACACCGTCTTTGATGACGAAGGCGCCATGCGCGTCTGCGCCGAAGTCAATATCGACCACGAACCCGGCGTCACCAAGATGCAGCTCCGCCAACACATCCGCTGTGCTGTCGGCACCCAAATGCAGTTCTTCGAAGCACTCCGAGAGCGCTTCGGCATGCCACCCATGGACGAAGACTGATCGGCGGGTTAGAGTCCCTTCCGTTGAAGCGGGCACAGGCGTTCTGCGCTTGTGCCCGCCTCTTCTACATACACGCCGCGGGTCCCCTCCCTCGCCGACGGCTCGACGGATCGCCCTCCCTCGCCATCTGGTCGGCGGGCCGGTGGCGCCTCCGTCGCCCATGAGCCTGGTGCGGGATGGGTGCCCTGAGGTGGGTGGAAGCGAGCTGTTGAGGTGGGCCGCTTGCGGCGCGGTTGGGCATATGAGCCGAAGCGAAGCGCAGGCTCATGGGCACAAGCGGCCCACCTCGGCAGCCCGCCCCCGATAGTAAGCCCCACTTCAGCAGCTTGAATGTAGAAAAACGCTGACATCTCACCGGCTTACAAAACACCTGTGGGCGAGAACCCGGAGGTTCCCGCCCACAGGCAGAGGCCTATCAGAGGATCAGTCAAGGTAATCGCGCAGCACCTGCGAACGCGAAGGGTGACGCAACTTCGACATAGTCTTGGACTCAATCTGGCGAATACGCTCACGAGTCACGCCGTAGACCTTACCAATCTCATCAAGAGTCTTGGGCTGGCCATCACCCAAACCAAAACGCATGGCCACCACGCCGGCTTCACGCTCCGACAGCGTGTCGAGCACGCGATGGAGCTGCTCCTGAAGAAGAGTGAAGGACACTGCATCAGCAGGGACAACTGCCTCGGAGTCCTCAATGAGATCACCAAACTCAGAGTCGCCATCCTCACCCAACGGGGTGTGCAGCGAAATCGGCTCGCGGCCGTACTTTTGGACCTCGACGACCTTCTCTGCGGTCATATCGAGTTCCTTCGCGAGCTCTTCAGGTGTCGGGTCGCGACCCAGGTCCTGCACCATTTGTCGCTGGACGCGCGCAAGCTTATTAATGACTTCGACCATGTGCACGGGGATACGAATCGTGCGAGCTTGGTCGGCCATGGCGCGGGTAATAGCCTGGCGGATCCACCAGGTTGCGTAGGTGGAGAACTTGTAGCCCTTGGTGTAGTCAAACTTCTCCACAGCTCGGATCAGACCAAGGTTGCCTTCTTGAATAAGATCGAGGAATTGCATGCCACGGCCCGTGTAGCGCTTCGCCAAAGAAACAACCAGACGCAGGTTGGCTTCCAGCAGGTGGTTCTTGGCGTTCTGACCGTCCTGAGCGATGAAGTGCAGCTCGCGGCGTTCCTTCGCCGTCAGCGCGTCAGCCTCGTTCTTCAGCTTGTACTCGGCGAAAAGGCCTGCCTCAATACGACGAGCAAGATCAACCTCCTGCTCGGCGTTCAGCAGGGAAACCTTGCCGATCTGCTTCAAGTAGTCCTTCACAGGGTCAGCGGTTGCGCCAGCAACCGTCACCTGCTGGACAGGCTCATCAGTGTCATCCGAGTCAGATACGACAAAGGAACCCTTGACCTGAATGCCTTCGGAGGTGCGCTCACGCAGGGCGTTTGCTGAAGAGCTTGCCTCTTCAGTTTCCTCTTCCGCGTCGGCCTCTTCATCGTCCTCGTCAACGTCAACGTCGTCAGCATCCTCGATGACGATATCTTCGTCGTCGATTTCAACGTCGTCGGGCATGTCCTCGTCATGAGAGCCTTCGTCTGAAACGCCGGAGGCATCCTCGTCAACCTCAGCGGGAGAATCCTGCTGCTTCTTCTCCGCATCCTCAGCGTCAGCTTTTGCCGTCTTCTTCTTGGCAGTGGCCTTCTTTGCTGTGGTCTTCTTTGCGGTCTTCTTCGCAGGCGCCTTTGCACCGGAGTCCTCAGAGTCGCTCACGTCAGCAGCGGCCTCGGTTTCCTTCACGGCCTTCGTGCGACGCTTTGCGGGTGCCTTCTTTGCGACCGGTGCGGCCTCAACAGCCTCCTCGGTCACCTCAAGGGCGGCCTCGTCGGCCTTCTTCGCGGCAGAGCTGCTCTTCGTGGTTGCCTTCTTGGTGGCTCGCGCCGCTGTGCTTGTCTTCTTGGGGGCGGCCGTTGCTTCCTCCTCCTTCTTCGCGGAGGTACGACGCTTGGCAGGAGCTTTCGTGGCCGACTTCTTGGAGTCAGTTGCTGCCTCGTCGGTGGCCTTTGTTGCCGATGCCTTCTTCGCGGCCGTCGTTGTCACAGCGCTCTTCCTTACCGGTGCTTTCTTTGCCGAAGCTGCCTTTGCGTCGTCCCCAGATTCGGTGGAAGTCGTGTCTTTTGCGGCCCGAGATGCACTCACAGGTAGCCCTTTCTCACGCTAGGAAAAACACGATCCGCAATGCGGCAGTGTTGACAGAACTTGGACAAGTATAGTCTGTAAAAGAGTCAATGCCGACTCGAATGCTCACTTCTCACGCCGCAAATGCGTGGTAGTCGTCACCACCGGGCACGGAGCATCAAGAAGAATCTGAGCTGCGGTAGGACCAATATGCGTCCCCGCTGAACCACCCGGACGCAACCCCAGAACAATGACCTGCGCGCAGCACTGCACTGCTGCCTGCAACACCGTGTCTGCCATCGACACTCCCGAGGTCGGACGACGCACATCAACGCTCATCGTCACCCCACCAAGCGCATCCCACAGCCGGTCTTCGACCTCATCCCTACTCTGAGCCTGGTCATTCTCGCCCAGATCCCCGAGGGAGCGTTGCGCACCCGAGTCCACCACAACCACAAGAGAAGTGTTCCTCGCGCTAGCCTGCGCGATGGCCTCGCTGAGGGCCACATCCGACTCGACATTGCCGTAATAGCTCACAACAACTGACATAGTGCCCTCTCCTCGCCGCTGCTCAGACTCCATTCTAAAGGGGTTTATTCGCAAAGCCCCGCCGAAGATCCAACCGATGAGACTCACACGTCAACTACCCTTAGAGTCATGAGTTCTTTAGATTCCACTCTGCCGACTCTGCGCTCCACCATTGACCAGGCGACCCGCGCTGCAGTGGACCGCAGCTGTGCGCCGACATCCGAGAACATCCTCCTGGCCCCCTTCACCCAAGCCGCCTACCAGGCAACCGCCTCAGGTAAGCGTTTCCGCGCAATCTGCGCCTACATCGGTGCCGCAGTGGCAAGCGGATCAGCGCTGGGTCACATTCAGTTTGAGGATCTCGCTGCGGCAGTGGAGCTCTACCAGGCCAGCGCCCTCGTCCACGACGACGTTATCGACCATGCTGACACCCGCAGAGGCGCTCCCACCCCACACCTGAACTTTGCGCAGATGCACCGCCAAAATGGCTGGCTCGGTGACGACGAGGACTTCGGTGAAGCATCAGCAATCCTTCTCGGAGACCTGCTGTTCTCCGCCGCTGAAGCAGCGATGGTTCGTTTCGTCTCTACCCTTCCTTCACCTCGCGCCTCAGTGGTGATGGACCGCTACACACTCATGCACACCGAGGTCGCAATCGGACAATACCTTGACGTCCTCGCCGAACAACGCCCCATTCATGCCGACGCTGATGATGCCTTCTCTCTGCCGGAGATCCTTGAGGTAGTGCGTCTCAAGTCTGCGCGTTACTCCGTCGTCCACCCAGTGGCCCTGGGTGCGCTCGCTGTTGGCGCTGGCCTTGATCTCATTGCTGGCCTTGAAGCGACCCTGATGCCGTGGGGCACGGCATTCCAGCTCCGCGACGACGACCTGGGACTATTTGGGGATCCGCAGGTGACGGGTAAACCGGCCGGCGATGATCTCCTCGAAGGGAAGCGCACCGCATTGATGGCAATCACCTGGGCCAATAGTTCCCCCACGGAACGGCACGTCCTTGCCGATGCCTTCAACTCTGACCGTCAGCGTCGAGTGGAGATGGTCGACTCAGTACGCGAGATTGTCAGCGCACGTGGGCGTGAGGACCATGAGCTCTTCATTGAGCAGCTCGTCCACGAGGGCGCAGCCGCAGTTCCCACTGCCGACCTCACGCCTGATTCCGTCGCCCTACTCCACTCCCTCGGAGATCTCCTCACCCGCCGCCACGCATAAGCGCAGTGGGCAGCCCCTGACGCAGATGAACTCCCCAGAGAGGCTCCCGGTGACACAGCATCAGCCTGTCACAGGAATTGACCTCTCCAGGGAGTTCCCCGTGACGATCCTTCAGAGCGCGAGCATGCGCGCAATATTATTGACGCGGTGGTGTCGCCCCTGAAGCAGGGCTTCCATCGGCGTTTGCTCCAATTCACCTTCGTAGGCGTACATCCACGCAGCCGTCTCTTCAGCGGTGAAGCCGCAGTCTGCCAGGACGGTGAGCGTTCCCTGAAGGTTTTCCAGGGGAATCCAACGCCCGTCAATATTGACGATAGTCTCGGCAGGAATCGCGGGCTTTCCTTCATCCGAGGTCACCACAAAGAGCTGATGCTCCCGGAGCAGTTGCTTGATGCGGTGAGGAGGAATCCCCAGTAATTCTGCGGCCTGAACGAAGCTCAAAAGTCGTGGTGTTTCACTCATAGATCCAAGCCTAGAGGCTCAGATGAAGGTTCGGCGCATCACCACGCCGCCACCATTGTGGGCTTGTCCTTACCGAGTCAAGTAAAATCCACTGCGTGAGTGACATGCCCCCTCGTAGCTCTTCAGGCGCCCCCTTATCGGAGGACGCCCCGGTGAGTGGCGCCCCCGACTCAACGCCCTCAACAGCTACACCCGCTGACGCTCTGCTTGGTCGTGTCGTTGACGACCGCTACCAGATCACCCACCGCCTCGCTCGAGGCGGTATGGCGTCGGTCTACATCGCGCAGGACATGCGTCTTGACCGCCCCATCGCCATGAAGGTCATGCACCAGCATCTGGCTGAAGACCCCCAATTCCTTCAGCGTTTCAGCCGTGAGGCTCGGTCGGCAGCGCGGATCGCCCACCCAGGTGTCGTGCCCGTCTCCGATCAGGGCAGCATCGGCAACCGTCCCTACCTTGTCATGGAACTCGTTGAAGGACCCACCATTCGTGACCTCCTGCGCCGCGAGGGCTCCTTCACCCTCTCACAGTCACTGACCTACTGTGACAACATCCTTCAGGCTCTGCGTGCCGCCCACCGTATTGGCGTGATCCACCGCGACATCAAGCCGGAAAACGTTCTCGTCCCTCCCGATGGTCCCGCTCGAGTCACTGACTTTGGCCTTGCTCGCGCCGTCTCTGAGGCCACCATGTCCGTCACGGGCAATATGCTCGGCACTGTCACCTATATGGCTCCTGAAGTGGCAACCAGTGGCGCCACAGATGAGCGCACCGACCTGTATTCCGTTGGCATCATGCTCTACGAGATGCTCACCGGCGCGGTGCCCTGGCATGGTGATAACGCGCTACATATTGCCTATTCTCACGTCCACGATGACGTGCCAGCGCCCTCTGACCAGGAGCCGTGGATTCCCCGCGAGATTGACGATTTCGTCGCTGCGCTGTGCGCTCGCAACCCCCAGGAACGTCTCTCCTCGGCAGATGATGCTCTCGACATGCTTGCCCGCGTCAACGCCTCCATTCCTTCCGAACTGTTTGCTCAACGCGCCTCAGTCGCGGCAACCGCCCAAGGCCCAGAGCACGGTGACCAGACTCAGCTCCTCGCCCTGCCCGTACAAACGGCCATTCTTCCCGCCGTTGCCGCCCCCTCCTCACCAGCGACGCAGGCGGCCGCCGTGAAGAACCCCCACACCGCTGCCGCCAGCGCACCGGCATCCTCCGACACGGATCGCACGCCCAAGGACGCACCTCGCGCACACTCCTCAGCGTCGGGCTCTCCCTCCTCGACAGATTCTCAGGGTTCACGCGCCGTAGCTACGACAGCGCATGGTGCCGTCACAGCGACTACACAGAAACGCCGCACCGGCCTTATCGCCATTGTTGCGCTCATCGTCACCCTCCTGGGTGCTGGCGGCGGCTGGTGGTGGTGGAGCGAACACGGCCCTGGATCCTACATTCCGCTGCCTATTACCGATGGTCGCGCAGCCTCCGATGTACGCGCCGACCTGGAGGCCCTTGGGCTGAAGGTCACCGAAGAACAGGCCTTCTCCGACGAGGTCGTTCCCGGCGTGGTCATCTCCTCCCTCCCCGCCTCGGCCTCATCCACGCACAAGTACTCCACGGTAACCCTCGTCGTTTCAAAGGGCCCTGACCTGCGTCTTGTGCCCCATGTCGTCAACACACCCATCACCGAGGCGGTGCTCGCCCTTGAAAGAGTCGGCTTGAAGGTTGGCGAACAAAAGGAAGATTGGTCAGAGGACGTTCCCGCACAATCCGTCATCTCCCAGTCCGAGCCCGCCGACTCGAAACTGAAGGTCGGTTCCTCGGTGGACCTCGTCATCTCTAAGGGCCGCGAACCGCGCAATGTACCGGCGCTGGCAAATATGACAACCGAGGAAGCAAAGACCGCCCTCGACGAGCTCGCCCTCACCATCGAGGTGCGTGAGGCGCACTCAGATTCGGTGGAGAAGGGCCGAGTGATCTCCCAAGAACCAGCCCCTGACACCCAGCTCTACCGGGGAGACAAGGTCAGCGTCACGATCTCTTTAGGTCCAGAGATGGTGGACATCCCCAATGTCTTTGGCCGGAGCGAATCGGATGCCATCCAGATCCTCAAGGATGCGGGATTCGAGGTCGAGGTGAGGTATCACCTCGCTGGCCTCCTCCGCACCGCTCATAGCACTGACCCGGCGGCAGGCACCTCGGTTCCTAAGGGATCAAAGATCGTTCTCAATGTGATCTGAGGCCCTCACCCGCTGCAGCCTTCACCCGCTCCACGCGACATGCCTGTCAACGCCAGCGGGGTGCGAGCCGATCGATGACCAGCTCCCACCCCACTATTGACCTCTGCATCTTCACCCCTGGCGAGAGATATCCTCAGCGCAAAAGCTCAGCAACCTGGAAAGCCATCTCCAAGGACTGCTGGTGGTTCAAACGCGGGTCCACCACCGTCTCGTAGCGTTGACGCAAAGAGTCATCGTCTAGCTCCTCAGCTCCACCGATCACCTCGGTCACGTCATCACCGGTGAGTTCGACGTGGATACCGCCGGGCACTGTGCCCACCGAGTAGTGGGCGTCAAAGAAGCCCCGCACCTCATCCATAATCGTCTCAAAGCGGCGCGTCTTATAGCCCGTTGACGAGGTAATCGTATTGCCATGCATGGGGTCAGTCGTCCATGTCACCGGACGACCATCAGCCTTGGCAGCTTCGAGCAGGGGCGGCAGGGCTTCACGAATCTTGTCAGCACCCATTCGCGTAATAAAGGTCAGACGGCCCTCCTCACCCTGAGGGTTCAAGCGGTCCATCAAGGACAGCATGTCCTCCACGGTGGTCGTGGGGCCAAGTTTGACGCCCACGGGATTACGGACGCTCGACAGCAACTCGATGTGAGCGCCATCAAGGTTACGCGTGCGCTCCCCCACCCACAGGAAATGGCCCGAGGTGTTGTAGGCCTGCCCAGAACGCGAGTCGATGCGGGTCATGGCTGACTCATACTCAAGGAGTAAAGCCTCGTGTGAGGAATACAGGTCCACCGAACGCAGGGAATCAAAGTCCGCTCCCGCGGCCTCCATGAACTTCACAGCGCGGTGGATTTCTGCAGCCAAGGACTCATAGCGCGCATAGGAAGGGTTCGATGTGAAACCGCGATTCCAGTGGTGTACCAGGCGCAGATCCGCATAGCCACCCTTGGTGAAGGCGCGGATGAGGTTTAGGGTCGAGGCCGCGTGATGGTAGGTGTCCACAAGGCGCTGAGGGTCAGGGATACGCGCTTGCTCGGTAAACTCCACCGAGTTCACCGCATCGCCCCGGTAGGAGGGCAGGGTCACGCCGTCTCGGGTTTCCATATCGGCTGAGCGCGGCTTGGCGTACTGACCAGCGATGCGGCCGATCTTCACCACGGGCATGGAAGCACCGTAGGTGAGGACGACCGCCATCTGCAGCAGGGTTTGAATCTTGCGGCGCAGGTGGTCGGCGGTGGCCTCGCGGAAGGTTTCCGCGCAGTCCCCACCGGTGAGGACGAAGGCCTCTCCCCTCCCTGCGGCGGCGAGCTCGGCGCGCAGGTCGTCTACCTCGCCAGCGAAAACGAGGGGCGGCTGCCTGCGCAGCATCGCCGTCACGTCCTTGACAGCCGCCTCATCAGGGTAATTGGGCTGTTGGAGGGCTTCAAAGGCGCGCCAGGTATCCCAGGGAGCCGGACCGCCTTCAATAGTTTCATAACTTTCAGGCGCCGAAGGGCGCAGGGGGCCCCCAAAGGCCCCACTGCGCCCTTCACGCCACGGCAAATCAGTGCGCACTTGCCTCAGCCGGTGCAACACTCTGGCCGATTTCGCCCATGAGGTCGACGAACCACTGCTGGGTGATGTCGAAGGGCTTGCCACCGGCAATACGGGGGAAGGGAATAGCGCAGAGACGGTCGCCATTTTCCTCGTCGTGTCCGATAACGCCCGCTTCGCCGCGCAGAGCGCACTCAACAGCGAGGTCAGTCATCGACTTAATGAGGCGCAGATCGTCAGCGTTGGCGCGAGAGGAGCGGGAGAAGTAGCCCGACTTTTGGACCATGACCTTCTCAGCGCCAATCTTGGCGGCGAACTGCTTGGCGAACCACTGGCCGGGGTTGATGGTGTCAAGTTTGACGTGTCCGAAGGGGTCACGCTGCACTTCGATGCCAGCGGCTTCCATCTCAGCGATGATTTCAGGAACGCCAGCGCCCTCGGAGAGGAAAATGTTGACGTTACCGAGCTCATCCATCACAGCGCGCAGGCGCGCAGCTTCAGCGTCAATGTCGAGGGCCATCTCGGGCAGGAACACGGCGTGAACGTCCCAGCGTTCCTTCGACAGGCCGATGGAGGGCACCCATTCCTGAGTGTCGAGCCACTTGTGGTACTCAAGGGCGCCTGCAGCGGTCAGCCAGCCGCAGTGTCGGCCCATGATCTCGTGAACGATGAGCATACGGGGGTTGGAGCGGTGCTCACCAATGATGTTCTGGGAGTACTCGGAGACCTCTTCAGCGGCGGTCCAGGCACCCAGGGACTGGCGGGTCGGTACAACGTCATTGTCAATGGTCTTGGGCAGGCCAACCACGGTCAGGGGGTAGTTATGCTCTTCAAGGTAGGCAGCCAGGTCAGCTGCGGTGGTGTTGGTATCGTCGCCACCGATGGTGTGCAGGACGTCAACACCGTCCTTGCGAAGCTGCTCGGCAGCCTTCTCGAGGGGGTTTTCGCCTTCTTCGACGAGGCCGCGCTCCACGAGGTTCTTCGCGTTGGTGAGCTTGACGCGGGAGTTGCCGATGGGCGAACCGCCGAAGCGGTGGAGAATATGAGCATGCTTACGGGCTTCTTCGTCAATGAGGACGTAGTTACCGGTGAGCAGGCCGTGGTAGCCGTGCTGGTAGGCAATGATTTCGATGGAGGGGTCAATCTCGTTGTAGCGTTCGATAAGACCGCCAACAGCAGAGGACAGACAGGGAGCGAAACCACCAGCGGTGAGCAGGGCAACGCGACGGACCGACATGGTCACACACCTTTCAGTGAAGTCATAGCGGACGCGGGCGCATCCGCTCACGAGCGTTTCTAGTTTACCCTTCACCGAGACCTCCTGGGTGGACCCTTGTCCCGTGCGTGAAAGGCGCTGCGATATGCGGAGGGGATCAGCCTTCTGAGGTGGGCTTCTCGCTCTCACCCATCTCAGTATCCTCAGAGGGGTTGTCCGTCTCCGGTGGAACGAGGCGCCCGCCGGGCCCTGTTTGCGGAGCGTCGCTCGCCTGCGCGCTATTGGGGACAGGACCGTCGAACTCACCGCTGGCAGCCAATTCAGCCTTCACGTCAGCCGCGTAGCGATCCACGTATTCCTGCCCCGACAGGAGCATGAGGTTGTACATGATCTCATCGGTAATGGCACGCAAGACATAACGGTCATGAGCCATACCCTTGTAGCGGCTAAAATCCAAAGGCTTACCGATAATCATGCCGATATCGGTGCGGCTGGGGATCTTTTGGCCGATAGGCTGTGCGTCATGCATACCGATCATGGCCACGGGAATCACAGGAGCACCCGAGAGGAGCGCCAGGCGGGCAACACCGGTCTTGCCACGGTGCAGGCGACCGTCAGGGCTACGGGTACCCTCGGGGTAGATACCGAAGAGTTCTCCCTGAGCGAGACGGTCCAAACCTGCCTTGAGGGCGGCCTCCGACGCGCGACCGCCGGCGCGGTCGACAGGGATCGTTCCAACTGCGCTCATGAAGGTCTTGGTTGCCCAGCCTTTCACGCCGGTGCCGGTGAAGTAGTCGGCTTTACCCATGAAGACGACCTCTCGGTCGAGCATGAGGGGAAGAAAGACAGAATCCCACACCGCGTTATGGTTGGAAGCCAAGATTGCTGGCCCTTCCGCAGGGATATTCTCAGCGCCTTCGATCCAGGGCTTGTACATGCCCTTGACCAAAGGTCCTGCTCCCAGCTTCAACGCACGGTAGAACCCCATGAATTCTCCTTAATGAGAAAATGTAACTGCCCTTCCCCACTTTAGAACTCTCACGAGCACTGTGCTCGCCAGCGCACAAACGTGGGACGAAAGTGTCGAAGTGTTCATCTCACTTCCAGGCCCAGATTAGTGGTCGGATTCGGCCGATTCTAGCTCTCGCATCAGCTGACGAGCGAGATTCCTCGCTGAAGAGCCCGCATACTGCGGCGCATCCACCAAGGAAAGTGCCTCGGTGAGTTCCTCCCTCGCGCGAGTAAAATCCCCATAACTCAGACACACCCTGGCGATGAGGGCGTGCTGCAAGGCTTGATTCTCCACATCGCCGCAGGCGGTGAAGGCACTCAGCGCAGCCGAGAAATAATCAATAGCCACAGTATGACGGTACGCATTGGCCATCATCTGCCCCATGTCACTGAGCCAATCCGCTTCTCGCCAGGCAGGGTCGCGAGGCAAGAACTCCTCATAGGCAGGGGTTGTCACCAGAGTGCGCATCTCCTCCATCAGCGCCTCCATCGCCGCCACATCCCCCTCGGGGACATTGCCCGGCTGCCATACGATAGCTCGCGAGCACTGGTAGAGGGAACGGATCAGCTGGTGAAGATGAGGAGCAAACGCACCATCACGGTCCTCCTTCACCTCCCCTGTCGCATCTGCCTCGCCGCTACCTTCGTGTGCGTGGGCAGCCAGCCACTGCTTCTTTCCGTCCTCGAAAGCGGAGCGCGCCAATGCGACGGCCTCGCGGTGGGCCACAATCGCGCGTGCGTACTCGTGGGCATCACGGAAACCCTCGCCAGCCTGCTCAAAAGCGGCAATGGTGGACTCAACGCTCTCCCCCGCTCGGCGCAAAATCACCGCCGAAGCAAGGTGATGTTCAGCAGCCGCAGCGGAATGATTCAAACGAGAGTGCGCCTCCGCACTGTGATAGTTCAAAGCGACAGTCGGCCCATACACCTGCGGATAGTGCTCCATAATATCCAGTGCATTTTGAGCAACCTCGGCGGCCTCCACGTACTTCCGAGCCTTCGTCAGGGTCTGGGTCAGCGCCATGGACGCCATCGCCTGCTCCACACGCAGCCCCAGCAACGCCGCAAGGTTAACTGCCTCCCGCAGGGTATCAATGGCTTCAAGAACATAACCAGCCTTCACTGCCGAGATTGACAGGAGCCCAAGCGCATAGAGGCGAACGCCCAAGGGTTCAACACCTGGGGTGCGCATGGCCGTGTCAGCCGTTTGCGCCGCCTCCATGAACCGTTTCTCCTCCAGATGCTTATCCGCCTGGTCGAGCAGGCGGTACGCCTCGTCGCTCGTCTCGGAGGCCTCGTGAGGGATCTCCGCATTGAGAGAGGAGATGGCCTCCGCCTCGGTGACAACCCATCGGAGGGTCTCGCGCTCAGCGTCGGTGAGTTCAGGCAGATTATCCTCGGCGTAGACGCTTGGATCGCTCCAGGCCAACTCTCTCGCGCGGTAAAACTCGATGGTTGGCACGTGGCGGCCGTAGGAGGTACAGGCGCCAATGAGTTCAGCAAAGCTCATGGAGCGCCACGCACCATCCAGGGGCAGTGGCACGAGGGGCGGTTCCTCCTCCGTTGAGGCCCCACCCTGGGAGTTCTCAACACCGCCCTCCTCGGGGCACGTAGTCCCCGACGAGGTGGAAACCTGCGCCACCCGCTCACCCAAAGGCACAGAGGCGGTGGTGAAGGTCGACATCGGCGTAAACTCACCCAAACCGGTCGCATCCGTCATCACCCCCTCATCAGGCAGCGCGGGGACGGCCTCGGGATGTAACGAGGCCTCCACACGCATGCGGGCAATGCCTGGCGCGGGGTGGCCCGGGCGGGCATCGAATTGCGAGGCAAGGGCGAAGGCCAGATCACGCATCCACTCCTTGGCCTCGGCAATCGTCGGATTGGCCAGGGTGGGCCGATCAACCCACTGCAATTCCTCACCGGGGAGGGTAACGGGCAAGACGCGCTCGGCCTCGTCAGCGGGGAAAGAATCCAGTACGACATAAGCGTTGGCTGCGGCATCCATAAGGACCCGCGGAGTTTCTGCCTGCTTCCACCAGGGCATGTGGCGGATAAGGATGGTCAGTGCGCGTTCGAGACGCTGAGGGCGACCAGCCCGACCCGAGAGGCCAAGGTAGCGCAGATGAGGATTGAGATCCTCAAAGTACATCGCTCCCTGCTGATAGCGCCGGTATGCCCTCACATGAGCAGCCCACGCCTCGCCATCACGACCGACCCGAAGCCAAGGTTCCATCAATTCGGTCAGCAGCGCTTCAGGTTGGGAGGCGCAGTACTCGCCCTCAGCACTCAGGGCACGATCTCCCGCAGCGACGGCCAAGTCCCACTCCCCGCGTCGGGAGTGGTAGAGAATCTCATAGCCTGGATCGCATCGGTCGCAGTCAGAAAGATCAGAGTTCTCAGCACTCATCCATGCCCTGTAGGACTCTTCTGCCGCTGCCGTGTCACCCAGATCGTAATGGTAGTGGTAGTTGCGAATGTGGTAGGCCCGCATAGGATCGCCCAGTTTCAGGTAATACTGACGCATCTCGTCAAGCACCGCTTCGCATTGGGGGACAGAGATCGTCGGCACATTGCGCAGGGCGCTTGTCATGTACTTGTAGTACCAGCCCAGACTATTGATCTGTTCTTGAGAGAAGAGTTCCGGGCGAGTCTTGTACATACGGTCCAACCACATGAAGGGGGCAATGACGCGCGTGAGTTCCCCACCCATCATGTAGGCCGCACAGAGCTCGCCGTAGCAGGTCACCGCCGATTCGAGGTCACCGCGTTCCTCAGCGAGGGCGGCAGCCTGAGCCCAGAGTGAGGAGCAGGTCGGGCCCCAGGGCGTCGCTTCAGCACGCTGCATGAGGTCCTTGAGGTCATCAATACCGTCGAACATGGGGAGTCCTTTGCTGAAAACGAAAAGAGGATGGAAATGGCGTGCTGTCAATGCAGCGGGAGTAAGGGGGTTGCCTTTGACAGCGGATTTAGGGCTCCTCGTCCACGGACCCACTCAACTCACGGCAGAACATCTCGAGATGAGACTTCAAGGGCGAGTCTTCAGCAGAAACGTCGGAAAGGAGGAGCAGCGCCTGCTGAGCTGTCTCTAACGCCTCGCCGCGCGCCCCAGCATTGTGGTGAACACGCGCCATGCTCATGAGGCTGTGGGCCTGTCCCTGCGTATCTCCCACCCCTTGAAAACCAATGATGGCCGCCTCAAGCAGGGGCATGGCCAAGGCGTCACGACCGGAATTGATATACACCTCAGCCATCTGATCGGACCACTGAGCGTGCCGATGTTCGAGGGGGATGGAGGTCAGTTCTTCAAAGACCTCCGAGGTGACCAGATCATGGAGTTCTTCCATCACCTTTTCTGCGGCCTCAAGCTCCTCTGAGGTCGGTGAGCCCGGCTGCCAGCTGATTGTCAGAGCCAATAGATACAGTGAGCGTGCGCGACTCTGTGCAATATGGGCAAGCTCGACTCGACGATGCTGGGCTTGCTCATCACTGACAGCCTCACGATAGGAGGCAAGGAGCCTGTCAAAACTGCGACGCCCTATCTCACAGGATTCCTCCAGGAAGGGGAGGCTCTCGGCGTACTTTTCCTGTTCGAGCAGTGCACGGCCAGCATCCCTGTACAGGTCGCACGCACTCAGTCCATTGCCTTGTCCACGATGACGCTCAGCCGCATGGCGGAAGCACTCGGCTGCCTCAGTCGCCTCCCCCAGGCCAATGTGGGCAATGGCGCTGTAGTGATACAGGGTTGCGACGAGGGCATCCACACAGGAGTAGCTCTCCAGGAGATCCAGAGCATTCCGGGCGACCTCGGCGGCATCATCAAAGCTCTCATCCGCCAACAGACAGGAGGTAAGGACACTCGAGGCGAGCGCCTGCTCAACGGGTAAGCCCATGCGAGCAGCGAGGTTAGCTCTCTCCCGCGCCAAGGTGATGATCATCGCCGTATTATCGCTGCGAGAGAGAATATCGGCCAGGAGCTCAAGGCCTCGTAGACGCACGCCCACAGGATCCTGACCTGGGGTCCGCAAGGCGTCTTGGACGAAACGCCAGGCGGTCTCCTCCTCATCCTTCTCCAAGGCCTCCTGGGCCCCATTGAGGAAGCGGAAGGCCTCGTCCTGGCTGTCGATGGGCGCCAGTTCAAGGCCCATCCCAACGACCATCGCCTCAGCGGCCATATAGCATGCCCACTCCCAGGTGGGCACCAATTCAGGAGGAAGAGTCTGCCCATACTCAGCTGCCAGCAGATCCGGGTCCCTCCAGATCCTCTCACGCAGGGTATAGAAGAAGATCGAAGGAACGTAGTGTCCCTCCGTGGCGCAGGCACTCAGCAGCTCCTCAACGCTCATCGTCTCCCACGGGCCATGCAAAGGAAGGGGCACGAAAGGCGATGGGGCGCCTACGCCCACCTGCGCATCGGCACCGGTGTCCACCTCCGGCTCTACCCCAGCCCGTTCCTCAGGAAGGAAAGTCAGCGCCGAACGGTAATCGCCCATGCCTGTCACATCCTCCATAAGATCCGGATCCAGCTCGCAGGACAAAGGCTCCGGATACAACTCACGCTCGCAACGCTCACGGGCAAGGCCACGAGCTTCATTACCCGGCCGGGCATCATAGGCGTCAGCAATATCCAACGCGAGGTTGCGCATCCATTCCCTGGTCTGAGCAACCGTCGGATCAACAAGGGCGGGGGCACTCCCCCACCTGAGGTCCCCGCCCGGCAAGGTGATGGGGAGCACCTGCTCATCCATCTGGGAAGGCAGAGCATGGAGAAGGTTGAAGGCCGCCACAGCGAATTGGCGCAGCATACGAGGGGTTCCCGCATCAGTGATCCACGGCATGTGCCGACATAGGATCGTCACACCGCGCTGCAGACGCTGAGGCCGCCCAGCAGCCCCAGACAACGCCAAATACCGAAGATGCATATGCAAATAGCCAAAGGCACGCACCGCACGCTGATGCCTGCGGTAGGCCCGCACATGCGCCGCCCACGCCTGCGAATCCTCCCCCTGCCTCAGCCATGCTTCAAGCATCTCGCACAAAAGCCCTTCGGGTTGAGAATCGCAACGCCGCCCCTCAGCCTCCAATGCCTCTTCACCGGCAACAAGCGCGCGCTCCCACTGGCCCCGCTCAGCGTAGTAGGCAACGACATAACTGGGAGCGCAATGAATACAGTCATCAAGGTCGGAGGGGCCCGCGCTCATCCAGCGTGCAAAGGCCTGATCGGCTTGCTCAGTGTTCCCCATCGCGTAGTGGAAGCTGTACTCGAGGTAGTAGTAGGCGCGCATGGAATCACCCAGCCCCGCATAGTGGGTGCGCATCCGCTCAAGAAGCTCCTGCCACTGCGCCACGGGGATTGTCGGCACTTCCTCAACTGCGGCAAGCACAAACTTATAGAACCATGCATAGCGGCGTTCAAGGGAAGCCGTGAAAAGCTCGGGCCGCTCACGACGCGTGCGATCCAGCCACATGAAGGGAGCGATGACTCGAGTAATGTCCCCAGCACTTTGGTAGGCCGAGCACAGGTTGGCATAGGACAGGACCGCGTCGCTCCACATGCCTTCTTCCTCAGCGAGGGCGGCAGCCTCGGCCCACAATGCGGCGCGAGCATGCCCGTGAGGCGCCTGACTGGCGCGCGCAAGGAGGTCGTTGAGGGAGTCACTGCGCATCATCACGGCTTCCTTCCGGTCCGTCATGGGTCCTTGGAGGTTGAGGAAAAGTGTCACCATCAGTGGCCCGATTGGAGGGGGAAGCACTCCCTTGAGGGCTCGTAGAGGACAACACCTGACTAATGAGGGTGGAAAACACTGAGGTTGACCAAGACCGTGCCTGGGTATTCATCGGGTGGCGTCCCGCAAGGAGGGACTGGACATAGAAGCCCCTCACTGCACTTTCAATCATGCTGTCATTATCAACGCATCGCGCCAACTCGTTGACCACTGAGGTTTTCGCGTTGAACACCAAGCGAGCCTGCTGGCGCCGTCCACCTGCTCCCTTCGCTCCATTGACCGCCTCAATAAGACCCTCGAAAGGGCCTGTCGCTTCCTGAGCCTGACGATCCTCAATGAGCCGACCCGCCAGGTCAGAATCGGGGAGGAAAAGCACCGGCATTGTCGCCGGGTCAAAGGAGCGGATCTCCACAGCAACATCCTGGCCGTCCAACGCCTGCTGCGCTGTTTCAATGAGGGGCAAGAGGGCGGCTTCTTCTGCCAGGCCCAACGGTTCAAGGACGCCGAGCACTTCAGAGGCTTGGAGCTCCACAATGCGCGCCTCGGGGCGATCCAACGCCAACTGGCCAAGCAATTCCTCATCGAAGGCGAAACCTGCGTTGACAATGCACAATCCGTTGGCTGCCGCCACGGGTTCAAGAGTGCGGTACTCGTTATCGGTGCGGGTGAAGCGGATCGTACCGTGCTGGCGCATGACCTCGTCAAGGGTCATCATCCCCACCGAGGTGTGGTACTGGATGGTTGACGCTACCAAGGATCGCGTAGCGGCATCATGCAGTGCCAAGGATTTCAAACTATTGATATGCAGGGCTGTGAAGGCGTAGAACTGTTCGGGATGGTGGCGGGCAAGATTCATCAGCCATTGACGGGTCTCTTCGCCAAGCTGTTGGCGCGTGTGCTCCAGCAGATCATCGTCGAAGAGCTGCTCGCGCGAAGCAGTAGGTTTGAGGTGCTCAGTATCGATCACCACCCGAACAAAGTACGCCCAGTCGGGCAGCAGATCGGTGGCTTTTGCGGTGAGCAGCATGCGTCGTAGGTACACGTGGTGGTGGAGTGATTGCCCTGGTGAGGCTCCGTCTGCGAGGACGAAGGCCACACCCCGCACCCCTGAGATGGGCACATGAAGGTCAAAGGAATCGAAAGGCATGAAGCCGAAGTGTTCAGCGCACCAACGTTCGCGCTGATGGCGAGGCATCTGCCAAGGGGCGTCGGGTGAGGAGATCACCTCCGCGTCCAAGCGATCTGAGTCGCGTTCAACGGTGACAGTCAGCGGCAGGTAGGCGCCGTAGTGGTGCAGCAGATCGCGCAGCATCCCATAGTCAAAGAGACGCTCACCCGGCAGGGCAGACAATACAACGGTGGTGCCGCAGCCGTCCAGATCGTCAGGAACCTCATGAGCGGGGGCAATATCGGCGCTCCACGTACCGTTCTCTCGCCCAATCCAGCGAATGACCGGAGCGTTCTGACGTCGGGCTGAGCGTGAGTAGACGGTAATGGTGGGTGAGACCATGAAACAGGACAGCAAACCGATACCAAATTGGCCGAGGTAATCCGAGCGTGCCATCCCCAGCTCATCACGCTTGGAGGAGGCACCGATGGTGGCCAACAGGGTGCGCGCTTCCTCGAGGCTAAGCCCCACTCCGGTGTCCGTGATGCGCAGCGTAGAGCCGCTGGTGACGAAACGGATGCGAGCGGGAGCCTCGGGGTCGATTTCGTGGCGCGCGGTGATGGCATCGCAACCATTCTGGAGGAGTTCGCGGACGAAGACTCGCGGGCCAGAGTAAAGGTTTCGGGAGAGGATCTCGACGACTCCGCCGAGGTCCACCTGGAAGTTCTGATGGTGTGTCATGTGTGGTGCTCATCCAAGCGTAAGGCGCACAAGAGGGCGTGCCATCCCCGGGTAGGGAGGCACGCCCTGTGGGGTTCGTTGACTGTGGGGGTTACTCGAAGCGGGACCTAGCTATTATTCTGCGGCGCTTCGCGGCGCTCCAGCCCGAGGTCTCCAACGTATTTCTCGATCGCTTGCACATTGCAGGCAACAGCGATTTGGAGGAATTCGTCGAGCTGCTCATCGGTCAGACCCGCTCCGCACAGGAAGGAGGTGTCCACTCGCATGATGACATCCTTATCCTCGTCCATATAGGGACGCGCGGTGCCAAAGAGGGTGTTCGCATTCCACTGACTTGCCCACTGGAGGGCTTCTGGGAAGCGATGCTCCCCGTCGAAGTAGCCGGAGGACCAGCTGTAGACAGAGAAAAGATTGCCGCTGTCGGAACACTCAAAGACCGTTGCGTAGCCGTCGAAGAAGGCGCGGTAGTAGGTCTCGTCAGCCTCGTAATGCCATTCGAGTCGGCTGAGGGACTGACCAATACGTTCGAAGGTGACGGGAGTGGGGGTAGGGCCGTCAGATGCTTCGTCTTTTTTCTTAAACCACATGAGCGTTACTCCTCTTCCGACCAGGTCACGAGGTGGGGAAGTTCTTGGGCGCAGGCGTCCGCAACAGAGAAGAACATGCCCATTGAGGCATTGAAATACTCCTCCAACTGCTCATCTGACATTCCCAAGGTCACGGGGTAGGAATGCTCCATGAGCATGCTGAAGGGTTCATTATCG
The DNA here is from genome assembly GCF_903645355.1 of Schaalia sp. Marseille-Q2122. Taxonomy (GTDB): domain Bacteria; phylum Actinomycetota; class Actinomycetes; order Actinomycetales; family Actinomycetaceae; genus Pauljensenia. The sequence goes on along the minus strand of NZ_CAHJXR010000002.1, from coordinate 246,167 downwards.
CTACCGTCACCTTGGACGTAGACCTTCGGGAAGTTCTGCGTGGAGTTAATGCCGTGAGCGATCGCAATCATCTTCTCAGCGTCACGGGGGTCGGTGGAGCGGCCACGCCAGGCTCCTGTGGAGCGAAGAGTGCGCTCATCAAGGTTGATCCACACCATCATATTGATGAAACCGAAGGTGATGTCGCCGTCGGAGGCATCAACATCGTAGGTGAGGCCTTCACGATCGAGCAGGGCTTTCACCCGGTCGTAGGTCATGCTGGGAAGCGGCATCTGTATATCCTTTCTGCTCCCAGTCACTGAGAGTTCAGTGGCATCGTCCACGCTAGCAGCTTTCACCGGGGAGCACGGCTTTTCAGAGCGTCAGACGATGTGAGGGGTGAAGTCTCACGGCAGAGATCTTCACCCCTCACATCCTATCGTCATGGCGGGATACTGCAGCTAGGGCTCAGTGGCGGCTGAGCACCCGGACTGAGGCAGCTCCAGCAAGCAGCATGAGCACAAGAAGCATGGCGGCACTTGCGGTGGTACCCGTGGAGGCCAGGCTCGCGCCCTTCTTCTTCCCCTGGGAGGCGGCGGCCTTCTGATCGCTGCGGCCAGTAGCATTGTCCGCGCCTGAGGGCTCATGAGTGACACCAGGGGTGTTTCCATTGCCCTGCTGAGTGCTGTCAGTGGAAGGGGATGGGGTGACGATGGTCAGGACACCCTCAGCTGTGACTGCCGGATCGTTGGCGCTCAGGTCAGCGGGGCTGACCGACACCTTCACCTCCCCTGGGGTTGCGTTCGCTGGAATGGTCACTGAGAAGGAGGCGATCCCCTCGGTATTGGCCTTCACGATGGAGGCGAGGGTGTAGCCAGCGGGGAGGGTCAGTTGATAGTCGGTGTTGCGCACCAGACCACTGACCGTGACTGGGACCGTCGTTCCCGCAGCGCCCGAGGCGGGTGCGATGGCGGTTTGGGGACGGAAGGAGTGGATCTGGCACTCATTTGCGGTGATGACGTTGGAGAAGATGTCTTTTGTTGAGACATTGGTTTCACCGGTCTGATCGGTGGGAACCACCAGATCCACGAAGTAGCGGTCGCCAACTTCGGCGGCGCAGTCTCCGGCGCCGGCCGTGTAGGAGCAGTGCGTATTCGCTGCCACGGTCAGCAGGGTGCCGCCCAGGGCGTGTGCGGCAATAACACCGTCTTGGTAGGGGGTGGCAGGGTCGTAGGTCGTGGAGACGACGAGGATATTAGGCATTGCTGTCAGGCTCTTGCCCTTGGGCAGAGTCTGCTGGGTGCTGTAGTAGGTGCACCAGTCAGCTTCGGGCTCAAGGCCTCGCTGGGTGCCATCAGGATTCTTCCCAGGGTCGACGAAGGGGGCGATGGCGTATTGGTCTTCGAGGCGCTTGCGTGCTGCGGCCAATTCGTTGGCGCCTTCGGGCGTGCCCGCGTCGGTGCACCAGATGCTTTGGAAAGCGGGGTTGAAGAAGCTGTACTTTCCTTCGTCATCGCGTTCGTAGTACGCGTCAGCGAGCAGCATGATGATGTCGCCGGTGTTGTGTTCCTTGAGCTCGTTGAGGGCCATGTTGAGGAAGGGCCAGTTCCCTTCGTCGTACATTGCCTGGATAGTGCCCTGGGTGAGGTCCTTGAAGGAGACCGGACGAGGGGTTGTTTCCGTGGTGGCGTAGGTCGTTGCGCCCCAGGCTTTTTGTGCGATCGCCTGGTAGTTGGCCATCAGTTCGTCGAGGTTATCCGAGGTGCCCACTGCGCAGGGGATCTCTTCCCCGCCGAGGTCGAAGCCGTCGTTTGCTGCGCAGGTGGTGAGGAATTGCTTGAAGGTGGATTGGAATCCTTGGAGTTGGGCGAGTTCAGAGGATAGCCCCTGGCTGGTGTTGGCCGTGTAGTCTTCGTATTTCTTGGCTTCTTCGGCGTTGTTTTCGAAGGGGTTGACGACGCCATCGAGGATCATGGCACGGATATTGTCGGGGAATTCCATGGCGTACTGGTAGCCGATGGAAGTGCCGTAGGAGTAGCCCAGGTAGTTAATCTTCGGGTCGCCGACGGCGGCGCGAGCCACATCAAGGTCGCGGATGACATTGCGGGTACCGACATTGTCGATGAAGCTCTTGCCGTTGATGCCTGTAAATCCCTTACCGGTGTTGGTGTAGCACTCTTGAGTGTTGTACTCAAGCACCGAGTTCTTTTGGTTGGCACTGAGCAGATCAGAGCCTTGGCGCTGAATATCGAAGGCGTGGGAGGACTGGCAGCGGATCATCGGCAGTGAGGAGGATACGCCGCGAGGATCAAAGCCGATGTAGTCGAAGCGATCGCGCACAACGCCGGTGGCTTTGAGGGCTGACAGGGCCGAAGCCATACCCGAGGCACCGGGGCCGCCTGGGTCGGTGAAGATCGTTCCGATGCGCTTGTCGGGTTCGCGCGCGGGGACTTTCAGTAGGCCGATGGCAATGGTGGGACCTTGGGGCTGGTCGTAGTTGAGAGGAACGATGAGGTATCCGCATTCGGCGTCGTCAACGGAGTAGCTTTTTCCGTCGGGCGCGAAGGGTGCGCAGGGGCCCCATTCGATCTTCTGGGAGTAGAACTCTTCGAGGCCTGCGGTGGTTGCGCCAGCTGCGGGGCCGCCGGGAGTGGGGCGTCCGATGGTGTAGGTGCCGTCAGCGTTCTTGAAGCGGTCGGCGGAGGCGGGCATGAGGTAGTTGTCTGCTTCGGCGGTGATTGCCGCGAAGTTGAGGGGATCAGGAACGGGCACGCCGTGTTGGACCGACGAGGCGATGGCCCTTTCTTCCGTGACGCTGTCAGCGTCCTCAGAGCGTAGCGTGCTATCTGGATCTTGCGTTGCCGCTCCCTCATTCGCTGGCGGCTGGGCAGGGCCGGAGCTGTCCTGGCCGGTGGTGTCCGTACTGTCCGCGTCGGCGCCACCTGAGCCTCCATCGTTGGTGCTGAGGACAGAGAGCGGCAAAGCCAACTGTGAGTGTAGTGGCGTAGCGAGGGCGCTGGCGGGCGCTAGTGTGGCTGCGATCAGGGATGCAGCGAGGCTGCCGGTGAGAGTAGCCAGTGCGCGAGGCGAAGTTTTCATAGGACCCTCCATCTCAATTCTGTAGGGAAAGCAACAGTTGCTGCCTCTATTGTGGGGGCCGCCACCCTCAGCCCCCATTGTGTCTCAAATAGTGTCTGACATGCATAAATGAAAGAAATATTACGAGACGTGCCGAGTATTGCGCGCGAATACCCCACCCAGTCGGGTTACTCGCCTCGTGCTTGAGGGTTGTTTTTCGTGGAGTCCGCGCGGATATACGGCTAGTTGCTCCTCACTCATGCCTGGGGAGAAGGAGGGGGCGTAGTCCCGTTGTCTGTGCCCACGCAAAAGCACCTCGGGCGTATCTGCTCGGCAGATGCCGGAGAGGCAGGAGCACCAGAACGTTCTTATGCACAATGTATTCGATGTTGACTTACCCACTGCGCGTACCGCACCTAGTGCCCAGATGCGCGAGTTATGTGCAGTGAGGGGCGCGCAGGGCATTCAGCGCACGCCGTGCAAGCAACATTGTCTACTGCCGCCAGCGGCGGTGACGCTTCGCCAATGCCGAGGACTCACCCCTGGCAAGTCAAAGAATCCTAGACATTCGCCCCACACAACAACAGGCCCCTGTGGGGTGAAACCGTGGTTTCACCCCACAAGGGCTATCACATAGAGAAGTTCACACCCTCACAGCGAAGAACTCAGGCGCTCAGCACCTTGGCAATCGACTCTTGAACAACGATCGGATCAAAAGGCGCGGGGATAGTGACAGCAGCACCCGCCCAAGTTGCCAACCATTCATCCTGAGGACGAGCGGTCAGCACCACCAGGGGCGGCAATTCCTCACGGGTGGTCGCCAGTTCACGGGCAATGGACAGGCCGCCTTCCTTAGGCGATTCAGCATCGAGAACCAGCGCAACGAACTCTACCGAATCCATCAGATCGTGCACACCATAGGCGGTCGCAGCCTCGTGCCACACGATCGTAGGAGCATCCTTGGAGGCGCGCACACCAACGGCGTCCTTAATTGCCTTGCGGGTATCGCTATCGTCGCTAAAGAGCAGGACATTGACCTGTGCGTCGGACATGGGGGCCTTTCCTCCGTATCAACCGTGTGCTCACTACGAGCGATGTGGGGCTCCGAATTGAAGTCAGGCGCAGTACGCCCGCTCAATGAACATGCCCATTGTACGCCCCAAGCGGGCAAATCCTGACCTCAGGACTCGCCCGCTTGAGACACTCAGCATCCCCCACTCCTCAGGAGTGCGGCGAATACATCAAGGCAGGCTCATGACAGCAAGGACATCGATAACTGCTGCCGAGGCGAGCTGCTGCTCGTTCCCTGGGTTGATGTACAGCAGGCGAGAACCCACGGTCTTACCTGCCAGCGGGGCAGCCCCGGGCTGGAGGATCTGCGCTTGCTCCCAGGTAGCAGGAGGCGGGGTATCCGAACCCTGCAAAGCACCCTTCACCTGGTACACGACGTAGTCCTTGTCGGTAATGGCCGCGCCCTTACCCTCCGCCAGGACGGTGAAACCTTCAGCAGCAGGCGTATCAGCCTTCGCGTAGGTCACAGTCGGTTCCTCGCCGAGTGCACCCTCAACGGTCACTCCGGCAGGCAGCTGAGCATCAACAGGCTTTGCGTCCTTCACCGCAGAATTATCAACGGGATCAACGCTTTGGAGAATGTCCACAACGAACACCAGTGTGGAACCACCAGGAATGTTCTGCGTGCCCTGCTCGCCATAGCCCCACTGCGCGGGGATGACCAGCTCAACGCGGTCACCGACCTTCTGCTCAGCCAGACCGTACTTCCACCCAGGGATCACGCCGTTGAGCGAGAAGGCAATCGGCTCACCACGCTCAAAAGAGGAATCAAAGGGCGTACCATCCCACAGGACACCGGCGTAGTTGACGAGCACGAAGTCATTCTCGCCCACAACCTTGCCATCCCCCTCAACGAGGGTCTTAGCGGAAACGACGGCAGGGGCCTCGCCCTCGCCAGCCGAAATCGTCGGCTTTTCACCAAAGCCTCCGGTCACTGCCGGGAAGTTCCCCTCACCGGAGCGATCAACGGTCGGCGCAGCATCACTCGGTGCGGACTGCGTGGTCCCTGACTGTTCAGTAGCACCCGACTGAGGCAGGTTGCTCGAACAGGCAGCCAAGGAGAAAGTGGCGAGCACAGCCAGTGCCGCCCAGCTCAAAGTCTTCTTCATCATCGGTGGAGGGGCCGCTCAGTGGAAGGACTCGCCGCAGGCGCAGGTGTTCTTCGCATTGGGGTTATCAATGGTGAACCCCTGGCGCTCGATGGAGTCAGCGAAGTCGATCGAAGCGCCAGCAAGGTAGGGGGCGCTCATGCGGTCAACGACAACCTCAACGCCATCAAAGTCACGGACGGCGTCACCCTCAAGCAGGCGGTCATCAAAGTACAGCTGGTAGATCAGGCCCGAGCAGCCACCGGGCTGGACGGAAACGCGCAGGCGCAGATCGTCACGGCCCTCCTGCTCCAGCAGGCTCTTGACCTTGGCGGCAGCCACATCGGTCAGCAAGACCTCGTGGGTGCTCAGTTCCGACGTATTCTCGGACATGTTTCTCCTCATTCGGAATCAATGATGTAGGACCAGCCTACGTGTCTTTTGAAGGATATGGCATATCAAACCTGCCACTTTCCCCAGAAATGAGAGCAGTTTTATATCGAGCGTTTCATCCTACGCAACCAGGTGTGAGCCACCCGGACCCCCAGGTTTTCACACGCATCCACACTATCGGCACCCAGCATCACACCATGCAAACCCCACTGGGCAACCTCATGGCGCGACAGGGACGAATCCACCCCCACAGCAAGGGTCGGCAACGCATAATCAGCACACGCCCCCGTCAGCGTCGGCACATAGCTCTCCGCCAGCAGCGGACCGTGAAGGTAAGGCTCAAGGATGACGCACATATCGGCATCCTCCAGCATCTGCGCTAATCCAGCAGTGTCACGCAGGTAGTCCCCCGCATCCACGATCTGCCCACCCACGGCAGCAATGACCGCACCAATACCACCGCCAGCACCCCCACCAGGAAGCGTACTCACCCGAGGAGGCGCCCCGGCAGCCAAGGGCACAGAGGTGCGCGCGCGGGCATCGGCAGCGTCGAGAGCAGCCACCCACTCCCCCACGATCGCCACATCAAGATCCTCCCGAGAAGTCAGGTCAGGATTCACAGCCAGCATCGACGCCATCCCCGTGAAGGGCCGCAGGGTCGTCGCCGCCAGAATCGGAGCATACTCCCCCAACTCCTGTCGGCACCGCTTGACGAGGCCACCCACGCCCTCCCGCAGACGAGGAAGAGAGAGCTCCGCCTCACCTTCGGTGGGTGACAGGCCTGCCAGGCCCGCGAGGAAAGACAACCACAGGTCGACAGAGGCCACGTGACCGGCCTCGATGACACTGCGGCGGCCTCGTCCAGCGAGATCACGCACAGCAGCACCCAAGGAGCGCGCATCCTCACAGTCAAAAGGAACAGTGAAGGCGGCCTCAGGCCCGCCCGCCTGCTCGCAGGCCTCAACAAAGGCCTCACCGGGCCCAAAAGGCAGGCACTCTACGCGGGCGTCAGGCAGCGTCTGGACAATGCCACGAGCCACGGCCTCTAAGGCTTCACGATCAGAGGGAGAATCACACCCCTGTGCGGGAGCAGCGATCAACGCCGCCCCCGCACAGGTCTGCCACTGTCCACACAGGACAACCTTCATTGCCAGCTCTTCTGCTTCGCGCTCATCCGCTCACTTGGCCAGGCGGGCCAGCAGCAAAGCCTCCGCGACAATCGCTGCCTTCAAGTCCGGGATCGACTGGGACTCATCCTCAGAGTGGGCATTCGTCATGGGATCCTCAACGCCGGTCACCACCACCTGAGCCGACGGGAACACGCGCTGGAAGTCCGAAATGAAGGGGATCGACCCGCCCACACCAATATTGACCGAGGGCACACCCCACGCCTCCGTCAGTACCTCATGCAGCAAAGCCGTCACCTCAGAATCCAGATCAGCCTGGTAGCCGGGGCCATACTCATTGGGGGTGACAACAACCTGAGCGCCGCGGGGTGCATGCGATTCCAAGTGGGCGACGAGGGCATCCATCGCCGCCTTCGGTTCCACACCCGGCACGGTACGCATCGACAGGCGGAAACGCGTGTGAGCGCTGATCGTATTCGAGGCCTTCTCCACAGGAGTTGCATCAAAACCAATGACGGAGATTGACGGCATCGTCCACATGCGAGCAGCCAGGTCAGCGGTGCCCGCCAGCTGGTAGGAGTCCAGGACGCCCGCAGCCTGACGGAACTCTTCCTCTGGCCAATCCACATCGGCACGAGGGTTCCCCCCCAGGCCAGCCACCGCCACATCGCCCGCAGCATCATGCAAGGTGGCGATGAGTTCACAGGCGATGATATTCGAGTCAAGAATCGGGCCACCGAACATCCCCGAGTGCACCGCGTGGTCGGCAATCGTGACATCCACAGTGCACACGCAGTTACCGCGCAGCGACGACGTCAGTGCAGGCTCGCCCACCTTCCAGTTATCCGAGTCGGCCACGACGATGACCTCGGCTTCCAGCTGGTCGCGGTAGGTCTCCAGGAAGGTCACGAAAGAAGGAGAACCCAGCTCTTCTTCACCTTCAATAAAGACGGTGACATTGACGCCGAGATCCTGCGCCACAGTCGTCAAAGCACCCAAGTGGACGATAATGCCCGCACCATCGTCAGAAGTGCCACGCCCGTAGATGCGATCACCGCGAACCTCAGCGGTATAGGGGTCAGAAGCCCAGCGGCTGACATCACCGACGGGCTGAATGTCATGGTGAGCGTACAGCAGAACAGTTGTTGCGCCCTCAATGCGCGGGGTGTGGGCAACGACGGCAGGCTTGCCGACAACGCCCTCAGGGGTGGTCACCGAGTAGATACCGGCTTCCAGGCCGAGGGCAGTAAAGCAATCACGGACATGCTCGGCGCTGGCCTGCAAGTCAGCGGCATGCTCAGGCGCTGAAGAGACGGAAGGAATTGCGACGAGTTTGGTGAGCTCCTCAAGCATTGCGGGGAAGATCGCTTCGACGCGCTCGCGGATGGTGTCAGTGGTCAGAGTCTGGTGTGTCATAGCATCCACCCTAGTGTGCGTGATGGCTCTTCTTCGACTCCCCTTCATGGGGTCGCTGCTGTGATGCCTCTGACACCGCACCTCAGCTACCCTCGGCGTCTCCTCCCAGGCAACGTGTATTCTCCGCCTAGGATGAGTGAATACTGCAGCATCGTGGATCCTTTCAGCGATGCTCCTGCCCGAAGATCCTCGTGAGGAGACCCTGTGACGGAGAGCCTGCCAACACCACCAGCCAGCACCCCCTGGTGGCCCAAGTTCAGTGTTGTCCTGTTAAGCGTGGCCATCATTGCCCTTCTGGTCTGGCACTTCCTCCCTCAGGCAGGCGGGCCATCAGCAGCAGAGCGTGCCCTCTATGACGAGGCGCTCGCCACGCATAAGAACGCTGATGAGGACCTCGCATTAGCGGCCGGCCAGGCGGTGCTCGCTCTTCGCGCAGCCCAGGAGCGCAGTGGGGCCGACCCGGCGCACGCCCCTGAAGGACTCGATGAACTGCGTGCCCTGTTAGAAATTGAGCCCCCTCACTACGAGGCCCGTGATGTTGAGAGCCTCAGCCCAGAGGAATTGCGTGCCGAGGTCGAACGGGTCACTGCGGTCACCGAAGAACTGGGGACACTCACCCACAAGCTCTCTCGGCAGGCGGCAAAGGTGGAAAGAGCCGTGGAAGACTCCCATTAGTCGCCCTCTTCCCCCAGGCTCCCCGACAGGCGGACCGATCGGTCGGCAGTTTCATCAGCAGGGACACGCGTGTTCACTGTCGGTGAAGAAGAGCTCAGCTCCGTGGGCCGACACCCCTTGAAAGCACAGAATCTATTACCCTAAGTGTGTGATGAGTAAGAGGCATACCGGCAGTGAGGACACCCCTCAGGCTGCCACCACCCCCCGACAGGGCCAAAAGAAGGGCCGCCCCACCCCGAAGCGTCGTGAGGCTGAAGCCCGCCACCAGCGTCCCCTTGTTCCCGCCGACCGTAAGGCCGCCAAGCGTGCCGCTCGGGAAAAGCGCAACGAAGCCTACCGCCGCGAGCAGGAAGCCCTGCTCACCGGTGACGAGCGCTACCTGCCGCCCAGCCACCGCGGTAAGGTCCGTCGTTTCGTGCGAGACTGGCTTGACGCCCGCTGGTCGGCATCGGAGTTTATTGTGCCGGTCATGCTGCTGTTCTTAGTGGGTATCACCGCCATCGCCTTCGCCAATCTCGGTGAGGATATCTCCCGCACGATCGCCTTGACGCTGAGCATTACCTTCTACTCCCTCTTCGCCCTCTCAATCATTGAAGGCATCGTCGTGTGGCGCCGCCTGCGTCGCCGCATCGAAGCACGCTACCCCGATGAAGAGATCCCCCGTGGCACCTGGTTCTACACCTACTCCCGCATGGTGATGGCCCGCCGTTGGCGCACGCCCGCCCCGCAGGTCAAGCGTGGTGAATTCCCTTCAACCGCTCCCCGTCGCTAAGCCCCTATCGTCAAAGACAAACCTGCGGCCCCCTCGAGTGAATCGAGGGGGCCACAGTCCTCAACTGCACCCTTCAGGGCGAGTCAGTATCCGGCAAGCGCACGATTCATGTGCCCCGGCCAGGTCGGACCCTGCGACACAAAGGCACTCAACCCCTCAATGAGATCCGCGCCCGCGTCCAACATGCGCTGCGCATCCTCGACCGTGGTAATACCACCCGTTCCAATGAGGATCTGATCATCATCGAGGTGCTCAGCGACCAAGCCCACCACCTCCAGGGCGCGCTCAAACAACGGACGGCCCGAGACGCCACCCTCGCCGTAGTCATGAGCGATCGTCGTATTCGTGGCGACGATACCCTCCATGCCCAGCTCCTGCGTGAGCTTCACAACCGTCACGATGTCCTCATTGCTCAGATCCGGTGCGATCTTCACCAACAGTGGCATCCGACGCTCCACCGCATCCTCACAGCCAGCGCGGGCGGCCTCGAGAATGGGGCGCAGGTGCTCCACCGCCTGCAGGTCGCGAAGGCCCGGCGTGTTCGGCGAGGACACGTTGACAACCACAAAATCCACCCACGGGGCGAGTTCCTTCGCACACAGGTAGTAGTCGCGCGGAGCATCAGCCTCCGAGGTCGTCTTATTCTTGCCAATATTGGCGCCAACAATGAGGCTGCGCCCCGCCGGAGTGGAACGCAGTGCCTTCAAACGTTCGGCGGCAGCGGCAGCGCCCTCGTTATTGAAGCCCATGCGGTTACGCAGGCCCTCTTCTTCGATCAAACGCCACAGGCGGGGCCCCTCATTACCCGGCTGTGGGCGAGGGGTGACCGTACCGATCTCAACGAAGGCAAAGCCCAGCGCACACATCGCTTCCACGGCCTGAGCATCCTTATCCATACCCGCAGCCAAACCCAGAACACCGGGGAGCACGCGCTCACCGATAGTGACCGACCGGTAGGGCGTGCGGCGCGCCAAGGGTGGAATACCCCCGCGCAGATACCCGCACGTGGCGCGCAGCAAACCACGCGACGGAGCGAAAGAACCCGCGACTGACAGGGCAGAAATCGCGGTGTGGTGCGCCTGCTCCGGGTCAGTCAGGCGAATGAGATGACGATACAACCAGGGGTAGACGTGAAAACTCATAGTTCAACGATAGCCGCTCTAGTCCCACCACACCCACCAGCCCTGTGACTCGTGGACGCCCTCCTCTCCCATCACGCTCGCTTCAAGGATCGGAATGATCTCATCAGGACAATTCTCCTCCGTCGCCTCCCACCCCAGGTACTCCCCCAGGGCGCGCCAGATCCTCATCCGCTCCTCCCCTGCGGGTTCGACACCCCAGCCGCCAAGCGCACGAATAGGCGTCCGAAGGATAGTCACCCCGTCAACGCTCACACGCTCATCATGGCGAGGCGGGCCCACCACGTAGCCCGAAAGTAACACCTGCTCAGGGCGTGATAGAGCCGCAGCCGCCAGCACACCCAAGGTCAGTGCGCTATTCTGCCGGTCCTCCAGATTTGCCGTCGGCACACGTGCGATGAGCTCAGCGACAAGATCCGCAGGAATATCAGCAAAACGATGAAAAGACGTATCTCCAAACGCACTGAGATAGTCCGCCAGAAGATCACGAACCCCCAACTCCAGGGTCCAGCCAGCCACCCCGTACATGGACGGCAGTTTTTCGCAGGCGCTCATAGTTCCTCCCAATAGTGTGCAGTGCCTGATGACCGATCCCCGCCAAAGGGGACACTCCAAGCAAAGCCCCTACAAACCCGTAGGCAAAAAGGTCGGCAGGGCCACTGTGGATAACTCATTTCGAGGTCGGTGCCTGTGGATAACTCGTGGGAGAATAGTGCGGTGCTCATTCACCTGACCTCCACCGACGACCCGCGCCTGAGCGACTACGTCTCCATGACCGACGTCAAATTGCGCTCCGCCCTCGAACCCGAACGCGGCCTGTACATGGCTGAATCCACCAATGTCATCATGCGTGCCATCCAGGCCGGCCACCGGCCGCGGTCCTTCCTCATGGCGCCCAAGTGGTACGAGGCCATGGCCCCCTGGATCGAGCAGGCTACCGGCAGCCCAGAGGGCGGCGAAGTCCCGGTATTCCTCGCCGATGAGGACATCCTCGAATCCATCACCGGCTTCCATCTGCACCGCGGCGCACTGGCCGCCATGCACCGCCCCGAACTAGCCAGCGTGCCCGACCTCCTCGCAGGGGCGCGCGATGGTCAGGGAGCGCGCCGCATTGCCATCTTGGAAAACCTTGTCGATCACACCAACGTGGGGGCCGCTTTCCGCTCCGCAGCCGCCCTCGGCGTCGACGCCGTCCTCGTCACGCCCCGCTGCGCTGACCCCTTCTACCGGCGCAGCGTTCGGGTCTCCATGGGAACAGTCTTCCAAGTGCCCTGGACACGCATTACCGCATGGCCCGCCATTGACGAACTCCACGCTGCGGGTTTCACCGTGGCAGCACTCGCCCTCAGCGAGGACTCCGTCTCTCTCGACGACTTCATCCCCTCCCCCGCCTGCACAGCCCCCGACTCGAAGGTGGCTCTGCTGCTGGGCACAGAGGGCGATGGCCTCACCCGCCAGGCCATCAGCCGCGCCGACGTCGTCGTGCGCATCCCCATGGCGGGCGGCGTGGATTCCCTCAATGTCGCCGCAGCGAGCGCCGTAGCCTTCTGGGCAACGCGCCTGCCCTGAGCGTCCTTGTCACCAGGGCCGGACAGCGCTCACCGGCTTCGAGGAATTCATCATCCTCTCCGAGGGTGCTGGCGCGTAAATAGCACAAGGCGGGGTGCCCACTGGTGGTGGGCACCCCGCCTTATGAGTACTCGGCCAGAATGGCGTGATGGTTAGGCGCCTGGCGTGGAGGAACCTTCCTCAGATGCCGGAGCATGGTCCTCGTCATGCTGGGGCATATTGACACCGCGAAGGGCGACAACCGAAGCGACGAGGCCACCCCACACGAGGAGGATGGTGACAACCATCATGACGATTGCAGGAGCGGTCATGCCTGCACTCCTTCCTTCTCAGAGGCGTTCTTCTTCCACGGCAAGGCGGTCAGAACCGCAGCACCGACGAGGGCCAAAATGACGCAGCCCCATCCGAGGATCGCAATGTAGCTCGGATCGTAGCCACCGTAGGGCACCTGCAAAAGCTCAATGACAGCGGTAATGAGCATGAAGCTCAGCACAGCGGGAACAACAAGGCCAACGAGGATGTCCCAAATAAACGGCACCGGCATGGAGGACACCTTATTCAGGTGGGCACGCAAGCTCTTGAGGCGCTTACCCGCCACAGCCGACACCACGGTCAATGCGATCGCGCAGACAACAACGCCGATGGTGTTGATGAAGTTGTCGACAACGTCAAGAGCGTTCAGACCCGACTGGGTGCCGAAGAGAACAACGGACACGAGCATCGCGGGGATACCCATAATGAAGGAGGCCTTGATCGGGCTGTAGCCGAACTTGTCCTGCAGACCGCCGGAAACGACCTGGAGCAGGGACAGCAGCGAGGTCACGCCCGCGAGCACCAAAGAGGTGAAGAAAAGGACACCGAAGATCGGACCGCCAGGCATCATCGAAATGATGTGGGGGAAGGTGACGAAAGAGAGGATCGGGCCGGTCAGGCCCTCCAGTTCGGCAACGGGGACGCTCTGCTGGTGGGCCATAAAGCCCAAGGCTGCGAAGACGCCAATGCCCGCAAGGATTTCGAAGGAGGAGTTGGCAAAGCCTGCGACCAGGCCAGTGCCCGTGAGGTTCGACTTGGGCTTGAGGTAGGAGGCGTAAGTCAGCATAATGCCAAAGGCCACCGACAGGGAGTAGAAGATCTGCGCGAAAGCCGCGAGCCAGACCTTCGGATCAGCCAAGGAATCCCACGTGGGAGTGAAGAAAGCGTTAAGGCCATCAAGCGCGCCAGGCAGGAAGAGCGCGCGGATAACGATGGCGATGAAGAGAACCACAAGCAGCGGCAGGAAGATCTTATTCGCCAGCTCAACACCGCTGGTCAGACCGCGCGCCATGATAATGAGGACGAAGAGCCACAGCAGCACGAGGGGAATCATCACCGAGGCTACCGGGGTCGTGGAGTAGGTCGTTGCCTCGGTGACCTGCAGGAAGTCAGCGAGGAAGAAGGTCTTGGGATCCTCACCCCAAGCCATGTCCACCGAGTAGATCGCGTAGCGAGCAGCCCAGGCGATGACGACCGCGTAGTAGGTGAAGATGACGAAGCAGACCATCACCTGGAACCACCCGAGGAACTCCGCCTTAGGGGTCAGGCGGCGCAAGGCCGCAGGCGGTGAGCCACGGAACTTGTGACCAAGAGCGTAATCAAGCAGCAGGACGGGAATACCGACGCAGACGAGGGCAACCAGGTAGGGAATCAGGAAGGCGCCGCCACCATTAGCGTAGGCAACGCCGGGGAAACGCCAGATATTTCCCAGGCCCACAGCCGAGCCAATTGCTGCGAGCAAGAATGCGGTCTGTCCGCTCCATGTTTCACGCCGCCGAGGGCGATACTCCGTGGGAGTTGTAGTACTCATAAATACTCCTCAATAGTGTTCATTTCACGGTAGTTCGCTGTTGAATCTTGTGCTGAAGTGACCACGTTTTGGTACGCACCGACGTGGACAACGCCCTCACCTGCATAGACAATGGAGAGGATTCTTTTTCTATCGCCCCCGAGGCGCGCTATTCATCACTTCAGGAGAAAACATGGCAACCCCGCATATCAATGCTGAAAAGGGAGATTTCGCTCCCGCCGTCCTCATGCCCGGCGATCCCCGTCGCGCGCAGCGAATCGCCGAACTACTCTTCGACGAACCGCGACTGGTCAATGACGTTCGCGGCATGCTGGGCTATACCGGTGAGGTCAACGGCAAGCCCCTGTCCGTCATGGGCTCAGGCATGGGTCAACCCTCCTTCTCTATCTACGCCACCGAACTGTTCCGCTTCTTCGACGTTGAGCGCATTATTCGAGTCGGCACCTGCGGTGGTATCGCTCCCCAGGTGAAGGTTGGCGACGTCGTTGTCGCCATGGGCGCCCACACGGACTCTTCGATGAACCAGCTGCGCATTCCCGGCGTGAACTTCTCTGCGGTGGCCTCGTACAACCTGGTCCGCGCCGCCGTCGACGCAGCCTCAGAGGAGGACACCGTTCACGTGGGCACGATCATCTCCCGCGACCACTTCTACTTCGCCCCCGAAGGGCAGGCTCAAAAGCTCGCCGACTACGGTGTGCTGGGCGTCGAGATGGAAGCCGCCGCCCTCTACGGTGTGGCCGCTGAACATGGGAAGGAGGCACTGACGGTCCTCACCTGCTCTGACCACCTCTTCGATTCCTCCTCGGATATGACCGCTGAAGAGCGCGAGACCCGCTTCCAGTCCTCCCTGCGTCTAGCTGTGGCGGCAGCGCTGTCCTAAGCGCCCACGAAGGCGCCGAAGACTTGAGGCGCAGCAGGGGGAAAACCTCTCACCACCCCAGTGTGCCCACGCGCTTCATGAGGTCGGGGCGGGTTGGACTACCACCAACCCGCCCCGACCTCTATCGCTGCTCGACGCTAAGCCTCGATCTGAGACTGCTTGCGCGCGCGAGCGAACACGCCGTGGCGCGGAGCAAAGAGCCACGCCAGGGCAAAGAACACCGTCAACACCAGCACGATCGTCCCGCCCGTGGGCAGATCAATCGACCACGACAGGTACAGGCCAACAAGACTCGCCAGCGCGCCAATGACCGGACCCAGCACCATCATAGGGATCAGACGATCCGTCAGCAGACGCGCCGTCGCAGCAGGGGTAATGAGCAGCGCCAACACCAACACATTGCCAATGGTCTGCACAGAAATCACCACCGCCAGTGACACCGCCACGTAAAGGATGATGTCCAATCCCATGACGGGAAGGCCCGCAGCCCGGGCACTCTCACGATCCAAGCTGACCGCAACAATCTCCTTGTGGAAGAAGGCAACGACGCCAATCACCAGGGCAGCGCCAATGAGGGCAGTCGGCACCTCCTCGGCGGGAACACCGGTAATCGACCCGAAAAGGAAGTCCTGCAGCGATCCCGCATAACCGGGGGCCTGGGAAATAATGACGATCCCCAAGGCGAAAGCACCCACAAACAGTACTCCAATGACGGAGTCTTCCTTGAGGCGACGATTCTGAGACAACAGGGCAACAAGGATCGCGGTGCTCATGCCCGCAATCGCGCCCCCAAGGACCAGGGAGCCTGAAAGAACGAAGGCCACAGCCAACCCTGGGAAGACCGCGTGAGCGACAGCATCACCAATGAAAGCCATGCCGCGCAGCACCACGTGGGCGCCCACCACACCGCACACAAGGGCGCTAATGACAGCCATAAGGAGCGCGCGAGGCAGGAACGCCAGATTCGGGTTCAGCAGGTCAATGAAGAATTCCCACGGTGACAACATCAGGCCACCCCCAAGGCAGTGAGCAAAGGATTATCGGGACGGACCTTGAAGGTCTCAATCCACACCTGAGGGTCGCGCAGCTCGTCGGGTGTTCCTGATGCGATGACCGTGCGGTTGACCAGGTGCAGGCGGTCGCAGTCCGCCAGAGCGCCGATGAGATCGTGAGTTGTCATCAGCACCGCCTGACCATTGCGAGCCAGGGAGGAAAACATGTCGGTGAGCATCTCCTGGGTGGGCATATCCAAGCCGGTGAAAGGCTCATCCAAGAGCAACACATCCGGGTTCAAGGCGAGTGCGCGTGCAACGAGAACACGCTGACGTTGGCCACCCGAGAGCTCCCCCACCGGCCGGGAGGAGAGGTCGCGCATATTCGTCTTGAGCAGGGCCTGTTCCACAGCGCGCTGGTGTTCAAGGCGCGGACGTCGACCCCATCCCAAGGATCCAGCCAAGCCCGCGACAACGGCTTCACGCACGGTCAGGGGGAAATCCCAGGCGAACTCGTGGCGCTGGGGGACGTATCCGATACGACGAGGCACAACGGGCTGACCGTTAACGCTCACCGCCCCCTCCTTCATGCGAACAAGGCCAAGAATGGAACGCAACAGCGTGGTCTTGCCCGCACCGTTAGGGCCAATGAGGGCAGCAAATTCGCCGTGGCGGACATCCAGGGTGACGCCGGCGAGGACCTCACGACCGCCGAGGTCGACCCGCACGCCCTCAACCTGCAGCGCGGGGGCCGTGGGTGCTGGCGTCTGGGCAAGGACTGGCGGCGCCGTCTCAAGGACTACTGCGGCACTCACTTCTTGGCCTCCTGCTGCTCCACCTCAGCCATAGCGAGGGCTCGTTCGCGGGCGCTCACACGCGAGCGCATAATCGCCAACGCCCCACCAATGACGGCCACCGCTGCGATGGCAAGAACAATCAGGGGCAGGTAGCTCGCAGTCTCAACGCCCCCCGCCTGTGCGCTGCTAGCAGGCTCATCAGCCGCTGCAGACTGCCCGGCATCCACGGTGGCAGCCGGTGCACTCACCTCAGCGGCGGCGAAGGCCTCGTCAACCGACGTCTCATCCCCCACAGCGAAACGCAGGGTCGTGGAGGCGCTGGCCTCCTGACCGTCCGTGGTCTTTGCCGAGAAGCGCAGGGCAGCTGTGTACACACCGGGGTCGGTGAACACCCAGTTGGCGTGGACATGCGTATTGACGTCCACCCACACGTCCTGCGCTTCCTTCTTCTGCCCGTCCACCAGCAGGCGAGGCTCCCCAAAGGTTCCATCCTGGAGGAACATCCATGAGCGTCCCGGCCCCTCCACCGGGCCGATGCTCATCGTCGCGCCGCGCTCAATCAGGCGCGTCACCTCCGGATCCTGAGTGTTCCACCCCAGCCAGACGACCTCGTGGTTCTCCGTTTGAGGGATGATGTACCACTCCTGCCCTTCCTTTCCCTCCATGAAGGCGTAGGCGCTTTCAGTGGGGGCGGCGAGCTTGGAGGCATCGCCCACGCGCAACACCACCTCCTGCGGGTCACGCCACACCGGAGCTGTGCCGGAGTCATCGCGGGCCATGACCATCCATTCGCCGTCAACAACACGGGGGCCAACATCAACGTGGCCGCGTTCAATGACGTGCTGGCCGGTGGCCTGGGCCTCGTCAGAGGACACGGACTGGGCAAGGTTCGGATCATCGTCGGCGAGGGCCGCAGGAGCGACAGCGAGGCTGGCAACGAGGATCGTTACGGCGGCACTCAAACGAGGAAGAAAACGCATCGGGGGGGTCTTTCTGTACAACACAATCGATAGGGGCATCAGGGAAGATGAGGGGTTAAGGCGAGGGAGTGCCTCCCAAACATCGGGCCAAAGAATTCGCGTTGGCGATCATCATGTCGGCGTAGGTGTGAACGTCCTGGTCGAAGGTATCCCCATAGAGCGGACACACCTGCACGCCCGATTCTTCCGCGACAGTAGTCAGGGTTGAGCGACGCTGAGCGAGCTGCGGTTCCAAGAAGACCGCGCCAATATTCAAGTCCTCAATCGTGGCGGCAAGCTTGCGACGATCAGCGATGGAGGGTTCAACAGCAGGGTTGGGGGCGACAAAACCCGCGACCGTCAGCCCGTAAGCATTAGCCAGGTAGGCGTAGGCGTCGTGGGTGGTGACGAGATGGCGAGAGTCCTCGGGGATGGTTGCAATGGTCGCCTCCACGCGGGCGTCAACCTTTTCAAGGGTCCGTAGGTAGTCAGCTGCGCGTTGCCGGTAGCCGTCCGCTCCTTCGGGATCGACCTCCATGAGACGATCGCGGATGACGCGCACGTAGGCGGCGGCATTGTGCACGTCATGCCACAGGTGAGGGTCGATTTCACCGTGAACGTGCTTGCCCAGGACCGCCTGGGGCAGGAGATAGAGGGGATCACCTGGTTGGCCAAGGAAACGGAAGCCCGTCGTGCCCGGCACTTCTGTCAGGGTCCGCGTGGGAACCTCAATGACGACCTGATCGAGGTCAAGGCCAAGCAGGCCGGGGACCTCCGTCGCACCGGTGGCCATCGCGCCCTCCAAGGGTGAGGGCGCGCCGTCGGCTGGCTGATCGACCATGAGTGTCAGGCGTCCGGCGTCGATATCGACGGTGAGGTCACCGTGGCCTGCCCCGAAAATAAGGCGCTGCTCTGCGGAGGCGACCTCGTAGGGGTCCACGCCGACAGCGAAGACCGCAGTAGCCCCCTCAATGGGGATGGGGCGGGCGCCCTCGTGGGTGCGCAAGGCACCACGGAAGTGGATGCGGTACACGCCGGGCTTGGTAAAAGCCCAGCTCATGTGCGTGTGGGCGTCCGCAGGTAGGGAGATCGTGTCGGAGGCATAGCCATCGCCTTCCGAGAAACCATCCGAGGAGGAGAAGGCAATCTCGGGCGCACCGAAGGTCGTCGTCAGGTAGGACGAGGCATCCCCCGGCCCTTCCACCGCTGTCGCGCTCAGGTCGACTTCGGAAGAGCGTGTCGCGCCGAAACGCTCTCCCCTGCCGGCCACGCGCATTCCGAGCCATGCGGTGTCGAGCGCGCGGTCCTCCACGAGGGGAAGAATGGTTGCCCCTTCCTTGGCAGCTTCCTCCGCGATCGACACCGACACTGCCGTGCGGGGCAGATTCGCATCCAGGGTGCGGATAATGGCGTGCTCCTCAAGGAGCAGGTAGTTCGTAAAAGCCAGGTCGGCGTAGGCAATGTCGCGGATGGAGCGCAAGCTTGGTTCGTAGGAGTGCGGGTCGGCGCCATCAGGGACGATCTGCGACAGGTGAACATCGGGGCCAGCAACATTGCGCACCAGATCGGCCAGGATGCCAGTGGTCGTAACGATTCGGAGTTCATTGTCGGCATCAGCGGGGAGGGCTTGGGCGCTACACGCACTGAATGCGATGCTGGCACAGGCCAACATCGCAGTGAACGAACGTGAGTGATGAGTCACGGATAACCTTCTGCCGCAGGGGGCGGCGTGATGATGGGAAATAGGGGAAGCGTTCCCGTCGGGTGCCTGAACGGCCTCAGCGGTGCTGTGAGCACATCACAAGAATGCGATCACAGCACCGCTTGGAGGACCCGGTCAGTTCAGGCGAGTGCCTCGACGGGCAGCAAGGACAGCCACGCTGCCGAGGATAACCAGCAGGAGGGCGTAGGGTCCCACCATGTCAGTCTGAGCGCCGGTTTGTGCCAGGGAGCAGGGCTGACCTGACTTCGTACGGCCGACGGTTTCGGACACCATTGGGCGTCCATTGGGGCCGGTCTCGCCGGTCAGGGTCAGGCCGCCCGTAGTGCCAGTGGATCCCTTGAGCTCACCCGAGGTTGACTGCACCTCCATGGAGATGGTCATCGTGTAGGTACCGGGGGCAGTGAAGAGCCAGTTGTGGTGGGCGTGGGTGTTGGCTCTAAGCGTGTAGGAGGAGCCAGCGTCGTTGAACACCATCTTCCCAACACCAGAGCCCAGGGTGCCCGACTCGAAGACGGCGACCTTGCCAGGACCGTCCACGGATTCAAGGGTGAAGGTCACCTCACCGGTGGTGCGGTTGACGATCTCCTCGCGCTGAGAATTCATTCCCAGCCAGGGCACGTCCTTGACCTGCGTTTGCTGGATCATCCACACCTTCGACCCTGCCGAGGTAATGAACTTCAACTGTTCAGGAGCATCCAGGGCTGCCTCATCGCCAACGGCGAAGGTCAGGCTGGTCGGATCCACCCACACGGCGGGCTGCTGGCGGTCGTCCTTCACGCGGGCGTACACCGTGTTGTTTTCGATGACGGGACCCAGGTCAAAGTGACCATCGCGGGCGTTACCCGAAGCACCGGGGCCGACATTGAAGGTGAGCGTGGTCGTCGCTTTACCCGCGGATGCGCCCTGTGAGGCGGCCTCAAGCTTCTTGACTTCTTCGACGTCGGCTTCACGGGTGATGACGGTTGGGATACACACCTCACCTGCGCCGCTGCGGCCACCACCTCGGCTGGCGCCACCAGAGCCGCTGGCACTGTCGGTACCACCCTGGGGGATGGTCGAGCCACCGTTCGTGGCACCCGTCCCAGAACCCGTGTTGCCGGTGGAGTCCTTGCCGTTCTTGTCAACACCCTGGTCGCCCGTTTGTGACCCGTCCTTGCGATCCTTGTCAGCGCTTTGGGGGCCAACGTGGAAGGCGATCTTCAGGTCGGGGCGTCCGCGCACAATGGCGTGGTGGTGACCGGCGGGGAAGTTCGCCGGGATCGTCCAGGTTGCGCGGGCTACACCCTTGTCATCGGCGCGGACAGCGGGGAGGACGATCGGGTCGGAGTGGATCTCGAAGATGACTTCTTCGTTCGGAGTCAGACCTGAGGCAACCAGTTCGAGGGTGCCGCCCTGGCTGACCGTCGTGGAGGAGAGTTCAAGGCGGGGACCACCACATTCGAAGGTTCCTACATCAATGGTGTAAGTCTGCGGGGTAGTCGAGATGCGCTGGGAACCGTCCTCGCGGGCGGCGTGGCCGGTGACCGTCAATGTGTAGCGGCCGGGCTTGCTGAACACCCAGTTGACGTGAGTGTGAGCCGGGTAGTCCTGCACGATGGTTGATCCGGCAGGATCGAGGGTATATCCGCCCGTTGTCAGGCGTGATTCCAGAGCGTTACCTCCGAATCCCTTGGTAATGAACATATGGATGCGTCCACCTTCAGGGCCGGTGTAGGAAACATCGAAGGAGGCTTTTGCTAAACCTGCGGCTGCAATGCCCTGTGTATCCCATCCGGGCCACACGAGATCCTTGTCTCCGCCCTGGGGAAGGTAGTAGCCACGGGGTGAGCCGGGAATACCTGCTGGAAGGTCACGCTGAGCGGATTCTTTTACCTTGATGAGCACAGTGTGAGGATCACGAATGGTACCCGGTGCGGTGACATCTTCCTTGACCTTTAGGTCGAGGCCGCCGTTAGTGTTGGCCATGAGGGTGAACAGGTCGGTGTGTCCAGAGTCGAGGACAGTCGTGACACCCTTGGGGTAGCAGGCAGAAGGAGCAGTGTTGTGTGTATCAGGGGTCGTGTCCTTGGGAACATCCGAGTCCTTGGGAGTGCCGTTGCCTGTGGGGGCATCGTTATTCTTTGGCGAGTCGGTGTCCTTCGGAGAGCCGTTGTCCTTTGGAGAATCCGTGCCCGCCGGAGGATTGGGGCGTGACGGTTGCTCTCCGGGCTTTGGCGAGGTCGGAGGGACCTGGGTGTCGGGTTCCTTGGGGGTATTCGACGTCGGGGGAATGACGATGCTGTCGCCACACAGTGCGGCAATCTCAGCATTTCCAACGGCGTAGTAGACATTCAACCAGTCGTAGTCTGTTGAACCTACCCAACCGGAATGAGCGCCGTAGTTTGCGCGGATGGTGTATTCGGCAAGGTACAGGCCAGGGCTGGTGAAGGAGGTGGCCAGATGCTTGTGAGTGGGGTCTGCCAGGACGATCTTGTCGCCCTCAACACTAGAGTTCATCAGAACTCGCGCGCCATTCAAAATATCGGCTTCCCAGTGGACCATGCGGCCTGGGCCTTCAACGCTTCCAAAACTCATCTGGACGGCGTCACCCGAGAGCTTAGAGTAGGGCATTGCCTCGGTGTTCACACCGATCCAGGCCAACTTGGGATCTTGTTGTTCAGGCAAGGTCCACACGGTGCTTCCCTGGGGAGCAAGAGCTTTCAGTGCTGCCCCGGGACCGTCAACATTCAGGGGGTGCGACGCGTAGTCCGGTACGGGGACGACGATCGTGCCGCTTGCACGCTCGACAGTCTTGCCGGTAACTGCGGTGTCCTTCCAGAAGGGTTGAACCTTGCCGCTGTCGCTCATGCGCGCAGCAATATCGTGGTGTCCGTTAGCGACACAGGTGTAGCTGCCCTTTTCGGGGCGTTCAGCGGATTCTCCCACAGGAGCGGCCTCAAAATAGCCGGGGTCTTGCGGAGCAGGATCGACGTCAAAGGATTCAGCAGGCGTGAAGATAGCAGCAGCCTGAGTGGTGTTCTCAGGTAGGCCAACAGCGCTGTCAGGGCCAACGAGCCATATGACATCGTGGTTTTGTGAACTGATGACGCCACCTTCGGTGGTACGGGCGTGGGCCTTCCATGTGGTGGTGTAACGCCCTGCTTCTGAGAAACTCCAGTTGAAGTGTCCGTGTGCGCCTGCGGTCATGCGAACGCGACGGCGATCATCGTTGGAGGAATTGAGATCCTCTTGGACGAAGCCCGCCCCTGAACGCCATACCGACATCCAGCCCGGGCCATCAACTGACACGAGTTCGAGTTCAAGGGAGTCAGGAACGATGTGTGCGGGCATGTCGCCTGCACCGTAGCCTGCCCATAGGGGCCGCCAACCACGGTAGTACTGTGCGGGTGCGTTCCACACGATCTCGCCCGGCTTGCCTAAGAAGGACAGAGCGTTGGATGCAGGCAGTTTGATGCGGGAGACTTCGCGGCCATTGGTGTCAGCATCGGGTCCTAGGCGAACAACCACGTCCTCTGCGGGGCGGAGGGTTGAGCCATCAATGACTCCTACTGCGAGACGGTTTTTATCAGCGTCCCAGTTGATATGTGCCGCATCGACATGGGTGCGGTAGAGCATGGCCCGTTGAGTCACAGGGTCTTGCTGGGTGGAAATACTTCCCTGCGGGGCATCCGTATGGCCTGCGTGTCCAGCGTTCGTGCCGTCAGGATTTCCGGGGTTTTGCGCAGTCGGTGGGGTCTGGCCAGGCTGCTGCGGACCGTGGGTATTTCCCTGGGGTGGCGTCGTGTCGTTGCTCCCGGTTGGAGGGGTGGTGCCACCACCGTGTCCGTTGGTCGAGGGCGCAGCGGCGGCAGTGTCGTTATCAGAGATGAGATCGTCTGCGGTCACTTCAGTGTCGTCGCCGACCGCAATCGTGTAGGTTTTCTCAGCTCGACGTGAGAAGGAGCCTCCATCGGTCTCCCCCATTGCCGAGACTGCGAGCTTATAGATTCCCGGCTTGGTGAAGATCCACTCTGCCTCGACGCTCTTCTTATTCGAGACGCCGAGCCACACGCCCTTGGCATCATTGGGCAGGCGGAAGGTGCCAGCGTTTTTATCGCTCTCCTCGACAAGAGAGACGGCTTCCCCGGCTTCGTTGCGAGCGAAGGTGAAGACCTGAGCGTCGGCGGGAGCCTTGACGAGTGTCACTTTAATACTGGTGCTGGTGTACTTCTGGGCCAGCATGCCTTCGAGGTTCCACGTCATCGCAGAACCATTGAGCAGTCCAGACTTAAATTTCTTGGTCGGACGAACGTGGTATCCCTCAGCGGAGTCATAAACTGCCTCAGGAACCTTGTGGGCAGGGTTTTGAGGGTGTGGATCAATCTCATTGACGTCAGGAACCTTGAGGGCAGCCTTTGCAGGGTCGTAGAACTGTGGTGTTTCCGAATCTCGGGTGCGCATCTGAAGGGTCAGGGCTCCCTCAGCATCTGCGCTCAGGTGGAAAAGATCTACCGGAATGTCGTCAAGAATCTGCAGGGGCTCTTCTTCAGAGGTAGCGGCATAGGCACTGCCATCAACGGGGCTGCCTACTGCTGTCAGCGCGAAGGCGAGCAGGAGCGTCGTGACGGAGGTAAACGCACGCTTGCTGCGTCGTTGAGTGATGAGCATCTTCCATCTCTCTAGCTAATGGGAATCGTTCTCAGTCTCAATTATGCTGAATCCCAAGGATAAGACGCAAACCTTTCACACTATAGATCCAAGGAGTTGCTGAGATCACACCTCCCCACGATCTCTCACGCTACTCGCCACAACACGCTTCTCGACAAGCACAGCCGCTCGTCCCAGGGCACAATGGAACATCCCCTCCCCTCCTTTTCGATTGGACGCTGACGATGACCCCACACCAGATTGCGCTCAACGACGGCACACAAATCCCTCAGATTGGCTTTGGCGTATTCCTCATCCCCGAAGAAGAAACGCAGCGCGCCGTTGGGCTTGCGCTCGAAGCCGGCTACCGCCACATTGACACCGCATCAATCTATGGCAATGAAAAAGGCGTCGCCCAAGCCATTACCGCTACCGGCCTGCCCCGCGAAGATCTCTACATCACCACGAAGTTGTGGAACGAAGATCAGGGCACAGCCACAACCCGCCCCGCACTCGAAGCGTCACTTGAACGCCTCGGCCTCGACTACGTCAACCTCTACCTCATTCATTGGCCTGTCCCTTCACGCAATCTCTATCGCGAAACCTGGGAAGTTCTTGAAGAGGCTGCCAATGATGGGCTCACCCGTTCAATTGGCGTTTCAAATTTCCTGGAAGAGCACCTCACCGCACTTGCAGCGATGGGTGGTCGGATTCCTGTGCTGAACCAAATCGAAGTACACCCAACATTGCCCCAGCACGATCTTGTCGCCACAAATACTGCAATGGGTATTGCCACTGAAGCATGGAGTCCCCTCGGGCGAGGCGCTGACCTGGAAATGCCAGAGGTAACTGCTATCGCATCGCGCATTGGGGCGACACCCGCTCAGGTTATCCTCGCATGGCACCTACAACGTGACCGCATCATCCTTCCCAAATCAGTAACCCCCGAGCGTATCCGGGAAAACCTTGCAGCAGCAGAGATCGCCCTCTCGCCCGCTGACCTTCAGGCACTGGACGATCTGGACACCGGCGTACGCGTAGGACCCGACCCCGCAAGCTTTATCGGCTGACACGACGTCGCGTCATCGAGCCCTCGCACTCGCCACTCCTTCCCGGCAGCATGGAGTAACGAGGGAGACGCGGACGGCGACCCCTCCTAGTTGTAGCCCAGCAGCGCTTGGGACACCTTGTACCCGATGGTCGACATGATGCGACCAGCGCGACCGGGAACTGAAATGAGGGTACCGAGCAGATCAGCGCGAACGGCAGCGCAGGATTCGGGGTCTGCAGCTGCGAATTCCTCCCACAGGCGCTCGCGCAGCTCAAGGTGCTCAGGCGTGCCCGAGCGCAAAAGCATCACTGAGCACACCACAAAATTAATGCGCAGATAGTGCGTCATATAGCGATACAGCGGTGCTGGCACTTCGCCCTGACGCGGCATCGCATCAACCATTCCCCCATTGACACGAAGAAGCTGATCGATACGGCCAATCATGACCTTCTCATTGACGGATTGGTCGTCACGGCCAATGAAGTAACGGTAGAGATCAACATCCAGATAGCGCAGGGTCTGCACGAGGGGCAAAGGAATGAAGGAGTAGAGGTAGTCAACGTAGAACGTGTGCGTGGGCAAGGCCAACCCCGAGGCACGGACCAGTTCAGTACGCAAAATCAGTGCGTGCATCATCAGATACTGGTCATAGCGGCAGCGGCGCATCTCCTCCCATGAGAGAGTCCGGCCGGTTGGCAGCACGTTGCGGTAGCGAATAACCGCCTTACGGGAGCGCCCTTGCTTTTCGTAGACATAGTTCGTGACCAGCAGATCCAGGGTGTCTGCACTATCACGACAGGAGCCGAGGACGTCAAGAACTTCCCGCATCGCTGCACGATCCACCCAGTCATCTGAGTCGACAACCTTGAGATAATCCCCCCGAGCAGCGGCAATACCCGCATTGAGGGCGCCACCGTGACCGGCGTTTTCTTGGTGAATGACGCGGACGATACCCGGATGATTCGCGGCCCAAGTGTCAGCGATTTGCGCCGTACGATCGCGAGAGCCATCGTTGACGACGACGATCTCGAGATCAGTTCCGTAGCCAACTAAGGTACGCAGGCAACGATCCAGGTATTCCTGGGAGTTATATGCCGGGACAATGACGGTGAGCAGCGGAGAATCAGAGTGCGCCATACGTCAATCATGCCCGATTTTTGGAAGAAAGTCCTCATCCTCCATGCACCCCTGGAAGGGCACTTTTGATAAGCAGAATGATTCCCACATCCAATAAGGTAAAGAAATTGCAATATCGCACTGAGCGGGGGATACTTTCCTCATTAGCCATCACTTGTCTAAGGAGAACACCATGACCGATCAGCACGCAGAACACACCATCGCTGAGCACGAGCACGGCGAAAACTGTGGACACGAAGCAGTCCAGCACGGTGACCACGTCGACTACATCCACGGCAAGCACCACCACGCCCTTCATGGTGACCACTACGATGAGCACGGCACCGTTGCTGAACACAGCGTCGAAGAACACACCCATGGTAAAGACTGTGGTCATGAGGCTGTTGAGCACGGCGACCATGTTGACTACATCCATGATGGACACCGACATGCCCTTCACGGCTCCCACTACGACGAGCACGGAGAGCACTGATCCCCTCCAGATCGTCTCAAAGAATTGAGCTCCCTTCCCACCCCTTTCATGGTCTAAGGAAGGGAGCCTTTTTGTGGGTGAGGGTCAAGAACTCCTCCATAGGATTAGCATTGCAACGCAGTATGCTGGACTTTCGTGGCTGCTTATCCTCAGTTATCACACAATGCTGCATTCCGCCGATTGTGGTGGGGGCAAACAGCGGGCTTCTTGGGTTTCCAAGTTGCGACGCTAGTGACCTCGACAACAGCGATTAGTGTCTTGCAGGCGTCGAATGCTGAAATCGGTGTCGTAAATGCCGCCCAGCTCGCAGCGTTCCTTTTTCTTGGCCTCCCTGCTGGAGCGTGGGTGGATCGTTGGCGCAAGAAGCCAACAATGGTGGTGGCCAACGTTGCCCGCACATTAGCGCTCGCCTGGATTCCTGTGGCGTGGCTTGTTGGGGTCTTAGATGTGCTGCAGCTAATTATCGTTTCGGCTTTGGTTGGCGTGTCATCGGTCTTTTTTGATGTGGCCAGCCAGTCCTTAATCCCTCGTCTTGTTGCTGTTGACCAGATCAGTGCAGCAAATGGACGTTTAGAGGCATCGTTTCAGGTCACGCGCATTGCAGGTCCTGGTATTGCTGGCTGGCTGATGGGGCTGGTCAGTATCCCTTTGTCGTTTCTCGCCGCATCGTTGACCTATGCGCTCTCTGCTATCACTATCGCCCGGATCCCGGTGGAGGAACCTCCCTCTGAGCGTCCAACAGATGGAGGCTTATTCTCACAGATTCGTGAGGGCATTGCTTTCGTCCGCTCCGAGCCTCTTCTTGGACCACTTTTTCTCTCTATTGCATGGGCATCACTGACCACTCAGGGAGTATTTGTCCTTACCCCTGTTATTGCCCTGAGGATTCTTGGCGTTTCACCCTCTGCGTTAGGAACCTTGCTTGCTATTGGTGCCCTGGGAGGCATCGCGGGAGCGTTTCTTCACTCGCGTGTCGTGACTCGTCTGGGCGTTGGCCGCACCATTGTCTGGTGCTATACCATCGGCTCTGCCGCCGCTATCGGTTTAGCGATTGCCCCCTATGCAGGTGATTATGCACTTGCAGTTTTTATTGTCGCCAATGTTGTCATGGCCTTCTTCAGCACCCTCTACAACATTACGCAGATGAGCTTGCGGCAGTCCCTGTGCCCGAGGCCGCTCCTTGGGCGAGTCAATGCCACTTTCCGCTTCGCTGTGTGGGGCGCTATGCCAGTGGGTGCCTTGCTGGCGGGTTGGGCGGCTGATTACCTGGGTATTGTGCCCACGACCGTCCTCTTCATTGCCTTGTCCTTGACGGCAGGGGTTGCCATGGCACTGACCCCTGCAGCCAGGCTCCGCACGGTGCCACTCCCCCATCAAGTGGAGTCTGCGCAGGAGTTGGAGTGTGCCCCATAGAAGGGTCCCAACATCGTCATACATAGCGGCGGCTTGTCGACCCACCGGTGACGCACACGCCACCGGTATGACATCAAGGCACCGTTTTGGGGGTGTTTGACGAGGGCGACGGCGCGGTTGGGTCTGGCCGGGTAGAGCCGTTGTGGGGCGAGGGTTGCGGCCGTGTTCGCTTGAGGCTGGGATGCCCGTGTGTTCCCCTGTCCTATGGGAGCGGCGT
Organism: Schaalia sp. Marseille-Q2122; assembly: GCF_903645355.1. GTDB lineage: Bacteria > Actinomycetota > Actinomycetes > Actinomycetales > Actinomycetaceae > Pauljensenia. The sequence continues at coordinate 217,750 of NZ_CAHJXR010000002.1, read as the reverse complement.
TGTAGTTTTTGGGGGTTATGCGGTGTGGAAACTGCAACGCCGTGTGTAAATCTGTGAAGGCGCCGCGTGGTTGGGCATAGGAGCTGGAGCGGAGCGAAGGCGAGTGGGCACAAGCGGCCCAGCCCGCAGGCCCAAGCCTGAGAAAAGCCCCCGCAGGTACCCTCGCCTCTTGCAAGGCGCACCTGCGGGGGATCGTGATATTCATTGGGCGGCTGCACTCAACAGTTCTCAGCGCGCCGTCCCAGTCTCACTTCCAGTAGTCGAGCTGGTCGGAGACACCGTTGACTGCGGCAACATAGACCGGATCCTTGCCGTCACGGCGTTGCTTGCGGTAGTCATCAAGGGCGCGCATTGCCTTTTCACTGAGGATCAGGATTGTCGGAATGTTGATCAGCACCATCAGGCCCATGAGGATGTCAGCGGTATTCCACGCAACGGAGAACTCTGCGGTGGCACCGAAGAATACGATAACGGCCGAGGCCACGCGGAAAATAAGCAGGTCGATCATGGTGGGTTCACGACGGAGGACGAATTGAAGGTTTGCTTCTGCGTAGAAGTAGTTACCAATCAGCGTCGTGAAGGCGAAAAGGCACAGGGCGAGGGTCACGAGGTGCTGGCCCGCATCGCCGTAAACCGTCTGCCAGGCCGCCTGAACCAGTGGAGATGCCTTGAGGTCTTCGCCGCCTTGCACACCGCTGGAGAGGACTGCCAGTGCGGTGGCCGTACAGATAACCATGGTGTCGATCCAGACGGAGAGCATCTGCACCAGCCCCTGCTTTACGGGGTGAGAAACGGATGCCGAGGCCGCAGCGTTGGGAGCCGAACCGACGCCAGCTTCGTTGGAGTAAAGGCCTCGTTTAATACCGAGCATGAGGGCAGAACCGACGAATCCACCAAAGATTGCTTCGAAGTCAAAGGCAGAACGGAAGATTTCAGCGAAGACGGCGGGGATTGCGGTGATGTTCACGACGATGAGCACTAGGCACAAGGCGATGTAAATAAGTGCCATGAGGGGAACGAGGAAGGCTGTCACTGAGGAGAGTCGCTTAATGCCACCCCAGATAGAGCCGAGCACGAGGAGGGCTAATACGCCACCAACAATGTAGGGGGTGACGTCCTCGGAGAAGAAGGAGTAGGTGCTGAAGGTGTCCTTCACGGTGAAGGAGGCCACGAGGTTGAAGCCGCCGACGTAGGTGGCAATGAGGGCTAGAGCAAAAATGTATCCCAGCCACGGCAACCTGAGACCTTGCTCAATGTAGTACGCGGGACCGCCGTAGGAGTGTCCTCCTGCGGAACGACGCTTGTAGATCTGTGCGAGCGTTGATTCAACGAATGCGGATGCTGCGCCGAAGAATGCGATAACCCACATCCAAAAGACCGAGCCGGCACCGCCGAGGGCGATTGCGGATGCCACTCCTGCGATGTTGCCGACGCCCACTCGTGATGCGGTGGAGAGCATGAGCGCTCGGAAGGAAGAGATGGATTCTTCGTCGTGAGGTTTTTCTCCCACGACTCGAATCGAGTCCACAAGGAGCGTCAAGGGCAGCGCCTTGGTACGGATGAAGAAGTAGACTCCGGCGCCAATGAGAATGGCAATGAGTACGTAGGTGTACATGATGCCGCTGACAGCTTCAAGATATTCGTTGAGCACTAGCGCTACCTTTTCCTCGATGTGGGAGCATATTTCAGCCCTGACAATACCCTTCACTTTAACGGGCTGGAATTACTTTTACCAAGGAATCTCAAAGCGAAGTCCTTCAGCTTCGCCTCGTCGCAGAGCTACGCCACGCCCTGCACTGTCCCCCGCGATGGTGTGCATGTAAACTAACGAATGTTGTTTCATCGGCTTTCACGCTGATTTCACAAGCAAGGAAAGAAGAATGACCCACGACCTGACTGAAACCTTTTCATCGCAGGTGCGCGCCGGCTCTGGCCGCCCTGTCGCCGATTCCACCCCTATGGAGATCTGGCAGGGCCTGTCCGCAGCCGTCGTTGACCAGCTCGCCGATGCCTGGAGCGAAACCGATCGCACCTACAAAGCTGGCCGCATGGAACATTACTTCTCCGCCGAGTTCCTCATGGGCCGCGCCCTCCTGAACAACCTCTCGAACCTCGGTCTGGTTGAGGAAGCCCGCAAGGCACTCGCCGCTCACGGCCAAGACCTGTCCGTCATCCTCGAAGAAGAACCGGACGCCGCCCTCGGCAATGGTGGCCTGGGCCGCCTGGCAGCCTGCTTCCTCGACTCCTGCGCCACCATGGACCTGCCCGTCACCGGCTACGGCATCCTCTACCGTTACGGCCTGTTCAAGCAGCTCTTCTCCAACGGCTTCCAGACCGAGCACCCTGATCCCTGGATGGAAGAGGGCTACCCCTTCGTTATCCGCCGCGAAGAACAACAGCGCATCGTTTCCTACGCTGACCTGAAGGTTCGCGCCATTCCCTACGACATGGCGATCACCGGCTACGGCACCAAGAATGTCAACACCCTGCGTCTGTGGAAGGCAGAACCCATCGAAGAGTTCGACTACGACGCCTTCAATTCCCAGCGCTTCACTGACGCCATCATTGACCGCGAACGCACCATGGATATTTCCCGCGTTCTCTACCCCAATGACACCACCTTCGAAGGCAAGGTTCTGCGCGTCCGCCAGCAGTACTTCTTCTGCTCGGCCTCGCTTCAGGACATCGTGGAGAACTACGTCGCTCACCACGGCACCGACATGTCCAAGTTTGCGACCTACAACTCCATCCAGCTCAACGACACCCACCCGGTGCTCGCCATCCCCGAACTCATGCGTATTTTCCTCGATGAGTTCGAGATGGGTTGGGAAGAATCCTGGGAGATCATCACCACAACCTTCGCCTACACCAACCACACGGTGCTTGCTGAAGCCCTTGAAACCTGGGATATGACGATCTTTGATCGCCTCTTCCCCCGCATTGCTGAGATCGTGCGTGAAATCGACCGCCGCTTCCGCCTCGACATGAACGAGCGCGGTCTTGACCAGGGCACCATCGACTACATGGCACCCCTGTGCGGCAACACCGTACGTATGGCATGGATTGCCTGCTACGCCTCCTACTCCATCAACGGCGTGGCAGCCCTGCACACCGAGATCATCAAGCGTGAAACCCTTAAGGAATGGCACGCCCTGTGGCCCGAGCGCTTCAACAACAAGACCAATGGTGTGACCCCCCGCCGTTGGCTCAAGCAGTGCAACCCCCGCTTGGCCGAGCTTCTTGATGAAGTCACCGGCTCTGACGCCTGGGTGCGCGATCTGTCCGTCCTGGCTGACTTCACCGATTCCGTAGATGAATCCGTCTACAAGCGCCTTGCGGACATCAAGCATGCCAACAAGGTTGACTTCGCAGCATGGATCCTGGAACGCGAAGGCATTGAGATCAACCCCGACGCCATCTTCGACGTTCAGATCAAGCGCCTGCACGAATACAAGCGCCAGCTTCTCAACGCTTTCTACGTCCTTGACCTCTACTTCCGCATCAAGGACAACCCCGCTCTGGACGTTGCCCCTCGTGTCTTCATCTTCGGCGCCAAGGCAGCCCCTGGCTACATCCGCGCCAAGGCAATCATCAAGCTCATCAACGCAATTGCGGAGCTTGTGAACAACGATGAAGAGGTCAATGACCGCATCAAGGTGGTCTTCGTCCACAACTACAACGTCTCCCCCGCCGAGCACATCATTCCTGCAGCCGACGTTTCTGAGCAGATCTCGACTGCCGGTAAGGAAGCATCGGGCACCTCGAATATGAAGTTCATGATGAACGGCGCCCTTACCCTGGGCACCCTCGATGGCGCGAACGTGGAAATCCTGGACGCTGTGGGTGATGAGAACGCCTACATCTTCGGCGCGAAGGAAGAAGAACTGCCTGAGCTGCGTCGCACCTACGATCCTCGCTGGCACTACGAGAATGTTCCCGGCCTCAAGCGCGTCCTCGACGCCCTTGTCGATGGGACGCTGTCCGACAATGGTTCGGGCTGGTTCCACGACCTGCGCTGGAGCCTGCTTGAGGCAGGCTACGATCCGGCCGACGTGTACTACGTACTGGGTGATTTCGCCGCCTACCGTGAGACCAAGGACGCGATGGCAGCCGACTACGCTGACGCGCGCGCGTGGGCTCGTATGGCGTGGGTCAATATCACCCGTTCGGGTCGCTTCTCCTCCGACCGCACGATTGGCGACTACGCCCGTGAGGTGTGGAAGATTGAGGCTACCCCGATCGCCTGACGAGGCCGAAAGGCTTATTTTGACTGCGCTTTACTGACGCGCATGATCATTGACGCGTCGGGGGTGTCCCCGACTGTGATCGTAGGGTTGAAGGTTCAAGACTGAGCCTTCAACCCTACGATCCTTTTATTTCGCAGTTTATGTTGTTGATGGGCACTCCACCCTTCACCTACTGAATTTGTTCCTTTCTCCCGTATTCCCTAGCATTCTCCTGAGCCGCTATTTCACTCACAATGTACTCGCGCTTGATGTGGGCAGTCTGTGCGCCCCACTCACTAGCGAGAGTCCGCCGCTGGTGTGCATCAAAGGAAGCTTGGGAATCAAAAAGCTCATTGACGTGCCAAATCAAAGGATTGACGCTATCTTGAGTGACCTCGAAGGAGATGCACCCTTCCTCAGCGCGAGTGAACTCAATATGCGCAGGAAGAAAGGCCTGGACGAGGCCAAGTTCGCGCTCATCCTTACAGCTCAGTATTCCCGAGAGCGCGATATAGGGAGTGTTCATCCCCCAACTATGCGGAGTACTCCACCAAAAAGCAACAACCTTCGTAGCACGGTCTGCAGGTACGCGCGGTGCCAGCAGGCCGCGATACGAAGGTGAAGCCCGCGCTGTTACTCACGGCGGCGACGGCCTCGCAAAGCAGCAATACCGAGCGCGGCTCCGATGGCCGAGATCGTTCCCAGCATAGCGGTCCCGCCCCCTGTACGCGCCAATGTCACAGGATTATTCTGTGCTGACTGAGCGTTCGGCTGATGCTCGAAAGTACTCTCGATAGAGGTTCCGTAAGGAACCAGATCATGTGTTGTGTGCTCTGCGCTGTCTGCTTGAGGTGAAGAGGGGACAATCGTTTCAGGCTCTGACACAGAGCCAATCTCATAGGTCGGCAAAGACTCAACTACGGGAGCGTTACCAGGTAGCACTTCGATCTCATAGCTAGGTAAGTATGGCAGATACGGAGCAACACGCGGCACACAGGAATACTCATCACCCCCATTTTGTTCACTCAGTGTCGTCTTAAGGCGATCCAAATCTACGCGCGCTTGCATGAGGGCAACCTGTGCGTTCTCCCGGTCCTGTTGTAGTGCTGCAAGCGCTGCAGAGTGTCGACTAATGTCCTGTTGTGCATCTTCATAACGCCTCAATGCATCCTGGACTAGGGCAATTCTTCTACGCAGCTCCTGAAGTCCCTCTACGATCTGAGGTGCTTCTTCCGTTTGCGATCCTATCAACAAGGCATCTACTGTCAGCCCAGCAAGGTGACGTTGACGTTCCTGAAGGCGAGATACAGTTGCTGCCAATTCTTCAACGCGCGTCTGAGCGCGTTCAGTCGTCTGCTCAGCCCGAGTGAGACGATCAAGCACGGAGGCGTGGCCAAGATCTGCCGCATCACTGAGCTGCTTGGCGGCCTCAAAAGCGAGCATCAATGCGCGCAACGACTGCAAACGTAGCACCTCGCGATCACGATCCTCACGCTGCGTTGAGTCCTGAAGGATACGGGCCTCCACTGCGCGCAGCTGTGCCAGCGTATCTGTCAGGCTTTGCTGAGCATTCTTGAGCGACGCCTCAGCAGCCGCAAACTCTTCCTGGGCCTCGGAAAATCGACGGAACATTTGCTCAACCTCGGCGGAACGTTCCTGACGGAGCTGTTGGGCATGATCGAACGCGCTTTGGTGAACAGCGACGCGCTGCCTCAATGTAGCGAGAGCGGAAAGCAGATGCTCAATGTGACTATCGAGTTGCTGAATTTGCGCTTCGCTGGCAATCTTCCGATCACGGCTGAATCCTAGGGCGTCAACAGCCTTCCTGGCCTCGGCCTCTGCACGAGCCATGGCCTGCCGGGCACTCGTCAGCGCTTCATTGCGGTTGTCACGACGCAGCTGAAAAGTCTTCAAGGTCTCCTGATTATCCAAGAGCTCAGAATCCGCAGCACGGAATGCTTCCTGCGCGTGCCGCACCTGAGTCTCAGCGTCTGTTACCTGCCGCCGTAGTTCCGTCATCATAGCTTCATCAAGTGAAGCGGTCGGCGGTACTGCAAACTTTTCCTGTGAACGGTCCAGAGATGGGCGTTCAAGAGCAGGAAGCGGGACACGCACCGTAGCCTCTGGTTTGCGCAGCATTGTCCATGGCAGCAGCTGGTCAACATCATCAGTAAACATTGAGGACTTAAACTCCTGTGTTTGCCGCATGAGTTGACTGAACACCTCCCCCTTGAAGCGATAGACTTTTGACCTGGTTGATCCCTGGCGGCTGTGAGCAATATCCTCCGCCATCAACTCCCTGAAACGAGTTGCTAGCTCCTCAAGGGTTGTATAGGTCTCCTGGATTCCATCAAAGGAGACTGTAATCGGTTGTAAATGCGTGGTGGCACGTTGCCGAATCATCGCATACGCCTGCTTACGATAGTCCTTTAACGTGGAATACGGATCGGAGGCAAAAATCTTAGGCATGATGAACGTGTCTGGCATATCGCCAGCCCCCTCGCGTCGCGCCTCGCCTAGCAAGCGTGATGAGGTGTAGGGGACAAACCCTTCCTCAAATCCCTTCGCGGCCCACAGTTCCAAGGCGTTACGTCTAAACGCCGTCTCGCCCGTCGTGCCAACAGAAGACTCTCCCGTGCCATAGATTGGGTCAAGGATCGTGACATTTGGGTAGCCATTTCGTTCTATCGGACCGTTAGTTGGCGCATTCACGCGGCGCATCATCAACGAGTGGTCAATCATGTCATTAATCGATGCCAAACGCATATCCGCAATGTCCTGAGCCGAAAGTGCATCGTAAGAGTTCACGGTAACTCCCTGAGTCACATGATTCCCTAACTTCATCAGCATCTTTGACAGTGCTTCAGGACTCTGCCCGATCATCGCCTCAGCCTCTGCAAGATCCAACAGATAAATCGCATTGAAGTACCCCTTGAAATACTGGTCCATATCCGTCATCGTCTGGAAACGGTCGGGGTGGGCGTTATGCAAATACCAACCATTGTGGTTACTGAAATCGGCGGACTGATTGAAGCCGAAGGCCCCGCTAGAACGGGTTGTGGGATTTTGCAGCAGTGACACCGGGTACATTTCAGGCAGCACGTAGATTCGTCGCCCTTCCCCGCCAAGGAAGACAAAACGATCCAGATTATGCACCATCTCGTGGGTGAAAATCGTTATGCCGTATGGTTCGAGCGACTTCGTGTGAACCATAAACGTCGCATCACCACTGGAATATGCGCCGACTGGGGAAGCTTGGTACCACTTGCCGATCGGGCCAAAGAAATCCTCCACCGAACGAATAGCTGACGATCCATACTGGGCCGACCATCCCGCTGCGGTGCCGTAGCCATCCCACGCAGGAATGTCATTCAGCAGATGGCGTTTCGCCTTATCTGACGACACGCGATACCACATATCGTAGTAGTCGCGGTATCGCTGCGCATAGTACTGAATGCGTCGCTTTATTTCCTCTATCTTCCCTGCACGCTGCTCGGCCGAGAGATGACGCTTATCGTAGTAGCGCTCAAAAGACCCCATTGTCACACTAGTCATGTGAACCATAATGAAAATATCATTCTCTCGTACGGTCAACACCGGCAGTAAAGCTGCCTTGTATTTCGTGCGCTTGAAACGCTCTGACGCTCGTACATCATGGTCAGGCAGTTCCAGTGAAGGGGTCTCTACCACGTGAGCCTTTGTCGTCCCACGGAACCATTCGTCGAAATCCCGTGTGGTCGTGAACTGTTGACGTGTCGATTCGAGCAATTCAACGACATCAACGTGACGCGCGTACGGAGACACGTATTTGACTAGCGTTTCCGTGTTCTTTTGCGGGTCTAAGTGATAGTAGTCCTTACCCAGTTCGATGAGCCAATCAATGGGACTCTTGCGTGAACCGTAAAAGTCTTGACGGAAGACCAACAGATCGCGCAGATTCACCGCTCCGAAGTCAATGTTGTACCACTTATTCACGTACGCAAGACCCAACAGGAAAGCTTCCTTGTTGTCAGGATCTTGCGTTTGAGTGCCTCTTCACTGCCTGGCGCTGTTGCGGTTGTACGCTCTTGGGCAATGATCTTCTCAAGCACAGCATTCAAGGAATCACGCTGTTGGTTGAAAGCGTTCCGAAGGTAAAGCAAGCCACGAAGTTCAGCGGATGCGGCATCCTTACGTTCGGTTTCGGAACCTTGCTTCGTACTCAGTGTGGTTCGCCACTTCGCCGCGTCAACCAGCGTCGACATGTCAATGTCGTCAAACTCAACAGCCGCCAGCTCTTGACTCATCTGTGCCACAAGTGCCTGAGAAGGCGTCGCAAGACGAACTGGAGCATACGGCAAGCCGCCGGCCATCTGGTATACAACAAATGCCCCACGGTCAAGGCGCCCAGTCTGACCGCTGCGTGATGACGAAGCGTTTGCAGCGGATGCCTTATCCTGTGGACGCACTACGCGGCGCTCAACACTGTGGTCTGAGTAATGCAAAAACACCCCGTCAACCGTCTGAGCAGCATCAATTGGAGCGAAAGCGATCTGCCCGCCAATAGTCGGCAGTGCCGAACGCAGGGTCTTGGTCACTAACGGGTCAGAATCCTCCAGCATGTTCGCCGCATGGACAATCATTTGAGGTGAGGCAAGGGGCATAAGCAGCGCGTAGTTTCTGTACGCCTGAAAGCGTTCGACACGAGCCTCAGCCACTGTAGAGTACCGATTCGGCGAAGCATCCACCCCGGAGGTAGTGACCACCCCCACGCTTTGGTTCTGGGCGGACTGAGGACGCACATGGTGGGTGAGGTTCAACGCCTCGTAGGCTGCCTGCCCTTGAGTGACGCTGACCTGAGTGCCAGCGTGGTGAGCATCAGGGGTGCCACTGGCTTCTCCGTCAATGTAGGTAATATTGCGCATCGGAACATTGAGGTTGTCACCGTGCCCGAGATTCCCACCAGTGACCGCCATACCCGACACGATAGAGTCCACCGCGCCATGGTTACCATTCTCAGAACGAAGCGAACCGACAATACCCCCAGCCATCCCGTTATTTCGGCGCTTCCCGAGAGTCCCGCCAACATACGAGTTTGATAGAACCGCACCATCGGTCAGGCGACCTACCAGCCCGCCGATCGCGTTATTGGGCCTGCGGAAGAAGGTTTCGATGGTCACCTGGGCGGCAGAGTTTCTCACCGTCCCGCCCGACATCGCGCCTATCAAACCGCCAGAGGCACCACCCTCGCGACGCCAATTGGAATATAGCTGCCCGTCAAAAAACACCGATTCGAAGGTGGCATTCTGGGCCTCAGCAACAATGGCTCCTACAAACTTTTGACCTTCAATACGGCCTTGAACACGCACGTGTCGTACATGAGTATTCTGACCTTCAGCACGTTGAGCCAAAGCGGCTGCATTATCGTCTGATGAGTCAATATGCACGCTCGCAAACGCCAAGTTCTTGACCTGAGCGCCGTTCGTTAAAACACTAAATAGCGGCTTGATCAGGCCACTGATCGAGTGCCCCTGACCATCCAAGGCACCCGTAAAGGGCACTGTTACATACGCCTGGCCGTGAGCAACATCAGTGGAATCAACTTGGAGGTCCGCACCGACACGAAAAGTTCCGTCGGGGGTTGCGTTCATCGCCTCCACCAAAGAAGCAAAAGTGCGATACACCGTAGGGGCTTGCGGGTCGCTCTTAGGAACCGACAAGGTCACCGTCGGAATGTGCGAAAAACCGCCGGGGACGGTGGCGTGCACGGTGAATGTAGGGTTATCTCCCTGAGTGTTTTCTTCGATCGAGGTGACAGGCATCGACAGCTCACGCCCGTCAGGTAGGGAAGACCGCAAAAAGTAATTGTTCAGATCGCGTGGAGCACTTGCCAATTCCGCAAGTCGTTCAATATTACCCCCGTTATCGCGGAATAAAGCAAGGCCGTGGGTCAAGATCTCACGACTAACGACGTCAGAGACATCGAAAGTAGGGATGTTTTCTTTGCTTTCCTCAGCAACCAGGAGAGTGCGCAACTGTTCAAGTTGTTTAGTGACTTCAGCTAACTCTGCCTGTCGTTCCTGGCGGGCGCGGTTAGCTGCTTGAATTTCTTCCTCTAGGGCACCGATCTGGTCATTCAGTTCCGACAGCGCACGTTCTGTCTCGACGACCTCAGAATTGCGTGCGTCCAGGCTCTCTTGAGCCTGCTGGACGTCGTGTTGCCGTTCGGCAAGTTCTTGTGTGAGCGATTCCAAGGCTATGGAAGTTTGAGCACGTTCATTTTCTGCTTCCGCCAAGTTATTACGTGCTTGGCGGACAGCCTCTGAGTCGGGGCCAGCCTCTTGAGTGGCACGCGCAAGATCCTCACGGCGCATCATGAGATTCTCTTCTGCTGTCTGGAGAGCTTGCTGCGCAGCCACGAGATTCTCAGTCGCCTGGGTCACGCGGTCTTGAGCGGCAGATTCCTCCTCCGCAGTTGCCACCACCTGTGCCGCAAGCTCAGTGTGGCGGCGCTGGATCTCATCACGTTCAGTAGATACCCGCTCAATGATCCGATCGAGGTCTACGATCTGCTCGTTTAACGTATCAATACGAGCGTTCAGTGCATTACTCGTCGGCAACTCGTTGCCGGTTTCGCGATCTGCTGGCGCACTTGCCGCTTCCACAGCGGTTCTCTTCGCAACGAGTTCCTCGCTGGCACGAATGTACTCCTCGTGAGCATGTTCGCGTTCTTCCTGAAGTGTATTGAGCTCGCTGCGGGCGAGAGCGAGGTCAGCTATTTCCCGTTCATTGTCGATACGGGCATTGTTGTAGGCTTGGTCAACCAGACTCTGTTCGCGAGTAATCTGCTCACTCAGATTTTGCTGCGCTTCGTTACGTTCCCGCTCAGCGAGAGAAAGCTCAGCTTGGCTCAGTATCAGGGCGTTCTCATACTCATTCGTCTGTTGTGCGGCAGAATCATGTTCTTCGATTGCGCCCTGCAGAGTCTGTTCGGCTCGAGCCACGTTCTGTTCTGCCTCGTGAATATCCTGCGCTGAAGGGGTTCCGGAGGGCGTATCGGCGGTAGTCACCCGTGTGCACTGTAGATCGGGGGAGGTTTCTGATGTCGTTGACGTGTCATATGCATGGGCAGGAACGACAACTTGCGCAGATAAGGCTGAACTTGCAAGAGCAATCGTGGCGATCTTAGTTGCAGAAGATGGACTGCTGTCGGGGGCCATGAATACTATTCCTTTGGCGAAGCACTGTGTGGGGGATGTATGCCGTTTGGGCATACCACAGACAGTGTAGTGACATCCCATAGCAGAACGTAGCAAAATTCTCTGCTAATTAAGAGTGTGATCTACTTCTATAAGTTTTCAGACGACAGGTGTAGGTTCTGATACACACTGTTGCACTTATCCACAAAACACGAAGATCCAACTGACCGCCAGTTATGGATAACCCCACACAAGACACACGTATCGCGGATTAGTCTGAAAATCGGATAAAACCATGCTCATCAGCCAACTGAGGCAGATTCCCTTAGTGCCGCTAACCTCCGCGAGACAGCGGCAAGATCTCACACATATCAGCGCGCGGAGGGCAGACGACAACACACTTAATCCCCACACGCGCACCTATGTACCCACACGCCAGTTATCGACAGTACCGATCTGCGACAACGTCAGTCTGTGACAGGCTGGAGGCCCCGCAAGACGCCGTTGAAGGCTTCCGTTGAGGACGGATGCGTCCAGATGCCATCACGCAGATCAGCCACAGTGCCCCCCATACGCATACACAGGGCCACGATATTAATGAGCTCTTGAGAGTCCACACTATGCAGGGCTGCACCCAGGATCGCGTTGGAATCAGCATCCACGATGAACTTCATCATGCCTGCTGTCTTGCCCAAGATTTTCGGCCGAGGCATGACAGGAATCTTCGCCACTGGCGCCGAAGCAACCGCTACACGCACACCCGCCTTCAGGGCCTCGGCCTCGCTGATCCCGACAACGGACAGCGGCGGATCAATGAAAGCCGTCCACGGCACGGCCACACGATCTTGGCGGTTACGGCGTCCCTCCCCTATTAGGACATCACGGACAATGCGGTAATCATCGTAGGAAATATAGGTGAACTGCGGGCCGCCATTGACATCACCCACAGCAAAGATGTGCTCAACGGAGGTGCGCAGTTGGTCGTCCACGCGCACAAAACCACGTTCGTCGCAGTCAACGCCTGCAGCTTCGAGATTCAGCTCAGCTGTAGCGGGAACGCGGCCCACCGCGATAAGGACTGCATCGGTTTCAATGTCCCCCTCTGACGTGTGGACGCGCAGTGCCGAACCATCCTGGCTAATTGACTCCACGGCGGTGTTCATCCGAATCTGCACACCTGCGGCAGTGAGACTCTCTTCAACGGAGGTCGCCACGTCACGATCCACACGGCGGATGAACACCTCGCCCGGGTCAGTAACTGTCACCTGAGCACCAAAGTTGGCGAACATCGAGGCGAACTCCAGGCCAATGAAACCCGCGCCAACGATCAACAGGCGTGAGGGGAAGGGCTTGGCATGCTGGATGGTGGTCGAATCGTAGACGCCAGACAGGTCCGCTCCTGGAATTTCCAGGGCGCGCGGGATCGTCCCCGTGTTGATGACGATGGTGTCAGCGGTGATGTCCAGCTCTTCGCCGCCGTGGTCAGGCTCGACAGGGCTCACTCGAACAGTGTGAGGATCAACGAATGACGCCTGTCCGTCAAAGAGGGCGACCTTGCCGTCCAGCATGGCGTAGTTGGCGGCACGCAGAGCACTAATGAGCGTGTCGCGTTCGGCAACGGCAGCAGCGAAGTACTGGGCAGGGTCGTCGCTCTGGCGGCGTTCCTCTGCTGAGGTGACGAGGTCTTTCGTTGGCACGCAGCCCACGTTGATGCAGGTTCCGCCGTACATGCTAGAAGAACGCTCAACGAGGGCCACACGCTGGCCCTGTCTGGCGAGGTCTGCCGCGAGGCTCTTGCCTGCCTTACCCCACCCAAGGATGACAACATCGAAGTGCATAGGAAACCTTCCTGAAGAATGTGCTTCCTCCACCTTAATCGGTGGACCAGTTGAGGGCGCGCGCATTGTCCTTATCGGCTACTCGCGATGTTTCACCAGGGGCACAAGTGAAAAATTTCGCCTTGTTGTTTGCCAGACCAAAATCCGCTCTTACGAAGCTCTTCCATGGGCGACCACACGTTGCCCCCACCTAGGACGTCTTCGATGTATTTTTCTCGGGTGGTGAGGGGTCCCCGTTTTTAGGGCCATGTGTTGTTAGAGTGTGTGGGTTGTTTTCCATTGTTCCGCGTACTCTACTGGGGTGAGGTATCCCAGGGATGAGTGGCGGTGGTGGAGATTGTAGTCGCGGTGAAACTCGGTGATGGTGTGCCGCGCTTCAATCAGGTTAGCAAAATCGTGGCGCCTTAGGCACTCTCTTCTGCGGTGGTTGTTAAACGATTCGACGTATCCGTTATTCCAGGGCGTACCTGGCGGAATGTATGCCATCCCAATACGCTTCCCACACAGGCGTTGCAAGCGCTTGGAGATGAACTCAGGCCCATTATCCATCCTCAACACCCGTGGCACCCCGCGGGCAGCGAACACGGTGGTGAGAGCCTTGGCTAGTTGGTCAGCATCAATACTGCGCTCAACAATGTCCAGGAGAGATTCGCGGGTGAATTCATCAACCATGGACGCAATCTTGATCGGCCGCCCATCCCTGGTCACGTCGTATTGGAAGTCAATACTCCACACATGATTGGGCTCATTGGCTTTCACCACTGGCATGGTGGTTTTGCCGCGCCGTACTTGGCGGCGTGGGGTCTTGCGCGTCAGACCTTCTTCGCGCCATAAGCGTTGAACCTTCTTGAGGTTAATCTCCATCCCCACATCGTGAACCAGATACGCGTGAGCACGCCTAAACCCATGACACGGATGAGCAGTCGAATAGGCCCGGAGAGTGGCGCGTAGTTCCTGGTCGGGGTCTTGAGGTGTGTCCTTGACCTTAGCCCGTTGGAAGGTGCTACGAGCCATCCCCACAATCCGACAGGCACGCCTGATACTGTAACCCAGCACGTCAATCACACTGCGGATCGCCCGGCGTTGAAGATCCGGGCTCAGAATTTTCCCTTCGCAATCAACCTCAACGCATCAATCTCGAGCACCTGATCAGCGACAATGCGCTTGAGGCGTGCGATCTCGTCTTTCATCTGCACATACTCCGCAGCCTCGTCACTGCTCATCTGACCGAAACGTTTACGCCAGTTGTACAAAGTCGCCGTAGACACCTCAAGATCAGCGGCTACTTCCTCAGTCGACAAGCCTTGAGCGGTTAGCTCAGCATCGCGTTCCAACAAACGCACAATCGCCGTCACAGAATGACGCTTACCAGAAGCCATGTAAATCAGTCCCTCCAACAGGTGCCAACACACGTCAGCACCACTACTAGGACTCTAACAACCACTGGACCTAAAAACAGGGGTCAGCCCAAGACGATACCGGCAAGAATGAGCAAGTAGTTACGGTTGACGGTAAGGTCTTTATATAACACGGCGTTCATTATTTTTCCCCTTTGATGGTGTAGATCATGATGTCTTCGATCGTCGGCCTACCAACCTGACAACCGGGGGGAACAGCCTCGGCACGCACGATCAACTCTTGACCGAACTCATGTCGACGTCTCCCGAGAATTTGGCTGCTGTCAATGTGGTCGGCTTGCGCATTGGTCAGCGATGCTAGTCGCCAAGAATCAAGAAGCTCATCCTTTTGCTCAATGAACTTCATCTGGCCATCATGCATGAATGCAACATAATCAGCCGCTTTATCAATGTCAGAGACAATGTGAGATGAAAAGAGGCTCTTCCGATTTAAGGGTGTAGGTGGGGTTTGAATCCGCCTGTTTCTAGTAGGCTGCGGATGATGTAGTTGGTCAGGTTGCGAAAGCCCAGAGCGGTGCCGCGTAGGTGTTCGAGACGACCGTTGATGGCTTCGGTGGGACTGTTACTGGTCTTGGGGTGGTCGAAGTAGGCCAGGATGTCAGTGGCGCGTTTCTTTAGTGTTCGTCCCAGGGTTTTGATTTCTTTAAGGACCTCGGGCACGTCTTTGCAGATCGCGGTGATGAGGTCTTGCATGAGTTGCTTGCCTTTGGCCCTGTCGGGATGGCGGTAGGCGGCCACCATCTTCTGGTATATCCCCCAGGTCACCTCAACTTGGGCATGGTCATCGTTGGCAAACAGCGTCTCTAGACGCTTGTGCTGGACAGGGGTGAGCAGGTCGATGCCGGTGTGTAGGGTGCGGCGGGCCTTATACAAGGGATCAGTTGATCGCCCACGGCGTGCGTGGAGTTCTTGTTGAACACGCCGCCGACACTGGTCAAGCGCATCTCCTGCTAGTTTGACGACATGGAAGGGATCTAGCACGGCCCTGGCCTGGGGTAATTCCTCACTCGCGGCAGTTTTGAACCCGGTGAAACCGTCCATGGCCACCACTTCAACGCCCCGACGCCAGGCTTGATCGCGTTCGCTTAGCCAATTCTTGAAAGCTTGTTTGGAACGCCCCTGGATCATGTCCAGCAGCCGGGCCGGGCCAGTACCGTCCCTGACCGGGGTCAAATCGATGATGACAGTGACGTACTTGTCTCCTTTGCGTGTATGACGCCAGACATGCTCATCCACGCCAATAACTCTCACACCGTCAAACCGGGCCGGGTTATTGATCAAGACCTCCAGGCCCTCAGCCACTACAGCGTCGTTAGCGGTATCCCAAGCCACCCCTAGCCCCTGGGCGAGGCTAGCTATGCTCAAGTGCTTGCACACAACCGCTTCCAACGCCCATCGCGCCGCCCGTCTGGACAGGAGTGCTTTGGGGGCTGCTGCTGACTCCATATTCTGTCGCCACACATGCCCACACTCCCGACAGCGGTACCTACGCAGCCGTACCAACAAACTGGTAGGACGCCACCCAAAAGGCACATGCACAAGCCTTCGCGTCACACTGTCGCGTACTAGTCCTTGGCAGCCACACCTCCTGCACCAGTTATCCGGCTCTACCACGCGGCATTCGAGCACTGCTCGCTCAGGCTCAACACACTGGCCGGTAACAATGAGCCCAAGGCCGTCCAAACCAGCAAAAGTAGTCAAATCAGGCTCAATGAAGGTAGCGTTGGACATGTTGAGGTCTTCCCGTTGGGTGCTGTGTTAACTCCCATCATCGGAAGACCTCAACGCCTATCCACACACCAACACCCCCGCACTAGCTCACACCCACCCACACCCTCATTTGGGAAGAGCCTGAAAAGAGAATCGAGTGGGTAGGATCCTGGATAAACTCGAGCATAATATCGAGCACCTCGTCACGAACCACCGGATCAAGTCCACTTGTCGCTTCATCGAAGATCAATAGCTCGGCATTATGAGAAAGGGCTATCGCTAAGCCCAGTTTCATACGCATACCGCGAGAGAGCTCACTCACTTTCTTCGTTGCCGAAAGGTTAAAGCGCTGGCAGTATTCGCCAAAGGCCCGTTCATCCCAATTCCTGTACAGCCGTTGACCAAACTTCGCAGCATTAGCGACTGTGAAGACGCTCGGAAGACTAATATCGTCAAAGACCACGCCGATTCGTTCACGTGGAGCTGAATTACTAGGAGTGGCAGGTTCACCAAGTACATTGACCTGTCCAGCGTCTGGGGTTAACAATCCAAGGATTAGCCGGATAGTTGTGGACTTTCCTGCACCATTTTCGCCAACAAGACCAACAATTGCCCCTCGGGGAACATGAAGGTCAATCGGGCCGAGAGTGAAGTCAGGGTAAGATTTTACGAGTCCGATGATATCGATACTATTCATCTTCAACTCCTAATAAATCGATCAGATCTTTCAAGTCGGCGGCGGTTAAGCCCGCCGCCGCAGCTGAATCCAGTGCAGCTTGCAGGTACTGCTCCACTTGGCGACGATATTCCTCTTTCAACAGCTCAGTAGTCTTCGACGCCACATAACTACCCCGGCCCTGCATTGAATCGATGAAGCCTTCAAGCTCCAACTCGTCATAGGCGCGCTTCGTCGTTATCACAGACACTCGCAATTGTGCTGCCAACCGACGAATCGACGGCATCTTTTCACCAGGATTAAGTTGACCGTTAATAATCGCAGCCTTGATCTGATCCTTGATCTGAGCATAAATCGGCTGCGAGCTCGCATTGCTCACTACGATATCCATCCACACCTCCTACTGTTCATAGTGTATATGAACAGTAGGGTTTTAGGAAGAGGAGAATCATCATTGCCCACCACTCTCCTGCCCACGTAGGACTTCACAGAGGCGAGCTGCTTTGAAGTGAGTCACGCAGCCTGAACTCGAAGGTCACTTGGCCCATAGTGGTGCCCCAGTGCGCTCATGGATGATAAATACCATTCATGAGCACCAAGAGTCCGCAGGTAGCATGGCTCCAAGTCGTGAGCGAGTTGATGATGAACAAGAACCTCATCGACTGTGATGTGCGACTATATCGGGTGCTCATCAATCGCCCCATGATTGCCATGGAAGGCAGCGTGAAAGTGGGGATCCAGGACGGGTTTTAGTCAGCGCCGCGCTTATGGCTCGATGCTACGAACGATCCGAAAACCTAGGTCTTCTGCGGCAAAGTTTGGGAAACTCTTTCGTCTCGATGTCGCTCCACACGCCCGTGCTTCACTCAAATAGCTGCCACCTCTAAACACTCGATAGTTCCCGTATCTATCTGTGTCGTAGAGGTCGAAACACCATTCCCAAACGTTTCCGATCATGTCAAAGAGACCAAATTGGTTTGGGAGCTTGGCAGCAACCTCATGCAACTCACCGTCTGAGTTATCTTCGTGCCATGCGATCTCGTCAAGCTCACCGTATCGATAGCCAGTCGTCATCCCTCTGCATGCAAATTGCCATTCCGCATCAGTTGGCAGACGAAAGCCCCGACTACCAGCACGAATATCAACGTCGTCTGGTTTGTCTCCGATTACGTAGACGGGGTCGAACCCGGCCAACTCTGACAAGTGATTGCAAAAAATGACCGAGTCGATCCAACTAATGTTCACCACGGGAGCAGAAGTTGCTGCATCACTAGCGCTCTCCCCCATCACGCTGCAGTAGAGCTCATTTGTCACTGGGGTGCTCAACATCGCGAATGAGGCAAGCTCAATCTGACACTCACGCACCACCTTTGCTTTGTGTGTGCCAGGCATAGCCATTAGATAGTTCGAACTAATCCACTTTTGTGGGTCGACGAAGTCTCTCACCAATTCGATGCCTGCAGGAACAACAACCATGCTGGCTTCAACATGCTCGACAATGCTCATTTGAACTTCCAACCCGACATCCAGTGGCTGCTCACTTTTAGATCATGCTCCCAGCGACTCTCAAACCTTCTTGATCCAGCCATCTTTGCACGCAGCCAGCAGGAAAAGTAGCCTTTACGAGCAGTCAGGGCTTCACTACGGAGTGAAGTACGAAATAAAAAACTACCTTCGTGAAGGTACATCACAAAGGTAGTCCTAATGGTGGAGCTAAGGGGATTCGAACCCCTGACCTCTTCCATGCCATGGAAGCGCGCTACCAACTGCGCCATAGCCCCGTATTCTTTTCATCCCGGAACCTCTGCCTTCGCGTCGTTCCCGGCGACTAGAAAAGAATAGCGTGCTCGCAGTGGAGATTCCAAATCGGCACGGTGTGCGGGTCACCACACTACCTTCTTCAGGCTCTCCCACCGGCAAAACACGAGCTCACGCAGGCTTAGCGCAGCGCCTGCGGCTCAAGGTGACGCACAGGCACATCCCCCCAGAGTTTTTCGAGCGCGTAGTATTCCCGGTCCTCATCGATCAGGACATGAACAACCAGATCTCCGTAGTCAACAAGTATCCAGCGCCCCTCTGTGCGGCCTTCAATGCGTGCAGGACGCATGTGGAGCTTGAGTGCGACCTCGTCCATGATATTTTCAGCGATAGCGCGCACTTGGCGGTCTGTTGGCGCTGAGGCAACAAAGAAAGCATCAGCAAGAGCCATACGGTCCCCCACTTCAATGAGGACGGGGGCGGTAGCAATCTTGTCGCTGGCGGCTTTCGTGACAGTGTCAATCAGTTCGGCCAGTTGAGTATCACGGGTCATAGGATCCACCTCAGGGTTAGTCATTTCTGCGTGTTCCTTTCATAGTCTGTCACTGTGCTTCGCTGCTCGTCTCAGGAGAGAATGAGGAAAGAACGCCCAACTCAAAAATGACCTAAGACACAAGTCCCGCCCGTCGTCCCTAAGTCCCGTCCGGCAGGGGTTTTTCTAGGACGTGTGGCCCCTTCTCGCGCAGGAGCCCTCACCGTCGACAGTCGGGCACAGCAGATTACGAACGATAGAGAGCGTGCTTATTGATGTATTGCACAACGCCGTCAGGAACGAGGTACCACACGGGCTTACCGTGGCGCACCCGCTCCCGACAATCCGTGGAAGAAATTGCCATAGCCGGCACCTCCATCAACGACACTGCCGATGACGGCAAACCGGAGGCATCCAGATGATGCCCCGGCCGAGTCACGCCAATGAAGTGCGCCATCTCTAAAAGCTCGTCAGCCTGCTTCCATTGGGTGATCTGTGCCAGCGCATCAGCACCGGTAATAAAGAAGAAGTCGGCGTTGGGAATCTGCTCGTGCAGATCCTTCACGGTATCGATGGTGTAGGTCGTGCCTCCGCGGTCAATATCCACCCGAGACACCTCGAAACGAGGGTTCGAAGCGGTGGCGACGACCGTCATCAGGTAGCGGTCCTCCGCAGGAGCTACACGTCGGCCAGCTTTGAAGGGTTGAAGCGCGGCGGGCACGAAGATCACCTTATCGAGGCCAAAGACATCCATCACCTCAGAGGCTGCAACAAGGTGCCCGTGATGGATGGGATCAAAGGTGCCACCCATAATGCCAATCGCTGGCCGACGCGATAACTCTGTCATGGACGAATATCCCCGTCTCCCTCGATAATCCACGTCGTGGTGGTCAGCTCTTCTAAGCCCATGGGACCGCGCGCGTGGAGCTTCTGTGTCGAGATGCCGATCTCTGCGCCCAGACCGAGTTGTCCTCCATCAGTGAAACGGGTGGAAGCATTAATCGCAATGGCTGCTGAATCCAGCTCTGCGCGGAAACGTCGTGCAGAATGGGTTGAGCGCGTGCAGATCGCTTCAGTGTGCCCCGAGGACCACTTACGGATGTGGTCAATGGCCTCATCAATGGAAGGCACAACACGCACAGCAAGATCCAAAGAGAGGTATTCGGTTCCCCAGTCCTCCTCAGTGGCTGCCACGATCCGCACAGAATCCACACCCTCAACCGTGGCCATAATGTCACGGGTCTTGTCACAGGCGTGGATCGTAACACCAGCCTCCGTCAGTGCACGCACAGCCGCGGGGAGGAACGCGTCGGCACTGTCAGCATGAACAAGAAGAGTCTCGGCTGCATTACACACGCCCACGCGCTGAGTCTTGGCGTTCATCACAATACGCTCAGCGGCAGCAAGGTCAGCGCCGGCATCAACGTAGATGTGGCAGTTACCCGTGCCGGTTTCGATGACAGGCACAAGGGATTCCTCAACAACGGTACGGATCAGGCCCGCGCCGCCTCGTGGGATAAGGACATCAATACCGCCTCGTGCGCGCATCATCGCCCGAGCACCGGCCCTCCCCCACGGGTCAACCGTGCTGACAAGACCAGCCGGCAGCCCCTGCGATTCAAGGGCGGCGCGCATGACAGCGACGATCGCTTCATTCGACTTTTCTGCTGCTGATCCACCGCGAAGAATAACAGCGCTACCTGCCTTCAGAGCCAGGGCTGCAGCGTCAATGGTGACATTCGGGCGAGCCTCGTAGATCATGCCGACAACGCCCATGGGAACACTCACCTGAGTGACACTTAAACCGTCAGCCGTGACGGTGCCTCTCACGACGCGTCCCACCGGATCAGGCAGGGCAATGACCTCGCGCACGGCGGCGGCAATGGATTCCAGACGGGGCAGGTCGAGGGCGAGGCGGTCAAGTAGCCCTTCGCTCATACCGGCTGCCCGCTCGCGTTCCATGTCCTGCCCGTTAGCCGCGATAATCGTGTCAGCCTTGTCGATAATTGCCTGCGCGATAGCTTCAAGCGCCTCATTCTTTACGCGGGTAGTGGCCGTCGCAAAGCTGCGTGCGGCGGCGCGGGCGGCCTGCGTGAGGGCAGAAATATCAGCGTAGTCTGCGGGTGCGCCTGAAGAAGCGGTGATGGCAGCGTCAGTGGTACTCATGGCCCCATAATCGCACATTTGCGCCAGGTCACGCAGATGGAGTCCAACCCGCCGCTGCGGCTCTCCCTCGCCGCTGGCGCGCTGTGATTAGGTGTTTGAGGCGGGGAAAGCCAGATCGTCGCGGTGAATAATCGGACGAGGATTCGCCCATCCCATCGCCACGAGGTCCTCCGCACTCAGGCCACACATGGCAGCGGTAGTATCAGAATCAACAGAGACAATACCGCGGGCAATAATGCGACCATTCGGGGCCGTCACGTCAACGACGTCCCCTGCAGCGAAGTCGCCGCGCACGCGCTCAATACCGGCTGCCAGAAGGGACTTTTTACTCTCAACGAGGGCGGTGACGGCGCCCTCGTCAATCTTGAGTTCACCACCCGAAGGGGCAGCGTGAGCGATCCACAGGGTGCGCGAGGCAGGGCGCGTCGCGGAGGGCGCGAACCATGTGCCGACCTTCTCCCCCGCGAGCACCTGAGCGAGCTTGTCAGCGCTGGTGAGCATGACGCCAATACCCGAGGAGGTCGCCATCGACGCGGCCTGAACCTTCGTCACCATGCCACCCGAGCCAATCTTCGTCCCCGACCCGGCGACCTTCACAGCCTCCAGTTCATCAATGCTCGCCACGTGGGTGATGAGCTCAGCCGTCGGGTCAGACGGGGGTGCCGTGTAGAGGCCATCGACGTCGGTCAGCAAGACGAGGGCGTCCGCCGCGACAATCTGGGCCACATAGGAAGCCAAACGGTCGTTATCACCAAAGCGCAGCTCGCGCGTGGCGACGGTGTCATTCTCGTTAATGATGGGGATAACCCCATAATGCAGGAGCTTTTCCAGGGACTGACGCACGTTCGTGTAGTGGTCACGACGCATGACGTCATCGGTGGTGAGCAGCACCTGGGCGACGTGATGGTGATGGGACTGGAAAGCAGCCGACCACTGGGCAACGAGCAGGCCCTGCCCCATAGCGGCGCAGGCCTGGATGGAGGCCAGATCCTTCGGGCGGGCACTCAGGCGCAGGGGGCCAAGACCCGCAGCGACAGCGCCGGAAGAGACGATAATGATCTCGCCACCCATGGCGCGCCACTGGGCGGCCAGGCGGGCCACCACATCAATTCGATTCAGGTCCAGGCCGCCGTCAGGGCGAGTCAGGGACGATGATCCAATTTTGACGACAATACGCTTCGCGTCGGTCATGCCCGATGTGGTGACGTCCACCTGTGTGTCCTCTACTACTTTCAGCTATCGGAGGGGTCAGTCCACACGCCAGCGGAGCGTTCGGTCCAGAGCTCATCACGAGCCGCTGCCTTGGCGTCCATAGCGTCGTGGTAGCGTTCCTTGCGCGCCTTGCGGGTGGGGCGCGCAGACTGGTCGATACGCAGGTCAGAGCCGCGCTGGCCAAGCAGCTCGGGGCCGGTGGACAGCGTGGGTTCAAAGTCGAAGAGCACGCCGGATTCAATATCGCCAATGACCACGGCATCGCCTGCGACAGCACCCGCCTTCATTAGCTCATCCTCCACACCTGCAGCAGCCAGGCGGTCAGCGAGGTAGCCAATCGCTTCATCATTGGTGAAGTCGGTTTGCTTCACCCAGCGTTCGGGCTTCTCACCGCGAACCTGGAACAGGGGTTCGCCGTCTTGCTCGTAACGGGTGACGGTGATCTCTTGACGTGATCCCACAGCCTTGGGGCGAATAATCTGGCGGGTGCGCTCCACGGCAGGCAGGCTCGCACGGTGTTCCTCGACCATGCGGGCCAGGGTGAAGGACAGTTCCTTCAGGCCCTCGTGTGAGACGGCGGAGACCATGTGGATGGGCCAGCCAAACTCGGTGAGTTCTTCTTGCATGAACTCAGCCAGTTCACGCCCGTCAGGCACGTCAATCTTGTTGAGGACGATGACGCGGGGACGTTCCATGAGGGGAATGTAGCCGTCGACCTCACCCAGGTCACCTTCGTAGGCGGCAAGCTCGGCCTCAATGGTGCGCAGATCGGAGAGTGGGTCGCGGTCGGCCTCGTAGGTGGCCGTGTCAAGAATGTGAACGATGACCGCGCAGCGTTCAATGTGGCGCAGGAAGTCCAGGCCCAAACCCTTGCCCTGTGCGGCGCCGGGGATGAGGCCAGGCACGTCGGCAATGGTATAGCGCGTGTCGCCTGCCTGCACAACACCCAGGTTCGGAATGAGCGTCGTGAAAGGATAGTCAGCAATCTTGGGACGCGCGGCCGACATTGCGGCGATCATCGAAGATTTTCCAGCAGACGGGTATCCCACGAGGGCGACGTCAGCAACAGACTTGAGTTCAAGGACGACGTCTCGTTCTTCGCCCGGTTCACCCAGCAGCGCGAAACCGGGGGCTTTTCGGGCTTTGGATGCGAGGGCGGCATTGCCAAGGCCGCCGCGTCCGCCCTGGGCGACAATGAAGCGGGTTCCAGCGCCCGTGAGGTCCGCAAGCAGTTCACCGCTGGTGTCCTTGACCACGGTGCCATCTGGAACGGGCAGGATAATGTCCTTGCCGTTGCGGCCCTGACGGAAGTCACCCATGCCTTGCGTGCCGTTGCTCGCACGCTGGTGGGGGCTGCGGTGATAGGTGAGCAGCGTGGTGACATTGGGGTCAACCTCAAGGATGACAGAGCCGCCGTTACCGCCGTCACCGCCGTCGGGCCCGCCCAGGGGCTTGAATTTTTCGCGGCGCACGGAGGCGACGCCATGTCCGCCATTACCGCCTGCGGCATGCAATGTCACTCGGTCAACGAAGTGTGGCATGGGGTCCTCCTCGGGGGGACTGCTCTTGGGTCGGGGCCTGCGCTGGCAGGGGAAATGCTACTAGCCGGTTTTAAAAGGAAGTGGCGTCCGGCAGATTGCCGAACGCCACCTCTTAAGCGGTCAGGCTCAGGCCTGAACCGGCTCAACGATGTTGACGACCTTGCGGTCGCGACGGGTGCCGAACTCGACGGCACCGGCGCGCAGTGCGAAGAGGGTGTCATCCTTACCGCGGCCCACACCATCACCGGGGTGGAAGTGGGTGCCACGCTGACGGACGAGGATTTCACCTGCGTTGACGACCTGGCCAGCGAAACGCTTCACACCCAGACGCTGGGCGTTCGAGTCGCGGCCGTTGCGGGAGGAGCCGAGGCCCTTCTTATGTGCCATGCTGAATGACTCTTTCTATCTCGAACGGGTGTGAGGCTCAGGCGATCGAGGTGATCTTGACGACCGACATCTTCTGACGGTGGCCCTGGCGCTTGCGGTAGCCCGACTTGTTCTTGTACTTGATGATGGAGATCTTGGGACCCTTGGCGGAGTCGATGACCTCAGCCTTGACGGTGACCTTCTCCAGGCCAGCCTTGTCAACGGTGACGGCATCGCCATCAACCAGCATCAGGGGCTGGAGTTCGATGCTGGCACCAATTTCTTCTGCCAGCTTGTCGACGACGACGACGTCACCGACGGACACCTTTTCCTGTCGGCCGCCGGCCTTGACGATCGCGTAGACCACGTTAAAGCTCATCTCTGTTCATACGTTCGGAGCAGGAGGTTATTCCATGAGCCCGTGGGGCCCTCAATGGAACAACGAATCCTGTTGGCGCCTGTGTGCGCCGACGATCAAATCTAGCGGATATCCCCCATGCCAGGCAAGCCGAAGGGGGTTATCCAGGGGTGAAATGCGTGTGATCTTCCACGCCCCCACCGTTTACGAGACACGCCGCCGGAAAAGGTAGACCATCCCAGCAGAGTGTCCCTCACCGGATGCTACCCGGCGTCGATAACGCCCGTGGAGACCACTCGGCGGCGGCGCTTCGGAGCGCGGGTCACGCCCTCCTCAACGGCCTGAGCGGGTGCAGGCGCTTCCTCGACAGTGGTAGTGCGACGAAAGTTCGCGCGGGTTCGCGAGCTACGCGCAGGCTTCTCCTGCGCAGCGGAAGGTGTCTGAGCAGGCTGGGCACCCCCGAGGCCCGGGTCCACAACATCCGTGCTCACAGCGCGGCGGCGCTTCCGTGCAGGAGGCTGAGCCGAAGCTTCCTCCCCACGCTGGGGCAGCTCAATGGCATCCACCGTCAAGGGACGCTCAACAGGAGCCGGGCTTTCCTCAACGCGCTGCACCGGGGCGGGCAGCTCAATGAGGGAGTGGGCGGCGCTGCGTTGAGGCTCGACAACGTCGGTGCTGACGACGCGGCGACGGCGCGAGCCTCGTGCGGGAGTACCCGTGGATGCCCCAGCCTTGGGGGCGGCCTCACGAGCTGCGGACTTCTTCGCGCGAGGGGATGCGGGAGCCTCAGCAGAGGGTGCCGGATCACCAGCCGCGTCCTCCACCGTTTGATCAGCGGCCTTCACGGCAGCCTTGTCGGCGGCCCTGCGGGTGGTCTTTCCTGCCTTCTTAGTGCCCTTCTCGGCGCCCTTGGTGGCCGCTGCGTGAGCGGCCTCGTCAGCACCGGCCGCACTCGCCTCGTTCTCGAGGTCCACTGCGGCCTTCGGAGCGTCAGCCTGAGGAGACTCAGCTTGAGGAGCGTCCGCCTTCGCCTTAGCCCTACGGCCACGGCCCTTTATCTCGGCAGGAGCTGCGGGCTCATTCTCCGCTCCCTCCACGCCTGGACGATCAGTGGCGGAGTCAGCCTCGTCGGCGGGAGCCTCGTCCTTCGCGCCGGAAGCGGCGGCATGAATCGCACTCAGGGCCTCACGGGCACGCTCACGGGTCGCACTGTCCTCTTCGAGGCGACGCGGTTCCTCAGCCTGGGCCTTCTTCTTACGCTGCTTGGGGGTGGGTTCGCCGGGCACCTGATGCTCCACCGGGTCGTGGTGGACGATGAAACCCTTACCTTCGCAGGTCGAGCAGGTCGTGGAGAAGGCTTCGACGAGGCCCTCGCCCACACGCTTACGCGTCATCTGCACCAAGCCCAGGGAGGTAATCTCCGTGACCTGGTGGCGCGTGCGGTCACGGCCCAAGCACTCCACCAGGCGTCGCAACACCAGGTCGCGGTTTTGCTCAAGCACCATGTCGACGAAGTCGATAATGACGATGCCACCAATGTCGCGCAGGCGCAGCTGGCGGACGATCTCTTCGGCTGCTTCAAGGTTATTGCGCGTCACGGTCTCTTCCAGGGTGCCGCCAGCACCAATGAACTTACCGGTGTTGACGTCAATAACCGTCATCGCCTCAGTGCGGTCGATCACCAGGGTGCCGCCCGAAGGCAGCCAGACCTTACGGTCCATCCCCTTGGCGAGTTGCTCATCCACACGATGCGCGGCGAACACGTCCTCGGTACCGACCCACTGTTCCACACGACTGGAGAGCTCAGGGGAAAGCTCGTCAACGTATTCCTTAATGGTGTGGTAGGTGTCGCGGCCTTCGATCACCAGGGAGGTGAAGTCCTCATTGAAGATGTCACGCACCACACGCACGGCCAGCTCAGGCTCACCGCGCAGCAGGACGGGGGCAGACTTCGAGGAATTCTGCTTCTTCTCAATGTCCGACCACTGTTTCACCAGGCGCGCGACATCATCATTCAACTGCTCCTCGGTGGCGCCTTCCGCAGCGGTGCGGACAATGACGCCGCTACCGGAGGGGACGACCTTCTTGAGGATCTTCTTCAGGCGAGTGCGCTCAGTGTCGGGCAGTTTGCGGGAAATCCCCATCATCGAGCCGCCGGGAATGAGCACCAGATAGCGGCCGGCCAGGGTGATCTGGCTGGTCAGGCGCGCGCCCTTATGTCCAATAGGGTCCTTAGTCACCTGAACGAGGACGGAATCCCCTGAATTCAGTGCCGACTCAATGCGACGCGGGCGGCCCTCCAGGCCGACAGCATCCCAGTTGACTTCACCGGCGTAGAGGACGGCGTTACGTCCGCGACCGATATCCACGAAAGCTGCTTCCATGGAGGGCAGGACGTTCTGGACGCGGCCAAGGTAGATATTGCCCACCATCGACTGCTGGGTGCGGCGAGCGACATAGTGCTCAACCAGCAGGTCGTCTTCGATAATCGCAATCTGATCGAGGCCGTCGCGGTGGCGGATGACCATCTTGCGGTTGACGGACTCGCGGCGTGCAAGGAATTCAGATTCCGTGATGACGTGGCGGCGGCGGCCTTCCTTACGGCCCTCCCGGCGTCGCTGCTTCTTGGCCTCCAGACGGGTTGAGCCCTTGAGGGCCTTGACCTCATCACTGGCTTCAGCCTCTTCAGCGGTAGTGCGGGTGCGACGGCGACGACGACGACGGCTCGTGCCCTCCGCTTCCTCCTCAGCCTCGTCAGTGGCGGTAGGCTCCTCTGATGCAGTGTCCTCAGCGGCAGCCTCAACAGGCGTGTCTTCGTCAGCGCTGCGGCGAGACTTGCGGGTCTTGCGCACCCGCTTCGGGGCTTCGTCCTCGGGCTTTTCTTCAGCCGTGTCGGAGGGAGCCTCCTTCGGCTCCTTCACCTTGCGGGCGCGGGTACGCTGCTTGCGTGCGGGAGCCTCATCGGCATCCTCGTCTGCGTAGGAGGGGCGCTCCGCTGCGGGAATGAACGCGGGAGCAGCTTGAAAGGTGGGTTCCTGGAACGTGGGCGCTTGGAACAGCAGTGAAGCTGCCGGGGTGCCCAGGAAGTCCTGGGTGTCGTGCGGGGTGGTCACGGTTCTCCAAATATAGAGGGGTCGCACACCCAACCTCTCCGGTTGTGCTCGCCCCCGTTACGGGGCGGAAGTCCATGCGGCGCACGCCTTAAGCGTGACGGTGACGGGAGTCAGGACAATAATCACTGGATTCTCGACGTCGCACCGTGGCTGCGGAGGTGTGTCCACAGCGGCCGTTCTTAATCCCCTATTCTTCCACAGGTTGCCCAGAAAGTGCACAGGCACATCGGCGACTGAGAAGATCGAGGCGCCCGCCGCGCCGCCCTCGTCCACCCCCATCAGCGCACCACCGCACGGCCGCGAAAACCCCTGCCTCGTGCCCACCGCTCCCGCCTCGATTCGCGGATGCCGCTTCGTGCGCAGATGACAGAATTGCGCGTTTTCTCAAGAAAAAAGAGAGCAACCTGACACGCGCGCGCAAGTATGTCACGAAATCAGAAAGACCCGCCCTATTAACTGTTCTCCGGATAGGACTTTGGACTAGGCTTCTTGACAAGATGTCAGGATGATAGATCCCCTCTGTCCCCTGGCGTTGTCCTTGTCCACCCATCATCCGGAAAGGCGAGCACATGGAACTCGTTCCGGCAGCGCTTGATGCGCTGACGCTGGGGCGTTGGCAGTTCGGTATCACCACCGTCTACCACTTTATCCTCGTCCCACTGACCATCGGCTTGTCGCTGCTGGTTGCGATCATGCAAACCATCTGGCATAAGACCGGCAAGCAAGAATGGCTCCAAGCAACCCGCTTCTTTGGCAAGTTGCTCCTTATTAACTTCGCACTCGGCGTTGCCACCGGTATCGTGCAGGAGTTCCAGTTCGGCATGAACTGGTCCGAATACTCCCGCTTCGTTGGCGACATCTTCGGCGCCCCCCTGGCCGTCGAAGCCCTCCTGGCCTTCTTCCTTGAGTCCACCTTCCTGGGCCTGTGGATCTTCGGTTGGGGTCGCCTGCCCAAGGCCATGCACCTGGCTTCCATCTGGCTCGTCGCCATTGGCACCTCCGTTTCCGCACTCTGGATCCTCGGCGCCAACTCCTGGATGCAGCACCCTGTCGGCGCTGTCTTCAACCCTGAGACCGGCCGCGCCGAACTTGATGGCGTCAACGGCTTCCTCCAGGTTGTCCTCAACCCCGTCCTCTTCTGGGAGTTCACCCACGTCATCACCTCCGCATGGATGGTGGCAGGCACCTTCGTTGCCGGCCTGGCTATCTGGTGGATGACCCGCGCAGCCCGGGAAGGCGGCGAAGCTGGCATGAAGGAAGCCCGCGAAATCTGGCGTCCCCTCGCCAAGTTCGGCCTCATTGCCACCATCATCGGCGGCCTGGGCACCGCAGGCACCGGCCACTTCCAGGGCCAGGAACTCGTTGAGATCCAGCCCATGAAGATGGCTGCCGCTGAAGGTATCTGCGTCGACACTGCAGGCGCAGCCTTCACCGTCGCTCAGTTCGGCGAATGCCCCCTGGACGGTTCCTACGAGCCCACCAAGTTCATCCAGATCCCCGGCGTTGCCGCCTTCATGTCCCACGATGACTTCAACGCCACCGTCGCCGGTGTCGCTGACGAGCAGGCACGCATGGTCGAACTGCTCAACAGCAACGAGGACTTCGTCAACACCTACGGTGACGCCTCCAAGTACGACTTCCGTCCCCCGCAGATGGCGACCTTCTGGTCCTTCCGCCTGATGATCGGTTTCGGAGGCTTCTCCGCACTGCTGGCCGTCTGGGCCCTGTGGGCAATGCGTAAGGGCGCGGTACCGACCTCGTCGCTGCTCGGCAAGTTCGCCATCCTCACCATCCCGATGCCCTTCGTTGCCGCCTCCTTCGGCTGGATCTTCACCGAAATGGGCCGCCAGCCCTGGGTTGTTCACCCTAACCTCAACGCCCTGGCCAATGGCGACCCCGTCGCATCGGTCCTGATGATGACCGACATTGCTGTCTCCACCCACGTCCCCGCCTGGCAGATCCTCTTCACGATGATCGCCTTCACCGTCCTCTACGGCATCCTGGGCGTGATCTGGTTCAAGCTCATCAAGCGCTACGCACTTGAGGGTATTCACGTGTCCACCGATAACAAGGGTGATGACTCCGCCAAGGGCGGCGCTCTCACCTTTGGCTACTGAGAGAAGGAGACACTCTGATGACTCTGGGCATCCTGTGGTTCATCCTCATCGCCGTCCTGTGGACCGGTTACCTCGTCCTTGAAGGCTTCGACTTCGGTGTGGGTATGCTCCTGCCCGTCGTCGCCAAGGACGACCGCGAACGCACCCAAGCAACCCGCACCATTGGCCCCCACTGGGATGGCAATGAGGTGTGGCTGCTCACCGCTGGCGGCGCAACCTTCGCGGCATTCCCCGAATGGTACGCCACCATGTTCTCAGGCATGTACCTGGCTCTCTTCGTGATCCTGGTCCTGCTCATCCTGCGTATCTCGGCCCTCGAATGGCGTTCCAAGATCGCCACCGCAAAGTGGCGTTCCACCTGGGACACCATGCACACCGCCGCCGCCTACGGCGTGCCCCTGCTGCTTGGTGTTGCCTTCGCCAACCTCGTTCAGGGCATGCAGATCGAGGTCGTTGACCGTGCTGGCCAGGTTGTGGCACCCGCTGAGGTTGCCGCCAACCTCAACAACGCTGCACACCAGCTCACCGGCGGCTTCTTCTCCCTCCTGACCCCCTTCACCCTGGTGGGTGGTCTGGTTGTTGTCGCCATCTGCTTCGCCCACGGCGCGCAGTTCCTCGCTCTCAAGACCGAGGGCGCCGTCCGCAAGCGTTCCAACGACATTGCTCCCGCAGCCTCCATCGTTGCCACCGTTTTGGCAGCCGTGTGGGTCCTGTGGGGTCAGCTGGCCTACTCCGAGAACCTCCTTGCGTGGATCCCCCTCGTGATCGCCGCTCTGTCCCTCATCGCCTCGGCTGCCTTCTCTCAGAAGGCCATGCGCTCCGAGGGCAAGGCCTTCACCTTCTCGGCACTGGCAATTGCCTCTGCCGTTGCCTGGATCTTCTCCGCGATGGCTCCTGCCGTCATGAAGTCCAGCATCGACCCGGCATACTCGCTCACCATTGAGCAGGCCTCCTCCACCTCCTCGACCCTGACCGTGATGACCGTCGTCGCCGTGTGCTTCGTGCCCGTCGTCCTGGCCTACACCGTCTGGTCCTACTGGGTGTTCCGTCACCGCGTGTCGGTCAACGATGTTGACACCAACGCCGGTCTTCTTCCCACGAAGATCCGCCTCGGTCACAACTTCCTGACCAGCACCGACGCCTGATCCTCCGATCAGACCTCAACACGGGGGCGTGGCTGACACTGTCAGCCACGCCCCCGTGTTTTCTCCGCCCGCACCCCATGACACGTGTAGGCATGCCTGTGAAAAAACAGGCACAATTGGACGGTGCGTCCTTTTGATCCCCGATTGCTCCGCTATGCCCACTCGGCCCGGCGGCACATCATCGCCATCTCGGCCATAGGTTTCCTCACCGCCGCCCTGGTCATCGCCCAAGCCCTCGTCATTTCAGCGGCGGTCTCCCCCGTCGTCACCGGACATGCCACGCTCAGTGATGTCACGCATTGGCTCCTCATCCTTGTCGCCATTGTCCTCGTGCGCGGTGGCCTCGTGGCCCTGCGTGAAGCAATGGGGCACCGCGCTGCCGAACAGGCCATCGGGGAACTGCGCGACGCCCTCGTCCGTAAAGCTGAAGCTCTTGGCCCGCGCTGGCGTGCGCGCAACGGCGCCGAGGCCGCCACGCTCATCAGCCGCGGGCTGGACGACCTCGCCCCCTACTTCGTGAAATTCCTGCCCCAACTGGTGCTCGTGTCCACGGTGACGCCCCTGGCCCTGTTCACCATCCTCCTCCTGGACTTCTGGTCGGCCCTCATTGCGGCGCTGACGATCCCACTGATCCCCATCTTTATGATCCTCATTGGGCGTTTCACTCAGGATTCGACGGCCATTAAGCTCGCCGCCATGGAACGCCTCGGTGCGCAACTCCTTGACCTCATGTCGGGACTGCCCACCCTGCGCGCTCTCGGCCGCGAAAAGGGTCCCAACGCGCACCTTAAAGACCTGGGTTCTGCCAATACGAAGGCCACTATGGCCACCTTGCGGATCGCCTTCCTGTCGGGTGGCGCACTGGAATTCCTCGCGACCCTCTCCGTGGCTCTCGTGGCCGTAGAGGTCGGTATGCGCCTCGTGGGCGGATCCGTCAGCCTCGTGACCGGCCTGGCCGTCATCATGCTCGCCCCGGAGGTCTTCGAACCCCTCCGCCAGGTGGGCGCTCAATTCCACGCCTCCGCCAATGGTGTGGCCGCAGCGAACGCGGCCTTCGCCATTTTGGAGCAGGACGAGGCTCCCCGCAGCGCCACCCCCGCACCCAGCCTCGCTCAGTGCCGCATCGACTGTGTGGACCTGAGCGTCGCCGCCCGCGGAGCCTGGGCGCCCCGCAATCTCCATGCGAGCATCGAGCCTGGAACCATCGTCGCCCTCCAGGGAGACTCCGGCTCCGGTAAGACCACCACGGCCATGTGTTTGCTCGCCCTGGAGCGCCCGACGGAGGGTCGCATTCTCCTGCGCAGTGCAGACGGCAGTATTGACCTGGCCGACGTTGCCCCGGAATCCTTCTGGGAGCAGGTCATGTGGATTCCCCAGTCCCCCACTCTTGTTGCGGGCACGCTGCGTGATAACCTGCCCTCGGCCAGCGATGAGGAGCTCGCCCACGCGGCCCAGATGACGACCTTTGACGAGGTCCTCGCCGCACTACCCCAGGGCTGGGAGACCCGCATTGGAAGCGGTGGCCTGGGCCTGTCCGTTGGCCAGCGTCAACGCCTTGCCCTCATGGAAGCCTTCCTCGCCCACGCCCCCCTGGTGGTGTTGGACGAGCCCACCGCACACCTGGATGCCCTGTCTGAAGAGGCCGTCACCCGCGCTGTTGCAGCTCTCAAGGAGGCTGGCTCCACGGTGGTCGTCATTGCTCACCGCAGCGCTATGCTGGCCCTGGCCGACCAGGTGATCCCAGTTCGTCGCGCAGTGGCAAGCCCGAAGGACATTGAGCGCTACCCGATCCTCACCCCCGTTGACACTCTTGACTCCCTCGAGGTCACCCTGCCTAGCTTCCTTGACGATGCCCTGCTGGAAGAACCCGCTGAGGACACTCCCCCTTCCGCTGTCCAGGCTCCCACTGCTCCCCTGAGGGAGGAACAATGACCCTTTTCCTCACCCCCACTGAACGTAGGGCCCTCGGGCGTGTCCTAAACCTCCTTGACGTTGACCGCAGGGGTTTTGCCCTCTCGGTCCTCCTGGGCGTCGTCGGCTTGGGCTCTTCTATTGCGCTAGCAGCGACCTCGGCGTGGCTCATTGCCCGCGCCTCCCAGCATCCGCCGGTGCTCTACCTGACGGTGGCCGCCACCTCTGTGCGCATGTTTGGTGTGCTGCGTGCCCTCATGCGCTACCTGCAGCGCCTGGCCAGCCACAAGGTAGCGCTGGCGGGGATGGACTCCCTTCGCTACTCGCTCTACAGCATCCTCGCTCATGGCCCCGTCAATCGTGTGGCTCAACTTCAACGCGGCGACCTGTTGGCCCGCACCGGCGCCGATGTTGATGCCGTTGGTGATTTCGTCGTCAAGGCCCTGCTTCCCACGGTTGTTGCGACCCTTGTCGGGGCTGGCACCGTCGTGGGGATCAGCCTCATCTCCCCCGCTGCTGGCCTCATCCTGGCCCTGTGCCTGCTGGTGTCCGGCGTTGTCGCGCCGCTCATCACCATGCGTAGCTCCCGCATTGCTGAACTCTCCACGCAGGAGGCCCGCACCCGTATGTCGGAAACGGTGCTGAGCGTCATGGAGGGCGCCTCCGAATTGGCGATCTCAGGCAAGCTCCCCCGTGTTCACGCCCAGCTGGCCGCGCAGGAGGCGGAGATTAATCGCGCGACACGCGCTGCTGGGCAGGTTGCCGGTGTGGCCGCCGGGATTGACCGCGTGGCCATGGGCATGGCTGTGGTGGGTGCGCTCCTCGTGGGTATTCCAGACACTGTAGGCGGTCAGATCGCTGCCGTGTCCCTCGCGGTCCTCGCCCTGACCCCCCTTGCGGCCTTTGAGGGCACCGCTGAGCTCGCCCCCGCCGCCGTGCAGCTGGTGCGTTCAGCGGGTGCTGCCGTGCGTATCGATGAACTCCTGGGCGAGGATGACCTCATCGCCACCCACCCGATCCCGGACACTCCGGGCGGCCCTGTTCTGGAGGCCCGAGACCTGGCCATCGGCTGGCCGGGCGGCCCGCTTGTCGCCGAGGGAATCTCCCTGCGCTTGGCCCCAGGCTCCGCCATCGCCATCGTTGGTCCCTCCGGCGTGGGCAAGACAACCCTGCTCTTCACCCTCGCTGGCATGATTCCCCCGCGCGCGGGGTCCCTCACCATTGATGGCGTGGACGTGTGGGGGGCCGAGCGTGAGGCCATGACGGAGCGCCTGACCATGACCGCCGAGGACGCCCACGTCTTTGCCACCACCGTCATTGAGAACCTTCGTGTTGCCAATCCCTCCTTGGACGAGGCTGACGCCCGGGAGCTCCTGCGCTCGGTAGGCTTGGCCCAGTGGGTGGCAGAGCTCCCCTCCGGTTTGGAGACCCTGCTGGGGTCGGGTGGCACCACTGTTTCTGGCGGCGAGCGACGCCGCCTGCTCATGGCTCGCGCCTTGGCGGCACCCTCTCCCCTGCTGGTCTTGGATGAGGCTAGTGAGCACCTGGATCCGCAGATGGCTGATGCGCTCATGCGCTCTCTCTTTGAGCGCAGCCGCACGGATGAGCGAGGAATCCTCATTGTCTCCCATCGCCTGTCCGCCCTGGATGCTGCCGACACTGTGATGGTTTTTGCGCCCGGCGAGGAGGGCCAGCCCGCGCGGGTGAGCGATGCGGGCACGCATGACGAACTCTACGAGCGTTCAGCGGCGTACCGTTGGGCGCGAGAACAGGAGGCATAATGGCACCCGACCGCACGGATTACCGCCTGCTTGAAGCCGCCCTTGACCTCACCTCCAATCTGCAGGTGTCGGCGGCGCTGCAAAACTTCGTTCAGCAAGCTTGCCGCCTGACCCGAGCTCGGCGCGGCGCCCTCGTTGTCCTGGATACCTGGGGTGGGACCGCTGACCTCATTGAGCACGTCATTCCCGACGCGGGAGCACTCTCTCCCCTGCCGATCGACCCGACGCTGGTGCGTTCAATCCCCACCGATGGCGCGTTCATTGCCAATACGGTGACACACACCGCCGGGTATGCTCCTATTGCGAACTTCCTGGGTGTGCCCGTACCCCTGCACGATCAGGTCTATGGTCTGCTCTACCTCACCGATAAGCTCGGTGGTTTCGATGAGACCGATATTTCCCTCATCAGTGCCCTGGCCAATGCGGTGGGTGTGGCCGTGGAGAACGCCCAGTTGTATTCACAGGCTCGCACCCGCGAACGCTGGATTGCTGCCTCGCAGTCGCTGACGACCACGATGTTGGAGGGCGCTGACGAGGAAGAAGCCCTGGAGCTCATCGCCCAGACCGTGCGCGCTGTGGCGGACGCCGACACGGCGATTATTGTCCTGCCCTCCGTGGGCGACACCTGGGCTGCGGAGATCACGGACGGCTACCATGCCGACCGCCTGCTTGGCTTGGTTTTCCCTCCCGAGGGGCGCGCCATGTCGGTGCTCAACGAGGGGACGGGCATGATCGTGGATTCGATGGCGCGGGCTCAGACAATGCGTCTCAAGCAGCTCAGCGAGTTCGGACCTGCCCTATATGCGCCATTACGTTCGCGCGGCCAGTCCTCGGGTGTGCTCATCCTCTTCCGTAAGGCGGGGGCACCGGAGTTTGAGTCCTCGGACCTGCCCTTGGCTGAGTCCTTGGCCTCGCAAGCGACCCTGGCCTTGGAATTGGCCTCGGCCCGTCACGCCGAGGACGTTGCCGCCCTGCTCGATGAGCGCGACCGTATTGGCCGTGACCTGCATGATTTCGCGATTCAGCAGCTCTTTGCTGCCGGCATGCAGCTTGATGCCACGAAGCAGAGGGTCGCCAGTGGAGAGCTTGAGCGGGAGGGGATCATGGCCTCCCTCGATGAGTCTTTGGCCTCCGTTGACGAGGCTGTCCGCCAGATCCGTGCGATCGTCCACGACCTGCGTGAACCTGACAGGAGTGCGGGGCTGGTGGAGCGTATTCGCCGCGAAACCTCCCTGTCGCGCTCCTTCTTGGGCTTTGCTCCTTCCCTGGTGATTTCCTTGGATGAGCGCCTCATTAATGAGGTCGAGGAGGAAGAGGATGCTCTCATTGAGGATCTTCAGAATCGGATCGCACCCGATATCAGTGATGACATGGTCGCCATCGTGCGCGAGGGCCTGTCCAATATTGCCCGCCACGCGAAAGCCACCGCAGGGTCGGTCACTGTTGAGGTGCGTGGCATTTGCGGGGCTGGCTCGGTGAGTTGCCGCGTCGCTGATGACGGAGTGGGCATGGACCCCAATCGCACGCGCAATTCGGGCCTGGCCAATATGCAAGAAAGAGCCCGCCGTCACGGGGGTACCTTCCATCTCTCGGCGGGTATTGACGACAAGGGCACGCAGATTAACTGGCGTGTCCCCCTGACCTAAGTACTGCGGCTCCTGGCGAGGATAGGAGCCATGTGAACGTGCGGTGGGGGCGGAACTGTTGTTCCGCCCCCACCGCTATGGATGAGGCTCACACAAGGTTGGAACCCTATACGTGAGCCCAGCGTGTGCTAAGGCCGCCCGCTTATGAGCGCTTACGGCTCCGGATTGCCAGGGCTCCCACACATCCGAGGGCACCCATCATGGCAAGTAGTCCAGACACGTCACTACCGGTCTTGGCCAGGCGGTCGTTCTTTGGAACGACCTTTCCTGACGGTGTGGGGGTCTTCGCACCGGGAATGGTCCGATCAGGCTTGGTGTCCTTCTGGGGATCCTTCTGAGGTTGGGAGGGCTTGCCTGCCATGGTGAAGGAAACCTCAGCACGTTTGGTGGCACCGATGGCGTGGAGCGTGTGTGTTCCCTTGGGGAAGTCTGCAGGAATCTTCCAGGTGAAACGCACAACGCCCTTGTTATCTGCCTTGATCGTGCCAAGAACCAGCGGGTCGGAGTGGACCTCCAGGGTCACCTCCTCTTCGGGGGCGAATCCGCTGGCTTCAATGCTCAGCGAGCCGCCCTGGATAGGGGCGCCCGACAGCGTCACGGTCGGCTTTTCGGGGACGTTGGGAGGAGTCGGCGGCGTTGGGGTTGATGGTCGAGCGACTACCTCGAAGGTCGCCGCTCCGCTCTTCCCTTCCGTATCGCTGACGGTCAGGGAGTGCGGACCAGTCGCAAAATCGGTAGGCACTGTCCAGGTCAACTCAGCTGTGCCCGACTCTGTCACCATAGCGGTCCCAGCGGTCACGGGACCGGAGGCAACAGTGAAGGTTGCTTCCTTGCCGGGCGTCAGATTTGTCGCGGTGAAGGTCACCTCGCTGCCCTGCTGAGGTCTCTGTGCAGAGACCGTGATCTCAACCTTCTTTTCAGGTTGTTTTTCACGCAGAGCGATGATGATTTCCCCACTGATTACCGCATCGATCTTATTTGCTGCGGCTGCGCGGATCCTCAGTCCCTCGTCAGCTTCGGTAATGACCTTGGAGTAGGTGTCCTGATTCTCATCCTCGAGGTCTGTCCATTCGTCAGCGTCCCTTGCCATGCTCTGCCATTGAATGTCAGGCTCAGGCTTTCCGCCAACTTGGACGACAAAGAAGAGCTCCGTATTCGGATCGACTGTGATCGTGCGGCTTGCCCCATCGCCTGCAGCATCAAAAGCGTCGTCTTTCTCAGCTCTGACCTCGATGGGTGAGATCGTCGGAGCAACTGCGGCTCGTTCGCCTGCGACCTCCACTTCAGCCAAAGACAGGGGTTCTTCACCGGGGAGCAGCACACGAACGAAACGGCCTTCGGTTCCTTCAAAGTCGACTTCGGAGGGGAATCCGCCCGTGCCTTCAACCTTGATGACACGCACGCCGTCACGCTTTTCAATCTCGGCGATATCGTTGGCGCTGTCCAAGTTGTTGGCAGAGACGATGACGTAGAAGTCGCGCAGGCGCGTGTCACACGTGACGATACCGCAGCGATCCTGATTCGAGCGGTTCCAGACCTTCACTGTCTTGATCGAGAAGTCCTCACCCAGATCCACTTGCCACCATGGGTTGGTTGAGCCATCGCGGGTGTGAGTCACTGAACCGTTGTCCCACACGCCATCCGTGTTGCCATCAACCGCGCGAGAAGGACGTCCACCCCATCCGGTGGAAATCTGGGTGGCTTCCTTTCCTTCAGCGATATTGGGGTTCATGGGGGTGACCGTCAATGTCGCTTCGCGCGATTGTGCCTGCCCTGCCGCGTTCGTGGCAACGACGTAGAAAATCGCTCCATTGTCAGCGTCTTGAGCAGTCAAGCTGTAGGTGGCGGATGTGGCATCGGGGATTGCTGTGCCTTCGGCATCAGCGCTCGCTTTCCTGTACCACTGGTAGGTGGCGTGAGGACGTGCCTTCGCTGCTGCAGAGAACATCACTGGTGAGCCGACTTCGACCGTTGTGTCCTCAGGTTGGCTGATGAATACGGGGGCCTTGTTCTCACCTGGATTTTCCGATGCTTCGATCGCAACACTTTGGACATTGGCATCGAGTCCATCGGCGTAGTAGCGCGGATTCGCGTACTGCAACCGAATACGAGTGACGGTATTGGGTGCAAGGGTGAAACCGTGCGAGATTGCTCCGCTATTGAGTTCGGCTCCTGTGACGACAACGCTGGTCTCTCCGACGGTGAGCTTGTACTGGCCGGTCGGGTTGGCGCCTGTCACCTTGAAGTCGAGTTCAACCTCCTTGTACACCTTGCCGGAACGGTCAAGAACGAAGGCATCGTAAGCGACGTTGCCGAAGGCTTTCGCGCCGCGAATTGGCACGGCTTGAGCCTCACCAATACCGTTGGTGAGTTCAGCGGTTTGCGCGGGCACCAGGCGGGGCGTTGAATCGAAGTTGACCTTGATGACGGGGATGGGTGAAGCGCCGTGGATGAGGTTTGCTTCGGGATTGTCGCCCTGCATCGTCACCGTAATGCTTGTCCCCTCTTGAGTGAAGGGCAGGGTGCGTTCTGTTCCGTCAACGCTGACACTTGTCACGCGGGTGGATACTCCAGGAATAGTCAGCGTGCTTCCGGCGCGCCACTCATTGGGGAAGAGGAAGAGGGCGTTGCCCTTGGTGGTGATACGACCCCAGCTCTGTGCGGGAATCCATGTGGGTCGAGCGCCGGTGATGGCATCCGGATGACGTTTCATCCATGTCCCGATCCCCTCAAGGACTTTCTGATCGTAGGGATCGATGGAGCCATCGCCCTTGGGGCCAATATTGAAGGCGAATTGGCCGCCGCCTGCGATGACTGTGATGAGGTTTCGAATGGTGCTCTCGATCTTTCGTGGCAGCCTGTCTGGCGTGCGGGGAGCTTTGTAGGTTGAGCAGTAGGACCAGCACATTGGGAAGATCGACAAAATGGATTCCCATGGGCCCATGCGGAAGTCTGTCGGGACGTTGTTGTCACCGCCAACTTCGAAGTCGCCCTTGTCATTCCACACGCGAGAGTTGACCACGGTTGTGTTGGGCTGATGCGCGCGCACCCAGTCGGCCATGCGTTGCGATTGGTCTGCGGTTGGTGCGCCCATGTCGAACCAGAGTTCGGCGATGGGGCCATATCCGGTCATGAGTTCGTCGAGCTGTGCCTTAATGTAGGGCATCATGCTCTCAGGGATGGGGTTGAGGTTTGAGTAAGGCTCAGCATCGTGCTTCGTCCAGTCGATGATGGAGAAGTAGAAGGCGAGCTTAATGCCTTGTTTTCCGCACTCGTCAGCGAGCTGCTTCATGGGATCTTTGGCGAAGGCCGTTTTCTTGACGACGTTGTAGTCGGTGGTCTTCGTATCCCACATGGCGAAGCCGTCATGATGCTTTGTGGTAATCATGACGTATTTCATGCCGGTGTTCTTTGCGACCTCGCAGATCCGGGCGGCATCCCAATTCTCTGCGGTCATGCGGGCGGCTGTTTCCAGATATTCAGGCGTTGGGATGTTCTTCCATGCCTTGATTTGTTCGGGATAGCCGGTGCCCTGGGGCTGTCCCTTGTAGACGCCTTCGTACATGGAGTAGACGCCCCAGTGCATGAAGAGGCCAAACTGTAGTTTCTGCCAATTTGCGATGCGTTCGCTTGCGTCATAGTCGACAGCTGCTGGAATACCGATCACATTGTCTGTTGTGATGGGGTCGGCAGAGGCAGGGGCTGTCACACCGATTGACGCGATAGCAACCGCAAGGGCTGTTAAGCCCCCGAGTATCGATCGTCTCATCGATCGCTATCCTTTCAGGAAAATTGAGGACGCCAGTGTCCTCAGCTCTCGTCATTGAGAGCTGTAATCAAACTTTAGGCATTCTTCCAGTCGTTTCTCAAGCATTTTTGTCTGACAACCTGACAAATATTCATTACCCCACACAGAAATCGGGCTCTTCCTTCTATCGCAGAAGGAAGAGCCCGATTTAAATAGTGTTCTATTTAGTTTCTCCAAGCTGCAGCTCGCTGGCCAGCCACCCACGCAGCAACCTGCGTGCGGCGCTGAAGACCCATCTTCGAGAGCAAGGAGGTGATGTGGTTCTTCACGGTCTTTTCCGCAACACCCAGCTTCTCACCAATCTCACGATTCGACAGACCATCACCAATGAGGTCAAGCACCTTACGCTCCGAGGGGGTCAGATCAGCCGTGGGATCATCATGGTCAGCGCGACGGCGCGTCACCGTGCGCTCATCAAGCAGGACGCGGCCTGCGGCCACCGCCTTAATGACGTCAGTGATCTCAGCCCCACGCACGGTCTTGAGGACGTAGGCGCGCGCGCCCTTTTCGAGGGACTCCGCCAGAGCGCCATCATCATCAAAGGAGGTCAAGACAATGGGCAAAACCTCAGGCAGGCTTTGACCAAGCTTTTCCATAATGTCAATGCCGGTGCCGTCAGGAAGCTGCAGATCAACAAGGATCACGTCGGGGCGGACAAGGTCAGCGCGGCGCAGGGCGTCGGCGACAGTGCCAGCCTCGGCAACAACTTCCAGACCATCAGCGCGATCGACAATCTCAGCGATTCCTCGGCGGACAATCTCATGATCGTCAACGATCATGACACGAATATTAGTCATGGAGTGAATGTCTCCCTTCTCATTACACACCCGCGCCCTCGGGGGCTACTCGGGACGAATAAAGTCTGGCTCTAACGCTAGCAAAGCTGCACGGGCAGCGAGGTTTTCAGCGTGTTTCTTGGATGTATCCAGGGCCATCCCCTGCACGCCCTCGCAGCCTTCAATGAAGACCTGCGCGGTGAAGGTCCGCATATGGTCGGGGCCATCGCCCGTCACCACATAAGAAACATCCCCCCACCCCTGGGAGCGAGCGTACTCAATAAGGCTCGTCTTCCAATCCTGCGTCTGACCACGCACGAAGGCCTGATCAAGCATGGGTGCCAGGTGGGTAAGGATCACCCTTTGAGCAACCTCGAAACCGTGGGTGAGGTAGGTCGCGCCAAGCAATGCCTCGAAGGTGTCCGAAAGAATCGAGGCTTTCGTGCGGCCACCGGAGAGGTGCTCCCCCTTCCCCAGGAAGATATAGTCACCCAAGCCGAGAGTGCGGGCGGCCTGCGCCAGAGGGGTTTGCGACACTGTCGCCGCGCGCATCCTCGACAGTTCCGACTCAGAGCACTTGGGGTAATCATGAAAGAGGCGCTCAGCGATAACAATGGACAGCACCGAGTCCCCAAGGAATTCGAGGCGCT
Organism: Schaalia sp. Marseille-Q2122; assembly: GCF_903645355.1. Classification (GTDB taxonomy): domain Bacteria; phylum Actinomycetota; class Actinomycetes; order Actinomycetales; family Actinomycetaceae; genus Pauljensenia. The sequence goes on along the minus strand of NZ_CAHJXR010000002.1, from coordinate 175,824 downwards.
CATTATTGGGCAAGCCGCCAGCCTCGTTGGCATACGAGCGATGCGTGAGGGCAAGGCGGAGCAGCTCCTCAGGCAGATCCGCGCCCCACACTTCCATGAGGGCGTTGAGGTCTTCTGCAGGGGGTTGGGGAAGTTTCGAGCGTTTTGCCACTAGCGGGCCTCACCCTCGGTCTGATCACTGGAGTCCCCGTCACGAAGAAGGCCCGAATCCAGGAGGGCTGCCAGGCCCGCCAGACGGGGGTCGATCACCTCGTGAGCGTGATCCTCAGGCAAATCAGCCCACCGTTCCCCGCAATCTTGGCACAGGCCCTCGCAATCCTCAGAGCACAGGGGACGCTCGTCAACGAGAGTGATGATCGAGTCCCTCAAGAGGGGCTCAATATCGATACTGTTCCGACGATCAATGACCAGCAGGTCGTCAGCTTCTTCATCCTCGCCCGCTTCTGCCGCGAAACGCGCCGCCGCTTCAGGCTCGAAAAAGACTTCTGCTGTGTCGATGGCGTGTTCACGACGGACCGGATCAAGGCAACGCACACATTCACCAAGCAATTCAATGTCGGTGGAAAGCTGGACAAGGACGCCGTCGTCAACGGAGGTCAAGGTGACATCGATGGGCAGCTCGGTGCCGGGTTCAACCCTCATGGAGGAGGTGCCACAATCCTCGGGAACCACCCAGGTGAGTTCCCGAGTGAGGGTGGATCCGAGCTGGCGGGGCAGCTCCACTAGGGACAGGTGCAGGGAATCACTCATCGATGCTGATATCCGTTCGGTCGATGCCGCTTCTTTCGGCAATGGCTCGGCGTCCGGCGTCAGTGCGCCGCTGAAGATCATGGAGAAGTTGGGACAGTTCCGTCAAACTCTTCGCCGCATACTCATCGGCTCCTCGACGCAACTGGGCCTCCTGGTGGCGTGCCTCCGCGACGATCTCGCGGGCACGCTCCTGGGCGAGCTGGCTGATGTTTTCCGAGGCGATGAGGCGCTCGGCTTGAGCATTTGCGTCGGTGAGGATCGCCTCGGCTTCCGCGCGAGCCTGGGCGATGGTCGCCTCGGCGTCCTCCTGCGCGCGTTCCACCATACGTTCGGCGCGTTCGCCGGCGTCACCGACCAGCTGCTGGGCTTTCTCGCGGGCCTCATCAATGGTGGCGCGGGCACGCGAATTTGCTTCAGCGATGGTCACTTCTGCGGCGGAGTCGGCGCGGCCGAGCACCGCGTCAGCGTCGGCAACAACGGCGTCAGCGGCAACGAGGTCTTCGGGCAGGGCCTCGCGAGCCTGTTCGAGAAGGTCAATGAGTTCAGCCTTATTCACCATGACGGAGGCTGACAGGGGAACGGCGCGCGCCTCTTCAACAAGATCTTCAATCTGATCCAAGATGGCGATCACCGTGGAGGGGCCGTAGACGGCCTGCTCTTCCCATTGTGCGTCCTCGTAGGTGGAGGCATGTTCGTAGGTGTCGGTGTTCTCAACGCTGTCTGTCATGGTGTCCTCCCCGGAGTGTGCTGCTGGTCAGTGGCCGCCTGATTGTCCACCTCTATTGTCCCGTATGAATGCTGCGACTTCGGCAGGAACATACCGTGAATGGTCCATTCCCCATCGCAATAATTCGCGTACCACCGATGAGGAGACGTGCGCGAGTTCCGGGCGAGTGGGAAGGAAGATCGTTTCGACGCCGCCAAGCTCGCGGTTGATGGTCGCTTGGGTGGCCTCATTGGCGGCATCAGCAGCGTCGCGCACGCCTTTGATGACGAGGGCGGTGGCGTGTTTGGCGCAGAAGTCCACGAGGGGCGTGCGCATGATCTCGACCCGCACGTGGGGCAGGTCGGCGGTGGCGCGCAGGATCATATCCCGGCGCTCTTCGGGCGAGTAGAGCGGCGTTTTCGCGTGGTTGACGCCGACGGCGACGATGAGTTCGTCGACGAGGACGCCCGCGCGGGCGACGAGGTCGTAGTGGCCCAGGGTGAAGGGGTCAAAGGAGCCTGGGAATACGGCTCGCCGAGGTGAGACCTTGCCCCGGGCTTCTTCACAAAGTCCGCTCATGTTGCTCATTCCTCCGTCTTTTCGGCGGCTGCGACATCATCGTGTGAGGTGTTTTCCGCGTCGTCGCTGGCAAGCACGGGCGGCCCGGCGAACCACATGATGGTTTCGCCATAAGCGCGGCGTTCTTCGAGAACGAGATCGGTGGGCCATGCGGGTTCGGGGGCGCGTGAGGAGGCCTCAACAATGACGAGGGTGTCGGGATGCATCCACGGGCCAAGGTGAGCAAGTACCTTATTGAGATCAGTTGCCGCCATGTCATAGGGCGGGTCAATGAAGATGACGTCGTAGTCGCCACTGAGGGAGGCGCCTTCTTTGTGGGTGATGTAGGTGCTCACATCGGCGCAGACCACGCTACCGAGGGCGGCCAGATCTGTTGCGTGGAGGTTGGACTTAATAATGGTGGTCGCCGGACGCGACTTTTCCACGAAGGTGGCGCGGCGGGCGCCTCGTGAAAGGGCTTCCATTCCCAGCGCGCCGCTGCCCGCATACAGGTCGAGGACGGCCGCCCCCGTGAGGATGCCCATGTGGTCGAGCCGGGAGAAAAGGGCCTCACGCACACGTTCAGAGGTCGGGCGCGTGCCCTTCGCGGGCACTTTCAGCGGGCGCCCACCCGCGCGTCCAGCAACAATTCGGGTCATGCCCTCATGGTAGGCGTTCTAGACCCGTTCCATCCACGCAGCCTCGTCGGAAAGCATCACAGTGACCTCTCGGTGCAGAGCGGGATATCGCTTGAGGGATTCTGTGGCGCTACTGCTGCCACTGAGGCAGGCGAGGGCGGCGGCGCGGGCCTGGCTAATGATCTCCTCGTCACGAAGGACAGACAGGAAACGCAGGCCAGAGGCTCGCCCGCTTTGCCCAGCGCCGAGGACGTCTCCTTCGCGACGAAGTTTGAGGTCCGCACGAGCCAACTCGAAACCATCCGTGGTCTGCGCGAAGGCCTCCAGTCGAGCCATGCTCTGCGGGGACAAGCCCGCACGGTGGACGGCCACACAGATGGAGGGCGTGTGAGAGCGGCCCACGCGGCCGCGCAGCTGGTGAAGTTGCGAGAGGCCAAATTGCTGCGCATCAAGAATGATCATCATCGTCGCTTCGGGGACATTCACGCCCACCTCAATGACGGTTGTCGCCACCAGTAGGGGGACGGTGCCGCAGGCGAAAGCCTCAAGGGTGGCGACTTTCTCTTCCGAGGGCGTGCGTGACGTCAGCGTCCCCAGAGGCACGCCCGTCAAAGCGGGGTGCGCGCCGAGCATGGGAGCCATCTCCATGACGGCGGCGAGAGGAGGCTGCGGGGCGCGCGCGTCCGCAACTCCTGCGCCCTCCTCCAGGGCGTCACTGTCAAAGAGGGCATCCTCGGCGTCCACATTACTGACGAACTCATCCCCACTGCCCCCAATGTCACCGTCAGCGCAGGCGGTACCCGGCGCGTCAGCGTCAATACGCGGGCAAACCACGTACACGCGCCCTCCCGCGTCAATTTCTTCACGGGCACGCGCCCACAGGCGCTCCAACCACGGGGTGTTCTCGGCGCTCACCAGGTGCGTTGCCACAGGAGTGCGCCCCGGCGGCAGGCCCATCATGCGGGTTTCCTCCAGGTCACCAAAGACCGTCATCGCAATGGTGCGGGGGATGGGGGTGGCGGTCATGACACATTGATGGGGGGTCAGCGGCCCGGCGGTGGCGGCGTCGCCGCCGACGCGTTGGCGGCTGCGCTCCCGCAGGCGATCGCGCTGCGCTACCCCGAAACGGTGCTGCTCATCGACAATGACGAGCGCCAGATCAGCAAAGTCCACGCTGTCTTGAATCAGAGCGTGAGTGCCTACCACGATCATGGGCACCCCCTCACTCATGGCCTGCTGAATCCGCGCGCGCTCCCGAGGGGCCGTCGCGCCCGTCAACACCTCAATGGTCAGGTCACACTCGGGAGGCAGAAGAGCGCGCAAGGACACGGCGTGCTGCTCGGCGAGCACTTCCGTGGGCACCATGAGCGCCCCCTGATGACCAGCGCCCACGACCTGGGCCAATGCCAGCAGGGCGATGACGGTCTTGCCCGAGCCAACATCTCCTTGGAGCAGGCGCATCATGGGCGCGCGCTTCCCCAGATCAGCACGGATCTGCTCCCAAGCGTCCTCCTGGGAGGGCGTGAGAGCGAAGGGCAGGTGGGCACGCAACTGCGCGAGGAGCTCACGACTCCCCTCCCCTTCAGCCGGGCAGGCGGGAGCCTCGTCGCCTTCCTGAGTGCGCCGCCGGTAGGCGAGGGCAGCCTGCAACACGAAGGCCTCTTGCCAGGCCAGGGTGCGTTTGGCAGCCTGGTAGTCTTCATCCCTGGCCGGCTGATGGAGCTGCCGCAAGGCCTGGGCGCGGCTGAGCAGATCATGCTCGGAGCGAATCTCCTCGGGGACAAGGTCTGGGATCTGCTCGTCGTCCAGCTCATCGAGGATCATGCCCACCGCACGGCTGAGCACCCAGGGCGTCAAGCCCTTCCCCAGGGGGTAAATCGGAATCGGGCGCTCCTGTCGGGCACGCGCCGCCTCTTCATCGCCGTCGATAGCCTCTTCAAACTGGGGGTGGGTGAGTTGCAGGCGACCACGGTAGGCGCCGATCTTCCCGGCAAAGAGGTGCGTGGAGCCGGGGGTGAGGAGACGCTGGTGGGGAATGAGCTTGTACTGATTGGCGCCGAAGAAGGTGGCCGTCATCTGGTCAAAGCCGTCGGTGAGTGTGACTTCCAGGCGCACGCCTGCCCGATTACGGTTGGCAATCAGGGTGGAGGAGACGACCCGCGCCAGAATACTGACATCCTCGCCCGGGTGCAGGGAACGCATAGCCGTCAGGGTGCCCCAGTGGTAATAGCGGCGCGGCGCGTGATGCAGCAAGTCTCCCACGGTGCGCAGCCCGGCAGCCCGGCATTTCTTAGCGACGGCGGCGGGGAGGCGCAGATTCAGCGGCGTGTCGAGAACATTCACAGCAGGCCCTGAAGCTGGCTTTCTGCGGTGAATCCCCCGTCGATGACGTCAAGGACGGCGCCCACTCGGGGGGAGAGCAGCTGGTTGACGAGGGCGACGACATTCGTCCCCTCGTGGCTGCCAATAAGGATGCGCCACTGGCGCGGTTCCATGGCGCCGATCTCGTCGACGGCGGCGACGACCTCGTGGGCGGAATGGGAGGAAAGGAGGACCGTGCGCTGCGAGACGAGGGCGTGCTGCTGGGCCTCACGTAGGAGGGACTCCACCTGCGCTCCGACCTGCGGACCGCCGGGTTGGGGGACGAAGATCGTGCCGCAGGCTTGGGCGAGGGCGAGAGCAACGAGGTCCGAGCGGCTGTCCCCCGCAATAATGCGCGGCGCGACGTTCCCTTCGGCGACGTCGCTCCCGGGGTGAGGGGCGGCGGACTGCGGGCTGCGGCGACGCTCAGCGTAGGCGCACACGGCGTTGGCGAGCTCGGCGCTGGCCTCGTCATAGGGCAGGAGAAGGCTCACCCCCGTTGAGGAGGCGCTGGCGAGTGCGGCAATCATCGGCACGTCATCCACCGTGGGCGTGAGGACAACGATGGCGCCGGCCTGCGCGAGGTATTCAACAAGCCCCGGAGCCTGCGTCATGGCGATGACATGCGCCCGTTCAACCCGCTTGAGAGGGCGGCGTTCCAGCAGACGCACACCGCGGTGAGTGACGCCGTCGGAGAGCGTGTCCACACCGATGAGTTCATTGGGGCGCGCATCCGCGACGGTAAATGCCCGCACATTTGCCGTGCGCGGGTGGGCAGCCAGAGGCGCGGAGGTATCAATATGGAAACGCCACTCCCCCAAACCAAAAAAGTCAGCGCGCCCCACGTAGGAGTGCGCGGCCCCCAGCAGGGTCAGTCGCTCTGAGAGGGCTTGAGCATCGGAGTGCGCTCCAGAGAGCACGAGGTCAACAGTGAAGGCACGCTGCTCATGAGGGACAGCGGGACGCGGTGGCCGAGAGCTTGGGGAGGCTGCCAGATCGCCCAGCATCTGCGCAAAAGACGCGAGCAGGGAGTAATCCTCGCGCGCCGCACTATCCAGGCAGGTCGCCAGGAGCGTGAGGATCGCGGCGCCCGGATCAATACGGCCCGTCGTCGTGGAGGTCGCTTCGATGAGGCCGAATTGGGTTTGCGCCGCAAAAAGATTAACGAGGTCCTCGCCGTCGGGCAGGGTCGCCCCCAGGGCATTGAGTTCAGTGCGGGCGTCATCGAGGACGGCCAGGATTGCCGGGGAGAGCTCCATGTGGCCGCTGGCGGCGCGGCGCGGGTCGGCACTGAGCATGGCGCGAATGTGGATGGGTTGGAGGGTGTCAGTCCCGTCAATACTCTGGTGCCAGGTGGACAGGAGCAGGCTGAGAAGCTGACCACAGTGTCCCATGCCGTAGGTAATACCTGCGTCAATGGCGAGTTCCAGGCCCGAGGCGAAGGACAGGTACTCGGTGGCGCCCTCGAGGGCGGCGGCCATGTGAACGAGGGTGTGATGGGCGTTGCTTCCAGTGTCGCAGTCTTTGCCATCCCAGCCGTCGAGGTCATCAATGAAGGTGCGCAAGGTGGCGGATTCTTCGGCTGCCAGACGCAGCGCGGCTGCCAGGGTGTGCGCGCGCAATGACACGGCGGGGCCTCCTTGTTCTTCAACGCTTGTGACTCGAACACGGGATCATAGGTCACTGCCCCACGTTCATGCGAGGTCGCTCAGGGTATTACCGTGGTTTTTCAAGAGAAAACCTCTCAGGCAATTCTCCGAGTCCTGCGCAATGTGTGCCACTTGACACGCCCTAAAGGTGCGTATGACTTGGACTTGCGTCCCTTTGTCGGCTATTCTTCTGTGGTTGCCTTCGGTGGATTATCGCCGTTGGACACCGCCTTCGGGCGGTACCGAAAGAAACTTGAACCAAGGAGAACGATCGTGGCTGCCGTGTGTGACGTCTGCGGTAAGGGACCGGGCTTCGGCAAGAGCGTGTCGCACTCCCACGTGCGCACCAACCGCCGTTGGAACCCCAATATCCAGCGCATCCGCGCTCTGGTGGGTGGCACCCCCAAGCGCCTCAATGTGTGCACCAAGTGCATGAAGTCTGACAAGGTCGTCCGCGCGATCTGATTCAGACTGTGGCGGGCATCTCGCACCGCCACCACCTCAGCGTATGCAAGACCCCGCAGGGACGTCCCCGGCGGGGTTTTTGCTCGCCTCACTCCCGCCTCGTCACGCACCTGCGTAAGACGCGGTAGCGCCTGATTGTAAAGAAGGAACCCGTGCCCGCCTCAACCTCCACCCAGGGAACTCAGTCCCACCGTTCCCGCACCAGCATTGTCGTCCTCTCGACAGCACTCATGCTCTTTTCGATGTTCTTCGGCGCGGGCAACCTTATATTCCCTCCCATGATTGGCGCCTACGCTGGTGAAGCCTTCACCCCGGCAATGGTGGGCTTTTTGCTGGGCGGCGTCGCCCTTCCCATCGTCGCTATTGTCGCCATCGCCTTTTCCGGCTCGGATCTTTCGGACCTCTCCCGCCGTGCGGGTCGAGTCTTTGGGGCGCTCTTTCCCGTTCTGGTCTACCTGTCGATTGGCGCATTCTTTGGCCTTCCACGTATGGGCGCTGTCGCGTATTCGACATCCTTCGTCCCTCTGGCTTCCTACGACTCACTGAATTCGGCTGTGCTGTTTAGTGGCGTGTTCTTCACGGTGGCCGGCGTCCTCGCGTGGAATCCGCGGACGATCATTCAGTCCTTGGGGAAGGTGCTGACCCCAACCCTGCTGCTCTTCCTGGCGATTCTTATTCTCCGCTCGGTCATGGTCCTTGATGGCGCCCCTGCCCCCGCTCAGGACACCTACGCCACCCAGCCCATTGCTGCGGGTCTCCTCTCGGGCTACCTCACCATGGATTCGGTGGCGGCCTTGGCCTTTGGCATTATTGTCGTCAACACCCTGCGCGGTAATGGTGCTGTGCGTCGCCGCCACCTCATTCCTCAGACCGTGACAGCTGCTTTCATTGCCGGTGGCTTCCTTTCCGTGGTGTATGTGGGCTTAGGCCTCATTGGCCGTTCCATTCCCAATGCCGCCCAGTACACTGACGGCGCGGCTCTCTTGGCCGATGCGGCCGCCCAGTCCCTGGGCAGCACGGGTGCGTTCGTGTTTTCTATGACGGTTCTGGCAGCCTGTTTGACGACGGCCGTTGGCCTGCTGGCGGCCTGCTCGGAGTTCTTTCACCGTCTTGTTCCGGCGGTGCGCTACCACGTGTGGCTGGTGGGCTTCGCGGTGATCGCGTTTTCCTTCTCCATTCATGGCCTGCCCACGCTGCTGGCGATTGCTGGGCCGCTCATTGGTTTCCTCTACCCCATTGCCATCACGCTGATGAGCGTGGCCCTCATTGGTGCTGTGGTGAATCGGTGGACGAGGCTGCCTGTGACCTTCCGCCTGGCGGTTGGCGTGGCCGTTGTGTGGTCGGCCGCGACCACCCTGGCTGAGCTGGGTGTGGGGACTGCCGTGTTGACCCCGATCCTGAGCGCCGTGCCCCTGCATGATATTCACTTGGGGTGGGTGGTCCCTGTGGCTCTTGCTGCCGTGTGTGGTCTGCTCGTTGACCTCACCAGGCGGGAGCGATCACGGGCATAACCCACAGGCCCGCGATGCTGACGGCCCACGCAGCCAGGAGCACCAGCACGTCAAGTACTGTGATTGGGCGGGCCGAATGGGTGGTGCGGTAGGGGTGGCGGGAGAATCCTCGTGTCTCAAGGGCTAGGGCGGTGGTATCCGCCTGCCGAAAAGCAGCGACGAGGACTGGCATGAGGGCGGCTGGCAGCATCCTCAGGTAGAGTAGCCGGGACCCGCGTGCCCGTACCCTCATGTGGGTCGAGATCTCCTGGAGGTCTCGGCGCATGAGGGCAAAGAAGCGATCGCCCATCGACACCACATCCACCAGCTGGTACGGAAGGCGCAGGTACTTCACGCAGCTATCAGCGATGGTGCGCCAATCTGCGAGGGTGAAGGGCACGGCCAGTGTGATCAGCATGGCGATCATCCGTAGAGCCAGCGTGATGGCAGCTTGTTGCGGCAACCACAGTGACAGGGAGAGCGCAAGGAAGGCAGCTATAGCCGCGATGCTGAGGGTCATTTTTAGTGCCCATCGCCAGCGAAGCAGGAAGCCGTAGACGAGGACACAGATCATGATGGCCAGAATGTAGCTCAAGGATTGGGTACGCAGGACGATAATGAGCACTGGCAGTGGGATACACACGGTGACTAATGGGTGAAGCCACGTACGAGGATGGCTCAGATCGGGCATAGTTCACCGATTTTTCCCTCGCGGATTTCGCAGCGGTGGGTTGCCACTGCTTCGATGAAGGCCTCATCGTGGCTGGCGACAATGGTGACCCGCTGTTTAGCGTCGCGAGTCACCATATTGATCATCTGCTCCGTGCCCTCGTGGTCTTGGGAGTAGGAGGGTTCGTCAAGTAGCGCCACGTGAATATCCTGTCGTCCTAGGGCTGCTGCCACGGCGAGGCGTTGGCGTTGCCCACCTGAGAGGGTGAGCGGGTGGCGTGTCTCGAGGCCAGCAAGTCCGCAGTCCTGCGCAGTGAAAGCGGCTGCGCCGTGGCCGAGTTCTTCAGCAACACTGTCTGCGCTGAGATGGTGAGAGCCTCGTTGAGGAAGCCAGGCTATGCCGGCTCGGACAAGGGTTTTATTGGTGGTGAGGGAGGTGAGGAAGGTGGTTTTTCCCGCGCCGTTTGGCCCCGTTAAGGCCACTATTGCTCCCACGGGGATGGAGAGTGGGCCGCAGTCGACCCGTTTGTCGGACAGTACTGCCTTCGCCCGGTAGGAGGGGAAGGAAGCGCCGGGCATGCGCACTCCCCACTGGTGGGCGTGGGCTGGCAAGGTGTCGCCATCGTAGAGGATTCGCCCGCCCTTCCCCATGACAATGATTCGCGTGGCGCGCTCAAGGTGGGCCTCAACATTGTGGTCGATAGCGACGATCGTGAGGCCTTCTATGCTGTCAATAGCGGCAAAGAGGGCTTCGCGGGACTGGAGGTCAAGCTGGCTGGTGGCCTCGTCAATGACGAGGACAGGCGCCCCCAGGGCGTGCGCGGCCGCGAAGGCCAGGCGCTGTTGTTCTCCTCCCGATAGACGCATGGGGTCGTGCCCTGGATCAATGTGCTCAAGCGCCACTGTTTGAAGGAGTTTTCGGGCCAGGGCGGTGCCTTCGTCAGCGGGAACAAGGTGGTAGTCAAGGGGGCGACGAACCTCGTCAAGTACCGTAGGCGCACACATTTGCGCGGCAGGGTCTTGCCATACTGCGGCTACGCCCTCCTTTGGGGCATCCAAACTTCCGCTGACTCCTCGGGTTAAAGTTCCCGCCAGAATCAGAGCCAAGGTACTCTTCCCGGTTCCCGTCCCACCGCAGATCAGCGTGTAGGAACCGGGAGGAAAGTCCACGTCAAGCCCGTGGAATAGGCGTGTGCTGCCTCTGTGACAGTCCAGCTGCGTGATCTTCACCTGATGTCGGGGCCTTTAATCGAGTTCTCCAATGCCGACCCCTTGTAGAGCGCGGGCCACAATCCACGCAAGATAGGCGTAGACGACATTGGTGACAAGGCGGATGGCAAGAGCAAGAAGGATGAGGGGCATGGGCAATTGGCTAAATTCCGGGAAGAGGAACATGAAGCCGAAGGTCATCAGCCCAATGACGACGCCGTTGAGTAACACCCATCCCACACTCAGAGCTTGGCGATTCTTGCGCAAGAACACCATGACTTCGATACATAGGGCGACAAATACTGCCATGGCTCCAGCACTGAGAACAGCCGCGATGACGGCTGTAATGAGTGCGACCCACTGACGTTTCAGGAGCAGGGGTGCGACAAGGATTGGTACCCAGAAGGGAAGAGGTGCGGGGAAGGAGAGCCAGGGGATGGCAGCCGTGACGGTGATGGTCATCCATTTGGTGATCCAAATGAGGATGGCGCTGAAAGCCCCAAGGACGACGCAGATCATGAGGGGGCGGGCGCTGAGAAGAGGTGCTTGTTGGGGGCGAATATCGGTGCTCATTAGAGGCTTTCCTCCATTTGTTCCTGCAGTGCCTGGAGATCCCCTCCGGAAAGGATGGTGTCGCGCAGCAGGCGAAGGCGTTCAATGTCGATGGCGGTGAGGGAGGTTCCCTGGCGCCAGTATCCAAAGACCTGGGTCTGTTCCTTGCTCAGGCCAAGAACCTTCCGGCAGTGCGTGCGGATGATCTTCATCTGTGAGGCTTCTCCAGCTGCCCACACTGAGTCAACGCCCTTTCCTGCCAGCTTGACGAAGGCTTCCCCCAGGTTCTCGCTGACAAGGTTTAGAGAGTGGTCGGGCAGTTCATTGAGCTCGTCAGCCTGTCCTTGGACGATGAGGCGAATGCGGCCGCTGAGCTCGCATTTTTCGAGGACGGACCCGAGTGCAGGGATGGCCGTGGAATCAGCCACGAGGATCGTGTCTTTGCCTGGGGCGGGAATGCGATGACCTGCAACTGACCAGATGTCGATGACGTCGCCGATCTTCACGTGGGTGAGCCAGCGCATGACGGGTGATGCGTCCCCGTGGAGGGCGAAGTCAACGCTGATTTCGCGCGTCTCGGGGTGGGAGTGGGCCACTGTGTAGACTCGCGAGGCTGTTGTCGGTGCGTTGGCAAGACCGACAAGTTCCTCTGGTTGGACGGGTACTTCAATGCGGAAGATCGCGTTGGGCTGTTCGTAGGCTGTGAAGTCTTCACTGTCGGGGATTCGGCCGCGGAGACGCACCATGCGTTGGGCGCGGTCTTCGATGGCGGTAATCGTCCAGGGGATCCGGTCGTGACTGTGGGCGGGTTCGTCCTCGTCGTGTTCATGGTCGTTGACAAGGGAAAGTAGGCCGACGAGTTCTTCCTCGGTTAGCCCCATCGGGTTCGTCACTGTCATGCTTAGCTCCTTGGCGGTCTCTAGCGCCTGGGTGGAGATCAGCGAAGCCTTTCCTTTGGAGCCACACGGCAGTGAAGAGAGTCGTGCAGCATGAGGTGAAGTGTCTCAACATCTTTCACACCATAGGCAAGCTTAGCCTACCCTAAGTTCATTCGGGATCTGCCGAAGCATCTCAGCATAAGGAGCTACCTCACCTCAAGGAGAGCGCTCACTCTAGTGCCGAGCGGGCAGCACCTGGCCAAGGATTTCAAAGGCGGTAGGCGCTGTAAACATAAAGCCCTCAGCGAGGAGTTTATGCGGAACAGCGCGCTGAGAGGCCAAGATGACTTCCTCAGCAATCTGACCACCCACCGTTCGCATGAGGGCTTCTGGGGCACGCAGGAACGAAGGACGCCCCAGGTAGTGCGAGAGGTTCTCGTGGAGTTCCTCATTGCGCAATGGCTCTGGGCACACCAGGTTAACCGGGCCCTCGATACGGGGCGTCGCCATGCAGAACACGATGGCACGCACATGGTCAACAACCGAGATCACAGGCATCCAGGACTGACCGTTACCTAACTGGGCACCTAAACCGAGCCTGTAGGGGATGACCATCATCGGCAAGAGCCCAGCTTCAGGCCCGAGCACCAAACCGGTTCGCAGGAGGACCGTGCGCACTCCGTACTCGTCCTGAGCGCGTTGTGCGGCGGCCTCCCACTGGGCGCAGAGTTCAGCGAGGAAGCCCTCGCCCTGCGGGGCGTCTTCGGTGAGCTTTTCATCGCCGCAGTCATAGCCATAAAAGCCCACAGCTGAACCGGACAGGAACACGCGCGGGCGCTCGGAGCGGGGCAGGCGCCCCATTGCGTCAACGAGGGTGGTGACGGCGTCAAGACGAGAGCGGACCAGGGTTTCCTTGTAGCGGGCTGTCCACGGGCGGCCCATGAGATTCGCGCCGTTTAAGCAGATGACAGCCGTCGCCCCCGCGAGGAGTCGCTCGTCGCAGACGCCCTCGCGAGGATTCCAATAGGCGACCCCCGCGTCTTCGCTCGCCGGGTCGGGGTGGTGGCGCTGGAGCTTACGCACCTCACACCCGAGCGTCACAAGAGCATCCATCAGATGCGAGCCGATAAAGCCAGAAGCACCTGCAAGTACGATCAGAGGACGCTTCATTGTCTGTCCCTCCCCTACAGCACTTGTCGTCGTCTCATGTAGGACATAGCCTGGCACGTTTTCCTGCCCTCAGCCACTGGGATGGACGCTTAGTCCTGCTTAAAGTGATCCCAGCCGCCACGCAGCTCCGCGCCATCCATGAGCGCGGCAGGCGCCTCGCCCTCGTGACAGGCGCGAACGCGCCCGATGGGCCGAAATCCTTCGGGCAGGGGCACGTCTGCGGGGAAAGTTGCAAAAAGACCGTGGTCCTCACCGCCGGTGATCACCCATTCCAAGGCGGGCACACCTGCGCGCTCAGAGGCGGCATGGAGGGCTTCTTCATCGGCCCGAAGGGCTTCGCGGTCAATCTCGATGACAACCCCTGAGGCTCGGGCGATGCGTCCGGCGTCCTTGGCGAGGCCGTCGGAAAGATCCATCATCGCGTGCGCGTCCGCGGCCAGTGCCCGAGGGCCAGCCTCGAGGGGCGGTTGAGGCGCTCGGAAGATGCTGACGGCCTCGTAGAGTTCACCGAGTTCCTCGGGGCGATGGCAGGCGGGGTCAATGTGTCCGCCCAGCAGCAGATCCAGTCCCCCGGCCGAGCGGCCCAGGGTGCCGGCCAAGGCGACGACGTCGCCGGGCTGGGCTCCTGAGCGGGTGACGGGTTCGCCCTCACACCATCCCATGGCGGTGACGGCGATAATGACGCTGTCGCCACTGGAAAGGTCGCCCCCATCAACGCCGCCGCCTGCAGCGGCGATTTCTTCACCGAAGCCTGCAACCATGTCGACGATCCAGTCGACGTCCTCATCCTTGGGGACGGTCATGGAGACGACGACGGTTGATACTCGCCCACCCATGGCGGCGATGTCAGCGAGGTTCTGAGCTGCTGCGCGTCGGCCAATTTCGCGCGCTGTCGACCAGTCCCGTTTGAAGTCAGAGTGTTCCATGACAATGTCGGCGGTGACAATGAAATGGCCCTCCGGGGTGGAGATGACGGCGCAGTCGTCACCGGATCCGAGGGTCGCGCGGGGGCTGGAAGGAAGCACTTCCTTGAAGCGGCGGATGAGCTCAAATTCGTCAATGTCGTGAACACGCATGGCTCTAGCCTACCGCCTGTGAATCTTCAATCAGGGCGGCCATCACAGGATAAGTCCGACAATGGCGGGCACGGCAGCGTAACCGAGAGCCCCGATGGCGATCGCGGACAGGATCGAGGCGCCCGTGCCGATGAGGAATCGTTCGGAGGCTTCGGGGTTGTCTTTTAACTCGGGGTAGCGGCCCAGGCCTTTGACACCAAGGATCAGGCTAATGAGGGCGGGTTGGCCACCCATCATGCAGGCGGCCACGGCAATGCGTTCGAGGATGCCGATCCACAAGCCCCCGCGTAGGACGGCGCGTTCTTCCTCTGCTCCGGCAAGGAGGGTCGCTGCGTCGGCTCCGGCGACGACGCGCGGGCGCGGGGCTGGCACCTTCGCCCATTCAAGGACTTTGAGGGTGATTGTTTTGCCGAGGAAAACGGCGCTGACAAGGACAATCATCCACACGAGGATGTCAACGCCCATGTAGATGAAGAAATCACGGGTGAGAGTCATGCGTCCTCCACACTATCGGCCTGTTCAAGCAGGCGAATGAGCAGATTGTCTGTTCCGCTTTCAGTCTCCCATGCGGAAGCGTGAAGGGACTGTGAAACCGCTGATGGCGTGATCCCCAGTACGCGCGCGGCACCTGTTCGGCTCTGCGCCTCGTTCAGGGCGTCAATGACCTGCCATTGGCGGTGGGTGCGTTGGGCGGCGACATGCATTTTTAAGGCGAGAAGTGCGCCGATTTCTGCTTCATAGTCGCTGTGAGCGGGGATCCTCACCGCCAGCGATGGGCTGAGGTTTTTTGATGCTTCGATGGCTTGGCGGGCTGCGTAGAAAGCAAAGCCGCCTCCTTCTGCGCTGCGAGGCGCCTCCTGGGATGCGAAGTCACCGCTCCCAATGCCGAGGCCGCAGTGCCAGTGCCCATCACGGATGCAGCGGCGGATCGCTTCCAGTGCGGCCGCTGCGTCGCGGGGGACGCCTTGGATTTCGTCGCCAACGGTGCGTTCGAAGGGGGCGAGGGTGGGAATGTCTGCCAGGAGGTGAAGCATGTGTGGCACGCGGTCGTCGTTGTCGCGAGACTTCACCTGGTCGATGGTGAGTACGAACATATTGAGCCTCCCCTGCGTGCGCGGGCGCGTCCTCAAAGCACCCTGCAAGTTAAGTTTAAGCACTTCATTCACGAAAGTGAAGCCTAATGACTTCATTTACGGAAATGAAGCAAAAACACTACACTCTAGGGTGTGGCGCAGGGCGAAAGACGCGGGTTCAACCCCGCGCGCAAGGGGACCGCTCCTCAACGGCCTCGAAGCAACTGGGAAGCGTACAGACAAATCGACGCCGCAGAGGCCACATTGAGCGACTCCGCATGCCCTGTCATCGGGATCGTCACGAGGCTGTCGCAGGCAGCAAGTTCTTCCTCGCTCAAGCCCTTAGCCTCATTGCCCATCAACCATGCGTGGGAGCCCGTTAACACGGTAGGCGCTCCGCGCAAGGAGGTGGCAATCAGTTCAGAGAGGTCCTCGGCTTCAACGCTGCCCGAGGTGCCCAGCAGCCTCACTCCCCTGCTACGCAAGAAGTCGACGGCAGCCTCGAAAGAGGGCATGGGAATGAGCGGCAGGTGGAAGACCGAACCCGCCGAGGATCGCACCACCTTCGGATTACGCACATCGACGGTGCCCGCGCACAGAAGAACAGCGCTAGCCCCCATGGCGTCAGCCGTGCGGATAATCGTGCCGAGATTCCCCGGGTCGCGCCCCTGGGTGACGCACACGAAGGTCGAGGGCGACGGCGCGTCATCGGCAGCGTCCTCAGCTTCGATAATCGCCTCGTGGCGGGCGACGGCGAGGATCCCTTGAGCGTCACCCGACATGGCGGCGGCGACCTCGTCAGTGACCTCATGGACCCAGCGGGTCGCGGCCTGCGCGAGACTCAGCATCTCAGGGTGGGCGGTAATGGCAGCGCCCGTCAGGTACACGTCAACGACGCTCGCGGGGCGGTGTAGAAGGAGTTCACGCACGGCCTGAGGGCCCTCAACGATCATATGGCCGCTGCGTGAACGCGCCGAGCGCCCAACCAGCCTGGCAACCTTCTTCACGCGGTCAGCGTGCGGGTTGCTCAAGGCGGTCGGGCGCTCGGAACTGAAGTGTTGAGACACGGTCTCTAGCAGACAGGTCTTAACGCAGGTCAGGCCTTGGGAGCGTTGACGTCTGCGGGGAGAGCTTCCTTAGCGACCTCAACGAGGCGGTTGAAAGCTGCGGGCTCGTTGACAGCCAGCTCAGCGAGCATACGGCGGTCGACCTCGACACCAGCCAGGGACAGGCCCTGGATGAAGCGGGCGTAGGTCATGCCCTGGGCGCGGGAAGCAGCGTTGATGCGCTGGATCCACAGGCGACGGAAGTCACCCTTGCGGGCCTTGCGGTCGCGGTAGGAGTAGACGAAGGAGTGGGTTACCTGCTCCTTGGCCTTGCGGTACATGCGGGAGCGCTGGCCACGGTAGCCCGAAGCCTGCTCAAGTACGGTACGACGCTTCTTCTTAGCGTTAACAGAACGCTTGACACGTGCCATTTCTAACGATTCTCCTTGTCAGACGTGCCGGTCACTTGCCGAGCATGGTACGGACAGCCTTGACGTCCGCAGGTGCAACAAGCTGGTCGGAGGCAAGACGACGGGTCTTGCGGCTGGACTTGTGCTCGAGGAGGTGGCGGGCGCCAGCCTGCTCGCGCATGAGCTTGCCAGAGCCGGTCACGCGGAAGCGCTTCTTAGCTCCAGAATGAGTCTTATTCTTCGGCATGTCTTCTATTCCTTCTTCTGTGACGAACAGTTGGGCCAGGCCCCTGTCCTCAGTCCTCTTCCGTGGCGGCAGCAGTGCGAGCCCTCCCCTTAGAGGAGCGCTCTGCCTGCTTACCGCGGCGTGCTTCACGTTCGGCTTCACGACGCTTACGCTGTTCGTTCATTGCGTCAGCCTTACGTTTGGTCGGCGCAAGCACCATGGTCATATTGCGGCCGTCCTGGCGAGGCATGGACTCGACAGTTGCGAGTTCACCAACCTCATCAGCCAGACGCTGAAGCAGACGCACACCTGCTTCAGGGCGGGACTGCTCGCGGCCGCGGAACATGATCATGACCTTGACCTTGTCGCCCTGGCTCAAGAAACGCTCGACGTGTCCCTTCTTCACTCCGAAGTCGTGATCGTCGATCTTGAGACGGAAACGAATCTCCTTGAGCTGCGTGTTTGCTTGATTACGGCGTGCGTCGCGAGCCTTTTGGGCTGCTTCGTACTTGTACTTGCCATAATCCATGAGCTTGGCAACCGGAGGCTTCGCTTCGGGCGCAACCTCAACGAGGTCAAGCCCGGCCTCTTCTGCCAGACGAAGTGCGTCCTCCAAACGGACGACGCCAACCTGCTCACCGCCGGGGCCCACGAGGCGGACCTCAGGGACTCGGATACGGTCATTAATGCGCGGCTCGCTGATGAGACGCTCCTTCCACGGATTGTTCCTCAGACACGAAAAAGCCTTCGTGCCCAAACGCGCACGAAGGCTCTCAAGGACACGGCTGTCGCCGTGAACCATTCGACCCGATTCCCTTGGCGCTCTGTAGTGGCGCAACCGTCATCCTGTGATTCCGGCGGGCATCTAGGTGGGAGTAACTCCGCTTGCGTTCCGGGTGGTTACCCGGTCGGTCGCATCCACTGTAGCAGGAATAGGCGCAGGATACGAATAAGTCTGCCGCCGCAGGCAACGTGTACTCAACCACATTTTCCACCTTCCCTGCCTCGCCCTCCCCTTCAGACAGGCAACGGCACGAGCTCAATGCGATCCCCCGCAGCAATAAGACGCTGCGCCCCTTGAAGAGCAGTCACCAGCTCCGTCACGCTCTGGCGCGGGTCCCCCACGCTGGCCAGGATCTCGCGGTCAATGAGGATCTCAACGCGCACCAGCGTGCCCTCTTGAGCGGGCACGACGCGCAACTCACGCAGTGCTCGCCCGGCGGGCACGCCCTCGCAACGCTCGCGCAACTGAGCAAGCAGCTCCTCATCACGCCAGGCCGGGAGCCACTGATCCCCCTGAGCGAGGGCAGCCACGCAGGAGCGAGGCATGAGCACCGCATCAGCTCCAGGGTTGATCACGACGCGGCCGCCCGTCTCCACAAGAGCCGTCAGCGCAACCTTCTGGAAAGGCAGAGTCATGGGGCGGGCACCCGGGCGACTCGTCGCCAATTCGATTGCACTGGAGTAAGCCACAAGGGCGTCGCGCCCGTCAATCGTCACGCGAGCGAAGTCCGCCGCATCGCAGCTCCCCGGATCAATATTGGCGTGCACCCCCGTTTCACGCGGATCGGCCTCAACATTGATCGGCACTATGACACGCTCATCACGCAGGGCCTGGGCAAGGGCTTCCAGCCGGGCGACAGCCCCCTCCGTAGCGCCCAGGGCGAGGGCGGCGGCCGTGGCTGGCAGGAGCTGGCCAGAATCTGAACGATCGACCTTCATTGCCAAACGGGCTGCCAACTTATTGCGTTGAGCCTCGTTGAGTTCGCTCACGACTGTCCTTCCACGGGCGATTCGGGGATAACCGGCAGGTCCAGGGTATTGGGCTCACGCACGATGGCGGGCAGACGCTCAAGCCAGTTGCTGAGCAGCCGCACACCCAGGTCACCGGCCTCATGAGGATCCCACGCCATGGCGCACAAAGCACCGTTATCAATAGCGGCCACATAGGGCGTCGGAGGACCCGCCCAGGCACTTCGAGGTGGCGTCAGGGGGCCAGCGTCCATCCCCTCGGCAGGGTCAGTGCGCAGGCCGTAAGCGGGCGGTGCCGGACACTTCAGCCCTTCAATCCCCTCAAACAAAGACGTGCAGATCGGCACATGCACGCTGGCAGGGACCGAGGACGGGAGTTCGACCACCCTCCCTTCCCACTGGGGCGCCGGGCTGGCCGTGAACCCACCGCCACTGTCAATGCCCTCACACAGCAGGTGCATGGCTGTCCCGCAGGCCAACACCGGTCGGCCGCCAGAGATCCGCAGCTCAACAATCTGCGCCACGCGCTTGAGCGCAAAGACACGCGCGTAGTCGGCAAAGGAAGGAGCGTCAGGAAGGATCAGGGCCGCAGCCTCCAGCATCTCTACACGGTGCGAAGTGCAGAAGGAAGCAACCCCAAAGCTGTCCAGGGCCACCTGAAGAGGAGCGCAATCAACCAGGCCCAGATCAACAATCGCCACCGCAGAAGGCACACACTCACTCCCGGTAACACCCGGCGAGAGCGCAGACGACAACTCACTACTCATCGTGTCAGGTCCTCGTGATCGCATTACTTCCTGCGGAACCAGCCGAGGGGACCACGCGGGCGCCTCGTCGTCCCATCAGAAGCAACCGAATCGTCGTAGTCAGTGGGCAGCGTTCGCCCCAAAAGCAGATCCTCAGCAGCCTCCGGGATGCAGCCCAACAGGACGCCAGCAGGGATCGCATCCTCAGGTTCGCCACCCACGTAGCGGCGGGCCGTCAACTGCCCCGACACGCCCACCTCAGCGCCCTCGCCCTCAACCAGCCACGACATGACGGCCACCGAACCATACTTCGACAGGCGCGACACGGCGCGAGCGACCTCGTCAACAATCTCAGGCATATCGCGCTCTTCAGCGAGCAAGGACGCAAACTCATCCTCATCGGTGGCAGCGGTCTGCACCTGGATCCACACGGCGCTCCACGGACGCATCCGCACAATATCCAAGGAGTAACCGCTCAAAGAAAGCAACGCATGCAAAGCCTCAGCAGAAGGAATGGGGGCCAGCACCAGCGCAACAGAAAGAGAGCCCCCCTCCAAATGAAGGGGCTCATCCACCGCAGTGGAGGGATCAGCATCCATCGACGCCACCAGGTCTAGGAAATCGGCGTCAATATCGTCACGTTCCTCGGCCACCGCCGAACCTCCTGACAGTTCACGATAGGCAGCCGCGCGCTGCCAGCACAATAATGCTACAGGTACGCACCCATTCTCAGACACTTCAAAGCCCGCAGAACACTGTGATTGTGGCATTTCCATGCGCCCCGCAGCGGCGCTAGGATTGCCCTGCTACGCAACTCCCCCACCCCACAGCCACAGCAGCACCGCCACGGAAAGGAGGCTCCCCATGGCCACCCCGTCACTGCCAACCCACGCCTCCGCCCACGGCACCCCACCAGCAGAGGCACCCACGCCCTCAACCCTGCTCCCAGTGCTCGCCCTCATCGCTATCACAGCCGTGTGGGGCTCCTCCTTCGTCATCATCCACGGACTTGTTGAACGCATCCCGCCCATTGACTTCCTCGGAGTGCGTTTCGCCATCGCCGGCGCCCTCATCGGCATCATCCGCTGGCGCGCCCTGCGCCAAGTCCCCCGATTCGTCTGGAGCCGAGCGATTATCCTCGGCATGATTTTCGCCCTCGCCCAGTACGCCCAAACTGTAGGCCTGGCGCACACGAACGCCTCGATTGCCGGATTCATTACCGGCATGTACGTCGTGCTCACGCCCGTGGTGCTGCTCGTCGCCTTCCGCGTGCGCGTTCCCGCTATTACCTGGCTTGCCATTGCAGTGGCCACCCTCGGTATGGCCGTCCTCAAACTCGATGCATGGTCGGCGGGCTTTGGTGAAGCCATTACCCTGCTTGCCGCGCTGCTCTACGCCATTCACATCGTCCTCTTGGGACAGTGGAGCACCCCCAGTAATCAGGTGGAGTTAACGACCATCCAGATGATGACCCTTGGCGTGGTGTTCTTTATTGGCGCCCTCCCCGGTGGGATTGTCATGCCCGAAGGCGCGCTTGAATGGTCGCAGATGGTGTACATGGCCCTTGTCGCTGGCCTCCTTGCTTTGGCCGTCCAAACCTGGGCGCAGTCGCGTATTTCTGCAGCAAAGACCGCCATTATCCTCACCGGCGAGCCCGTCTTTGCTGCCGTTTTCGCGGTCCTCTTCGGCGGAGAACTCCTCACCGGGCGTATGGTGGGAGGAGGGCTCCTCATTGTGGGCGCCATGCTTGCGACCGAGCTGTACCCGCTGCTGCGGCCTCGCCCACTCCCCGCGCAACCCACCCCACAACTCGTCGACATCTCCTGAAAGGCCACGCCATGACTCTTCCGACCTTCAGCGTTTCAGGCACCATCCGCCTGGGCCAGTTCCTCAAGCTTGCGGGGCTGGTGGAAGATGGGGTGATGGCCCGTGAGCTGATCACTGACGGCGATGTGAGTGTCAACGGCGAGGTCGAGCTGCGTCGCGGACGTAAGCTCGCCGACGGCGATATTGTCGAGGTCGACTCCCCCGCTGGCCGTTTCTCCGCCCAGGTTGCCACTCAGCCTGCGCCCTCTGGCGCGAACTAACTCTGCGGCGCCGCCCACGCGAATGAGGACCCCATGATCTACTCGTCAGTACCGACCACGCAAGAAATCCTCCAAAGCTGGCTCGATGATGCCAACTCCCTTGACAATGGCAAGGTTGAGCGCCTCATCAGCATGCTGGGGTGGCGCATGGATGACCTCGTTCCCGGCGCCTTCCACACTGCCCTGTCCACTGGCGGCCGACCAGATGGCACGATCCGCGTCTCCCCCGACGGTTTCTACGAAGTCAGCTTCCCCGTGGCACCCAGCCTGGAAAGCAACGACGACTCCCCGATGGACATGAGGCGCTTCACTGAGGTCATCAGCACCGAAATCACTCAGATATACGGGCCGCCCCGCAAGCGCCGCAACCCTGTCGGGCAGGCGGTCTCTACCTGGACCTCCGCCGATGGGCTTTTCCTGCTGCGGCTGACAGAGGGCGGAGACGCCCTCCACGTGGACCTGCATCGCCCGGCCCGCTCCCCTCGCTTGCTAGCCAGGTTCCGTCAACCCGTGTTGGCGTCACGAAGGCACCTCTACCTCGAGTACTTTCTTTGGGCGCTAGTTATCGTCGCGGTGGTCTTTGCTGCACTGTCCGTGCCCTTGCTGATGGTCATGGCAACGATCGTTGTCGCCCTCTTCCCCTTCGCCCTGTATTCGGCAGACTATCCGCTGGAGTTGATCATCCCAGTGACGATCGCACTGCTGGCCGGCTATGTCTACCTCATGCGCTGGATCATCCAGTGGATACGCCCGGTCATTGACGTCATACGTTCGCGGTAGTTCCCCGCCCCATTGAGGGAGCACAGAAATACCGCGAACGCTTGCCCGGGTGTGCTGAGCTTCTTAGCCCTTGACGCCGCCTGCCTCCACGCCACGGAAGAACTGCTTTTGCGTGGAGACAAAGAGGATAATGATGGGCAGCAAGGCAATCATCGTACCGGCCGCCACCACACGCGGGTTGGAGCCAAAGGTGGAGTTGAGGTACTGCATCCCCACGGTCAGCGTGTACTTCGCCGGGTCAGAGAGCACCACCAGCGGCCACAGGAAGTCATCCCAGGCCTGAATGAAGGACATGAGGGCAACCACGGACGCCATGCCTTTGACATTCGGCCAGAGAATATGGCGGATCCGTTGGAAGGTCGTCGCCCCATCAATCGCGGCCGCATCCATAATCGAGGGCGGCACCGAGGCCGCAGCCGTCGTCATGAGTAGGACATTAATGGCCGTCACCGCCGTGGGGAGGAATACGCCCGCCAGGCTATTGGCCAAACCCAAGGACTTGATCGTCAGGTACTGGGAGGTCAGCGTAACTTCACCAGGGAGCAGCAGCGTGGACAAGATCAGCCCCATAATGATGGCCTTGCCTTTAAAACGCATGCTTGCCAGGGCGTAACCCGCGACCGTTGCGAAGATGACATTGGTGACTACCGTCGCTACCGACACCAGCAGGGAGTGCCAGGCGTAGGAGACTACGGGGATCGTGCGCGTGACCTCGCCGTAGTTCGCCAGGGTAGGTTCGAGGGGAATGAGGTTGGGCGGGAAGGTGTAGATATCCTCCATCGGCCCTTTAAGGGAGGTCGACAGCTGCCACAGGAATGGGCCGACGGTGATGATCATAATGAGGATCATCAGGGCGTAGCGGGCGATCATGCCCGGCAGGGTGGGCTTGTCGAAGTTGGCTTCCCCCTTGCGACGCCAGGGGCGTTCCGTCGAGGTGACCTCCCGCGAGCGCGTCGGGTGTGCAACGTGGACGCTCATGGTGTGACTCCTCCTTGGGTGGGGGTGTGTGCTGCGCCGGTGTCGGCGGAGGCTGCGCTGGTAGCTGTTTGGCGGGCGCTTGTTGCGCTGGATGCTGTAGCGCGGGCTTTGGCGTCGCGTTCGACGCGGCGGCGGATTGCCCGATGCGACCATGCTTCGCGGATCTCCGCACCCTGGTTGATCCAGCCCACAACCAGCAGTGGGCCGATGGTCAGAAGGAAGAGGACGACGGAGATGGCTGAGGCGTAGCCGAGGTTACCGTTGAGGCCCTTGCCCGTTTGTTGGATGAGCATGACCAGGGATTGAGCCTGGCCGCCGGGGCCACCCGATCCGTTAGTCAGCACGTAGATTTCAGAGAAGATACGCATGGCGGCCACCGTGATGAGCGCCGAGATGAGCAGCATGGCGGGCTTAACCGCCGGGACGGTCACTGACCAGAAGCGTCGCCATGCGCCCGCCCCGTCAAGGGCGGCGGCCTCGTGAAGTTCCTTGGAGACATTGGTCAGGGCAGCGAGATAGACCACCATGTAGTAGCCCAAGCCCTTCCACACGGTCAGGGAGATTGCGGACAGGAGAATGAGCCAGCGGTCGATGAGGAAGGTGATGGGCTGGTTGATGAGGCCGGTGAACATGAGGGATTCGTTGATAATGCCCTTGGAGTCAAAGAGCCACGCCCAGATGATGCCAACAACGACGACCGAGGCAATAACAGGAAAGTAGTAGGTGGTGCGAAAGACCGAGATCCCGGGGAGCCGCTTTTGAACCAGGAGAGCCAGAAGGAGCGGCAGGAAGGTCAGCAGAGGGACACAGACGATCACGTACACGAAGCTGGTCACCATGGCGTAGGTGAAGCGTTCGTCGGCGAAGAGGTCGATGAAGTTCTGCATGCCCACGAAGTTGGGGGTGCGCAGTGGGCGGGCGTCGGTGAACGCGAGGTAGACCGTATTGAGGAACGGCCAGATTGAGAACACCACCACCCAGATCACTGCGGGTGCTAGTAGCAGGTACGGCGTGTACCAGCGGTAAGACTTCATAGTCCCCTCCCTGTGGATCTCGGTCTTTCGCAGCCGATCACTTCACGAGATTCTTATTGGCGTATTCGACAGCCTTGTCGAGGGCTTCCTGGATGCCGATTTCACCCTTGACGGCCAGAGCCATCTGCTGCTTGAGGTAGGTGTCCATGTCGTAGGTGAATTGGATCGGGTATTCAGGGGTGGCATCGCCCATGGCGGCGGCTGCGGCTTCGGTGGCGACCTTTTGCAGGTCGGATTCGATGACGGAGGTGAAGGTGTCGGGGTTGGCGTTGGCTTCCTTCGTGCCGGGGAAGAAGCCCTGAGCGATCTTGACGAATTCGACTTGGTTGTCGGTGTTGGTGACGAACTGGGCGAACTTCAGTGCGAGCTCAGGGTACTTGGAGGTCTTGGCAACGGAGATGCCCTGGATGAACAAGGGCGGGTGGCCGATGCGTGGGGTGACGACGGTGTCGGGCACGAGGGTGGGGGCTTCCTTGGCGAGGTCGGAGGCGAAGCCTGCAGCGCCCGTGGTCCAGGCGGTCTTGCCCTGGAAGTAGAGGGTCTTGTTGCCCAGGTAGTCGGCGTTGAGGGCTTCGGCGGGCATTGCGCCGTCCTCGTAGGCCTTCTTGTAGCGTTCGACAACCTTCACAGCTTCGGGGGTGTTGAACACGAACTGGCCGTCCTTGAAGATCTCCACGCCTGCGGCGGAGAGGGTGCCGGTGCGAGGCACGTCGGAGATCATCTTGACGTTGCCGTTGGTGGCCTTGGCGACCTCGGAGGCCATGGCGAAGAGGGCGTCAAGGTCGGTGGGAAGCTTGGTGGCGTCCACGCCTGCTTCGCTGAGCATCTTGGTGTTGTACCAGTTCAGGTCCGTGCCCAGGTACCAGGGGTAGCCGTATACGCCGTCAATATTGGGGTAGACGTAGGCGTTGGTGGCGCCTTCAACGTATTCACCGACCTTGGCGCTGTCGGCGGCCTTAAGGTCGACGAGCTGGTCGACCTGGGCGAGCTTGTAGGCGAATTCTGGGGGAAGGTTGATGACGTCGGGGAGTTCACCGGAGTTGGCCTGCTGGAGGATCTTGTCCTCGTAGCCGTCGCCGGGCTGGTCAATCCAGTTGACCTTCACGCCGGGGTTGTCCTTTTCGAAAGCGGCGATGACGCTTTCAAAGTAGGGGGTGAAGCGGTCGTTCTTCAGCGACCAGGTTTGGAAGGTGATTTCGCCGCCTTCAACGGCGATGTCGCCGCTGGCGGGGGCGGGGGTTTCGCCGCCTCCGGTGACGGTGCCGCCGGTGCAGGCAGCGAGGCTAATTGCTGCAGTCAGTGCGACCGCCGCGGTGAGTGTACGCATGGTGCGCATGGTCTCCTCCTTCATTGGATGATCCAGGTTCTTTACTGTTATGGGTTTACGGCGGGCTAGTCCCGCGTGGAGAGGAAGGGGGCAACGCTGCCCTCTGTCCCTGTTTTTTCGACGTAGCCGTCGGTATTGAGTTCAATGGCACGCACGTCCCCGGCGAGGGCGTGCTCCATCCATTGGTCAAAGAATGTATGGGTAGCATCCGTTGCTGAACGTTCCCATTGAGGCAGATCAAAGACGAGGCTGTCGCGCCCCTGTCCTTCCCCTGCACCCCCAGCTGCGGGTGGAGGGGCGTAGTGGGTGTCGCGGTAGCGGCGGGTGGCCTCAGCGAAGGCCTCGCCGATGGGCTTGATGCGCCCGCCCTCGTCAATGAGGCCCAGGGAGTACTCAAGGTTGGGGAAGTCGGCCAGGGCGCGGGACACGTCGTGGGAGCACCACCAGGTGATGGCTTCAAGATTGGGGCTCACTCCCCCGCCGTTGGCGCCCATGAGGGTGTCGACGGTGTCGAGGAGGAAGGCGGGCCCGTCCTCGACGGCAACGTAGTTGTCGGGGCTGCCGATCTCTTGGAGCCACAGGCCGCGCGCGGGGTCGGGTGACCATGCGGCGGCGAGTTCGCACAGGTAGCGGGCGAAGTAGGTCAGCTGCGGGGTGCCCGCACCAAAACGGGGTCCGACCCGGCCAAAGACCCAGCTGTGCACGGTGGTGAGGTCCCCGTAGGTCACGGCAGAAGATGGCGTGAAGGGATGGGTGTCGTCAAACCAGAGGTCATCGTCGTGGCAGTGGACGTGCACGCCCTCGGGCCAGACCTCCTTGGCGGCGCCCAACAGAGTGGCAAGCCACTGAGCTGCCTGGTCGGGGGTGATGCGGTCGGCGTCGGGGTGGCGCAGGGCGGCGAATTGGATGAACTCGTTGCCGACCGTCAGGCCCGTGGCGCCGGGCTGGTCTTTGATGGCGGCGGCCAGGGTTTTAACGAGGGCCACTTCACCGGCCACGACGTTGGGGTCGGTGAAGAGATTGCGGCGGTGCCAGGTGGACACCCAGGAGGGCAGGAAGTCAAAGGAGGACAGGTGTCCTTGGAGGACGTCCACGCTGGAGTTCAGGCCGGCCTCGTGGGCGAGGCGCACCACTGTCGCCACGTCGTCAATGGCTTGGGAGCGAATGAGGGTGCGGTTGGGTTGGAGGATCGGCCACAGGGGAAAGATCCTGACGTGGTCGGCGCCGAGTTCGGCGATGGTGTGCATGTCCTCTGCCACGCGGGCCGGGTCGAAGTCGAGCCAGGAATGGAACCACCCACCGCGGGGCGTGTAGTTAACACCAAACTTCATCGTTTCGTCTTTCCTGAGTTGTGCTGTCTGCGCGGGTGCGCCGTGTCAGTACGGGGGCTGGCAGCCTGAGGATGCTTGCCACCAGAACAGTGCCGCCATGTCATTGCCTACGGTGTGGGGTGGGCGTGATGCGGAAGGTGAGGATCTGGAAGGGGCCAGCCTCCACCGTGTAGGTGGTGCCCTCGCGTTCAAGGGCCAGGCCGTCGCCGCGTGGCCGGTAGCGCAGGTCAGTGAGCTGGGGTGTGCCGTCGGTGGTGAGGGTGACTGTGCGGGGGCCTCCTTCGGCTTCGTAGGCGCGCACGAGGATGTCCCCGCTACCGTCAGAGGCCATGGAGACGGATTCAACGACGGCGCCCTCAAGGGTGAAGGGTGCGCGGACGTTGAGACTGCCTGCCAGGTGGGTGAGCTGGCGGCGGCCAAGATTGAGGTCCTGAGCTGCGGCCACCGCGTGGAGGACGTCAGCTCCGGGCAGGAGGCGGAAGTTCCACTGGTGCCTGCCCTGATCCTGGTGGGGGTCGGGGTATTGTGCGGATTTGACGAGGGTGGCGCGCACGGCCGCCCAGGTCCCACGAGGCTCATGCGCCTGGCGGGTGATATCCCAGCCGTAGGTCGCGTCATTGGCAATAGCCAGGCTGGCTCCAGCGTTGGCCAGGCGCAGCCAGCGGTGGGCGCCGACCTCGAACTTGTAGGCGTCCCAGGAGGTGTTCTCGTGGGTGGGGCGCACAATGTGGCCCATCTGGGTTTCATACTGGGCGTGGTCGGTGTGAATGTCGACGGGTAGGGCCAGCTTGAGGAGCTTTTCTGTCTCATGCCAGTCGGCTTCGACGTGCAGGTCCAGGGCTTTTTCGCCCCGCCGCAGGATCCACTGGAGGTACACTGCGGATTCCTTGCGCGAGCCAAAGCAGGCGTGGGCGCGCACAACGCCTTCGCCCTCTTCTAGACGCGGCCCGTCGCTATGCATGCCGGTGATGACACTGCGAGAGCCGCGGTAGAAGGGGTCGATATCCCAGGCATCCCACATATTGGGGAAGTCCTGGTGGAGGTGGAATTCGCCGGCGCGAGCACCTGCGGGAATGTAGTCGCGGCCGGTTTCCAGGTCGACGAGGGACACGCAGGCGCCTTCCTCGTCGAAGCGGGCGCGGATAAGACCGTTATCAAGGGTGCGCGTGGCCGGGTCGAGGGTGACGGCAGGGGTATGGCCTGTGCGGGCCGGGCCGATGGACAGGGGTGGGACGCCATGGAGGGGGAAGGAGGTGGCATTAGCGAGGATGCGTGCGTCTGCCTCGCCTGGCAGGCCTGTATTCTGCCCACCCGTCGCCTGCCTTCCCGCGCTGGCACTCAGACTCTCAAGCGCAGCGTCGATAATGGCCGTCAGCTGTTTGCGCACCTGGGCGTAGAGCTCGTCCACCTCGCGGTAGACCCAGGCGATGGAGGTGCCGGGCAAGATGTCGTGGAATTGGCACAGTAGCACCGTGCGCCAGGCTTCCTGCAGGGCCTCATGCGGGTAAGCGAAGTCAGTATTGAGGGCGGCGATGGTGGCCCAGAGTTCTGCCTCGCGCAGCAAGGCTTCGCTGCGCCGGTTTCCCTGCTTGGTGTTGATCTGGCTGGTCAGCGTGCCGCGGTGGAGTTCGAGGTAGAGCTCGCCCACCCACACGGGCGGATTGGGTTGGTCGGCCTCGGCCTTATCAAAGAAAGCGGTCGGTGATTCGATGACCACCTGGGGTGCACCCTCAAGGTTAGAGAAACGCTCAATACGGCCGAGCATTTCGCGGGTAGGGCCGCCTCCCCCATCACCGTAGCCAAAGGGCAGCATGGAGACGCTGGCGCGGCCCTTGTTCTTGAAGTTGTCGACGGCGTGGGCAAGGTTCGCGCCGGTCACCTCTGCGCCGTAGGTGTCCACGGGCGGGAAGTGAGTGAAGATGCGTGAGCCGTCAATGCCCTCCCACAACAGCGTGTGGTGGGGAAAGACATTGACCTGGTTCCAGGAGATCTTTTGGGTAAGGAAGCGGCCGATGCCGGCCTCGCGGGCGATCTGGGGCAGCGCCGCAGAGTAGCCAAAAGAGTCCGGCAGCCAGATCTCGGTGCAGGAGTAGTCCAGGGTGTCCTCAATCCAGCCCATGCCCTCCACGAGCTGGCGACACATGGCCTCACCGCCGGGAAGGACAGAATCAGGTTCAACCCACATGCCACCCACCGGCACGATTGATCCGTCCGCCACGCAGTCGCGGATGCGCTCAAACAGCTCGGGGTCATCCTCCTGAATCCAGGCCAGGTGCTGGGCGGCGGGCAAGGCAAAGACCAGCCCGGTGCCGCCCTCGATGAGATTGACGACATTGGAGAGCGTGCGCACGACCTTGCGGCGGGTTTCACGCAGCGGCCACAGCCACGCGGTGTCGATGTGGGCGTGGCCGACGGCGCTGAGGGTGTGGGCGCCAGGCAGAGCAGGGCGAGAGAGGAAGGGGGCCAGGTGGGCGCGCGCGTGGGAGGCGCTGCCGGGCACGTCATCAAGGTCGAGGGCGTCAAGGGCGTCATTAAGTGCGAAGAGGATGCGCCATTGGGCGTCGCCAAAGTTGTCCACCTCGGCAATCATTTCGCGCAGGACCGCGATGTCGAGGGCGAGGGCTTCAACCTCGTGGTGGACGATGACAATGTCGGCTTGGCGCAGGGTGTAGAGGTCGTCTTGACTGGAGGTGACTTTGTCGCCGTCGGCGGTGACCTGGAAGGGTGGGACTGCTAGGAGCAGGGGGTTGGCGGCGGCCTCGATCATGAATTCCACGGTATGAGGGCCGGTGTGTGGCGTGGTGGCGGGCAGGGGGATCCACCGGTTCTTGGGGTTGAGGGCTTTGATGGCGCGCCCGTTCATATCGCGCACCTGGGCTTCGCATTGGAAGCCGACGGAGTGGTCATCCCAGCCCAGATCGATGACGGCTTCGAGGCGGTCCTTGCCCTTCAGGGAGGTTGCGGCGGGAATGGTTGCCCTGATGCGAAACCAGGTGGTCTGCCAGGGGGCGCCCCATGAGGTTCCGACAGCGAAGGGTTCGAAGGGGGCGTTGAGTGCTGTGTCAAAGGAGACGGGTTCGGCGATGACGGCGCGACCTTGGTGAATGTCGCAAGGGATCCGCCAAAGGTCAATATCGAGGGCGCCGATGATGCTAGTTTGGGCAGGCAGGATGCGCTCGATGAGGGTGCGTTGGATACGCTGTTCGAGAATGCTCCTGTTGTCGTGCACCATGGCTCCTTCGTCATGGACTTCGTCGGTGAAGTGTGTGCTGTGACGTGTGATTTGGAGTGTAGTTACTAATCCGGTTTAGTAATATTGGGAACGATAAAGATCTCATCACAGTTTCCAGGAGGCCCGGTCCAGCATGAAGCGACCCACTATCCGCGACATCGCCCGCGCCGCAGGTGTCTCCCCCACGGCTGTCTCTTTCGCCCTCAACGGAAAACCCGGCATCTCCACAGCCACCCGCGAGCGCATCCTCGCCACCGCAAACGCCATGGGTTGGACCCCCAACCCCCTTGCTCGCGCACTGTCCATCTCTCGCGCACACGCGGTGGGCCTCGTCATTCCCCGCCCAAAGAGCTCACACTCCTCAGAGCGCTTCTTCTTCAACTTCATGCTGGGCTTGCAGGGCACCCTCGCCGGGGCTGATCTTGGCCTGGTGACACACATGTCCACCAGTGACGAGGACGAGCTGGAGGTCTACCGCAGGTGGTGGGGGCAGCGGCGCGTCGATGGGGTCATTGCCCTGGATCCGCGCCACAATGACCCGCGCGATGCCTTCTTGCATGAGATTGGGATGCCCGCAGTGTTTGTCGGCGATGTCCTGCCCCACTCTGGGGCGGTGATTGGTCAGGATGCGGGGATGATGACGGTCATTGCTGAGCATCTGCATGAGCGGGGAAAGACCTCCTGGGCGTATGTGTGCGGTCGGACATCAAAGACGCATATTCGTCACCGTGTGGAGGCTTTGACGGCTTACGCGCAGGAGCACGGCGTTACTTTGCAGGTGGCGGCCGAGACGGAGTTTACGGAGCATTCGGGCTATATCGAGACGAATCGCCTGCTGGCCTCCACACAGGTCCCCCAGGCTTTCATTTATGAAAACGAGATCCTGGCCCTGGGTGGCATTCAGGCGTTGACGGATAACGATGTGAAGCCCGGGCGGGATGTGTTTGTCGTATCGTGTGAGGACTCGGCGATCTGCCGGATTGTCACTCCGGCGATTTCTGCGATTGATCGAGATCCGTCGACCCTGGGCCAGCATGCGGCGCAGGTGCTTGTGGATATGTTGGAGGGGGCTGAACCGTACACCGTGCATGAGGGGGTGCCGCATTTGATTGTGCGGGCATCCTCGGCGGGCAATCGCGACTGACTCGCTGCGTGTGGGGGCGTTGTGGTCGCACCTGGTGGTAAAAATGTGCCCGTTTTGGGCCTGTTTTTTACCACCAGGTGCGACCATTTTTGTCACCACGCAACGCTAAACGCGTTTAGTTCTCTGTGTCGTGGCGTTTGCCTCCATTCAACGCCCCCTTGTAGACCTGTTGAGCGCCTACTAGCATCAAGGCGAGCACTTGCCTCTGGCAGTTTCCGCCACCGCACGCATCAAAGGAGATACCGTGAACACTCAGCAGGTTGTGGACATGCAGTCCGCCATGAATGACGAGGCCACCCGCCTTCTTGCCTTTGGCGCGCAGTCTCGCATTGAGCATGGCTTTGGATGGCTGTCCGATGCGGGCACGGTGGATGATGCGCAGGGCGTGCAGTTGTGGATTACGGGGCGCATGACGCACTGTTTCGCCCTAGCTATGTTGATGGGCCACGGGGAGTATGCTCCCCTGGCTGCGCATGGCATTGCCGCTTTGCGTTCGGGGGCGCTGCGGGCTGCCTCTGATGGCGGATGGTATTCCCGCGTGGAGATGGATGGGAGCGTCGCTCCTGGTGCGCGCACGTCCTACGATCACGCTTTTGTGGTGTTGGCGGCGTCTTCGGCGCGTTTGGCTGGGGTGGAGCAGGCTGATGAGCTGCTGCGTGAAGCCATTGAGTCTTTTGAGGGCCTGTGGTGGGATGACGAGGCGGGCATGGTCGTTGATGCTCGCGATCCGCTGACCTTGGAGGTCGATCCCTATCGCGGCGTCAATGCCAATATGCACTGGGTGGAGGCCTTGCTGGGCGCGTGGGGTGCGACGGGCGAACGTGAGCATTTGGAGCGAGCCTCGCGGATTGGAGCGCGGGTGGCTTCGATGTTCACCGATCATGCTTTCCGCCTGCCCGAGCACTTCAACGAGCGTTGGGAGGCTCAGCTGGAGTACAACCGGGATATTCCTGCTGATAAGTTCCGCCCCTACGGTTCGACGCCTGGCCACTGGCTGGAGTGGGCGCGTTTGTTTGCCCAGCTGGCTTTCGCCTGCGACGAGGCTGGAGTGGCGCGCGATGAGCGTCTGGATGCGATCCCTCCGTTTATGTACCGTCTGGCGCTCTTGGAGGGCTGGGGTGTGGATGGGCAGCCCGGTTTTGTCTACACCACGGACTTTGAGGGCCACCCGGTGGTTACCCAGCGTATGCACTGGGTGCTGTGTGAGGCGATCGCAACGGCGCAGACCCTGAAACTGACGACGGGGGATGCCTCGTATGGGTACGACGTGGAGTTGTTCTGGGAGTACGCGCAGCGTTACTTGATTGAGGCTCCCGGTCAGTGGCGTCACGAATTGGATGCACTCAATGCGCCAGCGCAGGGCACATGGGCAGGCAAGCCAGACATTTACCATGCTTTCCAGACGATGATTATTGGCACCCTGCCCCTGTCGGCGAGCTTTGCGGCAGGCTTGGCGCAGCTGCGCTAAATATCGTCCCTTTTCGTGGGTATTCCTCCGCTATGAGGGCTCCCTCGCGACGGCTTTACCTGCACTTAGGTGACAGTTGTTGCGTTGGGTTGCACTTGTTGTGCTAGAGCTCATTTGTTGCACAGTGTGACAGCTATACCTGTCACACAAGACAACAAGTGTCACGTAACTTAGCCCGGCCGCCTCCACAGGTCCCAGGCGAAGCCGTCATAAGTATGTAAGGCTTGCCTTAGTCACTCCTTGAGAGACCTTCCCGCATCATTGATTGGAGCACTCATGCCTTCAACCCCCGTTTCTGAGTCCATCGTCCACACTGGCCTGCTTGAGCAGTTGCCGATCATCACCGAGGCGACCACCTCGCGCGTGGTGGTGAATAACTCGGTCCTGCGCCAGGTGCTTTTCAGCATGGATGCGGGCCAGGTGTTGACCGAGCACGCCTCGCCGCGCGCCGTCATCGTCCAGCTCCTGTCGGGGCGCATGTCATTCTCTGTCGCTGGCGAGCCGCATGAGATTGCCGCCGGGGATGTCATCTACTTGGCACCCAATGAGCGCCATGCCCTGGAGGCTCTGGAACCCTGCCACATGGCACTGACCTTGGTCCTAGTTGGTGACGAAGAGTAGCCCATTTTCTCGAAAACCCCGCTCGCACTCGTGAGCGGGGTTTCTTTTCACTCCACTCATAAGGCACCCCTAACCTAAAATGGAAACATCCTCATGACGTAAATATTTTGCTCTCTCATGGCAGCCTCGAATGCCCAAAGAGAGCCATCGCAAGGAGACTCCATGAACAACGGTGAGAATAAGCCTGCACCCGGACACTGGCTTTTGGCGAAACTCGGTAAGAAGGTTCTTCGTCCCGGCGGCCTTGCACTAACCCAGCGTCTTCTGCGGGCAGCCTCGCCTAGCACCAACGACCGCATAGTTGAGTTCGGTCCCGGTGTCGGTACGACCGCTAAGCTCCTCCTCGCCGCGCAACCTCGCAGCTACACCGGGATTGACCCCCACCCTGAAGGCAGCGCGGCCGTACAGCAGATCATTGCCAATCTGGATTCTGCCCGCCTCGTCGCAGCGGACGCTCAAGATACGGGCCTGGAAGCAGGCAGCGCCGACCTCGTCGTTGGCGAAGCCATGCTGACCATGCAGGGCGAAAAAGCCAAGCGCGCCATCATGGCCGAAGCCTTCCGCCTACTCGCCCCCGGCGGGCGCTACGCCATCCACGAGCTGGGTCTGCGCCCCGACGACGTGCCCGCGCAGGCCGAGGAAGAAATCCGACGCGCGCTCTCACGCACAATCAACGTCAACGCCCGCCCCCTGACCGCCGCACACTGGAAGAGCCTTTTGGAAGATGCCGGTTTCACCGTCACCTACCAGGACACCAACCCCATGGCCCTCCTCGAACCTGGCCGTATTTTCGCTGACGAGGGCGTTGTCGGCGCCCTGCGTTTCTTCACCAATGTGGCGCGCAATCCGCGTGCACGGGCTCGCCTACTTGCGATGCGTAAGGTCTTCCGCGCACACCAAGAACACCTGTGCGCTTTCGCTTTCGTGGCCGTGAAACCGCACGAAGGATGAGCCTCCTGAGCGCGCGCATGGCAGCCACACTAGCGCCTGGCCCAATGCATCTCACCTTCCCTCCAACGGCATCCGCCCAGGCAGGCACCCTTAAAGTGACAGGTTTGAGCGTGTCACGGCGGGACTTGCGCCTCGTCAATGACCTGTCCTTTGAAGTCACGCCGGGCCAGGTGCTGGGCGTGTCGGGCCCATCGGGCTGCGGGAAAACCACACTCCTGCGGTGCATTTCGGGCCTGAGCAGCCACTACTCGGGTACTATCAGCCTGCCTGAAGGGCCTATCGCCATGGTCTTCCAGGAAGCCCGCCTGCTGCCGTGGCGCAGCGTGCGTTCCAATGTCATGCTGCCCCTGCGCACCGCGGATGCATTCTTCCGCGCAGAAGAATGGCTGGAACGCCTGCACCTGGCTGATGCGATGGACCTTTATCCCGCACAGCTATCAGGCGGCATGCGCCAGCGCGTGGCCATCGCCCGCGCCCTGGCCACCGAGCCCACACTCCTCCTGGTCGACGAGCCTTTCTCAGCCTTGGATGCGCCCCTGGCGCGCGACCTGCGCGACCTGCGCGACATGCTCGCCGAGTTGATTAGCGACAAGCAATTCACCACCGTTTGGGTCTCCCACGACATGGAAGAGATCAACGCCGTGTCCACCCAGCGCCTTCACCTTGACGGGCCGCCAGGCTCCTGGACGCTCAACCCCCACCCACGCTAACCCCTTACTGACTTCCTCACTCACCCTCTACTCTCGAAAGGACTCCCATGAGAATCCGCCCCCTTGCCCTCCTCTGCGCTGGCGCCCTGGCCCTCAGCGCCTGCGCCTCCACGCCAACAGATGCCCCCGCCTCGGCCTCGTCACACGAGGCCACCCAATCCGCACAGGCCACACCAGCGGCAGAGGCGCACGACCACCAGCTCGACCAGGTGCGCGCCATCGTCCCCCAAACCATGGCCTTTGGCGCGCCGATGGCTACCTTCGGCGACCATGGCAACCTCGATAGCGTTGCGAAGGCGCACAGCGTGTCCAACTGGGACGGCGTTGAGCAGCTCAAATCCCACCTGATGAACGGCGAGGCTGAGCTGGCCGCCACCCCCGCCTACGTCGCCGCGAACCTGTACAACAAGGGCATTGACGTGCGGCTCGTCGGCCCCGTCGTGTGGGGCATGCTCTTCGTTCTCGCCCCCGAAGGCACCACCGAGGGCGACTGGGAGGCCATGCGCGGCAAGAAGGTCGCCATCCCGCTGCCCGGAAACATGCCCGACCTGGTGTTCAGCTACCTGCTGAGCAAGAACAACCTCACAAAGGATGACATCGAGCCCGTCTACGCCGAGGACGGCCAGCAAGCCATTGGTCTGCTGATGAAGGGCGAGGTCGACTGGGTTGTCCTGCCTGAACATGCCGCCACCATCGCCCAGGCGAAGGCCGCTGAGAACGGCAAAAACCTGACGCGCGCCCTGGACTTGCAGCAGGAGTGGGCGAAGGTCACCGGTAAGGAGGCGCGTTTCCCCATGGCTGGCCTGGTCATGCCCGGCGCGTTGGTTGATGAGCATCCTGAGCTGGTGGACGCTGTCATTGCCGAGGTGAAGGCTGGCGTGGAGAAGGCTAACGCGGGCGATAAGGCGACCTTGGAGAAGATTGCTCAGCATTACGACCTGCCTGTGCCGGTGGTGGAGAAGGTTATCCCTCGCCTGCAGTTGAATATGGTGCCCGCATCGGAAGCGCGTGAGGCCTATGAGGATTTCCTGACACGTTTGGGTGAGGTCAACCCCGATATTTATGGTGGAAAGCTGCCCGATGACCGCTTCTATGCGGGCTGAGCTGGGCGCCACCCGCCGCTGGCTGTACACCACTGCTGGCTGCGTTATCCTCGTGCTGGCCTGGGCCTGGGCGGCTCATGGCCAGCACGAGTACGTGCTGCCCTCTCCCCTGTCGACCTTCCGCGCGCTCAGTGAGATCGTCACCCACGGGCAGTTCTGGCACGCGCTGGGTTTGACCGTCATGCGCGGCGGTATAGGGCTGGGCCTGGCGATTCTCATTGGCGCACTATGGGGTAGCGCCATGGGGCGTTGGCCTGCTTTCGAAGCCTTCTGCCAGCCAATGATTCAGATCCTGCTGGCCACGCCCGCCGTCGTCTTCGTCATCCTGGCGCTGGTGTGGTTGGGATCGAGCAGCGAGGCCGTGATGCTGGTGGTTGCCCTGGTGGCAACGCCCCTGTTGGTCCGCACCACCGCCACGGCTGTGCGCGGCATTGACCCGTCCTTGTCGGAGATGGGGCAAGTCTTTGGTTTGAGCCGGTATGAGCGGGCCTGGCACATTATCGTTCCCCTGGTGCTACCTCCCTTTCTTGCAGCAACGACGGTGGCGTTGGGGCAATCGCTTCGGGTCGCGGTGATGGCGGAACTGCTGGCCACTGCCAGCGGCCTGGGCGGGGCGATCCGCCTGGCGCAGATCAATATTGAGACGCCACAGGTCTTTGCCTACGCCCTGCTGTTAGCAACCTTGGCGCTGATCATTGAGAAGCTCTCCACCGCTCCCCTGCAGCGGCGCTTGGCCGTGGTGCGGGGTGTTGGGTGAGGTGGGTTTGGCCGGAGACTCGCACCACTTTCTCTGGACGCAAAGGAGGCGCGACGATAGGATTGAATCAGCTTTAGGAAACTGATTCACGTAGAGGTGGTCACTATGGACTCCACGCTCAACGCTATCTCTACCGCGTTACATACATCAGGCATTTCTCAACGGCAGCTTGCTGAAAAAACTGGCATCTCTCAACCTACGATTAGCCGGATCATGTCTGGTGAGCGGCCATTAAAGATGCCCGAGCTCATCCTCATCGCCGATGCAATCGGATGCTCAACAACCCAGCTCACGGGCAGTGCAGTTGCTCAGCGCGTTCGATGCGCTGCACGCTCAACGAATGGCTCTAATGTCGATGCTCTGAAATCTCGCCTGCTCCACTTCATGGAGATTGACGCCATGCTCGATGAACTGGGTGTGCCGGAGGGGCAATGAGCAGGAACGAAACGCAAGCGCAACAGAAGGCGCAGGAGTTCCGGATTCAGAATGGACTTGGCTCGCAGCCAATCTACGATCTGATTCGGCTGATCGAGCTGTCGACAGGATGTGACGTTGCTGTCCTCGATGTGCCTGAGGACGATCACGGTTTAACGATGAGCGATCCCGAACGCGATACCACTTTCATTGGTGTCGCGCGGACGATGAACCCTATGAGTCAACGCAGCACTTTGGCACATGAGCTTGGACATATTCTTTTCGAGGATCACACCGTTGAGCTAGGAAAACGAGATAGGCAGGAGATACGCGCCGATGCTTTTGCCCGACATCTTCTCATCCCACACCAAGCTGTAAAAGCTTTTCTTGGCGAGGGCGATCATTGCTCATTACATTCACTGTCGTCTGTAGTACAGCACTTCTTAGTCTCCCCACAGATGGCTGCCATTGCCATGCGGGATGCAAAAATCATCGATCAGGAGACAGTGAACTCCTGGAAAGCCATAACGACACCACATCTCGCAACCCAGTTTGGTTGGAGTGAGGTCTATGCGACTCTTCAAGAGACATCAAATCGGATCCGGCCACCGCAAAAGCTCATTGCTCGGGCGATTTCGGCATACGCTGACGGGCTAATCTCAGCGCAAGTCATCGCTACTTTACGAGGCCTACCCGAAGATCTCGTGCTTCAAGAGCTCGAAGAAGCGGGCATCACTCCCGCCCTTCCATCGTTTGCCGATTATGAGCTCCGCGATCTACCTCAGGTAGACATTGACCTCAGCGGACTGGAGGATGCGAGCGATCCAGAATGAGCGAACGCATCATTATGGACGCTGGGCCAGGGTTGAATTTCTTCTCGGTCAATGAGGAACGCCTATTGATTGGCACCGTCGGCAGGTTGGCGATGCCCGAAACGGTCCACGCCGAGATCATCAGGAAGTCACAGCAGGATCATCGTTTCAGAGCCGCGGAGTCGGTTCTTCGCCGTGTTACCACCGGAGAATACGTGATTGTCTTGTCCGACGAGGTCACTGATGAGCTCTCACATGCCTCAGGATTCGTTATCCATCAGCCACTTCCACAAAGAAAACGAAGCCCCAAGGACCTTGGGGAGACTATGGTGGTCACCCACGCCTTTGCCCAAGCTTTAGCTGGGAAGTCTGTCGTGGTACTCATTGACGACGGAGCGGGACAACAGATGGTGGCACGGGCTTCACGACAATTAGATCGTCTACGCATCAAGACTCCGGAAATTGGGACAATATCCTGCATTACGACTGTCAGCGTGTTACGCGCTGCTATTGGTAGTGAGCACATTCCAGACAGAGGCGCCATGCGCACACTTTATGAGCGTATGAGTGCCCTAGATGATGGCCTGCTGCCCATTGAACAGACAGGTCTCTTGGATAAAGCTCTGTGGAGAGGGCGTTCATCCTCCCAGCTCTAACGCCTCTTTCGACGCCAAGTTCTAGCTTGTATCTGCGCCGGTTCTCTACCCACCGCCTGCGCCTGGCCCCTTCAGCCCCCGCGGCATTAACGCGGGATTCGAGGGCGGGCTCAGGCTGCGAGAGGATAGGATTACTCAGCGATACACACCACGTGAGCAGCGACATAGTATCGACGAGTAAGGATCGCACGTGTCTAAAGGTCGTTTAGAAGCATTCAGTGATGGCGTATTAGCCATCGTTTTAACCATCACCGTCCTAAAACTCAATCCACCTGGAGGCTTTGATGCCGCGTCATTGAAGCCCTTCGCTTCTTTGCTGATGGCCTACGTCATCGGCTACACCTTTGTGGGCATTCAGTGGATTAACCACCATCGTTTGTTTGATCCATTGGAATCTGTGACACCGAAGATCATGTGGAAGAACCTCAATTGGTTATTCTAGATGGCCTTACTGCCTTTTGTGATCGAGTGGACGGGGGCACAACCATTCGACCCGATTCCTGCCACGGTGTTCTGCGCTCTCTTACTGACAAGCACGGTGTCCTTTAACGAGTTGCAGCGCGAGATCATTCGTGACCTGGGCACGTCCTCTGCCGATGCACGCGAGATTCAGACACGAAACACTGGTGCTTTATCCGTAGTGATTACTGCGGCTGGCACTCTGGTTGCGTTGTTCTACCCGGCTGTATCGTTCACGATTTTCTTAACCTACGGTGTTGTGCGCATCGTGCGAGACCTGCTGGGGCAGAAGAAGGCGTAATTCTTCTATTTGCCCGCCTACCGTGACACACTCCGAAGCTATCCGGCCGGGTCCCGGCCGTTGTTGTGCTTAGTCGTGTAGTGGTGTCCAGCCGACCGGAAGCGTTCGGTTATTTTCTGCCAACCCGCTGCGGGGAGCGGGGGGTGAGGGGGTTGAGCAGTTTCATTCAGCGACGAGCTCGACTTTGAAGCCCTGGGCGTTCTCGAGCCATCCGGCGTAGTGCTGCGGCCCGCCCGCGTGCGGGTAGCGCTCATGGTAGAGAGGAGTCCAGCCATGCGCGGAGGCCTGAGCCATGATGGCGTCAACCGCGTCCGTTGAAGCGGTTTTGAGTGCAATGTGGTTCATGCCCGGACGCCTGCGGTCGTGTTCAGTAGCCGAAGCGTTGGGCGAGGTCGTCAGCGTCAGGTAAGCGCCACCCGCCTGCCAGGATTGGCCACTCCCCCAGTCATCTGCGAGGACAAAACCGGCTCTTCCCAATTGAGGGTGTATTGGTGGTGTGATCCAGGGGAGGGTGTGTTGGTGTGTGGGTAGGGGTTGAGGTCTTCCGATGATGGGAGTCATCACACCGCCCACACGAAAGACCTCAACATGTCCAACGCTACCTTCGTCGCGCCTGATCTGACTACTTTTGCTGGCTTGGACGAGCTTGGTCTTGTCGTTACTGGCCAGCGTGTCGAGCCTGAGCGGGCGATACTGGAATGCCGCCTGGTCGAGCCTGATGACTGGTGTGGGCGGTGTGGCTGTCAAGGCTTGGCACGTGACACGGTCAAGCGCCGGCTGGCTCACGAGCCCTTTGGATGGCGTCCCACCACACTGGAAGTGCGACTGCGCCGTTACCGCTGCCAGGAATGCGCACACGTATGGCGTCAGAACATGGACCTGGCAGCTGAGCCCAGGGCACGCCTATCGAGGCGTGCGGTGCGTTGGGCGTTGGAAGCCTTGGTGTGTCAACACCTGAGCGTATCCCGCATCGCTCAGGGCCTGTCCGTGGCTTGGGACACCGCCAACGATGCTGTGCTGGCCGAAGGACAGCGCCTCTTGATCAACGACCCCGTCCGGCTTGAAGGAGTCAGAGTTATCGGCGTGGATGAGCATGTTTGGCGCCATACTCGCGCAGGTGACAAGTACGTAACCGTGGTCATCGACTTAACCCCCGTCAAGGATGGCACTGGCCCGGCCCGGCTACTCGCCATGGTCCAGGGCCGCTCCAAGCAGGCTTTCAAGGGCTGGCTGGCCCAGCAGCCCCGAGCATGGCGAGATGGCGTGGAACTGGTCGCGATGGACGGTTTTAGCGGGTTTAAAACCGCCACCACCGAGGAAATGCCCCAGGCCAGGGCCGTGCTCGATCCCTTCCACGTAGTACACCTGGCAGGCCAGGCGCTTGATGAGTGTCGTCGGCGTGTTCAGCAAGAACTACATGGACGGCGGGGACGGGCTGATGATCCCCTGTACAAGGCCCGCCGTACTCTGCACACCGGTAGCGACCTGCTCACCCCTGCCCAGCGCAAGCGTTTAGACGCGCTCTTCGCCAACGATGACCATGCCCAAGTCGAGGTGACCTGGGGTGTGTACCAGAAGATGGTGGCCGCTTACCGTCAGCCCGAGCGGGCCAAGGGCAAAAGACTCATGCAAGAACTGATCACCGCGATTTCTAGCGGCGTACCTGCCGCCCTGAGCGAGGTCATTACCCTGGGACGAACACTGAAGAAACGCGCCGGTGACATCCTGGCCTACTTCGACCATCCCAGGACCAGCAACGGCCCCACCGAAGCACTCAACGGACGCCTGGAACACCTACGCGGCACCGCTCTGGGCTTTCGCAACCTGACCAACTACATCATCCGCAGCCTACTAGAAACAGGCGGCTTCAAACCCCACCTACACCCTTAAATCGGAAGAGCCACAAAACCTGCTTGAGTGAGCAGCCACGCCCAGGACTCAGCGACGCTCTCTAGGTCAGCCAACCAAATCTCAACATGGTGAAAACCGGGCATGGGTGACTCCTACTCTGTTCCCAGCCCGTTGAACCGCTCGAAGAAGCTCCTCAGCAGTTCTGTCACGCGGGTACGCATGACGCCCTCAGCTCCTCCGGCGGAGAAGCGCGAGACTGGGGGCAGGATTCGAGTCAGAGACTGCCCTGCGGTGTAGAGCTGACCGTCGCGGAAGGAGCGTTCAAGCAGGTCTTCGGTTTCTGGGCGTTTGAGGCGTTCAGCGTCGATGATCTCACTGAGTTCAGCGTCTCGTCGTTGGGCAATAAACTCTGTCCACTGCTCTTGAATATCACCCTGAGCGGAGACGGAATCAACGAAGGCCCCGACAAGGTCGCTCTTGTTGCGCAGCGTGGGGCTGGCTGCGACTGAACGCATGATCTGGGCTTTGATCTCGATGTCTTCCCCGTTGCCGTGTTGGCTCCGGTAACGCTCAACGAGCATGAGGATGTAGTCGACGTTGATCTCAACCTGTTTAATCAGCTCGATCTCAAAGACGACGTCTTCACGGATGTCCTCCTTATCGGCGGCTGCCTGTAGGCGGTACTTGTTGTACAGGTCCAGGTAGAAACTGCTGAAGTCATCCACTTCGCGCTCGCTGAGCAGTTCTTCGCCCCCGAATTGGTCGAAGGACTTCAGAATATTCATGAGGCGTCGGATCGCACCGTAGACGGCGATGAACTCTTTTTCAGCGTCTTCGCCAATGATGGGTTCTCCCAGCGGGAAGCGCGTCAGCAGTTCGTTGACCTTTTCGGCGTATTCCTCGTAGTACTCGGCGTAGGGCTTGAGCAGTACGATGCCGCCAGCTTCCTTATTGCCAAAGAGGGCGATGGCTTCTTCGGTTTCCTTCTCAAGGTTACGGAAGGAGACGATATTGCCGTGGGTCTTGACCGAGTTGAGGATGCGGTTGGTACGCGAGTAGGCCTGGATCAGGCCGTGGGCGCGCAGGTTCTTATCGACGAAGAGGGTGTTGAGCGTGGTGGCATCAAAACCGGTGAGGAACATGTTGACGATGATGACGAGGTCGATTTCGCGGAGTTTGATGCGGTCGGCTAGGTGTTCGTAGTACTTCTGGAAGTTGTCGGCTGAGGTGTCGAAGTTGGTGCCGAACATGTCGTTGTAGTCCTGGATGGCGTCCTCAAGGAAGTCGCGGGAACTATCGTCAAGGCGCAGCGTCTCGAATTCTTCTTCGCCGAGGATGCCATCTGCGTCATCTGTGGCCTCATTGGGGGCGTAGGAGTAGATGATGCCGACCTTGAGCCGTTGATCGGAGGGCAGGTCTTTTTGAAGTAACTGGAAGATGCCATAGTAGGCGCGCGCAGCTTTAATGCTCTCGGTTGCGAAGAGGGCGTTGAAGCCTCGCGCACGCGCGCCGCGCAGCGTGTAGGAGGCGTGGCGCATGGTTTTGCGGTCGAAGTGGTCGAGGATGTAGCGCACGACTTGCTTCATGCGTTCGGGGGCCATGAGTGCGCTGGCGGTTTCAATGCCGCCGACTTCGTGGTCGTCAACGTTGCCGACCTTCATGGTGTTGACGTAGTCGATGCGGAAGGGTAGGACGTTGCGGTCGGTGATGGCGTCGACGATCGTGTAGGTGTGGAGTTTTTCGCCGAAGGCTTGGGCGGTGGTTTTGAGTTGTGGGTTGCCGCCACTGCCGGAGTTGGCGGAGAAGATGGGCGTGCCTGTGAATCCGAAGATGTGGTAGCGCTTGAAGGAGCGGGTGATGTCGGTGTGCATCTGCCCGAATTGGGAGCGGTGGCATTCGTCGAAGATGAGGACGACGTGCTGGTCGAAGATGGGGTGTTTCTTCTCAGTGCTGATGAAGCGTGAGAGTTTTTGGATGGTGGTGACCAGGATCTTGCGGTTGGTGACGACTTCTGTGCCGCGGGTTTCGAGCACCGCGCCGACGGGTTGGGTGAGCTGCCTGCGTAGTGCTGCTGTGGATTCGTTGCCGTTGACGGAGCCGGGGCTGAAGCGTTCGTATTCGAGGCGGGTCTGGTGGTCGAGGTCCTTGCGGTCGACGACGAAGATGACGCGGTCAACGTCTTCCAGGCGGGCGGCGAGCTGGGCGGTTTTGAAGCTGGTGAGGGTTTTGCCCGAGCCGGTGGTGTGCCAGACGTAGCCGCCAGCATCCAGGGTGCCCAGTTGCTTGTAGGTCGTGGAGGTGAGGATTTTTTGCAGGATGCGTTCGGTGGCGACGATCTGGTAGGGCCTCATGACCA
This sequence comes from Schaalia sp. Marseille-Q2122, assembly GCF_903645355.1. Taxonomy (GTDB): domain Bacteria; phylum Actinomycetota; class Actinomycetes; order Actinomycetales; family Actinomycetaceae; genus Pauljensenia. The sequence continues at coordinate 132,028 of NZ_CAHJXR010000002.1, read as the reverse complement.
GCAGCAGGCCTTGTGCGGTGAGTACGCAGTAGCGGGTGAGGATGGCCAGGATGGAGTGCTTGGCGAAGAAGGTTTTCGCGAAGGAGATGAGGTCGTAGATGGGGCGGTTGGTGGCGTCGGCCCACCATGAGGTGAATTCGAAGGAGTGGGAGGTTTGGCGAGGGTTGCGCCGTTTGCTGGCTTCTTTGAGGTGCTGTTCGCGGGTGGTGTTGGAGTAGTACTTGGTGAGTGTGCCGTTGCTGATGACGAAGATTTGCACGTAGCCGAAGAGGCCGCTGCCTGCCCAGAAGCTGTCGCGCTGGTAGCGTTCGATTTGGTTGAAGGCTTCGCGGATGTCGACGCCGCGTCGTTTGAGTTCGACGTGGATGAGGGGTAGGCCGTTGACGAGGATGGTGACGTCGTAGCGGTTGGAGCGCCGCGCTGGGCCGCCGTCGCTTGCGCCTGGCACTTCGTATTGGTTGATGACTTGTAGGCGGTTGTTGTGGATGATGTTTTTGTCGATGAGGCGGATGTTTTTGCGTGTGCCGTCGTCGCGGACGAGGACTTGCACGTGGTCTTCTTGGATGCGGCGGGTTTTGTCGGCGATGGAGTCGTTGCTGCCGGCGATGCAGGTGTCGAAGAAGCGCTGCCATTCGGTGTCGCTGAAGGTGACGTTGTTGAGTGCTTCGAGTTGCCTGCGTAGGTTGGCGATGAGCTCTGCTTCGCTGGTGATGGGCAGGTATTCGTAGGCTTGCGAGGTGAGCGTGTCGATGAATTCGCGCTCTAGCGCGGCCTCGCTTTGGTAGCTGTCTTCTGTCCTGGGGTCGGGCGTGTATTCGGCAACGACGGTGCTTTCTTCACTGAAGGCGATGATGTCGTAGTGGCGTGCGGGTGCGTCGGTCATGGGTGGGGCCTTTGTCAGTTCTGTGGTGTGAGTCCGCGTTCTTCCCAGTCGGCGTAGGTGCCGCCGTCCCAGGTCCAGGAGGTTCGCCCGTTGCAGGCGCGTCCTACGGCGAGGGCTCCGGCTTGGGAGGGTGATGAGCAGGGGATGTCCCGGGTGGTGGTGGCAACGCCGGTTCCGCTATCAATGTGGATTGATCCGTCATTGACGAGGGCGTTGCGCGTGTTTTGCAGGGAGGCGTAGGAGCGTTGGGTGGCTTCGGTGCCTGCTTTCCCCATCCAGCGTGGGGCGATGCGTGAGCCTTCGAGGAGGAGGAATTCACCGTCGATGACTTGGCTGCGGGCGTCGATGTGGTGTTTGGCGAGCTTCAGGTGGAAGATGGGTGATTCTGTGGTGGGGGTGATCTCTTGTGTGGCGGCGATGGCGGTCTTGCGGCTGCGGAGGATATTGACGCCGAGGACTGGGAGGATCACTTGGAGTTGAGCGAAGAAGGCTTCCATGTCGGAGCGTTGCGCTTCGGAGAGTTTGCGTCCTTGTGGGGTGTTGCCGTTTTCGAGGTGGCAGCGTTCGGCGAGACGGGCTTGTTCGACGAGGCGCGCTTCGAGGTAGCCCCAGTGGCCTTCGTTGAAGGCGTCGTCTTTGGCGGTCATGATGACCATGCGGTCCCAGAAGTCTTTTTTGGCGTCGTGGTCGCGAAAGCGCGTGGTGAAGCTTTCTGTGCGGCCGATGTAGGCGCGGGTTTGTTCGGTGACGCCGGGGTCGTTGCCGAGCAGGATGTAGGTGCCGTTTCTTTGGGCTTCGTCGCGGGCGAGGATGCGGGCGAGCTCGGCGCGTGGTCCTGCCAGGAGGTGCCCGGTCCATCCGGCGATTTCTGCGGTGGTGAGCCCGCCGGCGACGCCGTCTACGAGGAAGAGCTCGATGTGTTTGCCGTTCATGCGCGTGTGGGCTCCTGGGTGTTTGGCGAGGCCATCGCGGTGGGTTCGGTGAGTTCGGGGAAGCTGAGTAGGCGGTCGCGGTAGTACTCGTATTGTTTACGGCGGGCCGCAATTTCTGCGGGCAGGCCGGAGCTGAGGTCATTGACCAGGGCATTCATCTGGTCAAGGATCCCTGAAATCCGGCGTTGTTCGTCAAGCGAGGGCACAGGAACACGAAACTCAAGAATTCGTTTCCTATCTCCTCGCGGCATCTTTCCTCCTCGCGCGGTCGATGCATGAAAATCAAAGAATCGATCTGAGGCAAGAACACGGTAAAGATACGAGGATAATACTTGTGTTTGGTCGATAATACGTAGGACCAGCACATCTGCACTCGCACCTCCGTCGCACGTTGCGAGCCATATCTTCTGCAGATAAGGGCGGATATTACCGACAAGAATATCCCCTTCAGATACTTCAGCTACATTCGATGAAGGCAAAGCAGAGGCATCCTTTCTGCCTTTCATCTCCTGGAGCAGATTTTCAACGCCTGTGTAGTTATAAGGGGAGAGTTCAACGGCTGAAATACGCTGGTTACTGAAGGAGCATATTTCGCCCATCATCATCCACCGGACCTCAGGCTGCCAGGACGAAGACTCTCTCTCTCTCTCTCTCTCTCTCTCTCGAAACTACTCAAGTTATTGAAAGAAAGTAAGGCGTCACGGTAGTGCGCATATTGTATACGTCGCTTTTCCAGCTCCGCTTCCAGCTCCGCTTCCAGTGTCATAAATAAGTCTAGTATACGAACGATCTCTTCCTGCACTTCGACAGGCGGAACTGGAACCTGAATTCGGCCCAGATCTTTCGGCGACACACGGCGAACTTTAGTCCCATTTACTAGCCGATCCTTAGCTGACTGAAATACCCCGCTCTGAAATACGTACGACAGATACTTGTTCACTAACGAATGCTTGAAGATCAGAGCATCACCACTGACGGCTACCTCAGATTCACCTTCCCAGGCAACGGCCTTGGCAACTGCGGAAGTATCCTCACTTGTCGTGACGATAACAAGGTCACCCGGCTCAGCTTTTTTTGCTTTCTCTGCTTTCTCGGGGGAAATGAATGAGACGGTTTGAAAGCATGAGAGTCCATAGTAGGTGTGAATCTGTCCGTAGTGAATAGCTGGGTGCCCTTCGGATTGCAGGTCACTCTTCTGGATTCCTGCACCGCGAACAAAGATACCGAGCTCTCCGAGTGGCCGATACGGAACCCCATCGGGACACAGCTCCTGAATGAGCTGCTCAATATTGGTGCCCATGCGGATGACCTCGTCCAGCTCTGCTTGACGCGCCTCGCGCGCCGACGCACTCTCCCCCATGAACTCTTCCCCCTCCGAGAGGACAGGCCCGCCATGCGTGGCATTCTCAGGTGTTGGCAGCATGTCACTTAGCCTCGGCTTTCTCACTGAGCTCCTTGATGGTGGCAGCGTAGTCCCGCTCCACAGGAGTCTGAAGGTCACGGATTCGTTGGCGGTAGCGTTCGCACTCACGCTTGACCACATTCATCATCTGCTGATGGCTTCGGGTTCCGCGACCTTCCAGAACCTCCCCACCCATTGCAGCAATAAGCGTCTTCAGGTGTGGCATCCAATCCACCATGAAGGTTGGCGTGTGCATGCGTGCGCGCAGCTCCGCCGCATCAAAATAGGCCGACACCATCAAGCGCAGGCGCTCCAACTCATCCTGAGTCAGATAATTCTTCGCAACCTCCGCCTCTTCGCGGGTTGGCTGCTCACCTTTAAAGGAAGTCAGCCCCATGTAGGGCGCGTCAGCATCGATCCGGCTCATCACCAGCTCTGCTGCGGTTTGGCCATGGACAGCGAAATGGAACATGTTCTGCACGGTGGCAAAGAATTCCCGAGCGACCGGGGACTTCGGATCATAGTCCGGGCTGGTGGCGAATAAATCCAGTACCTGCCGATAGAAGACCTTCTCGCTGGCGCGAATATCACGGATTCGATCCAGGAGCTCACGCCAATACTCTCCCCCACCCAGGTTCTTCAGACGCTCATCATCCATCGCGAAGCCCTTGACCAAGAACTCCGACAAATGCTGCGTGGCCCACTGACGAAACTGCGTGCCCTGAGGTGAACGCACGCGGTAGCCCACAGCCAACACAGCCTCCAGGCTGTAGTACTTCACCTTGCGTTCGACCTGACGGGAGCCCTCTTGGCGAACTTGTAAGTAATCCTTACAAGTTGCCTCCGTCACAATCTCGCCCTCGTCGTACAGACGCTTCAGGTGGATGGCAATATTCTGCCGACTGGTCTGATACAGGGTGGCCATCTGCTCCTGCGTCAGCCACGCCTGCCCGTCATACAACCCCAGCTCCACAACAGGCGCCCCTTGAGCATCCCGATAGACAATGAGCTCACCCCGGATATCCTCATCACTCACCTCAGGAAGGAAGATAGTCGCCTCGTCGCTGATCTCAATCTCCTCATCACCGCCACTCACGAGCGCCCTCCTTCTACCGGCCCAGCATCACCCTCCAACGCCGCAACAATGGCGTCAATCTGCGTGCGCAGCACCTCCTGGCGGGCCACGATCTGACGGATCTCCTCATTCAAGGCAACGATATCCACCTCTTCGCGGGTATCCTCAGGCTCCACATAACTCGACACGGACAGCGTGAAGTCGTTAGCGGCAACGTCCTCGTAAGACACCACGCGCGCGAAATGATCCACATCCTCACGGCGCGTAAAAGCCTCCATGATCTTCGCCTGATGGTCGGGCGTGAGCTTGTTCTTATTGCCCACGCGCGTAAACTCAGCCGAAGCATCAATAAAAAGCACGCTGTTATCAGCCTTCGACTTCTTCAAGACAATAATGCAGGTGGCGATCGTCGTACCGAAAAACAAATCCGGCGGCAACTGGATCACCGTATCGACGTAATTGTTATCCACCAGATACTTGCGGATCTTGCCCTCCGCGCCCCCACGGTAGAGCACGCCAGGGAACTCAACAATCGCAGCCGTACCATCCACCGACAACCACGACAGCATATGCATCGTGAAAGCCAAGTCAGCCTTCGACTTCGGCGCCAACACGCCCGCAGGAGAAAAACGCGGGTCAGAAATCAGCGTCGGATCAGCATCCCCCGCCCACTTCACCGAATACGGCGGATTAGAAACAATCGCATCAAAAGGCTCATTCTCCCAGTGCGCGGGGTCCGTCAACGTATCGCCAAGAGCAATATCAAACTGGTAGTAGGGAATATCATGCAAGAACATATTGATACGCGCCAGATTATAGGTGGTCAGGTTAATCTCCTGGCCATAAAAGCCATCCACCTTGCCCGGCCCCAACAGCTTCGCAAACTTCAACAGCAGCGAACCCGACCCACAACACGGGTCATACACGCGGCGCACGCGATCCTTCCCCACCACAGTAATCCTGGCCAGCAACTCAGAAACCTCCTGAGGCGTGAAGAACTCACCCCCAGACTTACCCGCGCTAGAGGCATACATCGTCATCAAATACTCGTAGGCATCCCCAAAAGCATCAATGGCATTGTCGCCAAAACTGCCAAAGTTCAAATCCCCCACCGCATCAAGCAGCTTAACCAGCTTCTCATTACGAGCAGCAACGCTATTGCCCAACTTGGCGGCGTTAACATCCAAGTCATCAAAAAGGCCCTTAAGGTCATCCTCGGCATCAGTGCCAATAGCGGAGCCCTCAATATTGCGGAAGATGCGCTCCAGAGTCTCATTCAGATCCTCGTCGCGGGCAGCGCGGGCGCGGACATTCACGAACAGCTCAGAAGGCAGGATAAAGAAACCCTTATCCCCCACCGTTGCGGCGCGGCCAAACTCAGCATCCGCATCCGACAAGCTCGCGTAGTCAAAATCAGGGTTCCCTGACTCCGCCTCCAAGCGATTAAGGTACTCGCACAGATTCTCCGAAATGAAACGGTAGAAAAGCATACCCAGGACATAGCTCTTAAAATCCCAGCCATCCACACTGCCGCGAAGATCATTCGCAATACGCCAGATCGTGCGGTGCAGCTCAGCGCGCTGCGTTTCCTTTGCGGTGTCCACCATTGGGAGCCATCCTTCGCCTGTGGAGGGAAAAACAAACACTCACAGCTTAATCTGCCCACCCCGGATCTCAGGAACGGCCCACGGAGTTGCTCCCTCAAGCAGACACGAAAGCCCCCATGACCGCGAGCCCTTCAACTCCATATAATTCTCATTAAGAAATACCCACGGGAGGTCGCAATGGGCTACACACTCGATGACAAACTAGTCGTAGGCATTTCCTCCAGCGCCCTATTCAACCTCACCGAGTCCGATGCCGTATTCCGCCAAAACGGTGAGAACGCCTACCGCAAGTACCAGGCTGAACACATCAACGACGCCCTCAAGCCCGGCGTCGCGTTCAGTTTTATCAAGCGCTTACTCTCCCTCAACAACCTCTGTGAAGACCAATGCCCCCTCGTTGAAGTCATCATCTTGTCGCGCAACGATCCTGAAACGGGACTCAGGGTCATGCGCTCCATCAAAACCCACGGCCTCGATATCTCGCGCGCCATCTTCTCGCAGGGCAAATCCCCCTACGAATTCATGCAAGCCCTGCACATGTCTCTATTCCTCTCAGCCAATCGCGACGACGTCGTCGAAGCTCTTGGTATGGGTTTCGCAGCAGGGCAAGTGATCGGACAGCCCGCAGCCGACCTCGAAGGCACCGACCTCCGCGTTGCTTTCGACTTTGATGGAGTCCTAGCCTCAGACGAATCAGAGCGAGTCTTCCAAGAAGGCGGTCTAGAGGACTTTCATGAGAACGAAGCACTCAACGCCTCAAACCCCCTTGAAGAAGGACGCTTGGCCAATTTCTTACGAGCCCTCAACCGCATCCAAGAGATCGAAGACGCCCTCAAACTGAAGGATCCACAATACAAACAGCGCCTCCGCGTAGCAATCGTTACCGCACGCAACGCGCCCGCTCATGAACGGGTCGTCAGCACCTTGCGCGAACGCGGACTACATGTGAATGATGCCTTCTTCCTCGGTGGCATCGATAAATCAACAATCCTTAACGTCCTACGCCCGCACATCTTCTTCGACGACCAACGCGGACACCTCGAACCCGCCGCTGACCAAGTACCCTGCGTACACATTCCCTTCGGAGTCTTGAACGCTTCCCCTTCCGAACAGCAGACCTCCAGTGAGTGAACCTCTCACCACGCGGAAAGAAACACGACCGCCTTCCACAGCACTCCAGAGTGATCCGCGCTCCCGGCCATAACCGCCGCTCAACTGTCGAATTCAGAAATCATCCGGGTCAACATCCTGCCAAGCTTCACTGGAGGTGTAGATGACGCTGAAAGGCAGGTCAGCTCCGTCCTCGCTAAACCACAGACACACCGGCCCCTGAGCGCCAAAGTCATAGCGTGGTGGTGGGGTGAACTCAACAGGCAGTCCCAGGCAGATCATCGTTTCAGCCACCACATGAGCTCCCGTTTCGTCCATGCTGGCACGGAAGCGCTGTGTGACCAAGCCTCCCCCCTCAACGCCATCAACAAGCGCCTCGTACTCCATGTCCAGCACTGGCACGGTGACGACAGTCGAGTGTTCGATTGGATCCTCGGCCTCCCACGCCTTCATACTGGCCTGCGCCAGCTCCAACAGTTCCCAGCCATCCACCTGCTCAGCTTCCGTGGCGAGCTCAGTGAACCACACCCACACAGGGTGGCCAGCGGGAGTCAGCATCCGCACACGAGTGAGAGGACGCCCATCGACCTCGATCAGCGGATGACATGAAAGGTAGACCGCCTCGATCTCGCGACCACAATAGTCCTGAAGGGAGTCTCTTACGGGAGTAATATCCCCATCCCAGGTCATATGGCCCGTATCGATCTTTACTGTGGCACTGCGAAACAACCCGCCGTCGCACACCACAGAAATATCAGCCAACTCGGCGAGTTTAGCGGGACAACTCGCGTCCAGCTCAGGCCGGGCTCGCATAGGGATGCCGACCTCTGCCACCTGTTCAACAGCGATCTTCAGAGTCACCGGATCAAAGGCAGCAACTCCGTTGGTCACAGGGGACACGGAAGGCACGGCCCCCAAGTCATATTTCACGCTCATGGAAGTCCTCACAGTAACAGTCGGTGCCAGACCGACTTGGCACGCCCCATTTTCGGATCAGGCGAGATTCCACTCTAGCCCAGTATCAGTTAGAGGCGGAGCCCAGTTAACACAAGATTCTCCATTAGGGATAGAGCAAGCGGAAACGCTCGCAGACAACGGGCATATCCTCAGCGAAACCGCCAGCTTGCGCCCCCGCAGTACCAGCTTGAGCAGCCCCTCGGTCGGGCAAGGCATCCACTGCGTTGGCAAGGCCGACGCCTTCACCATCGGCTTCGGCGGTACCCTCGTGTGCGGCATTGCCCTTATGCCGAACCGTCCTGGTAGGAGGCGGAGCCCCATAGGTCCGCCAGAAACGTTCATGTTCCATGCGCCAGTATTCCAGCGAGCGGTCCCCCTCGCCTTCCGCGAAAGCATGCTCGGCGGATACCTCGTTAAAGGGCACGATGTCAACCGCGGTCGTTTCGACGATAGCGCAGGGCACGCCCACGCCATCAAGGATGATGTTGAGTTGACCGACGTGTGGAAGCGCCTCCCCTTCGGCCTGATAGTCCCACAGGGACGAGGCTGTGCCCGTCTTAATCCCGGCAAGGACGAGGACGAGCAGCTCGTCAGCCATCTCGGGGGTGGCGCCAAAAGCCCACGCCTCGGCGGGTTCCTCGGGGAGTTCGGGATGCTCCAGGCGTGCGCGCTGCCAGAAGCTCTCAATGCTTGACGTCTCAGACATACACGCAACCCTAGCGCGCCCTCGCAGCGCGTTGCAGAATCCACACCGCGTCGCAGAATCCACACCGCATTGCAGAAAACACTCCGCGTTGCAGAAAACACACCGCATAACCCCCAGAAACTGCAACGAGGCTCCCATAGCTGAGGTGCTTCAACGGGCCAGAGCCTGGTTAGGCACCCATCCCCGGCCATTCCGAGGCAGTGCCCACCACTAGGCGCGAAGTTGCGTGACACTTGTTGTCCTGGGGATCACTTGTTGCATTTTGGAGCAGCTATACCTGTCACGCAACACAACAACTGTCACAAAACTGCCCCCCACCCCAGCAAAGCACCAAACGAAGGAGGGATGAGGCGCCTCGTCAGGTTAGGTGGGCGTTGAGCCGACGCGTAGCGCCAGGCTCATGGGCGAACGAGGCGCCTCATCCCTCCGCGCAAGAGTGCTAGGCCGAGCTGTTATTGCGGGGGTTTGGGCGTTGAGCCGACGCGTAGCGCCAGGCTCATGGGCAGGAGCGGTGCACCCCTACGGTGCTCTAGGAGAAGAGACGATCAGCCAACCTCCGCCGAAGCCACAGCCTCAGCGAACCAGCCGGTAATCGACGTCGGGTGAGTAATCGCTGTTCCAACAATCACGCACCACGCGCCAGCCTCCATGGCAGCCTTCGCATCGGCTGGCGTGTGTACGCGGCCTTCGCAGATGACGGGCAGGTCGAACTCGGCGACCATCTCACGCAGGAGTTCCAGGTCGGGGCCGTGGGTCTTTTCGCGCTCACCGGAGTAGCCAGCCAGCGTGGTCGAGAGGATGTCCGAACCGGCTTCGGCGGCCATGCGGGCGTCCTCAATGGAGCCGCAGTCGGCCATGACGAGGATGCCCTCAGCGTGGCAGGCTTCGACAACCTGAGCGTAGGTCAGGCCGTCGGGGCGGGGGCGGCGGGTGGCGTCAATGGCGACAATGTCGGCGCCAGCTAGGGAGCAGGCGCGGGCGTGACGCAGCGTGGGCGTAATGTAGATGCCCTCGTGACCTTCCTTCCACAGGCCGATCACCGGCACATCTACCTGGCCTTTAATGGCGGCAATATCGGCCAGTCCTTGGCAGCGGATGGCGGCTGCGCCGCCAATCTCGGCGGCCTTGGCGATGCGGGCCATGGTCTGGGGATCACGCATGGGCTCGCCGGAGTATGCCTGAACGGACACGACCAGGCGGCCCTTCATGCTGTCAATCAATGGGTGTGTCATTAGTCGTGTTCCTTTCTGAACTGAACCGCAGCGCCAAGAAGCGGAGCGTCGTCTCCCAGAGTGCCTTCACACAGTGGGGTTGCCTGCGCGGGGTTCATGGCACTGGCGGCGTAGCCTTCACGCAGGGCTTCCCACCAGGCCTCGCCCGAGCGAGTCATTGACCCGGACAGGACGATCACGCCAGGGTCAACCATATTGGCCACCGATCCCAGCAGTCGGCCAAGTGCTCGCGCCGAACCGTAGAGCACCTGCTGGGCGGCGGCCTCGCCTGCGCGGGCACGCGCGTCAATCTCACGCCCGGAGGCGACCTCGCCAGTCAGCGCCTCATAGCAGGCGGCCACGCCGGAGCCTGAGGCGAGGGGCTCAATGTGTCCCTCGCGCCCGCAGGAGCAGGCCAGGCCAGAGGCCTCGACGGCATCCATGTGGCCAATGTGGCCACCCAGGCTGTGGGCACCCCTGTGGACCTGGCCACCTTCGACAAGGGCGCCACCAATGCCGGTGCCGACGGCCACCGTCAGGCAGCTTGGATAGTTGGCTCCAGCGCCGATGGTGGCCTCCCCCATGCCATGGGCGTGGACGTCACCAAGAACCGACACCGGCACGCCCAATCGGGCGCTGAGCTCGCCAGCGATGTCAGTCCCCGCCCACCCTTTAATCAGGTCGGTCGCAGAGACAACTGTCCCGTTGTCGATGACGCCCGCAGCGGCAACGCCCACCCCACGGTAGCCCTCAAAGTCAGCGGCAAGTTCACAGATGACTTCAAGCAGGCGGGCACCGCCTTCTGATGCTGGCGTGGGGGCGGATGCGGATCGGATGACCCGATCGCCCTCCACGAGGCCGACGCGGATCTTCGTTCCGCCGATATCGACCGTCAGGATGGACATCAGCCCTCCAGCAGTCCGTTGCGGACGAGGACCGCGCGCACGGCCTCAACATTCTCGCCGGTGAGTGCCGACACGGGCTCGGGCATCTGGTTGGATTCGAACACGCCCAGCAGCTGCAGGGCGGTCTTGAAGCCACCCACGCCAGCGCCGTAGCCGGAGATGCCCTTGGCACTCATGGCCACCTTCATCACGTCAGCGAGGCGGTCCTGTTCGGCGCGGACTGCTTCCCAGTCTCCGGCCTCGTAGGCGTTCCACTGGCGCACGTAGCCTTCGGGGTCAACGTTGCCCAGGCCCGGCACGGAGCCGTCAGCGCCGGACATGTAGGCGCCGTCGACGACGACCTCGTGGCCGGTGAAGAGGGCCAGGGGGTGGCCTTCTTCCTTATTGCGCAGGCACAGCAGGCGGAAGGACACGTCGTCACCGGAGGAGTCCTTCACGCCCTGGATGACGCCATCCTTGCCCAGGCGGATGAGCAGGTCAACGCTGAGCTTGGTGTGGACGCAGACGGGAATGTCGTAGGCGAAGATCGGAAGGTCGGTGGCTTCACGCAGGGCGCGGAAGTGGCGCTCGACCTGGGCTTCACCACCCAGAGCGTAGAAGGGGGCGGTAGCAACGATGCCGTCAACGCCGTACTCCTCGCACACGCGAATGTGCTCAATGACGCGTTCGGTTTGCGTGTCGATCACGCCAGCGAGGACGGGTACGCGCCCCTGGACGACGCGCTGGGTGGCGGCGAGAACCTCGCGGCGGCGGGCGTCAGTGGAGAAGGCTACCTCGCCGGAAGAACCCAGAACGAACAGGCCGTGCACACCGGCGTCGATCATCCTGTTGATCTGCTTGTCAAAGGAGGCCTCATCGAAGGTACGGTCTTCACGCAGGGGGGTGACAACCGGGGGGACAACGCCGCGGAATTGAGTAGTCATAGTGTTGGTGTTTCCTTTTCACATGGCCGCTCTGCGGCCGTCAGTGGTTGGCCAAGCGGGTTGGCCGATAGTCGTTGGCTGGGTGGCCCGGTTTCAGAGGGCGGGGTGTAGGAGTGAGGGCGCCGCTCCAAGCAGGGTCTTGGTGTAGGCGTCCGTCGGATTTTCGAGGATCTGGCGTGCGGGACCTTCCTCGACAATCCTGCCTTTGTTCATGACGACGATGCGGTCGGAGACGTAGCGCACGGTCTGGATGTCGTGGCTGATAAAGACCATAGCCAGGCCAAGTTGATCCTTCAGATCCGTCAGGAGGTTAAGGATCTGGGCGCGCACCGACACGTCCAGTGCTGAGGTCGGCTCGTCGGCAATGATGACATCGGGGTTCAGTGAGAGCGCGCGGGCAATGGCCACGCGCTGTCGCTGACCGCCGGAGAGCTGACCGGGCAGGGCGTTGAGCGAGGAGTCGGGCAGACCCACCATGGCGATAAGTTCACGCACGCGCTGCTCGCGCTCAGCAGGGGTGCCGATCTTGTGGACGAGCAGCGGGTCCATCAGCTGGTCCTTGACCATCATGCGCGCGTTGAGCGCTGTGGCTGGGGACTGGAAGACGACAGACACCACGCGCCCCATACGGCGGCGGTCAGCGGGGGTGCGCTTCGTGACTTCCTCACCCTTGAAGAACACCTGACCGCCGGTGGGGGCCTGTAGGCCACACATGACGTTAGCGGTGGTGGACTTGCCGCAGCCGGACTCCCCCACGATGCCGATGGTTTCGCCGGGCATAAGCGCCAGTGAGACACCGTCGACCGCGTGAACGAGGTTGGGACGGAAGATGCCGCCAGTGCGTGAGCGGAAGGTGACGTGGACGTCCCGCAATTCGATGATTGGTTCAGTCATGATCAGCGCCCTACCTTGTCTGTGTCGTGGGTCAACTCGATCTCTTGGCCGTGCGCGGCGTCAGGCAGCAGGGTTTCACCTGCAGTGTTGACGGCGACGGCGAAGTAGTGATCCTTGCCGGCAACCTTCGCACGCAGCGGGGCGACGTCGAGGCCGTAGTCGGGGTGCGAGGATCGCGGTGCGAAGCGGTCGCCCACGGGGAAGTCCTTGGGCGATGGCACAGTGCCGGGCACCTGGTGCAGGCGGCCCGATCCGGCTTCGATGGACAGGACCGAACCCAGCAGACCACGGGTGTACTCGTGAATGGGGTTGGACAGTAGCTCTGCGGTGGGAGCCTGCTCGACGACCTGGCCTGCGTACATGACAGTGACCGAGTGGGCGACCTCGGCAACGAGAGCAAGGTCGTGGCTGACGAAGATCATTGCGAAGCCAAGTTGATCGCGCAGGTTGTTGAGTAGCTCAATGACCTGCTTTTGAACTGTCACGTCAAGGGCGGTGGTGGGTTCATCAGCGATGACGAGCTTGGGGTCGCGGGTCAGGGCCATGGCGATGAGGACGCGCTGACGCTGGCCGCCGGAGAGCTCGTGGGGGTAGGACTCCAGGGTTCGCTTGGGGTCAAGGCCCACCAGTTCGAGCAGTTCTTCAGCACTACGGGTTCCACCGCGGCTGGTGAGCTGCTTCATCTGGGTGCGGATAAGCATGGAGGGGTTAAGGGAGGACAAGGCATCCTGGTAGACCATGGCCATTTCGTGGCCGAGGAGTGCCTGACGTTCCTTCACGGACATGGTGAGCAGGTCCTTACCCTCGTAGAGCACCTGACCGCTGATCTCAGCGCGCGGGTCAATGAGGCCCATGATGGTCAGTGAGGTGATGGACTTACCACAGCCTGATTCGCCCACAAGGCCCATGGTTTCGCCGGGGCGGACCGCGAAGTTGACGTGGTCAACGACGTTGACGTCTCCGTGGCGGGGGAACTTGATGCACAGGTCCCGGACCTCAAGGAGCGGAGCTTGGGTGCTTACAGGCACAAAACGATCGCTGCGTTGGCTTTCCACGGACTTGAGTGCGTCGAGGCGCCCTTGGAGGGTCTCACGCTGGGCAGCGTAGGAGGCGACAGGGTCAATGAGGAGTCGGTCAGCTTCGCGTTCAGTGTCGCTGCGGGGAACGTCCTTGACCTCACCGGAGGGGGCAGCAACCATAGCGTCGGTGATACCTTCAGACAGGATGTTGAGGCACAGGACGGTCAGCATGATGGCGATACCGGGGAAGAGGGCCTGCCACCATTCGCCGCGCAAGACGCCGGCTTGAGCGCCTGAGAGGATATTGCCCCATGTGGCGATGGGTTCTTGGAGGCCAGCACCGATGAAGGTCAGTGAAGCTTCCAGGATGATCGCGTCAGCGACAAGGACGGTGGCGAACACGAGCACGGGAGCTGCGGTGTTGCGGGCGACGTGCTTGACGAGGATCCAGGGTGCGCGCGCACCAGAGACGATGACGGCGTTGACGTAGTCCTCACCGTAGGCTGCGATCACATTGGCGCGTACGATTCGTGACAGCTGGGGCACGTACACGAAGCCGATGGCCATGATGATAATGAAGATTGAGCCGGAGGGATTTTCTGGGTCGCGCAGGACCAGGACGAGGACGGCCGCCAGGGCAATACCGGGAATCGACATGACGATGTCGAGGACGCGCATGATGACTTCAGCGATGGACTTACGTGCCACGGCGGCGATGGAGCCGATGATGGCACCCAGGATCAGGGCCATGCCGGTGGACAGGAGACCCACGGCCAGGGAGTAGCGGCCACCGTAGAGCAGACGTGAGTACACGTCGCGGCCGAGATTATCCGTGCCGAAGAAGTATTCGGCGCTAGGTGGCTGCCCCTTGATGTCGATGAATTCGGGATCGTGGGTGGCCAGCAGGGGGGCAAAGATCGCGGTGAGCGCGATGATGACCAGGAAGATGAGGGACAGGCGAGCGCCCCAGCTCATTGCGGAGAAGCGGTTGAGTCGCACTCCGGGGCGTTCCATAGCTGTGGTGAGTTTCTTTCGCATGATCACACCGCCCTAATACGCGGGTTGATGAGGACGTAGAGGAGGTCCACGATGATGTTGATGATGATGAAGGAGATGGCGACCACCAGGGTTGCTCCCTGAACGACAGTCACCCAGTTTTGCTGGATGCCTTCAATAAGAACGCGGCCCATGCCCTTGAGGTTAAAGATGATTTCGATGACGACGGCACCACCCATGAGGTAGCCGATGCGCAGGCCCAGAACGGTCACGGGGGTGATGAGGGCGTTGCGCAAGACATTGCGTCCGATGACGATGTGCTTGGGGATGCCTGCGCCCAGGGCGGTGCGTACGTAGTCGCGGTCGAGTTCTTCGACCATGGATGTGCGCACGACGCGGGTGAGCTGGCCGATGACGGGCACAGCGAGGGCGAGGGCGGGCAGGAGCATGCGGAGGAACCAGCCGGAGGGGTCTTCGGTGAAGAATGGCGTGGCCCCTGAAACGGGCAGGGTTCCCAGGAAGAGGAGAACGAGGAGGATAGCCAGCCAGAAGGAGGGAGTGGCGATACAGGCAACGGAGATGACGCGGATGATCTGGTCGGCTGCCTTGTCGCGGTAGATGGCGGCGATGATGCCAAGGGGGAAGGCGACGGCGACGGCGAGGATCAGGCCCAGGAAGGTGAGCTGCATGGTGACGGGGAGGGCTTCGAAGACCTTATCTGCCACAGAAAGATTGGATTGTCCGTAGACGCCGAGGTGTCCGTGGAGCATACCCCAGAGGTAGTTCGCGAATTGGACGAACCAGGGGTCGTTGAGGCCGTGTTGTTCACGGTATGCCTCGATCTGTTCGAAGGAGGCGGTTTCACCCAGTGCCGAGTAGGCCGGATCAATGGGTGAGAAAGACATGATGACGAAGACGAGGAAAGACACGCCCACAACCATCACTGGCAGGACGAGTAAACGTCTTCCAACGAGCCGAAGAAGGGTGTTCACGGGGGTTACTCCTATGAGCGGACCTGATTGTTGACACGAAAGGAGGGGCGGGCACGGTGTCCCGCCCCTCCTTTCGGATGAGTTAGGCGTCAGGCCAACTCAGTGTCACTGCTTGACAGTGGCATCGAGCAGGCTCAGGCCGGTGGTCGCAATTGGGGTGAAACCGTTGACCTTTTCACCGTTGTAGGCGGTGATGATGTTGCGGTGGAAGAGGGGGTAGAGGGGAACCTCACGAGAGATGAAGTCCTGAGCCTCGTCCCACTTCTTCTGCTGGTCAGCGCCTTCGAGGGTCACGGCCTCGTTGATGATGTTCTGCAGTTCGGTGAACTTCGCATTGTCGCCCTTTGCCCAGAAGGTGCGGTAGTCGGTCCACTTGCCAGGGCCGTACCACCAGTTCATGAGCAGAGCGGGGTCAGAGCCGAAAACGGAGGGGTCACCAGGGGCGACGGCCACGTCGAAGGTGGGCTCTTCAATGTCGAGGTTGTCCTTGTACAGTGCCGAGGAGGCCATCGACTGCAGGTTGACCTTCACGCCAGCGGCTTCGAGGTCGTTCTTGATCTGGGGTGCGAGGTTGGCGATCCAAGTGTGGTCGGTGGTGAGAAGGGTGATGCTCAGGTCAGCGACGCCAGCTTCAGCCAGGAGTGCCTTGGCCTTTTCAACGTCGTGGGGGTACTGAACTTCAGCTTCCTTGTAGTTGGGGTGAGTCTTGGGCAGGAAGGAGGTTGCTGCGGTGGCTTCGCCGCTCATGTTGTTGGCGATGAGCTTGTCAACGTCAACGGCGTAGAGGAATGCCTGGCGCACCTTAGCGTTGTTGAAGGGAGCCTTGTTGGTGTTGAAGAGCATGAAAGGCAGGTTGAAGCCGGGGACCTTGTCCACGGTCCAGCCGGCGCCTTCAAGCAGGGCGATGTTGTCGGCGGGGACGGATTCCATCACGTCAATGGAGCCGTCCTGAGCGGCGGTGGTACGAGCGGTGTCGTCCTTGAGGACGGACCACTTGAGGCGCTCAACGGTGGCCGGTCGGGGGCCGTTGTAGTGCTCGTTGGGCACTGCGGAGAGCTCAGATTCGGTGATCTTCTCGTACTTGTAGGGGCCAGAGCCAACGGGCATCTTGGTCAGATCGTCGTCGCTGGCAGCAGCGGGAACGATCTTGGCAACGGCCAGACGCTCCTTGACCAGAGTGAAGGGCTGCTTCAGGGTGACGGTGACGGTTGTATCGTCCTTTGCCTTGACGGCGTCAACGAAGCCGAGGAATCCTGCGTAGAGGTTACCTTCAGCCATGGTGCGTTCGAAGGACTTAACGACGTCTTCAACGGTGACGTCCTTGCCGTCGGAGAACTTGGCGCCCTCACGCAGGGTCACTTCGTATTCGGTGTCGGAGACCTTGGTGGGCTCGCCTGCAGCCAGTGCTGCGTAGACCTCGCCGGTGGCCATGTTCATTTCGTACAGGCCTTCGACAACGTGCCAGTTGCTGCCCATTGCCAGTGCGGAGGTCGTGTTGGAGGGATGATAGTTGGTGGTTTCGTAGGCGACACCAGCAGTGATTTCACCAACGGGACCAGCGGCTGCAGCGGGTGCTTCAGCTTCGCCCGAAGCGGGCTTTTCTGCGGCGGGGGTACCACCACCGCAGGCTGAGAGACCGAGGGCTGCAGCAGCGGTCAGGGCGATAAGCCCCGTGAACTTGCTTCGAGTGGAGCGCATTGCTTCCTCCCCTTTGAGTACCATTCAGTCCAACATCACCCTAGATGTCAGACATCAGACAATTTCTGATAGGTTCACGATACGATAGATCACAGCGTCTGTGCCAGCTCATCCAAAGACGTGACCGAACTGTTATAAAATCTTGTGTCTGGACATGCAACCACTGGAGGTGCACGTTAAATGGACTCCATTCGTTCTTCCCTTGATTTGCCTAACCAGGGCACCCAGAAGGTTCCCGCAACTTCGCGCGCCGAGGCAACCATGGAGGCGATCGAACGTTACATAGCTGAACACCGCCTTCAACCGGGTGATCCCTTACCTACAGAGTCTGAGTTCTGCACCTTCCTCGGCGTCTCCCGCTCCTCCGTGCGCGAAGCGATCCGCCAGCTCCAAGCCCTCGAAATCGTCTCTGTTCACCAGGGACGCGGCGCCTTCGTCGGCGAAATGACCCTGCGTCCCTTCGTCAAGTCCGTTCTTCTGCGCTGCTCGGTCTCCCCCGACTCCATTGAGGCCCTGCGCCAAGTCATTGTCCTACGCCGCGTCCTCGATCGAGGTATCGCCCAAGACGTACTCTCTGTCTTCGCTAACACCCGCAACGATGACCTGCATGAGCTCGTCAACGCCATGGAAGACAAAGCACGCCGCAACGAATCCTTCGTCGAGGAAGATATTGCCTTCCACTCTGGGCTTCTCCGCCCACTGGACAACCTCCTCATGGGTCAGCTCGTCGGTGCCATGTGGCGCATCCATATGGAAGCCCTCCCCTCCCTGCACCAATCCCCCCGTGATCTACTCGACACCGCCCTCGCCCACCGGGCGATGCTCCTAGCCATCGAATCGGGCGACGTCAACGCCTACCTTGAGGCCGTCAACGCCCACTATCAGCCGCTGGAGGATCTCCTCTCAGAAATGTGAGCACCCCCGTGAGGCGGCATTGGTACGTCTGATCGCCTCTGGTACGAGGCACCCCCCTTACCACAGGCGACGAACGCTACCGAAGGCGATCATTTCGCCAGAGCACCCCACACCCACGAAGCGGCCCACATACCATAGGCGCCAGCCGCTAGGATGTCAGCACTCCCCCAACCCCCACCACAGCCTTCACCTGGCTAAAGAAGGCCGAGGACTGCGAAACCCGCAGTTTCGGATCAAGCTCAACAATCGTCGTGCGCCCGGGTTCGCGCAGGTGCAGACGCACCGGCGACCCTCCGGGGAAAGCCTCAAGACACTCACGAAGCTCATGGAGCACAGCGTGGGTACAGCGCGACAGGGGCATCTCCAGATCGACCGGATCATCAGCGTCCTCGCGGACATCAAGAATCGTCATCGACTGTCCATACAGGGACAGTTGATCGTCGCGGATATTGACCTTACCTTCGACCTGCACAATGATGTCGGGGACAAGGAAGGACTGGATCGTCTCATAGGAACGCGGGAAGAAGAGGACTTCCACCGAACCCGACAGGTCCTCAACGGTGGCGATTGCCCACGCGTTGCCCTGCTTAGTCACCTTCGTCTGCACGCTTGACACCAGGCCAGCGATCTTTACATTCTGATCGCTCATGCCCTCGGCATTATTGACGACCTGCGCGATCTCATAATCCTGATGGCGTGCCAGGGCCGCGTCCACACCGCGCAGCGGGTGGTCAGAGACGTACAGGCCCAGCATCTCACGCTCTTCAGCAAGCTTTTGGCGCTTGTCGAACTCGGGAATGTCAGGAATCTCCACCGCGAAGGTCGGAGTGGAATCCTCCTCCATCCCCAGGCCTCCGAAGAGGTCAAACTGGCCAATGGCTTCATTGCGCTTGAGGTCAGTGACAGCATCCACGGCCTCATCGCAACGCGCCAGCAGCGCCCGGCGCGTATGCCCCAGCGAATCAAAAGCACCGGCCTTAATGAGGGACTGGATGGTGCGCTTATTACACACCACCGCCGGGACCTTATTGAGGAACTCATGGAAGGTTGCCGACGCGCCCTTTTCCTTACGAGTCTGCACAATCGCATCCACCACCGGCCCGCCAACGTTTTGGATAGCCGACAGGCCAAAGCGGATCGCCTCGCCATCAGGGGCGAAAGTTCCCATTGACGCATTGACGTCAGGCGGGAGAACCGTGATCCCCATGTGGCGGCACTCCGCCAAGTAGAGGGCACGGCGGTCCTTATTGTCCTTCGTCGAGGTCAGCAGGGCAGCCATGTATTCCGTGGGGTAATTCGCCTTAAGGTAGGCCGTCCAATAGGACACGAGGCCGTATGCCGCCGAGTGCGCCTTATTGAAAGCGTAGTTGGAGAAGGGGACGAGAATATCCCACAGCTCCTGGATACATTCTTGGGAGAAGCCGCGCTCGCGCATACCCTCGGAGAAGGGAATGAACTGCTGATCGAGGACTTCCTTCTTCTTCTTGCCCATCGCGCGACGCAGCTCATCTGCACCGCCCAGGGAATAGCCCGCCAGTTTCTGGGCGATCTGCATGACCTGCTCCTGATACACGATCAGACCATAGGTCGTACCCAGGATCTCTTCCAGCGGTTCTTTCAGCTCAGGGTGGATTGGCGTGATCTCCTGGCGCCCGTTCTTGCGCAGGGCGTAGTTCGTATGCGAGTTCGCGCCCATCGGACCCGGGCGGTACAGGGCGCCAACAGCGGAAATATCCTCAAAGTTATCGGGGCGCATGAGCTTGAGAAGTTCTCGCATACCACCGCCATCAAGCTGGAACACACCCAGGGTTTCACCGCGAGACAGCAACTCATAGGTGGCCTTGTCATCCAGGGACATATGGTCAATATCGGGCACTTCCTTGCCATTGAGTGCGATATTTTCCAGCGCATCCGAGATGACCGTGAGGTTACGTAAACCCAGGAAGTCCATCTTCAGCAGGCCCAGGCTCTCACAGGTCGGGTAGTCGAACTGGGTAATGATCGCCCCATCCTGAGGGCGCTTCATCACCGGAATAATGTCGGTCAGCGTGTGGGAGGACATGATGACCGCGCAGGCGTGCACACCCCACTGGCGGGTCAGGCCCCCCAGGCCCCTGGCATAGTCGACGACCTCGTGAATATCGGGGGTTTCCTCGTAATACTTGCGAAATTCGGCCGCCTCCGCGTAGCGCTTATCTTCAGGATCGAAGATGCCCTTCACCGAGATGTCCTTGCCCATCACCGAGGGTGGCAGCGCCTTCGTCAGCTGGTCGGAGGTCTTAAAGTCGCGCCCCAGAATACGGGCCGAATCCTTGAGGGCCTGCTTGGTTTTAATCGTTCCGAAGGTGACGACCTGGCTAATACGTTCCTCACCGTACTTGCGTTTGACGTACTCGATGACCTCATCACGGCGACGCTCGTCAAAGTCAACGTCAAAGTCAGGCATGGACACACGCTCAGGGTTCAAGAAGCGCTCGAAGATCAGGCCGTGCTCAAGAGGGTTGAGTTCGGTAATGCTCATAGCGTAAGCCACCATGGAGCCAGCGCCCGAACCACGGCCCGGCCCCACACGAATCCCCTGATCCTTGGCCCAACGAATATAGTCCGACACGGTCAGGAAGTAGCCGGGGAAGCCCATCTTGACGATGACGTCTTCCTCATATTCGGCCTGTTTACGCACGTGGTCGGGCACGCCGTTAGGGAAGCGCTCCTGCAGGCCGCGTTCGACTTCCTTAATGAACCACGAGGTTTCATCCTCACCATCGGGCACGTCAAAGCGGGGCATGTAGTTGGCGCCCTCAGCGGTGGTGTGGAACTGCACCTCGCAACGTTCAGCAATGTCCAAGGTGGCGTCGCAGGCCTGCGGCAATTCCTTCCAGATATCGCGCATCTCTTCGCTGGGGCGAATGTAGTAGCCATCGCCGTCGAATTTGAAGCGGTCCGGGTCAGACAGGCGCGAACCGGAGTTAATACACAGCAGAGCGTCTTGGATGACGCGATCCTCGTGCTTGACGTAGTGGGAGTCATTGGTGGCCACGAGAGGCGCGTTCATGAGCTTGGCAAGCTCAAGGAGTTGCTGCTGGGTGCGGCGCTCGAATTCAATGCCGTGATCCATGATCTCGACGTAGAAATTCTCCGGGCCGAAAATGTCACGCAGTTCTGCGGCTTCACGGACGGCCTCGTCCCACTGGCCAAGGCGCATGCGTGTCTGCACGGCGCCCGAGGGGCAACCGGTAAAGACAATGAGGCCTTCGTGGTATTCCTCTAGGAGCTGACGGTCAATGCGCGGCCACTTGCCGAACTGTCCCTCAGTGGAGGCACGCGATCCCATACGGAAGAGGTTGTGCATGCCTGTCGTGTTGTAGGCCAGCAGGGTCAGGTGGTTGTATGAGCCACCCGCCGACACGTCATCGGCCTTCTGCCAGGGCTCACCCCAGGTGACCTTATGGCGGTCAAAACGCGAGGTTCCCGGCGTGACATAGGCTTCCAAGCCAATGATGGGTTTAATGCCTGCCGCCTTGCAGGACTTGTAGAACTCGTAGGCACCAAAAAGGTAGCCGTGGTCGGTGATCCCCAGAGCTGGCTGTCCCAATCGCGCGGCTTCCGCAGCCATTGCCGCTGTCTTTGCGGCACCATCGAGCATGGAGTACTCGGAGTGGTTATGCAGGTGCACGAAGGAACTGTGTGAAGCCATGACTCGATCCTAGTCTGCTCGCTCCCCTGCCGGGCCACCATGCACGCTGATGGCCATCTCGCAGTGTTCAATCCCGGCATCCCAGAAGGTCTTGTCCGAGGTCGCCCGGTAGCCTAAACGCTCATAAAACCCGCGGGCCTGCAGCTGGGCGTCCAGCACGATGCGCGCCTCCACTCCGGCCGGAGTGAGCATCCGCACATAGTCGTGGACAGCCTCCACCAGCACCGCACCGACGGCCTGCCCGCGCGCCCGCGCAAGAACCGCCAGGCGTCCCAGATGGTAGTGGTGACCACCATCAGGGATGATGCGCACGGTGCCCACCACCACGTCGGGCTCGCGCACGCAGACAGCGGAGGGGAAAGCGTCGGCGGCGGCCTCGTCAATGGCGACGAGGTGAATGACGTCGCTGCAAAAGTCGCGCGCGTCGATTTCCAGGACCATGGGGACGTCTTGTTCCTCAACGAAGACCTCCCAGCGGACAGCGACCATGCCTCGGCGCTGTTGGGCGGTAGTAACGGGCTCGATCCGAATATGCGAGGCCACTGCTGGGGTTGGCGTCATGCGTCAGCCTCGCAGAAGGTCGAGGGCGGCCTGCAGGTCGGCCGGGTAGGGCGAGCGCACGAGGGTGGGCATCCCGGTGATGGGGTGGTTAAAGCCAAGTTCGACAGCATGAAGCCACTGGCGTTCCAAGCCTAACGCTGCGGCCTGGACGGGGTCGGCACCGTAGAAGGTGTCCCCTACGCAGGGATGTTTAATGGCCGACATGTGCACGCGGATCTGGTGGGTGCGGCCGGTTTCTAGGTGGATTTCGAGCAGTGCCGCACCGGGCATGAGTTCCAGGGTGTCGTAGTGGGTGATGGCGTGTTTGCCGCCCTCGATGACGGCCATGCGCCAATCCCTGCTGGGGTGGCGGCCGATGGGAGCGTCGATGGTGCCCGAGTCGGGGTCAGGGTGACCAGCAACGACGGTGTGGTAGATCTTGCGGACGGTGCGCTCTTTGAAGGCGCGTTTCATGACGGAGTAGGCGCGGTCGGACTTGGCGACCATCATTGCCCCGGAGGTGCCCACGTCCAGGCGGTGCACAATGCCTTGGCGTTCCGGCGGGCCGTGGGTGGTAATGCGGTAGCCTGCCGCTTCAAGGTTGCCCAGTACTGTGGGGCCGGCCCATCCAGGTCCAGTGTGGGCAGCCACGCCTACGGGCTTGTCGACGACGACGATATCGTCATCGTCGTAGAGGATGTCCATGCCGGTCACTGGTGTGGGGGCAGAGGGCGGGTCGGGGATGGTGACTTCGATAATGTCAGTGGCGCTTAGACGGTCGGATTTGCCCGCAGGAACGCCGTTGACCAGGACATTGCCTTCGGCTGCCAGTTCCGCGCAGCGCGTGCGCGAGAATCCCAGGAGGCGCGAGAGGGCGGCGTCAACGCGATCCCCCACGAGGGCGTCAGGGACGGGCAGGAAGCGCGTATCAGGCATGGGTGGCATCCTCGCTGTCAGCTGGTGTCCCACTGTCAGGATGCTTGCGCGAGGCCATAAGGACCAGGGCGGCTGCTGCAAGGACAATCCAGATGTCGGCAACATTACCGACGAACCAGCCGTTGTAGTCGATGAAATCCACGACGTGCCCGCGCCCCATGCTGGGGGGCTGGGTGAGGCGGTCATAGAGATTGCCGAGGGCGCCGCCCAGGAGGAGTCCCAGCAGCACGGCGTAGAGGGTTGTGCGCGCCCGCCAGATGGCGACGATGAGCACGACGGAAATGATGCCGGCAATGCCTGTGAGGACGAGGGTGAAGTTGTCTCCCAGGGAGAAGGCTGCGCCCGGATTAAAGACGAGGCGCAGTGAAAGGACGTTGCCGAGGACGGGAACGCGATGTCCGTCTGCGAGTGCTTCCAGTGCCCACCATTTGCTGGTCAGGTCGGTCAGGAGTGCAATAGCGGCGCTGATTGCACCCGCTGCGAGAACTGCGGCGCGTGTGGGGGGCAGTGGTGTCGTCACGGGTGTGGACTCCTCGAAATGTTGCGCTGGGGCGTGTGTGGGGGCGTCTTGTGCTGGATGATCTCGAGCGCAGTCGTGTCGGGCGGGGTCATGTCCGGGCGGGGCGCCTGGCGGTCAAGGTGTGTCGGCCAGTGCGACCACTCTTAACCGCACTAACGGCGGTGGCACCTGGTGCGCCGCCGCCGTTAGTGTCGGTATGGAGAGTGATCAGGCCTGTTCGCCGATGACTTCGCTGAGCAGGCTTTCGAGGTGACCGCGCAGCTGAGTGCGGTAGTCGGACTCGAAGTTACGTAGCTCGTTGATCTTGGCTTCCAGGAGGGAGCGATCCTGCTCGAGCTTGGTGAGGATGGTCTCGTGCTGACGCTGCGCGTCGGCAACGATTTCGTCACCCTTGGAGCGGGCTTCAGCGATGATCTGCTCGGATTCCTTGCGTCCGTCGCGCACGTATTCGTCGTGGACGCGCTGGGCGAGGGCGAGCATCGAGGACGCGGAGGTGGCATCGTCGGCGACGACGGGTGCGGGCTCCTGGAATGCTGCGGGAGCGGGCTCTTCGACGGGAGCGGGGGCGGGAACCTCGGCAACGGGTGCTGCGGAGAGTTCGGCGATGCGACGCTCAGCGGCTTCGAGTTGTTCCTTCAGTTCGGCGTTTTCGACGTTCAGGGTGTAGATCGTCTTGACGACCTGATCGAGGAACTCGTCAACCTCAACCTGGTCATAGCCTTCGCGGAACTTCACATACTGGAACTTCTTGCTAAGAACGTCCTCAGTCGTCAGAAGAGTCATTTGCTCACCTTTCGGTTGTGGTTAGTTGAGGCCGCGGAACGTACTTGCGCGGTGCCCTCCAGCTCCTTCACCGAAGCGGAGAACTGGAATACAACACTTGCATCATATCCGAGACTTGCCGTCACTGTAACTCTATTTTGACATGTCAGCAGCCGATGCCCCTAACGATGAGGGCCACATCTCAGCATTTCTTTTGTCTGTTCACAGACCAAGAGACAAGATCATGATGGCGATCCTGCGGGCAACGATAAGCCCAATAAAAAGAACCATAAAGCCCACGTCAAGAGATAGTCCGTTTCCTAAACGAAGAGCGGGGATCTTTTTACGGAGAAACATCAGGGGCGGATCAGTCAATGCGTAGATGACATTGGCCGCAACCAACACGATCCCCGAAGGGCGCCACTGAGGAGCGAAGAACTGCACCCAGTCAAGGATCATGCGCACAACCATCACCGTCAGATACAGGCTGATGGCCCAATAAAGAACGCTACCCAGAAGAAAAAAGACCACGTCAGTCCTGATCGAAGCTACGAGAACGACGCAGGTTCACCGCATCGTTGGTCACTTCAATACTCTGAGGCGACAGCAGGAACACTCGGTTCGTGACACGCTCAGCAAAGCCGTGCAGGGCAAAGGTCAGGCCAGCAATGAAGTCGATAATGCGGCGCGCCTCGTCCTCAGGCATATCGGAGAGGTTGACGATGACGGGCAGACCATCACGGAAGGCCTCGCCAATGCTCAGGGCATCGTTGTAGGAGGTCGGATGGACGGTGACAATACGGCTCAGATCGGCCCGACGCGCGGGGGCAGCCTCATGTTGTACCGGAGCCAGGGGTTCGACGGACTCTTCAGGCGTGGGGAAGTCAACGAGGTCTGCCTCGTATTCGTCAATAAAGAATTCGGGGTCGTAATCCTCGGGGGTGTACCACCCGAGGAACTCACGGGCTTTCGCACCAAAACCAGCCATTAGAGTCTCCTCAAACCAAAAAAACCTTGTGTCCACACGGTAAACCGCTTTTCTTGTCTCTCCGGTAAGACACTCCGATAACGAGCAAGTCCCCGATGCGGCTCAAGCGTTTTCTCAGGTCGGCACGATGATTGCCGCTTGACGTCCGCTGCGCGGATCACGCCGATGAGAATGCCACTGCACCTCCTCCAAGGTGCATCGGCCGTCGATACTGACCTGCGCACACCCGGCTTGGGCAAGCTGCGCGGCAGCGGCGCGCGGCAGGTCAAGGGAGGGCGTCCCCCAGCGGGTGTTTCCGGCAATATATGGATGGGCCTTCGCGGCGCTCTCCCGCATCTGGGCGGGGACCTCGTAGCAATGCCCGCAGATCGCCGGGGCGATGTAGATGCTGATCTCGTCGACAGCAACCCCCAAAGCCTGGAAGATCTCGAGCGCGCGAAGAAGGATCCCCGCCTCGAAACCGATCCTTCCTGCATGGACAGCAGCGACGACGCGCCCCTCGTCAGCAGAAAAGAGGATAGGCATACAGTCGGCAGTCATGACGGCAATCGCCGGAGCTTCACGCCATCTGCGGGCATCAACCACAACACCATCACAGGGCAGGGCTGGCCATTCCTGCACTGCCGAGGCACTCAGCCTCAGCGTCTCGGCGTCGATCGTGACCTCTCCCCCACCATCGCCCTCAAAACCGCCCTCGCTCCGTCTGACGAGGGCGACGCGGGCGGAGTGGGTCTGATCCATCCACAGCAGTGGACGGCCCACACCTTGGGCGAGGGCGGCGCGACGTTGGAGGACCAGCGCGGCATCGTCCCCGACATGCAGGCCATAGTTGTCGCGTAAAGGGGAAGTGCCCCGCTCCACCTGGGTGAGGTAGAGCGAGGCACCCCCGACAGACAGTTGCTCAATCATCGCAGGAAGTCGGGCAGATCCAGGTCAGGCGTGTGATCGTCCTCGTCGAAGATGCGAGGCACTTCCAGCGAACCGTCCTCGTAGGAGGTTGGATCGGCCTGCTGCTGCACCGGCTGCGCGGCGGCGGGGAAGATCTGGCGGGAGGGGACGTTGACCTCGGCGCGGTGCTGGGCCACCGGGGTCACCGGCGCTTCTGCAACGGGCAGGGTGCCCAGGCTACGAACCGGCGCGGCGGTGGAGCGTGCTGGCTGAGGGGTTTCAGCGGCGTAGGTGCTCACCGAGGGGGTCGGAGCCACCGGAGGCCTGCACGGTGGGGGCAGGGGGCACGGTGGGGACGGCCGGAGGGCCGGGCGCATCCGCGCTGCCGAGTTCGCTTCGGCCGTCTGGTCGAGGGGAGCATCAAAGCCAGCGGCGATGACGGTCACGCGAATCTCGTCACCCAGAGCATCGTCGATGACATTACCGAAGATGATATTTGCTTCGGGGTGAACGGCCTCGCGCACCAGGAGGGAGGACTGGTAGATCTCTTGCAGGCCCAGGTCCGAGCCGCCCTGGAAGAACATGAGGACGCCGTGGGCGCCGTCAATGGAGGCTTCCAGCAGAGGCGAGGAGATCGCCATCTCGACGGCGCGAACAGCACGGTCCTCGCCCGAGGCAGCGCCAATGCCCATGATGGCCGATCCCGCATCCTTCATGACGGACTTAACGTCATTGAAGTCAACGTTGATGAGGCCGGGTGTGGTGATGAGCTCGGTAATGCCCTGAACGCCCGAGAGGAGCACCTGATCGGCGGCTTTGAAGGCGTCAAGGACGGAGATATTCTTGTCGGAGATGTCGAGCAGACGGTCGTTGGGGATGACGATGAGGGTGTCCACCTCGGCGCGCAGGGCTTCGACGCCCTGGTCGGCCTGGACGGCGCGACGATTGCCTTCAAAGGAGAAGGGACGGGTGACAACGCCCACGGTCAGTGCGCCAGCGTGGCGAGCGAGGCGGGCAACGACGGGGGCTGCGCCGGTGCCGGTGCCACCACCTTCGCCGGCGGTCACGAAGACCATGTCGGCGCCTTCGAGGGCGTCGGCGATTTCGTCGGCGTGATCCTCAGCTGCCTGGCGGCCAACGGAGGGGTCAGCGCCTGCGCCGAGGCCATGGGTGAGGTCGCGACCGATGTCAAGCTTGGTTTCTGCCTCGGAGAGGATGAGTGCCTGCGCGTCGGTGTTGACGGCAACGAACTCGACTCCCTTGAGGTTGATTTCGATCATGCGGTTGACGGCGTTGACACCGCCACCACCGACACCCACAACCTTGATGACTGCATGTCCCTGATACTGGGCCATCGCGCCTCCCTCATTACCTCAACCCTCAACCTCAACTTGAAGGTTGACGTTTGCTTCACTGTCTGCCGCGGCAAAGGTATGCGCCGATAGGGGCTACGGCAAGGACATTGCTGCGCGTGTCGCACCCGATCAGAGTTTCCCCAGGTAAGTGACGTGCATCCTCCATGCAATGCGCAACATCATGCGTCAATTAGCCAGAGGTAACCGGTGAGGTCGGAGAGGACACATCGTAGATCTTCGCCTCACGCTGGTTGACAAGTACCTCAAGCACGCGGGCCTTCAAGGCCTCATCCGTCAAAGTCCCCCAGCGCACCTGGCGCCCATCCTGGAGGGCAATCGTCAGCTGATGATTCGCCACCGTCATGGATTCCACGCGGCCGCGCAGCTCCTCAGACAACGCAGCCCAGGCCGTGTTGACACCACGCGTATTCTGCTCACGCGACTCCACACCATCAGGGAAGAGCACGAGCGGCAGGCCACTCGGACGCTGGTCAAGACGGGCAAGCTCAATGCCATCCTCATCCACTGTCACAAACGCCCCATCCACCTGCGTGACAAGCACGGGAGTACGCAGGCTGAAGGTGACCTCAACACCATTGGGCCAACGTTTAGAGACCGTCGCATCCTTCACCTGCGGGATGCTTTCGATACGTTCTTCCACCTCAGCGGTGCTCAAGCGCGTCAGCGGCGTTCCCACAAAGGGCAGGACCTGGGTATGAACCTCCTCTGAGGGCGAGTTCTCCGCCGGGCTATTGATCTGAATGCCCTCAACACTCAAGGCAAAGAGGGCGGAGAAGAACACGACCCACACGAGGACCGCGCCAAGGACGACAGCGCCCACTGCGCTGGCCAGATGCAGTGCGCTTAAACGCTTACGCGCTCGTAAGCGTTCCTCAATGCGTTCAACACGCGCTTCCTGAGGGGCCTCTTCGCGGGGGCCCAGAATATCGGCGGCATCATCAGCACCCATCGGGCTACGCATCCGACGGATGGCCCTGCCCTGCTCCTCCGTTCGAGTGCCACGCGCTTTACGTTCACGCGCCTCGCGCGCCAGCTGCGCACCTTGGCCCGCGTAGCGTTCGCGGCGGAGGCGCTCTCGCGTCGCCCGCGCAGCGGAAGGGGCGTCAGTAGGCGAGGGGTGAGCCGAGGGTGACGTGACTGGCGAGGGCGCCACGGGGGCCTCGCCCGGCTGCGCAGTCAAAGCAGGGGCAGGCGGGGCAGCGGGCGCACCGGCCGAAGGAGCGGCAGCGGAAGCCTCGCGGATGGAGGATCCCGAGGAGGGCGACGCAGGAGCAGATGGCTGCTGCGGACGCGGCTGACGGCGTGGACGAGGAGGATTCTTCACGAGGCATCCACACTTTCATCCCCTGCGCCCCCGCAACCCCACTCGCCGAGCACCACAGGCGCAACCTGGGTGATGGAGCCAGCCCCCATCGTCATCACAAGGCCCCCTTCGGGCGTCAGCTGGGCGGCCAAGCGAGCGGCCTCAACCATGTCTGGCACATAGCGCGCCCCGGGCAGATGCCGGGTGATGACCTGCGAGTCAACCCCCTCGAGAGGATCTTCACGCGCGGCGTAAATATCGCACACGATGACGGTGTCGGCAGCGCTCAGGGCCTGCGCGAAACGCTCAGCAAAAGACACGGTGCGCGAGTACAGATGCGGTTGGAAGACGACACTCAGGTGTCCCTCCCCCACGACCGTGCGCGCCTGCGCGAGGGCGGCAGCAACCTCAGTAGGGTGATGGGCGTAGTCGTCAATGACACGCCTACCCGCGCACTCGCCCCGCCACTCGAAGCGGCGGGCAGTGCCTCGGAAGGATGCCAGGCCCTCAGCCATGGCGTCAGGTTCAATGCCCAGCCACACGCCGCTGGCCCACGCGCCAGCCGCATTGAGGACATTATGCTCACCCGGCACAGCCAGGCGCACTTCCTGAGAGAGCCTGTGCTCGCCACGCTGCCAGGTCACCCGCGCGCTGGCAGCAGCTGGCGCGCACGCAAGCCCCTCAACGACCACATCGGGGGTGGCCAGGCTACATTCAGGGCGGCCGTAGCGGATGACCTCGTAGCCGCGTTCCTGGGCGTAGTCGGCAAGGCGCGCCGCCCCCGCATCCTCAACACAGGTGACGAGGACGCCGCCAGGCAGGAGACGAGCGAGGAAATCACGGAACACCTCCTCGAAGGCTTCCGTGGAGCCGTAGCGGTCCAGGTGGTCGGGCTCAATATTGGTCACCAGCTCAACCGTGGGAGTGTAATTCAAGAAGGAGCCGTCGGATTCATCGGCCTCAGCAATAAAAATATCGCCTGAGCCCACCATCGCCCCCGACCCCAATTCCGGCAACACCGAGCCCACTGCGGCTGAAGGATCAACCCCCGCATGACGCAAAGCCATGGTGAGCATCCCCGAAGTCGTCGTCTTCCCATGAGCGCCAGCAACCGCAACAAAACGCATGCCCTGAGCGGCAAGAGCAAGGGCGACGGAGCGGTGGATGACCTCCTGGCCGCGCTCCTTCGCCACAGCGAATTCAGGATTCCTTGGGCGAATCGCTGAAGAGACCACCACCGTTGCAGCCGGATCCAGATGCTCAGCAGCATGGCCAACATAGGCGGTCATTCCCATTGCCCGCAGATGATCGAGAGCAGGCGAATCCGCCTGATCGGAGCCGCTCACCTGAGCCCCCCGTGCGTGGAGGAGCTCAGCGACGACCGACATGCCAGCGCCGCCCATACCAATGAGATGAAAATGGCGGCCCGAAAGATCAAGGGGCTGCGTCAGCTCCGTCATTACTTCACCTGTTCCATGATTGCTGTAGCCAGCTGATCGGCGGCATCGACAATCCCCAGGCCAGCCGTTGCCTCACGCATCTGTCGGTACTCTCCACCGGTCAACAAAGGGAAGATCGTTGTGCGCACATAAGCCCCATCCAGTTGCGCGTCGGCAATCATGAGCGCACCCCCCGCAGCCACATGATCGGCAGCATTCAGGCGCTGCTCGCCATTACCAATAGGCAGAGGCACGTACACGGCCGGGATGCCCAGGGCAGTTAATTCCGCAACCGTGCCCGCACCCGAGCGGCACACCACCAGGTCCGCCACGGCCAAAGCATCCTCCATGGTCGTCAGGTAGTCCATGACCACCCACCGGTCCTCAACAGCCGTGCCCTTGAGGGCCTCACGCACAGCAGAATCCTTGCCCTTGCCCGTCAGATGCAGCACCTGCACATCCATCGGCAGCGAGGAAGCCTCCCCCACCATCACTTCATTGAGGTGCTGAGCTCCCAAGGAACCACCCGTCACCACCATCGTCGTCATGTCCGGGTCAAGGCCCAGCCGCTCAGCCGCCGCCTGACGCGCAGCCTTCGCCCCCTCAGGCGTCGAACGCTGCTCAGACAAATCCGCCAACACAGGACGCAGAGGCAAACCCGTAACAATAGTGGCACCATTCTTAGCCACCAAAGGAGTGGAGGCAAAGGTCAACGCCACAACCTTCGCAATAGCAGCACCAACCTTATTCGCAAGACCCGGGCGAGCGTTCTGCTCGTGCACGACCACCGGAACACCCAGCTTCTTCGCGGCGCGATAGGCCGGCGTTGACACGTACCCGCCAAAGCCAACCACCACGTCAGCGCCACGGATCTCGTCTTCAGCCTTGCGAGTAGCCTCGTGGAAACGCGCGGGGAAGGTCAGCAACGCCGTGTTCGGGCGACGAGGGAACGGCACCCGCGGGATCACCGCGAAAGGAAAACCCGCGTCAGGAACCAGCGTCGCCTCCAAGCCCTCTGCAGTGCCCAGAACAGACACCTCACATCCGCGTTCGCGAAGGACATGCGCTGTGGCCAACAAAGGGTTGACGTGACCTGCGGTTCCCCCGCCCGCCATGACGATCCGAGGTGTCATTGCGCGGCCTCCTTATGACTATGCCTCAACAGATACACTCTGTGTGAGACACTACAACACTTCCCTCCCTCCTTGGCCACAAAATGGGCCAAGCGGGAGCATTCAGACGTATTTCACGGCACTCGCCGAACGACGAGGCCGAGCGACCCGCGGATCGCGCCCAGCGGAAGCCTCGTCCGGGCGACCCAACTGGCGCATCCCCGCATCATTGCGCGCAATCGACAACACCACGCCCAAGGCAATACTCGTAAAGAGTAGGGAAGACCCACCCGAGGACACGAAAGGCAGGGGCACACCAATCACGGGACCAATATTGCTCACCGAAGCGATATTGATCAACGCCTGCACGCCAATCCAACTGGCCACACCGCCAGCAACCACGCGGTCAAAAAGAAGCGGCGTATGCCCGCACAATCGCAGCAGACCCCACAAAAGCACGCCAACGCACAACAACACCACCGTCGAACCAAAGAAGCCGAACTCTTCACCAATAATGGCCAAGATAAAGTCCGTGTCAGCCTCTTGCAGATAGTTCCACTTCTCACGCGAAGCACCCGGCCCCACGCCAAACAAGCCACCCGTCCCAAAAGCCCACATAGCATGGTCAATCTGAGTGGGAGCAGACAGGCTACGCTCCGGCTTAGCCCACGGCAGGATCTCCATGACGCGCTTAATGCGCGTGGGGTTGCTCAGGACCAGCAGGACACTCACCGGAATCAGAGCAGCAAAAAGAATGGCAAACCACTTCTTCGGCAGATCAGCGACCCACAGTGCGCCCATGCACGCCAAAGCCATCACCATGGCGGTACCCAGGTCACGGCCCAACATCACCGCCAAAAGAGCAAGAACAATCGGCACTCCCGCCAGGACAAGGATCTGCCAGGGATCCTTCAAGCGGGTGCCAGGCCGACTCAGGATCCACGCGAGGAAAAGAATAATGCCCAGCTTGAGGATCTCCGAGGGCTGCAACAGGAAGGGCAGGCCAGGGATACGCACCCAGTTCGTATTACCGCCCTCAGAAGCCCCCAAGGGCGAAAGCACCAGGGTTTGAGCAAAGAGCGCACCCAGGAACGCCGCCCACGCAAAGGTACGCCACCAGTGAGGGCGGAAGAATTGCACGACCCCCATTGCGGCAAGAGCGAAAAGAACGAGCATCACAGGCTTCAAGAAAGCCTTGTAGGGGTCCTTCTCTGAGGCAATATTCATCACCGCCTGCGAGGAGAACGCCATCATCAGGCCAATAGCAATGAGCAGCAACGCCGGGACCACAATGAGGTAAAAAGTCGTCACCGCAGAGTACTCGCGCTGTGAGTTTCCCGAGCGTTCAAACTCAATACGAGGCAGACGCAGCCTGTCGAATAGGGAGCGGATCCTTAGTGCCATGAGGAGTCCTGTTCCTCAGTCGCACGGCTGCCAGGCAGGTCGCACTTCGGTTCGTCCGCGCCCTGCTTCCCCTGCTGTGAGATGGCCTGGCTGGCCTGCCATTGCTCAGCCAGTCGCCGCACGGCGTCAGCGAAGACCTCGCCGCGCTCGCTGTAGCTGGAGAACTGATCCCACGAGGCTGCCGCCGGTGCGAGCACCACGGTATCGCCAGGACGGGAGAGGGCAACGGCCTCGTTGACGACAGAGAACATCCAATCCTCATGTCCATCGACCTCAACGACAGGAACCTGCGGCGCCTGAGCGGCCAGCGCGGCACGCAAGACACTACGGTCCTCACCGATGAGCACCACCCCGCGCAGGCGATCAGCCACGGCGGCCACGCACTCGTCAAACTCCTGGCCCTTCGTATCGCCACCCGCAATCCAGATGGCTGTGCCCTTCGGGACACCCAACAAAGAGGCCACCGCCGCGTGAGCGTTCGTCGCCTTCGAGTCGTTAATCCACGCCATATCCGCAGCATGAGCAACCAATGCGCGGCGGTGCCCGGCAGGCTGGAAGTCACGCAGACCCTGAGCAACAGCTTCCGGGGCAACGCCGTGAGCGCGCGCAAGAGCGGCCGCAGCCAGCGCATCAGAAACAACAGCGGGAGTCAGATGCGTACCAAAAGCCGGGGTGAGATCCTCCAGATCGGCCAGGAAAGCCGCCTCCTTCTGCCGGTTGGCAACGAACGCCCGATCCACGAGGGCGCCCTCCACCAAGCCAATCTGAGACACCGCCGGAGTTCCCAGGGTGAAGCCAATGGCTCGCGCACCCTCAATGACATCAGCCTGCTCAACCATGCGCTCCACCGCACGATCCTGACTGGGGTAGACGCAAGCGACCTGCGTGTTCTCATAAATGCGGGCCTTCGCAGCCGCATACTCCACAGCACTGCCATGCCAATCCAGATGATCAGCATCCACATTGAGGCACACCGAGGCCTGAGGACTCACAGTCGAGGTCGTATACAGCTGGAAAGAGGACAACTCCACGGCAAAAACCGTCGCATCAGAGTCAATAGCCTCCACAATCGGGGTGCCAATATTGCCCACCTCAAGGGCGCTCTCCCCCGCTGCGCGCAGAATCGACCCGAGCATCCCCACCGTCGTGGTCTTCCCATTCGTACCCGTCACGCACAACCACGGGCGCCCCGCCTGAGGGCCCTGCTCCTGCAAACGCCAGGCCAGCTCAACCTCGCCAATCAGGGGAATGGACGCTGCGGCGGCGGCCTCGAAAATCGGGGCATGCTGCGCCACCCCAGGGGAAACGACAATGAGCCCAGGGGCGGCAGCCACGACCGCCTCCGCAAGCAGGCGCGAGTCAGGCTCAATGCTGACCTGCACGCCCTCCATCACCACCTCGGAGGGCTTTTGCTCCCACACGGCCACACGTAGGCCGCGCGCAAGGAGAGCCCGGGCGCAAGCCTGGCCCGACTTCCCCCACCCGATGACGGCAATCAGCGAATCCGTGCCCGCACCAACAGGCAGTGCGGCGGCCGACGTCGCGTCCGACAGCAAAGCAGAAGGACCGTTGCTCACAGCTTCAAGGCTCACAGCTTTGACACCCACTCCGCGTAGAACATGCCCACGCCCACAGCAGCAAAGAGCGCAGCGACCAGCCAGAAGCGAATCACGATCGTCACTTCCTTCCAGCCGAGCAACTCAAAGTGATGATGCAGCGGCGCCATGCGGAACACGCGCTTACCCGTCATCTTGAACACGCCAATCTGAATGACATCAGAGACGGTCACCGCAACGAAAAGGCCACCAATAATGACCGCGAGGAACTGCGTATTCGTCAGAATCGACAGACCCGCCAAAGCACCACCCAGCGCAAGGGCACCCGTGTCACCCATGAAGATCTGCGCAGGAGACGCATTCCACCACAAGAAGCCAGCCAAAGCACCCACCAGCGCCGCACAGAACACCGCCAACGCCAAAGGATCACGCGTCTCGTAGCAGGCAGACACATTCAGCGTGCCGCCGCAGGCCTGAATGCGCTGGAAGTAAGCAATCACCATGTAGGCGCCAAAGGCAAAGATCGAAGCGCCCGTTGCCAAGCCATCCAGACCGTCAGTGAGATTCACGGCATTCGACCACGCCGCGATCAAGAAGTTCACCCACAGAAGGAAAAAGACAACGCCCACCCCAAAACCCAGGAACATCAGGTCAATGCCGCTGGGGCGAGCAAAAGAAATCGTCGTCGAGGCAGGCGCAACATCATGGTCGCCCGGGTTATACAGGGCGCCCACAGCAAAGAGTGAAGCAATAACGAGCTGGCCAATGATCTTCGCACCAGCATGCAAACCAAGGGAACGCTGCTTGCGGATCTTAATACCGTCATCCAAAAGGCCAATGACGCCCAAGCCCACAAAGAGGAACACCAGCAGGAAAGAGGACCAGTCGACGCCCCCATTAATGAGAGAGCCCGCCAGCCAAGCCACCACCGTCGCAAAAATAAAGACAACGCCACCCATCGTGGGAGTGCCACGCTTAGTGAGATGCCCGGTCGGGCCATCCTGACGGATGAACTGACCAAACTCGTTGCGCACAAGGAAACGAATGAAGACCGGGGTGAGGGTAATCGACAGCCCGATGCCCACAATAAAGGCAACAATCAACCCAATCACAGGGCCACTCCCCTTTCCTTCAGGGCATCAGCGACACGCCAGGCTCCTGAACCCAAGGAACCCTTCACCACAATAACCGCTTCTTCGGCTACTGCCTCTATCACAGCATCGCAGGCTTCCTCAGGGGAGAAAACCTGCACCGTCCGCGTGTCTGAATCATGCCCCTCACAGTAAGGGCCGGCTTCCTGGCCTAGAGCGACCAGCAAGGACACTCCCGCTTCGCGGGCCATCTGGCCAACCTCACGGTGGGTAGCCTCACTTGCCTCACCCAACTCGAGCATCTCACCCAGGACAGCGATCTTGACCCGATCCAATCCCAAACGTCCCAACGAGGACAGGGCCGCACGCATGGAATCAACATTGGCATTGTAAGAGTCGTCAATGAGCACCACGGGGTGACCAGCCAGGGTCATCTCCTGCACATCCATGCGATGGGGGGACAGGGGTCGAGCCTCGTTCAGAACCGCAGCAACATCCCCCACACTCAAGCCGAGCTCACAGCAAGCCGAAGCTGCCGCCAGAGCATTATGAACATGATGCGGGCCCACAAGCTTCAGGGAAACAGCGGCGCAGTCCTCCCCTGCGCAAAGGGTAAAAGAAGCACGATCATGCTCATCAATCGACAGGTCCTCAGCCCTATAGTGGGCATCGTCAGCGCCCCGGGTACTGAAGTAGCGCACTGCAGCAGGAGCCTTCTCCGCCATCGCACGCACATACGGGTCATCGGCGTTCAGCACAGCCGTCCCCTGCGGACGCAGGCCCTCCACCAGTTCAGCCTTCGCGTGGGCAATACCCTCAACGGAACCAAAACCACCCAGGTGAGCGTGACCCACCATCAACTCAATAGCAATATCCGGGGCGGCAATATCAGTGAGGTAACGCAGGTGACCAGCGCCCGAAGCCCCCATTTCCAGGACAAGATAGCGAGTGTCAGCCTCGGCCTTCAATACCGTCAACGGCAAGCCAACCTCGTTATTGAACGACAACTTCGGCGCAACCGTCGCAGCCTTCGACCCCAGGATCTGAGCGAGCAGATCCTTCGTCGTCGTCTTCCCCGCCGAACCGGTCACAGCAACGACCTCAATCATCCCGGTAGCGCGCAGATCCTCCAGATGAGCGTGCGCCAAGCGGCCCAACGCCACCGTCGACTCCTCCACAACGATCTGAGGCACAGAGCACTCCTCGCGCTCGACCTCCACCATGACCGCCACTGCGCCATTGGTGATCGCCGCATCAATGTACTCATGACCGTCAGAGTTCTCTCCACGACGAGCAACATAGAGCGCTCCGGGGGAAGCCTCACGCGAGTCCGTCACCACCGCGTTCACCTCGTCGTTGGTATGACCAACGAGGCGACCGTTGACGGCCGTGGCAATCCAATCCACCGGTCTACGCATCGAATGTCCTTCCTGGAACTCTGCCATCATTCAGCATAACCATGGCATTACTTGGGGTAGCTGTCGTACAAAGTCGGGGGCGTTGCCGAAGCCGGGATCGACAGGTTCCTTACCGCCTGAGTGACGACCTCACTAAACAGCGGTGCCGCCGACTCCGATGACAACAAGCCAACCTTCGGATTGTAGAGCACCACGGCCACCGCCAACCTGGGAGCTTCGGCCGGAACAACACCCGCAGTCGTCGACACCACAGCAGGCGCACCATCAACGAAGATATCGGCCGTACCCGTCTTCACCGCAACACGGTAGCCCTCAACCTTCGCAGGCTGACCCGTCCCCAAAGGCTCATGCACAGCCGACTCCATCATGGTGATGAGCTTGCGAGCAGTCTCGGGCTTCATCACCTCAACAGGCTTGACCGGTTCAGGCGTGTGGACCGTCTGATCAGGCATCGTCCAGGAATCCACAATGCGCGGAGGCATCCGCACTCCCCCATTGCCAATCGTCGCCATCAGCGAGGCTTCCTGCAGCACTGTCACCGAATACGACTGACCAAACATCGTCACATAACGGTCACGCCCCACCCACTCGGAAGCAGGACGCACCACGCCAGCAGACTCGCCCGGCAACTCGACGCCGGTCGCAGCACCAAACCCCAGCCGCTGCATCATCTCGTAACGATCCTGATCAGACACGGTCTCACCAACAGCCACCGTGCCGGTATTCGACGACTCCGCAAGGATCCCCGTCGTCGTCATCGGCATCGTCTCATGCACATGGAAGTCACTAATCGGACCGCCAGCATCCGCAGGCTCAATGGAATACGGGACAGTGAACACCGTCGTTGGATCCACCGTTCCCTTATCCAAAGCCGTCGCAATCGTCACGACCTTCCCCACCGAACCAGGCTCAACGGCGTACTGGACTGAAGCGACAGCCTGCACATCATCAGTCGACGGGTCCTTCGCATTCGAATCCGCCATCACCAGGATCCGACCGGTGGACACCTCCTGAATGACCACCGCACCCCAGTCAGCCTGATGCTTAGCCACCCGGGCATTGAGAGAATCCTGAATCAAGTGCTGCAAGTCGCCGTGCAGGGTCGTCGTCAGCGTCGCCCCATCCAATGGCTCCTCACTGACCCGCTTCCCACCGGGCATAATCGCGCCATTGGGAGCGATCTCGTAGGCCTCCTTGCCCGGCGTGCCGCGCAGCAGCTCCTCGAAAGTAAGCTCCAAACCCGACACGCCCTCAGGCTTGACCGAGTTCTCGTCACGGTTACCCAACTTGCCCAGCAGCGGGGCAGCCGTCGCACCATTGGGATAGATGCGCTCAAACACTGACTCCCACTCAATACCATGAATATCGAGGGCGCGAATCTGGCGATACGTCACCGCGTCAACGTTCTTCTTCAGGTAGGAATACGGCGATGTCCCCACCATCTTGCCGCCAAGCTCAGCTTCATCCATCCCCAGCAGTGGCGCCAACTGACGAGCAGCCTCCGCCGGGCCACGGCCTCGGACAACCCAGTCTTCCTTGCCGTCGGGGCCAGTGATCTTCTCCCAGTGCACGTAGTTGAGAATGTTCTTTTGATTAACGGCAATGTGGTAGGTCTGTACAGAGTCAGCCAGGATCATGCCCTTCGCGTCAACAATCGCCCCACGGCGAGGAGGAATCTCCGACGCGGAAGTGCGCAGCTGCTGACCTTCAGCGGCCAACACTGGCCCTTGGATCACCTGAATCCAGAATAGATTCACCGCACACAGACACAAGGCCACGCTGAATCCAATGTGGAGCCAGCGTGGCCTTGAGTGTGACAACATGTGGTGTTCCCTTCCCGATTATCGAGCCGAATTACCGCCTTCGATGGTCCCGCTCGACAGGGTGATAATGCCCGTTTTCGCGGCTGGAACCATGCCCATGTTCTTCGCGGCCTTTTCAAGGTTCCCCGGTGAGGATACTTCACGAAGCTTAGTGCGAGCTGTCCACGCCTCCGCTTCCAGGCGATTCAATTCGAGTTGTTGCTCACGAATCGCAAAAGAAGTCTGCGCCATCCGCGTGTTCAACACCATCGGAACGACAATCGCCGTGACCAACACCAGCACGATCACCACAACAATCGGGAGGAGGCGTCGGCGTTGACTCACGCCCTCGACAACACGAAGCTGCGGTGTGGAGACCTCGTGGAGGAAATCGGGACGGGATGCTGGACGCGTGCGTGCGGCACTCGATGCGCTCATGCTCTATTCCTCCAAGGTTCTATCAGTTCAGCCCCGCGCAAGCGCACCGGAGCAGATCGAGGGTTACGGGCGAGCTCAGCCTCGTCAGCCCTGCCCGCACCGCGGGTGAGCAAACGAAGGCTGGGTCGCATGTCGGGCGGCACGAAAGGCAAGCCCGGCGGCGTGCGATCTTCGCTTCCTTCACGAAGGATCGTTTTGACAATGCGGTCCTCCAGGGACTGGTAGGACTCGACGACGAGGCGCCCGCCCACCCGCAGATGGGACAGTGCGCGCGGCAGCGCCTCCTCAAGAATCGTCAACTCGTCATTGACGGCAATACGCAGAGCCTGGAAGGTTCGCTTCGCAGGGTTACCTCCCGTGCGCCGCGCAGGCGCCGGGATAGCGTCACGAACCAGATCAGCAAGCTCGCCCGTGCGTTCCAGCGGCGCACTCTGGCGACGCTCAACGATCATGCGGGCAATGCGTGAAGCGAATTTTTCTTCCCCATAGACCTTGAGAATGCGCGCCAGTTCACGTTCCGTCGCCGTGGCGAGCAGCTGGGCTGCGCTAACGCCCTTGGATGGATTCATGCGCATGTCCAGGGGCGCGTCTTTGGAGTAGGAGAAGCCGCGTTCAACCTCGTCAAGCTGCAAGCTGGACACGCCTAAGTCCATGAGAATGCCGTCAACGAGGCCATCGTTGCCGAACTCGGAGGCGACCTCGTCCACATGGTCGTAGGTGGTGTTGACGGCCTGGAAACGCTCACCGAAGGGCGCCAGGCGCCGCGAGGCGAGGGTGATTGCTTCCGGGTCGCGGTCAATGCCGATGACGGTCAGCTCTGGGAAACGCCGGAGTGCGCCCTCGGTGTGACCGCCCATGCCCAGGGTGCAGTCGATGAGGATAGCGCCGGAGTGAGCGATGGCAGGCTCAAGCATGTCGAGGCATTCGTTGAGGAGCACGGGGATGTGCAGTTGTGCGGCGTCACGCGCGCCGTCATGCGACTGGGGGGCGTTGGGCGTGTTGGCTGTGTTGGCTGTGTTGGCGGCGTTGGCGGCGTGATCGGCCTCAGGGGCGTCGCTGATGTCAGCAGGGTCCGTGGTGTCGCTTGCCATGGGTCACCTCCTTCGGCGGTTCGTGCGAAGCACTGTGCTTCGCATGTGTGGCGAGGCGAGTGCCTCGTTGTTGTGTGGCGAGGCCAAGGCCTCGGTATTGCCTCGCGAGGCCCCGGCCTCGCGCGCGGTGGGTGTGTTCGCTTCGTTGGGCGAGGTCCCCCACCGTGCTCTGTCAAAGGGGAAGAAGAGACAGAACAGCGGGCGGAGACCTCACTCAACGAGTCAGAACATGCCCGGGATAATTTCTTCAGCTGTGTTGGAGAAGACCTCTTCCTGTTCGGACAGGTAGTCCTTCCAGGAGTCGGCATTCCATATTTCGGCTCGCGATCCGGCGCCAATGACAACCAGTTCACGGCCAAGACCTGCGTAGGTACGCAGGTCTGCGGGGACTGTGATGCGACCTTGCTTGTCGGGCACTTCCTTGTAGGCACCCGAAAGCATGACGCGAATCCAGTCACGCGCTTGCTTTGAGGACAGCGGAGCACGGCGGAGTTCTTGGGTCATGACCTCAAACTCATGCGCGGGGAAGGCGTAGATGCAGCGCTCTTGTCCTCGGGTGAGGACGATGCCGCCCTCCATGTCGTCGCGGAAGCGGGCAGGCAGGATCACGCGGCCCTTGTCATCGAGCTTTGGCTCGTAGGTACCGAGAAACATGCGCCACCCCCTTCCCCATCGTGTGACATTAGCCCCCACTTTACCCCACCTTCCACCACCATTAACACCCCCAAGCGGATTTTTCAGCGTTTCGGAAGAGAAAATTGGCTGAATTTCAGCGAAAAATAGGGGTGGAGTAAAGTGGAGGGTTTTTTGCGCGGCGCGTCGGATTCAGCCTCGATTCCCACCTCCCCCCAATGCACGAGGTGCCCGCCGCCACTCCAGCGCTTTCCGAGCCCATTCCGCATGCACCTCCCCGCGCAAACCTCGACTAGCCCTACGTTTCCGCAGGCAAAGGAGTGTTCAGCCTCCCTCTCAGGGCGTGAAAGTTCCGAGGAGAAGAGCCCTCCGGCAAGGTGTGGTGGGAGGAAGTGGAGGAGGTTGTGGTGGGAAATGGAGGAGCCCGGGGTGGGAAGTGGTGGATGCCGGGGTGGGAGTGGAGGCCGGGTGGGAGTGGAGGAGCAAAGTGGGGCGGCGGCGCGCGCTGCTTGCGGCTTGCCTGGGCACACACCCCCACCCCATGGGAGGGGCGTTGCACTTTCTGGGGGTTATGCGGTGCGCAAACTACAACGCAGTGTGCAAAAGCCAGGCAGGCAGCAACGCAGTGTGCAAAAGCCGGGCACACACCCCCACCCCATGGGAGGGGCGTTGCACTTTCTGGGGGTTATGCGGTGTGCAAACTACAACGCAGTGTGCAAAAGCCAGGCAGGCAGCAACGCAGTGTGCGAAAGCCAGGCAGGCAGCAACACAAAAGGGGCTGCGCCTGACGCGCAACCCCTGTGCAGGTACTCCCGGGAGCCCCTTCAGCTTCTCGCCCGCTATTAGCCGTGTCGGCGGTCGTCCCATCGGCGTTCTTGCCGGTCAATGAAGGTCTGCCAGGATCGGCCTCGCGGAGTTTTCGCCGCCTTCGCAGGCTTCTTCCCGGTGGAGGGCTGGGTGTGGAGGGCAAGCATGATGCCGCCAAGCATGGAGACGAATCCGACGACGCCAAGGAGGATTGACCACAGGCTGTAGCCCAAGGTGACGGCTGCAAGGAGGATACCCAAGCCGATGACGGCAATGACGGACCCAGCGGCAACGTAGCGGGGGACGAAGTGCCCGCGAGCGCGCGGGTTGTCGGCTTTGTCCATTTGGGCGGCAAGCCTTGACGCTGATGTTGCAGCTTCCGAGCTATCACGGGAAAACTCTGCCTCAAGTTCTTGAAGAACTTGCTTCTCGTATTCTGACAGGGCCATCTCGCACCTCCTTGCTGCGTGATTCGTCGTGTGATTGCAGTGTACCGGTTATCGCTCTATTGGCCTATTTCAGTCCTGAAACTCCCCTTCGCTGGGAGTTACCTGAACTCGTAGTTTGCTGGTGCCGAGAAGGGAGGCCGGCGCGAGGGCGCCGCGACCGAAGCGTTGGGCGATGGTGTCCATTGCTTCTTCGGTGGCGCGAGGTCGACCGTCATCGTCAAGGGCGACGGCTACCCCGTCTTGGCGTGACTGGAGGGTTTCGGCGCGCACGCCGAGGAGTCTGACTCCAGCAACGGGTATTCCTTCGGCATGGAGGAGGGCTTGGGCGTGCTCGCCGATGGTACGGCCAAGATCGGTGGGGATACTGAGGGTGGCTGAGCGTGTGATGGTGTGCCGGTTGGCGTCTCTGATTTTGATGCTGACTGTCCAGGCGACCATGTGGGCTCTGCGGAGTCGGCGGGCACAGTCGTGGGCGGCTTCGAGGAGGAATGCGTCGATTTCTTCGGGGTTTTTCAAGTCGCGCTCGAAAGTGCGTTCGGTGCCGATGGATTTTTCGACAGGCCGTGGGGCGACGCTGCGTGGGTCTATTCCCCAGGCGAGGTTGTGAAGGTGGTGTGCGGAGGCTGCGCCGATCCATCGGTGGAGGTCGTGGATGGGCGTGTGGGCGAGTTCTGCGACGGTGTCAATGCCGCGTTGGCGGAGGATTTCTTCCGTTTTTGCGCCGACCCCCCAGAGGGCTCCGACGGGTAGGGAGTGGAGGAAGTCGACGGTGGCGGCCTGTGGGATGAGGAGCAGGCCGTCGGGTTTAGCGTGGGCGGAGGCGATCTTGGCGACGGATTTCACGCTGGCTATCCCGACGGAGGCGGGCAGGCCGACCTCGCTGCGGATGCGTTCACGGAGGTTGCGGGCGATGTGGGTGGAGGAGCCGAGCCTGCGGTGGGAGCCGGAGACGTCCATGAACGCTTCGTCGATGGAGAGCTGTTCGACGACGGGGGTGAATTCGGCGATGATGCTCATGACGCGGGCCGAGTAGTGGCGGTAGAGGCTCATGGGCGAGTGGACGAAGTGGGCGTTGGGGCACAGGGAGCGTGCCTGCATGGTGGGCATGCCAGCGCGGACGCCGAGGGCGCGGGCCTCGTAGGTGGCGGAGGTGACGACCCCGCGAGCGCTACTGCCGGCGACGATGACGGGCCTGCCTGCGAGGTCGGGGTTTTCTTTGAGTTCAACTTGTGCGTAGAAGGAGTCCATGTCGACGTGGAGGATGTCGGCTCCGGTGTCGTCGTCTCCCCAGTTGCGGCGGGCGTGTGGGGAGCGGGGCGCGTTGGACATGGTCCTGCTCTCCTTTCTGTGCCGCTGCGCTGTGCGCCTCCTATCCTACGCAGGGGTGGGCTGCGGGCGTGCGGGGGCTTGCCTGTAGGCTGTGCGTCATGGCATCACATCGTTCGGGGCGCGGCATGGAACAGCGCGAGGTTTCTTCTGGGTCGGCATCGTTGATCTGGGATGGTTCGCGGGCGACCGTCTTTCTTGGGTCGGTGGAGTCTTCGTGCGTAGATGTGGAGCATCCTGAACACTTGGAGTTTGAGTACATGCAGCACATTGATGTGCTTGCTCAGGTGTTTTTCGGTGCGGATCGGCCGCTGAAGGCTCTGCATGTGGGTGGGGCTGCGTGTGCGTTGCCGTGGGCGTGGGCGCGG
Organism: Schaalia sp. Marseille-Q2122; assembly: GCF_903645355.1. Classification (GTDB taxonomy): domain Bacteria; phylum Actinomycetota; class Actinomycetes; order Actinomycetales; family Actinomycetaceae; genus Pauljensenia. The sequence goes on along the minus strand of NZ_CAHJXR010000002.1, from coordinate 87,862 downwards.
CGCAGGCCGGGGTCGCGTCAGACGGCTGTGGAGGTCGACGCGCAGCTGGTGGATCTGGTGCGCGAGTGGTTTGATCTGCCGCGTTCCCCGGAGTTGAAGATTCGCGTGGAGGATGGGCGTCGAGTGTTGGATACGACGCGGGAGGGCAGTTGGGATGTCATAGTCCGTGACGCTTTTGATCACGGGATTGTGCCCGCTCACCTGGCGACCGTTGAGGCGGCGCAGGCGGCTGCTCGCGCGCTACGCCCCGGTGGTTTTTATGCGTTGAACGCGGGTCATGGGGGCGGGTCGGATGCGCGCACCGAGGTCGAGGCCCTTGCCCGCGCCTTTGAGGTGGTGGTGGCAATTGCGGACCCGAAGGTGGGGCGCAATGGGCGTCGCGGCAATGTGGTCCTGTGCGCGTTTTCTCCCCTGCGCGACGAGGAGGGCCAGATCCTGGGGACTTCACCGGAGGCTGTGTGCGACGAGGTCGACCGTTTGCTGCGGCGCCTGCCTCTTCCGGCGCGGATTATGCGCGCTGATGAGGTGCGCAGGTGGCAGGCGGGTGCGAAGTCCCTGCGCGATACGCAGGTGGGGTGGTCGCCTCAGTGATTGACGAGGCCGTCGCCGTCACCTGAGTTGGCGTCGTCACCTGAGTTGGCGTCGTCACCTGAGTTGGCGTCGTCACCTGAGTTGGCGTCGCCTGGTTCGCCATTATGACGCGGTTCGCTGGGCAGGGGCGGGAGGCCTTGTTCCTTGCGGGCTTCGCGCTCGGCAATGCGTTTGAGGACGGCTTCGATTTCGGCGGGCACCTGGCGCCCAGGGGCGGCAGGAGGCGTAGCTTGATCAGCCTCCACAGCCTGTGCCTGCGCAGTCTCAATCGACCCAGCCTCAGTCAGCGCAGTCTCAATCGACTCAGTCCCAATCGACTCAGGCTCAGCCGACTCAGGCTCAGCCGGCGCCATTCCTCGGGCAGAGAGTCGCTGCCATGGGCGGATGACGGGAATGTCCCGCGTCAGGTCATCATCACTCTCACGGGAGGAAAACTGGTCGGGCACCTCGGCGGTGGCGACGTCCTCGACAATCGCTTCAGCCTCCGCATTGACCTCACTGGCCGGAATGCTCGGCTCGCCCGCGACAGTGCCACCCGTGTCGGCGCCTTCACCGGGCGCGCCAGCCTCCTTCTTTACCTCCGGGGCCGCATTCGCTGTACGAGCAGCCGCGTCCTCCAGGAGCGACACCATCCGCATGACATTCTCAACGGCCTGAGCGTCCTCCTTCTCGAAACGCTCAACGGTCGCTAAGTACGCCTCCACGGAGGCACTCAAATCATCCCCCAAAGCCGCATCAAAATCCGCCGATGACGCACCAGCAATAGCCTCGTCAATCGACAAATCGGGCGCCTGAGACCTCAAATCAAGAGCATCGAAGGTTTTCTCCAGGGCGACAACCGTCTGCGCAATCTCCGGATTAGAATCCACCAGCGCACTAATCGCCGCCATGTCATCCGCCGCGCCACGCTCCAAATCACCCACAGGCAGAGCCAAACCCGTCATCTCCGACAGGCGCTTGAGCATCGCCGAGGACGCCGCCGGGAACGCATTCTCCGTCATGTAGTAGGGCACCGAAGCCAACAACGCCACCCCATCAATCCCCACCGTACTCAAGCGCGTCTGCAGGAAAATCGACAGGGGCGAGGGAAACTGCAACGGTGTCACCATCTGCGCCTGATCAGGCACCAGGGAACCATCCGTCGCATGCACGTGCACCTGAACCGGACGCGTGTGCGGCACACCGGAGGGCAAGCCGTGCAGCGACACGGTCAACTCTACGCCGGCCTCGCGAGCCAAATCCGCAACGGCCTGAGAGAAACCTTCCCAACGCAAATCCGGCTCCGGCCCGTGCAACAGCAGCAGGGGCGCACCCGTATCGTCATGGAGCAGATCCAAGGCGATCGTCGGCACCTCCATGCCCGTCGTCACCCAGTCATCAACGGTGACGATCGGACGGTGCGCGCGGTAGTCGATGAGCTGATCAGAATCAAAAGTCGCCACGCGCTGGGCAGGCAGGGTGCGCAGCATCTGCACAACAGCCAGGCGGCCAGCCATCCCCGAATCCATCGCCCCATCAAAATGAGTGAGCAGAATCGGTGATTGACTCCCCATTGCGGGGCCAAAAGAAAAGAGGTCGCTGCTGGAGCTAGGTGAGCTGGGCTGGATGGAGCTGGGGCTAGATGTATCAGTCATGACGCCTCCTTTCGAGCTACTGGCGGTCATGTGGAGGCTGGCGGAGTGCCATTCCCCTCCCTCCAAACTACATGCTTGGCGCATTGTCCACACTTTAGCGGGCCAACACCACATGGCTGCGGACCACACCACATGGCAGACGACGTGAGGAGTCGCACGCGGCACGCGCGCCCCAAATCGGGAAGAATAGACAACCGGCCTTTTGAGCCCCTCACTGCTTCCCTACCGAAAGGGCGGATATGGCACACAACGATTCTGCCGACGCAACACAGGCAGAGTTCGCCGTCGAACAGGGTTTCGTCGACCGCGCCTACGAGCGCCTCGACGCCCTGCGTGCCGCCTACCGCTCCACCCAACAGTCCGTCCACGCCAACCACGGCGTCGGCAACGCCCAGGGCTGGACCGAACGCGATGCCATTGCCGCCCACCTCGGGGACGTGGCCGCCCGCCTTGAGCACGTTGAGGATCGCCTGGTGTTTGGCCGCCTCGACACTGACGAGGGGGAGGCCCGCTACATTGGCCGAACCGCCCTGTCCAACGAGGACGCCACGACCCTTCTTGTGGACTGGCGTGCCCCCGCCGCCCGTCCCTTCTACCAGGCCACCGGCAAGGACCCCTTGGGGATTGTGCGCCGCCGCCACATTCAAACCCGCGCCCGGCGCGTGATCTCCCTCGAGGATGACCTGCTTGTCGCCGACGCCGAGGCCGTGGATGCGTCCTCCCTTCAAGGCGAGGGTGCTCTCATGTCAGCCTTGGGTAAGGCCCGCGATGGCCGCATGGGCGATATTGTCGCCACCATCCAGGCCGAACAAGACGCTGTCATCCGCGCTGACGACGACGGCCTGCTGGTATTGCAAGGCGGGCCGGGCACCGGCAAGACCGCCGTTGCCCTGCATCGCGCCGCCTACCTGCTCTACGCCCAGCGCGAGCGCCTGGAACGCTCCGGCGTGCTCATTATTGGCCCCTCGCGCGTATTCCTGCGCTACATCGAACAGGTCCTGCCCTCCCTGGGTGAGTCCGGCGTCGTGTCCCTGACCATGGGGGATCTGGTGCCGGGAGTGAAGGCGCGCACCTTCGATGACGAGGCCGTCGCCGAGGTGAAGGGCCGTGAAGTGTGGGCTGATCTTGCCCGCCTGGCTGTGCGCGCCATTGAGCGCGTCCCGGAGGCCGATGTGGAGCTTCGCGTGTGGAGCCGCAGCGTGACTTTGAAGCGTTCGGATATTTCTGCGGCGCGGGCCCGTGCTCGCCGCAGCGGCAGGCCTCACAATGTGGCGCGTGAGGGTTTTGCCCTCGAACTCATTGATGTCCTGGCTAAGCGCATCATTATTGAGGCCAAAGAGACGCGTGATGAGGCCAGTATTGACCCCGATGACCTGCGCATGTGGAAGAACGAGGTGCGTGCCAGCATGGATGCGCGCCGCGCCATTAACCTCGCGTGGATGCCGACCTCGTCGGTGACATTGTTGGAGCGCCTGTGGGCGCGCCCTGATTTCCTCGCAGAGGTCAACCGTCGGGCGGGTTCGCCCCTGTCGGCTGCTGATTGTGCGCTCCTGCGCCGCGCGAAGGGCGCACCGTTGACTGTCTCTGATGTGCCAATCCTGGATGAGCTCGAAGAGCACCTGGGGCCCTTCGCCCCCTTTGAGCAGCACTCCAGCGCCGAGCGCGCCGCCGAGGAGGCCGAAGAACTCGCCCGCGCCCAGGAGGCCATTAGTGCCCAGGGCCTGGGGGGTGGCATTGTCACCGCCGAGATGCTCGCTGCCTCCGCCCGCGGCTACACCGAGGTCGCCCCCCTGGCTGAGAGGGCCGCCTCCGATCGTTCGTGGACCTACGGCCATATCGTCGTTGACGAGGCCCAAGACCTCTCCCCCCTGGCCTGGCGCGCCCTCCTGCGCCGCTGCCCCTCGCGCTCCTTCACCGTGGTGGGTGACCTCGACCAGCGACGAGGTCACTCCCGCCCGACCTCCTGGCCCGACGCCCTGGGGCCCGCCGCTCGCGCCTACACGGGCGAGCATATTCTCACCGTCTCCTACCGCACGCCCGGCACCCTGACCCGTCTGGCGGCCACCGTCATGGAGAAGGCGGGCTCACCCCTGCTCCACGAACTGGTTGCCGTCCGCGAGGTGGAGGACGCCTACCAGGTGTCCACCGTCGAGGGCGCCGCCCTGGCTACCCCCGACAAGGACCCTCTCTGGTCGGCCGTTGAGCAGGCCGTTGAGCAGGCCTGCGCGCGCCTTGATGCGCAGGTGGGTGAGGGCATGGGCCGCGTGGCAGTTGTTGTCGGACACGAACGCGCTGGCGTGTGGAAGGCCGATGTGGAGGGCTACACCGGGCTTGAACAGCGCGTGAGTCTGCTGGGAGCTGTGGGCGTGAAGGGCCTTGAATTTGATCACGTCATCGTTGTCGAGCCCGCCGAAATCCTTGCTGACGGGCCCGGCGACCTTTTCGTGGCCCTCACTCGCGCCACCCAATCCATGCACGTCGTGCACTCTTTGCCACTACCCGCAGGTATGGGCGGCGGCGAATAGTTAGCGGAACCACAGTCCATTTGATGGTGGGTGGGGCGCGTGCGGGGGCGTCTCTGGCATTCTGAAGGCATGACGCGTGTGCTCCTCCTTGAGAATCCCCACTCAGTTGCCGACTCCATCTATGAAGCCGCAGGCGTTGAGGTGATCCGATACACCGGCGCCCTTGACGAAGACGAGCTCATTGAAGCCCTCAAGGGGGTCCACTACCTGGGTATCCGCTCCAAGACCGACGTCACCCGCCGCGTCCTGGAAGCCCACCCTCAACTTCGCGCCATTGGTGCCTTCTGCATTGGCACCAACCAGATTGATTTACCTGCCGCAACCGAGCTCGGCGTCGCCGTCTTTAACGCCCCCTATTCCAACACCCGCTCGGTGGTGGAATTGGCCGTGGGTGAGATCATCGCGTTGACGCGCCGCATTACGGTGAAGAATTCTCGCCTGCACCGCGGCATTTGGGATAAGTCCGCTGATGGTGCCCACGAGGTGCGCGGCCAAACCTTGGGCATTATTGGCTATGGCAATATCGGCAAGCAGCTGTCGGTGCTGGCCGAGGCGATGGGCCTCAATGTCATCTTCTACGACACCGCTGAGCGCCTCGCCCTGGGTAATGCCACTCAGATGCCGACTATGGAATCGGTCCTCCGTGAGGCTGACATTGTCTCCATCCACGTTGATGGCGGCGCAGCCAATGCGAACCTGTTCGGTGCCGCTCAGTTTGCGCAGATGAAGCCCGGAGCCTTGTTCATTAACCTCTCGCGCGGCTTCGTGGTGGACCTGGAGTCCCTGCGTGAAAACCTCGTCAATAAGCATCTGGCCGGTGCGGCCGTGGACGTCTTCCCCGAAGAACCCAAGGCCAATGGTGATCCCTTCGAGTCCCCCCTGGCGGGCTTGGATAATGTCATCCTCACCCCGCATGTGGGTGGTTCCACCGAGGAAGCTCAACGCGATATTGGCCGTTTTGTTGCGGCGAAGATGTGCGACTTCATGCGCACCGGTTCGACCGACATGAGCGTCAACCTGCCTAACCTGCAGCTCCAGCCCAGCGCGTCGAGCCGCTACCGTATTCGCTTGATCCACAACAACACCCCCGGCGTCCTCGCCACCATTAACCGCATCTTTGCCGAATCAGGGGCCAATATTGATGGTCAGATCCTGGCTACGGCTGAAGCCATTGGTTATGTGTTGACCGATATTTCCTCCGAGATTCCCTGCGAGGCCATCGAGGCAATCCGTTCCCTGCCGGACACGGTGCGTTTGGATATTTCTGCTTTGGATGGCACTGTGCCATCCCCCTGCGGGCAGCGTAGGGACTGAGACGCGAAGAGAGGGGCGCCCGATGGGCGCCCCTCTGTCATGCACGCCGCGCGCGTCGGGCGTGTCGGGTGCGAGGATGATGCAGTTACTCCTGTTTAGGAGTCAAGCAGGCTCGGCATCGCGTCCTGCGTGGCCTTCTTCCGAGGGCTGCGGCGTTTGCGGCTGGCCTTGGTCGGAGCCTCGTCACCGGATTGGTGGTCTTGTGAAGGGCTCGTGTGAGAGCGCGCCTGAGACTTTTTCGCACTGGCCGACGCTGGCGACGCAGTCTTGCGCTTGCCTGAAGATTCAGCCCCTGCTGCACGTTGAGGTGCTGCGGTCGTTTCAGCTGCTGAGCGGGCTGAATCGCCTGAGTTGTTGGTTTGGGCGTTGGCCTCTGGCTTGGTGTTGGCGTCTGGCTTGGCGTTTTGTCGCAACTCGGTGATAGCAGCTTCGAAATCATCCAGGTCGTTGAAGCTGAGGTAGACGGAGGCGAAACGCAGGTAGGCGATCTCGTCGAGTTGGGCGAGGAAGGGCAAGATGGCTTTGCCAACCTCGTCAGAACTGACATTGATGACGCCGGAGGTACGAAGTTTTTCTTCGACCTGCTGGGCAAGGCGGGCGAGATCATGCTCATTGACGGGTCGGCCTTGGCAGGCCTTCATGACGCCTTGAACGACCTTATTGCGCGAGAAAGGCTCGACAACGCCCGAACGTTTGACGACCTGGAAGGATGAGGTTTCCAGGGTGGTGAAGCGGTGCTTGCAGGCTGTGCACTCGCGGCGGCGGCGAATGGAGGCGCCATCATCTGCGATTCGAGTATCAACAACACGCGAATCCGGACTCTGGCAAAACGGGCAATGCACGCGGGGGCCTCCTGACACTGTTCAGGAATACGCTACGGTTCACGTGCGCCAGATGCAACATTGCCCATGCCCCTGTGACGGTGGTGCGCGATATTATCGTGTTCTCGCGCGCCTTTTAGCGGGTCGGAAGAATGAGGGATTGTCCGGGAACCAGAGCGCCGTTGAGATCATTCATGCGCTCGATATCCAAGACGACTTCCTCTAGGGGGCGCTCAGACGCCACCGCAGCTGCCAGCGACCACACCGAATCCCCTGCAACCACACTGTGTTCGATCGTGGGACCAGCGTAGGGGGTGGGCTGCAGGAACAGTCCCAAGGCAGCAGCGCCAACAATAGACACGGCGAAGATCACCGCGTAGGTCGCCGAACGCAGGAAAGACAGTGAGGAACGCTGCCCTTGGACTCCGCGCGCCTGCGCGCGCTGGCTGGCAGTGCGAGCCGAGGTGTGGGATCGAACGCGGGATACGCCTGTGTCGATCACAGGACGACGACGCATGGCCGGGTCTTCTGCGAGGAGACGGGCACGACGCAGACGCGCAGAGGGCGCCTGGGAGATGGGGGTGACCGTAGCGATTGACGGCTGGGCCTGCGTGCCACCCACGATACGCAGCGGAGCGACCTGAGACTGTGCCTGCTGACGCTGCACCATTTGACGCTGTGCGCTTGCGTTGCTCATTGTGAGCTCCTTTCCATCAATCGAACACCTGTTCGTCGAACAGATGTACGATAACACGGCTACGATCCAATGTCGAGAACCTCTCGAACATATGTTTCACTTCTGGGGTTTTGTGCCTTAGGCTGTATCTCAAGAACAGGCCCTCGGTCGATGTTTCTACTTCACCAGAGGCACCCCGTATTTGCGTGAACACGCAGATCAACGCCCATAACACTCGCCCTACCTCAGAGCGGACCTGGCCGTGGACCTGTCAACACACCCAGCATCAAAGGAGCGGATATGACCTCGACACCAGAGCTCACGCCCCGTCAGCTCTCTATCCTGACGGTGGTCCATCAGGCTGTCTCCGCCCAGGGCTTCCCCCCATCTGTTCGAGAGATCGCCACCGCTGTTGGCCTCGCCTCGCCCTCAACAGTGAAGCACCACCTCGACGCCCTTGAAGAGGCTGGCTACCTCCAACGCGTTCCCGGTCGTCCTCGCGCAATGGAACTCTCCGAACAAGCTAAGGCGCTCCTCGGCCTTGACGTTCCTCCCCCTCCAGGCGCTCCCGCACACGACACTGACGCACCACTGGCCAAGGTTGTCACCATCGAACTCCCCGTCGCACACGCTGAGGGCGAAGCTGCGGCGGTGCCCCTCGTTGGCCGGATCGCGGCGGGCTCCCCCATCACGGCCGAACAGTACGTCGAGGACGTCTTTGAACTTCCCACACGCCTGACCGGCTCAGGCACGCTGTTCATGCTCGAAGTCAGCGGAGATTCCATGGTGGATGCGGGCATTCTTGACGGCGATTTCGTTGTTGTCCGCTCCCAGGCCACCGCCCATGAGGGGGAAATTGTCGCTGCCATGATCGATGGCGAGGCCACCGTGAAGGTCCTCTCGCGTGCCGATGGGCACGTCTGGCTGCTGCCTCGTAACGAGGATTACGCGCCAATCCTTGGTGATGAGGCAACCATCCTTGGCCGCGTCGTCACCGTGCTGCGTTCCCTGTAGCGCCCCGCAGCCTGTTAGTCCAGGCCTTCACGCAGGCGCGCCAGGGCGCCCAGCGCCGTGTCCTTATTCTGCGTGGGCCACATCGGCGGCATAGACGCACGAATATCCCCGCCGTACTTCTTTTCGGTCAGGCGCCGATCCAGCACCGCCACCATGCCGCGGTCCTCGTGAGAGCGCAGGAGACGTCCTGATGCCTGGGCCATCATCAGCGCGGCGTGAGTCAGACTCACGGCGTAGAAGCCTGATTGGCCGCGCCGTTCAGCGTCGCGTGAGCGCGCCTGCGCCACCGGATCATCGGGACGCGGGAAGGGAATACGATCAATAACCACCAGGCGGCACGCAGGTCCGACCACGTCCACGCCTTGCCAGAAGGTCATGGTGCCCACCAGACAGGAATCACGGTTGTCGCGGAAACGCTGAACGAGGGCGGCAACGCTTTCCTCCCCGTGGACGAGAATCTCAAAGTCGGTGTTCTCCCTCAACGCTGCCGCACCAGCTTCAACCCCTCGCCACGAAGAAAAGAGTGCGAGGACGCCACCCCCACTAGCATTAGCCAGATCAACGAGCTCACGCAGGGCAGCCTCAGAGGGCCCCTGCGGGCCGGGCTCTGGCAGATGGGTGGGCAGGTACATAATGCCCTGCTTGTCGGGCTCAAAGGGGGTTCCCACGTCAATGCCTCGCCAGGGGCGAGAGGACACCTTTAATCCCGTTTGGTAGGCGATCGTCTCAAAGGAGTTCCCCAGGGACAGCGTGGCGGAGGTCAGGATTGCGGGCCGATCTCCCAGGGCAACCGTTCCCAGGGGGAAGGCCACATCCAGGGGGGCGATAATGAGCTGAGGCGCTCCGATCTCACCATCTCGCCATGGTCGATTCACCCAGGTGATGGAATGCTCAGCGGGCCGCGACCATGCATCCAGGACGCCCAGGAGCTCTTCGAGGGCGGCCCGCGCAAGCTGCTTGGCGGCAGCCTCTCCCCCGCCTTTGCTCACCTGCGAGAGGCAGTCCCGTACAGCTCCGTCCAGGGCGTGCATGGCGGCGTCGAGATTATCGGGACGGCTGAGAATCAGACCATCGTCAAGGGTTTCAAGGATGGCACCGATAGCGGTGGCCGCTTCTTCGAGAGCTTGCACGTCGGCTTTGACCTGCGTGCGAGCGGTGCGAGCAACCCGCATGAGAGAACCCAAGGAGATTTCCTGGCTGGCCTGGTCGCGCACGCGCTCGGCGAGTTCATGCGCCTCGTCGACAATCAGCAGATCAATCTCAGGGAAAATATCTCCCTCACTGGTGGCGTGGATTCCAAGCAGTGAGTGGTTCGTGATGATGAGATCGGCTTCTTGGGCATGGTCGCGGGCTGCCTGGGGGAAACATTCATCGAGCATGGGGCATGACTTGCCCAGGCACTCGCGGCGTTGCAGGGAAACCTGGCGCCAAGCACGGTCGGAGACGCCGGGGACCAGGTCATCGCGGTCGCCCGTGTCAGTGGTCTTCGCCCACTGTCGGATGCGCATGATTTCACGGCCCAGGGGCGAGGAGGGCTGGTCAAAGACCGCGTCGGCACCGTCAAAGAGAGTGCCCTCTTCGCCGGGGTATCCGCCGGTCAGCTTATGCAGACACAGGTAGTTCGCCCAGCCCTTGAGCAGGGCCACGTCCATGATGCGCCCCGTCGTTTGGGCAATCGCCTCGACAACGGCGGGGGGGGCTTTGACGAGGATCTGGCGTTGCAGGGCCAAGGTCGCTGTGGAGATGAGCGCGCGCTTGTGTTCCAGTGCGCTGTAGGTCAGGGCTGGCACTAGGTAGCCCAGGGATTTGCCTGTGCCTGTGCCCGCCTGAACGAGCAAATGTTCAGCCTTTTCAATGGCCGAGCAGCTTTCCGTGACCATCTCGATCTGCCCAGCGCGAGTGGAGCCCCCCATGGACTCCACCACCCGGGTGAGGGTAGCCAGCGCAATGCGCGTAAGATCGCTGTGACTCTGGGAAGAGTCAGGCTCCCCCCGCTCCTCCACTACCCCAGCTGCGCTGCGATCCTCCTCAGCCATGCACGGCAGCTTCCTTCAGCCGCGCAGCCAGAGCTTCATCAACGCGGGCGACAATATGCGTCCCCTCCCCCACGTATTCTTCGCTGAGAATCTCGCCATCTTCATGCACCTCGTGGATGAGTGCGCCGTAAGAGTAGGGAATGACGAGGTCAACCGTCACCCGCGGCTGGGGCAGGAGGTCTTGGATGCGCAGTTGCAGGCCTTCAATGCCCAGGCCCGTGTAGGCAGAGACCGCCACCGAGTCGGGGAAAGTGGTGCGCAGTAGCGCCAGCTGCTCGGGCGTAGCCAGGTCAGCCTTGTTGAGGACAATGAGTTCAGGGATGTCGCGGGCACCCTCAATGGTGTCAAAGACGAGGTGCACGGCGGCCACCTGACCAACGGGATCAGGGTGAGCGGCGTCAACGACGTGGAGGATCAGGTCAGCCTCGGCAACCTCTTCCAGGGTGGAACGGAAGGCCTCGACCAGCTGGGTGGGCAGGTGGCGGACGAAACCGACCGTGTCCGACAGGGTGTAGACGCGCCCATCGGGGGTGGTGGAGCGGCGCACAGTGGGGTCAAGGGTGGCAAAGAGGGCGTCCTCGACCAGCACCTCAGCGCCGGTAATACGGTTAAGCAGGGTGGACTTACCGGCATTCGTGTAGCCGGCGATCGCTACGGAGGGTACGCCCCCCTTGCGGCGTGAGGCACGCTGGGTGCGGCGTGAGGGCTCCATCTCGCGGATTTGCTGGCGTAGTTTCGCCATGCGGGTGCGGATGCGGCGGCGGTCGAGTTCGATCTTCGTTTCACCCGGACCGCGCGAACCAATACCTTCACCGCCTGCGACTCGGCCACCGGCCTGACGCGACATGGATTCACCCCAACCGCGCAGGCGCGGCAGGAGGTATTCAAGCTGAGCCAACTCCACCTGCGCCTTACCTTCACGGGACTTGGCGTGCTGGGCGAAGATGTCGAGGATCAACGCCGTGCGGTCCACGACCTTGACCTTGACGACGTCCTCAAGGCCGCGGCGCTGGGAGGGGGCGAGTTCGCCGTCGACAATGACCGTGTCCGCGCCGGTGTCTTTGACAATGTCGGCCAGGTCGTGGGCCTTACCCTTGCCCAGGTAGGTGGCCGGGTCAGGGTGGGCGCGGCGTTGAATGAGGGCGTCACACACTTCAGAACCTGCGGTTTCAGCCAGGGCAGCGAGTTCACGCAGGGAGACTTCGGCTTCCTCCTGGGTGCCGGTGGTGCGCAGGCCCACCAGGACCACGCGTTCGAGGCGGATCTGGCGGTATTCGACCTCGGAGACGTCTTCGAGTTCGGTGGAGCCTGAACGGGTGCGTCGAGTACCGGCGCGAGCCTCACGTTCGAGGGCACCGGCGTCGTCCTCCCGGTTGTGGTCGACGGTGGAGGCCAGAGCGGTTCCTTGGCGGGCGAGGACGCGGGCGACGACGTCCTCGGCGCGCTGGATGTGGTCCACACCGTCGCCACCTGCGCCTGCCCCGCTGACAGGCTCGTTGAGGGTGGCGGCGTCGCGTGCGTCGTCACCGGCGGTGGGCGTGGTGTGGGACATACATTCCTCCATTGCTGAGCGAGGCCAACGGGTGGGATTCGCTCATCGATCAGTGTGTGCGCGGGGAGCGCAGGGCGTGTCCGGTCCGGGTATGTCAGTGGTGGACACGCCCTCTAGTGTCGCACGAGCGCCCCGGATTTGAGTGATCCGCAGGGTGTGAGATCAACAGAGATCGTGTGGGCATGCGGCGAAACAGATCCCTGAGCGCACACGCGCGAACTCGCGTCTGGGAGCGCCCTTGCAGACTGCCCGGAGCTGCAAGCAGGCAGGCTCGCGCACAGCAGGTCCTGCGGGCAAGCCCGCGAAGGAGGCAGTAAAGGAGCCAGTGGAGGAGGCAGTGGAGTAGGCACTGAAGTACGCAGTGAAGTACGCTCAGTGGCGTGGAACAGCAGTATTTTTCGGATCAAGCCCCCGCCAACGAGGATGACCTTCGCCTCCTGACCTTCACCGCCCGCGGGCACGACCTGCAAATGTGGGTGTCGGATAAGGTTTTTTCGGGTTCCCGCTTGGACTTGGGCACCCGCCAGCTTCTGGCCGAGGCACCTCAGCCCCCGGCCTCGGGCCGCTTCCTTGACCTGGGTTGCGGGTGGGGTCCGATTGCTGTCACCCTGGCCTGCGAATCCCCCGAGGCTGAGATCTGGGCCGTGGATGTCAATAGCCGCGCGATGGACTTGACCGTGCGGAATGCTGCGGTCAATGGCGGGACGAATATCCAGGTCCTGCCAGCGCCCGATGCCTTGGAGAAGGCTCGGGCCGAGGGCGCGCGTTTTGACCTCATCTGGTCCAATCCACCGGTGCGTATCGGTAAGGAAGCGATGCACGCGATGCTCACCGACTGGCTGAGCCTGCTGGCAGAGGAGGGCCGCGCCTACCTGGTGGTCCAGCGCAACCTGGGTGCTGATTCCCTCATCGCCTGGCTCAACGAGCAGGGCTTCCCCGCTGCGAAGATCGCCTCCAAGAAGGGCTACCGCATTATTGAGGTCGAGGCGCGCCGCGCTTAAAGAGCACTCAGGATGATCTCGGCTACCGGCGTAGCCGGGCCCGACAGATAGACCGGAGTATCGCTCGATAGGCGGATCTCGCCCGCTGCGTCGCGCTCGACGACGCCCGCGCAGTCGACGACCACTCGCCCGCCGGGAATGTCGATGACCCACGAGGTCGGCGCGGCGGTGGCCTCGTCAGGCGTGAAAGGCGCAGAGAAGGCGGCCATGGTGGCGGCGACAGCGGCCGCGCAGCAGCCCGTGCCGCAGGAGGCCGTCTCCCCCACCCCGCGTTCGAGGACGCGCATAAGCAGGTGTCCGCGCCTTCCCGCATCCGGGGATTCGTGGGATGCTGCGGGCATGTCGGGCTCACGCACAATCATTTCCAGATTCACCCCGGCCTCTGGCGCGGGCGTGTAGGTGGCGCGCATGGGGGCGGGGGCCTCGTTATTATCAACGGTGGGCAGAATCGCGCCGCGCAGCGTTTCCGCACTGTCGAGAACGATCACCGCGTGCGGGTTGGGCATGGCGATGCGGGTGGCGCTATAGGTGCCGGGCACGCCGGCGACCTGCACGCTCATGTCTCCCACACCACTCACAACGGCTGGCCCCATATTCACTCGATACCAGATGCCCCCCGCAGATTCATCCCCAAAAGTGGGAGCGGGAATGACATCCACCTCACGAGTGCCGCCACGGGTGTCGATGGTGAGACTCTGCCCGACCTCCAAGTCAACGAAGCCGCGTCGGCGCAGGTGGTCGACAAATACCCGCACCCCGTTGCCGCACATTTCCGCAATCGACCCGTCGGCGTTGCGGTAGTCCATAAACCACAGGCCTCCGCGCTGCATGACGCGAATGACGCCGTCAGCACCAATGCCCGTGCGCACATCGCACAGTCGCGCCACCATATCGGCCGTGAGGGTGAAAGCGCCCTCGGGGTCGTCAATGAGGATGAAGTGGTTGCCAGTGCCGTGGGCCTTCCACATTCGAGGCAGAGCGTGTTCCATGCATCCACGCTAGTCCACAAGGGTGCTGGTAGGCGAGGCTGTTCGCGCACCGGCCTCGCCGGGCGCAGGAGCGGGGTCGGCTGGCCGCAACGCTCAGGGCTTTACCCTCGCCCTCGTGGTCGCTCACGTATCCTTGGGATGAGGACGATGCGTCGCCACTGTGAGGCATTGTCGCTGGTATTGCGCCCGTGATGGAGGATCTCGCCATGCTGGTTTTAGCTGAGCTCTCACCTATCGTGCAGCAGCTCATTGCCTTGACGGTGTGTTTCCTGCTGTGCACGCTACTTGGCGTTGAGCGCCAATTCCACCACAAGAATGCTGGCGTGAAGACCCACGTGCTGGTAGGAATGGGTGCTTGCGTGTTTACCCTGATCTCTGCCTATGGTTTTGCTCCCCTGCACGGTGGCGCGATCTCTACCGATCCGGCGCGTATTGCCGCCCAGATTGTCTCCGGCATTGGCTTTATCGGCGCTGGCGTTATCTTCGTCAACAACGATGCAGTGCGTGGATTGACGACGGCCGCCACCGTGTGGCTCTCTGCTGCACTGGGGATGTCCTGCGGCGCTGGCATGTTCCACATTGCTTTCTACGCGCTGTTCTTGCACTACCTGGTGGTGTTCGCCATTGGCCCGTTGATGAATCGCCTGCCGAGTGCGAACCGGAATATGCGCACCGTCATTGAGTATGAGTCGGGGCAGGGCGTCATGCACCGCATTTTGGCGACGGCATCCGAGCAGGGTTACACCGCCGTGGTCACCTCAACGGCGCATATTGAGACCGAAGAAGGACGAGGCATGAGGGTGGTCATGAAGTTTGACGGCCCGCATCCTCAACGCCAGCTCTTGTCCTCCCTTGCCGCCATCCCCAAGGTCCACGCCGTCGATCAGATCGACCGTAACGATCTGGACTGATCGACTGTCGTTACTGGTCGAGGAAGCGTTCGCACTGCCAGCGGCGTGAGGCAAGTTCCCGCTGGACTCCGTGAAGGACGGAGCCTGTGAAGGGCAGGCGCTCCCAGTCAACGAGGGATGTCGCCCGGAGGGCGCGGGTAAAGATCCTCGGCAGGGATTTTTCTGGCAGGCCGAGGGCGTCGGCAAAGCCACGCCAGTGGTCGAGTGTGAGCTTCTTTTTTCGTCCCTGAAGGCTCAGGGCCATCTCATCATCCCCGTAGACGAGGGTGCAGGGCAGGTCATACATGGGCGCGATCTCCCAGCCTGTAGGTCCGCGAAGGATGGAGAGGTTCTTGGCGTGCACGTCACCATTGCCGGTGAGCCAGGCGTAGAGGAATTGGAGGTAGAGGTTACGGCGGGCTGCGGCCTGGCCAGCGCACAGCTCTGACAGGGCTTCCACGACATCTTCACTTGCCACCTCGTATTTCATGGCCGGCGTGACGCCCATGACCTGCGCGGCATCCTCGCAGGCAATGCGCACAATCTGCCCCTCCACACACACGCGGTCAAAACGCTCAACGAAGAGGGCGCTCTCCCCTCGTGAATCCTGAACGAGCTCTGCTTGAGCGACGGGAATACCGAGTTTGCGCGCGGCTTGGAGGTGCTGGAACTCGTTCGCGGTGAGGGCGAGGTAGCGCGGAGGATCAAGCTTAATAATGCCCTCACGCGGACATTGCGGGGTCCGAGTCGTATTTTCTTTGCGCACACGGGTGGGGATGGAGATCATTGCCGCCGAGGCTTTTTCTTGCACCCCAGGAAGTGCGCGGCGATCGACCTGTGTCAACAGATCAGCAAAGACCATTTCCGTGAGGCTCTCATGCACCAGCGCTTCGACGTCCTGAGGTAGGGCACCATGGGGCACGACCTGCACGTCTCCCAGCACATCGGCGCCGACTTCAAGGAGGAGCCTGAGTTCATTACTCAAGCTCTGTTTAGAACACTGCTTCAGGCGTTCTAGGCGCGCTCCTTCAGGGAGAAGTCCAGTGAAGAAGGCGGGGAGGGCTCCGTTGGGCGTGAGGATATCGGTGTCTGTGACTGGAAGAGTTGTCGCTAGAGGAGGGCCGTCATAGCCAGAGATGTAGCCCAAGATCGTCTCGCCCGTTGACGTGAGGGTGATATGCGCAGCGAGGTGACCTGCCTTGTACACATCAGCCGTTGGGGCGAGCGTCATGATGTTCGCACCTCCCATCGCACTCCGACCGCCTGAGCTGCGCGAATAACGGAATCGAAGGAGACTCCTGTTTTCCCTTGTTCAATGCTGCGCATGGTTCGATCTGAGACGCCAATGAGTTCAGCGAGCTCTTCCTGGGTCATACCAAGGCGTCGGCGGGCGGCACGGATCGCGGCGCCGACCTGTTCAGCGAAAGCCTCATGCTGAGTTGCCTGTGCGGTCATCTTCCCTCCCTTCCCCACCATGAGCTACTTATCGGAAGAATACTTCCGATATGCGGATCTTAAGGGAGGCAAGCGTACAAAAGCAAGACTTTCGGAAGGATTCTTCCGTTTTTGGGGCGTCGGTAGCGACACTCCGCAGGCACTACTGGCTCTTCCCTCACCGCGCGAGCTCGGCCTCCACAATCTGCTCGGCCGCCACGCGCAAACGCTCCCCATCACACGAAGGGAAGGCCGCGCCCTCGCCTCGTACAGCCTGCGCGTCAATCCACACAACCCGCGGATCAGGACGCAACCACTTCACCTGACGGCGCGCCAACTGCCGCGTCGCCAAGGCCACCGACTCGATTGCCTCGGGCACGCTCATCTCACCGTCAATGACGGCAATCGCCTGAGCGTAACCGGTAGCGCGCGAAGCCGTTTTCGCCTCACGCAAGCCAGCATCCAGCAGGGCTCGTGTTTCCTCGATCAGCCCCTGCTCAAACATCACGCGCGTGCGCACGGCAATACGCTCATCCAGGTCGGCCATGTCCCAGCGGATCGCCACCATGACCGCCGGGCGAATGAACTCGTGGCGGGGCATACTGGCTGAGAAAGGCTTACCCGTCAGCTCAATAACCTCCAGGGCTCGCACGATCCTGCGCGCATTATGCGGATCAATGCGCTCAGCCGCGACAGGATCAAGTTCCTGCAAACGCTCATGCAAGCCACGCGAGCCAAGTGGCCCCTCAGCTTCGGCCTCCAGGCGCGCCCGCACCGCAGGGTCAGTGCCCGGAAAATCAATGACATCCAGGAGGGCCCGCTGATACAAGCCCGAACCGCCCGCCACGATTGCGACATTCCCCCGCGCATGAATGGCCGCGATATCCTCGCGCGCCGCCTGCTGGTAGGCCGCAACGGAGGCCTCCTCGCGCACATCCAGCACATCGATCTGATGATGCGGAATGCTGCGGCGCTCCTCCACGGGAGTCTTGGCCGTACCAATATCCATGCCGCGGTAGAACTGCAGCGCATCAGCACTCACCAGCTCTCCCGAACCTGCACCCATCAACGCAGGCAGCGACTCGCACAAGTCCAAAGCCAGGTCGGACTTGCCCGAAGCGGTCGGCCCCACCACGGCCACAATCAACTCATGCGGGCGAATATCAGCAGCAGTCATCGTGTTCACGGCGCTCGCAACGCACAGTTCAGCGCGTCGGCGGACCCACGCGCAAAGTGGGAATACCCAAGCCCACGCGATTGTCCTCTTCCTTCTTCTGGCGCGCCTGCCAGGCATCCCCCGCGCGGGTGCGACGCAGCTCGAACAAACCGCCCTCCAACGCAGAATCGGCCAGCAGGTGGTGGGGCGCACCATAAGTAACCGTCGCACGCACCATGTCACCAGGACGCGGGCGATCCTCCTCGGCCATTCCTTCAGGTAGGGCAACGTGGACCAGGCGATTGTCGCGGGCGCGGCCCGAGATGCGGTGCGTCGCACCATCCTTACGGCCTTCACCCTCGCCAATGAGCACCTCAACGGTGGTGCCAGCCAGGGCGGCGTTATCCTCGGCGCAGATGCGCTCTTGCAGGGCAATCAGGCGCTTGTAGCGCTCCAGAGCCACATCGTCAGGTACCTGGTCCTCGCGATCGGCGGCGGGAGTACCTGGGCGCGGCGAGTACAGGAAGGTGAAGGCAGAGGAGAAGCGTGCCTCCTCGACAACCTCCAGGGTCTGCTGGAAGTCCTCCTCAGTCTCACCGGGGAAGCCGACAATAATGTCGGTGGTAATGGCCGCGTCCGGGATAGCAGCGCGCACGCGCTCCAGGATGCCCATGAAACGCTCACGGCGGTAGGAGCGTCGCATCTGGCGCAGCACGGCATCCGAACCCGACTGGAGGGGCATGTGCAGGCTGGGCATGACGGTGGGCGTCTCGGCCATCGCGGCGATGACGTCGTCGGTGAAGGCAGCAGGGTGGGGAGAGGTGAAGCGCACGCGCTCCAGGCCCTCAATCTCACCGACAGCGCGCAAGAGCTTAGCGAAAGCCCCACGATCGCCAAAGCCCACACCGTAGGAGTTCACGTTCTGGCCAAGCAGGGTCACTTCGATTGCGCCCTGGTCCACCACGGCCTGCACCTCGGAGAGGATCTCGCCGGGGCGGCGGTCGCGTTCCTTACCGCGCAGGTGGGGAACGATGCAGAAGGTGCAGGTGTTATTGCAGCCCACCGAGATCGACACCCATGCGGCGAACGCGGACTCGCGGTGAGTGGGCAGGGTGGAGGGAAAGACCTTGAGGGCTTCTTCAATCTCTACGGCGGCCTCACGGTTGTGTTCGGCGCGACGCAGGAGGGCGGGGAGCACATCAATATTGTGGGTGCCGAAAACAGCGTCTACCCACGGCGCCTTTTCGATAATGCCGTCACGCATCTGCTGGGCCAGGCAGCCACCCACCGCAATCTGCATGCCAGGGCGTTCACGCTTGACGGCTGCCAGTTGGCCGAGGTTGCCGAAGAGACGGGTCGCGGCGTTTTCGCGCACGGAGCAGGTGTTGATGACAATGACGTCGGCGCCCATATCGCCAGCGTCAGTTGCGCGGGCAGCAGCCTCGGGCACCTGTGACACGGGGATCAAGCCTTCAGCTTCCAGCAGGCCAGCCATGCGTTCCGAGTCGTGCTCGTTCATCTGGCAGCCCAGGGTGCGCACGGCGTAGGTGCGGGGCAGGGTAGACATAGGTGTAGTGCTCATCGTGTGGACAGTGTAGCGGGGTCAGCGCTCAGCTGGGTGTGCGCTGTCGTCGGTGAACGAGGGCGAGGCCGACGCGCCCTGCGCCCGCAGGGCCTCATCCAGGAGGGTGATCGCCTGGGAAATGGCTTGTTCTCGCACCTCGTTGCGGCTGCCAGTGAAGGAAAAACGGTGGATTATCGTGCCTGAGGGCATGGCGAGGGCCATATAAACGGTGCCCGCTGGGTGCCCGTCGGCGGGGCCGGGGCCGGCGACGCCGGTGGTGGAAATCGCATAGTCGGCGTTGAATAATTTGCGCGCCCCTTGGGCCATCTGGGCGGCAACCTCCCCGTCAACGGGGCCGCGTTCAGCCAGGAGCTCAGCATCGACACCGAGGATTCCATGCTTCAGTGCGGAGGTGTAGGTGCACACCCCGCCGCGCACGACGTCGGAGGCGCCAGGGATTTCAACGAGGCGCGCGCACACTCCCCCGCCGGTGAGGGATTCGGCGGTGGCGAGGGATAGCCCGGCCTGCCTGAGGGCATCAAGAGCGTCAGCAGCCCGGGACTGATCCGGCGTTCGATCGTCAAGCGTCACAGGTACTCCTCCTCCTGGTCTGCACCCCAGTCTTCCAGCACCTCAGCAATGACGCGCTGGCAGATAGAGGGAGCATAACCTTTTCGAGCCAGCATGCCCGAGAGGCGCCCCCAGGCTTTACGCCGGTCGATGCCGCCCATGCTTCGCGCCTTGCGTTGTGCCAGGTCAAGGGCGCGCTCGTAGGCGTCCTCCTCGCTGATGACACTCATGGCCTGGGCGATCGTGGCGCTATCAATGCCTTTACGTTGAAGCTCCTCACGCAGGGCACGGCCGGTGGCGCCGCGCAGGGCAAAGCGTTCGCGGACGATCATCGCAGCAAAGGCTCCGTCATCAATGAGGCCCACAGCTGTCAGACGATCAAGGACTTCTTCGGCGATCTCTTCACTGAAGCCGCGCTGAGTGATGGCCGCGTGTAGTTCTGCCCGGGAGCGGGAGCGGGTATCAAGCTGGCGGAGGGCGACTTCGCGCGCGCCCTCAACGGCCGCCACGCCGCTCAGCGCCGCGTTCTTTTCCCGCATAGCAGCGAGACGTTCAGCGGGAGAGACCTGCTTCTTTGTCCGGGCTTTCTTAGCCCGCTGGGCTGTGTGTGACACGCGTTCAACGTCGTCCTCACCTGAAGAGGTTGCCCCAACAGTGGGGAGAGAGGTGAACTCCGTGTCGTCACCTAATTCTGGGTAATGCTCCGGATCGAGATAGCGAACCACGATTCACCTCAGGGATGGGTCTGGAAAAGGTCGTGCCAGCTCAGGGCTCGATGAGAGCTAGCTCAGGACACTGCTGTGACATGCCTGGGCAGTGTCAGGTCTGTGCTTTGACATGCCTGTGCTGTGTCAGGTCTGGGCTGTGTCAGGTCACGTGAGCGGCCTGATGCGCGCCTCGCCCGCACGTGGGGTGCGGGCGAGGCTGGGCGCTCAGAATCCAGCATCCTCTTCATCAGATGCGGCAGACTTCGTATTGGGTGCTTCTTCAGGAACATCGCCAATACCCAACTCCGCGAGGATCTTATTCTCAATCTCAGTGGAGAGTTCAGGATTGTCGGCCAGGAATTGGCGGACATTTTCCTTGCCCTGCCCCAGCTGGTCATCCCCATAGGTGAACCAGGAGCCCGACTTTCGGATCACGCCGTATTCGACGCCCATGTCGATAATGGAGCCTTCACGAGAGATGCCACGGCCGTAAAGGATATCGAATTCAGCCTGCTTGAAGGGCGGGGCCATCTTGTTCTTGACGATCTTGGCACGGGTGCGGTTGCCGACAGGTGCACCGGCTTCCTTGAGGGTTTCAATACGACGCACGTCAATACGCACAGAAGCGTAGAACTTCAGTGCTTTACCGCCGGTAGTGGTTTCGGGCGAGCCGAAGAAGACGCCAATCTTTTCACGCAGCTGGTTAATGAAGATGGCGGTGGTGCCGGTAGCCGACAGGGCGCCGGTGATCTTACGCAGAGCCTGGCTCATGAGGCGCGCCTGCAGACCCACGTGGGAGTCACCCATTTCGCCTTCGATTTCTGCCTTGGGAACCAGGGCAGCCACCGAGTCGATGACGATAATGTCGATGCCGCCCGAACGGATCAGCATGTCGGCGATTTCGAGGGCCTGTTCACCGGTGTCGGGCTGGGAGACGAGCAGGGAGTCGGTATCAACACCCAGAGCTCGAGCGTAGACGGGGTCAAGGGCGTGCTCAGCGTCAATGAAGGCGGCGTTACCACCGGCGCGCTGAGCGTTGGCTACAGCGTGAAGGGCCACGGTGGTCTTACCGGAGGATTCGGGGCCGTAGACTTCGATGACGCGCCCGCGTGGCAGGCCGCCAATACCGAGGGCGACGTCAAGGGCGAGGGAGCCGGTGGGAATGACCTGAACCGGGGGACGGGTGTCATCGCCAAGGCGCATGATGGAGCCCTTGCCGAATTGCTTGTCGATTTGAGCGAGGGCGACTTCCAGCGCCTTGTTGCGGTCGCTGCCTGCAGGGGCTGCGGGGGTGGCGCTCTTTCGTGCTGCCATGGAACTGTCCTTCCGGTTGAGGCCTCTCCGGCCATAAATAAGGGCTGGTCTGAAATGTGGTGTTCTCCCCTCTCCGGGGTCACCACACACGCTAAGTCCGACCATGAGACATAGGCACGTTGGCACATTGCCACTGTGGATAACGTGTTTCGTGCTGCGCGTATCCACAGCATAGATGGAACAGGTGTTCGATGAGTGCGACACGCGGGAAATGAGATGCCCGCTACGTCACATATGAAGCACTCCCCCACACAGGGATGAGCCAGCTTCTAGCGGCGGCGCCTCTTCGGATCGATACGGTGGACCCAGCGCGCTTCCTCACTCTGGCCGGTTTCCTCAATGAGGGCCGCCCACACGGCGTCCGGCTCCAACCCGCGATCAAGGGCTTCTTGGGCAGTGCCTGAACAGGCCGGCAGGTAAAGGTCAACCACCAGGGAACGGCCAAGGGAGGGCCCATAGACTGCGTCTACCGCCTGCCAGAACTCTGATCGTTTCACTCTCGTCGTACCGAATCTGCGCTACCGAGCTATGCGGAGGCACCCACGTGCGCGCATCGCCCTCGTCTACCAGTCAGCTAATGAGGGTGACGGGCACGACAGGTTCGGAAACACGTTCGGGTGCCACGGTGCCGTCAAGAATCGCCATGCGGTCTGATACTTCGCGCAGGACGTACCACAGGGGCACGCCCAATGCTTCGCAGATGGCGTTGAGCAGTTCAGAAGAGGCCTCCTTACGGCCTCGTTCAATCTCAGAGAGGTAGCCGAGAGCAACCTGGCTTTCCTGGGCTACCTCGCGCAGCGTCCAGCCTCGCGCATTGCGGAGCTGACGCAGGACTGCACCGAGTTCAACTCGCAGCAGTGGAGAGGTAGTCGTTGAGATCATGTTCTGACTGTATCGCGAATCCATATGCGCGCGCACCTCCGTTCACCTTTTCCGATCACATTCAGGGATCTTTCGGGGCTCTTCTCAGGGCCGACCACGAGGGCGGCGGCCGCAGCAAGCGACTCATGAGCACTCCTTCCTGTCACCGACGATCAAGGCTCTCCCCCTGACATCCATCAGCATGACAGCACCACCCCGTATTTGCGTGAACGGCCACCAACAGCACGACACACAATGGCAGCAAAACGCCAATAGGCAGGAAAAAGGGAGCCTCCCCCAGGGGAAGCTCCCTTCATGTCAGATCAGCGCACACAGACAACCCGGGCACTCACGCCCTCGTCCTTTCCTTACACGCCTTCCTTCTTCAGCTCCTTGCCCATGCGACGGCCATCAAGAATGTAGTCAATGCCCGACCAGACTGTGACAATCAACGCAGCCCACATGGTTATCAGCACCGAGTAGCTCGCGATCGCCATGCCGACAGACTCCACATCCAGCATGCTCGCCCACGGCAAGATCATGAGGAAGATCAACAGCAGCTGAAGAACGGTCTTCAGCTTGCCACCCATATTGGCTGCGACCACGATGCCCTGCCGTAAAAGCACACTCCTCCACCAGGTAATGCCCAGCTCACGAATGGCCACCAGAATCGTGAAATACCAGGGCAAATCCCCCATCCACGACAGGGCAAGAAAAGCACCCAGGGTCAGAGCCTTGTCCGCAATGGGATCGGCAATCCGCCCAAAATCGGTGATCCACCCATTCCGTCGGGCGATCTCACCATCAAGGTGATCCGAGAGTGAGGCGACAACAAACACCGCCACCGCCCACCACTGAGCAGTCAGTGTCTTTTGGAAGAGAAGGGCAATAAAGATCGGAACAAGAACGATGCGCAGCACCGTCAACGCGTTGGGCACGTTGAGGACGGGCACCTTTTTCGATCGATCGATCGCAGAGACGTTCTGTTCCATACCTCGAATATTACCCTCTCTTACCTGCCTGTTAGTTGCCAGGCATCCTCATTCTCGTCAGGTTCCTCATCCTCCCAGTCCACGCGGCCACCAAAGTTGTATCCGGCGTAGGGATCGGCGGGAGGGTCAGGGGCGTAGGTGGGCGCAGCATCCTCCTGCGCCGACGCACTTTCTGAAGCGATAGTGGCATGCGTGCCGCTCGTCCTCACTGGGGATTCCACGGCGTAGAAGGTGCTTTCCTCCTCGGCCGCATCCTCTGGCCCGCCGGCCTCTTCCCAGCTGTTTGCACGTGGCTCGCCGACGGCGTCGGCCTCGTCAGCCACCTGCACCGCCGCCCCCATTGACGAGGCCGACGCAGCAGGCTCAGGCAGGGCCGAAATCTCGGGTTCGGGAATGGGGGTGGTTTCCCCGCGCAACATGGCGAGGATTTCGGGCAGCTGCTCGGGTTCGACGAGGACCTCGCGGGCCTTAGACCCTTCAGAGGGGCCGACGATTTCGCGCGATTCGAGCAGGTCCATGAGGCGGCCCGCGCGCGCAAAACCCACGCGCAACTTGCGCTGGAGCATGGAGGTTGAGCCCAGGCGGGTGGAAATCACCAACTCGGCGGCTTGGAGCAGATCATCCAGATCGTCACCAATATCCTCGGCAACCTTCGCGGTCTTAGCGGGAGCAACCACGTCGGGACGGTACTGGGCCTGCATCTGGGATTTCACGTGGGCGACGATGGAGTGAATCTCCGATTCCGTTACCCACGCACCCTGGACGCGCATGGGCTTAGGGGCGCCAGCGGGCAAGTAGAGGGCGTCACCTTGACCAATGAGCTTCTCAGCGCCCGGCTGGTCAAGGATGACGCGCGAGTCCACCAGTGAGGAAGTCGCAAACGCCAAACGAGACGGCACATTGGCCTTAATCAGACCCGTCACCACATCAGCCGACGGGCGCTGCGTGGCAAGCACCAGGTGAATACCGGCAGCACGCGCCAACTGAGTAATACGCTGGACGGAGGCTTCCACATCACGTGGGGCAACCATCATGAGGTCCGCAAGCTCATCAACAACCACGAGCAGGTAGGGGTAGGGCTGGAGCTTGCGTTCCAAGCCCAAGGGCACCTGAACCTGCCCGGCGCGCACGGCCTGGTTGAAATCATCCACGTGCTTAAACCCAAAGGCTGCCAGATCGTCGTAACGAGCATCCATCTCACGCACCACCCACTCAAGGGCTTCAGCAGCCTTCTTCGGGTCGGTGATAATCGGCGAAATCAAGTGCGGGATACCCTCATAGATCGTGAGTTCCACACGCTTGGGGTCCACCAGGATCATGCGCACCTGCTCGGGGGTGGCACGCATCATGATGGAGGTAATCATGGAGTTCACGAAGCTCGACTTACCAGAACCCGTCTGGCCAGCCACCAGCAGGTGCGGGGTCTTGGCCAGGTTCGTCACCACGTAGCCGCCCTCAACATCCTTACCGACACCCACCACCAGCGGATGCTGATTGCGCTTGGCGGCGCCCGAACGGAGGACGTCACCCAGGGCCACGGTCTCTCGGTCGGCGTTGGGGATCTCCACGCCGATGGCGCTCTTGCCTGGAATTGGGGACAGGATACGCACATCAGCGCTGGCCACAGCGTAGGCAATATTCTTGGACAGGTTGGTGATGCGGTCGACCTTCACGCCCGGGCCGAGCGTCACCTCATAGCGGGTGACCGTCGGGCCGCGAGAAAAGCCCGTCACCGTTGCGTCGACCTTAAATTCGGCGAGGACCTGCTGCAAAGCCTGAACGACCTGGTCGTTGACGGCTGAGCGGGTCTTGTGAGGGGTGCCGCGGACCAGGAGATCCTCGGTGGGCAGGTGGTATTCCACAGGGGGCGCTTCTTGGGGCGTAAAGCCAGCTTCGGCGTCGCCCTCGTCAGAAGCGTTCTCGGCGGCCGCCACGCCCTGCTGAGCCTCCTGCTGAAGTTCTACGGGAATAGCAAAGACTTCCGTGGGAGCATCCCCATCCACGTCCCCACCGGCAGGCGAGGTCGGCAGCACCATGGTCGCGTCAGTCTGATCAGCACCAAAGGCATCAAAATGGCCTTCACCGGCAGCGTAGTAGTCGCCGGGTTCGTCATATTCGGCCTCACCGTAGGCAGGATCATAGGCGCCCCCGGCAAGATCCACATGAGGTGCGGCATCAGCGTCGGCAGCGCGGCGGAAGGCCTCGTCAGCGTCATACTGATCAAGGAAGGGATCATCCCCAGCGGCCAAGTGGTCACGCGAGGGACGGCGTCCACCGCCAGCCTGGTCAAGATCAGCGGCCAGATCCTCGCCAGTGCTGCGGGGCGTGCGGCGAATAAAGCGATCGCGGAACTCACGCAGACGCTGGGGCACGTCAGCAACGCGAGTACGCGTCGCCAGCAGGACCGAATACACCAACAAAAGCACCAGCAGCGCACCCGCACCCCACGCAGACAGGAGGGTCACCAGAGGGCTGGCAACAAACCAGCCGATAACACCACCGGCAGCCTCAATCCCCTCAATGGGCGAGGCCGCGGGGTTGCCGCTGGTCACATGGACCAGTCCCGTCAAGGCACACACAATGCCCATCCCGCCAGCCATGTGGTGAGGCAAAGCAGAGTTCAAGGAGCGGGCCTTGAACAGGTCGATAGCAAGAGCCACAAATACCACCGGCAGCACGACGGAGAAGATGCCCACCAGGCCAGCCGAGCCGTGGTGGATGAAGTCTCCTGCCTGGCCAGAGACTCTGAACCATTCACGCAGGGCCACGACGATTGCCAGGGCAAGCATGACGAAAGCAAGGGCGTCACGTTTGACCTGGGCGTCCGTCGCTTTCCACAGGGCGAAGAGAGAGGCAATGCCTCGTCCACAAGCCGAAAAGAAGCGTGCGAGGGCACCTTGGGAGCGCGGCGGGGGCTCTTGAGCCGGGGTGCGCTGACGTGAACTCTTCGAAGACGATGATCTATTTGCCATGGTGCTACAGACGCTACCGGCCCGAAGGGCATCACGGCGGATCGGCGCGCCGCACAACCCCATTAGCGGCCAAATATCACCATTTTTCAGGGTTCACCTGAGCGAGTTCCCAGACAGCCCCCGGAAGGAAGGCAGGCGGATCCCCTCAGGAGGAATACACCAGGCCGCCCTGCTCAAGGATCTGCTCAATATCAGCCAGCGTCGGCACCGGAAGCGCCGACTCATGAGCGATGGTGAAGGCTGCGGCAGCATTAGCCGCACGGCAGGCATCCTCCAAGGACGCACCCTTAAGCAGAGAGGCGCACATCGTGGCAATATGCGTGTCCCCCACCCCGGAGGTATCCACCGTGAAGGCATCAAAAGCAGGCAGGTGAATACGCGGCGCAGACTCATTGACTTGCAGTTCACAGCCCATCACACCCAGGCGGCGCACAACCGCAGCGTGGGGGCGCATAATGTGGCGGATCGACAGTCCCGGCTCAGCGCGCGTCAAGATCGCATCCAGGGCCGCCTTCTCACGAATATTCATCGTCACCACGTCGGCGCGGCTGAGCAGGCGCCGCCAGGCGCTCACCGGCACTTCCTCTACAGCAGGAGAGATCGACACCACGAGGGTGACATTCTCCGGCAGGGACGCCCCCCAGCCGGTCAGGGTCTCAGCACCAATGCGGTTAGTCAGATCCACACCGGAGATATGGACGAGGTCCCCGTCGTGCAGAGTAATGCGGTCAAGTGCGGCGCGGGAGGGTTCAGATTCCACACCCGCTGTGACCACGGAGGTCGTGGAGCCGTCGGCCTCGACAAGCTGGATGGCGATACCGATATCCCCCACCAGTTCGGTAGTGAGAATCTCGACATTGGCCTCCTCCAGGTGCTGGCGCACCGTGTAGGAATTCGGACCCGTTCCCAGAGGCGAGGCCATGGAGGCTTTCACCCCCTGAGCTGCGGCCGCCGCCAAGGTAACGTAGCCGCCGCCGGGGCGGGCAGCCGCAGTCTCCGCTTCAACGGCGGCCCCGCGTTCTGGCAGATGGTCCACGTGCAGCGGCAGGGCCAGCACCATTGAGTGCGTGGAAATAAAACGACCAGGCATGAAGTTCCTACTGTTCCACGACCACAGGCACAATCATCGGGCGGCGGCGCAGGCGGCGAGCCACCCACCGTCCGATGACGCGGCGCATGACCTGCTGGAGGACATAGGGATCAACGCCACCGGGGGCAGCGGCCTCGCGCAGGGCTGCGTCCACCTCGGGCAGGATCTCTTCAAAGACAGCGTCGTCCTCGGCCATACCGATGGCGCGAATGGTCGGCGCAGCCAACACCATGCCCGAATCGCGCTCCACCACGGCGTAGACGCTGACGAAGCCTTCAGCGCCAAGGGTGCGGCGGGCGGCGAGTTCCTCTTCGGAGATCTCGCCAATAGAGCGGCCGTCCACATAGACATACTCGCAGGGCACTGCGCCCGCAATACGGGTCTTGCCGTCCTTGAGGTCCACGACGACGCCGTCCTCGGCAAGTACGACGTTCTCCACGGGCACACCGGTCTTGACGGCCAGCTGGCCGTTGGCGATGAGGTGGCGGATTTCGCCGTGGATGGGCATGACATTGGTGGGCTGGATGATGTTGTAGCAGTACAACAATTCGCCCGCTGAAGCGTGGCCCGAGACGTGAACCTTCGTATTGGACTGGTGGACGACGCGAGCCCCCAGGCGCATGAGGCCATTGATCAGCCGGTACACGGAGTTTTCGTTACCGGGAATCAGGGAGGAGGCAAAGACCACCATATCGTCAGGCTCAAGGGTGACGAACTTGTGGGAGCCTGCAGCCATGCGCGACAGGGCGGCCATGGGCTCACCCTGCGAACCCGTAGCCATGTAGACGCGCTGGTTAGGGGGCAGGTCCCCGATGGTCGCTGAATCGACGATGACATCGGGGGGAACAGTCAGGTAGCCCTTTTCCTCGGCGATGCGCATATTGCGTTCCATAGAGCGGCCCACCAGTGCCACGCGACGCCCATTGCGGTGGGCGGCGTTCATCACCTGCTGGACACGGTGAACGTGGGAGGCGAAGGAGGCGACGACAATCTGGCCGGTCGCTTCGGCAAACACGCGGTCGAGGACGGGGCCGATCTCACACTCGGGGGTGACAAAGCCGGGGACCTCGGCATTGGTGGAGTCCACCATGAACAGGTCCACGCCCTCTTCACCAAAACGTGCGAAGGCACGCAGGTCGGTCAGGCGCCCATCCAGGGGCAGCTGGTCCATCTTGAAGTCGCCGGTGATGAGGACCTTGCCCGCGTCGGTGCGGACAAAAACGGCCAAAGCGTCGGGAATGGAGTGGGTGACGGCCACGAATTCGCAGTTGAAGGGGCCAACGTCAATGCGGTCCCCTTCGGCAACAACGACGAGGTCGGGGCTGGGCAGGCGGTGTTCGCGGATCTTTGGTTCCACAAAGGCCAAGGTAAGGTCCGAGCCGTAGATGGGAATGTCGGAGCGGAGTTTGAGCAGGTAGGGGACGGCGCCGATGTGGTCTTCGTGGCCGTGGGTGAGGATCATGCCCACAATGTCTTCAAGGCGGTCTTCGATCCAGGAAAAGTCAGGGAGGATCAGGTCAACACCGGGTTGGTTCTCTTCCGGGAAGAGGACGCCGCAGTCGACGACAAGGAGCTTGCCTGCGTATTCGAGGACGTTCATATTGCGTCCGACTTCGCCTAAACCTCCCAACGGGATGACGCGAAGGGCGCCCTCTTCAAGGGGTGCGGGTTCAGCGAGGTTCTCATACAGGGGCTTCATAAGGCTGATTCTACTTGGTCTTTCCTCCCCGGTCTTAGGGGGTTGGCCTCATCCCGCAGGTGATGGCTCACATCATCCCCCCTGTCCTCACGCGCGCTGTTCTGGCACAGCCGCACCGCGATGGACTATGAATGCGCGCCTTTCCCCGGTCGATCTGCGCTACGCGGCATTAGCCTCACATGGAACTGCCCGCACACACGGCGGGGGTGGGAGCCGCTGGCTCCCACCCCCGCCGCCCTTGCATGCGCCCAGGAGTTCACATGCGATCATCCCGCCAGGGAAGATCCTCCCCTACCCTTCGCGGAACATGATGCCGAAGCTGCCGCGCGGATAGTGCCACTTGAGGACGCCCGCCGGAGCCATAGCCAGGCAGGTGCCGCATTCCAAGCAGGCAGCGTATTCCACACCCACGCTGCCATCAGCTTCCACCGAATACACGTGAGCTGGGCAAATGCGTTCGAGTAGGGGGCCAGCGCCGAGCTTCTTTGCGAGTTCCTGATTGACCTCAATGTGGGATTCCTCCTCATCAAGGTTGTAGGTATTCCCAGCCAGTCGAGCCGGAACACTGTCAATGGCAAGTTGAGCCATTGTTCTGTCCTCCTTTCTGAAGGTGTGGGTCACAAGGCGCGAATTCCAGCGAAAACGTCACCCATGATCTGCGTCATCTTCAACCCCGACGCCTTCAAGGCGTCCAATCCCACCGCACGCAGGTGACGCCTGGGGGTCAGATCGTGGTTGAACACGCCGTAGAACACGTCAGCGGCGAGCTTGCCGTAATCCTTGTACATGCGGGGCCGTTCCAAGAATGCGGGGGCCTTGGCGTAGGTCGCCATGTCCTTACCGACAAAACTCGCATCCAGGAGGCTCCGGTACACGTCCATCGCCTCTTGGCTGAAGTCCATGACCCCGAAGGCCTTCTGAATAGCACCAGCGGCCGCGAGCGCGGAGCCTGCTGCCAGGTCCATGCCACGGATGGTCAGCCCCGTGTTGAGGGTGAATCCTGCTGCGTCGCCGATAATGATGAGCCCCGGTCGGGTGAGGTCGTGAGCGGTCATTGCCGAGCCGTCCTCGATGGTGAGGTGGCAGCCGTATTCGAGGAGCTGCCCGTCCTCAAGGAGGGGTGCGATGGCGGGGTGTTGCAGCAGGTGGTCGTGGATGTCCGAGGAGGACAAGCCGGAGGCTTCAAGGTCGTCGAGCCTCATGACCACGCCGATGGAGACGGATTCTTCATTGGTGTAGAGGAATCCGCCCCCGGCCACACCCTTCGTGCAGTCGCCCACCATGGCGTAGGCGACGCCCTCGTTGCCGCGGACGTTGAAGCGGTCCTCAAGGACCTTGCGAGGCAGTCCGATGACGGACTTGACCCCGACGGCGAGGTGCTTCATGGGTTCTTTGGCGCGAATACCCGCGTCCTGGGCGATGAAGGAGTTCACGCCATCTGCTGCGACAACCACGTGGCAGCGCAGCTCGTCTTCTCCGGCTCGAACGCCGACTATCTGGGTGCCCTCGGTGATGAGGGAGTCGACCTTGACGCCGGGCATGACGGTCACGCCTGCCTCTTCGCATTGCTCAAGGAGCCATGCGTCGAGTTTGACGCGCAGGACGGTGACGGCGTTGGCGGGCTCACTCAGGCGTTGGTCCCAGTAGTCGATGTTGACGAAGGAGCTGTCGTTGATGAGGCTCACGCAGTTGCGGGTGATGCGGCGCTCTACTGGCGCGATGTTGACGAAGTCGGGGAAGACTTTTTCCATGACGCGGCAGTAGAACACGCCTCCGGAGAGGTTCTTCGAGCCCGGTTCTGCGCCGCGCTCGACGAGGAGGACCTCCCGGCCTTGTTGGGCGAGGGTGTAGGCGCAGACTGCGCCTGCCACGCCTCCTCCGATGACAATGACGTCGAAGTCGACGTCGACTTCTTCAGACATGATGTTCTCGTTTCAGGAGAGTGCCGTTTGCTTGAGCGACGCTTAGGACAGCGCTGCGGTGAGTGCGGGGACAACCTCGTAGATGTCGCCCACGATGCCGTAGTCAGCGATCTGGAAGATCGGGGCGTTGGCGTCGGTGTTGACGGCGACGACGATCTTGGTATCTGCCATGCCGGAGGTGTGCTGCACCTGGCCGGAGATACCGAGGGCGACGTAGATGTCAGGCGAGACGTGCATGCCGGAAACGCCGATGTAGCGGTCCTTGGTCATCCAGGCGGTGCCTTCAGCGAGGGGCCGCGAGCACGCCATTTCAGCGCCGAGGGCGTCGGCGAGGGCCTGGGCAATGCTGAGGTCCTCTTCGGCCTTGAAGCCGCGCCCGCAGGCGACGATGCGGCGAGCCGCTGCGAGGTTAGCGGGCCCGGAGGTGGCGGGCTGGACGGAGACGACGCTGACGGCCATGGGGGTGGCCTCGTGGGTTTCGGCTGCTGGTCCGCCTGCTTCGGCGGGGGCCCCGCCCTCGAGGACGAGGACGGCGCCGCTGAAGCTGACCGTCTCGGTGGTCAGGCCACCGTAGCGGGCGACCTCGGCGCCGCTGGCGCTGACGCTGGTGGCTCCAACGATGACAGGCAGGGTGAGGGCGGCTGCTGCGGCGCCCGCGAAGGAACGCTCAGCAGGGCGGTTGGCGGCGAGGATGACGTCACTGCCTGCCTCGGCGAGGAGTCCAGCGACGGCGCTGGCGTAGGCTTCGGCGGGAACTCCCTCGGCAAGGGGGACGTGGATGATGCGGTCGACTCCGGCGATGCTGGGAGCACTGGGGGCGACGGCGATGACGGTGGTGGCGCCGCCAATGGCTGCGGCGGCTTCAACGAGGTTCGCGACGTGCTCGTTGGTGGTGAGAATCCAGGTGTTCGTCATTGTTCTGCGATCCTTTCTCAGAGTGCGCCAGCGTTGCGCAGGGCTGCGACGAGCTGGGCGGCAGCGTCGTCTCCGGTGAACATTTCATTCCGGCGGGCCTTCGCGACGGGCTTGGCTCGGCCGGTGACCTCAAGGGTGACGGTGGTGGGCGCAAGGTCGCCTGCGGGGACCTCGTCAAGGGGCTTCTTACCGGCGGCGAGGATGTCCTTCATGCCGGGGACCTTCACGGGTGCGGCGTCGGTGGCCACCGCTGCGACGACGGGGCCATCAACGGTGATAGTGCGGGTGCCACCCGCGGTGGATTGGGTGAGGGTCCACCCGTTTCCTGCCGCCTCAATGGCGGTGACTTCTTGGAAGCAGGGCCAGCCAAGGAAGCCTGCGATGAGAGTAGGGACGATCTTGGCGGATTCGTCGATGGAAGAGTCTCCGGCTAGGACCAGTGTGGTGCCCTCGACCTTCCCCACGAGGCCCGCGAGCGCGCTGGCGACAGTGGTCGCGTTCCAGGTGGTGGTCGCGTCGTCGGCGAGGACGAGGGCGCGGTCCATGCCGCGCGAGAGTGCGCCCTTCTTCGCCATGGACGAGGCGACTGCGCTGGTGCCGACGGAGATGCCGACGACGTCGGTTCCGAGGGAGTCTGCGAGGCTGCGTCCGACTTGCACGGCGACGGGATCGTATTCGGAGATTGCGGCCTTGGCGCGCGACCAGTCGACCACGCCGGAGGGATCAACGGTGGTGTCTTGTGGGTTAGCGGCGTATTTGTACGCGACAACGATGCTCATCGTCTGCTCTTTCTGTTGAAGGTGCGGTTAGCGGTACGGGGGTTGTGAAAACCCTGAGAGATGTGAGGGAAACTCGTTAAGATAGTGATATGTGACCTCCCTCATGAAAGGAGTGTGCGTGGTGACTCAAGCTGCGGTGCTGAGTCCTCCTAAACCTGGCCGCCCTCGTGACGCCCAGCTGGAGGAACGCGTCTTTCGCGCCGCCCTGGACCTCTACGGCGAGGCCGGTTGGGCGGGTTTTAATCTGACAAAGCTCGCCGCCGAAGCGGGGGTGGGCAAATCCAGCCTCTACTCGCGCTGGCTCGACCGTGACGATCTGCTCCACTGCGCCTTCACCGCCCTGGTGACCTGCCCGGGCCCAGTGGGTGATTCGCCCCGCGAAATCCTCGTCAACGAGGCTGACTTCCGCCTGCGCGAATACCTGGGGCCCAATCGTTCCGCGATGCGACGCCTCTTCGTGGAGGCAGGCAACGCTGAAGACCCCATCATCTGCGAGATCTACCGGGATGTCTTCGTCACTCCCCTGTCGGCTATTCACGCCCGCCTGTGGGACTTCAAGCTCAACGGTGAGCTCCCACGGAACACCTCGGTCGTGCGCCTGCTTGATGCGATTGAAGGCAGCGTCCTGATGCGCACCTTCTGCCTGCCAGAAGACGTCATCGACTGTTTCTTGGAGAAGGTTCCGGCCTACGTTGCCGATCTTGTGGACGATCAACTTCACCACCACGAGCCTTCCCGCCAGCTGGAAGATTGAGGGCTACCCCGTAGCGCTGGCCCGGCCATAATGCGCAACAGCGAGTGTTCCACACCCAACGTGGTGGCGCGCCCATGCCCTGGATAGACCATCAGGTTCCCATTCATTCCCGCGAGGCGCGCACAAGAACGCATCATGTCCGCAGGGTTACCCATGACGAAGGCAGTGGAGCCGATCGCTCCGGCAAAGAGCATGTCACCTGTGAAAAGGACACGTTGAGCCTCGTTAAGTAGGCAGATGCTGCCGGGGGTGTGACCGGGGGTGTGCAGGACGGTCAGCTGGTCGCCTCCCCAGGTGACGGTGTCGCCCTCGTGAAGGGGCCGGTCGATGTGGTCAACGGTGTAGTCAACGCCCTCTTCGTCAAAGCCAGACCTGTGTACGTCAGCGACGCCATCAACATCGTCGTGGCCGCATCCTACCCAGCATCCGTAGGTGTCGACGAGTTCGTTGACGGCTCCAATGTGGTCACAGTGGCAGTGAGTGAGGATGATCCCCTCGATGTTTTTGTCTCCCAGCCAACGCAGGAGCACCTCAGGTTGTGCACCAGGATCAATGACGATGGTTCCTGCACTGTTTGTCAGCGCGTAGCACACTGCTTTCCAGGAGCCAACGGTGATCTGCTCAATGGTGAACATGTCAGCGCCCCCTAAAGTCTGGTGAGCCGGTTTCAGCCAGGGTGTAGCCGCGAGTCTCAGGCGCCCAGATGATCGAGACAACAAGCCCCAAGGCGGAGATACCCGCACCAGCAAGCATCGTCATCCCAATGCCGTGGTCAACAATGAAGGCGGGCAACACGTAGATAGACACGACGGTACCGATGCGGCTCAGGGCCATGGCAAAACCCATGGCGGTAGCGCGGATTTCCGTGGGGAACAGCTCATTGGGATAGAGCCATTCGAGGTTGCCCGGCCCACCCGACAGGATCGCGTAAGCAATGAAGCAGCCCATAATGAGGCCAATGCCCGCCCCAGGGAAGAAGCCAATGATGGCCAGGGCCACAGTCATGCCGCCAAAGCAGCCGATAATGAGGGGGCGGCGGCCGATCTTTTCACACAGGTACATGGCGGGGAAGGTGCCAAGCATGAAGAAGGTGCCAATGAGGAGCTCCCCAAGGAGCACATTGCGCCCCTCCCCCAAGCCAACAGCGCTAATGATCTGAGGCCCGTAGGTGTAAAGGGCAAACATGGGAATCGCTTGGCACAGCCAGATGACGCCGACAAAGATGACGCGCTGCAGGTAGACGCCCTGGAGGACCTTACGTACCGAGGTTTTCGCGGCCTCCTCAGCCTCGGGCAGACGCACATTGGCGCCCAGGGTTTCATGGACGATGCGTTGGGCTTCCTCCGCGCGGCCTTTCGACACTAGCCAGCGTGGAGATTCGGGAATATTCCACCGGCCGACGAGGATGGCAATGCAGGGCACCGCAGAGGAGGCAAGCATGTAGCGCCAGCCGTGGGGGGTATGAATGAGGGCGAAGCCGACGAGGGCGGCAACATTGGCTCCCAGATACCAGGCGGCGGCGATAATACCCATCGCTGCAGCCCGGTATTTCTTCGGCGAGAATTCGGCGATCATGGAGGTCGCGATCGGATAGTCCGCGCCGACGGCCACGCCAATGAGGAAACGCAGGGCCACCAACGCCGTGGGCGTGTTAACGAGGGCGCACAGGATGGAGAGGACCGCAATAACGACCAGGTCGATGACGAACATTTTGCGTCGCCCGATCAGGTCAGTGACCCACCCGCCAACAGAGGCGCCGAGGAACAGGCCGACGAGGGCGGCCACGCCCAGCAGTCCGTTCCAGTGGGCGTCAAGGACGAGGTCGGTGCCCATGGCGCCCAAAGCAACGCCAATGATGGATAGGACGTAGCCTTCGAGGAAGGGGCCACCTGAAGAGAAGACAATGACGCGCTTGAGGAGGGGTGTCATCTCCAGGTCTTCGAGGTCAATGACAGGCTCATTACTGCTCATGGTGTTCTCCCTTCTTTCTCGCGAAGGTCTGGTGGTGGTCGTGGGCTGGGAGGAAACGGAGGTCAGGAGGTGGTGGCGTGGGAGAGAGTGTGGTGGAGTCTCTCCCACGCCACGCGTGGGCGCTCAAGAGTCCACGAGGGATGGCCTGCGAGGTTCACGCCTTTGGAAACCCCGCGCGCCTCCCTCAGCGATACTCGATGATGCCCCAGTTCAAGTGCGGCTTCGCGCCAGTTTCTTCAGCGTCAACGTCAACGAGTGCAAAACGCAGTTCGCCCTCGCCAACCTTCCACAGCTGAGTCTTGAGCGTGGAGCCGGGGTGGACGGGAGAGGTAATACGCGTCTTAAAACGCTTAATGCGCTCCGGCTCGCCAGGAACGAAAGCGTTGATCGCGTGGCGCATCACCACACCCGCGTAAGAGATGGCGTGCAGAATCGGGCGAGGCTCCCCATTTTCAGCGGCGTAGTCCCAGTCAATGTGCTGGGGGTGATAGTCGCCAGAAAGCCGGTAGATGAGGGCCTGATTCTCCGGGATCGTCTCAACAACCTCCACGTCAGCGGGACGATCGGGCATGTCAACAATGTCCTTCGGAGGTGTCGGCCCACCCCAACCGCCGTCGTAGATCAGGCAATCCCAGGACTCATTCGTGAACAGGAGGTTCCCGTCAGAGTCATAGGTGTCACCAATGTGCTGGGCGAGCAGGCCTCGTCCTTCACCACGGTCGTAGAGGCCCTCCAGACGCACCATCGTCTCCAGGTGGTCGCTCATCTTCGTAATGGGGCGATGGAAGGTAATGTCAAAGCCCCAGTGCAGGGAGCCAGCATAGTTGTAGCCGTAGTCAATGGTGCGGGTCACCTCTGAGTCGACGATGAGCATGGCACCAAACATGGGCAACACCTTGAGTTTGGGGTCGCGTTCGTCGTGCTCATTGAGATATTCGAGGCCGTCCTTGCCGTCAATGCCCGCGCCGCAGCCCAGAGCAAA
Organism: Schaalia sp. Marseille-Q2122; assembly: GCF_903645355.1. GTDB lineage: Bacteria > Actinomycetota > Actinomycetes > Actinomycetales > Actinomycetaceae > Pauljensenia. The sequence continues at coordinate 51,137 of NZ_CAHJXR010000002.1, read as the reverse complement.
AAGCTCTAGGTCGCGGAAGGTGTAGTCGCGGACGAAGGGCCCGAAGGTTTGGCCCACCATGTCGGTATTGATCGCCATTGGTCAGTGTCCTTTCATGGAGTGAATGTGCAGTGAGTAGGTGAAGGGATCGTGGGTTTATCGAGGGTTTATAGGGTGGAAAGAAGATGTTTTTGGACTTTTCCGTAGGTGCCGCGCGGGAGTTCCTCAACGAACTCGACAAAACTCGGCACTTTAAAGGCCGCCAGATGGCGTGAACAGTGATCGATAATCGCGCAGGCACTAAGCTCCACGTCAGGGTCGGCCACAACGAAGGCCTTCACGGCTTGGCCGCGCACACTATCGGGCACGCCAATCACCGCCACCTCACGCACGCCAGGAAAATCGTCAATAATGCCCTCAACCTCAGCTGAAGACACGGACTCTCCCGAGCGTTTAATAAGGTCCACACGCCGATCCACGAAATACACCCAGCCATCCTCGATGTAGGCATAGTCGCGGGTGTAGTACCAGCCGTCCTCGTCCAACACTTCGGCCGTCGCCTCAGGGTTATCCCAGTAGCCCGCCATGAGGCTCACCCCTGGGACTCCGTGAAGGACCAACTCCCCCACTTCACCGTCGGGCAGGTCGGCGCCGTCCTCGTCAATGACGCGCACAGCGTAACCCGGGCCCGCCTGGCCGATGGAGGGCCAACGCCGCTCCCCAACGGGCGGGTCCGTCACCGCGCCAATCAAGCACTCGGTGGAGCCGTAGTTGTTGAGCAACGGCACCCCGAAACGTTCCTCGAAGGCGTCCTTATCTGCGGTGCTCAGCGGCAGGAAGTAGTGCATTTCGCGCACCTGATGGTCGCGCTCATGCGGGTCGACAGGTTGGCGCAGCATCGTTGCCGCAATCATCGCCATCCCCTGAACGAGGGTCGCGCGGTGGATGCGGGCCTGACGCCAAAAGCACCTCGCACGGTAGTGAGAGAGCATAATGAGCGTCGCCCCCAAGGTCAGCACCGGCGCCAGCGCAGAGAGCTGATAGTTCACCCGGGTGGCGACCATGGAGGTCATGTACCGGTCCTCAGGGGTCATCCCCAGCTCCCAGTTGACGAAATTGCCGGAGAAGACAACATTCGCGTGCGTAATCATCACACCCTTAGGCTCAGAGGTGGTGCCCGAGGTGAAGAGGATCTCGCACAGGTCAAAGGGGCTGATCTGCGCTGCGGAGGTGAAGACGTCCGGCTCATGCCAGGTGAGCTCACGCAGGCGGGCAAGGCCAGCGGCGGCGTCCTCGTCCTCGGCGTCCCCCTGCCCCACCACAATGACGTCCTTGACGGTGGTGGGCAGGTGGGAACGCACTTGGCTGAGGTTGCTCGCGCAGGCCACGACCGTGCGCGCCTGGCACAGGCGAAGGATGCGCCCCAGCTCGAAGGGCGCCGAAGAAGCGTCGACGGGGACGGCCACAGCCCCAATCTTCGCCAAGGCCAGCAAGCACTCGACAAACTCGACGCAATTATCGAGGTAGAGCGCCACCTGATCCTTCTCACCAATACCCCGCCTGACGAGGGCGTTGGCACACTGGTTCACCAGCGCGTCAAACTGGCGGTAAGTGAAACGACGGGTCTCATGCGAGTGAGAGTCCTCAAAAACGAGGAACTCATGCTCTGCCCTGTCGTCCACCTGCCGCTGCCACAGCTCAGGCAGTGTGGTGGTCTCCGGCGCGAACTCCGAGCGGGTCACGGCCAATCAGTCCTTGTCAGCAATCTTGACGGTGCCCATCTCGGCCAGGCGCGCGATTTCCTCGTCAGAGTATCCCGCGCGCGCAAGCACGTCACGAGTGTCCTCGCCCAGCGCTGGCATGGGACGCCAGAAAGAGCCAGGGTTGCGGGAGAACTTCGGGAAGGTATTCAGGCCCATGACCTTCTGACCTTCGGCGTTTTCCCATTCGATGAAGCACTCGCGCTGCTTGACGTGGTCGGCAGCCAAAATGTCGGGGAATTCGTTGACGACCTGCGCAGCAATGCGATGGTCAACGAAGTCACGCTGCACGTCGTACTTGGACTGAGTCTTGAGGTAGGCCTCCAGGGTCTCCTGAATGAGGTCAGCCTTGGGGCCATTGAGCCACAGGGCCGACGTGTCCTCGGGATACTCTTCGGTGCCCCACAGGTGACCAAGACCAATGGTTTCCAGCAGGTACTTGTTTTGCGACACCCCATACAGGCACAAGCCAATGTAGCCATCCTTGCATTCGTAGATGCCGATACCGCACAGGTTCTGGTGGCGGGCGCCCGGACGCGGGTAGGTGATGCCCGCGTTCATGAAGTCCATCATGTAGTAGGTGCCCACGCGCAGGAGGGTCTCGTACATGGCCATGTCGATGCTCTCGCCCTCACCGGTGACGCCCACTCGGTGCAGGGCCGCCAAGGAGGAGGAGATAATCATCAGGGAGTTGATGTAATCACCCAGGTAGGGGGAGATATTCATCGGCTGCTCGACAGTGCCATTTTGGGCGACGATGCCCGCATATGCGGCGACCGTCAGGTCGTAGGCAGCCGAATTGACCTGCACGTCATCACCCCACTGGCCAAAGCCAGAGACGTGGACAATGACGAGCTTGGGGTTAACCTCCCAGAGGAATTCATCGGTGATGCCCTTACGCGCATACATGGGGCCCTTGGAGGATTCGATGAAGATGTCGGCGTCCTTAACGATGGCGCGCAAGGCTTCCTTACCTTCATCGGTGAAGGGGTTCATCGAGATGGAGCGCATATTGCGCCTCTCCATTTCCTTCACCCAGGTGGTGTCGCGCATGGAGTCGCCCGTCCACACGTTTTCAATCCAGGTGACGTCGGCGCCCCATTCAGCCATGATGGCAGCGGCGGTGGGGGCGGCGATTTCAACGGCGGAGTAGACGACTTTGACGCCATCAAGGACGCCAAAGGACGGCTTTTCGGTCGGCAGTGCCATGGTGAGGTCCTTTCGTGCGCAGGGGTCAGCGGTAGTCGTAGAGGGCGGAGCGGCCAGCGCTGAGGATCATCATTTCGTCAGTGCCGCCCGAGACGCGGTCTACGCGCAGGTCACGGTAGAAGCGTTGGACGCGGTGCTCGCCGGTGATGCCCACACCCGCGAGCACCTGGAGGGCGTGGTCGACGACCTCGAAGGATGCCTGCGAGCAGTAGTACTTCGCCATCGAGCAATCCCCGCGTGAGAGCATGCCGTGGTCGTGCTTCCACGCGATTTCGTAGAGCATGTTGCGCATGTTGGTCAGGCGGATCTTCATCTCAGCGAACTTGAGCTGGATGAGCTGGTGGCGGGCGATAGCCTGACCGCCTTGGACGCGCTGGTTGGCGTACTTGGCTGCGTCCTCGAAGGCGCAGTAGGCCTGTCCGTAGTTGGTCAGGGCCACCAGGAAACGCTCAAGGTCGAAGTCGGTCACGCCGCGGCGGAAGCCGTTACCTTCGGTGCCGAAAAGGTCCTTTTCTTCGAGCTCGACATTGTCGAAGTAGACGTCACAGCACGAGTCCATGCGCAGGCCCAGCTTGTCGAGGGGTTCCTTGGTGATGCCCGGCAGGCTCATGTCCACGAACCATTCGGTGTAGGTGTCCATGTTTTCACTGTCGCGGGCCATGACCACCAGGTAGGGCACGTGCAGGGAGGAGGTGATGAAGGTCTTGTGACCGTTGAGGTAGACCTTCCCGTCCTTGCGGGTGTAGGTGGTGCGCATATCGTCCCAGGACGAGCCTGCAGAGGGCTCAGTCATGGCGTAGTTGATCATCTGCTTGCCGGTGCCAACGAAGGAGAGGATCTTTTCTTTTTGTTCGTCGGTGCCTTCACGCAAGACGGTGTCCCAGCAGGGCATCTGGTAGAGGACGTAGGTGGGGCCGCCCTCGCGCCCCAGTGCTTCGTAGGCGGCGGTGAGGGTCACCCAGTCGGCGCCCAGGCCGTCGTGCTCTTCGGGTAGGAGGATGCGGTCAAAGCCGAGTTCGCAGATGGCTTCGGTCCATTCGATGGGGTACTCGTGCTTGTGGTCGCACTCGTGGAAGTACTTGTCCCAGTTGCGTGAGCGCATGAGTTCGGTGAATGCGTCTACCATGAGTTGCTGGTCTTCAGACAGTGAGAAATCCATGTCGTGTCACTTTCTGTGCGGGAGCGTCCTTGCTCGGCGGTAGTGGGGTCAGCGGTCAAGAGGGTGTTCGGTGTAGAAGCGGGCGGCTTCGGTGAGGACCTCCATGGTCTGGTCGAGCATCTTGGAGTGATGCAAGAATCCATGGAGGACGCCCTTGACCTCGTTGAGGAGGTGGGGCACCTGGCACAGGGAGAGGATTTCGGCCAGGGTACGAGAGTCGTCCCGCAGGGGGTCTAGGCCTGCGGCGACGATGTAGCACGGTGGGATGCCGTGGTTGAAGTCGTTGGCGAGGATATTGAAGTAGGGGTCGTTTGCGTCGGCTGGGTCGGCAAGGTATTGGCCGAGGTAGTAGGCGTAGTCTTCCTCGGTCAAACCATCCCAGCTGCCGCCCAGGAGACGCATGGACATGGAGTCCTTGAGCCCGTAGGCCCCGTAGAAAAGGAGCAGGGTGCGCACACTGTGAAGAGTGCCTTCGTCGCGCATCATCAGCATCGTTGCTGCCGCCATATTCGCCCCTGCGGAGTCTCCGGCGAAGGAAACGTCGTCGGGGTCGATGCTCCAGGTGTCGGCGTGGTCGCGGATGTGGGTGACAACGTCGACACATTCGTGGATTTGGCGAGGGAATCGGGCTTCGGGGGCGAGGCTGTAGTCGATACTCACAACCGCTGCACCGCTGAGGTGGCACAGGGTGCGGGTGATGCGGTCGTGAGTATCGACGTCGCCAATGACCCAGCCGCCGCCGTGCATGTAGACGATGAGCGGTAGGGTTCCTTCAGCATTGGGCCGGTAGTAGCGTACGCGCACCTCGCCGTAGCGGGTGGGGGCGTTGTAGTCGGTGGAGACGGCAACGGCGGGGCCGCCCTCGTTCCAGAAGGCGCGTTCAGTGCGGTAGGCCTGACGCATCTCCTCCAGGCTCTGTCCGGTGACGTAGGCGTCTTTGGCGAGTTCATTTTGGGTGTCGACCACGCGGCCCATTTGTTCGGTCCACAGGCGAGGGACGTCGTACTTGTGACCCATGAGTGTTCCTTAGGCGTCGATTCGCGCGTTGCGCTTGCGGGCGACAACGACGAGGGCGAAAGCGCAGATCGCGGCGATGAGTGCTGCGCCAGCCAGGATGAGGAAGATCTGGTTGTAGGCAACCGCCGGGTTGTCCTGGTGGGCGTCGCGGATGGATCCGAACCAGATGTAGGAGAAGGTGTCAGGCAGGAAGCCGATCACTGAGAGCAGGCCTGTAGCAGTGCCAAAGACACTGACGGGGACCTTGCCTTCAGTGAGCTGGCTGGAGCAGATACCAAAGACACCGTTGGCGATGAAGGCCAAGAGGATGGCCATGGCGACCGCGACGTAGGCCAGGGAGGCTTCGGCGGGGAGGAAAGCGAAGATGACCAGGCCGATCATGACGACGACTGAGCCTGCGCCGATGACCTTCGAGGGGGAGCCGAGTTTTTCTGCGACGGCACCGAAGAAGGGGGCGGAGATGAGGGATACACCGTAGGTACGGACCGTGCCGACGACGAGGACGATGCCGGGGGCGATGTTCATGACGTTGTTCATGTAGCCGGTGGTCTGGTTGACGCCGGTGTAGAAGAAGTAGACGAAGAAGAGGGTGAGCGCGGCGAGCCAGACGACGGGGTTGGAGAGGACCTGGCCGAGCTGTTTGAAGTTGAAGCCGCCTTCGGAGGAGCCGATTTCGCCTTCGAACTTGGGAATGAAGAGGAAGGAGAGGATCGCCAGGAGCATGATGACGCTGCCCAGGACAAGGAGCAGGGTCCTCATGGGAATGATGTCGCCCTGGTCGGTGAGGTTGGAGACGATGGCCGCGTTGACGAAGCCGAGGATGAGGCCTGCCAGGCCGTAGAAGCCGTAGGAGAGGCCGATATTACGCGAGTAGGCTTCCTCTTCGGAGATGAGGCGGACGAGCTTGAAGCGGATGCCCCACCAGATGAGGATGGTGGTGATGCCCATACCGACGAAGAGGGCGATGAGCATGGTGTAGGAGGGGAAGAAGGCGTACCAGTAGGTGAGGAGGGCGGTGCTGCCAAATCCTACCCAGGCGAGGGTGCGGACACGGACGCGGTCGGCAACGATGCCTGAGGGCAGGTAGCACACGAGTGCCGTCCAGGAGTAGGCGGCCAGGAGCGTACCGAGGGTGGTTGCGACGTTTTCTTGGCTGGCTGCGCCTGAGGCGATGAGGGCTTTGCCGAGGGGTTCGTCGAAGACGTACTGGAGGTACGCAGGCGTGTAGATGATGGAGCTGCCAATGGAGACCAGAATGAGCAAGAAGATGCGGTGGAAGCGTGTGAGGTCATCCGCATGGCGTTCCTGAGTGAGCATACTCAGCACTGTGGCCACCTTTCATACAGTAAGGGCAGGGGTATTGAGCTTCTTCAAGACGCCCGCCGTTTTGCGGTTTTATGTGCCACGAAATGAAGGGTGGCGAAATGCTTTATTTCTGACGACTTTTTGCCATTACCCTGATCGACGTTGACCTTTAAAGTAATAGCGTTGGTCGCCTTCGTCGGGCGCCTTAATGACACTGTATCGACGCTTCCTCAGGGCAGCCTAGACCTTGGTCCCGAGGCATCTATCAGGCATTTTGGACACACCCCGTCCAAAATCCACTTCTCCGCACAGTGGCGCGGATCACGACAGAGGTGTCAGCATTTTGGACGTTTTGGGTCCATTTATCCCAAAATAAAACTCGCAAAAAATTCACAGAAAGAAGGTTTCTCCACCCCTCAGACATCAGACAAAAAATGCCCGCCTGGCTCACTTTTTCTTCAACACAGAGTGACCATATGGTCATTTTATTACGCCTTATATTGCGCATAGTTATCTACTTAAAGAAAACACTTCACCCCTGGCGCCTCTGGTGCCTCTGGTGCCAGCGCCACACCCCAGGGCCTTCGGTACCTTTCATCGCCATCGGCCCATCCCCACACCTTCGGCACACTTCATCGTCATCGGTACGCTTCATCGCCATTGGCACGGAGCATGCCACCCACCAATGACGCTCACCCATACCAATCGCACCCATCCACACCAGCTGGAGACATCCACACCAAGCAACCCCAGCATCAACCCATACCGGCACCACTGGCCTGTCCCAGCACCATTGGCCCACCCCCGCACCTTCGGCACCCTTCATCGTCATCGGTACGCTTCATCGCCATTGGCACGGAGCATGCCACCTACCAATGACGCTCACCCATACCAATGGCGCCCATCCACACCAGCTGGAGACATCCACACCAAGCAACCCCAGCATCAACCCATACCGGCACCACTGGCCTGTCCCAGCACCATTGGCCCACCCCCGCACCTTCGGCACCCTTCATCGTCATCGGTACGCTTCATCGCCATTGGCACGGAGCATGCCAGCACTACGACCATATCCCCGGGAAAACTTGGGCAGAAGAAGCTCAGTCCAGCTAAGGCGGCAGGGTGTGCCACTCGCGGCACGGTTGGGCATATGAGCGAAGCAAAGCACAGGCTCATAGGCACCGGCACTACGCCCACCAGCGTTGAGCCGAGGACGGCAAAGAGCTACAGCAGCTCGGCATCTTTATCGAACCAAAGGGGTGCTCAACATTTTCATCACGAGGCCCCATCAGCAGAGGCCGCACACCGCGCATCGTATTGCGCACGATGAGACTCAACCTCCTCAAGATGCTCCTCTGCCCACAAACGCAACGCCTCAATGGGAGGCACCACACTCAACCCGAGCGGTGTCAGTTGATACTCGACTTTCGGAGGAATGGAGGCCGTCACCTGGCGATCGACAAGCCCATCCCTCTCCATCGAACGCAAGGTCTCGGTGAGAACCTTGGGTGAAATGCCTTGAATTCGCTGCTTGATCACAGTGAAACGGTGAGGTGTTGCGTCAGCAAGGACTGTCACAATGAAGGGCGTCCAGCGGTCGGTGAGATGCCGCAGCACGGTGCGCGAAAGACAATGGGAGTTCAAAATGTCCGCAGTTTGCATGGCCTCCTCCTGTGTCAAGAGTCACTCTAATGGTTACGTTGAGGTAATAAGTTACCCAATGATACCGTCTTTTATGTCGGACACATCAAACGAAAGGCTTCTGACATGAAAATCGCAGTGTTTGGTGCTACCGGAATGGTAGGTTCAGCCGTGACGACGGAAGCTCTGATGCGCGGACACGAGGTTACCGCACTGTCACGCTCAGGCTCCTCCATTGACCAAGCTCAGGGCCAAGTACTCGACTTTAAGAACACAGACGCTGTTCGCAATACGATTGACACACACGATGTCTCACTGATCGCTATTCCAGGACGCGATGACTACGAAGCCATTGTCAGTGCACATGAGGCCCTCATTGCCTCTGCCCCCATTGGACGCTTCATTGTCGTGGGAGGTGCTGGTGCGCTCGAGGTCAACGGAACTCGCCTGCTTGATCTTCCTGGTTTTCCCGAAGAATACCGCCCCGAAGCCTTGGCTTTTGGACGCGTATATGACGCCTATCGCAGCGCCTCCCCAGAGCTGAATTGGACCCTGGTAGCACCTTCCCCACAGATCGCTCCAGGCACTCGAAGCGAGGAGTATATCGTCGGCGCAGATTCCCCTGTCGGAGACTACGTCTCTACCCAAGATTTCGCCGTCGCCATCGTGGACGAGATGGAAACCCCCACACACAATCGTCAACGTTTCACCGTTGCCTCCACTCCAGCCTGATAACAAAATGGCCCCACCACCGTGGAGCACACGCTGGCGGAGCATCCAAAAGCCGGTGGGAGGCCACGTTAGTGTGGCCTCCCACCGGCTTTCGCAGGAGATCCCTCCAGAAAAAAGCTAAAGCAGCCCCAGTGCCTTCATGGCATTAGACAGTCGCTCAATCTCGTCGTCATGTGGCGCGACAAGTGGCAGGCGAACAGTGGGCGAGGCAATGGCTCCCTGCAGGTAGACAGCCCACTTAGCCATAACAGCCCCCTGCCCTCCGCCCATGATGGCATCAACGAGGGGCTGGACCTGGCGGATTATTTCGCGTGCTTCCTCAAGCTCTCCCCTATCGAAAGCATCAGTCATCCGCCGGTAGTAGGGTGCGGCGACGTGGGCGACGACAGAGACAGAGCCAGAGCCTCCTGCTTCCAGGAAGGCCAGGTTCAACCCATCATCGCCGGAGTACCATTCCAGCCCGGTGCGACGCAGACGCTCAGCGCCCTGGGCAACGTTGCCGGTGGCGTCCTTGAGCGCGTGAATGCGCGGGTGGTGTGCCAGCAGGTCAATGGTTTCATCACTCAAAGCCAAGCCGGTGCGCCCAGGAATGTCGTAGAGCATGATCGGCAGGTCAACAGCGTCCGCAATAGCGCGAACATGCGCTTGGACGCCCTCTTGGGAGGGGCGATTGTAATAGGGGGTGACAACCAGCAGGCCATGGGCCCCGTTTTCTTGGGCGCCTTGGGCAATGCGCACGGCGTGCGCCGTGTCGTTGGAGCCGGCTCCACAGAAGACAAATACCTCTTTGCCAACAGCTTCGATGACTGCTGCGGTGAGCTCGTTCTTCTCGGGCTGGTGGGTGGTCGGCGATTCACCGGTTGTGCCCGATAGGAGGATGGCGTCACAGCCGTCCTGGACAAGCTTTCGTGCTAGACGCACGGCTGATTCAACATCCAGTGCTCCGTCTTCGGTGAATGGAGTGACCATTGCGGGGGCGAGGGAGCCAAATGTGCGAGTAGCGTGTGTTGTCATACTCTCAACCCTAGGCGTCTAGCATGAGCAGGATCACAGCTGTCCACATTGTAGCGCCCACTTTTGAGAAGGCTTCCTTCAGAATCCGCACAAGCGGGACGTGCGACCCAGATACAGCGCGCCGCCCTGTCAGCCTGCAGCTACTCCGCTGCAGCGAGGCTCCCGCGCTCGCAGCCCCGCCCTCCCAGCTCCCAGCCTGACCCGCTAGCCTGACCCGCTAGCCCGCCCTGCCAACCCTCAACCGTCAGCGCTCAACCGTCAGCACTCAACCGTCAGCGCCGCGCGCTCACCCCTTTAGCAGGAACCGTCAGGCCAGGCTCGTCCACCACAGATGCTCGTCCGCGACGGCTCCAGGCATTTGCAGTTGCCGACGCAGGCCAGAGGGGGTGAACCCCGCGCTTTGGAGGAAGCGCACGCGCGCCTCGTCCTCGGCCCCCACCCAGATGCGCAGGTTCGGCGCGCCGCAGGTTTCAGCTAAGGCGTTGAGCAGGCGCGACCCGTGTCCTGAACGCTGGAAGTGGGCGTTGACCTCGAGGGCGACGATCTCTGTTCCTGCGGGGATGGCTGGGCGCTTGTCGGGGATTTCGGGGAGTTCCTCGCCGGGGATTGCGCAGATGAAGCCACCAACGCTTTGCCCGTGGATGGCCACGAGGGTGTGGCACCCCTCAGGTGCGGGCGCCGTCAGAGTTTGCGCCCAGTGTTCCTGGAAGGCGCGCGCATCAGGCAGAGCGGCGATGACGTCACTCATGCTCTCGGCGGCTTGTGCAGCATTGAGTACCGCCTCGATATGACTTTCGAGGGCGGCCCGTTGGATAGCTCCGATAGCCTCGGCGTCCTCGGGGCGGGCGGGGCGCACGGTGCGGTCGGTGCCTGCGGGCGCGGCGCCCGAAGAAGAATCGTGGGTGTGTTCCCCAGCGCCGTGGGTGTTGCAGCAGCTCTCGCTCATACCAGCCCCATCACAGCGTCGAGGCCGACAGTGAGCCCGGGTAGGCGGTCAACGGAGCGCACGGCCAGCAGAACGCCGGGCATGAAGGAGATGCGATCAAAGCAGTCGGTGCGGATGGTCAGTTGCTCGCCGGCATTGCCGAGCAGGATCTCCTCGTGGGCAACCAGGCCGCGCAGGCGCACGGCGTGCACGGGCACGCCCTCGATCACACCGCCGCGCGCGCCCAGCGGGTCAGAGCCCGTAGCATCAGGCATGGGTGCGCAGTCGGCCTCGGCGCGGGCGCGGGCGATCTTTTGCGCGGTGGCAACGGCCGTACCCGAGGGGGCGTCAACCTTATTGGGGTGGTGGAGTTCGATGACTTCGGCGCTCTCAAAGTAGGGGGCGGCGAGGGCGGCGAAGTGCATGGCGAGGACGGCGGAGATCGCGAAGTTAGGGGCGATAATGACGTTGCAGCCAGCGTCAGAGGCGTGTTCACGAACGCGGGCCAGCGACGCCTCGTCCCACCCGGTGGTGCCGACGACGACATTCACCCCGGCGTCGAGGAGGGCGTGAACGTTGCCTTCGGTGACGGAGGGGACGGTGAAGTCAACGGCGACGCTCGCTCCTGCCAGGCTCTCGACGGTGATGGGGGTGTCAGCATCAAGCTGAGCGACACATTCCATGTCGGAAGCAGCGGCGACGGCCTCGACAACGGTGGATCCCATGCGCCCATTGGCACCGATCACGGCAACTTGAATCATTGGTGTCTCCTGTCAGGCGGCGCGTTCAGCGGTTTTTCGGCATGACGACGGCGCGGCGCAGGGCGTGCGAGGCCAGCTCAGCGGCCAGTTCGCGCACCTGTTCGGCGGTGACGGCCTCAAGGCGCTGCAGGGCTGCGCCGACGGTCAGGTAGCGGCCTTGGATTTCGGAGCGTCCCACGCGCGACATGCGTGACCAGTTGTCCTCTAGGCCGAGGGCGAGGCCGCCGCGCAGTTGGCCGCGCACGCGAACCAGTTCCTCCTCGGTGGGGCCGTCGGCGGCGAGCAGGTGGAGTTGGTCGGTCATAATGCGCTCGACTTCAGCCAGCTTCGCGGGGGAGGTTCCGGCGTACATGCCGAAGGCTCCGGCTTCGGAGTAGGCAGAGTCGAAGGCGTAGGTGGAGTAGGCCAGGCCTCGTTTTTCGCGGACTTCTTGGAAGAGGCGCGAGGACATGGAGCCACCCAGAACCGAGAGGAGCACGGACATGACGGGGCGGCGTTCGTCGCCGACTCGCATGGAGGGGGCGCCGATAACAATGTGGGCCTGTTCGACGTCCCGGTAGCGGATGATGTCGCCAGCGTCGGGGCCTTCATTGGGGTCACGGTAGGTTGCCTGGGCGCTGTCGGTGCTGCGCCTGGGTCGGGGGACGGAGTAGTCCTTCATGGCCTCCGTCCAGGGGGACTTTTCGAGCTCTTCGATGACCTTGTCGACGAGGGCGTCGTGGTTGACGTTGCCAGCGGCTGCGACGACGAGGTTATTGGGCGCGTAGTGGGTGTGGTAGTGGTCCCACACGTCGTCGCGCTGGACGGCTCGGATAATGTCGCTGGTTCCACCGATGGGGCGTCCCAGGGGGGTGTCGCCATGGATGGCGAGTTGGAAGGCTTCGTGGACGACCTCGGTGGGGCTGTCTTCTGACATGGCGAGTTCGCCGAGGATGACGCCGCGTTCGGTTTCGAAGGCTTCGGGCGCAAGGAGGGAGCCGGTCACCATGTCGGTGAGGGTTTCCACGGCCATGGGCAGGTCTGCGTCGAGGACGCGCGCCCAGTAGTCGGTGGTTTCCTTGCCGGTGCCCGCGTTTGACTCACCGCCCACACCGTCGAAAGCGGAGGCGATGTCGAGGGCGCTGCGCTTCGCGGTGCCTTTGAAGAGGAGGTGTTCGAGGAAGTGGGTGGAGCCCGCGTGCTGCGGAAGTTCGTCCCTGGAGCCCACGGGCACCCACATGCTCACACCAACCGAGCGTGTGGCGGGCACTTCTTGGCTGATAATGCGCACGCCGGAGGGGAGGATGGTGCGGGTGACGGTGGTGTCGCCGTCGGCGAAGCTCATCGCTGCGGGGTGGGTGGTGCCGCTAGGCGAGGCCGGTGTTTCGTCGAAGAGCGGCAGTTCAATGAAGGGTGAGCTCAATGGAGGTTCCTCATGGAGTGGGGGCATTCCCCATGAGTTTACTGCGCTCGGTAGCTGCGGTGCTCTATCTGTCACTACGCGGGATCAGGCGGCCATTGACAAGATCAAGGTCTGCCCGATAAACGACTGCGTCTCCCGTTGCTTCCGAGATTGTTGGCCGGAGGGGCACAAAACGCGTGAAACTTGCCTCTCCACCAGCACGCCGCTGATAAACCAGTTTGACTCGTATGGCAGATTCGAGGTCGTAGTCCAGCGGTAGTGAGAGGCAGAATTTACCGTCATGCCCTTCCTGTATTGAGGCTGAGGCCGTGTAGACCTCGTCATTGCCAGTGTTGACATAGATCGTGGCCGTGGTTCTCATAAGGACATCATCGAGAGGGAAGCGGACAGTGATGCCTCCTTGCATGGGAGCCAAAGAACACTCTGGCGTGCCGTCATACTGGCTGCTTCGTTCCATGAGGAAACGGGGTAGTCCCCATGTGTCCACGACATAAAAGAGACTTGCAGCACCGACGATTACGCCCAGCAAGGCGCTCATGGTTGCGATGAATCCCCGAGAGTGAAGTGGGCCCCGTTTTACCTCAGCACCCATTAAACTCCCCTCCTCTATGTGCGCCTCAACGAATTTTCCTGTAAAGCCTAACTCGCTTTAAAGCGTCATAGAGGGGAATCCACAGTCGTTATTTTGGGTTTTATTCTTCTGTGCTGGGGAGTAGGGCGCCGTCCTTGACATCGAGGTTGAGCTGGTAGACGTGGGGTGGGCATTCGGGTCCGTTGGGTTCAACGAGGACGGGCTGGCCCTTGGCCGTGAGGGTGGTTTCCTGCCCTTGGGCGTTGGTGTAGGTGAGGGTAACGGCGAGGTCGACCTCGTAGCCGTAGTCGACGGGCAGGAAGAGGTAGTCCTGGCCGCTGTCATTAGCGGCCGTTGTAATTTCTGCGGAGAGGAGGGTCCCACTTCCATCGTCCACGGTGAGACGAGCCTTGGAGCCGGGGGTGATTTCCTTGGTGGGCAGGGCAATATTGATGCCGCCTTGGGCGCCGATCTGTGTGCAGGCAACAACATCGTCGGGCATGGAGGGTTCAGCACCGGTGTGTGGCGTCAGGTTCCAGGCGCTCATCACTGCGTAGGTGCCAACGACACCGACGACGACACCGAGGATGACGCTCAGGGTTGCGACTACTGCTTTGGGGGCGCCTTGTTCTGCTGCCATGACTTTGCCTCTTCTTTGATAGCTTTTGTCCTAGCCTAACCTTTTACGCAGTTCAGCGCCATCTACGGTACAGATTTACCTGCCCATTCCTCGGCACACGACACCAGCCTTTCGTCCGTTACCTCCTGCGGATGGTCGCTATTTCTGGCTCGCAGCAGCATTGGTACGGCGTAGCAGCATTGGTACGGCGTAGCAGCATTGGTATACCTCAGCAGCATTGGTACGGCACAGCGCCTCCGGTAGGGGGCATACCCCATACCAACAGCGCCCAGGCACACCAACAGCGCCCGGGCAAGCATAGCGCCTGGGCATTGCTACACCTCAGCGGCATTGGTACGGCACAGCGCCTTCGGTAGGGGGCATACCCCATACCAACAGCGCCCAGGCGCACCAAAGCGCCCGGGCAGGCACAGGGCCTGGGCATTGCTACACCTCAGCAGTATTGGTACGGCACAGGGCCTGGGCATAACAATAGCCCCGAGTAAGCACAGGGCCTGGGCATTGCTACACCTCAGCGCCATTGCTACGGCACAGCGCCTCCGGTAGGGGGCATACCCCATACCAACAGCGCCCAGGCACACCAACGACGCCCAGGCACACCAAAGCGCCCAGGCAAGCACAGAGCCTGGGCATAACAATAGCCCCGAGTAAGTACAGGGCCTGGGCATTGGTACACCTCAGCGCCAAGGTACTGGACCGACTCAGTGCCATTGGTACGGCACAGCGCCTTCGGTAGGGGGCATACCCCATACCAACAGCGCCCAGGCGCACCAACAGCGCCCAGGCACACCAAAGCGCCCGGGCAGGCACAGGGCCTGGGCATTGGTACACCTCAGCGCCAAGGTACTGGACCGACTCAGTGCCATTGGTACGGCACAGCGCCTTCGGTAGGGGGCATACCCCATACCAACAGCGCTCAGGCGCACCAAAGCGCTCAGGAGCAGCAAAAGCCTGGGGTGGTGACTGCTTGGCAGTCACCACCCCAGGCCCTCTTTCAGACTATGCGTGTCTTAGGCACCCTTAACAGTGCGCGCTTAAGACAGGAAGTCGGAAGTCTCACTCCCCTGCTTCGTCAGCGTCTTCGCGCTTGCGACGAGTGCGGGTGCGGGGACGACGCTCGCGGCGTTCGCCGCGATCGCGGCGGCCCTCGGAGCGTTCGCCACGCTCGGAGCGCTCACGGGGAGCGTCCTCGCCAGCTTCTTCCTGAGCAGCTGCTTCCATTTCCTCGGAAACAACAGCGTGCAGGGACAGCTTGCCGCGGTCACCGATCTCAGCGATCTCAACCTCAACCTGCTGTCCGACAGCTAGGACGTCCTCAACGGATTCCACGCGCTTGCCACCCACCAGGCGACGCACCTGCGAGATGTGCAGCAGGCCGTCCTTGCCGGGGGTCAGGGAGACGAAAGCGCCGAAGGAGGTGGTCTTGACGACCGTGCCCACGAAGCGCTCGCCAACCTCAGGCATCTGGGGGTTCGCGATCTGATTGACCATGGCGCGGGCGGCCTCAGCGGCTGCGCCGTCAACGGCGGCAATGTAGACGGTGCCGTCGTCCTCGATGGTCAGGTCAGCGCCGGTTTCGTCCTGGATCTGGTTGATCATCTTGCCCTTGGGGCCGATGACCTCGCCGATCTTGTCAACAGGCACCTGGACGGTGATGATGCGAGGAGCGTAGGGGCTCATCTCATCGGGGCCGTCAATAGCGTCGTTGATGACGTTGAGGATAGCCAGGCGTGCGTCGCGGGCCTGGGCGAGGGCGGCGCGCAGCAGCTGGGAGTCGATACCGTCCAGCTTGGTGTCAAGCTGCAGGGCGGTGATGAACTCAGCGGTGCCAGCGACCTTGAAGTCCATGTCGCCGAAGCCGTCTTCAGCGCCGAGGATGTCGGTGAGGGTGACGGACTTGGTTTCGCCGTCAACCTCGCCGGTCATCAGACCCATGGCAATGCCGGCCACGGGGGCGCGCAGGGGCACGCCGGCCTGGAGCAGGGACAGGGTGGAGGCGCAGACAGAGCCCATCGAGGTCGAACCGTTGGAGCCCAGAGCCTCGGAAACCTGACGGATGGCGTAGGGGAAATCCTCGCGGCTGGGCAGGACGGGCTTGAGGGCGCGCTCTGCCAGGTCGCCGTGGCCGATCTCGCGGCGCTTGGGCGAACCCACGCGGCCGGTTTCACCGGTGGAGAAGGGCGGGAAGTTGTACTGGTGCATGTAGCGCTTGGCGGTCACCGGCGAGAGGTTGTCCAGCTGCTGTTCCATGCGCAGCATGGCCAGGGTGGTCACGCCCATGATCTGGGTTTCGCCTCGCTCGAAGATGGCCGAGCCGTGGACGCGGGGCAGGACCTCGACCTCGGCGCCCAGGGAGCGGATCTGGGTGGGGGTACGGCCGTCAAGGCGGATGCCCTCACGCAGGGTGCGCTGGCGGATGGTGTACTTCTCGAGGGAGCGGAAGGCTGCCTTGAGTTCCTTTTCGGCCTCGGGGTGCTCTTCAGCAAGGGCGTCAAGCATGTCGGCGCGCACGGCGTCAACGGCCTCTTCGCGGGCCTTCTTACCCTCGGTGAGCAGTGCGGCGGCGAGCTTGTCGCCCACCCACTTTTCAACAGCTGCGTACTGTTCGTCGGAGTAGTCGAAGAACAGGGGGAATTCAACGGTTTCCTTCGAGGCGGTCTTGGCGACCTCAAGCTGGGCTTCGCACAGGACGCGGATGAAGGGCTTGGCGGCTTCGAGGCCGTCAGCGACCACGTCTTCGGTGGGTGCGGTGGCGCCAGCGGCGATGAGATCCCACTGGTTTTCGCCGCCGCCGGCCTCGACCATCATGATGGCGACGTCTTCGCTGCCGTCTTCGGCAACCACGATGCGGCCGGCGACGACGATGTTGAAGACGGAGCGCTCCAGTTCAGACCAGCGAGGGAATGCCACCCACTGGCCGTCAATGAGGGCCAAGCGGGTGCCGCCGATGGGGCCGGTGAAGGGCAGGCCGGCGATCTGGGTGGACATGGAGGCGGCGTTGATGGCGAGGACGTCGTAGGCGTCGTCAGGGTGTGCGGCGAGCACGGTTTCGACAACCTGAACCTCGTTGCGCAGGCCCTTCACGAAGCCGGGGCGCAGGGGGCGGTCGATGAGGCGGGCAGCGAGGATGGCCTCGGTGCCGGGGCGGCCTTCGCGACGGAAGAAGGAGCCGGGGATCCGGCCTGCTGCGTAGGAGCGCTCTTCAACGTCAACTGTCAGGGGGAAGAAGTCGAATTGATCCTTGGGCTGCTTACCAACGGTGGTGGCAGACAGGATCGCGGTTTCGTCGTCAAGGTAGGCCATGGCGCTACCTGCGGCTTGCTTGGCCAGGCGGCCGGTTTCGAAGCGCACGACGCGCTTGCCGAAACGGCCATTGTCGATAATCGCTTCTGCTGCGATGATCTCGGGGCCTTCCATCATGGGGAATTTCTCCTTGGTGTTACTTCTGTGAAACATGGTGAGGATTCACGCCCCGAGTCGGCCTTCGATCGAAGCCCACGGCGTCGTCGATCGCGTACTCCTTGCGGGGGAGGTGACCAGCGGTCCGTAAGCCACTGTCGAAAACCGGGTCGGCTGCGGCGTTGTCCTCTACGTAGTGAACCGGCCCGGTTCCAGATGGATCCGGGCCGGTGACAAATCAGCGGCGCAGGCCGAGACGTTCGATGAGGGAGCGGTAGCGCTCGATGTCAATGTCGGCCAGGTAGCCCAGCAGGCGCTTGCGGCGACCAACCAGCAGGAGCAGGCCACGGCGGGAGTGGTGATCGTGCTTGTGGGTCTTGAAGTGCTCGGTCAGGTCCTTGATGCGGCGGGTCAGCAGCGCAACCTGGACCTCGGGGGAGCCGGTGTCGCCCTCGTGGGTAGCGTATTCGGCGATGATCTGGTCCTTGACGTCCTTGCTCAGCGGCACAGGCTTCTCCTTTGTGTCGTTGCACGGAGCTCCACAGCTTTTCTGCAGGGCATACGTTCCGTGGCCGATATGACGGCTTGTCTAGGTTAGCACGCTCAGCCTCATCTGAATGCCCTCGTCACCATAAGGTGTCCCATTCCTCTTTCCTCTCTCCAGCAGGTGATGGAGCACACCCGTTATTAGTTGCGCACGCAATCAATTTTCATGCTACATTCTTCTCATGACTCAACATCAGGACTGGGATGCTTGGCAAAGCTACCTCTTCACCGCCTCAAGAATACTTGCGGGCGCAGAGGCTGACTTGCAGGCGCGCGCTCAGATCGGCCTATCCGACTACGACGTCCTCATCTCCCTCTACCACGCCCCCCAACACCAACTCTCCATGTCCTGTTTGAAGGAAACCGTCCTCGTGACCACCTCGGGCCTGTCCCGCTCCGTGTCCCGCATGAGCCAACGCGGCTGGGTCACCAAGGAAACCTCCCCCGAAGACCGCCGCAAGGTCAGCCTCGCCCTCACCCCAGAAGGCCTGGCCGCCATCGAAGCGATACGGCCCCACCACCACGAATACGTGCGCGAACACTTCTTCGACGCCCTCAGCGCCAAGGACCAACAGGCCCTCGGCCTCGCCCTCGCCCATCTGAGCGACCACCTCACTTCTTAAACCCCCGCGCCACACACAACCGGCACCACACCCCAAAGGATGCACCATGCACATCGGCGTATTCTCCGTTTCCGACATCAGCACCGACCCCACCACCGGACGCACCCCCACCGAAGGTGAACGCATCAAAGCCGTCGTTAAGATTGCCAAGGCCGCCGAAGAAGCGGGCCTGGACGTCTTTGGCCTGGGCGAACACCACAACCCGCCGTTCTTCTCCTCCTCCCCCACCACCACACTGGCCTACATTGCCGCCCAAACCAGCCGCATCCACCTGACCACGGCCACGACCCTCATCACCACCAACGACCCGGTGAAGATCGCCGAAGACTACGCCATGCTTCAGCACCTCTCCGACGGGCGCAATGACCTGATGCTCGGGCGCGGCAACACCGGCCCGGTCTACCCGTGGTTTGGTAAGGACATTCGTGACGGCATCTCGCTGACCATCGAAAACTACGACCTGCTGCGTCGCCTGTGGGATGAGGATGTGGTCAACTGGGAAGGCAAGCACCGCACTCCCCTGCGCTCTTTCACCTCCACGCCGCGCCCGCTCGACGGGGTTGCGCCTTTCGTGTGGCACGGCTCGATCCGCTCGCCTCAGATTGCCGAGCAGGCCGCCTACTACGGGGACGGGTTCTTCCACAACAATGTTTTCTGGAAGGAAGAGCACACCAAGGCCATGATCGACCTCTACCGCGAGCGCTACGAGCACTACGGGCACGGCCGCGCCGATCAGGCGATTGTGGGCGTGGGTGGGCACGTCTTTATGAATAAGGATTCCCAGAAGGCTGTTGACTTCTTCCGCCCCTACTTCGACCACGCGCCGGTGTACGGTTATGGCCCGTCTTTGGAGCAGTTCATGGCGGATACGCCGCTGACGGTGGGCTCGCCCCAGCAGGTCATTGATCGTTACGCCGCGATGCGGGACAAGTTTGGCGACGTGCAGCGCATGATGTTCCTCATCGACCATGCGGGCCTGCCGCTGGAGGTTGTGCTCGAGCAGGTGCACATTTTGGGTACCGAGGTTGCTCCCGCCTTGCGGGAGGCCTACGACAGTGCGCGCCCCGCTGATGTGCCTGACGCTCCTACTCACGCTTCTCGCGTTGCCGCTCGCGACGAGGCCCTGCGCGCCGCTGGCGAGGCGGACTGGGATGCTGAGTACCGTTTCGAAACTGGTGACAACTGGACTGGCCTGCGCGCCGAGGATAAGGCTCGCGGTGAGGGAGGGGAAGGACAGTGAGTGCGTTGAAGCTTGTTGTTGTCTCGGCTGGGTTGTCGGTGCCGTCCTCGACGCGCATGCTTGCTGACGCGTTGACCGAGGCCGTGCGCGCTGCCGCTCTGCGACCCGTCGCCCCTTCGGTTGATAGCGCGGTTGAGGTTCGGGTTCTGGAGCTGCGCGAACTGGCGATGGATGTTGCGCAGGTGATGGTGACGGGTATGCCTGCTGCCCGCGTGGAGGATGCCCTGGATGCTCTGGAGGCTGCCGATGCGGTGATCGCGGTGACGCCGATTTTCGCGGGTTCCTATTCGGGCGTGTTCAAGTCTTTCTTTGACCTGGTGGGCACCGAGCGTCTGGCGGGCAGGCCGGTTCTCCTGAGTGCCACGGGCGGTTCGGCGCGTCATTCCCTGGCTATTGACCATGCGTTGCGTCCATTGTTTTCTGCCTTGCGCGCCCACGTTGTACCGACGGCCGTGTATGCGGCGAATGAGGATTTCGGGGCCGCGTGGGGGATGCCTGCTGGCGGCGTGGGGGCTAGTGGCGCCGGGTCTGGCGGCGTCGGTTCTTCCGCCGCTTCGGGCATTGCCGAGCGCATCCGCCGCGCTGGCGCCGAACTCGTTGCTTTGGTCAATGCCGTGCGTTTGCCTGCCCGCCACCAGTGGCGGCCTGACGAGGCCGACGCCGCCGGGCAGAGTCGGGTGGGGAACGTTGCCCCTGGCGTGGGGACGACGAGCCTCGTCAACTCCGGCAGTGCTATTGGCGCTGAAGGCATACCCGCTACTGTTGGCGCGCCCGCTGCTGTCGGCCCTGTCGGCGCACCGGGTGCTGGCTCGACCGCACCACTGCTGAAGTCGGATGGGACGAGTGGTCGCTTGCGCCCCGATCTGGCTGACTTCGTCCCCATGACAGAGCTCTTCGGGCAGCGTTAAAGGAAGGCCCCACCTGCTGGGTACTGCTAATTTAGCCCAAATTAGCAGTACCCAGCAGAGAGTCAACGTCACCACTTCAGGCGCCGCCCCAGATTTGGATCAGGTATCCAATAGTGGCGGCGACCATCGGACCGTTGAATAAGAAAGCCCTTCTCAACAAGATCATGAAGATCGGTGCGTGCCGTTTGGGGAGCAACGCCAAAGTTCTGCCGATAGAAGCTCACATCTACACCGGAAATCTCGCCCACAACCATCTGCTTGAGCAGTGCCATCTGCCGCAGATTGACGTCAGAGTGCTGCAATACCTCGATAATATCCCGTTGATCCTTCGCCCTACGCGCTACATACTTGTGCAGTTCATCAATTGCCTTAGAAACAATCTGTGCATGGAAAAGAAGGAAGTGCGTTAAATCCCCTTCATCTTGCTCAGTAAGTAGGAACGAGCGCGCATATTGTGCTGGAGCACGTCGAAGCAGGCGAGAAATCGACAGATATTCGGCAAGGAAGAATCCTTGGTTGAGAAGCAGCCAGTAGAAAACAGCTCTGGCAGTGCGGCCGTTTCCATCCACAAAGTAGTGATCATGCCCCATCATGAAATGCACCGTGATGGCGCGCAGGAGCGGCGGCATGTACCCATCGCCCCCGCCGTTGGCAAAGGCACATAAGGTCTCTAGCCTCTGTGGCAGTTCCTCCGCGGGCGGTGGAATGTGGAGAATCTGCTCCTGCCCTTGATCGCCATATATCCGCACCCGCTCTTCCCCGGGCTGTTGCAAACGGCCTGCTTCTGACGGATCCCCCATTGTCTGTGCGGTAATTCTGCGGTGAATCTCAAAGACAAGATCAGCCGACAGGGGTTGTTCCTTCACCTCACGCAACCATGTCATCACCTCGTAGTTATTGAGAATCATCTGTTCCGAACGATCCCGGGGTTTTTGGCCCTCCTGAAGCATCTCTTTTGCCCGGACGCGTGAGGTGGACGCCCCCTCCATTTGAGAGGATGTGATTGCTTCTTCAATGAGCGAGGAGACAAGGTAGTGACGAGGGCGCTCCAAGCGCTCCAACCCTTGCGGAAGCTCTAAAGTTCCCCGCGCTTGCGCGGTAATTTCATCCGTGAGCTTCCACAAGCTGTCGGGGTAATTCCAGGTGATTGGCGTGCCGTCAACCAATGTAAAGGGGGTACTTTTCGCAGTGCGCACTCGTTGACCCCGCAATAGTAACCACCACTCCTCGCGCGTGAATCCTTCGGGAGGGCGGTGATAACGGATCCATTCCCAGTCGACGTAGCCTTCAGGTTCAACCACCTTCGCACTCAAGAGACGCAGGATAGCTTCTGGGGAGGCAGTGCGGAGCATGTCATGCTCGAATTGGGCATATGGTGTTGGCGGCGGCATGGGAGTTTTCATAGCCTGTCCTCGCATCCCTCAGGGAGATTCTTTGAACTCTCCCACCATCTACTAGTTACTGCTAATTTAGCCTAAATTAGCAGTAACTAGTAGATGGTGGGTGGAATCGCACCCACTAGGAGACGCCCACTAGGAGACACAGCCCAGACAGTCTCTAGGGCACTCGCAGTTCTGTCAGTGGGTCGCGTTGAGCGGCCCACAGGGCCGGCACGATGCACAGCAGTGTGCTGGCCGCCGCCAAGGCCACCACGACTGCGGCCTGGAAATCCCAGGGAGGCAGAGCTTGGCCAAGCCCAGCCATAACCGCCGAGGCCGCCCCTGCCCCAACGCTTGCTCCCAGCAGGGTCAGCACTGCGACCTGCCCGACAGTTAGGCCGACAATCATCAGTCGGCTCGCACCGAGGGCGCGCCTGCGACCCAGGTCTTTGCGGCGTAGCAGCACGACGGCCCACACCACCAGCATGGTGGCACCGGCTCCCGCTCCCAGCACTCCGACGATTAGGGAGTGGGAGCTGGCGGTGAGTTCGCCGTCAATGGCTGCGCGCAGCGAGGCATAGGCCTGCGAGGTTGCCAGGTTGTATTCCTGGCTGGTGTAGCCGCGCATCTGCCCGCGCACCAAGTCCGTCAGCAGCGGGAGGTCATCAGCTGAACGCGCTGCCAGGAAGATCGCGCTCAACCCTTCAGGGCGCTCAACAGGCACAAGGATCGTGGGGCTCAGTTCTGCCAGGTGCTCGGGCAGGGTGATATCCCCAATGACGGTAATCTCGCGCCCTTCCTGAGCGACGCGCACTCCCCCGCCCTCGGCGGGCAGGCCCAGCAGATCGAAAGCGTCAGGGGTAGCAAAGCCTGCCAGGCCATCCCCGTAGTGTGCGGCAGCGTGGGAGGTGGCGCGCTGGTGTAGATCGCGGGCGAAACCGCCGTATACGAGGCGCGCGCCCACGCGTTTTCCGGCGTTGAGCTCGGCGTTGACCACGTCAACGGTGACGCCAAATCCAATGACGGATTCGACAATGTCGAGCTTTTCTAGGGCGTCAAGGATGTCTGGTTCAAGAGGCTTGGCGGGGTTGGTGGCGTAGATGCTGATGGAGCGGGTGCCGACATTATCCACGGTGGAGAGCACCTTGGACTGGGCGGCGGCGGACAGGCCTGCCGTTCCCAGGACGGCACCGACGGCTCCACCTGCGATGAGGAGTACCACCAGGGAGGTGACGAGCTGAGCGCGGCAGGACAGGATGATTTCTCGTAGGAAGGGCCACAGTGCCCCCGATCGGCGCGCCCTCATTGCCCACCTCCAATGCGCGGTGCTTCTGCCAGTCCTGGCAGTGCGATCTGCGAGGGTGCGGGAATGTGCACGTGCTCGTCGGAGAAGGCCGCAACCTGCGGGTCGTGGGTGACAACGATGACGCTGGCGCCCTCGTCGGCGGCGCGGCGCAGCATGTTCATCACTGCCTGCCCACTTTCTGCGTCGAGGTTTCCTGTGGGTTCGTCGGCGAAGATCACGCGAGGTCGGCCCAGGAGCGCCCGGCACAGGGCAATGCGCTGGGCCTGCCCGCCCGAGATCTGGCCGGGGCGGCGGTCAAGGGGAACGTTGACGTTCATGGTCGCTAGGAGTTCGCGGGCGTAGGCCTCGTGATCCCTGGCGGATTGTCCGCGGTAGAGGCAGGATTCAACGACGTTGTCGATGACCGTGCGGGTGGTATCCAGGGCGCTGTCTTGGAAGACGAAACCGAAGTTGTGGGCGCGAATGTGGGAGCGTTGCGCGTCGGAGAGATTATCGACGCGCTCATCGTCGAGGAGAATCTCGCCCGAGCTGGGGCGGATGAGCAGCGCAGCGAGGAAGAGGCGCGTGGATTTGCCGCAGCCTGATTCTCCGGTCATGGAGGTGATCTGCCCGGCGTTGAAGGTGTGACTCCACTTCGTCACGACTTCTTCACGGGCGCCGGGGTAGGTGAAGTGCACCTCGTGGGCACGCAAGGTCGCCATCGTGCCCCCTAGGAGTTGGCCGATTGGGGCGCATTGCCCTCAGTATCAGGGTCACCTTCACCGTCGGGGCTGCCATCGCTGTCAGCGCCGCCTTGCCCATCGGCGGGCGCCTCGCTGGGCGCACCACCCGAGCTGCCGGAAGTGGCGCCCTCTCCCCAAACGCGCACGCGCGCCCCGGCCTCAATGCCCGACACGACGGCCTGCCCACCCACAGTGGTCAGCACCTGAACGGGCACCTGCTCGCCGTCCTCGCGCAGGATCAGCGGCTGACCCTGCGCATCCACGCGCAGGGCATTGATGGGCACAACCGTGCCGGTAGCCTCTGGGATGACGACGATGCTTGCTTCGATTCCTCGCTTGCCTTGGGCGGGGATGAGGTGGCAGTCGGGGGCGCAGATACTTGCAGAGCCTTCAGGGGGGAGGATTTCAGCGATAAGTTCGCTGGTTTCTTCGTCCTTGGTGATGGTGCCGATGCGGGCGGGCCATTGGTGTCCATCGTGATTGAGCGTCAGGGTGAGGCCTTCGCGGATTGCCCCAAGCTGCGTGTCGGCGATCCTCATGGAGAAGCTTGGCGAGGAGCCGTAGACCTTGACTAGTGCGGTGCCGCTTTGCAGTTCGGAGCCGACTTGCACCTCGTCCTCCCAGGCGAATCCCACGGGAAGTTCCGGGGTGAAAAGCACCTGCCCCAGGGGGAGCATGCCGGTTTCTTCAAGGTCCTGATCTTTTTGCCAGGCTTTGAGGGCGCGTTCGGTGGCGTTGCCGAATTTACCGTCTGGGATCAGGCCCCATCCCCAGTAGTCGAAAAGGTAGGCCTGCAGTTGGGCGACGTCCTCGCCCTCAACATCCTTTGCGAGGTCACGGAAGGCGGGCACGGTGCCGGGTAGAACATAGACGGGGCTGAGGTCAACGGTGTAGAGCACGTCGCCTGCGCCGATCCTGCCTGAACGCCCACTGTCGATGGAGGTCAGTGTGCCCGCACGTTTAGCGACGAGGCGTGAGGCGCTTTGCCATTGTGCAGCAACCGCCATTTTCAGCGTGCGGCCCAGGCTGCCTTCGTTGGTGGTGGCGATGGCGTAGGTGCGGGCGGTGTGTTCTTCTTGGGGTGGGAGCAGGAGGGTGCGTCCCGCCCATCCGAGGCCCACGCCTGCAAGGACGAGGACGGCAACCAGTGCCAGAATGCCTGCAGGAAAGCGCTTGCGCCCACGGACAGTGCTGCGAGCGGCGGGCTCGGGTTGGTGAGCCTCGCGGAGCGTTGGCGGGGTAGGTTCCGTCATCACAACCTCCTTATCGTTAGCGTCAACCATAGTCAATGAAAGTGGGATGACCTCTCCCGGGCCAGGATGAGAGATTCTTCGTGAGGGCGGTAGTTGCGTCCGTCCATGGGGTTAGACGACAACACCTCGACAGTTCGTTTCTTCACCAATAGGGGCAGATCTCACGAAACTCTAAAACCTCACGGGGGGTCATTTGAGCAGTGTCAACGAGTTCCACCTGCGGGTTCCACTTCACTGGGCCGGAAAGATACTCTTCGGTGTATTGCTGCAACGAAGGCGGGTCCGAGAGATCAAAACCTTGACTCTCGGCGCATCGGGCGAATTCAACTTGTGCCTCGCAGTCCTGGGCTGCTGATTCTCGCGTGAGTGCAGGCATTGTCGGCATCGGGCCAGCCTTTTGCGCACACTCACGTCCGTCCTTCACATAGGACGTTTCCTGACCGGCATAGTCAGGCGTTGTGACAGCAACCGCCGGGGTATTCGGATCCTCAATCGCGTGCCCCTGCCACCCTTTTTCTTCCATGCACACAAGGATTTCTGACCAATAATTGGTTAGCCCCTCGTAATACTCTTTCAACGAGGCGCTCGGCGCTTCACGCTGAGCGTTGGTGAAGAAAACCTCGAAAGTTTCGTCCACTTCATCAGCATCACCCTGTGCATGCGATTGAGCAGCATTGAGAGGTCGCAGGCTTTCACCTGCGTCCTGTTGAGCGCTCGGAAGCCCTTGAGAGCAGCCCGCCACCGACAGAACAACCGCCGCGAATACAGACATCCGACGCACAGTCGCCCCGCCCGTAGAAAACCTTGTCATCCATCCCCCCCTTCTCCGCTCACCATGGGCACATGTCATACAATGCTCTCATTCCGTTAATTCGGATGTCAGGAATTTCCATAGCTTCCGCGTAAGGAATCCAGGGGATGCGTTCTGCGAGAACATCATCTCGAAAGACAGTGCGTGAAGGCGGATCACTCAAAGAGTAGCCTTTAGCCGTAAAGCACTGGTGAAATGCCACATAGCTGTCGTAAAGCTCGTCTGCGCTATTTACCGAAGGTTCCGGCCCCTGCGGTGCTGGACCGAGCTGTTCAAAACATGCGCGCGTATCTGCGGTGAAAGCCTCAACTCGCCCAAACCAACCATCCAGACGAATCGCAACGAGTGAGGTATGAGGATCTTCGACCTCTTGTTCAGGCCAACCTCGATCCTCCATACACCCACTATATTTCAGCCAATACTCCGTCAAATCGTGATCAAATTGAGCGTGCGAAGCCGAAGGTTCGGCCTTCAACGGGTTATCCAAAATATCGAGAGGCAAGTCTTCTTCCCCATTGACACTCTTGGAGGGCGCATTGTCTGACTGGGCAACTGTTTCCTGGTATGGAGACAAGCCCGCATTTGTATGCTTCTGCGTATTAGACGATCCAGCGTCAGGCAGACCAGCACAAGCTGAGAGGCTGCTTAGGGAAAGCAGTAACACTCCGAGAAAAAAGAACTTCGGCGGGCGGAGCCGCATCCCCCGACGGGATGCGGCTCCGCATACTTCAGAAGTTTCCATTGATGCAACCTGTAGTCACGGCAGAGACGTGCCTTGATGCATAAGCAAGCCAATGCCCTCCACCCTGACTCCATGCATTCTTGTACTCGTACCTGGCTTTGCGTGAAGCATCGAAGTAACGACGACTTCTCCAGTTGTCTCCCGGCGCTTCCAAATGCCCTGTTCCATATACAAAGGCAGAGATCTCGCCGACCTGGTTAACTCGACACGTTCTATGCCCCGACTGGTGTGCCGCATTTGCGGCATTCGTCGAGAAGACGAGCATCACCGTTGCAGCAATCGCCACCAATGACGTCATACGCGATTTCTTGGTCAACATCATCGTTTCCTTTCTTGTCTATCGCAGCCTCATTACTGCGATAGAAGCAAGCTACACACACTACACCCATAGTCAAGAGTTTTTAGGACATAATCTTTTTCTTCTCAAATGTGAACATTCAACCATCGTCGGAAGGATGACAACAAGTGCGGCGACACAAAGCATCAGACCTCAACACAAGGAAGACTGCCACACTCTCACCCCACTCACTCAGGTCATTGTCACCATGGGCATTGCTCGTAGGCCCATGCGCTGCCAAGACTAGAGAGTTCCTCATTCTTCCGGATATCCAGCTCGATGGTCCCTGTAGGCTCACCACGCATATGCGCGTCCACATATGCTTCTCGGGACGGTGGATCCGGCAAGCTAAAACCTTTCTCCTTCAAGCAATCTCTCGCCTTCATCTGCCGCTCCCAACCTTCCGCAGCGATATCCCTCGTCAATGCAGGCGGCGCAGGAGATGGGCCATAAGCTTCGTAGCAGGTTTCGACGTCTGACGCAAAGCGCGTCGGATCACTTTCCCACCCCTGCAAGGTGACAGAAACCTTCGAGCGGAAGGCATCATGAACTATCTGTTCAGGCCATCCTTTATCCTGCAGGCACTCATCAAGAAAGAGATAACGTTCGCTCTTTACCTTGATGTATTCAGCCTCCGTTGTAGCAGGCGCACCCTCATTTTTAGGAATCAAAATGTCATGCGGTAGCTCAGTCATACTCCCTGTTGGGAGCGCCTCAGAGCTCACAGCACTGTCGCCACCTTCATAGCCTCGCACCGACTGCGCCTGTTCGTTACTCTCACCAGCAGCGGAACACGCTGATACCAATACGCCGCAGGTTATGAATACTGCAACGCTCGGTAAAATGCCTCGTCGCTCAAAAATCCGAACCACTCCTACTCCCCTCTCCTGTCACCACGGGCATCGTTCATAGAGCTGTTCAAGAGTCATGTCTTGCGGATAGTCGTCGGGCGTCAAATGTTCCAGAGGAGACCATGGAGATTTATTCACGACAAAATCGTCCACATACTTCTGCTGCGATGGGAACTCCGGCAGTGGTGCACCGAGGTCAATTAAACATGAGTGCGCAGCTACAGCACGCTCATACTCCTTCAATGCCAATTCTCGGGTAAATGCAGGAGGCATAGGATACGGACCAGCTTCGGTCAAGCAGTCCTTTACATCCGAGACATACTGGTCGCGGCTCCCCCACCATCCATCAAGTTCCAAAGCAACATGCGGGGTATATGGATTCACGACCGTTGGTGCAGGCCACCCGCGTCCTTCCATACACATCGACATGCGATACCAATGATCGGTACGTTCTCTGTGCCATGTTTGAATATCCGCCGAGGCCGGACCAAAAACCTCAGGCTCGAGGATATCGCCAGGGAGCTGCTCCTCAGGCCAAGATTCCTCGTTGACGCTCTGTGGTTGAGCAAGAGCGCCCCCTTCGAAAGCGGCAAAGCCATCACTCTCAGCACCGGAAGCCTCCACAGACGAACAGCCAGCAAGATACAAGGGAAGCAGCACAATCACTGCGCGCCTCAGTGCGGTCATAATGCCTCCTCAACGAGCGGCCGGGATGGGGCCAGGTGCAGTCGACTCATTGGGACTCCCTGCTCCTGCTCACCACGGGCACATCTCGTAAATCTCATGCGAAGATTTTTGGCTAAAAAGAGGGTCGGTTTCCATGTCGATCTTGATGCCATCAAGGCCAACCATCGGATTCCACATGGCGTGATGAACGAGGAAGTCATCAAAGAACTTTTGCTTGGACGGGAATTCTGGCATGCGCGCCCCATGCGCCACTAAACATTCGTGAGCGGACTTGGCCTTTGCGTATTCTTCCTCAGCAAGTTCGGGCGTAGCAACGGGCGGCATGGGGATCGGCGGAGCACTGGCCTGACAGGCATCGAAGTCTCGCGCGTATCGCTGGGGATCCACTTCACTCCCCGCCATTTGGATCCCCATTTGAGGGGTATAGATCCCCTGGAGCTCAATAGCAGGCCACCCTTTATCCTCCATGCAATGAGAGAGCTCCAGATAGTAGTCGCCATTTGCCTTGTAGTAGGCGGCGAAATTCTCAGACGGTTCAGCCTTCCTATCGCCATCCAATATATCGAGAGGCAGTAAAGATTCCGCCCCCTCTGGTCCAGCATCGGCCGCGCTTGATGAAGTATCGCTATAGCTCCGTAAGGACTGTACCTGTTCGTCGTTCTCTCCACCGACGGAACAGCCTGCCGTCAACACTGCGAGGGCGGCGAACACAACAACAAAGGACAGGAAGCCTTGTCGTCTAGAAAATGGAAACACCTGCGCCCTCCCTCCCCCGTGTCACCACGGGCACATCTCGTAGATGGCCTTAAACGGCTTTGTCCCAAACAAGGGATCATTGCTGTGATCAAATTTCCCGATGCCAAAATTGTGCGCAGGATCCCACATGTATCGCTTGCCAATAAAGTAATCAAAGAAGGTCTGCTTGGCAGGAAACTCCGGCAAGTTCGCCCCATGCGCTACCAAACACTCGTGAGCAGACTTGGCCTTTTCGTATTCTTCCTCAGCTACTTCAACACTTAGCTCTGGTGGCATGGGCTGCGGACCGCCTTTCGCCAAACATGTTGAGCCTTCCTGAATAAAACGCTCCCGATCCAACCACCAGTCATTAAACTGGACTGCCACTCGAGGAGTATACGGTTCAAGCACCTCTTGTTCTCCCCAACCAAGCTCCTTCATGCAGTCTGAAAAACTCAAGTAGTACTCGGTCTCTTGACGGTAGAAGGATTCAAAATCTGCGGAAGGCTTTGCCTTATTGGGAGTATCAAGAATCTCAAAAGGAACACGCATATTCTCTGGCGCCATTGGGTCTCCACCACTAGAGATCTCATCGGCGGACGAGGGAAGAAACTCACCAAGCTTCCGTTCTGTTGCTGCCCCCTCACCACTACCAGCAGAGGCACACCCAGATGCACCTATTGCCAACGCGCACAGCGCAACAAGAGGACGCCACCGCCCTCGTGAAACCGCGCGTGTCCGATGCACCCTTGCCATCGCCATAACGAGCCCCCATGCGTCAACGGCCAACGTCGGCCATTCAAACTCTGCACCTCACAGCCTACACGTATTTGACCATTCTACAAGAATCAAGCCGCATCCTACCCGCCACCCCATTAAAAAGACGGCACCGCCACGTCAGGCCAAAGAAGTAACGCCCCTTAGTGAGCTGTCACAGCCGCAGGATCCACACGGCCCGACACGCCCACCCCCAGCACAAAAGCCGTCACACGCAGATCATCATCCATCTGACACAACAGGTCATTAAGGGAATCGAAGGTCATCATCGGGCGAATCTTCGACACGAAGGTCACAGCCACCCGCTCGCCGTATAGGTTCAAATCCGAACGCCCCAACACATGAGCCTCAACGGTGCGTTTCTCACCATCAAACTGGGGGTTTGTCCCTACCGAGATCGCAGCAGGCAAGAACTCCCCCGCCGTCGTGCCGGGCACATTGCGCACCAGCCACCCCGCATACACGCCGTCCCCTGGGATCACGCCCTCAATGCCGGTGTGCAGGTTTGCCGTGGGGAATCCCAGCTCACGGCCGCGCTTAAACCCGTGCTCCACAGTGCCGCGAATCCGATGCATATGCCCAAGCACGCGGGCCGCGCCCGCGACATCGCCCTCGGCCAACAGTTCGCGCACCCACGAGGACGACCAGCGTCGCCCCTCGGGAGCCTCAATATCGGCCACCATCACCACGTCAAAGCCGTACTCGCGGCCCAGTTCACGCAAGGTGTCAATGTCGCCGCTATTGCCCCGCCCAAAGCGGAAATCCTCACCGACAACGACCTCCACAGCGCCGAGCTTGTCCACCAGGTAGGTGCGGACGAACTCCTCAGCCGTCAGGGAATACACGCTCTCGTCGTAGTGGATGACGAAGGCCGCATCCACACCGCTGGCAGCAATGGCATCCAGGCGATCCTGCAGGGGGTTGATCAGGGCCAGGCCAGACTCGGGCCGGTGAACACTCACCGGATGCGGGTCAAAGGTGCAGGCCACGGCCTGAACCTCGCGGCGGCGCGCACGATCGCGGCAAGTGGCGATGACGCGGCGGTGCCCGCGGTGCATGCCATCAAAATTGCCGATCGTCACCACCGACTGGGTGCCAGTGGGAATATCAGCCAGCGAGGTCCAAACCTGCACGAGTGCTCCTTCTTTCTCCGTCACGAGGGTCTCGCCTTAGGAGAACACCAAAATCGTCTTCACAGCGTCGTTGACAATATGCGCCAAGCCCATAACAGTAACCCCATCAGCGGCGATAACAGCGATGGGCTCCTCCCCCGCCTGCTCGCGCAGAGCTTCCAGCTCCCCGCCCTGGCGGCGCGGCGCCTGACCGTGAGCGAAAAGCTCCGTCTCACGCTCGTTCAGTACCAGCTCGGGGAACATGGCTCGCACCGCGTCATTGAGCGGCATAATCGGCAAAGGCGGGCGATCTGTCGCTCCCGACTCCTCGTGGGTGCGCGCAATCTCCTCAAGGTCAGCCAGGGGGTGAGCCTCGTCAAGCGCGAAAGCTCCCACGCGGATACGCCGCAGCGCGGTCAAATGCGCGCCGACGCCCAGGTGCTCGCCAATGTCGCGGGCCAGAGCGCGCACGTAGGTGCCCGAGGAGCAATCCACCACGAGGTCGCAGTCGACGACGGGGATGTCGCGGGCAGCGTCGGCCTCGTTGATGGTCATTGTTGTTTGGCGAGGCTCCCCGGAGCTGGCCAGGCAGCCAATGTGCACCGGGCGGGCGGGCAGTTCTACCTCCACGCCTTCGCGCACGAGGGCGTGCGCGCGCTTACCGTCGACCTTGATCGCGGACACGCTGGAGGGGACCTGCATAATGTCGCCACGCAGCGGGGCGAGGGCGGCCTCAAGCTCGGCATCGCTAAGGGCTGCGCATCCACGTGCGGAGGTGATGTCGCCTTCGGCATCCTCGGTGGCGGTGGTGGCCCCCAGGCGCATGGTAGCCAGGTAGGCCTTGGTTTCTCCGGTGATCCATGTCAGTAGGCGCGTAGCCTTACCCAGTCCAAGAATCAGGACACCCGTGGCCATGGGGTCAAGGGTGCCAGCGTGGCCGACCTTGCGGGTGCGGGCCAGGCGGCGCACGCGCGCCACAACATCATGGCTGGTCATACCCGCAGGCTTGTCAACAATGAGGATGCCCGAGGGAGCAGTGGGGTCGGCTTTACGCGCCATAGGTGGGGGTTCTCAGTTCAGATTCTTAGGGTCAGCTTCCCCAGCGATTGTAGCAAGGGGCCGCGTGCTGGCTTGAGGGCGTGTGTGAGTGCCACTTACGCGGAGGGAAGGCACTCACGTTGCACCTGTTGTGCCTCGTTGCACCTGTTGCCCCGTGTTGCACCGGTTGCGCCTGGTTGCACGGCTTCCCGTTGCACCGCTTGCGCCGGGTTGCACCGGTTGCGCCTGGTCGATCGAAAAGCTCCGGACCCGGCGCATCCAGTGCAACCAGGGCACACCAGTGAAATCAGAAGGCATTCGTGCGTGTGCACTCATTCAGCGAGGCCGTGTTGCTTCAGTCAGCTTCTCCGCAAGAAGATCAACTGGGAGTTCTCCGGCTGCCACGGCGATCACTAACTCATAGGCTTCATCATCGGAGAGGCGAAACTCGTAACCATTCAGGTCATAGAAGACAACTGTCGCTAACCAGCCAAGTCGCTTATTTCCGTCAGCAAGCGAGTGGTTCCGCACCAGAGACTCAAGAAGAGCCGCAGCCTTTCGGTGAAGCGTCGGGTAGACATCCTCGCCATACAGGTTGGTACGCGGGCGCATCATCGCCGCTTCTAGTAGGCCAAAGTCTCGGATCGGTCCCACACCAAGACGCTCAACGAGATAGAAAAGATCTTCCCGTGTGAGGAACTCAGTCATTTTCCAAGGCGCTCCAACACATCCGCCCAGCGCTCAAGACCCCGATCGGTGGCCTGGGCTACACGAGTCTCATGCGCCAACCTCTGTGCACTTTCTTGGATGGCGCGCACTGTTGCCTCACGCTTGCTTACTCCTTGCTGTTCGGCAAGAAATACGAGAGCAGCGTCTTCTTCTTCGGTCAGTCGTAATGTCATCGCCATAGAAAAATGATACCGATGTGATACCAGTATTTCCCGGTATGAGGCAGAACAACGCAAGCATGAGGACCTCACTGTTATGCCTGGATGGGTAATACAAAGTTTTTCTACAGCACAGTTCTGAGAAGGGTACATCAGGACACTGACTTGTTTGTTGGAACTCTGCGCTGTGCATGGCCTCACGTTGCACCTGTTGCCCCGGGTTGCACCGGTAGCGCCTGGTTGCACGGCTTCCCGTTGCACCACTTGCGCTGCGTTGCACTGGTTGCGCCGGGTCGATCGAAAAGCTCCGGGCCCGGCGCATCCAGTGCAACCAGGGCGCACCAGTGCAACCAGACGCAGTTAGTGGGCGACAACCTCCACCTCAGCACCCGCCTCCTGCAATGCGCGGTAGGCAGGAACAAGCACCTCCAGCGATGCGCCCTCCATGACGGTGACAGGCGCCTGATCGGCAAGGTCCTTCGCCCCTTTCAGGTCACATCCACAGTGGGCAAACAATGCCTTCACCACCGCCACAGGCGCGGCGCCCACCGCGCGCAACACCAGGTCCGCAACGGCATCGTCCGGAAGATCAGCCAGAGCATCGGGCACAGCATCAGACACAGCTACATCGGAGGTTACGGCGCTTTCAGCCGGAGCCAATATGGTCGTCCCTCCGGCCATGGACACCTCGCGCGCGAACTGACGTCCCTCGTCTGCCCTCACTGCGCGAAGAACAACAGCGGGGGTGCTATCAACGCAGGCCTTTGCCTCAATAAGGCTCATGCCAGAGGCTGCCATCATGACCTCGATCACCTTCGCAGGGCTCTCGCCAGCATCCTTGAGCGTCATGTCGACAAGGGCATCTGCCGGAAGGCCACCCATGGGTGACGCACTCAGACTCGCCTCCACACGAGCACTGTCCGAAGACATTGCGCTTCCCCAAGCCGTGACGCTTTCCGCCCTTTGCCTGCGGAAAGAACTTTCCTCAGCGGCGTGCTCTTCAGGAGTTGGAGGAATGCCTCGCACAGAGCGGGAGAAAAAGTTCTTCAGCGAGTCAAGAAACGGAGCCACAGTGATCCTTTCCAGTCTTTCAATAACAGGATGCCTTTTGAGGCTAGCAGGTGACTCTCCTCCTTTGCCCCTCGTGCCCACCCCAGAGAAAATGACTCTGCCGCACTCCCGAATGTGGGGAGTACGGCAGAGCATCAGTGAGTCAGCAGTATTGACTTGGGGGCGGCTTCAGTTCACGGGAGCCAGTCCGTCGAGGCCTGCGCCGCTTGTCGAGGCCGACGCCGCATGCCGAGGCCGGCGCCGCTTGTTGAGATCAGTGACGTCCGTCGAGGTCGGCGCCGCTTGCTGAGGTCAGTGGCGTCCGTCGAGGCCGGCGCCGCTTGCTGAGATCAGCGCCGCTTGCCGAGGCCACCCCTCAGTCGAGATCCTCGTCCGATTCGGCATCCTGAGAATCATCATCACTGTCGTCAGTGTCAACGTCCTCTTCGAGGCCGTCTTCCTCAGCAGCCTCGTCCTCGTCCCACTCTTCGTCCTCGTCATCCCACTCGTCTTCATCCCAGTCCTCATCCTCTTCGGGATGACGGTAGGGGTCCTCCTCACCGGCGTAGGACGCGCCTTCAGCCAGCTCAGCGATCTGAGCGTCCTTCAGGCGGGCAGCCGTCAGCACATCCTCCAGGGAGGCGGCAGTTTCAGGCAGGGCGTCGAGGATGAACTCCAGGGTGGGGGTCAGGCGGATACCCAGGGCCTTGCCCACCTCAGAGCGGATAATGCCCTTGGCGGATTCGAACGCACGAGCCGTGCCCTTGCGTTCCTCCTCATCACCGAAGACGGTGTAGAAGATCGAGGCGTGCTGGAGGTCACCGGTGACGCGCACGTCAGTAATAGTGACAAAACCCAGGCGAGGGTCTTTAATGCGGCGGCCCAGCATACCGGCCACGGTCTGGTGAATACGATCTTGAACCTTGCGCACGCGCGATTCGTCAGCCACGAGTGCCTCCTTCCTTGTCAACACCCCAGAAGGTGTCTCAACTATCTGCGGTGTTTTAAGTGGTGCGGTGCCCCGCCAGCCCGGAAAACTGGGTTGGCGGGGCACCATGTGCTAGGGACGCTCAGTGTCATCCGCCCACCGGCGGACACCACTGGCGATCAGCCGATAGCGACCGATCAGTCGCGAGCCTTTTCGCGCATCTCCCAGGTCTCAATGACATCGCCTTCGG
Source organism: Schaalia sp. Marseille-Q2122 (assembly GCF_903645355.1). Taxonomy (GTDB): domain Bacteria; phylum Actinomycetota; class Actinomycetes; order Actinomycetales; family Actinomycetaceae; genus Pauljensenia. The sequence continues at coordinate 15,441 of NZ_CAHJXR010000002.1, read as the reverse complement.
CGATGTCCTTGTAGCCCAGGGTGATACCGCACTCGTAGCCCTCGCGGACCTCGGTGACGTCGTCCTTCTCGCGGCGCAGGGACTCGATAGAGAGGTTCTCTGCCACCACAACGCCGTCGCGCACCAGGCGGGCCTTGGTGCCGCGCTTGATGGTGCCCGAGCGAACGATAGAGCCCGCGATGTTGCCGAACTTGCCGGAGCGGAAGACCTGACGAATCTCGGCGCTGCCCAGTGCGACCTCTTCGTAGATCGGCTTGAGCATGCCCTTCATCGCGGCTTCCACGTCGTCCAGAGCGGAGTAGATGACGTTGTAGTACTTGATCTCCACGCCCTCGGCGTCGGCGAGTTCTTGAACGCGCTCGGCCGGGCGGACGTTGAAGGCGATGATCACGGCGTTGTCGACGGTTGCCAGGTTGACGTCGTTTTGCGTAATGGCACCCACACCGCGGTGGATGATACGCAGTGCGACCTCGTCGCCAACCTCGATGCGCAGCAGGGAGTCTTCCAGGGCTTCCACAGCACCGGAAACGTCACCCTTGATGATGAGGTTGAGGGTATCAACCTCGCCTTCCTTGAGGACCTTATCGAAGTCCTCGAGGGAGACGCGCTTGCGACGCTTGGCCAGCAGAGCCTGACGCTCGGCGGCTTCACGCTTGTCAGCGATCTGGCGCGCGGTGCGGTCATCGGGGGCAACCAGGAAGGAGTCGCCTGCGCGGGGCACGGAGGTCAGGCCGAGCACCTGCACGGGGCAGGAGGGGCCAGCCTGCTCAACCGACTTCCCGTCGTCATCAAACATGGCGCGGACACGGCCGTAGGAGGAACCCACGACGATGGCGTCACCAACGCTGAGGGTACCGCGCTGCACGAGCATGGTTGCCACAGCGCCGCGGCCCTTGTCGAGGTTGGCTTCAATGGCCACACCACGGGCGTCAGTATCGGGGTTGGCCGACAGTTCCAGCGAGGCGTCAGCGGTCAGCAGCACGGCCTCAAGGAGGTCGTGGATACCCTTGCGCTGCTTGGCCGACACGTCAACAAACATGACGTCGCCACCGTATTCTTCGGCCACGAGGCCGTACTCGGTGAGCTGTGCGCGGATCTTGTCGGGGTTGGCTTCTTCCTTATCGACCTTGTTGACGGCCACAACGATGGGCACCTCGGCCGCTTGAGCGTGGTTGATTGCTTCCACGGTCTGAGGCATGACGCCGTCATCAGCGGCGACAACGAGGATGGCAATGTCGGTGACCTTAGCGCCACGGGCACGCATAGCGGTGAAGGCCTCGTGACCGGGGGTATCGATGAAGGTGATGGGGCGGGGCTTGCCCTCAACGTTGACGGTGACCTGGTAGGCACCGATGTGCTGGGTGATGCCGCCATGCTCAGTGTCGACCACGTCGGTGTGACGGATCGCGTCAAGGAGCTTGGTCTTACCGTGGTCGACGTGACCCATGACGGTGACGACCGGCGGGCGGGGCTGCATGTTCTCGATATCGTCGAGTTCTTCAGCCTCAAGGTTGATGTCGAAGGTTTCGAGGAGTTCGCGGTCCTCGTCTTCGGGGGAGACAACCTTAACGTCGTAGCCCAGTTCAGCGCCGAGTGCTTCGAAGGTGTCCTGATCCAGGGACTGGGTGGCGGTTGCCATTTCGCCCAGGTGGAAGAGGACGGTCACGAGCGCCGCGGGGTTGACGTTGATCTTTTCAGCGAGGTCAGCAAGGGATGCACCCTGGCGGATGCGGATTTCCTGGCCGTTGCCGCGAGGAATCGACACGCCACCAATGGTGGGTGCATTCTGCTGCTCGAACTCTTGACGCTTCGCGCGCTTCGACTTGCGTCCGCGCTGGCTGCGGCCACCGCCGCCACGACCGAATGCGCCGGGCGTGGAGCCGCGTCCACCGCGACCTGCACCGCCGCCGGGACCACCGGGGCCACCCGAACGGGGGGCGCCAAAGCCGCCACCAGCACCTGCGGTAGCGCTGGGGCCACCTGCGCCGGGGCGAGGAGCGCCACCGCGGCCGCGGCCGCCGCCAGCGCCGCCACCGGGGCGTGCGGGACGATCGCCGCCGGGGCGAGCGAAGTTTGCCTGGCCGGGCATCATGCCCGGGTTGGGGCGAGGACCAGCGGAGCGGCCGCCACCGGGGCGAGGAGCGCCACCGGAGCCGCCGGGACGTGCAGGACGCTCACCCTGAGCGGGGCGAGGACCGCCAGCGCCGCCTGGGCGCGGGCCACCGGAGCCACCGGAGCCACCGGGACGGGGGCCGGGGCGAGGACCGCCGGAACCGCCGGGGCGAGGCATGCCCTGGGAGGATGCGTAGGCTGGGCGGGGCCTGCGGGCGTGCGCCGGGGCGCGGCCGGGCCGGGAGCGCGCCTGCGGCAGGCTTGGGGCTGGGGGCGGGAGCCTCGGGGCTTCAGCCTTCTTCGCGGCAGCGCGAGGGGCGGGCTTGGGGGCGGCAGGCTTCTTGTCTGCTGCTGCAGGAGCCTCTTGTGCCGGGGCAGCGGGCTTGTCTGCAGGCTTGTCGGCGCTGCTCTTGTCGGCGGGTGCCTCGGTGGGCTCTGCCTGTGCTGCAGCCTTCTTGGCGGGAGCAGGCTTGGGGGAAGCGGCCTTCTTAGCGGGCTTTGCTTCTTCCTTGGCTGCTTCAGCCTTGGGGGCCTGCGCGGCGTAGTGTTCGCGCACTGCTCGTTCGACGGGGGGCTCGAGGGCAGAGGAGGCCGCCTTGACGTACTCGCCTGCTTGTTCGAGGTGTGCAAGGAGTTCCTTGCTGGTGATTCCGAGCTCCTTGGCGAGCTCGTGGACACGCGTTTTTGCCACTTTTCTCCTGTTCGGGGGCGTCTCCCTCCAAACAGGAGACGCGTCACTGATATTGCTGGCAGCTCATCGCTGGGTACTCATCGGGTGCCCATCAGCTTCCAACCCGCTTCCATTACTCATGCGTAGGCGCCGGTGGCGCCTCTGACAGTGCCGCGAGGGCGAGCTCGTGCCAAAATTCCTCGGTGGGCGCTGGTGCGCCGACGGGAAGTTTGAGCAGACGAGGCAGTGCCCGTCGTTGCTTGGCTCCGGCCACGCACTCGGGTGCGGGGTGCACCCATGCGCCTCGGCCGGGTAGTGCTCGCTGCCTATCCACCACGAGGTGGAGGTCAGCGTCGGCAACCACGCGAATCAGCATGTTTCGCGAGGTTTTGCCCCCACATCCTGCGCAGGTGCGCTGCGGTGTCACCGGTGGGTGACCCTCAGCCTCTCGTTCAGCAGCAGTCCGCGGGGCGGATGTTTGTGAACGGTCCTTCACAATATGCGGGCACACAATTTCCTTAGTTTAGCCCAGGTCTTCAGGCATCTCACTCATCGACTGTGAGCGACTGGTCACGTCATCAGGCATTGAGGTGCGCGACGCGGCGATTTCTTCGCCGTTTTCCGTGTCAGAGTGGATGTCAATGTGGTAGCCGGTCAGGCGGGCGGCAAGGCGGGCGTTTTGGCCTTCCTTACCGATGGCCAGGGACAGCTGGAAGTCGGGCACGATTGCTGTGGCCGTCTGATTTTCCACGGAGTGAACAACCACGCGGGTCACGCGGGCGGGCGAGAGGGAGTTGGCGACGAAACGTGCTGGGTCAGCGGACCAGTCGACGATGTCGATCTTTTCGCCACCGAGTTCGTTCATGACAGTGCGCACGCGAGCGCCCATGGGGCCAATGCAGGCACCCTTGGCGTTGACGCCCTCACGCTGTGCGGCGACGGCGATCTTCGTGCGGTGTCCGGCCTCGCGGGCGATGGCCTTAATGGTGACGAGGCCTTCTTGAATTTCGGGCACTTCACGCTGGAAGAGGCCAAGGACAAGGCCCGGGTGCGTGCGCGAGAGGGTGATGCGGGCGCCGCGGTCGGTGCGTTCAACGGAGACGACGAAGGCGCGGATGCGGTCGCCATGGCGGTAGGTTTCGCCGGGGACCTTTTCTTGGTCGGGCAGCACGCCCTCGACGTCCTCGGAGAGTTTGACCATGGTCAGGCCGCCAGCGCGGCTTTGTTGGACGACGCCGGTGACGATCTGGCCGGTGCGGTCGGCGAAGGAGCCGAGCACGCGGGCGTCGTCAGCGTCACGCAGGCGCTGCATAATGACCGAGCGCGCGGTGGCCTGGGCGATGCGGCCAAAGTTGCGGGGGGTGTCATCGAATTCGCCGATGGGATTACCGTCATCGTCTTCTTCGGTGGCCATGACGGTGACGCGGCCGGTGCGCTTGTCGATTTCGATGCGGGCCTGGCTGATGGCGCCAGGGATATTGTGATAGGCCTTGAGCAGCGCTTCTTCAATGGCGTCGACCAGGGTTTCCAGGGACACGCCCTTTTCCTGCTCGACCATGCGCAGTGCTGTCATATCGATTTCCACGGTCGCCTCACTCCTCCGAGTTCAATTCGACGCGCGGGCGCGCCTTCTTCACGTTTGCGTAGGAAATAGTAGTCGAAACGCCGTCAACATCAAGTGTCGCGTGTTCCTCATCGGCCTCAAGTAGACGCCCTTGAAGGGTGGAGCCGTCGCGCATCTTGGCGCGGATGAGGCGGCCAATCTGCTTGCGCCAGTGGCGTGGTTGGGTCAGTTCGCGTTCTGCGCCGGGGGTGGAGACTTCCAGCAGATATTCACCGTCAATGGGATCTGCCACATCCATGGCCTTCGATACGGCGCGGGAGACCTCGGCGAGGCGGTCGGAGTCCACTCCTGTTTGCCCTTCGGGGGCATCAACGATGACGCGAACGAGGGCCATCGTCCCCTGCTTGGCTTCGATGACAGCGTCAAGTTCGAGCCCGTTTTCTGCCACGACCCCGGCAAGAAGGGCTTCGAGTCGTTCAGAATTGTGGCTGTGAGCCATGGGATGCTCCTCATTGTTCGTTGGCGACACACGCTAACCTCCCATGGTACTCGCGTTGAGCGTGGGATGATCGACGGGTGAGTGTCTCAGCATCCCCTTCCCCAGCAGCGAATCGTCCCCTGTCATCCTCTGGCGCGTTTGCGGCGCCCTCGTCGGCACAGCTCGGACGCTCCTTGGGGCGGGCGGCGCTTGCCGTGCTCTGCGCAGCGTCCCTGGGCGCCTGCGCCACCCTCGTTCCCACGATCACTCCCCTGCCCGAGATGAACGAGGCCGCTGCCCTTCGCGACCAGGTGGCCCGTCACGAGGCCGCCAGTGTGGAGCGCGCCACCCAGCTTTCCTCCAAGGCGAGTGCGTGCGGAGATTGCCAGAGCGCTAGTTCAGCCCTGGTTGAGGGGGCGCAGGCTCGTCTGGAGACGATTGGTGGATTGTGGGAGCCCTGGCCTGCTGACACACCCCAGTCACTCGTTGAGATGCCGACCCCGGTCGCTGAGGCGCCTCTGTCCCCTGCGGCTTTCGCGCAGTGGCTGGAGGCGACTGCCCGCCACGATATGACGAGTGTGCTGGCCGCTCACCGCACCTCCCCTGAGGCTGTCACGAAGGAGCAGGCGGTTCCGGTGGTGACTCTTGCTGCTGGTCGCGCAATGGATGCGTGGGCGCTTGCTCAGGCCTATGGGGTTGATCTTGAGGATTCTCCCGCCCAGTTGGGCACCCTCATTGAGCGTGCAGCTCAACTCAAGGCCCACCCCTCCAGTGCCCCAGCTACCGCCTGGGCGCTGTCTGCTGAGGATTTGTCTTCGGAGTGGGCAGATTTGCAAGCCCAGGAGAGCTTCAGTGAATCCCTGCGCGAGGCTCTGGCTGCTTCCCCTGAGGCAACTGCGGCTGTTCGGACCTGGGATTGCGTTGCTCAAACCCTTCCCCACATGGATATTGCTGTTGCTCCGGTGGGTGATGCAGAGCTCTATGCTGATGCTCTGCTCACGCGTTCGACGGAGCTGCTGAGCAAGGGCGCTACTGATGAGCGCCAGCTGCGCTGCGAACTGGAGGCGTCGAACGCTTCATCTCTGGCTCAGCAGGTCGTTGCTGCTGATATTGCTCTGGCCTTGTCGTCTTCGGAGTATGTGAGCGCTCTTGGTGTGGAGCTCTTGCTTGCTGATGTGCAGCAGTGGCGCTCCGTTCTCTCTTCTGCCGACGTGGCGGCCTTGCTTGCCCGCTAGGTGCGCTCCTGTGGTGCGAATGCTTGGGCGTGCCTGAGCTCGTGCGCGGCGGGTTTTAGTCGTCGGCGGGGAACCACGTGTCGAGGCCGTCGGCGGCCCCTACCCAGTCGAGGGCGGTGGCCATTTCTTCTTCGGTCATGAGGATGCGCTGGAAGGTTTGGGCGATTTCTTCTTGGCGTTCGGGGCTTGCGTTTCCGGTGAGGATCAGGTGGGTGAAGGGATCTTCGGTCCATATGCCTGCTTGTCCGACCGAGGCTGAGGGCCCGTTGGCTTCCCAGGTGCAGATTTGGCGGGGTCGTGAGGGCAGCCAGAAGCAGCCGCGTGCGCAGATGTCGGCGGCGCTGAGTTCTTTGGCCCATTGGGCGAGGCGTTCGGGGTGGAAGGGCCGTTCGGAGTGGAGGTCGAGGGTCCATACGCCGTTGTCGGTGGGTCCTCCCCATGCTTGGGTGCTGGTGGGGTGGATGCGTCCGATGGCGTCGTTGGCGTCGTGGCGGTGTTCGAAGAGGAGTTCTGCGGTGAGTTCTTCGAGGGTGTTGATGCGGAGGGTGTCGAGGGGGCGTAGGTGTTCGACGAGGTCGGAGCCTGCGGGGTCCTCTCCCAGGGCGATGATGATGTCGGCGTAGCCGAGGGAGACCATGAGGACTTCCCCGGCGCAGCGTTCGTCCTCGTCAATGACGGCTAGACCCTTGTCGTGCAGGAGGGTGTGGGAGAGGAGGTCTTCGCAGGCGGTGGTGACGTCGACGCTGTGCGCGACGGCGCGCAGGCTGATGGGGAGTTCTTCAGAGTCGATGATGTCGGCGAGTGTGGGGACGAGGCTGAGTGCTTCGATGGCTGCGGGGAGGGCGAGGAGGAGGCGTTCGCAGCCGAGGTCTGCGAGTTCGATGATGGCGGGCAGGATGCCTTCGCGCATGGAGCAGGTGACGCAGGGGTGGGCGAGGGGGATTTCTTCGCTGCCGGAGTCTCCCTCGGGGGTGGTGAGGGTGAGGATGACGCTATGAGCGGTGAGTTCGACGCTGAGCGTGTGGCAGGCGCCGTGGAGGGTAAGGGCGGTGATGTCGCGCATGAGGGGGTGAAGGCTGGTGAGGACGCTGAGGTGCATATGCGGTCAACCTCTCACTTTCCTGACTTGATGATAATGATTATCATTAGTAAAACAGAGGTAGGGCGAAAACGCCAACGTCAGAAAGGCCACTATGAGCAACTACTGCCAAGTCACAGGAGCACAGCCCTCCTTTGGCAACAACGTCTCCCACTCCCACCGGCGCACCCGCCGCCGCTGGGACGTCAACGTCCAACGCAAGCGCTACTGGGTGCCCTCGCTGGGCCGCCACATCACCATCACCGTCAGCACCCGCGGCATTAAAACCATCGACAAGCAGGGCATCGAAGCCGTCGTCGCCCAAATGCGCGCACGAGGAGAACGCTTCTAATGGCACAAAAAACAACCGCCCTGCGCCCCATCATCACCCTGGAATCCACGGCAGGCACCAGATACCGCTACGTCACCCGCAAGAACCGACGCACCACCCCTGACCGTATGCGCATCCGCAAATATGACCCCATTGTCCGTCGGCACATTGAATTCGTGGAGACCCGCTAATGGCAAAGAAATCCAAGATCGCCCGCAATGAGCAACGCGCAGCCGTCGTCGAACGCTACGCCCTGCGTCGCTCCCAACTCAAGCGAGACAGCATCAACCCTCACCTGTCCGCCGAGGAACGCGCAGCCGCCATGACTGCCCTGCACGCCCTGCCTCGCGACGCCTCCCCCACCCGCCTGCGCAACCGAGGCTCCAGCGACGGACGCCCCCGCGGGTTCCTACGCAAGTTCGGCCTCTCGCGCGTCCAGTTCCGCGAGGCCGCCCTGCGTGGCGAGCTGCCCGGCGTCACCAAGTCCTCCTGGTAAGCCCTCCCCTCCCCCGACGTCCCCCTTCACGCATCACGAGGGCGAGGCGTCAACCTCGTCATACGACAGAGAAGCGCACACCTCAGACCTGAAAGAACACGATGAAACCCGATATCCACCCCGACTACCACCCCATCGTCTTTCGCGACCGCCAAGCGAACTTCCAGTTCCTCACGCGCTCAACGATGACCTCCGATCAGAGCATTGAATGGGAAGACGGCAACACCTACCCCGTTGTCGATATTGAAATCTCCTCCGCCTCCCACCCCTTCTGGACGGGACGCCAGCGCCTCATCGACACCGAAGGCCGCGTGGAGAAGTTCTACGCCCGCTACGGACAGCGCCAGAACTGACCATTCCGACACGAAGGACACCACCATGAAGGTTCGAGCATCCATCCGCTCCCTGGCCAAGCAGCCAGGGTCAATGGTCGTGCGCCGACGCGGCCACACCTACGTCATCAACAAGAAAAACCCGCGCCTCAAGGCGCGCCAGGGCTAACACACAGCTGGCCGGACGCACTGAGTGCCTCGACCCAATTGGGTCGAGGCACTCAGTGCGTCTATCAGCAATCCCTTGAGCAAACGCTCAGGAACGTCGCCGAGTCCTCAGGGTCGAGCCCACCCCAAGCAGCAGAGCCGCACAAGCAACCACAGCGAACGTAGAGGCACCCGTGGAAGCCAAGCCCTTCGCCGAAACAGTATTCCGATGGGGAACCACCGTACCTGCGGCCGTAACGCTCTCCTTCTCCTGACCGGCCTCGGAAGGCCGCGCAGGAACATCCTTTGCAGGCGAGCTTTCCTTGACTGTCACCGGGGTCTCAACCACGCGGCTACTTGTCTTCCCCACCGCGTGAACATGATGCGCACCCGCACTCGCGCCAGCAGGCAGCGTCAGAAGGACACGGAACGCTCCCGACGCATCTGCTTGAACATCCATGAGATGGATCGGGGTCGAATGGAGGAACAAGGAAACGGTCTCTCCCGGCAGGAAGCCCGCGCCGACGGCCTCAAACTGCGCGCCCGCAGGAAGAGCTTTCTCCGACAGCTTCAGGGCAGGGCTATGCTCCTCAGAGCCCCCAGGTGCAGCGGGAGGCTCAGGTGTCGCCGGAGGTTCAGGTTTCGCCGGAGGTTCAGGTTTCGCCGGCGAATCGGGCGCCGCCGGATCAACCGGATCCGTCACACCAGGCACCGGCACAACCTTCGTGCCGCGCTTAACCTGGCGGGTAAGCATCGCGCGCACCTCTTCACGTTTCTCGCGAGCCACACCCACGGGTCGGCCGTCAAGCGTGGGCTGAATGATGGTGATACGCACCTCGCCGGCCACGCCCTCGCGAATCACTTCTTCCACGCCAACGGGCAAGGTCGGATCGAGGATCACCTCATCGACTACCGGGATCTTCTCAGTACGAACCGAGCGTTGCTCACCGGCAACCGGAATCGGCTTCACACCCCGCTTAATCTGACGCTTCTGCATGGGGGTCGTCACCGTTTCAGTGACGCGAGCCTCACCATAGGGCACACCATCGCGCGTGGGCTGAATAGTGGTCACGCTCTTGCGCCCCTCCACACCAGCGAAGACCTCCTTCGTGGTGTTGACGAACATCTCTGGATCGTCAATAAACTCATCCTCAATCGGGATCGCCACCTCAACCGTCTGGCGATCCTCACCCTCAACGGGCACATGCGGCGGCGGAGCAGGAGCGGTGTAGCGATTATCGAACTCGATCCGCTCCACCGGCACGTCCTGACGAGTGAGAGTACTGGTCACGACGAACGCTGTCGGATCCGCATCCGACGGAGTAACCACCAGTCGTTGGACGATAGGGGTCGCATCATAGGTGACACCGGCCTGCTCGCCCACGACCTGACGGTAACGGAACAGGTAGGTGCCCGGCTTCGTGAAAGAGATCGCCGGAAGCTGTGCGCGGCCCTGCACGAAAAGGATCGGCTCGGCCGACACGAGGCTATGGCCGGTAGCATCATTGGCCGGATCAGACTCGACGGTGAAGGCAAAGCCCTGAGCGTCCGTCGGCAGGGCAGCGCCTGCCTCGTTCCGGTAGCTCACCGAAACCTCCGGCCTCACCTGAGCGCGACGTTCCTTGATCGCATTAGCGAAAGTGAGGGCGGCGGCCTCGGCCTTCGCCTTACGGAAGGAGACGGTCGGCGTCAGGCGCACCACACCGTTCTCGGCAGGTGGCAGTGCAACGTCAGCAGCCGGAGCGGCTACGGTGACAACGACCGTGACAGGTTCAGGATCGTGGGTGACATCGCCGCGGCCACCCGGCACCTGCGTGACCGTGAATTCGTAGGTCCCAGGGCGCGTGAAGGTCCACGAACCCAGATCGAAGCGCCCGTCCTCGCTGACCTTGACGAGGGCCTCGGGAATGCCCGAATATGCGCCCTCGGCGTTATCGGGGCGCGGCGTGACCTGCACGCTGAAGTCCTCACCGCTAAAGGGACGAGAGTGCGTCCCCTCGCGCAAGGTGAGGGTACCTGCGATCGGAGCGACCCAGACCATGCGATCAGAGTAGATCGACGTCCTAAAATCCTGGGTCTGAGCAATGTATGCCTGGAGGATGCGCTGCTTGAGGGCGCGCGTCGCCAGCACGTCAGCGGCGAATGCGGTGTGAGGACGCGGGTGGGCGATATTGCCCTCCATCTGCGCAATGTCATCAGCAACAGCCCTGTCCATCGCCTCTTGCATGGCCTGCGCATTAGCGAAACCAGGGATGGGCGCCAACTGCTCGAGCTTGTTCACGCGGCGCTCAAACATGGCCTTCTTGAAGGCGGCCATAGAGCCACCGTGATCGCTCAGGATCGCCGTCAAGGCAGTGCCGTCATTGGGGTATTGATTGGAGACATAGGCGATCAGGCCCTTCTCCCAACCGTATTCGGCGAGAAGCTCATGGGCGTAGCGACGCAAGAGGACACCGCCCACATTGCCGCCATCATTTTGCATGCCAGCATAAATGGGCTCAAAGAGGGGGACGATCACGTAATCGTTCCGGCCCACCGACACCGTTGAGCTGGCGCGCCCCTTGGGCAGCAGACGGCCCGATACCGCGCCAAGGTCAATCATGTCCTCAAGGCTCTTCAGGGCGGTTGCCTCGTCAATGCTGATCCGCGAGAAGGTATCGAAGGAAGCACCAGGGTGCCTGTTGTCAGGCTCAAGACTGACCTTGTTCAGCGCAATCGCGCGCTTGTCTGGCGCCTGCTTGAGGATGCTGCGAGCCTCCATGGCGTCCAGGGAATACAGCACGTCCATGAGGCCACTCATGTAATCCTTCACGTCACCGGGCTGCTGGAAGCGTGTCGGTGAGGCGTTCTGCAGGCGACCTTCGCCCAGCTCATAGGCGGTATTCAGGCTGAAGTAGGGGGTGTAGTAACCTTCCTTCGCGCCGGGAGTGTTATTCTCCGTCTCGTACAGGCCTCGGGCGAAGTCCTCCGGGCCGGTGCTCGGGCGACGCCCATGTCCGTTAAACCAGATGGTCTCGTCGTAGATGTGGGTCAGTTCGTGGGTGTAGGTGTTCACGCCCGGCTGGCCCAGAGCATCTTGGGAGTAGAAACGCATGCCGGTCTTGCCGGTCGCGTGAGCTTGGAAGTTCTTGTAGTCCGTGTACAGATACAGGGGCGAGAAGAAGTCACGCACACCCGGGTCTGCCGCATCGCCATAGCGAGGCGACCAGCGTTCACGCGGAGTGTTTCCGGTTTCTTCGCCGCGTTTCATGGTGTCGAGGACGACGACGTGACCGCGTCCTTGCTTGTCGACCTGGTCGAAGGTCTGCGACATGCGCGACCAGAAATCCCAAAAGGCTTGTTGCTCGGCCAAGGTTTGTCGAATCAAGGGGCGTAGGCGCGGGTTGTCGGCGCCGCCATAGGTGCTGGTCAGACCAAATTGTACGGTCTGCTCCGTGCTTGCCACGTAGACACTGCCGGATTCAATGGCCATGAGCGGCAGGAGATAGTTCCTCAGCAGATTGAAGGGTTGGCTGCGGTTGGCGAACTTGGAGAACAGTGAGGTGGAGCCGACTTCTTCGATCACTGCTGGTGTCTGGTTCCGGAGCCATTCATCGGGTGTCCTGGTGTCACCTCGGGAGGTGAGCAGGTGGGTGATGAGCTCGGTGATATTTGCCTGCCCGGTAATGGGGCTGAGGTGGCGAGTGTAGGTTTCCTCGGTGCGGGTTGCCATGAGTCCGGTTTGGCCGCCCCGGCCGATCGCTGCGAGCAGAGCGAGGATCTTTTTCCAGCGGAAATCGAATTCGGGCGCTTTGTCGATGAGAAGGTCATAGACGCGCTCGCCCTTGACCTCGAAGCCGTAGTAGTGGGTGAGGTAGGCCAAGCCGAGAAGGATAGGGAGCTTGTCACGGCGCAGGTCGGCGGCGGACACCCGTCCGGGTTCGGATGCTTGGATGATCCGAGGCATGAGGGTGTCGAGTTGCCCGTTGAGCGCGTCGAATGCTCGCTGGAGTCCAAGCTCTGCTGCGAATCGTTCCTGAGCTTTTGTGCGGATCTGCTCTTCGGTGGGAGAGGTGATGCCTTCGGCTTTGAGGAGTGCGATGAGTTCTGTTCGAGCACTGTTGCCGATGTAGACCGACATCGTGTCGATTGCTTCACGGTAGCTCGCGCTTGTGTACTCGCTCCTGACCTGCTGCCACAGGCTTTGAGCTTGCGGGCCTGGCGTGTTTGAGGCGTGGGCCGGGGATGCGGGCGTAATGACTGCCATGGTCACGAGAATGGCAGAGATTAAGGGGATGGCGATGAGGCGCATCATGCGGCGAAGCGAGGGGGCTGACCGGGTGGTTAGCCTTACCTCTTGCGAGGATGAACTCACACGAACCTCCGGAACGGAAGGAAAAAGATGATGGAACACCCAGATCCTACCAACGTTTTCTCAGCTTTTTTACACTGATTTTTCACATTCTGCGGGGTTTCAGAGCGGGACATCGAAGGAAAAGTAAAACCCCGGCCGTCTGGCCGGGGTTTTTGTGGCTCCTGCGGTTGGACTCGAACCAACAACCGTCCGATTAACAGTCGGATGCTCTGCCATTGAGCTACGCAGGATTGCAGGAATGAATATAGCGAGTTTTTGGGAGGCAACGCAAATCCATAAATGTGGCGCTCGCCTCACCGAAGGTTTTTCCCTGCAATCAGGCCATTTACTGGCGTTCTAGTCGAGGCCAACCCCTTCTCGAAGACGTCGTTCGAGGGCGTCAGCTTGAGCCTGACCCTCGCGACTCAGGGGGCCATCTGCCGTCAAAATCGAGAAAAGGTGACCATCTTCACGGCGGCGGATCTGCGCAACCACCTTCGTACCGTTCTCTACGACGATCTGCTTATGCATCACCATTGAGTGATCGACAGCCTCGGTCATTGCCCGCATGAAATCGGCGGGATCTTCTGTGACCGTGTGGAGCTTCCACGCTGCCCGTTGCGGGTCAACCCACGCAATCCGCAAGCTGCGATCCTCACCATTCCAACGGGCGGATTGAACCTCGTACCACATACCTGAATCCCTCACGCCCTGCTCTGAGGCGAGAATCAACGCGTGCCGACCAGCCACCACCCACTGATCGCACTCAACTTCAGCTGCCGGAGCTGAACGATCAAAGGAAGGCAGATGTCGAGAAACAGGTGTTGGTGCAGATAAGGGACTCATGCCATTAGAGTACCTTCAAATACTGAGAAGTCCTTGAAAACGACGTGCATAGCGGGCAAGTCCACTACGCCCCACCCCAAAGACACAGCTTCACACGTTTTCAATATCCCGGCCTGCACCCTGTACCCTAGAAGGGCCCTCATAGCTCAGTCGGTTAGAGCAGCGGACTCATAATCCGTGGGTCGCGGGTTCGAGCCCCGCTGGGGGCACCGTACGACATTCAGGCCTTATCACCGCCACTGCCGAACTTCTGGAACTTCAAAGACAAAGGACGCTTCCTGCCTAATATTCTCATTCAGGAGAGGCGCTACTGCCTGAATACGCCTCTGATTAGCTCTCCAGACAGCCATTTCGCTAGCAGTCCCATATTTTTGCCCCACTTCAAGTGCTGCGAGCACTTCCTCTTTAGAAAAAGGTTCCTCCCCCGAATACGCATCGTACAGGACTCTCCCGGATCGAAGAATCACTGTTAGTCTATCGATCTCCCCACTGACAATCGCTTCTGAAATTGTCAGAGGAATTCCTCTCCACGCGGCATCATGAGCTTCAAGAGGAGCCCAGCGTGCGGGCTTCTTTTCGTGAAGAGCGCCAATATATCGCATCACACATCCTTGCCATGAAAAAGCTCTCGGCACAGCGAGGACAACCAAATGAGTGGAAAAGCCATGAGAAGCAAAAGTCGATAGCGTTCCCACAGTAACCTCAGGCCGCCGCATCGTCCCTTCAACAATAACGCTCACCCTATGCGCACACGCCCAGTCCAAAGAACGCTCAACCAGAGCCGCCGAAAGTTCTGCGGTCTCACGCGGATATACTTCAGGGTCAGGATCGTTGATGAGCCAGTGATAGTCAGGGTGGAACATCCGTAGCGAATCGCCGTTTATTTCAAAGAGGGGCACTCGTGATTGATACTCGCGTTTCATTCTCGTCAACGTCCGAGATTTCCCAGCTCCAGGCTGTCCACCAACGCTCACTATGACAGGATTATCCTGACTATTGAGAGAATGCAGCTTCGTCTGATACAGACGAGAGAATGCTTGATCAATAACGCCTCGACTCACTAGGCTAGAGTATCAGCGCCTTCGCATATTCGATATCTGTTCGAATTTGGTCCCAGCGCTTCATGCATTCACGCATTGCTCTGATGTCATCAAGACCAACACTGTCCTTCTCTGCCATAAGCTGCACCGAACGATTAGTCCAATACTCTCGCTGCTCCTCATTAGGGGCTTCATATGACAGCTGGGTAAATACGGCATCTAATGCATACATTGTTTCAAGCATGACATCGTAGACGGTCACGCCATCTTGGGCGAAATACACCTCCTCCCCTTCTTGCACAGCATCGAGCTCACGCAGTTTCGCATCGATCGCCTCACGGATCACCTCACTGGCAGTCACTCCCTGCCGACGGGCCTCTTCATCCAAACGATCATTGATCTCTTCACTCAGTCGAACCTGCCGTTTGGGCGATGCGCCGCTTCCTTTAATCCCTAGGCGCTTGCGCCCACGATTCTTGACTGATGCCGTCGACATCTGTTTTCCTCTCACACTCTTCTCTTCGATTCAGAGTCATTAGTGTAGTACACAAATGCAGGCCTGCGTGCCGCAGCTCCCAAAACACGCCAATTCCAGGTCTTTACAAGGCAACTTCCAGACTCGCGAGCGCAATGCCTGCCCACACGCTTACCCGCTCAGCCCCGCTCGTAGCCCGAATACCGCTGGCGGCGCTGCTCAATAACCATGAGCTGACGGAATACCCCGTCATAGCCCTCATCCTCAGGCGAAAGGCGCTGCAACTGCGCCCGCAGGTCAGCAG
>NZ_CAHJXR010000001.1 GCF_903645355.1 Schaalia sp. Marseille-Q2122 | reverse complement strand
CTTCCCCGCTCAGCCCCGCTCGTAGCCCGAATACCGCTGGCGGCGCTGCTCAATAACCATGAGCTGACGGAATCCCCCGTCATAGCCCTCATCCTCAGGCGAAAGGCGCTGCAACTGCGCCCGCAGGTCAGCAGTGCGGCGCGTCAAATCCATGCGCACCATCGCAGCCATCATGCCCCTGCTATAGGCTCGCAAACCCCCGCCAGCATGCTGAGGCAGGGGCGCAACAGCCAACTCAGTAATGACCGCACCAACAACGTCACCCGCCATGTCGCGCACGGCCTCGTCAAAATGGCGAGTAGCAGCCACAACAGCGCCCTCACCCACGCCCATGGCGGCCTCCGCCTGGGTGAGCATCTGAGAGAAAGCATCCAGGCCACCCACAGCCCGCACTGCATCATGGACCGCACGGTGGGTCGGCACGCTAAAAGCATTCCCATCCAGGTCCTCAAAACCCGAACCATCGGTCCTGCGCTGAACAACATTTAAGCCTGACGCTCCACGCGCGTCACCAGATCCCTCGGCCTGACGCGGCCCGGCAGACGGGCGAGGCGTCGGCCCAGGGCGCCCAGCGTGGGCCATATCAGCGCCAGCAGCACCCACTCCCAGCCCCGGCAGCGCCCTGCCTCGCGAGGCGAAACTCCCACCCCGCCGATCCACTGCCGCTGGCCTGCAGGGCATAGCGCACCTGAGAGCAACCCGCTGGGCACCATACCCAACCACCCCGCAAGCTCACGCGTGTACTCCCGACGCAGCGCCTGATCCTTAATGCCCGCCACCACCGGAGCGCACTGACGCAGCGCACTCACGCGCCCCTCCACCGTGCGCAGATCAACGTGATCAATGACCGAACGAATCACGAACTCAAACAGCGGAATCCTAGACTCCACCAGAGCCTTCACCGCCTGATCCCCACGCGCCAAGCGCAGATCGCAAGGGTCCATCCCCGACTTCTCCACGGCCACGAAAGTCTGCGAGGCAAAATTCTGATCCTCATGGAAAGCGCGCAGCGCAGCCTTTTGCCCGGCAGCATCACCATCAAAAGTAAAAATCACCTCACCGCCACGAGCCCGCCCAGAAGACAGCACCACCCCGGCAGCCGGGTCAGCCACATCACCCAGCAGACGCCGCACGATCTTCACATGCTCAGAACCAAAAGCCGTGCCGCAGGTCGCCACCGCGTAGGGCACACCAGCGACGTGCGCAGCCATGACATCCGTATAGCCCTCCACGATGACAACCTTACGGTCAGCCGCGATCGCCTTCTTCGCCAAATCCAAGCCGTAGAGCACCTGCGACTTCTTGTAAATCGCGGTCTCTGGCGTGTTGAGGTACTTGGGAGAATCCTTATCCGAATCATCCAGGCGCCGCGCGCCAAAACCCACGGTCGCACCCGTAATATCACGAATCGGCCACATCAGCCTCCCGCGGAAACGGTCATACAGGCCACGATTACCCTGGGAAGCCAGGCCAGCTGCCTGAATCTCGGCGTCGGTAAAGCCCCGCGAACGCAGATGCTTAGTCAGCGCATCCCACGACTGAGGCGAATACCCCACGCCGAAGTGCTGGCACATCTCCTGAGTGAACCCACGCTGAGCCAAGAAAGTACGGCCAGCATGAGCCTCGGGTGAGCCCAGCTGCGCCCGGCTGACCACCAATGCTGACCATGACAGGCCGAGTATCAGATGCAAGGCGGGCGAGTTCTGCGCGCTTGAGGCGATCAAACGCCTCAGAATACCCTTCAGTCACGAGCGTCAGCTTTGCAGAATAAACGAGTTCTCCAGATCGGCGCGTAATTGCACCCACCGGTCAGTATGCTCACGCATCGCGGCGATGTCATCGGGATCGATACCATCCTTCTCCTTCTGGATACTGGCCACGCGATCAACCCAGTACTGCTCAACGGTTTCGTTTGGCGCGTTGTCAGCGAGAGTCAGCATGTGACCTTTGAGAGCATAGAGCGATTCACACATGACGTCATAGAGCACAACTGGATCATCAGTGAAGTCAGCAGAACTGCCCTGCATAAGGTGGCGATGCTGGCGCAGTCGTTCGGTAATCGCTTGGCGAATGAGTTCGCTTGCGCTCAATCCTTCTGCGCGTGCCGCGCGGTCAAGCTCAAAGTTAAGGTCTTCACTGAGGCGGACCTGACGTTTAGGGGAAGCCCCTGAGCCTGTCCCAGCAAGCCGTTGCCGTCCACCCTTAGATGCGGTGTTACTCATCTGTCATTCTCCCTTCCCCAGCAATTGTAGTACAAATGCTTGGTGGGGTGAGATGACAGCCGGGGAGGGAACGCCTTGCGCGGCGCCCCCTCCCCTCACACTGCCTTACTTTTGGACTCTGATGCGGGCGATGTTAACGCGTTCCCCTTCGCTGAGCTGGCAGGGGAAGGAGCAGGCACCGAAACGTTGAGCTTCACTTTCGGCCTCTTGCCAGGTCTCATAGAAGCCCAGGATGCGGTCACAGGCGACAGTAAGAACGACGTAAGGCTTGACGGTTTTCATGATTAACCTCCTTGGGAGCGAGTGAGTAGGCCGCGTTGGCCTGCGTCCCCTGTCTTGGGGACAGGGCTCCCGTGGAGGGCCTAGTGGCAGTGGTGTCAATGTTCGCAGCGCAGAAGGGGCCAGTGACGTTGGTCAGCGCCTTTGGTGCCTCGCATTTCACGTCAGGGAAATGTGACCAAGGTCGGTGGCGCCTTCGAGAACGTCTTGACGCCACGGCCCGAAGGGGGCCACCAGGCCCATAATGGGAAGTCCACGAGACAGGGAAAAATCTCAACCCAGAGGCGACAGCGTTGTGGGGCGACACCCCAGTGGTGTCGCCCCACAAATTGGTGTGCCCACGCTTCCAAGATTGGAAGCGTGGGCACAGAGGAAAATTCGGATGGCCTATTGGTGGCACTTGCCTATCAGCTGCTGCTAGATCACGCGTTCGCCAACATGAGCTGTACCGCGTGACGTGCGGCCTGTGATGTCTTCATGCCGTGGCTTGCCGCGTAGTCTTCTAGTCGCTTTTTATCCTCTCGGGTCAGAGAAAACTGGATGACGGGTGAGCGGCCTTCTCCACGTGCATGACTTGCACCAAGACTTGGTCGCCCGACACCAAATATCTCGCGTAGCTCATCTTCAGTTAGAGCGGTATCTCCGTTTCGGAAAACAGGTTCTCCGATCACTTCGACTTCGCCTTTTGCTACAGCGTCTTCGTATTCAGCCCACATCTGCTCTTCTTGAGGGGATAGTGTCATGAGTCCTCCCTGGGAATGAGATGGCGGTAGAGGTCGGTGACCTCCATTGCGTGGAAGATGTAGAACTCGCCTTGGGCGCTCATCCCCACTCCGACCTCAAGATAGTGCCGAGCTTGAGGATGGGGCTTGCCGACCATCATGAAAGATTTGATTGAGGGGTAACGTGCCGCAAGCTCAACCCGCCCCACCGAATGGAGCACCGCGTGCTTGGCGTCTTCTTCACTGATGCCGTGCCGGTAGGCGCTTGGCGTGAATCTCATTTCCACACACAATATGTTACTACTAAATGCCCTGGTGTGTCACCTTGGCGCTATAGTCTGTGTGGGAAATGTTTGTCAATCCATTCTTCGATAGATCGGTTAGATCCTAAACGTTGCCCAGTCCATGCTCTGCCAGTATCTGGTGTCGAGGGGGACGATTGAGACAACATCTCCGAAGGTGGGGGCGTGCAGCATGAGGCGCTGGCCGGAACTATCGATGCCCGCGTAGATGCCAATGTGGTGATAGTGGTTAGTGCCCTTGTGACGGAAGCTAATGATGTCACCTGGGCGCAGGCGATCACGGTCAACGTGATTGCGTGAACTGTCCTGGGTTTTGTTCCGGGGTGAAGCCTGAAAGGATGGTTCTTATGCCGAAGCAATTTGATGTGGAGTTTAAGCAGCGCGCTGTTCGTTTAGTGAATGATCGGTTGGCTGCTGATGAGACGATGTCATTAACCAAAGCGATCGGTGTGATTGCCAAGAAGCTTGGGGTGGGGTATGAGACTGTGCGGCGGTGGTATCACGATCCTGGGGTGAATCAAGACCATGGGAATGGACCACTAGCAGCCGAGGTGAAGCGTCTGCGACGGGAGAACGCTGAGCTGCGTCAGGTCAATGAACTGCTCAAGGCTGCCTCGGCTTTTTTCGCCTCCGAACTCGGCCCCCGACCCAGGAAATGATCACTTTTATCGACATCCATCGTGATCGTTTCGGGGTAGAGTTCATCTGCCAAATGTTGGTTCACCACCGCATGGGTGGGTTTATGAGCGCGCGTGGTTACCGCGCTGCTAAGAGGCGCTTGCCCTCTCAGCGGTCTTTACGTGATTGCGAACTCATCCCTATCATGATTGATATTCACCGGGAGAATTATGGCGTGTATGGTGTGCGTAGGATGTGGCACGCTATGAAACGCGCCGGATACACTATTGGTCGCGATCAGGTAGCTCGCCTCATGAAAATGGCTGGTGTGCGTGGTGTGATCCGCGGGCGTAAACCCCTCACTACCAAACCTGCTAGGACTCCTGATGTTCGCCCCGACCTGGTTCAACGCAATTTCCGGGCTAGTGCGCCTAATCGGTTGTGGGTGGCTGATATTACCTACGTCAGAACACGTACTGGCTTCGTGTACACCGCGTTTGTTACCGATGTCTACAGCAGGAAGATTGTTGGTTGGGCGACCAAGAGTCGCCTCACCACCGAAGCCCTGCCCTTGGAGGCTTTGAATCATGCGATCGCTACCGCAAAAGGCAGCCTAGAGAGCTTGATCCATCATTCAGATCACGGCTCCCAATGCGTCGCCATTGCCTACCACGAGCGTTTGCGTGATGCGGGGATTGATGAGTCCACCGGCAGCGTGGGAGACTCCTATGACAATGCCCTTGCCGAGAGTGTCAATGGCCTGTACAAAAGTGAACTGATCTACTCCCACACCTGGGAAGGATTAGCCGAAGTCGAATGGGAAACCTTATGCTGGGTCCACTGGTGGAACACCACCCGGCTGCATTCTGAGTTGGGGTACCGCACTCCACAAGAAACCGACAACCACTACTGGCGCACCCACAGTGCCAACACACCCAATTTACGAGTCACCGCCTAGGAACAAAACCCAGGACGGTTCAAAGGGAAATAAAATGCCTCAGATTATTCCGTATCGCACAGAGTACCGGACAGCAATACTTGCTCTTTCAATAAGCTCCTGGGAGTCGGTCTTTCCTCTTACCGCTAACGAAGTTCCAGAGTTTGTATTCAGATCCTTCTATCCCAATGGCTGGAGAGAGAGGCTACATGCTGATCTTTCCACCTTGCTAGATCAGGAGCCAGAAAATGTTGATGTTGCTCTCGATGACAACACCCCCGTGGGTTGGATTTGCACAAGGATTCACCCGGAAGATTCTATGGCCGAAATCTATGTTCTTGCGGTGGCCCCCACTCATCAGCGACGAGGAATTGGGCAGCAGTTGATCAACTGTGCCGTGAGCAGAGCAAGAAGTGCTGGTATGAAGATGCTCATGGTCGAAACTGGAGACGATAGCGGCCACGCCCCAGCGCGAGCTACTTATGAGTCTCAAGGTTTTGTGCGTTGGCCAGTTGCGCGATTCTTCAAGAATCTTGACGGCTAGTCGTTATACTATGCGAAGTAGGTAGGCATTGTATGTAATCTTCAGACACAACGCACGTCACGGATTCCTGAAATCTCACTCAGTTGTATAATCTAATGAACGTGACCTAGTCCCATTGGGCGTCTTCAACGGGGAAGTTCCAAGACTCAACTCATGCAGAATTCTGAGACCCTAGCTCAGCCCCGCTCGTAGCCCGAATACCGCTGGCGGCGCTGCTCAATAACCATGAGCTGACGGAATACCCCGTCATAGCCCTCATCCTCAGGCGAAAGGCGCTGCAACTGCGCCCGCAGGTCAGCAGTGCGGCGCGTCAAATCCATGCGCACCATCGCAGCCATCATGCCCCTGCTATAGGCTCGAACATCCCCACCCGCATGTTGAGGCAGGGGCGCAACAGCTAGCTCAGTAATGACCGCACCAACAACGTCACCCGCCATGTCGCGTACGGCCTCGTCAAAATGGCGGGTAGCAGCCACAACAGCGCCCTCACCCACGCCCATGGCGGCCTCCGCCTGGGTGAGCATCTGAGAGAAAGCATCCAGGCCACCCACAGCCCGCACTGCATCATGGACCGCACGGTGGGTCGGCACGCTAAAAGCATTCCCATCCAGGTCCTCAAAACCCGAACCATCGGTCCTGCGCTGAACAACATTTAAGCCTGACGCTCCACGCGCGTCACCAGATCCCTCGGCCTGACGCGGCCCGGCAGACGGGCGAGGCGTCGGCCCAGGGCGCCCAGCGTGGGCCATATCAGCGCCAGCAGCACCCACTCCCAGCCCCGGCAGCGCCCTGCCTCGCGAGGCGAAACTCCCACCCCGCCGATCCACTGCCGCTGGCCTGCAGGGCATAGCGCACCTGAGAGCAACCCGCTGGGCACCATACCCAACCACCCCGCAAGCTCACGCGTGTACTCCCGACGCAGCGCCTGATCCTTAATGCCCGCCACCACCGGAGCGCACTGACGCAGCGCACTCACGCGCCCCTCCATCGTGCGCAGATCAACGTGATCAATGACCGAACGAATCACGAACTCAAACAGCGGAATCCTAGACTCCACCAGAGCCTTCACCGCCTGATCCCCACGCGCAAGGCGCAGATCGCAAGGGTCCATCCCCGACTTCTCCACGGCCACGAAAGTCTGCGAGGCAAAATTCTGATCCTCATGGAAAGCGCGCAGCGCAGCCTTTTGCCCGGCAGCATCACCATCAAAAGTAAAAATCACCTCACCGCCACGAGCCCGCCCAGAAGACAGCACCACCCCGGCAGCCGGGTCAGCCACATCACCCAGCAGACGCCGCACGATCTTCACATGCTCAGAACCAAAAGCCGTGCCGCAGGTCGCCACCGCGTAGGGCACACCAGCGACGTGCGCAGCCATGACATCCGTATAGCCCTCCACGATGACAACCTTACGGTCAGCCGCGATCGCCTTCTTCGCCAAATCCAAGCCGTAGAGCACCTGCGACTTCTTGTAGATCGCGGTCTCTGGCGTGTTGAGGTACTTGGGAGAATCCTTATCCGAATCATCCAGGCGCCGCGCGCCAAAACCCACGGTCGCACCCGTAATATCACGGATCGGCCACATCAGCCTCCCGCGGAAACGGTCATACAGGCCACGATTACCCTGGGAAGCCAGGCCAGCTGCCTGAATCTCGGCGTCGGTAAAGCCCCGCGAACGCAGATGCTTAGTCAGCGCATCCCACGACTGAGGTGAGTAGCCCACGCCGAAGTGCTGGCACATCTCCTGAGTGAACCCACGCTGAGCCAAGAAAGTACGGCCAGCATGAGCCTCGGGGGAGGCCAGCTGCGCCTGGTAGAACTCCTCAGCGACGCGGTGCGCGTCCAAGAGGCGCTGGCGCTTACCGGGCTCCTCCGTGCGCGTATGTTTACCACCCTCCTCATAGTGCAGGGTGATGCCGACCTTTTGGGCGAGCATCTCTACCGCTTCAGTGAAGGACATGTGATTGATGCGCTGAACGAAGCTGATAATGTCCCCGCCCTCACCGCAACCAAAGCAATGCCACATGCCCACAGAAGGGCGCACGTGGAAAGAAGGGGTCCGTTCGTCGTGGAAGGGGCACAGTCCCTTGAGGGAGTCCATCCCGGCGGTGCGCAGGGTGACATGCTCGCCGACGATGTCTTCAATCCGTGAGGATTCACGCACCGCGGCGATGTCCTCGCGTCGGATCATCCCTGCCATAGGGGCTAGTCTATCGCGCCCAAGTGTCACAGCTGTGTAGAGAGCATCCCGCACAGTCGCGCATGCCAGCGCGACGCGGAAATATCCGTCAACGACGCCACCTGGTCAATGACGGCCCGCAGACGTTGAGCCTCGGTATCCGCATTGCGCCAGGCGAGGGCGTAGGCGGGCTCAAGTTCTGCCGCCCCAGCATCCCACAAGGCTTCAACGAGGTCAGCCAAGAGGGTGCGCTGCTGGTAGTAGACAGGCTCCCTCTCGCGCGGGCTCATCACGTAGTGGACGGCCATCCCCTTCAGGAGCTGAATCTCCGCGCGAGTCTCACGCGTCACCACAAGATCAGCACGGTAGCGCCCCAGGCGGCCCTCCCCATACTCAGCACGGGTAGCATTCGCGCTGGCATGAATAAAACGCCCAATCAGGCCACTTGTCAGATCCTTGAGGGCAGCCAGATCCCTGTAGCGCCCCTCAAAGCTGGTCAGCCACTCAGGCATGTGGCGCAGGCGCTCCAGAGCATCCCCCAGCTCATCAGGGGTGATATGCGCACCATACCAGCTGGTCGTCGATTCGATAATGCGCTCAACCTGGGTGGAATCCAGCAGGTATTCGGGGCGAAGCTTCCCTGTGGCAATAGCATCCTCCACGTCATGCACCGAGTAGCCAATGTCATCGGAAAGGTCCATGATCTGCGCTTCGAGGCAGCGCCGCCCAGCGGGAGCTCCCTGACGCATCCACTGGAAGATGTCAGCGTCGTCCTCGTAAACAGAAAACTTCCGCAACGACTTTTCGCGGTCAGGCCCCTCCCCCCGCTTCCACGGATACTTCGAGATCGCATCAAGGGTGGCGCGCGTGAGATTCAAACCCACCTCACGCCCATCAGCGCCGAGGACCTTCGGCTCCAAACGGGCGACAATACGCAGACTCTGAGCGTTCCCCTCAACCCCACCCGCCTCTTGAGCCAGATCGTTGAGGATGCGCTCACCATTGTGCCCAAAAGGTGGGTGGCCAAGATCATGAGAGAGGCAGGCGGCGTCCACCACATCCGGGTCAGCACCCAACTGCTTGCCGATATCGCGCCCCACCTGCGCAACCTCAAGAGAATGAGTCAGGCGCGTGCGCACAAAATCATCCGACACAGGGCCAAGAACCTGAGTCTTCGCCCCCAGACGACGAAGTGCCGAAGAATGCAGGATTCGCGCCCGATCGCGCTCAAAATCCGTACGATCCGAACTCTTTGGCGGCTCGCCAACAAAACGCTGGGCGTCGACCTCGCTATAGGGCGATGTCGTCACAGGCGCACTCGAACGGCGCGGCAACTCAAACATCGCGCCCTCGTCAGTCAATCCACTAAAACCCAAACTCACACCACTAAGCCTAGCTTTTTCTGGAACTGATCCTCCCAAAACCCACCGGATTTGCAAGAATGGGAGGGTGACTCCAGCTCAGCTTGAACGCCCGGTGACAACCACCCTCATTCACCGCTGCGCCCACGCGCCCCTCCAATGGTGGCACCAGGCGGTGATCTGCGACTTCGTCGGAGCCGCCCACAGAAACGAACTGGACAACATCAAGAGCCTCATCATCGACCTCGCCCGCGTAGGATTCCGCGCCATCGCCCTCCGGCCAGCCCCAGAATTCCTCACCGCCCCCTCCCCCGAGCTCACCGACCTGCGCCATCGCCCACCGGGCAGGCATCAAAGTCCTCCTGCGCATCCCCCTCCCGGAAGCACTCACGCACGCCACCAACCCCCACCCCCCGGCGCCGTCAACGACGACGAGGCCACCGCCGTATGCGCATGGACACAAAACGCCCTTGCCGCTGGGGCCGACGGCATCGACCTCGCCCTCCTCGAGACCACCGATGCCCCCCTCCCCGCCGAACAACGCGAACACCTCGCCGCCCTCATCCGACGCATCCACAGCGAAATCGCCGACAGTACCCCCTCGGCCACCCTCTCCGCCGAAGCCCTCACCAACGACGAAGCCACCCTCACCTACCACCTTGAAGAGGAATGGCTCCACCACCTCCGCGACGGCCCCCCGACGCCCCTGGCACGCCCCACCCTGCGCGCCAACGTCGAACGAGCCCTCGCCCAACGCGACTACCTCGGACACGTCGCCGCCTGGCACTGGTCACGCACCCGACACGTCGAAGCCCCCGGAGACGTCTTCACCATGCAAGACATCCCCACCACCTCCTGGGAACACGCCTCCGACCCCGCCCGACGCACCGCCATGAACCTCTACGCACTCTCCCTCCCCGGAGCCGCCTACATCCCCTTCGCCTTCATGGGCGGACGCCTCGTCGCATCCTCCAACATGTTCCGCCGCGTCTGGGAAGGCGACAAAGACTCCGCCGCAGAAGCCCGAACCCTCCGTGAAGTCCTCCGTGTCCGAGAAGAACGCGCCATGGGCACAGGATCCCTGGCGTGGGTGGATGGACTGGCGTGGGCACATGAGGGGGTAAACGTCCATCTGTCAGCAGGGGTGCTTGTCGTCCTCAACACTTCGGATCAGGTGGTTGAAGTCCCCGCTGAGCATCGCTTGTTAGTCTGCTCGACACCTGTTGCGGCCGCTGAGAGGCGGCCTACAACACTGCCCGGGAATAGTTGCGCATGGTTTGAAACGGCCAAGATTCAACGCCGCCCGGTTTCCTTCAATGATTAACGATTGGAAAAGCCGTTGGCAAAGTCCTCGACCAGAGCTCCCTTCGTATCCGCCCCCTCCTCAAGGCCACCGACTTTCCCATTAGAACCTATAGAGGGGAATGTTTCTTGCGACGAAGCACCGGTTTGGCGCAGATCTATGAGACAGATTCTTCTGCACTGGCAAGTACTACATGTGCGCTTGCGCACCATATTCATTCGGCGATAAGTCGCAAATCACACTCTGCGATAACAGTGCAATGGCTGTGGAAGAACATTCTTGTTCTTCCACAGCCATTGAGTTTTGTTACCTACCGCAGGAAAGTAGCTGCTCTCTGATACATTCAGTCCCGTTTGCGTACGCGAGCAGTGACAACAGCACCGGCACCAAGCATCGCAATAAGAGTAGCCACGCCGGAAACGCCCTCCGCGCCAGTGGAGGCGAGACCACCGTTTTGTGGCGACTGAGAGGACGATCCCCGTCCTATTGCATCTAACTGAGCATTTTTGGTCTGGGAAGACTGCTCACCTGTTATCTGTCCCTTCCCCTGAGGCTCCGCCTTCGCGTGCGGAGCCTCCTTCACCTCAGGAACAGGTTTCATCTCCGGCTCTTGAGGGGCAGGAATAGAGCCACCATTACCAGCCTGGTCGTCGTCGCAGTAAGGTAGGGCGCGGGAGTCGCTTAGTGCTTTTTCGGCGGCAACGAGCACTTCACGAGCCTTGGCATGTTCGAGGGCCAGACGATCACGTAGTGCGGCGCGGGTCTGCTTCTCCGTCTCAGCGGCGAGGGCTTGTGCAATGAGCGCACGTCGAGGAGCAACGACGGCTTCAAGTCCAGCCAGATGAGGGTCAGCGAGAGGCTGAGCAACGATACTTTCAAGCGTCAGCGCCAGGGCACGGTCGTGGCGTTCCAGCACTTGACGAAGTTTATCTTCTGCTACCTGCACACTAGGTAGCACCCTGTCTGCAAGGAGCTTCCTCAGGTTCTCAATATTCTCGGCGACGGGCTCACGCTGGCCTTCAAGGGAGCTGAGGCTTCTCTTAACGGCATCATGCGCTGCTTGAAGTTCAACATTCTTTTCTCGAAGAGTTCCTTCGACTTCCTGTAGTCGCTCCCCAGCTTTCTGCTGTGCGTCTTGGAGCTCACCATTCTTGTCATTGGCCGCTTGTGCAGCGGCGCTAGCACTCGTAGCCTTCTTCTCCTGTTCACGCATTTCGGCCGCAGCTTGATCTCGTTCTTCTTGTTTAGCTGTGAGCGCCTGGCGTGCAGTGTCGAAGTTACGCTGCGCAGTATCGAGCGCCCTCCGGGCATTCTGATCAACGTTGACATTGCCGTAGTGCTGGAGCACTGCTTCATCTCGATCAATGCTGGCCCTGTGTGCGCTGATCTGAGCATTGATGGTAGCAATCGCAGCTTCAGCTTCAGCCTTCTGACTCTGAATGCGCTGCTTGTCAGCGTTGAGGCGCTCTACCTTTTCCTCTCCTTCGGTGATCTTCGGCTGTTCGGCGGCCGTGGTACGGTCAAGCTCTGCCTGAATTTCAGAAAGGGCATCCCTCAGCCTCCCGATAGCTTGCGCGTTGCGGGTGACCTCTTCGTTTGCAGCGTCTCGCGCCTGACGCGACTGCTCAAGCTGAGTCTGTGCTGCATCACGGGCTTGAGTGGCAGTCACAACTCCCTCACGCAAATCAGCAGCTGCTGATTCCAGCTCGGCTTTTTGCTGTTTGAGAGCCTCAAGGCGTTGCCTACTGTCTGCCTGAGCATCATCACTCTGACTCTGTGCTTCTAGCTCATCAATCTGCTGGGAAATATGACGCGTTACCTCCTCGTTTTCCCTCAGAAGACCATTTGCCTGGTGAAGATTTTGTTCTTCCTGGTTGAGCTGGGTGTCACGCTCATTTACGAGGGCGATCGCGTCTTCAACGAGCTGTTTCAGTTCGCCAGTTCGCTTCTTCTCGTTGTCGAGTTCAGCTTGACTGTCACTCAATCGCTTTTGGACAGCCGTGATCTTCTCTCTCGACGTGTTGACTTCTTGAGTTGCTGACGCAATGTCAGCTTCAAGCTGTTCCAACTCATCTACGGCGGCAGCGATGGCGTTCTGCTTCTGCTCACGCATCTGCTCAGCCTCGGTGATCTTACGGGTGTTCTCAACGATCCTTTCTCGCATCCCCTTCTCGCCACCTGCCTGGGTAAGAGCGTTATTCTGTTCGGCGGCAAAGTTCAAAACAAGCTGTTCTCGGTCAAGACGCGATTGAAGATCACGCACGTCCCCTTCGAGCTTGCTGAGAGATGCTCGGAGGAGCTGTAGCGCATTCTCAGCTTCAGCCTTAGCAGCATCAAGCTCCCGTTGCTGCTTCCGCACTTCATCAAGTTGAGCATTAAGGTCTTTTTGAGTTTCCTTCAGGATGTCGCGCTCAGTAGTTATACGGACAATTTCCTGCTGCAATGCGGAAGAACCCTGCTCATACTGTGCCGCCAGAGCACGCTTTTGCACCAACTCCGAATCAATCTGAGCCAGGAGGTCCTTGTTGGACGCAATCTCTTCCTGTAGCGCAGTCTGGGTGCGCCGAGCGGCTTCAAGCGCTTCCCGCGCATTCTGCACAGCCTGACGCTCAACATCCTGAAGGGCATCCAACGCCTCCTTAACTGCGGCGCGAGCCTGAGCAGCCTTGTTCATCAAGGTTTCAGATGCCTCACGTTGCTCTTCAAATGACTCCTGCGCATGGGATAGTTCTTTGCTGCTGAGAGTAACTCGTGCGCGCGCTTCCTCG
The DNA here is from genome assembly GCF_903645355.1 of Schaalia sp. Marseille-Q2122. Classification (GTDB taxonomy): domain Bacteria; phylum Actinomycetota; class Actinomycetes; order Actinomycetales; family Actinomycetaceae; genus Pauljensenia. The sequence goes on along the minus strand of NZ_CAHJXR010000001.1, from coordinate 212,108 downwards.
ACTGCCTTTGCAAGACGCTCTTCGGTTCCTGGGACAATGCACATTACCTTTACCGAGGTGGCCGCAACGTTTGAGCTGGGCAGACTCGGGGCCGCATGGGCGGTGGGCATAGTGAGAGAAGCAGCTACGAAGAGGGACAATGCAGTTGCAGAGGTTCGAGCGGAACGACGCTCCATTTGTTCGTCCTTACGTTGGGATTCATAAAACAGGAACCCCTACAGACTACTCCCACATTTTCCTAGGATTCAAACATAAGAGGCGTCAACAAGACCACATAGCGCAGCACTTCCCTCAACAAAAACGACATATTCACCGTCATTTCAAGACTTCCTCCCCTGTGTCTTCACACCTGTTATAAACCTCTCCAATCCGCCCAGTTCTCAACAACGAAGCACAACGCGGGACACATCTACCGTCAGCAGTCGCAATTATGTGACAAGAGTCCTCAGAGCTTACGAAGTAGAAAAACTACGATGGACGGGGCCCACCGTGAAAGATAAGAACTCTCTCATCAACCCCTGACCGCCATCTCATCCGGCCTCGCTTTACTTAATGTCAGGAGGTGAGGAAACATGACTACTCGAACTGAAGGTTTCCGACTTATATCGCTACTGATTGTGATTGCCCTGTGCGCGATTGCCCTCTTTGCGGGTTTCCACGCACTGGCCACCACACCCCAGGCCCGCTCGGAACAATCTGGCATCGTCCTTGACGCATCTCAGTCAGGTCCGGACGCCCAGCAGTCCGCTCCTGCACCGGGCACTGCAGCGAAGAAACCTGCCACTCCGGCAGCTCCCGCCGCACCTGCTCCCCAGGAACCCGCACCTGCACCCGTAGCTCCTGTTCAGGAGGACGTTGCACCGCCACCTGTGGTGACCGCTCCTACACCTGTTGTTGTCCAGCCGGCTCCCCCCGTTGACCTTGACGATGATGATAATGACGACGATGACGATGATGACGACGACTGAAAGAACCTCAACGCCTACTCGTAGAAACGCCCTCTGAACATACGCTCGCAGACCAGAGGGCGTTCCTCGTTAGTTAGGGGTTCCGATAAACTCAAGCGAGGCGGTATCCCATTCCTCGCACCGTCTCAAAACGTTTCTTACCCAGCTTGTTGCGCAAGTAAGAGACGTACACATCCACCACATTGGAACCTGGGTCAAAATCAAAGCCCCACACCGTATTGAGCAACTGTTCGCGACTCAGCACCTGCCCGGGGTTACGCAAGAAAGTTTCAGCCAAAGTGAACTCGCGGGCGGATAAGTCCACCCAGCGTCCATCAACTTCAGCTCGTCGTGTTCGCAGATTTAAGGTCAGGCCATTATGGCTGAGCTGGGTCGCTGCACCGGCAGGAGTTTCTGACCGTAGACGCAGACGAATACGTACGAGGAGTTCTTCAAAGGAGAAAGGTTTTGGCATGTAGTCGTCGGCTCCTCCTTCTAGGCTGGCGACGCGGTCAGCTACCGAGGTTCGAGCTGTGAGCATGATGACTGGGGTGTTTACACCCTGCCCTCGTAAACGTTCCAATACTTCAAAGCCGTCAATGTCTGGAAGTCCGACGTCGAGGACGATGAGGTCAGCTCCTTCCTCGACAGCCATAAAAATACCTTCTTCTCCCGATCCTGTGGTGCGGGGGGTGAAACCCGCAGCTTTGAGGCCTTTTGCAATGAAGGCGGCGATCCTGTGTTCATCCTCAATCACCAAGATAGTGCTCATGCTTGGGTCCTCTCCTCAACGCTGTTCTTCACGGGGATACACATGGTGAAAGTTGATCCTTCGCCCAGAACTGATTCGATCTCTAATTCTCCCCCATGAGCACTCAGAATGCTCTCGACGATGTTCAAACCAATGCCTGAGCCCTGCGCGTGATGGTGGGCGTTGGTTCCGCGGGAGAAACGCCGTCGAACTTTGTCGATGTCACCAGGGGAAATCCCTACGCCTTCGTCGGTGACCCACATTTTGAGGATGCCCTCGCTCAGCGCTGAACCAAGGACTATGATCGAGCCTTCGCGGGAGTATTTCACCGCATTGTTTGCTAGTTGTAGCCAGGCCTGGGTGATCCGTGCAGCGTCAAGGACCTGCTCACCTTCTGCGATACTTTCGAGGAACCATTGCCGCTCCCCCAGTGCGCGTGCCTTGGAAAACACCTGCTCTGTTAAACCGGCAACGTCGCTCAGTACCGGCGAGACAAAATCGCTCTGCCCAGACTTTGCGAGCATCAAAATGTCGTTGACGAGTCCCGCCATTCGGTCAAGCTCATCAATTGATAGTTCTCGGACTTCCTCAACGTCGCTGCTGTCATAAATGTCAAGCAGTTCAAGGTGACCACGGACCACGGTGATGGGGGTACGAAGTTCATGCCCTACGTCGTTCAGGAGATCGCGTTGGGCGCGCACGGAACTTTCGACTCGATCCAGCATCTTATTGAAGGCTGCGGCCAGTGCCCCCAAGTCGTCAGCACTTCGGACAGGCACGCGGCTAGTGAGATCTCGCTCGTCAATACTTTCTGCTGCTTCACGCAATTCCTCAATTGGGTGAAGCAGGCGGCGTACCAGAGGCCATGCGGCAGCGACCACAAGCGCAAGGGTGATTGCCGCAGCAGCGGCGTAGAGCAACATTGCTCGACGAAGGTCGCGGGTGGCTTGCCCAAAGTCCACCACATACAGTAGTGCTCCCTGCTGGTCGGCTTTACGGATCGGAGCGATGAGGAGCTTGTAGGTGGTTGTCGAGGTGGTCGCTGTCTCGATGATAATGTTTTCTCCGGTGACCAGTGGCCCCACATAGGCCATAAGTTCATCGTCCTTTTCGGGATGGATATCCGTCGAGGGCGGCACGAACTTGGGACTGCCATTCACAAAGCCAACTGCCCCTTCGGTGTGCCCAAGAACCTGCGTTTGAAGATGCTGGTAGAGCAGATCCTGAGGGGTTGCGAAGGGGCGTTGAGTTTTACGGTCAACACCTTTGTAGGCAAGGTCGATGAGTTCGTCTCGGACGCGCTCAAGGTGGGCCTGTGTGGAGGCGTGAATGCTGCGCTCTTGAAGCGTCGATAACAGGGTGCCTGAGATTGCGACGGCAATACCTGCGATCAGTACCATCGCCCACATGAGGCGGGTGTGGATCGAGGTGGTTCTCAGAGCCGGAAGGACGCGCATGTCCCTATTATCCAGGGTGCTATCACCTTCACGCAGCAGTATCATTCACGCCTCCACAGTCATAGTGGAGGCGGCTTAGCGGCCAAGGCCATGGTATTCCCAGCCCGCTTCGCGCCATTGCACGGGGTCAAGAGCGTTACGCGCATCCATCATGATGGGGGTGTCCACTAGTTCAGCGCAACGCTGCGGATCCAAGCCCGTGAAGTTGGCCCATTCTGTTGCCAGGATGACCATGCGGGCATCAGCAAGGGCGTCCTCGGTGCGTTCTTCGGTACGGAGCTCAGGTGCGGCGGCGTGGACGAGAGGCAGTGCCTTGGGGTCAGTGACGACGACCTGAGCGCCGAGCTCATGCAGTCGGAGCGCCACATCGAGGGCAGGCGAATCACGGATGTCGTCGCTATTGGGTTTGAATGCTGCCCCAAGGACGGTGATCTTTGCTCCCTCGAGGTCGCCACCCAGTCGGCCAACAGCGAAGTCAATAACGCGTTGACGACGGCGTTGGTTGATGGCGTCAATATCGCGAAGGAAGGATACGGCATCCTCAACGCCTAGTTCCTCTGCGCGTGCCATGAAAGCGCGAATATCCTTGGGCAGGCAGCCGCCTCCAAAGCCAATACCGGCGCCAAGGAAACGGCGCCCAATGCGCGGGTCTCGGCCGATAGCGTCAGCCAGAACAGTGACGTCACCTCCGGTGGCTTCACAGAGTTCAGCCATGGCGTTAATGAAGCTGATCTTGGTGGCGAGGAAGGAATTGGCGGCCACCTTTACCAGCTCGGCTGTGGGATAGTCGGCAATGAGGCGTTCAATGCCTTCTTCGAGTAGCGCAGCGTAGACCCTATCAAGCTGTTCCTTAGCATATTCACCGTTAGCGGTGTAGCTGTGGGTGGCGGCGTCCTTTTCCAGGCCGTAGACGATGCGGTCGGGGTGGAGAGTGTCTTGGACGGCGAAGCCTTCACGGAGGAACTCAGGATTCCACAGCAGAGGGATACCCGATTCTGCTAGGCGGTCGGCAATGAGTTGTGCGGTGCCGACGGGCACGGTGGATTTACCGACGACGATGGGGCGGTGAGGGGCGTTGGCGGGGACATGAGCCATGATGGTTTCCACGGCTGACCACACAAAACGCATGTCTGCAGCCTTCCCTTCAGCGGACTGAGGGGTGCCAACAGCGATGAAGTGGACGTCGACCTCGTCAAGTCCAGCTTGGGCGGGGTCAGCGGTGAAACGTAGACGGCCGCTTTCCAGTGCGGGGACAAGGACCTCTTCAAATCCGGGCTCGTAGAAGGGAGCCTCGCCGCGGGAGAGGCGTTCGACCTTGGCGGGATCAACGTCGAGGCCGACGACCTCGTGACCAAGCTGGGCCATGCAGGCAGCGTGGACGGCTCCAAGGTAACCGCAACCGATAACTGAAATACGCATTGTTCTCTTCTTTCGCTGAAGGGTGGGGGCCCAGGGAGCGGGCCGGGATTGGAGGTCTGGTGTGCTGGTAGGGGCTCATTGCCCCGGGAAAAGTCGGATGAGGACCCAGGAAGGCCCCCGCAAAGGATCTGAGGACGAGCATCTGAGGTCGAGGATCTGAGGGCGAGCGCCACGCCTGCTGGCCGCAGGCTCAGGCGCTTCAGCCGCCTCAGCAATCCCAGCGGGCTGAAAGGGTGGCCTCCACCCAATCCGCAAGCCACTGTTGCGCGGAGGGGCGGAAGGAATAGACGAAGGCGAGGCGTAGGCGACTGGCCTTCTCGTAGGTCGCTAGACGCTGCTGGGGCACCTCAAGGGTGTTGGCAATGACCTCGATGGTGTCCATGAGGGAGGAACGCATGGTGGCGGGGAAGCGTCCCTGCAACATGCGAAGTTCCATGTGCGCGCGAAGATTCCCCAGGTCAAGGGCGGCTTCCGCGCGGGCGGCTGTATCCAGGTCGAGGACGCTCAACCTGAACCCATCCCACAGGAGTTGCTTGTCATGCAGATCCCTGTGGGCGCTCACCCACTGGTCCTGCGGGCTCTGGCGCTCAGCGTCACTGAGTTCGGCGCAGACCTCGTCAACGGCCATCCCCAGCAATCCCAAGGACTCCACCGAATCGTGACGGAGGGCATGCTTGTACCAGGTGCGCAGCACATGCGCCTCCTTCTCAGGCGCGTGTAGAGGCAGGTCAGCGTGCTGCTCGGCCAGTGCCGGCCAGTGTTCTTCAAGAGTCTTCCAACCTTCTAGGCCTTCCTCAGCCAGGGAGTGAAGGGTCCTGCCGGGCAGAAGGCTAAAAGACAGGTGAGCTTCCCCTACGCCAGTCACTGTGGCACTGCCCAGACCCGCACGTTCGCACAGGCGGCTGACAACGCTGGTGGCATCGGCAATGCCCTGGGCTTTCCCACGGCGCAGGTACTTGGTGACCTCGTCGCGGCCGATGACCACCGCACGCTTACCCAGACGATGAACGGCGAGGGTCGCCTCGTAGGGAGGACAAAGGGTCGGCAGTTTCTTATCGGTGGCGTAGGGGGCGACCCACGCATTGCCCTGGGCGTCAATACTGCCCGCTCGCAGCAGACCCGCAGCGTCGTATCCTTCACAGATGAGGCCACCGTCTGGTGCTGGCCAGGCGCGGCGAATGGAGGTGAGCAACGGATGGGCGAGGTCCACTTCCCCACCGCCATCGTGGTCTTTGACAATGTCCTGGTCGGCATGGAGGCTGTAAAGACGCGCCAATGCGGGGCTACGGTGCTCAACCCCTTCAGAGGAGACTGTTCCAGCGGTGGAGATGCTCATCGAATCAGCTCCTCAATGCGGTCCAGGCGGGTGTTAATACTGTGGTGCCACAGGGGGTCGCCGGTGCGCAGCGGTTCAACGGCGCGCTCCATGAGCGAAGCCGCCTGCGCCATGCGAATATCAGCAAGAGCGGGCACGTAGGCCCCGCCTGCGGCGTAGCCACTGAGGAAAGCCTCGGCCTGCTCCTCATCGCATTCAGCGATGTAGGAGCCAACATCCTTCGTGGCCGGCGCCAGGCAGACCCGGTCAAAGTCCGTCAGCCACAGGCGCCCGGTCGAGCCTTCAATAAGGACCTGATCGGGAGAGGCATCACCGTGACTGAGCATGAGAGGACTGCCCGAGGGCAGGGAGATGCTGCTGGCAATGTCACGCATGCGCCGCGCCGTTGACGCACTGAGATACTCAAGGATCCCCGCGTGAGCCATCGCCTGGCGCCTGGGGTTCGAGGCCCGTCCCGTCACAGCTGATGCCAGGCGCGGCGGCATGACGGCAATACCCAGGTGCAGGCCAGCGAAGAGGCGACCGGCGTCGTAGTGGTAGGCCAGGCAGACGGTGTCGCGGTCAAGGATATTGTCGCAAGCACTGAGGTCAGAGTTGCCACAGTAAGCCAAGACACTGGCATGCTGGCCGGTGTTCACCCCGTATTTTCCTGCACTTTCGGCAGGCATTGGCACCACTCCGGCGTAGTCATAGGCACTGGGCATGTGCGGGTTGGCGTGGTGGATGCTGTGTGTTCGGGTGTCCATACGCTCAGGCAGGGGCACGATGCTTTCAAGGAAGGTGTAAAGCTCGTGGGTGAGGACCGAGGGGTTGGCCTGCACCCGGACCACGCCCAATTCATTGCGCACCACCAGGCGGCGTAGAGGGTTGTAACGCAGGATTTGGGCGTTCTCACTGCCCAGGGGGTGGAAGGGAAGCGAGGGGTAGATGGTGCCCAGTTCTGCGAAGTAGGGCAGCAGGGCGGGGTCGGTGGCGATGGGGCCACTATCGCAAATGAGGCCGTCGGACATTTCACGAATGACCGTGGAGTAGCCGTTGGCTTCGGCCTGCTGACTGGCTTTACGAGCCTTAGAGTGACTGACGGGCCACAGGAGGCGCATCCAGCCGAGCTCTGCGTCAGTGTGAGCGTCTTTGACCGAGGCGATGATGGAGACCTCGGGCTTGATGCGCAGGCGGTTAACCCTCACGTCACGACCGTAGAGTTCGCTCAGGCGAGGGCCGTCGAGAAGAAGATTAAGAGCTTCAAGGGTGTTCATGCGTTCTCCACTCGGATGTCGTCTGCGGAGCGTCCAGAGGTGGACACCCATTGCCGGAAGGTTTCGGACTCTTCAAGGAGCTTTGCGGGTGGGGCATCAAGGAGGACCTGTCCGTCTTGGAGCCACAGCACGCGGCTGGCGCGCAGGACTACCTCAACGTCGTGGGTCACTGCCAAGGTGGTGCGGCCCTTGACCAGGCTGTCGATGGCGTCAAGTACCTGGGAGGCTGCTTCGGGATCAAGGCCGGTGGTCGCTTCATCAAGGATAACCACAGGAGCGTCACGCAGGAGTGCGCGAGCGATGGCGATACGTTGGCGTTGGCCGCCTGAAAGGGTGCCGCCGCGTTCGCCAACCACTGTTTCGTAGCCCTGAGGCTGGGCGAGGATGAAGGGTTCGGCGTTGGCTGCCCGGGCGGCGGCTTCAACCTCAGCGTCGGTGGCGTCCATCCGGCCCATGCGGATATTTTCGCGGATGGTGCCGGCAAAGAGGACGGCCTCCTGGTGGAGGGTGGAGATATTGGCGCGCAACTGGGTTAGATCCAGGTCTGGCAGCGGGTACTCATCGAGCATGACCTGCCCCGAGGTCGGGTCCTGAGCGCGGGTAAGCAGAGATACCAGCGTGGACTTGCCTGCACCCGACGGGCCAATGATGGCGACGTACTCGCCGGGGCGGACGCGCAGGTCAACGCCCTTGAGGATGGTACGTCCCTCGTATTGGGTGTAGACGTCTTCAAAGTGGAGCCAGCCGCGGAAGGCTTCGGGACGGACAGGATCTGCGGGGGTGACGATCTCAGGTTGAATAGCCATCAGGTCCGCAACGCGTTCGCCCGAGGCTGAGGCCTTAGCGATTCGTCCCGTGTACTTGGCCATGTCACGCAGGGGCTTCATGGTGGTGCGCAGGTAGGTGGTAAAAAGAACGAGGGAACCGACGGTCATCCCTCCGCTGAGGACTCGCCATCCGCCGCCGATGAGGACCGCTGCCGTAGCCAGGCCAACGATGACGTCAGTGCTGCGCTCCAGGCGGGCGGAGAGTCGCAGGGTCTTGATGCCTTCAATGAGGGAAGCCTGGTTCGCGCCAATGAAGCGCTTCTCAATGAGGGATTCCAGGCCGTAGGTCTGCACGACCTTGATGGAAGCCAGGGATTCTTGTGCGGTATTCGCCAGCTGGCCTTCACCCTTGCGGCTCTTACGAGAGGCAACGGTAATCCGTGAAGACGTGCCGCGAGAGCCCAGAAAAAACACGATGATGGCAATCACCACGACGCCTGCAAGCAGAGGGTCAAGGACGAACATGACGACGAGCATGACCAGCAGGGTCGCAATATTGGCGAGCAAGGGAAGGCCAGCGGTGATCGCTACCTCTTGAAGGCGGGCTACGTCCGAGACGATACGTTGGACGGTGTCAGCACTGCGGTTTTGAGCGTGGAACTGCTGGTCGAGGCTTTGCACGTGGCGGAAGACGCGGGCGCGCAGGGAGGCCGCCACGCGCGAGCCGACGATAGCGAAGCAGACGGTAGCCAGGTAGTTCGCTGCGGCGCGAAGGGCGACCGTGCTGACAAGTAGGCCACCGCAGACAAAGAGCAGCATCAGCGGGTCGAGGACAGCGGCAGCGCCCTCGCCGGGGGTGGGGGTGAGGGCATCGTCGATAACGATCTTGAGCGGCCAGGGTTCGAGAACGCGAAAGGCAACCTCAAGCATGAGGGCAAGCACGCCCACAGAGATCATTGGCCATTGGGGCTTAATCTCGGGGCGTACCAGCGCCAGAGTGCGCCGGGTCGCCTGAGGTTTCCTGTGAGTTTTCACGACTCCTCCACATCCATGTCAGTGAGTCCAGCGAGGCGGAAAATGCGGGCAACCACTCCTGCCCAGGAGTGCTGAGTCTGCGCCAAATCGCGGCCCTTCGCGCCCAGGTCAGCCCGGAGGGCCGGGTCAGCAGCCAGGGCGTCAATGGCGGCAGAGAGCTCGGCCGGAGCTGAGGGGGTGACGAGCACTCCAGCGCCCTGCAAGACCTCAGGAATCTGGCCGATGGAGGTCGCAACAACAGGCAGGCCAGCAGCCATGTACTCGTAGACCTTCAAGGGCGAGAAATAGTGGGCGTCCTCGCTATCGGGCGCCGGGTAGGGGGCGACAGCAATGGCTGATCCGGCCAGGTGCGCGGGCATGTCAGCCGGGGGGATTGCCCCGCGGAAGTCGGCGTCTACTCCCAGGTCGCGGGCGCGTTCTTCGAGGACGGCGCGCTCGGGTCCATCACCGAGAATGCGCAGCTGCCAGGGTCGCTCGGCCAGGGAGGCCGCCTCAAGCAGGTCGGGCACACCGTGCCAGGGTTTGAGGGTGCCAACGAAGGTGACAACCACTGCCGAAGGATCCTCCGGCTGAGGGTGAATGCGTTCGACGTTCACACCATTAGCGACCGTGTGGACGCGCTCAGAGCCAGTGTGGGCACGCACCCATCCGCTGACGGGGTCAGAGACGCAGATGGTGGCGTTAGCGGCCTGCACCTGTGCGCGCAGAGCAGCCCAAGCGTCCTCCTCGTGAACGAGGATGCGGTGGGCGGCCTGCTCTTCAATGAGGGGCGCATTCACTTCGAGGATCGAAACGGGCTCCCAAGAGTGTTCTCCGGCGCGTTGGGTGGCGGCAGCGCGCAGGTCGGCAATGACGGTGGAGAACAGCGAGTAGCGTTCGTAGACCACGTCCGGGGCGTCAAGGATGAGAGTGTCGGCGATGGCTCGGGAGGCTTCCTGCTGGGCCAGTTCGCGCTCGGCGGGCTCCTTGACGTGAATGGGGTAGTCGATGACCTGCAGGTCAGCGAGATCGGCGGGTACCTCGTTACCGCGCCGCACGGCGTGGACGGTCACCTCGTGGCCGCGAGCGCGCATCTGACGGATCACTTCTTGAATGTGGACGGAGGCTCCCTTGGTGCCAAAAACGGGGATGCCTGGGTCCACGCAGACGTAGGCGATACGCATTATGCGGTCCTTTCCGTGGCAGGAGCGCTCTGCCATGCTGACAGCGTTGCTGCCTGCCGGCGAGAGTCAAAGGAGTCGTTGATGAGTTCACGAGCGTGGGTGGCCAATTCGGCGGTGTCGACCTCGCCGCGGGCGACGGCGCTCAGGGCGCTTGCCAGGGAGTGGGGTTGGCCGGGTTGGAGGAGGATCCCCGTGTGGTCGTGGATGACGACTTCGGGCAGGCCTGAGATGGCGGTGGCAATGACGGGGGTACCGCAGGCCATCGCTTCGAGGATGACGGTGGGCAGGCCGTCAATATTGCCGTCGTCGGCGGGGATGCAGGGGGTCACGGACAGGTCGGCCTCGCCCAGGAGTTTGCGGATTTCCGCCTGGGTTTGCGGGCCGATGAGGCGCACCGTGTCAGACAGGTTGAGGTCGCGGATCTGTGCCTCGAGGGCGTCGCGCAATTCGCCATCCCCGGCGATCGTGACCTCAAGGTTGACGCCGGACTTGCGTGCCAGGTCGGCGGCGGTGATGAGATCGTGGAAGCCCTTCTTGGGGACGAGGCGTCCCACGGCCAGGACCTTGAGTGCGCGGCCGTGGGCGGCGGCGCTGGTGTCTGGGGTGAGGGTGTCGTTGTTGCGCATGGGGAAGCGCTCCAGTTCAAGGGCGTTGTACTGCAGGGAGATATTGGCGCCCGTTCCGGCAAGTGCTTCTTCCAGGAAGGAGTAGTTGAAGCGGCTGATGGCGATGACGCGCGCGGCCTCCCCGCAGACCTTGCGGAGCCAATCGCGGTCAACGGACTTGTGGTAGATGTCCTTGGCGTGGGTGGTGACGGTGTAGGGAATGCCGGTTAGTCGCGAGGCCATCCACGCGGTGCGTCCCGCCAAGGAAGCGAAATGGGCGTGCAGGTGGGTGATACCTTCGTCGCGCGCCATTTTTGCCAGCGCAATACCTTGGGCGACCTCGTCTCCGGGCAGGTCGGCGATTTCGGGCAGGAGTGCTGCGAAAGCCTCGGCCAGGTCTCCTTCGAGGAGAGTGGAGGTCAGCTGCGCCCACAGTTCGGAGGGCTTGAGGGGGCGGGGCACCCACTTGACGGGGGCTTGGACGCGCGCGATCTCGGGGTGAAAGCGTGCGTCGGTGGTGGGTCGAAGGGCGAAGATCGTCAGGTCGTCGCCGTGGGCTTCGCGGGCGAGGATTTCGGTGACGATGAAGGTCTCAGAAAAACGCGGGTAGACCTTAAGAACGTAGCCGATGCGGGTCACAGGGCACCTCCAATGGTTGCCAGGGCGGGGGTTAGGGTGGTGTGCCCGCAGGGGGCAGTGTCTTCTTCGTGGGCTTGGGCGATAAGCGCGCAGGCCAGGCGGGGGACGTTACTGAGTCCATCGCGGTTGATGGAGGAGCGGTCAATGCTGTGCCCAGCGACCTGACTCATCCAGTCCGCGAGAGCTGCAGGGCTGAGCTGCACGGTGCGCAGGTAGTCGACACCTCCGACGGCGTGGAGGGCTTGGGCGCGAATGAGCTGCTCTTTGCGGGGTTCTTCGCGGGGCACAATGAGGGCTGGGGTGTCGGTGGCCAGGATTTCGCAGGCCGTGTTGTAGCCGCCCATGGCAATGACCGCCGACGCGTGGCTGATGTGCAGGCCAAGGCCAGGCAGGGAGCGCAGGATTTCGGTGTGGGGCGAGGCGAGCTCACGGATCTTCTCGTAGTCCTCGTCGCTCATTTGCGGGCCGGTGACCACCAGGTGCCGGTAAGGTGCGGGGACCTTGGCTTGCACGGCTGCGGTGAGCAGTGCCAGGCCATCGGAGCCACCCCCTGCGGTAGTGAGAATGTAGGGGCCTTCCAGGTGGGCTTGGACGGAGTCGGTGACTCGGCGTCCATGAGCGAGGTATCCGGTGAATCGGATGCGATCCTGGAGGGCTGCAGGGGCTTCACCGCTGGCGATGAGGCTGTGGACCTTGGGGTCACCGTAGGCCCACACCTCATCCACAAGGCCACGCATGAGGTCCGGATCGCCCAGGGCTTCCCATTCGGCTGCGGCGATGTGCGGTTCGTCAAGGATTTCACGCAGGCCGAGGACCACGCGGCTGTGCGGGTGGGTAGCGCGTAGTTTCTCGAGGGGGCCTCGAAGTTCGTTCCACACGCCGTAAATGTGACGGTCAACGACGACGATGTCAGGGGCGAAGCTCAAGAGGGTGGCTTCGATGAGCTGGGAGCGCAGGTGGATGAGACTACCGGTCTTCGTGGCAAGGCTTCGCGCCTGGTAGCCGTGCTTTCCTTTGGCAATACCCGGGATGGTCACCCAGTCGAAGCCCTCAGGGAGGGGGAAACGCATGGTGGGCGCGATGCCGGAGACAAGGAGTCCACTCACTGGCCGACCGCTCAGTACGGGCAGGGTGTTGGCCAGGTGGTGGGCGATGGCGAGGTTGCGGCGCACGTGCCCCAGGCCTTGGGAGTCATGACTGTAGAGCACAACCTTGATGGGGTCCTCACTCATGTCCGCTTCCTTTCAGTCCGTAGGGCCTTTGCTGCATGGCATAACACTGCCCGCCGCACCCCAGAGGGGGATGAAAGGAAAATGAGAGAACTCTCAGAATTATTTTTACGCAGATCAAAAGGCATGAGATGCCCTTAGTTCACCGCGAAATCGAGGATAGACAACATGCCGCTCCTCACATAGGTGAGGAGCGGCATCCGCAGAGGAAACCCCCGCTTAAACGGCCTCCATCAGGTCAAGAGCTTCACGCACCTGGAGGGCGCTGAACTGCCCCGGAGCACTCGCAGCCCCCACCGTAGCGAAGGTCGCTGCACTCCCCACAGCCATTCCCGCAATCCGACTCATTGCCCCTGGAATTCCCATGGCAATAGCAATCACCGGAACTTCCAAGCCATCACGCGCCCGCATCTGCGCATTCATGACCGCCAGCAGATCCGCAGGTCCAGCCGCAGCGTAGGCAACCTTGGCAATGTCAGCGCCAAGGAACTGCATCTGACGCAAGGTATCAAACACGTCATCCTCCGGCGGAGTGGCTGCAAAGTCATGATTCGAGGCCACCAGCACAGCCCGGGAGAGCTTAAGCTCCTCCATCAAGTCAATAGCTCCCTCGGCACCCACCTGAACATCTACAGCATCCGCCCACTGGGCAAGAGCGCGCACGCATGCGTGGTACTCCTGGGCCGACAGACAAACGGCGCCGCCCTCGTCGCAGGTACGAATCGTCGCAAGCACAGGCACCGGCGCAGACTCCACCACCGTCCACCCCTGCTCCAATGCGGAAAGCCGAGCGCTGAGTGTACGCGCCTGCTGGAAGGGGGCAAACATGTCAACGCGCCACTCGATAAGATCCGCCGGAGAATTCGCAACACGCTCACACTCCAAAGCCAAATCCTCCACAGGATCGTGGCAGGCGCCAGCGGGCATATCGCCGACAATCCCAGTGGAACACTGCGTGGGTTGGCCGGTGACGGGCACAATAATAAGGGCCCTCTCCCCCATGACGCGCCGACCGCGTGGACCTCGTCCAATCACAACCCGGCGCCGCGCTTCCTGTGTCATCTCAGCCACCAGACACTCCATCCTCAGCCATATGCAGCTGAGCTCGTTCGCTCTCCGTCAAATACGGCGAGTCCAACCAGCCATCAGGCAAATGCGGGGTCTTTTCCCCGCCCGCACGGCCTCGCGGGCCCTGCGCAGCCTGCGGGAAGGGCTGATCCAAATCCAGCTCCGCCAGGCGCTCACGCAGCTCATCAAGGGAGGACACGAGGTTAAGGGCCGCACGCGCCGGGCCGCCCACGGAAAAACCACGCATATACCAGCCCACATGCTTGCGCATCTCACGCAAGGCACGCAGCTCATCACCCTGATCCTCCACCACCCACTGGGCGTGGCGCAGGATAATATCGGCAATCTCGCGCAGGTCAGGCTGGGGTGGAATCTCCTGGCCGTGAACGGCAGCGACAATGTCACGAAAGAGCCAGGGCCGCCCCTGGCAGCCACGCCCAATGACCACCGCATCACAGCCGGCCTGCTCCATCATGCGCACCGCGTCCTCGCCCTCGAAAATGTCGCCATTACCGAAAACGGGGATGGTCAGCATGTCCTTCAGGCGCGCGATCTGGGTCCAGTCGGCGTGTCCCGAATAATGCTGGGTTTGCGTGCGCGCATGCAGGGCCACCGCAGCCACACCCTTACTTTGGGCGATCCGCGCGGCGTCCTCAAAGGTCACGTGATCATCGTCAATGCCGACGCGCATCTTGACCGTGACGGGCACGTCGCGCCCAACCCTGCGCCCTGATTCCTCCGCGCACGAAACCACAGAGGCAACAATGTCGGAGAAAAGATCACGCTTCCACGGCAGGGCCGCTCCCCCACCCTTGCGCGTGACCTTGGGAACTGGGCAGCCAAAGTTAATGTCAATATGGTCGGCCAGATCCTCCTCGACCAGCACCCGGGCCGCAGCACCCATAATCGCCGGGTCCACGCCGTAGAGCTGGATGGAGCGCACCCGCTCGGTCGGGTCGGGGCGCACCATATCACGGGTGCGTTCACGCCCCTCCACCAGCGCCCGGGAGGTCACCATTTCCGTCACATACAGGCCAGCGGGCGCATCCACACCGCGAAGGGCCTCGCGCGCCACCCCGGGAGTGAGGTCAGCAGGCAGGCCTTCCTCACCGTACAGGCGGCACAGGCGACGGAAGGGCGCGTCAGTGACACCGGCCATTGGGGCCAGGATCACCGGGGACCACAGACGCAGCGGCCCGACCTCCACGATGGGGGCCGGGCCGCTGCGAGTGCTCGACATTGAGGAGCTCACTCAGCAACCCACCAGGCGGGAAGCCAGGTACTGCTTGACCTCAGCCAAGGGGATGCGTTCCTGCGTCATCGTGTCGCGTTCACGGATGGTCACGCAGCCATCTTCCAAGGAATCGAAGTCGTAGGTGATGCAGAAGGGCGTACCAATCTCATCTTGACGGCGGTAGCGGCGGCCAACGGCGCCAGCGTCGTCGTACTCGACATTCCACAGGGCGCGCAGTTCCTGAGCGAGCTCGCGGGCGGGGCCGGTGAGTTCTTCCTTGCGCGACAGGGGCAAGACAGCGACCTTGACGGGCGCCAGACGAGGATCGAGCTTGAGCACGACGCGCTTGTCGACGCCGCCCTTGGCGTTGGGGGCCTCATCCTCGGTGTAGGCCTCAATGAGGAAGGCCATGAGGGAGCGGGTCAGGCCAGCCGAAGGCTCAATGACGTAGGGGGTCCAACGCTCGTTGGTCGTCTGGTCGAAGTAGTCAAGCTTCTCACCCGAAGCTTCAGCATGAACCGACAGGTCGTAGTCGGTGCGGTTAGCGATGCCTTCAAGTTCTCCCCACTCGCTGCCCTGGAAACCGAAGGTGTATTCGATGTCCACGGTGCGCTTGGAGTAGTGGGAGAGCTTCTCTTGGGGGTGCTCGTACAGGCGCAGGTTCTCACGCTTGATGCCCAGGTCGACGTACCAGGCGAGGCGCTCATCAATCCAGTACTGGTGCCATTCTTCGTCGGTGCCGGGGGCGACGAAGAACTCCAGTTCCATCTGTTCGAACTCGCGGGTGCGGAAGATGAAATTACCGGGAGTAATTTCGTTGCGGAAGGACTTGCCGATCTGGCCAATACCGAAGGGGGGCTTCTTACGGGCAGAGGCCATGACGTTGGCGAACTGGGTGAAGATGCCCTGGGCGGTTTCGGGGCGCAGGAAGTGCAGGCCAGCCTCGTCATCAACGGGACCAAGGAAGGTCTTGAGCAGGCCGGAGAAGGCGCGCGGCTCGGTGAATTGGCCGCGGGTACCACAGTTGGGGCAGGCGACGATTGCGAGGGTGACTTCAGATTCGGCGACCTCGTGCTTTTCAGCGTAGGCCTCGATGAGTTGGTCTTCACGCAGGCGCTTGTGGCAGCTCAAGCATTCGACGAGGGGGTCGGTGAAGGCTTGGACGTGACCGGAGGTTTCCCATACGCGGCGGGGCAGGATGACCGAGGAGTCGAGGCCCACCACGTCTTCGCGGGAGCGCACGACGCGGTTCCACCACTGGCGCTTGATATTTTCCTTGAGTTCAACGCCCAGGGGCCCGTAGTCCCATGCTGAGCGGGTGCCTCCGTAGATTTCACCGGAGGGGAAGACGAAGCCGCGGCGCTTAGCCAGGCTGATAACGGAATCGAGGCGGGAGGGTCCCTTAGCCACTGTAGTGCTCCTTTGAGTGTACGCACCGCACCTGGCTGGCACGGCGGTTGACCACCCAAGTTTAGCCGGGGAGAAGGCGGAAAAGCGATTCGCTGAGGAATGCTGGTGAAGAAACAGCAAGGGCGGGTGCCCGTACTCGGTTGGTACGAACACCCGCCCCCACTGCGCAGGGTCGGGCGATGGCCGATTAGCCCTTCACTGCACCGGCCGTCAGACCGGAGACAATGTAGCGCTGGAGGTACTGGAAGAGCAGGATGACCGGTACGGCTGCGACCACTGCGCCGGCGGCGAAGAGGCCCCAGGGGGCGATACGGTCATCGGCTGCCCACTGGTACATGCCCACAGCGAGGGTGAACTTGTCGGGGGTCTGGAGGACCACCTTGGCAATGACGAAGTCACCGAAGCTGGAGATGAAGGACAGCAACGATACGACTGCCAGCACCGGAAGCACCAACGGCATGATGATAGTCCAGAAGGTCTGGGCGTGGGAGCATCCGTCAATCTCTGCCGCTTCGTCAAGTTCACGGGGAACGGAGTTGAAGAAGCCGTAGAGGAGGAAGGTGTTCGAACCCAGTGCGCCGCCGAGGTAGACGGCGATCAGACCGAAGTGAGAGTTCAGGCCCAGTGCGGGGAAGACTTCTTGGATGCCCAGGAGCAGCAGGAAGAGTGCCACGAAGGCGAGCATCTGGGGGAACATCTGGACGAGCAGCAGGAAGGTCAGGGTGCCGCGGCGGCCCTTGAAGCGGAAGCGGGAGAAGGCGTATGCCGCTGCCGCGCCCATGAGGACGGTGCCGATGGCGGTGATCGAGGAGACGATCAGGGAGTTGACCACCCAGTGCTTGTAGTCGGGATGATTGAACAGGTCAACGTAGTTTTGGAAGGAGATCGTGCGGAAGAGCTCATTCGAGCCGGTCAGGGTGGCGCCGGGCACCAGGGAGACTGACAGGATGTAGAGCAGGGGCACGATGCAGTAGATGACGACGAGGACGCCAACGATGTAGCGCCACCCGACCTCGGCCCACCAGCGTGAGCCGGTGACTGAGGTGTGGAGTTCTTGCTTCTGAGCCATCACAGTTCCTCCAATGTCTTCGTCTGACGGAAGCCAAGCCAGGCAATCACGCCGACCACGATGAAGATGACGATGGACATGGCCGATGCGAGGCCGTAGTCCTTGGTGCCCGATTCGAAGGCGATCTTGTAGACCATGGAGATGAGGATGTCGGTCTCACCCAGGGGGACGGATAGGCCCGGGTAGTTGGGGCCGCCGCCGGTCAGCATGTAGATCAGTGCGAAGTTGTTGAAGTTGAACGCGAAGGAGGCGATCAGCAGGGGCACGGTGGACTGGAGCACGAGCGGCAGCTTGACGGAGAACACGGTACGCAGGGGGCCTGCGCCGTCCATCTTCGCTGCTTCCATGACGTCTGAGGGCAGGGATTGGAGTGCGCCCAGCGCCACGAGGAACATGTAGGGGAAGCCCAGCCACAGGTTCACGCCGAGGATAGAAATCTTGGCGAGGAGTCCGTCAGTCAGCCAGGGAATCTCGGCGCCTCCGAAGAACACTTGGTTGATGAAGCCGAACTTGTGGTTGAGCATGCCGCGCCACACCAGGGTTGCCAGGAAGGCGGGGAATGCGTAGGGCAGGATCAGAAGCGACTGGAAGACGCGACGTCCCTTCACGCGGGTATCAGCAAATACCAACGCCAGGAACAGTCCAAAGGCGAAGGTGGAGATAACCGAGACAATAGAGAAGACGAAGGACCACAGGAGGGCCTTGAGGAAGGGGCCGCCCAGGTCGGGTCCGGAGAAGATGTTGAGGTAGTTCTCAAAGCCGACGAAGACGCGCCAGCCGGGGCTGATTTCGCTGCCCTGAGCGTCCACGAAGGAGCCTTTACCTGAGTCAGTGTAGGTAGTTCCGGTTTCGGTATTGGTCAGGGTGTCGGTGGCCTCGTCGTAGGTGAAGAAGGACTTGGCCAGGTAGCCGGAGGTGCCGTCGGTGGTGACGTAGAACCCGTCGTTGGGATCGTCGGTGGCCTGGAGGCGCAGACCGGTGAGCTGGTCTTGGCGTTGGACGAGCTCCGCGAAGGAGAGGATGGTTTTTCCTTCAACTTCGGTGATGCCTGCGGCGGTGACAGTGCCCTTAATGGGGGTGGGGTCTTCCCCGGGTGCGCCGGTGATGAGTTCCTTGGTGGTGGGGTCAGCAACGACGAGGGCGAGGCCGGCGCCGTCTTCCACGACGGCGGTTTGGACGTTCTCGGCTCCTTCGACGCGGCGCTCATTTTGGATGAGGATCGCGGCGATGGCGTCTTCTTTGGTGGAGTTGTGGCCCTGACCGTAGTTGGTGAGCGACACATAGCCGGTGTAGCCCATGACGAAGACCTGGTAGATGAGCAGGAAGATCATGCCGGGTACGAGGTACTTGGCGGGGATCATCTTGCTGGAGAAGTAGAAGAAGTTAACGGCGATAAGCATGATCGCGAGGATGGCGACGATCAGCCAGGCGTCAACGAAGAATGCGGTAATGATGCCGTAGAGTCCGAGTGCGTTGATTAGCATCATCAAGACAAGCTTGACGAAGAAGCCGGGGCGACGCACATCTCGGGCGTGGGACGGCCGATATGAGGGCATCTCCTCCGCCGGGGCGGGGGTTGCTGTGGGGGCGCTCATTGCTGCTCTCCTGTGGACAACTGCGCGGGTGTGGGGGTTGCGGTCTCGCCAGGTGTTTGAACTGGTCGTCTCATCTTTGAGTGACTGTCGAGGCCGTCTTTAATAGGGTAGTCCATGCGAAGGGGAGGCCCTGGACACCCCGAGGGTGTCCAGGGCCTCCCTATTCACATGGTTACGCGATCACTTCTTGATGGCGTTGGTGATGTTTTCAGCCATCTTCATCCAGCCGTCAGCGGGAGCTTCCTTGCCGGTGATGATGTTGGCTTCGGTCACGCCCCAGAAGCCCCAGACAGCGTCCATGGCGGGGATGGCGGGCATGGGGACGCCAGAGCCTGCAACCTCAGCGAAGGCCTTGATGTCGGCGTCGTCGACCTTAGCGGCGACGGAGGGCATGGCGGGGATACGCTTGCCGAGCTCGTAGAGCTTGGTCTGAGCCTCTTCGGAACCGAGGAACTCGAAGTACTTGTTCACGAGGAGCTGGTTCTGGGTCTTGGCGGAAGCGAAGAATGCCTGGACGCCAACGAAGGGCTGTGCGGGCTGGCCACCAGCGGAGGGGACGGGGAGGATGGAGACATCCATGCCTGCCTCACGGAAGGGGCCAACGTTCCAGGGGCCGGTCACGGTGAAGGCGGCCTTGCCGTCGATGAAGGACTGCTTGGCAATGTCACCGGTGATGGCGGTGTCGAAGACCTTGGCTTCACCCTGGGCCTTGAGCCACTCGGCGAACTTGGTGCCCTCTTCGCCGGCGAAGCCGAGCTCGGAGGTGTAGGAGCCGTCAGCTTCCTGCTTGAAGACGGGAGCGCCGAAGGAGGTCTGGAAGGGGTACATGTGGTAGGGATCGCCCTCTTCAGCAACCTGCATGATGAAGGGGTATTCCTTACCGGCAGCCTTGCCAGCTTCGATCATTTCGTCGAAGGTCTTGGGCTCTGCGGTGGTCAGGGCGTTGTTGCGGATGAGGGCGATGGACTCGAGGGCGTAGGGAACGCCGTAGGTCTGGCCTTCGTAGGTGACAGCCTGGACTGCGGAGGGGGCGAGCTTGCCCTTGATGCCGGAGATGTCAGCGGGGCCGACGACACCGTTGGAGACCATCTGGCCGAGCTTGTCGTGTGCGGTGATGATGATGTCCGGGCCCTTGCCGGTGGGAACCTGGGCGATGAACTCGTCGACCATGTCGTCAACGGACTTCTGCACAACGTTGACCTCAACCTGGGTTGCTGCGGTGAAGTTCTCAGACAGTTCCTGGATCTGGCTGTAGCGGGTGTCGTCTGCCCAGATGGTGAGGGCACCAACCTTGGCTTCGGTTTCAGCTGCGGCGCCTGCAGAGGCTGCCGCGTCAGCGGACTGTGCTGCGGGAGCGGTGTTACCGCCGCAAGCTGCAAGGGTAGCGGTCAGGGCGATAGCGCCCAGCGCTGCAATGCCACGTCGCATGTTACAACTCCTGTATATCGTTGCCGCCTGCGGATAGTGCTTGCGGCCTTGTAAGGACACTGTAAACGCGAACAATTGTTTCTGCAAGAACTTTCTGCAACGTCATTATTTTGTTACATTTGATATACGTCACGCAGGCGCTGACACGGTTCCCACGACCCTCCCACGACATGAGGACACTTCAATGGCGAAACCACGCACCCGACTAATGGACATTGCCCAACACGCGGGCGTCTCTACTGCCACCGTGTCACGCGTTATTAACCGCACAGGTCCGGTATCGTCCGACACTCGCCACCGCGTCCTCACCGCCATTGATCGGCTCGGCTACGAACGACCCGCCAGCGAACGCTCCGGGGCCGCCATGCTCATCGGCATCATCACCCCCGAACTCATCAACCCCATCTTCGCCACCTACGCGCACGCCATCCAAAGCGAGGTCGCCCGCGCCGACGCCCTGCCCGTCATCTGCTCCCAGACCCCGGGCGCCACATCCGAAGGCGACCATGTCGAAAAACTTCTTGACCAGGGAGTTTCGGGCATTATTTTCCTTTCTGGCCGCCACGCTGACTATCGCGGTGACCTGAGCCGCTACCAGCGCCTCCACGACAAGGGCATCCCCTTCGTCACCATTAACGGCGCCCGTGACGAGGTCCCCGCCCCCGACTTTTCCACCGGGGATGGCATGGGTATCGAGGCCGCCGTCCACCACCTTCGCGAGCTCGGCCACACGCGCATTGCCCTGCTCACCGGTCAGACCCACATGGTGCCCGCAGCTCGGAAGGTAGAGGCCTTCCGGCATGTGATGAAGCAACTCTTTGGTGAGGTTCACCCCGTCATCGTCGAGACCTTCTACACCTACGAGGCCGCCGCCACCGCCACCGAGGACCTCATCAACCAAGGCGTCACCGCTATCGTCACCGGCTCAGACCTACAGGCACTCGGCGCGATTCGCACGATTAAGAATCGCGGTTTGGATGTGCCGGGAGACATTTCTGTGGTCGGCTTCGATGATTCGATGCTGATGGCGCATCTGGATCCGCCGTTGACGACCGTCCGTCAGCCCGTCGCTGCGATTACGAATGCCGCTGTTCAGGCTCTCTTTGCTCAGCTGCATAATTCAACGGTGCATCGGGGTGCTTTTATTTACACGCCTGACCTCATTGTGCGTGCCTCCACGGGCGCCTGTCCGCGCTAGTGCGCCTCCCCTTGGGGAGATACCCCACTTCCGATTGACAACGGTTCTCATTAACGTGACGATGGAAGCATGACTCAGCGACGTATTTTCCCCGCTTTTCTCGCCGCAACCGCCCTGGCCTTGGCCTCGTGCGCAAGCGACACCACTGCCCAGAGCTCAGGTACTGACGCTCCCGTTACCGAAGGCAAAATGAGCGTCTACGCCTCCTTCTACCCATTGCAGTACCTGTCCGAGCAGATCGGCGGCGACATGGTCAGCGTTGAATCCCTGACTCCCCCAGGCGCTGAACCCCACGACCTTGAGCTCTCCCCCGCAAAGGTCGCCCAGCTGGAGCAAGCCGACGCCGTCGTCTTCCTCTCCGGCTTCCAAAGCGCCGTTGACAAGGCCGTCGCCCACAATGGCCCCGAGCACATCATCGACGTTGCCCCCGCC
Organism: Schaalia sp. Marseille-Q2122; assembly: GCF_903645355.1. GTDB lineage: Bacteria > Actinomycetota > Actinomycetes > Actinomycetales > Actinomycetaceae > Pauljensenia. The sequence goes on along the minus strand of NZ_CAHJXR010000001.1, from coordinate 190,070 downwards.
GTGCAACTCATCGCAGGCGAACATGACCACGACCACGCGCATGACCACAGTCACGACGACCATGACCATGGGCAGTCCGGCCACGATGGGCACAATCACGATGGGCACAATCACGATCACGGCCAGTCCGGCCACGATGACCACGACCACGCTCATGAGAGCCGCGATCATAGCGATCAGGCAGCCTCTGGTGCCCACGATGATCACGACCACGCCGACCATGACCACGGCCACGACCACGGCGACCAAGATCCCCACTTCTGGCTCGACCCCCAGCGCATGGCTCAGGCAGCCACCGCTATCGGCCAGGCCTTCGCCAAGGCAGACCCGGAGAACGCCCAGACCTACACGACGAATGCCGCCACTGTCGCTAAGTCGATGAATGAGCTCGCAACCGAACTCGTCGAGGGCACCAAGAGCTGCGAACACACCACCTTCGTCACCGCCCACGATGCCTTCGGCTACCTCGCTGACCGCACCGGCCTGACCCAGGTGGGTATCTCAGGCCTGGATCCTGACTCCTCCCCCTCCCCCGCGCGTCTGGCTGAGGTCGCCAAGGTCGTCAAGGATCAGGGCCTGACCACCATCTTCACCGAAACCCTCATTGACCCCAAGGTCTCTGAGACTCTCGCTGCCGATCTGGGCATCACCACCGCCGTCCTCGACCCCCTGGAAAGCCAGGCGGATGACTCGAAGGACTACATGGACGTCATGCGCGAGAACATTGCGGCACTGCGCAAGGCTTTGACCTGCAAGTGAGCAGCACACACACTGATCACACTCAGGCCGCAGCGGGCACCATCTCGCCCGCTGCGGCCGTCGTGCGTTGCGAGGACCTCCACGTCGCATGGGATACCCAGCTGATCCTCCACGGAGTCAGCACGCAGATTCCCGCCGGTCAAGCAATCGCCGTCACCGGCGCGAATGGCTCAGGAAAATCCACCCTCATGCGTACCCTCATGGGAACGGCCCCCATTACCGGCGGAGCCGCCTACCTGTTTGGCGCTGACGTCAGCCAACCCCGTTCCGTGCCCTGGCATCGCGTGGGCTACGTCCCGCAACGCTTCAACTCGGGAGGCGGGATTGCCTCGTCAGTGGAGGAAGTGGTGTGCTCAGGCTTGCTTGGACCGCGCCGCTGGTGGGCGCGCCCCGGTGACCGCACCCGCGCTCTTGAGGCCCTGGAGCGTGTCGGCCTCACCCATCGCGCGAAGGACCCCATGCCGATCCTCTCGGGCGGCCAACAGCAGCGCGCACTCATTGCCCGCGCCCTCGTGCGCAACCCGGACCTGCTCGTCATGGATGAGCCCCTGGCCGGTATTGACGCACACTCGCGTGAGCGCCTAGCCGAGGTCGTTAGCGAGGCCAAAGCCCAGGGAACGACCATCCTCCTCGTCCTCCATGAACTCGGGGAACTCGGCCCCCTGCTTGATCGAGAACTGCATCTCGCCTCGGGGCATATTTCCTACGACGGGCCCGCCCACCTCGAAAGCACAGAGGGCGCTCACGCCCTCGCCCACCATCACCGCGGCGAAAAGGAACCCGGACACTCCTACTCGGCGGCAACGCTGAGCGACATCATTGGGCGCAGTGACCTTCGGGGCGGCGACGATATGCGTGGAGGTGGCCATGAGTGAGCAGTTGACACTTCTCTTTTCCTCCTCCCTCATGCAGCGCTCCCTCCTGATCGCCCTCCTGGTGGGTCTGAGCGCGCCGATTGTCGGCACCTACCTCGTCCACCGTCGCCTCGCGATGCTCGGTGATGGCATTGGACACATTGCCCTCACCGGCGTTGCCCTGGGGTGGCTGGCGGGCACGGCAGCAAACGCGGCTTCTGCCGACCAATACGCCATCCCCGGCGCCCTCCTTGTCTCCCTCCTGGGGGCCGTGTCCATCGAGGTCGTCCGCTCCTCGGGACGCACCTCCGCCGACGTCGCCCTCGCGATGCTCTTCTACGGAGGTATTGCCGGGGGCGTGCTCCTCATCGGCCTAGCCGGGGGCACATCCGCGCAGTTGACCTCCTACCTTTTTGGCTCCATCTCAACGGTGACATGGTCTGATATCACGATCACCAGCGTCCTGGCGGTAGGCATCCTCGCCGTGGGTGCGGGCCTTGCCCCTGCGCTGTACTCGGTCTCCAATGACGAGGAGTTCGCCCGCTCTACGGGTCTGCCCGTGCGCACATTGTCGATGCTGATCGCCGTCATGTCGGCCCTGACGGTCGCCGTGTCCATGAGGGTGGTGGGAGCGCTCCTCGTGTCGGCCATTATGGTGATCCCCGTCGCGATCGCCCAATTGTGGGCAAAGTCCTTCATGAGCACCATGGTGTACTCAGCATCAATTGGGGCTATGGTATGCCTTAGTGGCCTTATCATTACCTACTTCATTGACCTGTCCCCAGGCGCGATGATCGTCATGTTGGCCATCGGCCTCTACGCCCTGTCTTTCACCGGACGGACCCTCGTAGACCGCCAGCGTCGCGCGCAACGCCACCGGCAGGCAGCAGCAGCTTCTGCTCAGTCCGGAGCCACGTGCACGGTGCAAAACCCCTAAGCCCACGCCACCCACCCCACTAGGAACCCCAGCACCCAGGCGGCACCGCCCCCGCAGCCCACACCGAAGGAGATCTCGTGCAGAGAATGACCAAACAACGCCAAGCGGTGTTTGAGGAACTCGAACGCGTCAATGATTTCCGCTCGGCTCAGCAGATCTTCGAGCACCTGCACACGCAGGGGCAGCGCGTCGGCCTGGCAACCGTCTACCGCAACCTGCAGTCCCTCGCGGATGCGGGCGAAGTTGACGTGCTGCGTTCAGCCGATGGGGAAGCCCTCTACCGCCTGTGCGACAACCACGGGCACCATCATCACCTGGTGTGCCGCAACTGCGGGCAGGCTGTCGAGATCGCGCAGACGGATATTGAATCCTGGGTCAATGAGGTGGCCTCCGCCTACGGTTACACCGCCGTGGAGCACTCCATGGAGCTTTTCGGATTGTGCGCTGATTGCACCCGTGAGGCTGAAGAACTCGGTCAGGACTTTAACGCATGAGTGGAATCCCCGAATGGGCCTCCTCAGGCCCCCTGCTGTACGCCTTCCTTCTATTCGTCATCTTCTGCCGCGCTCAGGGCACCTACTGGTTGGGCCGTGCTGCCGCCGCTGGCGTGCTGGCTGGGGAGAACGCTGACGGCCTCCGCGGCGCCCTTGCCCGCTGGTTCGACGGGCCTGTCCCCCGCCGAGGCGCCCGCATGCTCGAAAAGTGGGGTCTCATCATCATTCCCCTGTGCTTCCTCACCGTTGGCGTGCAGACCGCTGTCAATGCTGGTGCTGGCCTGGTGCGCATGAAGTGGCGCACCTACACCCTGGCGATGATTCCCGGTTGCATCGTGTGGGCTGGCCTGTACGCTCTGGGCCTGCTGGCCCTGTGGCTGGCGGCCATTGGCACCATCGCTGGTAACCCCATTGCCTGGCTGGCCATGGCGGGATTGTTCGTGGTCGCTGGCCTGACCTACTACCTGCGTCGCCGCCGCGAGCAGTCCAAGTGCCCGATGAACGTTCGTGACGGAGAGACTGTCACTGTCGAGGACGAGGTGCTGGTCGGCTAAGGTTCGCTGCAACGTTTCCGCGCGTTTTAGATCTTGTCGATCGCCCCGCCAAAGCGGCGGTCACGCCCCGCGTAGGCCAGCAGGCAATCCCACAGGGCCTCACGGTCGAAAGCAGGCCAGGGAGTGTCAACGAACATCATTTCCGCGTAGGCCAACTGCCACAGCAGGTAGTTGGAGATCCGTTGTTCCCCGGAGGTGCGGATCATGAGGTCCACGTCGGGCACGTCTGGCAGGTACAGGTGGCGGGCGAAGGATTTTTCCGTCACGCCTCGGGGTGAGAGGCGCCCGGCGGCGGCCTCGGCGGCAATCTTGCGGGCGGCGTCGGCAATCTCTGCCCGCCCCCCGTAGTTCACGCACATGACCAGGTCCAAGGTGGTGTTGTTCTTCGTGACCTCACCGGCCTCGCCAAGGGCGCGGATGACGCTCTTCCACAGTCGCGGCTCACGTCCCGACCAGCGCACGCGCACGCCCCACTCGTTGAGCTGGCCGGTGCGGCGGGCCAGGACGTCGGAGGCGTAGTTCATAATGAAGCTGATTTCAGCCGGCGAGCGCTTCCAGTTTTCCGTGGAGAAGGTGTAGACGGACAGGTAGCGCACGCCTGCGTCAATAGCACCGGCAATGGTGTCCATCAGCGCATACTCCCCCGCCCGGTGGCCTTCCGTGCGGGTCAGGCCACGGGAGTTCGCCCAGCGGCCATTGCCATCCATGACGAGGGCGACGTGGGCAGGCACCTCGCCGGCACTAAAGCTTGGGCAGGGCGCGTGCCACTGCCCCGGCCCTGCAACGGGTGCGCTGCGGTCTTGGGGGGCGCGATCCATGGGGGTCAGGTGTGTCATGCGAATCGGGTCCTCTCCAGGAGTTGCAGGGAGCGCAGGCGCCGCTCCAGGTGCCATTGGGTGTAGGCGGTGACGAGTTGGGCGACCTCGCCGCGCGCGTAGCCTTCAGCGGCGTCGGCGCCCGCCCAGTCGCCCGAGAGCAGGTCCCCCAGGAGCTTCATCGCATCCGGGGAGGGCGCGGCCGCCCCCGCCGGTCGGCAGATATCGCACACGGCGCCGCCCTCGGGAATCGAAAAGGCACTGTGGGGGCCCTCCGCGCCGCAGGAGGCGCAATCGAAGCACGAGGGCGCCCACCCCGCGATCGCGAGGGCGCGCAGCAGGTAGGAGTTGAGGGTCAACGTCGGGTCGTGGCGGCGGTGTGCCAGGGCATGCAGGGCGCCCATGAGCAGCAGGTATTGGGCGTGGGCGCCGTCCTGGGAGTCGGCGGTGAGACGCTGGGCGCTTTCCACCATCACGGAGGCATTGGTGAAAAGCTCGTAGTCGACTGCCAAGGCCCGCCCGTGGGCGGCGATCGTGCTCACCTGGGTGACAATGTCCAGGCTGCGCCCCTTGTGCAGCAGGACGTCGACCACGCCGAAGGGCTCCAGGTGGGCGCCAAAACGCGAGGTTGTCTTGCGCACGCCCTTGGCGACGGCGCGCACCTGCCCGTGTTCTCGGGTGAGAAGTGTGATGATGCGATCGGCCTCCCCCAGCTTGTGGGTTTGGAGGACGATCGCTTCGTCACGGTAGGAACGGGTCACGCCCCTTAATCTAGCGCAGGTCCCTAGCGCAGAGCACGATTGACGGCCGAGAGGACCGCCCGGTAGGTGGCGCGCGTAATGGACGAGGACATGCCCACACCCCACACGACCTGGCCTTCCACGGCGGCCTCGACGTAGGCAGCTGCGTGGGCGTCGCCGCCTTGGCTCATGGCGTGCTCGGAGTAGTCAAGGATCCGCAGGTCAACATCCAGGCTGCGCAGGCCGTTGACGAAGGCTTCGATGGGGCCGCCGCCCTCGCCGGTGATGACGCATTCTTGGCCGTTGTCCAGCAGAGTTGCTTCGAGGAATACCCGGTCGTCCTCACCCGAGGTGATCTTGGCCTTGACCAGCTCAAAGCGGCCCCAGGGGGCCATGTCGCCGCTGGCGTTGAGGGCTGCGGTGGGCAGGTATTCTGCGGCGAAGATCGCCCACAGGGAGTCGGCGTCGATTTCCCCACCGTAGGTGTCGGTGTGGCGCTGCACCACGCGGGAGAATTCGATCTGTAGGCGCCGCGGCAATTCGAGGTTGTGGCACGAGGACATGAGGTAGGCGATACCACCCTTGCCCGACTGGGAATTGACGCGCACGACGGCCTCGTAGGAGCGGCCCACGTCGTGAGGGTCGATGGGCAGGTAGGGCAGTTCCCACACGACGGCGTCTTCACTGCCAGCCTCGGCGACCTTGGCCTTGCGCGCGCTAAATCCCTTCTTGATGGCGTCCTGGTGGGAGCCGGAGAAGGAGGTGTAGACGAGCTCACCAACGTAGGGTGCGCGCGGCGGGGTGGGCATAGAGGTGCAGTATTCGACGACGCGGCGCACCTCGTCGAGGTTGGAAAAGTCGATGCCCGGGTCGACACCCTGGGTGAAGAGATTCAGGCCCAGGGTGACGAGGTCGACATTGCCGGTGCGTTCGCCTTGGCCCAGCAGGCAGCCCTCAACACGGTCGGCGCCTGCGAGGAGGGCCAGCTCTGCTGCGGCCACACCCGTTCCACGATCGTTGTGAGGGTGGACGGACAGGGCAATGTGTTCGCGCCGTGAGAGGTTACGGCTCATGTACTCGATCTGGTCGGCGTACACATTCGGGGTGGCGCGTTCGATGGTGGCTGGCAGGTTGAGGATGATTTCGCGGCCGTCCTCGGGCTGCCAGATGTCCATGACGGATTCGCAGACTTCCAGGGCGAAATCAAGTTCGGTGTCGACGAAAATCTCCGGGGAGTATTCGAAGCCGAAGATCGTGTCTTCGGGCAGTCGTTTTTCTGCCTGGGCGATGACCTCGCGGGTTCCGGACACCGCGAGTTCAACGGTTTGGGGCTTGTCGTTGCGGAAGACGAGTTGGCGGAAGAGGGGTGAGGTCGCGTTGTAGAGGTGGACGGTGGCGCGCGGCAGGCCAACGAGAGCGTCCACAGTGCGTTCGATGAGTTCGGGGCGCGACTGAGTGAGGACAGAGAGGGTGACATCCTCAGGGACAGCGTCGTCATCGACGAGGGAGCGCACGAAGTCGTAGTCGGTTTGGGAGGCGGCGGGGAAGCCGATCTCAATTTCCTTATATCCCATGCTCACCAGCAGGTCGAACATGCGGCGTTTGCGCGTCGGGTCCATGGGTTCGATAAGGGATTGGTTGCCGTCACGCAGGTCGGTGCTCATCCAGCGAGGCGCCCGGGTGATGCGGCGGGTGGGCCAGGTGCGGTCGGGCAGGTCGACGGGGTTGGTGTCGAGGAAGGCGCGGTATTTGCCGACGGGCATGCCTGAGGCTGGGGGCGTGGGGATGTGGGAGGTGGTCTGCATTGGAATCCTCATCTCGTGCGGGCCTTCTACCTGTAGTCCTGCGCTTCGGGTGCTGCACTGCGGGCCGTGTGTGGCGGCTGGTTGGGTCCAGTCGGAGCGGTGCGGGCCGGTCGGAGCGTGGTACCTGGGCGGAAGGGGCGCCAGCGGTGTCTGCGTGGATTGTCGCTTAGGACGGTGCGGAGGGCTTGACGTGTGCTGCGTTCAGGTGCGCAGCAGGAACTCCGCGGCGAGGGGGTCAGCCTGGTCAGGCCTCGCCGCGGCAGCTAAGCAGTGTCCGCGAATGCATGCTGTTTACCGTAGGCCAGGTCACAGTCCTGATGTGAGCGGGTTTCGTGATGTGGACAAATAGGCCGTTGGGGTGTCGGTATTGCGCGGCCAGCGCGTGCTGTGACAGCTGGTGGAAAAATGGTCGCACCTGGTGGGAAAATCGAGGCTTTTCGCGCTCTTTTACCACCAGGTGCGACCTCGGTGAGCCAACTTCCTGAAGGGACACGCTCACTCACTCATTGACCGCCGCCTCACGTCGGCGAAGCAGAGCCGATCCTACAGCTGCGAGCAGCAGCGAGGAGCCCAGAATCGTCGCGAGCACGGTCCCTGAAGCACCGGTGATAGGCAGCTCAGGTACTGACACCGGCGCATTCGGCATGGTAACGGTTGGGGCAGCAACCTGGCCGGGGGTGACGGACACGGCGACCTGCCGTTTCTTCCCCTCAGGTAGGACGTAGCCCAGGGGCGGGGTCTTTTCTACGAAGACGTAGCAGCGGTAGGCGGGCTCCGCCGTTGGCTGAGCGTCACCCACGCCCTGACCTGCGCCGACAGCGAGGCCTGGCACGGTGACGACGCCCTCGTTATTCGAGGTGAACTCCGTCTTGCCGTTGACGCTGATCGCATCCGGGTGCGCAGTTGAGATCTCGTTGGAGGGGCAGGTGGGATCATCCTGCTTTTCTGCCAGGTGGATCTGGAAGACGGCGTCCTTGAGCGGAGTCTCAGACGGATCAGTGGAGTGCTTCTTCAGCTTCGCCTGTCCCCACGTGGTGACGGCCTTATTGGTGGGCGTGATGGGGCTAGGACCGTTCTGATTCTTGCGCGTTGGAGCTTCGCCAGGGTGTTGTGGCGGGAAGTATTCAGGATTGCGGGGCTCCATCGGCGGACCGTCCGTGCTTTGCATGTCGGTGTCGACGATCAGGTACCCGGTGTTGTCCAGGTGACCTGTGTCGCCCACGGCGTTGGCGGTGGCTTTGATCGTGACGATGACGTACTTATTGGCCTTCTTGAGCAGGAGTTCCCTACCGGGGAAAGTGAAGGTGACGTTCAGCCAGTGCTTGAATTCCTGCGGCTGATTGGTCGAATCCTGGATGGTGTAGTTCCTCGCAGGGTTTTCAATGGCTGTGGCATTGAGGCCATTGGCGTCGTCGGCGAACTCGACCTTTTCAATGACGCCGTCGCTGTATTCCTTGATGAGGGAATCACCGATGACGAAGTAGGTGAAGAGTTCTTGTTCGTTACTGACCTTGGGGACTGCCCGGGCGAGCTGGGGGATCTTCGCTGCGATAGTGAAGGTCACCTGGTGCTTCGTACCCACGCCCGACTTCGTCACATCCAGGGCAGCGGTTTTGGTGGGCGTTTGGATGACGGTGTTCTTGGGGTAGGCGTGGACGTTGTAGGTCCAGCCTTGGTTCTTCGGCAGTGGGGTTGGGATGGTCACGACGAAGGGCTGAGCGGCGCGCTTGACGCTGGTGGGCGTGCCCGTTTCGCACACGAGGTAGGCGCCGACAGGGAGTTGGGGTGAGACGGTGTCGCCTTCGGGGCCGGTTGGTGTCATTTCGTGGCCTGGGCCGAGGGCGTGGCCTCCGACCTGGCGGAGGTTTTGCTCCTCTGCTTGTGCTGCGGCACAGCCGGTCCGAATGTCAGCGAGGTTGTCGAGGTGTTGCCAGGCTTCGGAGGTTTTGAGGTCGAGTCCGGTGATCGGATAGTAGGTGAAGGTGACGCCGGGGACGGGGGTGCCTCCCGTGGAGGCTTGTGCGATGTTTCCGAGTTGTCCGGGGCCGGACATGGAGCCTGATTCACGTTTGTGGAGGGTGAAGGTGCCCTTGGTGTTGGTGTCGATATTTCCGACGTCGGGTGTTCCTGCGTCTGCGTGTGCGCTTTGTGTGATGATCGCGCCTGATAGGGCGATCGCGCATGTTGCACTAAATGCTGCGAGGCGCTTTCTGCGGGAGAGGACTGTGGCACGCATGCCGGTTCCTTTCGCTGGCGCCACGAGGGCGCCACACTGTGTATTATTTGGGGATATTCCCATATTAAACCCATGGGGTATCAATGAAACAAATTCATCTATTTCTAATGATGCACTTTTACCCATTCAAATAGGTGGTTTTATTGCGGATTTTAAGCGTCTGGTGCGTATTTCATCTGCCGCTCTACTCGCATGAGGCACCCTTCGTAGGCTATATTCACGCAAGGCTCCGTCCGAGAGCGCCCGACTACGAGGAGTAACCATGCAGCAATCACCCACCCTTCAGGCACTTGCCGTACTTCATGCTTCAACCCAGATGGAGGGCTGGGATTTTTCCGTCCTGCGAGGGCGTATCCACGAGTCTGAGCCGACCTGGGATTTCCGGGCCGACTGTCTTGCCGCCATGCGATCGGGGAAAAGAATTGTCGATCTGGGGACAGGTGGAGGTGAACGCCTCATTGAACTGCTCTCTACCCTTGGCCCGCAAGCTGAGGGTAATGAGATTATTGCGACGGAAGGATGGGCTCCCAACGTTCCCGTTGCCCGCGCGAACCTCGCCCCGTGGGGGATTCGGGTTGACGAATACGATCCCGAGTCTGACCCACGCAGCCCTTTCACAGACGCGAGCGTCGACTGCGTCATGTCCTCCCACGAGGCGATTGACTTTGCGGATACTGCCAGGATCCTGACGGAGAACGGGGTGCTGCTCACTCAGCAGGTCGATGGTTTCAACGCCCCAGAGCTACACGACTGGTTTGAGGTTGACTTCGCCTACCCCAATGTCACGCTGGACTCCTATGTCAGCCACTGTGAGGCTGCGGGCTTGACTGTCACCTGCGCGCAGGAGTGGGCAGGGCCCACGACCTTCGCCGACGTGGAGGCTCTGGTGACATACTTGGCGCTCGTCCCCTGGGAGGTGCCCGACTTCGACGTCTACACCCACGGAGAGCGACTGCTGGAGCTTAGCCAGCGCGGAGAAGTGACCATCACCCAGAAGCGTTTCCGCCTCTACGCCCACAAGTAGCCGCCCGGATCGGCCGCACAGCAGTTTGGTCGCACCTAGTGGTAAAAAACGGCGCTTTTTCGGGCCCTGTTTACCACCAGGTGCGACCAAAGTGAAGCTGGCTGCTAGGCAAGCCCTGGAATTGGGGGAATCGGCGCTATCTCTGGAAGTTGTCGCTTGAGCCCACTACCCCATGCGTAGTCTTTGGTGACACGCTGCGCCTGCCCCAGCACGATGCTCGGCGACACTTCCAGTTGCTCAGCAAGTTCAGCAATAGCGGCAGTATTCCTGCCTGAGGGCAGGTGCCCTCTCATCTCTTTGGGCACGAAGAACTCTGCCGCGAAGCGATTGGCCTCCGCTTCACATTTATCGTTGCTGCCTTCGAGGTAGACCGTAGTGGTCTTATGAAGGAGCACATGAGCCAGTTCATGCATGAGGGTAAACCACATCTGGTCTTCGGTTTTCCACAGCAGAGACAGCTGTACCAGAGGCGTCCCATTCACCCAGCGCGTCACCCCATGAACGCCAACACCGGAGACTGCCGGGGTGAGACACACCCGCACGCCTACACGCTCACAATCCATGATGGCTTTCTTGATCCCTTCTTCAGGAGCTTCGAGCGTGTAGGACCTGATACGCGGCAGAATTTCCATAAGGCATTCACGGTCGAAGGGAGGGAGAGGACCTGCCTGCTCATGCTGTATCTCGCCAACTCGAAGCCAGACAGCCAAGCCCATTGGCTTCTTGTCAGCGTGGGCGCTCTTCCGGAAGGCAAGAGCCTCCGCTTCCCAAGTATTTCGATGCGCGCGCAAGCTGCTCGTTCGAAAGAATGCAGCGACCTGGCCAACAAGAGCACTAGCTTGCCGCTTGGTGGTTGTCACGATGCCATGCTTGCGCATATAGGCGAGCGGGTAAGCATCAAGCATGTCAATCTCTGCTGCGAGTTCCTGCTCTTTACGCTTTCGAGCACAGAGCTGCTGGTAGCGAGTTTCGTATGCCATCCATATGCGTGCAGGAATACCCGTCGCCATTTCAAGATTCAGTGCCACCGCTTGACTGAGGGCAGAGTTTCCCGCAACAAGCTCACTGATGTGCTTCTTTGACACTCCAGCCCGCCGGGCAAGCTCGCTCTGATTCATACCTTCTTCTTCGAGCCATTCGGCCAGGTAGTCACCAGTTGTCACGATGTAATCTGGTTCAACAGCCATCTTTCCTCCTCTCGTCACCAAGTTGCATAGCACCGAGTTAGTGGTAGTCATGAATCTCGAGCACTTCAACAATCCGAAGCGCCGTTGGGTCACTTCCTTCTCCGATGGGCTCAACAATCAGCCGGTAATTTGCTGTGAGTCGAGCAGACCATTTTCCTGCTAGGTTCCCACTGAGTTGTTCCCAGCGACCCGTAACATGGGGCAGGTCAGCAAAAGACTCAACGGCGTGAAGCTCGTTAATACGCAGTTTGAGAGCTTTCACAACGCGCATGTCGAACGCCTTCTTCATCGCGCGCTCATCCGTGCACTGCTGTTCCAGCTTCTTGGTCGCGTATCGGACGTCCACTCACCCTCCCCTCCATTCTTGGGGTTACCAATATGGTAACAAGTACCATGATTTCTGTCCTTATGACTCGCAGCACTCAGATCTCTCTGGCACTTCGAAAGCCCCGCCCGCATGGCGAAGGGGGCACGATTTTAAGTAAACCCCGTAGGGAGTTGTAGGCTAGGGAGCGTCGAACTTCATCATCTCGGAGCGCAAGGAGCCTTCCGTGCAGGATAATCGCGAAAACAGCACCCCCCCCCCGCTTGACCTGATTGACGTTCAGGGGGACCGTTCTTCCCTCATTGGCGAGGCTCCCGCCGTTGACGCGGACGGCACCGTGCGAGTTCATCCTGCCTCCCCGAATTTCCGAACTGCGCTTGCCGCGCAGATTGCTGCGATTGCACCTGAGGTGATAGCCGACGGCACAATTGATTGCGAGAAGCTGCGCGCCCTGCTTGACGACGATGCTGCTGGCCCGATGGAGCGCTTTGGCCTGGTATGGCCAGGTAAGCGCGAGGCGCAACGCTTGGCACAGACTCCCACCACGGCAACCCTTGAACCCGATCGGGAGAGCTCCCGCGACTGGGACACTACTCAGAATGTGGTGATTGAGGGCGACAACCTGGAAGTCCTCAAGGTCTTACAGCGCCACTACTTTGGCCAGATCAAAATGATCTACATTGACCCGCCCTACAACACGGGTAAGGACTTCGTCTACAGCGACGATTACCGCGATAGCGTGGGTCATTACCTGGAGTGGACCGAGCAGGTGACGAAAAAAGGAAAGACTCGCCCCAATAGCGAGACCGAGGGGCGATTCCACTCAAACTGGCTCAATATGATGTATCCACGCCTCAAGCTGGCCCGCAATTTGCTCAGCGAGGACGGTGTCATCTTCATCAGCATCGATGACTCTGAGTTTCCTCGACTTCTATCCCTCGCAACTGAGATTTTTGGAGAATCCAACCTCGTCGGAACCATGATTTGGGCAGCTGGCAGAAAGAATGACTCTAGATACATCTCGACATCACACGAATACATCATTTGCTTTTCAAAGAATCGCCCCCTAATCGATGCTAGGGGCATTTCGTGGAAAATCAAAAAGGCCGGTCTTCAGGAGATCTACTCTGCAGCAAAGAAATGTTTACGCGAGGCAGAAGGCGATTTTTCAGCCGCTTCAAGGCTTCTGACACAGTGGTACAAGAACCTGCCAGACTCCCACCCCGCTAAACGACAGAGCCACTATCACCACATCGATAGGAGAGGCGTGTATTTCGCCGACAACATTTCATGGCCCGGTGGTGGCGGCCCTCGATATGAGGTCCTCCATCCCGTCACTGGGATGCCTGTCAAGATTCCAAGCGGCGGCTGGAGATTCCAGGAAGATCGCATGGCAGAGCTTATCCAACAAGGACGCATCCATTTCGGCCCAACAGAATCCTCTGTGCCCACAGTAAAACGCTATCTTTCTGAGACAGAATACGAGACTCCCTACTCGGTCTTCTATCAGGACGGCAGAGCATCGACTAAGCGTCTTGCCACTCTATTGGGTAAGGGGGTCTTTGATTTCCCCAAGGATGAGAACGTTATCGGCACGCTACTCAAGATGGCGACTTCCGACAAAGACCTCATCCTCGACTTCTTTGCAGGCTCTGGCACGACTGCCCATGCCGTCATGCAACTCAATGCCGAAGATGGTGGCAACCGCCGGTGTATTTCCGTACAGCTCCCTGAGCCCACGCCACTAGATAGCCCCGCCCGCGAAGCAGGTTTCGACACAATCTCGCAGATTACGCGGGAGCGCATTCGGCGTGCTGGCGACAAGATCCTCAGCGATCAGTCCGCGCAACTGGCAACCCGTAGTACTCCCCTTGACGTCGGTTTCCGCGCCTACCGCCTCAGCGACACACACTTCCGCAAGTGGGCCCTCAACTCCGACGTCAGCGCCGAAGAACTTGATGCCCAACTCACCCTCGCCTACGACTCGGCAGAAGATGCGGCAACCCCCGAGCAACTCTTTAGCGAAGTCGCCCTCAAGCATGGATTGTCGCTGACTGAGTCCTACAAGACCACGACCATTGCTGGCCTTGAGATGTTCTCGATTGAAGAGGGGCTCATCCTGGGCTACTTCAATGAGCATGTCACGCCCACCCTTGAACAGCTCCGTGAAGTGATCGATACTCACCCTGGCCAGCTCTTCATGCTTGAAGACGTCTTCGCCGGTAACGATGAGCTCAAGGCGAACCTCGCCCAGCTGTGCAGCTCGCGCGGCGTTGAACTTGTGATCGCCTAAGGACCCCCACCATGCGCTTCACTTTCGACGCCCACCAGCCCTACCAGCTCCAGGCCATTGAGTCCGTCGTTGACCTCTTCAATGGTCAGCCTCAAGATGCCGGGCAGCTCCCTGCTTCGTCACAGCCTGGATCTTTAGCCGCGAGCGCAGACACCCTCGACATTGAGATCGGCGCCGTTGGCAATGCCCTGGCTCTTGACGAGGACGCCATTCTCACCAACCTGCGCACTGTGCAAGACCGCAATGCCCTACCCCTCAGCGACGCCCTCGTTGACGGCCTCCAATTCGATATTGAAATGGAGACGGGCACAGGTAAGACCTACGTCTATCTGCGCACGGCCTTCGAGCTTGCCAAACGCTATGCCTTCAGGAAGTTCATTATCCTCGTCCCATCGGTGGCCATCCGCGAGGGCGTGAATACCTCCATTGCCCTCATGCGCGAGCACTTCCGCCAGCTCTACCCCGGTCAACCCTTCGACGCCATGGTGTACTCGGGCAAAACTCCTGAGGATGTGCGCGCCTTCGCCACCTCCACCGGCGTTCAAATCATGGTGATGACCATCGATTCCATCCGAGGGGATAAAGAAAGCCGCATTATCCACCAGGAGCGCGACACCCTGGGAGCACGCCCCATCGACTTCCTCCAGGCGACCCAACCCGTCGTCATCATGGACGAGCCGCAGAATATGGAAAGCGAACTCTCCCAGCGGGCTATCACCGAACTCAATCCCCTGTGCACGCTGCGCTATTCGGCGACACACCGCAAGGGCCGCAACCTCATCTACCGCCTCGACCCCATTGACGCCCACGAACTCGGCCTGGTCAAACAGATCGTCGTCGCAGGCACAGAGACAGAAGGCGAAGCCCCTGTCCCCTACATCAGGCTCTGCGCCGTTAAAAACACGCCCACCCTCCAAGCCCAGCTTGAACTCATTGTCCGCACCCCGGCGGGCGCCCTCGTGAAGAAGAAAAAGTGGGTGAAATCCACCCAAGACCTCCAGCAAGTCACTAAAAATGCCGCCTATGACGGCAACTGGCGGATCACCGATATCTACTACTCGCCCAACGACGATCGCAGCTATATTGAACTCACCAACCTCCCCACGCCTCTCCATATCGGTGAAGAAACCGGCGGCAAAAGGGATGACATCTACCGCGAGATGATTCGCGAAACCATCCGCGAGCACCTGCGTAAAGAACACCAACTGCGCGGCCGCGGCATTAAAGTCATCTCCCTGTTCTTCATCGACAAGGTCGCCAACTACCTGGGCGACGGGCACAACTCCACCGACGCCAATGGCCCCTTCGTCCAATGGTTCGATCAGATCCTCGACGAAGAACGCCGCAAGAACCCCCAATGGAGTGAGGTACTCCCCCACCCATCTGCCATGCTGCGCAGCGCCTACTTTGCACAGAAAAGCTCAGGAAAGAAGGCCGACAAGACCGTTACCTTCGTTGACTCCTCAGGTAAGACAAAGAGTGATGATGAGGCGTACTCCCTCATTATGAAAGACAAGGCACGCCTACTCTCCCTGGAGGAGCCCGTGCGCTTCATCTTCTCTCACTCCGCGCTGCGTGAAGGATGGGACAACCCCAACGTCTTCCAGATCTGCACCCTGCGCGACATGGCCGGAGAGACCGAGCGCCGCCAAACCATTGGGCGAGGCCTGCGCCTGCCCGTCAACCAAGAGGGCGAACGCCTCCAAGATCGCTCCATCGCTCAGCTCACCGTCATCGCCAACGAGTCCTACCGAGCATTCGCAGACGCGCTCCAGAGCGAGTACCGCGAAGCCGGTGTTTCCCTCGGCGTGGTCCGACCAGAAGAGTTCGCCCGCATTGTCATCCCCTCCGACACGGGCGTTGAGGAACACCTCGGCTCAGACATCTCGCGTCGACTCTGGCAGAGCCTCGTCGATAAAGGTTTCCTTGACGACAAGGGCACAGTCCAGCCACTATTCACCCCTGATATAGAAGGCTTTAGTCTCTACATTGACGGCGCCTACAAGTGGGCAGAGCCTGAGATGATCGAGATCGTCAAGAAGTGCCGCATTGACCACACCGTCAAGCCAATCCGCAAACGCCAAACACGCACCCTCAACAAGGAGCTCTACCTTTCACCCGAGTTCGAGGCCTTCTGGGAAGCAATCTCGCGGCGAACCACCTACCGCGTGGGCATCGACCGCGAAACCCTCATCCAACGTTCCGTCGACGCCATCACGTCCGCGCCAAGCATCCGCCCGATCGAAATCGTCACCTCCCGCGCAGAACTCACAGCGCAGCGAGGAGGCTTCTCCACTCAGAAAACCAGTGAACGGCATGCGGAAGTTGATGCCAACTACCCCCTACCCGATATCGTCACAGAACTCTCTCAAGAAACCTCGCTAACCCGCCGGACCATCATCGACATTATGCGGCGCTCCGGGCGCCTCACTGACTTCCTCGCTAACCCGGCTGAATACACGCGCATGATCCGCCACGCCATCACCACTGAGCTCGCCCACCTGCTCATTGAAGGCATTCAGTACGAGGAAATCGGCGGCTCCATCTACGAGCTGCGTGAACTGCAGCAGGATGGTCGTGAAGAAAAGAGCTACTTCACTGACCAGCTCTACCGCGTCCGCAACTCCGACAAGACAGACTTCGACTACCTCGTCTACGACTCCAGCGTCGAAGAATCCTTCGCGCGCGAGCTGGACGGGCGCGAAGACATCCGCTTCTTCATGAAGCTTCCCCCCAAGTTCCTCATCCCCACGCCCCTTGGCAACTACAACCCTGACTGGGCGATCATCAAACGCGTTGACGGTGAAGACCGCATCTACATGGTGCGCGAAACAAAGTCCACGCACGATGCTCGCCAGCGACGGGCAAAGGAGAACGCCAAGATCGCAGCTGCCAGCAAGCACTTTGCCGCAATCGGCATCGACTACGCGGTCTCTGCTCCTGAGGAGTGGAACCTCGAAGACACCGCTGCTGGCCGGCCCCTGTAGTTCCTGTGACATCCCACCCCTGAGGACACACGCGTGCTCACCGATTACCAAGCAAAGTTCTACGCCCATGAGCTTGCCCGATCCCACGCCTCCGATCACGTGGGCAAACTCGCCGGGCTCCTCTTCGATGCTCAGGTCGAACCCAAGCCCCACCAGATCGATGCCGCGCTCTTCGCGTTGAAGAGCACCTCCCTGCCGGGAGTGATCCTGGCTGACGAGGTCGGCCTGGGTAAAACCATCGAAGCGGGCATTGTGATCTGTCAGTACTGGGCTGAACGCAAGCGCCGCATCCTCATCATCGCCCCCTCCTCCCTGCGGCAACAGTGGAAGCAGGAGCTTGACGAGAAGTTCGCCATCCCAGCAGCACTCCTTGAAGGCTCCAACGCTGCTGAGCTCTTAGCGCATCAGCCTGTCATCAGCTCACCCCCTGGTGGGACCTCAGCTCAAGTCTTCATCTGCTCCTACGAATTCGCCCTACGAAACAAGGCAACGCTGAGCCGCGACTGGGACCTCGTTATCATGGATGAAGCCCACCGGCTACGCGCCCACTGGAAGGGCACCTCCAAGATCGCTCACGCCGTCCACGAGATCTGCCAACACGCCACGAAAACCCTGATGCTCACCGCCACGCCGCTACAAAACCGGCTTGAAGAACTCTACGGCCTAGTCAGCGTGTTCGACCCCGATTTCTTCGGCAGCAAGGAAGCCTTCCGCGCCCAGTACGTCGACAGAGGCGGCCTTTCCACCCTCGATAATCTCGCCGCGCGCATCTCTCTCCTTGCCAAGCGCACCCTACGCCGCGATGCCAGCACCTACATCCGCTTCACCGAACGCACCCCCATCACCATTGGCTTCACCCCATCCGCCGAAGAGCAACGCCTCTACGAGTTGGTCAACGCCTATCTCCAGCGGCCTGCTCTGTGGGCATTCACAAGCTCCCAGCGGCACCTGTCCTCCATGATTCTGCGTAAACGCTTGGGTTCGTCGACCTATGCCATTGCCTCCACCCTTGAAGGCATTGCAGATCGCCTCCAGGCGGAAATCTACGGGGATGCCTCCACCCTCACCGCATCCGAGCGCACTTTTGATGGTGATACCGACGCAGACCTCACCGCCGAAGAACGCGAACACCTCGACAATTCTGCCAACCCCACCCCCTCACCAACTGCCACTGCCGACGCCGCCCTGCCCAGCGCTGACCTCGTCAGTCCTGACGAAGAAATCCGCGAACTACGCCAATACGCTGCCCTCGCCCGATCCATCACCGTCAACGCCAAGGCCACAGCCCTTATCGCCGCCCTGGAACAAGGCTTCGCAAAACTCCGCGAGATCGGCGCACCGGAAAAGGCCATCATCTTCACCGACTCCACACGCACCCAGGACTACATCGCCCAAGCCCTCGCCGACGCTGGATATACCGACGGTATCGTCCTCTTTAACGGACACAACACCTCACCCGACGCCACACGCATCTACCAGCAATGGCTAGAAGAAAACGCAGGATCCGACCTCATCACCGGCGTCGCCACAGCCGACCGGCGCAAAGCCCTCGTTGATGAGTTCCGGGAGCGCGGCACCATCATGATCGCCACCGAGGCAGCCGCAGAAGGCATTAACCTACAGTTTTGCTCCATGCTGGTCAACTACGACCTGCCGTGGAACCCGCAGCGAGTAGAACAACGCATTGGCCGCGTGCACCGCTTCGGGCAGAAGCACAATGTCGTCGTCGTGAACTTCTCGAACAAAGGCAACGTCGCTGAAGAGCGCATCCTGACGCTCCTCACAGAGAAATTTAAGCTCTTCACCGACGTTTTCGACGCCTCTGATGAGGTGCTGGGCAGCATCGAAGACGGCATGGATTTTGAAAAGTCCATCAATCAGATCTTGTCGTCCTGCACGAGCGCTGAAGAAATCAGCGCCGCCTTCGACGACCTTGAGCGCGAGTATGCCGAGCAAATCAGCAGCGCCATGAGCGAAACGCGAGCCAAGGTTTTCGGCAACCTTGATCCTGCCGTGCGCGACAAGCTACGGAACTACGATGAACAGGCCGGTCAGGTCCTCAATAGCTTCGAGCGACTCTTACTCGCCCTCACCCAGCACCGTCTCGCTCCGTACGCATCATTCACCCACGGGGGTGCTCACTTCGCCTTGCACACCGCCCCGTGTCCAGATGCGCCCACAGGACGATATTTCTTCAAGACCCACCCTGAGAAAGGCGCACATCAGTACCGATTTAGCTCCCCACTTGCCCAGTGGGTCGTGAGCAGTGCGCAGCAGCAGGAGACGCCTCCCGCCGAGCTGGTCTTTAGCCTCAGCGCCTCGGAAAGAGCAACAGAGGCATTGCGCCCCTTCGTCGGGACGGGCGGCGTTTTGCGTGTTGACGAGGTGAGCTTCCAGGTATCCCTGGAAGGAAACAACGTCACAGAGTCCTACCTATTGGCCGCAGGTCACAACGACGAGGGTATTGCCCTTGACGGTGAACTTGTCCGTTCGCTCATGGATCTGCACTGCAGAGCAGTAGAGCCCCTTTCGGGTCCTTGTCACGTTGAAAGCGCTGTGCTGGATGCCCAGCAAGAAGCCCTCCGTGAGGAGTTTGAAAACCGGACAGCGGGCTACTATCTCGAACAGGAACTGCTCCAAGACGCCCGGATTGCTGATATTCGCGCGGAATATGATGCCCGGCTGCTGGCTTTGAAGAAGAACATTGAGGAGCACGACCGGGCGACACGCTCAGCCGCAAACGCCCGCGATCGCCTCCAGTCCATGAAGAAGAAGCGCGATCTTGACGCAAAGTACCGCGCATTGGAAGAAGAATGTCGCCACAAGCTTGAGCAGGCCAAAGAACACTCCCTTGATTTCCTCAGCCTGGCTGAAGCCTCGTTGACCACAGAGCCCAAGCGCCAGCATCTCTTCACGATTCGCTGGAGGTTAGAGAACTGAGGCAGAGGGCGCGGACTCTCGAACCTTCAGGCACCTGAAGCCTTAACGAGGATGGACTCAGCTTCTCAACGTCGAAGCAGCCTCCCCTCGACACTTCGTATCCCTGAGGATACACTTAGGGTGTGGAGATACTTCAGACTGAGGTCTATAAACGCTGGTTTCGCCGCTTAAGGGATCCGAAGGGCAAGGCGCGCATCAATATCGCCCTCCAACGTTGGCGCCTTGAGGGACAGATAATCGGCGACATTAAGCCCCTTAGCGACGGTGTCTTCGAGTTCCGGATTCATACCGGACCAGGTTATCGCCTGTATTACATGACAAGGGAACAGCAGATAGTCCTCCTCCTTATCGGAGGAGATAAGGGCAGTCAAGACAGCGACATTAGACGAGCACAGAAACTTGCCAAACAGCTGAAGAATGAAAGGTGGTAACAATGACTATTACACCGTGGGACGCAAGCGAATACCTCGAAAGCGAAGAAGACATCATTGCCTACCTCAATGCTGCTCTCGAAGCCGAAGATCCGGCTCTTTTACAAGTCGCCCTCGGCGACATTGCCAAAGCTCGGGGGATGACCTCGATCGCCCGCGAAGCCGGAGTGGGACGTGAATCGCTGTACAAGTCGCTCAGTGCCGACGGTAATCCGTCATGGCAAACACTCAGCAAGGTCATCTCCGCCCTCGGGCTGAGACTGGAAGCGCGCGCCGCTTCCTGATCCCTCTGGCCTGCACGCGCAGTTTGATCGCACCTGGTGGTAAAAATCAGGGCTTTTTCGGGTCCTTTTTACCACCAGGTGCGACCAAAACGAACGCAATGCCGCCTAGAACAAGTACGGCTGCTCGGGCTCGTCGATTGTTTCCACATTGCTGGAAGTCAGTACAGCCTCTTCGGGGAAGGGCATGCCGGGGTTTGGCGTGAACTCGCCTGAAACCCGCAGCCATTGGCCTTCGCCGTACTTGTCACGCCATGCCGGGTCCACAACGGGTATGCCCACCGGCAAAGCGTCCACGGCGCAGCAGGCGATCTGGAAGCGCACCAGGTAGTAGCCGTGCTCGGCAATCTCTTCTGGGGCAATGATGAAGCCCTCCAAAGCGGGCTTTTGGCCGAGCACTTCCTCCGCAGGGGCGTTGGCCAGCAGCTGCGCCCAGTCGCCCACGGTTGCCTCGTCGGGCAGTTGCGCCAAGGTGGTGATGACAGCCTTGCCGGTGGAGCGCTCCCCCACTCCCCCGCCCGCGAGCGCGCGCTCAGAGGCCAGGGTGGCGCTCAGGGGCGCGGGAGGGGCGACAAGGACCATGCCCGTCACCGCCACGACGACGGCTAGGCTCGCGGCCCCCGCCAGCCACGTCGGCAATTGACGAGGTTCCCGCCGTGCTTCCTCATGCGCATGGTCGTGACCGACCTCTCCTTCTTCCACGCACTGGCCTCGCCAAATGGCCCACACGGAGGCCAGGAGCGCAAGCAGGGCCATTTCGACGGTGAAGAACACGTAGCGCGGGTGGATGAAGAAGGTCAGCATCTCGGCCCATGCCAGCCAGATCGTGGCCACGGCAAGAATCATCGACAGGGCGACACCTCTCCACTGGTTGACGCGCTCCCACAGGGAGGGACGCGCATCAGTTTCGCTACAGCATTCCGGCGCACCCTCAGCACCCGCGCCAGCACCCAAAGCAGCACTCTCGTCCTTCTTAGGCTGCAAGGTAGTTCACCCCCAGTCCCAGAATCACGCAGCACAGCGTCACTACGGCAACGATCCGCGCCACCGCGCGCCCACTCAGGGTGGTGCGCAGCAGGGCAATCATCTTAATGTCGACCATCGCGCCAAAGACCAGGAAGGCTGTGAGCGCACCGGGCAGGAACACCGATGCCAAGGCCAAGGCGAAGAAGGCGTCCACGCTGGAGCAGATCGACACGATGAACGCCAGCGCCAGGATGGCCAGTACCGAGAGCACGGGGTCGTGTCCGAGGGCGGTGAGGACATCGCGGCGCACTCCCACCTGGATGAGTCCAGCCAGCATGGACCCCAGGACGAGGGCGGGCAGCAGTGTGGCACTCTCGCGAGCAAAGATCGCAAGAGACCTCCCAATACGGTCCCCGTCAGCATTTTCGGCACCCTGCGTCTGGCAGGCTTGGGCGAAACGCGGGGCCAGCAGGGCCTCTGGACGAATCCGCCAGGTCACCAGGATCGCGGCAATCTGAGCGATGATGAATCCTCCGAGTACGCGCCCCCACAGGATGCCGTTTTGGGTGCCGAAGGCCTGGTAGGTGGTGATGATGGTGACGGGGTTGAGCAGCGGGGCCGCGAGGGTGAAGGCCACGACGTCGCCGACGGACATGCCGCGTGAGAGGAAGCCGCGAGCCAGGGGCACGTTCCCGCACTCACACACGGGAAGGAAGGTGCCAACCAGGGACATGACGATGCGGCGCAGTGCGCGATTGCTGGGGATCAGGCGATCAAAAAGCGCTGAGGACACCCACACGCGCACCAGCACGGAGATGGCAATACCCACCACCACGAAGGGGAAGGACTCGAGCAGCACCGAGGAGGACAGTGTAACGGCGTCTCGCAGGGCCTGCCAGGATGGGGAAGCAATTCCGCTTGTCATGGCCCGCAGGGAAAGCAGTGCCAGAACAATACCTAGGGCCAGCCCAAGGTAGGGCAGGCGGGCACGGCTCAGCAGCCCACGGTCGGTGGGTGTGCCCCCAGGGGCAGAACCGGGAACAGGCGTATGTGCAGTCATCATGGTGGGAACTCCGCCATTCACTGTGAAATCAGGACCGTCAAAAGGCTGGGACTGGGGCAACGTGCGTGCAGGGCCAGCGCTTAAAAGCCCAGGCGTCCCAGCATCTTGGGGTCAGACTGCCAGTCTTTCGCGGTACGCACATGCAGGTCCAGGAAGATCCTGCGCCCCAGCAGCTGCTCAATCTCTGCGCGGGCCTTCGTCCCGATTTCCTTCAGACGGGAGCCACGCTTACCAATAATGATGGCCTTTTGAGAGTCGCGCTCAACGTAGACATTGACGTGTACATCCAGCAGGGGCTTGCCCTTTTGGCCGGGGCGAGCCTCACGCTCAATAATCTCTTCAACCTGGACGGCCAGGGAGTGGGGCAGCTCGTCACGCACGCCTTCCAGGGCGGCCTCGCGAATGAACTCGGCGATGAGGGTGTCGCGTGATTCGTCGGTGACGTCATCGGAGGGGTAGAGGGGCGGTGAGGGCGGCAGGTGGTCGATGAGCACGTCGGTGAGCATGTCGATGCGCTCGCCTGCCACGGCTGAGACGGGCACGATCGCCGCCCACTCCCCCAGCTTGTCAATGTCAATGAGGTGGCGCATGAGGCGCTCACGTGAGACGAGGTCGCATTTGGTGGCCACGGCAATAATCGGGCGGCGCACGTCGCGTAGTTCGCGGGCAATGAAGCGGTCACCGGGGCCGATCTTTTGGTCGGCGGGCAGGCAGAACACCACGCAGTCGACCTCGGCCAGGGCTTCGCGCACCATGTCGTTGAGGCGCTTGCCCAGCAGGGTGCGGGGGCGGTGGTAGCCGGGGGTGTCGACGAGGACAACCTGGGCGTTGGGGCGGTGGACGATGCCGCGAATATTGTGGCGGGTCGTTTCGGGTCGGCCCGAGGTGATCGCCACCTTCTGCCCCACCAGGGCGTTGGTGAGCGTGGACTTGCCGACGTTGGGGCGGCCCACGATGGAAACGAAGCCCGCGCGGAAGTCCTCGGGGAATTCAGGTATGACCTGGCCAGCGCCAGCGTTAGTGTCGTCGTGACCGCTGGCCTTCGCCTCGGCGTATTCTGCGGCTTCGGCTCGTAGGGCGCGCAGTTCGGCGAGGTCAGCCTCGGTTTGAGAGGCGAGGGCGTCCTCGTCAAAGTCCTCGCCCAGTTCCTCGCCCAGTTCCTCATCAAGTGCAGCGTCGAGGGCTTCGTCGGCGTCTAGATTGGCGAGGTCGTCGCCTTCGCCCTCCTCGCCGGAAAGGCGCGCTTGGGCGTCCTCTTCCAGCGCGTCAAAGTCAAAGTCGTCGAGGGCGTTGGGGCCCGCCATCAGTTCGTCATCACTTGGAAAGTGCATCGCCCGTCTCCTGCTCCTGGTCCGGCGCGCCTTCGGCTCCGCCCTCGTCAATTCGTGAACACACAATGGTACCGACTTGTCGGCGGCGTCCGCGCGCCTCCTCCGCCATCATATGGACGCCCAGCAGCTCACCCTCAGCACCAGGCAGGGGAACCTGCCCGATCGCCTTCGCCAGCAGGCCACCCACAGAGTCCACATCGTCATCTTCAAGTTCCATGCCCAGCAGGTCGCCCAGGTCGTCAATAGAGAAACGCGAGGGTACCCGCCACACACCCTCGGCCAACTCCTCGGGTTCGATGACATTACGGTCGTGCTCGTCGGTCACTTCACCCACGAGTTCTTCAATGAGGTCTTCCATTGTCACCAGGCCCGAGATGCCACCGTATTCGTCGACCACGAGGGCCATATGGAAGTGTTCGGCTTGCATGATGCGTAAAAGGTCATCAGCGGCCTTCATCTCAATGGTGTACTCGGCGGGGCGCATCATCTGCTCGGCCGTCAGATCCGTGTCCACCCCGTAGGTTTCCAGGCGGTGGACGACGTCCTTGAAGTACAGGATGCCGCGCACGTCGTCAGCCGATTCTCCAATGACCGGCACGCGCGAAAAGCCTGAACGCACAAAGACGCGCAGGGCTTCGCGAGCGTTCATTTCTGCCTCGATCGTCACCATATCCGTGCGGGGCACCATGATTTCACGGACTAGCGTGTGTCCCAGTTCAAAGACGGACAGGAGCATCTCGCGGTCCTCGTCCTCCAGCCCCTCGGTTTCACCCACCTGGTCGACCATTTCACGGAGGTCTTCAGCGACCTCAGCGCGCGCTTCGGCCTCGGTTTGCGCGCTTTGTGGCAGCTTTTCACGCACGCTATCAACGGCAGGGTCAAAGAGGCGCGAGATCTTCACCGCGCGCATGGTCATTGCCGCACCCCACTGGGCGACTTGTTCGGGTTTGCGGCGGCCCACGCGCACGGCCACCAGCGACACGGTCAGGAATTGCAAAGTGCCGACGGTGAAAATAGCGATCAGGCCTACCGCCCACCACGGCAGTGGGAGGCCGGCCAATGCGATGGTGACTGACACTGCTGCGATTACCTGCCAGGCTGTGCGCGCTCCTCGCAACACCAACAGGGTGCGGCTGCGTTCGGTAATGAGCTCGTGGATGAGGTCGGCGCGGCGGGCGCCCTCGTCAACCATGTCCTGGGCTGTGGCACGCGAAAGGTAGCTCAGTGCCACTTCGACGGCGGAAACTGCGCCGGCCATGAGCAGGGCGATGGCGGCAACGATGACGAGGCCAACGACGGGCGTGCCGGTGATGAGGGTGTCAGTCATGACGGTGGTGGGGTCGCCTCCTTTAAGGGGTGGCCAATTCAGGCGGTAATTCAGTCGGTGGGCGGCAAGCTCAGCGGGTGGCGAGGAAGGTGAGGAGGAGTTTGCGCTGCAGGGAGAACATTTCTTCCTTCTCCGCTTCCTCCGCATGGTCATAGCCCAGCAGGTGCAACATGCCGTGGGTGGCGAGCATGAGCATCTCTTCAGCCAGGGAGTGCCCAGCTTCGCGCGCCTGCTGCTCGGCGACCTGCGGGCAGATGCAAATATCCCCCAGGGTTCCCTCGGGCGTGGGGTGGTCGGCGGTGCCGGGGCGCAGCTCGTCCATGGGGAAGCTCATGACGTCGGTGGGGCCGGGCAGGTCGAGCCAGCGGATGTGCAGGTCTTCCATGGGGGCGGGCTCAATGAAGAGGATATTGAGCTCGGCCGCGGTGGACACGTGCATTTGGGTGAGGACGAAGTCGGCCAGGGCGACGAATTCTGCCTCGTCAATGGCGTATTCGGTTTCGTTGATTACCTCGGTCATCAGCGGCTCCTCCTCGAAGCGCCAGGGTTGCGGTAGTGGGGACGAGGCCTGCCCGTCCGGCTGGTGTCGCGGTCGGAACTGCGGGGGCGCTCCTGGTAGCGGGCTTGCTTTTCATCCCAGCGCGAGTAGGCGTCGATAATCTCGGCCACGAGCTTGTGACGCACCACGTCAGCGCTGGTCAGGTAGCAGAATTCAATGTCGTCAATGCCGCGCAGGATCTCTTGGACGACAGCCAGGCCCGAGCGTTGGTTGCCCGGAAGGTCGATTTGCGAGGTATCACCCGTGATGACCACCTGGGAGTTGAAGCCGAGGCGGGTGAGGAACATCTTCATCTGAGAGACGGTGGTGTTCTGGGCCTCGTCAAGGATGATGAAGGAGTCGTTGAGGGTGCGGCCTCGCATGTAGGCCAAGGGGGCGACCTCAATGGTGCCTGCGGCCATGAGCTTGGGCAGGACCTCAGGGTCGAGCATGTCGCCCAGGGCGTCGTAGAGGGGACGCAGGTAGGGGTCAATCTTGTCGGTGAGTGAGCCCGGCAGGAAGCCCAGGTTTTCCCCGGCCTCGACGGCCGGACGGGTCAGGACAATGCGGCGTACTTGGCCTGAGAGAAGACGCGAAACGGCCTGGGCCATGGCCAGGTAGGTCTTGCCCGTACCGGCGGGGCCGATACCAAAGACCACGGGAACGCGGTTAATGGCCTCCACGTAGGCTTGCTGTCCGGGGGATTTGGGGCGGATGGCTTTTCCTCGCGAGGTGAGGATTTCGTCGGGTGCGCGCCCGGCGAGGGCGGCCGAGGTCAGTAGGGATACCGCGTGATCGACGGCGGCGGCGTCCAGGTGGGTGCCCTTGAGGGCAAGGTCGATGAGCTCTTCAATGAGCCCGATGGCCATGTCAATGTCGGTGTTGGGGCCGCTGATCGTGATGTCGCGTCCC
This sequence comes from Schaalia sp. Marseille-Q2122, assembly GCF_903645355.1. Lineage (GTDB taxonomy): Bacteria > Actinomycetota > Actinomycetes > Actinomycetales > Actinomycetaceae > Pauljensenia. Next base: position 163,271 of record NZ_CAHJXR010000001.1, on the reverse strand, counting down.
ATGACGATGAAGCGCAGGCTGGGGAAGCCTCGCTCAATCGCACGCAGCACTTGATCGGCGGTGCCCAGCACCGCGAGGGGCTCGAGGGTATTGGGGATGGAGATGCGGCGGCTGGTTGTTACCACCGGGGCGATTGGCTCACTCATAGGCCAGGGATCAGGTTCCTTCGTGCTGCAGGTTCGTGCGGTTGGTTTTAGTGTTCAGATTTCTGGTCACAGCTAGGTCTGAGCGTAGTCGCATTCCCCTGCCGGTGCCATATTCTGGCGCGGTTTGTGTGTGTGTTCGTAACCTTCCTGCGTGCTCGTCTGTCCGCCGAGGCTTTCGCCCGCTCTGCCTCGTGGGTGCAAGAACTCCCGGCCTCACTCGCCTGCGATTTCGCACCGAGTGAGCGCCGGGAGTTCTCCTCATTGATAGGGCACTATCTTCAGCTCAGTTCAGGGCAGCGCCGCGTGTTAGGCACGGCGCTCAGTGAACCTCACTGGCCGAGCACGGTTCCGTCGGGCACGACCTGCGCGCCGCCCTCGTCATTCAGGGTGGCTTCGCCAACGACGCGCACGTTCTGCCCGAAGGTCCAGTCGCCCTTCACGCGCAGGGCGGTGGCGTCCTTCAGGGAGGGTACGGCGGGGATGCGCGCCTCGAAGTCCTGGATGGTCTTGTAGTGCTTATCGAGGCTCACTTCAGGGGTGGTGGTTTGCGCGATGAGGTGGCCGTCGTCATCAAGAGTGTAGACGTCGGAGCGCAGCAGGAGGAGCTCGTTGGTGGTCTTGACGGGCTGGAAGCGTTCGCGGCCCACGCAAATGGCGGTCGCGCCGGGGAACACCTCGATGGCTGCGCCCATCGCTGATTCGACTTGGATGACGGGGGTGGAGGTCGAGTCGGCGGGATCGACGGTCTTTTCATTGCGGATCATGGGCAGGCCGAGTACCGCGTTGCGTTCGACGAGGGTGTCCATGAGGCGGCGCAGGTCGAACCACAGGTTGTTCGTGTGGAAGTAGGGGTGGCGGTGTTCGTCGGTGAAGAAGTCCATCTCTTCGGGGGCGGTCTGCGCAGTGTCGCGCAAAATGAGCTGGCCATCGTGTGTTCGGATGGCGAGGTGCCCACCCTTACGGTCGTTGATGGTGCGTCGGCACAGTTCCGCGGCGTAGGGGGCCCCCGAGGCGGCGAACCAGCCGGCCAGTCGGGCGTTGGGTGCTGCGCCGAGGTTGTCGCCGTTGGAGATGCACGCGTAGCGGAAGCCCGCGTCGAGGAGCTTTTGCAGCAGGCCCGAGCCGTAGAGCGCGGTGTAGAGGTCACCGTGGCCGGGAGGGCACCATTCGAGGGTCGGGTCGGCGGGCCATTCGACGGGGGTGAGGTCGTCGGCGCGGAGCTTGGGTTCCTGGTTTTGCAGGAAGGACAGCGGCAGGTCATCAACAACGAGGTCGTCGTAGCGGGCGAGGTGTTCGAGGGTGTCGGCCTCGGTGCGGAAGGAGTTCATGAACACGAGGGGAAGGCGCGCGCCGTAGTCGCGTCGGGCTGCGCGGACCTGGCGCACAATGAGGTCAAGGAAGTTCAGGCCATCACGGACTTCGAGGAGGTTTTTGGCCTTGTCGAGGCCCATGGAGGTTCCCAGGCCGCCATTGAGCTTGATAATGACGGTGGCGCCGATGGCTTCTTTGGCTTGTTCTTCGCTGATTTCGACGGCGTCGAGCATGGGGACGTCGAGCAGTGGGGTGATGGAGTCTTCGCGGATGAGGCCGGTTTCTCCGGATTCGAGAAGCGTGTAATAGTGGGAAAACACCTCAATGGCTGATGCGTCGACCCCTGCTTGCTGCATCTTCAGTCGTGCGGCATCAAGACCTTGCTGAGACATGGTTGTTTCCCCTCTTCAATGAGTCTGCGTTCAATGAGTCTGCGTTCAACGAGTCTGCGCTGTAATCGCGCAGTGTCTGGCGTGTGATCACAGCATATTTTAGGAGATGCAGCGCACAAAAATTGCGGCCCTCGGCAAGGTGTAACCATCTGCGCTTCGCTGCGGGTGAATTCCTGCGCTGTTTCCAGGTCATTAGGCCTACTGGCTCACACGCAGGCTCACCCGCGAAAGCGCCAGCGTGCCTTATTCCACAGCATTTGAGCCTGACTGACGGGCAGCTGCGCTTGTCAGGGATAATGGTGTCAGACGTGACGCCACCCTTATCGTCACTTGTACTCGCCAGGAGGCCCCGTGAATCCCCAAAGCCCCTTCCGTTTCATGCAGGTCATCATGCTGATGGCAGGTGTGTACTTCGTGTTCTCCGGCGTTTCCAGTGTCATGAAGGGAGGGCTCACAACACCGGGGGCTTTGCTGCTCCTCATTGCTGCGGGTTTCTTTGGCCTCTTCGCCTTCGACTACCACCTGGAAAAGAAGAAGATCGCGGCCAAGGAAGCAGCCGAGGGCAGCGAATTCGCCGAAGGTAGCGACGCTGTGGCCTCGCCGGAAGATCCCCAGGCTTAATCGCTGCCTAAGCGCCCAGCTTCACCGCTTAAGCGCCCGCCTTCACCACCGCCCGGTCGCGGCGCTGACCAGAGTCAAGGCAGCGGCCCCTGCGCTGGAGGATCGCAGGACGTGCGGGCCGAGCAGCACAACGGCGGCTCCCGCCTCACGCAGGGCGGCGAGTTCGCCCTCGTCAATCCCCCCTTCGGGGCCGATGACGACGGCGATCGAGGTCGCCTCCCCCACCTGGGCATTGTCGCGCAGATAGTCGGTCAACGTGTCGCTGCCTTCTTCGTGGCAGACGAAGCACACGCCCCCACCTGCCACAAGCTGCTCCACCCAGCGCGCCAGCGCCTTCGAATCAGCGGCGGACTCAACAACGGGCACCCACGCACGACGTGACTGCTTTGCGGCGGCCTCCGTCAACGCCACCCACTTGGCGCGGGCACGTTCAGCCTTCGAGCCCACCCACTTCACGATCGAGCGATTCGCCTGCCAGGGCAGCACCCGGTCAACGCCGATCTCCGTGGCGCTCTCCACGGCCTGCTCATCACGCCCGCCCTTCGCCAGGGCTTGAACAAGGATCAGGGTCGGGGCGGGCGGAACCTCGCTGGTGACAGCCTCAACGCGCAGGGTCAGCGCCGCCCCGCCAAGCGTGTCGACGACGCCGCGCACGCGCAGCCCCCGCCCATTGACGAGGTCAAGACGCTCCCCCACCTGCATGCGGCGAACCTTCGCAGCGTGGCGGCCCTCATCCCCGCCGAGCTCCACGGAGTCTCCCACACGCAAAGTGTCGAGAGCGGGCGTAGCCTCGTGTCCCAAGAAAACCGGGAGGGTCATAGGGGCTCCTTTCGCGGGGTGGCGCGGGGCAGATCAGCTGAGCGACAGGCGAGGCATTCGCTCAGCCTTGCAACACACTCACTGCCCGGTGAACTTATCCCTCAGGCGTTCAAACATGGTCTGCTCATTGCGGGTTGGCTCGATACGCACGTCCCCACGAATATCAGCCAGTTCCTTGAGCAGGTCCACGGATCGAGCATCCAGCTTGGTCGGGATCTCGACGTTAATGTGAACGTAGAGGTCGCCCCGCCCAGAACGGTTAAGGTGCCCAACGCCCAGCCCCTTCAAGGTCACCTGATCATTGGGCTGGGTGCCGGGCTTAAGGGTGACGCGCTCAGAACCATCAAAGGTTTGCAAGTCAAAGTCGGTGCCCAGCGCGGCAGTGGTCATCGGAATCGTGATCCAGGTGTGCAGATCATCGCCCCGGCGGGTGAAGATCGCGTGCTTCTTCTCCCGAACCTCCAGATAGAGGTCGCCGGCAGGACCGCCCGAGGGACCAACCTCGCCCTGTCCGGACAGGCGGATCCGCGTACCGTGCTCAACGCCAGCGGGAATATTGACGGTGACGGAGCGGCGGCTACGCACGCGGCCCTGGCCGGAGCATTCCTGGCAGGGGTTGGGAATGGTGGTGCCGTGCCCTTCACAGGTGGCGCAGGGCATCTGCGTGCGAATATCGCCCAAAATGGAGCGCTGGATGCGGCTGACCGAGCCCTTACCGCCACAGGCGGAGCAGGTGACAGGGTGGGAGCCAGGCTGGCAGGCCGACCCGTCGCAGGTTTCACAGCGCACCCAGGTGTTGACGTTGATGTCCTTGTGGGTGCCGAAGGTGGCTTCCTCCAGGGTGATCTCCACGCCGAGCAGCTGGTCTTGGCCGCGACGGGCGCGAGGTGTGGGGCCGGAGGCTCCGAAACCGCCGGTGAACATGGAGAAAATGTCGCCGAAGGCACCGAAGGGGTCGCCTCCGCCCATGCCGCCATTGCGTGCGGCCTCGGGGCCGCCAATGTCGTAGAGCTGGCGCTTTTCGGGGTCGGAGAGGGTCTCGTAGGCCAGGGAGAGGTCCTTGAAGGCTTCTTCGGATTCGGGGCCAGCGTAGTCGGGGTGCAGCTGGCGGGCCTTCTTGCGGTAGGCCTTCTTGATTTCTTCCGGGGTGGCCTCGCGTGAGACGCCCAGAATGTCGTAGTAGTCCTTCAAGGTGGTGTCGATCCTTAGATACGGTTGAGAGTTAGCGGTTCAAATAGTGTGAAAGGTAGGCGGCGACAGCGCGGACTGTCGACATGGTGCGCGGATAGTCCATGCGGGTGGGCCCCACCACGCCCAGGTGGGCGATGGGCCCGTCGCCGGGAGTGTAGCTGCCGGTGATCACCGAGGTTTCCGCCAGCGCGTCGTGCGGGTTTTCCGCGCCGATGGTGACGTGGAGGTCCTTTTCGGCTGCTGCGTTCTCAGCGAAGAGGCGCAGGAGGACGACCTGTTCTTCGAGGGCGTCAAGGACGGGCACGAGGTCGCGGAAGTCAACGCCTGAGCGGGCCAGGTTGGACAGGCCTGCAACGGCGAGCTTGGATTCAACCTGCGGGGAGAGGAGTTCGAGGACGGCGCCGAGCACTTCGGTGACGAAACCGTGGTCTGCCGGGTCGTGGGCGGCGATGACCTCGTGTGCGGTGGCGCGGATCTGCTCGGGGGTGAAGCCTCGGTAGTCGGTGTTGAGGCGCAGGTTGAGGGCGGCGACGGTCTGGTCCTCGACGCCTGCGGCGACCTCGATGGTACGTTCGTCAACCTCGCCGGCGTCGGTGATGACGACGACGAGGACGCGGTGGGGCGTGAGGTCGACGAGGTCAACGCGGCGTAGTCGGGTGGAGATCGTCGTGGGGTATTGGACGACGGCGACCTGGTGGGTTACCTGGGCGAGGAGTCGGACGGTGCCCTGCACGATGTCGTCGAGGTCGACGCTTTGGGCGAGGAAGGCCTCAACGGCGCGGACTTCGGGCACGGACATGGGTTTGAGGGTGGAGAGTTGGTCGACGAAGAGGCGGTAGCCCTTGTCGGTGGGGACGCGGCCGGCGGAGGTGTGGGGCTGGTAGATGAGGCCAGCGTCTTCGAGCAGTGCCATGTCGTTGCGGATGGTTGCTGAGGAGACGCCCAGGTCGTGGCCTGCGGCGATGGCTTTAGATCCGACAGGTTCGCGGGTGCGCACGTATTCAGAGACGATGGCGCGCAGGACGTCGAGTTTACGGTCCTTTGACATTCATCCTCCCCTCAGTGGCCGCCTGCGTGAGTGCGCGGCCGACACATCTCGGCCTGGCACTCGCAATCCTTGAGTGCCAATCTTACTCCTTTTGAGGGCGAATGACATGGCCCAAAGTGTGAGGAAGGCACGCGAAAACCGTGTGCCCTCGCGCGCGGGCAAGCTCAGCGTGGCCAGGCTCAGCGCGTACCCGGCTCCGTCACGAAATCAATGAGGGCTTCCACGCGACCCAGCAGATCAGGCTCCAGATCCTTGTAGTTGCGCACCGTGGACAAGATCCTCTTCCAGCCCATGGCGATGTCGGCCTGTGTGGCGTGCGGCCACCCTAAAGCCTCCAGGGTTCCATGCTTAATATCCACGCCCTTAGGCACATTGGGCCACGCCCGCAGACCCAGGCGTTCAGGTTTGATGGCCTGCCAGATGTCGACGAAGGGGTGGCCAAGGATCAGCACGCCCTCACCCCAACGCTCCTCGATGGCCTGCGCGATGCGAGATTCTTTCGAGCCTGGCACCATGTGGTCAAGCAGGATCCCCGCGCGCACCGTGTCAGAGGGGGCGAACACCTCCAGGATCGCCTCGAGGTTATCCACGCCCTCCAGGAGCTGCACGACCACACCAACCTCGGCAAGGTCATCGCCCCAGACATGCTGAACCAGTTCAGCGTCGTGGCGGCCCTCCACCCAAATGCGGCTGGCACGCGCGACCTTAGCAGGTCCTTTCGGCCCGGCGATGGAGCCCGAGTTTGTCACCGCTCGCCCGCCGGGCGTGGTCAAAGCGGGGGCGGGCGCACGCACGGGAGCGACCGGCGGTAGTGCCTCGATCGGCTTGCCTTCCCACCAAAAGCCTGGGCCAAGCGGGAAGGAGCGGCGCCGTCCGCGCCGATCTTCGAGTTCAACCAGGTGCACGCCGCCAGACTTTTCGACGCGCACCACGGCGCCCACCCAGCCCGAGGCGACGTCCTCGAGGACCATCCCGTATTCGACGGGCATTGGCGTTGAACGAGGCCGCCGCGCGTTCGGTCCGTCGCGGTGGGGATCGTGGGCAAAGATGTTGGTTCCATAGCGGTCGTGCACGGGCTCACCCTAATAGATGTGGGGTGGTTTGTGACGCTGAGGCGCGCCACAAACCACCCCCTTGCTCAGCTCTGATAGGCGCTGATGCGCCTGGGGTCACGCTCCCGCCTAGCTGCAGGCCGCCCCAGGCGGTGACCACGCTGTGTACCGGCCCCACTGCGCGCAGGCCAGACTCAGCGCTACTGCTGGGATCCGCCTACCACCGTCAGCTTGTCCCCCACCCATGCCACGGGCATGGGGTCGCAGATCTGCCCGACGAATTCCCCATCGGGCCCGTCGTGGAGGAAGGCCATGAGGTTCCACTGCCCGGCAGCGTCCTGCACGAGGCGGCCCGCATAGTGGCTCCGATCGGTGAGCTGGTAGGCGTCCTCCGGGTGGAAGGGGCCGACCATGGAGTCGGCGGGCATCGCCCACACTCCGCCCGTGGTGTCGCCTCGCCGTTCGGGAATCATCTCAGCGGCAAGGCAGCAGAAGATTCCCACCGGGCGGCCTTCAACCTCGGCAACCTGGATGACTTCCAGCTGGCCAAAATCCGAGATCGGTGATGACAAGGACTCGCGCCACTCCCAGTTTTCCAAGTCGGCCGACCATGCGTGGCCAACGACGGCCCGCCGGAAGGCTTCACCCTCGGGTGCGCGCAGGGTGACGAGCATGTGCCAGCCGTTGCCATCCGGGTCGCGGTAGACCCAGGGGTCGCGGCAGGCCTCGTCATGCCACAGGCCAGCATCTAAGGTTTCGTGCAGGGTCGGGTCGGCCGCCAGCAGTGGATTATTCGACACCCGCGTGAAGGTCACGAGGTCGTCAGAGACCGCCCGACCGATCCGCTGGATATTCTTCCCATCGGGGTCAAGCGTCGCGCCCGTGTAGAAGAGGTTCCAGCGGCCGTCCTCGCCCTGCACCACGGACCCTGTCCAAGTGGCCAGGTCATCAAAAGCGGGGGCGTCGGAGCGCACGAGGGCATCCTCGATACGCGTCCAATGGACAAGGTCGGTGGAGGTAGCGTGCCCAATCGAGGCGCGGTAGTGGCGCCTCTCAGGGTCGTGTAGCGCCTTAGAGGCGTAGAGGAAGAACAGGTGGAAGGTGTCGCCGTCGTGGGCGACCCAAAAATCCCACACCCACGAGTCTTTAAGAGCAAACATGATGATCTTTCTTCACAGGAGGATTCGGATTCAGCCCTTGACGCCGGAGGCGGCAACGGACTGAATGAAGGCGCGCTGGAAGCTCATAAAGACGATGAGCACCGGCAAGGTAATGAGGGAGGTGTACGCCATGACCTCACCCCAGGCGGTGTCGAGTTGGAAGAAGTACTGCATACCGACCATGACGGGGCGCAGTTTTTCTTGCTGGACGACCATCAACGGCCACAGGTACTGATTCCACGCCGGCAGGAAGGTCAAGATTGCCACCGTGGCAAAGGCCGGGCCAGACAGGGGCATGATGATGCGCCGGTAGATGGTGAACCATCCTGCCCCGTCAATGCGGGCGGCCTCGTCAAGCGAGGTGGGGATGGTCTTGAAGTACTGGGCGAATAGGAAGATGGAGAAGGCGTTAGCAATGAAGGGAATAATCTGCACGCCGTAGGTGTTCATCCACCCGAAGTCGTACTTCACCATGCCGTCCTCCCACACGAGGATCGGCAGGCGCGACACCCAGTAGACCATGGGCACGGCGATCGTCTCGAAGGGCACGATGAGGGTGGCAATGATGAAGGCGAAGGCCATGCCTTTGCCTTTCCATTCCATGCGCGACAGGGCAAAAGCGCACATGGAGTTGATAAACAGGCCCAGCACCACCGTCAGGATCGTCACCAGCAGGGAGTTGATGAGGAACTGGGCGACGGGCACGCGGTTGAAGACCCCGTAGTAGTTGTCTAGGGAGATCTCTCCCACCGGCAAGAAGGCGCGCAGGGAGTCCATGTCGGACACGATCTGTGTGTCGGCCTTCAGGCTGGAGACGAACATGAAGATCAGGGGGAAGAGGAAGAATACGGCGAGGCCAACAAGGACCAGGTAGGAAAAGACGCGTTTGCTTCGGCGGGCCGCACGTTCGGAGTCGCGGGTGGGAGCGGTGACGCGCGCAGAGGTGAGTGTGCTCATGGTCAGTCCTTTTCCCGAGTGAGGTAGTGCTGGATCAGGGCGATGATGAGCACCAGGATGAAGAAGATGAGTGAGATCGTGGCGCCGTAGCCGGTTTCGAGCTCGCGGTAGCCCTTGCGGACGGCGTGGTAGACCAGGGTGCTGGTGGCGTTGACTGGCCCGCCCTGGGTCATGACGTCAGGCTGGACGAAGAGGCCAAGGGCGGCAATCGTAATCTGGATGAGCACGAAGACGCGGGTGGTTTTCAGGCCCGGCCAGGTGACGTTGACGAATTGTTGCCAGGTGGTCGCCCCGTCCATCTTGGCTGCTTCGTAGAGTTCTTCGGGGATGGTTTGCAGGCCCGAGAGCCAGATGAGCATGTGGAAGCCAACGGCTTGCCAGATGGACATGAAGATAATGGCGGGCAGGGCCGTGGAGGGGTCATTGAGCCAGTTTGGGCCGTTCCAGTAGCCGAAGGTCAAGGTGTCGAGCATGGAATTAATGAGGCCCTCTTGGCGGTAGAGGAATTTCCACAGGATCGACACGACGACGATGGAGGTCACCACGGGGATAAAGAAGATGACCCTGAACCAGGTGATGCCTCGGAGTTTTTGGTTGACCATGATGGCCAGGAATAACCCGAATCCTGCCTGCACGGGCACGATGACCGCGGCGAAGATGAAGGTGTTGACCAGGGACTTGAGGAATACCGGGTCGGAGGTGAAGGCGCGGATGAAGTTGTCCAGTCCCACGAAGCGCGGGGGTTGGGGGGAGATCAGGCGGGCGTTGGTGAAGGATAGTGCGAATGCCAAGATCACGGGGATCAGCATGAAAAGGATGAGCAGAATCAGGGCAGGGCTGGCCATCGTCGCGCCCACGAGGGCTTCGCGGCGGTGGCTTTTTTGCTGCCCGGAGCGTTTGAGCGACATTGCTAACTCCGTTCAGGCGCTACGAGGTGACCAGCCCGCGCGCGTGCGGCGCGCGGGGACGAAGCGCTTGGCGCGGGCTGGCCGTGTCTCGTATCAGAAGCCGTAGTTGTCGTTGGAAGCGATATTGGCGTCAATGTCGGCAACCGCAGCATCCAGGGTTGTTTGGATGTCGGCACCGTTCATGATGTCCTTGGCGGCCTTTTCAAAGACGGAGGAGATCACCGCGTAGGCGGGGGTTTGGGGCCGTAAAAGGGCGAAGTTCTTGGAGTTTTCGACGAAGGGGGTGAAGGGGGCGCCTTCGGCGAAGTACTTCGAGGCTGCCGCTGCTTCTGCCGTTGCGGGGATGACGATCTGCTTGTCGGCGAACTCGGTGATGTACTTGTCTTGGAAGCTGAACTCCAGGTAGGCGCGGGCGCCCTCGACATTGTCGCAGTTGGCGGAGATGCCCCACTGCCAGGAGGCGCCGCCGATCTTGGGACCCTTGCCGAAGTCCGGCGGGGGCAGGATCAGCAGGTCATCGCCGACGGCTTCGAGGGCAGCTTGTGCGTTCCAGCCGCCGGTGTAGGCAAGGGCCACCTTGTCGGCGTTGAATTCTTCGTTGCCGACAGCACCGGAGTTGGAGGCCCAGCCCTTCTTGAAGGCCTCTTGGAACCAGGTGAAGAACTTGACGGCTTCGGGGCCGTTGAGGGCACCCTTAGCGCTGGTCATGGTGTCGCGGTTAATGAGGTCACCGCCCGCGCTTTGCAGCATGGGTGAGTAGGCGTAGGCCCACCATTCACCGGTGTCTTCAGCGCCGATATCCAGCGGGGTTTCGTATCCGGCCTTCTGGAGGGTGTCAAGGGCGGCGTTGAATTCGTCCAGGGTCCAGGGCTGATCGATGCTGGGGATGCGGATATTGTTCTTTTCGAGGACGGACTTGCGGGCCAGGATGGCCAGGGCTGCATCCCAGTATCCGGCCGCGTAGATTTCACCCTTGTATTCGCTGATTGCTGTGGGGAGTAGGCGGTCGGTAACGGAGGTGGGCAGTCCGATGGGTTGGATGTAGCCCGACCACGCCCAGTTGGGGACAATGGGGCCGTCCATGTCGAGTAGGCAGGGCATGGTGCCCGATGTGGCTGCGCCCTGGATGGAGTCGTTGTAGGAGGCTTGGGGGAAGTCTTCGCGGACGACGACGTACTTGTCTTGGGAGGCGTTGAAGTCAGCGATAATGGTGTCGTAGACCTCGATTTCAGCAGGATTGCCAGCCGAGTGGGTCCACATCTGGATGGTTTGTGCGCCTTCGGTGGCTCCAGAGGCTGCGCTGCTGCCGGATTCTCCGGCGCGGGCGCAGGCGGACAGGGTGATCATGGATAGTGCGGAGACGACTACCATGGTTTTGAGGAACCTGGGGTTCATGGTTGTTCCTTTCCGGTCAGTGGAGGCTGGCCGTTGTTCAGAAGGAATGATCTCCTTTGTGTTTCTTTGATGCCTCGCCGCCGGGGTGAGTTGGCGCTCCTACTGGCGGCGAGGCTACCGATTCCCGCGTAATCAGCGGGCACGGCATGAGGTACGGTGCGTCGCTGGCCGCGTGTGCGCGGATTCCCAGCGCCACCTGTGCGGCCCATTTCCCCATCTCGTAGTGCGGGAGCGCTACGGTTGTCAGGGGTGGGTAGAGTTCGGCTGCGACGAGTTGCTGGTCGTCGTATCCCACTACGGACATGTCCGTGGGGACGTTGAGGCCGTGACAACGCAAGGCGGTGTAGAGGCCTGCGGCCATGCGGTCGTTGAAGCAGAAGATTGCGGTGGGGCGCTGGGAGGCTGGGAGCGCCAGGAGTTGTTCTGCGGCCTGCCGTCCTCCATCGTGGGTGCTGGCGCCTTTGACGTGCAGGGCAGGGTCGACGGGAAGATCGTGTTCTTCGTGGACGGCGAGGTATCCGCGGTGGCGGAGTTCGGAGGCAACGGGGGGAACGCCCTCGTCAACGTCTACGTAAGCAATGCGGGTGTGTCCGGCGTCGACAAGGTGCTGGACGGCAGCACGGCCCCCTGCCACTTCATCGGGGATAACGCTGGGGCGGGGCGCCTCGTGGGAGAAGCAGTCGAGGTAGACGGCTTTTTTCGGAAGGTTGGAGGGCGGGCTGACTTCGCGGTGCCACATGGCGGCAAAGATCAGGGCATCGACCTGTTGGGCGCGCATCTGTGCGATGGCATCCTCTTCCATCTCAGGGTCTGCGCCGGTGTCAACAAGAAAGAGCATATAGCCGTTTTCGCGGGCGACATCTTGTGCTCCTGCAAGCATCTGTCCGGCGTAGGGGGTCGTGGCGATGGAGTCAGAGATCAGGCCGAGGGTGTGAGTGAGGCGGCGGCGAAGACCCTGGGCAACCTTATTGGGGCTGTATCCAATGTCTTGGGCCGCTTGGCGTACCCGTTCCCGTGTTTCTTCAGAGATTCGGGTGGGCTTGTTGTTGAGGACCAGAGACACTGTGGAGATGGACACGCCAGCTCGCGCGGCAACATCAGCGATTGTGACGCGTGCGCCCATTGGTCCTCTCCTTTCACGTCCTCGTGATGAGTGTTCCCCTCTCTGAATTTGTCTGACCTTTTCGGCTCAATCACGCGAGGTAAAACGTTTTATCAGCGGGGTGTTTCTAGTGTCACCCAGAGGAAAAGCACACGCAAGCCAAATAGGTCACGTTTTGGATACGGTTTCCTCGATTTTTTCTGGCAGTAGGGGGTCTATTCGCGTGTGCTGCGACGTACAAAAAGAACGCCCCCAAACCTCCGTTTCACAGCTACGCGCGAATACGTCACTGTGATGGAAGTTGGGAGCGTCCTTCCTGCAGAACTAGTTCAATGCTCAGTGATGACCGTGGTGTTCGGCCTCAGCCTCCATGGCCTCTTCGTAGGTCACATGCACGGTACCGTGCTCGTGCTCGGGGGGAGAGTAGATGGAGTAGACCTTGAGGGGCTCATCGCCCACGTTGGTTACGTTGTGCCAAGAGCCGGCGGGAATGAAGATCGCATCGTCATCTTCAGCAACGACATCGAAGGTCAACTGATCCTCAGCAGGACCCATCTGCACGCGACCCTTGCCTTCTTCAACGCGAAGGAACTGGTCGTGATCCTCGTGGACCTCCAAGCCAATATCATGGCCGGGCAGGATCGACATGACGGTGAGCTGCAGGTTCGTGCCCGTCCAGATGGTCGTGCGGTAGTTAGTGTTTTCCAGGGTTACCTTCTCAATGTCAACGACGTAAGGCTTGGGGCCGTGGTCAGTCAGATCAGTCATGATTTCTCCTTCATTCTCAATGACTTATACGCATACAAGCGTAGGCCCAGAACCCTGTTTTTGCGACAGAAAGGAACCCACGTGTGCAAAGGTCACTGTGCACCCTTTAGACCCTCTATGCCTTTCTTTAGCGCAGCCACATGAGCAGTGCGCCCTTCGCACCTAGTTCCCCATCAGTCGGTGTGTGACGTAATCGACTAAAAGCCGACCTCGTAGGGTTAACACTGCCCGGCCGCGTACTGCTGCTGCTCCGTCAATTAACCCATCAGCAATAAGTCCAGCAATGGTTTCACTCGCAACGGTGGCGTCGATAGCGATCCCCTCAGCCGTGCGCACGGCCAGCATGACGCGCTCCAGTTCACGCGTTTGCGCATCCAGTACTTCTCCGGCTGCAGCCGGAGAGTGCCCAGCGCCCAAACGTCCAGCGTAGGCACGAGGATGCTTAACATTCCACCAACGCAGCGCCCCCACATGCGAGTGCGCTCCAGGGCCAATCCCCCACCAATCCCAGTCACGCCAATAGGCCAAGTTGTGCTGCGAGGCGTGGCGCAGCTGCGTTGGTCGCACGCCCTCCCCACGGGCACCAGCCTCGCCAGACGCGCCAAGCCCAACGGGCGCGACGGCCTCGCCAGAGCCACGCTCTTCGGCCTCAACGCGCGCAAAATTCGAAATCTCATACCAGCGATAGCCCGCCGCCCCCAGCAGCTCATCAGCCAACTCGTACTTATCGGCCTCATCGTCAGGGTCAGGGGTGGGCAGTTCACCGCGCGCCACCTGCGCGCCCATCTTCGTCCCCTCCTCAACAACGAGGGCGTAGGCGCTAATGTGGTCGGGCGCCATGGCGATGGCCGCTTCCAAAGAGTTCCGCCAATCCTCCAGACTCTCCCCCGGAGTGCCATAAATGAGGTCAACGGAGATATCCAGGCCCGCGTCCTTCGCCCAGGCCACGACCTGAGGCACGCGCTCAGGGGTGTGCGTGCGATCCAGGGTTGCCAGCACATGAGGGACAGCAGACTGCATCCCAATGGACACGCGCGTAAAGCCCGATTCCGCCAGGGTCTGCAGATATTCGGGCGTGACGGTTTCAGGGTTGGCTTCACTCGTCACCTCAGCGCCCTCGGCCAAGCCAAAATGCGCGCGCACGCCCTCAAGGAGGCGCGCAAGGTCGGCGGCGGGCAGTAGCGTCGGGGTACCACCACCAAAAAAGACTGTCGAGGCTGGCCGCCCGCCCACCCCAGCGTCATCCAGAATGCTCGCAGCCAGACGCATCTCCGCCAACGCCGTGTCCGCATAGCTTGCGCGGTCCGCTCCCGGCCCAAAGCCCGTCGTGTAGGTATTGAAGTCGCAATACCCACAACGCACCGTACAGAAGGGAACGTGCAGGTAGACGCTGAAAGGACGCCCGGCGTCAGCCTCGACATACTGCGGATCGAGGCGCCCATCCTCGGGCCAGGCAATGCCCTCAGGCAGGCTCGGAGGCACGCCCCTTACTCGCTCACGTCTGAGGGCTGAGCCTCGCCGCGCGGCAGGCGAACGCCCACCACATCGTGCGCCACGCGCCCAGCGTCATGCCCGCGCGTCTCAAAGTGGGTGACGATGCGCCCCTCAAAACGCGGGGCGAAACCACCGCGCTCCCCCTCAGGGTCATTGGGATCAGGACGCTCACCCTCGTGAGGATTCTCCAGCAAAGGGCAGGCCTCAATGACGTCACGCATCTGCCAGGCGTAATCATCCCAATCCGTCGCAACGCGCCACACTCCCCCATCCACCAGCAGACGGGAAACCTCCAGAGCGAAATCCTCACTCACCAGGCGACGCTTCCGATGGCGGGCCTTACGCCACGGGTCAGGGAAGAAGGTCCACACCTCATCCACGCAGGCATCCGGCAGCACAATCGGCAAGGCCTGCTGGGCGTCGGCCTCGACAACGCGCACATTCGTCACGCCCTCAGCCACCGCGCGCGAGACGAGCTTGGCGATGCCCGGCTGGTAGACCTCGAAAGCGAGGAAATCTCGCTCGGGCCAGCGCTTGGCGGCGGCCACCACCTGCTCGCCCGTCCCCGGACCAATCTCAATGGTCAGGGGTGCTTCGCGGCCGAACAACTCCACCGGATCAATACGGAAATCCGCAGCGACTGTCGTCCACCCCACCGAACGACGCACGGGCACGACGTAGCTGTCCGCGTGCTTTTCCATGGTCCGCTCAAGGTTTTGCGGGATGGCGCGCTGGCGGCGGGTAAAGGATTTCGTGCGCGCGAAGAACACGTCACCATCCTTCCCTGCTTCGGGGATGCTCTCCACATGATGCAGAGGTGAAAGCTCCGCCCCCTCGTCGGCTACTGGCGCCAGTGTTGATTCCTGCGTCTGTACCTGTCCTTGCGCGCGATCCTGGTCGTTGTGCTGACCTGTCATGGCGTCCCTACTTCTTTCCGGTAGGCACATCAGAGGTCAACGCCGCGATGAAAGCCTCTTGGGGCACGTCCACGCGCCCAATGGACTTCATTCGCTTCTTGCCTTCCTTCTGCTTTTCCAGCAGCTTGCGCTTACGTGAAATATCGCCACCGTAGCACTTGGCCAGCATGTCCTTACGCAGAGCCTTAATGGTCTCGCGGGCAATGACGCGAGCGCCCACTGCGGCCTGCACGGGAATCTCAAATTGCTGCCTGGGGATGAGTTCCTTCAGGCGCTTGGTCATGCGCTGGCCGTAGGCGTATGCCGCATCCTTGTGGACGATCGCACTGAACGCGTCAACGCGCTCGCCGTTGAGGAGGATGTCGACCTTGACCAGGTCAGCGGTCTGTTCTCCAGCCTCGTGGTAATCCAGCGAAGCATATCCGCGGGTGCGGGACTTGAGGTGATCGAAGAAGTCAAAGACGATCTCTGCCAGGGGCAGCGTGTAGTGGATCTCCACGCGGTCCTCAGACAGGTAGTCCATGCCCTTCAGAGAGCCGCGGCGCTCCTGGCACAGTTCCATCACCGCACCCGTAAACTCCGTGGGAGTCAAGACGGTGGCGTCGACGATGGGCTCACGCACCTCGGCGATCTTGCCCTCGGGGTATTCGGAGGGGTTGTCAACGCGGGTGACGGTGCCGTCCTCGCTCTTGACGTTGTAGATAACGTTCGGGGCGGTGGCGATGAGGTCGAGGTTGAATTCGCGTTCGAGTCGTTCGCGCACGATCTCCAGGTGCAGCAGGCCCAGGAAGCCGCAGCGGAAGCCAAAGCCCAGCGCCGCTGAGGACTCAGGCTCGTAGGTCAGGGCTGCGTCGTTGAGTTGGAGTCTTTCGAGGGCGTCGCGCAGGTTCGGGAAGTCCGAGCCGTCCACCGGGTAGATACCGGAGAAGACCATGGGCTTGGGTTCCTCGTAACCGGCTAGGGGTTCGGTGGCGCCGCGCACGGCGGCGGTGACGGTGTCGCCCACCTTGGACTGGCGCACGTCCTTCACGCCGGTGATGAGGTAGCCGACCTCGCCAGCGCCAATACCCTGCGAGGGCGTCGGCTCGGGCGAGATCACGCCGATCTCGAGCAGCTCGTGGGTGGCGCCGGTGGAGAGCATCTTGATGCGGGCGCGGGTCGAGAGCATGCCGTCAACCACACGCACGTAGGTAACCACACCACGGTAGGTGTCATAGACGGAGTCAAAAATCATGGCGCGAGTGGCCGCCTCAGGGTCGCCCGAAGGAGCGGGAACGACCTCGACAATGCGGTCGAGCAGGCCGGGTACGCCCTCGCCCGTCTTCCCCGAAACGCGCAGAACCTCGGACTCGTCCACACCAATGAGCGAGGCAATCTCCGCAGCGTACTTTTCCGGCTGGGCACCCGGCAGGTCAATCTTGTTAAGCACCGGGATGATCGCCAGGTCGTTTTCCATAGCCAGGTAGAGGTTGGCCAGGGTTTGAGCTTCGATACCCTGGGCGGCGTCCACCAGCAGGACCGCACCCTCGCAGGCTGCCAGGGAGCGGGAGACCTCGTAGGTGAAGTCCACGTGGCCGGGGGTGTCGATCATATTGAGCGCGTAGGCCTGGTCCCCCACGCCCCAGGGCATGCGCACTGCCTGGGACTTAATGGTGATGCCGCGCTCGCGTTCAATATCCATGCGATCCAGGTACTGGTCGCGCATGTCGCGAGATTCGACAATGCCGGTGAGCTGCAGCATGCGGTCAGCCAGGGTGGATTTGCCGTGGTCGATGTGGGCGATGATGCAGAAGTTACGAATCAGTTCCTGGGGGGTTGCAGCGGGGCGGATTACCGACTGCTGAGCAGGCGTAGGAATGGGGGACAAGGAATTCCTCCGTCAAATGGTATGGACCCCCTTATCGTCCCATTTTTTGCCGCGCAGATTCCACCTGGCGCTAGACATGGACATGTGAAGCGTGCTGCATTTGGCGTCCGTCGGAGCGCTCTGAGCTCGCCGCACCTCAGTGAGCACTACCGCCTGCGCTCAAAGGAACGGGCGCCTCGCCCTTCTGATTACTGCGGGTTTTCCTGCACTCTCTGCCACGGGCTACCCTGCACTCTTTGCCGCAGGCTATTCTGCGCGCCGCGGGCAAGACTGGCGAGGGGGTGCCCGCCCGGAGAGCCCCTCTTCAGCAGGCGGCCTCCTCATCTCCAACGCATAGGGCGCAGGGACAGTGCTCGGGAGCGGCAAAGCTTTCACCTCGTCCCCATGCTCTGCCTCCCCCTTCGAGGCGCTTTTCTTCGTCTGTGCCGCTTCCTCCTTCCGCGCCGCACTCTTCCTCGCCCGTTGCTTCTTCGCCCTGCAGATGAGCGATGAGTTCGCGGATCATCCTCACGTCCACCTCATCGGAGTCCTCGGTGGGGTGAGCCAGCAGGGCTTTCGCATGCGCGAGGGCGACCTCGTTGTCGCCCTTTTCCAGACAATGTAGGAGGCACAGGCTGCGCAGACGCGCGCTTTCAGGGTGGGCGGGGCCGAATACCTCATCGAATTGGGGGAGCAGGCTCTGCCATTGCGCCCAGGCTTGTTCGTCATCACCGGCGTCGAAGTGGACCGCAGCAATGCGGTTGCGCAACATGAGCGTGCGCGGGTCGCTTGACCCGAAGGTCGCGGTGGCCTCTTCCAGAAGCGCGCGGTACTGGTTGAGGGAGCGCTCGTACTTTCCCGCGCAGGCAAGGACTTCGGCGTAATTATCGCGTGCGAGGATGTGGGTCAGGGGGTTGTGGGGCGGGCGGTGACGCATGGAGCGAAGGATCCTTTCGTAGCGCGCGACGGCCTGAGCAAAGTGTCCTTGCTGTTTGAGGGGGATGACGGCGTTCATAAGCACGGCCCATCGGAGTTCATGGTGGGGATCAAGGTTTTCTTCAACGTCCCGAATGAGGTCGGGGAAACGACGGTGAGCAATGTCGCCCAGGCCGGATTCGCACATCCAGAACAGTTCAGAAGATCGCAGTCCCAGGGTCATTTCATGAGTGGGGCCGAGGGTCTTTTTGAGTTCACGGACTGCTTGGCTGGCGTAGAAGCGGGCTTGTGTCGGATTGTCGAGGGCGACGGACCATTGGATGAGGTAGCGGTAGAAGCGCCCCCGATCTTCGGGGCGGATTCGCTGGTCTTGGAGGAGTTCACAGGTGAGTTCAATGGCGTGTTCGTAGTTGCCTTCGTCGCCCGCGCGGAGGGCGTTCGTAAAGCGGGTAAGAAGTTCCTTGACGCTGGGGGTTGAGGGTGGCTGCGGTGACATGGCTTTCCCTTTCAAAACGATATGGACTTTATTAGACTGGCATGAACTGGCAGGGAAAAGAAATGCTCTCACTCACCTGTGGATAACTCACCCTCTGCTCAGCGTGAGCGCATTCACGTTCACAGTCCACCCGCAGGCTTGGATGCCACCCGCAACGCTGGTAGTCTTGTTCGTCGGACTCCCATGCCTGGTCGGGCAGGGGGTCTGGTCCTAGCCGTTTGCGGGTGTCCCCACGCCCCAGTCCCGGCAAAGGCACAGCCCTCACCGACCTGTACACATACACGTTCAAGGAGTTTCCGACTGTGGCGAACATTAAGTCCCAGATCAAGCGGATCCGCACCAATGAGAAGCGCCGCATCCGCAACCAGGCTGTGAAGTCTGAACTCAAGACCCTGGTCCGCAAGACCCGCGAAGCCGTTGAGGCTGGCGACAAGGAAGCAGCCCTTGAGGCTCTCCGCGTTGCTTCCCGCAAGCTGGACAAGGCTGTCTCCAAGGGTGTTATTCACCGCAACCAGGCAGCTAACCGCAAGTCCAAGCTTGCTAAGCGCGTTCAGTCCCTCTGACACAGCATCCTGACTATCAGGACTACTGAGTCAAGAGACTTCACTCAATAACTGCTCTGGAGGGGTGGTGTGAACCGAAAGGTTCACACCACCCCTCCAGTTTTTCCTGCGCAATAGCCGAGGCCGACACCCCTGCGCTCACATTACTCGCAGCAGATCGCTGACAAAGCGCTCACAGCGATGCTGCCAGGAGCACCGAGCACAGAAACGCAGATGAGAGGGCGCATAGAGCAGGGTCCAGGGCACTGTCGCCCCTCTGCTTTCAGCTCCTGCTCCTCAACCTTCGCCACTACACTTCGGCCTTCATCACGCTCCCAGATTCGAGCTATTTTGCCTCACCCCATTGACTTTGAACCGATTCATTTATAGATTGGCAATGAAACGATTCACTCGTGTTGATGGAGTATCTGATGACCCTCACTGATGAGTTAATCCGACTCGCAAACGAACTCGGCTCCGACGAAGAATACTCACGCGCCGGAGGAGGCAACGCCTCCGTCAAAGTCGACGGAATCCTCTACATCAAACCCAGCGGCGTCCCCCTTGCCACCCTCCGCGCAGACGACCTCATTCCTCTTCGCATCGCGCCCCTCCTCGACGCACTCCACAGCGACAAAAAAGTCGACGGCGACCCCGTTCAAGCAGCTGCCCGAGCCGCGCAACTCCACGACGCCAACGGTCGCCGCCCCAGCGTCGAAATCCTCTTCCACGCCCTCATTCCAGACCCCCTCGTCATCCATCTTCACCCCCTCACCAGCAACGCCGTCACCTGCAATGAACACGGCGAATACCTCACCAAACAGATCCTCGGCGACGACGCCCTCTGGGTTGACTACCTCGACCCCGGAATCCCCCTCGCCCGCGGCATCGAAGAAGCTCGAGGCGAATTCACTCGCCGCACCGGCAAACCCGCACCTCAGATCACCCTCCTGGGAAACCACGGCATTATCGTCTCCGGAGACAGCTACGCTCAAATCATCTCCCTCACCCGCAGCCTCACCCAGCGCATCCAAGACGCCATCGACCAAGCCAGCGACAGCGGGGCACTGCGCCTCTCCCCCAGCCAACTCACCGGCGCCGCCCTCGTCCTCCAAGAGGCAACCGGCAAGGCCGCCCACGCCCTGAGCAACAGCGGCATTGCCATTGAAGAAAGCGCCCTCAGTGCAGGGCCCGTCAGCTCCGGCCCCCTCATCCCCGACCAAATCGTCTACGCCGCCTCCCTGCCCGTCATCCTCCACCCACCCTACGAGCCCAGCGCCATCACCCGCGCCGTTAGCGCCTACCACGAGGAACATGGGCATTTCCCCATTATCGCCGTCCTCCCACAACGAGGCGTCATTGCCCTCGGTGCCGATGCGAAGGCCGCGCGCAACGCCCTCGACACCTTCCTTGACGCCCTGCGCATCAGCCGCGACGCCAACCGCCTGGGACGAGTACGCACCCTCACCCACGAGGAACGCAGCTTTATTGAAAACTGGGAGGCTGAAGCCTATCGGCGCAGCATTGCCGCCCAAGCCTAAAGCGAAGATAGGCCGCAGGCTACAGTCCAGCTGCTACCTGTTCCCACACCTGATCCTGCCCCGCATGTGGCCGATAGCATCGCGTCAGAGTCGAGGCATCGACCACGTGGCGCAGCCGGTCCAGGCCTCCCTCAAGGGCTCCAATTGCCCGAAGTTGAACAACCATATTCCCCAGCGCAGTCCCCTCCACCGGCCCGGCCACAACGGGAAGGCCCGTCGCATCCGCCGTAAGCTGGCACAGCAGGGCATTCTTGGAACCGCCACCCACAATATGAATGACCTCAATAGCCTGCCCACTCAGAGCGCGAAGCTCAGCTATCGCCTCCCGGTAGGCAACAACGAGGGATTCTGTCACCGCTCGCAAGACACCCGAGACACTACTCGGCGCTGATCTGCCGCGTGCTTCCAACCATCCCTGGATACGCTCAGGCATGTTCCCCGGTGTGAAGAAGGCCGGATCGTTGATGTCGAACACCGTTTGAAAAGGTTCCTCAGCTTCAGTCATGGCATCCAGGGTCCCCCAATCCCACTGGCCTTCGGGGCTCTCCTCGCGCCACTGTCGCAGACATTCTTGCTGGACCCACATGCCCATAATGTTCTTCAAATAGCGGACCGTGCCATCCACACCAAGCTCATTGGTGATATTCGCTGCGCAGGACTGTGGCGAACACACCGGCTCATTCAGCTCCATCCCCACCAACGACCACGTGCCCGAGGAAATGAAGGCAAAATTGGCAGTGTCAACTGACGGAACGGCCACCACAGCCGAGGCGGTATCGTGGCTGCCCACCGCGATCACCGGCGTTGCCTCGCCGCTATGAGTGCGCAGGTCCAACCCCTCACAGTTGACCGTGCCAATAACCTCCCCCGGCTCAACGAGGGGCGCGAGGAGTGCCTCAACATTCCTACCAGTGAAGTCCCCGCAGGCCTCCAATACCCACGGATCCCACCGCCGCGTGCGAGGATCGACCAGCCCCATCGTCGAGGCGTTCGTCACCTCGCACACTTTCACGCCGGTCAACCAATAGGCCAGAAGATCAGGCAGTAGCAGCAGAGTGCAGGCGCGATCAGCGCGGGCGTCATTGCGGTCAGCCAGGATCTGGAACATCGAGTTGAAAGGCTGGAATTGCAGTCCGTTATGCTCATAGAGTTCTGCGGGGTCAACAGCCTCAAAAAACTCGTCGATGACGCGGCGGGTCCGACCGGAGCGGTAGCTGTAGGGGTTACGAAGCAGGCGACCAGCCTCGTCAAGCAGGGCGTAATCCACCGCCCAAGAATCGATACCGATCGCATCCACTGGGCCACGCCTTGCCGCCTCGGCAAGGCCGTCGGTGATCCCTCGCCACAGTGACAGCAGATCCCACTCGTAGTCTCCGCCCTCAGCGTCGGGCACGCGGATGGGCCCGTTGGAAAAACGCGCACATTCCTCCACCTCGATGGACTTCCCATCGAAAACGCCTCGAAGAACGCGCCCGGAGGAGGCGCCTAAATCAATCGCGACAATCGTGCTCACTGCTCTGCCCTCTCCCGTCGGAGTTTTGTCTGCTGGAGGGGGCACTGGCGTTACTCGCAGGAATACGCCAGGTGCCCCCTCGTGAACTCAGCGGCGCCCCTACGCGCCCCAGCTGGCCTGAGCGCCACCCACGCGTTCGGCCTCGATCTGCGCCAGATAGCCGCTGCGCGCGAAGGCTGCCAGGGGATCAGGGTCAATGCCCATCTCTTCTCGCAATTCCGCCAGGAGCGGGCGCACATCGGTGGAGAAGGCATCCATGAGCACCCGGTGGGCAGTGATGACATCGTGATTGTCCTGAGCTTCCCTTAAGGCCTCTCGGTCAACCAGGAGCGCCTTTGCCGTCGCTTCTTGCACGTTGAGGGCTGAGAGGATCTCGCCGGGGATCTTCGCTTCGAGGTTATGGCACTGGTCGAGCATGAAGTTCACGCCCGAGGAGGCATCAAGGGCACCAAATTCCACGATTTCGTGCATGATGCGGAAGAGCTGGAAGGGGTCAGCCGAGCCGACAATCAGGTCATCGTCGGCATAGAAACGGGAGTTGAAGTCGAAGGCTCCCAAGCGTCCGGCCCGTAGCAATTGCACGACAATGAACTCGATATTCGTTCCGGGTGCGTGGTGGCCGGTGTCGAGGCAGACAACAGCGCGCTCGCCAAGAGCCTGAACGTGGGCCAGGGCGGTTCCCCAGTCGGGTACGTCGGTGTGGTAGAAGGCCGGTTCAAAGAACTTGTATTCAAGGAGGAGGCGCTGATCCTCATCAAGGGCGTCGTAGATGGTCGTGAGGGAGTCAGCCAGGCGAGCTTGGCGCTCTGCGATGGAGTCTTGTCCGGGGTAGTTTGTTCCGTCGGCAAGCCAGATCTTCAAGGTGGAAGAGCCGGTTTCTCGCATGACCTCAATGCAGCGCAGGTGGGCGTCGATGGCTTTGCGGCGCTGCTGTTCGTTGCTGTTTGTCAGGGAGCCAAATTTGTAGTCCTCATCTTGGAAGACATTGGAGTTGATGGTTCCCAGGGTGATTCCCAGGGCGTGGGCGTGCTCGCACAGGGCAGCGAAGTCATCCACGTGATCCCAGGGGATGTGGAGGGAGACGCGGGGGGTGATGCCGGTGAAACGGTGGACTTGTGCGGCGTCGGCGACTTTTTCAAAGGCGTCTCGGGGAGTGCCGGGAGTGCTAAATACCTTGAAGCGGGTGCCGCTATTTCCAAAGGCCCAGCTGGGCAGTTCAATGGTTTGTTGCCGAAGGAGTGCGCGGCGTTCTTCGCTGAGGTCATGGAGTGAGACCATGGTGTTCTCCTTGCTGTGAGGGGTGAGCGCGGGGCTTGCGCGTCTCAGGGCAGATAGAAGTATTGAGAGAGAATCTGCGGTTGCCCGCCGTCGGGTTCGAGGAAGTAGCGGGCCATTGCTTCTTGCCAGCGACGGTTGACGTCGGTGGTTCCGATTGCCTCTTGTGCGGCTTGGACGTCGTCTGCCTCGTAGTAGCCGACGATCATGCCTGTTTCCGCGTCGAGGAACAGGGAGTAGTTGCGCCATCCGGCATTGGAGAGTGCTTGGCGCATTTCCTCCCAGACGCTTTGGTGGTCCTCGATATAGGGAGCGAGGTATTTGGGTTTGACGCGCAGGAGGAAACAGCGTCGACGCGGGGATTGTTGGGGGCAGGAGTCGAGCAGGTCGCGCACTGCTGGAGAGTTGGTGGTCATTGTGGCCTCCACAAGCGGTGGTGAATCGTTTCAGATTAGAGGGAGATCTCTCCCTGCAGCGGGGCGAGGGCGGGCGGCGTACGGCGGGGCTCACCCGCCCTCGTCCTTCGCGCGAGGCGCGGCAGGCTTAGAAGTCGTAGTTGCCGATATTGTCCTTGTTGAAGCGCAAGGGATCACCAACGATCACCAAGCCATTCTCCTCAATGGTGCGTTCGCCCAGTTCGCCAGCGGTGAAGGTCTCCCCCACAGCGCCGGTGATCTCACCCGACGCCAGTGCAGCACCGGCGTAGGCGGCGACGTAGCCCAGCTGGGCCGGATCCCACAGGGCGAACTCGGTGACGGTGCCATCCTCAACGAAGGAGCGCATCTCATTGGGCAGGCCCAGGCCGGTCAGCACGACCTTGCCCTTGTACTCAGAGGTTGACAGGTAGCGTGCGGTTGCGGCGATACCCACGGTCGTGGGCGAGACAATGCCCTTGAGGTTGGGGTGTGCTTGCAGCAAGCCCTGAGCTTCCTGGAAGGACTTCGTGTCGTCATCGTCGCCGTAGACCTTAGCCACAATGGTGATCTTGGAGTAGGCCGGGTTGGAGGCAAGCTCCTCTTCCATGTACTTGATCCACTCATTCTGGTTGGTCGCATTGGCCGTTGCCGACAAGATCGCGATCTCGCCTTCACCGCCGATCTGTTCAGCGATCATTTCAACGAGAGTGATCGCCACGCGCTTGGAGACAACCTGGTTGACGAAGATATCGCGACACTTTGGATTCGTATCAGAATCGAAGGTCACGATCTTCGCGCCTGCCTTGCGCGCATCCTCCAAAGCGGGGCATACCGCGTCGGGGTCGTTGGCAGCTAGGACGATGACGTTCGTGCCAGCCTGTGTTTCAGCGTTGAGGAAGGAAACCTGACTGGATGCTGAGGCCTCAAGCGGGCCGACGATATTGGCTTCTGCGAAACCAATCTCCTCGGCGCCCTTCGTTCCGCCAGAGAGCATGACGTCAGAGAAGGGGTTGTTGAGCTGCTTGGGGATAAAGGTGATGGTCTGGTCGGAGATACTTGCCGAGGCTGCTGGCGTAGCGCCTGCACCATCGCCTGATTCTGCGCCAGAGCTGGCTTCCATTGATCCTGAACCGCAGGCGGTGAGGACCAGTGCGGATGCAAACACGAGGGCGGTGACTTTTCCGGTCATACCGCTGATGAGACTCTTCATTGAGCTATTCCTTTCATGCGGGGGTGAGTGATGAGTGTGCGGGTGTGCTGCTGCGGCTGCGGCGTTTTTTGCGCCATTCTTTCCACGCCGTCACAACGGAGGGTGCGACGACCGAGCCGATGAGCAGGAGGCCTGTGACCGTCACGAGGACGACTTCAGGGATGCGATTGAGACGAAGGGCGTAGTTGATGACGCCGACGGTCATCACGCCGCAGACCGAGCCCCAGATGGAGCCTTTGCCGCCAAAGACAGAGACGCCACCAAAGACGACGGCTGCGATGACGGTGAGTTCAAGTCCTTCAGCGTTGTCCGAGCGGGCGCTGGAGTAGCGCAGAGTCCAAAAGACTCCGGCAAGGGAGGCCATGATTCCTGACAGGATCAGGGCTGACATGCGTGTTCTCTTGGTATCGATGCCCACAAAGTGCGCTGCTTCCAGGGAGTATCCCAGGGCGAAGATCGAGCGCCCGTAGGGGGTGGTGTGCAGTAGCAAGGCGAACACAACGATGAGGATCAGGAGGGGGACGAGGAGGGAGGGAATTCCGCTATTCCCGAAGGTAGAGGTGACGTAGGAGGTGGCGTATTCGGGGAAGGAGGCGACGGCGCGATCCCCGATGACGACAAGGGCAAGGCCTCGATAGAGGGCGAGGGTGCCGATGGTGACGGCCAGTGCGGGCAGGCCAACGTATGCGGTCATCACCCCGTTGAAGAGGCCGCATGCAGCTCCGATGAGGAGGCAGAGGGGGACCGCGAGGGGGAAGGGCATCCCGCCTTCGACGCTGACGCCCAGGACTGCGCTGGCGAGGCCCGCTGTTGAGGCGACGGAGAGGTCGATGTCTGCGGCCACCATCACCAGTGTCATGGGAAGGGCCATCAGCAAGATGGCAACAACATCAAGGGTGAGGAAGGAGATGGTGCGTGCTTGGGCGAAGCGCGGAACAAGGATGCTGGCGGCGATGATGGCGGCAATGAGGATGCCTGTCATTTTTGCGTCGCGGCTGGCGAGGAAACGCGACAGGGGGTTGTCGAGGTTGACGCGCGTGGGCATGGGTGTGGTGGTTGCGCTCATGGGTGGCCTCCCGTCTTGCGTTGTTTACCTAGGCGTCCGATGGTGACCATGCGATCCAGGACGATGGCGACGAGGATGAGTGCGCCAACGACCGCCCTCTGCCAGAATTTGTCGAGTCCCACGGCGGTCAGTGCCGAGGTGATGGTGGTGAGTAGGAGTGCGCCGAGGGCCGCGCCGTAGGCTTTACCGACGCCGCCGACGATTGCGACGCCGCCGACAACGCAGGCGGCGACGATGTCGAGTTCCATGCCGGTACCGGTTGTTGCGCCGACGGAGTTGAAGCGGCTGGCGTAGAGCACACCGGCGAGGCCGACGAGTGCGCCGTTGGCGACGAAGGCGGCAAAGACTCGTCGTCCGACGGGGATGCCGTAGACTTCGGCGGCGGCGGGATCGGAGCCAATGGCGTAGAGGTCGCGGCCGGAACGCGCGTAGCGCTGGTACATCGAGACGATGATAATGACGATGACGGCAAGGAGAGTCAGCAGGGGGACTCCTGCGAGGGTGGCGACGCCAAGGTCTCCAAAGGCTGCGGGGCGGTCCCCGGCGAAGTATTGGCTTGATCCTGCCCACCAGTTGAGGCTGCCTCGGAAGACGTAGAGGGTGCCCAGGGTGATGACCATGGCGGGCACGCGGGCTTGGGTGACGAGCATACCGTTGAACGCTCCCAGGGCAGCGCCCAGGAGGGTGCAGGCGAGAAAAACCAGGGGAATGGGGATGGCGGGGTAGGTGGCGAAGAGGACACCTGTCATATAGGCGCTCATGCCGAGGATGGAGCCGACGGAGAGGTCCACGCTCTTGGTCGTGATGACGAGGGATTGGCCTGCGGCCATGATCATGGCGATGGTGGCGTTGAGGAGGAGGTCTTTGACTCCTTGGGCGCTGAGGAAGCGGGGATTAATGGCCCACGTGACGGCGATCAGAAGGAGGAGGGCGATAATGACAGGCATTTCCCGCATGCTCGTTAGGGAGTGAAGGACTCCCTGTCGGCTGCGAGGGGCGCTCCCTCCGGTGCGTGGCGTGCTTTCTTTGCCGCTGGCCTGGGTGCTCGTGGGGGCAGTGGTGGTGGGCGTGGGGCTCATTTCACTGCCTCCTGGTGGTCAGTTGCTGCGGTCATGACGCGTTCTGCGGTGGCTTCAGCTCGCGTGAATTCGCCGGTGAGGCGGCCTTCACACATGACGAGCACGCGGTCGGCCATACCGAGAACCTCGGGCAGTTCGGAGGAGATCATGAGGATGCCGACTCCCTTTTTGGCGAGTTCTCCCAAAAGGCGGTGAACCTCGCTTTTAGTCCCAACGTCGATACCTCGCGTGGGTTCGTCGACGATGAGGACGCGGGGTTGGGTGGCGAGCCATTTGGCGAGGACGACCTTTTGTTGGTTGCCTCCCGAGAGGGTTGCCACGGGCGAGTGGGGGCTTGCTGTCTTGACTTGGAGGCGCTTAGCCCATTCTGTGGCGCTTTCCTGCTCGCGTGTCGAGCTGATGAGTCCCATTTTTGCGAGCTGTCGCCTCAAGGTGAGGGTGATATTTCGTTGGACGGAGAGGTCCATGACGAGGCCTTGCTTGCGGCGGTCTTCGGGCACGAAGGCGAGGCCCGCTTTAATGGCGGACATGGGGTGGGCGGCGCGAATGCCACGCCCGTCAAGGGTGACGCTGCCGGAGTCGCAGGGGTCGATTCCCATAATGGCTCGGGCTACCTCGGATCGTCCTGCCCCGACAAGCCCTGCCAGGCCGACGATCTCTCCGGATCGGACGGTGAAGCTAATGTCGTGGAAAACGCCTTGGCGGCTGAGGGCTTTGACGTCGAGGAGGACCTCTCCGATGGGGCAGTCAACCTTGGGGAAGAGCTGGTCGATATCGCGTCCCACCATGTCTTTGACGATTTGTGCGTGGGAGGTGTCGCGTATGAGGCGGGTGGAGACATAGGCGCCGTCACGCATGATGGTGATGCGATCACAAAGGTCGAAGATTTCTTCCATGCGGTGGGAGATGAACATGATGGCCGCGCCGCTGTCCCGCAGGGAGCGCGCGATGGCGAAGAGGCGATCGACTTCGCGTCCGGAGAGCGCTGCGGTGGGTTCGTCCATAATGAGCACGTGCGCATCAAGGGAGATTGCTTTGGCGATCTCAATGATCTGCTGATCGGCGATCGAAAGGCCCTGAGCGAGTCGGCTGGGGTCGATGTCGACGCCGAGCCTGTCGAAGAGGGCTTGGGCGTCGTCGCGCATGCGGCCGTGGTCGATCATGCCGAGGGCGGCAACGGGTTGGCGGCCGATGTAGATGTTTTCAGCGACTGTGAGGTCGGGGAAGAGCGTGGGTTCTTGGTAGATGACTGAGATGCCGCGTTCTTTGGATTCAGCGACGTTATTGAAGTCGGCTTCTTTTCCGTCAAGGAGGAACGTACCCGAGTCCTTGCGGTGAAGGCCTGCGAGTATTTTGACGAGGGTGGATTTGCCCGCGCCGTTTTCTCCGGCGAGGGCATGGATTTCTCCTGCGTAGAGATCGATGCACCCATCGGCGCAGGCAATGACTGGGCCGAAGGTTTTGACCGCATGCTGGAGCGATACGAGGGGTTGGGACGAATCAGTTGACATTACTCACCTCCGCACTGAGGTTGAAACGATTCATTATCAGCATGATACACCCCAGACCTCTTCCGTCAAGAGCGAATGGGGATACTTTTCTCCCGCACCAAACCGCACATAAGCCCACCCCTTCAAGACTTTCGTCGCCAGGAGCGGCTCTTTTCCTCAATAGCCGGACAAAGAAGGACACCTCCTCTGGCCAGATTTTCCTCCCCACAAAATGAATCGTTATAATTTTGTGACGGAGCAGAATCGCTACGTCAACCAGCACACACCCCGCGCACCTACCTCGCCACCACCCCACACCACACCATGTAGTCACCCCCACTCAGGCCGGGACCTAGGGTTGCGCAGCGAAGGTGTATATCCTGGCACTAGCCATTTCAGCCCGTTTCTACCGTCGTCGCGTCTTCTTCGGAGCCACCAATGCCCCCATCTACCACTCCACCAGCAAAGACACCCTCCATCAAAGACGTCGCCCGCCTTGCCCAGGTCTCGGTAGGCACGGTATCCAACGTCCTCAATGGGCGAGGTTTCGTCCGCAACGAAGTCCGCCAACGCGTTGAAGCCGCGATCGACTCCCTCGGATACGTCCCCAACCCCACCGCCCAAGCGCTACGCCGCGGCGTCTCCCCCCTCGTCGGAGTAGCCGTCTACGACCTGACCAACCCCTTCTTCATGGAGGCCGCATCCGGCATGGAACGCCGCCTAGCAGCCGACGGCTGCGTCATGGCGCTCTCCTCCACCAAATCCTCCCCCACCACCGAAGCCACCCTCTTGCGAGCCCTCATGGGCCAGGCCGTCCGAGGCATCCTCCTCACCCCCTCAGACCCAGAGCTCAGCGCAGCGCGCGAGGTCGTTCAACGAGGCATCCCCGTCGTCCTCTTTGACTCCCCCGCCCAACCAGAAGACATGTCCTCCATCAGCGTCGACGACAGGACAGGGGCCTCACTGGCCATCCAACACCTCATGAGCCTTGGCCACACCAACATCATGTTCTTCAACGGCCCCGCCAGTATCCGCCAAGCCCAAGACCGCCTCCACGGCGCCGAAGACGCCCTGGGAGCCGCACTGGCCATGCAGGCTCATCGGA
The DNA here is from genome assembly GCF_903645355.1 of Schaalia sp. Marseille-Q2122. Lineage (GTDB taxonomy): Bacteria > Actinomycetota > Actinomycetes > Actinomycetales > Actinomycetaceae > Pauljensenia. The sequence goes on along the minus strand of NZ_CAHJXR010000001.1, from coordinate 133,475 downwards.
GCAGTGGCGACGAGCCTGCTCCCCAACTCCACACCCTCAACCTTCCTGCCTTCACCGCCGAAGCTGGACGGACCACCATGCGCGCCCTCCTCGAAAAGGAAGGGATCCCCACCCCCGTCGCCCAAGACAACGCCTCACTCCCCGGCCGACCGACCACCCCGCCAGCACTGCCTGATTCCTTCCCGACAGCATTCTTCTGCGCGAATGACCTCATTGCCTTCGGGGCCATGACAATGCTCCGCGATGCAGGCATTCGAGTGCCTGATGACGTCTCCATCGTCGGCTTTGACGACATCGCCATCGCCGCACAGATGTCAGTCCCCCTCACCACCGTGCGTCAGCCCATGGAAGAACTCGGGTGGGCGGCAGCGGATCTTCTTCTAGGCGATAAGACAGGAAAGCCGCGCATCCAGCACCTCAAGTTCTTCCCCACCCTTGTCACGCGCGCCTCAACGGCCGCGCCAAGGCACACGTCCTAAGCGGCCCCCCTCAGACGACAAATCGTCAACACGGCTTTTTCAACGGCATGTTCGGGGCTACGCGACAGGCCCTTCACTTCCTCATCCGCAGTGGCAACGGCGCGGATCGCTCCCGCGAGCGCCGCATCAGACCAGCCTCGCAATTCACGGCGAGCGCGTTCAATCTGCCAAGGTGCCATTCCCAGCTTGCCGGGCCCGGCACTCCCCGCCACCGACACCTTCGCCATCCCCCGAAGTTTCATCGCCAGGGCCGCAACCAGGGGCACCGGATCGGTGCCTGTAGCGAAGGCGTGACGCAGCAGCATCAGGGCTCTGGCCGAATCGCCTGAGATAGCCGCGTCGGCAACCTCAAAGCCTGAGGCTTCGACACGCCCCGCATGGTAGCGCCGCACCTCCGCCGCACTAATACGCCCCTCCACGTCGGCAAGGAGCTGCACAACGGCGGCGGCGAGGGAACGCACATCAGATCCCAGGGCGTCAACAAGGGCTTGAGCTGCTTCAGGGTCGATCTGGCGTCGCGCCGCCTTCACATCTGCGTAGACAAGATCAAGCTTGTCTTTATCGGTCTTTAAAGGCTCGGCGGCAATCACGGGCAGCCCGGCCTTCGCAATGGTGTCGAGGAGCTTTTTCCCTCGTGTCCCACCATTGTGACGCAGGATCAGCCACACATCGTCGGCGGGCTGCTGGACGTAGGCGAGCAGATCGTTGAGCAGGGCGTCGCTCATCGTTTCCAGATCGGGGATGATGATAAGGCGGGCCTCTCCAAAGAGTGAGGGCGAGGTGAGCATGTCGAGCTGACCGGCCTGATAGGAGGCTGCACTGACGTCCGTGCGTTCGGTTTGCGGGTCGGCCTCGTAGGCGAGGGCGCGCAGGCGGTCGACAGCGCGGTCAGCGAGGAGCCCTTCACTGCCTTTGACGAGCACCACGGGGGCGAGGGCGATCGGCGCGGATGGGGTTTTGCCTCGTGGGGCGGTTTTACGTTGCGCCATGGTCCCCTCAAAGTGTCTCGCGTGGGCGGGTGGGTCGTGTCTTCCAGTGTCCCATACGTGCCACGACTTTGATTCCACCCCACAAGCTGAGCACGCACACAATCCACAGCAGAGCCCCATCAATCCCCTCAAGCCAGGGCAGGCGCGCGCTAGGAAGGGCCGCGACCCGCAAGGCGACCTCGGCGATCCATGCGCATAGGGGTTCGGCCACAACAATGAGTGCCTGCGCGAAAGCAGGTGAGAGAGGCGCACTCAGGCACACTCCGAGAGCGAGGATGGTCGCTGGCGCGAGCACTGGCGCGACCAGCACGTTCGCGACCACTCCCCACAGGGGCACGTGGGGATCCATCATGAGCAGCACAGGCGTTGCCCACAGCTGCGCGGCAAGAGGCACAGCAAGCAGGCCATGAAGCGTACGCGCAATCGAGCCTGGAATGGTGTCACCTCGCAGGTGTTTTCTCGCCCACGCTTGCCAGCGTTGCCCGAGCGTGACCACTCCGGCGGTTGCTAGGACGGAGAGGGCGAAGGCGTAGGAGCGCCCATTCCACGGGTCCCCGTACAGCAGGGCGAGGCTCACCGCTGATAGTCCCGTCAGGGCTTGGCCCGGGCGGCGCGCAATGAGGCCCCACAAGCCCACGCCAGCCATCGTCACTGAACGCAACACGGAGGCAGTGGGCCCGGCAAGAAGCACTATCACCCCCAACGTGACAATGACGGCACTCACCCGCAAAAGACCCCTACCAGGAACAATGAGGGTCATTGCTCCCAAGACAACAGCAATGTGCATCCCAGAGATCGCACTGAGATGACTGAGGGAGGCAGCGCGCATCGCCTCGTTCAGGCGCGGCGTCAGTCCGCTGCGGTCCCCCATGGCCAGGCCGGGAATGAGTCCGCGGGTGTGAGGCGTCGTCTCATGCAGCAGGACCTGGGTGTGGCTGCGGATCTTCGCGGGGAGGGCGGCCACCCCCTCGGCGGGGTGTCTGCTGATGAGGCGCAAGAGGGTCACTTCGGCCGCCACCGGAGGAGGCAAGCGTTGGCGTGGGGCGGCTGTGACACGCACGCGCAGGTGGTCGCCGCGTTGGAGGGCGCCCACCCCTTTACCGCGAAGTCGGATCTCCACCGACGAGGCCAGCGCCCGCCCCTCCTCGTCGTAGATGCGTAGGGTACGCGCGGGGAGCGTCACAGGGGATTGCGTGGAGGATCCCGCCCCGCGAGCGCGCGGGTAGCCGGTGATTTCGACCTCGCAGTCCACAGTGTGATGCGAAGCGAGGGCGGCCCGGAAGGGATCGGCGTCAAAGGCAGCGCGGGCGTTGTGAGACAGGAGGAGGGCCCCTACTGCAGCGATGAAGCTGACAGCCAGGGTCAATCGCACTGAGGCTGAAGGCAGGAGGCTATGGCGAGGCTGTGGGCGCCGCCCCTGCTCCCACCGCTGCCAGAGTGTGAATGCGGCCGCAGCAGCACACAGGCCCAGCGCACCCAGAAGCACTCCCGACCAGCTGAGGTTCCCTCCGGTTGCCCACCAGCTCAGTGCCCACGCGCTGACAGTGGGCGGCAGGAGACGCATGTCGAGGAAGGTGGGCATCCTCTGCCCCGCGTGCTCGGCCTCGTCATTCATTGGTGCCTCCTCCATCGGAGTGTGGCCCGCTCTCATGCGCGTGCTCTTCTGGGCTTGCGCACTCGTATCCCATCTGGGCGCGCACCTCGCTGCTCATTCCGGGAGAGTTTAAAAGCACAGCTGAGGCTCGATCCTTGCGAGAAGGGCTGGTCCAATACCGCTGATAGCATCGACGTCATCTCGGCTATGAAATGGCCCGCTTCGTTCGCGAGCTTCAAGGATGCGCTGGGAAAGGGCCGGCCCCACGCCGTTGAGCGCTTGGAGTTCTTCCAGGGTGGCGGTATTGATATTGATGCAGCCTGCACCTGGGCCTGATCCCGCCGCTGCCGAGCTCCCTGACCTCACCTGCGCGCCGCCACCACCCTGCTGGGAGGAGTGCGCGGGAGTGGGAATACTTGCCGGATCCTGGCCGATGCGTGGCACATAGAGGTATTCGCCGTCGCTAAGTTTTCGCGCGAGATTCACCTCGTACACTGCTGCGTCACCCTCCACTCCCCCGGCGGCTTTCAGGGCGTCATGGACGCGCGCACCCTCTGGCACGGTGACGATACCGGGCTGGGCAACGGCTCCTTCCACATGAATCGTCAAGAGCGCTGGCACGCTTTGGGAGGACTGTGCTGGGGAGGCTTTCCGACGATAACCAACTGCCTTGAGTGGCCCCGATTGCGCCGCCTCACTGAGCTGCGCGTCCGCTGGTCGAAGAGGTTCTGCTTCCTCCTGCTCCACACCCCACGCGGCAGATCTGACCACCATCACCACCAGCAGTAGGGCACACAGGGCGCTGAGGGCAAGGGCAGCCGGGTAGTCCACAAGACTCCGCACGCGAGACGACGGCGCCGGGTCCTCACCGGATGCCGAGTCGTACACAGCCCGCGTGAGGTGGCGCAGTCGGTAGCGTTGCAAGAGATCCATAAGGCGACGCTATATGCAGTGACGGAAAGCCCCAAACCCTGACAGCGGGGCTGTGGATAACGATTTTTTGCCCCTTCGCCTGTGGATAAGTGCCGCGAAACCTCCTGGCACCAGAGTTTCATCATTGGGAGTGAGCAAACGCTTCCTCTCCCCTAGGATTTGAAGGGTGAGTGAACATGTTGATGCCCTGCGTGACCAACTAGCCGCCGCAGAAGCCCAGGCCCAAGCCGCCCGCGCTGCCCTCGAAGAGGCAGAACGCATTGCCGCCGAAGCACGCCGAGCCCAGGAAGCTGCCGAAGAAGCCGCCAGGGTTGCCGCCGAAGCCCAGGAGAAGGCCGCACAAGCGCGGGCAGCCGCAGAAGCCGCAAACGCCACTCCCACGGGAGCCTCGTCAGACGGGACGCCAAGCGCTGACACCGCACCCGCCAGCCCAACGCCAGACACCACAACGGGCGGTGCCACAGGCAGCGAACTGTCCGCCTTCGCAGCGGCCGTCGCCCCCGACTACTCCTTCACCGACCCCGCCGTCACCATCGGCACCCTCATCGACGAGGGCACACACATCCCCGCCGTCACCGCCAAGATCCCCCTCGCCATGTTCAACCGGCACCTCCTCGTCGCCGGCGCCACCGGCTCAGGCAAGACCCGCACCCTCCAACTCCTCACCGAAGGCCTCTCCGCAGCAGGCTCCTCCGTGCTCCTTTGCGACGTCAAAGGCGACCTCACAGGCCTCGCTGAAGCCGGTACCGCCTCGGAAAAACTCCTCGCCCGCACGCAGAATAACGGCCAAGCATGGGCAGGCGACACCTTCCCCATCGAATTGCTCAGCCTGGGCGGTGCCGACGCCCAATTCCCCGGCGCCACCGTCCGCACCCGCATTTCCGACTTCGGCCCCATCCTTCTCTCACGCGCCCTCAGCCTCAACACCACGCAGGAACAATCCCTTCAACTCATCTTCCTGTGGGCAGACAAGCAGGGCCTTGACCTGGTGGATCTCAGTGACCTGCGGGCCGTCATCACCTTCCTCACCAGCGATGAAGGCAAGGAAGAACTCGACGGCATCGGCGGTGTCTCCAAAGCAACCGCAGGCGTCATTTTGCGCACCCTCTCCACCCTCGAAGCCCAGGGCGGTGCAGATTTCTTTGGCGAGCCCGCCTTCGACACCACCGACCTCATGCGCACCGTCAACGGGCGCGGCATCATTTCCCTGCTGGGCGTGGGGGATATCGGCCAGCGTCCAAACCTCATTAGTGCCGTCATTATGTGGCTGCTTGCCAACCTCTTCTCGGACCTGCCCGAAGTCGGCGACGTTGACGCCCCCAAGCTCGTGTTCTTCTTTGACGAGGCTCATCTGCTCTTCGCTGACGCCACCAAGGAATTCATCCGCCAAGTCGTCCAGACCGTGCGTTTAATCCGATCCAAGGGCGTGGGCGTGGTCTTCGTGACGCAAACACCCAAGGACATTCCCGCCGACGTCCTCGCCCAGCTGGGGTCGCGCGTGCAGCACGTCCTGCGCGCCGTCACCCCCGATGATCACAAGAAGCTGCGGCAGACCGTAGAGACCTTCCCGGCAACCGAATTGGACCTCGCTGAGGTCCTCACCAACCTCGGTACCGGCGAGGCTATCGTCAGTGTCCTGTCCCCCAAGGGCCGCCCCACCGCCGTGGTTCCGGTAAGCATCTGGGCTCCGGCCTCGGTGATGGGTCCGGCCGCGTCGGCGACGATCTCCTCAATCAACGCCTCTTCTTCCCTGGTGGCGCGCTATTCCTCGGCGATCAATCCCTTCTCTGCAGAGGAGGCCCTCACCCAGCGTTCAGCCGACTACGAGGCTGAGCAGGAGCGTTTGCGTCGCCTCAAGGAGGCCGAAGCTATCGCCGCCAAGGAAGCAAAGGCCCGCGAGGCAGCGCTTGAGCGGGAAATCCGTGAAGCGGAGAAGCAGCGGGAGCGCGAACTTCGCGAGGCTCAAAAGCGCGCCGAGAAGGAAGAGGCAGCACGACAGAAGGCCGCCCAGCAGCGCATGAGTACTGTGGAGAAGGCACTGGGTTCGATGCTGCGTTCGGCTGGTTCGCAGTTGGGTCGGGAGATTTCTCGAACGATTTTTGGCACTCGACGCCGCTGACCCCATAGGCCCTGACCTGCTCTTTTGTGGAGGAGTGAGCACTATGTGGACACTTTTTCACACCCTGTAGAGAGCGGGTTAGAGTTAACAGCAACACATTTCCACACATCCTTGTGGAGACGTGATGCTTTATTTGGAGGTCGCAATGCGCATCGGCTTTATCGGCGCCGGATCGATGGTGGGAGCCATCGCCCGCGGTGCTGTTGCCGCAGGAATGGACGGAACGTCCTTCCTGTTCACCGATGCGCGCGGCGTGTCCGCTCCGGCTCTGGCTGCAGAGGTCGGCGGCGCGGTGGCCTCGTCAAATGAGGAACTCGCCCAGCAGGCCGACCTGATTATCCTGGGCGTCAAGCCCCAGGCGCAAGGCACTGTCATCGCTCAGATTCGTAAAACCCTCAACCAGCGTGACGGGGTTGCAGTCGTGTCGATCGCCGCAGGCCGTTCCCTGGACACCATGGCGCAAGATTTCGGCGCCGCAGTGCCATTAATGCGGGCAATGCCCAATGTCAATGCGCAAGTGGGAGCATCAATGACTGCCCTGTGCGCGAATGACACTGTTACCCCAGCCCAGCGCGAGGCAGCACGTTCCCTGCTGTCAGCGGTGGGCTCTGTTATAGACATTGAGGAAAAAGACTTTCCCGTGTTCACGGCCCTGGCAGGCTGCTCGCCCGCCTGGGTGTTCCAGATGATTGAAGCTTTCGGCCGTGCAGGAGTGAAGTACGGTCTGAAGAAGGCCCAATCCGTTGAGATTGCGGCTACCGCGATCCTTGGCTCAGCCCAGCTCATGCTTGAGGCTGCTTCCAAGGGTGCAAACCCTTCCACACTCATTGACCAGGTGACATCACCGGGAGGCTCCACTATCGCGGGCCTTCTTGCAGGGGAGGAAGCCGGCCTGTCGACCGCTATTGTGCATGCGGTTGACGCTGCGGTCGGCCATGACCACCGATTGGGCTGAGCGCTCACCTTCGGGATGCGTTTAGCCCACGTGTACCCTCCGCCCTTTTCCCCACGACGCTCGAAAGAAGCACATATGAACGCCGTCGTCCTATCTGTTCTTGTCATGTTGATCCTGTCCGTGGCTCGCGTCCACGTCGTGATCTCGCTGTTCATCGGCGCCCTCGTCGGTGGCCTCGTGGCAGGCCTGGGCTTGGAGGCCACCATGGTTGCCTTCCAAGATGGCCTTGCCGGTGGCGCGAAGATCGCCCTGTCCTACGCCCTGCTCGGCGCCTTCGCTATGGCCGTGGCTCACTCTGGTCTGCCCCAGCTTCTGGCAAATTGGCTGATTGCCAAGCTCGACTCCGGTGACATGTCCACCTCTCAGAAGGTGGCGCGCTGGACGAAGTTTGGCCTGCTGGGTGGTATTGCTGCTATGGCGGTAATGTCGCAGAACCTCATTCCCGTGCACATTGCCTTCATTCCGCTGTTGATTCCGCCGCTGCTTGTGGTGATGAATCGTCTGCAGCTTGACCGCCGTGCGGTTGCCTCGGTTCTGACCTTCGGCCTGGTCACCACCTACATGTTCCTGCCCATCGGCTTCGGTAGCATCTTCCTGAACGACATCCTCTACGGCAATATCACCAGCGCCGGCATGGACGTCAGCAATGTGCCCGTCATGAAGGCAATGGGCATCCCAGCCCTGGGCATGCTCATCGGTCTGCTCATTGCAGTGTTCGTCACCTACCGCAAGCCCCGCACCTACGGCGACGGCAAGCAGGCTGACGCAATCGCTCAGGTGGAGATCCAGCCGATGAAGATCGCAGTGTCCCTGATTGCTATCGTGGTCTGCTTCGTCATCCAGGTGTGGATGACCATGGCTGGCACCGATGCTGACCCGCTGCTGGTGGGTGCTCTGGTTGGTCTGATGCTCTTCGTCCTCACCGGCGTGGTGAAGTGGAATGCTGCTGATGAAGTCTTCACCGGCGGTATGAAGATGATGGCCCTGATTGGCCTGATCATGATCACCGCTCAGGGCTTCGCGTCCGTGTTGAAGGCGACTGAGCAGATTGGCCCGCTCGTGGAGGCTTCCGCTTCCCTCTTCGCTGGTAGCAAGGCCGCCGCAGCCTTTGCCATGCTTCTGGTTGGTCTGATTGTCACCATGGGTATTGGCTCGTCCTTCTCGACCCTGCCGATTATCTCTGCCATTTATGTGCCCCTGTGTGCTGCGATGGGTTTTAGCCCTCTGGCTACTGTGTCGCTCATTGGTACGGCAGGCGCTCTGGGTGACGCCGGTTCTCCGGCATCGGACTCCACCCTTGGTCCGACAGCGGGTCTGAATGCTGATGGTCAGCACGACCACATGCGTGACTCGGTGATTCCGACCTTCATCCACTTCAATATTCCGCTGCTCCTGGCTGGCTGGGTTGCAGCAATGGTTCTCTGATCGTCGATCAGGTTCCGTTCGCACGTCCTCGTCATTGGCGAGGTAACCGGGGCGTCCTCCCTTCGGGGAGGACGCCCCTCAGTTTTACACACCGCGTTGCAGTTTCCACACCGCATAACCCCCAGAAACTACAACACCCCTCCCATTAACGAGGGAATGCCCCTCGAAGGTTATTCCGCTAGCGCAGGGGTATGCGCAGGGGTCTGCGCCGGGGTCTGCGCCGGGGGTATGTGCGGCGAGGGAGTGTGCCGAGGGCATGTGCGCCACCAGCATGTCGACACCGCACCTATTTAGGCACCCACCTGTCATGGGACGGACACTGTTCATCGGCTGTCCACTGCCAGCGCCCGCACCCGGTGTCACTATCCTCGCGCGCGCCTCGCCCGAGCTTTGAGGACAGTGCTGATACTGACGGCAACAAGGAACACGCCAAAGAGGTAGCTACCGGTCCGGGGGCTCACCGCATTTGCGGCCCACAATCCCAGCGGGGTGGTTGATGCAGCGGCCGCACCGATGATGAGCCCAACAGGCAGGTCCACGAGGCCGTGCTTGAGGTTGGAGTAGGTTCCGGACAAGGCGGTGGGGATCATGGCCAGCAGCGAGGTGCCCCGCGCGATTAGGTCGCCTGCGCCAACAACAATTTCGAGGCCAGGCACGATAATCCCGCCTCCCCCGACGCCGACGAGTCCGGCAAACACACCGGACACGAGGCCAACGCCGATCATGGCGATCGCGGAGGCGACGGTGACCTCGATGGTTGCGGTGCGCACGGACTCGTGGAGCTGGTGAATGATGATGATCATGGCGGCAAAACCCACGAAGATCCACGGCAGGATCCGTTCGGGGAGGACCCGCAGCAGCCATGTGCCAATCTGTGCGCCAACGAGGGCGCCGCCTGCCACCAGTAGCATTGCGGGCAGTGAGACCTGGCCCTGGGTTGCGTATGAGATGGAGCCCACTGCTGTGGTAATGACGATGGAGGAAAGCGAGGTCGCTGCTGCCTGGCGTTGGCTCATATCGAGGATAAGTACGAGGGCGGGGACGATCATCATTCCTCCGCCCACGCCAAAGAGCCCGGCGAGGAAGCCCGCTGCGATGCCAATTCCAATCACTGCTGCGATGCGGCCGGGAGTGAGTTTTTTGCGTGTTGGTCCATCAGTCACCCTCTAAACCTACGCCCTTCGGACGCATTTCTGGGGATGCGGCGGTGCTTCGTCGGCCGCTGGAGGCGCTTGCTGCATCGCCCAGCTCTATTGGTAGCCCTCAGCACCATTGGTAGCCCTAGGCGCCGTTGGTAGCCTCCGGCGCCACCGGTAGCTCTCAGCGCCATTGGTACAGGGCATGCCACACACCCATGGCGCCAAACCCTACCCACAGCGCCCATCCATACCCATCCCCAATGAGAAGCGCCCAGAACCAGCAGGGAGCTACATCGCCCAGCTCTATTGGTAGCTCACAGCGCCACTGGTAGCCCTAGGCGCCGTTGGTAGCCTCCGGTGCCACCGGTAGCTCTCAGCACCACTGGTACGCAGCATGCCACACACCCATGGCGCCAAACCCTACCCACAGCGCCCATCCATACCCATCCCCAATGAGAAGCGCCCAGAACCAGCAGGGAGCTACATCGCCCAGCTCTATTGGTAGCCCTCAGCACCATTGGTAGCCCTAGGCGCCGTTGGTAGCCTCCGGCGCCACCGGTAGCTCTCAGCGCCATTGGCAGCTCTCAGCACCACTGGTACGCAGCATGCCACACACCCATGGCGCCAAACCCTACCCGCAGCGCCCATCCATACCCATCCACCATGAGAAGCGCCCAGAACCAGCAGGGAGCTACATCGCCCAGCTCTATTGGTAGCTCACAGCGCCACTGGTACGCAGCATGCCACACACCCATGGCGCCGATCCATACCCATCCCACAGCGCCGAGACATACCCACAGCACCCACCCACACCTATCCCCCATGACGCGGCCCGCAGCGCAGTCCGATGTGGCCTGCACAACAGGCGCATTTTCGCTAAGAAATTAGTCCCACCCCTGCCCCACGCCGTAGGCTTAGACGGTACATGTCCACGACTCGGATGGAGAACCTGTAATGGCTGAAAACCTTACCCCTTTGTCGACTGCGGCACCCGTCGTTCCCGACAAGGTTGGCACTGAAGGCCTGGAAAACAAGTGGGATGAGAGCTGGCGCGAGGCTGGCACCTACGATTTTGACCGCACTGCCACCCGTGAGCAGGTTTACTCCATTGATACTCCCCCGCCAACTGTGTCGGGCTCCCTGCACGTCGGCCACGTGTTCTCCTACACGCACACTGACCTGATTGCTCGCTTCCAACGCATGAAAGGCAAGTCCGTGTTCTACCCGATGGGTTGGGACGATAACGGCCTGCCCACCGAGCGTCGCGTGCAGAACTACTTTGGTGTGCGCGTGGATGCCACGCTGCCTTACGAGCCTGATTTCGTTCCCCCGCACGAGGGCGGTGACGGAAAGTCCATTAAGGCTCGCGATCAGAAGCCGATTTCGCGTCGTAACTTCGTTGAGCTCTGCGAGCGCCTGACTGTCGAGGACGAGCGCCAGTTTGAAGCCTTGTGGCGCTACCTGGGTCTGTCGGTGGACTGGAAGCAGCACTACCAGACCATTGGTGCCCGTGCCCGTAAGGTTGCTCAGGCTGCTTTCCTGCGTAACCTGGCTCGAGGTGAGGCCTACCAGGCTGAGGCTCCCGGCCTGTGGGATGTCACCTTCCAGACTGCTGTGGCTCAGGCTGAGCTTGAGTCGCGCGAGTACCCGGGTTTCTACCATCGTCTGGCTTTCCACATCACTGATGCGGCTAAGGCTGCCGAGGCTGAAGCTAAGGGCGCTCCCGTAGAAAACGGCGTGGATGTCTGCATTGAGACCACCCGCCCTGAGCTGCTCGCCGCCTGTGTGGCTCTGGTGGCCCACCCTGATGACGAGCGTTACCAGCCTCTCTTTGGCACCACGGTGACCTCGCCGATCTTTGGTGTGGAACTGCCTGTCCTCGCCCACCCGCAGGCGGAGAAGGACAAGGGCGCTGGCATTGCCATGTGCTGCACCTTCGGTGACACCACTGATATTGACTGGTGGCGTGATCTGCAGCTGCCTCTGCGTGCAATCCTGCGAAAGGATGGCCGTATTCAGACCGAGACCCCTGAGTGGATTACCGACGCCGAGGGCGTTGCTGCCTTCGAGCAGATCGCAGGTAAGACGACGTTCTCTGCCCGCGAGTGGCTGGTGGAGCGTCTGGCGGAAACTGGCGAGATGCGAGGCGAGCCGCAAAAGACCGTCCGTCAGACGAACTTCTTCGAAAAGGGCGACAAGCCTCTGGAGATCGTGACTTCTCGCCAGTGGTACATCCGCAATGGTGGCCGCGAGTGGGTCAACCCCGCTTCGAACACGAACCTCAACGATGAGCTTGTTGAGCGCGGTCGTGAGCTGGAATTCCACCCCGATTTCATGCGCGTGCGCTACGAGAACTGGGTGCGTGGTCTGAACAATGACTGGCTGATTTCTCGTCAGCGTTTCTTCGGCGTGCCTTTCCCGCTGTGGTACCGGGTCGATGAAAACGGTGACGTCAATTATGACGACATCATTACCCCCGATGAGTCTACTCTGCCCGTCGATCCGTCTTCTGACGCTGCTCCTGGCTACTCCGAGGATCAGCGCGGCGTGCCCGGCGGTTTTGTTGGCGAGCTCGACATTATGGATACCTGGGCGACCTCGTCCCTCTCCCCGCAGATTGCCTGCGGGTGGCTGGAGGATGAGGACCTCTTCGAGCGCACCTACCCCATGGATCTGCGCCCGCAGGGTCAGGACATTATCCGCACGTGGCTGTTCTCCACTGTGGTGCGCGCGAACCTGGAGTTCGGTGCTCTGCCGTGGAAGCACGCGGGTATTTCGGGCTGGATCCTGGATTCGGACCATAAGAAGATGTCGAAGTCCAAGGGCAATGTTGTCACGCCCATGGGCCTGCTGGAGCAGTACGGTTCGGACGCCGTGCGTTACTGGGCGGCGTCGGCTCGCCTGGGCTTGGATGCGGCCTTTGATGAGTCGCAGATGAAGATCGGCCGCCGCCTGGCTATTAAGGTCCTTAACGCGTCGAAGTTTGCCCTGACGATGGGTGGCGAGGGCGCTGACCTCGACCTTGATCCTTCGCATGTGACCGAGGCGCTGGATCGTTCGGTTCTGGCTGAACTGCGCGAGGTTGTGCGGATCTCTACCGAGGCTTTGGCTGCCTACGATCATGTGAAGGCCCTGGAGTCGACCGAGACCTTCTTCTGGACCTTCTGTGATGACTACCTGGAGCTCGTTAAGGAGCGCGCGTACAACCGTGAGGGTCTGTGGGATGAGGAGTCGGCTCGTTCGGCTCGCGCTGCCCTGGCGATCGTCATTAACACTGTGGTGCGCTTGCTCGCTCCCTTCCTGCCTTTCGTCACTGAAGAGGTGTGGTCGTGGTATCGCGAGGGTTCGGTGCATACCGCCGTTTGGCCGACCGTTGAGGAGCTTGCGTCTGTCGAGGGCGACGCCGAGGTGCTGCGTGGCGCGTCGGCAGCGTTGATCGTGCTGCGCCGCGTGAAGTCCGAGGCGAAGGTGTCGCCGCGTACGCCTTTCCTGGCTGTGACTGTGGCTGCTCCTGAGGCTTTGATGGAGACCTTGAAGCTGGTTGAGGCCGATCTGCGTGCCGCCACGAAGATTGAGGGTGTCATGACGGTTGAGGCTGGTGCAGCGGCTGAAGGTGAAGATGCTGCTGTGGCTGTGACTTCCTTCGAGCTGGGCGAGGCTCCGGCCCGCAAGAAGGGCTGATTGTCCCTGCATTAACTGCCTGGTGTGGCCCCTCGTGGTTGAACAACCACGAGGGGCCACACGTATCAGTGATCCCATGAGCTTTACTTCATGGGCAGGTGTATCGTTACTATTTTCCGGACTTGCTGCGTTCGTCGTTCGATACATGAAGGCTGGGAGCTTGTCATTGCATTGGAGCATGCAACGCCGGACTTTGGAGAAAAAATTCTTCCAGGGGTTTAGAGTGGACTGCGGATCGAAACGTCCCTTGAAAGGTTTGTCTGATGGTCGCCACTCGCGCACAGGACTCTTCTGCCCCTGAACCCCCCGCCAATGGCGCTTCGGACGAGGCTACCCAGCGGCGCCTGCCTCGTTTGGCAGCCGCGTTGAACAGCGTGATGGGGGTTCGCGAGGCGACCTCTAGTGGCGCCGCCTACCCTTCCCCCACGGGTTTTTCCACTGGCGAGGCGACCTTTGATACTGAAGGCCAGGGGGCTATTGAGTGGCATGCTCCTGTCATGGTCAAGACTGACTCGACCACCACCATCCCCTATCTTCTGCAGCGCCGCGTTCAACGTTCTGCTCGTCTGCCTCTCATTGAGGTCAAGCGGGGCATGGGCAATGCCTGGCATGCGATTACGGCTTCGGAGTTTTATGACGCTGTCATGGAAACGGCTGCGGGCCTGATCGGCATGGGTTTGGAGTTTGGCGACATGGTCGCCATTATGTCGCGTACCCGCTACGAGTGGACTCTGTTGGACTTCGCCTGCTGGTTTGCTGGCCTGGTGCCGGTGCCGATCTACGAGACCAGTTCCATTGACCAGATTGCTTTTATTATTCGGGATACTGGTGTGAAGGCGATGGTCACGGAGACCATCACGATGGCCGAGTTGGCGAAGGCCGCAGCTGCTAAGGCTGAGGCTGAGGTGACGATCCTGTCGTTAGATTCGGAGGCTATCCGGACGATTGTTGATGCAGGCGCTTCGGTGCCGCGCACTCAGGTCACGGCGCGCACGGCGAAGCTGACGACCGATTCCATCGCCACCATCGTGTACACCTCCGGCACGACGGGCCAGCCTAAGGGTGTGGTGTTGTCTCACGGGAATTTCACGATCATTTCGGTGAACTCTCACCAGTGGATGCCCGAGGTTGCTATGGCGAAGGGTTCACGCCTGCTGCTCTTCTTGCCTCTGGCCCATGTTTTTGCGCGTTTCCTGCAGGTGTTCCAGCTGTCAGGTAATGGCGTGCTGGGGCACACTTCTGACACCCGGAATCTGTTGGCGGACCTGGAGACTTTCCGCCCCTCCTACCTGCTGGTTGTCCCGCGCGTCCTTGAGAAGATCTACAATTCAGCTGACGCGAAGGCCTCGGCTGGCGGAAAGCAGAAGATTTTCCGGTGGGCGGCGAAGGTGGCGATCGCGTATTCGAAGGCTTCGAAGACACCGGAGGGGCCATCTCGGAAGCTTTCTTTGGCGAGGGCGGCCGCTGACCGCCTGGTGTATTCGAAGATCTACAAGCTGGTGGGCGGTAATGCGCGCTTTATTATTTCGGGTGGCGCGCCCTTGGCTGAACATCTTGCTCACTTCTATACGGGCATGGGCTTGCCGGTTTTGGAAGGTTATGGCCTGACGGAGACTGTTGGCCCGTTGTCGGTGAATACGCCGCGTCTCAATAAGATCGGCACTGTTGGCCCGCCGGTGCCGCCGGTGTCGGTGCGGATTTCGGAGGAGGGTGAGATCCTCATTAAGGGTGCCTCTGTATTCCAGGGTTACCATCATCATCCGGAGGCGACCGAGCAGGCTTTCACTGAGGATGGCTGGTTTAAGACCGGTGATCTTGGTTCCCTGGACCGTGATGGTTATCTGCGGATTACGGGCCGCGCGAAGGAAATCATTGTCACTGCTGGCGGGAAGAATGTCTCGCCTGCCTCCCTAGAGGATCCGCTGCGCAGCCATCCACTGATTAGTCAGGTCGTGGTGGTGGGTGACAGGCGTCCTTTCATTTCGGCGTTGGTGACGCTGGATTCGGAGATGCTGCCCCTGTGGCTCAAGGGCCATGGTTTGCCGCCGATGTCGGTGACGGAGGCTGCGACGGATATTGAGGTATTGGCCTCCTTGGATCGTGCGGTGGAGAAGGCGAATCAGAAGGTGTCTCGGGCGGAGTCGATTCGTGAGATTCGCGTGTTAACCACCGATTTCACTGAGGCTAATGGGTTGCTTACCCCGTCGTTGAAGGTGAAGCGTTCTGCGGTGGTGGAGCGTTTCTCGGCGGTGATTGATGAGATTTATGGTGGTCCCTTGGAGAAGGCGTCGCCTGGCGCCTGACGGAGTGTTGCTCGTTTGACGAGGGCGTCGCCGCGTTCTTTGGAGCGCGGTGAGGGGAGGTAGGGTGCCTACCTCCCCTCCGTGCTTGTGGTGGGGTTCGCGCCGCTCACAGCCGCCCGGACAGAGAATATTTCGGGTGCCCGAAAATTATGTTCCCTTACACAATGGTATCGAAGCACTATTTCCTGTATGCTAGGTGCACAATATTTCGGCATCCCGAAAAGGTGACTCATGGAGAACATCGCTGCCATCCTGCACGACGCAGGCCTACACAACCCCGCAGTCCTCGCTTACGTTGAACATTGGGCTTCCATCACACAGCCCGAGAAGATCGAGGTCGTATCAGCCAGCGATGACGAACGCCTCGTCCAAGAAGGCCTCGCCGCTGGCGAGATCTTCCCCGCAGGCGACCAGCTGTACTACTCTCGCTCCTACTTCAAGGACACAGCCCGCTCAGAAGAACGCACTGTCGTCGCCACCCACCGCCCCAGCGATAAGGGCGCGTACAACAACTGGCGTGACGCCGAGGAAGTCACCGCCCGCCAAATCGAGCGCATGCGCGGTGCATCTCAGGGGAAGACCATGTACGTTATCCCCTACCTCATGGCACCAGTCGGTTCCCCACTAGAAAAATGGGCACGCGGCGTGGAACTCACCGACAACCGCACCGTGGTCCTCCACATGATTCGCATGGCCCGAGTTGGCGTGGACTACCTCAACGACCTGGACAACCCCGAGGAGTTCGTCAAGGCCGTGCACGTCACGGGCGACCTCGAAAACCTTGGCCAAGGCACCGACGACGATCAGCGTCTCTTTGCCACCGTTGCCGACGAGCGCACGATCCTCCACTTCGGTTCCTCCTACGGCGGCAATGCCCTGCTGGGCAAGATCGCCCACGGCCTACGCCAGGCCGCCTACGATGGCTGGGATTCCCAGGAGTTCCTCTCCGAACAATTTATGCTGATCGGCATTAAGGATAAGGAAAAGGACCGGACCTACTATATCTGCGGCGGTTTCCCTTCGGCGTCAGGCAAGACCAATCTCGCCATGATGCTCCCGCCCGACGCCCTTGGGGACCGCTACGAGGTCTACTTCTACGGTGACGATATTGTGTGGCTACGCGTGGATCCACGCGACGGGCGCGTCTACGGCATGAACCCTGAGTTCGGCGCTTTTGGCGTCGCCAAGGACACCAACGAGATCTCCAACCCCACAGCCATCGAAGCGATTAAGCCCGGCTCACGCACGCTCTTTACGAATGTCGCCTACAACCCCAACACCCAGGAACTGTGGTGGGAGGGACGCACACCAGAGCATCCCGAGGATGTGACCGGTTGGCTGGATTGGAAGGGGGAGAGGATCTCTGACCGCGCCCCTGAACGGCAGCGCTCCGACGCTAAGGGCGATGAGTGGGCGCATCCCAACTCGCGTTTCACCACCGCTTTGGCCAATGTTCCCAATATCGCTCCCGACTATGAGGACCCGCAGGGCGTACCTATTGATGCCGTTATCTTTGGCGGTCGTGTGCGCGACCGTGAACCCCTTATCCGTGCAATCACAGATCTTGCCGAGGGCGTTTACGATGGCCTGACCTTGGGGGCGGAGGCAACCTTTGCCGCAGAGGGTAAGGAAGGCGTACTGCGTTACGACCCGATGTCCATGCGTCCGTTCATGTCCTACCCTGAGGGCGAATATGGGCGCCACTGGTTGCGCGTGATCGGCGCTGCCACCGAGCAGCCTGTCTTTGCCCACGTCAACTGGTTCCAGCGTGACCCTGAGGATGGGCATTTCCTCTGGCCCGGTTACCGCGATAACCTGCGAGCCCTGTTGTGGCTCATTGACTTCAAGGAGGGCCGCGCCAGCGGCACGCAGACGCCGGTGGGCGTAATCCCTACGGTGGATGAACTCAACCTTGAGGGTTTTGAGGGTTCACGTGAGGATTTGGACAAGATCTTGTCTTTCGACGCTGAGCAGTGGCTGCGTGAGTGCGCCCATCGGGAGGAGCACCTCGCCCAGTTTGAGGGGCTCCCTGAGGAGATTTGGCAGGCTCATCGTCGCGTGAGCGAGGCGGTCAAGGCGGCTGCCGAGTAGCGAACTCTGGTCGGGTGCTGTGCCGGATTGCGGCATCCGACCGGTGAGAGCCCGTTTTCTTGCGCGCGGCGAGGAGCTCTTCGCGTTGTTCCTTCTGCGCAGGGCTTTCCTTAAGTTTGGTGATTCGGATGAGCAGCCCGGACGCCAATGGCCAGGGGCGGGATGTGCATCACCCCTTCGATGCACGTCCCGCCCCTGAATGCGTGGAGCGCCGCAGCTGGCGCTTAGCAGCTTCTGGCGGGCGTTAATTGGCGTTGCGGTAGCCCTCTTTAATCGCTTCGTGGTGGCGGATCACTTCGGTGATCATGAAGCTGAGGAATTTCTCGGCGAAGTCGGGGTCCAGGCCGGATTCTTCGGCGAGGGCGCGCATGCGCACCACTTGTTGCGCCTCCCGGGCGGGGTCGGCGGGGGGTAGGTCGTGGATGGCTTTAATGTGGCCGACCTGCTGGGTGCAGCGGAATCGTTCGGCGAGCATGTGGATGAGGGCGGCGTCGATATTGTCGATGGTGGCGCGGGCCGCTTTGAGTTCGTCAGGGATTGACGAGGCTGGCGCCGTCGTCCCTTCGTTGGTGGCATCCATATGGGTGTCTCCCGAAGTTGGTTCTCTGTGAGGTGGGCGCTTAGGCGCTGCGAATGTCGGTGCGTTCGGCGTAGAGTTCGGCGTCTCCCCTGCCTTCAACGAGGTCGCGCGTGACGAGAACGCGGGCAACATCTGAGCGGCTGGGCAGCTCGAACATGAGGTCGGAGAGGGTGTTTTCCATGATGGAGGACAGCCCTCGTGCACCCGTTTGGCGTTCGTTGGCCAGGGCTGCGATGGCGAGCAGGGCTTCACGTGTGAAGTCCAGCTGCATGCCGTCAAGTTCGAAGAGGTGCTGGTACTGGCGGACCAGGCAGTTTTTCGGCTCGGTGAGGACGCGGGTGAGGTCATCCTCGGTGAGCTGTTTGGTAGCTGTGAGGACCGGCAGGCGGCCAATGAATTCGGGGATCATGCCGAACTTATGCAGGTCTTCGGGGGTGACTTGTTCGTAGACGTCGCCGATTTCGGAGGCGGACTTCAGGTCGGATCCAAAGCCTGTGGAGCGCTGGCCCAGGCGGGCTTTGACGATCTCGTCAATGCCTGCGAAGGCGCCTGCGGCGATGAAGAGAATGCCGGAGGTGTCGATCTCGAGGAATTCTTGGTGGGGGTGTTTGCGTCCGCCCTGGGGAGGAACCGAAGCGACGGTGCCTTCGATGATCTTGAGGAGGGCCTGTTGGACGCCCTCACCCGACACATCGCGGGTGATGGAGGCGTTTTCTGCCTTGCGGCCGATCTTGTCGATCTCGTCGATGTAGATAATGCCGCGTTCAGCGCGCTTGATGTCGCCGTCGGCTTCTTGGATGAGCTTGAGGAGGATGTTTTCAACGTCCTCACCGACGTAGCCGGCCTCGGTCAGGGCGGTGGCGTCCACGATGGCGAAGGGCACGTGCAGGAGGCGGGCGAGGGAGCGCGCCAGGTGGGTTTTGCCGGTGCCGGTGGGGCCAAGGAGGAGGATATTGGACTTTGTGCCCGCCATATCCTCGTCATTTCCGGCTTCGCGGGAGCGCACGCGCTTGTAGTGGTTGTAGACGGCGACGGACAGGGCGCGCTTAGCGCGTTCTTGGCCGATCACCCAGGATTCAAGGAAGGCGTATATTTCCTTGGGTTTAGGCAGGGGTGTCTGGGCGGTCTGAGGAGTGTCGGAGAGTTCCTCGTCGATGATCTCATTGCACAACTCAACGCATTCGTCGCAGATGTAGACCTTGCCGGCGCCAATGAGCTTGCGCACCTGCTTTTGGCTCTTCGTGCAAAATGAGCACTTTAAGAGCTCGTCGCTATCGACCAGGCGGCTCATCGCGGCTTCCTCCTGAGGCGTGTTATGGGCATATCTTTCCTTCCAGCCTAGGCGAGGGGGCACGTCTTCGCGCGGTGGCACGCCCTATTCTTCACCTAAATCACAATCGGATAACAGTCACTCCTTTTCTTGACATTTCTCCTTCGGGACCCCTATCCTCGACTTATTAAACGCACTTTCATAAGTCACGACAAGGTGGTCGTCATGGAGGAATCCGCAGTACACGCCGACAGGCTCGCTGACCTCAGCGCAGCCAGCCGCGCCCGCTGCATTGCCGAACTCCGCCGCGCATCCTCCCAACCCCTCCACGCCCTCGCCAGCGCCATCGGCCTCTCGCGCCCCGCACTCAAAGCCCACCTCGACACACTCATCGGCCTCGGATTCGTCACCCAAGAAGAACCCCGCATCGGACGCCAAGGCGGCCGCCCCGCCGCCACCTTCTCCCTCAACCCCGCCGGAGCCACCCTCTGCGTCCTCGACATCTCACGCCACGAGCACCGCTACCTCCTCCTCGACCTCGAAGGCACCATCCACCACGCCACCACCATCGACGCCGACGGCTCCCTCTCCCCCAGCGCCCGCAGCGCCCTCATCCTCGACCAAATCCACAACTTCCTCAACGAAGCACACACCCCCATCGAGGACATCAACTACTTCTCGGGAGCCATCGGCGGCCAAGTCGACTCCTCCGGCACCGCCCAACGCATCTGCGAACGCAACGCCCTCATCGACAACACCCTACCCGCCAACCTGCCCAGCCCCCTCATCCTCGAAAACGACCTCAAAGCCGCCGCCCACGCCGAACAACGCATCGGCGGCGCCCGAGGCCTCAACGACATCATCTACGCCCTCGTGTGGTACCAGGTCGCAGCCGGCCTCATCCTCGACGGCAAACTCCGCCGCGGCGTCCACGAACTCGCCGGCGAACTCAACCTCGTCCACTCCACCTCTGACCTTCCCACCGAACGACTCACCCAATGGGAAAGCTGGCCCGCCGTCCTCGACCTCGCCCACCAATGCGACAACGGCAACGAGGCCGCACGCACCTCCATCCGCGATTTCTGCCAGCGCGCCGCCCAGCAAATCGCCTTCCTCGCCTCAAGCACCGACCCCGAAATGATCGTCCTCGGAGGACCCCTCGTTCACCGAAGCACCGTCATTGTCAACGAGGTCATCAACGCACTGCGCAAAGAACTCCCCAACGGGCCAGCCTTTGCCACCACAGTCTCAGCACTGCCCACCTGGGGCCCCGCCCTCGGAGCAGCGCTGCGCGGACTCGAAACCTTCGAACTCCGCACCCTGGGCGCCGCATCCCAGGAGTACCACCTCCACAACGCGACCCCACTGTCCATTCCCATCCCGCCACTCTCGGAGCGCAGCACCACAGACTGCACCCCGTCTCGATGAGGAGAAACAATGAAGCAAACCTCCAAGATGACCGCCATCGCAGGCACCTGCGTACTCGCCCTCGGGCTCGCAGCCTGCTCAGGAGGAGCCGGCGACACCGCCAGCTCCGCAGCCGCCGAAGCACCCGCCGCAGACGGCACCGCCATCACCTACGTGGTTCCCACCTCGTGGGCAGGCGTACCCGCACTCAAGACCGCCGTCGAAGAATTTAATGCGGCCAACGACATTACGGTCACCCTCCAGGCAGTTCCCGACGAGAACTACAACTCCGTGGTCGGCTCCCGCCTCGCAGGCGGCACCGATATCGACATCTTCGCAGGCTCCTACACTCTGTTCGATGTTCCCAACGTGATGGTAGATCTCTCCGGCGAGGACTTCACCTCTCGCATGCCGAAGGCCTCCATCGACTCTATCACCTTCAGCGACGGCAAGATCTACTCCTACCCCTCCCCCACCCCCGGCGCCTCCTTCGGCGTGTTCTACAACAAGAAGGTCTTTGAGGCCGCAAAGATCACCACCCCCACAACTCTTGATGAACTCACAGCGGCCATGAAGAGCCTCAAGGACTCCGGCGTTGCCCCCCTCTACCTCGCAGGAAAAGACGGGTGGACCCTGCTCCAACACCGCAATGCCACCAACCCCCTGATGAATCTCAGCGGCGACACCATCGGCAAGCTCAACTCCAACTCAATCCGCTGGGATGCCATCCCCGAACTCAAAGACCAATACACCGCCCTTGCACAGTGGGCTGAAAATGGCTACCTCAACGACAACGTTCTGACCGCCACCTACGAAGAATCCCTGCAAAACCTCGTTGATGGAAAAGCCGGCATGATCATCAACGGCACCTGGGTGATCGGCGCCCTCGCTGACCTCAACGAAAGCGCAAAGGACACCATCGGATTCTTCCCCCTGCCCACCAAGGACGGCAAGACCATGCTCGGTGTCTCTGGCGCCGACGGTCTGCACATCGCAAAGAGCAGCGCAAACATTGATGCGGCAAAGAAGTTCCTCGCGTTCTTGTCCTCCAAGGAGATCGCCCAGAAGTTCATGGACGGCGCCCCCGGCATCAGCAACTTCACCGACGTCACCGTGCCCGACAGCACCCCAGTTGCGATGAAGGAAGTCAGCGAGGCAATCGCCAATGGTGAAACCACCCTCGCTATCGACAAGGTCTCGCTAGTGCCCGCACCTGAGACTGACCTCATCGCCGCCTACCAGCAGCTCGTCGCTGGAAAGATGAGCGCCGATGAGTTCCTCACCGCCGAAGCTGAAGGCATGATCGCTTCAGGTAAGGCTGCAGGCATCGAAGGATTCTGATTCCTTCGAGGGGTGGCCCACCACGCGCCACACGCGTAGTGGGCCGCCCTCGCCACGCCCTCTTTCTCTTCTCACAATGCGCTCAGGAGGACCTGTGTTTGCTTCCTCTCGCCGCCGCGCACGCATGTACCCCTCGTACTTCCTCGCACCGGCACTCATCATCTTCACCGTCTTTTACATCATCCCCGCCTTCGTCGGCCTGGGCCTGTCTCTGACCGACGCCACGCTCACGTCCTCAACGATGAAGTTCGTGGGCTTGACGAACTACTACACCCTCTTTTCCTCCACCGGCCAGTTCCTTCCCGCCGTACTCAACCAATTCCTCTTCGCCTTCCTTGTGACCATAGGAAAAACCGGGATTGGCGTCCTCTTAGCCCTCTTCATGGACCAACGTTTCATCGGACGAGACTTCCTTCGCGCACTGGTCTACGCCCCCATCATGATCTCTCTGGTGGTCGTCGGCATGGTCTTCAACTTCCTACTTGACTCCGATGGCATTGTCAATCAATTCCTTGAAGTCGTCGGACTCGGCGCAATCACTCGCCCCTGGCTCGGGGACTTCGACACCGCACTGGTAACTGTGGCAGGTATCGACGTGTGGATCGGCGTGGGCTGGACCGTCGTCATCGTCCTCGCCGCCCTCCAATCCGTCCCCCAAGACGCACTCGAAGCGGCAAAGATCGACGGCGCAGGCCCCCTGCGCACCATCTGGTCCATCAAGCTCCCCCTCGTCGCCCACGCCATTAACCTCGCACTCCTACTCACCTTCATCTCCGGCATGAAGGCCTTCGACATCATCTACGCCACCACCGGCGGCGGCCCCGGGCACGCCACCGAGGTGATCTCCACCTTCATCGCCAAGCAGCTGGTCACCGGCTCCCTGGCCCTGCCCGCAGCCGCGAGCTTCGCCCAATTCGTCCTCATCACCACCATCGCGTTTGCCATCCACTTTGTCATCCAACGCAGTCAGGCCGATGCAGAATGAGCACCATCACCCGCACTCCCTCGCGCAGCCCGCGCGCCCTCCCCTCCCTGCGACGCCTGGGCGCCACCGCCAGCAATCCCCTCGTATCCCTGGCGGTCTACCTCGTCGCCTTCCTCATTACCGCCACCTACGTCATCCCCCTCTCCCTCGTGCTCCTCACCTCCGTCAAGTCCGACCGCGAATCCAAGGTCATGGACTTTGCCCTGCCCGAACAGTGGCGCTGGGACAACTACCTGACGGTCCTATCCACCCCAGGTGTCGCCCGAGGCCTCCTCAACGGCCTCATCGTCGCCGTCGGCGTCACTTCTGTCACCGTCGTCGTCTGCGCAATGGCCGCCTACGTCATTGCCCGCTCACGCACCACCTTCACTGTGCGCGCCTACCAGTACCTCCTGGCAGGCATGATCGCCCCCTTCAGCTTCATCCCCGCCATTAAGGTCCTCCAAATCCTGGGCCTCTACGGCACCTTCACCGGGCTGATCCTCGTTGACGTTGGCATCCAGATCCCCTTCATTACCCTCATGTACGTGGGCTTCATCCAGCGCCTCCCCCGCGAGCTCGACGAGGCCGCCATCATGGACGGCGCAAGCCCCATGCGCACCTTCTTCCAGGTCATCTTGCCCCTCCTCAAGCCCGCGAGCGTCACCTGCATCGTCCTACTTGTCACCTTCGCATGGAACGAGTTCCAAAACGTCCTCTTCCTCATGCCCAACCAGGACAAGTGGACCATGCCCATGACCGTGTTCAACTTCCAGGGTCTCCACAGCTACAACTACGCCCTCGTATGCGCCAACATCGTTGTGTCAGTGATCCCGGTCCTCACCGTGTACCTCTTCGCCCAAAAGCACATCGTGTCGGGCATGGTAGCAGGAGCCGTCAAGAGCTAACCCTCCCCACACTCTGCCCCCCCCACCACCCCGCCACCACCCGAACCTCATTTGGACAAGCAACCCATGACTACGCAGCTTCCCACCAGCGCGCCCTACCAACGCACCCCCGTCCCCGAACGTTTCGCCCGCTCCGAATGGTTCCGCCACGCACGCCTGGGCATGTTCATCCACTGGGGCGTGTACTCCACGCTCGGACGAGGCGAATGGGTGCGCTCGCACGAAGAAATGAGCGCCGAGGACTACGCCCCCTGGACCCACGCTTTCAACCCCCAATCCGTCGACTTTGACGCCTGGGCCGCCCTCGCCCAAGAAGCGGGCATGGAGTACGCGGTCCTCACCGCCAAACACCACGACGGCTACTGCCTCTTCGACTCTCAACACTCAACCTTCACCTCAGCAGCAATGACCCCCAAACGGGACTTTGTCGCCGAATTCCTCGAAGCCTTCCGAAAGCGCGGCATCCGCGTGGGCCTGTACTTCACACTCATTGACTGGTCCCACCCCGACTACCCGCACTACGGTGACAGCTTCCACCCCGAACGCAATAACCCCGCTTTCGCAGGGCGCACCCATGACTTCGACCGCTACCTAGACCTCATGCACGCGCAGGTGGAAGAACTGTGCACCCGCTATGGGAAGCTTGACATCCTGTGGTTCGACTTCTCCTACGACGACCTCAACGGTGAAGCCTGGCGAGCCTCCGAACTCATGTCCATGGTTCGCCGCCACCAGCCCGACGTCATCGTCGATAACCGCCTGGAAGTGTCCGCTTCAGGCTTTGGCAGTATCGTCACGGACACGCCCTCGTCCTACTGCGGCGACTTCGTCTCTCCTGAGCAGATCGTGCCACCGGAAGGGATCCTCGCTGAGGATGGTTCCCCTGTGCCGTGGGAATCCTGCGTCACCTTGAATAACCACTGGGCGTGGCACCACAGTGACCGCGAGTACAAGTCTGGCCAAACCCTGGTGCGAAAGCTCGTTGAGGTGGTCAGCAAGGGCGGCAATCTGCTGCTCAATGTGGGCCCGGATGCTGACGGTGTCATCCCCGCAGAATCTGCGGAAGTACTGCGCTACCTTGGTCGATGGCTGTCCGCGAATGTGGCGTCGATTAAGGGCGCTGAAGGTTCGGCCCTGCCCAAACCCGAGTGGGGGCGCTGGACGCAGCGCGGTCGCCACCTGTACGCCCACGTCCTCGAACAGCCCGTTGGCCCCCTGCCCCTGCCGGGCGTCCGCGCCGAGGATATCGAGTCGGTACGTTTGCTCGCCAACGGACAGGACCTGCACCTGGCGTCCTCGTGGGTGATCGAGGCCTACCCGGACCTGACTTTCGTTGCTTTCGGGCCTGAAGGCGGCGACGATTCATTTACCTACGCACTGCCCGATGCCGATGATACTGTCGTTGAAATAACCCTGCGGAGTTGATGACCTGCGGTGATGACAACCTTTGGAGACTGGCGCTCGTGCTGCCAGCCTCCAGGGTTTTCCTGCACCCATCTAACACCCCTGGAGCCGTGACAAAGGAGAAACGCATGACAAACCACCGTTACGCGATCATTGGCTGCGGTGCCCGCGCCACCATCGGCAAACACATCCCCTCCGTTGAGCCCGGCTCCCGGATCGCGTGGGCAGTGGACACCACGGAAGCAGGACGAGGCCGAGCCCGCGAACTCTTTGGTGATATCGACGTCCTCAGTTCCGTAGAAGAACTCATCGCCCACACCGGAGGCCCCGGCAGTGGGCGTGTACGTGGTGCCATCGTCTGCACCCCGGATGATACGCACAAAGCCGTCGCGGAACTTCTCTTGCAGGCGGGTATCCCCGTCTACCTCGAAAAACCGATGTCCATATCCTTAGAGGACTCAGATGCCCTCGTTGATCTCGCGGCATCCACTGGCACACCCTTATATGTTGGGCACAATATGCGGCACATGTCGGTGATTACGCTGATGAAGCGCCTCATTGACGAGGGCGCCATTGGTCAGGTTCAGGCCGTGTGGTGCCGCCATTTTGTTGGTAATGGGGGTGACTACTACTTCAAGGACTGGCATGCGGATCGCTCACGGGCGGGCACTTTGCTACTCCAGAAGGGCGTGCATGATATTGATGTCATCCACTTCCTTGCGGGAGCGTCATCGTCTGTGGTCCAGGGAATGGGCGACCTCATGATCTATGGAGATATTGATTCTCGTCGAGACAACTCAGATATGACGATGCCCGAGTGGTTTTCTATGGATAACTGGCCGCCGCGAGCACAGCGCAACCTGAATCCCATCATCGACGTTGAAGATATTTCCATGCTGCAGATGCGTCTAGACAATGGTGTTCTCGCTTCCTACCAGCAATGTCACTTCACGCCAGACTACTGGCGTAACTACACCGTCATTGGTGATGCGGGGCGTTTAGAGAACTTTGGAGACGGTGAAGGTGGTGCCGTGCGCGTGTGGAATAGACGGCACACTTTCGCTCCTGAAGGCGATGAGGAGTACCCCATTGTCGGCGACTTGGGTGGTCATGGCGATGCCGATAAACTCACGATGGCTGAGTTTGTGTCGATCATTGCCCAGGGTGCGGCCCGTTCTGAAGCAGAACATCTTGCAAACCCGCTGGCTGCGCGTGATGCTGTTGCCACGGCAGTCATGGGGGCGCGTTCCGTTCGCAATGGCAGTATGCCTGAGCAGATTCCACCACACCGCCTCAGTGAGGCTTCACGGTAGTTGAAGGGGCATTACCAGCATGGGCTGAATTGACCTGGGAAGATGCATGGAAAGAGGGCGGCTGCACTACGCAGCCGCCCTCTTCCCAGCGTTGTCACTGTGCCCCATTTTTCTTATGCGCCTGTCAGCGAGGGGCCAGTTACTGAGTGGTGTGTTGCTTAGGCATTGCCCTTACGGGAGGCAAGCACCTGGTCGATGAGTCCATACTCCAACGCCTGCTGTGCGGTGAGGATCTTGTCGCGGTCAATGTCGCGACGCACCTGCTCAACAGGGGTGTTGGAGTGGGCGGCCAGAGTGTCTTCCAGCCATGCGCGCATACGGTCGAGTTCGTCGGCCAAAATCTGAATGTCAGAAGCCTGTCCGTGCATGCCTTCCATCGCAGGCTGGTGAATGAGCACGCGGGCGTTGGGCAGGGCCAAACGGCGGCCCGGAGAGCCCGCAGCAAGCAGGACAGCAGCAGCCGAGGCAGCCTGCCCCAGGCATACCGTCTGGATCTGAGGCTTGATGTACTGCATGGTGTCGTAGATGGCAGTCATTGCGGTGAAGGAGCCGCCGGGGCTATTGATGTACATGGTGATCAGCGAATCGGGATCCTGAGATTCAAGAACCAGGAGCTGAGCCATGACGTCATCAGCTGAAGCGTCATCAACCTGAACGCCCATAAAGACAATACGGTCTTCGAAGAGCTTGGCGTAGGGGTCTTGGCGTTTGAAGCCATAGGCGGTGCGCTCCTCGAAGGAGGGCAGGACGTAGCGCGCCTGGGGCATCTGGCGGGCAATAGCCTCAAAGTAGGGCTGGGTGCTCATAGTCAGTTAGCTCCATCCTGTGCGCGGTTACCGATTTCCTGCGGGGTCGACACGACCTTATCCACGAAGCCGTACTCAAGGGCTTCGGTGGCGGAGAACCAGCGGTCGCGGTCAGCGTCAGCCAGAATCTGCTCGTAGGACTTCCCCGTCAGATCAGCGGTAATCTGAGTCAGCTCTTCCTTCATCTTGAGAATGAGGTCAGCGTTAATACGGATGTCCGTGGCGGTACCGCCAGCGCCGCCCGAAGGCTGGTGCATGAGCACGCGGGTGTGGGGCGTAATGTAGCGCTTCCCCGGCGTTCCAGCGGTCAACAGGAACTGGCCCATGGAGGCGGCCAGACCCATGCCCACGGTGACGACATCAGGCTTGATGTACTGCATGGTGTCGTAGATAGCCATGCCAGCGGTCACCGAACCGCCGGGGCTGTTGATGTAGAGGTAGATATCGCGGTTGGGATCCTCTGCCGCAAGCAGCAGCATCTGGGCGCAGATCGCGTTGGCATTATCGTCGCGGACCTCGCCGCCGAGCCAGATGATTCGCTCCTTCAAAAGGCGCTGGTAGACGGAGTCTCCCAACGCCATCGGGGTTTCGGCACCCGCGCCGTGCATCACGTTGCTCACGTGTCACCTCCAGGATTCACAGTCCACTGCGGACTTGTACTGCACCCTAACCTAGTGGTTTTTGTGCCCTCAGGCGCGCTGCGTCCGCTGTTTTCGCTATCGGCGCACGGGCGATTATTCGCCGCAGCCTGCGAGCGCGCAGCCTCGCTTCGCACACCGCGTTGTCATTTACACACCGCATAACCCCCAGAAACGACAACGCCGCTCCCATTGTCGGCGGTGCTGCACTTCCACAACTCCCCGCCTGCTCGCCCTGTTCTTGCCAGGCCCGCCCGGCCCCCATTGATTCCCTCCAACCACCGACTGGCCCACACCACCAACCTGGCAAGAGCCTTCCCTTCGCCCAGGCCCTGCCCTCAGCCACACCACCAACCTTGGTGCCGCCCATTCCATGGTAATCATGGGCAGAAATGTGACAGTTGTTGCTTTGCGGAGCAGTTGCGACCTTAGGTGACAGCTAAAGGTGTCACGCAATGCAACAACTGCTCCACAACTCCCTGCCGGGTCCCTCCAACTCCCCGACAAAGCCCCACTAGCTCCCTGCCGAGTCCTTCGAACACTTCCTGCCCAGTCAGATTCCCACTCGTGCCTGTCACAACAAAAGGCTGGGGCGGCATCTTTTGATGCCGCCCCAGCCTTCGAGATTAGTCAGCTAAAAGCTGAGAGGATCACTCCTCGTCGCCAGCCTCCTTTTCGGCCTCTTCCTCAACCTCAGGAACCTCTTCGCCCAGGAAGGCGGACAGGTCCACGTCAGCGCCGGCGGTGTCCTTGACGGTCACCACGCGCAGCAGCTCGATCAGAGCCTTGGCGCGGCCGAGGTCGGCCACGACGGCGGAGAGCTGGGCGGAGTTGGAGAACAGCTGGGAGATGTCCATGCCGTAGGACTGGGACATCTGCAGGGCGTAGTCGATGAGTTCCTGCTGAGAAACCTGGACCTCAAGCTTCTTGGCGATGGCCTCGGCCAGGATTTCAGTGCGGAATTCCTTTTCGATGGCAGCGCGAGCTTCCTTCTTCACCTTCGCGGTGGCGGAATCGCCAACGCGCTGAGCAACCTCAGCGTCAATGGCGGACTCGGGCAGGAGGATCTCCACCTTCTCGAGCAGGTGCTCAACCAGGCGGTCGCGGGCCTGCAGAGCCTGCTGGGAGGTCTTGGTCTGGCCAGCCTGCTTACGCAGGTCTTCCATGAGCTCATCAATGGTGTCGAACTCGGACACCATCTGAGCGAAGTCGTCGTCAGCCTTGGGCAGTTCGCGGGCCTTGACGGAGGAGACGTGCATGGAGACCTCAGCCTCTTCACCTTCGTGCTCGCCGCCCTTGAGGGTGGTGGTGAAGGTGATGTCGTCGCCTGCGTGGCAGCCGCGTAGAGCCTTGTCCTGGCCGTCAAGCATGTTGCCCTTGCCGATCTCGTAGGAGACATCGGAGAGGGAGTCAACCTCTTCACCGTTGACGGTAGCCACCAGGTCGATGGTCACAAAGTCGCCGGTCTTGGCCTGACGCTTGATGGGGGTCAGGGTGGCGAAGCGGCCGCGCAGTTCGTCGAGCTCGGCCTGAACGTCCTCGTCGGACACCTCGGTGGTGTCAACTTCAATGACGGTGGAGGCGTCAACGTCGGGCACCTCGAACGCGGGGACGACGTCAACCTCGGCGGTGAAGACCAGCTGGCCGCCGTGTTCGCCGGTGGTGTTGGGGATTTCGGTGACCTCAACGGAGGGCTGGGCCATGGGGCGCAGGTCGTTTTCCTGGACGGCGCCGGAGTAGTGGGTGGGCAGGACCTCGTTGACAACCTGCTCGATGACTGCGGCGCGACCAAAACGCTGGTCGATGATGCGTGCGGGGACGCGGCCCTTACGGAAACCGGGGATGGAGACCTGGTTGGCAATGTCCTTGTACGCCTTGTCCATTTCGGACTTGAGTTCCTCGTAGGGAACCTCAACGGTCAGGCGAACCTTGGTGGGCTCAAGGGTCTCAACGGTGCTCTTCACGTGTGTGCACTCCAGAATCAAAGGAATGGGCACCCGGCGAGCGGGCGCATGACAACTCTCCGATTCTACGCCAGTGAGGGGGCATTGTCGCCACCCGCCAGTGTGAACTCCCGCGCTTGCCGCCTGCACGCAGGCCAGGGGAGGGCCCGCTATCGCCCTGCACGCTTCACCATCTCCGCTACAGTATTGGCGATGATGACTTCCGATTCCCTCCTGCAGATGTACGACGCGCAGATGCGCACCGACGCCGAGGTTTTTGACGCCGCCTCCGTGACGCGCATCGGCCCGACCTACGCCGCACTCCTCACCTCCACTCAGCGGGGCCTGCTCACTTACGCTTCTCTTGAGGGGGTGAGCGACATTGACGCCCTGATTAACGAGGTCATCGCCCACTATCGTCAGGTGGGCTCCGTGCGGTCTTTCGAATGGAAGGCTCGCGGGCACGATGAGCCCGCAGATCTGTGTGAGCGCCTGGAGGCGCACGGTTTCACTCGCGATGACGTTGAGACGGTCATGGTCGGCGATGCTGAGGTGATCCTTGATGCCGAGTCAGCCCTGCCGGAGGGCTACCGCGTGCAGCGCCTGACCTCACGCGAGGATGTCTACGCCGCGAATGAGTTAGCGGCACGAGTGTTCAACTTCTCTGACGAGCGCCGAGCTGAGTATGCCGAACGTCAGACGCGACGCCTTTGGGGAAACAACACCGCAGAACTGTGGTGCGTGCGCACTTCCATCGACCCACTCACCCCAGATCAGATGGTGTGCACGGGCCGCATTGAGCACATTCCCGGCACGGATTTTTCCTCGCTCATGGGCGGCACCTGTCTGCCGGAACATCGCGGCCTTGGCCTGTATCGGGCGCTCACCGCAGCGCGAGCTCGAAGCGCCCTCGCCGCAGGCAAACGCTACCTTCACGCCGACTGCACGGAGTATTCCCGCCCGATTCTCCAGCGCGCGGGGCTACAGGCGGTCACCACCGCAATTCCGATGATCTATTCCTTCCCTGCAATAAAAGCCGCCATATAGGCTTCGAGTGCGGGCGCGGCACTCTGGGCGATCTCATGGGGTGTGGCGGCGCAGATCCGGGGGAGTTGGAGGATGTAGCGGGCGAAGAGGATGCCGTGGATGTGGGCTCCGATGAGCGCGAGTTCCAGGGGTGCGCCCTGCGCAGAATGAGCGGCGGGAATCTGGGGGAGGATCTGGCCCGTGATGAAG
The DNA here is from genome assembly GCF_903645355.1 of Schaalia sp. Marseille-Q2122. Taxonomy (GTDB): domain Bacteria; phylum Actinomycetota; class Actinomycetes; order Actinomycetales; family Actinomycetaceae; genus Pauljensenia. Next base: position 101,957 of record NZ_CAHJXR010000001.1, on the reverse strand, counting down.
CGCAGCATGATGGTGCGGGATTCGTCGTGGGTGCCGACGCTGCGCAGTAGCGAGATGAAGGGCGGACCGAAGCGGGGGTCGTCGAGGGTGGTGATGATGTATTCGAGGTAGCCCGCCCATCCTCCCTCGTCGCCTGCGAGGGCTTTGAGGAGACGGTCTTGGATTCCTTCGGCTGTGAAGGTTGCTGCAATGACGGCGGAGAAGAGTTCGGATTTGCTGCCGTGGTAGTAGTGGACGAGTTTGGTGTCGACGCCTGCTTCGGTGGCGATCATGCGAATGGTGGCGCCTTGGTAGCCGTGGCGCGCGAAGACGCTGCGGGCGCCATCGAGGATGCCTGTGGCAATGTCAGTGCGGTCAGCGCGCGGTCCGCGCCGGTTTGACGAGGCTGTCCGCGTGGCCTCGTTTGCGGCAGAAGATTCGTGAGTTGCCACGTCGTCTCTCCTCTCCTGGGCTCCTGATGGAGGCTTTGTTCTCATGGGCATATTTGCCGCGACCCGCCTCTCGAACCTCGAACCTTGAGTCTCAAGCCTCGGCATATTCTATCGATGATTTTCACCATGCGATGAAAAGTCGTGCTACGCTAATTTCATCACCTAGTGAAACCTGGCAACGAGGAGGTTGCAATGAAAGCCATGGTGATCAAGGAATTCCGCGAACTCCTGCGCGACCGCCGCACCCTTGCCCTCCTTCTGTTCATCCCCACTATGCTCCTCATCGTCTTCGGTTTCGCCGCGAACTTCACCGTCGAACGCAATGAAGTCCTTATCGGCGGCCCCGGTGCGCGCTCCGTCGCCGACGCCCTCGCCAACCTCAGCCCCTCGCAAGAAGGCTTTATTATCGAGCACGTCGACCCCACTCTGAGCGAAGCCGACATTGAATCCCTCCTCCGAGCAGACGCCTACGATGCCATCATCTTCGCCACAGCCACCACCAATGATGACGCCCTCCTGTCGACGCGAACTCATGTGTGGATTGATGGATCAGGGCTCTTCGAAGCGATGGCCGTTGAGAAAACCTGGATGCAAACCATCGCCGAGGATGTCCGCGAACGCGCCCGCGCCACCACAGCAGATATCGAAGCCCTCCGAAGCGACCTTGAAAGCCGAAAAGGCCAGATCGATGAGGCACGCTCACAGCTGACTGAACTGCGCTCCACGCTCAGCGAACTCAATTCACGGATGGAGGAGCTACGCACCGCCCTCGCCAATCCCACGCCAGGCCCTCCTCCCAACCTGCCGTCACTCCCGGAGCCCCCGGCACTCCCTGACCTCCCCACGCTACCCAACCTCCCTGCGCTGCCAGAACTCCCAGTGCTGCCCGACACCAGCGCACTCAACCTCGACACCATTGACGCCGACTCGACAACAACCGTTCTCTTCAACCCTGACCTGAAAACCTCGTGGGTCATGCTGCCGGGCCTGGTGGGCCTCATCGTCCAGTTCATTAGCGTGGTCATTATGAGCATCGGCCTTGTCCGCGAGCGCGAGGCGGGAACCCTTGAGCAGCTCGCCGTCATGCCCCTGCATCCGGCGTCGATTATCGCTGGCAAGATCACGCCCTACTTAGTGATCTCCCTGTGCAATATTGCGGTGATTACCGCGCTTGCCTCGTGGATTTTTGGCGTGCCTTTCGTGGGCAGTTACGCGATCTACGCCCTGCTGACTACGCTATTCCTCTTCGCTGTCCTTGGGGTGGGCATCCTCATTTCGGTGGTTTCGCAAAATACCGGGCAGGCGATCCAGCTGTCGGTGATGACCCTCATGCCGCAGGTGCTCCTCTCGGGCCTGATTTTCCCGTTGGATTCCATGGCGGTGGGCGTGCGCTGGCTGGGGTATGCCATGCCGCTGACGTGGTTTACCAAGGCCGCGCAGGGCATTGTGTTGCGTGGCGCAACCCTTGCTGAGGTGTCCCTCCCCCTCGGGATTTTGGCGGCAATGGCGGTGTTCCTCTTCGTGGTGGCCAATGTGCGTATGGCACTGATGCTACGCAGGGGAGGTGAGGGAGCATGATGATCTCCTTCTCCCCTGGCACTGTGACCGCCCTCGTGGGTGGGGATGGTGCGGGCAAGACCAGCCTGCTGAAAACGCTCACCTCAGCGCAGGGTCGGGCGCAGATGGGGGGTGGGTGCGCTCTCGACGGGCGAGGTCGGCTACCAGGGGGCGACCTCGGGCACCTGGCCGCAGTTGACGGTGGTGGAGAATCTTCAATTCGCAGCCCGCGCCCACTCCATGCCACGCAACGTGACGCAGGCGCGCATTGATGCCCTGTGCGAGGCTGCCCGCCTGGATGAGGCACGCGATCGCCTGGCCTCGCGTTTATCTGGCGGTATGCGTCAGAAGCTGGGGGTGCTCATGGCGATGATCCACTCCCCTGCCCTGCTTCTCTTAGATGAGCCAACGACTGGCGTTGATGCTGAGAGTCGTCAGGTTCTCTGGCAGCTCATCAGGCGAGCGGCTCGGGAGGGGGCAACAGTGGTGGTGGCGACTACCTATTTGGACGAGGCCGAGCAGGCCGATCAGGTGTGCGTGCTTGATCGCGGGCAGCTCATGGCGCGGGGCAGTTGCGAAGAGGTCTTGGCCTCCACCCCAGGCAGGGTGTGGCAGGTTGGCGATCCCCTGCCACGTCATGCGCGGCCCCATCCTTACGCAGAGGCTTCCGTTCCCAATGACGATGGTGCGGGGGCCTCGAAGGACATGGCGGCCAACAATCCAGCTGCTACGGAGATCAGCGGCAGTGTCCCCCTCGTCCTCAATGACGCTCATACCTGGCAGAGGGGCCAGCGCTTCTACTACTGGCAATCCTCTGAGGTTCCCCCGCCCGTTGGAGGACGGCCAGTTGCCCTCGATCTTGAGCTCTCAACGATTGCCTCCATGCTGGCTTGCGAGCGCGAAGCCAGCACCGGCAATCCTGGCCGCGCAGACAAGCATCCAGAAAGTGCCGATCCGCCCCTTAGTCCTCGCCTCACTTACCCATCGGGAATTCCGCTCATCAAGGCCAGGCAGATCACGAAATACTTCGGCGATTTCACGGCCCTTGAGGAAGTCTCACTCTCCCTGAAAAGCGGCGAGATCGTTGGTTTGATCGGCAGTAATGGTGCTGGGAAGAGCACGCTCATTCGCATTCTCTTGGGGCTCCAACGGGCAGACTCTGGCAGCGTGGAACTCTTTGAGGGGCTTGAACCTCGTCAGGCGCGGGCGAATATTGGATACGTTCCCCAGAGCCTTGGCCTCTACGAGGCTCTGACTCCTGGGGAGAATCTTGCCTTCACCATGAATACCTACGGCGCTGTGAAAGACACCATTGCCCCATACAGCCTTGCCCGAAGGAGGCCGAACACGCGCAAGTGGAAGGCCGGTGATTGGGACGATGCCATTCGGATGTTCCCAAATGTTCCGGTGAGAGATCTCCCTCTGGGGGCCAAACGCCGCCTGGCTGTCGCATGTGCGCTCAGTCATGCGCCACGTTTACTGATTTGCGACGAGCCGACCTCGGGGATGGATGCTCTTTCGCGGGCACGTTTATGGAAGCATCTTCACCGCGTGGCCAGCGCGGGAACGGGGATTCTCATAACGACGCACTACCAGCAAGAGGCGCTGCAATGCGATCGCCTCGTGCTGCTTGAGGCCGGGCGTCTTGTCACTGACCGTTAGAGTTCCCCCAGTCGTCACTCATGGGCGACGTTCGGCTTTGTTCGACGACCGCAGGGTCAATGGAGCGCGGTCAGCGGAAAGGACGAGGCTTCAGCGCTGGAAGGTCATGCGGTGAGCATCCGCATCAACCTGGGCGCGCCCACCAATGGGGAAGGTCAGAAGTGGAGTGGTGTGCCCGAAGTCGACATTTGCCAGAACTGGAATCCCCTTCAGCCAGGGAAGGGAGGCAACGGTTTGCTCAACGTCGCTTCGGGTGACCTGGCTTGCCACCTGGAAACGGCCGATGACAAGAGCTGTGATGTTTTCCGCCCCGCACTGTTGCAAGACGGAGACAAGCATGCGACGAAACTCTGTGATGTCACTATTAGAGGTCTCTTCAACGAAGAGCACTGAGCCGTCAAGGTCAGGCAGATAGTCGGTGCCATTGAGAAGGGCCAGGGTGCTGAGGTTAGAGCCAAGCGCTATGCCGTCCGCCTTACCTGGCTGGATGGTCCACCAGCCGTCGGTGGAAAGTCTGTGACGATCGTCCTGCTGGAGGAACCACAAGTCGTCGGTGAACCAGTTCGTTGGCACCCACTCAATGGGATCGCGAGAGAAGGCAGCCTGCATGAAAGAGGCGTGCGTGACCTCGAAGTGGTCGCGCATACCGAAGGTGGACCAGTGCGGGCCAGAGTAGGTGATTAACCCGGTTTTGGCGTAGATCGCGTTGTGGAGAGCCGTAATATCCGAGAAACCGCACACAAACTTTGGGTTGGCGGCAATCAGCTCATAGTCCAGGTAGGGCAGGAGTTCGTTGCTGTTATATCCGCCAATGACGGTCATAATCCCGTCGACGGTGGGGTCAGCGAAGGCCTCGTGGAGGTCGGCCACCCGGGACTCAATCGAGGACGTGAAGAAGCTGTCGGCCTCGCGCACATGCGCACCGAAACTCACCTGCAGTCCCATCTGCTCGAAGCGGTGGGAGGCACAGTCCACAACGTATGCTCCCGCATCCCCTCGTTCCACGAAGGGCAGGCTCACAGAGGGGGCTACGACGCGGATATGTGAACCTGGCTGAAGGGGCTTTGGAGTGATCGAGGTGCGGGTCATGGTGAGCCAGTGTAGCGCGAAGCGGGATACGCACCCCTTCGGCGGAGACGTGAAGACCTACGCCCTGTTAACCGCGTTATGTCGGCAAAAATGCCTCATGTGCAGTGCCAGATGACACCGTAGCACCGCTTTGAGCGTCACTCCTGAGACGCACGAAACCCCCTGGAGCAATCCAGGGGGTTTGGCGGTTTGGAGCGGATGACGGGAATCGAACCCGCGTAATCTGCTTGGAAGGCAGAGGCTCTACCATTGAGCTACATCCGCGTGCTCACCGAGGTGAACGACAACGATACTACCGTGTCTGAGGCCGAATTGCGAAACCGGGGTATGACACGGTTATGATAGAGGTGCTGTTTCGCCGTGGCTTCCATGGGGGAAACACCACGGGGTATGGCGTAGCTTGGTAACGCGCCTGCTTTGGGAGCAGGAGATCGTGGGTTCAAATCCCGCTACCCCGACTTTCATCTGTCGGTTTACTTTCCCTACCATCTGCAGTTTTTGCGCACATGAAGCGCGTACACGAAAGAAGTGACCGATATGCCTTCCACGTTTTCTCAGATGCAACACTGGGGACGAACTCGATTCACTGGTGAAAAAGTTGTCCTTCGAGAGCTCCACCCCTCAGATCTTCCTCTGCTGTCCGCCTGGTGGAATGACAGCGGTGAGGCTATTTTCCAGCAGCAGGTCATCACCCCGCGGCCAGCTCAAAGCATTGAGCAGATGTACGAGATGTGGAGCACAAATGACTCCCCTAACGGCTGTGGATACACCATCACCGTAGATGGGGAGTGTATTGGCCACGTCACCCTCTGGGGCATGAGCCTGCCGATCCGCATTGCCACCTGCGCGATCATTATCGGCCCAGATTTCCAAAATGAGGGCTACGGTCGTGACGCATTGAATGTCGTCTTGCGCATCGCCTTTGACGAGATGGGTGCTCACAAGGTGGAGATTCAAGCCTGGGACTACAACGAACGTGCGCTTCACCTCTATTCGTCACTGGGCTTTGTTGAAGAAGGCCGACGCAGGGCCGCTACCTTCCACGGCGGCACCTTCCATGACCATGTCCAGATGGGCATCCTTGAAGACGAATACCGGGCGCTTCATTCCTGACAGGCGCCTGGCCGTTGCAACCTGAAGGCACACTGCCATGAAATTCAACTCCCTTATTCCCGAACTCTCCGTCAGCGACATTGAGGCGACCCGTCACTTCTACCTTGACGTTTTGCAGTTCACCTTGGAGTATGAGCGTCCCGAGGAGTTGTTTCTTTTTATCTCTTGTGAGGGCAATCAACTGATGCTTGAGCAGGAGAACGGGCACTGGTCAACTGGCCCTCTGGAGCACCCGTACGGGCGCGGCATTAACTTTGAGATGACGGTCAGCGACGTCGAGGGCCTCTATCAGCGCGTCCTGGACGCCGGTATTGTGCCCTTCCGCGAGCTCTCGGTCAGCCGCTATGAGACTGGTACCGAGGTACTCACTCAAAAGCAGTTCCTCGTTCAAGACCCGGACGGCTACCTTTTGCGTTTCACCGACTGAGCCTGGACTCACATGAGCCACTGCAGGCGGCGCCTCGTAGCATGACGCGATACGAGACGCCGCCTGCGGATATGTCAGTGGCCTGATGCGCTCGGCCGCTTCGTGTGGCTACTGCTGTTCCCCCGCACTGGCTATGGCCTGTAGCGCGGCGATGTGACGTTCCCACGCTTGTCGCCCCTGTTTCGTGAGCGACAAGGACGTGTGAGGGCGAGTGCCGATGAATTGCTTGATGATGGTGACGTAGCCACATTCTTCTAGGGCTGAGGCATTCTTGGACAGGGTGGAGTCGGTGGTTTGAATGAATTCGCGCATGTCCTTGAACGAGACCCTGTCGCGCGCAACGAGGGCGGAGACGATGGACAGGCGCAGGGGGTTGAGCAGCTTATCGTCGAGGGCGAGGCGGGGGTGCCCCTCGTGTGCCGCTGCCTCGCCAGGGGTTAGGGCGGGGGTTGTCTCCTTAGCCATTGGTCACTTCCTTTCGCTGAGCGAGGCCTTCTGCTTTGCGCACGGTCACGAGTTCGATGACGGGACCATTGATCGCCAAGATGGCAAAGAGTGCTGCGATACCAACAAGGGTCCAGACGCTGAGCTGGCCGTCGATTGCTGCGCGGCTTGCAAAGACCGCCCCCATGAATGTGATGCCCCAGGCGGCCATCATGATGCTCCACCGCCTGCCAAAACCTCGTGCTTGGCGTTTGATTGCCGATCGCATGGTAATGGCCATGAGGATTGCTGCAATGATCACCCATCCGAAGAAGACGAGGACTGGGATGAGCTCACTCATTCCGGCTTTGGCGAAAGCGAAACTGAGCAGGGGGAAGGTGCTTCCACCTACGCAGAAGATGGAGTAGGGAATCCACATGGGACTCAGGGTTGGCGCTGCGCTCATCTGGGATTGACGGACGAGGCCGAGGAGCTCGCGCGCCTTTGCGGGATCGACCTCGCCAACTGATTGGTCACGGTCAGAGGTGTTGCGTGTCATGATGATCGCCCCTTTCGCGGTGTGTGTTTCGAAGGTGTGAGGCGTCAGGCCTCCTCACACCTCCACTATAGAAACTACTTGCCAGTTTGGCAAGTGCTTTCTGAGGGGAAATTATTTTCCCACTCTAATCCCTGCTTTCTTCGAGCTGCGTCTCAGAAAATGACACGCGATTCGTCCTCCTCTCACCCATGCGGCTATCATCACATCCATGACGACGAACACCTTCTCCTGGTGGTGGCTCCCCTAGAGGCGAGCCACTCAATAGTCGTACCTGACCAATGCTCGCCACCTGGCGAGCATTTTTTGTGCACACTTCGGGCCCGCCAGGGGCGAACACCCCAACCACTCAAAGGAGTCCCCGATGACCACCGCAAACGCACAAGGTGCAGCCCCCAACGCGACCTTCACCCCCTCGGCGCCCCTCATTCCCGGCACTGAAGAAACCATCCGTCCAACGCTCATCCCCTCCTACTTTGGACGCTTCGGCGGTCAGGAAGTTCCCGACTTCCTCCTTCCTGCCCTTGACGAGCTCGAAGCCGCGTACGTTGAAGCCGTGCAAGACCCTGAGTTCATCAAAGAACTCAACACCCTGCGCCGTTCCTTCCTGGGCCGGTCTACCCCCCTGTACGAATGTCGCAACCTTCCCCTTGAGGGTGGCACCCGCATCATCCTCAAGCGCGAGGATCTCGTTCATGGCGGCGCTCACAAGGGCAATAACGTTCTGGGGCAGGGGCTACTCGCTAAGCGCATGGGTAAGACCCGCCTGATTGCTGAGACCGGCGCAGGCCAGCACGGTACCGCCACTGCGATGATTGCCGCACTCCTGGGCATGGAATGCACGATTTACATGGGAGCGCGTGACGTTGCCCGCCAGCGCCCCAATGTTGAACGCATGGAGCTTATGGGAGCCACCGTCATCCCCGTGACACGCGGAGATTCCTCCCTGAAAGACGCGATCGACGTCGCCCTCGAAGAATGGTGCACACGCCTGGAGGACACCTTCTACCTCCTGGGCACAGCCGCTGGCCCCCACCCCTTCCCCACCCTCGTGCGTTTCTTCCAAGAGGTCATCTCAGAAGAATCTCGCGAGCAGATGCTGACCGAGTTCGGCCAGCTCCCCGACGCCGTCATTGCCGCCGTCGGTGGCGGCTCAAACGCGATTGGCGCTTTCGCCGCCTACCTGGATGACGAAGATGTTGAGATCATCGGCGTTGAGCCCGCTGGCCACGGCCTGGATTCAGGCAAGCACGGCGCGCCGATCTGCAAGGGACAGGCGGGCATCATCCACGGCATGCGTTCGATGGTGATGCTCGGCGAGGACGGCGAGATCCTGCCCTCGCACTCGATCTCGGCCGGTCTGGACTACCCCTCGGTTGGTCCCGAGCATCCCTACCTGGCAGAGATTGGCCGCGCTTCCTACGTGGGCATCACCGACGAAGAGGCCATCGAGGCCTACCGTCTACTGAGCCGCTACGAGGGCATTATCCCCGCGATGGAGTCCTCTCACGCTGTCGCTCAGGCAATTAAGATCGCCCGCCAGCGCGCCGCGCAGGCCGCTGAGAATGGAACGCAGGACGAGGCGACCGCCGCCCCCCTGACGCTGCTGGTGAACCTTTCGGGCCGCGGCGATAAGGACATGGAGCAACTGCGTCCCTACTTCAACTGATGCGTAGGCGACACGAGCCGCGCAGCAGGTGATTCGAGAGGCAGGGCGGCGCCCGCGAGTGCTTCATACCCCCAGAATGACAGTGCTCACCGAGCGCCATCCCTGAGACTCTCACACTGATGGGGAGTTCTGCATTCCTTGCAGAACTCCCCATCAGCCATTTCACAATGCCCAGCAGAACATCCAGCTTGTGATCACCGAGCTGCTAGCCCCTCCCCTCTGGTCACACCTTCGAAGAGGCTCGCCCACCTGCCGCCACCACACCGTAAAACGCGGAGAAGGTTAGCCTCGTCGGGCGCGAAGCAGCGGGTGAACGTAGGACACAACGGTGGAAATCAGCAAGAAGACCCCCGCCAGAGCAAAAGGCGCTATGGGGTGCCATCCGTAGAGCGCGGTGGCGGTGACAGGGGCAAAAATCCAGGTCACTGCGCCAACAGCGTGGAGAACCCCCGCGACGGCCCCCTGCTCGTCTGGGCCGACAGCGAGGGATCCCCCGGCGGTGTAGCCGGGGCCGAGCATGCCCGAGGCGAAGCCCATGAAGAAGCTGGCCACAGAGATCACCACCATGGAATCCACCAGGGCAATGAGGGCAAACATTACCAGTGCGGCGCTCAAGCCCACGCGCACGAGGCGACGCGGCGGCCAGAGCAGGCGTGGCACCACGATCAATTGCGCGATCATTGCTCCGGCTGCGGAGGCAAGGAGCAGTCCACCGGTGACGGTCAGCGCTTTTTGGGGGTCAAGGTGCAGGCGGTCTTGCACGACGAAGCCAACGATGATCTGCAAGACGCCATTGGCGAAGAAGAGCCCCATGCCCGAGAGGATCCACGGCAGGACGCGACGATCAGTCCACCGCATTTTCGGCGGAAGCGGGTGATCCTTGCGGCTGGCGGTCACCGGAATAGCGAAAAAGGCAACCAGCAGGGCCGCAGCGACCAGCCAGGGGGTCGCGTAGACCGGCGCATAGATCCACCATGCACCAAGAGAGGCTGAAACGAGCGAGCCGATCATGATGGACAGGTTCGTTGCCCCCGAGAATGCGGACATTCCTCGTACTCGCGCCTGCTCATTGGGGGTAATTTCTGCGATCAACGCCTGCGCGGTGGGCGGGATGGCCGACACCGCAGAGCCAAAGAAGGGGCCACGAGCGAGCACAATCGCAGCGGTCGCGGCTACAGCGCCAATCAAACCAATGGCTTTAGCCCAGACCGCAGCGACAAAAAGAGCGCCGGCCGCGAAAGCGAGGGTCAGGGAGATCAGCAGGACACTACGTCTCCCCCAGTGAGTGGAGCGTCGCCCCCAGAACTGGGAGAGCATGGCAACGAAAAGTGCCGCCAGTGATACAGCTAAGCCGATTGCCCACTCCACAAGGCCCAATGCGCGTGACAGCGGCGCGATGGAGACATTGAGCATGTTTTGCGCAATGTAGGTAAAGAACACGATGACGAGGAGGGCGCGCAGGGTGGGGTTGGCCGAGATCTTCCCCGAGCGCGCTGTGCCAGCTGAGGTGGGAGGGGTGCTCACGGGGGCAGCGGGGGAAGATGTGGTCATCCTTTGAGGGTACGCGCCATTGGGCCGCCTTCCTACTTTCTGCGACTATGAGGCGTATCGCATCCGACCTGGGAGGATGCAGGTGAAGATGGTACCCTACTAGACCTCGGCAAGTATTTCAGAATACGAACTTGTATCGTCACTGATCGCTCGGGATTTCTGGCCCCATTTTCTCAGGCTCGCCCATTTGCTCTGCACGTTGTCACAGATGTTCAGATGCAGAGCTGGAAATGTTTAGGATTCCTTCGTTACGTCCCTTCACCAGTGATGCTGATGTCAGGAGTTTTCGTGGGGTTTTTCCGGCGCAATGGGTTTGAGACACGCCAGCAGATCGCAGCTTTCCTTACTGTCGTGTTCTCCGGCCAGATTATTTACTCGGCCTTCGAGTCCTTCAAGATTCCCTTCTACCAACGGCTCGTCACCTACTACGGCCTAACCGATACCCAATTCGGCCTCCTCTTTACTGCCCTGGGTGTCGCCGTCTTCTTCTACATCCCCGGCGGATGGGTCAACAATCGCTTTAATGCGCGCAGCATCCTTATGGTGGGACTGGCGTATCGCTGCATCACCGCACTGATCCTCATCGGCCTGACCCCCTCACTTCCTGAGGGCATTAAATTCCCCGTCATGTTCGCCATCACCCTATCCTGGGGTGTGTGGGACTCCGTGTTCTGGCCTGCGGTGGTCAAGGGCGTCGTCCTCTTTTCTGGACGCGACAACAAGGGCTTTGGCCTGGGCGTTCTCACAGCCTTCCGCGCCGGCGGCGAGGCAACCCTGAACGGCATCCTTATCGGTGTGATGGCCATTGCGGGCGGCTCCCTCATTGCCTTCAAGTGGGGCATGATCGTCTACGCCTGCCTGACCCTGCCGATGATCCTCCTCATCCATCGCTTTGTTCCCGCCGACCCACGCACCGAGGGCGACGCCTCGGGTGAGGACACCGAAGCCGTCACCGGCAAGGAGGCTCTGGCCGGCCTGCTGCAGACCCTGCGGATCCCCCGCGTGTGGCTGGCAGGCATTGCTGGCATGTGCGTGTACTGGGTCTACACCACCTTGGTCTACACCACCCCATTCTTTGTTCGCGTCTACGCCTTCGATGAGAATGTTGCCGCCCTCTACGCCACCGTCAACGCGATCCTACTTGGCCTCTCGGGCGGCATCCTGGGCGGAATTATCGCGGACAAGGTTTTCAAATCCTCAGCAACAACGATTGCCATTACCCTGACTCTAGGTGCAGGATTCCTTGTCATTTTGGCTTTCCTGCCCGGCGGTTCGGACAACTCCTGGATGGCTGTCGCCGCGCTCTCTGCTTTCGCTTTCGTCACGATGATGGCCAAAGGCATCCAACAAGCCCCTGTTGCTGAGCTTCATCTCCCTTCCACCATGGTGGGCTCGGCAATGTCGGTGAACTCCTTCATGGCCTTTGCCTGCATTCTGTGGGCGACCACACTCAATGGCTCCATCCTTGATGCTCACAAAGACTCCCCTTCCACCGGATTCACCTTGATTTTCCTTCTCATGGCTGGGGTTGGCCTTAGCGGCGCACTCCTGTCGGCATGGCTGGAAGTCCTCAACCGTCGCCACAACAGGCGGCAAGCCGCAGCGCTTTCCGCGTAGAGGCTTTCTCACAACTCGCCCATTCGAATCTCTTTCATGTAAAGTTTTAATCGGATGGGATACGCATGGGGGAGACGGCTGTGCCGTCTCCCCCATGTCATTGCCCACGCTCCACCAGCCCCTCGGCCGCGCCCCTCGGCCATGCCCCTCATCCACACTCAGAAACTCACCCAGCCACCCCCGACCCCTCCGGCTAGAGTTCACTCTGTGACTGACACTCCCCCACCCGCCTTCCAGCATTCTCTGAAGCCGCACCTCACTCGCGTCGGATTGGCCCTCGCCTTCGTCCTCGCTTTGGGGACACTCGTGCGTCGTTCCGACTTCGACTACGCGATCACCCACGCCTTCAACGCCAAGCGCTCAGACACCGTGGCCACCATCGTCGACTCGATCTACCTGGGCCTCCAGGTGCCCTACAGCATCTACCTCCTGCTGGGCTGTGCGCTGCTCGTGGGCCTCGTCTACTCCAAAACCCGCATGGGCCTCCTCTTCCTTCTCACCGTCGCCCTCGCATGGCTTCCCATCCCCCTCATCAAGGCACTCTTTAGCCGACCCCGCCCCGACATGAGCACCATGGAAAACCCCAGCGGCATCGTCCCCACCGACCTATCCTTCCCCAGCGGGCACACGGCCTTCGTCAGCGCACTGGCGATCGCCCTCGCCCTCGCCCTCGCCCCCTACGTGCGCAGACGCTACCGCTACCCCCTCGTCGCACTCGCGATGCTCACCATCATGGTGGTCGTCATGACCACGGGGGTGCACTTCCCCACCGACACCATCGGCTCCATGGTCTGGGCGCTAGCAGCCACGCCCGCAATCTGGGCCATCCTCACAAGGCCACCGGCATCGCCCACTCCGGCCACGACGCAGCCGAGAGCCGCCCACTAAAGGGCCTGGAGGGCCGGGGGAATCGCAAACCCGCACTCCCCCAACTCAGGCAAAGCCAGGCCCAGCCCCGCAGGATTACTGGGCAGCCACGTACTCGGCCAAATGGTGGCCGGTCAGCGTCTCCCCCTGAGCGACAAGCTCAGCCGGGCGCCCCTCAAAGACCACGCGCCCTCCGTCGTGACCGGCGCCGGGCCCCATGTCGATCACCCAGTCCGCGTGAGCCATCACTGCCTGATGATGCTCCACCACGATCACTGTCGCTCCCCGATCAACCATGCGATCAAGGAGTGCCAGCAGGCGATCAACATCAGCCAAATGCAGGCCGGTGGTCGGCTCATCCAAAATGTACACGCCGCCCTTGTGTGCCATATGAATCGCAAGCTTGAGGCGCTGACGTTCACCGCCTGACAGGGTCGTCAAGGGCTGGCCCAAGCTCAAGTACCCCAAACCCACGTCCTCTAAGGCGGCGACGATCTTGGCCGCAGCGGGGATACGCGCCTCGCCCTCGGAAAAGTAGATGAGGGCGTCGTCAACGCGCATATCGAGGACGTCAGCGATGTTCTTCCCACCCAGGGTGTAGCCCAGTACTGCAGCGTCGTAACGGCGCCCCTCGCAGACCTCACAGGGAGAGGACACCGTCTCCATGAACCCCAGTTCGGTAAAGATCACGCCAGCTCCCGAGCAATTCGGGCAGGCACCCTCAGAGTTGGCGCTAAAGAGTGCGGGCTTGACACCATTTGCCTTCGCGAAAGCCTTGCGCACAGGCTCCAGCAGGCCCGTGTAGGTGGCCGGGTTGGAGCGTCGCGATCCCTTGATGGGGCTCTGGTCAACGCTAATAGCCTCAACATCGGCGGGTAGACAGCCGTGAATGAGCGAGGATTTGCCCGAGCCAGCCACGCCGGTAATGACCGTCAGCACCCCCAAGGGGATATCGACGTCGACCTCACGCAGATTATTGAGCGAGGCGCCGCGCACCTCAATAGCGCCCGTCGGCTCACGCAGGGCATCAGCTGACTTGAGCTGGGCCCGGTGTCCGAAGTGTTGGCCGGTCAGCGTGTCGGAGGTCAGCAGGCCTGCGAGGTCCCCCTGGTAGGTGACCTGCCCGCCGCCGCTACCCGCCTGCGGGCCGAGGTCAACAATGTGATCGGCAATGGCGATGGTTTCAGGCTTGTGTTCAACCACCAGCACCGTATTGCCCTTGTCGCGCAGGTTTCCGAGCAGCTCATTCATGCGTGCGATGTCGTGCGGATGAAGCCCCACGGTGGGTTCGTCAAAGACATAGGTGACGTCTGTGAGGGAGGAACCCAGGTGGCGGACCATGCGCACGCGTTGGGCTTCGCCGCCGGAGAGGGTACCCGTTGGCCGGTTCAGCGACAGGTAACCCAGGCCAATCGTCACCATAGATTCAAGGGCATGCGCAAGTTGTGCAATGAGCGGGGCGACCTCGGGTGCTTCCAGGCCCGCCACCCATTGGGCCAGGTCTGAGACCTGCATCGAGGAAGCGTCAGCAATGGACACCCCATCAATGGTCGAGGTCCGCGCCCCCTCGTTCAGACGCGTGCCCGCACACTCGGGGCAGGTGGTGAAGGTGACAGCTCGGTCAACGAAGGCACGAATATGAGGCTGCATAGCCTCAGGGTCTTTGGCCAGCAGGGATTTACGGACCTTGGGGATCAGGCCCTCGTAGGTCATATTGATGCCGGTGATCTCTACCTTGCGCGGCTCAGCGTAGTAGAAGAGCTCCTTTTGTTTCGCAGTGAAAGAGGCAACGGGCTGATCGGCGGGGAAGAAGCCCGAATCAGAGTAGAGGCGTACCGCCCACCCTCCGGCCTTGTAGCCGGGGACAAGAATCGCCCCATCGTTCAAAGAGAGGCTTTCGTCGACAACGGCAGCAAGGTCAATGTCAGAGACACTGCCGCGCCCCTCACAGCGCGGACACATGCCGCCCGTTTGGGAGTAGCGCTTGGCTACCTTCAGCTCACGGCCATCTTTCATGACGGTGATCGCCCCGGCTCCGCTGACAGTGGGAATATTGAAGGAGTAGGCCTGCGGGGATCCCAAAGACGGGCTGGCCAGGCGAGAGAAGAGAATACGGAGCATTGAGTCAACATCGGTGGCTGTGCCCACCGTTGAGCGAGGGTTCGCGCCCATCGGCTCTTGACCGACAACGATGGCCGTCGTCAGTCCCTCCAATGCGTCCACATCTGGGCGTGCAAGGCTGGGCATGAACCCCTGAAGGAAGCTCGAGTAGGTGGAGTTAATGAGGCGCTGGGATTCGGCGGCAATGGTGTCAAACACCAGCGAGGATTTGCCCGACCCAGATACGCCCGTAAAGACCGTCAGGCGACGCTTGGGAATGTCTAGGTCAATGCCGCGCAGGTTGTTTTCGTGGGCGCCACGCACGACGATGACATCATGGTCATCGGCGGGATGAAGGGCACGAGTTTCTGCAGTGCTGTCAGGACGGCAGTCAGCGGATACGGCCATGGCAGAACTCCTTATTGGTCTTGAGAAGCTATTCCTCAGCACAGAGCTCCATTAGGGCTGGAAATGCGGCATATAAAGGCGCCACAGCCTATCACGCCAATGTTTCACCCACTGGGTGTAGCGATTTGTCCCCTCGTGGTCATCGGCCTGACGTGCCAGTTCGTGCATCATGGCAATGTCATCGGCCAGTAGCTCCCATCGTGCGCCATTTTCCAGCCGTTGAGTGCACACCTCGACAGCGAGTTCCAAGGCGCGCTGAGGGTAGGGCTGAGGGTCGTGGAACACCAAGTGCCTCCATGAGCGCCCTGCACCATGGGCATCCACCCACTGCCAGGCACCCTCATGGTCCCCCACCATCAGGAATAGAGGGAGTGCGCCATCGCAATAACGCGAGGGGTGGGTGAGCAGCCACTGTCGCAGCGCCTCGCGTTCCTTAGCTTCGAAGTCTGTTTGGGCAATAGCGTCGATCCACATCTGCGCTGATTCTGTGTCCGGGTGACTGATGAAGTACTCACGCGCATATTCTGCTGCTTCCTCACGGCGTCGGGCACGGATGAGGATCTCTTGGGCCCATTGCGGCGCAATATGCACTGCACTCAAGGAATCGGCATTCCATGGGCCGTGAGCTCCTGATGCGCTCACTCGTTGTGCTTCATAGGCTTGCTCCACCAGATCAGCTGCAGTGGAGAAGTCTTCGCGTGCGAGCGCGACGCTGATCATGCCCGGCAGCGCTGTCGGCACTGCCCCTTCTAACGACTCAAGGACGCTGTCGTACTCCCCACTCATATAGGCCAATTCCGCCTTCATCAACCGTAGTTCTCTGCGTTGACGGCTGAGGATATGTTCGGCATCAGCATACTTCGCCTGGAAAAATCCTCTCTGCGTGGAACCTCCACCGCCAGACTTCAAGCGTTCCTCGATTGCGTCCACTTCACGCTGACAGTAGGAGCGCCCGTCCTGTCCGAGTGCAGACAGGTACGGCAGGAAAGACATGTGCAGCCACTGCGGTTTTGCATCTCTCATCGTGACAAGCGCGCATGCGAGTTGCTGCGGGTTGAGCGCAACGCGGCCAGTGAGAGTCACGTGCAGTGAAAGCAGGTCTTTACCTAGGCACCTCAATTCTGTGCAGTCGTTCTCGGCCGACCCATAGGCTGCCAGGAAACGAAACAGGAGACGCTCAACTGCAACGTAGGCAATATGCTCGTGACCAGAGTCTGCAAGGAACTTCAGATCCCGAATACTTTCTTCAACACTCATGTAGGCAACGAAATGAAGATCAATCTGATCTTTATACGGGCGGGTAGCCTCACGTATCCGCGCAAAGAGACTCTCGGTCTTATCCAAGCTCCTCATCTCAAAAATTTCTGAGCGCCGCTGAAGGAGCTCATCGAGGTCTTCTTCTTCCTGATATACCTCCATGAGCATGGCTCGCGCTTGCTCACCCGTGATGGTCTGAAGAAAACGGTGAATTGATTGTTCTCGCTGTGGCAGGCAAGCATCGTTAGATTGTTGACCTTCAGCGTGTTTGCCGATCCCAGGTGCTTTGCTTGTCTGTTCCAGGTTCTCCTCGCGAAGGATCCGGAGTCCGAGAGCCACCATGTGTTTACAGAAATGCCCCAGGTTTCCATAAGGGCAGCAGCACCTGCCGTGGATTCCCACATGATCCCACCACAGCTCAACAGCGTAAGGAGAGCTCAGCTCACTGATCGCTTCGGCATGCCCCGCAGCACGATCCAAGATCGTCAAAGCGTCGATATATTCATAGGCGCGCCCAAGTACCTTCGCGCCAGCCACAGCACGCAGGGTCGGCACGCTCAGAGCTGAGCACACAACCTCTGGAGTTGAGCATGTTGGTAGGCTGCGCTGCACAGACTCGCTCTGCCTGTCAGACAGCTCATCGAAGGAAGTGGAAGTTGTCATGTTCCAATCATGTCTCTTCCACCCCGGATTTGCTTAAAAGTACTGACCGGAGGCATTTTACTCCCCCATCGCGTGCAGGGCACAGTCGACCTCGACACAGACCATCTCGCCCACTGGAGGGATCTGCTCCTGAGGATCCACCCGAGCCACCAGCGTGTACTCCTCGGCGCCTTCACGCAAGACGATGTCCACCAGGCGGCAGTGCCCGAGGAATCGAATCCCCCGCACCTGCCCGTGTACCGTGGTGCCCCCGCAGCGGGGCGAGGCCACCTCTTGGCCGCATGCCCGTAGGGTCACGTTCTCTGGGCGGACCAGCACAGCGCTGCGGCCTCGTCCTTCGCACGCAACCCGGGTGGTCACCTCGCCGACGGGCGTGCGTAGGCACTCGCCTCGTCCTTCAATAGGGCCAAGGGCTGGCAGGATGCAGGCGTCCCCCACGAAGGACGCAACCCACGCGTCGGCAGGCGAAAAGTACAGGTCCTGCGGGCTGCCGACCTGCACCAGGCGCCCCTCGCGCAAAACCGCCACCTGGTCCGAGCATGACAGGGCTTCTTGCTGATCGTGGGTGATGAGCAGAGTCGGCAGGTTCTGCTCGCGCAAGATGGCGAAGACCTCGTCGCGCACGCGCATCCTCAACGAAGGGTCAAGGGCGCTGAAGGGTTCGTCAAGCAGGAGCATCCGCGGTTCGGGGGCGAGCGCTCGGGCGAGGGCGACGCGCTGCTGCTGCCCGCCGGAGAGCTCGTGGGGCATGCGTTCGCCCAGCCCATCAAGGCCAACAAGGGCGAGGAGTTCACATACGCGCGGATGTTTCATGGCGGCCCTGCGGCTCACCCCGCGCAGACCGTAGGCAATATTGGCGGCCACCGTCAGATGCTGAAAGAGCGCGCCTTCCTGGGGAACCAAGCCCACGCCGCGTTTTTCGACGGGCACGCCGGCTTGCCCGTCGAGGAGCACCTCTCCTGAGGAGGCCGGGTGGAGGCCCGCCAGCACCCTCAAAAGAGTGGTCTTACCGCTGCCGGACTCGCCCAGGACGATGGTGACCTGGCCGGGCGGCGCCTCCATGCTCACTGAGCGCAGGACGGGCACGCCGGGAATGTAGTGGGCGCTGAGGTTGCGAATGATTGCGCTCATGCGATGGTTACCTTCCGGGCGAGCATCACGGCGGGGATGAGTCCGACGAGGACGAGGGCGAGGGCGACGGGGGCGGAGGCGCCGTAGGCTCCCAGGGAGCTACTATTCCACAATTCCGTAGCCAGCGTATTCACGCCGGTGGGGCGCAGCATGAGAGTGACGGGTAGTTCTTTCATGACGGCGGTGGCGACGAGCAGCCAGGCTGCGCCGATGGCGGGCAGGGCTTGGGGGAGGCTGACGCGCCACCACACTCGCAGGGGCCCATCCCCCAGGGTGCGCGCGGTGTCTTCTGCGGCAGCGGACACTTGCTGGAATCCGGCCCGCATCGCCCCGACGCCCTTGGACATGTACAGCAACACGAGGGCGATGACGAGGGCGCCGAGGGTTTGGTAGGCCCAGGGAGTGAGGGTGAGGGTCAGTGACACCATTGCCAGGGCCAGGACCACACCGGGCAGGGCGTGGCCGGAGAAGGTTGCGATCTCAAGCAGGGTGACCAGTCGGGAGCGTAGGCGGGCGGCAATATAGCTCAAGGGCAGGCCCAGGATGACGGCGACGCTGGCTGCCGCGAAGCCGATGAGCAGGGTCATGGCGCCTGCGTCGACCATGCGCCCCCAGTTGGTGTCGTAGCGTGTGTTGAGGGCTGCGCGCACAAGGAGGGCGAGGATGGGTGCTGCGACGGACAGTGCCGCGATCGTTGTGAGGACGAGGGTGACGCCGCCGGTTCCTAACGTTGTCAAGCGGGTGGGGGCGGGGCGGTAGTTGGTGCGGATGCTGGCGTGGTGGCGTGCCCTCAGGAGGTTTTCGACGATGACGAGCCCAGCGGCGATGAGGGTGATGACGACACCCATTGCTGCGGGCGCGGAGCGTGAGGCGCCCGCTGCGAGGAGGGCGAAGACACCGGTGGTGAGGGTGTCGTAGCGGAGCATTGCGGGGGCTCCGAAGTCAGCGAGGGTGTAGAGGGCGACGACCAGTGTGCCTGCTGCGGCTGCGGGAAGGATTTGGGGCAGGGTGATGGTGAAGAAGACGTGTGCGCGGCTGCGTCCCAGGGTGCGTGCGACGTCGGCGGAGGCGTGGTCTGCTTGGAGGAAGGCTGCGATGCTTGGGACGGTGACGAAGGGGGTAGAAGCTGCGCTCATGACGGCTACGAGCGGCCAGAACCCGGTGATTTGGGGAAAGACGGAGAGCCAGGCGAAGGCTCCGACGAAGCTGGGGATGGACAGGGGGAGGCAGGCGAGGACGACCCAGAGGCGCGGGGTGGGCAGGCGTAGGCGGGTAATGGCCCATGCTGTGCTCACGCCGATGAGCGTGGCGACGCTGCATACGGCAAGGACGAGGGCCAGGGTGTTGCCAAAGAGGCGGGCAACACGGGGGCGGAGGAGGGCGGCGGTGGCCTCGTGGAGCCCGTCGTGGAATGCGCGCTCAACGAGGTAGATCACTGGCGTCAGGGCGGCGATGGCCACGAGGATGCTTGCTGCGATGAGCAGGGGCGGCAGATGGCGTGTGGTGGCGGCACGGGCTGAGCGTGAGGCACGGGCTGAGCGTGGAGCGCGGGGAAGGTGAGTGGTCATGGTGGACACGTGCAGGGTCGCCCTGACACGCTGGTGGCGTTCAGGGCGACCCTGGTCAGTGGAGTGTCGGTCAGATCAGGCCGACCTTGGTGAGCAGTTCGACGGTCTTGTCCAGGGAGGACAGGTCGCTCAGCGCAACGTCGGGTGCGCCCAGGTCCTTGAGGGCGGGGACGTTCTTGGGGCCTTCCTTACCGGAGACGAGGGGGTACTCGAAGGTTTCCTTGAGGAAGTAGTCTTGCCCCTTGTCCGAGAGCAGGTAGTTGACGAATTCCTTGGCGTTGGCGTTGTTTTCTGCGCCCTTGAGGATGCCCACACCGGTGACGTTGACGAGGGCGGAGACGCTGCCAGCGTCGCCGAACTTCAGCTGTGCGCGAAGGGTGGTGGGGTCTTGCTCGGAGCGTGCCCAGTAGTAGTGGTTGATGAGGCCCAGGGAGACGGTGCCGTTGTTGACGGCTTCGAGGATTTCGCCGTTCTTGGCGAAGATCTGGGCGTTGTTGGCCTGGAGGCCCTTGAGCCACTCTTCGGTCTTTTCTTCGCCTTCGGTGACGCGCATGGCGGTGACGAAGGACTGGAAGGAGGCGTTGGAGGGGGCGATGCCGATCTTGCCGTCCCACTTGGGGTCGGTGAGATCGAAGACGTTGCCGGGAACCTCTTCAGCTGTGAGGGTTTCACTGTCGTAGGCGATGACGCGGGCGCGGCCGGTCAGGCCCACCCAGGAGCCGTCCTTGGAGGTGTATGTGGCGTCGACCTTGCTGGTGACGTCGCTGGGAAGGGTGGAGAACATGCCCTTACCGGAGACGAGGCCGAGTGCGCCGGCGTCTTGGGAGAGGAAGACGTGTGCGGGGGTCTTGTCGCCTTCTTCGAGGAGCTGTGCGGCAAGTTCGGGGGTGCCAGCGTAGCGGACGTCGACCTTGATGCCGGTGTCTGCGGTGAATTGCTCAAGCAGGGGTGCGACGAGTTTTTCGTTGCGGCCGGAGTAGACGACGAGGGTGTCGTCGCCGGCGGCGGTGGCAGACTGGGCAGCCTCGCTCTGTGCTGCGGTATCAGCTGCAGACTGTGCAGCGGACTGGGGTGCGGTGCCGGAGCTGCATGCGCTCAGGCTGACGAGGGCGGCAGCGGTGAGTGCTGCGGTGGCAAAACGGCGAATACGCATGGATTTCTTTCCTCTATTGCGGGGCAATGCGTGTTGGGTGGTGCTCGCGGTGCTGCGGAGCGTCATCTTGAGGGCAGCAGCACCTGAGCCGAAAGTCCCAACAATTAGAGAAGAGTAGCGTTACCTAATTTCCTTCGCAAGCGATCTGACGGAAGGTCAGCACGATTGACGCTATTGCGCGCCCCCGCATAGAAATCCCCTACATCTCCCAGATCTCTTCCAGGTTATTGGGTGGCCGGCTCCGAAGAATCCACATACATCCGCTGCAGGCGATAGCGCGTATTTCGGATATGCTCCGCCATCAGCGACCTAGCGCCCTCAGGATCACGATTCCTCATGGCTGCAATGAGGCGCCGATGCCCCTCGTCACTACTGGCTTTAAAAGCCTGCGCACCCTCGCCCGTAAACACTCGATAGTCGCCGCCACGCTGATGGATTGTCTCCAGCAGAGCACCAATCATCTCATCACCACCGCCCTGGATGAGCAATGAGTGGAAGAGGTGGTCCAACTCAGCGGCCTGCGGATCATCCGCCTCCAGGGCAGCGACCCGCATGACCAGCGCTTCTAATTCGTCTAAGTCAGCGTCAGACATCCTGGCCGTCGCCTGAGCAGCCAGATAGCTCTCCAACACCTCTCGCAGTGGAAACAATTCCAACAGGCGCTCAACGGGCAGGAGGGGAACCACCATTGCCAAGCCGGTCATGAGGCTTGTGGCCTTCATGTCGGAGACAACCGGTTTGCCGGAAGGCTCAAGCACCCCGGCCACAGCAAGCATGCGCTGGGCCTCGCGGAGCGAACCGCGTGACACGCCCAGGGCCGCAGCGAGCTCAACCTCGCCGGGCAGACGCTGACCAGGTTTGAGTTCACCGGAGGCGATGAGCTGACAGATGCCTTCTCGCGCCGTATCTACCGCTCCCATAACTTCCTCACCTTTTGTCCAACAAAATCGTTCCATATCGCAATACGTAGTGCTACGTTTGAACTGTATGTCCGACAACGCGGTCAACGATGACTAGCGCGCACCACATTTATTCTCCTACCTCACCCACATAGTTGAGGAGTTGATGTGACCACCATACAAACCTGGGACGAACTTGATGCCCGTCCCATCCCCCAATGGTTCCAAGACGCACGATTCGGCATCTTCATTCACTGGGGACCCTACTCAGTCCCCGCATGGCGCTCAACCAACAACGAACTCTTCGGCTCCTACGCCGAGTGGTACTACGCCTCCGTCTACGGCCCCTACCGTAACAACGACGGGGACTACCACGCGCGCACCTGGGGACCAAAGTTCCGCTACCGCGACTTCGCTCCCCTCCTCAGCGCTGAACATTTCAACGCCGACGAGTGGGCCGCCCTCTTCCAACAGGCAGGGGCACGCTATGTCGTTCTCACCTCCAAGCACCACGATGGCTACTGCATGTGGACCACCGACAACCCCCACAAGAAAGGCTGGAATAGCGGCGATGTCGGCCCCCACCGAGACCTCCTCGGAGAGCTCGCAAATGCCGTGCGCGCCGTCGGCCTGAAAATGGGACTCTACTACTCCATGCCAGAGTGGGAAACCCACCGCAGTCACCGCTGCGAGGGCGGCTACTTCATCCCCGAGGAAGACGCCCAACGCTTCGGCATTCCACCCGAACGCTACGTCGACGAGATCCTCCACCCCCAGTGGAAGGAACTCAATGAAAAATACGCGCCCTCCCTCATCTACACCGATGGAGGCGAATGGGACCTGGATGAGGACTACGTCCGCACTCGTGAGCTGCTGACCTGGCTCTACACCCAAGCTCCCAACCGCAACGAGGTCGTCGTCAATGACCGCATGCACGTGGGTATGCCGGGCGCACACGGCGACTACTACTCCACCGAATACGCCGATGTGGAAGGCTACGGGCAGCGCCACCCCTGGGAGGAGAGCCGCGGGATTGGCAAATCCTACGGCTACAACCAGGCCGAAACCCCCGACTCCTACCTGCCTGCCTCCCAACTCATTGACCTCCTCATCCGCACCGTCGGCAGCGGAGGTAATTTCCTTCTCAATGTCGGCCCCACTGCCGACGGACGCATCCCCGACATCCAACGCCACCGCCTCGAAGAGATCGGCCGTTGGATGGACGTCAACGGCTCGGCCATCTACCAGACGCGCCCCCTGGCTGGCGACCTTCCCGAAGGCGTGTATGCCGTGCGCTCACACGCCTCTGACGAGGACGACGCCGTGTACCTCCTATGCACCTCACAGGCTCCTTCACGCATCCCCCTGCCCTGGCCCATTGCCTCGGCTCACGTCATGGGCTGCAGCGACGCACTGCCCTACGACGGCTCCTCCATTGACCTTGGTGACACCACCCCAATGCCCTGCACAGTGACGTGCATGGGCGTGGAAAGGAATTAGCATGTCGACCACGACGCAGGCTCCCACCCCGCCTCCCCTTGAACGCACCCCCGAAACCACCAAAGAGCCCCGATTCTGGCACGCTCTCGCTCCCGTCCTTTTGCTTGTTGTCCTCATCGTCTGGGGCATGATCATTGGACCGATGGTCTTTGACCTGCCTGCATGGCCGCTTGAGTTCACCTTCCTCGCCGCAGCCCTGGGCACCTGGCCCCTATTGCTGTGGCTGGGTTTCCGTTTCGATTCCATCTCGCGCACCATGGCCGAACGCACCCGCACTGCCTTACCGGCCATTTGGATGCTCGCAGCGATTGGTATTCTCATTGGCTCGTGGACGGCTGCGGGCACGATCCCCATGCTCGTCCACTACGGCATGCTATTGGTCAGCCCCGCCTGGATTTACGTCGTCGCCCTCTTGCTGACCTCGCTCTTTTCTGTGCTGACCGGCACCTCGTGGGGTTCTGCCGGCACCATTGGCGTCGTGTTGATCAATGTCGGTATCGCCACCGACGCTCATATGGGTCTGCTCGCTGCGGCGATCATCTCGGGCGCCTACTTCGGCGATAAGATGTCACCCCTGTCGGATACGACGAATATGGCGGCCATGGGTGCGGGCACTCCCCTGTACTCCCACGTCCGATCCATGGTGAACACGACCGGCCCCGCCTACCTCGTCGCCCTCGTATTGACCGTGATCTTTGGCTTCATGCAGCCCACGAAGAGCGGTGTCGACGTCGAGGCTTTCACGCGCCCCGTTGCTGACGATCTTGCCTCTGCTTTCAGCTTCTCGCCGCTGGTGTGGCTACCGCTGCTGGTCATGCTGACCGGCGCGGCTCTTCGCAAGGCTCCACTGCCAACCCTGCTGTATTCGGCGGTGACCGGCGGCCTGGTTGCCATTATCGTGCAGGGCTTCAGTTTCGATCAGATGATTCAGTCACTGATTAATGGCGTCACCATTGATATGACAGCGGTAGGTTCAGCTGACAAGATCGGCGAGCAAGCCCTGGCAATCATCCAACGAGGCGGCCTGTACTCCATGGCCAGTGCGGTCATCATCACCCTGTGCGTGTTCATGTATATCGGCTCTTTGGACCTCATCAACGCCATGGGCACAGTGGTTGACAAGGCCTTCGGTCACATGAAGTCACGCCCCGGAATCATCATCGCTTCGCTGCTGAGCTCGGCCTTCGTCAATGGTTTCTCCTCCAACCAGTACGCCACCTCCTTCATCATTGGCGCCGCCTTTGGGCCCAAGTACGACGAGGCCGGTATCGACCGCAAGGTCTTGTCGCGCTCCATTGAGGACTACGGCACCTTCATTGAGCCCATGCTCCCCTGGACAACAACCGGCGTGTTCATGGTGACAACCCTGGGCGTTGCCTACGCCGACTACGTGCCCTACATGTTCTTGCAGTGGGCGAACTTCATCATCGCTCCGCTCCTGGCCATCACGGGCATCGGTTGCTTCTACGGCGCGAAGAACACGCGGAAGTGATCCTCCACGCGGCCTGAGCGCAAGCCCGGCAAAACACAGGGGCCTCGGATGTTTTCACATCCGAGGCCCCTGCCTTCGGGGTGGCTGACGGGACTCGAACCCGCGACGTCCTGGACCACAACCAGGTGCTCTACCAACTGAACTACAGCCACCATCGCGCTCCGCTAAGCGGTGCAACAGGTAAGAACTTTAGCAGCTCTCCCCCAACTCTTCCAAACTCCACAGCCCCGATGGCACTGTGATCTGCCCCGCTCAGCAGCTAGGCCCACCCCAAGTCATGGAGCTGATCATCATCAAAACCAAAGAAATGGCCGATTTCATGCACCAGTGTCACACGGATCTCCTCGGCAACGTCATCTACCGTGTCGCAGATTGCCAGGGTCGGATTACGGAACACGAAAACGCGATCAGGTAAGACACCCGCGTAGTCGTCACGCTCGGTAATCGGCACCCCATCGTATAAGCCGAGGATGTCAGAGGGTTCAGAAGCGGGCGGCTCATCCTCGACAAGGACAACCAGGTTCTCCACCTGATCCCAAAACTCATCCGGAATGACATCAATAGCCTCGTCGACAAGGGCCTCAAAGTCTTCCCGGCTCATCTCGATGGGCATCCGCGCACTCCTTTCCCCTGCTCACGCCCTCGTTTTTTCTCGACGAACGCCACGCTCACGCCGGTCGACATGAGGAAAGCCCGGCACCGGGCCAGGCTTTCCTTCACGCACCTCCAGCGACGGCTAGCATCACCAGAAGGCGCGCATCGCGATCGCGTCAGCAAAATTACCCAGCGCAGCCGGGTGCGACGTCAAGTACAGGTCGGCATCCACCAGGGATGCTTCCATCACGCGGAAAGAGCCCTTCCCGTCAGGCACCACGTCCACGCGGTTAAAGAGGAACTGCTCATCGCGGCCCATGCGCTGACGCACGTAGGCGTGCATGACGGCGCGAATCTGCTCACCCCAACGCCACTGCTCCTCGGAGGCCTCCTGGCTGGTCACGACAGCCTCGTGCATGGAGGGCTCGGTCACGGAAGACGGATGCAGCATGGCGCGCTTTTCCACCGAGTGCGACATCAAGCCATTGAAGAAGATCAGGGAGATCTCGCCGTGAATGTCAATTTCTTCCATGTAGCGCTGCACCATGACCGAACGCCCCTGGTCCAGCAGGGTTGCGGCCTGACTAATGGCCGCCTGACGCTGGTAGGGGTCATTGGCGGTGTAACGGCCAATGTCACGGACGCCCGAGGACACTGCGGGCTTGACGACGAAGTCTGACAGGGCAGGGAAGCGCGAGTGGAGCTGCTGCTTTTGCAGCTTCTGCTCAGGCTCCAGCCAGGTCGTGGGAATGACTGGCAGTCCCATGCGCTCAAGCTCAATCATGTAGTGCTTGTCAGAGTTCCACTCCAGCACATCAGGGTGGTTGAGGATACGAGGCACCCGCTTGGTCCATTCCAAGAATCCCTGACGGTTCTGCGCGTAGTCAGACACCGAACGCACAACCGTCAGCCCTGCCTGCGACCAGTCCTCATCGGGATCATTCCACACGGCGATGCGCGGATCCGTCCCGCGTTCCGCAAGCGCATCCAGCAGGCCTGCTTCATCGGAGTAAAGGTTGGGCATGTCAGCAGAAGTGACCAGAGTAATCCGAGGCTTCGTCATGCTTCACACGTTACCGGATGACACCCCTTTTTTGCGCGTCCCACTGCGGTAATTCCCCGCGAGGTTATCGGTTCACACCTCCTGCACTAACGACCGCGCCCCCTCCCTAGCTAAACGGGGAGGG
The DNA here is from genome assembly GCF_903645355.1 of Schaalia sp. Marseille-Q2122. Lineage (GTDB taxonomy): Bacteria > Actinomycetota > Actinomycetes > Actinomycetales > Actinomycetaceae > Pauljensenia. The sequence goes on along the minus strand of NZ_CAHJXR010000001.1, from coordinate 75,043 downwards.
GGCGCGGTCGTTCGCAGACCGAGATCGTTTTAGCGCAAGCCCAGGGGACGAGCCGCAGCAACCTGCAAGAGCTGATCGACCAGCTCCGGGTAACTCAAGCCAGCAGTGGCCCACACCTGCGGGTACATGGAATAGGGGGTGAAACCAGGCATGGTATTAACTTCATTAATGCTGATCGCACCCGTATTCGGATCGTAGAAGAAGTCCACGCGAGCCAAACCCTCGCAGGCCAGCGCCTCAAAAGCACGCACTGCCGTGCGACGAATCTCAGACTCCGCCACAGGATCAATGGACGCAGGACACTCCAAACCAATGGCGTCAGTGTCCACATACTTCGAGTCGTAGTCATAGAAGCCGCCCTCGGGAACCACGATCTCACCCAAGGGAGCTGTCGACAGTGACCCGTCCAGGCCTTCAAGGACACCACACTCGATCTCTCGGCCCACTGTGGAGGCCTCGACAATGACGCGCGGGTCGTGCGCCTGAGCCTCGTCCATCGCAGCAGCCAGAGCTTCGGGCCCATCCACGCGGGTAATCCCCAGCGAGGATCCCGCACGGCAAGGCTTGACGAACACCGGGTAGCCCAAGTGGGCGACGCGGCTTTCCACACCCTCACGGTCGCCAGCCCAGTCGCGGGCGGTGACCAGCTCCCAGCGGCCCACCTCAATGCCGGCAGCCTTAAGCACGGTCTTCGTCAGGTGCTTATCCATGCTGATCGCCGAGGACATCACACCACAGCCCACGTAGCGCACATCGGACATTTCCATGAGGCCCTGAATCGTGCCATCCTCACCGTAGGGGCCATGAATGAGCGGCAAGACCACGTCAACGGCACCAAGATCATTGACACTGACCGCGCGGGAGGCGCCGGCCTCGCCCTCGTAGGTCACTTCCAGCAGCGAGGCGCCGCCGGGGCTGAGCATAAGGCGAGTGTCGCCCGCCACCACCTGCTGGCCGCCCTGATCCGTGAACTCAAAGAGCGTCGGATCGTCCTCGACGCGCACCCACTGCCCGTCGCGGGTAATACCGGTGGGCAGAACATCCCACTTTTCACGGTCAATGGCTCGCATAAATGCGGCCGCAGTTGCGCACGAGATTTCGTGTTCGCCAGAGCGGCCCCCAAAAACCAGGAGGACACGCGGGCGGGTCGGAGCAGCAGTCATATCAGACATCATGGAGATAACACTATCGTTCAGCGGCCCGAAGAACCGCATTTTGAATGCGGCCAGCTCAGATCAGCTCGATCTTCCAGCCGTCCTTCTTCATTGGGCGCGACAGGAGCATTTCGCCCATCTCCCGCACACTCGCACCCTCGTGAACAACGCGGACCACGCCTTCGGTGATCGGCATGTCCACGCCCAGGGAGTGAGCAAGTTCAAGGATCGGTCGGGCCGCGCGCGCACCCTCCACCACGCCCGGGGAGACCGCGAGCGCATCCTCGCAACTCATGCCCTGGCCGATACGCACCCCAAAAGAGTAGTTGCGTGACAAGCGCGAGGAGCAGGTGGCGACAAGGTCACCCACGCCGGAGAGTCCGGCGAAGGTGCCGGGGTCGGCGCCCAGACGCGTACCTAGGCGTGTCATTTCAGCCAGGCCGCGGGTGATGAGGGTGGAGCGGGAGTTAATACCCAGGCCAAAGCCCTCCGCAGCGCCGATGGCGACGGCAATGACGTTCTTGGTGGCGCCGGCGATTTCGCAGCCGATGACGTCAGTGGAGACGTAGGGGCGGAAGTAGGGGGTGTGGCAGGCTTCAGCGATTTGTGTGGCGAGGTCGGCGTCCTCGCAGGCGATGACGGTGGCCGTGGGGTTGTGTTCGGCGATCTCGCGGGAGAGGTTCGGGCCGGAGAGCACTGCGACGCGTTGCGAGGCGATGCCGGTGGCCTCGGTAATCATCTGGTGGACGGTTTTGTGGGTGCCCAGTTCCAGGCCCTTGGCGAGGGAGACGATGGCGGTGCCTTCGGGCAGGAGGGTGCTGGCGCGGCTGAGGGTCTCGCGCACGGCGGCCACGGGGATTGCAACGGCGACGAGGTCGGCGCCCTGGAGGGCTTCGCCGAGGTCGTCGGTGGCGCTCAGGGACGGGGAGAGTTCAATACCGGGAAGGTAGGTGGAGTTCTCGCCTTCGTTGATGAGGGTATTGGTCTGGCGGTTGCGACCCCAGAGGCGCACCTTCATTCCGCTGTCGGCCAATACTTGAGCGAAGGTGGTGCCCCACGCTCCGGTTCCCAGGACTGTTGCTTGCATCATCGGCATAGTCTTGATCCTAGTGGCATGATGGTATTACGTCGTAGTTGAGGAGCCAAAATGTCGACGATACCCTCTGCTAGCCCTCGCCGACGAGGGCGTTGCCTTCCCCTTCGACGCGCCGTTGGTGGCGCTGTTTTCCTCACGCTTGTGTCTCTCGGCGCGCTTGTGCTAGCCGGTTGTACGCTACGCAGCCCAGACGTTACGGCAGATACTCAATCTGCACCGGATCTGCCTGCCTCGACCGGCCTCTCTCCTGCCCCGCAGAGCGACCAGCCTGAGTCCTCCTCCCCTTCTGAACCCACGCCTGCACCTCAGCAGCCTTCCCCGCAGACGCCGAGCGCGTCGGAAGACTCAACCTCGCCCATTCGCGGCGAACACTACTGGACACGGGAGGTTGACACAATCACCTTCGAAGACCTCGCCCTCCCTACATCCATGGTCCTGCGTGATCTGCGCGTGGGGGAACACCCCACCTTTTACCGCGTTGTCCTTGAATTTGACACCATTGAGGGGACGCCCCTGATCGGCGATATGCCTGAGCACGCCCGCGACCCGTGGCGTGTCATTGCTGGGTGGGTGGATGTTCCCGTTGACCAGCTCAGCGGGTTTCCCATTGAGGTGGCGGGCAACGCCTTCCTTGACCTCAATATCTCCCACACTTTCATGCCTGATTCCCCGGAGCTAGCCGCCCGGTACCGCGACAGGCCCACCGAGGTCAGCCTGGGCCCCGTTGAGGTGGTCAATAACTACACCTTTGAAGGCAATACGCATATTGCCATCGGTTTGGATACCCAGCGTGACATTCAAATGGGCTACCTGCTAGAGCCCGCGCGCCTCGTCATTGATGTGAAGAAGTAGCTATTTCTTGATCCTCTGAGCTGCGCCTATCCTCGCTCGGACGACGGTGGCATGATGGACACATCACCCTATTGAGGAGGTTTTATGTCCACCCATCGCTACACCACCGCCCGAGTGTTGAGCGGCCTGCTTGCCGTCGGCGTTGCCGCCACCATGGTTGCTGCCTGCACTGCGCCTGGCACCAACGGCTCCAGCGGAGCAGCTGAGCCCGCATTCAAAGCGAATGAGCTCAGCGGTGGTGACGCCCCGCAGTCCATCCCGACCTACACGCGCAAGGTTGGCGAGAACCTTGACCCGATCGGCGGGGGTGAGGAGGCGTGGACCCTTGAGGTCGGTGCTCGCTCCATTGAAGACTCCGCTGTGCCTTCCTCCTTGGTCTTCCATGATGTGCGTGTGGGCGAACACGCTGATTTCTACCGTGTCGTCCTCGAGTTCAAGAAGGATCCCAGTGTTGAGGCCACGACCGACCAGGCCGATGCCTGGGACGCCGAGCTTGCATGGGTGGACGCTCCTGTCACCCTCGGTAAGGGCGATGCGATGGAGTCTGAAGGCAAGGCTTTCCTTGACGTGACCGTTGGCCGCACGGTGATGGCCAGCACCCCTGAGCTGGAAGAGCTCTACTTCGCGGGCGCCAAGTCCGTGAAGATCGGCCCGCTGGAGGTCCTCGTTGACGGCACCGTGGAGGATAAGACTCACGTCGTTATCTCCATGGATGAGCAGCACCCTGTCCAGACGGGTTTCCTCACCCGACCTGCGCGTCTGGTCATTGACGTCAAGAAGTGACGCGCTGACACTGGCACGAACACTGACGCTGACAGCCGCACCGGCCCTGGCCTTGCCCGTGCCCGTGGTAGGCCAGCACGCCGCGCTTTAACGTGCAGCAATAGTGCGCGCCCCAATTAAACGTGCGCCCACGCAAGATAAACGAGGCACCCGCCCACTCCCTTCTGCAGCGAAGGACAGCTGGGCGGGTGCCTCGTTCATCGTCGGGAGCGTCAGCCCTTGAGGGAACGACCCCGCTTGGCCAGGGAGCGACGCCACTTCGAAAAACGCCCCAGCGTCTTCTTATCCGGCCCGCTCATCACCGAAGAATCCCAAGGCTTCGCAGGGGCCTTCTCGCCGCGGATCTCTTCAACACCCTTGACGATCGCCGCGTGAATACGGCGCGTCGCTTCCTGCACGGCCTCGTGATTGGCCGAACCCTCCTCGGTCATCAGGTCGGACAGATCCACCGGCGGGCACACGCGGATAATGATCGGACGCTGCGGGCGCAGGTCAATGCTGGCGGCATAACGCGGGATGACCTCATGAGCACCCCACTGGGCGATGGGAATGACGGGCACGCCCGTATCCAACGCCAGGCGAGCAGCACCGGTCTTAGGCTTCATCGGCCACATCTGCGGGTCCCGAGTGAGCGTCCCCTCAGGGTAGATACCCACGCACTCGCCATCACGCAGCGCCTGACGCGCGTACTCGAGGACGGCTGCCGGGTCATCAGAGTTACGCTCAACGGGCACCATCCCCATAGAACGCAGAATCTGGCCAACGACAGGCGTCTTAAACAGCTCGGCCTTAGCGAGGAAACGCACCGGATAGCCGCGCTGCATCATGAAATGGGCGATGCACACCGGATCGAAGTTGGAAATGTGGTTCGGGGTGATGATGAAGGCGCCTTCGGCGGGAAGATGCTCCTCACCGGAGACATCCATCTTCACCCACGTGCCCATGAGGGGCTTAGCGATGCCCTTGACAACGCGATACAGGCCAGTGACCGGTTTGCTCATGGTTCCTCATCTTAATGCGTGAGCGCAGCGCTGACGGCACCGGCTCACATCTGAGATAGTGCAGCGCACAAACGCTCAGGCAAGCATACGGACAACGCCCTGAGCAACCCTCATCGTGCAAGGAATGGAGGCAATCGGGTCGCCATCAGCCCAAGCCTTCACACCGGCAGGTTCGGTGAAGGTGACCTCGTGGACGGGTTCGATCGTCACCAGCGGATGATCCGCATTGCGTTTCACCACGATCTGGGTCAATGCCGCCAGAGCGGTGCGCTTAGAGGCTCGCCCAATGTGGAAGAGCTCCATCGTGCCATCTTCAAGGTCCGAGCTGGGCACCATGCGGATGCCACCACCTGAACACCCAGAATTCGACACTGACGCCACCCAGCCCGTCAAGTCACGATCCTTCCCGTCAATGACGGCGCGGAAGGGACGCTCCTTAAAGGTCGCAAAAGCAGCGAAAGCACCATAGGCGTAGGCCATCGGGCCGGAGCGGAACCACGAGGCATTCGCCATCTCATTGGCACGAGCCTCATAGCCGACGGCCACGATCCCCAATACCAGCTTGTCGCAGCCGTCCTCGTCACGCACCCACACGCCGTCAATGTCGCGAATATGCGCCTCAAGGTCAGCCGAATCCCCCGTGTCCACGCCGAAAGCGGCGACCTCGTGAGCACGGGCAAAAGGATCATGGCTCACGCCCAAGGCGCGGCACAGGTCATTACCTCGCCCACCGGGCATGGGGATGAAGACAGCATCGGAATCGTGAACGCCCTGCGCGACAGCCGATAGGTATCCATCCCCACCCAAGGCGGCCACGAAAGGAGCCCGCGATGCTGCGGCGATCTTGCGGGGGGTGTCCTCGGGGGTTGTCACCGACACGGTGACCTTCCATCCACCCGCACGCAGGGTGCGCACAACCGCAGGTCCAACCTCGATCGCGCGGCCTCGCGCGCTCATCGAGGACACGAGCAGGTGCATTTCCCTGGGGAGAGCATGCTCCCCCAGCATCTCCCAATCCATGGGTGTCAGTTCTCCACGTAGTTCACGCGAGCGTCCAGCTGACGCAGCTTGGTGATGAAGTGCTCGTAGCCGCGAGAAATCACGTCAATGCCGGACACTCGCGAGGTTCCTTCCGCAGCTAGAGCCGCGATGAGGTGAGAGAAACCGCCGCGCAGGTCAGGGACCGTAATATCGGCGCTATGCAGGGGCGTTGGGCCAGAGATGACCGCCGAGTGCATGAAGTTACGCTGACCGAAACGGCAGGGGGTTGAGCCCAGGCACTCCTTGTACACCTGAATGTGGGCGCCCATCTTACGCAAGGCCTTGGTGAAGCCGAAACGGTTCTCGTAGACCGTCTCATGCACGATCGACAAACCGGTTGCCTGAGTGAGGGCGACAACCAGGGGCTGCTGCCAGTCGGTCATGAAACCGGGGTGGACGGCGGTTTCTAGGGCAATGGAGTTCAGGGTTCCACCCGGGTGGTAGAAGCGGATGCCCTCGGCATCAATATCGAAAGCGCCACCGACCTTACGGAAGGTATTGAGGAAGGTTGTCATGTCGGGCTGGTGGGCGCCCAGGACGTAAATGTCGCCGTGGGTAGCCAGGGCCGCAGCGCCCCAGGATGCGGCCTCAATGCGGTCAGGCAGGGCCGTGTGAGTGTAGCCGCGCAAGCTGGAGACGCCCTCAATGCGGATGGTGCGGTCAGTGTCGACGGAGATAATGGCGCCCATCTTCTGCAAGACGTTAATGAGGTCCATGATCTCGGGTTCAACAGCTGCGCCTCGCAGGGTCGTGAGGCCCTCGGCACGCACGGCGGTCAGCAGGGTCTGCTCGGTTGCCCCTACTGAGGGGAAACGCAGGTCAATGACGGTACCCTGGAGGCCCTCAGCGGGGCGGGTGATGTGCACGCCATCGGCGCGCTTTTCTACCGTTGCACCGAAGGAACGCAGGATTTCCAGGTGGAAGTCAATGGGACGTCCGCCGATATTGCATCCGCCCAGTTCGGGGATGAAGGCCTCGCCGAGCTGGTGAAGCAGGGGGCCGCAAAAAAGGATCGGGATACGGGAGGCGCCCCCAAGGGCGTCAATGTCGGAACGCTGAGCGCGAGTGACATTCGAAGGATCCATGACCATCGTGCCGTGGGCCTGATCGAAGCTGACCTCCACCCCGTGCGCACGCAGGAGGTCAGAGACGACGTCCACGTCACGGATGAGGGGCACGTTGCGCAGCTCAGAGGGAGTGTCGCCAAGGAGTGAGGCCACCATTGCTTTGGGCACAAAGTTCTTTGCACCGCGCACGGTGATAGTGCCCGTCAGGGGGTGTCCACCTTCAACTTGGAGGATTGAGGTCATGGGAGAGTGCTCCATTCCCGTGTGTCTATCTTTGAGCTGCCCAGGCGGGCGCCAGCTTGTCAATCTCTGAGACTAACTCTAGAGCAGAGCTGGGCATCAAGTAGGCGCCACGGTGTTGCAATGGCAACACCTGTCGAATCAGGAACGAATCCCCGGCATCCCCAATGCCACCGGACGTGCAGAAACAACCTCTTGTGCGGGGAGGGTCTTTGCGGGCAAGGTTGCCGGCTTAAAGGAGGGGCGGGAAGCCTCGTAGGCGGCGATGGCTTCTTCATCACGCAGGGTCAGGCCAATGTCATCCAGGCCCTCCATCAGACGCCAGCGCGTGTAGTCGTCAATCTGGAAGGAGCACACGAAAGTGCCCGCAGTGACGGTGCGTTCCTCCAGGGAGACGGTGATGGTCGCGCCCGGCTCATGTTCGAGGATCTTCCACAGCATTTCAGTGTCCTCCTGGCTGATAATGCCCGTCAGGAGGCCCTGCTTACCGGAGTTACCGCGGAAAATGTCAGCAAACTTCGGGGCGAGGACGACGCGGAAGCCGTAGTCCTTCAACGCCCACACCGCATGCTCGCGGGACGATCCGGTCCCAAAATCGGGCCCTGCCACGAGGACCGAGCCGGCGGCGTAGGCATCGTTATTGAGGACGAAGTCGGGGTCGCCACGCCAGGCGGCAAAAAGCGCGTCCTCAAAGCCGGTGCGGGTGACGCGCTTGAGGTAGACAGCGGGGATGATCTGGTCGGTGTCAACGTTGGAGCGGCGCAGCGGAACACCAATGCCCGTGTGGGTCGTGAACTTTTCCATGGGAATGTCCTCCGTCCTTGGTTGGTTAGCAGCCGCAGCCGACGCTGGGGGTGGCCTCGTCCTGCGTCCCCTCCGGGCCGGTGGGCGCACCGAGGAAGGCAGACAAGTCGGGCGCAGGGTCAAGGTCATTGGGGCTTGAAAGGGTGCCGCGCACCGCAGTTGCTGCAGCGACGAGGGGCGAGACGAGGTGCGTGCGCGACCCCTTCCCCTGCCGTCCCTCAAAGTTACGGTTCGAGGTCGACGCCGCACGCTCCCCCGGGCCTAGCTGGTCGGGATTCATCCCTAGACACATGGAGCACCCGGCATTACGCCATTCAGCGCCGAAAGCATTGAAGATCTTATCCAGGCCCTCAGCTTCAGCCTGCAGGCGCACACGCGCCGAGCCTGGGACGACGAGCATGCGCACGCCCGGAGCCTTTGTGCGGCCTTGAATAACCGCAGCGGCAGCTCGCAGGTCCTCGATGCGGCCGTTCGTGCACGAGCCGAGGAAAACAGCGTCAACGGGGATCTCACGCATGGGGGTGCCGGGCGTGAGGTCCATGTATTCCAGGGCGCGTTCAGCGGCGACGCGCAGGGTTTCGTCCGTGAAGTCCTCGGGGTGGGGCACGCTATCAGACAAGCGCACGCCCTGGCCGGGGTTGGTTCCCCAGGTGACGAAGGGTTCAATGTCGGCGGCTTCGAGGATGACCTCAGCGTCGAAGGTGGCGTCATCATCGGAGCGCAGCGTTGACCAGTAGGCCACGGCCGCGTCCCAGTCCTCACCTTCGGGGGCGTGGGGGCGGCCCTTGATGTAGTCGAAGGTCGTCTGGTCGGGGGCGACCATGCCGGCGCGAGCACCGGCCTCAATGGACATATTGCAGATGGTCATGCGGCCCTCCATGGAGAGCTCGCGGATTGCCTGGCCGCGATATTCGAGGACGTAGCCCTGTCCGCCGCCTGTGCCGATCTTGGCAATGACGGCCAGGATAATGTCCTTTGCCGAGGAACCCGGCGGCAAAGAGCCGTTGACCGTGATCGCCATGGTCTTGAAGGGGGCCAGCGGCAGAGTCTGGGTGGCGAGGACGTGTTCGACCTCGGAGGTGCCAATACCGAAGGCGAGTGCGCCAAAGGCGCCGTGGGTGGAGGTGTGGGAGTCGCCGCAGACAATGGTCATGCCCGGCTGGGTCAGGCCCAGCTGGGGGCCAACGACGTGGACGATGCCCTGGTCCGCATCGCCCAGGGAGTGGATGCGGATGCCGAATTCTTCAGCGTTGGCGCGCAGGGTGTTGATCTGGATGCGGGAGGTTTCATCGGCGATGGGTTGGTCGATGTCGACGGTGGGGGTGTTGTGGTCCTCGGTTGCGATCGTATGTTCAGGTCGCCTGACCCGACGTCCAGCGAGGCGTAATCCGTCAAAAGCCTGGGGGCTGGTGACCTCATGGACGAGGTGCAAATCGATGTACAGAAGGTCGGGAGCACCGCCTTCTCCGCGCGTCACAATGTGGTCTGACCAGACCTTTTCCGCCAAAGTGCCCGCCATCGCCTCTCCTCCTTCAGGTCGCGTAGTCGATGGATTCTGTCAGGGTGTCACCCTGTGTCTGCGCTCCATGTTTGGCCAGTTTTCCCGCTCTAGGGTTTTGCATCTCAGTGCGTGAGATGGGAAACTTTGGGTATGGAGGACACAACATCCAGTGGAGTGGGCGTTCTGGACAAGGCGGCGATGGTCCTCAGCGCCCTCGAAGCAGGTCCCGCCACCCTCGCTCAACTCGTCTCTAGTACCGGTTTGGCTCGCCCGACAGCCCACCGTCTGGCTGTCGCACTCGAATACCACCGCATGGTGGCCCGTGACATGCAGGGACGCTTCATTCTGGGTCCCCGCCTTCAAGAACTCGCCTCATCCGCAGGCGAGGATCGTCTTCTCTCGGCCGCAATGCCCGTCCTGATTGCCCTACGCGACCACTCGAAGGAATCCACGCAGCTGTACCGCCGCCAAGGCGACGTGCGTATCTGTGTGGCCGCATCGGAACGCAAGATGGGTCTGCGTGACTCCATCCCCGTTGGCGCCACCCTCTCCATGAAGGCAGGCTCGGCCGCGCAGGTCCTCCTCGCCTGGGAAGAACCCGACCGCCTGCACCGTGGCCTCTATGGCGCCTCCTTTAACGCCACCATGCTCTCTCAGGTTCGCCGCCGCGGCTGGGCACAGTCCGTGGGAGAACGCGAACCCGGTGTTGCTTCCGTGTCGGCGCCCGTTCGAGGCCCCTCCGGGCGCGTCCTGGCAGCAATCTCCATCTCTGGACCCATTGAGCGCATGGGCCGTCAGCCGGGCCGTCAACACGGGCCCTCGGTTGTTGCAGCGGCTAACCGCCTCTCGGACTTCCTCCGAACTGTCGAGGACGTTGAACTTTAGTGCACCTCCCCTGAAAAGGACTCCCCGCCGGGCCGGTTCTCGCACCGCCCGGCGGGGAGTTTTTTGCGCAAAAGCTTGGTGCTGGTTGTCCTGTGTTCGCGGAGAGGCTGGCCGAGGCAGGTCGACTGCGCACGCATTGTCCGCGCAGAGGCCACTTACGGAGCACTTGTTGCATTGCGTGACACCAATAACCGGCACAAAAGATCACAACTGCTCCACAACACAACAACCGTCACACAACTCCCCGCTCAAGCACTCCGGAGAGAAGAGACGCGACAACAGAAAAATGGGCCTTAAGACCAGGCATTCTGGGCAAGGCCCTAGAGGCCTCAAAGCCTTGAACGCATACGACAATCGGGAGGAACCGTAGTTCCTCCCGATCTCTTGTACCCCCAACCGGATTTGAACCGGTGTTAACGCCGTGAGAGGGCGTCGTCCTAGGCCGCTAGACGATGGGGGCCCATATGACCTGCAAGCAGGTGTTTATGATCCGCATGGATCCGTACCCCCAACCGGATTTGAACCGGTGTTAACGCCGTGAGAGGGCGTCGTCCTAGGCCGCTAGACGATGGGGGCCACTGTCAGCTTTCACTATTGCTAGCGACTGCTAACCGCTGGGGTACCTGGACTCGAACCAAGACTAAAGGAACCAGAAACCTTCGTGCTGCCAATTACACCATACCCCATGGTGTTCACTCAAAGACTGAGCTCAATATTGAGCTGTCTCATTGCGACGAAAGAAAACATTAGCAGGGGTGATCTTCTTTTCCAAATCCTGCTGTCATGGTTATTCTCACACCACTTTTTCGGCCCTCACACGCGCTTCTGGCGCGCTCGCCACCTCCGCCTCAGCCTCCCCTTGAGAGTCCGCCTCTACCCCGCTGCGCAGGCGCGCATGGTGCAGGACGCGACCAAGATGACGCACCACAGCTGCCAATACGAACACGGCCCCAAAAGCCCACGCCGTCCATGACGATGTTGGCCTCGCCGTGTAGTAGGTGGCGAGGAATACCGGCACGGTGATGACCGCTGCGATGCCCACTGAACCCCAGATGACGCCGGGGAAGGATCTGGCAAAGAGTGAGGCTGTAGCCGCAGGCACGACGACGAAGGCGATGACAAGCACCGCGCCTGCCGCATAGAAGGAGGCCGTGAGGGTGATTGCCACCAGCACCATCGCTGCCATGCGTAGGCCTCGTACGGGCAGGCCAATGGTGCGCGCATAGTCGGCGTCAAACACGACGACACTGAGCTGGCGGTGCGTCAAGACAAGGAAGAGCGCATTGAGTGCGAGGACACCCAGCATGACGTAGGCGTAGGAGGGGCCAACATCCACGCCAAAGATCGTCAGATGCGTGACGGCAACGATATTGGGGTCTCCCACGAGGACGGCGTCCTCGTGCAGGTGGAGGTGGGCGAACTTCGTGGACAGCAGCACCACGCCCACGGAAAATAAGCCCGGGAACAAAAGGCCCTGAGCGGCGTCGCGTGAGACCAGGCCTGTGTGTTCGACCGCTTCTGAGGCGATGACGACAAGGAGGGCAAGGAGAGCTGCACCAATAATGAGGTAGGGCGAACCGATGGGCCAGATGAGTGCGGCCAGGACGATACCGGGGAAGGCTGCGTGGCTCATCGCGTCAACGAGCATGGATTGGCGCGAGGTGACGAGGAAGGCGCCCGGGAGTGCGCAGGTAATGGCGGTGAGGACCATGAGCATCATGACGCCAGCTGCGTAGGGGGTCATGCTGTCACCTCCTGCATCGTGCTGCCCTGCGCCTCTCGTTGTAGTTGCTCAAGCAGGACCTGGCGGGCTTGGCGTCGGCGTATGGCGCGCAGGATCAGTGAGCGTTCAGGCGCGGCGAGCAGAGAGAAGACTGTGAGGAGCGTAAGGACGATGACCGTGGTGGGGCCGGTGGGGAGTTTGCCTGCGGTGATGGAGATAATCGATCCGGCGACCGAGGCGAACATCCCAAAGAGGCCAGCGAGGATAGCCATGGATCGCATGGAGTTCACCCACTGGCGGGCAGATACGGCCGGAAGGATGACGTAGGCGACAACGAGGACGAGACCCACGGCTTTGACGCCGATGACGATGCCGATGACGGTTGCGCTGGTCAGGGCGATGGATACGAGGCGTACGGGGCGTCCAAGGACTGTCGCTGCGGCAGCGTCGAAGATGTAGAGCTGAATATCGGACCACAGGATGAGGACGACGAGGAGGGCAGCGAGGGCGAAGGCTCCGGAGATGCGGATATCGGACCAGGTGAGGGTCGTGGCATTACCGAAGAGGTAGTCCTTCAGGCCGGCTTTGGAGGAGGGGAAGGTCCTCTTGTTGATCTCAGACAGTAGCGCCATGCCGCCGCCGAAGGTGAGGGCGAGGATGACAGCCATGGTGGTGTCGTGCCCAAGGGGGGTGATCCTTTCAAGGAAGCTGCTCAGCGCGGAGGAAAGGACGCCGACGATGGCGCTGACGATCACGATGACGATCATATTGCGTCCATCAATGCCCAGGGCCAGCACTGAGAAGAGGAAGGCGCTGGTGACGCCCAGCATGGTGGAGTGGCCGACGACGTCGGCGATGAGGGCTTGTCGGCGCAGGTAGGTGAAGGTTCCAAGGAGCCCGCAGGAGAAACCGATGAGTGCCGTGCCCACGAGCACGCGCTGGTAGACGGTTTGGGTGAGGATGTCGAGGATCATTCCAGCGCCCAATCCATCATGCCGCCACCGTATGTGCGGTGGAGGTTGTCGGAGGTGAGGACCTCGTCGATGGGGCCTTGGGCAACGACCTCAACATTGAGCAAGGTGGCGTAGTCGCACACGCGTGAGAGGGTGGAGAGGTCGTGGTGGACGAGGACGAGGGTGCAGCCTTGGGCGCGAAGGTCACCGAGGACCTTCATGATGGAGCGTTCGGAGGCTGCGTCGATGCCAGCGAAGGGTTCGTCCATCATGAGCAGTTCGGGCTGTTGGGCGAGGACGCGGGCGAGGAATACGCGCTGTTTTTGTCCGCCGGAGAGCTGACCGATTTGGCGTTTGGCGAATTCGCTCATGCCGACGGTTTCGAGGGCGGCTGCGGCGGCGTCGCGTTGGGCTGCCGTGGGGTGGCCTCCCCAGCGGAGGGTGCCGTAGGTGCCCATGAGGACGACGTCGGCGACGGTGGCTGGGAAGTCCCAGTCCACGGAGGCGTGTTGGGGCATGTAGCCCACCCTGCTTCGGGCCTCGTCCAGACTCACACCAAAGAACTGTGCTGCTCCGGTCAGTCGAGGAATGAGGTTGAGGGAGGCCTTCAGCAGGGTGGACTTTCCTGCGCCATTGGGCCCGACGATCCCCATTGCTGCCCCTTGGGGAACGGTGACGGTGGCGTTTTTGACCACCGGTTTTTCCCGGTAGGCAACGGAGAGGGAGTCAATGTGAAGGGCGGCGCAGGCGTTCACGGTCACTTCACCCCAAGGCCCTTGGTGACGGCGAGAACGTTGTGTTCGAAGACGCCCAGGTAGGTGTCGACGGGTGCGGCATCACCCAGGGAGTCTGCGTAGAGTTCTTCCTCCGCGATGGCGACGTCCCAGCCCTTGGCCTTGACGGCTTCCTGGAGGGATTCAACGGCCTGAGGGTTCTTCAGGTTGTCGATGAAGATGGCGGGCACCTGGGCGTCGGCGATGGTGGTGGCGAGTTCTTCAAGCTGCGCGGGAGACATTTCGGCTTCGGAGGTGACGAAGTCGGTGGCGTAGACCTTGAGGTTGTAGCGGGCGCCCAGGTAGTTGAAGGCGTCGTGGCCGGTGACGAGCACGCGGTTTTCGTCCTTGAGCTGGGCGAACTTTTCCTTGGCCATGGCGTCGATTTCGTCGATCTTGGTGTTGTAGGCCTTGGCGTTGTCAGCGTAGGTCGAGGCGTTGTCGGGGTCGATTTCACCGAGGCGTGCGGCGATCTGGTCGACGACGCCCTTCCAGATCTCGGGGGAGTTCCAGATGTGGGGGTCGTGCAGAGGGTTGCCTTGGTCGTCGGTTTCGGGCCAGTCGAGGAGGAGGTCGTGGGGGACCTTTTCGCCGACTTCGAGCTGGCGGTCGCCCTGCTCGCGGAGCTGGTCGATCATGAGGGCTTCGAGGTGCAGGCCGTTCCACAGGACGAGGTTGGCCGATTGCATGGCTTCGATGTCCTGGGTGGTGGGCTGGTAGGTGTGGGGGTCGCCGCCGGGTTCGACCATGACGGTGACCTTGGCGTCGGGGGCGATGACCTGCGCAGCGTCACCGAGGTAGCCGGTGGTGGCGAAGATGGTGAGGGCGCCGTCGTTTGCGGGGGTGTCGGTGGCGGTTGTTTCGGTTGACCCACAGGCCGAAAGTCCCAGAGCGGCCACGGCGGCAAGAGCGAGGCCGCGCAGAAGTGTTCGTGACATAGATGCCTCCTTAGGCGTGTTTACAGCTTTGCCCACCAGACATTGAGTGGTAAGGCAAGCCTTACCTTACCACCATTGCCCACATTCATTTTTCGGTGTACCGAAACACTATCACCATTGCGGGGCGCAGTGAAAACTCTCCGATATTCCCGTCCCACATCACACACTCACTGGGCGGGGCTCAAACCACAACGTCCCACTCCAAGTGAATCCCGGCCCACTGCTTGATACGCCAAACCGCGCCCCCACGGACATGAAGAAGGGGAGCCCCTCACGAGACTCCCCTTCCACTCCGTTCAAGCCACACTCAGCTGGCCAGGTGCTCCTTCAGAGCAAGCAGGCGACCTACGGAGGCCTCGCGGCCAATAATCTCCATAGACTCAAAGAGCGGCGGAGAAACCTGACGGCCAGTCACGGCCACGCGCAGGGGACCAAAGGCCAGGCGCGGCTTGATACCCATGCCATCAACAATGGCCTCGCGCAGCTTCTCTTCGAGGACGGTGGTCGTGAACTCGTCCTCGCCCAGCCCATTGATGACGCCAATCGCGGTGTCGAGCACCTCACCGGCGTTCTCCTTGAGCTTCTTCACCGACGTCTCATCAAGAGTGACGTCAGCACCCTCAACGAAGAGGAAGCCCATCATGCCGGGCACCTCGCCCAGCATCTGCACGCGGGTCTGAACCATGTGGGCGGACGCCTCGATGATCTCACGCTCACGATCGGTCAGAGCATCGAAAGAATCGGCCGACACGAAACCCTTGCCATGCAGGAAGGGCACGATACGGCGCTGGAAGTCTGCCACCTCCAGGCGGCGGATATGCTCAGCGTTAATAGCCACGCACTTCTTCTGGTCGAAACGTGCGGGGTTGGGGTTCACGGCCGAGATATCGAAGGCTTCGATCATCTCTTCCATGGAGAACACGTCATTGTCGGGGCTGATGGCCCAGCCCAGCAGCGCCAGGTAGTTCGTCAGGCCCTCGGGAATCATGCCGGCCTCGCGGTGGAGCAGCAGATTCGATTCGGGGTCGCGCTTGGACAGCTTCTTATTCCCCTCGCCCATCACATAGGGCAGGTGGCCAAAGCGCGGCATGTAGTCGGCCACACCAATGGCTTCCAGCGCACGGTAGAGGACGATCTGACGCGGGGTGGAGGAGAGCAGGTCCTCGCCACGCAGGACGTGGGTGATCTTCATCAGCGCGTCATCAACGGGGTTAACCAGGGTGTAGAGCGGATCCCCATTGGCGCGCACAATGACGTAGTCAGGCACGGAGCCAGCCTTGAAGGTGATCTCGCCACGAACCAGGTCATCAAAGGTGATGTCCTCATCGGGCATGCGCATACGCAGCACGGGCTGGCGGCCCTCAGCCTTGTAGGCTGCGATCTGCTCGTCGCTCAGGTCGCGGTCAAAGCCGTCGTAGCCGAGCTTGGGGTCGCGCCCCGCTGCGCGGTGGCGGGCTTCGATCTCGTCGGGAGTGGAGTAGGACTCGTAGGCGTAGCCGGCCTCAAGCAGGCGCGCGGCGATGTCACGGTAGATGTCCATGCGCTGCGACTGGCGGTAGGGCTCGTGGGGGCCTCCCTTTTCGACGCCCTCGTCCCAGTCGAGTCCCAGCCAGCGCAGGGAGTCGAGAATCTGGTCGAAGGATTCTTCCGAGTCGCGTGCGGCGTCGGTGTCTTCAATGCGGAATACGAAGGTGCCGCCGGTGTGGCGGGCGTACGCCCAGTTGAACAGGCAGGTGCGGACCATGCCAACGTGGGGGGTTCCCGTGGGGGAAGGGCAGAAACGGACGCGAACGTCGGAGCCGGTTGCGGTAGTAACAGTCATAATGCTTGTAGTCTACTCGCGTGTAGGGCCCTCGAATACCGCCACTTAGGGAGTTTCCATGTCTGTTCGCACATATTCTGCCGCTCAGATGCGTCAGGCCGGTTCGCTGAAGTGGACGGGCATCACTCGCGCTGATGGCTCACCGACGCTGGGCGCCTGGGTGGCGGAGATGGATTTTGGTACGGCGCCCGTGGTGGAGGAGGCCATTATTGGCGCGATCCGTGGTGGTTTCACGGGCTATCAGCCCACGTGGTTGGCTCCTCGTTTGGCTGAGGCAACCGCCGCCTACCAGAGCGCGGTTCATGGCTGGCAGGTCGAGGCCGGGGCGATTCGTCCGGCGCGTTCGGTGCTGGGGGCGCTCGCCCTCGCCCTCGATACGGTGGTTCCGGCGGGCGCTGCGGTAATCGTCCCCACGCCCGCCTACATGCCGTTTTTAACGATCCCACCAGCCCACGGCCACCCCGTGATCGAGGTGCCCGCCCTGTACACGCCGGGCAATGGGGCGGTGTGGGCGCTGGATTTGGAGAGGATTCGCCGGGCGTGCGAGGCCGGGGCGGGGATGCTCATTTTGTGCAACCCGTGGAATCCAACGGGGCGGGTACTGAGCGAGGCTGAACTACGCGCCCTGCATGCGGTGCTTGCCGACTATGAGGTGGTGGTGTTTTCTGATGAGATTCACGCTCCCCTGGTCATGGATGACTCCCCTTTCATCTCCTATGCTTCCCTGGGGCCGGAGAGCGCGGCGCATACGGTGACGGCGGTGGCGGCCTCGAAGGGCTGGAATATTGCGGCCCTGCCGTGCGCGCAGGTGATCCTGCCGGACGAGGCTTTGCGCGAGCGTTGGATGGCGGCGGATGATCAGCTTGCCCACGAGATGAATTCCTATGGTGCTCTGGCTGCAATCGCCGCCTACGAGACTGCATCGTCGCCTGGGGGCGAGCCGTGGTTGGAGGAAGTAAAGGTGATCGTCCGGGGCAACTTTGACATGCTTGACGAGGCGTTCTACTCCTCCCCTACTTCCGACAGTGCCTTGTGTTTCCACCGCCCTCAGGCCACCTACCTGACGTGGTGGGATTTCAGTGCGTTATGCCTTGAGGGTGACGCTTCGCCCGACGCGCAGCTCAGGGAGGTCGGAGGCGTTTCGACGAACGCGGGGCGCTCCCTTGGCGCCGGGTTTGAACGCTGGGCGCGTATTAACGTGGGGTGCGCGCCTGAGACGGCAGGATTAATCGTCGAGGCAATTAATGCAACCTACCCTGGGATGCATTAGACCAGTTCCGGGACTGTTGAGCCGCCGTAGAGCCTGAAGTAGCCGAAAACTCGTTGTCCAAAACCGCCCGCGAAACATCTTTTTCAATTAGCGTTGATAGAGATCAGTGTTGGCATCAGGATGAAGGGGAGTCACGCCATGCTGCTACGTGCTGCTGAGCCTCGCGCCGATGGCTCCATCGCCTACTCCTACGAGACAACATGGCCATTCACCTGGGAAGACTGCGCGGCTTTCCTTCGTGGCCTCCTCACAACCGACCTCATCACCGACCGCTCTCACCCCCTGCGCGTCCTCGTCAACTCTCAGGACATCACCAACGCTCTCTACGCGGCCGACCTCAACCCCGCTGCCCTGAACCACAACGCTTTGGGCCTGCCTCGCACGGAGGATCACACCCTGCAGGTCGAAGGACATTCACGCCTGATGGAAAGCACCCTGCGTTTCACTGTGCGCTGCGACGTCCACGAGTGCCTGCTTGAAGCCCTCAGCGGGTCGGCAATGCACGAAAGTGACCACGTATTCGACCGCTACATGGATAATCTCGAGATCATCGCCCACATTGAGCGGGTCCTCTCGGGAGCCCCACGAGATCGAGGAACCCACCATGCAGATACGCTCTTTTGATGAACGCAATGGGTTTCTTACCCTCCACTACCAGCTTTCCTGGCCCACCAGCTGGGAAGGCATGTTGTCCTTCCTCACCGTTGCAGGCGCTGATGTGAAGGCATCCTCCCAGTGGCCCAATATTCAAGTCGAACTCTCCCAGCGCGACATTACCAAGGAGTTTCGCGCCGCCGACGGCGACGCCTACGCCTGCCCTTCTGCCGCGCGCGAGGCCGACGCCGTGCGCATCACCGGCTTTTCCCGGGCACTCAAGCTGCCTGTGCGCATTACCCTGTGGAATCAGACCGACGCCTGCACCCTGGTCATGCCCTCCCCCGCTAGCCTGAGCGGAGCAGCGGGCGCAGCACCAGGGAGCGATTTCCAGATTGATCCCCTGGTCTGCGACCGCTACATGGATGCTCTCGAAATCCTCTCCCACCGTGACCGAGTCAGACGCCAACGCTCGGTGGCATAACTGCTTCAGCATAGTTGGGGGGTTCTCGGCTGAAGCCGAGAACCCCCCTTGGTGTTGGAGCCGTGATGACCTGCGCTATCGCGCTGTGAGCTCTCCAGTCTCCAAGACGGGCACTCGCAAGGCCGCCTCGATGCCTGCAAAGACCGTGCGGCCCGCGCGGGCTGCAGCCTCGACCACAGCCTGCGGGTCGGTAGGTCCATCCGCAAAAGACAGGTCCGAAACAACGCTCATGCCGCACACGCGCACACCCAAGGCATGTGCGGTGATTGCTTCCATTACCGTGGACATGCCCACACAGTCAGCGCCCGTGGAGGCCAGCCAGCGAGTCTCTGCCATGGTCTGATACTCGGGGCCACGCATGATCGCGTAGGTGCCGCTGCGCTGCGTGTGCTCGCTCAGGGCAGTGTTCAGCTCAGCGTCCCACACGCCCATAATGTCAACGAATAGCGGCCCATCAAAGGGTGAGGAGCCAGAGAAGTTCAGGTGATCGGTGATCGTCATGACATCACCCAGCTCCCACTCCTTCAAGCAGCCATTGGCGTTGCACAGGATGGCCCGCTCCACCCCAGCAGCCGCAGCAGCACGCACAAGAGCCGTCACAGCCTTCGGGGCAACGCCCTCGTACAGGTGCGTGCGCCCCAGCGCCACGAGGACGGGCCCGCAGGGACGCTCGTACACCCGCAACTCATCAAGGTGCCCGTCAGCAACGGGAGCCATGATGCCAGGTAAGGCGGACAGGGGCAGAACCTCACGAGGCTCACCCCAGGCGCCCCAACGCACAGTATCCGAGTCTGTGGCATGCTCCCCATCAAGGGCGCCCGCCAAACCCGACCCTAAAACAACTAGGGCGAAAGGCTGCTGCCCACCGCAGGCAATGGTGATCGCTAAAGCGGCATCGGCGGCGGCCTCGTCAATGAGGGCGTCAGTGAAACGCGGGTCAACCTGAGCGGCGCACATGTCAGGCCACGTCTTCCATGGTGCGCACCGGCTGACGCTCCTGAGCGGCAACGCGACCCTTCGAGGTCAGGACGTAGCCAATGAAGCCCAGCACAAAGGCAACGAAAACGCCCAGGTTAGCGTAGGCCCAGTCTCCCTCGCGGCCACCAAGCGGGCCAAGGAAGTACCCCTGCCAGGCCAGCCACTCAGCGAAAGTATTGACCACCAGACCCCAGCCAATAATGGAAGCAATGGCCAGGGTGACAATAGCTCCCCAGTTCACCGAACCATACACGCCCGCAGGAGTAAACAAGGACGGCTCATCGTAGTTCTTTGTGCGCAGGACAATATCGGCCAGCATGATGCCACCCCACGCGGCAATAACAACACCCAAGGTGATAAGGAAGCCGGTGAAGGGGCCGATGAAGGAGTCAGCGAAGAAGACAACGCCAATGGTGCCCAGCAGCATGATCGTGCCGTCCAGGGCAGTGGCGGTGGGGCGGTTAACCGGCACGCCGGTTGCCAGCAGGGACAAGCCCGAGGAGTAGATGTCCATGACGATACCGCCAATGAGGCCCAGGATCGCCACGAGGGCGAAGGGGATGAGGAACCAGGTGGGCAAGATGGTGGTCAGGGCGCCGATTGGGTCATTCCCGATCGCCTCGCCCATTGCAGGGTTGGAGCCGATGATGAGCAGACCGAAAAGAACGAGGATGACCGTGGGCAGGGCTGAACCGAAGGTCGTCCAGCCGACAACGCCAGCGGTCGAGGCCTTACGCGGCAAGTAGCGCGAGTAGTCGGCAGCAGCGTTAATCCAGCCAAAACCAAAGCCCACAAGGATCATGCAGAAGGCACCGATGAAGGCGGCCATGCCCGCGCCCTCAGCGGAAAGGACCTGAGTCATGTCAATGTAGGGCAGGGCAAGACCAAGGTAGATGACGGTGAGGACGGCGGTCGCCCAGGTGATCCAGGTTTGGACGCGCATAATCATGTCGAAGCCGAGGATGCCCGCGCCCGCCGCGATGGCGACCACCAGTACCAGGGAGATGACTTGAGCCATGAGGTGGTTGGTGAATCCGAGCGCGCCCATGACGGTGGCAGTAGCTTGGACGGCCATAATGCACAAGAAGGTTTCCCAGCCGACGGTGAGAATCCACGAGATCACTGCGGAAATGCGGTTGCCGTTGTAGCCAAAGGGGGCTCGCGAGAGCACCAGGGTGGGGGCGGAGCCGCGCTTGCCAGCAATAGCGATAAGTCCGCAGACGAAGAAGGAAGCGACGATGCCGACTACTGAAACGATGGCTGCCTGCACGAAAGACAGGCCAAAGCCGAGGATCCATGCGCCCCAGGAAATACCTAGGACAGAGATGTTTGCGGCGAACCAGGGCATGAACAGGTCGGACGGTTTACCTTTGCGTTCTGATTCGGGAATGACGTCCAGGCCCGCCATTTCGACGGCCATGGCTCCTTCGCCAGCCGTCACGTCACGTGCAGCGTTGCTCATGTATCCTCCTTGGTGTTGGGTGCCCGCCATGGCCACCTTCATTCATTCATTTAAATTATTTCGCATTGTACGGGATTACTGAGCGTCCCGATGCCCTCAAGACGCACTTCCACCTGATCCCCGTCAACGAGTTTTCCAACCCCTGCAGGTGTGCCCGTCATAATGACATCGCCCGGGTGCAGGGTGAATCCATGGGATAGGTAGGACACCAATTCATCAACGCTACGGAGCATGTCCGAAGTCGTCCCATCCTGGCGGCACTCCCCATTGACATACGCCTGAATACGCAGGTTAGCCGGGTCCACGCTGTCGGCAGTGACAATCCACGGCCCAATTGGTGTCGAGGTGTCAAAGCCCTTCGCCCGCGCCCATTGATGGTCACTGCGCTGCGCGTCCCTGGCGGACACGTCGTTGACGCAGGTATAGCCAAAGATCGCCTCGTGTGCGTCTTCAACGCTCACGCGGGATGCCGTCTTGCCAATAACAACAGCAAGTTCGGCCTCGTAATGTACCTCCTGACTCCACTGGGGCAACACGATTGCCTCCTCCGGGCCAATGATTGCCCCCGGTGGGACGAGAAACACCACCGGCTCATCGGGGACGTCACCACCCATTTCGCGCGCATGCTCGGCGTAATTACGGCCGATACCAATGATTGTGCGCGGCTCAACCGGAGCGCAGAGCTTAACGCCGGTCAAGGGCACTTCCTCCTCTGAGAGGTACATGATCCCACTGACCATGGGGTCAGCGGCAAGAGTGCGGATCATGGTTGCGTCATCTTCACAGGCGCCCCATCGCACTTGACCGTGTTCAACGAAACGTAGAATCCTCATTCGTGGTCCTCCAACGTGTCATTCACTCCTATCCCCCTCTTGCGCAACGATGGGCCGACCGGGGCAATAGAGTGAGGCAAATATACGGATGGGTGCTTGTATGGAAGGTGGTGCAATAGCTGTGCCTGCGCTGTCATCACGCGCAGGCACAGGATCTCAGAGACGATGGACCGGGTTACTTAAGGTGCCAATCCCTCCGATGGTAATGGCCACCTCGTCTCCTGACTGAAGCACGGGCGCTTGAAGCGCCGTGCCCGTCACAATCACATCACCTGGCAGCAAGGTAAACATGTGCGACACGCGAGAAACGACTTCCTTCGCGCGTAGACGCATTCGCGCATTCGTCCCCTGATCGTAAAGCTCTCCATTGACGCTGATCGAAATGTCGATATTGTCTGGATCAAAATCGGGGTCAACAAGGATCCACGGGCCCAGAGGCGTTGAGGTGTCAAAACCCTTACCGCGCGACCAGGGGCCCTGCCCAAGAGCGTCACCAGCAGTGGCGTCATTGGCACAGACATAACCAAGGATCACGTCGTCAACCTTGTCGAGGGGCACGTCCTTGGCCAAGGTCTTGATCACAATGCCGATCTCCGCCTCAGCAACAACCTTTTCACTCCACGACGGCAAGATAATCGGATCGCCAGGACCAATAACAGAGGTATTGGGCTTCAAGAAGACGTGAGGGAAGTCCTCGCCATGAGCGCCAACAGCACCCTCAGCAGCGCCGGCGTTCGCAACGCCCACAACCTTCGAGCGAGGAATCACCGGCGACAGCAGGCGGACCTCGTCCAGTTCAAGGATTTGCCCGGAGGGTTCAACCTCTTGGAACAGAGGATCGCCCTTGAGGACAACAATTCGGGATGAGCCCTCTTCCAGGGCACCATATTGGGGAGTGTCACCCGCTGAAAAACGCACGATTCGCATGGTTCAAGGCTAGTGCCTGAAGAGGAAAAGCACGCGGCATTACAGTGCGGTGTTGAAAGTCCCCTGTGGTGGAACTGCCTGCCAGCACTCCCCTATCGCGCCTGGCCACTCACCCACACGTCGGTGGGAACATCAGCAGGCATGAAGGGGTTATCGTGGCCAACGAACACTGGATCAGCGACACCCTGCTTACGCTGAGCCTCGTAATCTTTGAGCGCTCCCACACCCCACTTCGCCAAGAAAATCAGGGCTACCAGGTTCGTGAAGGACATGAGCGCCATCGCAATATCAACGGTGTTCCACACCAGCGGCAGGGTCATCATCGCGCCAATGCCAACAGCGATCACAGTGCCTGTCTGCAGCAGGCGCTGAGCCCACTGCCGATCAGAGAGGAAGGCAACGTTGACCTCGGCGTAGGCATAAGCGCCCAGAATCGAAGAAAAGGCCAGGACGAAAATCAACAGTGTCATAGGAAGGGCAGCCCACTCTCCGACCTCGCTGACAATAGCAAGGGTCGTCAGATTCGCAGGATTCACGCCCTCAGCAGCCCAGACTTCCTCACCGGCAATGAGGATGACGAAAGCCGTTGCCGTACAGACGATAATCGTGTCCACGAAGACGCCCAGGGACTGGATGAGGCCCTGACGCACCGGGTGGCTCACCGTGGCGGTGGCAGCAGCGTTAGGTGCGGTGGCCTGGCCGGCCTCGTTAGAAAACACGCCACGCTTCGTGCCGTTAATGACAGCAGCGAGGATCCCGCCACCCAAGCCCCCCACAAGGGGTTCAAAAGAGAACGCCGAGGTGAAGATCAGGCCCAATACGTTGACAAACTCGGTAAGGTTCATCAGCACAATGACCGTCACCACAGCGACGTACATCATGGCCATAATCGGTGCCATCCACTCGCTGACGCGAGCAACCGCCCGCAGGCCGCCGTAGATCACGGGGGCAGAGAACACCAAAAGGACAACGGTAATCAGCCACGGATCGGCCGAAGTCGTTGCCGCCATTGTCTGCGCAATACCGTTAGCCTGCACAGAGGTCACAACAATGGCACAGGTGAAGGCCGTAATCACCGCCAGCACCTTCGCCATGATGGAGTTCTTCAGGCCAAAGTAAATGTAGTAAGCGGGGCCACCACGGAACGTACCATCGGCCATCCGAATCTTAAAGATCTGCGCCAATGTGGCCTCAAAGAAGGCTGTTGCCATACCAACGAGGGCAACAATCCACATCCAAAAGATCGCGCCCGGCCCACCAAAGAGCAGCGCGGCAGCAACACCAAAGACATTGCCCAGACCCACGCGAGCCGCCAAGGTGATCGTGAAAGCCTGGAAGGAGCTAATACCCCCGCGACGCCCCTGGCGTGAGGTCGCCAGAACAGAGAACATATGCGGGAACAGACGCACCTGCACAAACCGAGTGCGCAGGGTCAGGAACACGCCCACCCCAAAAAGGAGCCAGAGAGTCAGGTGAAGGGTGATCCAGTCGGCAACGACCAGAATCTGATCAGCAAGTGCGTTCACAGTAATGTCCCGTCCTCAGAGTTCTCATTGATGATGGTGTGTGCCCTCAGCTTGGCTAAGGGCACACACCGATAGTGTTAGGGGCGTGTGGGCGCCTGATTGAGCACCCACACATCGCCGGGAAGATCAGCCGGCAGGTGCGGATTATTGACACCGTTCAACACCGGTTCCTCAACGCCTGCCTGACGCTGCTCTTCGTAGTCCCGCAGAGCGCCCGTCCCCCACTTCGCCAAGAACACCAGCGCAATAAGGTTCGTGATCGTCATAATCGCCATGGCAATATCAACGGTGTTCCACACCAACGGCAATGACACCATTGCCCCCAGAGCCACCGAAGCAACCGACACGCAACGAACCATCCACACAGCCCAGGGGCGATCGGCAACAAAGGTCATATTGACCTCTGAATACACATAAGCGGCAATAATTGACGAGAAAGCAAGCACGAAGATCATCAGGGACATGGGAACAACCGCCCACTCGCCCAGTTCCTTCGCCACAGCCAAGGTCGTGAGGTTCGCAGGATTGACGCCCTCGCCACCCCAGACTTCCTCACCGGCAATGAGGATGACGAAAGCCGTGGCCGTACAGACAATAATCGTGTCGACGAAAACACCCAAGGACTGGATGAGGCCCTGACGCACAGGGTGTTTCACCGTGGCGGTCGCAGCAGCATTGGGGGCCGTTCCCTGACCGGCCTCGTTAGAGAACAACCCACGCTTCGTGCCGTTAATGATGGCGGCAAGGATACCGCCACCAAGACCACCCACGAGGGGCTCGGGAGCGAAAGCTGAGGTGATGATCTGGCCAAGAACGGTAGCGAACTCGCCAATATTCATCACGGTGATCACCGCAATGACAATGACGTAGAGGGTTGCCATGATGGGCGCCATCCATTCGGTGACGCGCGCTACCGAGCGAATGCCGCCAAAGATGACTGGGCCGGCGAACGCCACCAGCAGCACGGCAATCATCCAATGCTTCGTGCTGGTCGTTGCCACCATCGTTTCAGCGATCGCATTGGACTGCACCGACGTGATGACAAAAGCACAGGTGATAACCGTAATAACAGCGAAAATCTTTGCCATCACGGTGTTCTTCATGCCGTACAGCATGTAGTAGGCCGGGCCGCCACGGAAGGTGCCATCCTCGGCGCGGACCTTGAAAAGCTGAGCGAGGGTGGCTTCGAAGAAAGCGGTTGCCATACCAACGAGTGCAACAATCCACATCCAGAAAATCGCACCCGGCCCGCCCATGAGCAATGCTGCGGCAACACCAAAGACATTACCCACGCCCACGCGGGCTGCCAGTGAAATCGTGAAGGCTTGGAAGGAACTAATACCGCCGCGTGCTCCCTGACGTGAGGAAGATACGACACTCACCATATGGGGGAAAAGGCGCAGTTGCACGAGTTTTGAACGGATCGTCAGGTAGATGCCCACGCCGACCAGAATCCACAGCGTCATGTAGAGGGTGATCCAGTCTGCGACCACCTGAATCTGTGATGCGAGTGCGTCCATGGGCCTTCCTTTCTGTGTCGAACCGAAAATGCAACCCCTTGATGGTGGCATATCTGTCCATCTCGGGGCCGATTGTCCATTCCCTGACACGGCCGTGGGGTTGGCCTCGTCAAACGAAGCAATGAAACAATGGGGGTATGACGGCCACCCTCAATGAACTCCTTGACGATCTGGAGGACGCCTCCCAACTTGACGATGTGGACGCGCTATACGCAGCGTTCACCTCGTGGGCCGAAGCCACAGGCCGCCCGCTCTACCCCCACCAGGAAGAATCCCTGGTGGAGATCCTGGCAGGCAACCACGTCATTGCCGCCACCCCCACGGGCTCTGGCAAGTCGATGATCGCCCTGGCCGCACATTTTGTCTCGATGGCGCAAGGTGGCCGCTCCTATTACACGGCGCCGCTGAAGGCCCTCGTGTCCGAGAAATTCTTTGACCTTGTCGGCCACTTTGGCGCTGAGAACGTGGGGATGGTGACGGGGGATGTTTCCCTCAACGCTGATGCGCCGATCATCTGCTGCACAGCAGAGATTTTGGCCAACCAGTCCCTGCGTGAAGGCGCAGAGCTCGATGCCGACATGGTCATCATGGACGAGTTCCACTTCTACGGTGACCCGCAGCGCGGCTGGGCGTGGCAGACGCCTCTACTGGAACTACGCAAAGCCCAGTACGTTGCCATGTCGGCCACTCTTGGGGATACGACGAGGTTTGAGCGCGCGTGGAAGGAACGCACGGGCAGGGACGTGACGCTCATTGACGATGCTGAACGCCCGGTGCCTTTGGAGTTTGAGTACGTTGTCGATACGTTGACCGACACCGTGCCGCGCCTCTTGAACGAAGGCCGCTGGCCAATCTACATCGTGCATTTCGCCCAGAAAGACGCGGTTGATTCTGCCCACGCCTTCGACAAGGCCAAGCTCATTACCGATGAGCAGAAGAAACGCATTGCTGAGGAGCTTTCCACCGTTCATTTCACGAAGGGTTTTGGCGCGTCCCTACGCAGCCTGCTTGTGCAAGGCATCGGTATTCACCACGCGGGTATGCTGCCCCGCTATCGCCGTCTGGTTGAACGGCTCACCCAGCAAGGACTGCTGGCGATCGTCAGCGGTACGGACACTCTGGGGGTCGGCATCAATGTGCCAATCCGCACGGTACTCATGAGCTCGCTCGTGAAGTTTGATGGGGCGAAGATGCGGCACGTCTCTGCCCGCGAGTTCCATCAGATCGCTGGGCGGGCTGGGCGCGCGGGCTTTGACCTGGTGGGCTTTGTGCGTGTCCTTGCCCCCGAGCATGAGGTGGAGGATGCGAAGGCGCGGGCTCGCTTGAGTGCTGCCCAGTTGGAGGCTGCGGACGAGCGCGCCGCTAAACGCGCTAAGAAGAAGGATGCGAAAAAGAAGAAAGGCCCTGCGGAGGGCCAGATTTCCTGGACGAAGTCGACCTTTGAGCGCCTGGTGAACGCCGCGCCCGAAGCCTTGCAGTCTCACTTTGAGATGACCCACTCGATGGTGCTCAATGTCCTGGCGGGGGCCGCCCATCGTGATCCGGGCGAGCACCTGGTTCACCTGGCCACCCACAATGATGACGTCATTCGTGAGGTCAACCCGCACCTGCGTCGCCTGGGCGAAATCTACGCGTCGATGCGTACCGCTGGCGTGGTGGAGCATGTGCCCTCCGCGCAGGCCGCGGCCGATGGCCTGCCTCGTTTGCGGCTGGTGGCGGACCTGCCTGACGATTTTGCGCTCAACCAGCCACTGTCTCCCTTTGCGCTGGCTGCGTTGGACTTGTTGGATCCCGATTCGCCCTCTTTCGCCCTGGATGTGGTGTCGGTGATTGAGTCGGTTCTGGAGGATCCTCGCCCCCTGCTCTTTGCTCAGCAGCGGGTGGCGCGTGGCGAGGCTGTCGCCGCCATGAAGGCCCAGGGGATGGACTACGACGATCGCATGTCGGCTTTAGAGGAGGTTGTGTGGCCTCGTCCTTTGGCTGACCTGTTGGAGGGGGCTTTCTCTGTGTATGTGGCCTCCAACCCCTGGGTGGGCGGACTGGAACTCTCCCCCAAGTCGGTGGTGCGCGAGATGGTGGAAAATGCCATGACCTTCTCTGAGTTGGTGTCCCGCTATGACGTGGGCCGCTCTGAGGGCGTGATCCTGCGCTACCTGACGGATGCCTACCGTGCGATGCGTCAGATCATCCCTGACGAGATGATGACCGACGAGGTGCGCGCCATTATTGACTGGCTGGCGGCGCTGATTCGCGCTGTGGATTCCTCGCTGCTCGATGAATGGGAGGCGCTGGCTTCGGGCAACTACGCCTCTCGCGACGACGCGCAAAGCTCGGGCGGCGTGGAGGTGGCTTTCGGCGCGGATGAGAACGGCGTGGTGGCCTTCAGTGCGAATCGGCATGCGTTCCGCACTGCCATCCGCCGGGCAATGTTCCGCCGTGTGGAACTCATGTCCGCTGACGACGTGCCTGCTTTGGCGGCACTGGACGAGGCGTCGGGCTGGGACGAGGACCGCTGGGATCACGCCTTGGAGCGCTACTGGGCGGAGTATGACTGGATTGGCATTGACCAGGCGGCCCGCGCTACCGCCCTGTGTCCACTCAACGAGGCGCCCACCCGCGCCGACCTCGTCGAAGCCGGGGTCAGTGAGGCCCTGGCTGACCGCCTCAATCCTGCCAACTATTGGCTCGCTGAGCAGCGCATCTGTGACCCCGAGGAGGATATGGATTGGCGTCTGACCGCTTTGGTGGACCTAGCGGCATCTGACCAGGCCGAGGCCGTGGTGCTGCGTCTGCTGAGCGTCGGCCCGCGCTGACAGCCAGTGAGCAACGTTGTAAAACAGACGACATGGTGGAAGACATACCCCTCCCATGACCATCTGGATTCTCTTACGCCCTCATGTTGAGGATAATGGTCTCATGGGGTTACCGAATGATTCGCTCACCGAAGAAGCGCTCATCATTGAGGCAGGAGACCGTGTTTTCGAGCGCGGCACACAGTACCGTCACTTCGTTGATCTTCTCTCCCGAGGAGAGAACTTTGCCACCGCGCACGTACGTGGCAGCCAGACCTACCATGTGACACTCCACTGGGAGGACGAGCTACGCGGCTCGTGCACCTGTCTCCATAACCTCGCCGGCAACTTCTGTAAGCACCTTGTTGCCCTTGGTTTAGCTGTACTGGGTGAGGGCAGCGAAGAACACGCCGACGACACGAGTGGTGGCCGCGCCGAGCATTCAGCTTCGATCCTCGAATACCTCAATAGCCTCAGTCAAGAGCAGCTCCGCCAGTTGCTGTGGTCCCTCGCAAGCCACGACTACGCCATTATGAACATGCTCCAACGCAAAGCTGACCTCAGCAGCGGCAATACTGCCGCAATCGAAAACGAACTACAGCAGAGGTACAAAGCTGTTTTCTCGGTCCGAGGTTTTATAGACTACTGGCGGGCAATCGACTTCTCTCAGGAGGTCGACATCTTCCTCAACGAGGTAGAGATACTCCTTGACGATGGCTACTCCGACCTCGTCGCCCCGATCCTCCTGAAGACGGCAACGCGCCTACGAAAAATGATCGCCGAACGTATCGATGACTCCTCCGGAGCTCCAGGCGAAGTCTGCCAGCGCGCCATCAATCTCTACGCGCAGGCATGCCGTAGTGGAAATCCTGATACCAAGAAACTGGGCAGGTGGCTAGCGAAGTTCCGGCTGGATTCTCCCGGTTGGCCTGTCGTCACTCTCGGCGACTTCGTGTCCGCCCTCGGGGATCAGGGGCTCACAGTCTACCGTCGCGCTGTCAACACGGAGCTGGAGCGTCGAAGCGATGAGGAACTCAGCGGCTGGAATGCCCACGAAATCAACAGTATGGAGCTAGAACTCGCTGACCATGACGGTGACGTTGACCATGCGATCAAGGTACTCTCACGCGGGGAGCACCCGCGATACGGTGCCATTATTCAGCGTCTTGAGGCAGCCCAACGCCCTCGTGAAGCCATGGCCTACCTCGAACGCGCCATTGCGGAGGATCGCGTGACAAGCAACCCTCATCACTGGTGTGGCGATGCCAACGACTACCACGTCTCGCCTGTGAAAGCAGTGGACATGTTTCTTCACGACGGTCGGGAAGAAGACGCGATTGCTTTCCTGCGCGACCTCTTCCATTCCGCGCCTCTGCCTGAGATTTACGACCTCCTGATATCAACAGCCAGTGACCTTGGCTGCGCAGAAGCAGAACAGCAAGCGACACGCGTATGGGTTGACACATGTGAATGGGGTATCGGCGATTTGCCTGTCAGGATCGCCCTCCACCTTGGGGATGTTGAGTGGGCGTGGAGCCTGGCGGACCGGTGGCCATTGAGGGCTATGTGGCAAGATCTCGCAGAAGCCTCCCCTCAGCCCCGCCCACGCGAGGCCATCGGCCTGTACCAGACACGTATTATTGGCGCGCTTGATGCGACAACAGGCCGTGAGGTGGCCCGCGAGGCCGCGCGGATGACCCTGTCAGCGATGCGCATTGCCCGCACTGCCGACAAGCACGACGACGCGAAGAAGGCGCAGGAAGGCCAAGGCCTCCTGACAGCAGAAATGACGCGCTGGATCGCGCAACTACGCGAGGACTACCGGCGCCGTCCCACCGTCAACGAGGAGCTCGCCCGCGTTGGACTTTAAACAGCCCCGCCCCTAGGTGGATCGCAGGTTGGCGAGGTCGGACTCTGGGCGAACTCGTCGCTGTCATCCATGTTGGGCCTGTTTCCGGCCAAGGATGTGCCGCTAGCTGACCGATGCCGCAAATCCGGGGTGGACCTGAGAGAATTTTTCTACGTTGTTGATCGGTTGATTTTGCGAGGGAAACGCATGACGCTTACGTCGGTGGAGATCTGTGCCGGTGCTGGCGGCCAGGCCCGCGGCATTGAGATGGCCGGGTTTGAGCATGCGGCACTGGTTGAGATCGACCGTCATGCCTGCGCCACCTTGCGTGCGAATCGTCCCGCGTGGAACGTCCTCGAAGAAGACCTCCTGTCCTGGTCGGGCAAGGAATACGCCGGGGTTGATCTGCTCGCCGGCGGCGTCCCCTGCCCGCCCTTTTCTTCAGCTGGGCAGCAGCTTGGAGCCAATGACGAACGTGATCTCTTCCCCACAGCAATCCGCTTGATTGGAGAGATCCAACCTCGGGCCGTCATGTTGGAAAATGTCCGAGGCCTCCTCGATCGACGTTTTGACCACTACCGCGAGCACATTACCGAGCAGATCGAGAATCTGGGGTACACGGTCCAATGGAAGCTCCTCAACGCCGCCGACTATGGCGTCCCTCAGGCACGCCCTCGTGTCATCTGCGTGGCGCTGCGCCATGACGTGAACGCGACCTTCGAATACCCCCTGCCTCTGGACACTCCCCCTGCGACCGTCGGCTCCACCTTGCTTGACCTCATGGCGCAGAATGGGTGGACAGGCGCCGAAGCCTGGGCCCAGGGGGCCCAAGCCATTGCTCCAACGCTGGTGGGCGGCTCAAAGAAGCACGGTGGCGCTGATCTTGGCCCGACTCGTGCGAAAAAGGCCTGGGCTGAGCTCGGGGTGGATGGCAAGGGCCTAGCCGATGCTGCACCTGAAGCCTCCTTTGAAGGGATGCCTCGCCTGACGGTTCGTATGGCCGCGCGGATCCAAGGATTCGAGGACTCATGGGAACTCACCGGCGGAAAAACTGCCGCCTACCGTCAGGTGGGAAACGCCCTGCCCCCTCCCCTGGCCCACGCTGTCGCCCAGAATATTCGTCGCGCCCTTGAGGCCTAAGGAGAGCTTCCATCATGTCGGACGCAGCCACTCCCGGGGCTCTTCTCACGCGAGCTCGCCAAGAGTTCCACAATCAGCTGATCCTCCACGAGGTTTTGAGTGTTGCCGGTAACGGCATTGCCTCAAACGCTGATAAGAGCCAGAAAACCTCGCGTGATATTGCCCTCCACATGGCGACACGACTAGGTGCCCACATTGAGGTGCAAAAGCTCGCCGGGCAGCAGAGCGGCGCGACCTTTGAAAAGATCGTCGCTGACTTCCTCAGCTCCACCTTCCCGCACTTTTCCTCCGTGCGCCCCGGCACGTGGACTCTCGCTAATGTCGGCAACTCCCGTAAGAGCGAGCACCTGTCTCGCTTCGAACCCTACCGGCATCTAGCACTGCTCAGCGACGCAGTCCAGGCCGATCCTGCCCTGCAGGCAATCCTCGGCAACTCCTACTCCATTAGCCCCGATGTGGTGGTGCTTCGCGCCCCGGAAAGCGATGCTGGCATTAACGCGGGCGGCCCCCTCGTTGATGAGCACTCGGGCCGTTTCAGCATCTTACGCCAGGCAAACCAGCCCCACGATATTGTTCACGCGGTGATTTCCTGCAAGTGGACGCTACGTTCCGATAGGGCTCAAAATGCGCGCGCCGAGGCCCTGTCGATCCTGCGCAACCGCAAGGGGCGTGCCCCACACATTGTGGTGGTCACCGGCGAGCCAACGCCGTCGCGCCTGGCTTCCCTGGCCCTGGGCACGGGCGATCTTGACATGGTCTACCACTTCGCGTTGCCTGAACTCATTGAAGCGGTCAACGCCTCTGGAAACGACGAGGCTCAGGCGATGCTCACCGCCCTCGTCGAAGGGCAAAGGCTGCGGGATATTTCCGACCTGCCCCTCGATCTGTGCATCTAGGATCCGGGCTAGGTCGTGCAGAGACAACAGCGCACCCATTCTCAAGTGAGTGAGAGTGGGTGCGCTGAGAGAAATGGTGCCCGCAGGCTGCAAACTGTCAGCCGAAGATGGGGGCGTGCGGATCGTTGATGACAGTCTTGCCGAAGGGGAAGGCCGTCACGGGAATCATCTTGATATTGGCAATGGCCAAGGGGATACCGACAATGCTCAGTGCCATGGGGATAGCGGTGGTGACATGGCCAATCGCCAGGGGAATACCCGCGACGATGAACCACACGGTGTTCATCAGGCATGAGCCCGCTCCTGCGCCGGGCTGTTCAACGACGCGCTTGCCGAAGGGCCACAGCACGTAGTTCGCGATACGGAAACAAGCCACACCTGCAGGGATAGTGACAATGAGCGCGCAGGCAATGATGCCAGCCAGGAGGTAGCCCAGCCAGAGCCAAATGCCGCCGAAAACCAACCAAATGATGTTCAACAGAGTACGCATACCTCTATCGTCCCAGAAACGTCAGATTCTGCCCGCTCAGATCACCCTGGTTAGACCCTGGTTGTGTTTCCCACCCTCCAGGGTCGCCGCCCAGGATTGGTGATACACGCACTAGACTGCAGTCATACCGCTGCCAACAGGAAACCGTCTATCGCATGCACACGACCACTTCTCTTGCCGACAATATTGCCCGGATTCGCCAGCGCATTGATGATGCCTGCACTGCCGTTGGCCGCAGCGACGCTGTCACCTTAGAGATCGCGGCAAAGACCCGCACGCCCGCAGAATGTCAGGCTGCGGCGCGCGCCCTCGCCGCTGCGAATCTACCCGTGTTGCTCGGTCACAATCGGGTACAGGAGGCGCGTGAGACGGCCTCGGCCATCAAAGAGGTGGCGGGGGCGCGACTTCACCTGATTGGCCCCCTGCAGACTAATAAGATCAACCACGCGCTGGCTGTCGTGGATTGTATTGAAACCATTGATTCTGTCGCGCTGGTGGACGCCGTCGATAAGCGCGCCACCCGCCCACTGCCGGTCTACCTGCAGGTGAACACCTCCGGGGAGGCGTCCAAGCACGGGTGCGCGCCCGCCGACGCCCTCGTGGTCGCTGAGGCGATTGCTGCAAGCGCACGCCTGCAGCTGGCGGGTTTAATGACGGTGGGCCTCAATTCGATGGTCGAGGCCGATGTGCGCGCCTCCTACGCCCAACTGCACGCCCTGCGCGCGCTCCTCGCCGGACGCCTCGACCTCGCTGAAGAGACACTGGAACTATCCATGGGGATGAGCCGCGACCTCGAGTGGGCGATTGCCGAGGGCGCCACCCTGGTGCGCGTAGGCACGGACGTGTTCGGTCCGCGCAACTAGATCCTGCCCGCATTGCTCCTTCGCTAATGCGTTCGTCTCACGATGCCAGTACTCGCGACAGAGGAAGACGAGCATGTCGATATGAGCGGCTCACCTAAGAGTAATCCCGAGTATCAAGGCTTGCCAGAAAATGCTCACGTTCCATGTTAGTCGTCCAAATCGACGAAGCAGTTCGGATGCGGCCCCACGTACTCCGATTACTCGGGTCATACCATTTCACGGCTTCAACTTTGCAACCGGACAACTGTGCTGCTTCATCCAACGCCGGAGCTAGATCCGTATCACGAGAAGCAAGAACTACAACATCATATTGACCGCTTCGTGCTAAACGCACAAGGTACAGCGCACAAAGCACGTCGATACCCTTTTCTTGTGCCGATACCTGTACAGCGCCATCTATGCTCCTAATGCTCCGATACTTCAGAGGACGCATCGTTACCTGTACGTGCCCACCATGCCCGTACTCCCAACTAGACTTCTGTGCCTGCGAACGGCTGTAGCCACTGGGATCATGCTGTGACGATGGCTGGCCTCGGAATACATAGACGTCGCTGACTGCCACGTGAAATTCTGGTCGATTCGATGCATTTCGAGCTGCAGCAACCTGTTGAGCGAAAGCGTAGGGATCAATAAGTGCTTCATGTTGCGGCCTTCCGGGAAGAAAAATTCCTGCTGCCGACAGATGCACATTCTGGTAATCCATTACCACAGCCATGCGGAGCACCATTGCCACCACCTTGCGAGAAAATAGAACCCCAGCAGTTCCGGAGAACGCTGGGGAGTTACAGGGATACTCTACATCAACGACACCTTCACATCAACGCAATAGGCAAAGTGTGCATCAATTCGCACCGCAGATATTGATAGGTCTTCTTTACCGACCACACTGCAGAGTCGTGTCAGCCTCGTTGAACTGCGAGGCAATCTCAAGTTCTACTCAGGGCAGCTTAAAGGTCCATTCCTCGGTGGAGAATTTCTCCACGCAGCGCTGCTTGGCCGCCTCAATCTCATGCGGGGTCAGCGCCGAGGGCGTTGCCCCATACTTGGCGCGGAAGTAGTCGTAGAGCACCTGCATCACTTCGGCGCGAGACAGGCTAATCTGTGAACACAGAGGATCCACCCATTTCACGGCCGAGGCCGTCCCGCGTTCGCTCACGCGCTCCAGGCCGGTGCGTAAAACCTCAAGCATCTTGGGGGTGTCAATGTCGTAGGCCATGGTGACGTGGTGGAGCATCATGCCGTTGGCCCAGCGCTTTTGAGCAGCGCCCGCGATCTTGCCCTTATCGGAGGCAATGTCATTGAGCGGCACGTAGCGGGCTTTGACGCCCATGGTTTCCAGGGCTTCCATCACCCAGCGGTCCAGGTAGGGGTAGGCCTGCTCGAAGCTCATGCCCTCCACCAGGGCGGTTGGCACCACCAGGGAGAAGGTCACGCAGTTTTCAGGCTCCATAAACATGGTGCCTCCCCCGGAGACGCGGCGGGTGACGGTAATCCCGTGCTTGAGGACGCCCTCGTGGTGGAGTTCGTTGGCGTAGGACTGGTAGGAGCCGATAACGACCTGGGGCGCGTTCCACTCCCACATGCGCAAGAAGGGCTTGCGCCGCCCGGCGGCGACCTCTTCAACCAGGGTTTCGTCAAGGGCGACGTTCACCGCCGGGTCAAGGACAGGCCCATAGATAATGTCGAATTCCAGGTCCGTCCAGTCCAGAGCCTTTCCGACCATGCGACGCAGGGCGATGGCGATGGCGTCGGTGGTCAGTCCGGCGAGGTCGTCGCCCGGGAGCAGCAGGGAGGACAGGAGGGCGGAGAGGTCCATGGCCGAGGTGTCCGCCGCGACGCCTTCGAGGGATGCTGCGAGGCGTGCGAGCAGGTTGTCTGGCTGGTAGGGGGCGTCAGATTCGAAGGCGCAGTGGGTGAAGACCCCATCGGAGGCGGGTTCGCCTGCGATGGTGCCGCGCACATGAATGCTGGCACCCCCAGGCATGGTGTAGTGGCCGCGCAACGGCAGCATGAGTGTCCTTCCCTCAGACATTTCCACGCACAGGGTGCGCGGCCTCCCCTCATTGTGCTGCGGGGGTGGCCTCGTGGGCAACGTAGCTCAGTCGGTTGCGGACGAGGCCAGCCTCGCCGCTGCAGCTATCGCAGGATACGCGATACGTCACGGAATGCGCCCTGCGAGGCCGAGGTCGCCGTGGCCGCGTAGAGCTTGAGCGCGTCAGACACTTCACGCTGGCGGGTGCGCGGCGTCCAGGGGTGCTCGCGAGCTTCCTGCTCAGCGCGGCGGCGCTCAATCTCTTCCTCAGGGACGTCAAGCTGAAGCAGCCCCTCATTGACGTCAATGATGATGCGGTCCCCGTCCTCGATGAGGCCAATGAGGCCGCCAGCTGCGGCTTCAGGGGAAATATGGCCCACAGAAATACCCGAGGTGCCGCCCGAGAAGCGGCCGTCGGTAATGAGCGCGCAGGCCTTGCCCAGGCCACGGCCCTTAATGAAGGAGGTCGGGTAGAGCATTTCTTGCATGCCCGGCCCGCCCGAAGGACCTTCGTAGCGGATGACCACCACGTCGCCAGCCTCAACGGTCTTATCGAGGATGCGTTCGATGGCTTCGTCCTGGGATTCCATGACGCGGGCGCGGCCCTCGAAGTGGAAGAGGCTGGGGTCAATACCGGCAGCCTTGATGATCGCGCCTTCAGGGGCGAGGTTGCCAAAGAGGACGGTCAGGCCACCGTTTGCCGTGTAGGCGTGCTCAACGTCGCGGATGCAGCCGCCTTCGGCGTCGAGGTCGAGGCTCGCCCAGCGGTTCGAGGTGGAGAAAGCCTCGGTGGTGCGGACATTGCCGGGGGCCGCGTGGAAGAGTTCGAAGGCCTCCTCGGTTGCTGAGCCGCCGCGCACATCCCACTGGGCTAGCCACTGCGAGAGCGAGGGTGAGTGGATGGAGTGGACGTTATGGGTGAGGAATCCCGCACGGTCCAGTTCACCCAGGATCGCGGGAATACCACCGGCGCGGTGGACATCCTCCATGTGGTAGTCGTTGTGGTTAGGGGCCACCTTAGACAGGCAGGGCACGGTCTGACCCAGCTCAGCAATGTCATGCAGGTCGAAGTCCACCTGAGCCTCGCGGGCGGCGGCCAGCAGGTGCAAGACGGTGTTGGACGAGCCGCCCATCGCCATGTCCAAGGTCATGGCGTTGCGGAAGGCGTCTCGGGTGGCGATAGAGCGCGGGAGGACGGCGTCGTCCTCGTTGCCGTAGTAGCGGCGGCACAGGTCCACGACGCGTCGGCCGGCCTCGATGAAGAGGTTGCGGCGGGCCGAGTGGGTGGCCAGCGTTGAGCCGTTGCCGGGCAGGGACAGGCCCAGGGCTTCGGTGAGGCAGTTCATGGAGTTCGCGGTGAACATGCCTGAGCAGGAGCCGCAGGTGGGGCAGGCTGCGCGTTCGAGGGCGAGGATCTGGTCGTCGGTGAGGTCGTCGTTAGCGGTGGCGTTCATGACGGTGACGAGGTTGCCGTGGCCTGCTGTGGAGTCGCCGATGATCGCATCGGCGGGAATATTCTTGCCCGCCTCCATGGGGCCGCCAGAGACAAAGACGGCGGGGATGTTCAGGCGCAGGGCGGCGTTGAGCATGCCGGGGGTGATCTTGTCGCAGTTGGAGATGCACACCATGGCGTCAGCGCAGTGGGCGTTGACCATGTATTCGACCGAGTCGGCGATGATTTCACGCGAAGGCAGGGAGTAGAGCATGCCGCCGTGGCCCATGGCGATGCCGTCGTCAACGGCGATGGTGTTCATTTCCTTGGCGACGCCGCCTGCTGCCACGATCGCATCCGCTACGAGTTTTCCGACGTCACGCAGGTGGACGTGTCCGGGGACGAACTCGGTGAAGGAGTTGACGACGGCAATAATGGGTTTGCCGAAGTCGTCATCGCCCATGCCGGTGGCGCGCCACAGTGCGCGGGCACCGGCCATATTGCGGCCCTGGGTGGAGGTTGCGGATCGAAGTTGGCGGCTCATGGTGTCTTCCGTGTCTATCCGATTAGTGCTGCATTAAGGGTAAGACGTCGCGTCAGAAAACGCGCCGCCGTGTCGTGTCGTGGAATCACCGCCCGTTTCTGTTTTCTTTCTTCAGGGGAGAGGGGGCGCGGGAAACAGTTCACCCCCGCCCCAAAGAGGCGAAGGTGAACTGGCTGAGTTCTCTCTCGGGGCTGCTCTCAGTCCTTAGCCACGAAATCTGCAAGGATCGCCGGGGCGGCTGCCTGCCAGCGTTGGCGCCAATCCCCAATGGGTTCGACACCAATCTTGCGCAGCGCATCATGTGCCAGCACCGAGTAGGCCGGACGCGGTGCCGGGCGCACGAAGGCTTCCGACGTGGTTTCGCCGACAGCCTCCTTTGCGACGCCCATTGACGCTGCAATCTCTTGGGTGAATTCGTACCACGAGCCCTGGCCCGAAGAAGTGCCGTGGTAGGTTCCCGAGGGTGCTTGAGCGTCAATGAGGGCAATAATGAGGGCGACTAAGTCCTTGGTCCAGGTGGGCTGGCCGACCTGATCGGTGACAACGTCGACATGACCACGCTCGGTGAGCAACTTGGCCATGACCTTGGGGAAGGGGGTACCATGCTCTCCGTACAGCCATGCTGTACGGACGATAAGGTAGTCCGCGCCAGATGCGCGAACGGCCCATTCACCCGCTGCTTTAGTACGCCCGTATGCGCCCAGGGGGTCAAGGAGATCGTCCTCCCCGTAGGGCTTTGTGCCATTCCCCGGAAAAACGTAGTCTGTGGAGATCTGCACCAGGCGCGCACCTGATGCTCGGCATGCTGCGGCAAGGTTTTGGGGGCCAACCGCATTGAGTCGAAAGGCTGCATCTTCTTTTTCTTCAGCGGAGTCGACTTGGGTCCACGCTGCGCAATTGACCACCACGTCTGAAGCACCTGGTGTTCCAAGAGCCTCCATCACAGCTGAGCTGTCGAGAATATCGAGTTCGGCGACATCAAGCGCCACCACGTCATCTCCGCGAGCCTTCAGCGCCGCAACGAGATCTTGTCCAAGCATTCCGGCTGCGCCGGTTACAGTCCACTTCATGGAACAATCATATCTTGGCACAATGGAGATGATGGAAGGGCCTTGCTCTGAGATTCTAGGGCAAGGGCACACTCCTCCAACTGACATCACAAGGGAGAGACCACCATGGAATGGCGTGAGCTATCAATCAAGGGCGCGTGGGAGATTACCCCTCGCCAGCTAGGCGATTCACGCGGCCTATTTATGGAAATGTTCAAGGCGAATGAGTTTGAAGAGCACCTGGGACGATCCTTGGATCTCCAGCAGGTGAACTGTTCAGTCTCCGCTGCGGGCGTGATCCGAGGCATTCATTTTGCTCAGATTCCTCCTTCCCAAGCTAAGTACGTGATGTGCCCCAAGGGTGCCGTCCTTGATGTCGTTGTTGATATCCGCGTTGGCTCGCCCACCTACGGGCAGTGGGACACCGTCCTTCTCGACGACGTTGATCGCCGCGCGATCTTCCTGTCCGAAGGTCTGGGACACGCCTTCTGTTCCCTTGAGGACGGCTCCACCGTTACCTACCTGTGCTCTGCCGGTTACAATCCGGGCCGCGAGTTTGGCGTCAACCCGCTGTGTTCAACCATCGGTGTTGAGTGGCCGACCGTGGGACGTAATGGCGAGCCCCTGGAGCAGCAGTTCTCCGAAAAGGACACTCTTGCTCCCGGTTTGGAAGAAGCTCGTGAGCAGGGCCTCCTGCCCACCTACGAGGAAGCCCTGGCTTTCTACGCCTCCCTTGCCTGATCAGATTGTCGTCTGTTACGCGAAACGGGTTTCAAACGACGCATCCGTCTGCCGGGGACGCCTCGATCGCCGAACGATGGCCTGACGGGTGAGCGAAGAGGTCAAGCCTTGGGGGGTGACTGCAGTGTTCTGCAGTCACCCCCCACAGCATTGTCAAGGCTTTTAGAGCACGGCTTCCCAGGGAGCGATCCGCTGGTATCGCTGATTGAGCTCAGCGCGCCCCCAATACGGCCTCGCACAAGCGCTGGCAGTGTTGTGCCAGGTCGTCGGCGGCATCCTGGTAGTCGGCTAAGAGTTGATCGGCATTGGAGGGAGGGTTGTTCTCCAGCCAGGTTCGTAAAATATCGGCAGTCAGTTCCGGGTGGTATTGCACGCCCACAACGCTGCCCCACCTCATAACGTGCACGTACTTGTCTGAGCGCGCCAGAACAGACGCGCCTGCTGGTAACTCGCTTACCGCATCCGAATGGTCAGCGTAGACCCACTCATCCGCTGCCAGCACCCGCACCAACGGATCTGCCGCTGTCTCCTCCCACAGAATCCGGGTCATGCCAGTCTCGGGCCCCTCAGCTGCGCCAACAGCAACGCTGCCGCCTCCTGCGACCACCGCCAACTGCATCCCCAGGCACACGGCCAGGGTGGGAACGGATTCCTCGTGACAACGGCGAAGAACTGCGCGAACGTCCGCGAGCCACGGCCAGGCACTGTCGGCGTAGGCATTCTCTGTACCACCCAAGACGACGATTGCCGAGGGCAGAGCCGCCTG
The DNA here is from genome assembly GCF_903645355.1 of Schaalia sp. Marseille-Q2122. Taxonomy (GTDB): domain Bacteria; phylum Actinomycetota; class Actinomycetes; order Actinomycetales; family Actinomycetaceae; genus Pauljensenia. The sequence goes on along the minus strand of NZ_CAHJXR010000001.1, from coordinate 34,222 downwards.
CCCCGCTGCCATCGCCTGCAGTGCGGTGGGGGTTTCCCACATGCGCACGGTGGTGGCGTTGGGGGCGTAGCTGAGGATGTGCCCGGGCGGGCAGCCCTCTGAGTGCTGGATGATGAGGAGGTCTGCGCTGAGTGTCATAGGAGGCATCCTAACCCACGCCGTATTCGTCCCTTTACTCGCGTTGAGCCAGGGCAGCCAAGGCGCCACCTGAAGCCATGAGCTCGGCGTAGGTGCCTTCTTCCACAACCCGACCGCCATCCATGACGATAATGTGGTCGGCGTTTTCGATGGTGGAGATACGGTGGGCGATCACGACCAGGGTGCGCCCGTCGGTGGCCTGAGCAATACCCTCAAGCACGGTCTTTTCTGTGGCAGCGTCGATCTGCGAGGTCGCCTCGTCAAGGATGGTGATGGGGGTTTCCCGCAGGAGCGCCCGGGCCACGGCCAGGCGCTGACGCTGGCCGCCTGAGAGGCGTTCGCCCATTTCACCCACGACGGTGTTCATGCCATCGGGTTCGCTGGCGATCCACTCGCTCAACCCCACCTGCGCGCAGACGCGATCAAGGTCAGCGTCGGTGGCGTCAGGGCGGGCAAGCAGGAGGTTCGCGCGGATGGAGTCGTTGAAAACGTGCGGGCGCTGGGGCGCGTAGGACACGAGGTTGCGCAGGTGCTCCAGGCTGAGTTCACGCAGGTCGACCTCGCCGATGCGGACGCTACCAGCGGTGGGATCCCACATGCGATCCAAGAGGGCGGCCAGGGTGGACTTGCCTGAACCAGAGGCGCCAACGATTGCGGTCATCTTCCCCGCAGCGAGGCGCACGTTGACGTCGTGGAGGACCTGCGGGCGTTCGGCCTCGGCCACCGGGTCGGCGTTGACGGCGCCCGCGTCGACAGCGGGGTAGGTGAAGGAGACGCCCTCGACAATCAGATCTGCCGAAGCGTCAACCTCCGTGTCACGAGGCTGAGCGGGGTCGGCCACCAGCGGGGTGCGCTCGGTGATGGAGAAGACGCGGCGGGCCGAGGCGTAGGCCTGATCGAGGTCTGCCACGAAGTCTTCCACGGCGAGGACGGGGGCGAAGGCGCCCAGGGCCACGCCCAAAGCCAGACCGACCTGGCCGGGGGTGAGAACACCTGCGGCGACCTGGTGGGCGCCCATGGCGAATACGGCAACCAGCGTGCCTGCGAGCAGGCCCTGGTTGAGGCCGCGGCGCACGGCCACATACCCCATGGTGGTTTTCAGGCCGCGGGTGATGCGCTCTTCGATGCGCCCCATTTCAGCCAGGCGAGCCTCTTGATAGCCAAAAGCCAGCACTTCACGCACGCCCTGCACCGAGTCGGTGACATGGTGGGCCAGGGTGCCGCGAGCGCGGCGCAATTCCGCTGCCGCAGCGTCGGTTGCTTTCGAGCCCAGCAGGGGCACGACTACACCGACAACCAGCAGGAAAGGCAGGAGGGTCAGGGCGACCTGCCAGGACACTGCCACCCCCAGGTAGCTGAGCATGATGATGGGGGCGATGACGGCGGTGACGATGGGTGCCAGTGTGTGGGCGAAGAATACTTCGATGCGGTCCACGTCCTTGGTGACGCGCGACATGAGGTCACCTGAGTCCAGGCCCTCGGTTTGTGCGGGGGCTTGGGGTTCAAGGGCGTCGTAGAAGTAGTTGCGCAGCAGTGCAAGGGAGCGGAAGGCAACGTAGTGTCCGCTGTATTGCTCAAGGTAGCGCAGCACGCCCTTGGCCAGGGACAGGCCGATGAGTGCCGCGGCGATCGTCCACAGGGAAACCTCTGCACCTTCAGCCATGCGCGAGGCCAGCGCCCATCCGCCGATTCCGAAGAGTGCGGCGCCGGCGAGGAGGGCCAGGAGTCGGAAGATCATCGACAGGCCTAGGGGCGCGATGACGGAGCGGGCGACCTGTAGGAGGCGCAGGCTCAGTTCCCAGCGGGTGTGGGGAATACGGGCCTGGGCGGCTTGTGGCTGGGCAGCCTTTTCCTTGGCGGCCGTGTCCTGGGAAACCTGTGTGAGTGAGGTGGAGGAGTGTGTCATCGCTGCGCTCCTGCGGGTGCCGGTTCTGCTGCTGCCTCGTTGGCGGGGGCGGCGTTGCTGGTCGTGGGGGTATTGATGGCGGCCAGGTCGATGCGACGGTCGGCGTCATCGATGGTGGCGGCTCGGTGGGAGATGGTCAGCGTCGTGGTGTTGGCGCTGATGTCGCGCAGTGCGGCGAGGATCTCGCGTTCAGATTCGAGGTCGACGTGTGCGGTGGGCTCGTCCAGGAGCAGGTAGGGCGCTCCCTTGAGGATGGCGCGGGCGATGGCGACGCGCTGGGCTTCACCGCCGGAGAGGGCGGCAGCCCGCTCGCCGACCTGGGTGTCGAGGCCTTGTGGGAGGCGTTCGAGCAGGTTGCTCAGATGGGCGGCTTTGAGGGCGTCGACGAGTTCTTCGTCGCTGGCGCCGGGGCGGGCGATGAGAAGGTTGTCGCGCAGGGTGCCGGAGAAGAGGTGGGTGGTTTGTTCGACCACGCCCATACGCGAGCGCACCCATGCCAGTGGCGCTTGAGCGAGGTCGACGCCGTCAATGAGGACGCGGCCAGCGCCGGGGCGGCGGGCGCCTTGGATGAGGGCGGAGATAGTGGATTTGCCAGCGCCGGAGGGGCCGACGAGGGCGGCGCGCTCGCCGGGGGCGACGGAGAGGTTGAGGTCGGCCAGGACGGGGGTTTGTCCGTCGTAGCTGAAGTCGACGTTTTCAAGGGCGAGGGTGCCGGGGGCGGGCAGTTCGGCGGGAACCTGTACGCCGGGGGCGTCACTGACCTCAGGTTCTTGACTGGTGAAGCGCTTGATTTCCTTGGTGGCAGCAATGCCACCCATGCCGATGTAGAAGAACTGTCCGACACGGTCGAGGGGGTCAAGCATGATGGAGGCGAGCAGGACCATGGCAACGCCTTGACCTGCGGTAATGGCGCCGCTGTCGTAGCGCCACAGTGCCAGGACGACTGCGCCGGTAATCATGCCCAGGGAAAAGACGGAGTCGACGACGAGGAGGACCAGCTGGTTGCCGGCCAGATATTTCATGACCTTTTGGCGGACGTTTTCGGCGGCTTCAGCCAGGGTAACACCCATACGCTTACCAGCGTTCATGAGGACGAGGGCGGACAGGCCTTGGATGGCGTCAAGTTCTTGTGCGGCCAGGGCTCGCGAGGAGGCGCGGTAGCGGCGTGAGACGGGCTTGAAGGCTGCTTGGAAGGAGCCGATGCACAGGGGCACGAGAGGCACGGAGATCGCCATGATGGCCGCAGCGACGGGGTCGATGAGTGCGGCAATGATGAGGAGGATGAGGGCCGGCGTCGCCAGGGAGGCCAGCATGGGGCCAACGAAGATGGACTTGTAGGTCGCGGAGCGTTCGACGCCGTCGGTTGCGGTGTTGACGATGCGGCCTGCACGTTCCTTTGTGCGTTCGGAGGCGCCGAGGGTGAAGATGTGGGCGACCATGGAGTGGCGTGCTTCGATCTCAAGGCGGGGCATGAGGTAGCCGCCGATGACGCTGGCGATAGCGGCCATGAGGCCCGCTGCGATGGCGGTGGCGATAGCCCAGGGGAGGATGGTGACGGCGCCCCCCTCAATGATTTGGTCAATACCGTGCCCGATCAGCATGTATGTTGCCGCTAGGGCGATGGATGAAAGCCATGTGCAGGCCATGATTGACCACTTGTTCACAGTGACGCCTTCCCTCTCGAATTAAGACAGCTTAGGCTTACCTTATTCACTTTTTGACACCTTGTCACCTTCCTCGACGAAAGTGTGACGAGTGTCAGATCCTGCGCCATCCCCCTCTGTGCAACACGCGCCTTCATACTTCACGGCACCCGCCAAAGTCCTATACACCCCACCCTCTTTGCCTTGTAGCATGGCACTCAAGCGTCAAGGACGACGCTCCCCCACACGCCTCCCCTCCTCCCGAAGAAAGCACCCAATGTTTGGCTGGCTAAAACACCTTGTTGCTTCGCGCGCTCAGGCAGACACGCCCCGGGCCGCCGATGCTTCCCCTAAGGTTCCCGAACCGTCCTTCACCCTGCCGGAAGAATTCCTCAACATCGCTTTCGTCCTCCTCTCCGAGGCGCCCAGCGAGTTCTCCCTCCTCAACACCCTCGCAGATGCGGGCATGACCCTTGACAAGGATTCCTCACCAGCATCAAGCGATGACCCGCTCAGCTTCTTTGCCTCCCGCGACGGGCGCACCTACCTCATCTCACTTGCTCCCTACGCCATCCCCGCCGAAGAGGCCGAAAGTAACACTCACCCCTTCTTCTTCCCCGAGCCCGACGCCCTCCAGGGATATAGCCACCACCTCGTCGTCGCAGACCTTCCCTCCTTCGCCACGCGGCCCGCACCTCGCAATACTGGAGAGGCGGTCGAGGCCATCACCGCTCACGCAACCCTGCTGGCCCACCTACTTGGCCTCCCTGAAGCCCTCGGCGTCTACTCGGGACGCACTGCGACCACCTACGATGCCGCCACCTTCCGTGGGGCTGTCCTTGACGATCCCCTCCCGGCACTGTTTATCGCTCCCCTCTGGCTCACCAGCGACAAGCAGGAGTGGCACTTCTATTCCTACGGCTTGAAGGATATTGGGATGCCGGAGGTGCAGGTGATTGCGCCGCGATCCTCCTGCCAGAATCCACAAGAGGTCTACGCCTACCTCATGGATATCATTGGCTACATCGCGCAGGGCAATCGCATCCATGCAGGTGAAACCCTTGGCCGCAGCGCCCAGGAAAAGTTCACCACCTCCTGGGCACCATGGCTCGTTGACGACAGCTACACCGCGCTACAGATCAATCTCAATCTCTGAACTGTCTCTACTTCTCTGATCTTCAGCTATAAGAACCCGCCCTCTCACAGGTACAGACCGTGAGAGGGCGGAGCCGTCTTCAGCGACAGAACTGTCAGCAGATCTTGTACATCCAGCCGTAAGGATCCTCAGCCTTGCCCATCTGAATGTCCGTGAGCTGAGTGCGGATCGCCATGGTGGAATCGCCCACGGGAAGCTCAACATCGAAGCCCTCCCCTGCCAGGCGGGTAATGGGGGTGACAACGGCTGCGGTTCCGCAGGCAAAGACCTCACGCACGTTGCCGGTGGAGATCCCCTCCACCAGCTCGGACAATTCAATCTTCTCTTCGCGGACCTCAGTGCCGCCATCGCGCAGCAGGCGGCAGATCGCTGAACGGGTGCCGCCCTCAAGGATGACGCCGGAAAGCTCGGGGGTGCGCACAGTGCCATCGGCCATGACAATAAAGACATTCATGCCGCCAAGCTCTTCCAGGTAGCGCTCCTCGTAGGAGTCAAGGAAGCACACCTGGTTGAAACCGCGCGCTGCGGCCTCCTGCTGAGGGAGAAGGGAGGCCGCGTAGTTACCGCCGACCTTGGCCGTGCCTGTTCCGCCAGGACCCGCACGGTGGAAGCCCTTCACCACCCAGATGGACACACCAGCAACGCCGCCCTTGAAGTAGGGGCCAGAGGGTGAACCAATGACGTAATAGTCGAGCTCTTGGGCGGCGTGGACGCCCAGGAACGCTTCGGAGGCGAACATGAAGGGGCGCAGGTACAGGCTTGAGCCCGCTTCGGAGGGCACCCAGCGCTCGTCAGCACGCACGTAGTCCACAATGGAGGCGACGAAATCCTCGGCGTCCATCTGAGGCATGGCCATGCGCCAGGCGGAATGGTTGAGGCGCGCGGCGTTGTACCCGGGACGGAAGGTCCACACGGAGCCGTCCTCGTGACGGTAGGCCTTGATCCCTTCAAAAGCGGCCTGGCCGTAGTGGAAAACGGCAGCCGCAGGCGAGAGTGACAGGGGCGCGAAAGGGATGATTTCGCGCTGCTGCCAGCCGCCTGCAGCAGTCCAGCGCATGTGAGCCATGTGGTCGGTGAAGCGGCTACCAAAGGACAATTCGCTCATCACCAGCTCGTATTCGCTTTGCGAGGCCGGCGCGGGGTGGGGAGTAAGGGGGAAACGCCCGGCAAGCTCGTCGGCGGCGGGAAGAGGCAGGCTTCCCAGGCGTTCAAGTTCCGTGGGAGTGTGGTGCTGAGACATCGGGCGTCCTCCTTAGCTGTCAAATACTGCACTAAGGATATGCCCCAGTCCGTAAGAGAACTGGAGCATATCCGACATGTGACCCATCAGGTCTTATAGGGCTGTAAGTGGCAGGCTCACGGAGATCCACCCCGCACTGATCTGGACTTTTCACACCGGGAACAGGCCGCGAAAGGTCCTAGTCTGCCGCTTCGCTTAGGGCAGTAGATCATTCGTCCAGGCTCCGGCGGTATCCCCCACCGGCGCGTCGAAGAAGTCCCCTTCAAGCATCCACTTGGTGTAGCCATTGACGAGCTCCTCTTGAATCTCACCCCAACGCCCTTCAGGGGTGAACCAGGAGTCGCGGATTTCACGCACCGAGGCGCGCAGGACGGCTGGATCGATATGGCACATGGGCACGGTCATGGCGTCGACGGCGGCGTCCTCGTCAGCCATGGCCGCGTGGTATCCCTTCGCTGCGGCTGAAAGGAAGCGACGGACGAACTCGGGGTTGCGTTCGAGCAGGTCCTCGCGGACGCACAGGAAGTAGGAGTGATGGGGAGCGACCTTCACCGCGTCAAAATCAAGGATGACAACGTCCTCGGGAGCAGTATTGCCCTGGAATGGTTCCCAGGCGCGCACGTTGATAATGGCGTCCCAGTGGCCCTGCTCGACAGCACGAATATCGGGTTCCCACACGCCACTGCCCGGATCGAGGACGGTCACCTTCGCAAAGTCACCGCCGTCGGCCTCGACAGCCTGCTGGAGTTCACGGATGAGACGGTCAACGGGCGGGATCGCCACGGACTTACCCCCAAGGTCAGCGAAGCGGCGGATGCCGGTTTCTGGGGTGGTGATAACGGCACCGAGTTGGCGCTGGTTGAGGGTTGCCACCGCGACGAAAGGCGTGCCCGTCAGGCGCGATTCAAGCAGCTGGCCCAGCCGCAGGGAGGCCACGTGGTACTCATTACGAGCCAGGAGAGCCGCAGCATCACCCCGGTCCCAGCCATCCGAAATGAGCTCGACATCCAAGCCCTCCTCAGCGAAAAAGCCCTTCTTCCGGGCGAGGAAAAGGCCGGCGTGGTTAGGCCAAGGGTGGACGTATTCGAGGCGTACGCGCGTGACGCTCATGGATGCAACCTTTCGTAGATTTTTGGGGGTTAGATCGGGAATTCAGCTGGGCTGGGTGCTTGAGTGAGTGCCGTTGGCGGCCAAGATGTCGCTGAGCCAGTGGGTGAAGGATACTCCTTCGGGGGTATCGAACCAGTGGGTGTGGGCGCCGAAGAACACCTCAAGGCTCCAGGTGGCGGCCTGTGCGTTACGCAAGGTCCCCCACTGGTAGGTGATCCAGTTCAACGCAGCTTCGGCCTGAACTAGGGGCATAATGGCGGGCAGAAGCGCCCGTTCCACGGCGGTGAGGGGGCGCACGCTCTCGTAGCCGTCGATCACGGCCTGCGCGACATCCCGTCGAATAGCATCACTGTGCCCGGCTCCGATGTCGAGCCAGAGGAAGGCGTTGCGTTCAATGGCGACGGCCAGGTCGTAGACGCTCCAGTTCCGGTCAGCCAAGCCGAAATCAATAATGCTCGTTACCGTGGCTGTGCCGGGCTCCCACATGAGGTTGGAGCAGTGGAGGTCCCCGTGGGTCCAGGTGGTGGGGACCTCACCGGCGTGCTCAGTGAGCACAGCGTCAATGCGGGCAGCGTACTGGCGGTGAGAGTCTAAGCGTTCCTGCAGATCAACACCTTGTTCGCGACAGAAGTCTGCCAGGTGAGGGCGCTCCCCAACCCACGCGTCCAGGCGCGCATCCAGGGTGTCGGCCCCGCCCGCGAACAACCCAAACCGCGACTGGTAGACGGCGGGCGCGCTGCGAGGAGCCTCGTAGGTGCCTCCAACGACAGCGATGCGCGCGCATTGGCGGCCAATCTCGCGGGCCTCGTCAAGGGTGTGCGGAGGCAGCCAGGAGTGCGCATCCCGGTAGCGGTCCTCCCCGCGAGCGCCCTCGCAAACCTCCCACAGGGCCTCGCCCTCGCTCCAGGTGGTACGCCCGTCACTGAAGGGCAGGAAGGGCGGGGTGGGTAGTCCTTCTGCGGCCAGGTGGTTGACGTAGCGGTGGGTGACGGCCAGGTGGTCGGCGGTGACGGCACTGGCAGCGTAGCGTTTAAGGAAGATCAGCCCGCGATCGGTGTCAACCAACGAGGCCGCCGCCGTGGGACGCGCAGAAACGCTGAGGATCGTGATGGCGTGGGCGGGCTGGGCGAGTGCGGCGCAGACCCGTTGGGCGTCATGGAGGGTGATAGGCGCCCAGACAGGTGAAATATCGAGTGTCTGAGAGTCGGTGTCCTCGCCCGTGGTGTGGAGGTCAGCGTCGCGGCTGGTCGTTCCCATGATCCCCCTCTGGTGGAACCGTGTGTCACAGCGGATGTGCATCAGTGCGTGCGCGCGGGCGCGGCGAGGGTGAGGGGCTGGTGAAGCGGGTTGCGTCCCTTCGCTGGCATCACCCAGATCAGGTTCACCGGTCGGAGGCGCGCACCTCCCTCTCAGCCTCTGCGCGAGGCTCCCGTGCAGCTCACAGTATACCCCCACCCAGACTTCACCCCCGCCTGCCTTCTCTTGGGGAGAGGCGGGCGGGGGTAGGCATTAACGCTGGTTGCGAGGGTTTGTCAGCCCAGGGCGGCCACCAGATCGTCACCGATTTGTGAGGTCGAGCGCTGCAGTGGAGCCCCGGCAGCGGCGGCCTCTGCGCGGCGTTCCATGTCGGCGGTGATGGCAGCCTCCACGCGGCGGGCGGCGGCCTCGTAGCCGCAGTGTTCGAGTAGCAGCGCGACGGAGGCGACGGTGGCCGTAGGGTCAGCCTTGCCTTGGCCGGCGATGTCGGGGGCGGAGCCGTGGACGGGCTCAAACATGGAGGGGAAAGCGCCCTCAGGATTGATATTGCCCGAGGCGGCAAAGCCGATGCCGCCGGTGATGGCGCCGGCCTCGTCGGTGAGGATATCGCCGAAGAGGTTGTCAGTGACGATGACGTCGAAACGGCCCGGGTCTGTGACCATGTAGATGGTGGCGGCATCGATGTGACAGTAGTCGACGGCAACCTCGGGGTAGTCGGCGTGCAGGCGCTCAACGGTGCGCAACCACAGGCCGCCGGCATGGACGAGGACGTTGTGCTTATGTACCAGGGTCAGCTTCTTGCGCGGGCGGGCGTTTGCTTTTTCGAAGGCGTAGCGCACGAGGCGCTCCACACCGAAGGCGGTGTTCACGGAGACCTCGGTGGCGATTTCGTGGGGGGTGTCTTTACGCAGCACGCCGCCGTTGCCAATGTAGGGGCCCTCAGTACCTTCACGCACGACGACGAAGTCAATATCGCCGGGGTTAGCTAGGGGTGAGGGGACGCCCGGGTAGTGGCGGGAGGGGCGCAGGTTCACGTAGTGGTCGAGGTCGAAGCGCAGGCGCAGCAGCAGCCCGCGTTCGAGGACGCCTGAGGGAACCGAGGGATCGCCGACAGCGCCGAGGAGGATCACCTGGTGTTTCTTGATGGCGGCGAGGTCCTCGTCGGTGAGGGTCTCGCCTGTGCGATGGTAGCGGTCCGCGCCAAGGTCGTAGGTGGTGGTTGCGAGGGCAACGCCTTCAGCGTCAAGGGCGGCTCGCAGGACTTTCAGGCCTTCGGGGACGACCTCTTTGCCGATGCCGTCGCCAGGAATTACTGCAACATCAAGTGTGGTCATGCCCCTATTGTGTGGGGGCGTGCACTGAAGCTGCGGAAACGTCCGAGATGTGGCGGCAGCACGGAGAGGGAAGAATGGTCGCACCTGGTGGTAAAAATAGGGCCGTTTTCGGGCTATTTTTTACCACCAGGTGCGACCAAAACATGCGACAACGCGGGCGCTCTCGTCAGGCGAGGGCGTCCGCCAGGAATGCCTCGACAGCTGAGTAGTAGGCTTCCGGCCGGTCGCGGCGCACGCAGTGGCCCGCGCCTTCAATGACTGCCCAACGCACCAGAGCGTTGGTTATGGCGTCACGTTGCGGTGACATAGGGGCAGGGTCTGGGATGACCAGCAAAGTGGGGACGGTGAGAGTTTGGTAAGTCTCCTCCACATAGCAAGGTAGGAGCCCCAAGCCTTGACGCAGGTAGTCTCGATCGACTTTGGGCTTGCATTCCGCCCACGCCACAAGCTCAGTAAGGCTCCAAGGAGTTTCCTGCTGCATACGGACAATGGCAGCATGGCGTTTCTCCGCCGTGTCCATGGAATCAACGAAGGCGAGGTTTTCCTCCGCGAATACAGACAGCGGAGCGTCATACATGGGCCTGGCAGGGTCTTCGAGGACGAGGGCGCGCACCAGCTCAGGGTGTTCGCTGGCGATAGACAGGGCAAGGTTCCCACCCAGAGAGTGGCCCACAATGACAACCGCTTCGCCACAGGCTCGGATAATGTCGAGAAGATCATCTCGCATAATCTCGGGGCAGCGTGGGAGTTCTTCTGGCATGAAGCGAGGTGATTCACCGTGGCCACGAAGGTCGGGGGCAACAATGTGGAAGCCTCCGCCCCAACGGGTCACGAGATCGGGCCACGCTGTCCCGGCATCGGTCAGGCCATGAACCAGCAGTAACGCTGACGCTTGGCCTGCGGGCCGACCGTAGTGATGAATAGCGAGAGGCTGACGTTGTGGCATCATTCGATCAGTCTACGACCGCACCCCACGAATTATCACGGCAGAGACTTAGGGGCGCACAGAAACGGAAAAGTCCCCATGACCACCAACCGCCTAGAGGTCGGCGATCACGGGGACTTTAACGCCGGAAACAAGACGAGGCTCAGTTCCCGAACTGCTTCTGCCCGGCTTCGAGAACGTCCTTCATCTGGGCGTCGCCGGTGTAGACCGGCACCAGGTTCGGAGTGAGGTACTCGGTGAGCTGGGGCCATGTCATGGTGGAACGCTGACCGACAACACCCTTGAATGCCTCGTCGAAGGCGACCTTCACTTCCTCGCGGATCTCTTCGGGGAAGGAATCGAAGTAGTGGTCCTGAGAGGCCTTCAATGCGGGGTAGGAGCGCCCCACATGTGCCATGTAGTCCTGGGCGTCCTTGGACAGTAAGGAACCCAAGACCTTCAACGCGGCCTCGCGTTCAGCGCCCTCGCAGGACACGCCAATACCAAAACCCGATCCGAGAACCAGACCCAGGGGGCCTGCCTCGCCCTGCGGCAGACGTGTTGCTCCAGCCTTGAAACCGGCCTCGTTGGTGTAGTTCTTCCGAGCATTCCACGTGCCCGCAATGGCCATGCCGACGTTTCCGGCTAGGAATTGTTCCTCACCCCACGCGGTTTCAGAGGCTGAAGGTGCAGGGTCTGCGACCTTCTCTTTCGTCACCAGATTGGCGTACCACTCGGCTGCCTCAAGGAATTTGGGGTTGGTCAGGTCCAGCTTGCCTTCCTCATTGACCGGCTGCAGGCCCGACATGGCAATGGGCATGGCCAGCCACTGGTATTCACCCAGAGCAATACCGAATCCCTTGTGTTTGTCGGTGGTCAGGGCCTTGGCTGTTGCGAGGAAGTCATCGAACTTCCAATCCCCCTTGGGGGCCTCGATGCCCGCCTCGGCCACCATGTCTTTGTTGTAGAACATGAGCATGGCGGCCACGTCGTAGGGCACGCCGTAGAGCTTGCCGTCGTGGCTGAGGATCTCGAAGGCTCCTTCAGCGAAATCGTCTTCACTCAGGCCTGCAATCTTCAAGTCCTCCTCCGTCAGAGGTGAGAGCGCCTGATGGAAAGCACTCACACGCTGGCCGTTCATGGAGGTCAAACAGGAAACATTGCCGGAGGACATATTTGCTGTCAGCTTCGTGAAGTAATCTTCCCAGCCGGAGGTGCGCAGCTCAATGGAGACGTCAGGGTTTTGCTGGCGGGCAATTTCTGCAGTCTTTTCAAGCCATTCAACCTCGTCGGCGCCGCTGGCCCACATGTCCCACACGAGGTGGATCTTCCCATCGGCTGCGCCGCCCGAGGAAGCCGGAGCGGTACCGCCTCCGCAGGCGGCGAGGGTCATACTGGCCGCCGCTGCGACGGCGGCCAGACTCAGTGCAAGTGAGCGTCGTGTCATGGTGTTCTTCTTTCAGATGAGGGAATCCCGCCTTTGGAATTCCACAGGAAGGGGTCACAGTGCGTCCGGAGACAGGAGAAGTTCAATGACGGGCAGGATCGTCTCTGGCGCGCGGGTGGGCAGCTTGAGGGTGAGGGTCCCTTCAGGCTGTCCGCCGATACGCGTGGCGAGGGCTTCCTTGCTTGGCTCATGCACCTCCATGTGCAGTTCCGAACCATCATTGAGCAGGCGAGCGAAACGGACCTTGCCCGCCAGACCTGGCAGGTGGAGGTGTCCGAAAGGCCAGTCGAAAACGTGAAGGTAGAGGCGCTCGCCTCGTTGGGTGTAGACGGTGTTGGCCGGCGGGGTGAAGGACGAGGCTCCCGCGCCGACGATTGCCCGCCCGTGCAGTCTCATCCACTCCCCCACCTCGTGGAGGATGCGCTGGTCGTGAGCGGTGATCGCCCCGCGCCCGTCGGGGCCAATATTGAGCAGGAGGTTGCCGTTCTTTGAGACCGTGTCGGCGAGCATCCGCAAGATCATGCTGATGGGCTTGAAGGCGGTATTGTCGCGGTCGTACCCCCAGGAGCCGTTGAGGGTTTGGCAGGCCTCCCAGCGCACAGGAACACCGTCGATGCTCATTGGCGAGGTCGGCTGGTATTGCTCGGGAGTGACGAGGTCGCTGGGGATGTCGAGGCGGTCGTTAATGATGATGTCAGGTTGGAGTTGGCGACACAGTGCTTCCAGCTCATGTGATCCCCAGTCCTTGTGACCTTTGCCTTCCCAGCCTTCTTCCACGCGAGGGTAGGAGAAGTCGAAGAAGAGGTAGTCAATGGTGCCATAGTTGCTCAGCAGTTCACGCACCTGGGCGTGCAGGTACTCGCGGTATCGGGCGAAGTTCTTCCTGGCGTTATCCTCGCGGGCGCTTGGGTCGTTGCGGCGCGGGTGGTTGAAGTCGACGGTGAAATCTTCGTGGTGCCAGTCCAACAGCGAGTAGTACAGGCCAACTTTCAGTCCTTCTGCCCGGAGGGCCTCGCACCATTCGGCGACGAAGTCACGCCCCTGGTGGTGGAGGGAGTTGTAGTCGGTGTGGGCGGTGTTGAAGAGGCAGAATCCGTCATGGTGTTTCGTGGTGAGGACGGCGTAGCTCATGCCCGCAGCCCGTGCTTGCCGGGCGATTTCGCGGGCGTTGAAGAGGTCCGGGTCGAAGAAGTCGACGTACTTTTCGTACTCGTCAACCGGTGTTTTTTCGTACCACATGACCCATTCGTGCCTGGCAGCGACAGAGTACAGGCCGAAGTGAACGAAGAGGCCCAGGCGGGCTGTGTCGAACCATTCGGTGTGGGGATGGTGTTGGGCAGCAGGATGAAGTTCCGACATCGTTGTCTCCTGAGTTTTTCTGCTGTCGCGTGCTCCTTTGCGCGCGGTTTTCCCCTGCGGTGGGGTGGATGGCGCCCTTGCCTCCCACCCCACCGCAGAGTGTGATGGGAACAACTCTAGCCCGATTGGCTGGGTATGGCTCTTTATTCAGAATGCAAACCAGATTCTGGTCACTGTCCCCTCATCCTCAACCATCGCGCCGCAAAGATGCTGCTCATTGAGGTCTGCGCGGGCTTGTCCTTCCAGGAGGATCGGTGTCGTTGCTGTGATGAGCGAGCAGATTCTGGTGGTTCCGACCTTGACATCAGCCCAGCGATGCCTGCTTTGGTAGGGGGTATTGCCTTGGGTATGCCTTGGCGCCGTGGGTACGTGGCATGCCACGTACCCACGGCGCCAAAACGTACCTAAAGCGGCAGCTCACACAGCACAAGGCTGTGGCCCCCTGGACAAGCCAGGGGGCCACGGCCTTCAAACGTTTAGGCGTTCAGCACCAGCATTTCAGCGGGCAGCCGAACCATCCGTGTAGTCGGCGTCAGCCTGAGCCCAACCGAACTTGGCGCGCAGTTCCTTACCGGTGGCTTCAATCGGGTGGCCTTCGCCCTCAGCGCGCAGGGCCTTGAACTCCAGGCCACCATTGTCCTGATCGGCGATGAAGCGGCGAGCGAAGGTGCCGTCCTGGATGTCGGCCAGAACTTCCTTCATGGCTTCCTTCACCTGCGGGCCAATGACGCGCGGGCCAGAGACGTAGTCACCGTACTCGGCGGTGTCAGAGATTGACCAGCGCTGCTTGGTGATGCCGCCCTCGTTAATGAGGTCAACGATGAGCTTGAGCTCGTGGAGGACCTCGAAGTAGGCCATTTCAGGCTGGTAGCCGGCCTCAACCAAGGTCTCGTAGCCGTACTGGATGAGGCGTGAAACACCGCCACACAGCACTGCCTGCTCGCCGAAGAGGTCGGTTTCGGTTTCCTCGGTGAAGGTCGTCTGGATGACGCCAGCGCGGGTCCCACCAATGGCCTTGGCGTAGGACAGGGCCAGGTCAAGGGCCTGACCGGAAGCGTCCTGCTCAACGCAGACGAGGGCGGGGACGCCTCGCCCGTCAACGTACTGGCGGCGCACGGTGTGACCGGGGCCCTTGGGGGCAACCATGCACACGTCGTGGTCGGCTGCGGGGGTGATGTAGCCGTAGCGGATATTGAAGCCGTGGGCGAAGAACAGCGCTGCGCCTTCCTTGAGGTTGGGCTCGATCTGCTCGGCGTAGACATGACGCTGCACCTGGTCGGGGGTGAGGATCATGACGACGTCGGCGTCGCGCACGGCCTCGGGAATATCGGCAACAGCCAGCCCGGCGGCCTCGGCCTTCTCCCACGAGGCGGACCCGGGGCGCAGTGCCACGACAACGTCCACACCGGAGTCCTTAAGGTTGAGCGCATGGGCGTGGCCTTGAGAGCCGTAGCCGACGATTGCGACCTTCTTGGACTGGATGATCGACAGATCAGCGCCGTCGTCGTAAATGATGTCGGCCATTGGTCACTTCTCCTTCAGTTGATCGGTAATCGAACGTTGCCCGCGGCCAATCGCCACGGCACCCGATTGAACAATTTCTTTAATCCCGTAGGGCTCAAGCGCTGCGGCCAGCGCCTCCAGCTTAGACAGTGAGCCAATCGACTCGATGACCACGGTCTCAGCTTGGACATCCACGACATGGGCGCGGAAGAGGTCCACAATCTGCAGCACAGCCGTGCGGCACTTCTCATCGGCACGCACCTTGAACATCACCAGGCGGCGCTCCACCGAGGTTTCCGGTGCCAGCTCAACGACCTTAATGACGTTAATGAGCTTGTTGAGCTGCTTTGTCACCTGCTCAAAGGGCAGGTCATCGGCCTTGACGATAATCGTCATGCGGGAAATCTCTGGATGCTCAGTCTCGCCCACAGTCAAGGACTTGATATTAAAGGCACGTCGGGCGAAGAGGGCAGAGACGCGCATGAGCACGCCCGGCTTGTTTTCGACCAGAACGGCAAGGGTACGCAAACGGGCCATTGGTCAGTCCTCCACATCCCAGTCGGGGGCCATGCCCTGGGCATAGCGAATATCGTCGTTAGAAACACCGGCGGCAACCATCGGCCACACCATCGCATCCTTGGAGACGCGGAAATCGATGAAGACCGGGCGGTCATTGATCGACAGCGCCCACTCAATCGCCTCGTCCACCTCTTCAGGGGTGCGCACCACGCGCGCTTCAATGCCGTAGGCGTTGGCCAGCATTGCGAAGTTGGGGATCTGGTCTCCGTCAGCGGGGTTCAGCGTCGTGTTGGAGTAGCGCTTGTCGTAGAAGAGGGACTGCCACTGGCGTACCATGCCCAGCACCGAGTTGTTAATGAGGGCGACCTTGATCGGAATATTGTTCACCGAGCAGGTGGCGAGCTCCTGGTTGGTCATCTGGAAGCAGCCGTCACCGTCGATAGCCCACACGACCGAGTCCGGCTGGCCTACCTGCGCGCCCATCGCGGCGGGCACGGCAAAGCCCATGGTGCCAAGACCCGAGGATGAGAGGAAGTGGCGGGGCTTTTCGCAGCCGATGAACTGTGCCGACCACATCTGATGCTGACCCACGCCGGTCACGTAGTAGGCGTCGGGGCCACTGAGTTCGCTCAGGCGCTGGATGACGTACTGGGGTGCAAGCATCCCGTCCTTCGGATCGGTCCAGCCCATGGGGTAGCGGTCGCGCAGGCGGTTGAGGTAGCGCCACCAGCCTGACAGGTCGGGGCGGCCGACCTTTGAGTAGGTGCCGGGGAGTTCATTGAGCAGTGCCTCAATGACCTGCTTGAGGTCGCCCACGATGGGAATGTCCGCAAAGCGGTTCTTGGAGATTTCTGCCGGGTCAATATCGACGTGAATGACGCGGGCGCGCGGCGCGAAGGAGTCGAGCTTGCCGGTCACGCGGTCGTCGAATCGGGACCCGAGGGCAATGACGAGGTCGGCGCGCTGGAGTGCGCCCACAGCGGCGACCGTGCCGTGCATGCCGGGCATGCCGAGGTTGTGCGGGTCAGAGTCGGGGAAGGCGCCACGAGCTGTGAGGGTGGTGACGACGGGCGCGTCGGTGAGTTCGACGAGGGCGGCAAGCTGTTCGGCCGCGTTGGAGCGGATGAGGCCACCGCCGACGTAGAGCACCGGAGCTTGTGCGCGAACGATCTCTTCGGCGGCGGCACGCACCTGCTTCTTGTGGGGCTTACCCGCGTAGCGGTAGCCGGGCAGGTCCATGGCGGGCGGCCAGGAGAACTGCATCTCGGCGACCTGCGCGGACTTCGTAATATCGACGAGGACGGGGCCTGGACGTCCGGTTGCGGCAATGTGGAAGGCCTCTGCCAGGCGCGAGGGAATTTCCTGCGGATCGGTGACGAGGAAGGAGTGTTTGGCCAGGGGCATGGAGGCGCCGACAATGTCGGCTTCTTGGAAGGCGTCGGTGCCGATGAGGGAGGCGCCCACCTGACCGGAGATGACGACCATGGGGATGGAGTCCATGTTTGCGTCAGCCAGGGCGGTGAGCACGTTGGTGGCGCCGGGGCCGGAGGTGACGATGGCGCAGCCGACCTTGCCTGTGGCCAGGGAGTAGCCTTCGGCGGCGTGGCCTGCGCCCTGTTCGTGCCGGATAAGAATGTGGCGAATCGAGGAGTCCATCAGCGGGTCGTAGGTCGGCAAAATGGCGCCACCTGGCATGCCAAAGACGTCGGTTACCCCGAGGGCTTCCAGGCTGGCGATGATGGCTTGAGCCCCTGTCATCGTCTGAGTCTGTGCAGTGTCTTTCACCGCTGTGTCCTCTCCTTATGGTGGTTGCTGGCTGTGTCATCGTCGCAGCCTATGAAAAAATCCCCTCCGCGACGTCGTGTGCGTGGGGATAAGGCGTGCGATCCACCCGTCAGCCGGCAGGAATCGCACGCCTGTCTACGATGAGGCGAACATTCAGAGCCGAGTGGATTTCAATCACACATCCACGTTAGGACTATCAGCCCGTATCTTGCGGCCCGTCTCACAGTACGGAACCCTCTTTTTTCTCCGATCTGCTGTTTTGGGCCGCTACCAGTTCGTTTCCTGAACTCGAGAGTCGTAGTGTTGAGGTAGCACCTAAGCTGAGTCGAATCGCGTGGAGTTAACGACAGTGTTGGCCATCTTTGAGTTCCTAGCCAATAGCCCCATCCTTACCCTTTTTATTGTCATCGGTGCGGGCATGATGATTGGGCACCTCAAGTACAGGGGTATCAGCCTTGATGCCGCTGCAGTTTTGTTCCTCGCAATCGCCCTCGCTGCCGCAGCGCAACACTACGGAGTGTCCATTAGAATCCCTCACGAGATTGGACTCCTTGGCCTGGCATTGTTCACCTTCGCTATCGGCATTAACTCGGGCCCCTCGTTCTTCCATAATCTCCGTACTGCTGTGGGGCCTATTCTGCTCATGCTGGGGGTCTACGCTTTCACCGCTATTGTCGGCGTGACGCTCGGGCGCGCGTTGGGGATGCCTCAGTCGTTGATTGCTGGCACTTTTGCTGGCGCCCTGACGAATACTCCGGCTCTTGCTGCTGCCGGTGAGGCCTCCGGCGATCTGGGAACGGCCACGGTTGGCTATTCGATCGCCTATCTTTTCGGGGTCATCGGGATGCTCGTGGCTTCTATCGCGGCACTGTCCTACGGCAAGAACGACAAAGATGCCCCTAGCCCTTTGGCGAATCGTACGATTCGGGTCCAGCGTGAGGACCATCCTCGTCTGCGTGACATTTACGACGCGATGGATCAGAAGGTGACCTTCTCGCGTTTGCGCCGCGGCGAAGAAGGACCGATTACGAGGCCGTCGCTGGCTGACACCCTGGACGCAGGGGACCTTATTTCCGTGGTGGGCCCCGCTGAAGCGGTCCAGCGCGTGGCGACCGAGTTGGGCTACCTCAGTTCGGCTTCTCTGACCACCGACCGCTCTTACTTGGACTTCCGCCGTATGACGGTGTCTAACCCTGAGGTGGCGGGCCGCCCGCTGAGTGACTTGCATCTGTCGTCGCGTTTCTCGGCCACGATCTCGCGAGTGCGCCGCGGTGACGTTGATATGTTTGCTGATCCGCACTTGGTCCTTCAGCTTGGTGACCGTGTGCGTGTCGTTGCTCCGACTTCGAAGATGCGTGAGATCACGAAGTTCTTTGGTGATTCCTCGCGTGGCTTGTCTGACCTGAACCCGATCGCGTTGGGTGTTGGAATGGCTTTGGGGATCCTCCTGGGGAGTATCCCTATCCCTATGGCTAACGGCGATACCTTCTCCATTGGTGCAGCTGCGGGCACTCTTATTGTGGGCCTTTTCTTTGGGCGTATTGGCCGTATTGGCCCGATGGTCACGGCTCTGCCTTTCACGTCCTGTCAGGTGTTGGCGAATCTGGGTCTGCTCATGTTCCTCGCTCAGGCTGGCGCTTATGCTGGCGGCCAGATTTCCGAGGCTTTCGCTTCGGGCACTTGGGTGTCGATCCTTCTGCTGGGTGGGGCGATGACGACCACAGCTGCGGTTGGTATGTATGCCCTCATGCGCTGGCTCATCAAGATGGGGGGCACGCAGCTGTCAGGCATGCTTGCTGGCATGCAGACTCAGCCCGCGATTTTGGCATTCGCCAATGGCAAGACCAATGCTGATCCGCGTGTGGCGCTGGGCTATGCGCTGGTGTATCCGGTGGCGATGATCGGCAAGATCTTGGTGGCCCATATTCTTGGGGCGTTGTAGTGTCGTGTGGCCCGGCCTGCTTGGTGCGGGTCGGGCCTTTCCCTGAGAGCCTGCGCTTTGCCTGATAGGCGGGTGATTACAGCCTGGGGAGCCTCGAAGACACCCCAGGCCGTTACCTTTTCGTGACCTTTATGTCTGTCCCTGTTAACCTGCTGGACACTTTCGTCCCCAAAGATGGATCCGCAAGTAGCACCACAGCGTGAGGGAAACTCCAAGTGAACACTACCGAGCCACTCGCTCCCACGAAAACCCTCGGCCACCGCCTCCTCGGGGCCGACTGGAAGTGGCACACATTCTTCGGCGCAATCCTTGTTGCCGCCCTTATCTGGTTTGGCGCATGGGCCTTCGGTTACGTCGAAGGCGGTGAAAACCGCATCCTGCTCCTGCTGACCGTCCTCTTTGGCGTCTTCATGGCCTTCAATATCGGCGGCAATGACGTGGCCAACTCCTTTGGCACCTCGGTGGGTGCCAAAACCCTGACGATGAAGCAGGCCCTCGTTGTCGCAGCGGTCTTTGAAGTCTCCGGCGCCGTCCTCGCAGGTTCTTCCGTTACCAAGACGGTTCGCAGCGGCATCGTTGACCTCGAATCCATTACCCTCGAGCCTCGCGACTTCGTCTACATCATGATGGCTGCCCTCCTGGGCGCAGCACTGTGGCTCCTCTTCGCCACCTGGCAGGGCCTGCCCGTCTCCACCACCCACTCCATCATTGGCGGCATTGTCGGCGCCGCAATTGCCATCGGTATCCGCACCGGAGCTGGCGGCCTTGACATGGTCCAATGGGATCAGATCGGTCAGATCGTCATGTCGTGGGTGCTTTCTCCCCTGCTGGGCGGTATCGCCGCCTACATGCTCTACAGCGCCATCAAGCAGCACATCCTGGTTTACAACGACCACGCTGACGCCAAGCTGCGCGAGATCAAGACCGAGCGCGCCATGCACCGCCAACGTCACCGCGAGCACTTTGACCGCCTGAGCGAACTGCAGCAGATCTCCTACACCAATATGATGGCCCGTGACGCTGTCACCTTGAATATGCCCGACTTCGACTACGAGGAGCTCGAATCGGACTACTACCGCGAGCTTTACCGCATCGAAGAAAAGGCCGAAGGCGTTAACGCCCACAAGGCACTGCTGACGTGGGTGCCGATGCTCGCAGGCCTTGGCTCCATGCTCATCGCTTCCATGCTGATGTTCAAGGGCCTGAAGAATCTTAACCTCACGATTGACTCCCTGGGCACCGCCCTCATCATTGCGATGATCGGTGCGGCCGTGTGGATGGCGGTCTTCATCATTGCTAAGTCCCAGCGGAAGAAGGACCTGGCAAAGTCCACCTTCACCCTTTTTGCGTGGATGCAGGTGTTCACCGCTGCCGCCTTCGCCTTCAGCCACGGCTCTAATGACATTGCCAACGCCATTGGCCCCTTCGCCGCGATCCTCGACGTGCTCCGCCACAATGCCATCCAGTCAACCTCGGTTGTTCCCCCGGCGCTGACGCTCATCTGTGGCGTGGCACTTGTGTCTGGCCTGTGGTTCATTGGTCGCAATGTCATTAAGACTGTGGGCTCGGGCCTGACCGAGATGCACCCGGCATCGGGCTTCACCGCTGAACTTGCTGCGGCGGCCGTCGTCATGGCTGCCTCCCTGGCTGGCCTGCCGGTGTCCTCTACTCACATTCTCATCGGCGCCGTCCTTGGTATCGGTATTGTCAACCGCGCCGCGAACTGGGGCCTCATGCGCCCCATCGCCCTGGCGTGGGTGATCACCCTTCCTGCTGCTGCTGGCGTCTCTGCCGCAGCTGCATTGACCCTGAAGGCCGTCTTCGGCTGATGCGCAACTGAGCTGCCGTATCCAGCTCTTTCTGGAAAAGGCTGAGGGCCGAGGAACAACGTTCCTCGGCCCTCAACTTATCGCTGCCGCAGTGTCAGTAGCGCATGGGCAGCGTTTCGAGTCGCGGCACGCCCTTTGGCGTTTCCATCAGCCATTCGCGGTCGGTGAGCATACGTGAGATCGACAGGCCCACACCGATAGCAGACACCACGAAGAACACCTCAAAGAGCGCTGCCAGGGCCTCGGTGGTGTTACCGCTCGAGAGGAAGGCAAGAGCGCGGTAGAGGGGCACACCGGGGATCATAATGACCACTGCGGGGACGGAGAGCGTCACGCGCGAGAAGCGAGTGCGCTGGGCGACCCAGATGGCGAGCAGGCCTGCAACGAGGGCGGCGACGCCTACGGCAGCCTGGTTCGGGATCGTGATTTCGTCGCGGAGCAGCAGGCGGGCCGTGTTAACGACGGCGCCAATACCTGCGGCTGCTGCGCAGACCTTTGGCGGCGAGTTGAAGAGCATGGCGAAGCCGAAGGCGGCGATGTAGCTGGTGAGGAAGCGCAGGACGTAGAGGACTGGCCCTTCGACGGGCACGACGTACTCTTGGCGCAGGGGCCATTCAAAGGCTAGCGATAGCGCCCACACGGCCACACCGGCACTGACGAGGAGCATTGAGACGTAGGTGAGGCGGGCGATGCCGCTTTGGAAGTCGTGGCGCACCAGGTCAATGATGCCTGTCACCAGGGGGAAACCGGGCACGAGGAAAAGAATGGCGGAGATGATGCCCGAGTGGTGGGTGGCAGCGACATTGAAGATGAGGTCGAGCAGTTGCAGGCCTCCGATGTAGACGAGCGCTGCTGTCAGGCCGCAGAGCATCCACACGCCGAAGTGGTTCATGCGGCGGTGCAGGAGTTGGCGGCGCACGAACTGGCCGACGAATGCGGCGATAGCGACGACACTACATTCGATGGGTCCACCGCCGTTGAGGAAGGCAAAGGCTGCACACGCAAGACCTGAGGCAAGTGCGTTCGGCAGCCAGCCGTAGAGGGGCTTGACGGTATCAATGTCGTCGAGGGCGGCGTCCACGTCTTCGACGACGGCGCGGGTGCCGCGCAGGGATTCGACGTAGTTGACGAGGCGGTCGATGCGGTCTGCGTTAATGCCGAGGACGCGATTTTCTGCGAGTTCGGTGCGGAAGGTGCCGTTGGCGTAGGCGGTTGTGAGGATCTCGCTGTAGGTGACTTGTGCGCGGTGCTCCTGGATGCCAACGGCGCGGGCGAGTTGTGCCATGGAGTACTTGACGCGGAAGGCGCTCGCGCCTGAGGACAGGAGCATCTGTCCGAGGCGCAAAACCACGCGGCTTTGGTGGGCGAGGCGGTCGTGTGCCTGCACACGCTGCATGGTCATGGATGCGTCTTCTTCTGCGGAAAAAGAGTGATGCATCGGTTCTTGTGCGTTCATGCCCACTAGTTTTTCACGGCACCCACCGTATCCTGGGGGTGTTTTGTCCTAGCGTCGGCGTGACGGAGATTAAATTTTTCGGCCTCCTCATCAATGCTGTGAAGAAACACTACGAGGAGGTGCGCGTACGTGTTTGAGGGCCCTCGGGGAGCGGTGCTTCCTGAGGGCCCTCATTTTGTGGTTGTGTTGCGGCGGTGTCCTACTCTCCCACACCCCCTCGGGTGCAGTACCATCGGCGCTGTGGGGCTTAGCTTCCGGGTTCGGGATGGGTCCGGGCGTTTCCCCCACGCTATTGCCGCCGCAAAAGGGTCGACCAGTATTGTGTTGTTTTGTGTACGCCCCCCGGTCTTTGTTTTGGTGGGGGGTGTGGGTTGGTCGTGAACCTGTATGGTGGTTGTGAGCGTGTTTTGCTTGCGCGTGTGTGTGCCGAGCGGTGTGCTTGGCGGTGTGTGTTTAGTGTTGGCCCATTAGTACCAGTCAGCTCGAGAGCACCTTGCGGTGTGTCCACTTATGGCCTATCATCCCGGTAGTCTGCCGGGGGCCTACAACACCCCTTTGGGGTGTATGGAAACCTCATCTTGAAGCAAGTTTCCCGCTTAGATGCTTTCAGCGGTTATCTTTTCCGAACGTAGCCAACCAGCCATGCACCTGGCGGTACAACTGGCACACCAGAGGTTCGTCCATCCCGGTCCTCTCGTACTAGGGACGGCCCTTCTCAAGTTTCCTGCGCGCACAGAGGATAGGGACCGAACTGTCTCACGACGTTCTAAACCCAGCTCGCGTACCGCTTTAATGGGCGAACAGCCCAACCCTTGGGACCAACTCCAGCCCCAGGATGCGACGAGCCGACATCGAGGTGCCAAACCATGCCGTCGATATGGACTCTTGGGCAAGATCAGCCTGTTATCCCCGGGGTACCTTTTATCCGTTGAGCGACCACGCACCCACGTGCCATGGCCGGATCACTAGTTCCTGCTTTCGCACCTGCTCGACCCGTCGGTCTCACAGTCAAGCTCCCTTGTGCACTTGCACTCGCCACCTGATTACCAACCAGGCTGAGGGAACCTTTGAGCGCCTCCGTTACATTTTAGGAGGCAACCGCCCCAGTTAAACTACCCACCAGGCACTGTCCCCAACCCGGATCACGGGCCGAGGTTAGATGCACACTTGCACCAGAATGGTATTTCAACGACGACTCCACCCAAGCTGGCGCCCAGGCTTCACAGTCTCCCACCTATCCTACACAAGCACAAGCGAACACCAATACCAAGCTATAGTAAAGGTCCCGGGGTCTTTCCGTCCTTCTGCGCGAAACGAGCATCTTTACTCGTAGTGCAATTTCGCCGAGTTCACGGTCGAGACAGCGGAGAAGTCGTTACGCCATTCGTGCAGGTCGGAACTTACCCGACAAGGAATTTCGCTACCTTAGGATGGTTATAGTTACCACCGCCGTTTACTGGGGCTTAAATTCAAACCTTCACACGCCAATAGACGCGTTGAGTCTTCCTCTTAACCTTCCAGCACCGGGCAGGCGTCAGTGCGTATACATCGTCTTGCGACTTCGCACGCACCTGTGTTTTTAGTAAACAGTCGCTTCTCCCTCTTCTCTGCGACCCCCCACCGCACCCAGCACGCCAAGGGCGCTGGCACCGCAGGGGGTCCCCCTTCTCCCTAAGTTACGGGGGAATTTTGCCGAGTTCCTTGACCATGATTCACTCGAACGCCTCGGTATACTCTACCTGACCACCTGAGTCGGTTTAGGGTACGGGCGCCTTCCACCCTCACGTCGAGGCTTTTCTTGGCAGTACAGGATCACCATCAGCCACCCCAAACGGGCAGCCCCATCAGTTCTCACCCTTATATGTTTCCCGGATTTGCCTAGGAAACGGGCCACGACCTTAGACACACAAATTTCCACCAGTGTGCGACAGCTACCTCTCTGCGTCACCCCTGTTAACACGCTAACCTACTACCCTCAAGGTCCCACGGCCCCTCCACCACCCACACCCGAAGGTGAGAGCGGTATCTGGGCAAAGTGGTTAGTACAAGAGATTCAGCTTTGGCGGTTGAAAGGCGGTACCAGAATATCAACTGGTTGTCCATCGACTACGCCTGTCGGCCTCGCCTTAGGACCCGACTAACCCAGGGCGGATAAACCTAGCCCTGGAACCCTTAGTCAATCGGCGCTAGGGATTCTCACCCTAGATTCGCTACTCATGCCTGCATTCTCACTCCCACACAATCCACCAGAGGTCACCCCCAGGCTTCACCTCGTGCAGGACGCTCCCCTACCCACTCACACCCCAACATCCGGTTCCCGGCGCTAGGAATAACGCGTGAGTGCCACAGCTTCGGCGGTACGCTTGAGCCCCGCTACATTGTCGGCGCAAAACCACTTGACCAGTGAGCTATTACGCACTCTTTCAAGGATGGCTGCTTCTAAGCCAACCTCCTGGTTGTCAACGCGATTCCACATCCTTTCCCACTTAGCGTACGCTTAGGGGCCTTAGCTGATGATCTGGGCTGTTTCCCTCTCGACAACGAAGCTTATCCCCCGCTGTCTCACTGCCATGCTCACACCTACTGGCATTCGGAGTTTGGCTGACGTCAGTAACCCACAGGGCCCATCGACCATCCAGTAGCTCTACCTCCAGCAGGAAGCACACAACGCTGCACCTAAATGCATTTCGGGGAGAACCAGCTATCACGGAGTTTGATTGGCCTTTCACCCCTACCCACAGCTCATCCCCCAGGTTTTCAACCCTGGTGGGTTCGGTCCTCCACAAAGTCTTACCCTTGCTTCAACCTGGCCATGGGTAGATCACCCCGCTTCGGGTCCAGAACACGCGACAAACGCCCTCTTTCAGACTCGCTTTCGCTACGCATACCCCACACGGGTTAAGCACGCCACGTGCCACTGACTCGCAGGCTCATTCTTCAAAAGGCACGCCATCACCCCACAAGGCTCTGACGGCTTAAAGGCACACGGTTTCAGGTACTATTTCACTCCCCTCCCGGGGTACTTTTCACCATTCCCTCACGGTACTATGCACTATCGGTCACCAAGTAGTATTTAGGCTTACCAGGTGGTCCTGGCAGATTCACACCAGATTTCACGAGTCCGGCGCTACTCGGGCACACAACCCACACAGCATGCGGCGCATACAGCTACACGACTCTCACGCACTACGGTCAGCCATCCCAGACTATTCACCTCACGCCACACACACATGCCACTCCCCGGCAGAGGAGAAACGATCATGCCCCACAACACCCCATGCGCAACGCCTGCCGGCTCTCACACACACAAGGTTTAGCCTCCTCCGCTTTCGCTCGCCACTACTCACGGAATATCTTCTCCTACGGGTACTGAGATGTTTCACTTCCCCGCGTTCCCCCCACCACCCTATGAATTCAGATGATGGTAACCACACACAACTGCAGCTAGGTTCCCCCATTCGGAAATCCTCGGATCAAACGCTCGTTCGCCAACTCCCCGAGGCATATCGCAGGCCACAACGTCCTTCATCAGCTCTTGGTGCCAAGGCATCCACCGAATGCCCACAAAAACTAAACAACAAAATCACACAGAACAAGAAAACAAAAGATGCTCACAACCACTATACAGTTCACAAACAACCCACCCACCACACAACCACCCCACCACACACAGCAGCACAAGCAGTCACATGGAGGCACAACGCCCACCACCACAGGTGTTGAACGTGAACCCGACAGCATGCCCCAACACCACCACCACACAACAAGTGCAGCGCCAAAAATTGAAATCTCTATGCCCAGCCCCAAAACACGCAAACACCCCCACCAACACCACGTTGATAGAACACAGCGTTTGCCATCCCCCACCACACCCACACCCCAACAGGGCGCAACGCGTGACACGAGCCAAAAAACGGGACTCCCTAGAAAGGAGGTGATCCAGCCGCACCTTCCGGTACGGCTACCTTGTTACGACTTCGTCCCAATCGCCAATCCCACCTTCGACCACTCCCCCCGCACAAGCGGTTAGGCCATGGGCTTCGGGTGTTACCAACTTTCGTGACGTGACGGGCGGTGTGTACAAGGCCCGAGAACGTATTCACCGCAGCGTTGCTGATCTGCGATTACTAGCGACTCCACCTTCATGGGGTCGAGTTGCAGACCCCAATCCGAACTGAGACCGGCTTTAAGGGATTCGCTCCGCCTCACAGCATCGCAACCCTCTGTACCAGCCATTGTAGCATGCGTGAAGCCCAAGACATAAGGGGCATGATGATTTGACGTCATCCCCACCTTCCTCCGAGTTAACCCCGGCAGTCCCCCACGAGTCCCCACCATCACGTGCTGGCAACATAGGGCAAGGGTTGCGCTCGTTGCGGGACTTAACCCAACATCTCACGACACGAGCTGACGACAACCATGCACCACCTGCACACCACCCCGAAGGCCACCACATCTCTGCAGTGTCGCGGTGCATGTCAAGCCTTGGTAAGGTTCTTCGCGTTGCATCGAATTAATCCGCATGCTCCGCCGCTTGTGCGGGCCCCCGTCAATTCCTTTGAGTTTTAGCCTTGCGGCCGTACTCCCCAGGCGGGGCACTTAAAGCGTTAGCTACGGCGCAGAAACCAAGGGCGGCCCCCACACCTAGTGCCCAACGTTTACAGCGTGGACTACCAGGGTATCTAATCCTGTTCGCTCCCCACGCTTTCGCTCCTCAGCGTCAGTAACGGCCCAGAGACCCGCCTTCGCCACCGGTGTTCCTCCTGATATCTGCGCATTCCACCGCTACACCAGGAATTCCAGTCTCCCCTACCGCACTCAAGCCAGCCCGTACCCACCGCAAGCCCGGAGTTAAGCCCCGGGTTTTCACGGCAGACGCGACAAGCCGCCTACAAGCCCTTTACGCCCAATAATTCCGGACAACGCTCGCGCCCTACGTATTACCGCGGCTGCTGGCACGTAGTTAGCCGGCGCTTCTTTACCCACTACCCTCAACCCAACCCAAAGCTGGGCCTTGACCATGAGCGAAAGAGGTTTACAACCCGAAGGCCCTCATCCCTCACGCGGCGTCGCTGCATCAGGCTTTCGCCCATTGTGCAAAATTCCCCACTGCTGCCTCCCGTAGGAGTCTGGGCCGTATCTCAGTCCCAATGTGACCGGTCACCCTCTCAGGCCGGTTACCCGTCAAAGCCTTGGTAGGCCATCCCCCCACCAACAAGCTGATAGGCCGCGAGCCCATCCCCCACCAGAAAAAACCTTTCCACCACCCGCCATGCGACAAGCAGTAAATACCCGGTATTAGCATCCGTTTCCGAACGTTATCCCGAAGAAGGGGGCAGGTTACTCACGTGTTACTCACCCGTTCGCCACTAACCAACCCAAACGCAAAGCGCCCAAGCGGTCCGTTCGACTTGCATGTGTTAAGCACGCCGCCAGCGTTCGTCCTGAGCCAGGATCAAACTCTCCGAACAAAAACAAAAAACTGTTAAAGCCCAGAAAACCACAACCACCAACAGCAGCCATGGCAATCCCAACAAATAACAAACTCAAAAACAAAAAACAGGCATAAAAACAACAAAAAATGTCAAGACACACTATCGAGTTCACAAACAACACCCACACACAACAACCACCCAGACACACACGCATCCAAGCAAATCACTGAGGTGAACATTCGCGCCACACCCCACGGAAAACCACTCTCGCGTCCCCGCACCGTCCGGCGCAACGAAGAAAACATTACCCACCCCCCAACCCCAACGTCAAATCAATCGACTATGACGCCAAACACAGGTCCACCTTTCGGCCACATTCCGGGCTTCTTCCAAACACTTCACCCCCGCTACGCGCGGCGCAGCGGGGGTGAAAAGCAGGTGTTTTCCCATGTCGAGCCCATTTTTGTGTGCAGGACCACGAAAACCAGGGCGATGCGACACCTCAGCTCAAGACAGCACCCAAATGTTCCTGCACAGGGATATCAATCGTCGGCAGGTCGCGCACCGCCCGACGCACCGCCTTCGACACCGCCAAAGGCACGCGCTCATCAAAGACACCCGGAATGATGTAGTTCGGGCCAAGCTCATCCTCATCAATAACGGATGCGATAGCCACTGCGGCAACCCGGAGGACCTCAGTAGTAATCTCCTTGACCTTCGCATCCAGCAGACCGCGGAACAGACCGGGGAAAGCCAACACATTATTGATCTGGTTCGCATAATCTGAACGCCCAGTAGCGACAATCGCCGCATGCTGTGCGGCAGCCAGCGGATCAACCTCAGGAGTGGGGTTGGCCAAAGCAAAGACGATCGCATCATCGACCATCGCCGAGACGTCCTCGCCAGTCAAAATATCGCCCTGCGACACACCAATAAAGACATCGGCATCACGCAAGCCCTCCTTCAGGCTGCCCTTGACGCGACGAGGATTCGTATTTTCCGCCAGCCAACGGCGCGAAGGATGCATGCCCTCAACCTCGTCAGCGTTCAAAGCGCCGCTCCGCCCATAACCGACGATGTCACGCGCGCCCTGAGCCATCAGCAAACGAATAATGGCCGAGCCGGCAGCGCCAACACCCGACACCACAATGCGCACGTCCTCAATTCTCTTATTCACCAGCTTGAGGGCGTTGAGCAAGGCCGCGAGCACCACAATGGCCGTGCCGTGCTGGTCATCGTGGAAGACAGGAATATCCAGCTCGGCTCGCAGGCGCTCCTCAATCTCGAAGCAGCGCGGCGCAGAAATGTCCTCCAGATTAATGCCGCCATAGGCAGGGGCAATAGCCTTCACGATAGAGATGATCTCTTCCGTGTCCGTCGTATCCAGAACCACCGGCCAGGCATCAACGCCGCCGAACTCCTTAAAGAGAACCGCCTTTCCTTCCATCACCGGAAGAGCGGCCTCAGGGCCGATATCCCCCAAGCCCAGCACCGCCGTGCCATCAGAAACGACGGCCACCGTGTTGGCCTTCATCGTCAGCAGATGGGCCTTTTGCGGCATGTCATGGATCGCGGTACACACACGTGCAACACCGGGCGTGTAGGCGCGGGACAGATCATCGCGGTTACGCAGCGGCACCTTCGAGGTGACCTCGATCTTGCCGCCGATGTGGGACAGGAAGGTCTGGTCGGCAACGGAGGACACCGTAATGCCCTCAATCGACGACAGGGAAGCCTCCACCTCGCGCCGATGCGCTGAATCACGCATATCGCAGGTCAAGTCCACAACAATCAAACCCCGATCAGAGTCGGCAACATCCAGGCCCTTCACCTCTGCGCCAGTTTTCCCGACCGCACCCACCAGGTCCGCTAGTGAGGCGAGTGATTCATCAATCTGTAAACGATAGGACGCGGTATAGGACGGTGAGGTGCGCATGCTGTTCCTCCAGCAGTATGACGAGAAATGCGGCCTTTTCAGCCGCTAAATACTCTACTCCTCCCGCGCTCAAGGGAACACCTGTACGCGGAGCAATTCTGGACCTTCAACGGGGGGCCAAAATGACCTGGAGGAAATCCCGACAGCTTATCGCTCATGCGATATCCGCATTCGTCCCCTAAGTAGACAGTGAATACATACCTTGATGTCTACGACCGGCACTGTCTCGTGCTAGCGGCGCGCCAGCGGGGACACCCTCAAAAAGAACTGGACAGCGAGCGCGTGCGTTTTTGCTATCCAGAAACGCCCCTGACATTCACAGCTATCTTTGGCACCACAGCCTCTAGGGTGTCTACGGATCGAAACCGCAACGCAGCGAGGAAGTCTTAGGCAGACGCGACGTCAAGTATTCCGCCAATGTCGTCACTGTGTCCGCCCACGCACCGATTGGGGGCACCTACCCCAAGCAGAAGCAGGCGACAATCGTCAGGCGATCGTCAGTAAATGATTGCGTTTGCCTGTATCCTGCGCTAGATTTGTCGTAACACCGACGAAGGGAGAGACGATGAACGTCACGCCAGCACCCGTCCTTACCGTCAAGCTGTTTCTTTCTTGGTACTCCGGTGACAGGGAGTTGAAGGAGGACCTCGTCAATCGCCTTCGGGTTCGCCTCAAGATCGAGAAGGGAGTCAACTTCGAGTGGTGGGATGACTCGGAGTTGAGCCTTGGGGAGAACTGGAGGGCACAGCTTCGCGCCCACGTCGCAGAGGCCGACTACGTGCTGCAGTTCCTCTCCCCCGGTTTCCTCGCCAGCGAGATCATCGAAGAAATCGAACTTCAGAAAGAGGACGGTTCGGAGCTCAAGTTCCTGCCGGTTCAGCTGGTTTACGTCGACCCGCAGGACAAGAACATCGACTGGAAGGGCCTCAACGAGTTGCAGCAGTTCTTCTCCTCCGGCCGCAGCTACGAGCAGACGCCCACCAACGAGCGCAACGCCTTTGTAGACGCGCTCGTCCGCAAGATTCGCGCCCGCGTCCTCACCACCGACGGCACCACCAACTGGAGCAAGGCATGAGCACCCAACTAACGCCCGCCGGGGTCAAGCGCTCCCTTCCCAAACTGCGCGACTACCTCAGCCCGATTCTCTATCGCCGGGTGGAGGCCATCGCCGACCAGTTGCAGGACGACGGCCTGATTCGCATCGACGATGCGATCGCCGCCACCGCGACCGCTGACAGCCCTCCGTTGAAGGGATCAGCATTCCGGGAGTTCCGGTCCACCGTCGGGAAGGCAGCCACCGAGGCCGGCATTCGGTTCTCTCTGGAGGCCGACAGGCGCAAGAGTGAGTGGGCCTACTTTGAGGGCGACGACCCTCTGACAACCGAACTCGCAGCGCGCTCGGATAAGGAGGCCCGCGCAGGCCTGCCCAAGGACGTTGTCGAAGCGGATGCCCAAGTGCCCGGCCCGATTCGCGTCTATTTCAGCGCGGCACTCCATGAGCTGTCCCAGCCAGACTCCCCAGCGTCCGACTTGATGGCGCGGGTAAAGACTGAGTTGCGTCTCACCGAGGACAATCCGGGCTTTGAGTTCGCTTCATCTTCTGACGCTCTGCTGGGCGCAAACCGCAACGAGCATCTCGAGAGCGCATGCAGCCGCGCGGACGTGATCATCGTCCTGCTTTCACCGGAGTACTTGCTGCCGAAAAACCCGGAACCGGAGATCGTCTACCAGTGGGGTAGACCAGTCGTGATCGTCAGTCTCCGTTCCGTCTCAGCCACTGCAAGAACGCGAGGACTCGAGCGCTCGCACGTTCTGTGGGACAGGGACCCCTGGGAGGAGAAGGACAACACGCAACGAAGCCATTCGATTGGCGACCTGCTGGCCGCCGTCCAGAAGGCGCTGTCCCGGGAGAAGCCCCCGGCTCCATATCTCTCATGCACCGACCTGCTGGGACAGCATGCGCGCAGGACTGCTAAGGCTCTTGGCGCAAAGGAATCGCAGGTTCCGTTGCACGCCTCCACGGGACGGTTCGACAACACGGACCCTGAAGGAAACTACGACGCCGAGCACCGGCTCACAAAGAATCCGACAGAGGGCACCAGGGAGGGCTATACGCCTCGCCACGTCCAGGCGGTACCAACCCTGCTGGAGTGGTCAAAGAACCGCGCTGAGAGCTCACCACGCTTCGCCGCACTGCTCGGCAACGTGGGCATGGGCAAGTCCACCGCGCTTAAGCAGCTAACCCTGCAGCTCCTGGACGCACGCGAGCAGGACGCGTCGCTCCCCCTCCCCGTCCTTTTCGACCTGCGGGAGCTGAACGGCCGGAGCGTCGACGACATGGGCCCGAGCGAGTTGCTTGACGCGCTCATGAAGCGAACCCATGTCAGGGGTGGAACTGCGTCTGGCGATGAAGTCTTGGAGGTGGCGGCCCAGGGGAACTGCGTCCTGCTTTTCGACGGCCTAGACGAGGCGCTGGTGCACCTGACCGAGCAGCAGGGGCAGCGGCTGATCCAGCGCCTGTGGCAGATCGCGGGCGACAACCCGACCACCAAGTTAGCGATCTCCTGCCGCACCCACTACTTCCGTACCCTCCGCGACGAGGTCTCCACCTTTCTCAGCCAGGGACGCGAGAGCGTGAACGAAGAGGACTACCTGGTCCTCCACATGCTGCCGTTCACCCAGGAGCAGGTGAGGGAGTACATCGCGAGCAACGTCGGTGCAGGCCGGGTTGACTCGATCATGGCCATGATCCGCTCGGTCTATAACCTCACTGAGCTCTCTACCCAGCCGATGCTGCTGCGGATGATCACGACGGCACTCGAGCCGCTGCAGCAGCGCGCCCTGCGGGGAGAAACAATGCGTTCCGTCGACCTGTATGAGTCATTCGTGGCACAGTGGCTTAAACGCGACGACGGCAAGCACGAACTGCTTCCCGACCACAAGTTGTTGCTGATGGAGGATCTTGCGGCACAGCTCTGGCGCGGCGGGCGCCGCACCTGGAAGGTGCAGGACCTCGAAAACTGGATGCTCCGGTTCATGCGGAAGCACCCGGACATGGAACTCCACTACGAGAGGTGGCTCCCCGGCTTGTGGAAGGACGACCTGCGCACCGCAACCTTCGTGACCCGCAGCGGCGACGACTATGGGTTCGCGCACACGTCCCTGCTCGAGTATTTCCTGGCCAAGCACCTCCTGCGCCTGCTCGAAGCGGGAGCCGACGCCGCCCAGGCGGACTGGGCCGACCTTGCCCCCAGCCCCGAGGCGCAGCGCTTCCTTATCGAGGCCCTGCTCGGGCTGCGCGAGGACGAACTGTCTACCTGCCTGACGACGCTCGCCGAACTGGGGCGCAGGCAAGAAACCGGCGTCCGCGTCCTCAACTTTGCCGCAGCAGCCCTCAAGCTCGGTCTGCGGATTTCCGACTTGCGAGGTCTCAACGCACGAGTCGCGAGGCTGGACGGCTTCCGCCTGCAGGCATCAACCCAACTGGACCTTTCTGGCGCTCGCCTCGACGGCGCCTCGTTCCGCCACGCTCGCTTTCAGGGCCTGCTGCTCGACAGCGCGAGCTTCGCGGCCTGCGACCTGACCGCCGCTTCCTTCGTCGGCTGCGAGATGACGAACACCTCGTTCGACGAATCGACGCTTGCGGGCGCGACCTTCAGGAACTCGGCACTTCTAGCGTGCTCCACAGACACGGCCGACTGCTACCAAACCGACCTGATCGACTGTAGGGCGGTACCGGGCCTTCCCCTTGGGGCGCGAAGCGCTCCCAACCTCCAGCTCGGCTTTCCTTCCCCCTCCACCCTCACCGGCCATACCAGCCCGGTGCGCTTTGGTGCCTACAGCCCCGACGGCACCACCATCCTCACCACCAGCGAAGATGCCACCGCCCGCATCTGGGACACCACAACCGGCCAAACCATCCACACCCTCACCGGCCACACCAACTGGGTGGTATCTGGCGCCTACAGCCCCGACGGCACCACCATCCTCACCACCAGCCGCGACAAGACCGCCCGCATCTGGGACACCACAACCGGCCAAACCATCCACACCCTCACCGGCCACACCAGGACGTTGGTATCCGGCGCCTACAGCCCCGACGGCACCACCATCCTCACCACCAGCTACGACAAGACCGCCCGCATCTGGGACACCACAACCGGCCAAACCATCCACACCCTCACCGGCCACACCAGCCCGGTGACCTCCGGTGCCTACAGCCCCGACGGCACCACCATCCTCACCACCAGCGAAGATGCCACCGCCCGCATCTGGGACACCACAACCGGCCAAACCATCCAC